>NZ_JARYGM010000010.1:0-111899 GCF_033795525.1 Pigmentiphaga sp.
ATATGCTGATCCGCCGATACCCATACCGGGGATACTGCGCCGAGAGCGCCTTCATCCTCGCCACCACCGGCGCGTCCTTGTGTGCCTTGGTAGGCTCGTAGCGCAACCCCGAACGGGATACTTCATATAGCGTACAGGCTCGGCGCTGGGATACCCCCAGCGAGCAAGCCAGCCGGGCCTGCTCCTGCCGAACCTGTACGCTCACCACTTTCGGCGGCTGACCTCCTTCATCACCTCGATCTCCAGGTCCCGCTCGACTAGCAGCTTGCGCAGTCGTGCGTTCTCGGCCTCGACTTCCTTGAGCCGGCGCACTTCGTCCACGCCAAACTCCCCGAACCGCTTGCGCCAGCCGTAGATGCTCTGCTCGCTCACCCCGTGCCGCTTGGCCACATCGGCCACCGGGTCCCGGTCGGCCTCACGCAGTATCCGCACAATCTGCTCTTCGCTGTACCTTGCCTTCTTCATCTCGCTTCCTTCTCGCGTCGGAAGCTATTTTCTCAAACACCGTGTGGCGCGAATTTCTCAGAGCAGGTCACCACCAGCATCTGTACACCCGCCTGATTGGCCAGGAAGAAACGGACGAGTTCGAACGATGGCTTGCCCAGGAGTTTGAACACCCTGCTACAGAAGCCATACGACGGGCAGTCAATGATGAGCGGATGACCGCGGAACATTGGAAGGCCCTGATCCGTTTCACCGTTGCTCAGGATGTACGCACCCCAGCGAATTTGATGGACTTCTTGGCCAGACAGCAGGAGACTCTACCTGCACTCATGAACGAGACCCTTGAGAACTCCGTCAGAGATCTCGAAGAAGCAGTCAGGACTGGTACCAGGCTTCCGACGCCAGAACCCGATCCTTCGGGCGCCTTTCCAGTCAAGGTCATCACCGAAAAGAATCCGAATGGGGATGGAACCATCCGAACCGAAATAGTCGTTGGAAGAAGCCTCTGGCTGTGGAGCCTACGGCACCTCTTGACCGAAACGATCAAGAAGGTCCCAGATAACCGTTGGACTATCGTTCGCGCACCAGGCGACATCTCATGGCCGACGACCGACCAACCCGTCGTCAAGCTCAGATACATGAGTGCTGATAACTACACCTATGGCGGAGGCTGGGGGGTTCCCAAGTGCGATATTTTCATGCCGCTCAGCCCCAAACATCTGCTACACAACTTCGTAGGTCGAAGAAGTTGGCCGAGAGGCACGGTGCTCGATGTAGCCACTGCGCAGCAGATCCGAAGGATCATCATTGGACATGCCCACCGCTACGTTTTCGACAAAGAGGAAAGCGATGTTCCTCTTATCCTCCTCAGAAGGGTGAGCCTGGCCGACTACCAGCAAGAACAGGCCACTTGGAAAAACTGGCATCGAGAGCAGAGTGAGGCCGAGATGGATTTTTCGAGATAGAAAATGACACAGAAGAAAAGACACCATTTCGTTCCTAAAGCCTACCTCAAAGCGTTCTGCGACAATGCAGGACGGCTGCTCGTCTATCGGAAGGACAAGCCCGACGAGCCCCTACGGGTTGCACCAGACGCGACGCAGTTCCAGGGGTATTACTACTCCCAACCAACACCAGACGGCGGTGTGGACAACAATACCTTGGAGGACTTCTTCTCTGAGATAGAAAGCGACTGGCCGCAGATTGTCGCTAAACTCCATCGAAGGGAGAATGTCAACAATAGCTTGGAAGCCATCTTTCAATTCATGGCTTTGCAGCGGGCCCGAGTCCCAGCGAGCCGCGATGCTATCGAAGCAGCGCTCGCTTCGACTGTCAAAGCTACGATGAAGACCATGCTGGCTGCGGGCGCCCTTCCTCCCCCACCGAAGGGGCTTGAAAACCTCCCTGACCTAGTTAAGGTAGCCATTGATCCGCACCAAAGCATCCATGCCATGGGGACGATCATTCAAGGTATGGGCCCGATCTTTGACAAGATCGGCCTGGTAGCAATCCACAACGCAACGTCACGCGCGTTCTTGACGAGCGACAACCCCGTTGCATGGTTTGACCCATCCCAGCCCTTCGAAAACCAGCTCCCATACACGCTGAGTCCGGATGGGCCAATTACGCTTCAGTTTCCAATTAGCCCGACCCTGCTTTTGCTTGGAGGCACTCAGTACCAAGAGGCCTATGCAGCTAAAGGACTCCTACACGGTGATGCCCCTGACGACACGTGGGTGGAGCACGTCAACGCTCAAACATGCAGGTTTGGGTACAACGCCGTGATCTCACAAGGTCCGGGCCAAGAGTATCTGATTAAACAATTTGCCGAAGTCTCACCCGTGCATCAGGCTGTCTTGGTGCCATCCATCAACGGAGCCGTGTTGCATCGGCAGGTGTTCGGGCCGCGTACACCTAAGCCAAAATGGCGCACGGAGCCTCAAGCGGGGCCAAGGGCGTCCTGATAGTCTGCCCCCATAAACACCCAAGCAATAGTAGGAATTTTTCACTGCCAACTTTTCGGCAAAGTCATGCTTGATTCCGTTCCAATAGGAAAATTTATGCCTTAACGCGCCTGACGCTCATAAGGCACCGCCCTCAGGAACTAACCTTACCGACCGGCAAAGTTATGCCTTACTCCCCGGCAAACTTATGCTTAACGCCACAAACAAGGCGCTGCGTAGCCACACGCAGCGCCTTGTGTTGTTTTTGCGCCCGCTCAATGGGGCTTGATCGCCACCTTCAGGACGTTGTCTCGCTGGTGGCCAAACAGGTCGTAGGCCGCGACGATGTCATCGAGCTTGAACTGGTGCGTCACCAGGGGCCCCAAGTCAAGGCGTCCCGATTCCAGGACGTTGATCAGACGGCGCATGCGTTCCTTGCCGCCCGGGCAAAGCGCGGTATTGATCTTGTGGTCGCCAAGCCCGGCGGCAAACGCCGAGAGCGGAATCGTCAAGTCCTCGGAATAGACGCCCAGGCTGGAAAGCGTGCCTCCCGGCTTGAGTACGCGCAGGGCGGACTCGAACGTCGATTGGGTGCCCAGCGCCTCGATCGAGGCGTCCACGCCGCGGCCACCCGTGAGCTTCATGATTTCGCCGATGACGTCGCATTCCTTGAAGTTGAGCGTGACGTCCGCCCCCATCTGGCGCGCGATGTCGAGCCTGTGCGCGTTTCCGTCGACGGCGATGATGGTGGTTGCACCCAATAGCCGTGCGCCGGCCGTGGCGCACAGGCCGATGGGACCCTGGGCGAAGACGGCAATGGTGTCGCCAATCCGGATGTTGGCGTTTTCCGCGCCCTTGAATCCCGTCGACATGATGTCGGGGCACATGAGTACCTGCTCGTCGGTCAAGCCGTCAGGAATGGGCGCGAGGTTGGCCTGAGCATCGGGAACCAGCACGTACTCGGCCTGCGTGCCGTCGATCATATTCCCGAAGCGCCATCCTGCCGTGGCCTTATAGCCGTGGCAGCCGCAAAGTCCCTGCGGCACCAGGTAGCTCCCATCCTGCGAGGGCACGCCGTCTTGCGCCGCGTACGAATTGAAGTTGGGGCAGATCGCCCCGGCGACGACACGTTGCCCTTCCTGGTAGCCGCTCACGGCGCTCCCGAGCCTCTCGATGACGCCCACCGGCTCGTGTCCCACCGTCAGGCCCGGAGCCACGGGATATTCGCCTTTCAGGATGTGTATGTCCGTGCCGCAGATGGTCGTGGTCGTGATGCGCACGAGTGCATCGTTGGGTCCGACCTCGGGTATGGCCTTGTCCGCGATCTCGATACGGCCAGGGGCGACGAATACGGCGGCTTTCATCATGGCGGTCATCGTTTGGGCTCCCGAAGGGACGAGACACCGCGCTTGCGGGCTGCCGCCAGCATGGCACGCGACGTACCTCCGTAGTTTGAGCGATCTGTGCCATGTGCAACGATTTGCACCGGTGAATCTACCGTGCGTTCTCATCCATCCGCGGGAATAAGCTTAAAACGCCCATTCATAACCCGCCGCGATTTTCGCCGTACTGCCCGCTAATCCGCATAAAATCTAGGGTTTACGTTCTGAAGTCAGGTCACGGTTTGGTAAACTGGCCCGACTACCTAGATGGGATGCTTTAGGCTATGGCCGCTTTCAACACCGAACGCGTTACGAGCGTTCACCACTGGAACGACACGCTTTTCAGCTTCAGGACCACGCGCGATCCCGCGCTGCGGTTCCATAACGGCCACTTCGTCATGATCGGCCTGGAAGTCGACGGCAAGCCGCTCATGCGCGCCTACAGCATCGCCAGCGCCAACTACGAAGAGCACCTTGAGTTCCTCAGCATCAAGGTGCCCAACGGTCCGCTCACGTCGCGCCTGCAGCATCTGAAAGAAGGCGATTCCATCCTGGTCAGCCGCAAGCCCGTCGGCACGCTGGTCGTGGACGACCTGCTGCCGGGCAAGAACCTCTATCTGTTCGGCACCGGCACTGGCCTCGCCCCGTTCATGAGCATCATCAAGGATCCCGAGGTATACGAGCGCTTCGAGAAGGTGGTGCTGGTGCACGGCGTGCGCTGGATCAGCGAACTGGCCTACGCCGACTACATCAGCAACGAATTGCCGAACAACGAATACTTCGGCGACATGGTGCGCGATAAGCTCGTCTACTATCCCACCGTCACGCGCGAGCCGTTCCGCAACCAGGGCCGGATCACGGAATTGCTGACCAGCGGCAAGCTGGCTTCCGACGTTGGCCTGCCGCCCGTCAATCCCGAGCATGACCGGGCCATGCTGTGCGGCAGCCCCCATATGCTGGCCGATGTCAGCGCCATTCTGGACGGGCTGGGGTTCAAGGTGTCCGAGGCTACTGGCCACGCCGGCGACTACGTGGTCGAGCGCGCGTTCGTCGAGAAGTAACCAATTCGCCCACCGGCTGCGCCGGGAAAATGGAAACGGGGCCAACGGGGCCCCGTTTTCATGTCGGCTGGCTGCGGCGCCAGGCTGCCTCAGTGCAGCAGCTTGCCCGATTCGGCCAGTTCGCGGATACGCTGGACGGTATCCATGTCGGCCGCGATGTAGGCCTGTTTGCGCAGGTTGACCACCGTTTCGTCGAGGTCGCTGTGGCCTTCCGCCAGGTCCAGTTCATAGATGAAGCGCAGGAACAAGGCTTCCGGCTCGGGTTCCTCGATACGCACGGTGGCGGTACTGCGCGGCCACAGCTCCGTCGCCGAGGCCAGGACGCTCACTTCTTCCATCGGGATCAGGGTGACTTCGTCGTGGACCTGGAAGGGGCCGAAATCCAGCACACGCTTGAGCACGGTCTGGCCGGCGTGGACCATTTCGTCCTCGATGACGCAACTCTCCAGACCCATGACGAATTCGGTGGGCTGGTGGGCCCGTATGAAAAGCCCGCGCCAGATCTGCTCGCGGGTGAGCGGCGTCAACAGCGGGACCAGCGGGTCGTTGATCTGGATGAGGTGTTCGAATCGAAGCATGGGCAGGCGGTTCCTTGGGCCATGTGGGCGGCCAGCTGTAAGGATACCGCGCCCGGCCTAGTCGATCAGCATCGGTAGCACCATCAATTGCTGGCCGTTGATATGCATGCGCCGCTGCAAGGAATTGATGGCCTGGTTGTGCAGCAGGCGGGTGATGAAGTTCTCGCGCTTGAACACCAGTTTGCTGGCGAACACGATGGTGTTCGGATATTCCTGTAGGACTTCGGTTATCAGTTTTTCAAGGGTCTGCACGGCGTCGGTGCCGAATCCCAGTCTGCTGGTGGCCGCCATGCCGTAGCTGTTGCAGAAGCGCTCGAAGAACTTGAGCGAGGTCGTGGCCTGGAGCTTCATCGCCTCCATCGCTTCCTGGCCGCCGTAGACCTGCGCGTCCACGGTCCGGGCGTTGATGAAGACAAAATTCTTGAAGTGGTCGGGAAACATGCGCTGTACCCACAGCAGCGCATGCAGGCCCCCGCCGCGGCTCGATCCGACCAGGAACGCAGCGGTGGGCGCCTGGGGATCGAGCGAGGGTGGAGAACAGTCCGAGCCGAAGGTCTGGTTCGCGAAGATATCGTCGATCAGCGCGATGCGACGCCGGATTTCCCGGTAATGCGCGCGGATGCCCAGGCAGATGACGATCAGCACGCTGGTAATGAGCAGGGTGGCCCAGCCGCCCTCGAAGAATTTTTCGACGACCGTCACGATCAGGATGGAGCTGGTGATGGCGAGCGCCACCAGGGACAATGCCAATCTCCGGCGCCAGTGCTTTTTATGGGTGGGCTTGTGGCGGTTGCGGATCCAGTACCGTGAGAGTCCCGCCAGCGACAGCGTGAAGGTCAGGAATACGTTGATCGAATACAGCACCACCAGCACCGATACGTTACCCCCTGTCAGCAGAAGGATGGCGAAGGCCGCGATGCCCATCAGCAATATGCCGTTTTCCGTGACCAGGCGATTCGACAGGTAGCGGAAGCGGTGCGGCATCCAGGAATCGGCCGCCATGTTGGACAGTACCGACGGGCCGCCCAGGAATCCCGTATTGGCGGCGACGAACAGCAGGCCGGCCTCGAAGGCCAGCACGATGGTCAGCGCCGCGAACAGATTGCCGTCGTTGAATCCCATTTCCGCCAGCACGTTGCCAAAGACCACTGCATTCAAGGTCTGGCCTTCTACCGGCACCGCGTTCCACAGCAGGTAGAGCAGGATGATCCCGCCGGCGGTGAATGCCAGGCTCGTGGCCATGAGCAGCATGGTCAGCTTGCCGGTATGGACGACCGGTTCGGCCAGGCGGTCGACGTTGTTCGACACTGCTTCGATCCCGGTGTAGGTGCCGCCGCCCAGCGAATAGGCTTTCAGGAACACCGCCAGTACGACGAACCATCCGGCCTCTTGCGAGAAGTCCCGTACTTCGCGCAGCGTATCGGGAATCAGCAGGGGCAAGCCCTCGGCGTGGGCGAAGATGCCCCATGCGATCAGCGCGGCGTGCGTGACGACGAAGCCCGCGAAGATAGGCAACAGCACCTTGATGCTTTCTTTGGCGCCGCGCAGGTTGAGCCACAGCAACACGACCACCATGAAGCAGGCGGTCCACAGTTTGAACGGCTGCCAGTGCGTGGGCAGCAGGGAAAACAGTGCATCGGTGCCGCTGGCGACCGAAATGGCAATGGTCAGGACGTAGTCGACGATCAGGGCCGAGCCCGATACCAGGCCGGCGGTGGGGCCGAGCAGGGCAGTTGAGACCCGATAGCCGCCGCCACCGGTCGGGAACAGTTCGATGACCTGGTTGTAGGCCAGCGCCACGACAAAGACCGTGATGGCCGTGGCGATGGCCAGGAACAGCGCCAGATGCGTGTGGGTGCCGAGGGCCCGGAAGGCTTCTTCGGGGCCATACGAAGACGACGACAGGCCGTCCGCCCCCAGTCCGACCCAGGCCAGGAAAGCCGCAAGAGCGATGGAGTGCCGGGTGTCGGGCGACAGCGGATCGCGGGCCTTGCCCAGCAGCCGCTCGCGCCATGAGGATGCTTTCATTCAGAGGGTTCCTGCTGCTTGTTTCTTCGTTCTGCGGCGCGCAGCGTACGCTTACCCGGCAAATCGTGCTTTGAAACCCATTCTAGCAACAAGGGAAATTGTTACCCCTTCCCGCGGCTCGCCACTATTGCAATCGAATTTCTGATAGCTTTACACGCAGGGGCGCGGGCTGGCGTCCAACCGAGACCACGAGGCAAGCATGAGCAAGCACATCATCCATACCGACGCCGCGCCCGCGGCCGTCGGTCCTTATTCCCAGGCGGTGGCGGTGCCGGCCGCGGGCCGCACCGTTTATTTGTCGGGCCAGATAGGCCTGGTGCCGGCCACCGGCGAACTGGAGACCTCCAGCTTCGAAGCCCAGGTCCGGCAGGCCTTTGCCAACATGGAAGCGGTGGTGCGGGAGGCGGGCGGCACGCCGGAGCAGATCGTCAAGCTCACGCTGTTCCTCACCGACCTGTCCCGCTTTGGCACGGTCAACGAGATCATGGCGCAGCGGATTCCCCAGCCGTTTCCGGCGCGTTCCACGGTAGGCGTGGCGGCCTTGCCGAAGGGCGCCGAGTTCGAAGTCGAGGCCGTATTGGTCGTCTGATCGCCGGAGACCATGGTTTTGCGAGCCGTCGCGCCCGACGATGCCGAGCTGACGCCGCAGCAGCGCAAGATGCGCAAGCTGGGCCTGCGCGGTCCCGAGGATCTGATCCTGCACCTGCCCATCCGCTACGAGGATGAGACGCGGTTGACGCCCATCGGCCAACTGCTGCCCGGCATGTGGGCGCAGGTCGAAGGCGTCGTGACGCGATCCGAGGTGACCTATCGGCCGCGGCGGCAATTGATCGTCGCCATCCAGGACGACACCGGCGAGCTGAGCCTGCGTTTCCTGAACTTCTATCCCAGCCAGCAGAAACAACTGGCCGAGGGGAGGCGGATACGTGCGCGCGGCGAGGCACGGGGCGGTTTTTTCGGCATGGAGATGGTGCATCCGCGGACCACCGTCGCGGATGACGATACGCCGTTGCCGGATCGCTTGACGCCCGTCTACCCGACGACCGAAGGCCTGCCGCAGACGACCTTGCGCAAGGCCATCGCCCAGGCGCTGGAGCAGGCGGACCTGCGCGATACCTTGCCGCCCGGGCTTTTGCAGCGCTACGGACTCATGCCGTTCGAGCAAGCCGTGCGCCTGCTGCACGCACCGCCGCCCGAGGTCGAGACTCAGTCATTGATGGACCGTGCCCACCCGGCATGGCTGCGCATCAAGTTCGACGAGCTGCTGGCCCAGCAGTTGTCGCTGGCCCGGGCGCGTGCGGCGCGGCTGGAAAAGCGGGCTCCACCGCTGGCTCGTTCGACGGCGCGCGATGGGTTGGTGGCTCGCCTGCTGCTGGCGCTGCCCTTCGAGCTGACGGGCGCGCAACAACGCGTGCGCGAGGAAATCGCTGGCGATCTTGCGCGGCCGCATCCCATGCAGCGCCTGCTGCAGGGCGACGTAGGCAGTGGCAAGACCGTCGTGGCCGCGTTGGCCGCCGCCCAGGCCATCGACAATGGGTTCCAGGCGGCGCTGATGGCGCCTACCGAGATTCTTGCCGAGCAGCATTTCCGCAAGCTGGTGGATTGGCTGGAGCCGTTGTCGGTGAAAGTGGCCTGGCTGACCGGCAGCCTGACGGCGAAGGCGCGCCGGGAGGCCGTGGCCATGATAGAAAGCGGCGAGGCGCAATTGGCGGTAGGGACCCAGGCACTGATCCAGCAGCATGTGCAGTTCGCGCGCCTGGGCTTGTCCATTGTCGATGAACAGCATCGCTTCGGCGTCGGCCAGCGCCTGGCGCTGCGCAACAAAGGCGGCGGGGACGAAATCTTCCCTCACCAGCTGATGATGTCCGCCACGCCCATTCCCCGCACGCTGGCCATGACCTTCTTTGCCGATTTGGACGTATCGGTCATCGACGAACTGCCCCCCGGGCGTGTCCCGGTCATTACCAAGCTCCTGTCGGATACGCGGCGCGACGAAGTGGTGGCCCGCATACGCGCAGCGGTGAAGACCGGCCGCCAGGTGTACTGGGTCTGTCCTCTGGTCGAGGAGAGCGAGACGCTGGAGCTGCAGACGGCGGTCGATACCTTCGAGGCGCTGCGCCAAGCGTTGCCGGAACTGCGCGTCGGGCTCGTGCACGGGCGGCTGCCCACGTCCGAAAAGGCCGCCGTGATGCAGGCATTCAAGGACGGCGAGCTGGACCTGCTTGTCGCCACGACGGTCATCGAGGTGGGCGTGGACGTTCCCAACGCCTCGCTCATGGTGATCGAGCATGCCGAGCGCTTCGGCTTGGCGCAGCTGCACCAGTTGCGCGGGCGCGTTGGCCGTGGAGCGGCCGAGTCGGTGTGCGTCCTGTTGTACCAGGCGCCTTTGTCGCAGGTGGCCAAGGCGCGGCTGCGGACGATGCATGAAACCACCGATGGCTTCGAGATCGCGCGTCGCGACCTCGAGCTGCGCGGCCCCGGGGAGTTCCTGGGCGTGCGGCAGTCCGGGCTCGCGCTGATGCGCTTTGCCGACCTGGAGCAGGACCTCGGGATTGCCGAGCAGGCGCACGAAGCGGCAGCCGAATTGCAGGCGCATGCTGCGGACGTCGTATCGGACCACCTGGCGCGTTGGATGCGCGGGCGGGAAGACTTCCTCAAAGCTTGAAGAGAGGCGACTCATGACACTGACAGAACTGAAGTACATCGTGGCGGTGGCCCGCGAGCGGCATTTCGGCCGGGCAGCCGAGGCATGTTTCGTCAGCCAGCCCACGCTGTCGGTGGCCATACGCAAGCTGGAAGACGAGCTTGGCGTGACCTTGTTCGAGCGCGGCGGCACGGAGGTGGGCGTCACGCCCATCGGCCAGCGCATCGTCGCTCAGGCCCAGAAGGTCCTGGAAGAAAGCGCGAACCTGAAGGAGATCGCCAAACAGGGCCACGATCCCTTGTCCGGTGCATTGAGGCTGGGCGTGATCTACACCATCGGCCCCTACCTGCTCCCGCAGCTCGTGCCGAAACTGCTCGAGATCGCCCCGCAGATGCCGCTGTTGCTGCAGGAGTACTTCACTGTCAGGCTGCTGGAGCTGCTGCGGCAGGGCGAGATCGACTGTGCCATCATGGCGCTGCCGCTTCCGGACGCCGGCTTGGCGATACAGCCGTTGTACGACGAACCCTTCGTGGTGGCTGTGCCCAAGGACCATCCCCTGGCCAGACGCGGCAAGGTCGATGCCGAAGAGCTCAAGAGCGAGACGATGCTGCTGCTGGGCAGCGGGCATTGCTTCAGGGACCAGGTGCTGGAGGTATGTCCGGAACTGTCGCGCTTTTCGGCGACCAACGAGGGCATACAACGAACCTTCGAGGGGTCTTCGCTGGAAACCATCCGGCACATGGTCGCATCCGGCATAGGCATCACCGTGCTCCCCATATCCTCGGTGCCTGTCCAGCCCGACGAACGGGACCTGTTGCGCTATATCCCGTTCGAAGAACCGGTGCCCGACAGGCGCGTGGTGCTCGCGTGGCGCAAGAGCTTTCCGCGCACCGCCGCTATCGAGACACTCATCACCGCGATCCAGGCGTGCAGCCTGAATGGCGTGACCATGATCCACCAGGCCGAACAGGCGGACTGAGGCAAGGCAGTACCCGGGATGCGCTTGTAATGTCGCGATTCATCCCGATCTAGTATTCTGTGATTGTGGTTCCGACCTTGAAAGGGAGATATGGCAATGGCAAAGAAAGCAAGCCCCAAGAAAAACGGAAGCAGTGCAGGCACGGGTGCCGTTCGTTCGACGACGGGCGCCCCACGCATCGATATCGGCATCTCGGACAAAGACCGCGCCGCGGTGGCGGGAGGTTTGTCCAAGCTGCTGGCCGATACCTACACGCTCTACCTCATGACGCACAACTTCCACTGGAACGTGACGGGGCCGATGTTCAACACCCTGCATGCAATGTTCATGACCCAGTACACCGAGTTGTGGAACTCCATCGACGACGTGGCCGAGCGCATCCGTGCCCTCGGCCACTTTGCTCCGGGCACCTACCGCGAATTCGCCAAGCTCAGTACCGTGAGCGAACCGGCCGACGTGCCCGAGGCGCTGGAAATGGTGCGCCAGCTGGTCGTGGGGCACGAAGGGGTCGCCAAGACCGCGCGTTCCATCCTGAAAGTGGCTGACGCCGCGAGCGACGAGCCTACGGCCGACCTGCTGACTCAGCGCCTGGAATACCACGAAAAAACGGCCTGGATGCTGCGCAGCCTGCTGCAGTAGACCGCTTCTTCGTTGGCCGGGGCGGGACTTGCGCCGCCCTGAGCCGGCCTGTCCAGAGATCCCTGCATTGCCGCGGCGATGCAGGGATTTTTTTCTTTCTGGCTCGGGGCAGTGAGTTCAAAAATTATTTGAAGTTTAAAAATTTTAGGCTAAATTAATCTCGATCACACTGCTGCGCGGCCGTGCGGACCGCCCACTGCTGGAGAGGAACCATGGAACGCTCGGGACATCTCGATACGTTTGCGCGAGACCATCTTCCGCCCCCCGAAGCCTGGCCGGATTTCCTGCTCGATCACCCCGCCGTTCGCTATCCCGCGCGGTTCAATTGCGCTGCAGAATTGGTCGATGGGGCGGTAGCGGCAGGACACGGCGACCGGCCAGCCATCCAGACTTTCATCGATGGCAAGCTGACAGTCATCCGCTACCGTGAGTTGCAGGAGCGGGTCGACCGCCTGGCCCGGGTCCTGACGGAGGACATGGGACTGGTGGCGGGCAACCGGGTATTGCTGCGCGGGCCGAACAACCCTGCTATGGCCGTGGCCCTGCTGGCGACCATCAAAGCCGGCATGGTAGCGGTCCCGACCATGCCGCTGCTGCGCGCCGCCGAGCTCAAGCCCATCCTCGACAGGGCCCAGGTAAGGGCCGCGCTGTGCGACGTGCGCCTGCGCGACGAGCTGGAGGCCTGCATGCGGGAAGGGGCATGGCATTGCCCGACGTTGGCTCAGGTCCGGTTCTTCAACGATGATGGTCCGGAGTCGCTGGAAAGCCTTGCCCGGAACAAACCGGTGCCTTTTTCGCCGTGCGACACGGCGTCCGACGATGTCTGCCTGATCGCTTTCACCAGCGGCACTACCGGCAGTCCGAAAGGCTGCATGCACTTCCATCGTGACGTGCTGGCCATGTGCGATCTGTTCCCCCGCTATATTCTGGAGGCGCGGCCCGACGATATCTTCTGCGGCACGCCCCCGCTGGCTTTTACCTTCGGATTGGGAGGAATGCTGTGCTTTCCCTTGCGGGTAGGGGCCTCGACGGTCCTGGCCGAGAAGCTGACGCCTGCGGCACTGCTGGAAACGATCCAGGCGACGCGCGCAACGATCGTGTTCACGGCGCCGACCTTCTATCGCCAAATGGCGGCTCTGGCCGATGGCTACGACATATCCAGCGTGCGTCATGCGGTATCGGCCGGCGAGGCGCTGCCTGATGCGACACGGCAAAGCTGGAAGCAGGCCACCGGGGTCGAGATGACCGACGGTATAGGCAGCACGGAAATGATCCATATTTTCATTTCCAGTGCCGGCGACCAGGTCCGCCGCGGCGCCATCGGCAAGGTCGTACCGGGCTACGAAGTGCGGATCGTCGACGACGAAATGCGCCCGGTGCCTCCCGGGACGATAGGCAAGCTGGCCGTGCGCGGCCCGACGGGGTGCAAATACCTGGCAGACGAGAGACAGGCGAATGTCGTCCAGCAGGGGTGGAACCTGACCGGCGACTCTTTCGTGATGGACGAGGACGGCTATCTCTATTACCAGGCCCGCACGGACGATATGATCATTTCCGCCGGCTACAACATCGCCGGCCCCGAGGTGGAAAGCGCGCTGCTGCAGCACGAGGCCGTGGCCGAGTGCGGGGTGGTGGGCGTGCCCGACGAGGAGCGCGGGCAGGTCGTGACCGCATTCGTGGTGCTGCGCCCTGGCGTGCAGGCTGGCGAAGCGCTCGCCAAGGTGCTGCAGGAGCACGTCAAGCAAACCATCGCGCCTTACAAATATCCACGCGTGATCCGTTTCGTCGACGCGTTGCCGCGCACCGAGACCGGCAAGCTCAAGCGTTTCGCGCTGCGGTCCCTCTAGCATTCCCGGGCGGTACCGCGGGAGCGCCAGGGCGGGAGTGCCGGCGGCACCCTGCTTGCCGCCTCCTTGCTACCATATGGGGATGAACCGCTCGCTGCCCCTGACGCTCTCCCAACGCCTGTCGCTCTATGCCCGCCTGGTGCGGATCGACAAGCCCATAGGCATACTGCTGCTGGTGTGGCCCACGCTATGGGCATTGTGGGCCGCGAGCAATGGCCGGCCCTCGTGGTATTTCGTCTTCGCGTTCGTGGTGGGCACGGCCTTGATGCGTTCGGCCGGATGCGCGATCAACGATTACTTCGACCGCGATGTCGACCTGCATGTCGAGCGTACCCGGGACCGGGTGCTGACCTCCGGACTGATCACGCCGGGCGAGGCCGTGGGCGTGGCGATCGCGCTGGCCTTGGTGTCGTTCCTGTTGATCCTGCCCATGAATACCTTGGTCTGGGCCTTGTCTGTGGTTGCCGTTTTCCTGGCCGCCAGCTATCCCAAGTTCAAGCGCTTTTTTGCCATTCCCCAAGCGTACCTGGGCATTGCCTTCGGCTTCGGCATTCCCATGGCCTACGCGGCGGTGCTGGAAACGGTTCCGCTGGAAGGCTGGATCATGCTGGCGGCCAACATCTTCTGGGCGGTGGCCTATGACACCGAATATGCCATGGTCGACCGGCCCGACGACCTCAAGCTGGGCCTGCGTACCTCGGCGATTACGTTCGGAAAATGGGACGTCGTGGCGGTGGGGCTGTGCTATGCCGCCACGTTGGCGCTGCTGGGCGCGGTGGGCGCCATGCTGGACTACGGCTGGGCCTTTGCCGCCGGACTGGCCGGCGCAGCGGCCGTGGCCGTGCGCCACCTGTGGTGGATACGGAACCGGGACCGGGCCGCGTGCTTCCGGGCGTTCCTGCACAACACCTGGTTCGGGTTCGCGGTATTCGCGGGTATCTTCGTCCAGACTACGCTGCTCAACTAGGGCGCGGCCTGCGGGCTTGCCGACGTGCCGGCCTATATAATCGTCGCTTTGTGCCGCCGCCATGTCGTCCATCGCCGACAACATAGACACCGTCCGCCGCCGCATAGAACGCGCCGCCCAGGCCTGCGGCCGGGACCCCGGCGGCATCGCGCTGCTGGCGGTATCCAAGACCTTTCCGCCGGAGGCGGTCCGGCAGGCTCATCGTGCCGGGCAGCGCGCATTCGGCGAAAGCTACGTGCAGGAAGCCGTGGCCAAGCTGGCCGCGCTGGAAGACCTGCGCGGCGATTCGGAATGGCACTTCATCGGTCCCCTGCAGAGCAACAAGGCCCGGCTCGTTGCCATGCACTTCGACTGGGTCCATAGCATCGACCGGCTCAAGATTGCCCAGCGCTTGTCCGACCACCGGCCTGCGGGCATGGCCGACCTGCAATTGTGCATACAGGTCAATATCGACGCCCAGCCCACCAAAAGCGGCGTGGCGCCCGGGGAAGCCCTCGCGCTCGCGACGTCCATCCAGGGCTTGCCCCGGGTGCGCCTGCGCGGACTCATGTGCATCCCGGCGCCGCAGCAGGACCCGGCGCGTCAACGGGAGGTATTCGCGCGGCTGGCCACGCTGCTGCAAGACCTCAACCGCGCCGGAATGGACCTGGATACGCTGTCCATGGGCATGTCGGACGACCTGGAGGCCGCCGTGGCGGCCGGCGCCTCTATCGTCAGGGTCGGCACCGCCATTTTCGGCGCCCGCGATTACTCCTCCTGAACGAGCCAGCCCGGCCGTCCCGGCTTTCCTTTGGAACTGTCATGAACCCAGAACTCTCGATTGCATTCATCGGTGGCGGCAATATGGCCGCCGCCCTCATTTCGGGCCTCGCGGGCAAGTTCTGCCCCATGGGCAACATCCACGTCGTGGAAGTGAACGACACCCTGCGCCAGTCATGGGCAGAGCGCGGAGCGACGGTGGCGGCCGGCCCTGACGAGATCTTGTCGCGCTGCAAGGTCTGGGTCTACGCGGTCAAGCCGCAGGTCATGAAAGAGGTGGCCGCCGCGACCCGGCCGTGGCTCAAGGACAGTCTGGTCATCAGCATCGCCGCGGGCATCCGGGCGGCGGACCTGGCTCGGTGGCTGGGGGCGGAAGGCAGCGCCTGGCCGCGTATCGTGCGCTGCATGCCCAATACGCCGGCGCTGATCGGCCAAGGAATTACCGGCTTGGCAGCGCTCGACGGCGTGGGCCAGGATGACCGGGCCTTGGCTGAATCCGTGCTGAAAGCCGTGGGAGAAACTGTCTGGGTCGAGCGCGAGTCCGATCTGGACGGCGTGACCGCCTTGTCGGGCAGCGGGCCGGCCTACGTGTTCCTGTTCCTCGAGGCCTTGGTCGAAGGGGGGCGGGCCGTGGGCCTGGATGCCGGCCAATCGCGTGCTCTGGCGCTGGCCACGCTGGCCGGCGCTACCCGCCTCGCGGCATCCTCCTCCGAACCGCCTGAAGTGCTGCGCGAACGCGTGACCTCGAAGGGGGGCACCACCGCGGCTGCCCTCGATGTCCTGGCACAGGCCGGGTTCAGGCAAACCGTGGTGCGTGCCATGCAGGCTGCCGCTCATCGTGCTCAAGAGATGGGCGATGAGTTCGGAAAGTAACCCGGAGCCGCCCGGTTCCGTTGCACGCCATCCTCCCTTTGTTCTTTTCTGGTTCGGCCGGGTCATGTCGACCCTGTCTTTCCAGATGCTGTCCGTGGCGGTGGGATGGCAGGTCTATGAGATCACGGGCAGCGCTTTCGACCTGGGGCTGGTGGGCCTGGCGCAGTTCGTGCCCATGGTCCTGCTGACTTTCGTCGTCGGCCATGTGGCGGACCGCTACGACCGGCGGGCCATCGCCAGCATTTGCATGGCAGTGGAATCACTGGCGGCCGGCGTATTGGCCATCGGTACGTTGCAGGGATGGTTGACGCGCGATGCCATTCTTGCGCTGGTGGCGCTGGGTGGTGCGGCCCGGGCCTTCGAGTCTCCGACCATGGCGGCGCTGGTGCAGGGAGTCGTCCCGCGCGCCCTCATTCCCCAGGCGGCGGCCTGGTCCACGTCCGCCACCCAGACGGCCCATATTCTCGGTCCTGCCCTGGGCGGCTTGCTTTACGGGCTGGGGTCGATGACAGCCTATGTCGTGGCCTGCGCGTTCTTTTGCATCGGAGCGGTACTCGTGGCGTTCATCCGTACCGAACGCAGCGTTCCGACGCGCGAGCCGGTTACGCTCAAGTCCGTGTTCTCCGGGATCGCCTTCATCCGCAGCCGTCCCGTCATACTGGGAACGTTGTCGCTCGACCTGTTCGCCGTGCTCCTGGGAGGCGCCACTGCGCTGTTGCCCATCTACGCACGCGACATCCTGCATACCGGGCCGTGGGGGTTGGGGTTGCTGCGGACCTCGCCGGCCCTCGGGGCGCTGGCCATGTCGGTAGTCCTGGCGCATTTCCCCGTCCAGCGGAACGTGGGGCGGGTCTTGTTCGCTTCCCTGGGCGTCTTCGGATTGGCAACCGTCGTTTTCGGATTATCGACGCACTTGGGGCTATCGATGGCGGCGTTGTTCGTGCTGGGTGCGGCCGATGTCATCAGCGTGGTGATCCGTTTCACGCTGGTCCAGTTGCAGACCCCGGCCGAGATGCTGGGACGGGTGAGCGCGGTGAACTCCCTGTTCGTGGGGACATCGAACCAGTTGGGCGAGTTCGAGTCGGGCGTGACGGCCGCGCTGTTCGGCGTGGTGCCCGCGGTACTGATCGGGGGTGCCGGCACGATCGCGGTTGCGTTGCTGTGGATGGTATTGTTTCCTCAACTGCGCCGGCTGAAAACGCTCGAGGGCTAGGCCGTGCCGCGCCGGGGCTGCGACGCGCGCCGCCGGCGGGCAGGCTCGATATTTGCGTCACGGGCCGGTCCGCGGCCGCGGCATGCGACGTTCCATGACGCGGCAACATCTTGCCTGGATTCGGAGGAAGCACGTCATGTCTTTGCATCCTGTAGTGCAGGAAGTCACGGATCGCATCATCGCGCGCGGCGGGGAGCGGCGGCGCCTATGGCTGGAGGAAACGCGCGGCCGGGCCGGGTCCCGGGTCCAGCGCGGCCAGCTCTCGTGTACCAACCTGGCCCATGGTTTTGCCGCCATGCCGGAGCGGGCCAAGGTCCTCCTGAAAGTCCTGGAGCGGCCCAACGTGGCCATTGTGTCGGCCTACAACGACATGCTGTCGGCCCACCAGCCGTTCGCCGAATTTCCCCCCTGGCTCAAGGAAGCCGCGCTTGAAGTGGGCGCCACGGCCCAGTTCGCGGGCGGAGTACCGGCCATGTGCGACGGCGTGACCCAGGGCCAGGAAGGCATGGAGCTATCGCTGTTCTCGCGCGACGTCATTGCAATGGCCACCGCCGTGGCGCTGTCGCACCAGATGTTCGATGCGGCACTCTACCTTGGCATATGCGACAAGATCGTGCCGGGCCTGGTCATCGGCGCATTGGCATTCGGTCACCTGCCCGCGGTCTTCGTGCCCGGCGGCCCCATGACGACGGGGGTGGCCAACGACGAGAAGGGGCGGATCCGGCAACTGTACGCCGAAGGCAAGGTCGGCCACGAAGAATTGCTGGAGGCGGAAAGCCGTGCCTACCATGGCCCGGGAACCTGCACCTTCTACGGTACGGCCAATTCCAACCAGATGCTGATGGAGTTCATGGGGCTGCATCTGCCGGGCGCCTCGTTCGTCAATCCCTATACCCCGCTGCGTGAAGCCCTAACGCGCGAGGCGGCGCGGCACGCGGTATCGCTGTGGCACGGTGGCGGCCGCTACACGCCGATATGCGACGTGCTGGACGAAAAAGCCTTTGTCAACGGGATCGTCGGGCTCATGGCGACTGGCGGGTCCACCAACCACACCATGCACCTGGTGGCCATGGCAAGGGCGGCGCGCATTGAACTGAACTGGGACGATTTCGAGGATTTGTCCAAAGTCGTGCCGCTGCTGGCCCGCGTCTATCCCAACGGCAAGGCCGATGTGAACGGATTCCGGGATGCCGGCGGCCTGCAATTCGTCATTCGCCAGCTGCGCCAGGGCAATCTGCTGCACGAGGATGTGAACACTATTGTGGGTCGCGGGCTGGATGCCTATTGCCGTGAGCCTTATCTGCGCGATGGGACGCTCGCCTGGCGAGAGGGGGCCGAGGCGTCCCGGGACGAAAGCATCGTCCGGCCCATCGACAGGCCGTTTTCTCCCAATGGCGGGCTACGCGTGCTGACCGGCAATATCGGACGCTCGGTCATCAAGATTTCGGCGGTGGCCCCGGAACACCAGGTGGTGGAAGCGCCGGCCATCGTCTTCAACGACCAGGACGAAGTGCTGGAGGCTTTCCGGCGCGGCGAGCTGGAGCGCGATTTCGTTGCCGTCGTGCCGTGGCAAGGGCCGGCAGCCAACGGCATGCCGGAGCTGCACAAACTGACGCCGACGCTTTCCGTATTGCAGGGGCGGGGGTTCAAGGTCGCCTTGGTGACCGATGGCCGGATGTCGGGTGCATCGGGCAAGGTGCCGGCCGCCATCCACGTTACGCCGGAGGCGCTCAAGGGGGGAGCGATCGGGCGCGTGCGAACCGGGGATCGGGTGCGGTTGGACACGGTGCGCGGCGTGCTGGAAGTGCAGGCAGACCTCGACGCCCGCCCGCCCGCGTCCCTGCCTGATTTGCGTCCGCATCATCGCGGCGTGGGCCGGGACCTGTTCGGGAACCTGCGCAAGTCGGTCAGCAGCGCCGAGCAGGGCGCCTGCACGTTGTTTGCCGATGAGGACGATACGCAGGTCGCCAAGGCGGCCCCGGAATCTAGCGAGGCCGCCCGGAACTGACCGGTGGGCTGTCAGCCGCCGGCCGTGAAAGTGAAGCGGATCACGAACAGAATGGCGATGAGCCATGCGGCGGGATGGATTTCCCGGACCCGCCCGGAGCAGGCCTTGAGTACCACGTAGCTGATGAAGCCGAA
Organism: Pigmentiphaga sp.; assembly: GCF_033795525.1. Classification (GTDB taxonomy): domain Bacteria; phylum Pseudomonadota; class Gammaproteobacteria; order Burkholderiales; family Burkholderiaceae_B; genus Pigmentiphaga. Next base: position 19,500 of record NZ_JARYGM010000010.1, read on the forward strand.
AGCGAGCCCGGTCGCAATCGAATAAGTGAAGGGCATGGCCAGGGCCGTCAACGCGGCGGGAATGGCCTCCGTCACATCGTCCCATTTGATGTCGATCAACTCGCGCATCATTAGACCGGCCACATAGAGCAGGGCGGGCGCGGTCGCGTAGGCCGGCACCGAACCGGCCAGCGGCGAGATGAACAACGCTGCCAGGAACAGCAGGCCGACCACCAGCGCCGTCAGGCCGGTGCGGCCGCCCGCCTGCACGCCCGAGGCGCTTTCGATGTAGGCGGTGGTGCTGCTGGTGCCCAGCAGCGAGCCCGCCGTGATGGCGGTACTGTCGGCGAACAAGGCGCGGCCGATGCGGTTCTTGCCTTCGGCCAGCAGGCCGGCGCGCTTGGCGACGCCCATCAGGGTGCCGGTGGCATCGAACACCTCGACCAGCACGAATACCAGCACGACATGCAGGAAGCCTGCGTGCAGCGCCCCGAGGATATCGAGCTGCAGGAAAGTCGGAGCAAGAGACGGCGGCGTCGAGAGGATGCCCTGGAATTGATTGATGCCCACCACCATGCTCAGCACGGTGACGATCAGGATGCCCAGCAGGATGGCGCCGCGGACCTTGAGCGCGTCCAGCACGGCAATGATGAAAAAGCCGGCTATTGCCAGCAGCGCTTCGGGCTTGTGGAGGTCTCCCAGCGTCACCAGCGTGGCCGGGCTGGCCACGACGATGCCTGCGCTGCTGAGCGCGATGATCGCGAGGAACAGGCCAATACCCGCCGCGATGGCGCTGCGCAGCGAGGGTGCAATGCCGGCGATCAGCCAGGCGCGCACGCCGGTAACCGTCAACAATATGAAAATCAGGCCCGAAATAAAGACCGCGCCGAGCGCCTGTTGCCAGGTAAAGCCCAGGCCGGCTACGACCGTAAAGGCAAAGAAGGCGTTCAGGCCCATGCCCGGGGCCATCCCGATGGGGTAGTTGGCCACGAAGGCCATCATCAGCGAGCCGATCGCCGCCGCCAGGCACGTAGCGGCGAATACCGCACCCCGGTCCATTCCCGTCGTGGACAAGATCTGGGGGTTGACGAAAATGATGTAGGACATGGTCAGGAAGGTCGTGATTCCTGCCAGCAGTTCGGTACGGGTATTGGTGCCGTGGTCGCGGAGTTTGAATAGGCGCTCTAGCATGGTGGCTTCCAGATCGGGTGGACGATGGCGGGAAGCCATGCGAAGCGGCCGGTCCGTCCGCGTTATGGTTGCGGTTCTGCGCGGTCCGGAATCTCGGCTCGTCGACGGCCTGCTTCCCCCAGGCGCATATTAGGGGCCGGACCGCAAAATGAAAAGCCAAGGTTGGGGGTATTCGCCGGGGGGAACACAAGCGACGTCCGTTCGTTCTATCCATCCAGGCGGCTGCCGGTACTGGTGGAAGAGAAGAGTGCGGCGTGCCGTCAAGCCGTGCGTAGCTTGGCCGCCCAGAGGGGTCGCCTGGCCCGCGTCGCCTGTACGGGACCCGGGCCAGGGGGACAAAGGTTAGCGCTGGGGTTGCTGTTTGAGCTGGATGTCGTTCTTGACGTCCTGGACGCCATCGATGCCGCGAGCGACGCGGACGGCGGAGTCGATCTGTGCTTCGTCGTCTGCCGTGCCGGCCAGCTGGACGACGCCATTGACCGTCGTGACCTTGATGCTCAGGGACTGGGTCGCCTGTTCTTTGAGCAGGGCAGCCTTGACCTTGGTGGTGATCATCGCGTCGCCGGCGAACTCGCCCGCCGACCGTTTCGGGCTGGGATTGGCGGATTCGGCCATGGCCATCGGCGCAGCGGCGGCGCAGGCAGCGACCATGGCAGCGATCATCAATTTGCGTGTGGTCATCGATCTCTCCTGGAATCGGCCTACCCGCGGCAGCGCGGGGACGGTTGCGGCAAGCTGCAACCGGCCTGGCCGGACGCGTCCAACATACGAGGACGCTTCCGGCGATGTCAAAGCTGGGTCGCTGCCGGCTGTGAGCATTTGTAATGGCGGCCCGGCGCTGGCCGCCGGAGTATGCCCGCCGGTGGTGCATGCCGTCACGTTTGCAAGGGATGCGTGGCACTTGTAACGGGCACCCGCGCCACACCGGACGGCGCGCCTACAATGGGCGGTCTTCTGGAAATGCCATGTTCAGTTATCGTCACGCCTTCCACGCCGGCAACCATGCCGACGTGCTCAAACATCTCGTGCTGGTGCAGCTGCTGCGTTATTTTGCGCAGAAGGACTCGCCGTACTGGTACATCGACACCCATGCCGGAGCCGGTGCATATGCGCTGGACGGAGACTGGGCCGGCAAGACCGCCGAATTCGAAAGCGGCATCGCGCGGCTCTGGACGCGGGACGACCTGCCGGCCATCGTGGCCGATTACGTGGAAGAGATCGTTGCTTTCAACCAGGACGAGTTTCTGCGCTACTACCCCGGCTCGCCTTTTCTTGCCGCGCGCGCCATGCGGGACAGGGACCGTCTGCGGCTGTTCGAGTTGCATCCGACCGAGATCGAGGTGTTGCGCAGCAATTTCCGTGGGCAAGGCAAGGATGAAGCGCGCCGCACCATGATTTACGCCGCGGACGGTTTCGAAGGGCTGAAGGCGTTGTTGCCGCCGCCCACTCGCCGCGGCATCGTCCTGATCGATCCTTCCTACGAGGACAAGCGCGACTACGCCCGGGTGGTGGAATGCCTGGGCGAAGCCCTGAAGCGGTTCGCCACCGGTTGCTACGCCGTCTGGTATCCGCAGGTCTCGCGGCGCGAGTCGCAGCAATTGGCCGGCAGGCTGGCTCGTGTCCCGGCCCGCAGCTGGCTCCACGTGACCTTGACCGTGCGCAAACCGTCAAGCGACGGGCTGGGCCTGCATGGCAGCGGCATGTTCATCGTCAACCCCCCATGGGTGCTGGAGGCCGCCCTGAAAGACGCCATGCCGTGGCTCACCCGCGTCCTGGCCCAGGATGCCGCGGCTGCTTTCTCGCTCGATGGCCGGCAGGCCTAGCGCCGTGCCGGCGTGAGGCGAGGATTGCGCCGCGCGGCGATCAACCCTTGTTCTGCGTTTCCTGCTTGGCTTCGTGGTCGGCGATGTTCGCCAGCAGTTCGGCTCCCCGGTTGGCCGCCGACAGTCCGCGGAACAGGAAGCACAGGCTGACGACGGCCTGCATTTCTTCCCACGTCGCACCGGCGCGGCGGGCGGCGATACCGTGCAGCACGGCCGCATCGCTCATGTCCATGAGCAGCATGCCGAACAACATCAGCTGCGCGGTTTTCACGTCGAAGCAGTTCGGATACATCGCGTGCTCGCGCATTTTTTCCTGCAGGTCCACCAGGGTCGGGTCCAGCGCGCCGGTGACCGAGAGCCGGGCCTCGATCCGGGGCGGCACGAAACCTATCAGTTCCTGGTAGATCGCCGCACGTTCGTCGAGCGTCTGCTCGGTGTCGGCGTAGGGGCCGATGCGGGCATCGACGATGGCGCGGTCTATGCGTTTGGGCAGCATGGAGGTCCTCCGGTTGTGGATTTTCGTTTATATTTATTTAAATCGATTTTATAGTCAATATCGATTTTCCTCGGGCAGGGCCGGGAGAGCGGTTTTCAGGCCCGGACAGCACCGGTTCTTTGCCGGCGCAACGGCGTGGCGGCGTCTCGTCTAGCATGGCGGTTCTTTGGTACCAGGCCCCTATGAGTACATCTCTTACCTCTCAGCTCACGCAATCCTTGCGCGAAGAATTGCTCAACGGCACCTTCAAGCCGGGGCAGCAGCTGCGGCTGAACCAGCTCAGCCAGCAGCTCAACGTCAGCCTGAGCCCCTTGCGAGAGGCGCTGTCGCGGCTCACCGCGGAAGGTCTGGTCATCGCCCAGGACCAGCGGGGCTACCAGGTTGCGCCGGTTTCCGTCCGCAACCACAAGGAAATCACCGGCCTGCGCACCATGCTGGAGCCGTATGCGCTGAAGATGGCAATGGCAAACGGCGGAGAGGAGTGGGAAGTCGCGGTGATCGCCGCCCATCATCGCCTGCAGCAGGTCGAGAAACGTGCGGCCTCGGATCCGGAAGCCTTGGTCGAATGGGAGGCGCGCCACCGCGATTTCCATATGACCCTGATCGGCGGCGGACAGATGCCGGTGCTTGCCCAGTTCTGCGAGAAGCTGCTGGCGTTTTCGGACCGCTATCGGCGTATTTTTCTGCGCGAACGACCGTTCGACCGCGACATTCCGGACGAACACGAGGCCATCCTTGCCGCCACCCTGAAGCGGGACGAGAACCGCGCCTGTGAATTGCTCGGCCAGCACATCGAACGGACGGCGGCCAATATCGCGGTCCTGCTCGAACAATGGGAGTCGGGCACGGACGACGCGGCGGCCTGAAAAGAAAAGGGCCCGGAGCGAACTCCGGACCCCGCACCGCCAACCCAGCAAGGGACTCAGGCGGGTACCGCCACTGTTTCCTGCGTTTCGGTTTCCACCGACGAGCGGATCAGGTAGTCGAAGGCGCTGAGCGCGGCCTTCGAGCCTTCGCCCGTGGCGATGATGATCTGCTTGTACGGCACGGTCGTCACGTCGCCCGCTGCGAAGACGCCGGGCACGGACGTCTGGCCCTTGGCATCGACCTCGATTTCGCCGTGCTTGCTCAAAGCCACCGTACCCTTCAGCCACTCGGTGTTGGGAACCAGGCCGATCTGCACGAAGACGCCTTCCAGCTCGAGGTGCCGGACTTCGCCCGACTGCCTATCCTTGTAGCTCAAGCCATTGACCTTCTTGCCGTCGCCAGTGATCTCGGTGGTTTGCGCCTGGGTGATGACGGTGACGTTGGGCAGGCTGTACAGCTTGCGTTGCAGGACCGCGTCGGCCCGCAATTCACCCGCGTATTCCAGCAGCGTCACGTGCTGCACCAGGCCGGCCAGGTCGATGGCCGCTTCGACGCCGGAGTTGCCGCCGCCGATCACCGCCACGCGCTTGCCCTTGAACAGCGGGCCGTCGCAGTGCGGGCAATAGGCCACGCCATGATTGCGATACTCGCGTTCCCCAGGTACGTTGACTTCGCGCCAGCGGGCACCGGTGGCCAGGATGACCGAACGGCTCTTGAGCACGGCACCATTGGCCAGCCGGACCTCGATCTGCTTGGCGCCCGGCACGAGCGCCTCGGCCCGCTGCACGTTCATGATGTCTACGTCATAGGCCTTGACGTGCTCTTCCAGCGCAGCAGCGAAGCGGGGCCCTTCGGTTTCCTTGACGGAAATGAAGTTCTCGATCGCCAGCGTGTCCAGCACCTGGCCGCCGAAACGCTCGGCCACGACTCCGGTACGCACGCCCTTGCGTGCCGCATAGATGGCAGCTGCTGCGCCCGCCGGACCGCCGCCCACGATCAGTACGTCGTACGGTTCACGCGCGTTGAGCTTTTCCGCATCGCGCTGGCCGGCATTGCTGTCGAGCTTGGCAAGGAATTCCTCCACGCTCATCCGGCCCTGGCCGAATACTTCGCCGTTGAGGTAGACCGTCGGCACCGCCATGACCTGGCGTTCCTCGACTTCGTTCTGGAACAGCGCACCGTCGATCGTCACCTGGCGGATGCGCGGATTGAGCAGCGACATCACGTTCAGTGCCTGGACCACCTCGGGGCAGTTCTGGCAGGACAGCGAGACGTAGGTTTCGAACGAGAAATCGCCGTCCAGGTTCTTGATCTGCTCGATCACTTCGGGTTCGAGCTTGATCGGGTGGCCGCCGGCCTGGAGCAGGGCCAGGACCAGCGACGTGAATTCATGGCCCAGGGGAATCGCGGCAAAGCGGATGCCGAGGTCCTCTCCGGGGCGGTTGATGGCAAAGGACGGCTTGCGCTTGTCGTCGTCGCGTCGCTCGATCAGCGTGATGCGGTCCGACAAGCCGGCAATCTCCCTGAGAAGTTCGGCCATTTCACGCGACTTCTCGCCATCGTCGATGGACGCGACGATCTCGATCGGCTGCGTGATCTTTTCCAAATAGGCTTGCAACTGGTTCTTGAGATTGGCGTCCAACATAGTTATTCCCTTGGTTCCGTAGCTTGTGTTTTTCGGAAGATGCCCGGGCCGCTTGTGGCGTCCCGGGCGTACTGCCTGTTGATATTTTTCTGCTTGACTGCGATGTCCCGGATGGCAGCCCGTGTGGGGCCGCCACCGTGAGGCGCCCGGCGCTTAGATCTTGCCGACGAGGTCCAGCGAAGGAGCCAGCGTCTTCTCGCCTTCCTTCCACTTGGCGGGGCAGACTTCGCCCGGGTGGTTGGCGACGTAGATGGCGGCCTTGACCTTGCGCAGCAGTTCCTTGGCGTCGCGGCCGACGCCTTCGGCGGTCACTTCCACGGCCTGGATCACGCCCTGCGGGTCGATGATGAAGGTACCGCGGTCAGCCAGGCCCTGGCCTTCGCGCAGCACTTGGAAGTTGGTGGCCAGTTCCCAGGTGGGATCGCCGATCATCGTGTACTTGATCTTGCCGATGGCGGGCGAGGTGTCGTGCCAAGCCTTGTGCGAGAAGTGGGTGTCGGTCGACACCGAGTACACCTCAACGCCCAGCTTCTGGAACTCAGCGTAGTTGTCGGCCAGGTCTTCCAGCTCGGTCGGGCACACGAACGTGAAGTCGGCGGGATAGAAAACCACCACGGCCCACTTGCCCTTCAGCGTCTGGTCGCTGACCTCGATGAACTTGCCGTCCTTATAGGCGTTCGCTTTGAAAGGCTTGATAGGGGTATTGACTAGAGACATTGCAGTTTCCTCTCTTGCTGGGTTGAAAAGACGTATATGAATGGTATACGTCACTGGATAATTGATCAAATTGATTGATTTTATATCGCTAATGGATAAAGTCTATCGACTATCGTAGAGTCGATATGCTTCAGGAACGTTGCGGTGACTTCCCCCGGTCGCGTACCGGAGAAGGCACGCGAGGCGCCGTCTTCGACCGGCGTGATGCTATCGCAAGGATATGGGGGCAGAAGGCCTACCCACAAGCGGTGTTGCAGTTGGAAGGCGTGCGGAACCGCCACCCACTTCGGGACCGGGGCTTGCTGAGGTCAGGGCTCCAATCAGCCGATAAGCGAGTACATCATGACGTCAAGGAAGCAGGACGAAAAATTGCGCCCGTCGGATCAGCAGGGTGTGGGGCAGCTCTCATCCCTGCCCGAGGGCAAGGGCGCGTCCAAGGACACGCCGCCCTCCCAACGTGCCGAGCACAAGCCGGCTACCCGCTATGACGGATCGCCGCAGCCCGATCCTCGGCAGGACAAGCCGGGGTTGAGCGCGCCGCAGGACGATACGCCATGGAAGCTGGAAAAACGCGAGGGACCGAAGTAAGCCCTGGGGATCCCCTGGGTATGCCGCTTGCTGAGGTTTCGACGTCAACATTAGAGGAGATAGCCATGCATAAACTGCAGACCGCCGTATTGGCCGTGGCCCTGGCGTTCGGCGCCGGTTCCGTCAGCGCTGCCGAGCTGGCCCGCAAGGATGCGCGTTTCATCCAGGAAGCCGCGGAAAGCGGCCAGTTGGAAATTGCCGCCAGCCAGATCGCCGAGCGCAACGCTTCCCACCCGGATGTGAAAGCCTTCGCCAAGATGATGGTGGATGACCACACCAAGGTGGACAGCGAATTGAAGACCCTGGCGGCCAGCAAGAACGTCCAGCTGCCTGCCGAACCCACGCGTAAGGTGCGGTCGGCATTGACCGACCTGCAAAAGCAGACCGGCGCGGAGTTCGACCAGGAGTATGCGGACGACATCGCCGTCGATGCGCACGAGGACGCCGTCGAGCTGTTCGAGGAAGCCGCCAAGGATGCCGAGGACGCGGACGTGAAGGCTTTCGCGGCAAAGACGCTGCCCAGCCTCCAGCAGCACTTGGCCAAGGGCAAGGAACTTCAGAGCCTGGTCAAATCTACCCGCGAAAACGCGAAGATGAAGCGCTGATCCGGGAAGCTAGAAGAGGGCAGCCTGGCGGCTGGCGTTTCGCGACGCCAGCCGCACGCCTTCGTGCTCCAGCAACCAGACCTTCCGGTGCAGGCCCCCGCCGTAGCCGGTCAGGCTGGCGTCGGCGCCAATGACGCGATGGCAGGGGATGACGATGCTGACCGGATTGGCGCCGTTGGCCAACCCGACGGCCCGCACGGCATTGGGACGCCCGATGCGCCGGGCCAATTCCGAGTAGCTGATTGTCTGGCCCAGCGGGATGCGGCGCAGTTCGGCCCACACTTCGCGTTGGAACGGCGTGCCGCCCGTGGCGACTTCGAGATCGTCGATGGCGCCGAGCTCGCCCGCGATGTAGGCGTCGAGCCGGCTGCGGGCCGGGCTCCTCGCGGTCCGGTCCTGCAAGACGCATGGGGCCTTGCCGTATTGCTGCCGCAATAGCTGCAGCATGCGCGGCTCGCAATCTGCCCAGTCCACGCAGCGAAGGCGGCCGTGGTCGTCGGTCAGGATCAGCATGTCCCCCACCGGGGTGGGGGAGCGTTCGACGAACAGCGTCAGGGCGGTCATGGTAGATGGTGTACTCGCAGGTCCTGCGAGTGTAGCGCCGCCCGTACCGCGCGGTCAGGCCGCTGCGCGATGGCGGTCGACTTCGGCAGGCGGGATGCCGGCCTTTTCGGCGTTGAGCCGGAAATCGAAATCGATGGACGCATACGGCTTCTGCAGGCCCAGCCCTTCCAGCTTTTTCGGGTCGGAGACGCGCTCGATGGGGGGCACCAGGCCTTCGCGGCTGGCAAAGGCAAAGTCGTCCCAGAGATATTCGTCGCCGTCGATATTGATCTGGGTCGTGAGTTTGCGATGCCCCGGTGCCGAGACGAAAAAGTGGATGTGGGCGGGCCGCCGGCCGTGGCGGCCCAGCAAATCGAGCAGGCGCTGCGTGGTGCCGTTGGGGGGGCAGCCATAGCCGGCCGGTACAATGCTGCGGAACTGGTAGCGGCCGTCGGCATCGGTGATGATGGTGCGGCGCAGATGGAAGTCCGGCTGCGTCTTATCGAAGAAAGAGTAGTTGCCCATCAGGTTGGCATGCCAGACTTCGACCTTGGCACCGGGTAGCGGCGTGCCGTGGCTGTCGTACACCGTACCCTGCATCAGCAGCACTTCCCCTTGGTCGACTTCGCTACCATCGTCCAGGCGTGCATAGCCCACGCTTTCCGGGGCACCCGCGACATACAACGGGCCCTCGATGGTGCGCGGCGTACCGCCCGTGATTCCCGCCTTGGCTTCGGCTTCGTCCGCCCGGATATCGATGAACCGCTCCAGCCCGAGCCCGGCGGCGAGCAGGCCGATTTCCTGCGTGGCGCCGGATTCGGCGATGTATTCGAGTCCTTTCCAGATCTCGGTGGGGCTAAGGTCGAGGTCCTCGATGGCCTTGAACAGGTCGCTCAACAGGCGGACGACCACCTCTTGCACGCGCGGGTTGGCATCGGCGGTTGCGGTATCGACGATGAAGCCGCGAACCAGTTTGTCTATTTCTGCATGAGTCATGTCTCTGCTCCCGAGAAGGATAAAGGCCGCCCTGGCCCATGGCGGCTTGGCCGCGCACCGCGGTCATCGATATGTTTTTGGTATGAATGCCGGGCGGGTTTGTGCTATGGCTAGCGTAACGGCCTGGAATATTGGCGTCCAAGACCATTTATGTCTGCATTTCATACCTTCCAGGTATGAATTCACGCGCCTCGTTGCCACGACGCGGTGGTGGCCGGCCGCGGCCAAGTGCGCTGGCTGCCGGTCCGAGGCCTGGCTTCACGCCGGCACGCCGCCGGCCCCGCATTACGATTTCACGAGGTCGCGCAGGCGTGCCAGTGCACGGTCCCAACCAGCCGCCATGGCGTCCAGGAAGGCCCGCGCGTCATCGAGCCGGTCGCGGTCCACTGCATAGAGAACTTCGCGGCCGCGCCGTTCATGCACGACCAGGCCTGCCGTTTCCAAGACCTGAAGATGCTTGACGATAGCCTGGCGGCTGATCGGCTGCCCATCGGACAAGGCCGTGGCCGTGAGCGCGCCCGCCGCGACCAGCCGGGTTACCAGCGCCAGCCTGTTGCGGTCGCCGAGCGCCGCAAACAGGCGGGCGGGATCATGCTCGCGCTTGTTCGACATACCGCTTGATGTTGTCTACCTGAGCCGCCCAGCCGCCGTCGTTCATCCGGAAAGCGCGCTCGCGCCGGTGCGCCGGTACGTGCTCGAACCCGGATTCGGTGACCGTCAGGCGCGTGCCTTCGTCGACGGCTTCCAAAGTGAATTCGACCAGCGTGGTCGGCTCGTGTTCCGGATCGCAGTCGGCGTCGATGCCGTAGGGAATCCAGCGGAAGCTGAAATAGCGGGGCGCTTCCATGCGCTCGACGGTGCAAAAGACCATGTTGGGCGAGGGCGGCCGGACGGGGCGGGGGTCGATCCCGATGGATTGCTGGTAACGGAGTAGTGCGCCTTCATCGATGGGGTGCTCGAATGTGCCGGTAACGGTCTGCCCCGGAGCGAAAGGCTGGTCCAGCCTGACGCCGAACCATAGCCTGAATTCGTCGATGTCGGTGAGCGCCTGCCACACCCGCTGGACGGACGTGCGCAATATGAGCTGTTTTTCGATACGGTCGGGCATGGTCATGGCCTCTTGATTAGCAACCGCCAGGTTGCACTATAGGGGAAAGGCTGGCCCGATGCAACCAGACGGTTGCATTGCTCGACCGCATCGGGGGCGAGAGATGCCGGTTCGCGGCGGGACGCCGGCAAAGAAAAAGGGCCCGGAAGATCCGAGCCCTTGGGGTACTGGTGGAGCCGGCGGGAATTGAACCCGCGTCCGGAAGCCCTCTACAGACAGTTCTACATGTGTAGTCGATTTATTTCGATTTAACCGCGGGCTTAGCCAACCGACAGGCCGGCACGCGGCGATTCACGTAGTTTAAACATGGACCGTGTGACCCCAGCCCATGCCGATTCCTTGTAAATGACGCTGCTGCGGTTCAGGATGCGGACTGTTTCGGGGAGTATGGCCCTACGCAGGGATCCTTAGGAAGGTTGCCCTTCCTCCGCCTGGCCCAAGGACAGACCAGTGCAGCGGCTCACCGTTTAAGCGGCGAGAGCGAAACGCTCGTCGTTGGCGTTTATTTGCGTTCCAGTGGTTTTACGAGCTTACTGGTGCTCGACATGCCCTGTGCTGCTTCGCGACCCCCGTCGAATCCGGTTCGGCCCCGTAAGGAGGATTGTATCGCATATGGTGGCATCGTCCCTGCTTTCAAGGGCCAGGAACGAAGTTATTCCTGGCTGCACCGCCCGCGCGCCACAATGGAGGAGCGGATGCTAGGCGGGCAGCAGCCGGCGTATCGCGGGCAGAAGCTCGGGCACGGATGTCACGATGCTATCGGCCTCCCAGGCTTCCACGGGGGTGCCGTCGCCGCAATAGCCGTAGGCGGTAGCGATGGTTTTCATGCCGGCGGCCTTACCGGCGATGATATCGCGTTGGTCGTCGCCTACGTAGAGGCACTGGGCAGGCGGAACGCCGGCCAGGCGCGCGGCATGTAAAAGCGGTTCGGGGTGGGGTTTGGAGTACGCGGTGGTGTCGCCGCAGACCACGACCGCGCTGTGCTGTTCCAGCGCCAGGTGCCGTACCAGCGGCGTGGTGAAGCGCGTCGCCTTGTTGGTGACGATGCCCCATGACCAGCCACCCTCGACCAGGTCGGCCAGTAGTGCTTCGACCCCTGGGAACAGCACGGTATGCACAGCAATGTTGGCCGCGTAGTCGTCCAGGAACTGTTGTCGGGCTTCTTCGTAGCCGGGCGACTCCGGGGTGATGCCGAGCGCCACGCGCAGCAGCCCCCGGGCCCCGTGGGACGCCACCGGGCGCAATTGCTCGTAGGGCAGGGGGGCTTGGCCGCGCCTGATGCGTTGTTGGTTGGCCGCGGCTGCCAGGTCGGGCGCCGTATCGGCCAGGGTGCCGTCGAAATCGAAAAGAACCAGCGGTTTCATGGGTTGCGGGCGGTGGCCACCAGATAGTTGACGCTGCTGTCGTTGCTCAGACGATACGTCTTGGTTAGCGGGTTGTATTCCAGTCCCTTGATTGCCACGGGTTCGAGGCCGCCGCGCCGCGCGGCGCCCAGGAGCTCACTGGGACGGATGAAGTGCTCGTAGCTGTGGGTGCCCCGGGGCACCAGGCCCAATATGTATTCGGCGCCCAGAATGGCAAACAAAAACGATTTGGGGTTGCGGTTCAGGGTCGAGAAAAACACGTGCCCGCCGGGTTTGACCAGCGTGGCGCAGGCACGGATGACCGATTCCGGATCGGGAACGTGTTCCAGCAATTCCATGCAGGTGACGATATCGAACGACGCCGGCTGTTCCGCTGCCAGCTGTTCTACGCTGATATTGCGATATTCGACCTTTATGCCCGATTCCAGGCTATGGAGTTTGGCGACTTTCAGGGATTTTTCGGCAAGATCGATGCCGGTGACCGTCGCACCTCGTGCTGCCATGCTTTCCGCCAATATCCCGCCGCCGCAGCCGACGTCCAGCACGGTTTTATTTCCGAGCCCGTGCACGACCTGGCTGATCCATTCCAGCCGCAGCGGATTAATGGCATGCAGTGGTTTGAACTCGCTTTCGGGGTCCCACCAGCGCGACGCCAGAGCACTGAATTTGGCCAGTTCGGCTTCGTCCGCGTTGACGTGCCGGGATTCTTGGGCAGTGGTCGTCATGAGTAAGCTCCAAATGAAAAACCCCGCAGTCACTACCTGCGGGGTTTCAAGCCAGCGGTATCCCGAAGAATACCGCTGGAAACCGACTGGAAAACCAGCGGGTGCTGCTTAGCGGTTACGCGTACCGACGACTTCGACTTCCACGCGGCGGTTCTTGGCACGGCCGGCAGCGGTCTTGTTATCGGCGACGGGTTGCGTTTCGCCCTTGCCTTCCGTGTAAACACGGTTGGCTTCGATACCCTTGCTGACCAGGTAGGCCTTGACGGCTTCGGCGCGGCGGACCGACAGGCGCTGGTTGTAGGCGGTGGTACCGATGGAGTCGGTATGGCCCACGGCGATCACGACCTCGAGGTTGATGTTACGGATCTGAGCGACCAGTTCATCCAGCTTGGCCTTCGCTTCGGGCTTGACCACAGCCTTGTCGAAATCGAAGAAGGCGTCAGCCGAGTAGGTAACCTTTTCGCTGACCGGGACGGGCGCGGGCGCCGGAGCCGGGGCGGGAGCGGGGGCAGGAGCCGGAGCGGCAGCAGGAGCGGCAACCTTCAGCGCGCCGTCGCAGGACGGGTCAGCGGTGGCAGGGGTCCAGAAGCCATTGCGCCAGCACAGGCCGGTTGCGTTCTTTACTTGAACGCCATAAGCGGATTGCCAGTTGTCGTTGACTTTACCGGTTTGCGCGGAGGCCACGCCCGAGGCCGTTACGGCAGCGAAGGCGAGCGCCAGAGAGATTCCAATTTTGGAGCGTTTGTTCATGTTTCTCCTCTTAGCCTGAAATGAAACTCGCAGCGAACCCCCGCCGCAACATGGATATACATGTCCAGTATAGCATTGCGGGTGTTCTCTCATGCCACCTACTCCTGGTAGAAGTAAGTGTTTGTGCCAGAAATCACACCGGATGCACGCAAGCGCCACTGCGATATCCGCGACATTATCCTTTCGAGATCGCTTTTTGACGGGGATTTGGTTAGTTGTAGTTTTTTTGCAACTGACTCGCCGTTTACCCACACTTCGTCTATGTCCTCGCGCCCGGCTGCATAGACCACGTGCGACACCGGGTCAAATACAGGTGAAAGCCTTGCGCTGTCGAGCTTGATCGCCACGAGGTCGGCACATTTGCCTGTTTCGATCGACCCGATCTCGCCGTCCCACCCCAAGGCCTTCGCGCCGCCCAGAGTCGCTGCGTAAAGCGCCCGATGCGCCGGCAGGGCGCACGCATCGCCGCTGGCTCCCTTTGCCAGCAAGGCGGCCAGGCGCAGCTCGGACAGCATGTCGAGCCGGTTGTTGCTGGCCGCGCCATCGGTGCCGATGCCGACATTGACGCCCGCCGCCTGCAGCTGCGCTACCGGGGCGAGCCCGCTGGCCAGTTTGAGATTGGAGGCGGGGCAGTGGGCGACGCTGGCGCCGTGCGAAGCCAGCAGCTCGATGTCCATGGCGTCGAGATGCACGCCGTGGACGGCGATGAGGCGCGGCGACAGCAGGCCCAGCCCGGCCAGCCGCTCCGTCGGCCGCATGCCGCTGCTGACGACGGCTTCTTCGACTTCCTGCTGTGTTTCCTGCAAATGGATGGCGATAGGAAGGTCGGCCTCTTCGGCCATTGCCGCGAGCCGCCTCAGCATATCGTCGCCCACTGTGTAGGGGGCGTGCGGCGCCAGCATGAAGCGCAACCCGGGCTCGCCGCGGTATTTCTCGTGGGCGGCCAGCGCCTGCGACAGCAGGCTTTCAGCCGAGGGGCCGCCCGGCATCTCGAAGACCGAGCCGCCGACTACGGCGCGTATGCCGATGGACAGCGCGGCGCGCGCGACGTCGTCGGGATGGAAATACATGTCGGCGCAGCAAGTCGTGCCGCCCGCCAGCATCTCCGCGAAAGCGAGCGCGCTGCCGTCATAGACGAAATCGGGGGATAGCAGCCGGCTCTCCAGTGGCCAGATGCGCTCGCGCAGCCAGGTCATGAGCGGCAGGTCGTCGCCGGCGCCGCGCAGCAGGCTCATTGCGGCATGGGTATGCAGGTTGACGAAGCCGGGCAGCAGCGCGCAGCCGGGCAGCGGGCGTACCTGGGCATCGGGATGGCGGGCCCGTAATTCCGCGTGCGGGGCGAGATCCAGAATGCGTCCCCGGCCCACGGCAACGCCGTGGCCCGGGAGCGCCCCTTGAGACGGGGCGACGGGAATGACCCAATCGGGCAACAGCAGCGTGTTGGATGCCATGTGTCGGGTGCGGGGAACGGGGTGGGTGTATTACAGCATGGCGACGGGGCGGGTGCTAAACTCTTTAGCTTCGTCCGAAGCTCGTTCGGCGGGGTATTTTCCCCCGCGGATCCGCGCCTGCAGGCCGTCTCGTTCCCTCTCGGGCCGGGCGTGCCGTGCGGTCGCGGGGCGCGACAACACCTCTTGATGCAGCTTGCCCATGGATTCCTTCGCCAAGGAAACACTACCGATCTCTCTTGAAGAAGAGATGCGCCGCAGCTATCTCGATTACGCCATGAGCGTGATCGTGGGCCGCGCGCTTCCCGACGTCCGGGACGGTCTCAAGCCGGTGCACCGGCGCGTGCTGTACGCCATGCACGAACTCAACAACGACTGGAACCGCGCGTACAAGAAGTCCGCCCGTATCGTCGGCGACGTCATCGGTAAGTACCACCCCCACGGCGACCAGGCGGTGTACGACACCATCGTGCGCATGGCGCAGCCGTTCTCGTTGCGCTACATGCTCGTCGACGGCCAGGGCAACTTCGGCTCGGTCGACGGCGACGGCGCCGCGGCCATGCGCTATACCGAGATCCGCCTGGCCAAGATCGCGCACGAGCTGCTGGCCGACATCGACCAGGAAACCGTCGACTTCGGCCCCAACTACGACGGCAGCGAGAAAGAACCGCTGTTGCTGCCCACGCGATTGCCCAACCTGCTGGTCAACGGCAGCTCGGGCATCGCGGTGGGCATGGCGACCAACATTCCGCCGCACAACCTGGCCGAGGTGGTGGACGGCTGTCTGTATTGCCTGCGCAATCCCGAGTGCACCGTCGACGAGCTGATCGAGATCATCCCCGCGCCGGACTTCCCCACCGGGGGCATCATCTACGGCATGTCGGGCGTGCGGGAGGGCTATCGCACGGGACGGGGCCGGGTGGTCATGCGCGCCAAGACCCATTTCGAGGACGTCGACAAGAATGGCCGGCAGGCCATCGTCGTCGACGAGATCCCGTACCAGGTCAACAAGCGGTCGCTGCTCGAGCGGATCGCCGAGCTGGTCAACGAAAAGAAAATGGAGGGCATCTCCGACATCCGCGACGAGTCCGACAAGGACGGCATGCGGGTCGTGATCGAGCTCAAGCGCGGCGAAGTGCCCGAGGTCGTCCTCAACAATCTGTACAAGAATACCCAGCTGCAGGACACCTTCGGGATGAACCTGGTGGCATTGGTCGACGGCCAGCCGCGCTTGCTGAACCTCAAGCACATGGTCGAGTACTTCCTGGCGCATCGCCGCGAAGTGGTGACCCGCCGCACCGTGTTCCAGCTGCGCAAGGCGCGCGAGCGCGGCCACGTGCTCGAGGGCCTGGCGGTGGCGCTGGCCAATATCGACGACTTCATCGCCATCATCAAGGCGGCGCCCACGCCACCCATCGCGCGCCAGGAATTGATGGCGCGGGCCTGGGATTCCTCGCTGGTGCGGGAGATGCTGTCGCGAGCCGAAACCGAGACGGCCGGTGGCCGCGAGGCTTTCCGGCCCGAGGGTCTTCCGGCCGGTTACGGCATGCAGCAAGACGGTCTCTACCGCCTGAGCGAAACGCAGGCGCAGGAAATCCTGAACATGCGGCTGCAGCGCCTGACCGGCCTGGAGCAGG
The DNA here is from genome assembly GCF_033795525.1 of Pigmentiphaga sp. Lineage (GTDB taxonomy): Bacteria > Pseudomonadota > Gammaproteobacteria > Burkholderiales > Burkholderiaceae_B > Pigmentiphaga. Next base: position 35,982 of record NZ_JARYGM010000010.1, read on the forward strand.
ACAAGATCGTAGGCGAGTACAAGGACGTGATGGCCAACATCGCCGACCTGCTCGACATCCTGGCCAAGCCCGAGCGCGTCACCACGATCATCGGCGACGAACTCTCGGCCATCAAGGCGGAGTTCGGCACCGACGCCAAGGATACGCGCCGCTCGCACATCGAGCTGAATGCGACCGAGCTCGACACAGAAGATCTGATCACGCCCACCGATATGGTCGTGACGCTTTCCCATTCGGGCTATATCAAGAGCCAGCCGTTGTCCGAATACCGCGCCCAGAAACGCGGAGGCCGGGGCAAGCAGGCTACGGCGACCAAGGAAGACGACTGGATCGACCAGTTGTTCATTGCCAATACGCACGATTCCATCCTGTGCTTTAGCAACCGCGGCCGGGTGTACTGGCTCAAGGTCTGGGAGGTTCCGCAAGGTACGCGAACCTCGCGCGGCAAGCCCATCGTCAACATGTTCCCGCTGTCCGAAGGCGAGAAAATCACGGTAGTGCTGACCGTCAAGGCGTACAGCGAAGATCAGTACGTATTCATGGCCACGGCCAAAGGCACGGTCAAGAAGACGCCCCTATCGGACTTCTCGAACCCGCGCAAGGCGGGCATCATCGCGGTCGACCTGGACGAGGGCGATTACCTGATCGGTGCGTCGCTCACCGACGGCAAGCACGACGTGATGCTGTTCTCCGACGCCGGCAAGGCGGTGCGCTTCGACGAGAACGACGTACGTCCCATGGGCCGCACCGCGCGCGGCGTGCGCGGCATGATGCTGGAAGAATCGCATACGGTGATCGCGCTGCTGGTGGCCGAAAACGAAAGCCAGAGCGTGCTGACCGCCACCGAGAACGGCTACGGCAAGCGCACGCCCATCGGCGAGTACACCCGCCATGGGCGCGGCACCAAAGGCATGATCGCCATCCAGACCACCGAGCGCAATGGCAAGGTGGTGGGCGCCGTCCTGGTGGATCCGGCAGACGAAATCATGTTGATCACCACGGGCGGCGTGCTGGTTCGTACGCGCGTGAGCGAAATCCGCGAAATGGGACGTGCCACGCAAGGCGTCACGCTGATCAACGTCGACGAAGGCACGCGCCTGTCTGGTGTCCAGCGGGTGGTGGAGTCCGATACCGAAGAGCCCGGGGACAACGGCGACGAGGCCGCACCCGAGGCTCCTTCTTCCAGCGAGACGGAATAAACGGCAGCAGCAATGAAGCGACCCTACAACTTCTCGGCCGGCCCGGCCGTCTTGCCCGAGGCCGTCTTGCAGCAGGCAGCCGCCGAAATGCTGGACTGGCACGGCAGCGGCATGTCGGTCATGGAAATGAGCCATCGCGGCAAGCAGTTCGAGCAGATCTGCGACGAGGCCGAGGCCGACCTGCGCGAGCTGCTCGACGTGCCGCAGGACTATGCGGTGCTGTTCCTGCAGGGCGGCGGGCTGGGCGAAAACGCCATCGTGCCGATGAACCTGATCGGCCGTCGCGAGGCGCATGCCGCTGATTTCGTATTGAGCGGGTCGTGGTCGGTCAAGTCATACAAGGAAGCCCAGCGCTATGGCGATATCGCGGTAGCCGCCACGGCCGAGCAGCCGGCCGAACTGGATGGCTCGCAGCAAGGTCCGTGGACCTACATGCCGGACCCCATGTCGTGGAAGGTGCGGCCGCAAGCCAGCTACGTGCACCTGTGCAGCAACGAGACGATAGGCGGTGTCGAGTTCATGGACTGGCCCGATCCGGCCGAGCTGGGCGTGCCGCAGGCGGTGCTTACGGTGGACGCGTCTTCGCACATCCTGTCACGTCCCATGGACGTGAAGCGGGCCGGACTGGTCTATGCCGGCGCGCAGAAGAACATCGGGCCGGCCGGCCTGACGATCGTCATTGTCAGAAAGGATCTGCTGGGCAGTGCGCTGCCCATCTGCCCCTCCGCGTTCGACTATGCGCTCGTCGCCGAGAACCGCTCTCGCTTCAATACGCCGCCCACCTATGCGATCTACGTCGCCGGGCTGGTTTTCAAGTGGCTCAAGCAGCAGGGCGGGGTAACCGGGATGGAGTCGCGCAACAAGGCCAAGGCCCGGTTGCTGTACGACTACCTCGATACGACGGACTTCTACCGCAACCCCGTGCACCGTCCGGTCCGTTCGCGTATGAACGTGCCCTTCATGCTGCATGACGAATCGCTGAATGGGGAGTTCCTGCAGGCCGCCGAGCGTTCCGGTTTGCTCCAGCTGAAGGGGCACAAGAGCGTAGGCGGCATGCGGGCGTCCATTTATAACGCCATGCCGTTCGAAGGCGTGCAGGCGCTGGTGGACTTCATGAAGGAATTCGAGCGCAGCCATGGATGACGATCTGCAGAAGAAGCTCGCGCCGTTGCGCGAGCGCATCGATGCCATCGACACGCAGGTGCTGGAGCTGCTGTCCGAGCGCGCGCGTACGGCCCAGGCAGTAGGGCAGGCCAAGGAGCACCATGCAGGTGCCGTGTTCCGGCCCGAGCGCGAGGCGCAGATCATCCGCCGCCTGCAAGAGTTGAACGGGGGTCCGCTGCCGCCTCAGGCGCTGTCGGCGATATGGACCGAGATCATGTCGGCGTGCCGCGCGCTGGAGCAGCCGGCGCGCGTGGCCTACCTCGGTCCGCAAGGCACCTATTCGGAGCTGGCCGTGCTTGCGCATTTCGGCCATTCGGTCGAGCCGGTTTCGTGCGGGACGATCGATGAGGTATTCCGCTCGGTAGAGACGCGGCGCGCGGACTTCGGCATCGTGCCGCTGGAAAACTCCAACGAAGGCGCGGTCAACCGCACGCTCGACCTGCTGCTGACCTCCCCGGTGAAAGTGCTGGGCGAAAGGTCGGTCCCGGTCGTGCAATGCCTGATGACCCGGAGCGGCACGCTGGACGGCGTCACCGTCATTCGTTCGCACCCGCAGTCGCTGGCGCAGTGCCAGGGATGGCTGTCGGATCATCATCCCGAACTGGCGCGGGCGTCCGCGGCCAGCAACGCCGAGGCGGCACGCCTGGCCTCGGAGGATCCGACCGTGGCGGCGATCGCCAGCGAGCAGGCGGCCGAGCGCTGGGAGCTCAAGATCGTCGCGGCGGGCATTCAGGACGACCCCCACAACCGTACTCGTTTCCTCGCCATCGGCCACCTCGAGACCACGCCCTCGGGACGCGACAAGACCAGCCTCATCCTGGCAGTGCCCAACGAGGCCGGAGCGGTCTACCGCATGCTGGCGCCCCTGGCCGAAAACGGGGTGTCGATGACCCGGTTCGAATCCCGCCCGGCCCGCACCGGCCAGTGGGAATACTATTTCTACGTGGATATCGAAGGCCACAGGGACGATCCGAAGGTCGCCAAGGCGCTGGCTGCGCTGCAGGCCCGCGTGGCTTTCTTCAAGGTGCTGGGGTCGTACCCGGTAGCGCCTTGAGCGGGTCGGGATCGATGACGCCTGTCCATACGGCCGGCGCCGCACGCCCGCTGGTGCCGGTGCTGGCCGTCGTGGGCGTGGGCCTGATCGGCGGCTCGTTCGCCGCGGCGTTGCGGCGTGCGGGCCAGGTCGGCGAGGTCTGGGGCGTCGGGCGCCAGCGCGCGTCGCTGGAGCAGGCATGCCGGCTGGGCCTCGTGGACCGCGCCGTGGGCATCGAGGAAGCTGCCCGTGCCGATCTCATCCTGATGGCAGTGCCGGTCGGCGCCACCCGGCAGACGCTGGAGGCCTTGGCCCCGCATCTTGCCGGCCACGCCGTCGTCACGGACGCTGGCAGCACCAAGGCCGATGTGGTGACGGCGGCCCGCGAGGTGCTGGGGCCGCGCATCGCGCAGTTCGTGCCTGGCCATCCTATTGCCGGCAGCGAGCGCAGCGGCCCGGCGGCTGCTTTTCCCGAGCTGTACGAGGGCCGCACCGTCATTCTTACCCCGTTGGCCGAGAACGCCGCGCCGTCGGTGCAACTGGTCGAACGGGCGTGGCAGTACTGCGGCGCCGTAGTTCGCAGCATGGAGGCGGACGAGCACGATACGGTGCTGGCTTCGGTCAGCCATGTGCCGCACTTGCTCGCGTTCGCCTACATGGCCCAGGTCCTGGGTGCGGGCGATGCGGCGTTGCGGCTCGACCTGGCCGGCAGCGGTTTTCGGGATTTCACGCGCATCGCGGGCGGCTCGGCCGACATGTGGCGCGATATCTTCCTGGCAAACCGTGACGCGATCATGCGCGAGACCACCGCGGTACGGAACGCCCTGGACGAGTTCGAGCGCGTGATCCGTCAGGCCGACGGGGACGCGCTGCGGGCCATGTTGCAATCGGTGTCGCAGGCCCGGCGCGGCTGGCGCGCAGGCCAGCCTGAAACTCCCGATACGAACGAATGAGCGCCATGACTGACGACCCTCGCCATCCTCCCTATCTGGACCTGGCTCCCGCACGCAGCGCCAGCGGCACGGTGGGCCTGCCCGGGTCCAAGAGCATCTCGAACCGGGTGCTGCTGCTGTCGGCGCTGGCCGAAGGTACGACCCGCCTGACAGGGCTGCTCGATTCGGACGATACCCGCGTCATGCTGGCGGCCTTGCGCAAGCTGGGGGTCTCGATAGCTCCCGGTGCCCGGGCCGATGAAGTGCTGGTGGAGGGGAGCGGCCGGTTTCGCACGGATCAGGCCGATTTGTTCATGGGCAACGCAGGCACGGCGATCCGGCCGCTCACGGCAGCCCTGGCGATGCTGGGCGGCAACTACTCGCTGCACGGTGTTCCGCGCATGCACGAGCGGCCCATCGGCGATCTGGTCGATGCGCTGCGCATGCTCGGGGCGCAGGTGGCCTACCAGGCCAAGGAAGGTTATCCGCCTCTGTCGATAGGCCGCGGACAGCTGGATCTGACCCGGCCGGTCAAGGTCAACGGTTCGGTGTCCAGCCAGTTCCTGACGGCGCTGCTGCTGGCAGCGCCGCTTGCGACCCGGGCCGCCGGCCGCGACTTCGTCATCGAGGTCGAGGGCGAGCTGATTTCCAAGCCCTATGTCGACATGACGCTGAACCTGATGCGCCGCTTCGGCGTGACGGTGGCGCGCGACGACTGGCGCCGGTTCTTGGTGCCGGCGCACTCAGTCTACCGTTCGCCGGGACACATGCCGGTCGAGGGCGATGCCTCGTCGGCATCCTATTTCCTCGCCCTGGGGGCCATCGGCGGCGGGCCGGTGCGCGTCACCGGAGTGGGGCGCGACAGCATCCAGGGGGACGTGGCCTTCGCCGAGACGCTTCGAGCCATGGGAGCGCGGGTGGAGATGGGGCTGGACTGGATCGAGACTCAGGGCGCCCGGGTGGCGGATGGGGAGCGGCTGAAATCGTTTGACGCCGATTTCAACTTGATTCCGGACGCGGCGATGACCGCCGCCGTGCTAGCCTTGTATGCGGACGGTCCGTGCCGGCTGCGCAATATCGGCAGTTGGCGCGTGAAGGAAACCGATCGCATCCATGCCATGCAGACCGAGCTGTCCAAGCTGGGCGCGGGTGTTCAGGCAACGTCCGACAGCCTGACCGTGACGCCGCCACCGGCATGGAAGCCGGCGGAAATCGCCACCTGGGACGACCACCGCATGGCCATGTGCTTCTCGCTGGCAGCCTTCGGCCCGGTGGGACTGCGCATCCTCGACCCCGGCTGTGTCAGCAAGACCTTCCCCACCTACTTCGACGTCTATGCCGGGCTGGTAGGGAGCTGAGCCGGGACGGCGGCCGGAACTGCAGTTTCCCTATGCTTGCGGCCTTCCCAGAACTTGTCGAAGAAATAGTGGACCACCGTATTGACGGCCGGTTCGATGAAGGTCACCGCACCGCTTATGGCGATGCTCCCGGTAATAATGTAGGCGACGCTGAAAGAGGTGACTAGGTGCAGGCCGCCGAAGGTCAAGGTCTTTGCCATCGCCGAGCTCCTTGGGCTGGGTTATTGAGAATTATTATCATTTTGCCCGGGCTTGAGGCTTGATCCAAATTGATCGTTTAAATGTCTTTAATAGGTTGCGTAAATGAGTAGAGTGCCAGCTCCCATGATTGCGATCGACGGCCCCACCGCCTCCGGCAAGGGTACGATTGCGGCGCGGGTCGCCGGCATGCTGGGCTGGCATCTGCTCGATAGCGGTGCCTTATATCGCCTGACGGCCCTGGCGTGCCTGCAGCAGGGGATCGCGCCGGACGATGCGGAACGGGCGGCGGCTGCTGCTACCGCGCTGGACGTGCAGTTCGAGCCCGGCAGCGTACGGATGGGAGGACGCGATGTAAGCGCCGACATCCGCCGCGAGGAGGTCGGCAATTTTGCTTCGCAGGTTGCAGCGCTGGCGCCGGTACGCACCGCGCTGCTCGACCGCCAGCGGGCGTTTCGCCGTCTTCCCGGCCTGGTGGCCGATGGACGTGACATGGGGACGGTTGTTTTTCCCGATGCCGACCTCAAGATATTCCTGGTGGCGAGCGTCGAGGCGCGCGCCGAACGGCGCTATAAACAGTTGATCGAAAAGGGTTTTTCGGCTAACCTCTTAACCCTTTTGCGCGATCTGGAAGCGCGCGATGCGCGCGATACGCAGCGGGCGAACGCGCCCCTGGCTGCCGCGTCCGATGCCCTGGTGCTCGATTCTTCCCACCTCACGATAGACCAGACGGTGGGGCAGGTCATGGACTGGTGGCGCGAGCGATCGGCGTCGCGGGCGTGAATGCGTCCTAGCAAGCCATTCAGAGCAAGCAATTCAGGCCCTCAGCAATGAGGTTTAGCAACTCCACCGATTGGTGCGGTGTCAGGTCGAATGTCTCGACCGCCCCCATGAGGTGCGTAACCCGGTAACACATCAACAATGTCTTCGGTTTCCCAAGCACCTGCCGGCGAAGAAAGCTTTGCCGCCCTGTTCGAAGAAAGCATCAAGCGCCAGGAAATGAAATCCGGCGAAGTCATCACCGCCGAGGTGGTGCGCATCGACCATAACTTCGTCGTGGTCAATGCCGGCCTGAAGTCCGAGGCCTTGATCCCCATCGAGGAATTCCTCGACGACAAGGGCGAGCTCGAAGTCTCCGAAGGCGATTTCGTCTCGGTCGCCATCGACGCGCTCGAGAACGGCTACGGCGACACCGTGCTGTCGCGCGACCGCGCCAAGCGCCTGGCTGCCTGGCTGCAGCTCGAGAAAGCCCTCGAGTCCGGCGACCTGGTCACCGGCACCATCACCGGCAAGGTCAAGGGCGGCCTGACAGTCATGACCAACGCGATCCGTGCCTTCCTGCCCGGCTCGCTCGTCGACCTGCGTCCCGTCAAGGACACCACCCCGTACGAAGGCAAGACCCTCGAATTCAAGGTCATCAAGCTCGACCGCAAGCGCAACAACGTGGTGTTGTCGCGCCGCGCCGTGCTCGAGGCCAACATGGGCGAAGAGCGCCAGAAGCTGCTCGAGACCCTGCACGAAGGCGCGATCGTCAACGGCGTCGTCAAGAACATCACCGACTACGGTGCGTTCGTCGACCTCGGCGGCATCGACGGCCTGCTGCACATCACCGACCTGGCATGGCGCCGCGTGCGTCATCCCTCGGAAGTCTTGTCCGTCGGCCAGGAAATCCAGGCCAAGGTCCTCAAGTTCGACCAGGAAAAGAACCGCGTCTCGCTGGGCGTCAAGCAACTGGGCGAAGATCCGTGGGTCGGCCTGGCTCGCCGCTATCCGCAGGGCACCCGTCTGTTCGGCAAGGTCACCAATCTGACCGACTACGGTGCGTTCGTCGAAGTGGAAGCCGGCATCGAAGGCCTGGTGCACGTCTCCGAAATGGACTGGACCAACAAGAACGTCGATCCCAAGAAGGTCGTTACCCTGGGCGACGAGGTCGAGGTCATGGTGCTCGAGATCGACGAGGACCGTCGCCGTATCTCGCTGGGCATGAAGCAGTGCCGTCCCAATCCGTGGGAAGAGTTCTCGATCAACCACAAGCGTGGCGACAAGGTCCGCGGCGCCATCAAGTCGATCACCGACTTCGGCGTGTTCGTCGGCCTGCCCGGCGGCATCGACGGCCTGGTCCACCTGTCCGACCTGTCCTGGAGCGAGTCCGGCGAGGAAGCCGTGCGCAACTTCAAGAAGGGCGACGAGGTCGAGGCCGTGGTGCTCGGCATCGATACCGAGAAGGAACGCATCTCGCTGGGCATCAAGCAGCTGGAAGGCGATCCGTTCAACAACTTCGTGGCCACCCATGACAAGGGTGCCGTCGTCCAGGGCACCGTGAAGTCGGTCGAGGCCAAGGGCGCGGTCGTGACCCTGTCGGTCGACGTCGAAGGCTACCTGCGCGCTTCCGAGATCTCCTCGGGCCGCGTCGAAGACGCCACGACGGTGCTGAAGGCAGGCGACAACATCGATGCCATGATCCTGAACATCGATCGCAAGACGCGTTCGATCCAGCTCTCGATCAAGGCCAAGGACAACGCCGAGACGGCCGAGGCCATCCAGCGCATGTCCGATGCCAGCGCTTCGTCGGGTACGACCAACTTGGGCGCGCTGCTCAAGGCCAAGCTCGACCAGCGCGAAAATAGCTGATCACCCCCTACGCGCTGACGCGCGCCCCCCTCGAAGGGGGGCGGTACTGGCGGACCGGCAAAACCGGATCCGCCGTGCCCTGGGGAGGCTTACCAAGTTGCCCGGTACGGCGTTCTAAGAGGTTCCATGAACTCCATGACGAAGTCCGAGTTGATCGCCCGATTGGCTGCCCGGTATCCGCAACTGGTTGCCAAGGACGCGGACTACGCCGTCAAGACCATTCTCGACGCCATGGCCCAATCGTTGTCCGAGGGCCAGCGCATCGAGATCCGGGGTTTTGGCAGCTTTTCGCTGTCCAAGCGGCCGCCGCGCATCGGGCGCAATCCCAAGTCCGGTGAAAAAGTGCTGGTGCCCGAGAAACGGGTGCCGCACTTCAAGGCCGGCAAGGAATTGCGCGAGCGGGTCGACACCCATGCGCATGAACCTTCCGGGAACTGACTCCCGGCCCTATCGTCGGCCGGTATCGACTGCCCCGCCAGCCGCCAGGCTCGCGGGGCTTTTTAGTTATGCGTCGCCGGGCCGGCGCCGGGCGCGCACCGCTAGGCCTTCCTCTACAATTGATCCAATTTTCCCACCTGGAGCATCGACATGCGATATCTCGTCTGGGCGCTGAGGCTGGTCGTATTCGTTGTAGTCCTGCTGTTCGCGCTCAAGAATACCGACCGGGTGAACGTCTATTTCTTCGCGGACCATCTCATCAGCGAAGTGCCGTTGATCGTCGTCATGCTGGCCAGTTTCGTGTTGGGAGCCATATTCGGTCTGCTGCTGACCGTGCCCGGCGTCATGCGCCGCCGCCGGGAAATCGCCGCGCTCAGGCGCGAGCTCGAATTGGTCAAGGCAGGGCAGGCAACGACGTCGACCGATGCACCGCCTCCGCCTGATGTGCTTCCCATGACTCCCCTGTAAGGCATAGACGGACGTGGATTTCGAACCCTGGTGGCTGATCGCTATCCCATTGCTGTTCGGCCTGGGCTGGGTGGCGGCGCGGGTGGACATCCGGCAGATGCTCTCCGAGCATCGGAGTCTGCCGGACTCCTACTTCCGCGGGCTCAACTTCCTGCTGAACGAGCAGCATGACCGTGCCATCGATGCGTTCATCGAAGTGGCCAAGCTCGACCCGGAAACCATAGAGCTGCACTTCGCGCTGGGCAGCCTGTTCCGGCGCCGAGGCGAGATCGAGCGGGCCATACGCGTGCACCAGAACCTCCTTCAGCGCGCCGACCTGCCGGACAACCAGCGGGAGCAGGCCTTGCATGCGCTGGCCCAGGACTACCTGCGGGCCGGCATGCTGGACCGCGCGGAGGCTGCCTTCGATCAGTTGAAAGGAACCCGCTTCGCCCCGGACGCCTTGCGCGCCCTGGTGCGCATCCACGAGACCGAGCGCGATTGGCCCCAGGCCATCCAGGCGGTCCAGGCCTTGCAGGGTCTCATCGACGAACCGGTGCCGCAGGCGGTCCATTTCCATTGCGAGGAAGCGGCCGCGGCATTGGCTGCGGGCGATACCGAGGCCGCCCACGCGGCGCTGGATGCGGCGACGCACGCGTCGGTCCAGGCTCACCGCGGCAGCGATGATGCGCCGCATGTGCGCATCGCGATGATGCGCGCCGATCTGGCCAAGCGCGAAGGAGACCTGCGGGCGCAGCGGCTGCACCTGGAGTCCATCCTGGCCGCTCATCCCGAGTACGCGGGCTTGGTGGCCGAGCAATTCCTTGCGAACCACGAGGCCCGCGGCACCATCAACGAAGGGCTGGAGAAGCTGGAAGCCCACTACGCCCGCTATCCGTCCCTCGATCTGTTCAATGCCATATTCCAGGCGCTGCGCCGGCAGCGCGGCTTGGCGCAGGCGTGGAATTTCGCCCGCGCCGCGCTGCAACGCAATCCGTCCCTGCTCGGCCTGGACCGTTTGCTCGAGGCCCAGGTCTCGGGCGAGAAAGCGGCGCAATCCACGGCCGCTCAGCAGGCCTCGGCCAATGTCGTCACGTTGAACAATCCGCAGGCCGACGCCGCCTCTCCCTGGACGCCCGCCGACGACGCCGTGCTGATGCGCAGCCTGATCCACAAGCATACCCAGCGCCTTGACCGCTATGCCTGCCGGGCCTGCGGTTTCAAGGCCAAGCGGTTTCATTGGCAGTGCCCCGGCTGCAACGCCTGGGAAACCTATGCACCGAAACGATTGGAAGAACTGGATGGATAGAGTGGCTTCCCCCTATGCGCCGACGTGCGCTCAGGAAGCGATGCGAGGAGACCGGCGCAGCCGGCTGCGCCGCATCCCGGACCGTAGTCGTGTCGTCCTGCCAGCAGGCATGGCTTCCTTTTCGGCCGCCTATGGCCGGCGGTCGGGGAGCGGCGCATGAACACCGCGATGATGGCAGGGTTCCCTACGGATCAGCAACGCGCGGCGGCGCGCGTGCTGGTAGTGGGGGACGTGATGCTGGACCGTTATTGGTTCGGGGAGGTGCATCGCATTTCGCCCGAGGCGCCCGTGCCGGTGGTGCGGGTGTCGCGCAGCGAGGACCGGCTGGGCGGCGCGGCCAATGTGGCGCGTAATGCCGCGGCGCTGGGTGCGCACGTGACGCTGGTGGGCGTAGTGGGCGACGACGATTCCGGGCGGGCTATCGGGCGTCTGTGCCAGGACGAGGGCGTGACGGCCGACCTGGTCGCCGATCCGGCGGTGCCCACGACCATGAAGATGCGTGTCCTCGGCCGCCAGCAGCAGCTGCTGCGAGTGGATTTCGAACAGCAGCCTTCGCCGGGCGTGCTGGCCGAGTTGACGGCGCGGGTGGCCGTGCACATTGCCGACCATGACGTGATTGTGCTGTCCGACTATGCCAAGGGTGTGCTGGACCAGGTGCAGGATGTGATCGCACTGGCGCGCGCCCGGGGCGCGGTCGTGCTGGTCGACCCCAAGGGGGACGACTACAGCCGCTACCGGGGCGCTACGCTCGTGACTCCCAACCAGTCCGAAATGCGCGAGGCGGTAGGCCGCTGGCGCGACGAGGCCCAATTGACCGAGCGCGCGCAGCACCTGCGGGAGGCGCTCGACCTCGAGGCCTTGCTGGTGACCCGCTCCGAGCTGGGCATGACGCTGTACACCGACGCGGGCCGGGATCACGTGGAAGCGCAGGCGCGGGAAGTGTTCGACGTCTCGGGCGCCGGCGATACCGTGATCGCGACGCTGGCCGTCATGCGTGCGACGGGACTGGATCTGCATACGGCCATGAGATGGGCCAACCTGGCGGGCGGCATCGTCGTCGGCAAGCTGGGAACATCGATCGTCACGCCGGCCGAGTTGCGCGCCGGCCTGGCGATCTAGAACGAGGTATTTGCCATGATCATCGTAACGGGAGCCGCTGGCTTCATCGGCAGCAATCTGGTCAAGGGGCTCAATGGTCGCGGCGAACGCGACATCATTGCGGTCGATGACTTGCAGGAAGGCGACAAGTTCGTGAACCTGGCCGATTGCGATATTGCCGACTACCTGGACAAGAACGATTTCCGCCAACGGGTGGCGAACGGCAGCCTGCCCAAGGTAGAGGCCATCCTGCACCAGGGCGCCTGCTCGGATACCACCGAGCGCAACGGCCAGTACATGATGGACAACAATTACCGGGTCACGCTCGAGCTGTTCGAGTACGCGCAGCGCGCGCGGATTCCGTTGCTCTACGCCTCGTCGGCCGCCGTCTATGGCGCCGGTCCGAACTACGTCGAGGATCCGCGCAATGAAAAGCCGCTGAATGTCTACGGCTATTCCAAGTTCCTTTTCGACCAGGTCCTGCGGCGCCGGCTGGGCACGCTGGCTGCGCCGGTCGTGGGCCTGCGCTACTTCAACGTCTATGGGCCGCGTGAACAGCACAAGGGCCGGATGGCGTCGGTGGCCTTCCACAATATGAACCAGTTCCTCCGCGAAGGGCATGTGCGCCTGTTCGGCGGATGGGACGGCTACGGCGACGGCCAGCAGCAGCGTGATTTCATCTCGGTCCACGACGTGGTCGAGGTCAATCTTCACTTCCTGGGCCGGCCGGTCGCCGGTGTGTTCAATTGCGGAACCGGCCGGGCCCAGCCCTTCAACGACGTGGCGATGGCGGTCGTCAACACGCTGCGCGAAGAAAGGGGCGAGCCCGCCTTGCCGCTGCAAGACCTGGTTGCCCAGGGCCTGATCCGCTACATGGACTTCCCCGACGATCTCAAAGGCCGCTACCAGAGCTATACCCAGGCCGACACCACGCAGCTGCGCGCCGCAGGCTTCACGGCAGCGATGCGGGACGTGCAGACCGGAGTATCGGAATACGTCCGCGAGCTGCGCGGCATGACGGCCTGACCGGCGCGGTCTACGCGTTTTCCCGCTCGGACCGCCCGCCGCCCGCGGCGACACGAGACGGGTTCCAGGGATCAAGCTTGGCGCTGTCCTTGCCAAGCAAGGGCACGATGCGGCCAGCCGGCCGCTCGCGACTTTCCTTCGGAGCCCAGCCATGAATCCATTCCTCGATCCCACCCTGGCCGAACCCGATCCCCGGCCCGTCCGCTGGCATGGCGCCCGCCGCTGCGCAGGCCGCTTCGCGGTCGTCGCGGGCCTGGGGCTCGGCGCCTTGGCCAGCGCGCAGGCCGTGGACGTCAACACCGCGACGCAGGGTCAGATGGAGTCCATACGCGGCATTGGTCCCAAGACGGCCGCCACCATCGTCCAAGAGCGCCGGCAAGGCGGTCCGTTCCTGTCGTTCGACGACCTCGCCGAGCGTGTCCGCGGTTTGGGCTCCAAGCGATTGCAAAGCTTGCGGGCGGCCGGGCTGACGCTCGAGCGCGGGGGCAAGGATGCGCCGCCCGTCATGGTCAATATGCCCCCACGCAGTAAGGGTAAAGAGAACTAAACCGTATCGGCTGGATTATGATGGGGCGCATGAAAAGCTATCCCACCATCGAACAGACCATAGGCAATACGCCCCTGGTCCGGCTCCAGCGTATTCCGGGCGAGCAGAACGCCGCGCGCGGCAATGTCCTCCTCGGAAAGCTGGAAGGCTCCAATCCAGCCGGTTCGGTCAAGGACCGCCCCGCGCTTTCGATGATCGCCCGGGCCGAGGCGCGTGGCGAGATCAAGCCGGGCGACACCTTGATCGAAGCCACCAGTGGCAATACCGGCATCGCCCTGGCGCTGGTTGCAGCCATCCGCGGCTACCGCATGGTCCTGATCATGCCCGATAACCTCTCCATGGAGCGCCGCGCCGCGATGACGGCCTACGGCGCGGAGCTGATCCTGACCCCCGCCTCGCAGGGCGGCATGGAGTATGCGCGCGACCTTGCCATGAAGATGCAGGCCGAGGGCAAGGGCAAGGTGCTGGATCAATTCGCCAATCCCGACAATCCGTTGGCGCACGTCGAGACCACCGGTCCGGAAATCTGGCGCGATACCGATGGACAGGTCACCCACTTCGTCAGCGCGATGGGTACGACCGGGACGATCATGGGGGTGTCGCGCTACCTGAAGGGCCGCAACCCGGCCATCCAGGTCATCGGCGCGCAGCCTACGGAAGGTTCGCAGATCCCCGGCATACGAAAGTGGCCCGAGGCTTACCTTCCCAAGATCTACGATCCATCGGCAGTGGACCGCCTGGAATATGTCACCCAGACTGAGGCCGAGGTCATGGCCCGCCGCCTCGCCGCCGAGGAAGGCATTTTCGGCGGTATTTCGTCGGCGGGCGCGCTGGTTGCGGCGTTGCGAATCGCCGAAACCGTCAGCAACGCCACTATCGTGTTCATCGTCTGCGACCGGGGCGATCGCTACCTGTCCACCGGCGTGTTCAACTGACTCATGTTGCCGGCCATCCGGGTCCGGCGCTCCAGTTCCTGCGCCAGGTCGGCGACCGACGTGGCGTAGAAATAGCTGCGGTTATATTCGGTCAGCGCAAAGAAGTTGGGAGCGGCCACTCGGTACTCGGTGTTGCCGGTCGCGCCGTCGTAGAGATCGATGACTCCCAGAGGCCACCCGGTCCAGCTTTCCGGCAGGTCGGCCACGGGCCGTGCCCGCGCGCCCGCAGCCTCCAGCTGAGACCAGTTCAGCGTGGGCTTCAGGCCTCCGTCGACCAATGCCGCCGGCTCGCCTGGCAGGTGCACCGGCAGGAAGACCGGCTGGCCACGTTGCCATCCGTGCTCGACCAGGAAGTTGGCCACCGAGACAATGGCATCGGAAGGGCTGGCAAGCAGGTCGATGCGGCCGTCGCCATCGCCGTCCACTGCGAACTGGCGCAGGCTGCCCGGCATGAATTGCGGCAAGCCGATGGCGCCGGCATATGAGCCTTTTACCGTTAACGGATCGGTGCCGGTTTCCTTGCACCAGGTCAGGAAATGGGCCAACTGTTCGCGGAAGAACGGACCACGGTCGCTTCGGGCGCCCGCGGGATAGTCGAACGCCAGGGTAGTAAGCGCGTCGATGACGCGGAAATTCCCGGTAACGCGGCCGTAGAAGGTTTCGACGCCGATGATACTGACGATGATCGATGCCGGCACTCCGTAGCGGGCCTCGGCCTGCGCGAGCACGGGGGCGTATTCCTGCTGGAAGGCGATGCCTTCCCGGATCCGGCGGCTTTCGACAAAGCGTGCCCGGTATCGAGGCCAACTGCGGACGGTCGGCGAGGCCGGGGGCAGCACCAGCCGTGCGACCGTCCCGGAGTATCTGGCCTGCTCGAGCACGGCCGCCACTTCGACCGGATCCAGGCCCCGGCCCGCCATCTCGGCAATGAAGGCGTCCTTGGCTCTTGCTGCTGCGGGCGGCGCCGGAGCGGCCTGCGCGGCGCCTGCGGGCGCCGGGCCCGGGGCTACCTCTGAGCCGGCCGCCGCCGCTGAACCCGGTGCCACGGCTGAGCCGCCCGCCCCGCGCACCACCGCAGGTGCCGACGCGGCGGATGCTTCGGCGCCTTGCGTGGCCGCAGGCCCCGGTGCCGCCGGCATGCCCGTGCCGGCCGTGGGCCGGTTCGAGGCGCAGCCGCTAAGGGCCAGCGCGGCCAGGCCGACAGCCATCGTGCCGGTGCGAAAATACGTGGGGAAGCGGCGTTGCAATTTCACGCGTAACATTTCCAGGAGCGATATCGATAGCGTGATGCTGCCGACTGTTCGGCCGCGATGCAAGTCGGGCGCATAATGGAGGCCATGGCTACGCTTTACTTCACGCACCCGGCGTGCAGGCAGCATGAGATGGGCGACGGGCATCCCGAATGCCCGGAGCGGCTCGATGCGATCTCCGACCAGTTGCTGGCGTCGGGCGTGGCGGCGCACCTGCTGCAGCGCGAGGCCCCGCGGGCTGCGCAAGAGGCCCTGTTGCGCGTCCATACCCCGGAGTATCTGGAGTCGCTGGTCGAACGCGCGCCGGTCCGAGGGTATGCCGAACTCGATCCCGATACCGCCATGAACCCGCATACGTATGCGGCTTCCCTGCATGCCGCGGGGGCCGCGATCGCGGCGGTCGACGCGGTGCTGGCCGGAGAGGGCGAAGCCGCATTCTGCGCCGTCCGCCCGCCCGGTCACCATGCGTGCCCGGACCGGGCCATGGGATTCTGCTTCCTGAGCAACGTCGCGATCGCCGCGCGCCACGCGATGGCCCATCATGGCCTGGCCCGCGTCGCCGTCATCGATTTCGACGTGCACCATGGCAACGGCACCGAGGAAGCGCTCGCGGGGGACGATCGGGTGCTGATGTGCGGGTTCTTCCAGCACCCGTTCTATCCGTTCTGCGGTGCGAGTCCGTGGGCCGGCAACATGCTGAACGAACCGGTGCCGGCCTATACCGAGGGGGCGGCGATACGCGAGCTGGTGGCCGGCAAATGGCTGCCTGCGCTAGAGCGATTCCGGCCTCAACTGGTCCTTGTTTCTGCGGGATTCGATGCGCACCGCGAAGACGATCTGGGCCGCATGGGCCTGGTCGAGGCCGACTTCGCCTGGATCACCGCGCAGCTGAGCGAGCTGGCCCGCCGCCATGGGGCCCCGGTAGTGAGCTGCCTGGAGGGAGGCTACAACCTTTCCGCGCTGGGGCGCAGCGTCACGGCGCACATACGTGCCCTGGCGGGGATTTGATGCGCGCGGTGTCGGTATTTACCCGTACTTTCTCCCGGGGAGGGAGAGGTGCCGATTACCTATAATCGAAAGGTTTACTGTCTGGCGCGCGGAGTCGCGGCATGCTTGCGCGGTCCTGTCTATCTGCGGTCTGTCTGCTCTGTCCTGCGCCGGTTCGCCCCAGGCGCAGCCGGTTCACTTAAAACGAGGTTGCATACATGAAGGTGTTAGTGCCAGTCAAACGAGTGGTTGACTACAACGTGAAAGTCCGGGTGAAGTCGGACCAGACGGGCGTGGACATCGCGAATGTGAAGATGTCGATGAACCCGTTCGACGAAATCGCGGTGGAAGAGGCGGTGCGCTTGAAAGAGAAAGGCGCAGCCAGCGAGATCGTGGCGGTGTCGTGCGGCGTGCCGCAGTGCCAGGAAACCCTGCGCACGGCGATGGCCATCGGAGCGGACCGGGCCGTGCTGGTCGAGACGCAGGAAGAGCTGCAGCCGCTGGCGGTGGCCAAGCTGCTCAAGGCGATCGTGGACAAGGAGCAGCCGCAGCTGGTGATCCTGGGCAAGCAGGCCATCGATGACGATGCCAACCAGACCGGCCAGATGCTGGCCGCGCTGCTCGATTGGCCGCAGGCGACCTTCGCCAGCAAGGTGGAGATCGGCGAGGGCAAGGCCACGGTCACGCGCGAGGTCGACGGCGGGCTCGAGACGGTGTCGCTGGCGCTGCCGGCCATCGTGACGACGGACCTGCGCCTGAATGAGCCGCGCTATGTCACGCTGCCTAACATCATGAAGGCCAAGAAAAAGCCGCTCGAGACGCTCAAGCCCGAAGAGCTCGGGGTGGACGTCACGCCGCGCCTGAAGACGCTGAAGGTAAGCGAGCCTCCCGCGCGCAAGGCGGGTGTGAAGGTGGCCGACGTGGCCGAGCTGGTCGACAAACTGAAGAACGAAGCGAAGGTGGTGTGAACATGGCGATACTGGTCGTAGCAGAACATGACAATGCGCACCTGCGCGGCGCGACGCTGAATACGATCGCGGCGGCCCAGCGCCTGGGCGGCGAGGTGCACGTGCTGGTGGCCGGTGCCGGCGTCGATGGCGCGGCGCAGGCGGCGGCCCAGGTCGCGGGGGTGGCCAAGGTGCTCGCGGCCGATGGGCCCGCGCTGGCCGAAGGGCTGGCCGAGAACGTCGCGGCACAGGTGCTGGCCGTGGCCCAGGGCTACAGCCACATCCTTTTCCCGGCTACGGCCTACGGCAAGAACGTGGCGCCGCGGGTGGCGGCCAAGCTGGATGTGGCGCAGATCTCCGATATCGTGGCGATCGCTGCCGAAGATACGTTCGAGCGGCCGATCTACGCGGGCAACGCCATTGCCACGGTGCAGTCGGCCGATGCGGTCAAGGTGATCACGGTGCGTACGACGGCGTTCGATGCCGTGGCGGCTGCCGGAGGCTCGGCGGCGGTCGAGAAGGTGACCGCCGTGGGCGACAGCGGCAAGTCGTCGTTCGTGGGTAGGGAAGTCGCCAAGAGCGACCGCCCCGAGTTGACGGCCGCCAAGGCCGTGGTGTCGGGCGGGCGCGGCATGGGCAGCGCCGAGAACTTCAAGCTGCTCGAGCCGCTGGCCGACAAGCTGGGGGCAGCCATGGGCGCTTCGCGCGCGGCCGTCGACGCCGGCTACGCACCCAACGATTGGCAGGTGGGGCAGACCGGCAAGATCGTCGCGCCCCAGCTGTACGTTGCCGTGGGTATCTCCGGGGCGATCCAGCATCTGGCCGGCATGAAGGACTCCAAGGTCATCGTGGCGATCAACAAGGATGCCGAGGCGCCCATTTTCGGCGTGGCCGACTACGGGCTCGTGGCCGACTTGTTCACCGCTGTGCCGGAACTGAGCAAGGCGCTTTAACGCCTGGCGGCCACCCGCGCTGCGGGTGGCCGCCAGCGGCAGGGCCGACCCCCGCCGCCACACTCCTTCAGGGCCGGCGGCCGGCCTTGCCGCAGGGCCGGCTGCACGGGCCATCGATGTCAACCTGGTTGGAGGTTTGCATGGCTTACGTGGCTCCATTGCGTGACATCCGGTTCGTGCTCGACGAACTGGCCGGCCTGGACAAAGTGCAGCAGCTGCCCGGTTGCGAGGAAATCGGGCGCGAGGTCGTCGATGCGGTGCTGGAGGAGAATGCCCGGCTGCTCGAAGAGGTCGTGGCGCCGCTCAATCGCCGCGGCGACCTGGAGCCGCCCGCCTGGCGCGACGGCGTGGTCACCGTGACTCCCGGCTTTGGGGAAGCGTTCCGCAGTTTCGTCCAGGGCGGCTGGCAAGGCTTGCAGCACCCCGTTGCCTTCGGCGGCCAGGGACTGCCCAAGCTGGTGGCCACCCCCTGCATGGAAAACCTGAACGCGGCCTGCCTGGCATTCGCGCTGTGTCCTTTGCTGACCGATGGCGCCATTGAAGTCCTGCTGACCGCCGGTACCGAAGAGCAGAAACGGCGGTTCATTCCGCCCATGATCGATGGTTCCTGGACGGGAACCATGAATCTTACCGAGCCACAGGCCGGATCCGACCTCTCGCTGGTGCGCACCCGGGCGGTGCCCCAGGAAGACGGCACCTACCGCCTGTACGGACAGAAAATCTTCATTACGTATGGCGAGCATGACATGGCGCAGAACATCGTGCACATGGTGCTGGCTCGCCTGCCGGATGCGCCGGAGGGCGTGAAAGGGCTGTCGCTGTTCGCCGTGCCCAAGTTCCTCGTCAACGAGGACGGCTCGCTGGGCAAGCGTAACGATGTCTGGTGCGCGTCCATCGAACACAAGCTGGGCATCAAGGCCAGTCCGACCGCCGTGCTGATGTATGGCGACGGCAAGGGGGAGGTTGGCGAGGGCGCGATCGGCTATCTGGTGGGAGACGCCCACCGTGGCCTGGAAACCATGTTCATCATGATGAACGCGGCGCGCTTTGCTGTCGGGCTGCAGGGCGTCGCGATAGCCGGACGCGCCTATCGCCAGGCCGCGGACTATGCCAGGGAGCGGGTCCAGAGCCGGGCGGTGGTGGGGGCTAGCGGTCCCGTCGCCATCGTCC
The DNA here is from genome assembly GCF_033795525.1 of Pigmentiphaga sp. Taxonomy (GTDB): domain Bacteria; phylum Pseudomonadota; class Gammaproteobacteria; order Burkholderiales; family Burkholderiaceae_B; genus Pigmentiphaga. The sequence continues at coordinate 55,604 of NZ_JARYGM010000010.1, forward strand.
ATCACCCCGATGTGCGCCGCATGCTGCTAACCATGCGCACCTTGACCGAGGCGGCACGTGCCATTGCCTACGTCGCAGCGGGCGCGCACGACTTTGCCGCGCGTCACCCCGATGCCGACACACGGCGCCGCAACATGGCTTTCTATGAATACATGGTGCCCATCGTCAAGGGCTTCTCTACCGAGGTCGCGATCGAGGTCGCCTCGTTGGGCATACAGGTGCATGGCGGAATGGGGTTCATCGAAGAAACCGGGGTCGCCCAGCATTACCGCGATGCACGCATCTTGTCGATCTACGAGGGCACGACAGCCATCCAGGCCAACGATCTGGTGGGACGCAAGACGGCCCGCGATGGCGCAGCGGTAGCCTTCGCGATCATGGGCCATATGCGCCAGACGCTGGCGGACCTGGACGCGGACGGTTCCCTGGAGGCTATGCGCGGCCAGCTCGCCCATGCGATAGACGCCTACGAGGACGTGGTGCGTTTCGTGGTGGAACGCTACCGTGAGGCGCTGCCGGAGGTCTACGCCGGCAGCGTGCCGTATCTCATGCTGGCAGGATTCACGCATGGGGGATGGCAGATGGCCCGGGCCGCGCTGGCGTGCCGTCGCCGGATCGCCAAAGGAGAGGTCGACGCGTTCTACCCGGCTAAGCTGGCGTCGGCGCAGTTCTATTGCGCCCATCTCCTGCCGCGCGTGGAGGCCCTGCGGCGCGAGATTCTCGAGGGCGGCCCCAGCACCCTGGCAATGCCGGTCGACGCGTTCTGACGCGGCGCTGCTGCCCGGCGGTCAGCGCTGGCGGCGCGCGCGGCGTTTTTGCCGGGTCAGGACGCCGGCCGGTGATGGGACTTGGTCGAGGACGGCGGCAGCGGCGGCGTGCGGCACGGGGCGACGGGAATCCGCCAATGAGCGCGGCGTCGCAAGGCCGCCAGCAGCTTCAAGCCTTGGGGCCATTCGCCGTAGCCCGATTCCGCGTTGATATGCCCGCCATCCTCGACTTGCTCGAAGCGGCTGCCCCATGCCTCGGCAAATGCGCGGGCGCGGGCCACCGAGCAATAGGGGTCGTCGGTGCTGGCCACGACCACGCTCGGGAAGGGCAAGGTTTGCATGGGTACCGGGCAGAACGAGCGCAGCTCGGCCGGCGTGCCGCGCTGCTCCACGTCGGCCGGTGCGACCAGCAGAGCGCCGGCAACTCTTTCCCGTATGCGCAGCGGTAAATGGCATACCGTGATGCAGCCCAGGCTATGGGCGATCAGCAGCGGCGGCCGCGACGCTGTTTCTATGGCGGCGGCGAGGGCCGCGGTCCAGTCATGCAGGTCGGGCGATGCCCAGTTGCGCTGCTGCACGCGCACGGCACGCGGCAGGCATGCCTGCCACCGGCTTTGCCAGTGGCCGGGACCGGAATTGTTCCAACCAGGGACGATCAAGGGTTGCAGTCGCATGAGCGCATCATGGCCACGTTCTTCATGACTGGGAACGAAGAATTTGGCTTTTGTTAATAACGCCAGTTTTGATGGCAGCGCCGCCGCGGGCGGAACGGCTTATGCTTGAAAATAAGTATTACGCCCGGGTTTATGGTGGAAAGCTATAAAGATATGTGCAAACATTTGTTCCCGCTTCCCCGGCGGCCCGCCAGAATTCTTTCTTTGAAAACGTAGGAGACCGACATGGCCGCATTGCGACTGGGCGACACTGCTCCCGATTTCGAACAGGATTCCTCCATCGGACGCATCCGTTTCTACGATTACCTCGGCGACAGCTGGGGCGTGCTGTTCTCGCACCCGGCGGACTTCACGCCGGTATGCACGACCGAACTGGGCTATACGGCGAAACTGGCGGATGAGTTCGCCAAACGCAACGTCAAAGTGCTGGCCTTGTCCGTCGATCCGGCCGATTCGCACCAGAAGTGGATAGGCGACATCAACGAGACGCAGGCTTGCTCGGTGAATTTCCCTATCATTGCCGACGCCGACCGCAAGGTGGCCACGCTCTACGACATGATCCATCCCAACGCCAGCGCCACGGCCACGGTGCGCTCGGTGTTCATCATCGATCCTGCGAAGAAGGTGCGCCTCATCATCACCTATCCGGCCAGCACCGGGCGCAACTTCGACGAGATCCTGCGGGTGATCGATTCGCTGCAGCTGACCGACAACTACAGTGTTGCCACGCCGGTGAACTGGAAGGATGGCGACGACGTCATCATCGTTCCAGCTTTGCAGGATCCCGAGGAGCTCAAGCAGAAATTCCCGAAGGGCTACAAAGCGGTACGTCCTTACCTGCGTATCACGCCCCAGCCCAACAAGGAGTAGGCGGCGCTCCGGCATGGCAAAGGGTGGTGCCTGCGTCACGGACATGTGCTGTAATGCGGGCCGTCATCCTCGATCAATAGGAAAGCCATGCTTCAGACCGCCGACGATCTCGGTAAGCTCCTGCTGCGCGTCTCCATCGGGGTGCTCATGCTTATGCATGGCATCCCGAAGGTGATAGGCGGCATCGGTTTTGTCCAAAGCCTGCTCGCTTCGCATGGATTACCCGCCTTTCTCGGGTATTTCGTCTATGTGGGCGAGGTCGTGGCGCCCATCCTGCTGCTGGTAGGCATCTACACCCGGCTGGCCGGGCTCATCGTCGCGATCAACATGGTGGTGGCGATCGCCTTGGCCCACGCCAACCAGATCTTCTCGGTGACCAAGAACGGCGCGTGGGCGCTGGAGCTGCAGGGCCTCTATCTGGCCGGCGGCCTGGTCATCGCCCTGATCGGGGCGGGCCGGTTCAGCGCCGGCGGGAAGGGCGGCCGGTTCAACTGATCCCTCAGTACGGCGCCGGGGCCGCTGGCGTCCGGCCGCTGTCCCTTCGGCGCCCTCTCGCCTCCCGCCTACTATGGCGGCCTCCATGTTGCGTCGCAAGAACGCACCGGGCCGCGCTTGGCCCGGCGGCGCAGCCGCCCGCTCGCATCGGAACATTTGTTCTGTACCGGGCGGCGTTTATACCGGTATGGAATAAGTAACCATCGAAGATGTCGTTCCCAAACAGCGGCGTCTGACCCACCATTCACCTTCCTTCAAACTCGACGGGGTGTCGAATGGCGTGGGTGTGGGGAAGAAAGCTCGGTATCGTCTTGCTGGCGCTCGCCGCGACCGCCGGGCCTGTTGCTGCGCAGCAAAAGCAGATACTGCTGAACGTTTCGTACGATCCTACGCGCGAGCTCTACAAGGATCTGGACAAGGCCTTTGCGGCCGAGTACATGAAAAAGGCCGGCGTGGCGCTCACCATTCGCCAGTCGCATGGCGGCTCCGGCGCCCAGGCCCGTTCGGTGATCGACGGGCTGGATGCCGACGTGGTAACCCTGGCGCTGGCCTACGACATCGACGCCCTGCATGAGCGGGGCAATCTGCTTCCTGCCGATTGGCAGAAGCGCCTGCCGCACAATAGCGCGCCCTATACGTCCACGATCGTGTTCCTGGTCCGCAAGGGCAATCCCAAAGGCATCAAGGATTGGAACGACCTGGTCAAGCCCGGCGTCGCGGTCATCACTCCCAATCCCAAGACGTCAGGTGGCGCGCGCTGGAATTACCTGGCGGCGTGGGCGTATGCGCTCAAGCAGCCGGGTGGCAGCGAGGCCAGGGCGCGGGAGTTCATCGCCGCGCTGTTCAAGAACGTGCCGGTGCTCGATAGCGGCGCCCGCGGCGCGACCACGACGTTCGTCGAGCGCGGCCAGGGCGACGTGCTGCTGGCCTGGGAGAACGAGGCGCTGCTTTCGCTGAAAGAACTCGGCCCGGACAGGTTCGACATCGTCGTGCCGTCGCTGTCCATCCTGTGCGAGCCGCCGGTTGCCGTGGTGGACAAGAACGTGGACAAGAAAGGGACGCGTCAGGCGGCCCAGGCCTATCTGGAGTATCTGTACACCAGGCAGGCGCAGGAAATCATCGCCCGCAACTACTACCGCCCGCGCGATCCCGAGGTTGCCGCCAAGTATGCCTCGGTCTTTCCCAAGGTCAACCTGATCACGATCGACGAGGTGTTCGGCGGATGGCAGAAGGCGCAGAAGACCCACTTCGACGACGGTGGAACCTTCGACCAGCTCTATCAGCCGGGCAGGCGTTGATCTTCTGCCTGCCGTCCCCCGCGTTCATGGAAATCCTGTAGCAGATGTCCTCTTCTTCCATCCTTGCAACCCTCGCGCCGGCTGGCCCGAGGCGGCGCGCGCATCGCTTCGGTGTGCTGCCGGGTTTCGGCCTGAGCATGGGGTTCACGGTGTTCTACCTTAGCCTGATTGTGCTGGTGCCGCTATCGACGCTGTTTTTCAAGAGCGCGACGCTTGACTGGCAGGCCTTCTGGGCAACGGTGACGGCGCCGCGCGTGCTTGCCTCGTATCGGCTGACCTTCGGCGCGGCCTTGCTTGCGGCGCTGGTCAACCTGGTGTTCGGGCTGGCCGTGGCATGGACCCTGGTGCGCTATGAGTTCCGCGGCAAGAAAATCGTGGACGCGTTGGTGGACCTGCCGTTCGCGCTGCCTACGGCCGTCGCCGGCATCTCGCTGACCGCGCTGTATGCCTCCAATGGATGGATGGGAAGCTGGCTGGAGCCGCTAGGCATCAAGGTCGCGTACACGCCGGTAGGCGTGGTGGTGGCCCTCGTCTTCATCGGCCTGCCGTTCGTCGTGCGCACGGTGCAGCCGGTGCTCGAGGATGCCGAGCGGGAGCTGGAAGAGGCTGCCGCCAGCCTCGGCGCCAGCCGTTGGCAGACATTCGTCAAGGTGTTGCTGCCCACCATCATGCCGGCGCTGCTGACCGGCTTCGCGCTGGCTTTTGCGCGCGCGGTGGGCGAGTACGGATCGGTCGTGTTCATCGCCGGCAATATGCCCATGATTTCGGAGATCACGCCGCTGCTGATCATTACCAAGCTCGAGCAATACGACTACGCCGGCGCCGCGTCGATCGCACTGGTCATGTTGGCCCTGGCGTTCGTGTTGCTACTGGTCATCAATCTGCTGCAGTGGTGGCAGGCCCGCCGCGCGGGGAGCAAGGCAATATGAGCGCAACCCCCCGTCCTGCGCACCTGGATGAACCGCCGTGGGTACGGCGCCTGCTGCTGGCCATCTCGCTGGGCTTTCTCGCGCTTTTCCTGATAATGCCGCTGGCAGCCGTATTCTCGGAAGCGCTCAAGAAAGGCTGGGCCTTGTACCTCGAGGCCCTGGTCGAGCCGGACGCTGTTGCCGCCATCCGGCTGACCCTGATCGTTGCAGCCATCGCCGTGCCGCTGAATCTCGTGCTGGGCGTTGCGGCGGCATGGGCCATCACGAAATTCCGCTTCCGCGGCAAGCAAGTCCTGGTGACGCTCATCGACTTGCCCTTTTCGGTGTCGCCGGTGGTGGCCGGCCTGATCTACGTCCTGCTGTTCGGCACCCATGGCTGGCTCGGGCCATGGCTGCAGGCGCACGACATGAAGGTTGTCTATGCGGTGCCGGGCGTGGTGCTGGCCACGCTGTTCGTGACCTTTCCCTTCGTGGCCCGCGAGCTGATCCCGCTGATGCAGGCACAAGGCAGCGACGAGGAGCAGGCGGCGCTCACGCTGGGGGCCTCGGGCTGGAAGATATTCTGGCGGGTCACGATGCCCAACATAAAATGGGGCCTGCTTTACGGGGTCATCCTGTGCAATGCGCGCGCCATGGGCGAGTTCGGGGCGGTTTCGGTAGTGTCCGGCCACATAAGGGGCTTGACCAATACCATCCCGCTGCATGTGGAGATTCTCTACAACGAGTACGCCTACCAGGCCTCGTTCGCCGTAGCGTCCGTGCTTGCCCTGCTGGCACTGGCCACCCTGATCCTCAAGAGCCTGGTCGAATGGCATGGCGCCAAGCCGGCCGAGGCTGCGGTTCTTGCCCCCGAATTTTCCGGCGCCGCGCCGCTGCAACTGAAGGCGGCCGGTTGACCGCCCTCACGGAACGAAAGACATGAGTATCGAAGTTCGCAATCTCTCCAAGCGTTTCGGGAGCTTCCAGGCTCTCAAGGACGTGTCCCTGCACATCGAGTCGGGCGAGCTGGTCGCACTGCTGGGCCCTTCGGGCTGCGGCAAGACGACCCTGCTGCGCATCATCGCGGGGCTGGAAACGCCGGACGAAGGCAGCGTGTATTTTTCTGGCGAGGACGCTACCGACGTGCACGTGCGCGAGCGCCAGGTCGGCTTCGTGTTCCAGCATTACGCGCTGTTCCGGCACATGACCGTGTTCGAGAACGTGGCATTCGGCCTGCGTGTCAGGCCGCGCGGCCAGCGGCCCTCGGAAGCCCAGATCAAGGAGAAGGTCCATCAGTTGCTGAACCTGGTGCAACTCGATTGGCTGGCCGACCGCTATCCCTCGCAGTTGTCCGGCGGCCAGCGCCAGCGCATCGCGCTCGCCCGGGCGCTGGCGGTCGAGCCCCGCGTATTGCTGCTGGACGAGCCTTTCGGCGCGCTCGATGCCAAGGTGCGCAAGGAATTGCGCCGCTGGCTGCGGCGCCTGCATGACGAGCTGCACGTGGCCAGCGTATTCGTGACCCACGACCAGGAAGAAGCTCTGGAAGTCGCCGACCGCGTCGTGCTGATGAACGCGGGACGTATCGAGCAGGTCGGCACGCCGACCGAAGTCTGGGAACGGCCGGCCACGCCGTTCGTCTACGGCTTCCTGGGCGACGTCAACCAGTTCCACGGCAAGGCTCATGCGGGCGTGCTGCAGGCCGAGGGCCTGACGATCCGGTCGCCCGAGCTGGCCAATGCGCAGCATGCCAATGCCACCGCCTACGTGCGCCCCCACGAATTCGATGTGCAGCGTTACAGCGATGGCGACATCGGGCTCGTGACCACCTTCAACCGGGCTTACCTGGCCGGACCGAGCGCGTACCTGGAGCTGACCCGCCAGGGGTCGGACCAGCCTATCGAAGTCGAGCTTCCGGCGGAAGTCTTCCGCCAGCTCGACCTCAAGACTGGCGAAGCGCTCGTCGTCAAGCCCCGCAACGCCCAAGTTTTCCTGACCTGAACCATGATGCCTGCTACCGCCTCCACTTCTTCCTCCCTGTCTGCACGCTGGACGGATTTGCTGGATCGCCTCGAGGCCATCGGCCGCGCGCATGGCGATGTTGCGCTGGCGTCGTCGCTGGCCGCCGAAGACATGGTGCTGACGCACGCCGTGTTCGAGCGGAACTTGCCGATCCAGATCTTTACCCTGGACACTGGCCGGCTCAATCCCGAAACCTTGGCCATGGTGGACCGCATCGCCGAGCGCTACGACCGCTCCATCCAGGTTGTGAGGCCTGATCCGGAAGCTGTCGAACAGTACGTGACGGCCCATGGCATGAACGCCTTTTACGAAAGCGTCGAGCTGCGCAAGGCTTGCTGCGAGATACGCAAGGTCGAGCCGCTAAGGCGCGTCCTGGCAGGGCGCAGCGCCTGGATCACCGGGCAGCGGCGGGAGCAGGCCGTCACGCGGGGCGAGCTGCCGCTCGACGAGCATGATCCGGTATTCGGGCTGCATAAGTACAACCCGCTAGCTCTCTGGACCCAGGAAGACGTGTGGGGGACGATCCGCGCGCTGGACATTCCCTACAACCCCTTGCACGACCGCGGCTATCCCTCGATAGGCTGCGAGCCCTGTACCCGCGCCATCCGCCCCGGCGAAGACGTGCGCGCCGGCCGCTGGTGGTGGGAATCGTCCGACTCCAAGGAGTGCGGACTGCATGCCGGCAATCTTTCGACCATTCCGGTCTCTGTCGTTACAACCAAGTAATCGCTGAATCATGTCCGCTATCTTGAACACCACGCGCAGCCACCTGGATTGGCTGGAATCGGAAGCTATCTTCATCATGCGCGAAGTCGCGGCCGAATGCGCCCGGCCGGTGCTGCTGTTTTCCGGCGGCAAGGATTCGTGCGTGCTGCTCAGGCTGGCGGAAAAGGCCTTTCGGCCCGGGAAGTTCCCGTTCCCGCTGATGCATATCGATACTGGCCACAATTTCGACGAGGTCATTGCCTTCCGCGATGCACGCGCCGCCGAACTGGGCGAAGAGCTGATCGTGCGCAGCGTGGAGGACTCCATCAAGCGCGGCTCCGTGGTCCTGCGCAAGGAAACCGATTCCCGCAACGCCGCGCAGGCGGTCACGCTGCTGGAAGCCATCGAAGAATTCGGTTTCGATGCGTGCATAGGCGGCGCCCGCCGCGACGAGGAAAAGGCCCGGGCCAAGGAACGCATCTTCTCGTTCCGGGACGAATTCGGCCAATGGAACCCCAAGGCGCAGCGGCCGGAGTTGTGGAATCTCTATAACACCCGGGTGCATCCAGGCGAGAACATGCGCGTGTTCCCGATTTCGAACTGGACCGAGCTGGACGTCTGGCAGTACATCGCCCGCGAGAACCTCGCGCTGCCGTCGATCTACTACGCCCACCAGCGCGACGTGGTGCGCCGCAAGGGCCTGCTCGTGCCCGTGACGCCGCTCACGCCGCCCCAGGAGGGCGAGCAAGTGGAGAACCTGACCGTGCGGTTCCGCACGGTGGGCGACATCTCCTGCACCTGCCCGGTAGCCTCCGATGCGGCCGACCCGATGGCCATCATCGCCGAGACCGCGGTGACCGACATCACCGAACGCGGCGCCACCCGCATGGATGACCAGACCTCGGAAGCTTCGATGGAGCGCCGCAAGAAGGAAGGATATTTCTGATGAACGCGATGACCGATCCCGCATTCTTTTCCGCGACCGACAACGGCGTGCTGCGGCTGATCACGGCCGGTTCCGTCGACGACGGCAAGTCCACGCTGATCGGCCGCCTGCTCTACGACAGCAAGGGCATATTTGCCGACCAGCTCGATGCGATCTCGCGTGCCAAGTACAAGCGTACGGTGGGCGACACGATCGATCTGTCGCTGCTTACCGACGGTCTGGAGGCAGAACGCGAGCAAGGCATCACCATCGACGTGGCCTACCGGTACTTTTCCACGCCCGCGCGCAAGTTCATCATTGCCGACGCGCCCGGCCACGAACAGTACACGCGCAACATGGTGACCGGAGCCTCCACCGCCGACGTCGCCGTCATCCTCATCGATGCCACGCGGGTGGTGGACGGGCAATTGCTCACCCAGACCAAGCGGCACAGTACCTTGGCGCACCTGCTCGGCATCCGGCATATCGTGGTGGCCGTCAACAAGATGGACCTGGTGGAATGGAGCCAACCGGTATTCGAGCGTATCCGTGATGCCTATGCGGCGCTGGCCTCCAAGGTCGGGATCCAGCAGTTCCACATTCTTCCGTTGTCGGCGCTGACCGGCGACAACGTCGTCGGCAAGTCGGCCCGCACGCCGTGGTACGAAGGGCCGGCCCTGCTCCAACTGCTCGAAACCCTGCAGGCAGGCAGCGATGCAGCCGGCAAGCCCTTGCGGTTTCCGGTCCAGATGGTGGCCCGCCATGGCGGCGACCGGGCCGATGATTTCCGTGGATACATGGGGCAATTGGCGAGCGGCTCGGTCCGGGTGGGAGACCGGGTCCTGATCCAGCCGTCCGGGGTTCCCGCCAGCGTCAAGTCGCTGGTCGTCTACGGCGGACAAGTGGAACAGGCGGTGGCTGGCGACTCCGTGACCATCGTGCTGAACGAGGACGTGGACGCGTCGCGAGGCGACGTGCTGGTGCACGAATCGGCGCCCGCCACGGTCGTCCGCGAGTTCGAGGCCGAGCTGTGCTGGCTGGACACCCAGGCGCTCAATCCGGCGCGCAAGTATCTGCTTAAGCACGGCACGCGGCTCACCACCGCCAAGATCAAGGCGCTGCTGACGCGGCGCGACATCCACGAGCTGGAAGAAGTGGAAACCGCCGGTACGCCGTTCGCGATGAATGACATCGGGCGCGTGCTCGTGGCCACGCGTGACGCATTGGCCCTGGACCGCTACGACGACCTTCCTGCTACGGGAGCTTTCATCCTTATCGACGAGGCGACCCATCAGACGGCAGCCGCCGGCATGATCAGGGTCGCGGCGGAGCGCTGAGACCGCCCGGCCGAACGGCCGCATCGCGACCCGGGCTACGGATGCGACGCCGGTCCTTATACGGGGCGGTCATCGCCTCCGCCCGGGTCCGCCGTCGGCCGTGGACCCCGGCCGGGCTCCGGACGCAGCCATAGCCAGACCGCGACCGTCAGCATGATGCCGCTCGCCAGCGCGGCAATCCAGAGAGGTACCGGTGCAATGAACAGCACCGCGGCGCAGAATGCCATGGTGATGGCGGCGCTCCACTTCGTGCGGCGGCTGATCGAGCGGTCGGTGTTCCAGTTGCGGAGCATGGGACCGAACACCGGATGGCCTTCGAGCCAGGCCAGCAGCCGTGGGGAACCGCGCGCCGCGAGCCAGGCCGCCATCAGGATGAAGATCGTCGTCGGCAGCCCGGGCACGAAGATGCCGATGACGCCCAAGGCCAGGCACAGCAAGGCGGCCAGCAGTATCAGGCCACGCATGACGGCGTTGGGGTGGGGCGAGGGCGGTCGTTCCTGCATGGTTGGGATGGGCGCTGGACCCGGCTCATTGTTTCATGAGCGACTCGGCCCGTCATCGGACGGCAGCCACTTGGCGAACAGCCGTTTGGGCATTGCCGGCGATATCCACCATTTCCTTTGCACGTTATCCCACTGCGCGCCCAACTGCTTGGCCGCGTCCTTTTCGCTGTACGGCACGGTCAGGTAGAGGCGGCCCGGTGGCACGGGCGCAGCAGGGCGCGCCCGGGCTCCGGCCCGTGCCGAGTCCAGATCCAGCGCCCGGATGAAGTGGCTCTCATGAGCGGCGGGCGTATAGAGGAATAGTTTGTCGCTGGTCCGCGTCATGGCGACGTAGAACAACCGGCGTTCTTCGCCCGGGTCGGCGTAAGACTGCGGGAATTCGCCATCCACGACAAAGGGCATGTGCACGAAGCGCCATTCCTTGCCCTTGGCCGCGCGCGCCGTCGTCAGCGTGAGCGGATGCCGGTTCTTCCGGAAGGCCCCGCTGCGGCGCTGCGCCTGGTGCAATCGTTCGAGCAAGCCGGCGGCATCCAGGCCTGTGGACCTCGCATACGCAATGAACCCGTCGATGGAGCGGGCAACCGCGAGGGCGTCGACCCGGTGCACGAACAGGCGCCGGGTCGTATCCGCCAACCGCAGTTCGCGCGCGGCGAAGGCCAGCAGTTCGCCTGCCGGCAGAGCTGCTACCTGTTCGATCAAGTGGTCGCAGACCTGGGCGAAGCGCGCACGCCACCGCCGCGTGGCAGGATCGACGGTTTCTTGCGCTTCGGAGGTGCGGCTCAGGCGGCCGCTGTAGAAGTAGCGGATCGTCTCGGGAGTGACCGCGATCGTACGCTCTGCGTCGGCCCACTCGCTTTCCGTGTACGACAGGGCTGCGAACAGGCCCAGCGCCCGAAGAATGGCTTGTACCTCGGCCCGCTCGCTCACGGGCGCCATGGACTGCCGCGCGATATGCAGGATGCCTCGCAGCATCAGGATCTCGATACGGTCGAAATAGCTTTGGCAGCCGTCCATCGCATAGGGAATTCCATGCTCGATGAATGCATTCTCCAGCGCGATGCTTTGGTGCGCGTCGCGCAAGACGACTGCGCAATCAGCCAGGCCGCGACCGGACCGGTCCTCGCGTATCCGCGCCAGCGCTTCCACCAGTTTGCCGCAGCAATCATCCGGCGACGCGGCGTCGTAGCGAATGACCTCCACATCGGTATCGTCCTGCCTGCCCGATTGGAACGGCTGGGCAGTCAGCGCCTGGGCGCAGGCGCCGAGCGTTGCCCCGCAACGGAAGGAGCAGGTCAGCGGCAGGCGGCGCGTCCCCGGAAACAGCTGTTCGAAGGCGGTGCCCATGTAGCGGGGGTCCGCCCCGTTCCATGAATGGACGACCTGTTCCTTGTCGCCGGCGGCGATGATTCGGGTGTCCGGGCCGGCCAGCCTGCGGAGCAAGGCGATCTGGGCGGCGTTGGCGTCGTGCCATTCGTCGGCCACGATCAACGCCGGAGAGGGCAGCGATACGTATTCGCCTATTTGTTCGCACACGCTCAAGACGTCGGTGACCAGGTCGTGTTCGCTCTGGAAGGCGAAATGTCCGGCGTCGATCCGGCGCATGCGTTCATAAGTGCGGCAGATGGACACCAGCCCGCGCGGCAAGTCGAGGCTGTCTGCCAGTTCCGCATCCGAGGCGTCTTCGAACCGGGCCAGCGTCAATGTCCCTTTGAGCCGCGACAACTGGTTGATGACGATTTCGGCGTGGAGGTTGTTCAGGTCGTACCCATAGTCGCCATCGGCCCGCGGGTCGGCCGCGGCTTCCTCGATGGCTTCGAGCACGTAGGGCCGCATGGCTTCGGCATTGGCCAGATACACCTGGGCGCCTTCGATGATGCCCTGTTCCCGCCATCGTGCCAGCAGCGAGCGCGCGAAGTCGGCATACGTGGCGACACGGACGTTGCGGGACGCCCCGGCCTCGGCCAGCCGCCGCTGAAAGACCTGCCGCGCGGCATCGGTGAAAACCAGCGCCAGGATTTCGTCCGGCGGGGTGCCCTGGCGTTCCCGGTAGGCCACGCAGTGGGCGAGCGTGGTCGTCTTGCCCGAGCCCGCGACGGCATCCACCAGCAGGAACCGGGCGGTCTGCGCGACGATCTGCCGTTGTTCGGGGGTCAGCAATAGGGAACTCATGGGCGCAGTGTAAAGCACCGTTCCCCGGGCGCCTGGCGGGGCGGCAGACCGGCGCTTGAATTTTTATACTGTATGGATATACAGTATCCGCATGGAACACGATATCCCGCCTGAGCAGGCTTATCCCGACGCGCCGCCCACGCCCCAGCGGGGCCGCGGCGCCGTGGTCAACGTTGCCCACCGGTTCGAGCAGGACCGGCGCAGCCAGGTGGACGACGGGTGGGGTTCCAGCGAGGAAGCGCCGCCTCCCCTGAAAACCGAGGTCGCTATCGAGCGGGCCCGGAAGATACTGTCTCGCAACGACTCGCCCGACATTCCGTTCGACCGCTCGATCAATCCCTACCGGGGCTGCGAGCACGGCTGCGTTTACTGCTTCGCCCGGCCAACCCACGCCTACCTGGGGTGGTCGCCAGGCCTGGACTTCGAAACGCGGCTGGTCGCCAAGGCCAACGCGGTCGAGGCGTTGCGGGCCGAACTGGCGCGCCCGGGATACCGGGTCGACGTTATCAACATCGGCTCGGCCACCGATGCCTACCAACCCATCGAGCGACACTGGAAGCTCACCCGTGGCCTGCTGGAACTGCTGCTCGAAACCCGGCACCCCGTATCGCTGGTGACCAAGGGTGGCCTGGTGGCCCGGGATGTCGACCTGCTGGCCAAGCTGGCCGAGCTCAAGCTGGTCGCCGTCTATGTCACCGTGACTACCCTGGACGCCGGTGTGGCGCGCACGCTCGAGCCGCGCGCGGCTGCGCCGTGGCGCCGGCTGGAAGCGATACGCCAGCTCACCGGCGCCGGCGTGCCCGTAGGCGTATCGCTCGCACCCGTCATCCCTTTCATTACCGACGACCAGATCGAACGCGTGCTGGAGGCCTGCGCTCACGCGGGGGCCCGGGCCGCTTTCTACACCGTGCTGCGTTTGCCTTGGGAGGTCAAAGACGTTTTCGTGGATTGGCTCGACGCGCATTTTCCCGACCGCAAGGCGAGGGTCCTGCACTGTATCGAGGATTTGCGCGGCGGCAAGCTCAACGATCCTCGCTTTGGCAGCCGCATGCGCGGGCAGGGCATCTGGGCCGAGTTAATCGACCAACGATTCAAGCGAGCTGCCCGCAAGCACGGGCTTGCAGGGCGCCGCATCGACCTGGAAACGGGCTTGTTCAGGCCGCCGGCGCCCATGCCGGCGCAGGATGCGTCCGGGCCGCAGGCGCGCCAGCTGTCCCTTTTCCGCTAGCGCGCGGCCGGCCGGCGGCAGGCTAAACCGTTACGCCGTCGAAGATGCTCTGGAACAGCAGGACGATGCCCAGCATCAGGATGGCGGTGCCGATGGCCAGGGTCAGGATGGCTACCAGCACCGGTCCCCAGCCGGTCTGCGAGCGGCGTGCATGGCCGGCGTTGTACCTGGCGTCGAACTTGGCGTCCGGCGTCAGGCAGATGACCAGGGCTTCGATGAATCCCGCCACCGCCGGGACCAGGAACAGGAAGAAAGCGGGGTGGAAATACCATGCTTCGCTGCGTAAGGCCGCGCCCACCATCAGGAGGGAGAACAGCAGAGGTACCCAGGCGCGGCGGCGCCCCAGGTACCACCAATGGGCGCCGGCCCACCCCAGCAGGAAGGCCAGCAGGCCTGCCACGGCCTTGTGCCGGAACGGCGCGCCGGGGTTGGGAGGCGCATCTGCATCGGAATGAGGAGGGGTGTGGTGGGAATCCATCGTGGAATGCCTTGATTTTGAAGGACTTTACCGTATCCTTGCTTGCTAGGCCTAGCCTGGCGGGCTATACTTTATGGCTTTTCTCAGTCAACTCTTTTCCAAGGATTACCTATGGTGGTGATTCGTATGTCTCGCGGCGGTTCGAAGAAGCGCCCCTTCTACAACCTCGTTGCAGCCGATTCGCGCAATCGCCGCGATGGCCGCTTCATCGAGCGCGTGGGTTTCTACAACCCCGTTGCTTCCGAGGGTGAAGAAGGCCTGCGCATCGCGATGGACCGCATCGAGCACTGGACCAAGAACGGCGCGCAACTCTCGCCCGCCGTGGCCCGTCTCGTCAAGCAATACGGCGCCAAGGTCGCTTCGGCTGCCTGATCACGTGGTTTCGGCCGCGTCCTCCGCTCCGGAAGTCGATCCCGCTCCGCCCGCCGATCTGGTCGAGGTCGGGCATGTCGCGCAAGCCTATGGCTTACGCGGCGGGGTCAAGATCCAGCCGTATTCGGCGCAATCGGAATCTTTGCTGGGCACCCGCACATGGTGGCTGGCCAAAGGAACGGAAATGCGGCGCGTCGAAGTCGCCAGCGCCAAAAAGCACGGCGCGGCGGTGACGGCGACCTGGGCCGGCGTAGCCGACCGGGAGCAGGCGCAAGCCTGGAAAGGATGGGCGGTGCTGGTGCCGCGCAGCCAGTTTCCCCCGCTCGCCGAAGGCGAGTTCTACTGGGTGGATCTGATCGGCTGCGAATTGATCGGCAAGGACGCCGCCGGGCAGGATGTCGTCCTGGGTACGGTATCCGAGGTCAGCGACAACGGTGCCCACGCCATTCTCCATGTGGCGTGCGTCGAGCCGGTGGCGCCGGGCCAGCCGACGCAGCCCTTGCTCGACGCCCGGGGCAAGCGGCGCGAAACGCTGGTGCCGTTCGTGCAGGCCCATATCCAGGGCGTGGACCTCGATGCGCGGCGTATCGAGAGCGATTGGCCCGACACGTTCTGACCCGGGCTCGCCGGTACGGGTGACCGCTCCCCTCGATGCGGCGCGGATGACAAAGCGGCAACTGAGGAGTATCGGCCCTGGCCATGGATCGGATGCTGCGGTTCGACGTAATTACGCTGTTCGGCCCGATGTTCGAGGCTGTCAGCCAGCAGGGCGTAACCGGCCGGGCGCATGCGCAGGGCAGGTGGCAGTTGCATACGTGGAATCCGCGTGATTTCACGGTAGACGTGCATCGCACGGTGGACGACCGGCCCTATGGCGGCGGTCCCGGCATGGTGATGCGGATAGAGCCGCTCGAGAAGGCGGTATGCGCGGCGCGCGAGCAGCGCATGCATGCCGATCTGCCCGAAGCGCCGGTGGTTCTGCTGTCGCCGCAAGGCCGGCGATTTGACCAGGCCCAGGCGCAGTCGCTCGCGAGCGGAACCGGTGCCATCCTGGTGTGCGGCCGCTACGAAGGGATAGACCAGCGGTTCATCGACCGCTGGGTGACGCAGGAAGTGTCGCTGGGCGATTTCGTATTGTCTGGCGGGGAAATCGCTGCGATGGCGATGATGGACGCGGCGGTCAGGCTGCTGCCCGGCGTGCTGAACGATGACGAGTCCGCCGTGCAGGATTCGTTCAACGAGCGGCTGTCCGGCTTGCTGGATTGTCCGCACTATACGCGGCCCGAAGTCTATGAGGGCCGTCCGGTGCCCGACGTGCTATTGTCAGGCCACCATGCCAACATCGAGCGTTGGCGGCGCCGGCAGTCGCTGGAGGCGACGCTGAAAAAGCGTCCCGACCTGATCGAGGCGGCGCGCGCGCGGGGCTGGTTGAGCCGCGACGACGAGAAGTTTCTGTCCGGCCTGCAAGGGAAGGACAAGCGCTGACCGCATCGGCGGGCAGCGTCGCAGCAAGCCTGTGGGGCATGGGCCCCGTGGGTTAACCCCATCCTCTGGTGGCGGTGCATGAAAAGCAGAACCGCCTCGCATGATGGTTATCGGAGATGAAAATGGACCTCATCAAAGTCCTCGAGCAAGAAGAGCTGGCCCGCTTGACGGCCAACAAGACCATTCCCGAATTCGCTCCCGGCGATACCGTAGTGGTCAACGTCAACGTGGTTGAAGGCAACCGCAAGCGCGTCCAGGCATACGAAGGCGTGGTCATCGCCAAGCGCAATCGTGGCCTGAACTCGTCGTTCATCGTTCGTAAGATTTCGTCCGGCGAAGGCGTGGAGCGTACGTTCCAGCTGTATGCCCCGACGATCGCTTCGATCGAAGTCAAGCGCCGTGGCGACGTTCGTCGCGCCAAGCTGTACTATTTGCGTTCCCGTTCGGGCAAGTCGGCCCGGATCAAGGAAAAGCTCGTACGCAATACGTCGGCTGCCAAGGCTTGATTCCAGCGGTATCGCAAGACAAAGGCGCCTCGTACGGGCGCCTTTTTTTATCTTTTCCCCATGTCATTGCCCATTCCACCCGGCCGTCCCGATTCCCCAGCCGACGGCTCCCTGGACGATACGCCGGAGGAGATCCAGCCGGCGAGCCTTGCACCGCCGCAAGGCCGGCCCCAGCGGCGGCCGGCCTTCGACCCGATGGAGCAGCCCTGGGTGCCCAATCCGGGAGGGCTGGCGCCCGTGCCTGGAGGACGGCTCACGCCCGACGCCTTGCGCAGCCGATTCGCCGCGCCGCCCGCATGGACGCCCGACGCACAAGACATCAATCCGGCCCGTGCCGCCGACCAGACCATGCGGCTGGCTTCGGTACTGATACCGCTCGTGATGCGGTCCGATGGAATTCACGTCATGCTCACGCAGCGCACCGCGCACCTGCACGACCATGCCGGCCAGGTCAGCTTCCCGGGAGGGCGCGTAGAACAGAGCGATCCGACCGTAGCGGACGCCGCCTTGCGCGAAACCGAGGAAGAGACCGGCCTGCCGCGTAGCCTGGTGGAAATCATCGGCCAGCTGCCCGACTACTTCACCGGGACCGGGTTCCGGGTCGTGCCGCTGGTCGGCCTGGTGCAGCCCGATTTCCAGCCTGTTCCCGACCCTTTCGAGGTGGCCGAGGTATTCGAAGTACCGCTAGGCTTCCTGATGGACCCGGCCAACCATCGCCTGCACCGCGCATCGCTGCCGGCCGGCGAGGTCCGAACCTACTATTCCATGCCGTGGAGGCAGTTCTTCATATGGGGAGCAACCGCGGGAATGCTGCGCAACCTGTATCAGTTCCTGCGGGCATGAGCCCAGCCGCCGGAAGGGCGCGCGCCAGTTCTGTCCGTCCAACCATGCGAAACTACGGTCATGCACTTTAGAATGCGCTCATGAGCTTCTTCGCACTTCTTCTTGCCTTTCTCGCTGAACAAATCAGGCCTTTGCCCCGCTTCAATGCGGTCCATGAGGCTGCACGCGCCATTTGCCGATGGGCGGGCCATGCGCTGGATGCTGGCAGCCGGGGCTATGCCGTACTCGGGTGGATGCTGGTGGCCCTGGTGCCCAGTCTCGCCGTATGGCTGGTCAGTTCGCTGGCCTGGGCCGTGCATCCGTTTTTCGCATTGGTGTTCCATGTCGTCGTGCTCTGGTTCACGCTGGGCTTTCGCCAGTTCAGCCACCATTTCACCGAGATCCAGTTCGCGCTGGCCCGTGGTGACGTCGCGTTGGCGCGCAGCCATCTGCAGGAGTGGCTCGGTGCTTCCCGCGCCGGCGTCTCGGCCGACGCCATGACGGTCCCCGAAGTGTGCCGTACCGCTATCGAGGAAGGCGTGGTGGCGTCGCACCGCAATGTGTACGGGGTGTTGTTCTGGTATGCCTTGCTGCCCGGCCCGTCGGGCGCCGTGCTCTACAAGCTGGCCGGCATCGCGCGCCAGGAATGGGGGCAGCGGGCTGACGCCTTCGGCGACGTGGCGCGCGAAGCCTTCCGCCTTCTCGATTGGATTCCCGCCAGGATGACGGCCATAGGCTTTGCCATCGTCGGCAACTTCGAAGATGCCTTGTACGGATGGCGCCAGCGCGCCGCCGCCTGGGAGGATTCCCAGCGCGGCGTGGTCGTCGAGAGCGCCGCGGGTGCGCTGGGCGTGCGCCTTGCGCCGGCCCCGCACAAATGGCAACCGGCGGCGGCACCCGTTGCACCGGCCGACGACCTGGTGGGACCCGTACAGCCCGCTTCGGCCGCGAGCGAGTTCGCTGCAGCGGCCGAGACTGCCGACGAGCCGGCCCGGCTCCCGGATGCTTCCACCCTGCATGCGGCGGTGGGCTTGTTGTGGCGAGCCGTGGTGCTGTGGATGGTCCTGCTATTGCTGGTGTCCCTGGTGTCCTGGGCATCTTGACACGCGGACAGGCCGGCGCGGCAGCGCGCCTGTCCATGCTGCACTGCAGGAGGCCATTCTGTGCGTCTGGCGCTATATTGGGGCCTCGAACAGACGGAGCGGGGGCCTGCCATGTTCTCTTTCCAGTATTGCCCGAATCGTACTTCCCGCGTGCTGGAGGTGGAAATCGACCCTCACCAGCGCGGCCCGGGCCTGTGGGACGCCAACTGCAAGATTTACGAGCAAAGCGAGGGCAAGCGCCTGTTGCTCGGCCCGACGCTGTCGCTGCGGGGCATCGCGGCGCAATCCGAGGAAGAATGCCTGGACGAAGCCGAGATCCGGATTGCCGACGAAATCGAGCACGACCGCTGGTTCAAGCTCTAGGCTGCCCGATGTTTCTGTAGAAAGTTCATCCCGTTACACACCCGGGGCGGCTGTCCTGCCCGTCCCCGTTACAATCGGCGCAGGCATGTGCCTGCAACCGTAACGACGAGGGGGAAGGTATGAGCATTTTCAAGACGATTCTCAACAAGATTTTTCCGTCCAGCCATCCCGCCGTTGCCGACGCCGCATCGCCCGCGGCCACCCCGGCAGCGCCGGCGGGAGCCCCCGCAGGAACACCGCCCGCCGCCATGCCGGCGGTGGATGTCGCGGCTGTCCTGAACGAGATGGCGTCCAAGCATCCCGAGAAACTGAACTGGAAGACCTCCATCGTCGACCTGATGAAGCTGCTCGGGCTGGACAGCAGCCTGGCGGCGCGCAAGCAACTTGCGACCGAGCTGAATTATGGCGGCGATATGAACGATTCCGCTTCCATGAACATCTGGCTGCACAAGCAAGTGATGCAGAAGCTGGCCGAGAACGGCGGCAAGGTTCCCGACGACCTCAAAAATTGAGCGGACGCCGCGTTCTGCGGCTTCGAACCGTTTCTGTCCCATCAATCGGACGGGCGGGCTCCCGCGGCACGCCGCCGCGCGTAGGCCGCCCAGTCGTCCAGCAATTGCCGGCACAAGGCATGCGCTTCCTTTGGCAGCCCCTCGGGGAGCAGTTCCGCGGCCCCGGTCGACTCACGTTCGAGCGCCGCGGCGATCTGCCATAGGCGCGGATCGTCTGCTTGCAGCCCATCGATCAGTGCGCGCAGTACCGCTCTGTTGACCGAGGCGTGGACGAGTGCTTGCGCAGCCAGAGAAGTGTCTTCCATCTGAGTCTCCCTGTTCGAACAAAGGCGTGCCGCCGGCTCTCGCATGGTTCCTCCTGCGCGAGCCGAGCGGCGTGTAAAGAAAGCCGTTGGCATCGGCTCTCTTCCGGGCGATGGTACCTCGCATGGGCAACACGCCCGCCCGGGGCGATGAGCTCCCGTCCCGGGATATTGAGGATTGTTTGCGCTGCTGGCGCGCCGCCCGTCGTTAAATTTCGTCGCTTGGGCCAACGAGGGGGGCGGTCTTGTTAATAGCAATCCTGCTGATTTGGGCGCTTGGCGCCCTGGCGGTTGTCTACTGGGTGGAGCGCAAAAGAAGGAAGTAGGCCGCTGACGAGGCCCGCATCCGGCTGGTTCGGTGGGCCGGGCCCGGCCGTGCGGGACGCCTGGGCCCGTTGGACGGCCTCACGAATAGTCAGGGTTGTCCGCTGCCGGCATTGGGATCGTCCTCGGCGCGAGAGCGCTTGCCGTGGCCCAGTTGGCGGTGATATTCCACATCTGTCTGGTCACGGTCGGTTTCGCTCATGTCGGGTTCGTCGCGGGGGACGGCAGGCGTGGGGGTGGAGTTATTCGTGTCCTTGAGCTTATCGTCGATGGGCTCGCTGCGGGCAGGTCCTGGTGGGTGGGTTGCCATGTCGGTCTCCTTGAAAGAGGACCATATCGCAGCAAGCCGCGTGCCCCGCGGTCTGGGGCGAGGGCAAGAATCTTCCTACGATAAACGATCGCAAACAGCCGCTCTCCAGGAGCCCTGGAGCAACTAGGATGTAGCTTTCGGTGAGGTGCAAATGGTTGCACGTTCAATGGAGTTTCCAGCAGGGCGGCTGCGCGCGCGGATGCTGCGGAACGTCAGGTCGTACGCGCGCGTTTCCATTTCGGTATCCTCGAGCAAATCGGACCGCATCCTCGAGCAGCGCATGGCCGAGTGGCTGCGTAAGGAGCTGGTTCGCGGCGACCTGTGCGCCCGGGAGTTCTTCGTCCACCGCAGCGCCGGTGACGACTGGCGGCATGCGCTCTACATGGCTTGCGCCGCGATGGGCCATAAGCACGGCGGCTTCGCGGCCCGTGCGCAATTGGACGGCGTGGTGCTTTGCGCCCGTGTCTGAACGGCGGGGTGCCGGAACGGGCTGGGGCCTTCCCGGTGTGCGGCGGCGCTTGCCGGGTGCGGCCGGATATCAGATCAGGATAATGTCGTACTGTTCCTGGCTGTAGATCCCTTCTACCTGCAGCGAGATGGGTTTGCCGATGAAGTCGCCCAGGGCGGCAAGGTTCTGGCTTTCTTCTTCGAGGAACAAGTCCACGACCGCCTGGGATGCCAGGATCCGGAATTCCTTGGGATTGAACTGGCGCGCTTCGCGCAGGATTTCGCGCAGGATTTCGTAGCACAGCGTGCGCGCCGTCTTGACCTGGCCGCGCCCCTGGCAGGTGGGGCAGGATTCGCACAGGACGTGGCTGAGCGATTCACGGGTCCGCTTGCGCGTCATTTCGACCAGGCCCAGTTGCGTGAAACCGTTCAGCGTGATGCGGGTGCGATCGCGCGCGAGGGCCTTGCGCAGCTCGGCCAGCACCGCTTCCCGGTGCTCGGGATTCTCCATGTCGATGAAATCGAGAATGACGATGCCGCCGAGGTTGCGTAAGCGCAGCTGGCGGGCGATGGCCTGGGCCGCTTCCAGGTTGGTCTTGAAAATCGTGTCGTCGAAGTTGCGTCCACCGACGAAACCGCCGGTGTTGACGTCTATGGTCGTGAGCGCCTCTGTCTGGTCGATGATGAGGTAGCCGCCCGACTTGAGTTCGACGCGCCGCGAGAGCGCGCGATTGATTTCATCGTCGACGTTGTACAGATCGAAGAGCGGTCGTTCCCCGTTGTAGTGAACCAGTTTGTCGATGACCGACGGGGTGAACTCCCGGGCCCATGCAAGCAGCCGGGTGAAGCTGCTGCGCGAGTCGATCTGGATGGAGGCGGTTTCGGCACTGACTACGTCGCGCAATACGCGCTGTTCCAGGTTGAGGTCTTCGTGCAGCAGCCACGGCGCACCCTTGGTCCGCGCCTGCTGCTGCATGATGGCCCAGAGCTTGCGCAGGTAGGCGATGTCGGCCGCGAGCTCTTCGTCGCTTGCATCTTCGGCCTGCGTGCGGACGATGTAGCCGCCTTTTTCGTCCTCCGGAACCAGCCGCTGGACGCGGTCGCGCAATTGCGTGCGTTCGGCCTCGGACTCGATACGCTGGGAGATGCCGATGTGCGGGTCGTAGGGCAGGTACACCAGCATGCGCCCCGCGACGCTGATCTGCGTGGACAGTCGCGCTCCCTTGGTCCCGATGGGATCCTTGATGACTTGCACCATCAAGGTCTGGCCCTCGAACAGCAATTTCTCGATCGGGGTGGCGGGGTGCCCTCCGTGTGCGCGCTCCTGCCGGCTCTCGCGGATGTCGGCGATGTGCAGGAAGGCCGCGCGCCCCAGGCCGATGTCGATGAAGGCGCTCTGCATGCCGGGCAGGACGCGGGCGACCCGGCCCAGGTAGATGTTTCCGACGTAGCCCTTCTGCGAGGTGCGCTCGATGTGGAGTTCCTGCACGGCACCTTGCTGGATGACGGCAACCCGGGTTTCGTACGGAGAAACGTTGATGAGGATGTCTTCGGTCATGGAACCTGCCGGTGAGCATTGCGCGACTATGCGCAGCTTACCGCGACTCGGCTGCGGGCGGTGCACGCCGGGGGGCGGCACGGGTGCCGCCGCATGCCGAAGGCGCGATAGGCGTATAGGCGCTCAAGGCAGCACGATGCCGGCGCACGCAAGGAGACGGGCCGTCTCGTACAGCGGCAGTCCCATGACGCCGGTGAAGCTGCCGGAGATGTGCCGCACGAAAATGCCCCCCAGTCCCTGTATGCCGTATGCGCCGGCCTTGTCGTAGGGCTCGCCGGTATCGCAATAGCGCTCGATGTCGCGCGGCGTCAATTCGCGAAACTGAACCTGGGTGATCGACTCGTCCTCGTGCAGGACGCCTCGGCTCACCACGGCGAGCGCCGTGTGAACCACGTGGGTCGATCCGGACAGCCGCTGCAGGATGCGTACCGCGTCGGCCCGGTCGACGGGTTTGCCCAGCACGTCTCCATCGAGGATGACCGTGGTGTCCGCAGCCAGGAGGGGGCGTTCGGGCATATGCCGCAGCCGCATGGTCTCGGCGCCCAGCAGCGCTTTCTCGCGTGCCGTGCGGCGCACATAGTCGGCCGCGGGCTCGCCCGGCAACTGGGGCTCGTCCGGTCCCGCGGCCGGAGGGGCCAGCAGCACGTCGTGCTCGACGCCCAGCTGGGCCAGCAACTCCGTCCGGCGCGGGCTTCGAGAGGCAAGGTAAATGGCAGTCATTATTCGCTCCGGGGTGACCCTGGCGCGTGCGGCGGCCGGACCGACGCTAACCTCCCCTATGGTAGGGGTGGTTCGCCAGGATAGACCAGCTTCGATACAGTTGTTCGGCTAGCAGCACGCGGACCATGCCATGAGGCAAGGTCAGGCTGGATAGACGCAGCATCCCCGCGCACCGGCGCTTCAGCTCCGGATCGAGTCCATCGGGTCCGCCTATGATCAGGCCGACGTCCTGTCCATGATCGCGCCATTGCTGCAGCTGACGGGACAGCTCCACTGTGGTGAGGTCGCGCCCGCGTTCGTCCAGGGCGATCCAGCGTCCGCCCGCCGGTAACGCGGCTTCGATGCGCTTGGCCTCCAGCGCCTGCATCTGGGCGGCCGTCTTGCCCGTCGTGCGAGGCTCCGGACGGACTTCCCGCAGTTCGATGGGGCAATCGGGAGGCAGGCGCTTGGCGTAGTCGGCGAACGCCTCATCCACCCACCCCGGCATCCGGTGGCCCACCGCAACGATTACGAGTTTCATCGAGTTCCCATGCCCATCAGGGGCGGCGGATCGGGCTTCGCCGGTCCGCCTGTATCACAGTTGCGAGTGCGCCTTAGCGAGCGGGTGGCGACGCAAGCTTCATGCGCACCGGCTTGCCGCCCCACACTTCTTCGAGGTTGTAGTAGTCGCGGATGGCCGGCTGCATGATGTGGACGACGATGTCGCCCAGGTCCACCAGCACCCACTCGCCGGTCTCTTCGCCTTCGGTGGCAACGACCTCGCCTCCCAGGGCCTTGACCTTTTCGCAGACACTGGAGGCCAGTGCGCGGGTCTGCCGGTTCGACGTGCCGCTGGCGATGACGACACGGTCGAACAGGCTCGTCAAGTGCGTGGTGTTCAGTACGGTGATGTTTTGTGCTTTGACGTCCTCGAGGGCATCGACGACGGCGCGTTGTAGTTTGCGTATGTCCATGTTTAGACCTGATACAGGCGATGCTGCCTGATGTATTGCAGCACGGCGGGGGGGACGAGGCCGTCGACCGGTTCGCCCCGGGCGAGTCGCTGCCGGATGGCGGAGCTCGATATCTCCATTTCCGGCATGGGCAGCCTGTGCAGGGTGCGCCCGTGCGTGGCGAGTGCGGCATGCAGTTCGGCGCTCGGGCCGGGCTCGGCGCCGGGTCGGCTGGCCACTGCGAGATCGGCCAGCGCAACGATGTCTTGCCAGTCTTTCCAGGTACAGAAATTGGCCAATTGATCTGCCCCGAGTATCCAGACGTATCGCACGGGGCTAGCAAGCGGCGTGCCCATGCCGGCCGTGAGCGCACGCAAGGTGTCGATAGTGTAGCTCGGGCCGCCGCGGTCGATCTCGATACGGTTCAGGGCCAGGCCGGGCTGGCCGGCGATAGCCAGCGCCACCATTTCGGCCCGCTGGTCGGCAGTGGCCGCCAGCGGTTGGCGTTGCCACGGCGCGGCTGCGGGGATGAGCTGGACCGAGTCGGCAGCCAGATGGGCAAGCGCGGTCCGGGCCAGGGCCAAGTGGGCCTCGTGGATGGGATCGAAGCTTCCTCCCAGCAATCCGATGCGAGAGATGGGCGAAGTCAAATCCATTCCCGTGGCGGCAGCAGTTCGTAGAGGCGGGCCTCGGGCGAACCGGGCTCGGGATGCCAGTCGTAGCGCCATTGGGCATGCGGCGGCATGGACATCAGGATGGACTCGGTGCGCCCGCCCGATTGCAGGCCGAACAGGGTACCGCGATCGAACACCAGGTTGAATTCGACGTAGCGCCCGCGGCGATAGGCCTGGAAATCGCGCTCGCGCTCGCCATAGGCCAACGGTAGCCGGCGCTGGACGATGGGGAGGTAGGCTTCGAGGAAGTGGTCGCCCACGGAGCGGGCGGCGGCGAACGCGTGGTCGAAGCCGCCTTCGTTGAAGTCATCGAAGAAGATGCCCCCGAGCCCCCGGGCTTCCTTGCGGTGCTTGAGGTAGAAGTAGTCGTCGCACCACTTCTTGAAGCGCGGGTAGAGGTCGGTACCGCTAGGGTCCAGCGCTGTCTTGCAAGTGCGGTGGAAATGGACCGCGTCTTCCTCGAACGGATAGTAGGGCGTCAAATCCATGCCTCCGCCGAACCAGAACACGTCGTCGGCGTCCGAGAGGTGGACGGATTTGGCGATGAAGACCCGCACGTTCATGTGCACGGTCGGCACGTACGGATTGCGGGGGTGCAGCACGAGGGATACGCCCATGGCTTCCCACGGCCTTCCGACCAGCTCGGGCCGGTGGGCGCTGGCCGAGGGCGGCAGGGTGGCGCCGGTCACGTGGCTGAACAGCACGCCGCCGCGTTCGAATACCCGCCCGTTTTCGATCAAGCGCGAAATGCCGCCACCGCCCTCGGCGCGTTGCCAGGCATCGGAACGGAAGGGCTGGCCTTCGATGCGCTCGAGGCTCTCGACGATGCGCGATTGCAGGCCCGTGAAATAGTCGCGGGTCAGCGCGGTGTCGATGATCATGCCGTGCCGGGCTCCGTCGTGGCCGTGCGGCGCGACATCGCACGCCAGCCGATGTCGCGGCGGTATTGCGCACCGTCGAAGTGTATGGATTGCAGTACGTCGTACGCGCGCTGCTGGGCTAGCTTGACCGAATCGCCCAGCGCGGTGACGCACAGCACCCGCCCGCCGCTGGTCTTGACCACGCCGCCGCTTTGGGTCGTGCCGGCATGGAACACCATGCTGTCCGGCGTCTCGGCCGGCAGGCCGCTGATGACGTCGCCGGTGCGCGGCGTGCCGGGATAGTTGTGGGCCGCCATGACCACGCCCAATGCGGTGCGGCGGTCCCAGTTGATGTTCGCCTGGTCGAGCGTGCCCGCCACCGCGTGCTCGAAGACTTCGAGCAGATCGCTCTTGACGCGCATCATGATGGGCTGCGTTTCCGGATCGCCCATGCGGCAATTGAACTCCAGCACCTTGATGCCCTGCGCGCTTATCATCAGCCCCGCGTACAGGAAGCCGGTGAACGGAATGCCGTCCTTGGCCATGCCCTGGATGGTGGGCCAGATCACCTCGCGCATGATGCGGCCGTGAAGCTCGGGCGTGACGACCGGCGCGGGCGAATACGCGCCCATGCCGCCGGTGTTGGGCCCTTGGTCGTTGTCCTGGAGCCGCTTGTGGTCCTGGCTGGTGGCCAGGGGCAGGACGTGCCGGCCATCGCACAGCACGATGAAGCTGGCTTCTTCGCCTTCCAGGAACTCTTCGATCACGACGCGGGCGCCGGCCTGTCCGAGCTTGCCGTCCCCCAGCATCGCATCGACGGCGGCATGCGCCTCTTCCAGCGTGGCGGCCACTACGACGCCCTTGCCCGCGGCCAGGCCGTCGGCCTTGACCACGATGGGCGCGCCTTGCTGGTCGAGATAGGCGTGTGCCTGGGCCGGGTCGGTAAAGGTCTGGTACTTGGCGGTGGGAATGCCGTGCCTGACCATGAAGGCCTTGGCGAAGTCCTTGGAGCTTTCGAGCTGCGCGGCGGCCTTGGTGGGGCCGAAGATCTTCAGGCCCCGCGCGCGGAAAATGTCGACCACGCCGGCCGCGAGCGGCGCCTCGGGCCCGACCACGGTCAGTCCTATGCCTTCTTTTTCGACGAAGTCCGCCAGCTGTGCCGGATCGGTAATGGGAACGTTCTGCAAGTGCGGGGTCAGCGCCGTGCCGCCGTTGCCGGGCGCCACGTAGACCTTCTGGGTCTTGGGCGATTTGGCCAGTTGCCAGGCCAGGGCGTGTTCGCGGCCGCCGGAGCCGATGACGAGAAGTTTCATGGTCACTGCTCGTCCATGACCGCGGTGGTGTAGACCTCCTGGACATCGTCCAGGGATTCGAGCGCGTCCAGCAGCTTTTGCATTTTTTCCGCGTCCTCTCCGGTCAGGGCGGTTTCGTTGAGTGCCTTCATCACGATGCCGTCCATTTCCGCCTTCAGCCCGCCCTTGTCGAAGGCCTGCTTGACCGCGGCATAGTCGGCCGGGGCGCTGATAACCTCGATCACGCCTTCGTCGTCGGTGATGACGTCTTCCGCGCCGGCCTCGAGCGCGAGCTCCATGACCTTGTCTTCCGAGGTGCCGGGCGCGAACAGGAACTGGCCGCAGTGCTTGAACATGAAAGCCACCGAGCCTTCCTGGCCCAGGTTTCCGCCATGCTTGGAGAATGCATGGCGCACTTCGGCCACCGTGCGCGTGCGGTTGTCGGTCATGCAGTCGACGATGACGGCCGCCCCGCCCACGCCGTAGCCTTCGTAGCGGACTTCCTCGTAGTTGTCGCCGTCGGCGCCGCCGGTGCCCCGCGCGATGGCGCGCTGGATGGTGTCCTTGGGCATGTTGGCGTCAGTGGCCTTGTCCCATGCCAGGCGCAGGCGAGGGTTGGTTTCGGGATCGGGCCCGCCCGCGCGGGCCGCCACGGTGACTTCACGTATCAGTTTGGTCCACAGCTTGCCGCGCTTGGCGTCCTGACGCCCTTTGCGGTGCTGGATATTGGCCCATTTACTATGTCCGGCCATGGAAATCGCTTGTGTTGTAACGGTGAGGTGTCCATTTTAGCTTGACCGGCAAGGCGGGGGCGCCGGGGAATGTCCTCTTGCTGCCGATACCACAGCCGAGCATCATGCAGGAGGCGCCGCCCGCGGCCGCGGTTTTGACAAGCCGCGGCCTTGCGCACAGAATCCCCGGCTATCCCATCCTTCTGCCCCTGCATAACGGAACCGCCATGGTCGACCCCATCCTTCTCGCCAAGAACGCAAACACCGATCTCTTCCTGCTGCCGGGCATGGCCAACCGCCATGGCTGCATCACGGGGGCGACCGGTACCGGCAAGACCGTGACGCTCCAGGTGATGGCTGAATCGTTTTCCCGCCTGGGCGTCCCGGTGTTCATGGCCGACGTCAAAGGCGACCTGACCGGGATTTCGCAAGCCGGCGTGGCGACGCCCAAGCTGACGGCGCGGCTGGAGTCGCTCGGGCTGGACCAGCCGGTCTGGGGCGGCGCGCCCGTCACGCTGTGGGACGTCTTTGGCGAGCAAGGGCACCCCGTGCGCGCCACGGTCTCGGACATGGGGCCGTTGTTGCTGGGCCGGATGCTCAATCTCAACGATACCCAGGCCGGCGTGCTGACCATGGTGTTCCGCATCGCCGACGACAACGGCTTGCTGTTGCTCGACCTGAAAGACCTGAGGGCCATGCTGCAATACGTGGGCGATAACGCCGCCCAGTTCAAGACCCGCTATGGCAACGTCTCGCCTGCCTCGGTAGGGGCCATTCAACGGGGGCTGCTGGCCCTGGAGGAGCAGGGGGGCGACCGCTTCTTCGGCGAGCCCATGCTGAACATCGACGATCTCATGCAGACCGACGGGCAGGGCCGGGGCGTGGTCAATATCCTGGCCGCCGACAAGTTGATGCAGTCGCCTACGCTTTATGCGACGTTCCTGTTGTGGATGCTGTCGACGCTGTTCGAGCACCTGCCCGAGGCGGGGGATACCGACAAGCCGAAGTTCGTCTTCTTTTTCGACGAAGCCCACCTCTTGTTCGACGACGCGCCCAAGGCGCTGCTGGACAAGATCGAGCAGGTGGTGAGGCTGATCCGTTCCAAGGCAGTGGGGGTGTATTTCTGCACCCAGAATCCGCTCGATATTCCGGAGGCGGTACTGGGCCAGCTGGGCAATCGCGTGCAGCATGCCCTGCGTGCCTTCACCCCGCGTGACCAGAAGGCGGTGAAGTCGGCCGCCGAGACGATGCGGCCCAATCCCGCGCTCGATGTCACCGCCGCGATCACGGAATTGGGGGTGGGCGAGGCGTTGGTGTCGCTGCTGGACGAGAAGGGCCGGCCGGGCATGACCGAGCGCGTCTACGTCGTCGCGCCGGGCAGCCGCATCGGCCCGGCTACCGATGCCGAACGCCAGGCGCTGCGCCAGTCCTCGCTGGTAGCGGGCGTATACGAGAAAACCGTCGACCGGGAGTCGGCCTACGAGATGCTGACCAGCCGGGCAGCCGGGGGCGAGCAGTCCGCCGCGGCCTCGCCCGCGGAACAGGAGGCCAAGCCGGCAAAAGCCGACGACGACGGGCTGATCGGCGGGCTGCGCGACGTGTTGTTCGGCTCGACCGGGCCCCGCGGCGGAAGGCGCGAGGGCGTTCTTGAATCGGCCGCCCGCAGCGCCGTACGGTCCATGGGTACCCAGCTTGCGCGCGACCTGACGCGGGGCCTGCTTGGTTCCCTGCTGGGCAAGCGTCGCCGCTGATTTGCAGATCCGCAGATCGCTGGGGCCGTCTGTTACTGCATTGACAATCATTGCCCATGCAGCAATAATCACCGCATGGCAGATTCCGTTTCTTCTCGCGACCGGTCGCCGCCGGCTTCCGCCGGCCGCTACGATCCTGGCGACAGCCTGGGCTACCTGATCAAGCAGGCCCACAACTCACTGCAACGGGCCGTCGATGCGGAGATGACTGCGCTCGACCTGACCGCGATGCAGTGGGGGCCACTCATGCTGCTTGCCATGGGGCGAGGCGACACCGCCGCGGAACTGGCCCGCTCGGCCTGTTCGGATACCGGCGCAATGACGCGCATGCTGGACCGGCTCGAATCCAAGGGCTTGATCCGCCGGGTGCGCAGCGCGGAAGACCGCCGGGTCATCAAGCTGGAGTTGACCGAGGAAGGCATCCGTGCCACCGAGCAGATCCCCCAGCGGTTGCGCCATGCGGTCGATCAGCATACGCGCGGGTTTTCCGACGAGGAGGTGCAGCAATTGAAGGCCTTGCTACGGCGCATGATCGCTAACGGTTCGTCCCCCGGGTAGGTCGCGCGGGTGCGCGCCCGGCTGTTTTTTAACCATATAGCTGCCTAAGCAGTAATAGCCTGGGCAATTAAATTCAGCAAATCGTAAGGTTTATGAGAAAGCTCTTGTTAGTTCCCCTGGTGGCCGCGTTGGCGGCGTGCGCCAGCATGGACCGGGAGGCCGCTCCCCAGGCCCGGCTGCTCGATGGAAGTTCGTTGGCCGCGGAACAGGCCGATGTGCAATGGCCGGTGCAGCAATGGTGGCACCGTTATGGCGATCCCCAGTTGGACGCCTTGATCGACGAGGCGATTGCCGGCAGCCCGTCCGTCGTCGTGGCGCAGGCGCGCCTGGCGAGGGCCGAGGCGGCCGTCGGCGCCGCGCGGGCCGACGGACTGCCGCAGGTCGACGGAACGTTCAGCGCGACGCGGCAACGCTACACCGAACACGGCGCCATTCCGGCGCCGTTGGCGGGCGGGGTCCGCACCGACGCGCGCCTGGCTGTGAACGTCGGCTATGAGCTCGATTTCTGGAACAAGAATGGCTCGCTGCTGAAGGCCGCCGTGTCTGAAAGCCGTGCCGCTCAAGCCGAAAACCAGGCCGCCGTCGGTATCCTGGCCAGTTCGGTCGGCTCGGCATACTTCAACCTCCAGCGCCTGTTCGCCCAGCGAGACGTGCTGCAGGCGGCCATTGCGCAACGCGGGCGAGTCGGCACATTGACGCGCCAGCGCTACGCCTCGGGGCTCGATACCCAGGTCGAAGTCAAACAGGCCGAGTCGGCATTGGCGCAGGCCCGTACTCAGCTGGCGCAGGTGGATGAAGCCATCGCCCTGCAGCGCAACGAGATCGCTGCGCTGGCGGGTGCCGGCCCTGAGCGCGGCGCAGCCATCCAGCCCGTGGCGCTGGCATCGCCAGAGACCGCGGTGCCGGCGAATGTGCCGCTGTCGCTGCTGGGCCGCCGTGCCGACATCGTTGCGGCCCGGTGGCGCGTCGAGTCGGCGCTGCGCCATATCGATGCCGCCAAGGCCATGTTCTATCCCAACATCAACCTGGCGGGCTTCGTCGGCACGTCGGCGCTCGGACTCTCCAACCTGTTCAAGTCGGGCAGCCAGATCGTCGGCGTCGGTCCCGCCATCACGCTGCCCATTTTCGAGGGCGGGCGGCTCAACGCGAATCTGAAGGGTACGGCCGCGGACGCGGACCTGGCCATTGCTTCCTACAACCAGACCGTGTTGCATGCGGTGAACGAGGTGGCCGATACCCTGGCTTCGATACGGGCACTGGGCCGCGAGCGCAATGAGCAGCGCCAGGCCAAGGAGGCGATCGAGCATGCCTATGACCTCGCCGTCGAACGTTATCGCGCGGGGCTGGGCAACTACCTGAGCGTGCTCGCCGCGCAGAGCGCGGTACTGGAGCAGGCCAGGCTGGACGCCGATTTGAAGGCCCGCGCGCTGACCTTGGACGTTGCGCTGGCCAAGGTGCTGGGTGGCGGTTCGGAGCTGCCGCCCGCCCCGGGCGAGGCCGTGGCCGCAACGGGCCAATAAGACATCGACGAGTTGAAGGGCTATGCCGCGCCACGCGTGCGGAGCAAGGAAAACACAAATGGAAACCGTACAAGATACTTCGAGCAATTCCCGCAAGCGGCTGCTGCTGGGCGCGGCCGCCGTCTTCGCCGTGGCCGCCGTGGGCTATGGCGCATGGTGGGCCCTGGTGGCACGCCACTACGAGCATACCGACGACGCTTACGTACAGGGCAACCTGGTACAGATCACGCCGCAGATCGCCAGCACGGTCGTGGCCATTCATGCCGACGACACCGACTACGTCAAGGCCGGCGATCCCCTGGTCCTGCTCGACAAGGCCGACGCTCAGGTCGCGCTCGATCACGCCCAGGCCGCGTTGGCCCAGACGGTGCGGCAGGTGCGTACGCTCTATGCCAACAATGGGGCCTTGAGCGCCAACATTTCGGTGCGCAAGGCGGAAGTCGAGCGGGCGAAGGCCGACCTGGCCAAGGCGCAGAACGATGCCAACCGGCGCCAGAACCTGGCGGCCTCGGGTGCGGTGAGCGGCGAAGAATTGCTGCATGCGCAGACGGCGGTCAGCAACGCGAAGGCGGCACTGGCTTCCGCGCAGGCAGCGCTGGCGGCCGCCCGCGAACAGCTCGCCACCAATACGGCGCTGACCGACGGCACCAGCGTGGAACAGCATCCCAATGTGCTGCAGGCCGCGGCCAAGGTGCGGGAGGCCTATATCAGTCTGTCGCGCACGACGCTGCCTGCGCCGGTGACCGGATACGTGGCCAAGCGCAGTGTGCAGGTCGGCCAGCGCGTGGCGCCCGGCGCTTCGTTGATGACCATCGTGCCGCTGAACCAGGTGTGGGTGGATGCCAACTTCAAGGAAGTGCAGCTCGGCCGCATGCGGATTGGACAACCTGTGACGCTCGAGGCCGACCTCTACGGGTCCACGGTCGAATATCACGGCAAGGTCGCCGGCCTGGGCGCAGGCACCGGCAGCGCGTTCGCGCTGTTGCCGGCGCAGAACGCTACCGGCAACTGGATCAAGGTGGTGCAGCGGGTGCCGGTGCGGATCGCGCTCGATCCCAAGGAAGTCGAGGCGCATCCCCTGCGCGTCGGCCTCTCGATGAACGTCTCGGTGGACGTTTCCGCCACCGACGGCCCGGTGCTGGCTGAAGCCGGCCGTACTGCGCCGGCCTACTCGACGACGGTCATGGACCATGCCAGCGAAGATGCCGATGCGCTCGTCGCCGCCACCATTGCCCAGAACCTCGGTGGGCACGCGCCGGAAGCGAAGCCGGCCGTCGCCAAGGCGGCGCCGCAGCATATTTCCAGTACGGCCCCGGCCGCCGTGGGCCGAGAAGTGGCCGCCGTGCGCCCCGGCGCCGGCACGCTCTGAGATCGCACCGACGGAGTCTTCATGACGAACGCCGCTTCTTCTTCCGCGGGCGGACCGTCCGCCGGGCCCGCGCCGGCCGCTCCGCAGGCCTCCTACCCGCCACTGGCGGGCGGACAGCGGCTGCTGGGCACGGTGGCACTGTCGGCCGCCGTCTTCATGAACGTGCTGGATACTTCGATCGCCAATGTGTCGCTGCCCGCGATATCGGGCGACCTGGGCGTCAGCACCAGCCAGGGCACCTGGGTCATCACGTCGTTTGCGGTGGCCAACGCCATTGCCTTGCCCCTGACGGGCTGGCTGACCATGCGCTTCGGGCAGGTACGGCTGTTCGTCGCATCGGTGCTCTTGTTCATCCTGGCGTCATGGCTGTGCGGACTGGCGCCGAACCTGCAGTCGTTGATCGCTTTCCGCGTGTTGCAAGGCCTGGTGGCCGGACCCATGATCCCGCTGTCGCAGGCGCTCATGCTGGGCAGCTACCCCAGGGAAAAATCCGGGATGGCGCTTGCCCTCTGGTCCATGACGACCCTGGTCGCGCCCGTGGCCGGGCCCCTGCTTGGCGGCTGGATTTCGGACAACTACTCCTGGCCCTGGATCTTCTACATCAATATTCCCGTCGGGCTGGTATCGGCGTGGGTCAGCTGGAGTATCTACCACAAGCGGGAGTCGCCGATCCGCAAGTTGCCCATCGACACGGTGGGACTGGTCCTGCTGGTCGTCTGGATCGCGGCATTGCAGATCATGCTGGATAAGGGCAAGGAGCTCGACTGGTTCGCCAGCGGCACCATCGTCGCGCTGGCCGTGGTGGCCGTCGTGGGCGTCGTGTTATTCGTCATCTGGGAGCTGACCGACAAGCATCCGGTGGTGGACCTGAGGCTGTTCGCCGGACGCAATTTCACGGTGGGCGCGTTGACCCTGTCGGTGGCCTATGCGGTCTTCTTCGGCAATGTCGTGCTGCTGCCCTTGTGGTTGCAGACACAGATGGGATATACCGCCACCGACGCCGGGCTGGTCACCGCGCCTATCGGCTTGCTGGCGATCGTGCTGACGCCCGTTATCGGCCGCATGATGACGCGGGCCGACCCGCGCGTGCTGGTGACGGTCGCTTTCGTCGTGTTCGCCGCGGTCAGTTTCATGCGCTCGGACTTCACGCCCCAGGCCGACATCGTGACGCTGCTCGAGCCCACGGTGCTGCAAGGCGCCGGCATGGCCGCATTCTTCGTGCCGCTGGTGTCGCTGACCCTGGCGGGGCTGCCTCCCGACAAGATCGCCAGCGCGTCGGGCCTGTCGAATTTCCTGCGCATTACCGCCGGAGCCTTCGGCACTTCCATCTCTACGACAATGTGGGAGAATCGGGCGGCCATGCACCACGCCCACCTGACCGAGCACATCACGGCCGGCAGTGCGCCGGCGTCGCAGGCCATGTCGGCCATGCAGGGCGCCGGCATGGCGCCGGAGCAGGCGCTTGCGTCGGTCGACAACTTGATCAACGGCCAGGCGTTGACCATGTCGGCGGTCGATATTTTCTATGGGTCGGCCGTGATCTTCCTGGCGTTGATCGCCATGGTCTGGTTCGCGCGGCCGGGCAAGCCCGGCTCCGGCGCCCCGGTCGACGCGGGAGGCGCGCACTGACGTGGTGCCGGGCAGCCCCGAGCCACAGGAGAAAGGAGTCCCGTCCCATGCGTTTCGCCCGTTCCGCATCCTTGATAGGCGTTGCCATCCTGCTGCTGGTCCAGGGGTGCGGATCGGTACGGCCGGGGCCGGGCGGGCTGGACATCGACAGCTCGATCACGGCGCGCAGCCAGGGCAGCCGGGTCCGGTTTATCGTGCTGCATTACACGGTATCCGACTCACCCCGGGCGCTCAGCCTGCTGAGCCAGGGGGAGGTCAGCAGCCACTACCTGGTGACCGACGACGATCCGCCTCGGGTCTACCGGCTGGTGGATGAGGATCGCGCGGCCTGGCATGCGGGCGAGAGTCAATGGCAGGGCTATACCTGGCTCAATCGCAGTTCCATCGGCATCGAGATCGTCAATCCCGGCCCGGTAGGCACCGCGGCCGACGGTAGCGCCGCCTGGCAGCCCTATAAGCCGGCCCAGATCGGGGCCGTGACGGCCCTGGTGCGCGACATTGCGCAGCGGCATGGCATAGCGCCGGAGAACATCGTCGGGCATAGCGACATTGCACCGTTGCGCAAACAGGATCCGGGCCCGTTGTTTCCGTGGCGGGAACTGGCGCAGGCGGGCGTCGGTCGCTGGTATGACGAGTCGGTGGCCCAGGCCCTGCGCGCCCGTTTCGAGTCGCAGGGCCTGCCGGATACCGCCTGGGTCCAGCGCCAACTGGCGCGTGTCGGGTACGCCGCGCCGCGGACCGGCGTTGCCGACCGTGAGACGCAGGCGGTGCTGGCCGCTTTCCAGATGCATTACCGGCCCCGGCGTTACGACGGCATGCTCGATGCTGAAACCGCCGGTGTACTGGCGGCGCTGGTGGCGGCGTCAGGGCCGGGGCAGGGCGATGCGGACCCGGCTGCCTGGTAGCTTGCCCGCGGCGCGGCAGGGGGCGTCAGTTCTTGGTGCCGAAAAGCCGGTCGCCGGCGTCCCCGAGGCCCGGCACGATATAAGCGTGGTCGTCCAGGTAGTCGTCCAGCGCGGCCAGGAACATGGGCACGTCGGGGTGATGGTCGCAGTAGACGCGCATGCCTTCCGGCGAGGCCACCAATGCGACGAAGATAATGTTGGAGGCCGGCACCCCGCGTTTTTTCAGCACTTCGACCGCATGGGCCGCGGAATAGCCCGTGCCTATCATGGGATCGCACAGGATGAAGGTGCGTCCCTCGATTTCGGGCAGCCGCACCAGGTACTCGACGGGCCGGTGCTGGTCGTCGCGGTACAGGCCGATATGGCCGACCCGCGCGGAGGGCACCAGGTCGAGCAGGCCGTCGGCCATGCCGCTGCCGGCGCGCAACACCGGGACCACGGCCAGCTTCTTGCCGGCGATGACGGGCGCGTCCATCCGGGTCATGGGGGTTTCGATCGGCCGCAGTTCCAGCGGCAAATTGCGCGTGACCTCGTAGCCCATGAGCTGCGAGATCTCCCTGAGCAGCAGGCGGAACGTCCGGGTGGAGGTGTTCTTGTCCCGCATGTGCGTCAGCTTGTGCTGGATCAGCGGATGGTCGAGGATGAAGAGGTTGGGAAAGCGCGGATCGGTCTTCACAGGCGTACCTTGCGGGTTGGGCAGCGCGGGATGCCCCGGGGCGGCCGATATTCTCCGCGAGATTGTATGCGCGATTAGAATGCGGCATGTACGTTCCTCATCTAGGAGATCCAGATGTCCAAGGCGATCCGCATCGAGCAGTACGGCGGCCCGGAAGTGCTCAAGTTGGTGGATGTCGAGGTGCCCCCGCCGGGACCCGGCGAAGTGCGGATCCGGCAATATGCGGTCGGCCTGAACTTCATCGACATCTATTTCCGTACCGGCCTGTATCCCGCCTCGCTTCCCGCCGTGCTGGGCTTCGAGGCCGCCGGAGTGGTCGACGCGGTGGGGCCCCGGGTCAAGCACCTGAAAGTCGGGGACCGCGTGGCCTACGGACAGAGCCCACTGGGGGCCTACGCCGAACTGCGGAACATGCCGGCCTTCCAGGTGGTCAAACTTCCGGACGGCATCAGCTTCGAGGATGCCGCCGCCATCATGCTCAAAGGGCTGACGGTGCAATACCTGTTCCGGCAGACCTATCGCCTGCAAGGGCACGAAACCATTCTGTTCCATGCCGCCGCCGGGGGGGTGGGGCTGATCGCCTGCCAGTGGGCCAGGGCTCTCGGCGTCAAGCTGATCGGCACGGTTTCGTCTCCCGAAAAAGCCGCGCTGGCCAAGGCCAACGGCGCCTGGCGAGTCATCGACTACACGAAGGAAAACGTCGTCGAGCGGGTGCGTGAACTGACCAAGGGCAAGAAGGTGCCCGTGGTTTATGACGGCGTCGGCAAGGACACCTGGGAAACTTCCCTCGATTGCCTGCAGCAACGCGGCCTGATGGTGAGCTTCGGGAATGCCTCGGGCCCGGTCTCGGGTGTCAACCTCGGCATCCTGGCGCAAAAGGGTTCGTTGTTCGTGACCCGGCCTACCGTCGCGCACCATGTCGATACGCTGGAAAAAATGCAGGCGGCTGCCTCCGAGCTGTTCGACCTGGTGGTCGCGGGCAAGATCAAACCGCGTATCGAGCAGCGTTTCAAACTCGAGGAAGTGGCCGCGGCGCACGAGTCGCTGGCAGCCCGAAAAACAACAGGTTCTACGGTATTGATGGTGTGATCCGCCTAGGGCGAAGGCGGGTACCCGGGAATTGATATGAAATGGATCATCGTTGCGCTGTATCTGGGCGCCATTGGTTATGTGCATTTTCGAGGGAAGGTGAGGCTGCGTTTTTTCCGGCAACTGTTTGACCACTCCTCGATCGTGGCGCCGATCAATGCGTTCATGTATTTGTTTTCCAAAGTACCCGCCGTGCCGTACATCCCCGTGCGGCAGCTGCCCGGCCTGCAAGCGTTGGACGACAACTGGGAAGTCATCCGCGACGAGGCGGTCCGGTTGCGTGACGCTCAGCGCATACGCGCCGCCGAGAAAAACAACGACGCCGGTTTCAATTCGTTCTTCAAATCCGGCTGGAAGCGTTTCTACCTGAAATGGTATGAGGCCCAGCATCCTTCGGCGCATGAATATTGCCCGCGTACTGTGGAGATCCTGCGCGGCATCCCGGAGGTCAAGGCCGCGATGTTTGCCGAGCTGCCTCCCGGCGCTCGGCTCAATCCGCACCGCGATCCCTTTGCGGGCTCGCTGCGCTACCACCTGGGGCTGGAGACGCCGAATGACGACCGGTGCTTCATCGAAGTGGACGGGCAGCGCTATAGCTGGCGCGACGGCCAAAGCGT
Source organism: Pigmentiphaga sp. (assembly GCF_033795525.1). Classification (GTDB taxonomy): domain Bacteria; phylum Pseudomonadota; class Gammaproteobacteria; order Burkholderiales; family Burkholderiaceae_B; genus Pigmentiphaga. Next base: position 93,407 of record NZ_JARYGM010000010.1, read on the forward strand.
CGTATTCGACGAGACCTTCATCCATTGGGCCGAGAACGGCACCGATCGCGACCGCATCATTCTTTTCTGCGATGTCGAGCGTCCGCTGCGCTATCGCTGGGCGCAGGCCTTCAACAAGTGGATGGGGCGCAAGGTGATGACCGCGGCCAGCTCCCCCAACGAAGAAGGCGACAAGACCGGGTTGATCAACAAGCTGTTCCACGTCGTCTGGGTGTCGGGCCAGTATCGCCGCCGGTTCAAGAACTGGAACCGCACGGCGTACCGCGTGACCAAGGCGGCGCTCGTCATCGGTGTGGTCGCGCTGATCATCTATATCTGAGGTTCTACAGCCCGCGCGAGCGGACGAACAGGCCCAGCCCCAGTCCCAGCGTGGCGCACGCCGCCATCAGCGGCAGCGCATGCGACCACTCGGGTACCGGTCCGCCCACCGTGACGGCCCAGGTCACCAAAGGGGCTGCCACGAACTGCCCGAGATTGGAGCCCTGCAGAAAAAGCCCCTGCAGGCTCGCCATCTGGTCCGGCGTCCGGGCCAGCCGTACCGCTGCCGAGAGCGTCGCGGCCGGGAGGATCCCGCCTACCAGGTTGAGGCTGATGCACGCGGCAAAACGGACGGGATCGGGAAGCCACTCCAGGAAAATCGAGCATGCGGATACGCCCACTACGACGTGCGCGGCCATGATCAGGGCGCTGCCTCGCATGCCGCGCTGGAGAAGCGAGGCGCCCAGCGCCGAGCCTCCCGCGTTGAAAAAGATCACCACCGCCGTCAGCGTCGAGGCCGTCCGCAGCGACAGCCCGCGTTCCTGGATGGCCCAGGTGGGCAGGAAGGTCATGACAGTGAAGAACTGGATCGCGTAGCAGGTGAACGAGAGCGCCAAGACCCAGGGCGCCAGCTGGCGCAAGCCCCCGGTGAGCTGGCGCCAATCGAGCGCGCGCTTGCCGGGCGCCACCGGCGACGCGTAGCGTGGCCGCCATCGTGCCATCCACCCCGCGCAGATGGCGGTCAGGCCGGCAATGAGTAGCCACAGCCCACGCCAATGTCCGCCTTCCAGCAGCAAGGGGGCGGTCAATAGGGCGAGGCTGATACCGAGCGGCATGTAGGCCGACCACAACGCCAGCACCAGGCGTGTCTGGTGCGGCGCGCTTCGTCCAGCCAGCAGCGCGGGTACCGAAATGACGATGGCGATCTGTCCGGTGCCTTCCAGGATGCGGCTGGCCAGCAGCATGGCATAGCTATCGGAGGCCGCGCCCAGCAGGCCGCCCGCGACCAAGGCACAGAGGCCCGCTACGGTGAAGCGCCAGGCGCCGATACGGCCCGATGCCAGCCCCATGCCGACCGCGCACAAGGTCGCGATCGTGCTGAATACCGACACCACCCATCCCACTTCGCGCAGGCTAAGTCCCAGGTCCTGTTGCAGCAGGGGCAAGGCGGGGGGCATTTTGCCGACGCACAGCGCGACCAGAATCCCGCATGCGACTCCCAGGGCGACACCGGGCCAGTCGGTGGTGTCCCGCGGTGTCGCGGGCACGATTGTTTTTGACTGCATGCAGAGCTGTCTCCAGTATAGGGGTGGTTTGATTCACCCTTGAAGCAAGAAAGGGGTCGAATCTATTTTTTTAGAAAAATCTCGGGTTTATGCAGCTATCTTGCCGTTTTTTCTCTATTGCTGTGCAGGTTTTTAAAATCCTTGACACACAAAGGCTGGGCTACCTAGTATGGCCGCCGGGTTTTATGAATTCAATTGTTTGAAAACTGGATCCAGAGCGGTCCGGAGGCGAGGGGTGGCATGCATGTAGTGGTTGTTGGCACGGGCATTGTCGGGGTGTGTACGGCGGCATGGTTGCAGCGGGATGGTCATGATGTCACGTTTGTCGATCCCCGCCCGCCGGGCGAAGCCTGTTCGTTCGGCAATGCCGGCTCGCTGTCGCCTAGCGCCTGCCTGCCCGTCGGCATGCCGGGCATGTGGAAGAAGGTTCCGGGATGGCTGCTCGATCCGCTCGGGCCGCTGACGATACGCTGGCCCTACCTCCCGGTCGTGCTGCCGTGGCTGATGCGGTTCCTGCGGCACTCCCAGCCGGCCGAAGTGGTGCGTATCGCCACCGCCATGCGCAACTTGCTGGCGCCGATTTTCGAGAACTATGGTCCGTTGCTGGAACGGGCCGGCGCGCAGGGCCTCGTTCGCCGTACCGGCTGTCTGTATGTGTATTCCGGGCGCGAAGCCGCCCAGCAGTGGCAGTGGGGCATGGACCTGCGCCGCAGGCTGGGGGTCGAGATGCGCGACGTGGCCCAGGACGAACTGGAATCGCTGGAACCCGACCTCAAGGGCCGGTTCCGTTTCGGCATCCTGGCGCCTGAAAACGGGTCCACGCTGGATCCGTCCGAACTGGTCAAGGCGCTGCATGCACAGTGCGAGCGCGACGGGGCGCGAAGCGTGCGGGCGAGTGTGACGGCTTTCGAGCAACGGGGCGACGCCGTGCGGGCGGTCCGGACCGATGCGGGCGAGACCATCGAATGCGACGGCGTAGTGGTTGCGGCGGGAGCGTGGTCGGGCGGCCTGGCGGTCAGCCTGGGGTTGCGCGTGCCGCTGGAGAGCCAGCGCGGCTACCACGTGACGGTAAACAGCTCGAATCTGTCGCTGCGGCATACCGTCATGGCCGTCGAGTACAACATCATGGTCAATCCTATGGCCAAGGGGCTGCGCCTGGCGGGGTCGGTGGAGTTTGCGGGCCTGGCCGCGCCGCCCGACTACCGGCGGGCGCAGGTCCTGTTGCAGCGAGGTAAAGAGATGTTCCCGCATCTGGATGCCAGCCGCTATACGGAATGGATGGGGCATCGTCCGTGCCTGCCGGACAGCATGCCGGTGATCGGCCGGGCGCCGCGCCTGGCGAATGTCTGGCTGGGTTTCGGTCATGGGCACGTCGGCATGTGCGGCGGTGCGACGACCGGGCGGGAAATCGCCAATCTGGTCGCAGGCCGTCCCACCGGTGTCGACCTGACGCCGTTCGCCCCGGACCGGTTCTAGGCCTGGCCATGATGCATGATTCGGATACGGGCCTGTGGGACATAGGGATCGACGTGGGCGGGACCTTCGTCGACGTGGCCGCGGTGGGTCCGGACGGCAGCGTCCACGCTTCCAAGCATTCGCGCCGCAGCGGCGATCCGGCGCAGGCGGTCCTCCAGGCGCTCGACGAAGTGGCGCAGGCGCTGGCGTTCGGGCCGTCGCAGGTCGGTCGCCTTCTGCATGGCACCACCATCGCGACCAATATCCTGCTCGAGCGCAGCGCGGCGCCCATCGGCGTGATCGTCACGCGGGGCTTTGCCGACGTGCTGACACTGGGCCGGCAGAATCGCCGCGACCTCTATGCGGCGTGGGTGCCATGCCAGACGCCGGTTGCGTTGATGCCGGAGGCGTTGCGTTTCGAGATCGGCGGCCGTATCGATGCCCGAGGCCAGGAATGCGAGCCGGTAGACCGTGCCGACATCCGCGATGCCCTCGAGGCGCTGCGCACCGCCGGCGTGCGCAGCGCCGCCGTGTGCTTGCTGTTCTCGCATTGCAATCCGGTGCACGAGCGCCAGGTGCGCGCCTGGTGCGAGGAAATGGCGCCCGAGATAGGCATCTCCCTGTCGTCTGAAGTCGATCCGCGCGCGCGGGAGTTCGAGCGCTGGTTCACGACCGCCATGGACGCGTACGTGAAGGCCGGCGTGACGGACTATTTGCGCCGGCTGCGGGACGGTCTTGCGCAAAGAGGCTATGCCTCGGCCCTGGTCATGCGGTCGCAAGGAGGTGTCGCCACGCTGGAGGCCTGTCTGCGCCGGCCATTGACGCTCGCCATGTCGGGGCCGGCGGCGGCGGTCAACGGCGTGGCTGGCATGCTGGATGAGGTTTCGCTGGTTGGGGATGCGCTGAGTCTCGACATAGGGGGCACCACGTCCGACCTGAGTTTGATCCAGCGCGGCCGGGCTCGTCATACGCTCGAACTGGGCGTGGCCGAGATGAGCCTGCGCCTGCGGTCGGTCGACGTGCTGTCCGTGGCAGTGGGCGGGGGCAGTTATGTGTCGGTGCACCCTGGAGGCGGGATCCGCGTCGGACCGGAATCGGCCGGTGCCCGGCCCGGTCCCGTGGCCTATGGCCGCGGCGGGACGCGCGCGACAGTCACCGATTGCCTGTTGGTGCTCGGTATCTTGCCTGAGCGCCTGGCAGGAGGGTTGATGCTCGACCGTGGCGCCGCGGCGCAGGCGGTCGATGAGTCGCTGGCGCGGCCGCTGGGGCTATCGGTCGAGGCGGCGGCGCTGGCCGCCGTGCGGGTCGCCAACGGCATGCTTGGAGAAGCGGTCAAGCGGGCCGCGTTTGCAGTCGGCAGCGACCCCTGCCGGTTGACCTTGGTGGCGGCCGGGGGCGGCGGCGCGCTGCATGCGGCCGAGGTGGCGCAGCTGGTGGGTATCCGCCGGGTGGCCGTGCCGCCATTGCCCGGCGTGGCGGCGGCTTACGGCCTGCTGCGCAGCGACTGGACCGATGTCGCCGAGCACGCGCTGGACCTGCCCTTGCGCGACGATGCGTGGGCAGACATGCGGCGGGTGGCGCGGCAATTGGCCGATGATCTGCCGCAGGCGGCCGTTGCGGGTTACGGCGCTGCACGCGATGCGTGGTATCTCGATGTGGGATACGCGGGGCAGGAGTTTGCTCTGGAGATTCCGGTCGATCTGGAGCACGATTCCGCTACCGAGGTGGGCCGGCGTTTCGATGAGGAACACCGCCGCATTCGTGGCCAGGCTTTTTCCTCGGCGCATAGGGTACGGGGGCTGCGGCTCGTCGCCAGCCGTGCCCCGCTGGCCGGGCCGGGCCGTACCCAGCCCGTGCCCGGGGGTGCCGAAGCCGGGGGCGAGCGTGCGTTACAGCTGCCCGATGCCGGTTCTTGCCCGGTTTATGAACGTGTCGGCCTGGCGGCAGGGGAGGAGGGCGCGGGACCGGCCCTGGTCGTAGCCGGAGATTCGACCGTATGGGTGCCGCCGGGTTGGCGCTGGCGCGTCGATGCTTCGAGCGTATTGATTCTGGAGCAGGCATGATGCAGTCCACCGTTACTGAGCCTGCCGGCCTGGATCCGGCTGCACTCGAGATTTTGCGCATGCAGCTGGACGGCGTGGCCGAACGCATGCAGGACGCGCTGGTCCGGTCGGCTACCTCGTCCATCGCCCGCGAGGGCATGGATTGCGCGGCCGCGCTGTTCCTGGCCGATGGCCGGGTCATCGCCCAGGCCCGTTCACTGCCCTTGCTGCTGGGCAGTCTGCTGCCGGCCGTGGAAGGCGTATTGAAGCGTTTCCCCGTGCAAAGCATGCGGGCCGGGGATGCCTACCTGCTCAACGACCCCTGGTCCGGCGGCACGCACCTGCCCGACTTGGCGGTGATCCGGCCCATCCTGCACGACGGCCGTGTGGCGGCCTTTGCGGCAGCCATCCTGCATCATCAGGACGTAGGGGGCAGCACGCCCGGCTCCATTCCGCCGGATGCCACCGAGATCTTCCAGGAAGGCCTGCGCATTCCGCCCATCAGGTGGCGGCAGGACGGTGAAGTTTGTGAAGACGTGGCGCAACTGCTCTATGCCAATTCCCGCACACCCGGCAACTTGCGCGGCGATCTGGACGCCCAGTGGGCTTGTGTCTCGCTGGGCGAACGCGAGGTGGCGGGTTTGATCGGCGCATATGGCATGCAAGCGTTCGCATCGGGTTGCGATGCCTTGATCGCGCAGGCCGACCGTATGACACGGGCGGCCCTGGCGACGCTGCCCGATGGCGTCTATCGGCATACAGACAGGCTGGACGGTTGCGGTGCGGAGCCGGTATGCATACAGGTCAGGCTGGAGAAGCGAGGCAGCAGCATCGACATCGATTTCACGGGGTCGTCGCCGCAGGTGGCCGCACCGGTGAATGCGACTTATGCCGCCATGCTGTCCGCCTTGTTCTTCTTTATGCGTACGCTGGCGCCCGACGCGCCCAACAACCATGGCTGCCTGCTGCCTGCGCGCTGGACGCTGCCCGAAGGATCGGTGGTCAATCCGCGCTACCCCGCGCCGGTGAATGCCCGCACCGCGACGGTCAAGCTCGCGTGCAACGCCATGCTGGCGGCCTGGGCCGGCGTCGACCCGCGGCATGCGCCTGCGCCCAATTCAGGCGTGGCCCTCGTGATGTCGGTGGGCGGCACGCGCAGCAGCGGCACGCGCTATTTCTTTACGGAAATCATTGCCGGCGGCGCGGGCGGTTCGCCGTGGGGCGAGGGCGCTTCCGGCATCTCTACCGATGTCGGTAATGGCAAGAACCTGCCCGTGGAGATGCTCGAGGCGCAGGCGCCGATACGGGTGGAGTGCTACCGCCGGCGGCGGGGCTCGGGCGGCCCGGGCGTGCATGGCGGCGGGGACGGCGTGGTGCGTCAATATCTTTTGCTGGAGGGCGAGGCCGTGGTGTCGTATCGCAGCGAGCGCCACGAAAGCCGTCCTCCCGGCGCAGCCGGCGGTATGCCGGGCATGTCGTCCTCGGCCGTCCTGGTGCGTGCCGACGGATCGCGCCAGGAGCTTCCGTCCAAGTCCCGTTTTCAATGGAAAGCCGGAGAGCGCCTCATTATCGAAACCGCCGGCGCAGGCGGGTGGGGGGACCCAGCCGGGGCGCGCAGCGCTCCAGTCGATGTCACAAGGACGACAACTCGGGAGGTCGTATGAAGAAGTGGTATGGATGCATAATCGGCGCCTTTGCCGCCACTGCGCTGGCACCGGCCGTGCACGCACAGGATTATCCGAGCAAGATGATCCGGATCGTCGTGCCGTTTCCGCCGGGCGGCAGTACGGACCTGCTGGCGCGCCAGTTGGCTGAAAAGCTGGCTCAATCGCTCGGCCAGACGGTCATCGTCGAGAACCGGCCCGGCGCCGGCGGCACGGTGGGGTCGGCCTACGTCGCCAGGGCGGCGGCCGACGGATATACCTTGCTCATGGGAGTGACCGGCTCCCATGGCGTCAGCTACAGCCTGTACTCGAAGCCGCCGTACGATCCGGTGAAAGACTTTGCGCCGGTTTCGATGGTGGTCAATTCTCCGCTCATCCTGGTCCGGACGCCCGACGTACCCGCCAAGACGGTACAGGAGTTCGTGGCCTACGCCAAAGCCCATCCCGGCAAGCTGACTTACGGGTCGCCGGGTAACGGAACGTCGATGCACCTGACCGGCGAGATGTTCTCGCAAGCGACCGGTGTCAGCCTGCTCCACGTGCCTTACAAGGGCAGCGCCGGCGTGTTGAACGACCTGCTGGGCGGGCAGTTGCAGTCTGCCTTCGCGGACCTGCTGGTCGTCCAGCAGTTCATCAAGTCGGGCAAGCTGCAGCCGGTCGCGGTCACGTCGTCGAAGCGGCATCCCATGTTTCCGGATGTGCCCACGATCGCCGAGAGCGGGGTGCCGAATTTCGAGGCACTTTCCTGGCAGGGACTGTTTGCGCCGGCAGGCACGCCGCCGGAGGTAGTGAACAAGCTCAACGGCGCCGTGGTCAAGGTGCTGGAGCGGCAGGACATGAAAGATTTCTTTGCCTCGCAGGGCTTTATCGTGGCGCCTACGTCGCCGGAGCAGTTCGGGCAGTTCGTCGCCGCGGAGGTCAAGAAGTGGGGCGCGATCGTCAAGACGGCAGGAGTGCAGATCGAATGAGTGGACGTTTCCCTGCCATCGAGCATCGCGGCGGCCAGGTGGTGCGGCGGGGCGTGGTCCAGCCCATCACGCCCGCGGTGATCGCCACCGGCCGGCTGGTATTCGTGTCGGGTCAGATACCCATGATCGATGGCGCGCCGGCGGCGCCCGACATCGAAGGGCAGACCCATGCGGCCATCGACATGATCGAGGCCATCCTGGCCGATTGCGGCTGCGGGCTCGACCGCGTCGTCAAGACGACCGTATGGCTGGTGCATGCCGAAGACTATGAAGGGTTCAATCGCGCCTACGGAGAACGTTTCCCGCATCTGCCGCCCGCACGCGCCACGGTGGTCAGCGCACTGGTCCCGCCCGTGCGCGTCGAGATCGAAGCCGTGGCGGTGCTGGACGAAGCTTGATTCAGGTCCGGCCGAACACGATCTTCATGGCGGGCAGAAGCTGCGCGGCCGTCTCGGGGCGTTCGAGGGCGTATTCCAGGTTCATCTGGGCGACGTCCACGTGCTCCTCGGCCAAGGCCTGCGCCCGCGCGCCTTCGCCTTTTTCCATGGCCTGCACGAGCCGGTGATGCTGCAAATGGGCGTAGAGCATCCATTTCTGCCGCTCGTCACCGGTGTTCTGCATGGGCAGCATGGTGCTGGGCGAGGCGAACGGAAGCCGGTTGTTCATCTCGATGGCCCGTGCCAAGGCGAAGTTGCCCGCCGCATCGATGATCAACTGATGGAAGCGATCGTTCATTTCGCCGTACAGCGCGTAGTCGTCGTAAGTCATTTCGGATTTGTTGACGACGCGGTCGCCATCACGCAGGCATGCACGCAGGTCCAGAGACAGCTGCCGCGACACACCGTGTTCGGCCACCAGGCGCGCCGCCATCCCTTCCAGGTGGCCGCGCACCGCGATGGCGTCGTGGATCTCGCGCGGCGTGAAGCGCCGCATCATATAGCCGTTGGTGGGCGAAGGCTCGATCAGTCCTTCCTGCTCAAGGGCGGCCAGAGCCAGTCGGATCGGCGTGCGCGAGACCCCCAGCTTTTCCGCCAATGGGACTTCGGCAAGCCGCTCGCCGGGCGCGAACTCTCCCTTCAGGATCAGGTCCCGCAGCTGTACCAATACCCGCGTTTGTTGCGATTCCAACGTTGTTCTCCTGGTGGGCCGCCCCGCGCTCCCGCGGCTCGGCGTGGCGCCCTGCGCTTTATTGTATCCAATTGGCGGGCTGGATCCAGTTTAGCGGTTTTTTGCGGTTGGCGGGGGTCGGGGTGCGGGCGGGTCGGTCGCTCGGGGAAAGTCCTATGTACAACATAAGATTCTGAATTTTAAGTATATTTTTTAGATCGACCAAGGCATGGCAGGAATGCGGATGCAGTGCCGGGTACCGGAGCGGTTTACAGGGCTGGATCCATAGAATAGTATTCTGCATACACTGTTGCACCAAGGCCGGCGTCCACTTATCTTTTTGGTGGCCGGTGTCGAATCCATGTAAGGAGTCCATGATGTCCCCCGAGCAGAACGAACGCATCACCCGTGTGGGGTTGGGTACGCCGGCCGGCACGCTGTTGCGCCAATATTGGCAGCCCGTGGCGCTGGTCGACGAACTGGAGACCGAACGTCCCATTCGTCCCGTCAAGCTGATGGGCCAGGAGTTCGTGCTGTTCCGGGACGACCAGGGACGCTACGGACTGCTTGATCGCGATTGCCCGCATCGCGGCGCGGACCTGGCTTTCGGACGCCTGGAGGATGGCGGGCTGCGATGCTTGTTCCACGGCTGGCTGTTCGACGTCAACGGCGCCTGTCTGGAAACCCCGGCCGAACCCGAGGGCAGCAAGCTGCCCCAGCGCATCAAGCAGAAATCCTATCCCGTGGTCGAGAAGAGCGGCATCCTGTTTGCCTACATCGGGGAAGGCGAGCCGCCGGCTTTCCCGCATTTCGACTGCTTCGTCGCGCCCAGCGAATACACCTTCGCGTTCAAGGGTTACCTCGACTGCAACTGGCTGCAGGCCTTGGAAGTGGGCATCGATCCGGCGCACGCTTCGTACCTGCACCGTTTTTTCGAGGATGGCGATACCGAGGCCAGCTATGGCAAGCAGTTCCGCGGTGCTTCGGCCGATTCCAACCTGCCCATCACGAAGGTGCTGCGCGAGTTCGACCGGCCCGAAATCAAGGTCGATCCCGCCGACTACGGCTTGCGCCTGACGGCGCTGCGCCGGCTCGATGAAGAGCAAACGCACGTGCGCGTGACCAATCTGGTGTTTCCCCAGGCCTTCATCATCCCCATGAGTTCGGAGATGACGATCGCGCAGTGGCACGTGCCGGTGGACGATACCAGCTGCTATTGGTACGCCATCTTCACCAGTTTCGGCCAGCCGGTCGACAAGAAGCAGATGCGCGAGCAGCGGCTGGCGCTGTATGAACTGCCCGACTACATGCCCCGCGTGGGCCGGTTCAACAACTACGGCTATAACTCCAAGGAGCAGGCGACGCAGACCTATACCGGGATGGGGCACGATATCAACGTGCACGACCAGTGGGCCGTCGAGTCGCAAGGCAAGATCCAGGACCGCTCGCGCGAGCACCTGGGGTCGACGGACAAGGGAATCGTTGCCTATCGCCGGCTGCTGCTAGAAGCCATCGACCAGGCTGCACGGGGAGAAAAAGCCCTGATGATGATCGACGAGGCGCAGGCGAGCGCATTCAGCGGACCGCCTTCCATTGATGGCATCGGCCCCGGCGACTCATGGAGCGACTATTGGAAGATCGCGGACGAAAAACGCCGCAAGACCTCCAAGTGGGCGGCGTAGGCATATTTTCGGTGCGCCAGCCGTAATTCGCTGGCTGACCCGGGCAGGCGAGCGCCGTTCCGGGTCAGCCCGGTAGTGCCCCGGGTAGGCGGATCCGGCTCCGCCGGTTCGCAGTGCCGCCCCTTTGGAGGGAGCGTGCGAGGCCTGCAGGGGAGTGGGCTTTTCTTGGAGTTCCTTATGTCTTTCGTGGATCGGTTCGGTCTCTGGTCCGAGGCGCAGCAGCACGCCGCGCGCGATGTCGTCGCGGCGATCGAACGCGGTACCCTCGACGTCGTCAGGTTTTCGTTTCCCGACCAGCATGGCATCTTGCGCGGCAAGACGCTGGTGGCCGAGGAGGCCGTGCGCGCGCTCAAGAGCGGCGTCACCCTGACCACCACCATGTTCGCCAAGGATACGTCGCATCGGACGGTATTCCCGGTCTTTACGTCGGGAGGGGGATTCAGCCGCCCGGAAATGCAGGGCGCGGCCGACGTGCTGATGGTGGCCGACCCGACCACGTTCAAAGTTTTGCCGTGGGCGCCCAACACCGGCTGGCTGCTCTGCGATACATACTTCCAGAGCGGCGAACCCGTGCCTTTCGATACGCGCCAGCTGTTCCGCAAGGCCCTGGCCGGGCTCAACGATTCGGGGTACGAGCTGATTACGGGCCTGGAGGTCGAGTGCCATGTATTCAAGGCCGTGCAACATCACATGCGCCCCGAGGATGCCGGCCAACCGGGCCAGCCGGGAGTGCCGCCCGACGTCGAGCTGATGTCCCATGGCTACCAGTACCTCACCGAGTTGCGCTACGACTCGGTCGACACGGTCATGGAGCTGGTGCGCAAGACGGCCCAGCAATTGGATCTGCCGCTACGTTCGCTCGAAGTCGAGTTCGGCCCGAGCCAGTTCGAGTTCACTTTTGCGCCGGGCAACGCGCTGAAAACCGCCGACGACATGATTCTGTTCCGCAGCGCGGTCAAGCAGGTATGTCGCCGGAACGGTTTCCATGCGACCTTCATGTGCCGCCCGCGCATTCCCAACGTGGTATCGAGCGGCTGGCATCTGCACCAGTCCTTGCGGCGCCTGGCCGATGGCAGCAACGCATTCGTGCCTACCGAGTCCGGTAGCGATTTGTCGCCCGTCGGACGCCATTATCTGGGCGGCTTGCTGGCTCATGCTTGCGCAGCCACCGCCTTGTCCACCCCGACGCTCAATGGCTATAAGCGCTATCGCCCTTATTCGTTGGCGCCGGATCGCGCCATATGGGGCCGCGACAATCGCGGTGTGATGCTGCGCGTGCTGGGCGGCGTCGGCGACGCGGCGACCCGTATCGAGAACAGGGTGGGCGAGCCGGCTGCCAATCCTTATCTGTACTTTTCGTCCCAGGTGCTTTCCGGCATGGATGGCATCGAGCGCAGCATCGACCCCGGGCCGTCGGCCGACGTTCCCTACGAGGCGAAGGCGGCGAGCCTGCCGCGTACCCTCGGGGAAGCATTACAGTGCCTGCGCGACGATCCGGTACTGTGCGAAGGCCTGGGCGTAGGCTTCGTCGATTACTTCTGCCATATCAAGGAAGCCGAGATCGCGCGCTTCAATCTCGAAGTCAGCGAATGGGAACAGCGCGAATACTTCGATATATTCTGATGCGGCGGCCCGCCCTCCTGGCGGACCGCCGCCGGACGGCGGGCCGGCGAAGTCAGGCCTGGCCCGCCTCGTGGTGGTAGCGGGTGACGAGGTCCACTTCGTTCTTGGATCCCAGGACCACCCCGATGCGCTCATGCAGGGCGGAAGGCTGCACGTCCAGGATGCGCTGGAAACCGTTGGTAGCGGCGCCGCCGGCCTGTTCCACCAGCATGCTCATGGGATTGGCTTCGTACATCAGGCGCAGCTTGCCGGGCTTGGTCGGCTCGCGCGCATCCCACGGGTACATGAAGATGCCACCCCGGTTCAGGATGCGGTGGACGTCGGCCACCATTGAGGCGATCCAGCGCATGTTGAAGTCCTTGCCGCGCGGTCCGGTCTTGCCCGCCAGGCATTCCTCGACGTAGCGCCGTACCGGCGGCGCCCAGTGCCGCATGTTCGACATGTTGATGGCGAATTCCTTGGTATCGGCCGGGATCTGGATGTTTTCCTGGGTCAGTGCCCACGAGCCCACCTCGCGATCTAGGGTGAAGCCGAAAACCCCCGTGCCGACGGTCAGCACCAACATGGTCTGCGGGCCGTACAGCGCATAGCCGGCCACGACTTGCCGGGTGCCCGGCTGCAGGAAGTCCTGTTCGGTGATCTCGCGGCCTCTGGCGGATTCCGGCACACGCAGCACCGAAAAAATCGTGCCGATGGATACGTTCACATCGATGTTGCTGGAACCGTCGAGCGGGTCGAACAGCAGCAGATATTCACCCTTCGGATAGTGGGTCGGGACGAGATGGACGGTCTCCATTTCCTCCGAGGCCATGGCAGCCAGCTGGCCGCCCCATTCGTTGGCCTCGAGCAGGATTTCGTTGGAGAGCACATCGAGTTTTTTCTGTACCTCTCCTTGCACGTTCTCGCTCTCGAGGCTGCCCAGGACGCCGCCCAGGGCGCCTTTGCCGACGGCATGGCCAATGGCCTTGCAGGCGCGGGCGACGATTTCGACGAGCAGGCGGACTTCGGCGGGCAGGGCAGCGGGCCCCCGTTGCTGCTCTATCAGGAATTGCGTAAGCGTCTTGCGCTTCATGCGGCGATCTCCAAGGCTTTAGAAACGATTTCGGTAACGTTGCGCGACAGGCCCGCATGGTTGCGAACCTGCTGCAGCGCGCGTTGCATCGGTTTGCTCAATTCGGGTACATAGCGGACCCAGCGGTCCATCGCGCGCGCCAGCCGGGCGGCTATTTCGGGATTGATGGCGTCCAGAGCCAGCACCTGCTTGGCCCAGTAGCGATAGCCGCTGCCGTCGGCGCGGTGGAACCCGTAGGGGTTGTTCAAGCAGAACTGGAAAACCAGCGAACGCGCGCGGTTGGGATTGCGTAGCGAAAAGGCGGGATGGACCATCAGCCCTTCCACGGCTTCGACGGTGGTGGCGCGTGCCGTCGCCTGGAGCGCAAACCATTTGTCCACGACCAGCGGGTCATTCTGCCAACGCTCGTAGAAATCGGTCAGCGCTTCCTGCGCGGCAGAGCGTGGGCCGAAGTTGACCAGCGCCGACAGGGCCGCCATGCGGTCGGTCATGTTGCGCGCTTGCGCATACTGCCGCGTGGCTTGCTGCGCCGCGTCGGTCTCGCCACCGGCATTCAGCATGGTCAGCGCCAGGTTCTTCAGCGCACGCCTGCCGGCGCTGATGGGATCGGGGCTATAGTCGCCCGGCGTCTGGTGGCTTTCGTATGCCGCCTGCCATTCGGCGGCCAGCGCGCGGCCCAGCGCCGCCTGGGTCTCGTCGCGTACCGTGGCCAACGCGATCGGATCGACCTCGCTCATGTGTTCGGCCAGCGTCTTCTCCGAAGGCAGGGTCAACGCGCGCGCGCGGTAGGCGGCATCGAGTCCCGGCGCGGTCAGGAACGCCCGCCAGGCCTCGATGAAATCATGGCGCAGCACGAAGGATTTCCCCTCGCGTCGCTCGCGCGTGGCGGCCAGGATGACCCGGGTGGCCAGTTGCTGGCCGGCTTCCCAGCGTGCGAAGGCGTTGCCGTCGTGCTTCATCAGCAGTGCCAGCTCGTGATCGCTGTAGTCATACTCTACGATCACCGGTGCCGAAAAATCGCGCAGCAGGGAGGGGACGGGCCGGGCATCGACGTTCTCGAACGTCCATTCGGCCTGTTCGGTGGCGAGCTCGAGCAGCGCGGTGTCGCGCACCATCGTATCCCCGGCGAGCTTGAGGGGCAGTGGCCGGCCTTCGCCATCGAGCAGGCCGATGGCGAACGGGATGTGGAACGGCTGCTTGGCCGGCGCGCCGGGCAAGCGTTCTACGCCCACCGGGTCGCAGCGCTGGGCCAGCGTGACGGTACATTGCCGCGCGGCCGGATCATGTCTTAGCGTCACCTTCACTCGCGGCGTGCCGGCCTGGCTGTACCAGCGTTTGAATATCGAGAGGTCTTGCCCCGGATGGTCCTGCACGTAGACCGACTCCATGGCATCGACGAAGTCGTCGCAGGTGACCGCCTCTCCGTCGTGGCGGCGGAAGTATTCGGCCAGGCCGCGCTGGAATCCTGCAGGCGTCAACAGCGTTTGCTGCATCCGTATGACTTCGGCGCCTTTCTCATAAACGGTGGCGGTGTAGAAGTTGCCGATTTCCTGGTAGCTCTCCGGCCGGATGGGGTGGGCCATGGGCCCCGCATCTTCCGGAAACTGGGCGGCGCGCAAGGTGACGACGTCGTCGATGCGCTTGACCGTGCGGGCGCTGGCGGCCGCCTCGGCGTCCAGGCCCCGGGCCATCATGTCGGCCGTGAATTCCTGGTCGCGGAATACCGTCAGTCCTTCCTTCAAGCTGAGCTGGAACCAGTCGCGGCAGGTTACCCGGTTGCCGGTCCAGTTATGGAAGTACTCATGGCCGATCACTGCCTCGATCGCGCTGTAGTTGGCGTCGGTGGCGGTTTCGGGATCGGCCAGCACGTAGGCGGCGTTGAAGATGTTCAGGCCCTTGTTCTCCATCGCGCCCATGTTGAAATCGCGCGCGGCCACGATCATGAAACGGTCGAGGTCGAGCTCTAGTGAAAAGCGCTGTTCGTCCCATCGGACGGCCCGCTCCAGCGATTCGAGCGCGTATTGGGTCTTGTTTTCGCTGCCTGGGTCGCTGTAGACCTGCAACAGGACCTCGCGGCCGGAGCGGGTGCGGATGCGCGACTCGCGCCAGGTCAGGACGCCGGCAACCAGGGCAAACAGGTAGCACGGCTTGGGGAAGGGGTCTTCCCAGCGTGCTTCGTGCCGACCGTCGGGAAGTTCCGACTGGGCGACCAGGTTGCCGTTGGAAAGCAGCTGCGGAAACCGCGCCTTGTCGGCCCTGAGCACGACCGAATAGCGCGACATCACGTCGGGCCGGTCCGGAAACCACGTGATGCGGCGGAACCCTTCCGCCTCGCATTGCGTGAAGAACACCCCATTGGAGACGTAAAGCCCCATCAGGGTCGAATTGGCCGACGGATGGCAGCGCGAGGTGATTTCGACCAGCGCTTGGGCGCCCAGTCCGTCCAGCGTCAAGGTCTGCTCGTCCAGCTGATAGCGGCTGGCGTCCCAGTCCTGGCCATCGACTTTCAGTGAAACCAGCTCGATATCCTCGCCGTTCAGCACCAGCGGGCCGTTGGTCTTGCGCTGGACTTGCAGGCGCGAGTGGACGAGCGTGTGATCGGGGTCGAGGTCGAACTCCAGATGCACTGACGCAATATCGTACGGAAACGGTAGGTAATTCTGGCGTCTGATCGTGACGGGAGTATCGGTTCGCATAATCGGGCAGAAACGAGTGACGGCGCTGGGGATTGTAGCGGGGTGGGGCAGCATGCGCCGGTACAGAACCGATCCATGCCATTCTGGTCCAAAAATCCATACCGGTTAAAGTACGATTCTTACCTCGGATGCGAAAGCGCCATGTCGATATCCAAATGTAATTTTCTCTTCGGGCCCGCGCGATGGGCATGGGCAGCGCGGGTGGTCCAGCTTGCCGCGGTGGCGCTGTTGGCGGGATGTGCCACCACGGTTCCCGCGCGGGTGACGACCTTCCAGCAGTGGCCGGCCGACGCCGTGGGGGCCGCCTGGAGGTTCGATCCGGCTGCGGCGGAGCGCGAGAGCCTCGAGTATGGCGAATATGCCGACATGATACGTGCCGGCATGGGACCTACCGGCCTGGTGGAGGCCAAGGCCGGCCAGCCGGCCCGTTTCACTGTCAGTTTCTCGTATGGTGTCGAGCCCGTTCAGGTCCGGATCGAGCGTCCGGCCTACGACCCGTTCTACGGACCCTGGGGGCCCTGGGGATACGGATGGGGCGGATTCGGCTATCGCGGGCGGGGCGGCCTGGGCTTTGCATGGGGCCCGCCCTATCCGCCCACCTGGACTTCCACGACGGTCGACGCCTCGCGCGCCACATTGAAAGTCGAGATCCGGGACGCCCGGCAGAACGGTCTCAAAGTCTACGAGTCCACGGCCGTGAGTACGGCGGCGGGCGATGCGCTGCCGCAGGTCATGCCTTACCTGGTGCGGGCGATCTTCGACCGTTTCCCCGACACCAATGGCCAGGTTCGGGACGTCAGCTACGAAGTAGAGAAGCGGCGCTGAAGGGGCGCAGGAACGCGGTCAATCCGCCCCGGCGGCACGTCCGCGGTTCTTGAGTCCGGTCAGGAAGTCATCGATGACTTGACCACCCACTTCCTTGATGTCGAAGGCCTGCGGCTCGAGCATCCAGTCCATGAACAAGCCATGCATGATGGCGTGCAGGCCGAGCGCCGCAATGGACGGGTCGGTCCCGGCAGGTAATTGCCCCAGCTCGACGGCGCGCCGGAAACCTTCTTCGTACCGGGTCAGCGCAATCTTGCGGCTTTCGACATGTCGCCGGCGCATGTCCGCGGTCTCGGCCACGTATTCGCATTTGAACAGCAGGATTTCACAGACGCGCTGCGCGCTGGCCCCTTCGGACACCATCCTCAGCGCATCGACCGCGCTGCTTCGCAGTTGGCCCAGAGGATCGGCGGAATTGAGGTCGCAGCTGCGGTCGAGCGCGTCCTCGATGGGCATCTTGACGCGTTGGAGCATGGCGTCGAGCAGGTCGGTCTTGTTCTTGAAGTGCCAATAAATCGCGCCCCGGGTTACATTGGCGGCCGCTGCGATGTCCTGCAGTGATGTATGGGAAACGCCCTGCTCGCTGAAGATCTGCTCTGCGGTTTCGAGTATGCGGGTGCGGGTTTCGAGCGCTTCCTCTTTCGTTTTGCGTACCATGGCCATGCCCAGCCGGTGGTGTCCGGGGCCAGCATGCACTGTTGCCGGACAAAAGTGTGTGAGTAACTAGCGGGATCCGCAATGGATGTGCCACTCTGCGTGATGCTTATATACATGCATGGATGTATGTAAGCATACCACGTTTCGATAGAGGATATGAGAACGCATGTTAGCCCAGGTATTGGGATTCGTAGCGCTGCTGGCTTTGTCGAATACCTTTATGACGTTTGCCTGGTACGGGCACCTGCGCTATGCGCACGCCAGTCCCTGGTACATCGCGCTGTTGGCCAGCTGGGGGCTGGCTTTTTTCGAGTACGCCATCATGGTGCCTGCCAATCGGTACGGGTATGGCTTTCTCGGCGTCACCCAAATGAAAATATTGCAGGAGGTTGTCACGCTTACCGTTTTTGTGCCCTTTGCACTAGTCTTTATGGATGAGCGCCTGCGGCTGAACCATTTATGGGCGGGATTGTGCCTGGTCGGTGCGGTGTATTTCGCCTTCAAGAAATGACGGCAATACGGTAATAAATAAAAAGGTGGTTTTACGTCTCTTATTACGCAAAACCACCTTTTTACTGTAATGAACGGTAGAACCCGATACAGCCTTATTGATTGATGAGAAACTGGTCGCGCGTGGCGCCGCCTGCTTCTGCAGCTACCAGCCAGCGCGGAGGCTTGCCGCGGCCGGTCCAGGTTTCGCCCGTTTCGGGATGGCGGTATTTGGGCGCGACCTGCTTGGGGGGCTTGGCGGTGGGCTTGGAAGCTGCGGGCGCGCGTTTGCGGCCGGGAACGCCCTTGGCTTGGGCGGCTTTTAGCTCATCCAGCGTGATGGAGTACTCCTGCATGGAGCGCAGGATCGAGGCGATGACGGGCTGGCGTTGTTTCAATCGGATGCTTTCCGCTTTTTCCTGCAGTTTCCGGATTTGGGCCTGCAGCGATTGGTAGGTATCTTTAGCCATTTTTGTCCACGTGGTTGATCTGGTCAGGCGTCGCGCCGAAATGCCGTTTGTGCGCTGATGGAAACAAGCGCATTTTAGAAGCGAATTTTCCGCGCTGTGAAGCCCCGGGGTGAAAACGGATACATTTAACAGGCCGTTGAAAAAGTGGGCATCGAACGCATCAGGGACGCTGTTTTCGAAGAAACGAGTGGCCCAGACG
>NZ_JARYGM010000011.1:0-108810 GCF_033795525.1 Pigmentiphaga sp.
CAACGACGCCTCGGCATGGCTTCCTCCACAACTTGAGGAAGATGATAGGATATATTCTATAGACTTTCAACGGCAAAATTTTTGGACGATTCGATCGGGGAGCGACGCAGCATGACGATAAAAACAGCGGTTGTCGTTGGGGCTGGGCAAGCAGGGGCATGGGTTGTCCAGACACTGCGTACTGAGGGGTACGACGGTCGGGTAGTGCTGATCGGGGAGGAGCCGTACCCACCTTATGAACGGCCGCCGCTATCAAAAGATGTCTTAGCGGGTAAGTTCGC
This sequence comes from Pigmentiphaga sp., assembly GCF_033795525.1. Taxonomy (GTDB): domain Bacteria; phylum Pseudomonadota; class Gammaproteobacteria; order Burkholderiales; family Burkholderiaceae_B; genus Pigmentiphaga. Next base: position 282 of record NZ_JARYGM010000011.1, read on the forward strand.
CGCCGAGACAACTTACCTCATGCAGCAGCATCAATTGAACGCGTTGAATATCGATTGGTGGGCATCGGAAAGAGTCAGTCGGTTAGACATTCGGAGTAAGGCCATCGAATGTGAGAGCGGGAAATCGCTGTCGTATGACATCGCTTTTTTGGCAACCGGGGGTGTCCCGAAAACGTTGGCTTCGTTGCCCGCAGGTAATCGAGTGCACTATTTGCGTGATATCACGGACGCGCAACGATTGGGTAAGGCATTGGGGCGGGCGTCCTCTCTGCTAGTAGTCGGCGGCGGGTGGATCGGATTAGAGGTCGCGTCAACAGCAAGGCAGGCGGGCAAGACTGTGACGGTGATCGAGGCAGGTCCGAGATTGTGCGGCCGTTCCCTCCCTCCTGTGATTGCCGCTCGATTGGCGGATCTGCATCGGAAAAGCGGAGTGACATTGCACCTTGGCATAAGCGCCGAGTTCGAAGTCAGCGCAGAGAACGTTTCCGCGCATCTACCGGATGGGTCTGTTCTAACAGCTGATATCGCTGTAGTTGGCATCGGTATGTCGCCCAGGGTGGATCTGGCGGCAGCGGCTGGTTTGCAGCTTGACAACGGCGTGGTTGTTGATGACCAGGGGCGTACTAGCGATCCGTCGGTATTCGCAGTGGGAGACGTCGCCAGTTTCCCTGGAGAAAATGGCGGGCCACGCATTCGATTCGAGTCCTGGGCAAACGCGCAGAATTCCGCCATCGTTGCGGCTCGGGCCGCTCTTGGCTTGCCAGATCGCTATAACGAAATTCCATGGTTCTGGTCGGATCAATTCGGCGTGAATATTCAAGTTCTTGGCATCGTGCCTGACAATGTCGAACCGGTTGTCAGAGACTATGGGTCGGGAAAATGCAGCCTGTTCTTTCTAAAGGAAAGACACCTTTGCTCGCTTGTTGCCATTAACAGCGGGCGGGATGTCAAGTTGGCAAAGCGCTGGATGGTATCGCGGGTACCGTTGGAGGCAGAGGTCCTGGAGGACGTGTCGCTAAACCTGCAGAAGATCTCTAGATGATTGATACTTCCAGTACAGACCTTGACAAAGACGCGCCAGCACTGATGAGTTCCGTGTCAGCTGCCTTGCGGTTATTGAAGGCGTTCGGTGAGGAGACTGAGCTGGGGACCACTGCACTCTCGCAGCGCCTTGGTTTGTCGAAGAGCACCGTCCACCGCTTAGCCAACTCGTTGAAAGCAGAGGGCTTCTTAGAGCAAAACACAGAAACCAAGCGTTATCGGTTAGGGCTTCAGTTCTATTCTCTTGGTGCGCTCGCTAGAGGTCGGATGAAGTTGGTTGATCTTGCAATGCCGCTACTTCAGTCATTAAGAGACTCGTCGCAGGAAGCAGTCGCACTGGTGGTGCTTGACGGTAGCTACACTGTAGTCGTCGCGAACGTAGAAAGCACGCATGCTGTTCAGTTCAAGTTCACAGATGGCGAAAGAAAGTCGGCTAACGGTACATGCGCAGGAAGATTGCTCTTAAGAATGAGTGCCAAAGGCTGCAACACGCGGACTTTCAAAGAGACAGTCAAGGATGCCGCGCATTATGACCAGGGGCTTGATGGTCAAGGAATGCGTAGCGCAGCTGCGTTGGTGTTTGGTGCTAATGGTGAGGTCGTCGCAGCGATCGTCCTTGCTGGTCCTGCAGCGCGTTTCACGGGTAGAGTCTTGGCGAAGTTTAGGCCTTCTCTACTTGATGCGGCCAGATATCTATCGTCTTTGTTGGGCGCAGTTATGTAGCTCAGTCGTCTCTCGATTCTCTTTCGGGAGCCCAGATGCGCACGCAATCAACGAGTAACTGTTTGCGGCGCTCCAGCGCTTTGGTTAGGCTTTTGCCAGCAAAACACTAGGAAAGGACGCGGACCGTACCATCCATCTCATTTTGTATTGCGAAAAATAGAAGGCCTCGAGCCCAAGAAGCCTTCGAAATACGAAACCCGCATCGTCGCTGGCCATGCGGGTTTTTTCTTCCTATGCCGACCATAAGGTGAATAAAACGAGCGTCGGCTCCCTTGAAATGCTGTAGATACACATCGTTTCAGCGGACTGTCAGCCAGGACAGCTAGCATGCAGCCCAGTGCGTACGCACTTCTGCACTGGAGGCCATGTTGAGTAAGAAAAAGCCAGGCGCCTGGGCGGCGCTGGGGGTGGCTGCGGCCATCGTCGCCGCCTACGCCTACGCGCAGCAACCCGATACCGGGGCATCTGCCGCGCCCGCCGCCCAAGCCGCGGACACCACGATGATCGAACGCGGCGCCCGCCTTGCGGCCGTTGGCGATTGCATGGCCTGTCACACGGCCAAGGGGGGCGAGCCCTACGCGGGCGGTCTGCCCATCCATACGCCATTCGGCACCATCTATAGCACCAATATCACGCCCGATGCAGAGACCGGTATCGGCAAATGGTCGCTGGAGGACTTCAAGCGCGCGATGCGCGAAGGCGTTTCGCGCGACGGGCACAAGCTGTACCCGGCCTTCCCGTATCCGCGTTTCACCAAGACGACCGACGAGGATATCGCGGCCTTGTACGCCTACATGATGGCGCGTACGCCCGTGAAGCAGGCCGCCCCCGAGAACGACCTGATGTTCCCGCTGAATTTCCGGCCGCTGATGACGGCGTGGAACCTGTTGTTCCTGGATGAGGGCGAACTTCCCCCGCCGGACACTCCGCAATCGGACGAGTGGCTGCGCGGCCGTTATCTGGTCGAAGGCCTCGGCCACTGCGCCTCCTGTCATACGCCCATGAACATGTTCGGCGCCGAGAAAAGCAGCGCCGCCTATGCGGGCAGCGTGATCGACGGCTGGACCGCGCCGGCGCTGACCGAGCTGGGGCAGGCGCCCAAGCCCTGGACCGCCGAGCAGCTGGTGTCCTACCTGCGCACCGGCCTGGCCACCGAGCACGGCGCCGCTGCGGGTCCCATGCTGCCCGTCACCCAGAACCTGGCCGACGCCGATCCGGCCGACGTCCAGGCGATGGCGACATATCTGCTGTCGTTGCAAAAGCCGGCTGCGAACCAGCCTGCGGCGGCCGCCCCGGCCAATGCCGATACGGCCAGTATCACGCGCGGTGCAGCGCTGTTCGCCGCGTCCTGCGCCGGGTGCCATAGCGCCAGCGCCCCCATGAGCGAGATCGGCCAGCGTCCTTTGCTGGCGCTGGGTTCTTCCGTCAACGGCAGCAGCGCGCGCAATGCCATCAATATGGTCCTCTGGGGCAACTCCTGGCAGGGCTCGTCTTCCGCCCACTACATGCCTCCGTTCTCTGCGGTATTGACCGACGATCAGGTCGCGGACGTTCTTGCCTACGTCCGGCAGGAATACGCCAAGAAACCGGCCTGGCAGGATTTGCCGGGCATGGTCGCCAACGTTCGCAAAGAGGCACAGCCGCAATGATTACGCTCAACGTCAATGGGGTCGATCATGAACTGGACATCGACCCGTCCATGCCGCTGCTCTATGCGCTGCGCAACCATCTTCAGCTCAATGCCGCCAAGTACGGTTGCGGCGTGGGGCAGTGCGGGGCATGTACCGTCATGCTGGACAAGGAAGCGGTGTTCTCCTGTCTGGTACCGGTGTCGGCTGTCGGCAAGCGCGCCGTACGCACGGTCGAGGGTCTCGGGACAGCCGAAAATCCGGGGCCGCTGCAGCAGGCGTTTATCGAAGAACAGGCAGCCCAGTGCGGCTACTGCATCGCCGGCATGATCATGCGCGCCCAGGCGCTGCTCGATCGCCGTCCCGACGCCAGCGAAGAAGAGATCCGCGAGCATATGCAGCCCAATCTGTGCCGGTGCGGCACGCAAACCCGCATCCTGGCGGCCATCGTGCAGGCCTCCAAGAGCATGACGGCGTCCGCGCAGGGAGGCGGCAAATGAACCAGCGCGATCCGCACCACCTCCTGGAAAACGCCGGCCGCCGCCGTTTCCTCGCGGCCGGCTCGGTCACGGTCAGCTTTTCGCTCCTGCCCGGCGCGCTACTGGCGGCAACCAAGCAGGCCGCCACCGAATCGGCCCAGCCCATCGGCACCGATGCTGCGGCCGCGAGCCGGCCGGGCAACCTCAAGGGCACGCCCATGCTCGATGCCTGGATCCGCATCGACGAGCAGGGCCGGATCACCGTGTTCACCGGCAAGGTCGAACTCGGCACCGGCATCAAGACCGGCTTTATCCAGATCGCGGCTGAAGAGCTCGCGGTCAAGCCGGAAGCCATCACCATGATCACGGCCGATACTGAGCGTACGCCCAACGAGGGCTATACGGCGGGCAGCCACTCCACGTCCGACAGCGGTACGGCGATCTTGCACGCCGCCGCCCAGGTGCGTGCCCTGCTGGTGGCCGAGGCGGCTACCAAGCTGGGTGTGGACGCCGCCACGCTGAAAGTGGCCGATGGCTTCATCAGCGCGCCGGATGGCCGCAAGATGAGCTACGGCGAGGCCGTGAGCGGCGTGAACCTGCACCAGGAAGCCCAGTCGAGCTCGCCGCTGACCGATCCCAAGAACTACAAGGTCATCGGTCAGCCCATGCGGCGGGTGGATATCCCGGGCAAGGTGACCGGCGCTGCCAGCTACGTGCAGGACCTGCGCCTGCCCGGCATGGCGCACGGCCGGGTGGTGCGTCCGCCCTCGTATGGCGCCAAGCTGCTCAAGGTCGACAGCGCTGCGGTCGAAAAAATGCCGGGCGTGATCAAGGTCGTGCGCGACGGCAACTATCTCGCCGTGGTAGCCGAGGACGAATGGCAAGCCATCGTTGCGATGCGCGCCCTGGCCGCAGCGGCCGCCTGGGAGGAAACCGCCGTACTGCCTGCGCCCGACAAGGTCTACGACACGCTGCTCAAGCTGCCGGCGCAGGAAGTCCACTCGGGCCAGCGCACGGGCGCCGCCGCGCCCGCCGCGCGCACGCTTCAAGCGCGTTTCACCAAGCCCTATCTGGCGCATGCTTCCATCGGGCCTTCGTGTGCCGTGGCTCATCTGGACCAGGACAAGATGACGGTGTGGACCCATGCCCAGGGTGTGTATCCGTTGCGAGGCGGCTTGGCAGAACTCCTGAGCATGCCCGCGGACAGGATCCACTGCATCCATGTGGAAGGGTCAGGTTGTTATGGCCATAACTCCGCCGACGACGTCGCCGCGGACGCGGTGTTGATGGCGCGGGCTGTGCCTGGCCGGCCGGTGCGCGTGCAACTGATGCGCGAGCAGGAGTTCACCTGGGAGCCCTTCGGCCCGGCCATGGTGACCGAGGTCAAGGCCGCGCTCGACGAGAACAACACGGTGGTCGACTGGCAGTACGAAATCTGGAGCAATTCGCACAACCAGCGCATCGAGAATGCCGGCCGCCTGATGCCTGCCCAGCATCTGGCCACGCCGTTCACGCCGGCGCCGCCCAAGCCGATTCCCATGCCCGAGGGCGGGGCGGACCGCAACAGCCTGCCGCTCTACAACTTCGCCAATTTCAACGTCCAGCTCCACTTCCTGCCCGATATGCCGATCCGGCAATCGGCGCACCGTGGCCTGGGTGCGTTCATGAACGTCTTCTCGATCGAGACGTTCATGGATGAACTGGCCCACGCGGCCGGCGTCGACCCGGTCGAGTTCCGCCTCAAGCACCTCGACGACCCGCGTGCGCGCGACGTGATCCAGCTGACCGCGGAGAAGTTCGGCTGGGGCCCCAAGCGCCCGCGCCAGCGCAACAAGGGGGTGGGCTTCGCGTTCGCCAAGTACAAGAACCTGATGACCTATCTGGCCATGGCGGTGGAGATCACCCTGACGCCGGAGACCGGCGGCATACGCATAGACCGCGTGGTGGCCGCGGGCGACTGCGGCCAGATCGTCAATCCCGACGGCGTGCGCAACCAGCTCGAAGGAGGCATTCTGCAGGCGGCCAGCTGGGCGCTGTTCGAGGAGGTACGCCACGACGAGAGGCGTATTCGCAGCTTCGACTGGAGCACCTACCCGATCATGCGTTTCTCGGAAGTGCCGCGCAACGTCGAGGTCCACCTGATCAACCGTCCCGGCGAGCGTTTCCTGGGCACGGGCGAGGCCACACAAGGGCCGACCCCGGCCGCGCTGGGCAATGCCATTTTCGATGCCACGGGTCGGCGCCTGCGCAGCTTGCCTTTGGCGGCAGGCGGCAGGCTGCGGGAGTTCAGGAGTACTTGAAGGTTGCCGGGGCAACTCGGCGCGTTCAAGGCAAGGGGGCACGCTGGGACGACAAGCGAACGAAAGTCCCGGCGTGACCAGGCGACAAAATGCCGGGCACCCGCGCGAGGCGGCATGCCCGGCAGCCCGCAACCCGCAACCCGCAACCCGTTCAGTCCGGGTTCTTCGCCCCCAGCCTGACGGCGAGGAAGATCGTGTACAGCGCGGCCAGCCCCACGAGCCCGTAAACGATGCGCGCGCCCACGGTGCCGGCGCCGAATATCGACGCGACCAGATCGACCCCGACCGCGGCGATGAGACCCCAGTTCAGGCCCCCGATGATCACGAGGACCAGCGCGATCCAATCCACCGGATTCAAATGCGCGGATACCCTTGTTCGTTCGTTGTACGGCGACGTCTCCACTGTGCTCATATCGTGCTCCCTGAATGTAATGCGGCTAGCCTGCCTGGGCAGCCGGGGTGCCCGGGCACCCGGTGTATCCTGAGCACGTTTCATTCCCGCAATGGAGATTACGGACGCCAGACCCCGATGTGCGGAGCGCTGGCGGCGTCGATCAAGGCCGGGCCGACGCATTCAATGAGGTGAGGCGAGGCCGCGAACACGTCCCGGCACGACAGTTCGGCGTCGCGCTGCTCGGGGCGTTTACCCCGAAATACGCGGAGCCGGACGGCATCGATGCCGTACACCACGCGCCGGATGTTGGACCAGAAGATCGCGCCTGCGCACATGACGCAGGGCTCGGCCGACGAATAGATCGTCGCCCGGGCAAGGGTCTCGCGGTCTACCTGCGGCGATACTTGGCGTAGCGCCATCATTTCGGCATGGCCGGTGCAGTCGCCGGTTTCAGTGCCGTTGCACCAGGCCTCGGCCAGCACCTCGCCATTGTCGGAGACTACGACCGCGCCAAAAGGGCGGTTGCCCCGTTCACGGCCCGTGCGCGACCACGCGATGGCGCGCATCAGGTAGGTGCCATCGCGCTCGTCCAGCGCGACTTCCCCCGGCAGGGCGGATGCCGCGCTGCTTTCGGCGACCTGCAGGGGCGGAGCGGTGACGCCCGCGGGAAGGTCTTGGGCGCCGATCCGAAAGACATTGTCCTCGGGATCGGCCAGCACGGCCTGCCACTGGCCGTAGTAGGTAGGGTAGGGGCCCTGGATCACATGGCCGCCGAGTTCGGTTACGCGTGCGGCGAGCCGGTCCACCTCGGCGTGGTCCTGGAGCATGAAGGTGGGGTAGCCGGTCAGGGGTTGCGGCGACGGCGCGGCAGGAGCACGCTGGCGCAGGCCCAGCAGGTCATAGGCCGGTTGCGCGTGGAATCCGAACTGGAAGTGTTCGGTTTCCACGGCCCGGAAGATGGCGGAACGGCTGTGTACCGATTCGGGCAGGCCCAGCAATTCCTGGTAGAAGCGCAACTGGGCCTCGATGTCGCGGCAGAAAAAGTTGAACAGCAATTTCATGCGGCGGCCTCGGCGCTGCGGTGTTTCAGCCCATAGGTCTTGGCGTACATTTCCTTGAGATGCTCGCCGGCGGTGCAGGGATGGAACTTCGGCGTTTCTCCGGGCGGCACCGTGCCGGGCACGGCCCCGATGCGCGCCAGGAAGTCTGGCTCGTAGAAGAACGGAATCGAGTAGCGAGGCGCGCCGGCCGAGTACAGGTTGCGCACGCGGTGGGGGTTGGAGTGATACAAGCCGTTGGTCCAGCGGGGAATCATGTCGCCCAGATTGACGACGAATGTATCCGGTATGGGGGTGGCAGGCACCCAGCTGCCGTCCGGCATCTGCACCTCCAGGCCGCCGTGTCCGTCCTGGGCGAGCACGGTAATGGCGCCCCAGTCGGTATGCGCGCCGGCACCGAAGGTGCGCTCGTCCGCTTCGCGGGGGTGAGCGGGATAGCGCACCATGCGCAGTGTGACCATGGGTTCGCGGCAGGAGGCGTCGAAGTAGTCCTCGGGCAGGTCTAGCGATAGCGCCAGCAACTGCATGAGCCGCAGCGACAGCTTGTTCAGCGCGTCGATATAGGCTTGGCTCTGCGTGCGGGCCTCAGGCAGTTCTTCCGGCCATTGGCTCGGACCGTAGGTCTGGTAGCCGGCCACTACGTACGGGTGGTCCGCCGGCCAATCCATGCCGCAATAGAAGCTTTCCTTCAGGTCGGGCTGCGCGTGTTCGTCCAGGGTCTGGGCGCCCAGCGCTTCAAAGCCGCGCATGATGGGAGAGTGGCGGATGGATAGCGCCTCACGCCGGGCCAGGGGCAGGTCCATCAGCCGGCGCGCCGTGTCGAACTGGCGAGCTACCAGGTCCGGCGGCACGCCATGGTTACGCACATAGAAGAAGCCGGCGCTCATCGCAGCGGCGCGTATCTGCCGCGCCACGTCGATGCGGCGCGGACCGCCGGGAGCCAAGGCGCCGGCGAGATCGATGACGGGTATGCTCATGGGCAAATCTCAGGCCTTGAGCCGGCGATCGGCAGGTGCCGGCAGGAACCGGTCGGTCCAGAATTGGTCGAGCGTGAGCGAACTCTTCAGGCCGAAGGCCGATACGGTTTCGTCGATGGTGGCCTGCAGGCGCGCCGGCGTCGCGGCGCCCCAGCCGTTGGCCATGGTGTCGGCCGTTCTCATCGTGCCGTCCACAATGAGCTGGAGCCGTTCCAACTCCAGTTGCTGGTCGGCCAGCGGCTCACGGGCCTTGACGGCGGCGGCGCCGGCTTTCGGGTCGGCGATGCAGTCGATCCAGCCGCGCGTGCTGGCCTTGATGAATGCAGCCATGGCCTCCGGTGCGCGCGTCATGCTCAGGGGATTGGCAACGATGCCGTTGCCGTAGGACTTCAGGCCGAGCTCCGAGAAACGGAACACGGTGAGCCGTTCCGGCCCCATGCCGCGGGCCTTGAGATTGAGCAGGCCGGTGAAGTAGAAGTAGGCGGCCGCATCGAAGTCGCCTTTGACGAAGCGCGTGTCGCCGATGTCCGGCGTGACGTTCTCCCATTTCACACCGCTGGGATCGAAACCCTGGGCCTTGGCGAATACCGGGAACAGTTTGCGCGAGGCATTGAAGGGCTGCCCCAGGATGGACTTGCCGGCAAGGTCCGAAGGTTGCTTGATGGGCCCGTCCTTGCGGACGATGACGGCGTTGGGGTTCAAGTCGTACTGGATGGCGACCGCCTTGAGGGCGGCCTGCGGGTTGCCGACGTTGAATTCGATCATCGTCGACAGGTCGGCCGAGGCAACGTCGTAGGCGCCGCCTGCTACCAGGCTGATGGCCGCGGCCGAACCGTTGCCGGTGTCGATGGTGACGTCCAGGCCCGCGTCCCTGTAATAGCCGCGCTGCTGCGCGAGCAGGAAGCCCGCGCCCGAGGCTTCGATTTTCCAGCCCAGGTTCAGCTTGAACTTGTGTAGCGAGCCCTGGGCCCGGACAAAAGGAGTAGCGGCGAACAGGGTAGCGGCGCCGGCGGCGCGCAGCAGGGAACGGCGTTGCATGTAGAGCTCTCCGTACGAGTCGGCAAAACTGATCCTGCACGGCGGATGGACCGCGCTGGATAACAGCAGGCGGCCGATCCCGTGCAGCCATTGCGATGCACATTTAGAACTGCAAGAGCAATTTCCGGGCGGCCGGGGAGGCCGCTGAACGCTTCTACCCTTCGCTCGCTGCTGCAAGCAGGTTCCATGCCATTCGAAAGCCCGTAGGAGGCCGGTCCGTCTTCGCCTGTTTTCCGCACCATTGCGCGGCATGGCGGCAGCGGGCTAGGCGAGGTGGCAGCCCCCGGTGCACCGGTTGGGTGCCCGGGGACAGGGAGGCATGGAGGGACTGCGTCATGGCCGTACGCCGCCTCGGCGCACGGTGGCTCCGCCCTAGCCGGCGGCGGCTTCGAGCAGGATTTGGGCTATCCGGTCGGGCATGTCCAGCATGACGTCGTGACCGCATGCCAGCTTGTACGCTTTCCAGCCGGGATCGTTCTTCGCTTTCTCGTAAGAAGCGTCGAACGCGTCGCGCGCATACTGCTCGCCGCGCACATAGACCTTTGTCTTCACGCGTTCACGGGCACCGGTAATGGTCAGCGTCTCGGTGAACGTCCGGATAGGCTGTGGCGTGCATTTGGCGTCCACCATGGCGCGGTCCTTCTCGTTCACCGCGAATACTTGCGCGGGTGGAGCGGGAAGAGAGACCGTGCCGCGGGCCTGCGAGGCCAGGACGTTATCCCGGCTGGCCGGAGAAAGATCGATGATCCTCTCCCCGGTTTCGGGCATGAAGGCATCGAGGAACACGATGGACCCGATCTTCGGCAGCATGGCCTCGGCAACACCCGAGATGACGGCGCCGCCATAGGAGTGGCCGCACAGGACGATGTCGTCGAGATCCTCCCACTTCATGAGGTTCACCACGTCGTCGACGTGCGTCTGCAGCGTGATGGCGGGGCTCATGAGGTGAGAGCGGTCCGCCAGGCCGGTCAGCGTAGGCGCGTAGACCTTGTGGCCCGCGGCGGCCAGTCGTTCGGCGACGCGCTGGTAGCACCAGGCGCCATGCCAGGCACCGTGGACCAGTACGAAGGTACGCTTGGCGGAAGCGGCGTCGGCAGCGGCCGGGATCAAGGCGGACGCAGATAGGGAGAGCGTGCCCCCGATCATGGCGCGCAAGGCAGTACGGCGGTTCGTGGAAAGTCTAGCTGTCTTGGACATCCTTGCTCCTTGTTGCGAGGAGCAGGAATATTCCCAATTAATAGCTTTGTTAGCAAGATTTCTTTTAAATTGAAAGCCGCCATCGCGCTCAGGCTGCGTCGGGCAGTCCTACAACGATGGCGGCTGTGCGAGGCGGTCCCGCCGGCGATGTCCGCACAGTTCCGCCCGGCCGGCGTTATGCCGGTGCCATCCCCATCAGTTCTTCCTTGCGGGCTGACATCATTTCCGCGGCTTCCCGCAGGTCTATTTTCTTTGCCACGATCTTGGGGAACATTTCTTCTTCCTCTTCTTTGACGTGGTGGTTGATGTACTCGCAGAGAACCGTGACCTTTGCGTCGTACATGTCGTCGCCCGGCTTCATCGACTGGATCTGTGCGATGAGGTCCTTGGCGCTGGCGTGTTCGACGACGGCTTCGTCCAGCATGTCGGAAAAGGGCTGGCCGCCTTCGCGCCGGACGAGAGGATAGAAAACCTCTTCTTCCAGCATCGTATGAATGGTCAGTTCCTTACAGACCGTTTGCGCGATGTCTGCTTTTTCGCGGTCCGAGCTGGCTTCCTTGAATTGCTTGAACAATTTCTTGACGTTGCGATGGTCGTCGAGAAGCAAACTCAAGGCGGCTTTTTGCGCCGTCGGGATGGTCGATTTGTTCATGGGAATCTCCAAAGTGCCCTCTTGCCGAGGTGTCGCTTGTTCAGCAAGCGGTGTGCCCGCAGGCACCGGGATTCCTTCGTACTGCCATGCCACCGACCGGATCGCCGGGCTGGCGTCCGGGCGAGGCGGAACAGGTTCGGGAGACTTTCGCCCCCGCCGTTACTCGCCAGGTGCGACCTTCGGGTGCAGCCGCAACGCGGGCTGGGGACTCTGGCGCATCGTTCGCATGTCGGCGACGTTCTCGATGCCTTCGTCCTTGACCCGCTGCAAAAAGCTCACCCGCTCTCGGTAGTACTCGGCATATATCAGCGCATCGCGAACCCGCTGCTCCGCGCGATAAAGCGCCAGACGCGCCTCGTACAGTGCCTTCTCCGCCTCCTTTTCCGGCGTCGGAGCGTGGCTAAGTGCCCACCTACGAAGCCACTCGAGCATCGTGTCCTCCAATTGGGGATAAGGTTGGCAAAGCTTAATACACCCAGTTCGCAAGACGCCGATTTTGCGGGTCGTGTAGTCCTTTTTTATATGTAACGCTTTCTCTTTGCAAAGCAGTATCAACCCCAATACCTGGCGGTATACCGGCGGGCGCAGCCGGGCGGGCGGTTACAACACGTAGGAATAGTGTTGCGGACAGGCGAATCGCCCCCGCCGTTTTACTCGGCGGGGGCGACCGACACGCCGCTGACCTGGTGGCGGCGGAGCGCCTCGGCGACGAAGCCGTTTGCCTTCATGTCTTCGACGAAGGCTCGGAGGTGAGCAATGGCTTCAGGCGGGCGTCCCTTAGGAATTCCCATCGCCTGGCGGATCTCCATGAATCGCCCGGGAAGCAGGCGCAGACCGCCGAGCCGGGCGGCATCTGCCTCCAGTTGTTGTTTTACTCCCGCGGCGACGTCCGCCCCTTCGGCAAGGAAAACCTCGACGACGGCAGGCGAGGTGGGTGCCCGGACGATGGTGGCGCGGGACAAGGTCCGTGAAAGAAACAAGTCATAGGCGCTGCCTTTGCCGACCACCACGGTGGTGCTGTCGCGGTCGACCTGCTCCATGGCCGTGAGCGGCGAGTCGTCTCGGACCAGGTAGTAGCCTTCGATGATGACGTAGGGAGCGGTGAACGCGATGCCCGCTCCCCGCTCCGGATCGACGGCGAAGAACCCGATGTCTGCCTCGCCTTGTGTGACGGTTTCCACCGAAGCGCCGGCGCTCTTGAGCACTTTCAGTTCGAGCGGCACTCCCAGGCGTTTCGCCAGCGCATCCGCGAGGTCGACGGATACCCCTTGCGCAGCCCCGGTTGCGGGGTCGGAGTAGGCCAGGATGGGGTTGCCGACATTGATGGAGGCACGCAGCACGCCGGTAGGGGCGAGCAAGGTGCGGGCGCTGGGATCGACGGACATTGGAGGACTCCTGTGGAGGGTTGGCGGGCGGACTCTTGCCGCCACTGTACGACACTTCGCCGGCGCAGCTCCCTGCGCTCCGTGTCGCCTAAGAATGCAGCCGAAGTTTGATATGGATGTTCTTTTCCTGCGTAAAGGCCAGAAGTTCCCCCAGGCACTCTTCGCGGCCTAATCCCGACTGCTTGGCACCGCCGAAGGGGGCACCGAGGAAATGCTTGCTGACCTCGTTGATCCAGACATATCCGGCCTCGACCTGGTTCGCCACCCGGTGGGCCCGGTTCAGGTCACGGGTGTAGATCGCGCAGGTGAGCCCGTACTCGACGCCGTTGACCTCCTCCAGCATGCTTGCTTCGTCGCGCCAGCGCAATACCGATAGGACCGGGCCAAAAATCTCTTCCCGGGCGATGCGCATGTCGGCCGTCACGTCGGTGAAGATAGTAGGCTCGATGTAGAAGCCGCAGGCCAGTTCCGGAGCCGTTGGGCGGCCGCCCCCTGCGACCAGGCGGGCGCCTTCGGCGATGCCGCTCTCGATGTAGTCGAGAATGCGCTCGCATTGCCGCGCGTTGATGATGGCGCCCATGGTCGTCGCCGGGTCCGTGGGCAGGCCTGGCTTGAACGCGCGGATCTTCTGCTGAAGGTGCGACAGCACCGCGTCATGAATGTCGTCATGCAGGTAGAGGCGGCTGGTCGATCCGCAGGACTGGCCGCACCACGCGAAGTTCATGCCGGCGACGGCCGCGTCGGCCACCTCTTCGGGATCGGTGTCGGGAAAGGCGATGAGGGCGTTCTTGCCGCCCAGTTCCAACAGGACCGGTTTGAGCGTGTCGGCCGCGGCCCGCATGACGGCGCGCCCGGTACCGACGCTGCCGACCAGGCCCACCATGGCGACCTTTGCGTGCGCGGTCAAGGCGGCGCCCAGTTCCTGCCCCCCGGTCAGCAGGCTGAATACGCCCGGCGGCAACAGGTCGCCTACCAGTTCGGCAAGGCGGATCGACGAGAGGGGTGCCTGTTCGGCCGGCTTGATGATGACGGCATTGCCGGCCGCCAGCGGGGCGGCAAGTTTGCTGGCCGAGAACATGAAGGGATGGTTGAAGGCGACGATGCGGGCCACCACCCCCCAAGGCTGCCGTATGGAGAAGTTGACGGAGCCCGGACCCATGGGAATCGAGTCGCCCTTCATTTCGCTGACCAGGCCGGCAAAGAAGTCGATGCGGGCTGCCGCCACGTTGGCATCTTCGAGCATGGCGGTGACGGGGTTGCCGCTGTCCGCCGCGTCCAGCAGCGCGAGCTCATGTGCATGGGCCCGGATGATTTCCGCCATACGTTTGAGCGTCCGCGCGCGGGCCATGGGGGGCGTATCGCGCCATTGCCGGAAACCTTGGCGCGCGGCGGCTACCGCGGCGTCGACGTCTTCGGCCGTGCCCACGGCGACGTCGGCCAGCCGCCGGCCATCGCCGGGCGATACGACCTCGGCATAGCGTCCGCCCGCCGGCGCGTGCCAGGCGCCGCCATAGAACAGGTCACGGTGGGAGGGAAGAACGATGCTCGCGGCTTGCGCGTCAGGCTGGGACCTCGTCATGGTGTTTCCTTAGTGCTGAATGGGGCGCATGTATCAATGGCGGCCTTCTTTGACTTCGCGCAGCAGGCCCTTGGCCATCAAGGAGTCATAGCCCGGTACGACGCGGGCATCGATGACGCAGACCCTGCCGGACCGCACATCCGCGATCCCTCGTTCCAGGGCCTGTGCCAGCTCGGCCACGGTGCTCACGGGGCCATAGCCGACGGCGCCCTGGCAGCGGGCGATACCGGCGATGTCGATGTCGGGGTCTCCGATATGCTGGCCGATGGCCTTGTTCTCGGTGGGGCGGGAACGGGTGCGCGCCACTTTCTCCTGATGCAATTCGTCGTTGAAGTAGGCAGTGTTGTTGGCGACTACGAACAGCAGCGGAATGCGGTAGCGCGCGGCGGTCCAGATCGCGCTGACGCCCATCATGTAGTCGCCGTCGCCAATGACCGCAAGAGGCAGCCGCCCTGTACCGCGCAAGGCCAGCGCTGCGCCGACGGACATGCCGGGACCGGATCCGAGTCCGGCGCCGCCGTCCTTGCCGAGAAAGTCCAGCGGATGGCGGAAATGCCACGCATTGCCCGGCCAGCCCAGCGGGGTACGCAGCAACGAGACTCCCATGCCTTCGGTTGCTCGCCGCAAGGCATGCGACAAGGTATGCAGCGTGATTTCGGCATCGCCGGCGGGGGGCGGAGAGGGGGGACGCTCCGGAGCCGCAGCCGGAGGGCGTGCACGGCCGTCGAAGCACTGTTCTTTCGCGTCCAGCGCCAGCAGCGCATCCACCAGCATGTCCGGCTCGCACAGCAGGTGCTGGTCCAGCGGCGGGAGGGCCTGGTAGTCCATGCTCCAGCCTTTGTGGGAATACTGGTCGGGCGAGCAATGGACGACGCGCGCTTCCAGCGGCCCGGCCTGGGAGGCAACCTTGAGCGTGCCGCCCAGGTCGAGCCAGTCGAGGCTGAGGACAAGGTCCGCGTCGCGGAGGAGGGCGCCGCCCTCGTCGCCCATGAAGAAAGCCGGTGCCACAGGATGCAGCGGGTGGTCGGTCGGGAACGCTGCGGGTTGCTTGAGGTCGGTCAGTACCCGGGCCCCGAGCCGCTCGGCCAGTTCGATGCGACGTTGCCACGATTCTTCGCTGCGCGAGACACGGCCCGCGAGCAGGACCGGGCTGCGGGCCTGCGCCAAGGCATCGGCGAGGCGGCGCACGCTGGCAGGATCGGGATAGGGAGGAGCCGGCGGCGCAAACCGGCCAGGCTCCGGCAACTTGATCGAGGGATCCAGCCGGGCTTCTTGCAAGGAAACGTCGAAGCACAAGTACACCGGTCCGCGCGGCGCCGTATTGGCGATCAGGCTGCCTCGTATCATCGCCTCAGCCGCCGCTGCCAGCGAACCCGGCTGGTCATCCCATTTGGTGAAGTCGCGTACCAGCCCGCCCTGGTCGCGCGAGGTGTGGATCCAATCTATCCACGGTCGCCTTTCTGCGGCGTCCACCGGGCCGGTGGCGCCGATCACGATCATGGGAGCGCGGTCGCACCATGCGTTGAAAATGCCCATGGAGGCATGCATGAGTCCGACGTTGCTATGGACGACTGCCCCCATGGGCTTGCCGGTTACCTTGGCATAGCCGTGGGCGATCGAGACGGCGTGGTCTTCATGGAGGCACAGCAGCATCTGCGGATTCTCGTTGCCCAGGTAGTTGACCAGGCTGTCGTGCAGGCCTCGCAGGCTGGCTCCGGGATTGATGGCAAGAAAGGGCAAGTCCAGCCGGCGTATGACTTCGGCCAGGTAGTCGCTGCCCCATTGCATCTCGACGGGTCCGTCGATGACCGGTTTTTCTACGTCCATGAAAGGGTCCTGGGAGTATGGATGAGAGGAAGGGCGGGAACGGCAGGGCGGCACGCCGTCAGGGCTGGGCGTCTTTCCGTGCGGGTTGGATATAGGGTTTCCAGTGTTCGATCTCCGACTTCACGTAGCGATTGATCGCCGCGACGTCCATGTCCATGGTTTCCATGTTCTGGCGTCGCATTTCGTCGACCACGTCTGGTGCACGCAGGGCCCGACGCACTTCCGTGTTGAGGCGTTCGACGATGGCTGCGGGCAGGTTGGCCGGGCCGGACAACGAGAACCAGGTCGTGCCTGTGAGCGCGGGGTAGCCGAGCTCGGTGAAAGTCGGGACGTTATCGAAGCCCTCGACCCGCTTGGTGGAGGTGATCGCCAGGGCGCGCAGCTTGCCTGACTGGATGTATGGAGTGGTTGTGCCGAACGACATGAAGGCCGACGTGATGTGCCCCGCGAGCAGGTCCGTCATGGCGGGATTGCCGCCCTTGTAGTTGACCGGAACCATCTTGACCTTCGCAGCGGCTGCGAACGCTTCGCCTATCATGTAGCCGTGCGTACCTTGGCCGGGCGATCCCCAGCTGATGGCGCCGGGACGCGCTCGCGCCTGTTCGACGAAGCTCTTCAAGTCCTTGTAGGGCTGGTCGGGATGGGTGACCAGGACAGTGGGAGGGCCGCCCAGAAACGCGATGTGCGTGAAGTCCTTGATCGGATCATAGGTGTTCCCTTGCAGCAGCGGCGCGACGACATGGGACCCGATGCCGGAGACCACCAGGGTGTAGCCGTCGGGTTCGGCGCGTGCGACCATTTGCGACCCGATCACGCCTGCGGCTCCGGCGCGGTTCTCCACTACGAACGGCTGTTTGAACGTCTCGGACAAGTGCTTGGACACGAGCCGGCCCAGGGTGTCGGAGCCGCCGCCGGGCGCATAGGGAACGATTACACGTACCGGCTTGGTGGGCCAATCAGCGGCGGCATGCGCGGCGTTGGCGGCGGTGAGCGAAAGCAGCGACGAACTGAGCAGCGTCACACACGCAAAGCGACGATCCATGGGGTCTCCTGGTACGCAGCGCGCACGGCCCCGCTGGCGGGAGTGGGGGCTGCGTCTTTATTCGAATGTTCCTTTATAAGGAACAATGATTCTCTATACGGAATACGCAAAAAATATAGAGGCTGCGCATGAAGCGTGTCAATGCGCGGCGACCGGATACCATGCGCTTGCCGCGGCTAGTGCGTACTCCGGAAAATCGCGTCCCCGGCTTTGTAGGAGATGCGCCAGCCTTCGCTGGTCAGTTTCAACCCGTCTTGCCCTGGCGCTCCCATACCCCGTCGGGCAGCATTTGCGCGGCCAGCGCTTCGTAATCGCCCGGCGTCTCGTTGTTCATTGCTCATCCGCTACGGTGTTGGCCAGGGTGCCGATTGCGGTGATCTCGACTTCGATGCGATCGCCGTGCTTCATCCATACCTGCGGATCCCGGCGGTGCCCGACGCCGGCGGGTGTGCCTGTGGCTATCACGTCTCCGGGTATCAGTGTCGTGATTTCGGACAAGTAGGAAAGGATCAGGGGCACGGGATAGATCAGCATGTCGGTACCGGAATGCTGCATCTCGTTGCCGTTCAATCGGGACGTCAGCGTCAGCCTGGAGGGGTCGGGTATCTCGTCCGCGGTCACGATCCATGGCCCGTAGGCGCCGCTGCGGTCGAAGTTCTTGCCGGCGGTGACCGAGAATTTCTGGTAGTCACGAACGCTGCCGTCCATGAAGCAGCTATAGCCGGCAACGTACTGGAGCGCTTCGCGTTCGGGCACGAGGTGCGCGGTCTGGCCCACTACGGCCGCCAGCTCGCCTTCGAAATCGAAGCGGGTCGACACCTTGGGGCGGATGATGGGGGTTTCGTGGGGGACGATGCTCTCGTGCACGCGGATGAACACCGAAGGCCGGGGGGATACCTCCCGGCCGGTCTCTTCGGCGTGGGACTTGTAGTTCACGCCGACGCAGAACATGCGGTTGGCCGCGTCGATGGGGGCCAGCAGCGACACCTGGCCGAGTGGGTAATCCGCGGGCCGGTGGCCGGCCAGCCTGCGTACTTCGTCCAACGCCGACAGCATGGCCTGCATCGTGCCGAGATGCGGCGCATGGCGGCCGATGTCTATCACGCCGGAGTCGACGACGACGCCCGTGCTGGTCTTGCCCTGTGTCTCGAACTTGATCAGTTTCATGGGGTTCCTTGGGATAGAGCGGTTCAATCCGCCTTCGCGCCCGACGCCTTGACGACCTTGCTCCACTTGGCCACCTGCTCGTCCAGATATTTCTGGGCTTGCTGCGGCGTGCTGCCCACCGCGGTGGCGCCCAACTCGGTCAGGCGTGCCTGGATCGCCGGGTCGCGCATCGCCTCCCGCGCTTTCTCCGAAAGCTGGTCGACGATATCGGTGGGTGTGCCCTTGGGCGCGACCAATGCAAAGAAGGAGGTGGACTCGGCTTCGGGAAAGCCTTCCTCGGCCAGAGTCGGCACATCGGGCAGTTGCGGAATGCGCTGGTTCGATGTGGCCGCGAGCGCCCGCAGCTTCCCGGCGCGAATTTGCGGGATGACGTTGGGCGTGTTGTCGAACATGACTTGGATCTGGCCGCCCATCAGGTCGGTCATGGCCGGCGCATTGCCGCGATAAGGTACGTGCAGCATGGTGGTCCCTGCCTGGCTGTTGAAAAGCTCGCCGGACAGGTGGAACGGCGACCCGCTGCCGGGAGAGCCGTAAGCCACGCCCTTAGGGTTCGCTTTCGCGTACGCAATGAATTCCTTGAGCGTCCTGGCCGGTACGGCCGCGTTCACCACCATCACGCTGGGAGACTCGGCCAGGATCGACACCGGCAAGAAATCTTTCACCGGGTCGTAATCGAGCTTGGAGAACAGGCTGGGATGGATGGCCAGCGTACTGGTGTTGCCCAGCATAAGCGTGTAGCCGTCTGGCGCTGCGTGGGCGGCATGGGATGCGCCTATGGTGCCGTTGCCGCCGGTACGGTTCTCGACAACGAAAGTCTGCTTGGTGAGCTCGGTGAGTTTCTGCGCGACGATACGTGCCACGATATCGTTGGTGGCACCTGCCGCCAGCGTGACCACGATGGTCACCGGACGGGATGGATAGTCGGACCGGGCCTGGGCGATGCCGGATGCCAGCACTGCGCTTGCGGCGATGGAAAGGATTAGTTGGCGTCTCATCCTGAACCTCCTGGTGATCGGGGTTTCTTGACTTATCGGGTGGTGGTTGCCGTGCGTTCCCATCCCAGCATGCGCATGAGCGGCGCGTCGGAAACGCGCAGCAGCACGGCATCGCTCGAGGCGTGAACGCGATGATCGTGCCAGCTCGGAATCGCGATCATGTCGCCTGGATTCCACTGGAACGAGTATTCGCCGGAAGTGGTGGTGCCGCTGCCCTGGACCACCACATAGATCTGGTTGATGGTCGTGCGCGGCCGCTCCCACTGGGCGCCGGCGATCAGGCGCACGACTACGCGATCGAAGGTGGCGAGGCGTGGCGGCCCCAGTTCCATGCATTTGATGCCGGGTGCGGCATCCTGGACGGCCGCCAGGCTCACGCTGTATTCGCTGTAGGCGAAGCGCATGCTCGACAATGGCTCGACCTCGTTTCCTTGCTCGAGCGTATCGGGATGGATCTCGAAGAAAATGGGGCCCAGGTATTCCGCCAGCGGCACATCGAGGAAGTCGATCCAGTAGGCGTCCTGCCTGCTCTGGTTGTGATGGCCGTGGTAGCACCAGTTCGGCGTCAGCAGGACGTCGCCCGGCAGCATGGGAATGCGCTTGCCGTCGACGATGGTGTAGGCTTCGGGCGACCCCTCGAGAATAAGGCGCATGGCGTTGGGGGTATGGCGGTGGCTGCGCGCGAATTCCCCCGCCTTGACCATCTGGTAGGCACCCACGATGGTACGGGTGGTGCCGTAGTCGTTGCCGGGAACCGGGTTGGCCATGATGAGATTGCGCCGCTCCGCCCGGTCGGTTCCAACGAGCCGGCCCGCGGTGTGCAAGGCCGCACGCGCGTCGACATAGCGCCAATGCGCCGGAATGAAGGGGCGCTTGGGTTCCGGGTAGAGCGAGGGGGTGGGCTTGGCCCAGCCGTTCTTCATCCGGACACCGTCCAGCATGGCGTGCAGTTCGTCCAGGCTTTGCGCGTCGTCGAAGGCCAGCACCGGTTTCAAGGTTTTAGTCATGGTGGTTCTACCCTTTTCTATCTGACGTCGAGGGTCATCTCGCCGATGTGCTCGATGGCGATCCGCACGCGGTCCCCCCGCTTGACGGGCCCCACGCCTTCCGGCGTACCGGTCGCGATGATGTCCCCGGGGTAGAGCGTGGCGACCCTGGATGCGATTTCGATCATCTCGGGTATGTCGACGATCAGGTCCCGCGTGTTGGCGTCCTGGCGCAGTTCCCCGTTGACCCATAGCCTGGCCTGGAGGTTGGCGGGATCGGGAATTTCGTCTGCGGTAACGATCCACGGTCCGAACGGGCAGAAGGTGTCGTAGGACTTGCGCATGACCCGTTCTTCGTTGCCGCGGACCACCATGTCGATCAGGCAGGCATAGCCGAACACGTGCCGATAGGCATCGGCGCGGGAGATATGCCGGCCGCCCTTGCCGATCACGATGCCTACTTCACATTCGTGATGGATCTCGCGGCCGGGCAGGTCGGGAAGGACGATGGGATCGTTCGGACCGGACAGCGACGAGTTCGCCTTCAGGAAGAACCCATTGCGGTCGGCCCGGTTGGTCGAGTTCATTTCCAGCCCGTGCTTCACGTAGTTCACCGGATAGGCCAGCAGTTTGTTGGGCCACTCGATGGGCGTTTCCAGCCGCAACTTGGACAGGTCGTCGATGGGGCGGGTCTTCGTGTGCTTCTCGATGCCGGCCATGCGCTCGTCGAAGTGTGCGATCAGTTGCACCATCTGCACGGGCGGCCACATGGACGTGGCTATCCCCAGCGCGTCGGTGACGTCATAAGAGTCGCCGCCGATGGTGACGCCGATGCGGCCTCCATTGAATCGGAAAAGTTTCATGGGATCAGCTTCCTTTGTGACCGGTTACAGTGGCGAGGAGCGCCGGCGCATCCTCGGGAATGCGGTTGCCTCGCCAGGCGACATGGCCGTCGGGGCGAACCAGGACGAAGTTCTTTTCGTACAGTGCGGCCACGTCGGCCTGGGCGATGTGGACGTGCTCGACGGGCGTGCCCGCTTGCCGGGCGGCATCGGCAAAGGCTGCGCCTTGGCCACCGTGGTCGCCGAAGCTCAGCAGCACGAACTGCCGCCCGAACAGATCCAGCGTCGACCGGCCGTCTTCCAGCCAGGCGTGGGGTGCCCGGCAGCCCGGGCGGGAGGTCGGGCGATAGTGGATCGCGTCGTTGAACTCAGCCTCTATCGCCGCCGGGTCTTCCGGCTCCGAATAGACGATGACCGGCGAGGAGGTATAGCGGTTGCCGAGGTGGATGTTCATGGAAAACCACTCCTGCTTCAGCCCTTCGGCGAGTGCACGCCCCGCCATTGCGCGCGCCTCGGCTCCTTCTGCGCTGTCATCGAACAGCTTTGCGCTGGTCGGGACCTGTTTCATGGTCTGCAGGTTCATGGTCGAGAACGCCGTGATCCGTTTGGCAATGGGCCGCCGTTCATTGTCGTAGGCATCGAACAGGGCCGGACCGCCCCAGCCTTCGAGGTGAGCCGCGAGTTTCCAAGACAGGGTGACGGCGTCGCCGATGCCTGTGTTCATGCCCAGGCCCCCCGTCGGAGAGGTCAGGTGGCAGGCATCGCCGCAGATGAACACCCGGCCTTCATGGTAGCGGTCGGCCACCAGTTCCATGCGCGCCCAGCGTAGTACCGACAGGATCTCCAGATCGAATGGCCTGCCCAGGGCGCGGTAGGCGAAGGCCTTGATCTGCTCGTCCGTGTACTCGGGGCGTTCGTGGGCATTGCCGATGATGGACATGCGCCACTGGTCGTGTCCGTTGATGGCGACGATGGTGGCCCATATGCCGTCGGGACCGACGAACATATAGCGATAGCCCGGCTTCTTGTCGTGCAGCCGGTTGAACTCCGGGCAGCGGAAGATGACGTTCGTGGTATTGGTCAGGAGCCCGCGGCCCTGCATGCCGATGCCCAATTGCGTCCGGACGACGCTGCGGGCGCCGTCGCAGCCCACCAGGAAGCGGGCGCGTACCGTTTTCTCGACACCGGCGGCAAGGTCCATGACCTTGGCGGTTACGCCTTCGCTGTCTTGCTCGAAAGAGACCAGCTCGTGCCGGTACGACAGGGTGGTCGTTGGTTGCGATGCGGCGAACTTGCACAGAATGGGATCGAACATGTTCTGCGGGCAGCGTTCGCGGTGTTGCGGGCTTTCCGGCGGCGCCTGCTCGTCGTTCATGGACGGCATGGGCTGCCGTTCGAGCTCGTAGCCGTTCAAGGTGGTCAGGTAGACGTTGTCCTGGGGATAGTCACGGTTGTAGGGGCTGGCTTCGACGTCGGCCACCAGTCCCCAGCGGCGGCAATATTCCATGGTGCGAATGCCGACCAGGTCCATTCTCGGTTGGCCGATGACCCCGTCGCCGCGTTCGACGACCAGGCATTGCCGGCCGCGCCATCCCAGGTCGCCCGCGAGGGCGAGGCCGACCGGCCCCGCGCCGACCACCAGAACTTCTGTTTGCAAATGCATATGCCTTCTATCTGTATGGAGGTTGAGCTATGGGGCGCGATGGGTCACAGGCTGCCGGGTTGAGAATTTCCCACAGCACCGCGGACGTAGCGGGCATGGGGATTTCCTCGGCCGTCACATCGCGCAAGGCATCGGCCAGCGCGTTGAAGATGGCCGCCGTCGCCGGCGTGATGCCGCTTTCGCCGCCGCCTTTGATGCCTAGCGGGTTGCCGCGGGTGGGCGACTCGGTCATTTCTATGCGTAGCGGAGGGACCGCGCCCGCACGCGGCACGCCGTAATCCATGTACGAGCCGGATAGGACCTGGCCGCTCTCCTGGTCCACGTAATAGGCTTCCGACAGCGCCTGGCCGATGCCTTGGGCCAGTCCGCCGTGGACCTGGCCCTCCACCACGAGCGGGTTGACCGGGCGGCCGACGTCGTCCACCGACGTATAGTTCAGCAGCTCGACTTCGCCCGTTTCGGGGTCGATCTCCAGCTCGCATACCGCGGCCCCGGTCGGATAGGCGGGAATGCGGCCGGTGAAGTCCGCGGCCGCGGCGAGCGTCCTGATGGAGCGGTCCGCCGGCAGTCCCGCCGCTGCTATATGCGTCGCGACCTCGAACAAGGTCGCCCGCCGGGTTCCGTCGGGTGTCGCGTAGGCGCCATGCTCGAAACTCAGTTGCTCTGCGGCCAGCAGCTCGCGGGCGGCTTGCCGGCCGGTTTCGATCAGTTGCACAGCTGCTTCTACCAGCAGGGTGCCGACCAGGCGCATCGAGCGGTCCGAGTGCGTGCCGCCGCCGGCCGTGACGAATTCGGTGTCGCCCGTACGCAGTCGGACCGAGTCGAGCGGAATGCCCAGCTGCGAGGCGAGGACTTGCGCGAATGTGGTGGCGTGGCCCTGTCCCTGGCTTTGCGTGCCGGAAACCAGATCGATGATGCCAGCCGGCAGGACGGTTATTTCGACGCGCTCGCGTGCTGCGCCCACCGGCGACTCGATGTAGTTGGCTGCGCCTATGCCGCGCAGCCTGCCGCGAGCGCGCGCCTCCCGGCGCCGCGCCTCGAAGCCATCCCACTCCGATAGCGCCACGGCGCGGTCCATGTTGCCTTCGAAGTCGCCGCTGTCATAGGTCAGTCCCATCGGATTCCGGTAAGGCAATTGCCCGGGCTTGACGAGGTTGCGCCGACGAATCTCGATACGGTCGATCGAGAGCTCGCGGGCAGCGATGTCCAGCATCCGTTCGATGACGTGCATCGCTTCCGGCCGGCCAGCGCCGCGGTAGGGCGCAGTGGGCACGGTATTGGTGAGCACTGCCGTTACCAGTACGGAAGAGGCGGGAATGTCGTAGACCGACGAGACCACGCGCGAGCCGTTGCCCATGGATACGAAAGCCACCGTATGGGCGCCCAGATTGCCGAGCCATTCGTAGTCCAGGGCGAGGACGCGGCCGTCCCGCGACAGGCCCATCGTGGCGCGGATCACCTGGTCGCGGCCCTGGTAGTCGGAAACGAAGGCTTCGCTTCGATCGCCGGTCCATTTCACCGGGCGGCCGATTACCCGGGCGGCCCAGACCACGGCCACCTGTTCGATGTAGATGGCCGTGCGCGCGCCGAAGCCGCCGCCCACGTCCGGGCAGACGACGCGTACCCGGTCCGGGGCGGCGCCCAGCGCCTCGGCCAGCGTGAGCCGGAGCCGGATCACGCCTTGGCTGCCCGATATAAGGGTGTAGCGGCCGTGCGCCGCATCGTAGAGGCCAAGCGCCGCCCGCGGCTCCATCTGGCAGTTCACGACGCGGCTGATACGGAATTCGCGGCTGACACGCAGATCGGCGCGGGCCAGCATCGCGCGCGCAGCCTCCCGGTCGCCGCACTGCTCGCGGAACGCAATATTGTTCGGCGCGTCGTCCCAGAGTTGCGGGGCGCCGTCGCGGGCGGCCGCATCGGCTTGGACGACGGCATCGAGCACCTCGTAATCGACCTGTACCATCTCGGCCGCATCCCGCGCTTGCGCCGCGCTTTCCGCGACCACCATCACCACCGCTTCGCCGACGTGGCGGACCTTGTCGTGCGCAAGGGGCAACTGCGGATTCTGGAACAGGAAGCCGTCCACGGTATTCCTGAACCAGGGTTGCGAGACGTCGTTGGCGTCGGGCGGGTTGGCGGCATGGCGAATGGGCTTGCAGCCCGCCTCGAGGTAGTCGGCAGCCGTCAATACCGCCAGGACGCCCGGAGCGCCCTTGGCCGCGCCCGTGTCGATGGCCAGGATGCGGGCATGCGCGTGCGGCGAGCGCAGGAAGACGGCATAGGCTTGGCCGGGCTCGTTGAGGTCATCGGTGTAGCATCCCCGGCCCAGGACCAGCCGGCGGTCTTCGAGGCGCGGGATGGGCTGTCCGATCATGCATGCGCCCCTCGGGCGGCATTGCCGCCCCACGCCTGGGGATACATCGCGGCCGCGGCATGGCGGACCGCCGCGATGATGTTCACATAGCCCGTGCAGCGGCAGATATTGCCTTCCAGCGCCTGGTGGATGGTTTCGTCATCCAGCGACGATGGGCAGGTGGAGAGGAAGTGCTCGACCGCCATGATCATGCCAGGCGTGCAGAAGCCGCATTGCAAACCATGGCATTGCACGAAGGCTTCCTGTACGGGATGCAGGCGGTCTTCCCGCGCCAGTCCTTCCACGGTGACTACCTGCCCGCCGTCGGCCTGGCAGGCCAGTACGGTACATGACTTGACGGCAGCGCCATCGAGTTTGACGGTGCATGCGCCACACTGCGAGGTGTCGCATCCCACGTGCGTGCCGGTCAAGGCGCAATGCTGGCGAAGGAATTCGACCAGCAGCGTCCGGTCGTCGACCTCGTGCTCCACGGGCCGTCCGTTGACGTGCATCTGAAGGTTCACGCTGCCTCCTGATTGTCTTGTTGCATCTGTGGCGCCGCGATCGTCCGGGATCCAGAAAATTCCATCGATGCAATCCTCCGGGTGATTCCGTTTTCCGGGCCGGTCAGCACGCCGGCGCGCTTGTCATCCGCCCGACCAGCCGGCGCGTATAGACCTCGGTCAGATTGGCCCGGTAGCGTTGGGGCGCGTGGACGTCGCCCTGAAGGGACTCCGGGTCCAGATGCAGATCGGCAATGGCCCGCTCGGCGAAGTCGCGCTGCAGCCGTTCTTCGGCCTCCCGCCAGCGGAATACGCATGGACCGGCGCCGGTAATGGCGACGCGTACGCCATCGTCGCCGCGCGCGATGAAGACGCCGGTGACCGCATAACCGGAGGCGGGATGGCGGTGCTTGAGATAACCCGCCTGGCGGGCAATAGGGAACTCGACGGCGACGATCAGTTCGCCCGGCTGCAGCGCGGTGTCGAACATCCCCTGGAAATAGTCGTCGGCGGCGATCGCGCGCTCGGTCGTCAGCACGGCAGCGTTCAATCCGAGGACCGCGCTCGGGTAGTCGGCGGCAGGGTCATTGTTTGCCAGGGACCCGCCGAGCGTGCCGCGATTGCGTACTTGCGGGTCCGCGATCAGCCGGGCCAGATGAGACAATGCGGGGATAGCCTGGGCGACCTCGGGCGAGTGCGCGATCTCGGCATGCCGGGTGGCGGCACCGATTCTCAGCACGCCCTGGGTAACCGTTATCCCGCGCAAGGCTTCCAGCCGCGCGAGATCCACCAGGTGGGAGGGGGCCGCCAGCCGTTGCTTGAGAGTCGGTATGAGGGTCATGCCTCCGGACAGGGGCCGGGCTTCAGGGTGATCCCTCAGGAAGGCGACCGCTTCATCGAGCGTGCGGGGTCGTACATAGCGGGTAGCGTACACAGTGATGTCTCGATTTTTTCGCGGCCGGGAGACCGTGCTTTATGTGGACCCATGCTAATATTATTCGCATGTCGAATTAACTATCTGCTTTGCGAAAAATTTAGCCCACCCCCGCGCGACTGTCAATTTTTTCGACAGCCTCGCCGGCCGGGCTTTACCCCTGCGACGAGGAACCCTGCTACATGAAACGAACGTCTGCCCAATCCGACAACGACGAACAGCTAGAACAGGAAGGAAAAGGCAAAGACCGGCAATTCGTGACTGCGCTGGCACGCGGTCTGCAAATCCTGCGCTGCTTCACCCGTGCCCAACCGGCGCTGCGCGCCTCCGAGCTGGCGCGCATGACGGGCCTGCCGCAGCCGACGGTCTGGCGGCTGTGCTATACGCTGATACAAGAGGGGTACCTCGTCCACGTCGACGGCGGGGAGAAGCTGCGTCCCAACTATCCGGTCCTGGCACTGGGCTACGCGGCGATTGCCGGCGCACCGATCGCCGAGCTGGCGCGTCCGGAAATGGAAGAGCTGGCCAACCGCTATCAGGGTGCAGTCACGCTGGGCGTGCGCGACGGAATGCACATCATCTACCTCGCCCGTTCACAGCGGTCGGACATCCTTATCCGTAACGCGGACGTGGGATCGAGGGTGCCGTTGGTTTCCGCTCCCATCGCATGGGGCTATATCGCCGGCCTGGACCCGGAGGGGCGCAAGGGCGTCCTGGCCGAGTTCTCCCGGTCGCGCGAGGCGCGCTGGCCCGAGCTGCAGCCCAAGCTCAAGAAGGCGCTGGTCGATTATGAAAAGCTCGGGTATGTGGTCAGCAAGGGTATCCTGCATGAGCAGATCAACGCGGTCGCCGTGCCGGTGTTCGCGGAGGACGGCAGCGTAGCCATGTCGCTAAGTTGCGGCGGGCTAGCGCCGATGTTCCCTGACAAAAGGCTGGCCGCGATCGGCAAGGACCTCAAGGCGCTTGCCGATCGCTTGAGCTCAGCCATCAAGTCCACGCATTGATACGATTCCGGCCGCGTGCGGTTGGCGTACGCGGCCACCATCCTGGAGGAGAACCATGAGTAATGAACTGCTTGTGCAGCAAGACGGACCGATCTTGCGCGTAACGATCAACCGCCCGGAGCAGGGCAACGGGATGAGCGATGCGATGGCGCTCGAGCTGGCCGGCTTGCTGGACCGGGCACATGAATCGGCGGAGTTGGTGCTGTTACGCGGCGCCGGGGCCGACTTCTGCACCGGCCGGGCCCGCGATCCGAATGCGCCGCCGCCGTCTCCCGAGGCCTATGCCCGCCGCGACGAGTACGATGCCATCTTCAATTGCTACAGCGCGATCCGCCGCTGCCAAGTGCCGGTGGTGGGCGCGGTGCAGGGCAGGGCGATGGGCTTCGGCACCGCGGTCATCGCGTTGTGTGACGTATCGTTCGCGAGCGACGCGGCGACTTTCAACATCCCTGAAATGGCGCACAACATCATGCCTACCATGGTCATGTCGGCGCTGTTCGATCGCATGAACCGCAATGCCATCCTCTGGATGACTTACTCGCGCGAATTCATCGACGCCCAGCGGGCGCTGGCCTATGGCTTGGTGAGCACCGTCGTGCCGGCCGCCCGGCTGGACGACGAGGTGGAGTCGTTCTGCGCCAAGCTGGCGGCCACTCCGCGTCCCGCCGTGCGTGGCTTGAAAGAATACTTGCGCGTGGCTCCCGGTATGAGCGAGCAGGGAGCGGTCGATTACGCGCGCAGCCTGCATGCCATGGTCAACACGGCCAGCGCAATGAAAAAGACCTCCGGTCGTTCCTGATCCCTCCTGCTGCGCCGCCCGTACAGGGATGTATGGGCGGCGTCTTGCCGTTCGCCTGGCCTCCCTCCAAGTTTTCCCTGAGACGCGCCGCGACTGTTGACGGCGCACGTCATCGCCTGTACCTTTGAATTCGCAATGCAATAAATTTATTCGCAAAGCGAATAGAAAGATACGGGCACGCCCATGCTCGCCAGAAGCCATATCCGGAGCGTCGCCAGCGGCTGCCCCGGCATCCCGGCGCCAAGTACGCCGGTGTCTGGCAGGGCACATAACAAGGAGGAGACAAACCATGGTTGGAAAGAGGAGAGCATGGCTCGCCGCGTTGCTTGCCGCGGCAACGTACGCGGTGGCGGGACCGGCGCCGGCGGCTGACGGCAGCTATCCGGAGCGCCCGGTGCGTATCATCGTGGCGCTAGGGCCCGGGTCGGCGACCGATTCATTCGCCCGCATGCTGGCCGAAGGTCTGCGCAGCGAATTGAAGGGCGATTTCATCGTCGAGAACAAGGCGGGCGCGGGCGGGGTGATCGGCGGCAACTTCATTGCCAAGGCTGCGCCGGATGGCTACACATTGGGCGTGCTCCATTCCTCGGTGGTGACGAGCGCGACAGTGATCCAGCCGGCTGTCCAGTACGACCCGCGCACGGATTTCACTTATCTCGGCAACACCGTATCGAATCCGGTCGTGTTGCTCGTCCCCGGTGCGTCGCCGTTCAAGAAGCTGGAGGACCTCATCGAGGCTGCGAAGAAGGAGCCGGGCCGATACAACACCGGCATCATCGGCATGGGCTCGCATAGCCACTTCAACCTGGAACTGCTGAAGTCGTCCTCGGGCGCGGGATTGACCCGTGTCCCGTACAGCGGAGGCACGAGCCAGATCCTGGCGGATCTGGTCGGCAACCAGGTCGATAGCGCATCCCTGATCTGGGCCGGCCTGACCGAATTCATCAAAGAAGGAAAAGTGCGGGCGCTGGCCGCGACGAGTCCGCTGAAAGGGTTTCCCGACGTACCGACTTTCGAGAGCAAGGGATATCCGAAAGTCCACTTGGAAGTGTTCCTCGCGGTGGTAGCGCCGCCAGGACTGCCCAAGGAGATCAGCGACAAGCTGGTGCCGGCCATCGAGCGGATCGTCAAGAACCCGCGCAGCGAAGAAATGATGAGCCGCCTGGGGTACCGGGTGAACTACGAGCCGCCAGCCAAGGCGGCGCAGACCATCAAGGATGAACTGGAATTCCTGGTTCCTCTCGCAAAGCAGCTTTCCCTGACCGTCAAGGAGTAAATGCCGTCCGCGGCGTTGGACAGATGCGTCACGCCGCACCCGGCTTGAAAGAGTGAGCCATGAAAAGAGATCTCCCCAACCTTGACCTTGACCGTTTCCGCCTGAAGCGTTTCCTGGATAGCTTGCGCGAGCTGCCCCATGGCGCCGATGAAATCGAAATACGGTCCGCGCCCACCCGCCTCGCCGACGTGGCCTCCATTCTCCATGACAACCCCCGGGCGGTGCTGTTCGAGAAGGCCGGCGCGAGCGGCTATGCGCTGGTCGGAAACGCGCTCGCCAGCCGCACTCGCATGGCGCACGCTTTCGGCGTTGCTCCGCGCGGCCTGCTGCCCGAAATCCTGAAACGCTTGCGTGGCAAGCCCGAATTCGTCGAGATCAGCCGCGAGCAGGCGCCCGTGCAGGAAGTGGTGATGACGGGAGACGACATCGATCTGACCACGCTGCCAATCAACCTCCAGCACGAGCTGGATGGTGGCCCGTATATCTCGGCAGCGGTGGACTTCGCGCATGACCAGGCCTCCGGCTGGACCAACATCGGCCTGCGCCGGCTGATGATCCGCGGCCGCAAGGAAACCGGCATCGACCTCGTCGCGCCATCGGACCTGCGGGTGATCCTGCTGGCGAGCCTGGCCCAGAAAAAGCACCTGCCTTTGTCCATCGTCGTCGGCAGCCATCCTATCGATTACTTTGCCGCGACGATGCGCCTGCCGGTGGACGAGCTCGGCTTGATGGCACAGCTGCGCGGTGCGCCGCTGCCGGTGGTGAAAAGCCTTACCAATGACCTGATGGTGCCGGCCGACGCGGAATGGGTCATCGAGGGATACCTCGATGCCGCCGGCTATACCGAGCCCGAAGGGCCGTATGGCGAGTTCCTCGGCTACTACGGCGGGGTCAAGATCAATCCGGTTCTCCGTGTGACTGCGATCACGCGCCGCAAGGATGCGATTTTCCAGACCCTGACCATAGGCGGCAATGCCATGAGCCGCACCGATACCGCCCAGTTGTGTGCGTTGCGCACGGAGGTGCTCGCCTGGCGCGCGCTGGAGTCGGCCGTGCGGGAGGTGAAAGCCATCTACGCGCCACCCGCCACCGGCGGCGTCTACAACCTGAGGATCGCGCTGCAGCAGCGCGTGCCGGGCGAAGCGCGCAATGCAATCGCCGCCGTATTCGCCTCGGTGGCGAATGTGAAGAACGTATTCGTGGTCGATCCGGACATCGATATTTTTTCGGACGAACAGATCGAGTGGGCGATGGGAACCCGGTTCCAGCCCGAGCGCGACCTGGTCGTCCAGGGCGGCTTTCGTACTTTGCCGCTGGATCCTTCGTTGGACGAAGCAGCGACCACCGGATCGAAGGCGGGTTTCGACCTGACGTGGAGTTTCGGCTCCGGCGGGCGTATGGAGGCGACCACGCCCGTCCCTCCCAAGTACGAAGGACAGCGTTTCGAGTCGGTGCGCGCGGCACTGGCAGATGGTCCGAAGTTCTTCGAGCAACTGATGGCCGCTGTGGGAAGCGAGGATGGCGGCGATGTGGTACGCGCGTTGGAGGACTTGCGCAACGAAGGCGTGCTGGCGCGCGATACCGAGCGCGGACGCTACCGGTTACAGGGGTAGACAGGGCCTGCGCCATCGGGGCCGGAAGCCGGCAAAGATGCACCGGCCTCCGGCCCCGGTACCGGCCGGGATCAGTCTTGCACGGGAACGAACAGTTGATCGACGGGCAGCGTGTCGCGGATCAGGCCCTGTTCCTTCATGTATCGCATCAGGGTGGACAGGGTGTGACGGTTGGCTTCGAGACCATAGGTCCAGGGATCGGCGCCGAATACCTCGTCGAGTTCGTCGAGGTCGTCGGGCAGCCACGGCAGCATGTAGCGCAGGGCCGCCAGATTGCGCATGTTCTTGTAGGCCAGCTGCTTGGCTTCATTGAAGGCGCGATACAGCGATTGCGCGATAAAGGGATGCTGCTGGTAGACCGGTTTTCTGATGGCGACGAGATGCATGATGGGGAAGATGCCGGTTCGCCGGTAATAGGCCTTTTCCACCTCCCGGAAGTCCGGAAACAGCCGCTGGACCTCGGGGTTGTGGCGCCGGCATTCCGGCAGGGTGGTGCCAAAGATGGCGTCGATCTTCCCCTCGTCCAGAAGCTGGCTGAGCGACTTGCCATCGCCATAGCCGCGTTCCACTGCAACCTCGCGTACCAGGGGCATCAGGGACGGTGTTCCGTGGCTGGTGGCGCTGTTGATCGACCCTTCGACCCAGGTCACGCTGGAAAAGTCGACGCCGAAATCGTCCTGCAGGTGACCGCGGATCCATACCGCCGCGGTCATGGTGTAGAGCGGCACGCCGATACGCTTGCCCTCGAGATCCTTGGGCGACCGGATTCCTGAACGCCGGTTCACGGTGATGAAGCTATGACGGAAGGTCCGCGACGGAAACACGGGAATGGCGACGAAAGAGTCGTCTCCCATGCTCATGCGGGTGATGAATTCGGACGTCGACAGCTCCGAAACGTCGAAGGCTTGTTCGCCCGCCATGCGGTCGAAGATTTTCCGCGGGGCGTCGATGTTGACGAACTGCAGGTCGATGCCCTCGGGCACGACCTCGCCCGTATAGAGCGCCTGCATGCGGTCGTACAGGCCGCAGGCGAAGCGCACGGGCACGCGCGGGGAAGGAGCGGATGGAGTGGCTGGAGTGCTTGCTTGCATGGCGGATCCCCTCTGGTAGATGTCGCGTTTATTCGTATAGCGAATTGTAAATCTGTACTGCGAATTATAGTGGCTTTGCGCTTTATGGCGCCATACACATGGAGGAGACTCGCATGATCCGTTTTCCGCTTCCAACCCTTGCTGCCTGCGTGGCCGGCTTCGTTTTGGCCGGCCACGTCCCCGCAGCCGGTGCCCAGTCCGCGCCGGCCGACTATCCATCCCGGCCCGTGCGCATCATTGCCCCGTATGCGCCCGGGGGAACCGTGGATTCTCTGGCCAGGGCGATGGGCGCTGCCTTGAGTTCCATGCTGGACAAGACCTTCTTTGTCGAGAACCGCCCCGGAGCCGGCGGCAACGTCGGCCTCTCCGCACTCGCCAAGGCCGCTCCCGACGGCTACACCCTCGGGCTTGGGGCCGCCAACATGCTCGCCACCAATCGCGCGCTATACAAGTCCCTGCCGTTCGACACCATCAAGGACTTCACGCCCGTCGGCTTCATCGGCAAGGTGCCTTACGTCCTCGTCGTGCACCCGTCGGTGCCCGCGCGTACGCTGCCCGAGCTGATCGCAGAACTGAAGGCGCACCCGGATAAGTACAGCTTCGGATCGTCGGGGCAGGGTAATACGGCCCACATCTTTGGCGAGCTGTTCAAGGTGCGGACCGGGACGAAAATGGTGCACGTTCCCTATAAATCCAGCGGCGAGTCGCTGCAGGATTTGCTGACAGGCAGGATCCAGCTGCAGTTTTTTACGCCGGTGGACCTGCTCCCCCACATCCGGAGCGGGGCCTTGCGGCCCATCGCCATTGCCTCCAGCCGGCGCTTGCCCAGTCTTCCCGACGTGCCGACCTTAGGGGAATTGAACATAAGCGGCTTTGAAACGCCCACGTGGTTCGGCTTGATCGCCCCTGCGGGCACGCCGCCCGCCATCGTGGATTACTTGCATGCGCAGATCGAGCGCGCCAAGGCGAATCCGGAGGTCGCGCAGCGGCTCGAGCGGGCGGGCGTGGAAAGCGAGAACCTGAGCCCCGAGCAGTTCGCGGCCTTCATCCGCCAGGAGGTCTCCCATTGGGCGAAGGTCGTCAAAGAGTCCGGTACGGCGATCGAGTAGCGAGGTTTGTTCCGGTGCCGCGCCTATGGCGGCCCATCCCCCATCCTTCGAGGAAGTGCAATGTTCCAGCTACCCAATCTCATACGCGACCTGGTTACTGCCAACCACATCCTGGCCGACCAAGGGGTGGTCGATGCCTATGGGCACGTCAGCGTGCGTCATCCCGGCGAACCGGGCCAGTATCTGTTGTCGCGCTCCCGCAGCCCCGAACTGGTGGAGGCCGGCGACATCAAGCTCTACCATCTCGATGGCACGCCGGTCGACGACGACGGGCACCAGCCCTACCTGGAGCGATTCATCCATGGAGCGATCTACGAGGCACGCCCCGACGTCCATGCCGTCATCCACAGCCATGCCGGCGCGGTGCTGCCGTTCACCGTCTGCGACGCGCCCCTGGTGCCTGTCATCCATACCGCCAGCGACATGGGCCACAGGGTGCCTTTGTGGAATATCCATGAGCGCTTCGGCGATACCAATCTGCTGGTGACCTGCATGGAGCATGGCCGCGACATGGCGTGCTGCATGGGGGAACACCGGTCGGTGCTGATGCGGGGCCACGGATTTACCACCACCGGCCGCTCGTTGGTCGAAGCGGTCAAGGCGGCGATCTATATGCCAGAGAACGCGCGCGTGCTGATGCAGGCCATGCAGATGGGCAAGGTCATTCCGCTCACGGCTGGCGAGATCGAGGTGCGCCGCCAGGTCGCGCCCGATTCGCCGCAGATGCAGCGTGCATGGGAGTACTGGAGCCGGCGTGCCGGCATAGCGGCGGCTCCCCAGGCGCCCGAAGGGCAATAAAAAAGCCCGCGACGCCGGGAACGTCGCGGGCTTGCGGCCTTGCCATGGGCAGGCCCGGCGTCTTACAGGCCGCGGGCCTTGAGCTGCGCGTCGAGGCGGGGATAAACACGCCGCGCGTTGAGTTCGAACACCTTGCGCTTGTCTTCTTCGGAGATGTCCAGCGCGTCGATATAGCGCTTGGTGTCGTCGAAGTAGTGCCCGGTTTCAGGATCGATGCCACGCACCGCGCCCACCATCTCCGAGCCGAACAAGATGTTGTCGACGTCGATGACCCGGAACAGCAAATCGATGCCGGCCTGGTGATAGACGCAGGTATCGAAGTACACGTTCTTCATCACATGCTCGGCCAGCGGCGGGCGCTTGAGCATGTCGGCCAGGCCGCGGTAGCGGCCCCAGTGGTAGGGGACGGCGCCGCCGCCGTGCGGGATGATGAAGCGCAGCGTGGGGAAGTCACGGAACAGGTCGCCCTCGATGAATTGCATGAAGGCGATGGTGTCGGCGGCCAGGTAGTAGGCCCCGGTAGCGTGCATGGCGCAGTTGCAGGAACCCGAGACGTGGATCATGGCCGGCACGTCCAGTTCGACCATTTTCTCGAAGAAGGGATACCACGAGCGATCGGTCAGCGGCGGGGCGCTGAAGCTGCCGCCCGAGGGGTCGGGGTTGAGGTTGCAGCCGACGAAGCCCAGTTCGTTGACGCAGCGCTCGAGTTCGGCGATGGAACTGGCGATGGAGGTGCCGGGCGACTGCGGAAGCTGGCAAACGCCGATGAAGGTCTCGGGATAGAGGTCGACGACCCGCTTGATGAGGTCGTTCGAGCGGCGCGCCCAGACCTGGCTGACGCGTTCGTCGCCGACGTGGGGTTCCATGGCCGAGGCACGCGGCGAGAAGATGGTCATGTCGGCGCCGCGCTCGCGCAGCAGGCGCAGCTGGTTTTTCTCTATCGTTTCGCGGATCTGGTCGTCGGAAATGTTCGGATAGGCCGGGTCGATGTCGCCGCTGGTCTTGAAGTTGGCCTTCTGCTGATCGCGCCACTGGTTATGGGCGGCCGGTGCGGTGGTGTAGTGACCGTGACAATCGATGATCATGCTGGCGATTCCTGTTTGACGAAGATGGCGTCGGGCCGGGCTTCCCGGCCTGTCCGGCCGGGGCGGCGCGGCCCCCTTGCGCAGCGCGCCATTGTAGCGTTTTGCAGGTGAACAGACCCTCTGTTTTCCGCATTTCTGCTTTTCGTATTTCCACGGTGTGCATGGATGCCGCGGATACCGGGCGCTGGCGTCAGCGTTGGGCCACCAGCGCCGTACGCAGGCGCTCCCGTTCGGCAGGCGCGGCCTCGACCAGGTAGCGGATGTCGCCGGCAACGGCGGCCGCCACGGGAACGCCGTCGCGGTAGAGGACGCGGTTGCCTGCCAGGGCCGGGACCTTCTCGCCGGGCAGCAGCGTGCCGGTCAGGTTGAGCGGATCGGCGGCCGATACGCAGGCCAGTTCGCCGCCGGGCTCGCGGCGCCGGATGCCGCGCAAAAGGGGGATGGCCTCGGGCAGCGCGAATTGTTCGCCCGCCAGGCCCGCGACGAAGCGGCCGCCTCGCACGTCGCCGCGCGCTTCCATGCGGTGGAATACGGGCAATAGCTCGCGCCAGGGAGGCAGCCAGCGCGCCTCGCGTTCCAACAGGCGCCAGAACACCACGCCATACCGGCGCAGCAGCACCAGCGCGATGTGTTCCAGGACCTGCGGGTCGGTACGGGGACGCCTGCCGCCGGGCGCCGCCGGTGGCGGCGCGGCGGAACGGCGCAGCAGCGCCCACCGGCCCGCCTGGTCCATATGGTGCAGTGTCGTGCCATGGCGCGCGCGGCGCCGCTCGCGGGCGGTGCGCTGCGAGGCGGGTATGAGCAGCGCGCGCAGGCCGGCGAAGCTGTCGGCGTTGGCCACGCCCGCGGCCACCAGTTCTCCCAGCGCGGTCTCCAGTTCGTTGGGCAGCAGCCGGGTCTCCGCCAACAGTTCGTCGAAGAACATGGCGCCTTGGCTGGCCAGGGCTTCGTGGACGCGTTGCGCGCGTGGAGACAGCTCGGGCTGCCAGTCCGGCGGTACCAAGGCCTGCCACCGGCCCAGGTGGCGCCGCGGCAGCAGCGCCATGGGCGTGGCGCGGACTGGGCCCGCCGCGGAGCGGCCCTGGCCGGCCAGGCGCATCCAGACGATCTTGCCGGCCTGGCTCAATTCGTCCAGCCAGCCCGGGCCGTAGCCTTCGAGCCGCGCCGGCAGCAGATCCGATTCCCAGGCGCCGGCGGCTGCCTCGTAGCCTTCCAGTTGGTCGATGACCTGCGGCAGCGCGCCAGGTCCGTGCAGGCGGGCATCCGGAGCGACGTGCTGCCATTCGAGCAGGAAGCGCATGAAATCCTGGCGCTCGACCGGCTCGATTTCGCGCCGCAGCCGCTTGATGGTGTAGCGATGGATACGGGCCAGCAGATGGCGTTCGCACCATTCCTCCTGCACGGCGTCGGGATTGAAACGGCCCCGCATGACGTAGCCTTCGGCCTCCAGCACGGCCAGAGCGGCGGCCACGGCGGGCTCGGGCAAGGACAAGTCGGTGGCGATGCGCGGCAGCGATAGCGGCCCGAAGCCGGTCAGGCGGGCCCTCACCACTTCCACCAGTGCCGCTTCCTGCTCCCACGATTCGTCGTAGCCCGCCGGGATGGCGATGTCGGGCTCGGCGCCGGCAGCGGGATAGACCGCACGCAGGCACGCGAGCCGTTCGACCGGCACCCACAAGGCGGTTCCCGGCTGCACGCGCAGGCGCGCCGCCCGTCCGCTTGCAGCCAGGGACCCGAGCCAGTCCGGCCAGCCTTCGTTGGCCGCGGCCTCGGCTTCGGTCACGCAAGCCAGGTTCATCAAGGCCTCTTGCATTTCGTCCTCGTTGCGCACTTCCGGCCATGCTTCCGCGGCGACCGCCGCGATCGCGTCCACGTCGAGCGCCCCCAGATCGTCGGCCGAGGCGGGGTCGGTCCAACGCCGGGCCTGAACCGCCTGCGTGCGCCGCTCTTCCAGCGGCGCATCGTCGAGAAAGGCATAGGGGCGCGCGCTGAGGATCTCCATGGCCAAGGGCGAGGGGGCAGGGAGGTCGCGGGCGATCAACGCGATGTCGCCGCGTTCGACCCGGCGCAGCAGGGCCAGCCAGCCTTCGGCGTCCATCGCGTCGTGCAGGCAATCATCTATGGTCTGGGCCACCAGGGGATGGTCGGGAATCTCGCGTTCGCCCACCACGTTTTCCAGGCAGGCGGCCTGGTCGGGGAAAACCGCGGCCAGCAGGTCGTCGCTCTTCATGCGTTGCAGCTGCGGCGCGACTTTCTTGCCGCCCACATAGCGCGGCAGCGCGAGCGCGGTAGTCGCGTTCCAGCGCCAGCGGACGTTGAACAGCGGCGCGTCGAGCAGGGCCTGGATCAGCAGGTGCTCCGCTGTGTTCGAGTGCAGATAGCGCCAGACTTCTTCGAGCGGAAAGCTGTGGCTGGTGGACAGCGACAGGATGATCGTGTCCTCGGTCGCGGCGGCCTGTAGTTCGAAATTGAAGCTGCGGCAGAATCGCTTGCGCAGCGCCAGGCCCCAGGCGCGGTTGAGCCGGCTGCCGAACGGCGCATGGATGACCAGCTGCATGCCGCCGGATTCGTCGAAGAAGCGTTCCATGACCAGGACGTCCTGGGTAGGCAGCCGGCCGAGCGCGGCGCGCGCCCGGGCGAAATACTCGACGATCTGACGCGCGGCTGCGGCGTCCAGGCCGATGGTTTCCTCCAGGCCGCGGACACCGGCATCGATATCGGGTAGAGGGCCCGACCCCGACCCCAGCAGTCGTTCGACATCGGCCCGCAGCCGCGCCACGGCGGCGGAAAGCTCGTCACTGCGGCCAGGGGCTTCGCCGAGCCAGAAGGGAATGCTGGGGGCGGCGCCGTGTGCATCCTCCACGCGTACCCGGCCGGTTTCGACCCGCAGGATGCGGTAGGAGGTATTGCCCAGCTGGAAGACGTCGCCGGCCAGGCTTTCGACCGCGAAGTCTTCGTTCACCGTGCCTATCATCAGGCCTTGCGGCTCCAGCAGCACGGCATAATCGGCGTTGTCGGGGATCGTGCCGCCGGACGTGACGGCGGTCAGCTTGCTGCCGCGGCGGCCACGCAGCGTGCCGGCTACCGGATCTCGATGAAGGTACGACGCCCGTACCCCCTGGCGGCTGGTATAGCCTTCGGCCAGCATGCGCAGTACGGCATCGAAGGCAGCGCGTTCCAGGCCGGCGTAGGGATCCGCGCGCCGCACCAGCGCGTAGAGTTCCTCTTCCTTCCACTCCTGGCACGAAACCTCGGCCACCAACTGCTGGGCCAGCACGTCCAACGGCGCGCGCGGCATGCGCAGCGCGTCGAGCTCGCCGCGCCGCACGGCGTCGAGCAGCGCCGCGCATTCGACCAGATCGTCGCGCGAGGTGGGAAACAGCCGACCTTTCGGCACGCCGCCTACCTGGTGTCCGGCACGGCCCACGCGCTGCAGGAAGGCAGAGATGCTGCGTGGCGATCCGACCTGGCAGACCAGTTCCACGTCGCCTATATCGATGCCCAGTTCGAGTGACGCGGTCGCAACCAGTACGCGCAGTTCGCCACGCTTGAGCCGCTGCTCGGCATCCAGCCGGTGCTCTTTCGCGAGGCTGCCGTGATGGGCGGCGACCGCCGTCTCGCCCAGGCGCTCGGCCAAGTGGCGTGCGGCGCGCTCGGCCATGCGCCGGGTATTGACGAAAACCAGCGTGGTGCGATGCTGGCTTGCCAGTTCCGCCATGCGATCGTAGACCCGGTCCCAGACGTCCGTGGCCATGACGGCCTCCAGAGGAACCGGAGGGAGTTCGATGCCGAGGTCACGCCGCCGGGCATGGCCGATGTCGACGATCTCGCAGCCGGACTCCGAGGCGTCTCCGACCAGGAAACGGGCCACGGCAGAAAGAGGCTTCTGCGTGGCGGACAGGCCGATGCGCACCGGCCGCTTGCCGCACAGCGCGTCCAGGCGCTCCAGGCTCAGGGCCAGGTGGCTGCCCCGTTTGTTGCCGGCCAGCGCATGGATCTCGTCGACGATGACACTGCGGGTGTCGGCGAGCATGCGGCGTCCGCTGTCCGACCCCAGCAGGACATACAGCGATTCCGGGGTGGTCACCAGGATATGGGGCGGCCGCTTGCGCATGGCATGGCGAGCCTGGGCCTCGGTATCCCCCGTGCGCACGGCAGTCCGGATGCCCGGATCCGGCAGCCCCATGCGCGCCAGTTCCGCGCCTATGCCCTCCAATGGCGTCTGGAGATTGACCTGGATATCGTTGGAAAGGGCCTTCAGCGGCGAGACGTAGAGCACCGTGGTGGCATCAGGAAGCGCGCCGCCCGCCGCCACGCCTTCGCGCACCAGCTCATCGATGGCCGCCAGGAAAGCTGTGAGCGTCTTGCCCGAACCGGTCGGCGCGGCGACCAGCGTGGGGCGGCCGGCGCGGATGTGCGGCCAGGCGCACCGCTGGGCATCGGTGGCGGACCCGAAGGTGCGGCGGAACCACGCGGCGACGGCGGGATGAAAGCCTTCGAGGGCATCCACGGGATGGCGGGCGGAAGTCATGCCCCACTATATGAGGCTGGTTCCCGGGATCGCAACCGGCCGGAAATCGTTCAAGATGGCCGGCCCGCCGGCAGGCAGTGCGTCAAAATGATGCGTATAGGCTCCATATCGGTACGGCGTCGTGCCGGCGGGGCGGAACGGTTCAATCCTCCGGCAGCTTCGGCCATTTCTTGCGAAAGATTTTCTTTGCCTCGGCGCGCGGCATGCCGGCCATGCCCAGCAGCAGGATGACGGCTTCGTCGATGCTTGCGGAACTCAGGTGGCCGTCGCAAATGGCGCGGCAGATGCCGACGATGGCATCGGTGGTCAGCCGGTAGACCAGCTCGGCGTCTTCGAAGTGGAAGCGGCCAGCCGCGGCCGCCAGGCGAAGATCGTGCGTGGCGTAAGGGCCAAGCACGCGGAACATGGCGTCGGCGATGACCTCCGAGCGCCGCAGCAGCCAGTTCCAGCGCTGGTCGGTCGTGGCGATCTGGATGGTGGATCGCACACCGAAGGCATAGACGCTGGCCGGGTCGTCAAAACCCTTGGTAGCGACGCTGATGCGCCACGCCAGCCTTTCCATCACCCGCTCCATGACGGCCACGGCAAGCTCGTCCTTGGAGTCGAAGTAGTAGTAGACCGTGCCCGCGCTGACGTCGGCCATTTCGGCGATCTCCGACATCGTCGCGGCGTCGATGCCCTTGTCGGCGATGAGTTGGTACCCCGCTTCGATCAGCGCCTCGCGATTCTGCCGACGTTTTCTTTCACTGCGTGATTCCGTCTTGGGCGAGTCCGGCACGGTCATTGCTTTTCTTCCTTGGTGCGGTGGTGTGAAGTCCGTGACGCTTGCGCGTCGTCGCTTGCTTTCGCTATTTCCAGGCATACCCTAAGTTTAGAAAAAATTCTTGACTCACGTTCGAATTTGAATAGCATTCAAAAAATGAGTTGTATTCGATAAGTCCGGTTTTGCCGTCGCGACGACATTCGCGAAAGAGGGGCGGCACGCACCGTTCGAGAGCAGCAAGCACCAAAAGCAGGCCCATAAGAACCCGGAGACACGCTGGGAAAAACGCGGATCCACAAGGATCGCGAACACACAAGGGGAATGTGAAATGAGCATGATCCGTAAAGCGTTGTCAGGTGTTGCAGTGGCGGTATCGGTGGCAATCGGCTGTGCTTCCGCGCATGCGGCTGAGCTCGATCGTCTGCGTGGCGTAATCAAGGAAACGAAGGCGAAGAGGCCCTACCGCGTGGGCGTGACGCTGGTCCACTTCGTCGACGACTACTGGAAGGGCATCGCCTACGGCCTGACCCAGGAAGCGGCCCCGGCTGGCGTGCAAATCGTCCGGCTGATGGGCGCCGGCGGCTATGGCAAGGTGGCCGAGCAGATCGCCCAGCTCGAAAGCTTGTCCACCATCGACCTGGATGCTGTCATTCTGGGGGCGACCAACTACGACGGTTTCGACCGCGCGATCAAGCGCCTGACCGATAAGGGCGTCAAGGTAATTGCCGTCGGTGTGCCGGTCAACAGCAAGCTGGTGCAGGCTGGCGTCACCATCGACGAGGTAGAGGTGGGCGAGATGCTGGCCGACTATATCTGCCGCCAGAAGCCCAATGCCAAGGTCATCACCGTGCCAGGTCCCAACGGCCCCGCATGGAACAAGCTGCGCTTTGACGGCGTGCAAAAGCGCGCGAAGGAATGCCAAGGCATGACGCTGCTGGGCAATACCTTCCGGGGCGATACCAAGCTGGAGGATGGCTTGGCCCAAGCCTCAGACCTGCTGGTGAAGTATCCGGAGGCAGATTTCATCTATACCGCGGCCGCCAATCTGGGCATCGGCGCAGGCATGGCGGTCAAGCGCATGAAGAGCAAGGCCAAGGTCGCGACCGGCACGATTACCGACCGCACCGTGACGCTCATGCAGGAGGGGCAGGTAGCGGTCGTGGTTTCCGAGCAGCCGATCCTGATGGGCCGCTCGGCCATACAGGTGCTCACCCGTCTGTTGAACGGCGAGCCTTTGCCCGAGATGACCCCGGCCGGCGCCGTGCCTTACCCCGAGTTCCATGTTCCGCTGGTCGAGATGACGGCCAAGGATCTGGCGGGCTACGACTTGTCGAACTACGACCGGCCGCCGGCAAGCTGGCAGGTACCGTCTTTTCAGTAAGCGCGAGCGCGCTGTCCCGATTGGCAGGTGTCGCCTCGGCTGCAAGCCGGGGCACGGGGCGGCGCTCACCCTCCGGTCCTTGAGACGAGCGGAATCATGACTGAGTCGCACCAGAACGACGGCGCTGCCGGCACACCGGTATTGGAAGTGTCGGGGCTTTCCAAGGCCTTCGGCGCTACGCAGGCGCTGGCCGATGCCTCGCTGCGCGTACGCGCCGGCGAAGTGCACATCATGCTGGGCGAGAACGGCGCCGGGAAGTCGACGTTGGCGAAGATCGTGGCCGGCGTACACGTTGCCGACGGCGGCGAGATCCGGTTGTGCGGCAAGACCGTGGCGCCTCGCAGTACGAAGGAGGCCCGGGCCCAGGGCATCTCGATCATTTTCCAGGAGTTGTCGTTGGCGCCGCACTTGAGCGTCGTCGAGAATCTGTTCCTGGGTACCGAGGCCGGCAGCCATCCGTTCCGCCGGCTGGCGCGCGCCAAGGAACGCGAGCGCGCTCGCGCCATGTTGGAGGAGCTGTCGCTCGACCTGCCACTGGACGCACAGGTCGGCGCGCTGACCGTGGGCGAGAAGCAGATGCTGGAAATTGCGAAGGCCTTGCTGCAAGGCCCCCGGTTGCTGATCGCCGACGAGCCGACGTCGGCACTGAGCGAGCATGAGAAAGTGGCGTTCTTTGCCCTGGTGAGGCGGCTGCGGGCGCGCGGAACTGCCATCCTGTACGTCACCCACCACATGCGCGAGGTATTCGAGATCGGCGACACGGTCAGCACCATGCGCGATGGCCGCATTACCCGCACGGTCGGCGTGGACGATCGACTGGACGAACAGGCGCTGATCGAAATGCTGACCGGCCGGCAGTTGGGCGGAGAGTCCCGGCGCGGGCCCAAGTCTTCGCGCGATATCGTTTTGCAGGTTTCCGGCCTGCGTACCGCGGACGGCTGCGAGGGCGTCGACCTGACCGTGGCGCGTGGAGAAATCGT
Source organism: Pigmentiphaga sp. (assembly GCF_033795525.1). Lineage (GTDB taxonomy): Bacteria > Pseudomonadota > Gammaproteobacteria > Burkholderiales > Burkholderiaceae_B > Pigmentiphaga. The sequence continues at coordinate 43,475 of NZ_JARYGM010000011.1, forward strand.
TGGCGTCTATGGCGTAGTGGGCAGCGGCCGTGAAGCCTTGGCCCGGGCGCTGGTGGGCATCTCGCCGCCCGTGGCGGGCGAGATGTCGTTCCAGGGCCGGCCTTATCGGCCGCGCGGGCCTTCGCAGGCACGCATGCTGGGCTTGGGCTATTTGGCGATGGACCGCAAGGAGCAAGGCATCTTGCCGCAGCGGTCGATTCGGGAGAATCTGTCTTTGTGCTCGCTGCGGCAGCATGCACGCCTCGGCCTGATCCGCGGCGACCGCGAAAGGCGCCAGGCACAGGAGGCGCTCAAGGCACTGCGCGTGCGCTTCGGCTCGGAAGAGCAGGCCATTACCAGCCTTAGCGGCGGCAACCAGCAGAAGGTGCTGATCGGCCGCGCGCTCGGGTGCGATCCGCAAGTTCTGGTGATGGAGGAGCCGACCGCGGGTATCGATATCGGCGCCAAGCACGACATCTACGAGAGTATCCAGGTCCGTGCCGACGCCGGCCAGTCCTTCCTGGTGTTGTCGAGCGACCTGACGGAAACGCTGACCCTGTGCGACCGGGTCTACACCATCTACCGCGGCCGCCTGACCGACGAAATCATCAACCCTTCGATGGCGGACGAAGACCGTGTCATTGCTGGCGTGCTGGGGCGCGCCGCTATGCCGGCTCCCGCCGCCCATGTGGAGTAACACCGTGACGACGAGCGAGATGAACGTGACCCAGGAGCTGAGCGGCCAGGCTGTCAAGCCCAGGAAGCGTTTCCAGAGCAAGGACTACATCCTGCCGGCCTTCATTGCCCTGCTGGCGACTGTGACGGGTATTGTCGAGCCACGCTTCTGGACGACTGAGAACCTCTTGAACCTGAGCCGGCAGACCGCGCCGTTGCTGATCCTGTCGGTCGGCCAGGCGCTGGCGGTCATCACCGGCGGCCTGGACCTTTCGCTGGCCGCCAATCTGGCGCTGTGCGGCGTGTATGGGGTGTTGGCCATGAACCAGTTCGGGCTGTTCGCCGGATTGCTGGTCATGCTTCTGACCGGCGCCGCGGTGGGCCTGGTCAATGGCTTGTTCGTGACGCGCTTTCGCGCCTCGCCGCTGATCGTGACGCTGGGCATGCTGTCGGTGTGCCAGGGCTTGGCGCTGATGGCTTCGTCCGGCCTGCCCATCTACGACATGCCGGATTCCTTCATCGAGCTGTTCGGCTACGGCGCGGTGGCTGGCATCCCGGTGCCGACGCTGGTTGCCGTGGCAACGCTGCTGCTGGGCATCCTGCTGCTTCGCTTCACCGTGGCCGGCCGCTATTTCTATGCAATCGGCTCCAGCGCCAGGGCGGCCTACGCCTCCGGCATCGACGTGCGCTTCTACACCGTGCTGGTCTATGTCATGAGCGGGCTGACCGCCGGCATAGCCGCCATCGTGCTGACAGCCTGGGTCAACTCCGCGCAGCCCATGGCGGGCGCCGGCCTGGAGCTGCACTCGGTAGCGGCCGTGGTGCTGGGCGGCATCGCGCTGACCGGCGGCAGCGGCTCAATGCTGCATGCGCTCTACGGCGCCGTGATCCTTTCCATGCTTTCCAACTCGTTGAACCTGATGGGCGTGTCTTCTTTCATGCAGACCCTCATGACCGGCCTGGTCATCCTGACCGCCGTGGTGCTCGACAAGACCCGCCGGAGCCAGCGCGGCGAATGAGCTGCGCATTGGCATCGGTCCTGACACAACCGTGCTATCGAACAGGAGTCATAGCAAATGGATGCAACCCTGACACTCCGGGAAGGAGCCTCGACGACCCCCGCCCATCAGGCCAGGAAAGGCTGCCTTCGCACAGGCAAGGAGTACGTTGAGTCGCTTCGCGACGGCCGCCGTGTCTGGACTGGCGGACAAGAAGTCGAGGACGTGACCGCGAACCCGGTACTGGGGCCGGGCATCTCGCTGCTGGCCGAAACGTTCGATGCGCAATTCGACCCGGCGTTGAGGGACGTGACCACTATCGTCGGCGACGATGGCACGCGCACCAGCCGTTCCTGGCAGCTGATCACCAAGCCCGAGGATTTCGTCGAGCGCCGCAAGCTGATCGAGTACACCACGCTGAAAACCGCAGGCAGCTTCGGTCGCCCGCCCGACCTGGCGCCGTTGATTGCGGTCGGCCTGTATGCACGCAAGCCCATTTTCGAGCATGCCAGCCAGGACGTGGACTTCTCGCGCAATATCGATACCTATCTGGAGTACGGCCGCAGGAACAACATTATTGCGGCCGAGGTGCTGGCTGACCCGCAGGCCGACCGCTCGGCGGGCTCCTCGGCATCCAAAGGCTTGTTGCGGGTAGTCGAGCGGCGCAAGGACGGCGTCATTTTGCGCGGCGCGAAATCCGTAGGTTCCATTGCCGCCCAGGCCGACGAAATCATTTTCTCGAACCTGACTCGCCCGGACTTTCCGCCAGAAGGGTGTGTCTGGGGCGCAATCCCCGTCGCGACCGAGGGCTTGAAACTGGTCTGCCGCGAGTCGGTCTCGCATCCCGGCGCCGACCCCTTCGATCATCCGCTCGCCAGCCGGGGCGAAGAATCCGACCAGCTCATCATCTTCGACAATGTGTTCGTGCCGAACGAGCGGTTGTTCAACGTCGGTGATCCGGAGCTGCTCAAGCTGTATGGGCCGGTAACGTTGTGGGTGCACTGGCATATCCTCAGCCGCCTGGCTGTCAAGGCCGATCTGTTCGTCGGCATCGGCCAGCTCGTGATGGACGTGCTGGGTACGGCCCAGATCCCGCAGGTGCGCGCCTATCTGGCCGAGCTCATCTGCTATGCGCAGACGCTCAAGGCGTTCGTGGTCGCCGCCGAGCGGCTCGCGCAGCCGTCCGAAAACGGCGTGCTGGCGCCGGACGTGAACATGCTGACTGCCGGCCGGCTGCATTCCATCGAGCACTACCCGCGCATCATCCATACCGTGCAGGAACTGTGCGGCCAGGGCCTGGTCATGCGCTTCCAGAAGGCCGATTTCGCCAACAGCGAGATCGGCCCGCTGCTCGACGAACTGCTGCCGGGCCGCAACATGAGCGCGCGCGACAAGAACCGGCTGATGAATTTCATCTGGGACCTGACGACCGACTCCCATGCCGGCCGCACGGAGCTGTTCGAGAACGTCAACGCTACGCCCGCCAACTTCCTGCGCGAGCGTCTCTACAGAGAATACCCGCGCGAGAACATCATGAGCGTCGCGCGGGACCTGGCCGGCATCTAGAGGAGGACACAGCGATGAATTTCTCTTCTTGCGTGGCCTATGTCGTCAAAAGCGGGATGGAGGAGTCGTTCCTGGCCGCCGTCACCGAACTGGCCAAGGCGACCCGGGCCGAGCCGGGCTGCCTGGCCTATCGCTTTCACCGCGATCCGGCAGATACGGCGCGCTTTTTCCTCTATGAGCTCTACGTGGACGAAGCGGCCTACCTGGCGCACCAGTCCACGCCGCATTTCGAGCAATGGGCCAAGAAGGCCATTCCACCCTGCCTGGACGAGCGGCGCATCGAGCGCTACGTGGCGCTGGACCTCTAGCCCCATAGGCGTGAAGGAGAACATCATGGAAGCGGCAGTCGTCGATAAAGAGTGTTTCCGCCGGGCCATGCGCGCCATGGCTTCATCCGTCACGGTGCTGGCTACCGACGGCATGGCAGGGCGGGCCGGCCTGACGGTATCCTCGCTCGTCTCGCTATCCATCGAACCGCCGTCCGTGCTGTGTTGCGTGCATCGGCAGAGCCAGGCACTGGGCGCGTTATTGGAGAACGGCGTTTTTAGTGCCAACATCCTGTCCGAGGGCCAGTCGCGCGTCGCCGACGTCTTCGCCGGGATGGTGCCGGAGTATCGCGACGATCGCTTCGGCGTCGCGGAATGGAGACGGGGCGTGACGGGGGCTCCCATGCTGCCTGGCACGTTGTGCAGCTTTGACTGCCGCCTTGCCCGTACCTTCGAGTTCGGCACGCATCACATTCTCGTGGGCGAAGTCCTCGCAATCGAGGTCGGCGCGGATCACCCGTTGATCTATGCCGACCGGACTTATCGCCGCTTGGCTTTGGCTTGAAGGGGATCCTTGCCATGGATATCGAGATCCAATCCGGCACTTTTGAATTGGGAGACTTCCCGGTGCAATCCGGCGAGATCCTGCCGGATGCGAAACTATGCTGGAAGAGCTTCGGGAGGCTTTCTTCCGCGCGGGACAATGTCATCGTCTATCCGACCAGCTTCGGCGCGCATGACAAGGACATCGAATGGATCATCGGCCCGGACAAGATCCTCGATCCGCGGCGATGGTTCATCGTGATCATGAACACGTTCGGCAATGGCTTGTCTTCGAGTCCGTCGAACAACAAGGGCTTTCCCAGCCTGGTGACGGGTGGGGACAACGTGCGCGCCCAGGCGCGCCTGCTCGAGGAAGTGTTCGGCGTCAGGCGCGTGGCATGTGTCTACGGATGGTCGATGGGCGCCCAGCAGGCCTATCACTGGGCTGCGCGGTTTCCCGGCCTGGTCGATAGCATCGTGGTCAATTGCGGCAGCGCCCGGACGGCGCCGCACAACCGGGTATTCCTGGAGGGGCTCAAAGCGCTGCTGGAAGCCGCGCCCGAATACCAGGGAAATGGACGCTTCAGCCAACGGCCGCAGGCCGCACTGCGCGCCTTCGGCAGCGTCTATGCCGGCTGGGCGCTGAGCCAGGAGTTCTATCGCCACGGCGACTATCGCACCATCCCCGGCATGGACAGCCTGCAGGACTATCTCGGCAAAGTATGGGTGCCGCGCTTTGCTGCCCGCCATGCCTCCGACCTCTACGCCCACCTGACGACCTGGTGGCACAGCGACATCAGCGCCGACGAGCGGTTTGGCGGCGATCTGTCCAAAGCCCTGGCCTCGATCGAGGCGCGGGTGTTGCTGCTGCCAGGGCGCTCGGACCTTTACTTCCGCGTGGCCGACAACGAAGCCGAGTTGATACACCTGCGCCGGGGCCTATTGTCCGTGATTCCGAGCGACTGGGGGCACCTGGCCGGCAACCCGGCGCAGAACCCGGCCGACGCGGCCTTCTTGCGCAAGACCGTGCGCGCTTGGCTCGACGCATGAACTTTCACCCTCTACATCCACCGATCCACGGAGAACCCCATGAGCGCTCTTGATTTGCTTGCGTTGTTCCGGCGCGAACTCGAACTATGCAAAGTTACCCAGGGTGAAACCCTGGCGGTGTTGAGCGGCCCGAACACGCGCCAGGATTACGTCGACGCCTTCCTTGCCGCGGGCCAGCAGCTTGGCGCGGAAGTCTTTAACCTGAACTTGCCGGCCCCGGTGAAATCCTTCGGTACGCCGACCACTGCGCTGGGCGCGGTCTGGGGGCGCTCGGCGCTGACGGGCCACCGCTCCGGCGTCGAGGTGCTGAAGAAGGCGGATATCCTGATCGACCTGATCGGCTTGTTGCATTCCCCCGAACAAGTCGAGATCCAGAAGGCCGGCACGCGCGTGCTGATGGTGGTCGAACCGCCGGAGATCCTCGAACGCCTGCTGGCCCGTCCGGACAGCCGGGCAAGATCCGAGGCGGCGGGCCGCCGGCTGGCGGCCGCCAAGACCCTGCGGTTTACCAACGAAGCCGGCACCGACATCACTTACGAGTTGGGCCAGTACAAGCCCATCGTGCAGTACGGCTTTACCGACGAGCCCGGCCGCTGGGACCATTTCCCGGGCGTGTTCGCCTACACCTGGCCGAACGAAGGCAGGAGCAACGGCAAAATCGTGCTGCGCGAAGGCGACATCATTTTTCCCTTCAAGGACTTCGTGCGCAGCGAAATCCACATTACCGTGAAGGATGGCTTCATCCAGAATATCGAGGGCGGGTTCGATGCCATGCACCTCAAGCATTTCTTCGAGGCATGGAACGACCCCGACGCCTATGCCATGGCGCACGTGGGCTGGGGCCTGGACGAAATGGCGCTGTGGAACGGCATCAGCTTGATCGACAAGGAATCAGCCATCGGGCAGGACGGCCGCGCCTTCTACGGCAACGTGCTGTGGTCCACCGGTCCCAATACCGACGTCGGCGGCACCCGCGATACGCCTGCCCACCTCGACATCGTGATGAAGGGTGCGAGCTTGTACCTGGACGGCGAGCCCATGGTGCTGAATGGCGATGTGATTCCGGACGACATGCGGGTCAAGCGTCCATGAGCGCGCAGGAGAAGTCGACGGGCCCGGCCCAGCAGGCGCTGAGCCGGGCGCTTGCATGCATCGCCGGGCAAGAGTCGCGGGTGGGGGCATGGCAGTGGCTGGATGAAGGCGCGGCGCGGCGCATGGCGCGGGAAATCGACGACGTCCGGGCCGGCCGGCCGCTGCACGGCATGCTCATTGGCGTGAAGGACATCATCGATACGCACGATATGCCGACCGGCTTGGGTTTTGCGCCGTACGCCGGCCGCCAGCCCGCCTGGGACGCCGGCTGCGTGGCCGCTTGCCGGGATGCCGGGGCGCTGGTTCTGGGCAAGACGGTGAGTACCGAATTCGCCTATTTCGCCGCGGGCAAGACTCGCAATCCGCATGATTTGGAGGCCACGCCCGGCGGCTCGTCCAGCGGTTCAGCTGCGGCAGTCGCCGCCGGCATGGTGGAGGCGGCCTTCGGGAGCCAGACGGCCGGTTCCCTGATCCGTCCGGCCGCCTATTGCGGCGTGGTCGGCTACAAAGGCAGCCACGACGCCTTCGGCCTCTCGGGCATACGCCCCCTGGCCCAGTCCTTCGATAGCCTGGGCATCATGGCTCGCGAGGTCGAGCCGATCGCGCGCATCCGCCAGGTCTTGAATGGCGAAGCCGTCCTGCCCTTGGTGGTGCCCATGCGTGCGCCCCGCCTGGGATTGTGCCGCACGCGCCAATGGGGGCTCCTGGAACCGGCGGCCCGCCAGGCCGTGGAAGACGCCGCCAAGGCGCTTGCCGCCGGCGGCGCCAACGTCGAGGCCGTCCAATTGCCGGAAAGCTTCGAGGAGGCGTTCGATTGCCACGGCCTGGTCATGGCCTATGAAGTGGCGCGCAACTACGCTTTTGAATACAGCCATTACGCCGACCGCTTGAGCGCGGCGTTCAAGGGCCTGTGCGAGAAGGGCCAGGCAGTCTCCCATGCCAGTTACCGCGCGGCCAAGGAAACGCTGGGACGCTTGAAAGCGGAACTCGGCATGCACCTGGCCGGCTTCGATGCCTGGGTAGCCCCCGCCGCGCTGGGCGAAGCGCCGCTGGCCGTCGAAGGCACCGGCAGCCCGCTGATGTGCATTCTCTGGACCGCGCTGGGCGCTCCCTGCCTGGCCTTGCCCGTCGGAAAGGGGCCCCGCGGTTTGCCGCTGGGCGTACAGCTGGTCGCAGCGCCGGGGGCGGATGCCAGTCTGCTCGCCGTGGGCGCGTGGGCCCAGGCCAGGCTACGGCCAGCCTGAAAAGCCAGACCATGCGAGCCCTTTCAATAGGGTGAAACAAACGCATCGTTAGGTCTCGGTGACTTCCCTTAGGGGGTCACCAACGCCCAAAAATACATATAGTATGTTTGTTAGAGTGATCCGGCGCCGGCACGGCATGCCGGGCGCCTCGCTTCGTTGGCCGTAGAGCCAGTGGAGGTTCACCGGTGTATCGCCGGGAGCTTCCAGACAGATGAGGAGACAAACATGAAACGCATTCTTTCCCCCACCCGGGTTGCGCTCGCCGCCACCTTGGGCGTGGCGGGTATCGGGTTCCTGGCCGGGGCTCGGGCGGGAGAGGTCTATCCGTCGCGGCCGGTCAAGATCGTCGTGCCCTATACGCCCGGCACCAGTCCCGATACGTTCTCCCGCCTGTTGTCGGAGAAGCTTGCCGCCAGGCTGGGGCAGAGCGTGGTGGTGGAGAACAAGCCGGGAGCTTCGGCTGCGATCGGTACCGCCTACGTGGCCAAGGCTGCGCCGGACGGCTACACGATCATGATGTCTCTGAACACCCACGTCGTGACGCCGGCCTCGCGCAAGACCCCCTACGATCCGATCAAGGATTTCGCCCCCATCGGCCAGATCGCTTCCGGCCAGCTGGCCGTCCTGACCCATCCGGCGATACCCGCGAAGACGTTCCCGGAGTTCGTCGCCTACCTGAAGAAAATGGGCGAGGACGCCAGCTACAGCTCGCCAGGCCTGGGTTCGACGACCCATCTGTTCACGTTGGTCTTGCAAGATATGCTGGGCACCAAGATGCGGCATATCCCGGCCAACGGGATGGGTCCGGCGGCGATGGACGTGATGCAGAACAGTTCGACCATGCTCATCGGCTCGGTGGAGGCGTCGCGGGCCAACATCGCCTCGGGCAAGCTCAAGGTGCTGGCGCAGACCGGGCGCATGCGGTCCCGCCTGCTGCCCGACGTGCCCAGCGTGGCCGAGTCGGGATACCCGGACTACGACCTGACCATCTGGGTAGGCATGTACGCGCCGGCGGGCACGCCGCGGTCGATCGTCCAGCGACTGCACGACGAAGTCGGCGCCATCATGGACACGCCCCAGATGCGCGAGACGGTGCTCGAAAAGGGGTATGACGTGGTACTGACGTCTCCAGAAGCCTTCGGGGAGTTGAACCGGAGGGAGTTCGCCCGTTGGAAGGACGTGGTGGCGCGCCACGGACTGCAGAACGAATAACATCTGTTACGAACTTGCGAAGCCTTGGCCGGCGCGCGTCCTGGCGTGCCGGCCGGAGGCCGTTTTTCCTGTCCCTATTGCCTTATGCGGCCTGCGGCCTTAATTTCAGGCTATGGGCCGGCAGGCCCGCGTCAGGACAAGGACCATGATCTATCGCAAGTCCTCCAATGCCATGTGGATCGATGCGGTCAAGCTGCTGGAGCAGGCCGACGACCTGCATCGCCAGTTCTTCCGGCTCAGCCACGGCGGCCCGCAGGGGCCCACCTGGGAGCCCCCCGTCGATATCTTCGAGACTGGCCGGGCGTTGTCCGTCCTGGTCGCGCTGCCCGGCGTATCGCCTGACCAGGTCCAGGTCCTGATCGAGGGTGCCACGCTTTCGGTGGTCGGCGAGCGGGTCTTGCCGGCGCCGGCCGAATCGCACATTCGCCGGATAGAAATCCCCTACGGACGCTTTGAGCGGCGCATCGCGCTGCCGCCGGGCACCTTCGAGATACGCGAGTCCAGGATGGTGGACGGCTGCCTCCTGCTGACCTTGCTCAAGCTGGGATAGACCACCGGGACAGGTAAGAAGCCATGGAAAACGAATTTCGAGACCAGCAGTCCGCCCCGGAAACACCTAATTCCCAGGAGGGCGCCAAGCCGGGCGGCCAGGCCGCAGGCGCCGTGACAGCGCTCCCCAGCGACGCCCTGACGCTCATCCCGGTACGCAACCTCGTGCTGTTCCCGGGGCTGGTGGCGCCCATTTCGGTCGGCCGCGACAGCTCCGTACGCGCCGCGCAGGAGGCGGCCCGCGCCAATCGCCAGGTCGGCATCGTGCTGCAGCGCAATCCCGAGGTGGACGATCCCCAGGGCGCAGACCTGCACGCCATGGGCACGGTGTCCAATATCCTGCGCTATGTGACCGCGCCCGACGGCACCCACCATGTGATCTGCCAGGGCGTGCAGCGCTTCCGCATCGTGGAGATGCTCGAAGGCTATCCCTTCATGGTGGCCAGAGTGCAGCGCTTCCAGGATCCCGAGGTGATGACCTCGGAGATCGAGGCGCGCCTGATCCAGCTCAAGATGCGCTCGCAGGAAATCCTGCAGTTGCTGCCCCAGGCGCCGGCCGAGCTTGCCGCGTCGATCCAGAACATGACCTCGGCGCCGCTGCTGGCCGATTTTCTTGCCGGGATGATGGAAATCAAGCCGGAAGAAAAGCAGGAAGTCCTGGATACCGTCGACGTCATTGCCCGGGCCGACAAGGTCCTCACGCACATGGCGCACCAGATCGAGGTGCTGCGCATCAGCCGCGACATCGACCAGCAGACCAAGGCGCGCTTCGAGGACCGCCAGCGGGAAGTGATGCTGCGCGAGCAACTGAAAACCATCCAGCAGCAGCTGGGTGAAACCGAGGGCAATAGCGCGGAACTGGCAGAGCTGGCCGAGCGGATAACCCAGGCCAGGATGCCGGAAGAGGCGGAGAAGCAGGCGCGCAAAGAGCTCAAGCGGCTGGAAAGCATTCCCGAGGCGTCGGCCGAATATTCCATGATCCGTACCTACCTGGACTGGTTGATCGAGCTGCCGTGGTCGGTGTCCACCGAGGACCGCATCGACATCGCCGAGGCACGCCGTATCCTGGACCAGGACCACTTCGGCCTGGACAAGATCAAGCGCCGTATTCTCGAGTACCTGGCCGTGCGCAAGCTCAATCCCGGCGGCAAGAGTCCCGTGCTGTGCTTTGCCGGCCCGCCGGGCGTGGGCAAGACCTCGCTCGGCCAGAGTATCGCCAAGGCCACAGGCCGCAAGTTCGTGCGCCTGAGCCTGGGCGGCGTGCACGACGAGGCCGAAATCCGAGGGCACCGGCGCACCTATATCGGCGCCTTGCCCGGGAACGTCATCCAGGCCATCCACAAGGCCGGTTCCAACAACTGCGTGATGATGCTGGACGAAGTGGACAAGCTGGGGGCCAGCGTGCAGGGAGACCCGGCCGCGGCGCTCTTGGAAGTGCTCGATCCCGAGCAGCACGATACCTTCCGCGACAATTATCTGGGCGTGCCGTTCGACCTGTCCAAGGTCTTGTTCATCGCGACGGCCAACGTGCTCGATTCCATTCCCGGACCCTTGCGCGACCGGATGGAAGTCATTTCGCTGCCGGGCTATACCGAGGAAGAAAAAGCGCAGATCGCGCGCCGGTATCTGGTCCCCCGGCAGTTGGAGGCCAATGGCTTGCGTCCGGAACAGTGCGAAATCACCGATGCCGCCATCCACGAAGTGATCAATGGCTATACCCGCGAGGCCGGCGTGCGCAATCTCGAGCGCGAGATAGGCAGCGCTTTCAGGCATGCGGCCATGAGCATCGCCGAGGGCACGGCACAGCAGGTGCGTATCGACGTGGGCGACCTGCACAGTGTGCTGGGTGCGCGGCGGTTCGAGAGCGAGATCGCGATGCGCACCGGCCTGCCGGGCGTGGCCACGGGGCTGGCCTGGACGCCGGTGGGCGGCGATATTCTTTTCATCGAAGCCAGCAAGACGCCGGGCAGCGGCAAGCTGATACTGACGGGGCAGTTGGGCGAGGTAATGCGCGAGAGCGTTCAGGCCGCGCTGACCTTGCTGAAGGCGAGAGCGGTTTCCCTGAACGTCGATCCCGCGCTGTTCGAGCGCAATGACATCCATGTCCATGTGCCCGCCGGTGCGATACCCAAGGATGGCCCGAGTGCGGGCGTGGCCATGTTCATCGCGCTGACCTCGCTCATGACCGACACCCCGGTACCGGCCGACCGCGCCATGACCGGCGAGATCAGCCTGCGCGGGTTGGTGCTGCCGGTGGGCGGCATCAAGGAGAAAGTGCTGGCGGCGTTGCGCGCGGGTATCAATACGGTGTTGCTGCCGGCACGCAATCGCAAGGACGTCGACGATATCCCCGAAGAGTCGCGCAAGCAGCTGCAGTTCGTATTCCTCGACACCGTCGAAGATGCAATCAAGGCGGTCGCGCCGGCGGATGCCGCTCCCCAGGTGGTCGAAGCGGCAGGCTAGCCCGCGGCGTATGATCGTCTCCTTTGCTGCGGGCGGTTTCCCTGGGAGTTCCATGCGTTCGAGTGCACGGCTTGCGAATATCGATTTCCATGCCTCTTCGGCCGAGGTCGCGCGCCTGCTGATAGGCGTGACGCTGCTGGTGGATGGCGTAGGCGGGCGCATCGTGGAAACCGAGGCCTACGACCGCGAAGATCCGGCATCGCATAGTTTCTCGGGGCCGACGGCGCGCAACGCCTCCATGTTCGGCACGCCCGGCCGGGCATATGTCTATCGGTCTTACGGCATACATTGGTGTCTGAATCTGGTCTGCCGGGAATCCGGGCACGGCGCGGGAGTGCTGATACGCGCGCTGGAGCCCACGCACGGCCTGGACCGGATGCGGGCGCGCCGACGAGTGGACGATCTGAAACTGCTGTGCTCCGGGCCCGGGCGCGTCGGCCAGGCCTTGGGCATCGACGCCAGCCTCGACGGCCTTGCGCTGGACCGGGCGCCGTTCGCGCTGGAGCCGAGGAGGGACGAGCCGCCTATCGTGACGGGGCCCAGAATCGGGATATCCAAGGCACGGGACGTGCCATGGCGTTTCGGCTGGGCCGGCTCCCGCTTCCTGAGCAGGCCGTTTCCTGCTGCTCGAAGGGAATAAGCGTTTGGACCGGTCGTGCGCGAATGGGAGCACGTATCGGCCGCGCGCCGCTCAGGCGCCGCCGTCGGCCCGCATGGGCAACCCCAGCTTGCGCATCAGTGTCTTGGCATTGCGCGGCGCTTCGACCTTGGCGTCGTTGTCGAAATAGCAGAACACGTCGCGGCCCGGACTGCGTGCGGCCTTGGCGCCGATGCGGTGGGCGTCGCGTGGCTCGCTGCCGCGGTTCCAGGCCGCGATACGCTTGCCCCAACGATCGAGCGCGGCGTCGGTATAGCCGCTGACGTACAGTTCCTTGTCGCCATGCAGCCGGATGTAGACGAAGTCTGCCGTGACGTCTTCCTTGTAGGGCCATTTGCCGGCCGTGTCGGCCACCACCAGCGCGACGCGATGGTGGCGCAGCATCTGGACGAAGGCGGGGTCGACGAAACTTTCGTGCCGGACTTCTATCGCATGGCGCATCGGCATGCCAGGCAGCGCGGCCAGGCTGGAACGGTCCCGCATGCGGTCTTCGTGGCGCGCCGCCATGGCGCGGGCCTGGTCGGTGTCGCGCGGCAGGGCGCGGAAAAACGGTTCAAAGCGCTCCGGATCGAAGCGCAAGGTGGGCGGGAATTGCCACAGGATCGGTCCCAGCTTTTCTTTCAGTTCGAAGATGCCGGATGCCAGGAAGTTGGCCAACGGACGATCGATTTCCTTGAGCCTCAGGATATGGGTCAGGTAGCGCGGGCCCTTGATGCTGAACAGGAATCCGCGCGGCGTGGCGGCGTACCAGTCGGCGTAGCGTTCCGGCCTTTGCAGTGAATAGAAAGACCCGTTGAGCTCGATGGTGGAGAATTCCCGCGATGCGTAGGCCAGCTCCAGGCGCTGGGGCAGCGCGTCCGGATAGAACACGCCCCGCCAGGGGGCATAGCGCCAGCCGGAGATGCCTACGCGAATGTCGCTCATGGCATCATGATGCCGGGCCGGGCAGCGTGTCCGCGCCCGGGCCCAGCGCGCGCTGCATCAATACCGTGTCTACCCAGCGGCCGTGCTTGAACCCGACGCTGCGAAGCACGCCCACCATCTCGAATCCCATCCTCTTGTGCAGGGCGATCGAGGCCGTATTGCCGCTGTCGCCGATCACCGCCACCATCTGGCGCCACGGCCCGGCCTCGCAGCGGGCGATCAACGCTTCCATCAGCGCGACGCCGATGCCGCGGCCGCTCGCGCCCTCGGCGACGTAGACCGAGTTCTCTATGGTGTGCCGGTAGGCGGGGCGTGCGCGGTAAGAGCCGGCATAGCTATAGCCAAGGATGACGCCGTTCTGTTCCGCGACGAGGTAGGGCAGGCCCAAGCCGAGCACCGTCGCACGCCGGGTGCGCATTTCTTCCAGGGACGGCGGGACTTCTTCGAAACTGGCGACGCCATGCAGGACATGAAAGGCGTAGATGGCCTGGATGGCCGACATATCGGCGTCAGTCGCGTCGCGGATGGCAAGTGTCGATGGCGAGCAAGCCAGGGCGGGAGAACTGGGCATGGCAATGAACTCCAAGGCCTCGGCCATTGCCGGGCATGGCGTTACTTTACCTAAGAACGCCACGGCCCGCGCCGGATGCGCCGAGGTCTTGGCGTTTCGGCCGGGTGCGCGCGGCGCCCGTCATGCCGGAACAAAAACCGTCCCGTGCGAGCACGGGACGGTGGTGCCGGGATCAGCCCTGGACGGCGTACAGGTAAAGCTCGGTGCGGCGGTTGGCGGCGCGGCCTTCCACCGTGTTGTTGTCGGCAATGGGGTCGTTCGGACCGCGGCCTTCGGTGCTGAGCCGGTTGGGGGAAACGCCCTTGCTGATCAGGTAGTTGGTGACTGCCAGCGCGCGATTCTGCGACAGGGTCTGGTTGAGCGACAGCTGGCCGGTATTGTCGGTGTGGCCGACCGCCTTGGCGCGCAGTTCGGGATGTTCATTCAGCGTCTTGGCTACGCTGTCGAGCACGGGCAGCAGGGCTGGCTTGAGCGCATAGCTGCCGGTATCGAAGGAAACATTGCTAGGCACGTTGACCTTGAGCGAGCCATCCGGCTGTTCCGTCATGTCGATGCCGAGGTTCTTGGAACCCGATTGCTCGACGTTCTGCTTGACCGTCTTCCAGTTGTAGCCGACCAGTCCGCCGGCGACTGCACCGAGACCTGCGCCGATGGCTGCTCCCCGGGAGTTACCCAGCAGTGCTCCCAGGCCGGCCCCGAGCGCGGCCCCACCGCCAGCGCCGATGGCCGTGTTGGTGTGCTGCTGGTTGGCGCAGCCGGCGACGAACGCACCGAGCGCGGCGACCAGCGCAAGTTTGGAGAGAGTCTTGGTTTTCATGTTGAGCTCCTGGTGTGGACTGGGCATAAGGCGTCGTTACGTATTGACTGCGCTTAAGCCTGGCAGATGTTAGCGTCTACCCCAGGAGGGGAATCGAAACATTTTGTACGTTTATGCGCATTGTTTGCATTTTCCGCGGGTCAAGCTGATCGCGCCTGGCTTCGCACGAATTGCCGGATGCGGTCCATCGCGTGCAGCGATGCGGGCGCGGAGGGTTCCACCGTGATGAACATGTGGCATTCATTGTCGTATTTCAGCACCTCGATAGCGCCGCCGGCCCGACGGTACTGCTCGCCGAAAGCGTCGGCTCCGAAGTGGTCCACATTCGTGTCGCCGGTGCCTTGTATCAACAATACAGGGGGCAAGTGAAGCCATTCCCCGCGTTCCATGACGAGGTGGGGGTTGTCGCGTTCCATCGCCGCCTCGTCCGGCCAGAAGGCGCGATGCGCGTCCACGAGCTTCACGATGCGGCGCTCCTGCGCCATGCGGTAGCGTGCGAGCGGATCCAGAATGGGCCAGCAGACAACCGCATAGTGGACCAGCGGCGCCGCGTCGTCCGGAGGGCCGGCATAGCGCGGGTCGTGGGGACGCAGTACGTTGAGCATCAGGAGGTGCCCGCCGCTGGACGTCCCCAGCCCACCGACCCATTCCGGTCGGCTGCCCAGCTCCGCAGCATGCTGGCGGGCCCATCGCAGGCCGGCGTTGACGTCGGCAATGGTCCCGGGGAACGTTACTTGCGGAGGCATGCGGAACTCCAGCGCGAAAACGGCAATGCCTTCCTCGGCCAGCGTTTCGTGCATGGAGGCATTGTTGAGGCGGTTGCCGCGTATCCACGCGCCGCCATGCACGTCGACCAGGAGCGGTACCGGGGTGTCGCCCTGAGGCCGATACAGCCGGCCCAGCAGCGTGTGTCCGTCTGAAGAGGGGAATTCGATGTCTTGAACGTCAAATCCGGACATGGGGTGCCTGTGGCGGGAACGGTCGCTTTCGTGGGATCTTCGCACAAATAGTCGCTTGTCGTTCGGAGCGTTTTCCCGACCGGGCCGCCCATGCCTACGCACAAGCCGGTTACGTTTGTGTACGCCGTTTTGACGTATATCCGGCAGAATGCCTATGCTTGTCCCTGCCGGCCGGCGTGCCGGCTTACGGAAGCCGACTTCCCGGCAAGTTCACTCAAGGAGAGAGAACATGAAACGTCGCCAGTTTCTCTACGCCAGCGCGGCTGCGGGCCTGCTCGTCGCGGCAGGCTGCACTACCACCAATCCCCAGAACGGGGATGGTTCCCCTGCCGCAAGACGGGCGCGGATCGATTCGGGTGTCAACGAGGCGCTCAACCGGCTTTACGCGACGGTCCAGGGGGCTCGCGAACTGGGTACCAAGGCCGAGGGCATATTGGTGTTCCCCAGCGTCATCTCGGCCGGCCTGGTCGTCGGCGGCGAATATGGCGAAGGGGCGTTGCGCGAGGGGGCACGCACCACCGCTTACTACAGCACCGCAAGCGGCTCGTTCGGCTTCCAGGCCGGCGCACAATCCAAGGCACTGATCTTCATGTTCATGAACCAGGCCGAGCTCGACCGCTTCAAGGCCAGCAAGGGGTGGACCGCCGGCGTGGACGGCTCGGTCGCGGTCGTCAAGGCGGGCGTCAATGCCGCGGTCGACGTCAATACCGCGCGTGCGCCGGTCGTGGCGTTCGCCCTCACCAATGCCGGACTGATGGCCAACCTGACGGTCGAAGGGACGAAAATCACCCGGCTCGATCTGTAGCGGGCGCGGGGCCGTACGGGCAGGGGATGACAAGCCTGTCCGTCACGGGATCCTCGCATTGCGGGCGCCTCGGCCTACCGGGAAACTGGCGAGGCGTCCCGCAGACGGCCTGGCATGGCGCCAGGCGCGCGGGGCGGGAGCCTCGCCATGTCTTTCTTCGTTCCCCCTGTCTTGCGGAACCGGCAGCTCGGCCAATCGATGGTGGAGTACGTCATCATCGTCGCGTTGGTGGCCGTCGCCGCGATCGCCGTCTATCAATTGTTCGGCCAGGTCGTGCGGTCCCAGACCGCGGCCATGGCGCGCGAAATCGCTGGCGAGGACGGGTCTGCCGAATCGCGCGCAGCGCAAACCGCGGCCAAGAGCGCCAAGTCGCAAACCTCGGCGCGCTCGCTCAAATCGTTTACCGGCAATGCCGCCCAGGCCGGCGCCAACTGAACCGGCATCATGGCGCGTACACAGACCGGACAAGCGCTGGCCCTGGCCGTGGTCCTGCTCGCAGTGGCCGGGGCCGGCCTGCTCCAGGCGTTCAATGGCGGACAACTGCTGCGCGAAAAAGTCCGCCTGGCGAGCGCCCTTGACGCTGCAGCTTATAGCGGCGCCGTCATGCAGGCCCGCGGCCTCAATTTCCTGGCCTACACGAACCGCGCGCTGGTGGCCCACCAGGTTGCCATGGCCCATGCCATCACGCTGGCATCCTGGGCGCGGTTCGGCGACGCCGAGTCCCGGCAGGTCGCGCGCTCCAATCCGCCGGCCACGCTGATCGGCGGGTTTTTCGGCCCGGGGCATGGGCTGGCCTACCGCAGCGCGGCCAGCGCTCGGGGCGCCGGGTCCGTCGCGGACTGGGGCAGCGGGGGGCTGGCACGTGCCTTCGCGGAACACGACCGTGTCGTGCACGACGTACTGGTGCGCGCGCAGGCGGCCGTCCAGGGTTCGCTTGCCGATGCCCGCACAGCAGCGATGCGTGCCGTACTGAGTGCCCACTATGGCGACCAGGCGAGCCGCCTCGACGAACGGCCGTTGGCCGATACCCTTCCGGGCTTCGTCGCGCGCTATGGCGGCGCGGCCCGGCTCAGGCTCAAGTCGATGGTCGAAGAAGCCGATTCGCGCTATGGCTTTCTCGCCCCGCGAAACCATGACGCCCGCAGCCTGCTGCCTACCGAATGGCGTTGCCCGTGGCGGCGCCACGAGCTGCGGCGCCGAGGCTCCACATCCCTGATCGGCCTGGACGCGTGGCGGTCCGTCGATACCCAGTCGTTCCACGCGCTGCGTTCGAACAGGTGGATAGGGTGTTATTACCGCGAATATCCCATGGGTTGGGGAGGCATCAAGAACGACGCCGCGCAGCCGGACGATGATCTGCCCCATGTCGCCGATCCGCCGCCCGATTTTGCCGACGAGGATTTCTGGCGCTGGGTACAAGGCCATACCGATTGGAATCTGCTCGACACCGCGGCCAATCCGCTGGCGAATTCATTTGCGCTATCGCAGGTCGACGTATGGCAGGGCAGGGGACTGCCGTCTTTCGCCGAGATCGCTCAGGCAGGACGCCCCACAGACGGCACGCAGCCGTTGCGGTTTGCCGTCAGGGCAACGCGGGCCGCAGAGGCCATGTCGACCAGCGACGCAGCGGGGCCTCAGGCGGGCGCCGGCCGGCTGCTCTTCGCCACCCGCCTGCCGGGTGGCGAGATGGCCGCGGTCAGCGCGGCGGAAACCTACTATCGGCGTCCCTTTGCCAGAACCGATGGCAAGACCGAGCGAGCCAGTCTGTTCATGCCGTACTGGCAGGCGCGTCTCAGTCCCGTCACGTTGGCCGAGCGCACCGATGCCTGGCGCCGGCAGGGAGACAAACCATGATCGAGCGGCGTATCCGCCGTCATGGCGGCCAGGCGGCTGTCGAGGCGTTGCTGGCCCTGACCGTGCTGGGCGGGCTGCTGATCCTCGCAGCCGCCTTGGGAAGACTCCAGGACCTGACGCTGCAAATCGGCTTCGCCAGCCGGCATCTTGCCTTCGTCGTGGCCCAGGACATGCCGCGAGAAGAGCAACGGCGGGTGCGCGACTACTTCTTCGACCCGGACCGCCACCACTGGCACAACCACGACGGCTCGGCGTTGGTGCGCGACCCCGGCGACCCGGCCATCCGCCTTGCGCGGGCCGGTGCCTTGCCTGCCGGCGCCCAACTCGGGGGCACCGAGGGGACGGCGAACGCGTTGGCAGTAGAGCTTTTGCCGTCCCCGCAGGGCATGGCAACGGGATCGATAGGCGTGACCGCGCGATTGGCGCCGGCACCGGCGATCGCCCCATGGCTCGCCACTCGCCCCCGCCTGTCCAGCCGGTTCGCCATTCTTGGCCACGCCGGCCATGCGGATGGCGACCGTGAGGCGCAGGATCGCCTGGCCCGTGCCCCGTTGGCCTGGGGATCGGCGGCGCAGGCTACAGCCCGCGCGGGAAAGGCATTGCTGCCGGCGCTGGGCAGAGTCGATGCGGCCTGGAACCGCCCCTTGCCGCAGTTCGACTGGCTTTCTGCCTGGGCGGGAGTGGTCCCTGCCGACCGGCTGGAGGGGGCGCCGTGAAGGTCCGCCGGATCGTGGGCGCGGTGCTGGTCCTGGCCGCGATGGGAAGCCGTGCCGACGCGCCGCCCCCGGTGCTGCCGCCGGACGTGGCCGATCTCGGATGGGGCGGGCCGTTGCAGCTCAACGGTACGGACATGGAGCTTCGCCTGTTCGCCGCGAAGGTGCCGCCCTTGGTGCTCGCCGACCGGCTCGTCCGCCAGCCCGGGCAAGCTCCGTGGCTGTTGCCGCTGCCTGACGGGGTCATGCTGACAGGAAGCGACCGAGGGCGACCGTGGTTGATGCAGTTGCGCCGGTCCTCGGATGCGTCCACCACCGTGTTGCTGGCAACTGCCCGTTCCACCGCCAGCTATCCGGCGCCGTCGCCGCCGGCCTGGCTGCCCGATGGAGCGGTACTGCTTCTGGATTTCGAGTTCCACGACGAGGGAGGGAAAGTCGTGCAGCAGGTTTACGGGTCCGGCGATGCCGCCGAGATTTTCCAGCGGAGCCTGCAGTCGAGGCTGCGGGCACTGGGATGGCGGCCATCGAAAGGGTCCGCGTTTGGCGCAGTAAGCGAATGGCACCGCGCGAACCGGCGCTTGCAGCTAATCGTCGTCAAGCGGGCCGCGGGCCGCAGCGGTGCGCTGGCGGTCGAGACAGCCGGGCAGGCACCGGCATGGAGCTGGCGATGATGCGGGAATGGAATGCGGTGGCCCGCTATCAGCGGGGTCAGTCGGCCATCGAGTACCTGGTGGTCGTGACCCTTGTGCTGGGCTTGGCCGGAAGCGGATGGCTGGGGGAAGGGGGCGGCTTGCTGGGGTGGCTGCTCGACGCCTTGCGCGGCTTTCATCATCGCTTTGCCGCTTCGCTGGCGCTTCCGCTATGAAGCTGCGCGCGCCCCGTATACGCCTGGACCGGAAGTGGTGGATGCTAGCCGTCGCCCTCATGGCCGGGAGCGCCGCCGCCTGGCTTAGCCAGCGGCAGATCCAGAATCGTATCGATGCTATCGAGGCCGAGGCGCAGGCGGCAAGAACGCCTGTCGTCGTCGCCGCGTTCAACCTGGAAGCGGGGCAGCGTCTGACCGCCGATATGGCGGCGGTGCGCGATATCCCGGGGGAATGGCTGCCGACCGGCTTCATCGATCCGGCGCGCTTTGCCGATGTCGAAGGAAGCGTATTGGCCTACCCGGTGCGCGCCGGCGAGCCCATCGCGTCGGTACACCTGGAATCGGAGCGCCCCGCGGCGCTGGCCGAGAGACTGCACGAGGGCCGGCGGGCCGTCACCATTCCGGTCGATGAAATCAGTTCGGTCTCCGGATTGTTGCAGCCCGGCGATCTGATCGATTTATACGTGTCGTTCGAGCATCGCGGCAAACGCGTCACCATGCCGCTGCTGCAGAAAATGCGTGTGCTGGCTACCGGGCGCCGGACCGAAACGCCGGATGGCACTGGCGATGCGCCCCATGGAGGGTTTTCCACGGTGACGCTCGACGCCTCCCCGGAGGAGGCGGTGAAGCTCATCACCGCGCGCGATAGCGGTGTGATGACCGCCATGCTTCGCCGTCCTGGCGACGGGAGCCCCGCCTCCGCGCGGGCGTCCGGCGACCTGCCTGCATTGTTGGGGCTCAAGGACGCGGCCCCGCCCGAACCGCGCAAGAAGCCCAAAGTGGAGGTGATCTACGGCGACCGTGCTCCCCGCCGCATTCCCGGGCTCGGAGAAGTGGCGCAGGACGAGCCGGCGCTGCCGGATGGGCGTGACTTGTCCATGGCGTTCTCCTGGGGAACGGGCGAGGACGCCACGATCGGCGCACGGCCGCCGGCCGCGTCTCCGGTTCGTCTGCCTGCCCGTACCGTCGGGGAGGGAAAGCCGTGAAGACAGCATGGATGGGTCGTGCGGTGTCCCGTTGCCTGGCTGCCGCTGCATGCGCCCTGGCCGCAACCTCGCCCGCCTCCGCCGACACGGGCACCGCGGAGTGGCCCCCATGGCTGGAACAGGAATCCGCGGCGCCGGGCGCGGGGTTTCGCGCCGGTTCGGAGTTGCCGGATATCGAGATGTTCGTCGGCGAGACCCAGGTGTTTCCGGCACCAGGCATCGGACGCGTGGCTGTGGGCAACGGGCGCGTCATCCACGCCGCAACGGCCGACGAACGCGAGGTGGTTGTTTTCGCCAATACGGTGGGCACGTCGTCGCTGGTCATCTGGAACAAGGATGGCGCGGTGCAACGCATGCGCATTACGGTCGTTGCGGGACAATCCTCGCGCGTGCAGCGGGAAATCGAAGCCTTTCTCGCAGGCATTCCTACTGTGCGCAGCCGCATCGTCGGCGACAAGGTCATTGTCGAGGGCGATGACCTGAGCGATGCCGACCAGGCCAAGGTCGCGATGCTGGCGCGCCGCTATCCGCAGGTCGTGGATTTCACCGGCCAGCTCGGATGGGAGCGCATGGTCATGATGGACGTCAAGGTCGTCGAGATGCCCCGTGCGCGTTTGCGCGAGCTCGGTGTCCGCTGGGATGGCGCCAGTACCGGCGGATTGAATGCAGGCTTGGCATGGGACGCCGCGGTGGGACGTCCCTTGCAGGCATCGCCAGGGGATGCATCGGTGCGGCCCGGAGACAGTCCGATCGCGCTGCCCTTTCCCGCCTTGTCGCCGGCGGGATACCTGGGCATGAACGCGCTGCTTACGGCTCGCATCCAAGCGCTGGCCCAGAGCGGCGAAGCGGTGATTCTTGCCCAGCCGCAACTGTCAGCCCGCAGCGGCTCCACGGCACGCTTCCTGGCCGGCGGCGAGGTGCCGTATTCGACTACCGACAGGAACGGCGCAACCAATACCAGTTTCAAGCCCTACGGTGTCACCCTGCAGATTGCGCCTCGGGTGGACGCCGGCGGCACCGTGCGGTCCATCATCGATGTCGAGGTGAGCGCCGTGGATCCGTCCGTGGCCGGCTCGGGCGGCCCTGCGCTCAAGGTACGCCGGACCTCCACCGAGTTCAACGTGCGCTCGGGCGAGACCCTGGTGCTGAGCGGCTTCCTGTCGCGTGAACAGTCGGAAGACCTCGACGGGTTGCCCGGGCTGTCGAGCCTGCCCATTCTCGGTCCGTTGTTCGGTTCGCGCCGCTTCCAGCGCCGCGAAACCGAACTGGCCATCTTCGTCACGCCGACCGTGGTGACCGAGCGCAATCCTGCCCTGCGCGAGCGCATAGACCGGGGCGAACGGGTACTGCGGGACACCTTCGGCCCGGAGCGGCTCAACGTCCCGGTACGGCCCGAACCCTTTTCCATGGAGTATTGATGCTGGAAGTCGAGATCCTGACCGATGAGGATCGTGCGGCGTCGCTGATGGTGGCGTCGCCGGCGGTCATCGGGCGCGGCGAGGGCTGCGAAGTCCGGTTGCGCCATTGGCGTGTCGCGCGCCGCCATGCGCGGCTTACCGAGCGGGCCGATGGTGTGTTCGTGGAAGACATGGGCTCGCTGGGCGGCACGATGGTCAATGGCCGGCGCATCCTGCAGTACGGCCCATTGCTCCCCGAGGACGAAATATTCATCGGTACGGCGATGCTGCGCGTGCGGCCGGTACAGGGAAAGCCGCCACAGGCCGCGTCCTCTGCCGGTGGAACGCCGCCTGCCGAGGCGATGGGTGCGGCGCTGCCCGCCACGGCAGACGGCGCGGGGCACCTTGTGCACGACCAAGCGATGATTGAATGGCGCCGGAGGCTGCATGCGCGGCTGCTCGATGCGCTGGACCTGCGCCGGCGGGATGTGTCGGCCATGAGCGATGCTGCGTTGAGGATAGAGGCAGACCGCCTGCTGGAGAGCCTGGTGGCGGAAGCCGAGGCGGAAATTCCGCCCGGCCTGGATCGATCGGCGCTGCGCCGGCAGGTGGTGGACGAGGCGGTGGGCCTGGGGCCGCTTGAGTCGCTCCTGGCCGATCCCGACATTTCCGAGATCATGGTGAACCGGCACGATGAGCTGTATGTCGAGCGGGCCGGCGTGTTGTGCCGGCATCCCGCTGTCTTCAGCAGCGACCAGTCGGTGCTGGGCGTGATCGAGCGCATCGTCTCGCCGCTGGGGCGCAGGATCGACGAGAGCTCGCCCATGGTCGACGCCCGGCTGCACGACGGCTCGCGGGTCAATGCGGTCATCGCGCCCTTGGCCCTGAAGGGGCCGGCGCTGACCATACGCAAGTTTCCCGCGCGGCGGCTGCACATCCAGGAGCTCGTCGAAGGCGGGTCGCTGGACGGGCATATGGCCAGGTTCCTGCATTTGTGCGTCGAGCAGCGCAAGAACATCGTGGTATCCGGCGGCACGGGGTCGGGCAAGACCACGCTGCTGAACATCCTCTCGAACTTCATTCCCCCGGGCGAACGGGTCATCACCATCGAGGATGCCGCCGAGCTCAAGCTCGCGCATGAACACTTGGTTGCGCTGGAGGCGCGTCCTCCGAACCTGGAGGGACGCGGCGCGGTCTCCATTCGCGATCTCGTGCGCAACGCGCTGCGCATGCGACCGGATCGCATCGTCGTCGGCGAGTGCCGGGGCGCCGAGGCGCTGGACATGTTGCAGGCCATGAACACGGGCCACGAGGGATCGCTGACTACCTTGCACGCCAATACGCCGCGCGATGCCATGTCGCGGCTGGAGACCATGGTGCTGATGGCGGGCATGGACCTGCCGCTGGGCGCGATACGGGAACAGATCGCGTCGGCCGTCGATATCGTCGTCCAGCAGAGCCGTACGCCGGCCGGGCGGCGTCGCGTGACCGCAATCGTGGAAGTCAGCGGCATCGAAAGCGGCCGCATACAACTGCAGGAACTCTTCCGCTTCGAACGGCCCAGGCCCGCCGAGCCCGATGGGCCGGGCTATTTCCAGGGGTGCGAGCTCATGCCGAGCTTCTTCGACGACTGGATGAGCGGCGGCGTTCCTGTCTCGCCGCAGTGGTTCTGCCAGCGTACCGCCGTGCCGGATCGCCCGCGGAGCTTCGCATGAACGGGTGGCAGAGCTGGGCGGTTGCCATGGGGGTACTGGTATGCGTGTCGCTGTTGGTCTGGATTGCGCACGGCCTGGTACGCGAAAGCCTGTCGCGCTATCGGGCGGTGTTCACGGAAACGGCGCGCGTGCGCATGGGTGAGTTTTTCTTCTTCGTGGATGTCAATCAGTTGTGGTTCGCCCATGTGGCCATCATCGGCGTGTTGGCCGCGGCCTGCGGGATCTTGGCGCAAAGCTGGACGATGGCGGCGGCGGGCGCGGTCGCGGGCGCGGCATTGCCTCGCTATGTCGCTCGGCGTTTGCGGGCGCGCCGGATGCGGCGCTTCGACGAGCAGCTGCCGGATGCACTCCTGGCCTTGGCCAGCGCGCTGAGGGCGGGAGCCAGCCTGCAAGCCGGCTTGCGCCAGATCGTCGCCGAAAGCCAGCCGCCGCTGGGACAGGAGCTCGCGTTGATGCTGCGCGAGCAGCGATTCGGCATCGGTATGGACCAGTCCTTGGCCCATCTGCACGATCGCGTGCCGACGGAATCCACGAGCCTTGTCGTGGCGGCGCTCAGGATTGCGGCAGACACAGGCGGCAACCTGGCGGAGACGCTCGAGCGCATCGGCGCCACCATACGCGCCCGGTTGCATATGGAAGGCCGGATACGGGCGTTGACCGCCCAGGGCCGGTTGCAATCGAGGATAGTCGGCGCGTTGCCTTGGCTGTTGATCGTGGCATTGCACTACTTGGAGCCGGAAACGATGCAGCGGCTATGGACCACGGCGCAAGGGTGGGCCGTACTGGCCCTGGTCGCTTCGCTCGATTTGCTGGGGTTGTGGATGATTTCCCGCATCGTCCGGATCGACGTATGAACGCCACGGCGCCCACCCTGGTCCTGCCGCGGGGCCATCGGCGCGGCGAGATGACGCGACAGCGGAGACGGCCATGGGAATGACTGCATTGCTGGCCGGCACCGCCGTGGCTGCGTTGGCGGTCCTGGTCTATTTCCTGGTAGCCGATTCGGCACCGGTACACGGCCAGACGGTGGAAGCACCGCCGCCGGCCTTCCGCCTGGCCTGGCGCCTGATCGTCGTGGCGGCCTACTACTGTCGTCCCTGGCTGTCATGGCAGCGGCGACGGCGGGTCGAGTCCATGCTGGTCCAGGCCGGACTGCGGCATTGCCTGGGTCCGCTTCATGTCGTGGGTGCGCAAGTCCTCTGCGCGGGAGCGGCTGCCGTCGCCTCGGCCATGGCCGCCGTTGCGGCCGCCGGCATGGCGGCAGGCGGGGGCGGGGTGGTGGTCGGAGCCGTGGCTGGGGCGTGCTATCCGCGGCTTTGGCTGGCCGACCGCATCCGCCGCCGCCGCGCGGAGGTGCGGCGAGCCTTGCCGTTTGCGTTGGACATGACAACCTTATGCGTCGAGGCCGGCTTGCACGTCGGCGCGGCCTTGCAGCAGGCCGCCCAGAAAGGGCCGCCCGGGCCGTTGCGGGAGGAGTTGCGGCGGGTGCTCGGCGACGTGCGCACCGGTGTGCCGCGCGCTCGTGCCCTGCGCGATATGGCCGAGCGGCTGGACGTCCCGGAGGTGCGGGCCTGGGTCGGTACGCTGGCGCAAGCCGACGCGCTCGGCATGAATCTGGCGCCCATCCTGCGGGCGCAATCGGATCAGCGCCGGACGGAGCGCTTCCTGCGCGCGGAACGGCTTGCGATGGAGGCACCGGTCAAGATGCTGCTACCGCTGATCGCCTGCATTTTTCCCTGCTCGTTCGTGGTCATCGGCTTTCCGATCGCGATCAAGCTGATGGACCCGGGCTGGTAGCATGCACTGGCGCGAGGCCACGAGTTTCTTCGGACGCCTTCGCGGGCTGCTCGGGCGCCCGCGCCCCGGCCTGGGCGAAGCTTGGTGGATTGCGCCTTGCCGCGCCGTTCACACGGCCGGCATGGCTTATCCGATCGACGTGGTATTCGTGGGCACAATGGGCCAGATTCTGCGCATCGTGCCGGCCCTGCCGCCTTGGCGCCTGGCGTGGTGCCTGCGCGCGCGAGCGGTCATCGAGCTTGCCGAAGGCGAGGCCGCCCGGCTGGGATGGAAAGTGGGGGACCGCGTCGGCCGGCCCGGTTGAACCGGCGCGATCGCCCAGGCCGGATAAGCGGCTGAGAGCCGGAACACCAAGAAAAAAGGGCCGGACATGCCGGCCCCTCACTCCTTCATCTTGTCTTTTTTATGCCCGCGTTTCGTCCAGCACGCGCTGGGCTTCCTCGCGCACCCGCGCCGGCGCGGTACCGCCCACGTGGGCGCGCGCAGCCACCGAGCCTTCGAGCGTCAGCACCGCATGGACGTCTTCGCCCACCGCGGAGTGGAAGGCACGCAGTTCTTCCACCGACAGGTCGGCGAGATCGCAGCCGCGTTCGACGCAACGACGTACCGCCAGCGCCACCGCTTCGTGGGCATCGCGGAAGGGCACGCCTTTCTTGACCAGGTAGTCGGCCAAGTCGGTGGCCGTGGAAAAGCCTTGCAGCGCGGCGGCGCGCATGGCATCCGGCTTGACCTGGATGCCGCCGGCCATGTCCACGAAGATGCGCAGGGTATCGCGCACGGTGTCGGCGGTATCGAAGAGCCCTTCCTTGTCTTCCTGGTTGTCCTTGTTGTAGGCCAGGGGCTGGCCTTTCATCAGGGTCAGCAGCGCGACCAGGTGGCCGTTGACGCGGCCGGTCTTGCCGCGGGCCAGTTCGGGCACGTCGGGATTCTTCTTCTGCGGCATGATGGAGCTGCCGGTGCAGAAGCGGTCGGCCAGGTCGATGAAGCCGACGCGCGGGCTCATCCACAGCACGAGCTCTTCGGACAGGCGCGAGATGTGCGTCATGATGAGCGCCCCGGCGGCGCAGAACTCGATGGCGAAGTCGCGGTCGGAAACCGCGTCCAGCGAGTTGCGGCACACGCCGTCAAAGCCCAGTGTGCGAGCCACCCGTTCCCGGTCGATGGGGTAGGTGGTGCCGGCCAGCGCCGCGGCGCCCAGCGGCAGGCGGTTCACCCGCTTGCGGCAATCGGCCAGGCGTTCGGCGTCGCGGCCGAACATTTCGGCGTACGCCAGCAGGTGATGGCCGAAGGTGACGGGCTGTGCAACTTGCAAGTGCGTAAAGCCGGGCAGGATGGTGGCGGCATGCTCGAGCGCCAGGGTGGCCAGGGCCTGGCGCAACTGGCGCAGCAGGTCGAGCAGGGTGTCGATCTCGGCGCGCAGCCACAGCCGGATGTCGGTGGCCACCTGGTCGTTGCGCGACCGGCCCGTGTGCAGGCGCTTGCCTGCATCGCCCACCAGTTCGGTCAGGCGGCGTTCGATGTTCAGGTGCACGTCTTCGAGGTCGAGCAGCCATTCGAAGCGGCCGGCATCGATTTCGGCCTCGATGGCGGCCATGCCGCGGCGGATGTCATCGAGGTCGGCTTGCGTCAGAATGCCGACGGCATGAAGCATCTCGGCATGCGCAAGCGAGCCCTGGATGTCGAACTTGGCCAGGCGTTTGTCGAAGTCCACCGAAGCGGTGTACCGTTTGACGAGGTCGGAAACCGGTTCTGAGAACCGGGCCGACCAGGCTTCGGCTTTCTTGGCGAACTGGTCTTGGGGGCGGGGGTCGGTCGGTTTGGACATGGCGCGGATTATAAAGCGGGTTATGGCGGTTACTGAATCGGGATCGGGTTCCCCTGGCGTATTGATCGTAGGTCGCGATGCGTCGTTCTGCCGCCGTTTGTCGTCGCAACTGAAGGTGCTCAGGCGCAGTATGCCGCTGCACCTGCTGCCGCCCGCCGTAGGCGCGGAACAGGCGCGGAGGGCAGTGCCCGGACCGGCCGTGGTGCTGCTCGACCTGGGGCTGCCGGACGCCTCGGCGTATACGCTGGCCCACGAGTGGGCCGAGACGGGGCAGGGCGCAGGACTGGTCCTTATCCTGCCGTCCATCGACTGCCGGCCCGAGGCCGCGCGGCTGCGTGCGGCCGACCTGCTGCTGCCGCCCGTGCACCTGGACCGCCTGGCGCAGGCGCTGCGGAGCGCCCTGGCGCGGATAGGCCCGCCGGGCGGCAGGCACGAGGCGTCCCGGCCGGCGCTTGTCGCCCGCAGCCGCAACGGCGACCAGGCCGTGCCGGTGGATCAAGTAGTCTACCTTCGCGCCGATGGGAAGTACGTGAATTTGCGCACCCGCAGCGGCGCGTATCTGATCGAGCGGCCGCTGGCCGATCTGGCCCGCAGCTATCCCGACCGGTTCGTGCAAGTCCATCGGAATGCATTGGTGGCGCGCACGGCGATTGCCGGCGCGCGGCGGGTGACGCCGGAACTTACCGGCTGCGATGCCGATCCCTATTGGGAACTCGTGCTGGACGGCGTGCCCGAACGCATTGCCGTGGCCCGGCGGCGCTGGCCGCTGGTGCGGCGTTGCCTGCCTGGCGACGAACTGTCTCATTCACTCATGACGGAGGCGACTTGACCGACACTGCCGTCGAACTGATCGACGACCTGAGCGCCATCGACCCGGCGGATTGGAACGCCCTGGCCGCGGACCATCCCTTCGTTACCCATGCGTTTCTCGATGCGCTGCATGCGACCGGCTGCGCGGTCCGGCGCACCGGGTGGCAGCCCACTTATCTCGTCCTGCGCCGCGGGGGCCGGCTGCTGGGCGCCATGCCCCTCTATGTCAAGGCGCATTCCCGTGGCGAATATGTATTCGACCATGCCTGGGCCGAGGCCTTCGAGCGCCATGGCCTGGACTACTACCCCAAGCTGTTGTGCGCCGTGCCGTTCACGCCGGTAGGGGGTCCCCGCCTGCTGGCGGCCAGTCACGAAGACCGGGTACTGCTGGCGCGGGCGGCCATCGAAGTCGCGCGGCAGGCCGAGGTCTCGTCCTTGCATGTGCTGTTTCCCCGCGACGAGGACTTGCTGGCGCTGCGCGAGGCGGGCTACATGATGCGCGAAGGCGTGCAATTCCATTGGCGCAACGAGGGCTATGCGAGTTTCGACGCCTTCCTGGGCGCCATGAACCACGACAAGCGCAAGAAGATCCGGCAGGACCGCAAGAAGGTCCAGCAGGCCGGAATCCGTTTCCGGCACCTGCGCGGCCAGGCCATCACGCCGGACGACCTGGCGTTTTTCTATCGCTGCTATGCGTCCACCTACGCCCATCATTGGTCCTCGCCCTACCTGAATCCCGCCTTCTTCGAGGCCCTGCATGCGGCGATGCCGGAGGCCATGCTGCTGGTCCTGGCCGAGCGCGAGGGCGAGCCGGTCGCCTCGGCGTTGAATATCGCGGCCGGGGACACGCTGTACGGCAGGTACTGGGGCTGCGTGGATTTCGTATCCGGCCTGCATTTCGAAACCTGCTACCTGCAGGCCATCGAATACTGCATCGCCAACGGCTATGCATGCTTCGAAGGCGGCGCCCAGGGAGTCCACAAGATGTCGCGCGGCCTGCTGCCCACGCCGACGTGGTCCGCGCACTGGGTCGCCGACCAGCGCTTCGCTGCCGCCATCGCCGATTTCCTGAAGCGCGAGACCCGCGGCATGAACCAGTACCTGGACGAACTGGAGTCGCACACCCCGTTCAAGGCCCCCGCGGAGCGGGACTGACCGGGGCGGACGCCGGCCTGACCGGTCCCTGCCGAGACGCCGCCCAGCCATCGGCCTTATCATGTCGCCAGGATCGGCGCATACCGCACAGCGGATCGATATCCGGGCCTGCGTGGCGGCCCGCTTCGCGATAACCGCCGGCGGCTGCGGACGCGCCCAAGAAGGAACATCACAAAATGAAAGGCAACTTCTTCAACCTGTATTCGCACCAGTTCGCACGGGTGGCCGTCGGCGTCCCCCGTTGCAAGGTGGCCGATCCGGCCTTCAACGCAGCCCAGACGGTGGACCTGGCGCGGCAGGCGGTCGAGCAGGGCGCCGCATTGGTGGCGTTTCCCGAACTCGGCATTTCCGCCTATACCTGCGACGACCTGTTTCACCAAGGGGCGCTGCTGGAGGCTTGCGAGCAGGCGCTGTCCACCATTGTCGAGGCCTCGAGTTCGATGCCGGCCGTGCTCGTGGTCGGCCTGCCGCTGCGCGTGAACCATGCCTTGTTCAATTGCGCGGTGGTGGTGGCGAGTGGGCGCATCCTGGGCGTCGTGCCCAAAACCTACCTGCCCAACTATGGCGAGTTCTATGAAGCGCGCCAGTTCACGCCGGGCGATTGCACGGTCGCCACCCACGTCGACGTGGCGGGTCAGCGCGCACCGTTCGGGCCCTCGATGCTGTTCGAGGTGACCGACGTGCCCGGGCTGCGTTTCCACGTGGAAATCTGCGAAGACGTCTGGGTGCCGATACCGCCGTCGTCCTTCGCAGCGTTGGCCGGGGCAACCGTGCTGGTGAACCTGTCGGCCTCGAACATCGTCGTCGGCAAGTCCGGCTACCGCCATCAACTGGTCGGCCAGCAGTCCGCCCGCTGCCTGGCGGCCTACCTGTATACCTCGGCGGGGCGGGGCGAGTCGTCGACCGACCTGGCCTGGGACGGCCAGGCCATCATCTACGAGAACGGGGAATTGCTGGCGGAGTCCGGGCGCTTCCTGGACGACTCGCATCTCATCCTGGCCGACGTGGACCTCGAACGCCTTGCCCACGAACGCATGCGGCAGACCACCTTCGGGCAATCGGTGCTGCGCCACAAGGCCGAAACCGAGCGTTTTCAGACCATCGCGTTCGAGCTGGGCCTGGGCGCCGACCAGCCACTGCCGCTGCAACGCCGGGTCGAGCGCTTTCCGTACGTGCCGGCCGACCGCCGCCGCCGCGACGAGCGTTGCAACGAGGTCTACAACATCCAGGTCCAGGCGCTGCTGCAGCGGCTTTCGGCCATCGGCACCGACAAGGTCGTGATCGGCGTCTCGGGGGGGCTGGATTCGACCCATGCGCTGCTGGTGTGCGCCAAGGCCATGGATCGGCTGAATTTGCCGCGCACCAACATCATCGGCGTGACCATGCCGGGTTTCGCGACCAGTGGGCGCACGCTGCAGCAAGCGCGGGAGCTGATGCGGGTGGTGGGCTGCACGGCCCTGGAAATCGACATCCGGCCCAGTTGCGAACAGATGCTCAAGGACATCGGCCATCCCTATGCCGAGGGCAAGGATGTCTTTGACGTGACATTCGAGAACGTGCAGGCCGGCGAACGTACCAGCCATCTTTTCCGGCTGGCCAACTTTCACAATGCGATCGTCATCGGCACCGGCGACCTCAGTGAGCTGGCGCTGGGCTGGTGTACCTACGGCGTGGGCGACCACATGTCGCACTACAGCGTGAACGCCAGCGTGCCCAAGACCTTGATCGCGCACCTGGTGCGCTGGGTGGCCGAAACGGGCACCGTGGGCCCGGACGGCAGCCAGGTATTGCTCAACATCCTGGGTACCGAGATCAGTCCGGAGCTGGTGCCGGGGCAGTCCGACGGCGCGCCGTCGCAGCGGACCGAACAGTTCATCGGCCCCTACGAACTGCAGGACTTCAACCTCTACTACATTCTGCGCTACGGGTTTTCTCCGGCGAAGGTGGCGTTCCTGGCGCTGACTGCCTGGGAAGACCGCGACAAAGGCGACTGGCCCGAGGAAGCCCATGTGCCGCGCAACCAGTACGACTTGGCGGCCATCAAGCATAACCTGGGCATTTTCGTGTACCGGTTTTTCAAGATCAGCCAGTTCAAGCGTTCGTGCGTACCCAACGCGCCCAAGGTGGGCTCGGGCGGGTCGCTGTCGCCGCGCGGCGATTGGCGCGCACCCAGTGATTCGGAAGAGGTGGTGTGGACGGCCGATCTGGCCCATATTCCCGACGTGGAGTCCGGCGCGGAACAAGAGCGCGGGCAAGGCTAAAATCCGCCCAGCCGCATTCTCAACATTACGCACAGCATCCTAAAGGTCCAGCCATGAAGCAAGTCACCGCCATTATCAAGCCGTTCAAACTCGACGAGGTCCGCGAAGCGCTGGCCCAGGTCGGTGTCAATGGGCTGACCGTGACGGAAGTCAAAGGGTTCGGCCGGCAAAAGGGGCATACCGAGCTGTACCGGGGCGCCGAGTACGTGGTGGATTTTCTTCCCAAGATCCGGATCGAACTCGTGATCGCCGACGCGCTGGTCGACCAGGCCGTGGAAGCCATCATCCGGGTGGCGCGTACCGGGAAGATCGGCGATGGCAAGATTTTCGTGACCCCGGTCGAGCAGGTGATCCGCATCCGCACGGGCGAGACGGGCGAAGCCGCGGTTTGATGCCGAAAGCGGCGGCATGGCCGCCGCTGGCGTCCGCCATATATTTCTAATAAGAATAAAGAAATGATAAATATATGTTTTGATGGAATATGTAGATTTGTTACGTTTACGGTTTACGAATCTACTGACCGACAAGGACGCCGTTTCATGCTGAAGAAGATCATCGTGCTCGCGGCCGCCTCGGTTGCGGTGCTTACCGCGGCCACCGGGACGGCGCAGGCACAGGACAAACCGCTGCTCAATGCCTCGTATGACGTCGCGCGGGAGGTATTTGCCGCCGTCAATCCCAAGTTCCAGGCCTATTGGAAATCCAAGACCGGCAACGACATCAAGATCGACCAGTCGTTTGCGGGTACGTCGCGCCAGGCGCAGGACATCATCCAGGGCAAGAAAGTGGACGTGGTCACTTTCAACCAGGTGCCGGACGTCGAGATCCTGGCCAAGCGCGGACTGCTGCGCAAGGATTGGCAGAAGGCCTTTCCCAACAACAGCTCGCCGTACTACAGCACCATCGCCTTCATGGTGCGCAAGGGCAACCCCAAGAACATCAAGACCTGGGACGACCTGGTCCGCGATGACGTGAAGCTGGTGTTCCCCAATCCCAAGACCTCGGGCAATGCGCGCTATACCTACCTGGGCGCGTGGCTGTATGCCAACGAGAAGTTCAAGGGCGACCAGGAGCAGGTCCGACAGTTCGTCGGCAAGATGTTGCACAACGTGGTGAACTTCCCGACCGGCGGCCGCGGCGCCACGGTGGCCTTTGCCCAGAACGGGCAGGGCGACGTGCTGCTGACCTTCGAATCGGAAGTCATCAACATCGCCAAGGGCGAAGAGTTCAAGTCCGGCGGCTATGAAGTGGTTACGCCGCCCGTCTCGGTGCTGGCCGAGTTCCCGGTTGCCGTGGTGGACCGGGTGGTCGACGAGAAAGGCACGCGCCAGCTGGCCACGGAATACCTGAACTACCAGTACACGCGGGAAATCCAGCTGCTGCTGACCACGTTCAACTACCGGGTCCACCATCCCGACGTCGCCAAGGTCGTGGCCGACCGTTATCCCAAGGTCCGCCTGATCGACCCGACCAAGGTGCTGGGATCGTGGGACGACATCACCAAGACGCACTTCGGTTCCAACGGCGTGCTCGATCAATTGCTCGCCCGGCGCTGAGCAAGGGCGGTCCGGCCCCCAAGGGGGCCGGTGCCTTACAATCGCTTTTCGATGGCGCGATCACCCCATGGAAGTGGGGTGATCGCGCCTCTTTGAAAGGTCGTCTCCAGAATCGCCTATTGCTGGGCCGGTCTCGCGCCGGGTCCGTCGTCCATCCGTGAATCCGTCCTTCCGTTTCTTCCGCCGTCCGCCCGTCCTGCCGGGGTTTACGCCAACCTTCGGCTTTTCGGTGCTGTTCCTGAGCCTGGTCATCCTGATCCCGCTGTCGGCGCTGCTGCTCTACGTCAGCGACATGACCTGGAGCCAGTACTGGCACGCCATTTCCGACCCCCGCGTGGTGCAGAGCTACAAGGTCACGGTTTCCGGCGCTTTCTATTCCACCGTCATCGTGACCGCGATCGGCTTCGTGCTGGCGTGGATCGTCTCGCGCTACGAATTTCCGGGCCGGCGCTTGATCGACGCGCTGGTGGACTTGCCTTTCGCCCTGCCCACGGCGGTCGCGGGCATCACGCTTTCCGCGCTGTTCGTCCCGACGGGCTGGCTCGGCCGCTGGTTCGAGCCCCTGGGCATCAAGATCTCGTACGCCTATCCGGGCCTGGTGATCGCAATGATCTTCACCAGCCTGCCGTTCATCGTGCGTTCTCTGCAGCCGGTGCTGGAAGACCTGGAGCCGGAGTTCGAGGAGGCCGCGGCCACGCTGGGCGCCACCCGTTGGCAGACGTTCTGGCGCGTGCTGCTGCCCAGCCTGGTGCCGGCCACGATCTCCGGGGCGTCCCAGGCCTTCATCCGCAGTCTGGGCGAGTTCGGCGCCGTGATCATGATCGCGGGCAACATCCCGTTCCAGACCGAGGTCACGTCGCTGATGATTTTCGTGCGCCTGCAGGAGTTCGACTATCCCGCCGCCGCCGCCATCGCTTCCGTGGTGCTCGTCGCTTCGCTGCTTCTGCTGTTCCTGCTCCAGGTCGTCCAGGGACGCCTGCTGCGCCGCACTTGACCTTGCCATTGCCATGACAGCCAAACGGCCCACACTTCTCCATCAAAAGCTGCTGATCGCCCTCGGCATGGTGCTTGCCGTGCTGATGCTGGTCGTGCCCCTGGTCCTGATCTTTTCCCAGGCGCTCTCGGGCGGCTGGAACCTGCTGGCGCAGAATCTCAACGAAGACTTCATGAAGCACGCGATCGGCCTGACCGTGCTGACGACGCTGGTCACGGTCCCAGTCAACCTCGTGTTCGGTATCCTGCTGGCCTGGTGCGTGACGCACTACGATTTCATCGGCCGGCGGCTGCTCGTCACCCTGGTCGACATTCCCTACGCCACCTCCCCGGTAGTGGCGGGCCTGTGCTATCTCGTGGTGTACGGACTGGAGAGCGCCTTCGGACAATGGCTCTACGGGCACGACATCCAGTTGATGTTCGCCTGGCCGGGCATCATCATGGTGACGGTATTCGTGACCTCGCCCTACGTGGCCCGTATCCTGATCCCGCTGATGCAGGCGCAAGGCCCGGACGAGGAAATCGCCGCGCTGTCGCTGGGCGCGTCCGGCTGGCAGATATTCCGCCGGGTGACCCTGCCCAATATCAAATGGGCGCTGCTCTACGGCGTGGTCATTACCAACGCCCGCGCGGTGGGCGAATTCGGCGCGGTATCGGTCGTCTCGGGTTCCATCATGAACCAGACGCTCACGCTACCTCTGCTGGTCGAGCAGCTCAACAACGATTACAAGACGGCCGCCGCATTTACCGCCGCGGCGCTATTGGCGTGCATGGCGATGTTGACGCTGGTGTTGAAGACCATCATGGAATGGCGGCAAAAGCAGCGGGACGACACGCCTGCGCATTTTTCGCCGGAAACCATCGCCAACCCCTGAGGCCGGCGACTGCTCTCAGGCCGGCCGGGCGACACCCTTGAGCAGGACCAGTACGACGCCCGAGCCGCCATCGTTGTCGCGGGCTTCGACAAAGGCCAGCACCTCTTCTTTCTGTACCAGCCAGCGCCGCACCTTTTCCTTCAGGATGGGGGTGCGGTTCTTCGAGCCCAGGCCCTTGCCGTGGATGATGCGCACGCAGCGCATTTCCTGCCGCACGCAGGCACGCAGGAATTCGCCCAGCGCCTCGCGGGCTTCGTCTACCCGGTAGCCATGCAGGTCGAGCTGGGACTGGACCGTCCATTGACCGCGCCGGAGCTTGCGCACCACGTCGGGGCCGAGGCCGCTGCGGCGGTAGGAAAGCGTATCGTCGGTTTCTATCAGCCAATCGGCGCCGTACTCGTCGGAAATGGACTCGCGCAGTACCTCGGAATCGTCTTCCCATCGCTTGTAAGGCAAGGGGGGAGGGGGAACCGGGGCGGGGTCGACGCGGCCGTCCGGTTTGAGCGGTACGACTTCGCCGATCAGGACGCGGAATTCCGCGGCCGCGCGGCGAGCCTCCGCGGCCCGGCGGCGCGCTTCCCGTTCGGCCGCCTCCTCGGCCTGCCGGCGTTCCTGCAGCTCGCGATGCAGTGCCTTGAGGCCGGCCAGGCCGGTGCGACCGGATCTGCCGTTCATCCCGGCACGCGGCGCTACACCGCTTCGCCGTCCAGCCAGCGCTGGGCGTCGAGCGCCGCCATGCAGCCGGTACCGGCGCTGGTGATGGCCTGGCGGTAGACGTGGTCCTGGACATCGCCGGCGGCGAATACGCCAGGTACGGACGTCATCGTGGCCAGGCCGTTCAGGCCGCTGCGGGTCACGATGTAGTCGTCCTTCATTTCCACCTGGCCCTTGAAGATGCCCGTATTGGGCTGGTGGCCGATGGCGATGAAGACGCCGCTGACGGCGATGTCCTCGGTCTCGCCGGTCTGGTTGTTGCGCAGCCGCGCGCCGGTGACGCCGGAGTCGTCGCCCAGGACTTCCTGGAGCTCGTTGAACAGCTTCAGGACGATGCGGCCTTCGGCCACTTTCTCGTTCAGCTTGTCCACCATGATGGGCTCGGCGCGGAATTTGTCGCGGCGGTGGATCAGCGTGACGGTACGGCAGATGTTGGCGAGGTAAAGCGCCTCTTCCACTGCGGTGTTGCCGCCGCCGACCACGGCCACGTCCTGGTTCTTGTAGAAGAAGCCATCGCAGGTAGCGCAGCCGGATACGCCCCGGCCTTTATAGGCTTCTTCGGAAGGCAGGCCGAGGTACTTGGCCGAGGCGCCGGTGGCGATGATCAGCGCGTCGCAGGTATAGGTGCCCGAGTCGCCTTCCAGCTTGAACGGCCGCTGGCCCAGGTGGGCGGTGTGGATATGGTCGAACACGATGTTGGTGTTGAACCGCTCGGCGTGCTGCTGGAAGCGCTGCATCAGCTCCGGGCCCTGTACGCCATTGACGTCGGCGGGCCAGTTGTCCACCTCGGTGGTCGTCATGAGCTGGCCGCCTTGCTCGACGCCGGTGACCAGCATGGGCGACAGGTTGGCGCGGGCAGCATAGATGGCGGCGGTGTATCCGGCCGGCCCCGACCCGAGGATGAGGACTTTCGCGTGTTTGTCTTGACTCATAATCTCAATGTTTCCATGGCGCCCTGCGCCGACTCGTACCTATGATGATAGGTGATTCCGGTTGCGTCGATTTCAACCTGGCCTGCGCATGGGCGCGTGGCAGGACCCCATTATAGGTTTCGCCTTGTTGCACTGTGCTTGGGTTTTTCTATCGTTACCATAGGCGGGCAGCCCGCTTGCGGCCCGCCTGCCACTTATAATCACGGCATGGCACGTACCGCTACCGCGGGGAATACCCGCAACTCGCAAACCGCTGGCAGCTCCGCCGGTGCCTTGCCCGGCCGCCTCTCGCGCCTGTTCCGCGAGGCCCGCTGGATCCTGTTCGCCGCCCTGGCGGTCTATCTGACGCTGGTCCTGGCTACCTACAATTCCGCCGATCCGGGCTGGTCGCACGCCGTGCAGATCGACCGGGTCCACAACAGCGGGGGCCGGTTCGGCGCCTGGCTGGCCGATTTGATCCTGTTCCTGATCGGTGCATCGGCCTGGTGGCTGGTGGTCCTGTTGTTGCAGCGGGTCTACGCCAGCTACCTGCGCCTGGCGAACCAGTTCCTGCGGGGTGGTGCGGATTCCGACGTGCCCCAGCGCGTGCGCTGGGAGCAGGGCCTCGGATTCTGCGCCCTGCTTATCGGTTCGGTGGGCCTGGAAGCCTTGCGCCTGCGGTCGCTGGGCGAGTCCCTGCCGCACGGCAGCGGCGGCATGATAGGCGAAACCATCGCCAAATACGCTTCCTCGGCTTTCGGCTATACGGGTGGCACGCTGTTGCTGCTGGTGCTGTTTGCCATCGGCGCCAGCCTGTTTTTCGGTTTTTCCTGGTTGGTGGTGGCCGAGAAGGTCGGTTCCTGGCTCGAATGGAGCGTGCGCCGGCTCAAGAATGCCTGGCAGGCCCGCGAGGACCGGCGGGTGGGCGAGGTTGCCGTGCAGGCACGGGCCGAGGTGGTTGTTGCCAAGCAGGAAAAGCTGGTACACGAACAGCCGGTCCGGATCGAGCCCGCGGTGACCGTGGTACCCAAGTCCGAGCGCGTCGAAAAGGAAAAGCAGCAGATCCTGTTCGCCGAGATGAGCGACGGCCAGCTGCCGCCCCTGAGCCTGCTCGATCCGCCCCCGGCCAACCAGGAAACGGTTTCCACCGAGACCCTGGAATTCACCTCGCGCCTGATCGAAAAGAAGCTGGCTGACTTCGGTGTGCAGGTGTCGGTCGTCACCGCCCAGCCCGGGCCCGTCGTCACCCGTTACGAGATCGAGCCGGCGGTCGGCGTCAAGGGCAGCCAGATCGTCAATCTGGCCAAGGACCTGGCGCGGGCGCTGAGCCTGGTCAGCATCCGGGTGGTGGAAACCATCCCGGGCAAGAACCTCATGGGCCTGGAGTTGCCCAACATGCGGCGCCAGACGGTCAAGCTGTCCGAAATCCTGGGTTCGCAGACCTACCATGGCAGCGCGTCGGTGCTGACCATGGCGCTGGGCAAGGATATTGCCGGCAAGCCCGTGGTGGCCGACCTCGCCAAGATGCCCCACTTGCTGGTGGCGGGCACCACCGGTTCGGGCAAGTCGGTCGGGATCAACGCCATGATCCTGTCGCTGCTGTATAAGGCCGACCCCAGCCAGGTACGCCTGATCCTGATCGATCCCAAGATGCTCGAGATGAGCGTCTACGAAGGCATTCCGCACCTGTTGGCGCCGGTCGTGACCGATATGCGTCAGGCTGCCAACGCGCTCAACTGGTGCGTGGCCGAAATGGACAAGCGCTATCGCCTGATGAGCAAGCTCGGGGTGCGCAACCTGGCGGGCTACAACGCCAAGATCCACGACGCCATCAAGCGCGAGGAACCCATTCCCAACCCGTTCTCGCTCACGCCGGAATCGCCCGAGCCGCTGCAGCCCCTGCCCATGGTGGTGGTCATCATCGACGAGCTGGCCGACCTGATGATGGTGGTGGGCAAGAAGATCGAAGAACTGATCGCCCGCCTGGCCCAGAAGGCCCGCGCCGCCGGCATCCACCTGATCCTGGCGACCCAGCGGCCCAGCGTGGACGTGATCACCGGCCTGATCAAGGCCAACATTCCGACCCGTATCTCGTTCCAGGTTTCGTCCAAGATCGATTCGCGCACCATTCTCGACCAGATGGGCGCCGAAGCGTTGTTGGGGCAGGGCGACATGCTCTACATGCCGCCCGGGTCGGGATTGCCGACCCGCGTTCACGGGGCCTTCGTCAGCGACGACGAAGTGCACCGGGTGGTCGAGCAGTTGAAGGCCCAGGGCGAGCCCAACTACGAGGAAGGCATCCTCGAAGGCGCCATCGACGGCGAGACCGGCGATGGACTGGGCAGCGTGACGGGCATGGGCGATTCCGAATCCGACCCCATGTACGACCAGGCGGTGGAAGTGGTGCTCAAGCACCGCCGGGCCTCCATATCGCTGGTGCAGCGCCATTTGCGCATCGGTTACAACCGTGCCGCCCGCTTACTGGAGCAAATGGAACGTTCGGGTATGGTTTCCGCCATGCAGTCCAACGGCAACCGCGAGATCCTGGTGCCCGCCAGCCAGGGCGAGTAACCGGTCCGGCCGCCGCGCTGCGCTACGGAGATTCCCGCTATGAATTTCGTTTCCAAGACAGCCGCCATCCTGGCGCGTACCGCGGCTACCGCCGGGCTGGCCCTGGCACTGGCCGTGCCGGGGGTGGTGCGGGCAAGCGCCATCGATCAGCTTCATGCCTTTGCCGGCAACACCCAGTCGGCGCGCGGCAGCTTTTCCCAGGTAACACGCGGCAACGGCAGCCAAGCCGCACCGGTGCAGTCCGGCGAGTTCGCCTTCCAGCGGCCGGGCCGCTTCCGCTGGCAAGTGTCCAAACCGTATGAACAATTGATTGTCTCGGATGGCAAGGAGTTGTTTCAGTACGACCCGGACCTGAGCCAGGTGACCGTTCGCACCGTCGGCGAAGCCATCGGCTCCTCCCCCGCGCAGATCCTGTTCGGTTCAGGGTCGCTTGAGCAATCGTTCAACGTGGCCGAACAGCCCGAGCGGGACGGCTTGCAATGGCTGCGCGCCACCCCCAAGAGTCCCGATGCCGGCTTTTCGCGCGTGGACATCGCGTTCAAGGACGGCTTGCCGGCCAGGCTGGAGCTGCTGGACGCCTTCGGCCAGACCACCTCCATCACCTTCACCGGCATTGTCCGCAACCCCCAGTTGCCGCAGGACAGCTTCCGCTTTACTG
This sequence comes from Pigmentiphaga sp., assembly GCF_033795525.1. Taxonomy (GTDB): domain Bacteria; phylum Pseudomonadota; class Gammaproteobacteria; order Burkholderiales; family Burkholderiaceae_B; genus Pigmentiphaga. Next base: position 83,502 of record NZ_JARYGM010000011.1, read on the forward strand.
CCCCGGCCGGGGTGGACGTGGTGCGGATGGACGGCCAGCAACCGGCAGGCGCGCGCTAAGGACGCCGGGAGGCCTCCATGTCCGACCTGTTCCCCGACGACGATCCGCCTACCCCCAAGGCGCCCGACGCGGCCGCGCCGCTGGCCGAGCGGCTGCGGCCGCGCTCGCTGGATGAAGTGGTCGGCCAGAGCCATCTGCTGGGCCCTGGCAAGCCGCTGCGCGTGGCGTTCCAGTCGGGCCGGCCGCATTCGATGATCTTCTGGGGGCCGCCGGGCGTGGGCAAGACCACGCTGGCGCGCCTCATGGCCAGTGCCTTCGATGCCCAATTCATCGCGATGTCCGCCGTGCTGGGCGGTGTGAAGGACATCCGCGACGCCGTGGTTGCCGCGCAGGCGGCGCAGGCCAAGGGCCGCCGCACCATCCTGTTCGTCGACGAGGTCCACCGCTTCAACAAGGCCCAGCAGGATGCCTTCCTGCCGTACGTCGAAAGCGGGTTGTTCACTTTCATCGGCGCCACCACCGAGAATCCTTCGTTCGAGGTCAACTCGGCACTGTTGTCGCGGGCGCGGGTGTACGTGCTGCAGCCGCTGAGCGTCGAGGAACTCAGGACGCTTATTGCCAAGGCCGTGGCCACGCTGGGCGACATCGAATTCGACGAAGCGTCCCAGGCGCAACTGGCTGCCTGGGCCGACGGCGACGCCCGGCGGGTGATCAACGCCGTCGAAGTGGTTGCCGATTCGGCCCGCGGCGCGGGGCGTACCCAGGTCGACGCCCAATGGCTGGAGACCGCGCTGTCGCAGAACCTGCGCCGCTTCGACAAGGGCGGCGACGCCTTCTACGACCAGATCAGCGCCTTGCACAAGGCCGTGCGCGGATCCGATCCCGACGCCTCGCTCTACTGGTTCTGCCGCATGCTCGACGGCGGCGCCGACCCGCGCTACCTGGCCCGCCGCATCATACGCATGGCGGTCGAGGACATCGGGCTGGCCGATCCGCGCGCCCTCGATATCGCCATGGCGGGCGCCGATGTCTACGAGCGGCTCGGCTCGCCCGAGGGGGAACTGGCATTGGCCCAGGCCGTGGTGTATCTGGCCTGTGCCGCCAAGTCCAATGCTGTCTACAGCGCCTACAACGCCGCCCGGCGCTTTGCCGCCGACAACGGCAGCGCGCCGGTGCCCATGCACCTCCGCAATGCGCCGACCAAGCTGCTCAAGCAGCTGGGGCACGGCAAGCAATACCGCTACGCGCACGACGAACCCCATGCCTATGCCGCCGGCGTGGACTATTTCCCGGACGGGCTGCGCGCCAGCTTCTACCAGCCCACGGATCGCGGCCTCGAAGCCAAGATCGCCCAGAAGCTGGCCTTCCTGCGCGAACTCGACCGGCAGGCCTCGGACGATTAAGAGGCTTGTTCCGGACCGCATCCTGGGCGCAGAATGCGCCTACGATGCGGCGGTGCCGCGGTACCCGACATGCAATGGCAATGCCGTCATTGGGAAAATGGTCTTGTAGTGCCTACACACGAGGAGCGGATCCATGAGCGGGTATCTCGAGGTGCTGACCCCCCAGAATTGCCAGCTGATCTTCATCGACCAGCAGCCGCAGATGGCCTTTGGCGTGCAGTCCATCGACCGCCAGGCCCTCAAGAACAACGTAGTGGCGTTGGCCAAGGCGGCCAAGGTCTTCGGCATACCGACCACCATCACCACCGTGGAGACGGACGGTTTTTCCGGCAATACCTATCCCGAACTGCTGGCGGTCTTTCCCGAGAACAAGATCCTCGAGCGCACGTCCATGAATTCCTGGGACGACCAGAACGTGCGCGACGCGCTGGCGGCCAACGGGCGCAAGAAAGTCATCGTCTCGGGCCTGTGGACCGAAGTCTGCAATACGACCTTCGCGCTGTGCGCCATGAAGGAAGGCGGCTATGAAATCTACATGGTGGCCGACGCCTCTGGCGGCACTTCGGTGGATGCCCACAAGTACGCCATGGACCGCATGGTCCAGGCGGGCGCCGTACCGATGACCTGGCAGCAGGTGATGCTGGAATGGCAGCGCGACTGGGCGCGCAAGGAAACCTACGATGCGGTCACCGGCATCGTCAAGGAGCATTCCGGCGCCTACGGCATGGGCATCGACTACGCCGTTACGCACGTGCACAAAGGGGCGGAGCGCGTCCAGCATGGCGAGCGGATCGGCCCCAACCCTGCCAAGTAGCGGCGCCCGGCGCCCAGCCGCGGGCAGTGCCCGCTGTCCTATTGCAACGCTGGTTCCGGCCGGGGAGGCCCGTAGAACATGAGCGCTCGAAGCATTGCCGACCTGGTGCTGCACCACGGCCGCATCACGACCCTGGACCCCGGCAAGCCCGTGGCCAGCGCGGTAGCGATCAAGGACGGGAAGTTCGTCGCCGTGGGCGACGATGCGGAAATCCTGGCCCTGGCCGGTCCCGCGACGACCGTCATCGACCTGGACAACCGGAGCGTACTGCCGGGGCTGGTCGACAATCACACTCATGTCGTGCGGGGCGGCCTCAACTTCAACATGGAGCTGCGCTGGGACGGCGTGCGCTCGCTGGCCGATGCCATGGACATGCTGCGGCGCCAGGTCGCGGTCACCCCGCCGCCCCAATGGGTGCGGGTGGTGGGCGGTTTTACGGAACACCAGTTCACCGAGCAACGCCTGCCGACCATCGAGGAAATCAACGCGATCGCACCCGACACGCCGGTATTCCTGCTGCACCTGTACGATCGGGCGCTGCTCAATGCCGCGGCGCTGCGCGCCGTGGGCTACACCAAGGACACGCCCGAGCCCCCGGGCGGCGAGATCTCCCGCGATGCGAACGGCCAGCCCACGGGACTGCTGCTGGCCAAGCCCAACGCGCAGATCCTGTATGCCACGCTGGCCAAGGGGCCCAAGCTGCCGTTCGACTACCAGGTCAACTCGACGCGCCATTTCATGCGCGAGCTCAATCGCCTGGGCGTGACCGGCGTCATCGATGCCGGCGGCGGATTCCAGAACTACCCCGAGGATTACGCCGTGATCCAGCAACTGGCCGACGAAGGCCGGATGACGGTGCGCCTGGCCTACAACCTGTTCACCCAGAAGCCCAGGCAAGAAAAAGAGGATTTCCTGAACTGGACCGCCAGCGTCGCCTACAAGCAGGGAGACGACTATTTCCGCCATAACGGCGCCGGCGAAATGCTGGTATTTTCCGCGGCCGACTTCGAAGACTTCCGCCAGCCGCGGCCCGACATGCCGCCGGAAATGGAGGGCGAGCTCGAAGAGGTCGTGCGCATCCTGGCCCAGAACCGCTGGCCGTGGCGGCTCCATGCCACCTACGACGAAACCATCTCGCGCGCGCTGGACGTGTTCGAGAAGGTCAACCGGGATATCCCCCTGCAGGGGCTGAACTGGTTCTTCGACCATGCCGAGACGATTTCCGACCGCTCCATCGATCGCATCGCGGCGCTCGGCGGCGGCATCGCGGTCCAGCACCGGATGGCCTACCAGGGGGAATATTTCGTCGAGCGGTACGGGGCGCGGGCGGCCGAGGCCACGCCGCCCATTGCCCGCATGCTGGAGAAGGGCGTGAAGGTGTCGGCCGGCACCGATGCCACGCGCGTCGCTTCCTATAACCCGTGGGTCTCGCTGGCGTGGATGATCACCGGCAAGACCGTCGGCGGCCTGCAGATCTACCCGCGCCGCAACTGCCTGGACCGGGAGACGGCCTTGCGCATGTGGACCGAGAAGGTCGCATGGTTTTCTAATGAAGAGGGCAAGCGGGGCTGCATCCGCCCCGGCCAGTTCGCCGACCTGATCGTGCCCGATAAAGACTTCTTCGCCTGCCCCGAAGACGAGATTTCTTTCATGACTTCCGAGCTCACCATGGTGGGCGGCCGGATCGTGTACGGCGCGGGCGACTTTGCCGACCTGGACGACAACCCCTTGCCACCCCCCATGCCGGACTGGTCGCCGGTACGCCGGTTCGGCGGCTATGCCGCCTGGGGCGAACCGGACGGCGCGGGCCGCGACTCGCTGCGCTACCGCCGGGTAGGGGCGTGCGGGTGCGCCCATTCCTGCGGCCTGCATGGGCACGATCACGCCAGGGCGTGGGCCGCGACGCTGCCTGTGTCGGACGCGCAGGGGTTCTTCGGCGCCCTGGGCTGCTCCTGCTGGGCGGTCTAACGATGGGTCCGGCACGGGACGCAAACCATGGCGAATGAACCGTCGGCGGCCGCAAGCGGCTTCGCCCCACTGCGGCAAAGGCTGTTTGCCGTCCTCTGGGGGGCGACGGTGATCGGCAACACCGGCAGCTTCATCCGCGATGTAGCCAGCGCCTGGATCATGACCGACCTGTCCTCCTCGCCGACCGCGGTGGCGATGGTGCAGGCGGCCGCCACCCTGCCGATTTTCCTGCTGGCTATTCCCGCCGGCGTGCTGGCCGATATCCTGGACCGGCGCAAGTTCCTGATAGGCATCCAATTGCTGTTGGCAGCGGTGAGCGTCTGCCTCATGCTGCTGTCGGCAGCCGGGCTCCAGTCGGTCACGTCGCTGGTGGCCCTGACGTTCCTGGGCGGCGTGGGCGCTGCGCTGATGGGGCCGACCTGGCAGGCCATCGTGCCGGAACTGGTCGACAGAAAGGACGTCAAGAGCGCCGTTGCGCTCAACTCGCTGGGCATCAATATCGCCCGCGCAATCGGCCCCGCGTTGGGCGGCCTGATCCTGGCCGGCCTGGGCGCGGCCGTGACCTACGGCGCCGACGTGGCCAGCTACGTCTTCGTGATCGCCGCGCTGTTATGGTGGAAACGCCCCGTCGCGGCCGACGACGCACTGGCCGAACGCTTCCTGGGCGCTTTCCGCGCCGGCCTGCGCTATGCCCGCGCCAGCCGCGAGTTGCATATCGTCCTGCTGCGGGCCTTCGTGTTCTTCGCCTTGTCCAGCTCCGTCTGGGCCTTGCTCCCCCTGGTGGCGCGCACCTTGCTCGGCGGCGGGGCAGGGTTCTACGGCATCCTGCTGGGCGCGGTGGGCCTGGGCGCGATAATCGGGGCCGTGGCCCTGCCCAGGCTGCGCGACCGCATCAGTGCGGATGGCCTGTTGTTCCTGGCCGCCGCGGCGACTGCCGCCGTCATGCTCTTCCTGTCCATCGTCCGGATCCAATGGCTGGGCGTGGCGGCACTGCTGCTGCTCGGCGCCGCATGGATCACCGCGCTCACGACACTCAACGGCGCGGCGCAATCCATCTTGCCGAACTGGGTGCGCGGGCGTTCGCTCGCCGTCTACCTTACCGTCTTCAATGGCGCCATGACCGCTGGAAGCCTGGCCTGGGGCGCGGTGGCCGAACTGATAGGCGTCGCCCTGACACTGGTGGCGGGTGCCGTCGGGCTGTTGATCGCCGCCCTGGCCGCGCACCGGATCAAGCTCCCCAAGGGCGATGCCGACCTCGTCCCGTCCAATCATTGGCCCGAACCCTTGACGGCGAACCCGGTCGAGCACGACCGCGGCCCGGTCCTGATCCTGATCGAATACCGCGTCGCGCCCGCCGACCGTACCGCCTTCCTGGCGGCCATCACACGCTTGTCCGCCGAACGCCGCCGCGACGGTGCCTATGGCTGGGGGGTGACGGAGGACGTCGCGGATCCCGACGTGGTCGTGGAGTGGTTCATGGTGGAATCCTGGGCCGAACACCTGCGCCAGCATCGCCGCGTATCCAAGGCCGACGCCGACGTCCAGGAGGAAGTACAGCGGTTCCATCGCGGGGAACAGCCGCCCGCAGTGCGGCATTTCCTGGCGCTCGAGCCGGGCAGGGCGGGGGAGCCTGCGCCGGGACGCTAAAATCCCCCCATGCCCCGGTCGAACCCGCCGATGCGCGGTCCGCCGGGGCAACCTTTTCCTTTTTTGACGCGACTCTTTCCCATGCTCGATATCGCCCTGCTGCGCAAAGACATCCAGGCCGTGGCCGACCGGCTCAAAGACCGGGGCTACACCCTAGACCTCGCCGGTTTCAACTCGCTCGAGTCGCGGCGCAAGTCGGTGCAGACGGAAACCGAAAGCTTGCAGGCCCGCCGCAATGCCCTCGCCAAGCAGATCGGCATGCTCAAGGCCAAGGGCGAAGATGCCTCCGCCGTACTGGCCGAGTCCCAGGCCATCCCCGCTCGCCTCAAGGCGCTGGAAGACGACCTGGCCGGCATCCAGCGCGACATGCAGGACATGCTGCTGGCCGTGCCCAACCTGCCCCACGCCAGCGTGCCCGTCGGCGCCTCCAGCGACGACAACGTCGAAGTCCGCCGCTGGAGCCCCACCGGCAGCGAGCCTGCGCCGCTGCCTTTCGAGGCCAAGGACCACGTCGCGCTGGGCGAGCCGCTGGGCCTGGATTTCGAAACCGCGGTCAAGCTGTCGGGCTCCCGCTTCACGCTGATGCGCGGCCCCATCGCCCGCCTGCATCGCGCCCTGGCCCAGTTCATGCTGGATGTCCAGACCGGCGAGCACGGCTATACCGAGTGCTACACGCCTTACATCGTCAACACCGCCACCCTGGTCGGCACCGGCCAGCTGCCCAAGTTCAAGGACGACATGTTCTGGGTCACCAAGGGCGGCGAATCGGTCGACGAAAACGGCAATGCCGTGCCGCGCGAAGAGCTCTACCTGATCTCCACCTCGGAGATCACCCTGACCAACACCGTCCGCGGCGAGATCGTTCCCGCCGAGTCGCTGCCCATCAAACTGACCGCGCACACCCCGTGCTTCCGGTCCGAAGCCGGCAGCGCCGGCCGCGACACCCGCGGCATGATCCGGCAGCACCAGTTCGACAAGGTGGAAATGGTGCAGGTCGTCCATCCCGAGCGTTCGTACGACGCGCTGGAAGAAATGGTCGGCCACGCCGAAGCCGTGCTGCGCAAACTGGAATTGCCGTACCGCGTTGTCCTGCTCTGCACCGGGGACATGGGCTTTGGCGCCGCCAAGACCTACGACCTGGAAGTCTGGCTGCCGGCCCAGGGCGCGTATCGCGAGATTTCTTCGGTGTCGAACTGTGAAGCCTTCCAGGCGCGGCGCCTCCAGGCCCGCTTCCGCAACGCCCAGGGCAAGCCCGAACTGCTGCATACCCTCAACGGCTCCGGCCTGGCCGTGGGCCGCGCGCTGGTCGCGGTACTGGAAAACTACCAGCAGGCCGACGGCAGCATCATCGTGCCGCAGGCCTTGCGTCCCTATATGGGCGGCCTGGAGCGACTCATTCCGTAACATTCCCGGCATGCCGGACGCCTCGACGTGCGATAGCTTGGGGATCACTTGCACCCGAAGGAGTCCGCCATGCTGAAATGGGCTTTGATCTTTTTCGTCATTTCCATCATTGCCGCGCTGTTCGGGTTCACGGGCATCGCCGCCGGCGCCGCGTCCATCGCCAAGTTCCTGTTCTTCCTGTTCGTGGTCCTGTTCGTCATCTTCCTGGTGCTCGGCTTGACCGTGTACAAGAAGATTTCCGATTAGCGGGAGGCGACGGGTGCTAGACTTTTCTGCTATACTTTCCGGCTGTTGTTTAGTTCGGCCACGGACTAGGCATGCACTGCACGGTGCACGGAGAGGTGGCAGAGTGGTCGAATGTACCTGACTCGAAATCAGGCGTACGGTAACCCCGTACCGTGGGTTCGAATCCCACCCTCTCCGCCAGATTTTTGCCCGGACAAGTCCAGGGAAATGCAGAAACCCCGTAAAGTTCAACGACTTGCGGGGTTTTTTCTTTTCAGGGGCGTCCAAGTCGGTCGATTGCGATCCAGCTCGATTCTTCAAATCCGCAAGGCAAAGCCCTCTGACAAACCGCGCAAGCTTTCTGATGGAGGCGGCCTGTACCTGCTCGTGAACCAGGCGGGCAAGTATTGGCGCTGGAAGTACCGATTCGAGGGCAAAGAGAAGGTCATGGCGCTGGGGGTGTACCCCGAAGTGACCTTGGCCGAAGCCCGCGAGGCGCATCAGGCGGCGCGCAAGCTGTTGGCGGCGGGAGTAGACCCTGTCGCCGAGCGCAAGCAGCAGGTCGTCCAAGCCAAGATAACCTTCCAGCAGGTGGCGCGGAGCTGGTGGGACCATTGGTCGCCGGCCCGAAGCGCCCGCCACGCAGAATACGTCATCCGTCGGCTGGAAAGCGACGTGTTTCCGCTCCTGGGGAATCGGCCCATCGATGAAGTCCAGGCCCCCGAACTGGTGAAGATGACCAAGGCCATCGAGGAGCGAGGCGCGCTCGACATTGCCAAGCGCTCGCTGCAAACCTGCGGACAGATATTCCGCTATGCGATCGCCCACGGCCACGCCACGCGTAACCCCGCCACGGAAATCCGGCCTAGCGACATCCTGACGACCCGCAAGAAGCAGAACTACGCCCGCCTGGACGCCAAGGAACTGCCCGAGCTGCTGCGGCACATCGAGGTCTACCAGGGCAGCAGCGTCACCCGCTTGGCGATGAAGCTGATGGCAATGACTTTTGTCCGCACCAGCGAACTCATCGGGGCTCGCTGGGACGAATTCGACCTCGACAATGCCCGCTGGGACATCCCCGCGGAGCGCATGAAGATGAAGGCGCCGCACATCGTCCTGCTGTCGCGCCAGGCGGTCCAGTTGCTGCGCAACCTGCACACCCTGACTGGGCACCGCGCCCTGCTCTTTCCTGGCGACCGGAACCACGACAAGCCCATGTCGAACAACACCATCCTCAAGGCGCTGGAGCGCATGGGCTACAAAGGCAGGATGACCGGGCATGGATTCCGCGGCATTGCCTCGACCGTGCTGCACGAACACGGCTGGCCGCACGAGCATATCGAACTGCAATTGGCGCACCAGGAACGCGACGACACGAGCGCCGCGTACAACCATGCCTTGTACCTGAAGCCCCGGGCCAAGATGATGCAGTGGTGGTCGGACTATCTGGATCGGTGCATGGCGGGAGCGTCCATTACCTCGCTACGGGAAGAGGCGGCATGACCAGCTTGCCGGACAATGGCATGGGCACAAGCCATTGCGTTTTTTGCGCGGGAGTGATTCAATAGCGCCCGTCGCAGCGCGTGTCCCTCACCCCTGCGGCCGGCAAACCAGTACGGTGGGCCAGAGGCAAATCAGTCGTCTCCTAGCACCTACTCTCCAAAAGACGCAGCCCCTGCGTTGTGAGCATTTCAAGAGCGATGCTCCGCATATAAGCCCGCACCGGGTAAACCAAAAAATTCTGCTTAAAGCGCAAACCGATCCGGTCTCGGCATCGGCGCTTCGCTTCGCTCAATCGCGCCGCATTTCTGCCCGCGCGAACTCACCCTAAGACATCTATTGCTCAACGACTTATCCGCACACGCGGAAGGAGAAGACATGGCTTACGCATTTGCAGGGGCCTCTGCTACCCAGGAACACCAACAGGCCGCACATCATTGCGCCTCTCCGGATCAAGCCAACGTCCAAGCTTCGGCTCAACACGTTACGCTGATCCGCAGCGCCGAAGTTCAAGCGCGTACCGGCTTGTCGCGCAGCTCTATGTATGCGCGCATGAATCCCGGCGACCCCGCCTACGATAGGAGCTTTCCCCTCCCGGTGAACGTATCGTCTACCGGCAAGGTCAGCAATCGCTGGATCGCATCCGAAGTGGATGCATGGATCGTCAGTCGCCCGCGCACTCGCCAGCAGTAGGGGGAACAATGTCGCAGGTGATCCATTACGCCACGCCGGAGGACGGCGTCGAACTCATTCGTGCGGACGATGTACCTTCCCGGGCCTCGGACTGGCTGATGAAAGGCTGCTGGCCCGAAGGTGAGCTCGTCATCCTGGGAGGCAACGGGGGCTCGGGCAAGACACTGATTGCCATGGATTTGGTGGCGACGCTAAGCAATAGCGGCACGCGGTGCGGCAAATTTCCCGATGGCACCCCGGCCCGGCACGGCGCCGCCTTGATCTGGTCTTGCGAAGACGATTGGCAGCGAACCCTCATGCCGCGCCTGGATGCGGCAGGGGCCAACTTCAGGCATATTTTCTTTGTCGGCGACGTTATCGAGTTCAGTAGCCGCCGCAGCTTTGACTTCAAGCGGGATTTGCCAGGCTTGATTCGTCGTATCGAAGAGATTGGCGACGTGAGGCTCCTGGTGATCGACACGGTGATGGAGGTTATTTCTGGTGGCGGCGCCAGCGCCAAGAAAGTCCGCCAAGACCTGCTGAAACTGGTCGAGATCGCGCACAAGTACCGTATTACCGTCATCGGTATCGCGCACTTGGTCAAAGACGCGAAAAAGGGGGACTTGGTCAAGAGCCTGGCTGGTAGCCAGGCCTTCAGCAACCTGGCGCGCCACGTGCTGATCGCCATGCGGGTCAATATCCGCGGGCAAGGCCTGGATGACCCATCGGTTGGCGTCTTGACGTGTGCCAAGAGTAACCTCAGCAAGGCGGGCGGTGGATGGCTGTATGAGATTCACCCAGCATGGGTACAAGCCGTGGATGGACGTGAAATCGAGACGTCCCGCCTCATCTGGCACCGTCAAATGCTGCCGGGTTCTGCAGAGGAAATCCGGGATTGGGCCACAGCCGAAAAGAGCGAGATGGCGGCCAGCCCACGCAACCGAGCCGAAGAGTTCTTGGTGCGGTTTCTGGCTGATGGGCCAGTACCAGCGAGCGAAGTCCATGAGCGGGCGGGAGAGGACGGTATCACACCGAAGATGCTACGAACCGCCAGAGAGCGGCTGGGGGTGGTGTCGACCCGAGTGAGTGGTGACCGGCCGGGTGAGTCCTGGAACGAATGGTCATTGCCCGAGACGGACCGGGAGAAGGAGCCATTCCCGTTTCTCGACCCGGACTACGGGCACGCAGGGCAACCTGGGCAAGCAGGGCAACCTAGGCAAGCAGAGGAGCCAAAGGGGGCGCATGAGGCGACCCAAGGTAGCAAGACGGCACAGTTGTTCGATGCCTTCATGGGGTGGAGGCAAGGCGGCCCGTTCAATTCGTGATTGCAAACCTTTCTGTGGCGACATAAAAGCCCGTCCTCAAGACCGTGCATCCCCGGCGCCGGCTACCGAGCCACGTCGGGGATTCTCCCTTTGACAGCGTCATTTCGTCGGGGTGCTGGTCATGCTTCTTATGAAATAGATAAAGAAGCACTCCATTCCAGGATCAGGATCAGGACCAATAAAAAAATATCAACACGATTGATTCGTTGGTACCAACACCAACGAGATCAATCATGTTCGATGAAAGCAGCCATGAGCATGGCATCAGCCGTGACGATGAAATCAGAAGCCGCAAGGCATCCCAAGCCAGAGTCCGCAGGAACCGACGCAGAGGACTGGAGTTTGAAGAAGCGATGTTCCGCCGTAGCTCCCGCTACCTGGTGCTCTTCCTGACGTTGAACTACCAGAAGCCGTATCGCCCGGATGTGAGCCTGGCAACAATACAAAGGCATCGTGACCGGCTCATCCGCAACATGGAGTCCAATCCGCTGCTCAAGGGCATACGTGGTTGCATCTGGCGCCTGGAGGAAGGCGGGCGTGGTGGTGGCCTGCATTTGCATTTCTTGATCTTCTACTCGGACGAACGCAAGGCCGACGTGATGGTCGCCCGGGAAATCGGCGACTACTGGGCTAGGGTCGTGACGCGGGGATGGGGAGACTACTGGAACTCCAATGCCCACAAAGCGGATTTTAGGCGTCGTTGGGGCGTGGGGATCGGGCAAATCAATCGTTGCAACGATCCGAAGCGTGAGTCTCTGCGTCTCTTCATCGAAAACTACATGGCGAAATCCAACCAGGTGCCAAAGGATCGAGCAGAGGATGATAAGCTTTTCGGAGTAAGGCATCTTGCTCGGTAGTTGTAAGCCGGAGTTGAAGTGCGGCCTAATTCTCGCTTACCAATCGAGATTATATACTGCGTGAATGAAGCGCCTATTTAAGTTTTTCGTCGGGCTGCCGATAATTCGATCAGTGGCGTGATCATATCGCGATGATGGGGCAGCGCCTGCAATCGATGGGCGCAGGATTCGCGTTAAGCAAATTGCGATATTGGTTAGAACCAACGCACAGGCAGATGGGATACTGGATGGCTTACGACAACAGAATCAAACACGCCCTGCATGACCCGAAGTGGAGTTATGACGAGGCGAATCGCGTGCGGCCTTCGAATGCCACTATGGTACTCCCCGTTGAGTATACAAAAGACATGGAGGAAAGCCTCTACTGCCCTGAATGTTTTACGCCTATATCCCGATCACCAAAAGACAAGGATTACTTTTCGAATGGTCGCTCGTGTTGCTTCATGCACCGCATGGCCTACCGCGCTATTCCTTGCTCACTTCGCACTCCGCTCGCCGACGGAAAAAGATACCTGACGGAAGAGGATGCGAAGCAGGCTATCGCGAGCGACCAGCTCGCGATTGTGCATTCCTTTATGAAACATCGGCCGCATAAACCAGATGGGGAAGCCGAGCCATATGGGCAAAGTGCCGTCGAAGATGAAGATGGGCCACTTTCGCAAGTTCCCATCGGAAGACATCGAGGCGAAACATTCGCACTTCCGAGCCGGATTACGACAATTGCAGGACTGTGCCGACGCTTCGATGTCAATCTTTACAAATACTTCGTACTTCCCGGCACCGATGTTGCTCGAAAACTAACCAACCTCTTAATCAATATTGAGACAGTTACGGAGAAATGCGATATTCCTCGCCTCTATTACGGAAGCATCCTGCGCTCATGGAATGCCGGCGTTAAACCAAAGCCGACTAATATTCGTATGACGAGGTTGCGTGCTCATCCCGATATCCCGGATTTCACGATCAAGGTGCCGGCGGGTGAGCAGGAAGATAAAGGCATCAACGACGAATCAGCAGGCCGCATTGTGATTTTCTGGGGGAAAATAACATCGAATGGCGTTGGGTTGGCAGCCTCAGGTTTGGCATGGGGTGAGTTCGCATTGCTCGCCGAGAAATATCAGAAGTTACTTAGCGTCTAGCTAGGTTTCGCGGATAGCCAGCGCGGTATCAAGCACAGCCAAATCCCGCTTGCGCCCCGTCGTATTGGTGGTCTGCATGATGTGCTGTCGCGCCTCGGCGGGCGTCATCCACTTGACCGAGGCCGTTTCCTTGTCGTCGGGCGCTACGCCGCCCGCGCCGATCTCGGCCGTCATCAGGAAGTAGCGAGTTACCGACGTGCCGCCTAGATACTCGCCTGGGAGCAGGGAAACGATGGTTGCATCCACGCCGGTTTCTTCCTTGACCTCGCGCAGCGCGGTTTGCTCGGGGGTTTCGCCAGGGTCTGTACGCCCCTTGGGAAATGTCCACACATAACCGTCGAAGTGGTTTTTGGGCTCTCGCAAGAGCACCAGCCCGTTGCTGTCGAAGATAACCCCGCCATAGGCTTTCTTGCTCATTCGTCATCCCCCATGCCGTAGAGGGCATGCCACACACGCCCATAGCGCTGCGCCCGCGCCTTGCCCTGGCGCTTGGCGACCTCGTTCTTGAAATTGTCGTAGGTGACGTCTTGCACCATCTTGCCCACGGCTTGCGCGAACTGCTCGTGGCTGACGGTGGCCCGCCAGGGGTAGTCCGTGCCGGCATGGCCGACAGTAGGGGATAAGCCGGGCAGGTACTGCTCACGCAGTTTGTCCAGGTCTTGCCGCACACGGGCACGCACGGTCAGGAAGTTCGTGCCGGGCTTTTGCACGGCGGAGAAGAATCCAATATTGGTCATCAGCCACATGGCAGCGCCTCCCTAGCGTGGTCTGTATGCGCCAAGCATAGATCAAATTGATTCTAATGATGGATTAAAATAATGTTAATAAGAGCTCGCCATGGTGCGTCGGTGAATGTAAGATTGCGCCTGTCGTCCATCCGCCACCCTCCCGATGTCCCAAGATCGCCTCCGAGACCTCAGCCACCCGCAGCGCGACCGCCTGGCCTACATCGAGCAAAAGCTCTGGTTCGTGGGCGACATGCGCCGACAAGACCTGGTGGACCGCTTTGGCATACAGACCGCCGCGGCGACGCGCGACTTCAGCCTCTATCGGGAGTTGGCCCCCGGCAACATGGCCTACGACAGCCGCACCAAGATCTACCTGCTGGGGCCCGACTTCAAGCCGCTGTTTACCTATTCCCCCGAACGCATCTTGACTTGGTTGTCGGAGGGCTTTGGGGATGGGGAGCCCATCAGCTCACGCACCGGCATCATCTGCGATATTCCCAGCCGCTTGGCCCAGCCCGACCTGGCCACCCTGGCCATCGTGACGCGGGCCATCAAGCAGCAGCAGGTGCTGCGCATCAAGTACCACTCCCTCAGCACCGGCAAAAGCGAGCGGGAGATCGTGCCGTTCGCCCTGCTCGATACCGGGTTGCGCTGGCATGCCCGCGCCTACGACCGCAAATCTGGTGAGTTCCGGGATTTCGTGCTCACTCGGATCATGGACGCGAGCGTGGTGCGCGACAGCGTGACCCAAGACAGGGAACGCCCCGACCAGGATATCCAGTGGTCGCGCATCGTCGAGCTGGAGCTGGTGCCGCATCCGGATCAGCCGCATCCCAAGGTGACCGAAATGGACTATGGGATGCGCGACGGCGTGTTGAAGATGCGGGTGCGTGCAGCGACCGTGGGCTACACCTTGCGCAAGTGGAGCGTGGATTGTTCACCGGATCACAGCCTGCGTGGACCGGAGTTTCGGTTGTGGCTGAAGGATCACCTGGCGCTGTATGGCGTGGTGAATGCGGTGTTGGCGCCAGGGTATGTAGGGATAAATAAATGATCTCTGCATATCATGCCAAGTACTACGCCCATGAATTAATCAGGCGGCACGCCGCCGACGGCGTAGATCGCCTGTCGCAGTCGCTGTTCGATGCCAGCGTTGATCTGAACCCTCACCAGATCGAGGCGGCGTTGTTCGCCCTGCGCAACCCCTTGCAGGAAGGCGTGCTGTTGGCCGATGAAGTCGGTCTCGGCAAAACCATCGAAGCCTCGCTGGTGGTCTGCCAGCACTGGGCCGAGCGCCGCCGCCGTTTGCTGGTGATCTGTCCGGCCAGCCTGCGCAAGCAGTGGGCGCAGGAACTGCACGACAAGTTCGCCGTGCCATCCACCGTAGTGGATACCATCTCCCTGCGCAAGAAATCTGCTGGCGACATCCTCGCCACCCTGCAGGGTTTGGTCGGTAAGACGGTCGTGATCATGTCCTACCAGTTCGCCGCCAAGCTGGAGGCAGAGTTGCGCGCCGTGCCATGGGACGTGGTCGTCATCGACGAAGCCCACAAGCTGCGCAATGCGCACCGCGCCAGCAACCGCACCGGGCAGGTGCTCAAGCGCGCACTGGAAGGCCGCAAGAAGCTGCTGCTCACCGCCACGCCGCTCCAGAACTCGCTGATGGAGTTGTACGGCCTGTCCACCCTGATTGACGAGCATTTGTTCGGCGACGAAACCGCTTTCCGCAAGCAGTTCATGAACAGCTGCACGGGCATGGACGAACTGCGCGAGCGCATCGCCAGCTTCGCCAAGCGCACTCTGCGGCGCGACGTGCTGGAATACATAAAGTACACCGAGCGCAAGGCGCTCACCCAGCCGTTCAACCCCACTGACGACGAGCAGGCGCTCTACGAGCGCATCTCGACATTCCTCCAGAAGGAAGACTCCTACGCCCTGCCAAAACAGCAGCGCCATCTCACCGCGCTCATCCTGCGCAAGCTGCTAGCCTCCAGCTCGCACGCGGTCGCGGCTACGCTCGTTACTATCCGCGAACGCCTGCAAAACCTGCTGGCGGCAGGCGCGACCGAAGACGACGGCACGGAACTGGTTGAGCGGCTCATCGCCGAGGACGATCTGGAGCAGGACTATCTGGAAGAGGAAACCAGCGAGGACGAGGAAGCCTCATCTGATCTTGCGCAAACATCAGTAGACGACGGCAAGCCCAGTCCCAACGCCGCCCGCGCCGCCATCGGCGCCGAGATCGAGGAACTCACCGCCTTCATCAATGCCGCACAGGCGCTGGAAACCGACACCAAGGCACAGGCGCTGCTCAAAGCGCTCACGTTGGGCTTCGGCAAGATGGCGGAGCTGGGCGCGCCGCGCAAAGCCATCATCTTCACGGAATCTAAGCGCACGCAGGAATACCTGCATCGCTTCCTCTCGGCTAATGGCTACGCGGGCAAGCTGGCGCTGTTCTCCGGCACCAACACCCATGAGGAATCGACCGCCGTCTATCAACGCTGGCTGGAGGAATTCAAGGGCACGGATCGCGTCACCGGCTCGCCGCAGGTGGACCGCCGCACCGCGTTGATCGATCACTTCCGCAAGGACGACGGCACCGGCGCGGAAATCATGATCGCCACCGAAGCCGCCGCCGAGGGCGTCAACCTTCAGTTCTGCGCGCTGATCATCAACTACGACTTGCCGTGGAACCCACAGCGCGTTGAGCAGCGCATTGGCCGCTGCCACCGCTACGGTCAACGCTTCGACGTGGTGGTCATCAACTTCCTCAACACCCGCAACCAAGCCGACCAGCGCGTGCTGGAATTGCTGACCGAGAAGTTCAACCTGTTCTCCGGCGTGTTCGGGGCGAGCGACGAAGTGCTGGGCCGCATCGAGGGCGGTCTCGACTTCGAGAAGCGCGTGCTCCAGATCTACGACACCTGCCGCCAGCCGGAACAGATCGAAGCCGCCTTCAACCAGTTACAAGCGGAACTCGAAGACGCCATTGCCGACCGCATCAAGGAAACCCAGACCCAGTTGCTGGAGAACTTCGACGAGGATGTTCACGACCGCCTCAAGCTGAGGCTGAACGAAGCCGAAGCCCGCCTAGACAAGCTGGGCCGCTGGTTCTGGGGCGTCACCCGCTACGCCTTGAGCGAGCGCGCCCGCTTCGACGAGCAGTCCTACGCCTTCTCCCTGAACACTCCGCCGGACGGCATTGCATCAGGCCGCTACCAGCTCATCCGTGGCACGGCGCAGCCCGACATGCTGGCCCACGCATACCGCTTGAGCCACCCGCTGGGCGAATGGAGCATCGGTACCAGCCTCAGCGCGCCCACACCCACCGCCGCCGTGAAGCTGGACTACAGCAAGCACGGCGTGCGCATTTCCGTGGTCGAGAAGCTGCGCGGAAAATCCGGCTGGCTCACTCTGGCGCGACTCGAAGTCACCGCCTTCGAAACCACCGAGGCGCTGCTGTTCTCCGGCCTCACCGACGACGGCGAACCGCTTGATCAGGAAACCTGCGAAAAGCTGATGAGCATCCCGGCGGCAAGCCAGCCCGCCGTACTCCAAGCCACCGTGCCGCCAGCCTTGCTCGCCAACAGCCAGCGCGCGGTCGCCGCCACCATCGCGCAGGTGCTGGAAGCCAACCAGCGCCTGTTCAACGAGGAGCGCGACAAGCTGGAACGCTGGGCCGATGACAAGCTGCTGGCCGCCGAGGAAGCCCTGAAGAACACCAAGGCACGTATTGCCCAGTTGAAGCGCGATGCGCGCAAGGCCGTCACCTTGCAGGAGCAGGACGTCATCCAGCGCGAGCTATCGGATCTGGAGCGCAAGCAGCGCCGCCTGCGACAGGAAATCTTCACCGTCGAGGACGAAATCATCGCCAAGCGCGACGAACTCATCGCCTCCCTCCAGCAGCGCCTGCAAGAAAAGACCAACAACGAAACCCTGTTCAGTATCCGCTGGCAGGTCACGTAAGCCAAGAATCAGAAAACCCCGAGATCAGGGCACGCCATGACCAACAAACACAACCCCAAATTTCAGGAACTCGTCGTCAAGCTGCGCGAGATTTTTCAGATCGACCGCCCGGAACTCGACTTCGGCATCTACCGCATCCTCAACGCCCGCGCTGGTGAAATCAACGACTATCTGGAAAACAGGCTGGCCGAGAAGGTGCAGGCTGCGCTGAGCAGCGGCAACGAGGCCCAGCGTGAGCAGGTGGCGCGGGAACTGAAAGAAAAGGAGGTCCAATATCAGGCCGACGGCATTGATCCTGGTACTGTTCCCAAGGTGAAGGAACTGCGCGAAAAGCTGGCGCAGTACACGGCCGGTGCATCCGAACACGAAAACGCCGTGTTCTCGCACTTGCTGACCTTTTTCTCGCGCTACTACCAGGACGGTGACTTCATCAGCCAGCGTCGCTACAAGGGCGACACCTACGCGATCCCCTATGCGGGCGAGGAGGTGATGCTGCACTGGGCCAACAAGGATCAGTACTACACCAAGAGCGGCGAAAACTTCAGTAATTACAGCTTCAAACTGGAAGACGGCCGCACCGTGCATTTCCGGCTGGTAGCCGCCGACACCGCCAAGGACAACCGCAAGGACAATGACAAGGAGCGCCGCTTCGCGCTGGTCGAGAAGAAGACCGTCACCCGTATCGACGATCAGGGCGACGAATACGAGGAAGACATCCTGCCGGTGGAGGAAGTGGATGGCGCGAACGGCAAAGAGCTGATCGTCCGCTTTGACTACGCCGCCCAACCCAAGGGCACCAAGCAGGAGGCGCTGGTCACGAAAGCCGTGGAAACCGTACTGGCCGATGCGGCGGTGAAGGCTCGCTGGCTGGCGCTTGGCAATCGTGTGCCCACCGAGAAGAACCCGCAGCGCACGCTGCTGGAAAAGCAGCTGACCGACTACACCACCAAGAACACGGCGGACTACTTCATCCACAAGGACCTGGGCGGCTTCCTGCGACGCGAGTTGGACTTCTACATCAAGAATGAAGTAATGCGCCTGGACGATGTGCAGAACGCGGGCGCGTTCGCCGACATCGAGAAAAACCTGCGCATGATCCAGTGCCTGCGCGCCATCGCGCTGGATCTGATCGCCTTCCTCGCCCAGCTGGAGGAGTTCCAGAAGAAGCTGTGGCTGAAGAAGAAGTTCGTGGTGTCCAGCCACTACTGCATCACGCTGGATCGGGTGCCGGAGGCGCTGTGGCCGGAGATCGTGGCGAACGAACGGCAGTGGACGCAGTGGAAGGCGTTGGGCGTCTGGTCGAAGAATGCACCGGGGACGATGGAAGACTTGAAGGCTGGGCTGTATCGGATGGTGGATACAAGCCTGTATGACATCGGATTCAAACGTGCAATTCAGGCAGCGATTGACGACATCGATGGAAATGTAGATGGCTTGATCCTCCAAAGTGACAATTTCCAAGCGCTCAATCTTCTTTCGAGGCAATACAACGGGAGCATTCAGAGCATTTACATTGATCCGCCGTACAATACCGATGCAGGGCCGATCATCTACAAAAATGAATACAGAAGTTCGTCGTGGGCCAGCTTAATCTATTCGCGGGTTGAAGCATCCAAAGGGCTTTTAACACCAGACGGTGTTTTGTGCGCCACGATAGATGATTACCAAGTCAATGAACTGGCGTATGTGCTCCTGCAGATCTTTGGCAGCGAACATAAGTTGGGAACATCGGTTATCCGAAACAACCCGTCCGGTCGATCAACAGTTAGCGGGCTGTCGGTCTGCCATGAGTACGCGTTCTACTTCCGAGCTGGTGAATCTGGCGGCCTTCACCGCCTGCCTCGCTCTGAAAAACAACTTGAGCGTTTTACCGAAGAGAATGGCGTATACGTTGATTGGCGGAACTTCCGTAAGGATGGCGGCGCTGTCACGCACCGTGCCGCCCGTCCCAAGCAGTACTATCCGGTCTATGTGAAGGTTGCCAGTAAGAGCCTTCGGATTCCTAACCTTGAATGGAACAAGGATGCGAAATCGTGGGTTGCATTGGAAGAACCCGCTTCGGACGAGGTAGTTCTGTATCCCGTTGACGACAAGGGCCGTGATCGAGTCTGGAGCTTGAATCACACTTCCGCGATTGAAAAAATTTCTGATCTTGAAGTCCGATCGGACAAGGACGGCGGAGTTCAGGTATATCGGAGACACGCCCCGTCTGACGGAGTTCTCCCGCGTTCGTGGTGGGACAAAAATACCTATGCTGCTCGCGAATACGGCAGTGCAACCTTGACGGCCTTGTTCGGTGAAACTGGAACCTTCTCATTCGCCAAATCACCGTATGCCGTTCAGGATTGCATATGGGTATCTGGTATGGCGCAGAACGATGCTGTTGTCCTGGACTATTTCGCGGGTTCAGGGACAACGGCTCATGCCGCTATATCTCTTAATCGACAAGATGAAGGCTCCAGAAAGTACATCCTTGTCGAACAAGGAGACTATGTGTGGTCTGTCACGGTGCCGCGCATCCAGAAGGTCGTGTATTCCTCCGAGTGGAAGGAGGGCAATCCAACTGCGCCGGAGTCTGGCATCTCCCACTGCTTCAAAATCCTCAAACTCGAAAGCTATGAAGACACCCTGAACAACCTGCAACTGCGCCGCACTGACGCACAGGGCGACCTGTTGAACTCGCTGCCGCAACACGCCAAGGACGACTATCTGCTCCACTACATGCTGGACGTGGAAAGCCGTGGCTCGCTGCTGTCCGTCGACGATTTCAGGAAGCCGTTCGACTACACGCTCAACATCGCCGTGGATTCGGCGGGCGCGTTTGAACCGCGCAAGGTCGATCTGGTGGAAACGTTCAACTACCTGATAGGCCTTTGCGTGAAGCACATCGACGCCCAGCCAGAACGTGGCTTCGTTACCATCACCGGCACGTTGCCGAGCGGTGAAAGCTGCCTGGTGCTGTGGCGCGACTGCGATGTACTGGACTACGAAGGCGTGAGCAAGCTGTGCGACAAGCTCGCCATCAACCCGGCGGACAACGAGTTCGACGTGGTGTACATCAACGGCGACCACAACATCCCAACCGTGCTGACCCAGACCGCAGAGGAAGGCGGCGCGACCCGCGTGCTCAAGCTGCGCCAGATCGAGCCGGAGTTTCTGGAGCGCATGTTCTCGGTGGAGGATGTGTGATGGCACGCCCCCGCAAGAACACGGCTGCCTCTGGCGGCGCGGCAGCTACCCGCAACACCGGCAAGAAGCGCAGCTTCCATCAGGAACTGGTGCTGAATCGCTGGGTGTTGGGCTTTTTCCAGGGTGGCACGCTGGCCGCGCTCAAAATGCGGCTGGGCGACGACCGCTTCGAGGGCATAGACGAGGACGGCCAGACCAAGTTCTTCCACGAGCTGACCCGTGGCCTGTTCGACCCGAACAAGGTGCCCGAGGCTGATCTGCGCCGTTACGACCTGAATGTGGTCGCGCACTGGCAGGTCATCACCGCCCATCGCAACAAGCTGGAAGGCCACGAATTGCAGATGAAGTACTTCCAGTACCTCTCGCTGCTGTTCACCGAGTTGTACCTGGACTGGTATTTCAACCACCGCCAAGACCTGCTCGACGGGCTAAACGAGGAGTTGACGCGCTACCGCACTGAAGCTGGCGCGGAGCCGTTCCGCGACTTCGAGGCGGATGACCTGAACAAGATCGCCTTTTGGAACGCCACGGGCAGCGGCAAGACGCTGCTGTTGCACGTCAACATCCGCCAATACCTGCATTACTTCCAGGCAGGTGTGTCGGGCCAGTATCCGGACAAGATCATCCTGCTAACGCCCAACGAAGGCTTGAGCCGCCAGCATCTGGCGGAGCTGCATCTATCCGGTTTCGGCTTCGCGCAGTTCTTCAACAAGGCGCAGACGCCGCCGCGCGGCACCATCGAGATCATCGACATCAACAAGCTAGGCGATGAGATGGGCGACAAGACCGTCGCCGTGGACGCCTTCGAAGGCAACAACCTCGTGCTGGTCGATGAAGGGCACCGTGGCACGGGTACGGCGGCAGGCGCATGGATGGCGCGACGCGACGCACTGGTGCGTGGGGGCTTCGCCTTTGAATATTCGGCCACCTTCGGGCAGGCCGTAGCCAAAGGCATGACCGTGGTGCAGGCCGAAGAGGACATCCAAAAGAAGCGCGCCAAGATGCTGTTCAACACCACCAGCCTGGGCAGGCTGGATGATAGCCAGAAGGCACAGCTTGCGTTGACGGCGGAGGACATGCGTCGCGCACGCATCACTGCCACGCGCGAGGTCTACGCCAAGTGCATCCTGTTCGACTACTCGTACAAATTCTTCTATGAGGATGGCTACGGCAAGGAGTCGCTGATCCTCAACATGAACGGCGACGCCTATGAACAAGCCGACAATGCTGCCAAATACTTCACCGCCTGCCTGCTGGCGTTCTACCAGCAGTTGTGGCTGTGGAGCACGCACCGAGACAAGCTGACGGACTTCAACATCGAGAAGCCTCTGTGGGTGTTCGTGGGCAACACGGTGTCGGGCGAGGATTCGGATATTCTGGAAGTGGTGAACTTCCTCGCCGCCTTCCTCAACAACGACGCGCGGATCAAGACCTGGCTGGCCGACCTGATTGCCGACAAGGCTCAGATTCTGGACGCCAAGGGCAACAACATCTTTGCGCAGAAATTCACCCCATTGATGAACGCGCACGCCACTGTGGACGCGCTATACGCCGACATTCTGCAGCGCGTGTTCAATGCCTCTTCCCGCCAGCGGTTGAAGCTGGTCAACATCAAAAGCAGCAAGGGCGAACTGGCATTGCGAGTGGGCGACGCAGAACCCTTCGGCCTCATCAATATTGGCGACGACGCGGGCTTCTTCGGAATGGCGGAGGACGCAAAGGCCTTCGACAGCGAGCGCGACGACTTCGGCGGCGCGCTGTTCGGTACGCTGAACAACAAGGACAGCAAGCTCAATGTGCTAATCGGTTCGCGCAAGTTCACTGAAGGCTGGAGCAGTTGGCGTGTCTCAACGATGGGCCTGCTGAACATGGGCCAAGGCGAAGGTTCGCAGATCATCCAGCTGTTCGGACGCGGCGTACGCCTGAAGGGCAAGGGGTTCTCGCTCAAACGCACCTTGCCGCAGGACAGGCCCAAGGGTGTGCATCTGGACAAGCTGGAAGCGCTGAACATTTTCGGTGTTCGCGCCAGCTACATGGCGGCATTCAAGGACTATCTGCGTGAGGAAGGCATCACGCCCAGCGACGAAGTGCTGGAGCTGGACTTCCCGACGCGCGCTAACCTACCCAAGGGCAAGCTCAAGACGCTGGCGCTCAAGGACGGCTACAAGGACAACCAAAAACTTGGCTTCAAACGCACTCACTTCCCGTGGCTGTACGAAATCCCCGAGCAATTCCAGGACAAAATCAAGCCACCGCACGTCGTGCTTGACCTATATCCGCGTGTCGAGGCCCTGTCCACGCAGGACAAGACAACAGTCACAACGACCGAGGCTCGGCTTAAGGGCAAGCTGAGTGCGAATCTTTTCCCGGTGTTCGATTGGGATCGCGTATATCTGGCCTTGCAGGACTACAAGCTGCAAAGAAGCTGGAGCAACCTACGGCTGGATCGGCAGAAGCTGATCGACTTCTGCGCGGGCGCGCCGGACTGGTATACGCTGTTCATTCCGGCAACGGAACTGAACGTGACCACCTTCGCTGACATCCGCAAGCAGGAAGATATCCTGATGCGGCTGCTGATCGACTATACCGACCGTTTCTACAAGGCGCTGAAGACCGGCTACGAAGGCCAGTTCTACGACATCACCCATATCGATGAAGAGCATGGGTCGATGCTCAAGCTGTACCAGTTCGAGATCGAAAATACGGACGACGGGTTGGAATATCAGGCCAAGCTGGAAGTGCTGAAGAAGCTGGTGGCGGACGGCAAGATCGGTGAGGCGAGTCAGTGGAATGCACCGCACATGGTGGCCATCAGCTTCGACCGCCACCTGTACTACCCACTGCTGGCGCTGGAAGACAAAGATGCCGTACCGTTGAAGCTGCGGCCGCTGGCTTTCGATGCACCTAGCGAGTGGGAGTTCGTCCGTGATCTGGAGGCGTTCTACAACTCGGCTGACGGCAAAAAGGCCATCGGCCAACGCAGCCTTTACCTGTTGCGTAATGCGGCTCGGGAGGAAAAAGGCTTGGGCTTCGCGCTGGCAGGCAACTTCTACCCAGATTTCCTGCTGTGGTTGGTGGACGATGCCAGCGGCAAGCAATGGCTGACCTTCGTCGATCCGAAGGGGCTACGCAACCTCGATTTGTCGCACCCCAAGCTGGGTCTCTACAAGGAAGTGAAAACGCTAGAGGCTACCTTGGCACAACAGGCCAAACCCGGTGAGCCACCGTTAGTGCTGAATGCCTTTATCCTATCGCCAACGAAGTTCGCGGATCTGCTGAATGTGGGTGATCCATCGAAGAAAGCCGATTTAGAAAGTCGTCATGTTTTGTTCATGGAGGACGGGGGAGCGAACTATCTTGCGAAACTATTCGGGGTATTGACGTAACTTGGCATAGGTAAGCTCTCGTAATCTGGTATGGCCGGGAAAGCCCAAGGCTAATGCCCTGACCCCGGCCACGCCGAAACACCATTTCAGATTTTTTCACCCACATATCACCTCCCCGAGCACACCCCCCGTGTGCCCTACTCACGAGGTCGATATGCCCCTTTCCTGCCCCCGCTGCGACTCGCAGCACATCACCACCCTCGACTACGCCCGCAAGACCGGCACGGTCGTAGGCACTACCGCCGGCGCAGCCGGTAGCGCTGCTGCTGCCCTGGGTGGCGCGCAAACCGGCGCGGCGCTCGGCATGGTCGCCGGGCCGGTCGGCTCGCTCTTCGGCGGCCTGGCCGGTGCGCTCATGGGCGCGCTGATCGGCGGCGCCGCGGGCGGCGCTGCTGGCGCGGCCATCGGCGAGCAGGTCGATGCCACCTTGCTCGACAACTACGTGTGCCAAGCCTGCGGCCATACCTTTGGCAAGCGCCATCTGGCGCACAGCTAGACGCCCATCCCTGTTTCTGTTCCCACGCACAGCCTACGGCCCTTCGGGGCCGTAGGCGTTTGTGCTGTCCGTTCCCGTCATTTCCCTATCCAAGGAGCAACCATGCATCTCGTACAATCCATCGCCTATGTCGGCCAACAGCCCTGGCACGGCCTGGGCAATCCGCTCACTCCTGGCCAGCCGCTGGAGGTCTGGCAGCGCGAAGCCGGTATGGACTGGACCATCGAGAAGGCCGACGTGCGCTATGTCGCCGGCAGCGACAACGTCGGCTCCATCCACGCCTTCCCGGACCAGAAAGTCCTGTACCGCTCGGACACCAAGGCCCCGCTGTCGGTCGTGTCCCGCCGCTTCAATGTCGTGCAGCCGCGCGAGGTCATCGAGTTCTACCGCGACCTGGTGGAAGCGGGCGGCTACGAACTGGAGACGGCTGGGGTGCTCAAGGAAGGCCGCAAGCTGTGGGCGCTGGCCAAGACCGGCCAATCCGCCTGCCTCAAGGGCCGAGACAAGGTGAATGTGACCTGCTCTGAGAAATTCGCGCCACACGGTGTTTGAGAAAATAGCTTCCGACGCGAGAAGGAAGCGAGATGAAG
>NZ_JARYGM010000012.1:0-104585 GCF_033795525.1 Pigmentiphaga sp.
GCGTCGTTCGCCGATCGTTTCAGATCATACTGGCCGAGGCCAGCGTCGGCGGGGGATTTTTTCAACGGCCTGCTAAACTTGCGCTGCCTTGAAGGCATAAAAACGTAATAACGAGAGGGAGTGAATCTATGGCGGGTTCCTATTTCCCGGCCTGGCGCGAGCAGGCGGGCAGCATCCGGGCGGGCGGCGTGGTGGCTCCGGACGAACGCCTGCCTTGGCCGCAAATGTTGGCCATGGGCGTACAGCACGTAGTGGCCATGTTCGGCGCGACGGTCCTGGCACCGTTGCTGATGGGCTTCGATCCCAATCTGGCCATTTTCATGTCGGGTATCGGTACGCTGCTTTTCTTCCTCGTCGTGGGAGGGCGCGTCCCCAGTTACCTCGGATCGAGTTTCGCCTTCATCGGCCTGGTGATCGCGGTGACCGGCTATGCCGGGACCGGGCTCAATGGCAATATTGGCGTGGCGCTGGGCGGCATCATTGCCTGCGGCCTGATCTATACCTTGATCGGTTTCGTGGTGATGGCCGCCGGGGCGGGGTGGATAGAGCGGCTCATGCCGCCTGTGGTCACCGGCGCGGTAGTGGCGGTCATTGGTCTGAACCTCGCGCCCGTCGCGGTCAAGGGCGTGACGGCCAATCCCTTCGATGCATGGATGGCGCTGGCCACTGTATTGTGCGTGGGCGCGGTGGCGGTCTTCACGCGCGGCATGTTGCAGCGGCTGTTGATCCTGGTCGGCCTGCTGCTGGCCTATCTGCTCTATGTGGTGCTGGCCAATGGCATGGGGCTGGGCAAGCCCATCGATTTCGCTTCGGTCGCGCAAGCCGCCTGGTTCGGCATGCCGCGTTTCACCGCCCCGGTTTTCCAGCTGGACGCGATGGTGCTGATTGCTCCCGTCGCGGTGATTCTGGTTGCTGAGAACCTTGGGCACATCAAGGCCGTGAGCGCTATGACGGGTCAGAACCTCGACCGTTATGTCGGGCGGGCGTTCGTAGGCGACGGCCTGGCCACCATGTTGTCGGGCAGCGTAGGCGGAACGGGCCTGACGACGTACGCCGAAAACATTGGCGTCATGGCCGTGACGCGCATCTATTCCAGCCTGGTATTCGTCCTGGCCGCACTGATTGCCATCGTGCTGGGCTTTTCACCCAAATTCGGGGCGGTCATCCAGACCATTCCACCGGCTGTCCTGGGCGGCGTCTCGATTGTGGTGTTCGGTCTCATCGCCGTAGCCGGGGCGCGCATCTGGGTCGAGAACCGGGTCGACTTCTCGGACAACCGCAATCTGATCGTCGCAGCTGTCACGCTAGTATTGGGCGCTGGCGACTTCACGCTGGACCTGGGCGGTTTTGCGCTGGGTGGCATCGGTACCGCCACCTTCGGCGCCATCCTGCTCCATGCCTTGCTGGGAGGGGCTCGGAAGCGCTAAGTAAAACGGCCGGCTTGCGCGTCGACAAGCCGGCCTGTTGAACGACCTCGGGGGCCGAGGATCAGGATGCCGGGAGCCTCGCCTCCCAGCGGCCTCCCTGCTGATAAAACTCGTAGCGATTGACGCTTTCGCGCCGGTTGCCCTTTACATCCGCGTTGGTAGTGACGTCGCAGGTCACGCTTTGGCTGCCCGACGCCTTGCAGTTTTCCAAGGACTTGACCTCGAGCGTGCGCGCCATGTTGGTCGCGGCCGGGCCGTCGAAGCCCTGCTGGTTGTTCATAGATTGGATCTCCCGGTGCATGGCGTTTTGCAATGCCTGGGCGGCTTGTTCGCGCGTTGGAGCCTGCTGGGCGTATGCGGCTGCGCAACAACCGACCAGACCGATAGCCAGAACGAGCTTTTTCATCGCGTACTCCTCGGTAACGAAAATGCTACGCCTTTCAATCTAGTCGGCTTTGCGCTGCCTCTGTGTAAGGTTTTACTTGGAATCTTGTCGTTTGGTAATCGATCCGCCGCAGCGGTCCGCTACCACGCGGCCACGGCGCCGTCGCTGCGTGGGTCGGCACCGCCTTCGAGCAGCCCGTCGGCGTGCCGCAGGATCGCGCCGGCATGGCCCATGGTCTCGTCGTAGGACTGCAGCACCTCGACCTCGTGGCCGCGGGCACGCAGCACCTCGACCACGGCGGGATCGAACCGCGCTTCGAGCTTGAGCGTATCGGAGCTCTGGCCCCAGGTGCGGCCAAGCAGCCAGCGGGGCGCGTCGACCGCGGCCTGCGGGTTCATGCCGAATTCCACGACCCGGGTGAACACCGCGCTTTGCGATTGCGGCTGCCCGTCGCCGCCCATGTTCCCGTAGACCAGGATGCGGCCATCGTCGAGGTGGGCCATGGCGGGATTGAGTGTATGGAACGGCTTGCGGCCCGGCATGAGCGGGTTGCGGGTATCCGGGTCGAGCGAGAAACTGCAGCCGCGGTTCTGCCAGTTGATCCCGGATGCGGCCAGCACGACGCCGCTGCCGAATTCATGGTAGATGCTCTGGATGAAGCTGACGGCGTTGCCCTCTGCATCGACCACCCCCATCCACACCGTGTCCGCCGGCCCCTTGCCTTGGCCCCATGGTGCCGCACGCGTGGGGGATATGCGTTGGGCCATGGCGTCCAGATGTCCGGCTTCAAGCAGGGATTGCGGGTCCACGTCCATGTATGACGGGTCGGTGATGTGCGTATCGCGCAGGCCGAAGGCCTGCTTGGTGGCCTCGACGCAAAGGTGGACATAGTCGGCACCCTCGGGATCCAGCCCGGGACGGAGCACCCGATCGAGCTGGCCCAGGATAGCCAGCGATACCAGGCCTTGGGTGGGGGGCGGGACGTTATAGACTTTCCCGCGCGAGTGGCGCAGCACCAGCGCGTTTTTCCAGACTGGCCGATGCGCGGCCAGGTCCGATGCGGCAAGGGGGCTGCCGACGGCGGCCAGGTCGCGTGCGATGCTTGCGGCCAGGTCGCCGCGATAAAAGTCGTCCAGTCCGGCCCGGGCAAGGCGCTCCAGCGTGTTTGCCAGCCGTGGCTGGCAGAACCGGCTGCCCATGGGCGGGGGCCGTCCGTCCACCAGAAAAGTCTCGGCAAAACCAGGTATGGATTGCAAGTCCTGCTGCTTGGCATGTGTACAGGCAGCTTGGCTGGCCGTGACCGGTACACCGGCCCGGGCATAGTCGATGGCGTCGGCCAGCAGCCGGGACAGAGGCAGGCGTCCTCCGAGGTGCTCGCGCGACCAGGCGTAGGCGGCATCCCAGCCCGAGACCGTCCCCGCCACCGTGTTGGCCGCCAGGCCCCCGCGGAACGGGATGGTATCCAGGCCTTGCCGGCGGTAGTGGTCGATGTCGGCGGCTGCGGCGGCCGCGCCGCAGGCTTCCAGCGCCATGGGCGGATGGCCGGGGCGGCTGACGAGCCAGAAACCGTCCCCGCCCAGGCTATTCATGTGGGGGTAGACGACGGCGATCGTGGCCGCGGCCGCGATCATGGCCTCGACGGCGTTGCCGCCTTCACGCATGACGGCAAGCGCGCTTTGGGAAGCCAGGGCGTGGGGAGCGACGGCCATGGCTCGGCTGCCGCGTACGGGATGGGGTCGGAATGGAGAAGTGGACATTGGCAAGCCGGGAGCGGATCGAAAACCCTGATTGTGACCCAGGTTTTCGTCGGCGGCCATGGGTGCGGGCCCGCCCGCGCGCCTCCGGCTATGCTGTACTGTAAGGAAAGCCGCGAATAGAACGAGGCGTTGTAAGGGAATTCCGGGCTCCGCCGGACCGGCACCTATAATGTGCCGCCTTGCGGCGTAGGCGCGTGGGCCGCAATTGGGATATAAACACGCCCATATCCGGCGCGTGCCATGTCGCCGCCGCGAGAATTCAAGGACATCCGTGAGTGATCTGTTAGACAGCCGCCTGGCGTTGCTGGACCAACCCGCGCATCGCGCGTTGCTGGCCCGCCGCCTGCACGGCATCGAAAAAGAGAGTCTGCGGGTCGACGCCCAAGGCCACCTGGCGCTGACGCCGCATCCGGTAGCCCTGGGGTCGGCGCTGACGCACCCCGGCATTACCACGGACTATTCGGAAGCCCTGCTCGAGCTGATCACAGGCACTCATGCCGGCCATGAAAGCCTGTTCCAGGAATTGCGCGACATCCACCGCTTCGTCTATGGCGAATTAGGCGGCGAGCTGCTGTGGAACCAGTCCATGCCCTGTGGGCTGCCGCCGGAAAAGGACATCCCCATCGCGTGGTTCGGATCGTCCAGCATCGGCATGCTCAAGCATGTGTACCGGCGGGGCCTGGCATACCGCTACGGCAAGGCGATGCAGTGCATCGCGGGCATCCATTACAACTTTTCCTATGCCGATGACCTCTGGCCGTTGCTCGCGGGCGCGGACGAGCCGGCCGGCATTTCCGCCACTGATCGGCAGTCGGCCAAGTATGTGGCGCTGATCCGCAATTTCAACCGCTATAGCTGGCTGTTGATGTACCTGTTCGGCGCCTCGCCCGCGTTGTCGGTCGACTTCCTCCAGGGGCGGCCGCATCAACTCGAACAGCTCGATCCGCGCACCCTGTACCTGCCGTATGCCACCAGCCTGCGCATGAGCGACCTGGGCTACCAGAACAAGGCGCAAGCCGGACTCAAGCCCTGCTACAACGATTTGTCCACGTATCTGGCGCGGCTTTACGAAGCAGTCAGCACGCCGTGGCCGGAGTACGAGAAGATCGGCACCATCCGCGACGGCCAGTGGGTACAGCTCAACACCAACATCCTCCAGATCGAGAACGAATACTATTCGAGCATCCGCCCGAAACGCGTCGCCCGCAGTGGCGAGCGGCCCTTGCGGGCGCTGGCCGAACGCGGCGTGCAATATGTCGAGGTGCGCTGCATGGACATCGACCCGTTCCTGCCTGTGGGGATGGACGAGACCACCAGCCGCTTCCTCGATGCGTTCCTGCTGTATTGCACGCTGGATGACAGCCCTTTGTTCCCGGAAGGGGGGCATTGCACCGTCAGTGCCAACAATTTCCTGACGGTGGTCAAGCAAGGCCGCCAGCCCGGACTCACGCTGAATCGGGAGGGCAGGGAAGTCGGCTTGCGCGCATGGGCCACCGAATTGCTGGACCGGATTTCCGCCTGTGCCGACCTGCTCGATCGGGTCCATGGCGAGACCGGCTATTCGGCCTCCGTGATGCCGCAGCGGGCCAAGGTCGAGGCCTCGGAACTGACGCCCTCGGCCCGGGTGCTCGATGCGCTGCGTACCAACGGAATGAGCTTCCAGGAATTCATGCTCGATCTGAGCCGGCGCCACGCCGCCGATTTCCTGAGCCTTCCGTGTACTCCGGAGCAACTGGCGGCCTTCCGCCGCCAGGCCGCCGACTCGCTGGCCCAGCAGCGCGAACTCGAGCGCGTGCAGACCGGGGATTTCTCCGAGTTCGTTGCGGCCTACCAGGCCGGCCTGCCCGCGGCCATCGCCAAGTAGACCAGGCGGTGCGCCAAGGACGCAGTGGCCGCTTGCGGCTGGCGTCCGGGCGCTGGTGGAGCGGGGATTGGTGGTAGGCTTGACAGCGGCTTTTCCACGCGGGTCCGTCTTCCATGCAAATCGTATTCACCGTACTCGTGCTGCTGCTGGCGGTAGCGATGTCCGGCGTGTTGTCCCGGCTTTCTCCCGTCAGGCTACCGCTACCCCTGTTCCAGATTGCCATAGGGGCCTTGCTGGCGGCGCCGGCGTTCGGGTTGAAGGTGCGATTCGACCCGGAGCTTTTCTTGCTGCTTTTCATTCCGCCCTTGCTGTTCGTGGACGGCTGGCGCATCCCCAAGCGCCAGCTGTACCAGTTGCGCGGCCCCATCCTGGCCCTGGCCCTCGGCCTGGTGCTCTTTACCGTCGTCGGCGTGGGTTATTTCATCCATTGGTTGATTCCCGCGATCTCGCTTCCGGTCGCGTTCGCCTTGGGTGCAGTGCTGTCGCCCACCGACGCGGTGGCGGTCTCGGCCATCGTGGGCAAGGACCGGCTGCCCGCCAGGTTGCAACACGTGCTGGAAGGCGAAAGCCTATTGAACGACGCCTCCGGCCTGGTGGCCTTCAAGTTCGCCATCGCAGCGGCGGTGACCGGAGCGTTTTCGCTCTGGGAGGCCAGCCTCAGCTTTGTCATCATCGCGGCCGGTGGTCTTGCCGTGGGCGCAGGGCTGGCCTGGCTTCTGAGTCTCGGACGCCGGCTGGTGGCGCGCTGGACGGACGACGAACCCGCCATACAGG
Organism: Pigmentiphaga sp.; assembly: GCF_033795525.1. Classification (GTDB taxonomy): domain Bacteria; phylum Pseudomonadota; class Gammaproteobacteria; order Burkholderiales; family Burkholderiaceae_B; genus Pigmentiphaga. Next base: position 6,208 of record NZ_JARYGM010000012.1, read on the forward strand.
TGGTGCTCCTGCTGCTGACTCCGTTTGCGGCCTATCTCGTGGCCGAGCATTTCGGCGTATCCGGCATCTTGTCGGCCGTCGCCGCCGGCATCGCCATGACGTATACCGATGCGGCACAGCAAGGGTCCTCGGCCATCCGGCTGCAGAGCAACAGCGTCTGGTCCATGCTGGAATTCGTGTTCAACGGCATGACCTTCATCCTGCTCGGCCTGCAACTGCCCAGCGTCATCGGGCTCGCCCAGGCCGACGCCCGTGAGGCCGGCAATGTTCCAATATGGCACTTGTTCCTCTATGTGGCGGCGATCACCCTGGTCCTCATCGTCCTGCGCTTGCTGTGGGTATGGGTGACCTACCACCTGAACAGCTTCAAGCTCTTGCTGCACGGGTCCCCGGTGCGTCGTATCAATCCGTGGGTGCTGTTGACCACGTCCCTGTCGGGGGTACGCGGCTCCATTACGATGGCCGGCGTGCTGACCGTGCCGCTGGAAATCGCTGCCGGTACGCCGTTTCCGGCGCGCGATCTGCTTATTTTCCTTGCTACCGGGGTCATCCTCTGCTCCTTGTTGATAGGGAGTACCTTGCTTCCCCTCGTGTTGTCCCGCGTGCCCGTGCCGGTCGAAAGCATGAAGGAAAGGGAAGAGCGAGAAGCGAGGCTGCGGCTTGCGCGCGCCGCGCTCGATGGCCTGGAGCAGGCACAAAGGCGGCTGGGGTATGGCCTGGACGAGGAGTCTACGGCGGTGCTGGCCGAGGTCGGCGGCGACCTTGCCAAGATCTACCGCAATCGCATCGATGCCGAGAGCGACTCCGCCGACATCGCCGCACGCGCCAACCTGCATCGCAGTTTCGAGCGGGACCTGCGCATGGCGGCCGTCTACGCGCAACGTGCCGAGCTGTTCAGGTTGCGGGAGGCGCGTTTGCTCGACGACGACGTATTTACCGTCTTGCTGCGGGACGTGGACCTGGCCGAGAACTGGCTCGCTGGTCCGTTGGTCAGCAAGCATTGACCGCAGGCGCGGGTTAGAGCAGAGGGGAAAACAAGCGTGCGAAAGCATCGAAGAGCCGGCGCGCGAACGATGCCTGCTGGCCCTTGGGCACGCGCGCCGCGTGCCGCAGGTCCAGTTCGAATTGCCGGCCCAGGTGGCGCGCCATGGTTTCGCCATAGACCAGAGCCATGACTTCGAAGTTCAGCTCGAAGCTGCGGTTGTCGAAGTTCGCCGTGCCGATGAACGAATAAGTGTCGTCCACCAGCAGTGTCTTGGAGTGCAGCATCCGGTCCTCGTATTCCCAGATCTTCACGCCCGCCTCCAGCAGTTCGTCGAAGTAAGAGCGCGAGGCCGCGGTAACGACCAGCGAGTCGCTGCGGCGCGGGACCAGCAGCCGCACGTCCAGGCCCTTGCGTGCGGCCGTGGTCAGGCTCATCAGCGCCGGTTCGCTGGGGACGAAGTAGGCGGTCGTCAGCCACACCCGTTCGGTCGCCTGGTGGATGGCTGCGACCTGGGTGCGGTGGATCGCCTGGCGGGGATCGTCGGGGCCGGAGGTCAATATTTGCACGTGGTGCTGGCTGGGCGGCATCTCGGGCAGCAAGGCATCGAGTTCCTGGTCGTCGGTGCGCTGGCCGGTGGTATAGGCCCAGTCCTCGAGGAAGACCATTTGAAGCCAGCGGACGGCGCCGCCTTCGATGCGCAGGTGCACGTCGTGGTACGCGTCCGGACGCGTCCGCTCGTCTTCGTCGTCGGTAATGTTCAAGCCGCCGGTAAATCCGATCTTGCCATCGCAGATGAGGATCTTCCGGTGGTTGCGATAATTGGTGACCGGTCGCCACCGCCGGCCGATCCGTACGTTATGGAAAAAACCGATTTGCCCGCCAGCTTCGCGCAGCGGTGCAAGAAAGCGGCGGCCCAGCCCGTCGGAGCCGAGCGCGTCCACCAGCAGGCGTACCGTGACGCCTTGCCGCGCCTTTTCGACCAGCAAGTCGCGTACGGCGGTTCCGATCCGGTCAGGATCGAAAATGTAGAACTCGACGTGAATATGGTGACGGGCCGCCGCCATGGCTTCCAGGAAGGTGTCGTACGTCTGAGCACCACCGACCAGCAGCCGCACGTCGGTGGCCGAGGACAGCGGGATGTCGCAGGTGGATCGGCCCAAGGCGGCCATGCCGGCGACCGGGGCCGGAATCTGGTGTTCCTGCTCTCGCAGGAAGGCGCGTTCGGTCTGGCTCCCGATCAGCAGCCGGGTACGCAGGCGCCGGATGCGGCGTCGCTTGAGCCGTTGCGGGCCGAAGAAGTAATAGACCAGGTAGCCCACGTACGGCAGCAGGGCCAGCACCAGGATCCACAGGACCGTGGGCAACGGGTGGCGGCGCTGCAGCACGATCCAGATCGTGACCGTGCCGAGGTAAAGCGCCCAGCCGATGGACAGGGCGTTGATCAGGTAGTGGTGGACGAGCTCGGCGTTGCCCATTGCGCCGCGCTACAGGGGTATGGTGTGCTTCTTGTGGCGTACCTTGGCCTCGAGGTAGCGGCGGTTGTTGGGGTTCAGATAGACGCCGGTCGGGATGATGCTTTCTATTTCGATGCCGTGTTCCTCGAGCTGGCTGGCCTTGTCGGGATTATTGGTCAGCAGCCGGATGCGCATGACCTCCAGGGCCTTGAGCATCTGCGCCGCCGGCTCGAAGCTGCGCGCATCCTCCGGCAGGCTCAGGTGCCGGTTCGCTTCGAAGGTGTCGAGCCCTTTTTTCTGCAGCGTGTAGGCCGAAAGCTTGGCATACAGGCCGATGCCCCGGCCTTCCTGGCGCAGGTAGAGCAGGATCCCGCCCTCGCGCGAAAAGCACGCCAGCGCTTCATGCAACTGAGGGCCGCAATCGCAAAGCTGCGATCCGAACACGTCGCCCGTCAGGCACTCCGAATGCACGCGCACCAGCGGCGGCGTGTTGCCCGGCTTGAGCTGGGGAAACACGATGGCCACGTGTTCTTCCGTGAAGCCGTTGAAAGTGATGAATTCCGGCGGTGTCTCGGCCCCTTCCAGAGGGATGACGACCCGGTTCTTGATAGTGACCATAAATGTTCCGTTTAACCAGGGTACGGCGGGCCCGGCTGCGCCGGCCCTTCCGTACCGTCCCCCTGGAGGCGCGCAAGGCGCGCAGGGAGGGAGCCGTCACACCAGCATCCAGGTGATGATGACCAGTCCCAGCGCAATACGATACCAGCCGAAGACCCGGTAGGAGTGGTTGGCGACGAACCGCATCAGCGCCCGCACCACCACCAGCGCCGAGACGAAGGCCGCCAGGAAGCCGATGGAGATGGCCGTGATGTCGTTGTTGGTCAGGGATTCGTGATTCTTCCAGGCATCGTATACCGATGCGGCCAGCATCGTCGGCATGGCCAGGAAGAAGGAAAATTCCGTTGCCGTGGTGCGTTTCAGACCCGCGGCCATGCCGCCTATGATGGTGGCGCCAGAGCGGGACGTGCCCGGAATCATGGCCACGCATTGCGCCAACCCGACCATCAGGGCCTGGAGCCAGGTGATCTCGCTGATGTTGGGGGTCTTGACTTCCGACTGGGGCTTGCGCTCGACCCACAGGATGATGAAGCCGCCGATGATCAGCGTCGTGGCCACCACGCCGGGATTGAACAGCACGGTCTTGATTTCCTTCAGGAAGGTCACGCCGATGATGGCTGCCGGAAGGAAGGCGATGAGAATGTTGCGGGCGAACTTCAGCGAGAACCGGTCGCCGGTGAGGAGCCCCCCCAGGATGTGCGCCACTTTCGCGCGGAATATCCACATGACTGCCAGGATGGCGCCGAACTGGATGACGACTTCGAATACCTTGGCGTCGCCGGAGAAGAAATCGATCCAGCGGCCCACCAGGATCAGGTGCCCGGTGCTGGAGACAGGCAGGAATTCGGTCAGCCCCTCGATAACACCGAGGAAGAAGGCTTTGAGCAGATAAAGCGAATTTTCGGTCATGTATGTCGGCGCCCGTGGTCGGACGGTAGGGGATGTCGGCTGGTTCGCCACGGCGCCGTTACCCGGGCCGGGCGAGGGCGCCGGCGCGGGTTTGGCGCGTGCAAAACCGGTGCCATTGTAGAGCCAGCGGGCAGCACCCCGCCTGCGGGGATTTCCGGGATCAGCCCCGGGCCTGCTTGAGCGGCTCGAGCAGGCCGAGCAACTGCGGGAAGATCTTGGGGGTCGCAGCCACGATCTCGCCGCTTTCCATCCACCCTTGTTCGCCGTCGAAATCGCCGATCAAGCCCCCGGCTTCCAGTACCAGCAAGCTGGCTGCCGCGAGGTCCCAGGGTTTCAGGCCGCAGCCGTAGTAGCCGTCAAGGCGGCCCGCTGCCACGTTCGCCAGCTCCAGCACCGAGGAACCCTGCCGGCGCAGCCCTGAGGTAGTAGCGGAAATCTGGCCGAAGGTCTTGGTCCACAGCGCCAGGCGTTTGCCGCTGGTGTCCGGGGCGAAGCTCGTGCCGATGAGGGTGTCGGGTATGCGGGTGCGGCGCGAGACGCGGATACGGCGGTCGTTCAGGAATGCGCCCGCGCCCCGCGTAGCAGTGAACAGTTCGTTGCGCGACGGGTCGAAAATGCACGCCTGGGTGACCTGCCCCCGTTGCATCAGCGCAATGGAGACGGCGTAGATCGGCATGCCATGGATGAAATTGGTGGTGCCGTCCAGCGGGTCGATGATCCAGAGGTTTTCCTGCCGGCCGTTGGCGTCGGCCGCGCCGGGAGTTTCACCGGACTCTTCGGCTAGAATTCCGTGATCGGGGTAGGCCGTCTTCAAAATGTCAACAATGGCCGCTTCGGCCGCTTTGTCGACTTCGGTGACGAAATCGCCCGGTCCCTTCTGGGATACCTTGACCAGATCGAGGTCCAGGCTGGCGCGATTGATGATGGCGCCGGCGCGCCTGGCCGCCTTGACGGCGGTGTTGAGCATGGGATGCATAAAGAGGCCGATTGGCTAGGAATATGGTGAAACCCCTCTAGTTTAAAGGACACATGCTTTCCCGAGTCAGTTTCGTCATGGTCGAGCCCAGCCACCCCGGAAACGTAGGGTCCGCGGCAAGGGCGCTCAAGACCATGGGTTTCGCGCGCCTGGTGCTGGTCAATCCACGCGTCCCGGATGCCAAGAACCACCCCGACGCGGTAGCGCTTGCCAGCGGCGCGACCGACGTGCTGGCCGGCGCAGCGGTCTGCGAGACGCTGGAGGAAGCTCTCGCGCCGGTAACCATGGCTTTTGCCATGACGGCACGCCACCGGGATCTCGGCCCGCCTGCGTGCGACATGCGGCAGGCCGCCCAGCTCGCGCGCGAGCATCTGTACAGCGACGGCTCGGGCCAGGCGCAGGCCGCAGTAGTGCTCGGGACCGAACGCTCGGGCCTGACCAACGGGCAGGTCGCCTTGTGCCACCGGCTCTGCCACATCCCGGCCAATCCCGAATATTCCTCGCTCAACGTTGCCCAGGCGCTGCAGTTGGCGGCCTACGAGCTGCGGTACGCCTTGCTCGATGCCGCGGCGCTGGCGCCGGCAGGCCGGCCCGCCGGGCCCGAGCCGGCCCCCGGAGCGGTGGTCGAGGCCCTGCTGACCCATTGGGAACAGGCGCTTGTCGCCGTGGGCTACCTCGATCCGCGGCATCCCAAGAAGCTCATGCCACGCATGCGCCACTTATTTTCGCGTGCCGGGCTCAGCCGCGAAGAAACCGACCTGCTGCGCGGCGTGTGTACCGCGATAATCGCGCAATCCCGAAAGATTTCCGATGGCCGTTCTTAAGATTCCCGCTGTCTACATGCGCGGGGGAACCAGCAAGGGCATTTTCTTCAATGCCCGCGACCTGCCGCGAGATCCCGAGCAGCGCGACCGTGTCCTGCTGCGCGCGCTCGGCAGTCCTGACCCATATGCGCGCCAGGCCGACGGCATGGGAGGGGCCAGTCCCTCCACCAGCAAGGTGGTCGTGGTCGACGCCTCCAGCCGGGACGATTGCGACGTGGAGTACCGCTGCGGGCAGGTCGCCATCGACCGGCCGTTCATCGATTGGACGGCCAGCGGCGGCAGCTTGGCTGTGGCCGTGGGACCTTACGCCATCCAGCAGGGCCTGGTCGCCCCGCGGGAGGGCACGACCGTGGTCCGCATCTGGCAGCCGCATCCCGGACGATGGCTGGCCGCCCATGTCGAGGTGCGCGGCGGCGAGGTCCTGGAAGACGGCGCGTTCACCGAAGACGGCGTGCCGTTCCCGGCTGCCGAGGTACGGCTGGACTTTGTCCATGACGGTGCGGCCAGCCTGCTGCCCACCGGGCGCGTCCAGGACGTGCTGGAGATCGATGGCGCCGGGACCCTGGCGGCCACCCTCGTCCGTACCGATGAACCGACGATTTTCGTGCGCGCCGCCGACCTGGGCCTGAACGGACGGGAAAAACCCGAGGCCTTCAACCGGGATGCCAAGACACTGGCACGGCTGGAAGCGGTGCGAATCGAGGGGGCGGTCGCCATGGGGCTGATGTCCCGGGCGCGTGCGGAGAAAGCCGGCGCCGTGCTGCCGCGACTGGTCTGGGTGGCGCCGCCCACCTCGTACAAAAGCGCAACCGGCCTCGATATTTCGCGCGACAGCATCGACGTGCTGGCGCGCGGTCTGGCCAACGGCCGCATGCAGCCCGGCTTCGGCACTCGCAATGCCATATCGCTTGCGGTGGCGGCCGCCGTCCCGGGCTCGGTCGTCTCGCAGGTTGCCCGTACGCTGCCGGGCGTGGCGACGCGCATCGGCCATGCGAGCGGGGTCCAGGCTGCCTGGGCCACCGTGGTGCGCAACGAAGCGGGCTGGGGCCTGGAGCGAGCCACCGTGTCGCGTACTGCACGCTGCCTGATGAGCGGTTGGGTTCATGTGCCGGCCGGCCCGGGCCGGCTCTGCTGAGAGGGTGGAGCGGCATGTTTCGGCACCTGCGCGAAGACATTGCCTGCATTCTCGAACGCGACCCGGCCGCCCGGACGCGCTGGGAGGTCCTGACGTGCTATCCCGGTCTGCACGCGCTGGCCATGCATCGGCTGGCCCATCGTTGCTGGCAGGCGAATTTCAAGTGGCTCGGCCGCTTCATTTCCCAGCTGGCCCGGTTCCTGACCGCGATTGAGATACATCCGGCGGCGCGGATCGGGCGCCGTGTGTTCATTGACCACGGCGTCGGCGTGGTGATCGGCGAAACGGCCGAAGTCGGCGACGATTGCACGATCTACCAAGGCGTCACGCTGGGCGGCACGACGCTTTATCGGGGCCAGAAGCGCCATCCCACGCTGGGGTGCGGCGTGGTGGTCGGAGCAGGGGCCCAGGTCCTGGGCGGGTTTACCGTCGGCGATGGCGCACGGATAGGATCCAATGCAGTGGTCGTCAAGCCGGTGCCGCCCGGCGCTACCGTGGTCGGGAACCCGGGCCGCATCGTCGTACGCGGTCATGCTCGCACCCAGGATCCGGGCCGGGACGAAACCGGGCCGCCGGCGGACGTTTCGCCGGATTTCCAAGCCTATGCAGTCGTGCAAAACGCCGACGATCCGCTGGCCAAGGCCTTGCATCGTCTTATCGGACAATTGGCTGAACAGGACGAGCGCCTGCGGCGCATGGATGAAGCGCTGCGCGCAGCCGGCATCCAGGTGCCGGATAAAGGACCGGACCGCTTCGATCCGGACGAATTGAACAAAATGGTCGACTAGGCGCGCGCGGCGGCCCCGAGCCGGGGCCGCTGTTCAGTCGTCCAGCGCGATGTCGTGATAGGCGGGACCGTCCTGGTCGATGGCCAGCCATCCGCCACGGGGCTCTGCCGGATCATCGAGGTCCCAATCGGGCAACACCCAGCGTTCGCAACGCTGGCCGTCCATCTCGAATACCTGCCGGCCTGGGCGATGGGTGTGGCCATGGATCAGCCGCGTCACGCCGTGGCTGCGCAATGCTTGCTCGACCGCCTGCGGGTTGACGTCCATGATGTCCGCCGCCTTGCGGCTTTTCTCGGCCATGCTGCGCTCGCGCATCTGGCGGGCGACGGCTTGCCGGGCTGCCAACGGCTGGGTCAGGAACTCGGCCTGCCATTGGGGGTTGCGAACCATGGCACGGAACTGCTGGTAGGCCACGTCGTCCGTGCAGAATTCGTCGCCGTGGGCCAGCAGGAACGTGCCGCCGTCGGTACGGATGACCACGGGGTCGGCCAGACGATGCGTACCCGTGGCCGCCGCCAGGCGGTCGCCCATCAGGAAATCGCGGTTGCCGGGTCCAAGATAGACCGGCGTGCGCCCGGCGGCCGCTTGCAGGCCAGCCAGGACCTCTTGCAGCCACGGGGCGGGCGCGTCGATTTCATCGTCGCCGACCCAGGCATCGAAAATGTCCCCCGGCAGCAGCAGCGCCGAGGCGCTTTCGGAGGCAGCATGCAGGAAGGCCAGGAAGGCTTCGCGCGTCGCCGGACCGTCGGGGCCCAGGTGCATGTCGGAAGCCAACCATACAGGGCCGGAGAAAGAAAGCGTGGAGTGGGAAGCAGGCGTCCCGGAGAGCGGGGAACCGGACACGGAAATCCTCGAAGATGACGCGGACCGCGGCCTATGCCGGCGGCGCGCCCCGGCAAGGACCGCGAGCCGTCGCGTTATTGCACGACTTCTGCTTTGGTGATGACGACGTCCTCGACCGGAACGTCCTGGTGGCCGGCACGGCTGCCGGTCTTCACGGCTTTGATCTTGTCGACCACGTCCGTGCCTTCCACGACCTTGCCGAAGACGGCGTAGCCCCAGCCCTGCGGCGTGGGCGAGCTGAAGTTCAGGAAGTCGTTGTCGGCCACGTTGATGAAGAATTGCGCGGTGGCGGAGTGGGGCGCGTTGGTGCGGGCCATCGCAATGGTGTAGCGATCGTTCTTCAGGCCGTTGGCTGCCTCGTTCTCGATCGGCGCCTGGGTCGGCTTCTGCGACATGCCGGGCTCGAATCCGCCGCCCTGGATCATGAAGCCGTTGATGACCCGGTGGAAGACGGTGTTGTCGTAATGACCGCTGTTCACGTAGGCGACGAAGTTCTCGACGGTTTTGGGAGCCTTCGCGGCGTCCAGTTCCAGGCCGATCAGGCCCTGGTTGGTATGCAGGTTGACACGGGTAGTCATTTGTTCAAAACCTCTGCTTTTTCGATCACGATGGGTTGAACCGGGGCGTTCTCGTATTGCCCGCGGGTGGTGGTGGGCACGGCCTTGATCTGGTCGACCACGTCCTTGCCCTGGACCACCTTGCCGAATACCGCATAGCCCCAGCCGCTTGCGGTCGGTGCGCGATAGTTCAGGAAGTCGTTGTCGGCGACGTTGATGAAGAACTGCGCCGAAGCCGAGTGCGGGTCCGGTGTACGAGCCATGCTCACGGTATAGGCAGTGTTTTTCAAGCCATTTGAGGCTTCGTTACGTATGGGCGGCCGCGTGGATTTTTCGCGCATATCGGGCGTGAATCCGCCGCCCTGGATCATGAAGCCGTTGATGACGCGGTGGAATATCGTGCCGTTGTAGTGGCCCTCGCGCACGTATTGCATGAAGTTGGCCACGGTGCCGGGCGCGCGGGCTTCGTCCAGTTCCAGCACGATGCGGCCGGCTGTGGTCTGCAGGGCTACCTGGGGAGCGGCGAAAGCGCCGGGTGCGGCCAGCGCGCATGCCAGCGCCAGGCTCGGTATAGCTAGTTTCATCGAGACGTACCGGGTGGAGGTTCGGAAGCGGGCGCGCCGTCCAGCAGCTTCCGGGTTTCGGTCTGCTTCTGGCGTGCGCCGTCGTCGGTCGGGTTAAGTTTGCCGGCGGCCTCATAAGAGCGCGCCGCCAGCATGATATACAAGTCGCCCAGGTTCTCGCGGGCGACGGCGTAGTCCGGCGCGGTGCGTATGGCCATTTCGAGGGCCGTCTTGGCTTCGTCCAGGCGGCCGTCTGCAACCTCCAGCGCGGCCAGGTTGTTCCACGGCTCGGGTAGTTCCGGAAAGCGCTGGGTCATGTCGCGATAGATCGCCTTGGCTTCTTCGCGCCTGTCCAGCTGGTTGAGCGCCCGCGCCTTGAGGAACAGCAGTTGGGCATTGGTCGTGTCGGGCGATTTCTGCTTGTCGGCGGCCAGGCGCTCGTCGATTTCCGCCAGCGTTTCGGCTGCGCGTCCTTCGTTGAGCTGGCGCTCGAGCCGCTCGGTCATGGCGCGGCTCGATTCCGGCAGGCTCGTATCCACGCCGGGCTTGAGCGCCTCCAGCAGATTGCTCAGCCAAGGGATATCGCCGGACGACGACGGCGCCAACACGGGCGGCGTCGGCGTGGTAGTCTGGGCGGGCAGGCTCGAGGGCGCGAGCGCACACAGCGCAGCCGCGGCGTACAGAGCGGCTGCCGGGCCGCCCCTGCGGATTCCTCGCAAAACGGTAAAGAGAACGTTGGTCGTGGCCAAGCGGGTTCTGCCTGAGTGAGGGAGGCTCGGTCCTGGGGCCAGCGTCCCGGTTGATATAATTCACCCGATTTTAGCCCCGGTAGCGGTCATCCAGCCGGGGCTTCCCGTTTTTAGCCCATAGCTTACCCATGCTCCATATCTACAATACGCTCGTCCGCGCCAAGCAACCCTTCCAGCCTGTGGAGGCCGGGTGCGTGCGCATGTATGTGTGCGGCATGACGGTGTACGACTACTGCCACCTGGGCCACGCCCGGATGCTGATCAGCTTCGACGTGGTGCAGCGCTGGCTGCGCGCCAGCGGTTTCCGCGTCACCTACGTGCGCAACATCACCGACATCGACGACAAAATCATTCGCAAGGCGGTCGAGACGGGCAAGCGCATTTCCGAAGTCACGGATTTTTTCATCGACGCCATGCACGAGGATGAAAAGGCCCTCGGCGTCGAGCCGCCCGACTACGAACCCCGCGCGACGCAGCACGTGGGCAAAATGCTCGAGATCGTGCGCCTGCTGGAGCAGAGCGGGCTGGCCTACCGGTCGGCCGATGGCGACGTCAACTATGCCGTGCGCCAGTTTCCAGGCTACGGCAAGCTTTCCGGCAAGTCGCTGGACGACCTGCGCGCCGGCGAGCGGGTGCAAGTCGATACCTCCAAGCGCGATCCGCTCGATTTCGTGCTGTGGAAGGCAGCCAAGCCTGCGGAGCCGCCGGAGTCGCGCTGGGAGTCCGAATATGGGCCCGGGCGGCCGGGCTGGCACATCGAGTGCTCGGCCATGAGCCGCGAGCTGCTGGGCATGCCCCTGGACATCCACGGCGGCGGCCCGGACCTGAAGTTTCCGCATCACGAAAACGAAATCGCGCAGAGCGAGGGCGCCTATGGCGGCACCCTGGCCAATACCTGGATGCATTGCGGGCCGCTCATGGTCGATGCCGAGAAGATGTCGAAGTCGCTCGGCAATTTCTTTACCGTCCGCGATACGCTCAAGCATTACGATGCCGAGGTGGTCCGCTATTTCGTCGTGCGCAGCCACTATCGCAGCCCCCAGAACTACGCAGCCGACAACCTGGCCGACGCGAAGGCCGGGCTGACGCGGCTCTACACCGCGCTGGCCCATGCCGCGCCGGACCAGCAGGACATAGACTGGAACCATCCGTCGGGCCAGGCCTTCAAGGCCGCCATGGATGACGATTTCAACACCCCCGAGGCGATCGCGGTCCTGTTCGATCTGGCGGCCGAGGTCAATAAATCGGCGTCCCCCCGGGCTGCCGGCCAGCTCAAGGCGCTGGGCGCCCTGCTGGGCCTGCTGCAGCAGGATCCCCGAGCGTTCCTGCAAGGCAAGGCGGACGAGGGCGAAGAGGCCGCACGCATCGACGCCCGTATCGCCGAGCGCGCCGCGGCCAAGAAGAACAAGGATTTCGCCGCTGCCGACCGGATCCGGGCGGAATTGCTGGCCGAAGGCGTCGTCCTCGAAGACAAGCCGGGTGGCGTCACAGTCTGGCGCCGCGCCTGAATGCCGCGGACGACTGGACCCGTGTCGGAAATGAAACCCTACGTTTCGGCCGAGCCCGGTGCATCGGCCTGCGCTGGAGCGTTCGTCGGTACCGACAAACCGGCCTATTGGGATGCCGCGGTCGCGCACCTCGTCAAGCGCGACCGCATCCTGAAGAAGCTGATCCCGCAACATCCCGAGGCCCACCTGCTGACACGCGGGGAGCCCTTCGTTACATTGGCCCGGTCCATCATCGGGCAGCAGATCTCCACCCGCTCCGCCGATTCCCTTTGGGAGCGCTGCGTAGGCGCCTGCGGGCGCAAGGTGGGGCCGGCCGCCGTGGTCCGGCTGGGCGTGGCGGGTCTGCGCGAGGCCGGATTGTCGCAGCGCAAGGCCGAGTATCTGCTGGACTTGGCGTCCCATTTCCAGGAACGCCGGGTGCATCCGGGACAATGGGCGCAGATGGAAGATGAAGCGGTGGTCGGCGAATTGACCGCCATCCGTGGAATAGGGCGCTGGACAGCGGAGATGTTCCTGATTTTTAATCTGCGGCGGCCGGATATTCTGCCGCTGGACGATCCTGGCCTGCTGCGCGCCATTTCGCAACACTATTTCAGCGGCGAGCCGGTATCCCGCTTCGAGGCCCGGGAAGTGGCGCAGGCCTGGAAACCCTGGCGCACCGTCGCAACCTGGTATCTGTGGCGCAGCCTGGATCGTGTTTCCGTGGAGTACTGAATGACCCACCCGGCTGGGGCAAAGCAAGTATGCGTGCGTCGTGGGCTGCACGGCGCAATGGAGCTAATGAGATGAAACGACCCTTACGCTTAGTGCGTTCACTGCCCCTCGGAGGGGGCCCGGCCTCCCTTGGGGCGGACCGGCGGGAGGCCTGATGCGCAACGCATTTCTTGAATTCGAACAACCGCTGGCCGAGCTCGAGGGAAAAATCGAGGAGCTGCGCTTCGTGCAAGCCGACTCCGCCGTCGATATTTCCGAGGAAATCGGCCGCTTGCAGCAAAAAAGCCAGGCGTTGGCCAAGGAAATCTATTCCAAGCTGACCCCCTGGCAGACGGCGTTGGTGGCGCGTCATCCGCAGCGGCCCTATACGCTGGACTACGTACGCGACATCTTCACCGATTTCCATGAACTGCATGGCGACCGCATGTTCGCCGATGATCGTTCCATCGTGGGCGGCCTGGCGCGGTTCAACGGGACCCCATGCATGGTGATCGGCCACCAGAAGGGCAGGGACACCAAAGAGCGCGCGTCGCGCAACTTCGGCATGCCCAAGCCGGAGGGGTACCGCAAGGCACTGCGCCTGATGCGCCTGGCCGAGAAGTTCGGCCTGCCGGTCTTCACCTTCGTCGATACGCCGGGCGCTTATCCAGGCATTGACGCCGAGGCGCGCGGCCAGTCCGAGGCGATTGGCCACAACCTGTACGCGATGGCCGAACTGCAGGTGCCTATCATTGCCACCATCATCGGCGAAGGCGGGTCGGGCGGCGCGCTTGCCATCGCCGTTGCCGACTGCGTATTGATGCTGCAGTACGCCACGTATTCGGTCATCTCGCCCGAGGGCTGCGCCTCCATCCTGTGGCGCAGCCAGGAGAAGGCCTCCGAGGCTGCCGAGGTGCTCGGGATTACCGCACATCGCTTGAAGGCGCTCGGGCTGATCGACAAGATTGTCAATGAACCGGTCGGCGGCGCCCACCGGGATCCCAAGCACATGGCCCAGTTGTTGCGCCGCGCATTGGCCGATGCCTTGCGTCAGTTCCAGGGCGTGAAAGCCAGCGATCTGGTCACCACGCGCCTCGAACGGATCATGGCTTATGGGCGTTTCAAGGAAACCATCCAGTCCTGACGCGAGTCCGGACGTTGCAGCGCTGCACGCGTCCGAGCTGCTGGACAGAGCGCTGGACGAGCTGCCACCCGTAGCGGGGCGGTTCGCCGTCGGCGTGAGCGCCGGCCCCGACTCGGCAGCGCTGGCCGTCAAGGCGGCCGATTGGGCGCAGCGCCGCGGCCTGCAAGCGCTATTGTTCCATGTTCACCATGGTTTGCACCCGGATGCCGATACCTGGGAAGACCAGGCCGGCGATCTGGCCCGGCGCCTGGGCTTGCCGTGCGTCGTCCGCAGGGTGAGCGTCGATCCGTCCGACCCGGCGGGGATCGAGGCGGCGGCGCGCGAAGCGCGGTACCGGGCGCTGGCCGAGATGGCTACCGAAGCCGGGGTGGACACCGTGTTGCTGGCTCACCATCTCGATGACCAGGCAGAAACCGTGCTGTTGCGGTTGCTGCGAGGGGCGGGTCCGGACGGCATGGCCGCCATGGCGCGGGAAACCACGAAAGACGGCATCCGCTACCTGAGGCCGTGGCTGGGAGTGCCCAGAAGCCGGATCCTGGCCTTCATGCAGGCGTATACGGCCCGCACCGGTTTCCAGGCGGTCCGCGATCCGAGCAATCTCGATGCCCGCCATGCCCGCGGCATCCTGCGCACGGAAATCCTGCCTGCGATCGAGCGTCACTGGCCAGGTTACCGGACGACCCTGGAGCGCCATGCCCGCCGTTCCGCCGAAGCGGCTGCCGTGCTGCGGGAAGTAGCCCATGCCGACCTGGAGGCGATCCAGGAAGCACGTCCGCCCTATGGCAACGCACTGCGCCTGTCCGGCCTGAACCGCCTGTCCCCGGCTCGCCGGGCGATGGCGTTGCGGCTGTGGCTCGCGAGCCAGGACATGGCCGCCCCATCGGAAACCCGCTTGCGCGAAATGGCCAGACAGTTGCAGGATGCGAGGCAGGACCGACAAGTGCTGCTGCGTCACGGCAACAAACAGGTACGCCGCTATCGGGATCACGTCATCGTGGACAGCAAGGACCGCTCGCCGCCGGCGCTACAGGCGGCCAGTGTCGATTTCAGGTGGACTGGCGAAGCCTCTGTCCGGCTTGCGGCCATGGGTGGCACCTTGCTGTTCGTTTCGGAGGCCTCCGGCATCGACCCTGCGTGGCTCCGGAATACCGAGTTGACCATGCGCCGCCGCCGGGGGCGGGAGCGCCTGAGGCTATCGCCGCAAAGCCCCAGCCGGAGTCTGAAGAACCTGTACCAGGAGCGCGGCATCCCGAGCTGGGAGCGCGAGCGCCTGCCGCTGTTGTACGGGGGCGATACCCTCGTCTACGCGGCCGGCCTGGGCAGCGATGCGCGGCTGCCGCAGTCCTCCCCGGGCATCCGCCTGGAGTGGCGGGCCGACCACCCCGGCGCTACGGTGACGTCCTGACGACAAAAAGCGGCTATTTTGCGTCGCGAGCCAAGCTGGGCTATTCTCTATGGTTAGCCTTTTTCCTGGCTTTCCCGGTTTGCATGCGGCGGTTTGCGTGCTGGCAAGGCCCTTGCCCGGCGTAGATGTTAGCCAACGCAGGTTAGCCAACCCGCGGGAGCCGACCCGCAAGAACCGGCCCGCGCCGGAGAGGCGGGCGTGAAAGGCGGGCTTACAGACAGCGACACAAGACAATGGCACTAATCGTTCACAAATATGGCGGTACGTCGATGGGCTCGGTCGAGCGCATCAAGAATGTGGCGCGGCGTGTAGCCAAATGGCGCGCCGCGGGCCACCAGATCGTGGTGGTGCCCTCGGCCATGTCGGGCGAAACCAACCGGCTGATCGGCCTGGCCAAGGAAATCCAGGAACATCCGGACCCGCGCGAGCTCGACATGATTGCCTCCACCGGCGAGCAGGTGAGCGTCGGATTGCTTGCCTTGGCGCTCAAGGCGCAGGGCGTGGACGCCCGCAGCTACGCCGGCTGGCAGGTTCCGGTCCGGACCGATTCGGCCTATACCAAGGCGCGGATCGCTTCTATCGACGACGCCCGCATTCGCGCCGACCTGGACGCCGGCCGCGTCGTCATCGTGACCGGGTTCCAAGGCGTGGACGACGACGGCAACATCACGACGCTGGGCCGCGGGGGTTCCGATACCTCGGCCGTGGCCGTCGCCGCGGCGCTGCAGGCGGCTGAGTGCCTGATCTACACGGACGTCGACGGGGTCTATACGACCGATCCGAGGGTCGTGCCCGAGGCGCGCCGCCTGAACGTCGTGTCGTTCGAGGAAATGCTGGAAATGGCCTCGCTGGGCTCGAAGGTCCTGCAGATCCGCTCGGTCGAGTTCGCCGGCAAGTACCGCGTGCCCACCCGCGTGCTGTCGTCGCTGACCGACCCCATGATTCCGCTCGAAGAAGAAATGAAGTCGGGCACCCTGATTACTTTTGAGGAAGACGAGAAAATGGAAGCCGCCGTTGTATCCGGCATCGCATTCAGCCGGGACGAAGCCAAGATCACCGTCGTGGCCGTGCCGGACAAGCCCGGTGTCGCTTTCTCCATCCTGGGGCCGGTTGCCGCCGCGAACATCGACGTCGACATGATCGTCCAGAACCAGTCCGTGGCCGGTACCACCGATTTTTCGTTCACCGTCCACCGCAATGAGTTCAAGAAGGCGATCGACGTGCTCAACACGCAGGTCGTCAAGGCCATCGGGGCGCTCGAGATCGTTGCCGACGACAAGGTCTGCAAGGTCTCCATCGTCGGCATCGGCATGCGCTCCCACGCCGGCATCGCCAGCCTGATGTTCAAGACCTTGTCGGAAGAGGGCATCAACATCCAGATGATCAGCACGAGCGAGATCAAAACCTCCGTGGTGATCGAGGACAAATACATGGAACTGGCCGTGCGCGCGCTGCACAAGGCGTTCGGCCTGGACCAGACGCCCGAGCAATAAGACGTAAATTTCCGGCCCCGCAAGGCCGAAATACCCTCGGAGCATGGTACACTGCTCCCCGCTTCGGAAGCGTGCCCGAGAGGCCGAAGGGGCTCCCCTGCTAAGGGAGTATGCGGCTAAAACTGCATCGTGGGTTCGAATCCCACCGCTTCCGCCAGTTTGCTTGAGCCAGAAACGCCACCTTGCCGTGGCGTTTTTGTTTTGCCGTGGCGTTTTTGTTTTTCGGCGCTCAAATCCCCATTTCGGCAAACACCTCGAACATCACCCGCTGCGCGTCCAAGGCCGCGGGCACGCCGCAGTAGATGGCCGCCTGCAGGAAGACTTCGTTGATCTCTTCCTTGGTCAGCCCGTTATTGATCGCGCCCCGCACATGCAAGCGCAGTTCGTGCGGCCGGTTCAGCGCGGTGATCATCGCCAGGTTGAGGAAGCTGCGTGTCCGGCGGTCGAGCCCGGGCCGGTTCCAGACGTCGCCCCAGCAGTGCTGGGTGACCAGTTGCTGGAGCTCCATGCGCAAGGGATCTTCGGCGGCCTTGGCCAGCGATGCGTCGACGTATTCGCGGCCGAGGACCTCCCGGCGCGTGGCCAGGCCTTTTTCGAACAGGGTTTCGTTGAAGCTGCCGCCCAGCGCCGTCTGGGTGGGGGAGTTGGATGATGTCATGCCTGTCTCCTGGGATGGATGGGACAGGAGGAGCATAACGTGGTCAGATCGTGTCCAGCACGTAGCGGGCCATTTCCTGCCGGGTACATACCCAGACATCGCCTGCCTGTCCGACGCGGCGCATGATTTCGTCGTAGACCCATGCCCCGGAGGGACGGCCCATGACATGGGTATGTGCGGTCACGTCGAGCATGAGCGGTACGCTTTCGCGCTCGCGGAATGCGCGGAAACAGTCCTCGAAGATCTCCAGCATGTGGCGGGGGCCCTGGCCATAGCGGATGCAGGTGGGCAGGTCGTTGACGTCCATGGTGAGAGGAATGCCGACGATGCGCCGATCGCCGAATTCCATGACGTATGGCCGGTCGTCGTCGTTCACGTCGCCGTGGTGGAGGTAACCCGCTTCGGCCAGCAGCCGGGAGGTGATGAGGCTCCCGGTCCCGCGCGGGCTGATCCAGCCGGTGGGCGCTACGCCCGACGTGCGGGTCAACAGCTCGTGGTTGCGCTCGAGGTTCTGCCGCTCTGCAGCTTCGTCCAGGTAGACCGGAATGACGTCCATGCCCCAGGAGTGATTGACGATCTCGTGGCCGAGCCCCGCGATGCGGCGCACCGTGTCCGGGTCGCGCTCGCAAATGACGCCGTTGACCATCACGCTGGCCTTGACTCCGTGTTTGTCGGCAATACCGATCAATCGATGGATTCCGCGATGGATGCCGAAGGCGGCCCAGGAGTGCGCGTTGGTATCGAAGTATCCGGGTTTGAGCACGTTGCCCATCGGGCCGATGCCCGGCGCCTGGCCGTCCGACCATGCTTCGAACGCGATGTTGAAGATGACGGCAACGCGTCTGCCGCCAGGCCAGCGGAAGTCGTCCGGCAGGCGGGCGATGCGGGGGGGCTCTATGTTGTCGGTATTCATGCTTCCCATCGCCGATAGCAACGCATATAGGGGAAGAGATCGACGAAAGTCTAGCCAGATAAAACAATGTCGGTAACTTGAGGAAAACCCCCGCGTTGTCCGGCCAGCAGGCCTAGGGCCTGTCCCGACCCGTTTTTACTCCGGAACGGACGGCATCGAGGGCAGGTGGGCAAGTCGTTGCGCAAGCGGCACTGTGCGTCGTCGACGTCCGGGATGAAGTCATCGGCCGGCCAGATGGCACCGCTGCACGGCTCCAGGCATTGCAGGAAGTGCAGTGAACCGTGGCTCACGAGGTCTTCGCCGAAGCCCGCGCGCTGGAATTGCCCGTCGACGTTGCTGGTGAATACGATGCATCCGGCCGGCAGGCCGCGGCCCCACTGCCGCAGCAGCGAGAATCCGGTGTGAGGCGCCGTGGCGCGGTAGAGCGCGAGCCGGTGCCCGTAGAAGCCCCAGGCAAGCCGCGCGTCGCGATGGAAAGCGCGAGGGGACGCGATGCTGGTGAAGTCTATGCCGTGCCGGCCTCAGGCCGCGATTGCTTGCGCCGCGGATGTTTCCGTGCGGGTGCGCCAGAGGACGATGTCCTCGATCGTCAGCAGCGGCCAGTCGTATTCGCGGGCGTAGGCCAGGGCTGCGTCGCCGCGGACCATCGTGCCGTCGTCATGCATCAGTTCGCACAACAGCGCGGAGGGCGCAAAACCCGCCATGCGGGCAAGGTCGACCGACCCCTCGGTATGGCCGCGCCGGCCCAGTACTCCTTCGGGGTGAGCGCGAAGCGGGAACATGTGCCCCGGGCTCACCAGGGCCGCGGGGTCCCGGCTGAGAGCGGCGCGCACAGTGGTGATGCGGTCGGCCGCAGAAACCCCGGTGCTGACGCCGTCGCGCGCTTCGATGCTGACCGTGAAGGCGGTGCCGTTGCGGCTGCGGTTGCGCGTGGTCATGGGGAGCAGGCCGAGCGCATCGACATGTCCGGGCGTCAGGCACAGGCAGACGATGCCGCTGCAGTCGCGGATCATCCGGGCCATGACGGGCTCGGTAATGGCTTCAGCGGCAACGATGAGATCCGCTTCGTTCTCGCGGTCTTCGTCGTCGAGCAGGACGACAGGCTTGCCGAGCTTCAACGCGGCAAGCGCGGTTTCCACACGTTGTTCGGCCGTGGTGGCTTGAAAATAAAGCTGCAGGGACTGCATGAAAACGCTCCAAAAAAACAGGAAGCGTTCAGGGCATGGCGCGAGGAGATCGCCGTAGGAGGCGCACCGCTGCCGGCCGCGCGAACGCAGGCGGCGTGCGGAACGTGTTCCCGTCTTCTTTCATCCGGACTGTGACCGTCGGCTCCGGCTTGGGACCGGATCTGCTGACCTTGCCGTTCGACCGGCAAGCGCTCGCGGGCTCGGTGCCATGCAGCACCCTACCGCCGGTGGGGATTTTCACCCCGCCCTGAAGACGCATCGCCCCGGCAGGGCGATAGGGGCTATGGTAGCAGAAGTGATGGGCGCCCGTCGGCCTCGGAAGGGCTGCAGGCGGCTCGGGTATCCTTGCCGTACGAGGAGACCCTGTTTACCGATGTCCAGTCATGCCGACCCTCGTCCGCCCCAAATCGGCGGGCGCCAATCCCTGTTGATCTTCGCCTGTTTCGCCGCCGCGTATTTCTTTTCCTATGGCCTGCGGTCGGTCAATGCCGCGCTGGCGCCTTTCATTACCGAAGATCTGTCGCTGAGCAAGTCGCAGCTCGGCTGGCTCTCCTCCGCGTTTTTCATATCGCTCGCGGCCATGCAGGCGCCGCTCGGCGTCTGGCTCGACAAATATGGCGCGCGCCGGGTCGAAGCGGGCCTGCTTGCCGTTGCGGCACTCGGGTCTTTGGTGATGGTCTGGGCGGGGAATTTCGCCACGACCTCGGCGGGCCGCATATTGATCGGAGCCGGCGTTGCGGCCAGCCTGATGGCGCCGTTCTCCTATTTCCGCCGCTGCTACGCGGTCGAGAAGCAGGCCCAGCTCGGCTTGTGGCTGCTTGTCGCGGGCACCGGCGGCGCGGTGTTCTTCACATCTCCGGCAGCGGTATTGGCCAGCCATTTCGGATGGCGCAGCGTGCACTTGTTGTCCGGAATCTCGCTGGCGGTGGTCGCCGTCCTCTTGTGGCGGGTCGTTCCAGACCATGATGTACGCGTGCTCGGGCCCGCGCAGCGGGAGGACGAGGCGTCCCTGTGGCTCCTTTTGCGCCATCCGGAAATATTGCGGGTGCTGCCGCTCTCGGCCATCGGGCAAGGCGGCATCATCGCCTTGCAGACCTTGTGGGCGGGGCCTTGGATGACGGACGTGGCGGGCATGAGTCCGGCGCGCAGTGCTTCGCTGCTGCTGGTCATGATGGTCGCCATGATGCTCGGCTATATGGTCATGGGGTTTGCCAGTCCAGCGCTGCAAAGGCGCTTCGGCCTCCTCAAGATTGCGCTGGCCGGCTATGTCTCTTGCTTTGCCGTCGTCCTCCTGCTTGCGGCGGCCCCGGCGACGCTGGGCTGGCTGCTCTGGCTGGTCATGGCCGTGGCCGTCGCGCCCATCATGGTGATGCAGCCTTACCTCTCCGCCCAATTTCCCAGGGCGGCGGCGGGGCGGCTCGTCACGCTCTACAACATGTTCGTCTTTGTCGGCGCATTCTTCATCCAATGGGGAATAGGCGTCGTGGTGGACCGGCTCAGCGAAGCCGGCATGGGCCGCCCGGGCGCCTACGCGATAGCCTTCGCGACCCTGGGGGTCCTGCAACTGGCTTCTCTGGCCTGGTTCGCGCGCCGGCCGGCGGCACGGTGACGGCAGAGCGGGGCGAAAAAAAGCCCGCATATAGCGGGCTAATGGAAAAACAAGAAAACAGTATCAGGACAGGCTTTACGCCAACGTTTTCTTTGCCGTTGTAGGACGCCTGCCCTCATGCTGGGTCGAGCCGTCTCCCAGCATGCCCAGTGCCTCGGTCTTCAGCGCGTGAACGCATTGCGCGAGAAAACCATGCACGGCCGACAACTGCTCGTGTTCGTAGCGGGCTCCGATTTGCGCGACGTCTTCTGCTACGGCGCGCATGTGGCGTTCGATTTCCACGCACTTTTCCCGCACCGGCCGGATGACGACGATGCGCCGGTCCAGCGGGTGCTTGTCGCGTACGACGAAACCGGTCGCTTCGAGCCGATCGATCACGGCGGTCGTCCCGCCCGAGCTGATGCCGGCCAGGCAGGACAGCTGGCCGGTCGTGATGGGCTCGAACTCGATGACCAGTTCGAGCGCCTTCACGTCCACCATGCCGAGCCCCAGCCGTTCTGCCAATGCTGTCTGGTATAGAGAGGTGTAAACCGTCAAGCGCCGGCCAAGCATGGTGACGATACTGTTCAGCATCTCCTGGCTGTCGTTGTCCTGTTCCTCAGGTTCTCGGCTCACCGGCTCGTGCGCCAGATGGCTCGAGGAACTCATTGCGTTCTCCCAGTGAAGCATGGCTACTCCTTATCAGCGCTTGCCGAGACCGCCGAGCAGGCCTCCCAGCAGGCCGGTCACCGGCGAGAGCGGGCCGCCGTCGCCTTGGCCGCCGCCCAGGTTGGTACCCTGGCCGATACCGGCCGTCAGGTTCTCCACCGCCCCGGTGAGGTTGTTCAGCACATTGCCCACGGGGTTGGTGTTTTCCGGCGTGGCATGCAGGATGCCGCCCACGCTGGAAACCGTCTGGCCGACGCCTTCGATCAGGCCGCCGACGCCGGGCACGTTGCCGCCCACTTGAGTGCCCACGCCGCTGATCGCGCCGCCCACCGAGCCCAGCAAGCCGTTGACGGGCTCGCCCAGGCCGGTCGCGGCACCCAGGGTTTGCGTAGAGTCCGTCACCAGGCCGGCAACCGGACTGACGATGGGGTCGAGCGCCGTACCGACGTTACCCAGCGTTCCCTCGGCGCCGACCGGAAGAACGTTGTCGACGGCACTGCCGGTCGTTGCCAGCGCGGGCTGCAGGACGGGCGGAGCATTCGGATCGAGGCCGACAGTAAGCAGGCCATCGAGCTGACCCAGGATAGGGCTGAGCGGGCCGCCATTGCCTTCGCCGCCGCCGGTAACCCCATCGAGGATGCCGGTGACCGGAGCCAGTACCCCTCCTTCGCCGCCGCCGACACCAACGCCACTGGTGAGGCTTTCAACTGCGCCGGTCAGGTTGCTCAGCACGTTGCCGACCGGATTCGTGTTGCCCTCGGTCGCATGCAGCAAGCCCCCCGCGCTGCTGACGGTATCGCCCAGCCCGGATACCAGGCCGCTCACGCCGCTGCCGCCCACGGGAAGATTGGAGCCCAGTTGGTCGCCGAGTCCGGAGACTGCGCCGCCGATCGAGGTCAGCACATCGTTGACGGGAGCACCGAGTCCGGTGGCGGCACCGACCTGTTGGGTGAGGTCGGTTGCCGTGCCGGCGATCGGGCTTACGGCGGGATCGAGGCCGGCGCCCAAGTCGCCCAGGGTCTGCGCGAGGCCCGTGTTGCCCAGTACATTGTCCACGGCCGCGCCGGTGTTGCTCAGGGCCGGTTGCAGCACGGGATTTTCGACCGCGCCGCCTTCGCCCAGGTTATTGAGCATTTGCGAGACCGGGCTCAGCAAACCGCCGTCGCTGGTGAGCGCGCCGGTCAGGGTGGCGACGGTACCCGTCGCGTTATCGAGAACGGTACCCAGCGGGTTGGGGTTGGCTTCCGACGCGTTTAGCAGCCCGCCCACGCTCGCGACCGTGTCGCCCACGCCTTGGACGACGCCGCCCAGGCCCGTGTTGACCGGCAGGCCGGTGTTGTCCAGGGTGCCGCCCAGGTTGCTGATCGTGCCGCCGACGGAAGTCAGCAGATTGTCTACAGGTTCGCCGAGTCCGGTGGCAGCGCCCACTTGCTGCGTCAGGCCGGTTACGGTGTTGCCCACGGGTGCGACCACGCCGTCGAGCTTGCTGCCGACATTGCCCAGTGTGCCCGCCAGGCCGGTATCGACGACATTGTCCACGGCTTGGCCAACATTGCCGAGGCTCGGCGCCAGCACGCCGCTGACCGGGGTGGCGGGATTGGGGTTGCTGGGGTCGCCGGGGTTGCCGGGATTGTTCGGATCGCCAGGGTTGCCGGGGTTCGTGGGATCACCCGGATTGCTGGGGTCGCCCGGATTGCTGGGATCTCCGGGGTTGCTCGGGTTGCCCGGATTGCTAGGGTTAGTCGGATCGCCGCCGCCGCTGCCACCGTTGCCGAGGCCCGAGGTGATGGCGCCGGAGCCCGAACAGCCGGCCAGCGTCGAGAGTGCGAGTAGCAATGCGGCAACCAGAACGCGAGGTCCCGGTTTCGTATTTTCTTGATGCATGTTTTTTCCCCTATCGCTGATGCGGCAACACTGCCTGCCAGCCCCATTGAGCAAAACCTGTGCCAATGTGTTGCGAAGGCGGACGGATAGGGCGCGGGATGCACCGGCGATGGCCGGAAAACCTTGCAAATCGGGGATAAATCGAAAACGAGAAAAATTCGTTCCGCTGAGACTATGTTGCGAATAGCCTGAATGGAAAGCTTGTTCGACAGGTTTCGTTACGTAGCACGGCGGCACGTGTTACGTAACGAAACGGCGCTTTATTCGAAGCGCAATGAATAGTTCGCGTTGACCCGCAGGGGGCGGTCGCTGCTGTTCGCGGGTTTGTCGCCGACCGGCTTGGCGACGTTCACGTCGAACGCATAGTGCCGCTGGTCGGTGATGCGCAACCCCAGGGCGACGGACGTGAGTGTGTCCGTCACCAGCCGGTAGCGGCTGTCGTTAAGGCTGACGCGCGCATAGTCGGCCGCCACATAAGGCGTCACGCTGTGAAGATAGGGCAGGCCGACGCCGAAGCGGCGATTCAATTCGATCGAGGCGCCGTAGCCTTTGTCGCCGCCCAGTTCACCGGCCGGGTAGCCGCGGCCGAAACGCTGGCCGCCAAAGGTGATCTGTTCCGATGTGGGCAGCGAATCGGAGCTGTATTGCCCCAGCGCCGCCAGTGAGACGCCGAACTCGTAGGGCAGGGCGAAACTCTGGTTGATTGCCAGCGTATAGCGGGTGAAGTCGAGGTCGTAGCTGCTGTTCAGGCTCTGCTCGGCCCCCAGGCCGTCGATGCCCTTGTAGATACCGGCCGTGATGCGGCGCGACTGTTTGTCGCCGGACTTTGCATAAGCCAGTTCGCCCCGCACGACGCGCAGGTGGTTGGACAGCGTCACTTGAGCGCCGGTGATGCGGCTGGTGTACGTATCGTTGTTGCGCGAGGCGTAGAAGCCCGCCGTACCCGTCAGCGATTCGCGATTGCGCAGCAGGAAGGGATAACTCATGCTGAGCCCGGCTCGCTGGTTGCGTACCCGGCGGTCGATGTTCAAGGCATTGAGGCTGTCGTTTTCAGGACTGGCGCTATAGGTGTAGGCATCGGCCCTTACCGTCAGGCCGTCGCTGCCTACCGGCACCGCGACATTGGCGGCGTAGTACTCAAGGTCGTCGCCTCCGCGCGGCACGGCTGCCGTGACTTGTACCTGCTCGGCCAGCGGCGTCAGGCCGTTGGCCGTTGCTGTCAGCATCCCATGGACACCGGTGCCGAGATTGCCGATCCCGCTATCCAGGCGGAAGCGCTTGTGCTCCACGTTCAGTACCAGTTCGGTACCTCCGTCCGCACGTTTGGGCATGCTCAGTTCAGGCTTGATTGTCGCGCCTGCGACTGTGGTCATCAGATTCAGATAGCGTTCCAGCGTGGCGCGGGTCAGCGGGCGTTCGGCCTCGATGCGCGCGGCGTACTCCCTGACCTTGTCGGCGGCAGCTCCGGCATCGCCTTCGATGCGCGTGCTCTCCACGTAGCCCTCCACCACGGTGACTTTGACCAGGCCATCGCGGAAGTCCTGCGACTGGATCAGCGCGAAGGACAGTGCGTAGCCCGCGTCGCGGTAGAGCTGGGTGATGGCATTCGTGCGCTGGATGAGGTCGGCGACTGTCACGTCCTTGCCCGCCAGCGGCTCGAGCAGGTCGATCACTTTCTGGAAATCGATGGCCGTGACGCCGGATACGTCGAACTGACGCGGCACCAGGCGGTGAGACAGGATGCCCCGCACAGCGTCGGCCGGAGCCGGAGCCGGAACCGACACCGACGGCGCCGGCTTGGGGGTAGGAACGGAGACAGGGGGCAGTGACTCGGCGGGATTTCCGCGGAGCGGGCTATCGGCTGCTTGTGCCATCCACGGCGTTGCCAGCCACGTCAGAAGAACGGCCAAATATTGCTGGCGGAATTGGGGTTTGCCCGAGGCGTGCAAGATCATGGGAGTCTGGGCCCGTCACCGTAAACAATTGCCAGCCGCGCAGTGTGCCATATCAATACCGTCTTAGGATGCGTCGCCTCCCGAGAGAGGCTGTTTTCGGTGGTTTTCTTACAGTGGGACGTTTGTAGGACGTTACCGGAAGATACTAAAAATCCCTGCTAACAGAGCGGTTTCCTGTTCCGCGAAATGATCGCAGTTTTGCGATTATCTACCGGCCTTCTAGGGGGGGTGTGCCGGATTCAAATGCCCGTTATTGCTTTCATCCGATTAATAGGAATTCTTAGCTGAACGGATATTGACAAGCTCGGAACGATGCCTGTAGGGTGTGCGTAACCGAGCGTTACATTATGAGAGACTATGCAGCCCGGAGATATTCTCCCTCTACGTTTCGACGCCAGCTTGGTCGCGCTGTCCTTTGTCATTTCGGCATTGGGTGCGTATGTGGCGTTATTGGCTGCAGCCAGAATTCGCAATATACGCGGCCGGGTTCAGGTTGGCTACGTTGCTGTCGCGGGTATTGCGCTGGGCGGCGTGGGTATATGGAGCATGCATTTTCTCGGCATGCTCGCGCAAATCATTCCATTTGGTGTGGCCTACGGGGTTTCGCACAATTTGCTCGGTCTTGCGGTGGCGGTCGTTCTTGCCGGCGCCGCGTTGTGGTACGTGGGCGGCGCCCGGTTTTCCTTCCGCCGTTGCCTTGGGGCTGGAATCTTGGCCGGACTCGGCGTGGCGGGCATGCACTACATCGGCATGGGCTCCCTGCGCATGGATGCCTTTTTCCTCTGGGACCCAGGGCTGGTGCTGCTTTCGGTCGCGATAGCCGTCGCCGCGGCGACCGCGGCCATCTGGCTGGCCTTCAACCTCACCACCGAGGTCCAGAGGGTGCTGGCGGCCCTGGTCATGGCGGGCGCGGTGTGCGGCATGCATTACGTCGGCGCGGCAGCGGGGACCATCGTCTGTTCGACGCCTCGCCAGTTTTCCGGGTGGGAGTTGGACGGCGGCGTGTTGCCGTATGCGGTATTCCTGATTTCGGTCGTCACGCTGATCATCATGCGGATCGAGCTGCATCGCAGCTCGGAAGAGGCGCGGAGCCATGCGGCTCAGCGGGTCGACCACCTGATTTATTCGCGCCAGCGGCCGGGCGGCCGGTAATGGCCGATTCCAGAAATTCGCTTTGTTGTGGTTATTTTGGGGAGGTGATATCGCAAAACTGCTCAAAATAAAAAGGTTTATGGCTGGTTGCAGTCATGAAGGTATCTAAATTTATCAACAAAGAGGATTAGAATGAACCAGGTAATCAAGTTTCTGAAAGAAGAAGACGGCGCCACGGCTATCGAATATGGCCTGATCGCGGGTTTGATTGCTGTCGTCATTATTGGGGTTCTGACCAACCTCGGAACGGGGCTGAATGAAATGTTTGGAAAGATCGTTGCCAAGCTGCCTACTTCGGCCGCTCCGACGAACCCGTAATAGGTCGGTCACGATATACCCGGGGGGCTCGGCTCCCCGGGGTATTTTTTTCGATCAGTTATGTACGACAGCAGCCAATTCGTTCTCTTTTCTGCCTTCTGCCTGGCAGCGGTTTTTTGCGATTTCTGTTTTCGACGCATTTTCAATTGGCTGATATTGCTGGGGTTGGCAGCCCAGTGCGTGTGGTTGGGCGTCGCGAGTCCCATGTCTTCCGTTTTTGCGGGAACGTGGCCGGAGGCCGGTCTGGGGTTGTTGCTGGCTTTGGTGTTCCTGCTGCCTTTCTATGCCTTCAAGGCGATGGGGGCGGGAGACGTCAAATTTTTCGCGGTCGTGGGTTTTTGGCTGGGGGCGGCACCGTTGTTGTCCGTATGGTTGATCGGAAGTCTGCTGGCAGGCGTCCATGGCCTGGTCCATTTTTGCCATCGCAATGGCGTCGTGGGCCCATGGGTCGCGCTGCGGCTCGTTCCAGCGCAAGGGCTGGTTTCGGAGTCGCCCTTGCTGCAACGGGCAGTGGCTTGGATGGCGGCCGTGCGCGGTGGCCGCAGTGGCATTCCCTATGCGGCGTATCTCGCCATCGCCGCCTGGGTGGTCGTGCAATGGCGTTGAGGCATTGGGGATAGGCGAGGGAGCCGTGCGTAGCAACAGCGCAGTCGATGGAACGGTGGGCCTGCGCGCCAACGGGCGGCGTAGGCAGGATGGCGTCTATGCGCTCGAGTTCGCGCTTATCTTCCCGATCTTCTTCGCATTGTTCTATGGCGTCCTCAGCTTCGGACTGATTTTTACGGTGCAGCAGTCGCTGACGCTCGCCGCTGAAGACGGCGCGCGCGCCAGTCTGCGGTATTTCCTGCCGCCGGCCGCGCCTGGCGCGGCCAGCCTGGAACAGCAGCTGCTGGGGCGGCTCCAGCATGGCTGCGATGTAGCGATGGCCAGGGCCTCCTGGCTGGGCCAGGCAGGGGTGGCATCGTCCGGGCCCGCGTGCACCGCGATGGTCGAAGGCCCCTGCGTGCGTCCCGATGGAAGCGTGGATAGCTCCAGCCGCTGCACGATCCAATTGGGTGGTGCCGCCGGCGTTGCGGCGGTGGGTTGCGGGTCGGCTGCAAGCGAGCAGTGTTCCGCCATCCTGCACATAAGCTACCCCTACGGTGCCCACCCCCTCGTTCCGACGCTGCCGGGGATGGCGCTGCTGGTTCCCCGCGTATTGGCGGCAAAGACCAGCGTGACGCTCGACCCGGGTACCTTGCAGCTCGCCGCGGCGGGGGGCGGGATATGACGCGGCCCGTCGGGTTTCCTGTAGCGCGCGCCGCGCAACGCGGCATTGCCGCCCTCGAGTTCGCGCTCGTATCTGTGCTGTTCCTGATCGTCCTGTTCGGAATCATTAGCTATGGCGGGCTGTTCATCGTCCAGCAATCGCTGTCGCGTGCTGTGGAAGAAGGCGCCCGCGTAGCGTTGCAGTCGACCTTGAACGGCCAGCCTGGAAGGCTGCCTTCGCAGGCCGATGCCTGCAGTGCGGTCGCCAAGTCGGTCGACTGGCTCAACCAGCACCGGGCCGTGATGGGTCAAGGGCCGGTGCTTTGCCAGCTGTCGCCGCCGCAGGCATGTTCCTATACCGCCGGCCTGCGTTGCGCCTCTTTGGTCGTGACCTATGCCGGCTACCGGAAATACCCGCTGGTGCCCGAGATGCTGCCGCTCGGGAGCTGGCTGCAGTCTTTGTTCGGGCCGGGCACGTCGTGGATTCCCGAGGATCTCTCGGCCGCGGCCACGGTGCAGTTGGGGAAGAGTCTGCCGGGTACCTGAACGTGCCTGGCGGTGGCGTTTTTTTAAGAGTATCGAGGCAACAAGCTGATGAACAACGTGACCAAAATCGTCGCAGCCATGCTGGTGTTGTTGGCGGTGCTGCTGGGGGGCTATGCCTTTATCCTGGCAAACAAGCCGCCGCAGCAAGCCAAGCCAGTCAATGCGCCCACGCCGCTGGCCGAGAAGAAGACGCCCGTGGTTGTCGCGGACAAGCTGTTGCCCGCGGGCGTCCCGATCGAGGCCGGCGCATTGAAGGTGGTGGATTTGCCCATCGATCCGGCCGGCAGCTATCGCGACGTCGGCGCGCTCGCGGGCAAGATACCGAAGTTCGACATCGGCCCGGGGACGCCTGTTACCGAAAGCAGCCTCGTAAAGGGCCTGACCTTGCTGTTGAGTGAGGGCGAACGCGCGGTCGCGGTTCCGGTGGACGAAGTGGTGGGGACCGGCAACCGGGTCTCGCCCGGCGATTTCGTCGATGTGTTCTTCACGCTCAAGCAGGGGCAGGACGTCAACAAGACGCAGGCCCGGCTGCTGCTCTCGCGCTTGCGCGTGCTGACCTATGGCAGCGCGTCGGCCGCGGGTGACGCGCCTGCGGACGATGGTGCCACGCCCGTACGCAATAACAATCCCGCTCCGGTAGCGCGTACGGCCGTACTGGCGGTACCCACGGCCGACGTGAATCGCCTGCTGCTTGCCACGCAGAACGGCAAGCTGCAACTCGTGCTGCGCAATCCCACGGACACGACGGCCCCGGACGTGAGCCTCTTTCCGGAGCCGCCTCCGGTGCTGGCGGGCAAGAGCAGCTTGACCAAAGAGCAACGCGAGGCGCTGGAGCAGGCGGATAACCAGGCCTATGCCGGCCTGGAGCTGACGGGTTTGTCGGGAGGGGCTAGCGCCCGTCCCGCGCCGGCCGCGCGCGCTCGCCCGCGCCAGCCAGCTGCTGCGCCGCGGGCAGAAGCCAATACCGTGGAAGTCGTGCGCGGCACCAAGCGTGAAGTCGTCGGGTTTTAACGGGTAGAACCTCAATGAAGAAAAGCAATCAGGGTTTCGTGCGGCGTCTGGCACCGGTGGCCATGGCATTGACGCTGTCCTTCGCCATGCCGGCCGGCGCGGCCGAAGATGCCGGTCCGCGGCAGATATCGGTGGCCGTACGCGACCATTACCAGTTGAGCATTCCCGGCAATCTCGAGCGCGTGGCGGTCGTCGATCCGGAGGTGGCTGACGTCATCATCGAAAAGGGCCGTGGCAATCGCAGGGGGGGCGTACTGGTGGTAGGCAAGAAGCCCGGCACCACCATGGTCTCGGTCTGGGAGCGCGGCGCGGCCGCGCCGCAAGCCTATCTGGTACGGGTCACCGGCGACCTGGCCACGCTGGTCGGCGAGGGCGATGGTGCCAAGGCGCAGATCTATGGCGAGGCGTCGGTCTTGAGCGGCCAGGCACCGTCGATGCTGGCGCACCGGCGCGCGCATGCCGCAGCGAGCGACGCCGTGGGCGACGAGAATGTATTCGACGCGTCCACCATAGAAACCGGCGGCGTCGTGCAAGTAGAAGTCAAGGTCGTCGAGTTCAGCAAGCAGGTGCTCAAGGACGCGGGCTTCAATTTCTCGGCATCCAACCGCCGCGGCAGTTTCAGTTTCGGCATGGCCAGCGACATGGCGCCCGCCGGCAAGGCCTTCGATCTGACACTAGGGCTGAGCCGCGGCAATTTCCTGCTCGACACCAATCTGCGCTTGCTGGAATCCAACGGACTGGCCCGTGTGCTGGCCGAACCCACGCTGGTTGCGTTGTCCGGCCAGAGTGCCAGATTTCTGGCCGGGGGCGAGTTGCCCGTTCCTCAATCCGGCGGCCTGGGCACGACCACGGTGACCTACAAACCCTTCGGCATCGGGCTGACGCTGACGCCCACGGTGCTGGGCAAGGACCGTATCGCCCTGAAAGTCGCGCCCGAGGCAAGCGATCTGGATTGGACCAACGGCGTAGTGGTGAACAACATCCAGATCCCGGCCATCATTACGCGCCGGGCCGACACCACCGTCGAGCTCGGCGACGGCGAGAGTTTCGTCATCGGCGGCCTGGTCTCGCGTTCTACGACTTCCAACCTCGACAAACTCCCATTCCTGGGGGATCTACCTATTATCGGCACGTTTTTCCGAAGCATGAGGTATTCGCAGACCGAAAAAGAGTTGTTGATCGTCGTGACGCCCCATCTGGTCAAGCCGTTGGCCAAGGGAGTCAGCGTCCCGCTGCCGGGCGAGAACGAGAAGCGCGATACGCCGGCCAATGCGTGGGGACACTTCCTCTTGGGTATAGCGAGTAATGATGAACTGCCCGGCTTTTCGAAGTGAGGCCGTGCAAGGTATCTCCTGGAGCACCGTATGAACGCCTCGAGCAAGGAGTTGGCGAGTCTGCTGGATACCCGCCGTTTCCTGTTCTTTACCGGCGATAGCCGTGCGGCGCAGCGGCTGGCTGCCGTGCTGCGGCACGATGGCGTGGTGGTCCAGGAAGACATCGTTCCGGACCGGCTGTCGGCCCGGCTGGCAGAACTCGGTCCGCAGATGGTCTTGCTCGATTTCGGTGTGGACGACAACGAGCCGGCCAAACTGCTGCACGCCACGGATTTGGCGCGCACGCTGGCCCGCGTGGCGCCGGCGCTGCCTGTTGTGGCGGTCGGCAGCATGACCCGTCCGCAAGGCGCGGTGGCGGCCTTGCGTGCCGGTGTGCGAGATTTCATCGACCCGGATGACGAGGTCGAGGTACGCGACGTCGTCCGGCGGGTGCTGCAATCCCATGCGTCCAGCCACCCATCGAACCAGGGGCAGCTGGTGGCCTTGTTGGGCGTGCGAGCCGGACTGGGGACCACGACGCTGGCCGCACACTTGACCACGCTCGTGCAATTGCAAGGGCAGCGCGAGGGACGGCCGGGCAGTCTTCGTGGCCCAGCCGCCTTGCTCGATCTCGGCCTGCCGGTCGCCGACGGTCAGCTCTACCTGAACGTGTCCGGCAACTTCCATTTCGCCGAAGCCGTGCGTAACCTGCGCCGTTTCGACGAGACCCTGGTCAACACCGCGTTGACGCGCAGCGCCAGCGGCGTGGCGGTCATATCGCTGCCTCGCGACCTGGCCGAGATGCGGACCATTTCCCATGCCGACTCGCTGGGCCTGCTCGAGAAGCTGCGCCAGCACTTCGGTCTGTTGCTGGCTGACGTCGGTGGCTTCTCCAATCCCGATTTCGTTGCCGGCATGGTGCGCGCGGCGGACCAGACCTGGCTGGTGACCGACCAGTCCGTCGGCGCACTGGTATCGCTGGCGGACGTGTTGCGCGACCTGGACGGCAGGGATGTCGATCGCGCCCGGTTGCGCTTGGTGGTCAACCGCTATGACGAGCGCTACGGAATGACCGCCGAGCAGATCGCCCAGCGTTTCGATGTGACGTTGCTCGGCACGCTGCCTGACCGGCCTTTGGCGCTGATGAACAGCACGAACCAGGGGAGGTTGCTGCACGAGGTCGCGGATCGCGATCCCTATGTGCGGGCCGTGCAGGGATTGGTCGAGTCCCTCGCATCCTATGACCAGGCGGTGCCTCCCGGTACGACGTGGCTGTCGAGGTGGTTGCCCGGTCTGCACAAGCATCTGATGTCCCGATGAATAAGAACTTTGGCTTCGAGTGCATAAGCATGCTGCGGAGAATGCGATCATGACGGCATCAATCGAATTTGCCGACGACAGTCCGGCGTTTGCGAATACCCAGCGGTTCCAGGATGTGAAGGCGGCGGCGCATGAACACCTGCTGTCCCGCATCGAAGAGCTCGGCGCGGAATTCGGACGCTGGTCCAGGAGCGCGATCCAGCAATTCGTCGACCTGGAAGTCGATAGCTTCGTGCGGCTGCGGCGCGTGCCGATCAATGAAGCGGAGCTCAGGCTGGTTGCGGAGTCGCTGACCAAGGAATTGGCGGGATTGGGGCCGCTCGAAGACCTGCTGGCCGATCCGGCGGTCGAGGACATCCTGATCAACGGCTACGACAATGTCTTCGTCTCGCGCCGCGGCGTCCTGCAGCGCGAAACCCTGCGTTTCACCGACAACCAGCATCTGCTGCGCATCGTGCGCCGCATCCTGGCGCCCCTGGGTCGCCGGCTGGACGAGTCCAGTCCCATGGTCGATGCGCGGCTGCCCGACGGCGGCCGTCTCAACGTGGTCATCGAACCGCTGGCGGTCGACGGCCCCATGGTGTCCATCCGGAAGTTCCGCCAAGACCCGCTCAAGCCGGCCGACCTGCTCGCGCTCGGAACATTCAGCGAGGAAATCCACCGGCTGCTCAGCCTGGCCGTGCGCGAGCGTTGCAACATACTCGTGTCGGGCGGTACCAGCTCGGGCAAGACGTCGTTGCTGAACGCCCTGGCTTTTTTCATTCCCGAAACGGAGCGCGTGGTCACGGTCGAGGACACCGCCGAGCTGTCGCTGAACCACCCCCACGTCGTACGGCTGGAGTCGCGCCAGGGGGGCTTTGACGGAGCAGGGCTGATCACGATCCGCGACCTTATCCGCAACAGCCTGCGGATGCGGCCCGACCGGGTCGTGGTGGGCGAGGTGCGGGGACCGGAGGTCATGGATATGTTGCAGGCCATGAACACCGGCCATGAGGGATCAATGGCAACCATCCACGCCAACTCGCCGCGCGAGTGCCTGTACCGGATAGAGATGCTGGCCGGTTTCGCCGGCTTCCAGGGCAGCGAGGACAGCCTGCGGCGGCAAATTGCCAGTGCGCTGGATTTCATCGTCCAGATCGCGCGCCTGTCCAACGGCCGTCGCCGCATCGTCTCCATTTCGGAGGTGACCGGCATGGGCGACAACGTCATTGCTACGCAGGAGCTTTATCGCCACGAGAGCTTCGTCGGCCCCGACGGCGAGGAAAAGGACCGCTGGGTCTCGCTCGGTATTCACCCGCATACCCCCAAGCTGGCCAGGTACCGCGACCAGCTGCGGGCGGCGCAGCAACCCGAGCCGCCCGCTGGTGGCGGCTTCTGGTCCAGGGGGCGGTAATGTCAGTACAGATGTTGGTGGTGCTGTGCATTGCGCTGCTGCTGGTTGCCGCAGGTTTGTGGCTGTGGCAGAGCGCCGCCGCGCGCAGCCGCCGCCAGGCCGCCAGTGCCTTTGTCGAGGAACAGCTGAATCGTTCTTACGATGCCAGCAGCGTGGTGGCAACGGCGCAGCAGCTCTACCCGCCCGTGCGGCCGCGGGGCGTCGGCGGCCGGATGCAGAACCTGATGCTGCGCGCTGGGGTGGAGCCGGGGCCGGCCTTCTATGGGCCATGGCTGGCGGCGCTGGTGCTGTTGCCTTTGCTCGTGCTGTGGCTCGGGGGCGGGCTGGGTGCCATGGTCATGCTCGGCATGGTCGTGCTCGCGGCGTGGTTCCAGCTCTGGTGGCGGGCCGAGCGGCGCAAGCAGAGGATGGTGCGGCAACTTCCCGGTTTCATCGATGCGCTGGTTCGGCTCATCACCATAGGCAACAGCCTGGGCTCCGCTTTTCATACGGCCGTCGGATCGGTCGATGAGCCGTTGTTCGAGGTACTCGAACGCGCCAACCAATTGAACCGCGCGGGGATGGAGCTCGATGCCTCGCTGGTGCATGCGGCCAGGCTTTATCGGTTCTACGAGCTGGAGCTCGTGGCGGCGGTGATCGGCGTCGCGCTCCGTTTCGGCGGCCGCAGCGACCTGGTGCTCGAACGCATGGCGGCATTCATGCGCGACCTTCAACAGGCCCGCGAAGAACTGCATGCCTTGTCGGCCGAGGTCCGTCTGTCGGCCTGGATACTCGCGTTGCTGCCGGTATTCGTGGCCGGATTCATCGTTGTTTTCAACAACGCCATGTTCATGGGGATGTGGACCGACCCCGTGGGCCAGAAGATGCTGATCGGCGCTTTCGCGCTGCAACTGGTCGGTTCCTTCTGGCTGTATCGCATGGCCAAATCGGTTTGAGTCTATGTCCGTACAACTATTGACCGCCGTCTCGCTGGTTCTGGCCGCCGCAGCGGCTCTGCTGGTGGGCGTCGCCCTGCTGATACGCGGTTCCCGGCAAAGCCGCAGCCGACAGGTGGTGGATAGCGCGATTACCGCCCGGACCAACCCGGTCCTCGAAGATGCGCTGGCAAGCGTAGCCTCGCCCGTCCGGCAAGGGCGAGTGAGTGCCATGTTCGATACCGCCGCCGAGTTGGGGCAGAAGTGGGAGCAGGGCCGCCTGGGCGCCTACTTGCTGGAAGCCGAGGACCGGCAGTTGGTGGACCGCTGCGGATTCGCCGATCCAGGACGCGCCCGCGCGTTGTTCATCTTTGCCCGCGCCGTGCTGGCCGTGGCCGTGCCCCTTGCGGCCTGGATGCTGGGTACCGGCGGTGTGGGCGGCACGGTCGTTTCGCTGTTCGTCGGCTTTGCGCTGGGCTATATGGTGCCCAAATGGGTCTTGCGCAATCTGGCCGCATCGCGTGCGCGCAAGGCGGCCGAGGAGTTGCCGCTGCTGATCGACCTGCTTCGCCTGCTGCAAGGCGTGGGGCTGTCCATCGATCAGAGCCTGCATGTGATCGTGACCGAGTTCCGGACAGTGCTGCCCGTATTGGCCGGTGAACTGGAGATTGCCGTCAACCAGTACGCCAGGGGCCTGTCGCGGGAGCAGTCGCTGCAGCGGCTGGCCACGAGCTTTGGCAACGAGGAAATTGCCGCGGTGGCGCGCTTGATCGTACAGGTGGACCGGCACGGTGGCGCGGTACAAGAGCCGCTCAAGCAGTTCTCCGAACGCGTGCGCGAGCAACGCCGCATGGAGCTCAAGGAGCGCATCGGCAAGCTGACGGTAAAGATGACCGGCGTGATGGTCATTACCTTGCTGCCTGCGCTCATCATCGTCACTGGAGGGGCGGGGTTCCTGGCCGTCTTCCGGGGACTCGCGCGTATGGGGGGCTGAAGGTGGATTCGATGATGTATCGCGGAGCCGTGCGCTTCGCCGGATTGGCGGGATGGCTGTTGCTGGCCGCAGGCTGCAGCTCCACGCCGGCTCCCGGCGGCTATGGCATGTCCGCGCCGAGGTTCAGCGACGAGGCGATCCTGCGGCAGCAAGTCGCCAACCAAGAGCCCGCGGCCGACAGCCGCGGCATGTATCTGTCGTTGATACGCGAGATGCAGAACAAGGGTTTGTATTTCGCTTCCCTGGCCCATATCGATGCCTTCGAACAGCGGCATGGCGTTGCGCCGGATATCGAGTTGTTGCGCGGGCACGCGCTGCGGGAAGCGGGGCAGGACGAGCAAAGTGCGGCCGTGTACCGCAAGCTGCTGAAGACGGAAGTGGGAGCGGGGGCGGCGCAAGGGCTCGGCTTGCTCGCCGGCGCACGCGGCGATTACGGCGCCGCGGTGAAGTCGCTGCGGGAAGCGGCGCGGCTGGATCCCACCAACGCCTTGATTGCCAGCGATCTCGGCTATGCCCTGCTGCGCCAGGGAGACACCGCGGGGGCGCGCTTGCCGCTCGCGCAGGCAGCCGAGCTGGCTCCCGACCATCCCAAGATCCTGGCCAACCTCGCCCTGCTGATGCTGGTGTCCGGCGACTCGGAACGGGCAGGGACGGTCATGACCAAGGCAGGCTTGTCGACCGATGCCCGGGCCGCGGTGCGCAAGTTGGCCTATGAAATCGCGCGTCAACAACCTTCGTCCGCCGCGGGCGGCGTAGTCCGGCAGATGCCGGCTCCCATGGCGCAGCAAGCCCGGTCACGGCCCGATAGCGCTCCGGTCCTGCCGCCGATGCAGGCTCCCATGCAGTCGATGCTCGACCGGTTCAGTTCGAACTCTCCCTGAGGCCCGGCGCGCTGCCGGGCCCGTTCAACGATGACGAATACAAGTGGAATCAAGGCGATCATGAAACCTACCAGCCATATCCCGCACAAAGCGTCCTTCCCGCGGCGCACACGCCTGCCGCTGTTGCTGGCGGTACTGCTGGGCGCCTCGCTCGCGCATGCACAGAACAATGCGCCGGTGACCGGTTCGATGCTGCAGGAAACGCCCGAGCAGCGGGCCAGGATGGAGGCCGTGCGCCAGGCCGAGGCACAGGAACGGGCGCGCCGGGCCGCCGAGCGGGAGGCCGCGCAACGCGCCTTGGAGCAACGGGCGGCACAAGAACGGGCGGCCCAGCAGCGGGCCGCGGGCCAGGCACAGCAACCGGCCGCGCCCGCCTCGGCGCCCCGGTCGTCCGTGGTGCGGCAGGTGCCCGGATCTTCGGGTAGTACGGCCGCGGCCGCGCAGCCCGTGCCGGCCGCGCGACCCCAGTCCGTGCAGTCGCCCGACCAACGGGTGACCACCGTGGTCGCGCAGCCCCCGGCACC
Organism: Pigmentiphaga sp.; assembly: GCF_033795525.1. Classification (GTDB taxonomy): domain Bacteria; phylum Pseudomonadota; class Gammaproteobacteria; order Burkholderiales; family Burkholderiaceae_B; genus Pigmentiphaga. The sequence continues at coordinate 43,320 of NZ_JARYGM010000012.1, forward strand.
CCAGCCCGCGCGGGCCCAGGCCCAGGCCCCGGTCGTATCGGCCCCGGTCCGGCAGATGGCCGCCCCGGCGGTGTCGTCGCCCCGGCGCCGGCCTGCCGGCGCAGTCACCCAGGACGTCCTGAGCATGCAAAGGGAAGGCCGCCATGCGGGGCAGGCGCTGCCCATGCTAGGCGCCACCGCTGTTCCGAGTTGGCAGCGCTACGTCGAGAGCTTCTCCCACCCCATCCCCGAGTTCTACGAAACCACGTCGCAGCCGAAGCAATAGGCAGAGTGCGCTCATGACACGTCATCGTCGTTCCTCCCCGTTCGTTTCCGACTCCCGGCCGCCGTTGGCGAACCAGAGGGGGTCGGTGCTGATCGCGGCCGCGGCGGCGATGCTGGTATCGGTAATCCTGCTGGCTTCGGCCGACCTGGGCTACCTGTTTTATATGAAGCGCGAGTTCCAGAAGACCGCGGACCTGGCCGCATTGGCCGGGGCGCAGCAACTGGAGCGCGACAGCTGCGCGGCCGCGGCAGCGGCGGCAGTGGGCAATGCCAACCTCAACCTGCAGCGCTACGGCTTGACCATGGATCCCTCGCCGGCGCCCGCGTGCGGCCGCTGGGATCCCAATCCCGATCCGGCCAAGAATACGGTGCTCGCCATGGAGCCTCCCACCGAATCCTACGGCGGCTCCGGAGGGCAGAAATACTTCGGGACGCCCCGCGGTACCGTCGGCTTCAACGCAGTCAAGGTCGTCATTACGCAATCGGCCCCGCCATTGCTGCCGTTCTTTGGCGAGCGCAAGATCCACGTCGAGGCGATTGCGACGCGCGAAGCGTCGGTGGCGTCCTTCACGGTCGGGTCGCGGCTGGTGCGGCTGTATCCGGGCAGCCTGCTGTACAACCTGCTCGAGACGGTCGGGGTGGCTCCGTCGCAGCTCGACGTGCTGAGCTCGGCCGGGCTGGCCAATGTCAGCCTGACGCCGGCGGGTTTGTTGAAGGCACTCGGCCTGCCTGCCACCGCCATCCTCGATGTCGGTACGCCTAACGAAGCCGCGGCGCTCAAGAATCTCAAGCTGGGCGAACTGCTCCAAGCCATGATCGATGTGTTGAGCCTGGACCAGGTGGCAGGGGTGCAAGTCGCTGCGCTGCAGGCCTTGCACGCCGAGCTGCGGGCCATTTCGTCGAACAGCCCGCTGGATCTTCCCGTGCGCCTGTTCGGCACGGCTACCGAGCCGGGCGTGTTCGCGCACATCACCACCCCGAGCCCGCTTTCCGCCCTCAATGCCACGGTGAACGTCCTGGACCTGCTTGGTACGTCGATCAGCGTGGCCAATGGCGACAACCTGATCAGCATTCCCGATTTGAACGTGGCTGGCCTGGTGCGCGGCAAGATCCGTATCGTTGAGCCGCCGACCATCGCCATCGGCGGCATCGGTACGACCGCCAACAGTGCGCAGATACGCGTCTATTTGCGCGTGGGCACGACGTCCGTTCCGCTGGTCGGCGGTTTGTTGAACCAGCTCGGGACGGTGGTCGACCTGCCCATCATTCTGGAGGTCGCCCAATCCACCGGCACGCTGCAGGACATGTGCTCCCCCTCGCTGCAGGAACGGGAGGCCCGGCTGTCGGTGCAGTCATCGGTAGCCAACTTGTGCCTGGGCAGCTTCCCCAATATGGGAACACCCCAGACGGACGATTTCTTCTCGGCGACCAACGCCTGCACATCCCTGGTGGGACGCCACAAGGTATTGGACGTCCTGGGACTGCTGCCCGTGCGCGCGCAGGTCAACGCGCCGCTGCTGCCCTCGGGCACGTCCGAGGTGGTGGCGACGGCGCCGGTCCCCCCGGCCGAGCCCGAAGTCATCACGGTTACGCCTGACGACAATATCGACCTGACGCAGCTGGGCCATACCGTTGCCAGCGCGATCGGCAACGGCTTGCTGGGCGACGTACTCGGCGCACCGGGCGCAAGCGGCGTGTCCGGTGCGAGCGACCCAGCCACCAAGACCGAGATGGCGTACCGCTTGCTAGGCGGCGCGCCCAGCCCGGGCTTTGCGGGACGATCGCTGACCGAGATCAATGCCGAACTGACCTGGTCTGGACAGGCCTTGCAGGACTTCGCCAATACGTGGTCCAGCGGTGCCGTGCTGACCGGCCTGCTTCAATTGGTGGGCAAGCTGCTGGGTACGGTGGGCGCGGTGCTGGGCGACGTCGTGGTGGGCGTATGCGGGATAGCCGGCGGAAGTGCTCTCTACCAATGCAAGCTGCCTTTCGTCATCAGCATGATCAACGGGGACTCGGCGGTGACGGCCATCCTCGGCATGGTGGTCCAGATTCTTTCGCCCTTGCTCGACGCGCTCAGTTCGCTGCTGCAAGGTTTGCTTAACAACGTCCTGGGTCTGGGACTGGGAGAAACCGACTTGTCGCTGCTCTCGGTCGATTGCGGCAATGCCAGGTTGGTCTACTAAGAGGCGAAAGGGATGAGATGCTGCATTTTGTTGTACTTGAGCGATAGCCCATGAAACTCCGGTCAACTCCAACTACCGAACTCGACGTGTACGTTTGGGAAGGCAAGTCGGATATCGCCGACCGCGTGGCGAAAGCACTTGCCAACTTCGACGTCGATGTCATCCGCGCCGACAACATCTCGGTATCGCGCGACATCGCGAGCGTGCGAACCTCGGTCGCTGTCATTTCGGTCACCGTCATCGACCGGCCCAGTTTCAGCTTGAGCGATTGGCAGGCCGGCCACGGCATGCCCGTGGTCTGGGTGGCGGCCGAGGCGCGGAATTGCGATCCCCGTGTCTATCCGCCCGAATATTCGAATATCCTGACCGCGGACTTCACCGCGGCGGAATTGCGCGCATTGGTATTCAAGGTGGCCGGCGTGGTGCGCGAGCAGACCGGGCGGGCCAAGGCCGCCGAACCGCTGATTGCCACGTCGGCCTGCATGCGCGTATTCCTGTCGGAAGTCGCGGCCTTTGCCGACTGCGATTCGACCGTACTGATCCGCGGCGAGACGGGTGTGGGAAAGGAGCGCGTGGCGCGCCTGTTGCACGAGGGCCATCACCGCTACGGCAAGGGTCCCTTCGTGGCGGTCAACTGCGGCGCCATTCCGGACGGCTTGTTCGAATCGCATTTCTTCGGCCACGCCAAAGGGGCGTTCACCGGAGCGACGTTCGCGCACAAGGGATATTTCGAGCAGGCCCACGAGGGCACCTTGTTCCTGGACGAGATCGGCGATCTGCCGCTCTACCAGCAGGTCAAGCTGCTGCGGGTCCTGGAGCAAAGCGCGGTCACCCGGCTGGGTTCGGCGGCCGAGATCCCGGTCGATTTCCGGCTGGTGGCCGCCACCAACCGCGACTTGCGCGAGCTGGTGCGGCAGGAACTGTTCCGGGCCGATCTCTACTATCGCCTCGCGGTAATCGAACTGCAGGTCCCGAACCTCGAAGCGCGCGGGGCGGTGGACAAGGTCGCGATCTTCAAGGCGCTGCTCGGACAGATCTTGCCGCAGCAGCAAGATGAAATTCCCGAATGGCTGGAGTCGCTGGTGGCGCGGACCCGTTTCCCGGGCAATGTGCGAGAGTTGCGCAATGTGGCCGAGCGGGTCGGCGTGACGGTCCGGCAGTTCCGGGCCTGGGACCGCGAGCGTATCGGCCGCATTTTCGCCTCGCTCGCCGACGGAATCGTGCCCGCCAACGAGCGCAGTCCCCAGGAAGCTGCGGAACGCAACCGTATTATCTGCGCACTCGATGCCCATGGCTGGCGGCGTCAGGACACCGCTAATTACCTGGGCATCAGCCGCAAAGTGCTGTGGGAAAAAATGCGCAAGTACCAGATAGTCGGCCAGGAGGCGGAGATTGCGGGAGACCTCGATTGACCGGCCGAAAAAAGCCCATGAACACGGACCTTTCTTTAAAATCTGACGCGCCTTGTTACGGCCAAGGCCAACGAACTTACATGACCAAGGAAGCTGGAATGAAAATCAGGACACGCAGAATGTTCCAAGAAGTGGGGTTTGGGCTGCTGCTTTCCGCGGTGTCGCTCGGAGCATCTGCCCAGGTGGTCCAGAATACGACCGCCAAGCCGGATGCCGTGGCGCCCGCCGCGCAGAGCGGTCCCGCCGATAGCGGCCAGACGGCTTCTGCCAACAGCACCATGGCGGAGCTGCAGCAGCTGATACAGAACCGCGCCTTGAACGAGCTGCGTACCACCTACAACGGCAACTATGGGGCGAGCCTGCTCTTCAAGGCGGACGATCTCACCTATTACGTCGCGCTGTTCCAGCAGAAGAACTTCTGGCGCGTGCTCAAGACGACCTCCGAAAGCCAGGCCGAACAAACCTACAAGGCTTTCGTCGAACAGACGGTGCAACTGGCCGATGTCGACATCCGCCGTATCAAGCTGGATGCCGAGCGCGCCGTGACGGAAAAGCTCATCAGCGCCAATGAGACGCGGCTTACCGCCTTGCAGAATGACCTGACCATGCAGCGGCAGCAGGAACAGCAGGTGCAGGCGCGGCAGGAGCAGGCCCGCCAGGAGGCCGCTGCGCTGGCCAACGAGCGCCAGGCGGCCCGCGAACAGCTCAACGCCCTGCAGCGCCAGATCCGCATGCTGGAAGAGCAGCAGGCCAAGCTGGAGAACGCCGGCGTGGGCGCCGATACCAAGCGCGGCCGCTGACGGACGGTTTGATTCACAGCCCCGTGGACTGGGCCGTCCCGACAGCATTGCTGCGCTGGCGGCGCCGGCGGGGCCGCGTAGGGGGCTCGCGCAGCGAGCGGTGTGGGCGGGAAACGGGGTGTTGCGCGTCGATTTGCGCAGGAAAAAAAGTGTCGCTATAATTTCACTTCTTTGCAGCGCCCGTAGCTCAGTTGGATAGAGTACTTGGCTACGAACCAAGGGGTCGTGGGTTCGAATCCTGCCGGGCGCGCCAGATGTGCAAGGGGTTAGCGAATGCTATTCGCTAACCCCTTTTTATATTGCGCGGCTTCCTGCGCAATTTCTTCTAGACGCAACGCGCCGACGCATAAATACCCTTCATCGCGTATCGGGCGTCCGGCTTTTTTCGGTGCCCGCGCCTCGCCGGTTGTCCGGCTGGGCCGGCTTATCCGGGCCTGCCGTGCTTGGGTTATTGGCCGCCGGGTCCTTGCCGCCGCGCCCGGCTCCCTCCGGTACGCCCGTGCGCATGCCGCCGGTCTGGGCGCCTGATGGCAGTTCCTGCGCACCTTTCTGTTCGGCCCCGCGGTCGTGGGTATCGCCGTGGCCTTGGGTAGGCTTGGCGGCATCGATCGCCTTGTCGGTCCGGCTCTCGCCGGCGCCGGCGAGCGGCGCCGCCAGGGACAAGGCCGTAGCCAGAAGAATGGGATAAGTCGCTTTCATGATGCCTCCGTGGTCTGGTCGCACCATCCAGCAACCCTCGTGCCCGCCCGGCAGGATCGGCAAGGGACAGAGGCAGTCTGCACAACCCAAGCCAGTTTCGTAAAACTGATACAGGCCCGCGTCGTGCCGGCGGGTACACTGACGGAGTCGAAACGCGATGCGCGGGGTATCTCGGTCCCTGCGATGAATCATGCCACTCGCCTCGAAACATAAATATAAATGGGTTGGAGGACTTGCCGCGTTCGTTGTCGCGGCACCATTGGCGGCCCAGCCGGCCGCTACGCTGAAGCCCGGCACGATGGAAGCTCGCATGGCGGCCTGTACCGGCTGCCACGGCACGCAGGGCCGTGCCGGCCCTGACGGCTATTACCCGCGTATCGCCGGCAAGCCGGCAGACTACCTTTACAACCAGCTGGTCTATTTCCGGGCCGGCCGGCGGCAGTACCGCCCCATGCAGCATCTGCTGGAGAACATGTCGGACGATTACCTGCGGCAGATCGCCGTCTGGTTTTCCAACCAGCATCCTCCCTATCCCGAACCGCGCCAGTCGGGCTTGCCGGGCACTACGCTGGAGCGCGGCAGGCAACTGGTCATGCAGGGCGATCCCGGCCGGGGACTGCCGGCCTGCGCGGCCTGCCACGGGGCGAAGCTGACCGGCGTGATGCCCGCGGTGCCGGCCCTGGTAGGACTGCCGCACGACTACATCAGCTCGCAATTCGGTGCGTGGGCCAACGGGCTGCGCAAGGCGATCGAACCCGATTGCATGGCCGACATCGCTCGCCGCATGCGCCCCGAGGACGTCAGCGCCGTAGCAGGCTGGCTGTCTTCCCAGCCCGTGCGCGATGCCACGCCGGCTCCCAGCCTCCCTGAGCCGCCGCCGCTGGAATGCGGCAGTCAGGTCAATGCGGGAGGGCGGCCATGAACCGGCGCCCAGGCCGCATGGCTTTCCGCCCGTATTCACCGGAACGCGGTTTCCTGACAAGGCAAGCTTTTTTCGGGCTTCTGCTCGCCATGCTGATCGCCGGGGCCGGGATCGTATTCTGGCTCGGATACCGCGACCACGGCACCCAGGCGCCGGAAGGGGCCGGCCCGCCCATCGATGCCGCACAATTGATCGAGCGGGGCCGGTATCTCGCACGCGTGGGCAATTGCATGGGGTGCCACACCGAGGCCGGTGGCAAGCCTTATGCCGGAGGCCGGGCGCTGGCGACGCCGTTCGGGACGTTCTACGGCCCCAACCTCACGCCCGACCCCGAGCACGGCCTGGGCAAGTGGAGCGCCGATGATTTCTGGCGCGCTTTGCACCGCGGCAAGGCGCCGGATGGCAGCCTGCTGTATCCCGCGTTTCCTTATCCCAGCTATCGCCATGTATCGCGCCAGGATGCCGACGCGTTGTTCGCCTACCTGCGCTCGTTGCCGGCCATTGCCAGTCCGGACCGGCCCCACGACCTGGCCTTCCCCTACGACCAGCGCTGGCTGGTGGCTGTATGGCGGGCCTTCTATTTCCGCCCCGGACCGCAGGAGACGCCGGCCGAAGGCACGTCCGACGCCTGGCTGAGAGGCCGTTACCTGGTCCAGGGCCTGGCCCACTGCGCGGAATGCCATACGCCGCGCAACCGGCTCGGCGCGCTGGTCGATAGCGCGACACTGGCCGGATCGCTGATAGAAGGCCAGTCCTGGTATGCGCCGCCGTTGACCGGCGACCGTGCCACCGGCCTGGGCGAGTGGACGCAGCAGGACATCGTCGACTTGCTCAAGACCGGCATCGCACGCCGTTCTCACGCGGCAGGTCCCATGGCCGAGGCCATCCGGCAGGGTTTCCAGTACGCAGACGACGCCGACTTGAATGCCATGGCGGTTTATCTGAAATCGCTGCCGCCGGTCGGCACCGATACGGCTGCCGTCGCAGCCGCAGCTGCCCCCGCGGTGAGGGAAGCCGGCCGCAAGCTCTATGGACAGCATTGCGCGCAGTGCCACGGCGAAAATGGCCAAGGGCAGCCCCCTGCCTGGCCGCCCTTGGCAGGCAATATCTCGGTGATGGCGGCGTCCCCGGACAACGCCATCCATATGGTGTTGTCCGGCGGCTTCGCGCCGGCTACGGCGGGCAATCCGCAGCCGCACGGCATGCCTCCTTTCGGGCAGGCCATGGGCGACGAGGATGTGGCAGCCGTGGTGTCCTATATCCGCCAGAGTTGGGGCAATCAGGCGAGCGCGGTCAGCCTGCCGGAAGTTCGCCGGGTGCGCCGGGCGGCGCGCTAGCCGGCTACGCGGTCTGACGCCGCCGGCCTAGGGTGGCGTCGAACGCGGCGGCGTTGCGCATGCCCTGGTCCTCGAAATTGGTGTTGAACAAGACGTGGACCCGGGCTGCGGCCTGCGTCAGCCGCCGCACCATTTCCGCAATCTGCTCCAGTTCCGCGGGCGTGTATTCGTAGATGAAGCGCCCGGACGAGGCGGCGATGCCGCGCCGATTCCAGGCGGCATGATTGCGGCCATGCAGGCGCACGACGGCGAGGTCGTCCCGGGTGGCTGCCCAGACGGCCGGTACGCTGTTGACGTGGCCACCGGGGCTGTCCACCACGGTATGCGCGGCGCCGAGTTCGCGCAGCATATCCAGGGTACCCGGCCGGGCCCGGCCGTCGAGCCAGCTGCGGTGGCGGAATTCCACGGCGTGGGCTTGCTCATCCATGCGCTGCGCGCATTCGCGGACCAGGGCCCGGCCAGCGGTGTCATTGCGTACCCGCGGCGCATATTGGAAGTGGACGGCCGCCAGCTGTCCGCTCTGGCGCAGCGGTTCCACGCCTTGCAGGAAGCGGCTCCAAAGTTCGTCGCGCAAGTCCCCGGGCAGGGTGGCATAGTCGACGACCCGTATGGCAGGATCCAGTTCCGTGGCCAGGTCGGCCGGCAGCGCATCGACCGGCGTCAAGTGCCCGGTGAACAGCCGGAATGCCTTGAGATGGAAGACGAAATCGGCAGGCGTGCGTTGCGTCCACAGATGCGCGATGCGGGCCGAGGGCAGGCGGTAGTAGCTGCTGTCGACCTCGACCAGCGGAAAGCGGGAGGCGTAGAACCGGAGCCGGTCTTCCGCGCTTCGGACCGAGGGAGGGTAGAAACGGCCGCAGGCCAGCAAGGTGGGGTCGGTCCAGGACGACGTGCCGACGCGCACAGTCATGGGGGGGAATCCACAAGAGACGTTTTATACTGGATGAATATACAGTTTCCCGTCGCCACATGTCACATCCGCCCGATACGCCGGCCCAGGATCCTTGGGCCGACCTGAATCCCCGCCAGCGCGAGGCCGTCGAGTACGGCATCGGCACGCACGCCGAGCAGGCCGGTCCGCTGCTGGTCATCGCCGGCGCCGGTTCGGGCAAGACCAGCACGCTGGCCCACCGCGTGGCGAACCTGATCCTCAAGGGTGCCGATCCCAACCGGCTCCTGCTGCTGACTTTCTCGCGGCGTGCCGCGGCCGAGATGGAGCGTCGCGCCGGCCGCGTGCTGCAAGCCGTCATGGGGCTGTCCGGTTCCCAGCCGCCGGCGCTTCCCTGGGCCGGAACCTTCCATGCGGTGGGCGCGCGGCTGCTGCGCGACTACGCTCCCCGCATAGGCTTGGCCGAGTCGTTCACGATCCACGACCGCGGCGATGCCGAGGATCTGATGGGTTTCGTCCGGCACGAGTTGGGATTCTCGGGCACCAAATCGCGATTTCCGTTGAAAGGCACTTGCCTGGCGATCTACTCGCGCGCGGTCAACAGCCAGGCGCCGCTGGAAACCGTGCTGGCCCGGCATTTCCCGTGGTGCGCGCAATGGGAGCCGCAGCTCAAGACCCTGTTCGGCGCCTATGTGGAGGCCAAGCAGGACCAGCACGCGCTCGACTACGACGACTTGCTGCTCTATTGGGCGGAAATGATGAAAGAGCCCGCCATTGCGCAGGAACTGGGCGCGGCCTTCGACCATGTGCTGGTCGACGAATACCAGGATACCAACCGCCTGCAGGCCGAGATCCTGCTCGCGATGAAGCCCGACGGCCGCGGGGTGACCGTGGTCGGCGACGATGCGCAATCCATCTATTCGTTCCGGGCGGCGACGGTGCGCAACATTCTCGATTTTCCCTCGCAGTTTTCGCGGCCTGCTCACGTCGTGACCCTGGACCGCAACTACCGCTCGACGCAGCCCATCCTCGACGCTTCCAACGCGGTGATCGAGGAAGCGCCCGAGCGCTATGCGAAGCGGCTCTGGACCGACCGCGCGTCGGCGCAGCGGCCGCAACTGGTCTACGTGAGCGATGAACCGGGGCAGGCGCGCTGGGTGGCCGACCAGATCCTCGCCCAGCGCGAGGCGGGCGTACGCCTGATGGCCCAGGCGGTGTTGTTCCGTTCGGCCAGCCACAGCGCGGCGCTGGAGCTCGAGCTCGCGCGGCGCAATATTCCCTTCGTTAAGTTCGGCGGCCTCAAATTCCTCGAAGCCGCGCATGTGAAGGACGTGCTTGCCGTCCTGCGTTGGGCGGCCAATCCGCTCAGCCGGTTATCGGGTTTCCGTGTTGCCCAGTTGATGCCGGGCATAGGACCGGCAACGGCCGGGCGCGTGCTCGACGCCATGGCGCAATCCGAGCGCCCGGCCGGTGCACTGGCCGGTTTCGCGCCGCCCGCGGCCGCCGCCGAAGACTGGAAGGCCTTCGTCGAGGCCTACCAGGCCTTGAATGATCCGGGACTCGCCTGGCCGGCGCACGTCGACCTCGCGCTGCGCTGGTATGCCCCGCACCTGCAGCGGCTGTACGACGATGCCGCCGTCCGCCGCGCCGACCTGGAGCAACTGGCGCGCATTGCCGGCACCTTTGCTTCGCGCGAACAATTCCTTACCGAGCTGACGCTGGACCCGCCCGACGCCACCAGCGCGCAATCCGGCCCGCCGCTGCTGGACGAGGACTACCTCATCCTGTCCACCATCCATTCCGCCAAGGGGCAGGAGTGGAAGGCCGTATACGTGCTGAACGTGGTCGATGGCTGCATCCCGTCCGACATGAGTACCGGCGACGCCGATGAGATCGAAGAAGAGCGGCGTCTGCTGTACGTGGCGATGACGCGCGCCAAGGAAGACCTGCAACTGGTCGTGCCGCAGCGTTTCTATGTCCACCAGCAGAGCGGGATGGGCGATCGCCATGTCTATGGCACGCGCACCCGGTTCATTCCCGAGCACCTGCTGCCTTTGTTCGAGGTCCTTCCCAAGGCCAGGCAGGGCACCGCTTCGGCTGCGCCGGCCGCGGCCCCCGCCGTGCGCATCGATATTGCGGGCCGTATGCGCAACGCCTGGCGCTAGCGGCGGTTTTCCCGCCCCAGATGCTTGACGCAAAAATATTTTAAGTATGAAATAATAACCAGTGCACCAGGCGGGATGTCCGGTTCGACCCGCCATCCAGCGATCGTTCGGCCAGCGGAGGATTCATGAATATCGTCTGTATCGGAGGAGGCCCCGCCGGGCTGTATTTCGCATTGCTGATGAAGAAGCGGGATCCGTCTTCCCGCATCGTCGTCATCGAGCGCAACCGGCCCTACGATACCTTCGGCTGGGGCGTGGTCTTCTCGGACCAGACGCTCGGCAACCTGGTCCAGGCGGACGAACCCACGGCTCGCCGCATCCTCCAGTCCTTCAATCATTGGGACGACATCGACGTCCATTTCAAGGGACGCACTATTACTTCGGGCGGCCACGGGTTTTGCGGCATCGGCCGCAAGCGGCTGCTCAACATCCTGCAGGACCGGTGCCAGGAACTGGGGGTCGAGCTGGTCTTCGAAACCGAAGTGGACGACGACCAGGAAGTCGCTGCCCGCTACGGCGCCGACCTGGTCGTGGCTTCAGACGGACTGAACAGCAAGGTCCGCAAACGCTACGAGCACGTATTCAAGCCCAATATCGAAACGCGCCACTGCCGTTTCGTCTGGCTCGGTACCAAGAAGCTGTTTTCCGCCTTCACGTTCGCCTTCGAGGAAACCGAGCACGGCTGGTTCCAGGCGCATGCCTACCAGTATGACGGGGACACGTCCACTTTCATCGTCGAGACGCCGGACGCGGTATGGCAGCGCGCGGGCCTCGACAAGATGAGCCAGCCCGAGGCCATCGCCTTCTGCGAGCGGCTTTTCGCCAAGTACCTGGACGGCCATGCCTTGATGAGCAATTCGCCGCACCTGCGCGGCTCGGCCAACTGGATCCGCTTTCCGCGCATCGTCTGCGCAAGCTGGGTGCACTGGAACGAGATCGGCGGCAAGCGCGTGCCGGTGGTGCTGATGGGGGACGCCGCGCATTCCGCGCACTTCTCCATCGGCTCGGGAACCAAGCTGGCACTGGAGGACGCCATCGAGCTGGTCCGCTGCTTCGATACCTACGCCGGACAGGATCTGGACGGCGTCATGGCCGGATACGAGGCCGTGCGGGCAATCGAGGTGCTGAAGATCCAGAGCTCCGCCCGCAACTCCATGGAATGGTTCGAGAACGTCGATCGCTACGTGCACCTGGAGCCCGAGCAGTTTGCCTATTCCATGCTCACGCGCAGCCAGCGCCTCTCGCATGAGAACCTGCGCCTGCGCGATGCCACCTACGTCGAAGGCTACGAGCGCTGGTTCGCCCGCCGGGCCATAGCGTCGGCCGGCGTGGAACTGCCGGCCGCGCAGGACAACAAGCCGCTGCCGCCGATGCTGACGCCGCTGCGGATGCGCGATCTGGTACTGAAGAACCGTATCGTCATGTCGCCCATGGCGCAGTATTCGGCCGTCGACGGCACGGTGGGCGATTTCCACTTGGTTCACCTGGGGAGCCGGGCGATGGGCGGGGCGGCCATGGTGTTTGCCGAAATGACCTGCGTGTCGGCCGATGCTCGCATCACCCCGGGATGTCCCGGCCTTTATCACCCGGAACATACGGCGGCCTGGAAGCGCATCGTCGATTTCGTGCACGGGCATACCGATGCCAAGATCGCCATGCAGCTGGGCCATGCGGGGCCCAAGGGTTCGACCAGGGTTGCCTGGGAAGGCACGGACCAGCCACTCGAATCGGGCAACTGGCCGTTACTGGCGGCGTCCGAGACGCAGTACCTGCAGGGCGTCTCGCAGATGGCGCGCGAAATGACCCGCGAAGACATGCGGCGCGTTCTGGACGATTTCGTGCGGGCCACCATCGAGGCCGACAAGGCGGGCTTCGATTGGCTGGAACTGCATTGCGCCCACGGCTACCTGCTTTCCACGTTCATTTCGCCGCTCATCAACCGCCGTGCCGACGAATACGGCGGCAACCTGGAGAACCGTTGCCGCTACCCGCTCGAAATCTTCGCGGCGATGCGGGCGGTATGGCCGGCGCACAAACCCATGAGCGTGCGCATCTCGGCGCACGACTGGGTCGAGGGCGGCATCACGCCCGACGATGCGGTCGAGATCGGCCGCCTGTTCAAGCAGGCCGGCGCCGACATGATCGATTGTTCGTCGGGACAAGTCAGCAAGCGCGAGCAGCCGGTCTATGGCCGCATGTTCCAGACGCCGTTCGCCGACCGCATCCGCAACGAGGCAGGGATCGCCACCATAGCGGTAGGGGCGATCTTCGAGGCCGACCACGTCAACGGCATCATTGCCGCGGGCCGGGCCGACCTGTGCGCGCTGGCCCGGCCGCATCTCGCCAACCCGGCCTGGACGCTGCTGGAGGCCACCAAGATGGGGTGGGATGCCGGGTGGCCCAAGCAATACTATGCCGGTCGCGTGCAACTGGAGCGCAACCTGGAACGCGAGCGCCAGCTGGCCGCCGCGGAGCCGGGCCTTACGCCGCGCGAGATCGCCGCGCGGCTGCTGGTGTAGGCCATGGACCAGCTCCACGGCAGGCATGCCCTGGTCACAGGGGGGGCGCGCGGCATCGGGCTGGCCATCGCCCGGGAACTGCTGCGCAGCGGGGCAGCGGTGACCCTCGCCGGACGGGACCCGGCCACGCTGGATAGCGCCGCAGCCGAGCTAGCGCCTTTGGGGACCGTGCGATGCGTGCGCATGGACGTGGCCGATGCGGTCTCGGTCGACCAGGGCATGGGCGCCGCCACGAAGGCGGGCGGGCGCATCGATGTCCTGGTCAACAATGCCGGCCAGGCCGGGTCGGCCGCCGTGGCCAAGACCGACGATGCCTTATGGGCGCGCATGCTGGCGGTCAACCTGAGCGGTACGTTCTATTGTTCGCGCGCGGTCCTGCCCGCCATGCTGCAAGCCGGTTGGGGACGCATCGTCAACGTGGCCAGCACCGCCGGGCTGATCGGCTACGCTTACACCGCCGCTTATTGCGCCTCCAAGCACGGGGTCATCGGCCTGACGCGCGCCATGGCGCTCGAAGTGGCCACCAAGGGCGTGACCGTCAATGCCGTGTGCCCAGGTTTTACGGAAACCGACCTCGGCCGCGAGGCCATTGCCAACATATCGGCCCGCACCGGCCGCAGCGAACCCGAGGCCAAGGCCGCGCTCGCGGCGTTCAATCCCCAGAGGCGCCTGGTACAGCCCGAGGAAGTGGCCAACGCCGCGGTCTGGCTGTGTCTGCCGGCCTCCGGGGCCATGAACGGGCAGGCCATTGCCGTGGCCGGCGGCGAAGTCACTTGAAGGAGTAACGATGGCTCGCAAGCCCATCGATGAATCAGACGTTGCCGGCACGGGACGCGAGCCTTGGCCGGTGCTCGACCTGGAAGCCAGGCTGACGGAAGACCATCATCAATCGCTGCTGCTATGGCTGCGCATGTTGTCGTGCACCGTACGCATCGAGAACGAGATCCGTTCCCGCCTGCGGTCCCATTTCGGCATTACGCTGCCGCGCTTCGACCTCATGGCTCAGCTCGAGCGGCATCCCGAGGGGCTGCGCATGGGCGAGCTCTCGCAGCGCATGATGGTGACCGGCGGCAATGTGACCGGGATTACCGATCAGCTCGAGGAAGAAAAGCTCGTGGTGCGCGAACCGGCACCCGAAGACAGGCGGGCGTTCGTCGTCAAGCTCACCCCCTCGGGCCGCCGCGCGTTCGCCAAGATGGCCGCAGTGCACGAACAATGGATCATCGAGCTGTTCTCGTCCTTGCCGGCGGCATCCAAGGACACGCTGATCGAATTGCTGTCCCAGTTGAAGCAGGGCCTGAACGAAAAACGGCTCGGCGAACGCAAATGACACCCGCGAAACGGCAGGAGAATACGATGCGCTATGTCCACGGCGAAAGGCAGATGTTGCACGGCGGCCGTACCACGATGGCCGATTACCGGCCCCAACATTTCGCGCTCGAGATCCGCGGCGCGGTGGCGGTGGTGACGCTGGATCGGCCCGAACGCAAGAATCCGCTTACTTTCGATTCGTACGCCGAGCTGCGCGATTTCTTCCGCGCGCTGGCGTACGCCGACGATATCCGTACCGTCGTGGTGCAGGGTGCCGGCGGCAATTTCTGTTCGGGCGGCGATGTCCACGAGATCATCGGCCCGCTCACCCGGCTCGATATGCCTTCGCTGCTCGCCTTCACGCGGATGACGGGCGACCTGGTCAAGGCCATGCGGGCTTGTCCGCAACCCATCATTGCCGCGGTGGACGGGGTCTGCGCGGGAGCGGGGGCCATTCTTGCGATGGCGGCCGACATGCGGTGGGGCACCGCGCGCAGCAAGACCGCATTCCTGTTCACCCGCGTCGGCCTGGCCGGTTGCGACATGGGTGCATGCGCGCTGCTGCCGCGGCTGATCGGGCAGGGCAGGGCCTCGGAGCTGCTTTATACCGGGCGTTCCATGAGCGGCGACGAGGGAGAGCGCTGGGGATTCTTCAACCGCCTGTGCGAGCCCGAGACGCTGCTGGACCAGGCCTGCGAGCTGGCTGCGGGATTGGCTCAGGGGCCGATGTTCGCCCATGCCATGACCAAGCGGATGCTGCATCAGGAGTGGAACATGAGTATCGAACAGGCCATCGAGTCGGAGGCGCAGGCGCAGGCGATCTGCATGGCCACCAATGACTTCCACCGGGCCTATCATGCTTTCGTAGCCAAGCAGAAGCCCGTGTTCGAGGGGGATTGAATGAGCCGCCCCACCGAACCCATGCCGGCCCAGGCGCATCCGCTGGGGCAGCCCGGTGGACCGGCTGCGCGTGCCCAGCATCTGGCCTGGCCGTTCTTCGATCTGCGTCACCAGGAACTGGTGGCCGAGCTGGACCCGTGGGCGGCACGCAAGACGGCCCATGTGCACGGCGGCGACGTCGACGCCGATTGCCGCGCGCTGGTCGGCGCGCTGGGGGAGGACGGCTGGCTGCGCTATGCCGTGGCCGGCCTCCCTTATGGCGGCTTGACCGATGCCATCGACACACGGGCGGTCTGCCTGATCCGCCAGACGCTTGCCTATCACAACGGCTTGGCCGATTTCGCCTTTGCGATGCAGGGCCTGGGGTCTGGCGCAATCAGCCTCTTCGGCACCCACGAACAACGCGAACGTTACCTGCCGCGCGTTGCCTCGGGCGAAGCCATCGCCGCGTTTGCGCTATCCGAACCCCAGGCGGGCTCGGATGTTGCCGCCATGGCTTGCTCGGCCCGCCTGGATGGGGCCGACTACGTCCTGGACGGCAGCAAGACCTGGATCTCCAATGGCGGCATGGCGGATTTTTATGTGGTCTTCGTCCGTACCGGCGAGGCCCCCGGGGCACGGGGCATCACCGCGCTGATCGTGGACGCCGACAACCCGGGGTTGAGGATTGCCGAGCGCATCGAGGTCATTGCGCCCCACCCGCTGGCGCGCCTGGAGTTCGACGGCTGCCGCGTACCGGTCGGGCAACGCGTGGGCGAAGCGGGGCAGGGGTTCAAGGTCGCGATGGCGACACTGGACGTGTTCCGCACCTCGGTGGCCGCGGCCGCGCTGGGATTCGCGCGCAGGGCGTTGGACGAGGCGCTGGCCCGCGCCATGTCGCGGCGCATGTTCGGCCAGACTCTTGCCGATTTCCAGCTGACCCAGGGCAAGCTGGCCGATATGGCCACCGGCGTCGATGCCGCCGCGCTGTTGACCTACCGTGCGGCATGGATGCGCGACGGCGGCGCCCGTATCACGAAAGAAGCGGCGATGGCCAAGATGACCGCCACCGAAACCGCGCAGCGGGTCATCGACGCGGCGGTGCAGATGTTCGGCGGGCAGGGCGTGGTCAGCGGCGAGGTTGTCGAGCGGCTCTACCGCGAGATCAGGGCGCTGCGCATCTACGAGGGCGCCACCGAGGTACAGCAGTTGATCATCGCGCGCGAACTGCTGCGGGAAGCCGGCGACGGCGCCGTTTAGAAAGGAGATTGAATGACTTCGCACATCGAGATACTGCAGCCGGCCGGATGGCCCCGGCCGCGCGGCTATAGCAACGGCGTGGCTGCGCGCGGCAAGCAGGTATTCATCAGCGGGATGATAGGCTGGGACCCGGATTGCGTCTTCCGGGCCACGGATTTTGCCGGGCAGGTCCGGCAGGCGCTGGCCAACATCGTGGCCGTGCTGGCCGAAGCAGGCGCCCGCCCGGAACACATCGTGCGCATGACCTGGTACGTCGTGGACAAGCGCGTCTACATGGCGTCCTACGAGGAAATCGGCAAGGCGTACCGCGAGGTCATGGGCCGGCATTTCCCGGCGATGACGGCGGTCCAGGTCGCCGCGCTGATCGAGGACCAGGCGCAGGTCGAGATCGAAGTGACGGCCGTGGTTCCCGACTGACGGCGCGGTGCGTTCGCGCTGTGCCGGCGGTATGGGTATGATTTCACGGGTGGACCTGTTCCAACGCTATGGAGAGTCGCCGTGAAAGACCGCCTGCACGATCTCAAGCCCGGGTACTACTGGTATTTCATCGACACCGACCCGCCTTCGGTCATTCATATCCACGAGTCGGGCGACGCCAGCCTCATGGGCACCGACTATGAAGTGCCGGCCGAAGACGTCGCCGAAATGCTCGAGCGCGGCGAAACCTTCGTCTGGATCGACCCGCCGCAAGTGCCTTGACAGGGGGAACCATGAACTATCGTCGATTGGGCTCTTCCAACCTGCGAGTATCGGCCTTGTGCCTCGGTACCATGATGTTCGCCGACCAGACCGGGGAGGCCGAGGCCGCGCAGATCCTCGCGTCGGCCCATGACCACGGCGTCAATTTCATCGATACCGCGGACGTCTATGCCGATGGCGCCTCCGAAGCCATGCTGGGCAAGCTGCTGCAAGGCCAGCGCTACGATTGGGTGCTCGCGACCAAGCTCGGCAATCCCATGGGGAAGGGCCCCAACCAGTCCCATTATTCGCGCAGCTGGATCATGCGGGCCGCCGAATACAGCCTGGCGCGCCTGGCCACCGACCACGTCGATATCCTTTATCTGCACAAGGACTTCATCGGCGAGAACCTCGAAGAGGCGGTGCTTGCCATGGGCGACCTGATCCGCCAGGGCAAGGCGCGCTATTTCGGTCTGTCGAATTTCCGCGGCTGGCGTATTGCCGAAATCGTGCGGCTGTGCGGCCAGGCCGGCGTGCCGCGGCCGGTGGTCTGCCAACCGTATTACAACCTGCTCAATCGCGGTCCCGAAGTCGAGATCCTGCCTGCTTGCGAGTACTACGGACTGGGCGTGGTGCCATACAGCCCGCTCGCCCGGGGCGTGCTGACGGGCAAGTATCAGCCGGGCGCGGCGCCTCCCCAGGACTCGCGCGGAGGCCGCCACGACAAGCGTTTCCTCGAAACCGAGTTCCGGCCGGAGTCTCTGGACGTGGCGCAGCGCCTCAAGGAACACGCCGATGCCCGCGGCATCGCGCTGGCCCACTTCGCCGTGGCGTGGGTGCTGGCCAACCCCATCGTCACTTCGGTCATTGCGGGGCCTCGCACGCTGGCCCAGATGGAAGACTACTACCCCGCGCTGGACATCACGCTCGATGCTGACGAGGAAGCCCTGGTCGATGGATTGGTCGTGCCGGGCCACGCCTCCACGCCCGGCTACAACGACCCGGCTCATCCGTTCCGGGGCCGTCCGGTCGCACGGCCGCGCCGCTGACCGCAGCCTTGCAGGGCCGGCCGGTGTCAATGCCGCTCGCCGGCCTCCACGAAGATGTGCCGGCTGGCTTCCAGCAATTCGGCCCGGGGGGCGCCGAGCTTGATGGCCTCGGCCACTTGCAGCGGCACGTATTTGGTCGCGGAAACCAGGACGGGCTGGTCCGTCGGCTGGCCCGGCCACACCAGTCCCAGGCAGTGCGCGTGGTGCGGCTTTTCCCCTTCGTATTTGGCGACGACCACGCCGCTGCGCAGCTCTACCGCCGTGCCGCGATGGTGGTCCACTTCGAATTGCGGCAGGGTGCCGAGAAACCTGATGTAGGGATGCAGCGCGCTCATCGTCGTCTCCGGATGAAGGCCCGGCGCCGGCACGGCCCGTCTCGATCAACGGGGGACTTCTTCGAGCGCCTGGCTGGGCCTGAGCTTGCCTTGGCCGAACGTATCCGCGTATTGCCGCGTAAAGGCGGCACCGAAGAAGAATATCTGGGCCGAGTAGTAAATCCACAGGAGCAGCGCGATGACCGAGCCGGCCACGCCATAGGATGAAGCGACGCTGCCGCTGCCCAGGTATAGCCCGATGAGGCTCTTGCCGGCCAGGAACAGCACGGCCGTCATCAATGCGCCCGGAATGACGGCGCGCCAGGAAATATGCGCGCTGGGCAGCAGCTTGAAAACCACCGCGAACAAGGCCGTGACGACGGCGAACGAGAAAGCGTTGGAAAACAGCAGCGCCGCGGTGGCAAAGACCGATTCCACCCAGAAGGCATGCCAGTAGTCCTGCAGTACCGAGAGCGCGGCATTGACCGCCAGCGAGATCAGCAGAAACAGCGCCAGCACCAGTACCAGCCCGAAGGACAGTAAGCGGCTGCGCAGCAAGGCCCAGATTCCGGAGGTCTTGGCCGCGGGCACGTCCCATAGTTCGTCCAGGCTCTCCTTGAGCTCGGCGAAGGCGGTCGTTGCGCTGAAGATCAACAGGACGGTGGAGATGATGGCGGCAGCCCAGCCTTTGTCCGATTGCTCGGCGCTCGCCAGTACGGTCTGGATGGCCTCGGCGCCTTGTTTTCCGGTGAGCGAGCCTAGCTGCGAGACCAGCTGGTTGCGGACCGCCTCTTCTCCGAAGAAGGCGCCGGCGATGGCAATGACCAGCAGCAGCATGGGGGCGAGCGAGAACACCATGTACAGCGCCAGGGCTGCGCCCTTGCTGGCGGCGCGGTGCTCGGACCAGCGCCGGGCCGTGTCCCACAGCAGGGAGACGATGACTACGCGGCGCAGGCGGTCGAGACTGAAACCCCGGGACATGAACTGCGGCACCTCATTGCGGCAGGCCAGATTCCATTCTGTGCGCACGGCCGCGCAGCGTCAGTACTTAAAACATTCCGACGCAACTGTAGATTTTTCTAACGCGTTGCCGATTCGCCACCCCAGGCAGGTCAATACTGCATCCTTGGGCGCGATCCCTTGTCTGTCGGGCGCTTTCGCGCGATCTTTGGCGATAAGCCGGCTGGCCCGGGCGGGCATGCGACCGGCGTGTCTACATCGAAGGAGACAGCCATGAAACATCGGATCACGCTCGCCGTGCTGGGCGCCGCCTGGGCGGCGGTGGCCCAGGCGCAAAGCGCCGGCTCCAACGTCATTGGCGCGGGATGGTTCCATCTGGAGCCCCAGGACTCCAGCAAGCCTCTGACCATCGTCGGGCCTGCCGCAGTTGCGGGGCAGGTGCCCAATACCGGCGCATCGATCAGCAACGCCGATACGGTGGCCTTGACCTATACGCGTTTTTTTACCGATCACGTCGCCGCCGAGCTGGTCATGGGCGTCCCGCCGCGGTTCAAGCTGGATGGCGAACAGGCGCTCGGCCCCGTAGGCCAGCTGGGGTCGGCCCGGCAATGGAGTCCGGCGGTCGTGGTGAAGTACTTTTTCGGCCCGCCGGACCGGGCGTTCCGCCCCTACGTCGGGGCCGGGCTCAGCTACGTCTGGTATTCGGACGTCGAGCTGAGCGGGAATTTCCAGCGCGCCTTATCGACACGGTTCACCGGCGGGGCCAACCCCGGTTTGCGGACCGAAGCCGACGTAGACAGCAAGTGGGTGCCGATCCTGAACGTGGGGGCCAGCTACCAGATCAACAAGAACTGGGGGGCGCTGCTGTCGGTGTCCTATCTGCCGCTCAAGACCACGGCCCACCTGAAGACCTACGGTACGCCGCTGGGCACGGTCGAGAGCCAGTCCCAGTTCAAGATCAATCCCATCGTGGGGCTGCTGGCGCTCACCTACCGTTTCTGAGAGCGGCGCTGAGGGTATTCCTTAGCGTAACCGGTGCAGCAACGGTACGGTTTTTGCTATGCTCACCGGGACAATACTCTTGGGAGGTGGTCGATGCGCCTGGCGCGCACTGACGGTTCCAGACAGGGCGCGTACGGCGCACGCGATTGGGCAAGACGCCTGCTTTGGGGGATCGGCGCGGCTATCCTGGCCGGCTGTTCGTCCGGGGGAGGCGACGGGGGAACGCCGCTCAACAGTCCCTATGCGGAGCGTGCGGAACGCCAGAACGTGATGTACACCGCATTTACGCAGCGTTCTCCCAAGTACCTGGACCCGGCCAGCTCTTATTCGGTCGACGAAACGCCGTACACCTACCAGATCTACGAACCCCTGTACGGCTATCACTATCTGAAGCGCCCCTACCAGCTCGTGCCGCGGGCCGCCGCACGGATCGTAGAGCCCGTCTACCTCGACGCCCAGGGCAACGTATTGCCCCCGGACGTTCCCGGAGAGCGTGTGGCGCAGAGTATCTACGACATTCCCATCAAACCGGGTATCAAGTACCAGCCCCATCCCGCCTTCGCGGTGGACGACGCCGGACGGGACTTGTACCGGCACCTTGCGCAGGAAGATCTCGAGGGCAAGTACGCGATCACGGACTTCCCGCGCACGGGCACCCGCGAGCTCACCGCGGACGACTACGTCTATGGCATCCGCCGGCTGGCCACCACGCGGGTGGTGTCCCCCATCTTTGCGCACATGACTGACTACATCGTCGGCTTCAAGGAGTACGGCGAGCGCATACGGGCTGTCGACACCGAGTTGCGCAAGGGCCTGGACCCGACCGCCCGCGACTTGCCATGGCTGGATTTCCGCAAATATGCCTTCGAGGGCGTCGAGGCGCTGGACCGCCATACCTTGCGCATCCGGGTCAAGGGAAAATACCCGCAGTTCAAGTACTGGCTGGCGATGACCTTCTTCGCGCCCATTCCATGGGAAGCCGACCAGTTCTACAACCAGCCGGGCATGGCGGCGCGCAATCTCACCCTGAATTACTGGCCGGTCGGTACCGGCCCCTACATGCTGACGGAATACAGGGAGAATCGCCGGCACGTCTTGACGCGCAATCCGAATTTCCGCGGCGAACCGTATCCCTGCGAGGGAACGGAAGAGGACCGTGCCGCCGGCCTGCTCCAGGATTGCGGCAAGCTCACGCCCTTCATCGACCGTATCGTTTTCAGCATCGAAAAGGAAAGCGTGCCGTTGCAGGGCAAGTTCCTGCAAGGCTATTACGACGTCCCGCAGGCCGAGCGCGGAGAGTATGGCGTGGCCTACCTGGTGGCGGCGGGCGACTCGCAGGAGAAGGCCGCCTTGTTCGCCGAGCGCGGCCTGAAGCTGCCGACCACGGTGGAGACCCAGAACTGGTACATGGGTTTCAACTGGCTGGACCCGGTAGTGGGCAAGGGCGATACCGCCGAGCAGCAGGAGCGCAATCGCAAGCTGCGCCAGGCCATTAGCATCGCGGTGGACTGGGAAGAGTACGTCGCCATCTTCGAGAATAGCCAGGCGCAGGTGGCCTACGGCCCCTTGCCTCCTGGCCTGCTAGGCTACCGGGATCCCCCGGAGGGCGCCAATCCTGTTGTCTATGACATCCAGGGCGACAAGGTCACGCGCAAGCCGCTGGACGTCGCCAAGCGCCTGCTGGCCGAGGCCGGCTATCCCGAGGGGCGCAATGCCCGCACCGGCCAACCGCTGGTGCTGAACTACGATGCCATGGGAGGCGTCTCGCCCAGCGCCCGCTCGCAGTTCGACTGGATGCAGCGGCAATTCGGCAAGCTGGGCATACAGCTCGAGGTCCGTTCCACCGACTACAACCGGTTCCAGGACAAGATGCGCCGCGGCGTGGCGCAGATATTCATGTGGGGCTGGAACGCCGACTACCCCGATGCGGAGAACTTCCTGTTCCTGCTGTACGGGCCCAACGGCAAGGCCAAGGCAGGCGGCGAGAACGCGTCGAACTATGCGAATCCCGAGTTCGACAAGTTGTTCGAGCGGATGAAGTACCTCGATGACGGCCCCGAGAAGGAGGCCTTGATCGCCCGCATGGTGGCCATCGTGCAGCAGGACGCGGCCTGGATGTTCGGCTATTTCCCCAAGTCCGGCGGCGCCTATCACCAGTGGGTGGGCAACGGCAAACCGACCCAGATGATACGCAACAACCTCCAGTACATGAAGATCGATCCCGAGTTGCGCGCACGCAAGATCGCCGAATGGAATCAGCCGGTGTGGTGGCCGATAGCGCTGGTGGTGCTGCTGCTTGTCTTGCTTACGGTGCCGGCGTGGCGCATGGTGCGGCGCCGCGATCGCGCGGTGGCGGTCCACCGCGCCCATCCATCGGGGGACGCCGCATGACCGCCTATATCGTGCGCCGGATTTTCTACGGGGTCCTGATCCTCATCGGCGTCAACCTGTTTACCTTCATGTTGTTCTTCGCGGTCAATACGCCGGACGACATGGCGCGCCTCGCCATCGGCGGACGCCGGGTCAGCGCCGATGCCATCGAGAAATGGAAGGTGGAGCGCGGCTACGACAAGCCGCTGCTGGTCAACACGCAGCAGCAAGGCGTGCAGCGCTTTACCGACACCATTTTCTTCGAGCGCTCGGCGCGGCTGTTCGTGTTCGATTTCGGTGCTTCGGACGCGGGCCGCGATATCGGCTACGAGATCCGGCAGCGGGTCGGGCCCAGCCTGGCACTGGCGGTGCCGACCTTCCTGCTGGGCCTGTTCGCAAGCGTGGCATTCTCGTTATTGCTGGTGTTCTTCCGCGGCACTTATCTCGACTTCTGGGGAGTGGTGCTATGCGTGGCCATGCTCTCCATATCGGCGCTCTTCTACATCATTGCCGGGCAGTATCTCTTTTCCAAGACGCTCAGGCTGGTGCCGCTCTCAGGCTTCGCGGGCGGGCTGGACGCGACCCGCTTCCTGATGCTGCCGGTCGTGGTGGCCATCATCGCCAAGCTCGGTCCCGAGGCCCGGTTCTATCGCGCCCTGTTCCTCGAGGAAATCGGCAAGGACTACGTTCGCACCGCGCGGTCCAAGGGGCTGGCCGAACGCCTGGTGCTGTTCCGCCACGTCTTGCGCAATGCCATGCTGCCCATCCTGACCAGCACCATTTCCGCCATTCCGCTGCTGTTCATGGGGAGCCTGATCGCTGAGTCCTTCTTCGGCATACCGGGGCTGGGCAGCTATACCATGGACGCCATCAACGCCCAGGATTTCGCCATCGTCCGCTCCATGGTGTTCATCGGGTCGGTGCTCTATATCATCGGCCTGATCCTGGCCGACATTTCCTACACGATCGCGGATCCGCGCGTGCGCTTCGAGTAGAACATGCCCAAGATCGTCTTTCTCTGGACCGATGTCGCGCTGTTCATCCTGCTGCTGGGGGTGGCCGGCTATGTCTGGCATGCCAGCCGCACTCCCAACCTGCGGGCAACCTGGGCGCGTGTGGCGCAGGACACCCCCGCCATGTGCGCGGCCGTGGTGCTGGGCGTGTTCGTGGTAATAGGCCTGCTCGATTCCATGCATTACCGGCCCTTGCTCCAATCGGTGGAGGTCGAGGGCGGGCAGGGCGCGCGCGCCTATTCGCCGGTGACCCGGTCGGTGCTGGACGCGCTGCTGGCCAGGCCCATGGCCGGACGGGAAAAAACCTATTCGGCCCCGCTCGCGGTACGGCAGTTCACCAAGGAAACCATGCTGGTGGACGGCAAGCCGCTACGCGACTTTCCGCGATTGCGCCATGGCGGCGCGCACCTGGCGGATCCCGACAAGGAGTGGCTGGGCGATGTGCTGCTGCGCGCGGGCGCGGGCGTGGCGGGGGGCGCGTTGCTGGCCGGCGCGGTCGCCTTGGCGGTGGCGGCAGGGCTGGCACGCCGGCGCCGCCTGGCGTTCGCCGCGGCCTGGCACGACATCGTCCGGCGGCGTACCAAGATGCCCCTCGGGGCCATGCTGCTGACCTTCGGCGTCATCGCGATCCTGGGGGGCGCTGCGGCCGCGCTCTCTACCGGCTATCACGTGATGGGTACCGACAGCACGGGCAACGACGTGCTGGTGCAGACCATCAAGAGCTTCCGCACCGCCCTGGTCATCGGCAGCCTGACCACGCTGGCGACCCTGCCTTTGGCGCTGTCGCTGGGCATCATGGCGGGCTACTTCAAGGGCTGGGTCGACGACATTATCCAGTACGTCTACACCACGCTCACGTCGATCCCCGGCGTGCTGCTGATCGCTGCCTGCGTGCTGATGGTGCAAGTCTTCATCGACAACAATCCCGAGCTGTTCGAAACCGGCGCCGAGCGGGCCGACCTGCGATTGTTCCTGCTTTGCATCATTCTCGGCGTGACGGGCTGGGCTGGCTTGTGCCGGCTGCTCCGGGCCGAAACGCTGAAGCTGCGCGAACTGGACTATGTCCTGGCGGCGCGGGCTTTCGGCGCGTCGCCCATGCGCATCATGGCGCGGCACCTGCTGCCCAACGTCATGCATATCGTCCTGATCACGGTCGTACTGGAGTTTTCCACGCTGGTGCTCTATGAGGCCGTGCTCTCCTATCTCGGCGTGGGCGTCGATCCGTCCATGAACTCGTTCGGCTCCATGATCAACCTGGCGCGGCTCGAGATGTCGCGCGATCCCATGATCTGGTGGAGCCTGCTGTCGGCCTTCGTATTCATGCTGGCCCTGGTGTTGTCCGCCAACCTGTTCGCCGATGCCGTGCGCGAGGCCTTCGATCCGCGGGCCCGCGCCTACCGGCCAGCCTGGGCGCGCGGGCGTCCGGCCAAGATGCTGGAGGACCGCTGATGAGTGCCCATGCTCGCGACGCCGTGCTGCTGGACGTACGCCACCTCGATGTCGTGCTCGATAGCGACCAAGGTCTGGTGCACGCCGTCCATGCCCTGGACATGGCCATCGCCCGGGGGAACACCTTTGCGCTGGTGGGCGAATCGGGTTGCGGCAAGAGCATGACGGCGCTCGCGCTGTTGCGGCTCCTGCCCGATGCCGGCCGTATCGAACACGGCGCGACGCTGCTTGACGGCGTGGATCTGAACCGGCTGCCCGAGCGCGACATGCGCCGGGTGCGCGGCCGCAGGATCAGCATCATCTTCCAAGAACCCTCGACCAGCCTGAACCCGGTCATGCGGGTGGGCGACCAGATTGTCGAGACCATCGTCACCCATACCCGGCTGCGCGGGGCGGCGGCCCGGGCCAAGGCGATCGACTGGTTGCGGCGGGTGGGCATACCGGAGCCGGAACGACGCGTCGACGACTACCCTTTCCAGCTCTCCGGGGGCCAGAAGCAGCGCGTGATGATCGCCATCGCGCTGGCGGCCGAACCCGAGCTGCTCATTGCCGACGAGCCGACTACGGCGCTGGATGTCACGATCCAGGCGCAAATACTGGAATTGCTGCGCACGCTGCAGGCCCAGCTCGGCATGGCGATGATGCTCATCACGCACGACCTGGGCATCGTGCGCAGCATGGCGCATCACGTAGCCCTGATGTATGCCGGGCAGATCGTTGAATCCGCGCCTGCCGAGACGTTCTTCCGCCATCCCCGCCATCCGTATGCGCGGCTGCTGTTCAGCGCGTTGCCCAGCATGGCGCGCCGGGGCAGCGACCTGGCGGCCATTCCCGGCACGGTACCGGCGCTGGACCAGGAATTCGGCGGTTGCCGCTTTGCCCAACGCTGCCCCGCCCATGCCCCCGAGTGCGATGCCGCGCCGCCACCGTTGGTCGAGGAAACGCCGGGACACCGGGTGCGCTGCATCAGGCTGGCGCAGATCGATGCGGCCAAGCGCGCGGGCGCGCACCTCGAGTTGCCGGACGCGCATGCCCGGGACGCCCACAGCGGGCCGGCGGCACCAGTGGTGTCGCTGCCGCGGGAACACGCGCCCGCGCTATCGTCGCGTGCGGCGCCCGGCGGCTCGCGGCTGCTCGAGGTGTCGGATCTGAAGGTCCATTTCCCGATACGCAAGGGCCTGTTGCGGCGCACGGTGGGCTGGGTCAAGGCGGTCGACGGCGTGAGCCTGTCGCTCGAGGCAGGCAAGACGCTGGCCTTGGTGGGAGAGTCCGGCTGCGGCAAGACCACGACCGGCAAGGCGCTGCTGCGCCTGCTCGATGGCACCGCATCCATCTCGGGACAGGCCAGCCTGCGCGGGCAGGACCTGCTGCATGCCGGCAGGCGGCAACTCAAGCGTTTGCGCCGCGACATCCAGATCATCTTCCAGGACCCTTATGCCTCGTTGAACCCGCGCATGCGCGTAGGCGAAATCCTCGACGAAGGCTTGTCGTCCTTGCGGCCCGACATGGAAGCGGCGAGCCGGGAGGCAGCCCTCTTGCGGCTCCTGGACCAGGTCGGCCTGCGGCCCGACTCGCGCGACCGCTATCCGCACGAATTCTCCGGCGGGCAACGCCAGCGCATCGCGATTGCCCGGGCGCTGGCGGTGGAGCCCAAGCTTTTGGTGTGCGACGAGCCCACGTCGGCCCTGGATGTTTCCGTGCAGGCCCAAATCCTCAATCTGTTGCATGCCCTGCAGCGGGACCTGGGCATTGCGTATTTGTTCATCACCCATAACTTCGGCGTGGTGGAGTACCTGGCGGACGACGTCGCGGTCATGCAGGCGGGGCGGATCCTCGAGGCCGGGCCTGCCGAACGCGTGCTGACACGGCCTGACCATGCCTATACACGACAGCTGCTGGGTGCCGTTCCGCGTGTCGAGGCGGAAGCAGCCTAGCTGCCAGTGCCGACTGACAAGGAGAGCTGAGATGCCGTATGAAGGAAGTTGCCATTGCGGCGCCGTGGCGTTCACGGTCGACGCGCCTGTTCCCACCGAGGCCAACAGCTGCAATTGCTCCCATTGCCGGCGCAAGGGATTCCTGCTGTCCTTCGTGCCCGAAGACGCGTTCCGGCTGACCCAAGGCGGCGACAATTTGCAATCCTATCGATTTCACTCCAACAGGATCGAGCACATGTTCTGCACGGCCTGCGGCACGCAGCCCTTTGCCCGGGGCGCCCTGCCGGACGGCACGCCCACGCGCGCGATCAACCTCAGATGCGTGCCGTCCATCGACCTGGACGGTTTGCAGATCCGGCGTGTGGACGGCGCCAGCTACTGAGGCGCAGCCGGAAGCAGGGGCGAAAATGCATTATCATTCGGCTCCTGTAGCAAGGGCGGCGCCAGCACGGCGCCTCCATCAGGAAGGGTGGCAGAGCGGTTTAATGCACTGGTCTTGAAAACCAGCGATGGGCGACCATCCGTGGGTTCGAATCCCACCCCTTCCGCCAGTGCCAATACCTCCAGCAGTCGTTCAGAACCGCCATGTTGAAGCGTTGGGGATCGAGCGCTTCTCGGCCATGGGCATCAGCTCATCGCGCAGTTCAATGCGCTGGGTGACAATCAGGACGATATGAATTTCACCGCGCGAGATCTGTCTGTGATCACGGCGCGTACTCTCGTCGTGCACGGTGATCGGGACCGTTTTTTTCCCGTTGAAATCGCCGTGAGCATCTACCGTTCCATTCCAGATGCCGAGTTGTGGGTCATCCCAGGCGGCGAGCACGCTCCTATTTATGATCCGCTCGTTCCGTTTACGTCAACGGCCCTGCGATTCCTCGATGGGCCGGGTGGCCGCGCCTGAAGCAGCAGACTGGATCAGTTTCTTGCCATGCTGGAATTCGGAGGCGGGCTTCGTCAGCGGCTCGATCATCCGGGTGCATACGAAGGATTTCTACTACAAGGGGCACAGGCGCCGCGCCAGCGAAGAGGACCCGCAATACGAGATCAAGAGCGACAAGACCGACCATGTCGCGGCCCATAAGGGCGCGGCCTTGAGGAAAGCGCGTCGCTGAAGCGGGCCCCAAGCTGCGCGAGCAGGTCGGTCCTGTTGCCTGCCCCCAGGCGGTTGTAGAGTTGGCGGCGGTGGTAGACCACCGTATTCGAACTGATGCCCATGCGCTGGGCGATCTGCGACTCGGATAATCCGCGTGCCAGCCAATAGGCCAGTTCGTACTGGCGCCTTGGGAGATCGAGCTCGTGCAGCGTCGACAATAGTCGGATCCCGCGGGCCATACGCCGGGTGATGGTGATGCCCACAGCATTGTCCTGGCCGGCGGCTGCGGCCAGGCGCATGGCGCGCAGAGAAAACCACCCCTGGGCATTGCGCAGCTCCAGTTGTGGCGGCGCCAATGGGGTTTCTTTCTTCGGTGCCAGCCGTTGCAGCAGCGATTGCAGGACCGGGGGCAAGTCCGCGCTGCGCCGCCAGCGCCAGCCGAAGGCCTGGGGCATGAGTGCTTCGGCCTCGGGAGAAATCCATAGCGGCCGCCCCTGCGGCGTGGCGACGAGCAGTCCCTGGCTGTGCACCTCGCCATCGTCCGCATAGCGGTCGCCGGGTTGCAATGCGCAAGCCAGATGCGCTTCGAGCCGCGTAAGCGTCGCAACCTCTTCAGGCCCGAACGGACGCGCGCCAGGAGGGCGAAAGAGGAAAAGGATGCCGATCCCCGGGTGCCGCGGCGTGCTCAGGGGCAGGCACAGCCAGTCGGCTACCCTTGCCGGGCGCATCACGACGTTGTAGTAGTCGCTGCGTAGCAGTTCGGCGTGCCGGGTCTTGAGCATTTGGCCCAAGGTGCGCGCGCCCTGTCCGTGACGGGAGATGTCGCTGGGCTGGCGCAACGTGTTATGGAACACCTCGCTTTCACTGCGCAGGATACGGGGGTCGAAGTGCTCCGGCACGGCGGCCCCGACGCCGGGGTCTTCCATATGGGCTTCCAGCCCGCCGTCGTCCCCGACGTAGAAGTAGCCGCCCGAGTCAAAGCCGATTACCCGGTGCAGTGTTTGCAGCAATGGCTGGATCAGCTGCGGGCCGCCTACGTCCAGGCCCGCCATCAGTTGCAGGCGCATGAGGGCTTGGCTGTTGGGGCGGTGCGGGGGCATGGGGAGGCGGCGTCCGTAGAGGTTCCTTATCGTAACCGAGCCACGGGCGGTCGCCGTTGCGTCTCGACGCGGCAGCCTACCCCCGCGGGGTGGGGCGGGGCGG
Organism: Pigmentiphaga sp.; assembly: GCF_033795525.1. Classification (GTDB taxonomy): domain Bacteria; phylum Pseudomonadota; class Gammaproteobacteria; order Burkholderiales; family Burkholderiaceae_B; genus Pigmentiphaga. The sequence goes on from NZ_JARYGM010000012.1 coordinate 73,031, forward strand.
GCCGCGTTTCAGTAAGCTGCGTGCCGCGTTTAATCGGTTGCCTAGCCGCCTATCCTCGTTTTTCTGAAGGTTATCGCCATGTCTCTTTGTCCCAGCATTCGTTCCCTGGCCGCCACCTCGGCCCTTTTGCTGGCCGTCGCGGGGACGGCCTTGTCCACGGGCGGCGCTTCGGCCGCGAGCGGTGCAGATCCGGCGCACTTTCGCCTTACCCCCGCACTGCTCGATCGCATGGAAGCCGTGGCCGCCGAGCTGAAGAACGTAAAGACGGCGGATGTCGACGACGATGACGACGAGGCTGACGCCGAATCGGTAGAGGACATTGCGCGCAAGCTCGATGCCCAGCCGCACGTGCGCGCGGCCCTGGCACGCCACGGGCTTACCAGCCTCGAGTACGCCACCGCTACGCTGGCCGCCCTGCACGCCGGCATGTACCTGGCCATGGGGCCGGGCGCCGATACCAAGGCGCTGGCGTCTTTTACGCCTGAGCAGCGGGCAAATGTCAAGACGATGCTGGCGCGCAGAAAGAAGTAACCATGGCAGAGGCCTGGCTGAAGCGGTATCTTCGTGGACCTGCCGGAATCGCATTTCAGCAAGGGAAGGCCGTTTGATGGAAGGCAGCAGGGACATCGACCACTGGACTCGTGTCGCGGCGGAATGGATCGCCTGGCCCAATGGACCCGGCTGCCGTTATTTCTCGGCTCAAGGCCCGCGGCCTGACCTCGGTATAGACGCCTAGTCGTAGTGGCGATCAGCGGCGTGCCGCCGCTATTCGCGCGTCACGTTGGTCGTCTTCAGCAAATCCCCCCAGGTTTTCATCTCATTGCGAAGAAAGGCCTCGTATTCCTTAGGGCCGCCGGCGACCACCGTGATGCCCATCTCGGCGAGCCTGTTCTCTACCGCCGTGGTGCGCGCGGCCTGCGTGACTGCCTTGGAAAGTTGCTCGATGATGGCTGGCGGCGTACCCGCGGGGGCGTTCACGCCGACGAAATTGACCCAGGCGTACTGAGGAAAGCCCGATTCTGCAATCGTCGGGACGTCGGGCAGCAGCTTGGAACGGGTGGGTCCGACGTTGGCGATCAACTTCGCACGTCCATCTTTGACCGCGGGGGCAGCGATCAACGCGGAGGCAAAAGCCATGTCGATCTGGCCCGCCATGACCGCCGTGACGGCCGGGTTTTCGCCCTTGTAGGGCACGTGCAGCAGGTTGATGCCGGTTTCACGCTTGAGCCATTCGCCGCCCAAGTGGTGCGTGCCGCCCGCGCCTGGCGTGCTGTAGGTCAAGGCTTCGCGGGCGCTGCGGCCCAGCGCCACCAGTTCCTTGATGTTGTTGGCCGGAAGGTCCTTGCGCGCCATCAGGACGTTCTCGAAGTTCAGCGTATGGTTGACCGGCGCGAGGTCCTTCAGCGGGTCGTAGGGGACGGTGGAGTCCGACAGCGGCGTGATGACCAGTGGACCGGTCGGGCACCAGCACAGCGTGTAGCCGTCCGCCTGGGCCTTGGAAACGTAATCGGCCGCGAGCGTGCCGGCTCCTCCGGCGCGGTTTTCGACGATTACGGCCTGCTTCAGCACGTTATTGAGTTCCTGCGCGACGATGCGCGCCGAAACGTCCATGGCGCCGCCCGCCGGGTAGGGCACGACCAGGCGGATCGGCCGGTTCGGAAAGTTCTGTGCATGCGCGGCCGATAGCGCGGCAAGGGCCAGTGCCCCCATGGCCAGGGCGGATCGGAACATATCTTGTCTCCTTGATGTCTGGGAATGTGGTCGCGGCCACGGCCTTGCGCGGGATCCGGCAGGGGCGGATCCGGGCGCGGGCGGCGCTAGGCCGCCCGGTGGGTGGTCCCGCTTGCGGCGTCGTAGCCGTAGATCCAATCGACGGGGAGCGGCGGTGGCGGCGGAACCCGCTGGTTGTTGAGGAATTGCTGGCGCGCCTGCAATTGCACGCGGCTGCCCCGGGGCTGTCTTTCTCGTTCGTAGGCGGCCAGGGCCGCCGCCGGATCAGCGCTGCCTTGCTCCAGATGCCGCGCTACGGCGTAGCCATCCTCCAGCGAAATGGCCGCGCCCTGTGCCAGGGTGGGCATCATGGGATGAGCGGCATCTCCGAGCAGTGCAATGCGGCCTTGCACCCAATGCTCCAGCGGATCGTGGTCGTAGATGCCCCATTTGAAGGCCTCCTTGGCCTGCGACAGCAGATGCAGCATGCCGGGGTGCCAGCCGGCATAGGCCTGCAGCATCTCGTCCTTGGAGCTCGGCACGGTCCAGTCGTCGGACGCCCACTCGGTCGAGACGCGTCCGGCGAAGATGTTCAAAAGCTCGCCGCGGCGCAGCGGATAAAACAGCACATGACCCGTGGGGCCCAGCCAGCCTATGTATTCCGAACCGTTCAGCCGCGTGGGCAGCTTGTCGGCGGCGCGGTGGAGTTCTTCCATGGGAAGGATGATGCGCCAGCAGATCTGGTTGGTGAAGCGTGGCGCGCGCGAGCCGAAGAGCTGGGCGCGTACGGCGGACTTGATGCCGTCGGCGCCCAGGACGATATCGCCCTCGATCTCCCGGCCGTCCTCGGTGCGCATGATGGCGCCGCCCTCGGCATTGGCCACGCCGGCGCAGGCCACGCCCGTATGGATGGACGATTCGGGTACGCGCGAAAGCAGGAGGCGATGGAGGTCGGCCCGGTGCGCCGTATGATAGTTGGCGCCGAACACCTCGCGCATTCTTCCCTTGAAGCGCTCGCGGACCACGACCTCGCCGGTGTCCCACTTGATGGACAGGCGCTCGGTGGGTTCTGCCGCGATGCCCATGAATTCGTCTTCCAGGCCGAGAGCGCGCAATACCTTGACGGCATTGGGGGCGATCTGCAGTCCGGCGCCCACTTCGCCGAGCTGGCGAGCCCGTTCGTACACCTCGACTTCGAATCCCTTCTGGTACAGCGCCGCGGCCGCCGTCAATCCGCCGATACCGGCCCCGACCACGATGACCTTCAGCCTGCGGCTGCCCGCCGTTCCACCCATGTCTCCTCCAGTACAGCCGGCTCGACTGTTCGTTTTATTTCTGTCTATATGATGGTTTCTGCCTCCGTAATGTAGCGAGCGGCGCCCGCGTGGAGAAACAACATATTTCGATTAGGCGAGAACGGAAATTTATAGGTGCGCGGCCGGCCCTGCGGTCTACGGCGCCGCGATGGAAAGCGGCGACAGCGGTTCGGAATGCGGCCGGTTCGCCAGTAGTTCGAACTCGGCCACATCGTGGCCGCAGCACACGGTGACCTCCGATCCGTGGCTGCGTACCAGTTCACGTAACCGCGCCTGGTTGTCCAGCCGCGCCCGGCGGTCATGTTCGAGCATCCATTGATAGAACCTCAGGCCGAGCGGGCAGCCTGGCGCTACGGCGTCCATTTCCCGCTCGTGGAAATAGGCGTCGCCGGCCTGCAGCAGCCACCCCTCGGCCCCCGCGACCGCGACGCCGGCATGGCCCAGCGTGTGCCCGGGCAACGGGACCAGGGCCAGCTCCGGCGGCAACCCGTCCAAAGGCCGGGCGCGGCGAAAGCCGAACCAGGTATCGCCCTCGTCGCTGCGATAGACCTTCCATCGTTCCCGCGATCCCCATTGCTGCGGACGGAAGCGCTGCCTGTCCATCCAAGTCTTGCGCGCGAATGCGACCTCGCGTTCCGCGGCCAGGAGATGCACCGTGGCGTAGGGGAAGTCATCCAGTCCCCCGGCGTGGTCGAAATCCAGATGCGTCAGCACGATATGCCGCACGTCCTTGGCGGTGTAGCCGATGGCTTCGATTTGCCGTATCGCGGTCATGGACCTGCGCCATTCCGGCTTGACCAGCGCCAGGAAGAAGCCGCTCAAGCGTTCACGCGGCGCTTCGACGTCGCGCAGCCCGAGACCGGTGTCGATCAATGCCAGGCCTCCCGATGGAAGCTCGGCCAGGATGCAATGGCAGCATAGGCGTCCCCGCCAGGCTGTCAGGGGCGATCGGCCGTCCATCAGGCGGCCGCCGGCCGGGCAGGTTGAAATGCAGTTCAGGTGATGTAGCCGCATTGTGGCCTCTCGGTGGTGACGAGCCGGGTGCCTGGCCGTCCGTGGTTTGGCTGCTGTGTTCCAGGCAAACGCTTGCTCCTGTGAGTGATGCCTGGCGGCGTGCGCCTGGCGAGGCATGTCGCTTGCTACCAGAATCTCGCCCCTGTATGGGATCAACGTTCATTGGCGGGCACGGCACGGCTTTGCCAACGGGAAAGCCCGTCGTGGTCCGTGTCGGGAGAGTCGTGGTGCGCAAACTTATCGGGAAGGCGATGTGCGTGGTCTTGGCCGCGGCCGCCCAGGCCTGGGCCAAGGACCCCTCGGGCACTGATATCCAGTATGTCACGCAGGTCGGCCATAGCAGCCGTTTCGAGATCGAGGCCAGCCAAATGGCGGTGCAAAGAGGGTCGAACGATTACATCCGGGACTTCGCCAAACGGATGGTTTCGGACCACACCCGTATCGAAGCCGAGTTCAAGGCCTATGCATCGAGCCGGAACATGTCGCTGCCCACGGATCCGGACGTTGGACAGAAGGCGGTGCTGGCCTCGCTGGGAGGCAAGACCGGGCCGTCCTACGACCGGGAGTTCGCCCAGGAGGTGGGCGTGGATGCGCATCAGCGCGCCATCCGGTTGTTCGAGGAGATGGCCGTGCACGCGACCGACGGTCAGCTGCAAGCGCTTGCCAAGACGCATTTGCCGACGCTCAGAGAGCACGAGCGGCATGCCAAGGAGCTGCTTGCCAAGGTGGAAAGCGGCGAGGCGCAGCGTCCCAGGCAGGAGGGAGGCAACCCCGGCCCCGGCATCCCGCATCCCATTCCGCCGGACCGGGCTTCTCCGCCGGTCACGGCGCCTTCCGGAGAGCCGGATCGGGGAACTCCGGTCCCGTCGCGCTAAGCCGGCCGCGTAAGGCTCGACCTATCCGGCCAATGTGTACTTGCCGGACATATCGGCCTGCACAAGCGCGTCAGGCAGATTTGTTCTTCGTGATCAGGCCGTAGATGATCAGCAGTACGATCGCGCCGATGACCGAGGCGATCCATCCCGCCGCCTCGCCGGGCTCGTACCAGCCCATGGCCCGTCCGGCATACCCGGCGATCAGGGAGCCTGCGACACCCAGCACGATGGTCATGATCCATCCCATGCTGTCGTTGCCAGGCTTGATCGCCCGTGCAATCAGACCAACTACCAAGCCGACCAGCAGTGTTCCGAGAAAAGACAACATGCTTACCTCCTAGGGGTGAGTCGGGGCTGGCCCCGCGGGTTGTGCGCGCCATCATGCCACATTTCGAGCCCGGCAGGCGGGGGCCAGTGGCAGGCAGGCGACGAAGCGCTCAGCGGATGGTGTAGCCCCGGCCATACATGCAGTCGTTGGCCAGGCCCGATTGTCGTTCGGCATTGGTCAGGCCGTCGTTGACACCCGAGCCCACGCCGGCGTTGATGCCGCGATAGGACGGGGCGCCGGTGCCCGGCGCGGTGATGCGTGCTTGCCGTTCGCACTGGATGCGGTCCCGTTCGGCCTGGTCGGACGATGCGGTCGCCTTGTACCAGGAGGTCGGGTCAGAGGCGCAACTGGCCAGCGCCAGCACGGAGATGAGGGCGGCGAGATTCTTGTTCATGTGGGAGTCCGTCCGAAAGGGGCCCGCTCTGTGGTGTTGCGGGAAGATACGTCCATTGTATTCAAAGGCGCCGCTCCCGCGGGTGTTTCGTACGCAGCACGCCGGCGTCTTGCCCCGGTACCGCCGCCATCACAGCTCGTCGTCGTATTCCAGATATTCCAGTTCGGCGAGCCTTCGCCGCAGCGCGCGCGCATCGATCTCACCGTTGGGCGCGTAGTTCAACGACAGCTGGCGAAGATCGCCGTCGTAGGGGTCGTCGCTCGTGCGGTTGGGTAGGGATAGCTCGAAGGCCGCGAGCCGGCGCTGCCTGAGCTGGCGCATGTACTGGAGTATGTTTTTCATAGGGAAGCTTTGCGGTCCGGCGGGCCGAAGGGCGCCGGGCACCACGAGTACTCGATACTTCCTTCGTTATAGACCGTTTCCGTGAGCCTGGCTAGGACGGGAGCGGCGGCGGCTTCTGCGGGTACGCGATTTGCTGTCCCCCTCGGCGAATTCCCGATTGGAGAAGCGGCATGCCTTACTACGCCGAGGATGGGACCGCCCCGCATTGCCAATACCAGCTTTGTGTGTCGGGATACGGGGTATACGCGCGGGACCCGGCCGGCAAGGTGGTAAGAATCGGTAGCATTGCGTCGGACGACGGCGAACTGGCCTACCATCTGGACGTGGATGGGCTGCGCGCCGCAGGCTTCCTGACGACGGAAAAACTGCTGCAAGACGTGGCGGCAAAACTGGCTTACGCGTCGTTGCACCGCTTTTTCACGGCGGCTTCCGCCTTGCCGCCGCTGGCTCAGGAGCCGACGGCCCTGTGTCTGCTGCTGGACAACGAGGAGCCCGGCGAGCATCCCCCCGCGGGTAGTGCCGCCGAGTGAGGTCGCCGCCGCATGGGCGCCACGCTTCCCTGGCGGGAACGACAGGAGGACGGAGTGGGACAGAACAGGTCTTGCCGGGTGCTGGTGGTGGACAACTACGTCAGTGCCGCTGAAGCGCTGGCCGAAGCATGCGGTCGGTTTCATGATGTCAAATTTGTCGGCGGCGGATCGGCCGCGATGGAAGTGGCGCTGGCGTGGCGGCCCCACGTGGTGATTCTCGACATCGACATGCCGTCGCCCAACGGGCTGGAAGTCGCGACCATGATCCGGGATATGTCCCACCTGCAGCCCGTGACGCTCATCGCGGTGACCGGCCGCAGTGCGGCTTTCGGGCAGGAAGAAGCCCTGGCCCACGGTTTCGACGACTATCTGACCAAGCCGGTGGACGTGGAAAAATTGTTGGCGCTGATTGCCGAGCACCAGCCGGCGCCCTCGACCAGCGGCCGCTAGGCGTCGCTGACCGTCCGGGACCGCCCGGCGCCGTACGCTACCCAGGCCTGTATGCCCGCCATGGTCACCATGAGCCACAAGGCCGGCAGCCAGCTGCCCGTGGCGTCGCGCAGGACGCCGCATACGACCGGGCCGGCGGCCCCGATCAGGTAGCCGAGGCTTTGCGCCATTCCGGACAAGGATGCGGCCTGGTGCGTGGAGGCGGCGCGCAAGCTGATGTAGGCCAGCGACAATACCAGGCTGCCGCCCAGTCCCGCCCCGCCTATGCATATCCAGACGACGGTCCAGGCCGGATAGAGCGCCATGCCGGCAAAGCCGATCAGGCATAGCAGCGATATGGTCAGCCCGAGGCCTTTCTGGTCGCGCAGGCGGCCCGAGAAGGTCGAGGTAGCGATGTTGCCGAGCAGCGCGGCCAATTGCAGCAGCGACACCATCCATCCCGCCTGTGTTGGACTCATGCCGGTTTCGTGCAGCATGGAGGGCAGCCAGGCCACCAGGATGTAGAAATTGAAAGCCTGGATGCCGGTGAAGAGCGTTACTTGCCAGGCCAGCCACGACCGCCAGACGTTGACGGGAGCGCCCGGGCTTCCCGGTTCGGCGATGGGGCTGGCGGCGGCATGGCGCGCGCGAGCCAGCCACACCACGGCCGCCGGGACGGTTAGGATCAGCACGCAGGCCAGCGAACTGCGCCAGCCGCCGGGCAGGGCGTCGGCCAGCGGTACGGCGATGCCCGCGGCGGTGCCGGAGGCCAGGGTCATGACGACGGAATAGAGGCCGGTGAGCGGGGCGATGCGCTGGGGAAACTCGCGCTTGACCAGGGCCGGCACCATGACGTTGCCGACGGCGATGGCGATGCCGCCTATCAGTGTGCCGAGGAACAGCGGTGCGATGCCGGGCATCGAGCGCATGAGGATGCCGGCGGACAGGCCGGCCATGGCGAGGAACAGCGTGCGCTCGAGGCCAAGGCGGCGCCCTGCCACGGGCGCCAGTATCGAAAACACGCCGAAGGCCAGCAGCGGCAAGGTGTTGAGCAGGCCGGCACTGCCGGCATCCAGGCCGGTCGAGGCGCGGATGTGCCCCAGCAGCGGTCCGATACCGGTCAGCGGGGCGCGCAACGTGGCGGCCACGAGCAAGATGCCGAGCAGCGCTATCGCTGGCGACACGGCGGGGGAGAGGGCGGAGGAAGTCTCGGTTTTCATGTTTTTGTGGCTAGGCGCCTGACAGGGCAGGTCCCGTCCGGGAATGCGGCTTGCAGCAGGGCACGGCGCCAGGGCGGCAGCCGATGGTGTTCGGCGACGTGCTGGCGTATAAGGAAAGCTCGAAAGAAGAACGACAACGCGAACAGCAGAATATCGGAGGCACGCCATGCCGCATCGACTTGCTGCCGGAGCGACGCCGCTGGCCACCAAGAGCGGCGTGCGCTTCACCCTTTTCCACGAGACGCGCGGTCCGCAAGTCTTCGAAGTCGACGCGCAGGTGCTGCGCACCCGCTTCGGCGCGCCAGACGATCGCGTCGATCATCTCCTGACGGCCTATCTGGCAGGACAGGCGGAAATCCACGATGTGGCTACGACGGTGGCGGCGGGCCGCCAGGGGCCGGTAACGCGCCTTGGGCCCGAGGATTTCGTCTGTCGGGGCAAGTCGTAACGGGGGAGGGGTGTTCAAGCCTGGTCCGTCGACGTAGCCTGCGGCCCGGCCGGCAGGTGGAGGGCCATGAGGACGTGGACGATGCCTGCCTCTAGGAATTCATCACCTTCGGCCCGGAATCCGCGAGTTTCGTAGAACGGCTGGGCGCGGGTCTGCGCATGCAGCAGCAAGCGCACGTGTCCTCGCCGGCGGGCCTCTTCGATCAACGCGTCGAGTATCGCGCCGCCCACGCCCAGCCCGCGCGCCCGGCGATGTACCGCCATGCGGCCGATGTGGCCATCGGGCAGCAGCCGCCCGGTTCCCACTGGTGTGCCAGAGGCATCATAGGCGACGGCATGCAGCGAGACGGCATCCGCCGCGTCGTATTCCAGTTCGCGCGGAACGGCTTGTTCATCGATGAAGACGGCTTGGCGGATCGGCGCGGCATCGTGTTGCAACTCGCTCCACGTCCCGATCACCAAGCGAATGGCAGGCCGCGTCATGCGGACACCCGCCCAGATGCGGCGCGGGTGGGGGCGGGGCGGGAGGAGTCGGGTGTGACGGGTCGGTTCATGCTGGCGATACGGCCGCGGAACGGACGGCCGCGGCGGGTTCGGTTGGCAAAGGCTCTAGCTTAGTCGATCCGCACGTCGGCTTGCTTGATGATGGCCCGGTATTTCGCCGCTTCGGTGCGAACGAACTCCGCGAACGCCGGGCCGGCCAGCGCCTTGGGCACCGCGCCCATGGTCTTGATATGGTTCAGTACAGCTTCGCTCTTGAGGGCGTCCGCGGCGGCGGCCTGCAGCCTGGCGATCACCGGCGCCGGCGTCTGCGCCGGCACGAACAGCCCGAACCAGGCTTCCGTGTTGTAGCCCTTGAGTCCTGCTTCGTCCAGGGTGGGAACATCGGGCAATTGCGGCGAACGGGCGAGGCTGCTGACCGCCAGCGCGCGAAGCTTGCCCGCCTGGATCTGCTGCGAGACGGTCGGGATATTGATCAGCAATGCCGAGATCTCGCCCGCCATGACAGCCGTGACCGCAGGCGCGGCGCCCTTGTAGGGCACGTGGGGGATATCGGCGCCCGCCATCGAGTTGAACAGGATGGCCGACAGGTGCGACAGGCTGCCGTTGCCGCCGGAGCCGACGTTGAGCTTGCCGGGATGGGCGCGCGCGTAGGCGATGAACTCGCCGATGTTCTTCGCCGGCAGCGAGGGATTGATGACCAGTACGTTGGGCGCGCTGGCCAGCAGCGTCACCGCCGTGAAATCCTTGGCCGCGTCATAGGGCAGCCTGCTGTACAGGCCGGGCGTGACGGCGTGCGAGCTGGCGTTGCCCAGCAGCACGGTGTAGCCGTCGGGCGGCGCCTTGGCGACGATGTCCGAGGCGATGCTGCCGCCGGCGCCGGGTTTGTTTTCCACCACCAGGCTCTGCCCCAGGGCATCGCCCATGGCCTTGCCGACACTGCGCGCCAACTGGTCCGAACCGTCGCCCGGCGGAGCCGGCACGACCAGCCGGATCGGCCGGTCGGGGTATTGCGCCCGCACGCCGGGAGCGGCGAGTCCCGCGAGGGACAGGCCGACGGTCAAGGCGGCCGATGCGCGCCACAGTCTGGTCACGAGTGTCATGGCAGTTCCTTCTGGGTGGGAAAACGGCGGTCAGCCGACCAAAGCCTGCAGGCCGAAGAACTCGACGGCGTTGCCGGCGCATATGGCGCGCCGGTCGGCGTCGCTCAGCCCCGGCTGCTCCGCTACCAGCTTGCCGATGGACTGTTCGCCGAGCGGGAACGGATAGTCCGAACCCAACATGATGCGGTCGGTGCCCATCACGTCAACCAGCAGCCGCAGCGCGCCCGGATCGAACACGGCCGAGTCTACGTAGAATCGCTTGACGTATTCCGAGGGCGGGCGCGGGCAGTCCTGCCGCACGATGTCGCGATGCTTCCACGCGTTGTCCACGCGGCCAAGCATGAAGGCGAACGAGCCGCCGCCGTGCGCGAAACAGATCCTCAGCGATTCGGGAATACGTTCGAAGGCACCCGATAGGATCAGCGACAGGATGCCGAGCTGCGTTTCCGCCGGCATCGCGACCAGCCACGGCAACATCCACTTTTTCATGCGGTTGCCGCCCATCATGTCCCAGGGGTGGACCAGCAGCGGGATGCCCTCGTTCGCGCAGTGCTGCAGGAAGGTCACGAGGCCTTCGTCGTCCAGGTCGCGGTCGCCCAGGTGGTTACCGATCTGCACTCCATGGTGGCCGCTGGCCTTGGCGCGGGAGGCTTCCCGGCACGCAGCGTCGACGTCCTGCAGCGGCACCTGTGCCAGCGGCACCAGCCGCTTGGGCGCGGCCGCGCAGAACTCCAGGGCGAGATCGTTCATGCGCTGGGCCCAGGGCATGACTTTGTCGGTGGCGAATTCATAGCCGAACATGATGGGCGTGGCACAGGTGATCTGGATGTCCACTCCCTGCGCGTCCATTTCGGCCAGCCGTGCCTGCGGGTCCCACAGGGCGTCGTAGACCGGGCGGAACGGCTTGTCGGCGCGCATGATCTGGCCGGTCTTGCCGCCTTCGTCCACGCGCAGCCAGGGAGCGCGCTCGACGCTCAAGGCGGCTGCTTCTTCCTGCGAGATGCGCGGGAAGTGGTGTGCGTGCATATCGATTTTCATGATGGAACCTGATGAAGTCTCGTTGTATGGCGGCGGCTCAGAGGGGCTTGTAGGCCACGGCCTTGATCTCGATGCGCAAGTGAGGGTGCGGAAGCTGGTGGACGGCCACCGTGGTGCGGGCGGGGCCGTCGTAGTCGAAGAACTCGCCGTAGACCTGGTTGTAGCCGCCGAAGTCCGCCATGTCGACGAGGAAGGTCGTAATTTCGACTACATCCGACAGCGAGGCGCCGGCAGTGGCGAGGATGTCGCAGATGTTTTCCAGGACGGCGCGCGTCTGGGCCCCGATATCGAACTTGGTCGTGCCCAGCGCATCGACCTCCACGCCGGCGAAAGAGTTGTCGGGCCGGCGCGAGCTGGTGCCGGAAACGAACAGGAAGTCGCCTGCGCGCTTGATATGGGGATATTTGCCCCGCGGGGTGGCCTTGCCGGCCACGACATTGGCTTGGGTCGTCATGGTTTCTCTCTTTTCCTGGTACGGCGTCCCGGGGTACGGGACGGTGGCTAGGGGAACGCGTAGAGTCTAGGGAATACTTCTATGAAAGAAGAATGAATTTCTGGGGAACTGGTATTCAATTTGGCTATGGGGTGGTACATCACCGGCGTAGCTGGGCACCGGCCCGCCGCCGCCCGTGGGCGCGCCCAGGGGATAGCCGTATATCATGATCCCGTTTTATGCCTATCTGCTTCCTATGGGGAACCCGTCCATGATCGTCATAGAAATCACTCGCCCAGGCGAGCCTGAAGTGCTGCAGCCTGCCGAACGCCCGATTCCCCAGCCGGGTCCCGGCGAAATCCTCATCAAGATTGCGGCGGCGGGCGTCAATCGGCCGGATGTCGCGCAGCGCCGCGGCACTTATCCTCCGCCGCCCGGGGCCTCCGATCTGCCCGGGCTGGAAGTGGCCGGGACGGTCGCGGCGCTGGGCGACGGCGCCGCCGGCTTTGCCGTGGGCGACCCGGTCTGCGCCTTGGTCAACGGCGGCGGCTATGCCGAATACTGCACCGTGCCGGCCACCCAGTGCCTGCCCGTGCCCGCGGGGCTGGGCCCGGTGGAAGCTGCCGGTCTGCCGGAAACCTACTTCACGGTGTGGAGCAACGTCTTCATGCGGGGCCGGCTGTCCGGCAGCGAGTCGCTGCTGGTGCATGGCGGGGCCAGTGGCATCGGCACCACCGCCGTGCAACTGGCCAGGGCGCTGGGCCACCCGGTATACGCCACCGTGGGCAGCGACGAGCGGGTCACCGCCGTGGAAAAGCTGGGCGCGACCGCCGGCATCAATTACCGCACCAAGGATTTCGTACAGGAAATCAAGCGGCTGACCGACGGACGCGGGGTGGATGTGATCCTGGACATGGTCGCCGGCGACTACGTGGCGCGCGACATCCAGTGTCTGGCCGATGACGGCCGTATCGTACTGATCGCGTTGCTGGGCGGCGTGCGCGGGGAAATCGATTTTGGCAAGGTACTGAGCCGGCGCCTGACGATCACCGGTTCGACGCTCCGGCCCCGGTCCGCCCAGTTCAAGGGCGAGGTGGCGGCCGCGTTGCGCCAGAACGTGTGGCCGCTGTTCGAGTCGGGGCGGCTCAAGCCTGTCGTCTACGCGACCTTCCCGCTGCGCGAGGCAGCCCGGGCGCACGCCCTGATGGAGTCGGGCCAGCACGTGGGCAAGATCGTGCTCACCGTCTGAAATCCGTCGGGCACACCCGGCAAAACGCAGGGGTTTGCCCGGACCGGTGCAGAGTCGGGCCAGAAGCCGATACAATCGATATTTTGCCCGAGCCTATATGTTGGCTGCGCGGGCGTTTTTCGATTCCTGTCGATGACCACAACACAGAAAATCCGCCGCCTGGTGCTCGGCAATTGGAAGATGCACGGCAGCTTGGCTGCCAATGGGCAACTGCTCGCGGCCATTCGCAGCGGCTGGAACCAGTCGTCCCATGCCGCGGCATGCGACGTGGGCGTCTGCGTGCCGTTTCCCTATCTGGCCCAGGCCGAATCGGCACTGACCGACTCCGACATCGCCTGGGGTGCGCAAGATCTCAGCGTCCACGATCAGGGCGCCTATACCGGCGAGGTCTCGGGCGCGATGCTGGCCGAATTCGGCTGCCGCTACGTGCTGGTGGGGCATTCCGAGCGCCGCGCCATGCATGGCGAGACCAGCCAGCTGGTCGCGGAAAAAGCCAAGGCCGCGCTGGGCGCCGGCCTGACGCCCGTCGTCTGCGTGGGCGAAACCCTGGCCGAACGGGAAGCGGGCCGTACGCTGGCCGTCATCGGCGAGCAACTTGCGCCGGTATTGGCCCTGGGCAAGGAAGCAGTGGCTGCCCTGGTCCTGGCCTACGAACCGGTCTGGGCCATCGGCACCGGCAAGACGGCCAGCCCTGAACAGGCTCAGGAAGTGCATGCCGCGATGCGCGCCGCGGTCGCCCAGGCCGGATGCCCGGGCGTGCGGCTGCTTTACGGCGGCAGCGTCAAGGCGGCCAATGCCGCTTCGTTGTTCGCCATGCCCGATATCGACGGCGGCCTGATCGGGGGCGCCTCGCTCGTGGCCGAAGAATTCCTGCGCATCGCCGAGGCGGGCGCGACAACCCGGAGTGCTTGAATGTCCGTACTACTGACTGTCCTGCTCATCGTGCAGGTCGTTTCCGCATTGACGATCATCGTCCTGGTACTGCTGCAGCAGGGCAAGGGGGCCGACATGGGCTCAGCCTTCGGCGGCGGGTCGGCCGGCAGCCTGTTCGGCGCCGCCGGCGCAGCCAACTTCCTGTCGCGCACCACCAAGTGGGCGGCGGTGGTCTTTTTCATTACCACGGCCGCGCTGGCCTACCTGGGCCGCCCGGCATCGTCCGTGCCCGAGGGCGGCGTGATGGAAAACCAGCCCGACCTGTCGGTGCCCGCCGTGCCCGGCACGGCGCCTGCCCCGGCGGCGCCGGACGCTTCGGTGCCCACCGTTCCCTCCGCGCCCCCTGCGGCCGAGACGCCGGCCCCCGCTCCTGAAAGCACGCCGGCGCCCCAGAATGCCCCGGCTGCGCCTACCGCGCCTGCTACGCCGGAAGCGCCCAAAAACTAAAACGATGCCGTTATCGGGCCCGCAAAATGTTATATACTAGCGGGCTCACGCAAGCCGTCGTGGTGGAATTGGTAGACACGCTATCTTGAGGGGGTAGTGGCGAAAGCTGTGCGAGTTCGAGTCTCGCCGACGGCACCAGGATACAGTATCGAGCAGTACCAAGAAGTCTACGAAACCCGCGATTCTACTAGGAGATCGCGGGTTTTTCGTTTCTGGAAGGGAAGTTCCACCTCCGATCGACCTCCCAAGCAAGAGTCTAAGTACGGATATATCCCGTATTGCGCCTGCGATGCGCGGCCACAGGGTGCGGTTCCACATATACCGCTATGTGTGCTATATGGTGCAACGCCATGACTTCCATGTGATACCCGCCATCAACCGAAGTTAATTGTTGCGGTATAGCGTCGTGCGGATAATTTCTTCGAGCTTTCGAACGAAGGAATGTCATGAACAATACGGCCGCCCCGACCTCTCTTGTCGATTCCACCAGCGTTGTGGCCACGCGCGAGTATGGCAGTGGCGCTGTACTTGGTGTTGCCGTCCCGCAGGCGAATCCGGTCGTGGAGCCGGAACTTTCGGCCCTGCTGCCACCCGGGTTCTCCATGCTAGTCACGCGGCTGCAGGGGAGCCGCAGCGAGTCCGGGAGGCGCCTGGTGGATTACCTGACGAACCTTCCGGCGAGCCTTGAAGCCTACGATACTGCCAAGCTGGACGTTCTCGGTTACGCCTGCACAGGCAGTTCTTATCTTGTAGGGGAAGAACAAGAGCGGCGGGCGCTGGATGCTGCTTCGGACCGGTTCGGCTATCCCATTATTTCCGCCGCACAGGCACTGCGGCTAGCCTTGAAAGACTTTGGTGCCCGGCGCGTGGCGATTTTTGCTCCGTATCCGCCCTTTCTTGTCGAGGCGAGCAAGCACTATTGGACGGGCATGGGGTTGACCGTGGTCGATTGCGTTTCGGTCGATCTGGACACCGGCGATACGCGGGATATCTACAACATAACAACGCCGCTAGTGATGTCGTCCTTCGGTAAGCTGAAGTGGCAGGACGCCGATGCCATTATGTTCACGGGCACGGGGATGCCTACATTACGCGCCCTGATAGAGGTTTCTGCCATCACGGGCAAGCCAACGTTGTCGTCGAATCTTTGCCTGGCATGGGCAATGGTACGGGCAGCAGGCGGGGAAGAGTACCTGGGGGTGCCGCGTCCGAACGAACCTTTGTTCGGCGGGTGGGCCAACCGCATTCCTGTCTAGTTCATCTACTCGGTCATCCAGACCGAAAACACAAGGAGAGTCGCATGAACGCCTTCAAGCAGGCGTGGCGTAGCCGCGTCCGTATTCCTTTGATGGCTGCTTTATCGATGGTGGTCTGCGTCCCAGTCTGGGCAACGGATTACCCAAAACGTCCAATTACCTTGATCGTGCCGTTCGCGCCCGGGGGGCCTACGGACGTTACGGCGCGGATTTTCGCTCGCGCTATCACGTCGGAACTTGGACAGAGCGTAGTGGTGGACAACAGGCCCGGCGCTGGAGGAACGCTTGGCGGCGGAATCGCGGCGCGCGCCGCGGCCGACGGTTATACGTTGCTCTGGGGAGGGACAAGCACGCTGGCTGTCGCGCCATCTCTGTATTCATCTTTGCCATATGAGCCGCTCAAGTCATTCCAACCGGTTAGCCGTGCGGTGCGAGGACCATTGGTTCTCGTGGTCAGCAGCAAGCTTCCCGTTCATACGGTGGCCGATGTCGTAGCGCTGGCAAAGTCCAAGCCGGGGAGTCTGAATTTCGGTTCGGCGGGGGTTGGGTCGATCATTCACCTGACTGGTGAGCTGTTCAAGTCGCGGGCCGGTATCGACATGGTCCACGTTCCTTACAAAGGCAATGCGCAGGTGCTGACGGATCTCGCCGGCGATCATCTCGACATGGCCTTCGTGGCTCTTGGCCACATGTTGACCCATTTGAACGATGGAGGCTTGCGACCTATCGCCATCACAAGCTCGGCGCGCAACTCGCTGGTACCGGATCTTCCGACCATGGCAGAAAGCGGTTATCCAGGCTTCGAGTCGCTGGAATGGTTCGGGCTGGTGGCGCCTAAGGAAATCCCTGCCGACGTGCTTGAAAAGCTGAACACTGCGTTCCGCCATGCCAGCACACAACAGGCAGTCAGGGCTGACGTTGCTCGCTTGGGCTTCTCGCCGGTGGAAGAGACGCCACAGCAATTTTCAGAGGCGATCGCTGCAGAGAGCGCGAAGTGGCGGCAGGTCGTAAAGGAAGCCAATGTTTCGGTGGAGTAGTTGCACAAAGATATGCTGGCCGCCAGCCGTGCCATCGAAATTCCGGAAGGCTTTTCGAGTCTTGTCATTCTCCGATGTAGTGCTGTTTTGATTGAAATCCTAAATCTATGAAAGAAAGAGAGTTGGCTACCTCGGTGGCCATCGTGGGTGCTGGTCCAGTGGGCTTGTCCCTGGCAATTGATCTGGCCTGGCGTGGGATTGATAGCTTGGTAATCGAGAAAGAAAGCGGTCACGTTACCCATCCGCGTGCCGGCTTCATTTCTGTACGGACTATGGAGTTTTTCCGCCGCTGGGGAATAGCGCGCGCCGTGCGAGAGAGCGGGTTCCCCGATGATTTCGCGCTTTCTATCGAGTTCTGCACAAGCCTTTCCGGGCACACCCTCGCACGGGACGAGTATCCGAGCATCGGCGCGATGCCTCTACCGCATTGGTCTCCGGAGAAGAAGCAACGTTGCCCCCAGCATTGGCTTGACCCCGTACTGAAGATGGCTTTGCGGGACAGCCGGCATGGCAAATTGCTGGTCGACACTGCTGTCGAGAGTTTTGAACAAGACGGAAGCGGGGTTCGCCTGCGGGCGAAAAATACCCGGCTGGGGCATTCCTTGACAATTCACGCCGATTACTTGGTCGGATGTGATGGAGCGAACAGCACGATACGTTCTGGGTTAGGCATAAGCATGGAGGGCAAAGGTCATCTGAACTACTCCATGAGTGTGCTGTTCTCCTGCCCGGACTTGCTTCGGCAATGCGGGAAGGAAGCGGCAGAGCGATTTTTGCTTATTGGCCCGGAGGGAACGTGGGGCAACGTGACGGTAATTGATGGCAGAGAGGTTTGGCGTCTGACGGTATACGGATCAGCTTCGAAGTTCGATCTGGATTCCTTTGATGCTCGCGCATGGGTGCTGCGGGCACTCGGGACGGATCAGATCGACTTCGAGATCATTTCAATCTTGCCCTGGAAACGCGCAGAGCTGATAGCCGAGTGCTATGGAATCGATAGGGTACTCCTTGCAGGAGATTCGGTTCATACCATGTCTCCGACCGGTGGCATGGGCATGAATACCGGATTGGGAGATGTATTCGACCTGGGCTGGAAGCTCCAGGCGACGCTTGAAGGGTGGGGAGGTCCGAAGTTGCTTGCTTCCTATACCGAGGAGCGCAAGCCGGTGGCGATTCGCAACGCTGCATATTCAACGCACAACTACAAGACCTGGGTGTCGCCTAGGCGCTGCGAATATTTGCTGGAAGACAGCAAGCGAGCAGAGGCGGCGCGAAGAGAGATCGGCGAAAACATGAAGCGCGCTACTCAATATGAGTGGCAATCGTGGGGGTTGCAGATGGGATATCGCTACGAAGGTTCTCCTATCTGCGAGCCGGATGGCACGCCCCCGACCCCCGATGACTATTCCGCATATGTACCCACCGCGCGACCTGGTTCACGGGCTCCTCACATTTGGCTTGCTCCAGGCCACTCGATTATCGATCTCTTCGGAAAGGGCTTCACGCTATTGGTTTTCGATCAGGCAGCTATAGAACAGGCCCAGTCGTTCACGCGCGCAGCCGCACAGCGTGGTGTGCCGCTGATCGTTAGACAAATCGGTGAACCAGGAGCGGCGGAGTTGTATGAGACTCCGCTGGTATTGGTACGACCTGACGGACACGTCGCTTGGCGAGGTGCAGATGCCGAATCGGCTGGCGACGTCATTGACACCGTTCGCGGGGCACATTGAGGAGAGCTGGAATGTCCACAATATGGCATCACATCATCCCGGAGGAGGATCGCGCTGCATCCCGCGCGGCGGGTTTTGGTCGTCCCTCTGGACTCGGGCACCGGCCGGCGCTACTGATCATCGACGTACAGTACCGTACTGCAGGTACACGTCCCATGCCGTTCGACTTGGCCATCAAGGAGTTCGCGACGTCTTGCGGCGAGATCGCATGGCAGGCGATCGGTCATATCGCCGAATTGCTGGCTTTGTTCCGGGAAAGAAATTGGCCTGTCCTCTATCCATACGTGGCGCCCAAATTCGGCTTCGATCAGGGGCGCCTGACGGAGAAGGTCCCGACCATGATGGAGATTCCCGCCAAGGGCTACGAGTTTGTCGAGGCGATCGCTCCGCGTGCCGGTGATGTCCTTTTGCCAAAGAAGCATCCCAGCGCATTCTTCGGCACCCCGCTGGCCAGCTACTTAGTCAATACGGGCGCGGATACGCTGGTCGTGACCGGATGTGCGACGTCGGGATGCATTCGTAGCAGCGTCGTCGATGCGTTTTCCTATAACTACCGCGTCGCGGTTCCCGAAGACGCTGTCTATGACCGGAATCAGACTTCGCATGCCGTCAACCTTTACGACATGGCCGAAAAGTATGCAGACGTCATGGATACGAAGGCTTTACTAAAAGCACTTTCTGAGCTCGGCCATGCAAACGCCCAGGAGATATCGAAGTGATTAAGTTCGAGCACGGCAACCACCGGTACGATTACAGCCCGATCGTTTCGCGCCCCGTTTATGAGTGGCCTGGTGGCAAACGCTTGGCTGTCTACTTTGCGCTTAACGTGGAGGGTTTCGAATTCGGGCGGAACCCTGGCAACGACTTTACGTCGATGCCGGCCGCGCCCTATCACCGGGGATATGCCTATCGCGACTATGGTAACCGGGTAGGAGTATGGCGGATACTCCGGGAGTTCGACGCATTCGAATTTCCGTTGGCAGTACTCGCGAACGGGTCGGTTTACGATGTGTGCCCTGAGGTCCTTGACGCCTGCCGGAAGCGCGGGGATGAAATGGTAGGGCATGGGCGAACCAACTCCGAGCGCCAGGCGGACATGTCCGCTGAGGCGGAGCGAGCTATGTTGAGGGATGTGAAGGAATTGTTCGAGCGGCATGAAGGTAGGCCGCCAGCGGGCTGGCTCGGACCGTTCATTTCACAGAGCCCGAATACTCCAGAGTTGCTCAAGGAGTTGGGGTGGAAATACATGCTGGACTGGTGGTTCGACGATCAGCCCATGTGGTTTCGTACCGAGCAGGGGCCGATCTTGGCCGTTCCCTATCCATCAATGGAGCTCAATGACCTGCCCGCTTACGTAAATCGGGGTGCAAGTGACGAAGAGTTCACCAAGATGGCGATCGATGCATTCGATGAACAGCTTCAAGAGTCGGAACTGTACCCGATGGTATATTGCCTGTCCTTGCACACGTTCTTGACCGGTCAGCCGCATCGAATCAGGCAATTGCGGCGGATCCTGACGCATATCGCCTCGCAGCGCCACCGGGTTTGGCTTACGACGCCGGGGGCGATTGCCAGTCATGTCGAAAGTTTGGAGCCCGGCATTGTCCCAATGCGGTAAGCCAAGGACGCTGCGCCGGAGCGTCCCTACTCCTGTGTTAGGTGCCGGGCATGGATATCCGCCAAATACGCTGCTTTGTAGCGCTTTACGAAGAAGGGAGCATCACGCGCGCTGCGCGCCGAATGCATGTGGTTCAGCCGGCCATCAGTCAACAGATTAAGCGGCTCGAGGCTTACCACGACGTCCAGCTATTCGCACGCGATGCCCATGGTGTAAGGCCGAACGCCCTGGCCCATGAGTTCTACCGGCATTGCATTCGTGTATTAACGGAACTCGAGCGGGCCAGTGCAGTATTGTCGCGCGGATCGGATCGATTCAGCGGGAAGATATGCGTGGGCGCCCAAGCGTCGTTCCATCAGTACGTGATGCCGAGAGCTTTGGAGCGATTCCGCGATCTGTATCCGGAAGTAGAGGTATTGTCCCGCGACGGCTATCGCAGCGATTTGATCAGTTGGCTGATCGCAGGAGACCTCGATTGCGCATTGCTGAGTACGACCCAGGATCTCCTCAATATGCAGACTCGCGATGTCTCGACGGAGGCACTGGTAGTCGTCGGACACCGCGATACGCTGGCGGGACGGGAAGCCATTGGGGGCCGAGAGTTGGCTGAATGGCAGTTAGTCTTACCATCGCGCTATAAATCGATGCGTAACCTGATTGACGCCCATTTCGGATTACAAGGGATTACGCTAAGACCGGAATTAGAGGTTGATTCGCTGCAAAGTCTTTTGCACATTACGCTACGACCCGGTTGGCTCTCGATCATTCCTCCCATGGCACTGTCCTCGGAGCTGTTCGGGGGCATCTTGCGGAGCGTGGCGCTAGTGGATCCCATTATTCGCCGGAAGGTCGTCGTTGCATGGCCTCGGCATAAATCGTTGCCTACCCCGGTGGATAGATTCGTATGTACGCTATCCGAAATACTGGCGGATATCCCGGGAGTCGAGATTCATGAGCCGGGTCCTGCGTCGGGCGTAGAGAGTTGAACTGTGGGATTTGGGCCGGCGGAGGGGATAGCCGCATGGAGGCGTCTGCGCTTCTTTGCCGGACATCGTTGCGCGGCCTCGGCGGCGCAAGGCCGCCCGCCACCGTGCAACCGCCGATCACCGGCCATCCCTGCACAGGTATAGTCAAGAGCGGCACGGAGCCAGGATGGTGGCTGTCGTGCCTTCGACCGAAATCTGCTGCATGTCTCCGTCTGCGGGAGTACTGAAGATGGCCGAGCATCGAATTTTCACCACACCGTTTTCGTCGGTGTATCCGCTGTACGTCCAGAAGGCGGAGCGGAAGGGCCGCACCAAGGATGAAGTAGACCAGGTCATCCGCTGGCTCACCGGCTACGACCAGGCGGGGCTGGACAAGCAGATCCGCCAGCACAGCGACTTTGCAACCTTCTTTGCCCAAGCGCCTGCCATCCATCCCCATGCATCGCTCATCAAGGGCGTGGTGTGCGGGGTGCGCGTGGAGGAAGTGCAAGATCCGTTGATGCAGAAGATCCGCTACCTGGACAAGCTGATCGACGAGCTTGCCAAAGGCAAGGCCCTGGACAAGATTCTGCGGTGATGAACGCGCCAATAGCCGGCGGCCATCGCTGGACGTGAAGAGCCGGCGCGATTCATATCCCCGGGGTTTGTAAGCTTACCGCCAATGTGCGAATCAGCCCATGGACGCTATGCATGGTGAGTGTAGGAACGCCTACCTGGTCGCCAATGGCCGCTACCGCGCCACTGAGCGCCTCGTGCTCCATGGGCCGCCCCTGTTCGAGGTCTTGCAGCATCGAGAACTTGATGTTGCCCATCGGGCGCCCGCGTTCCAGCCTGGCGTCCGGCGTTTCGCCGGTATCCAAGCCCAGGGCTCTTCCTACCGCAATCGTCTCGCCCATCAGCGTTTTTAGCAGCGTATAAACCTCCGCATCGGCCAGCATTTTGTCCAGCGTGGCGCGTGTCAGCGCGCTGATCGGATTGAAGGCGGCGTTGCCGATCAGCTTGCGCCAGATCTCCAGGCGGATATTGTCCGTCAGATTGCTTAGGAAGCCGGCCTGGCACAGCCTCGCATGCAGATCGCGCGAGCGGCTTGAGTCGGCTCGGTCGGGGTCTCCCAGGTAGACTTCCCATCGGCCGGTGTGCTGAACGATCCCGGGCGCAGCCAAATGAGCAGTCGGATAGACGACGCAACCGACGACCTGGTGCGCCGGCAGAGCGGCCGCGATACGGCCGTCGGGATCCAGGTTGTCGAGCCTTGTTTGGGAACGTCCGGCGCCCGAGCCGGAAAAGAACCACCACGGGACACCGTTCATGGCGGGGACGATCGCCGTGTCGGGGCCGACGAGGGGCGCAATGCCGGGTAGGGCGGCGGCAAGGCTGCAGGTCTTGACTGCAATGACGACGATATCCTGAACACCGAGTTCTTCTGCCCGTGCAGTTGCCGTGATACGGCCATTCCAGGCGCCCCCGGCCCAGCGTACGGTCAAGCCGTCGCGCTGAATGGCAGCCAGATGGGGACCCCGTGCGACGACGGATACCGGCTGGCCGGCCTGCGCGAGACGACCGGCGATCAAACCACCGATCGCGCCCGCGCCGAATACACACAGCTTCATGGGTCACTCCAGCAGGTCGGGTTGCTCGGCCAGAACCTTGTCGACCAGGGGTTGCAGGCCGAACCAGCCGGCCTTGGGCGTGCCGATCTGCTTGGCAGTGAGCTTGGCCGTGGCATCGTCCACCTCGATAGGCCGACCCGCGGCAAGCGCGAGCAAGGTTTGTTCGCACGCGCGCTCCATGCGCAGGAACCAAAACACGGCTTCCTCCACCGTATGACCCACGGTGAAAAGACCGTGATTGCGGCAGATCACTGCCTTGGTACCACCGAGGGTTTGCGCGATCAGTTCGCCCTCGGACAGCTCGGACGCGATGCCGTTGTAGGCCTGCATGACGGTGTGGTCTTGGTAGAACACGCAGGCTTCCTGGGTAATGGGCGGAATCAACTGCCCCAGCGACGCATAGGTAGTGCCGTACAGCGAATGCGAATGTGCCGCGGCCATGACGTCAGGCCGGGCTCGGTGGATGCGCGAGTGTATGGAGAACGCCGCCGCGTTGACCGGATGACGGCCTTCGGCGATACGGCCGTCATGGTCCACCAATACCAGGTCGGACACCTTGACGCGGCTGAAGTGGACGGCCAGGGGGTTGACCCAGAAGTGGTCGGTCAGAATCGGGTCGCGACAGCTGATGTGGCCCGCTATCCCGGCATCAAAGCCATGCAGCGAGAAAATGCGCAAGCATGCTGCCAGCCGCTGCTTACGGTGCAAGCGTTCGGCCTCCAGGTCGTGGAAGCGGGGCGGTTCGGGTATGGTCAGCCCTTCGGGCCGGACTTCCAGCAGCATGCCGGATTGTCGGTGGGGAGTGGCGCTCATGGGGATCCTCATTCAGCCTTGATGTTGGCGGTGCGGATGACCTGGGCGAAGCGCTTGGCTTCGTCGTCGATGACGCGGGCCAGCGACGCCGGGGTGTTGTCCGCCGGCTCGATGCCCAACGCGCGGCCGCCTGCATCGATGCCGAGTGTCTCCAGTCTCTGCCGGACCTCCGGAAGCTCCACGATGCGGGATACCTCGCGCTGGATCTTGGTGACGATATCGGGCGGTGTGCCGGCGGGGGTGAACAGGGCAATCCAACTGGCGAAGTCATAGCCAGGTACGCCGGATTCCGTCATGGTGGGCACTTCGGCCATCAACGGCCAGCGGCGTGCCGACGTAACCGCCAGGGCACGGGCCTTGCCGGCCTTCATCTGGGTAATGACCGGCGCGGGGTCCAGGAACAGCATGTGGACATCGCCGGTTGTCAACGCCGTCAGCGCCTGGACGCTTCCTTTGTAGGGAATATGCGTGATCTCGGTGCCCGACATCTGTTTGAACATTTCCCCGGCCAGCTGAAACAGGGTCGACGCCGAGCTGTAGTTCAACGGCGGCGAGGCGGCTTTTGCCGCGGTAATCAGTTCGGAGACGGTCTTGACGCTCATCGAGGGCTGCACCGCCAGGACCAGCGGGAAGCTTCCCATGATGGCTACCGGGGACAAATCCCGTTTGGGATCGTAGGGAAGACTGCGGTAGAGCACGGGGTTGATCGTCATGGCGCTACTGGCGCCTACCAGCAGGGTATAGCCGTCCGGCGGCGCCTTGGCGACCGATTCGGTGGCGATGATGGTGCTGGCTCCCGGCTTGTTGACCACAATGACTGGACGGTCCCAGGCCTGCTGCAAGTGCTGCGCCACCAGACGCGCCAGGATGTCGGTGCTGCCGCCGGGTGGAAAGCCCAGGACGATCTGGATGGGCTTCGAGGGATAGCTGTCGGCAGTCGCTGCATGAGCAGGGAGTGCCAGGCAGGCCAGCGCCAGGCCCGCGATGTGCCTCCGGGTTCTCATTTGTCTCCCCCTTGCGGCCGGATGCCGGCAGCCCGCATGACCTGTGTCCACTGTGGGATTTCAGAGTGGATGCGCTGGGCGAGTTCGGTGGGAGTGGTAGGCATGACCTCGATGCCGACGGCGGAGAACTGCCGGGTCGTTTCGGGCCGCTTGAGGATCTCGGTGGCATCGCGGTTGATCTTGTCGACCACCGCCTGCGGCGTGCCGGCCGGTGCGACCAGGCCGATCCAAACCGTCAGGTCGAAGCCCGGTACGGTTTCGCTGATGGTGGGCAAGTCCGGCATGTCGGCCGTGCGGTGCGGGCCGGTGGAGGCGAGGGCCCGCAGTTTGCCGCTGCGTACGTTCGGCAGCGACGACGCTCCGCCTTCGAACATCATGTCTACTTGGCCGCCGAGCAAGTCCGTTATGGCGGGCGCGCTGCCCTTGTAGGCCACGTGCAGAATGTCCGTGCCGGTGAGGGTTTTGAACGTCTCTCCCGCCAATTGGTGTGCGCTGCCGACGCCGATGGAGGCGTAGGTCAGCTTGCCCGGCCGGGACTTGGCCAGTGCGATCAATTCCTCGACGCTGTGAGCCTGTACTTTGGGATGCACCACCAGGTAGAACGGCGTGGTGAACAGGCCCGTGATCGGAGCGAAGTCCCGCACCGGGTCGAATGGCAAATCGTCGCGGACGATCGCATTCAGGACCAGGCCGGTTTGGGTGCCGACCAGCAGCGTATAGCCATCGGGCGATGCCTTGGACACCAGCTCCGCGGCAATGGCCTGGTTCGCGCCAGGCCGGTTTTCCACGACTACCGCCCGGCCCCACTTGGTCGCCAGGTTTTGAGCCAGGTAGCGGGTAAAGGTATCCACCAGCCCGCCGGGAGTATGGGGCACGATTACTCGCACCGGGCGCTCAGGGAAGCTCTCTGTGGCCGCAGGCGCTGCATGGGAGGACCACGGCACAAGGCAGGCCACGGCCAGGGCGCAACTGCGGGCAAGACTGGGCATGAAGGATGAAGGCTGGGCGCCGCCGTCCAGCGGTGCGGCGCGGGGTATCACAGGTCTCATTTGTCTCCTCCTGGGGCGGGGCCCGGTATGTCGTCGCATTTTTTGGTCGATGCGCTGTCGCAGGTGTTATTCGAATCGGTAGCGTCCCTCCTCATCGCGGACAAGGGGGCGCTTGGCGGCTGTGTCTTCCAGCCAGCGAACGATCTCGCGGCCGTCTTTGCTGCCCGCGGACGCCATCAGTTCCGCGAAGTACTTGGGCCCTCCGGCCAGTGCCTCGTCCAGCGACGCGCAGCGCGGGGCGTCGAACACCGGCGGCGAAGGTACGCGATATTCCAGCGGTCGGTTACGGCCTGGCTCCAGCAAGGGCAGGGTCAAGTCGAAACCTGCCTTGGCAGTGACCGGCGCGCCGGCCAGGGAGGGGTCGAGCGGCATGGCGCGCAGGCCCGACTGCACGACCAGGTCGCGATCCGCCTGGAATCGGGTCGCCAAGGCCCAGTCCATTTGTTCGTCGTTGAAAATGTCGATGTCAGGGTCGACGACGAAGACATGCTTGATATTGGCGGCCGAGGCGAAGACCGCCGCAATGGCATTGCGCGCCTCGCCGGCTACGCGTTGGCGAATCGCCACGCGCGCGTTGAAAGCACCGCCTGTTGCCGGCGGCACATAGACCGCTGTTACCTCCCTGACCGCCGTTTCGAGGCCACGCCACACCATGAGCTCGGTACGCAGCGAACACAGCTGGGCCGTGTCGGTCATGGCCATGGCGTGTCCGCCTATGGTGGCGGTCTGGAAGACGGCGTTGCGGCGACGTGTAATGGCGGTCACGTGGAATACCGGATTGCGTTTGAGCACGCCGTAGTAGCCCAGGAATTCTCCATACGGCCCCTCCGGCTCGGCGTGACCCCGTTCGTCGAGATATCCCTCGATCACGAATTGGGCGTCGGCCGGTACGCGCAAGTCATTGGTGACACACTTGACTACGCCCATGGGAGCGCCGCGCAAGGCCGCCATCAGCTGGAGTTCGTCCATGGGGAGGCGTAGCGTGCCGGCCAGGTGGTCGATGGGATGGGACCCGATCGCAAAGGCGATCGGCAGGCGCTCGCCTTTGGCTACATGGCTCAGGTAGATGGCCCGCAAGTCCGATGGGGCGACCAAGTCTATGCCGGCGGTGCGCCGGCCGCGCAACATGAGGCGGCGCATGCCGACGTTGGTCCAGCCTGTGGCGGGGTCGCGGCTGAAATCCAAGGACGCCGAAATGTAGGGCGCCCCGTCCAGTCCGTGCTGCAGATGTACGGGCAGGGTAGTCAGGTCGCACTGGTCGCCGGTCTGAACGACCTGCTGGACGGGGGCAATGTCGCTCCCGACCTCTACCACCACCCCGGGGCGGCGCATACGTTCCAGGATCGTCTCGGCAACGGTCTGGGGCCGAGCGCCGAAGGCATGGGCAAGCCGCCAGCGGCTTGCCGAGACGTTGCCGCATAACGGCAAGCTTTCGCGCGCTGGCCGTTGAAACAGGACTGCCCGAGGATTGCCCTCCAGCACGCCGGCGATCTCGGTCAGTTCTGTCGCGCCATCGCGGATTTCCAATTGGTCCGCGGGCAGGGACTGGAGAAAGCTGCCCAGGCTGTATCGCTCCAGATCTGGAAATCCGGTGCCGGCACCAGATGTCGGCTTGGGGTCGGGGATATGTGCCAACGTTGTCTCCGATACTGTGCTGTGGTGGCCCTTCTGCGCGAGCCTTGAAAACCGCGTGCCTTAAAGGCTGTAGAAATCCAGTTTGGCGTTCAGATAGTCGTTCAGCAGCACAATCTTCTTGCGCGCGATACGCCATTCGCCGTCCTGCTTGCGCCAATCATGTTCGTAGCGGCCGAAATAGGTCTCGACCAATTTTTCCTTGGGCAGGAACTGCTGCGTGGTCCAGTTCGATTTCAGGTGCAGTAGCTCGGGCGTAGAGCCCTCGCTCACGCGCACATTGCTGATGACGTGTTGCGTGCGGGGCAGTACCGCCGAGGCGACCGAGCGCCGGGACCGAACGCGCCATACCCGGTCTTCCAGCCCGCCCCGGTTTGCGTAATAGATCAGCGACAGCTCTGTCTTGGGGTTGGTCGTGTGCTCATCCTCGTCGCGCCACGCGGGTACCCAATACTCGCAGTCGACCGCAAAGAGCGCCAACCATTCGTCCCAGCGGCGCTCGTCCAGCAATTCGGCTTCGCGGTATAGCAGGGCAGCCGCGTCGCAGATGTGATCGGTACTCATCATGCACCTCGCGCGGACATGGCGATGGCCTGTGTCGGATGAGGATCTTTTGCCGCTCCTTCGACCATCAACCGTCGCCATTCCCGGTAGGCTGAATGGAACACGGTCTCGTCCTGGATGGAGACGTCGCCATACTGGCTGGTGACGGGGCGTATGGCCAACTTTTGCGCGTGCTCGTTGGCACCTTTTTGCACGCTGGTCATGCCGCGGGCGTAGCCTTGTGTCCAGTTCACCGCGCGAGCTTGGTAACCGGTCTGGCAGTCTTCGTAGCACGTCGTGTCGTCGGGCGTGGCGAGCCCCGAGCTGTTGAAGAAGTCTTCGAACTGCCTCAGGCGCAGTTCGCGTGCCGCCGGCGGTTCTCCCTTGGGCGCGATGCAGTAGCTCCGCATTTCCGTGCGATCCACCGACAGCGGGCGCAACACTCGCAACTGAAGCGATGCATTTTCCGCAAATTGAACATTGGGAAAGAGCACCAGGTTGCGCGTATCGAGCATCAGGTCCGCCCGGGCCTCGCCCACGCGCTGGCGCAGTTCGTCCAGCAAGCCATAGAGCGGCCGGATCTGGGGCAGGGGGTTGCGTGTCCACACGGCCGCATGTCCATACTCGAACGTGAAGCCTCCGCGCTGTCGATAGGCCGCGAAGTCGATCGCCGCCAAGTTGTGGAGGGATTCGCCAGACTGCCGCTGCTTCACGATCTTCATGAAGCTGGGGTGCACGGACGTCAGGTGATACCCGTCCAGGGCATTGTCCAGTTGAAGCTTCCAGTTGCCCTTGTAGACGTAGGTCGAGCAACCCGGCAGCAGCTCGATGCCATCCGGGCTCTGGTCCAGGATCAGGTCCAGGAAGAAACGCGTTTCTCCCAAATAGTCCTCCAGATCGGGCACGTCGGCGTTCAGGCTGCCGAACATCAAGCCGCGATAGGACGCGATGCGGCCTACGGGCACCAGATCGTGGCCGTCACGTTCGAACGCGTCGCTGTAGCAGCCGTCCTTGTGGTCTTTGATGGCGACGCACCGCCCGCTGCTGTCGAACGCCCACGCGTGGTACGCGCATACATGGACCCGGGCGTTGCCGCGCTCCCGTTGTGTCAGCACCGCGCCCCGGTGGCGGCAGGTGTTCAGGAATGCACCGAGGCGACCCTGCCCGTCGCGCATCACCAATACGGGCTGGCGGCCAATCCACGTTGTGAGGTAGTCGTGGGGCTGGGCAATCTGGTCTTCGATGCCCAGGAATACCCACGAACGTTCGAAGATGTAGCGCATCTCCAGCTCGAATATGGCCGGATCCCGATAGACATCGCGATGCACGGTGAAAACGCCTTGTTCTGCCGCGTCGACGACACAGCCAGCCAACTCTTCGGCGAGCATGGGGTCTCCTTGTTATATAATGTATAATCGCTTTTGTTAATTAATAAAAATGATGGTAGGCACCTTGCCTGAGGGCCGATATGCTGACTAACCCTGAGGAGCGCAGGTCAGGCGCCCGCAAAATCCAGTCTCTGGAGGTGGGATTTCGTCTGGTACGGGCCATCGAAGAAGCCGGCCGCGCTCTGTCACTGAAGGAAGTGTCCGAACGGGCAGGCATGGCGCGCAGCAATGCCCATCTGTACCTGTCCACTTTCGTCGATCTTGGGGTGCTCGCACGCAATGGCAGCGGCCATTACCTGCTGGGGCCTTATGCCTTGCAGCTGGGCCTGGCGGCGCTGAAAAACTCAAACGTGGTGGACGTAACGGAAGGGCCGATGCGGGGCTTGCAGGCGGCTACCGGTCACCATGTGCATTTGTCGATTTGGGGCAATTACGGTCCCACCATCGTGAAGAATGTCGAGGGGGCGTGCGCGGTACCGGTGCCGGTACGCGTCGGTTTTGTCGTTCCGCTGCGGTCGTCAGCCACCGGCCTGGTATTTCTTGCTCACCAGCCTTCCGGCGTGACGGAGCCTATCGCTGCCAAGGAACGTGCCGGATCCGCCCCCGATCGCAGCCTGACAGAGCGCCTGGCCGCCGTGCGCCAGAACGGTTATGCGATGACCGAAGCCGAGTTCTACGCCGGCTGCTGTGCCTTGGCTGCCCCCATCTTCGACCATACGGGGCACATCTGTGCCGCCCTGGCGGTACTGGATCTGTCGGCGCGCATGGCGCCGGCGCAGCGGGCCAAGACACTGACGCTGCTCAAGAAGGCGGTGCAAGATACGCAAGTCTTGCTGGGGTACCGGGCCGGACCCACGTAAACAAGGCCGTGCTCCTCGGAAGAGCACGGCCTTGGACGGCGCCCGCAAAAAGGCCCGCGCCGCGATCAGCGCTTACCCGGCTTCGTTGCCAATGCCCATGGCCGGGTCGCTGACCAGGTGCTCACCCGTTTCCACCCGGCCGGCGAAACGGCGCAGGAATGAAGCGTCGGCGTCGCAGCTGACGGCGAAGTCGTACCACTGGGCGCTATCGGCCAGGTCCCAGTGCAGGTGCTCTGCGGCTCCGGCCGCCACGGTCGCGGTCCACGGGCCGTCGGCGCGATAGGCCCGGGCTTTTACCGTGAACGTGCAGGGCTGGGTGCCGCCATTCAAGAGCTCGACGTAGACATTGCCGTTGGCAACGTCGTAGCACACCCGGATTTCCGGCTGGGCACCGGAATCGCCGATACGGGCGGTATCGCCCTGGAAGTGGCGGTGGTAGCCGTTGGGGCCCAGTACCCAGAGGTCGTAGCGGCCCAGGTTGTCCTGCCGCGCGTTCCAGGTGTCGCTTAGCGTCTTGCCGGCTTCTACGACGTAGCGCCGGGGAATACGGCCCAGGTTGTAGCGGTCGTAGACATGGAACACGGCCCCCTGCGTACCGGTGTTGGCGAAGATCAGTTCCACATTGCCGTCGGTCGTGCAGCGGGCACTGGTGTGCAGCTCGTAGGGCAGGGCGCGCGACGGCCTTGTGCCGCTGGCCTGTATCGGCAGTTGCATGGCTGTCGGCAGCGGGACGGCCGGCAGGGTTTCCTGGTCGGCACGCAGCTGGTCGGCGGTGGTGCGTGTGCTGCGGCCGTTGAGGGTAGGCAGGGTTTCGGTATTCGGGGTGTCGAAGTTGAAGGCGGTCGTCAGGTCGCCGCAAACGGCACGGCGGAACGGACTGATGTGAGGCTCCTGCACACCGAAGCGTGCTTCCAGAAAGCGCAGCACCGAAGTGTGGTCGAAGACTTGCGAGTTGACCCAGCCGCCGCGGCTCCACGGCGAAATGACGTACATGGGGACGCGTGGCCCGGGACCGAACACGCCTCGGTCGGGAGCCGGTTGCGTTGTGCTGCCGTCGGGGGCGGGCTGGGTGAAGTATTCGGCCTTCATGTCCGATTCGGCCAGCGTGAACTTGCCGGCGTAGCTCTGATCGGCATTGAGCGACGGCGGCGATGGCGACGGGACATGGTCGAAATAGCCGTCGTTCTCGTCGAAGTTGACCAGCAGCACCGTCTTGCTCCAGACCTCCGGTACGGCTGTCAGCGCATCCAGCACCTCCTGGATGAACCACGCGCCTTGTACGGGGCTGGAAGGACCTGGATGCTCGCAATAGATCGAAGGCGCGCTGATCCACGATACCTGCGGCAGACGGCCTTGCTGGATGTCGCGGCGGAAGGCGTCCAGGTAGTTCTCGGGCCGGGTGCCGGGCAGGGTGTTGGCCACGCCTTTGTACAGAGGGTTGCGGGCGTTGTCGGTAGCCGCGTCGTAGGCATGGTAGGGCAGGGGCTGGCCGGTGTCGGCGTAGGGCGAGTTGGGTGCCCCGCCGCTGCTGACGGGGTAACCCGAGGCAAGGTTGGCGGCGCGGAACTGCCGGAAAGCGCCCAGCATGTTGTCGCCCCATTCGTCGGGCATGTTCTGATAACAGATCCAGCTGATCCCGGCCGTGTATTGACCCAGCAGAACCTGCTCAGGTTAAGCGGCTAATGCAAATGCCTCAGCCGGGGTCTTCATGCCAAGCGCC
>NZ_JARYGM010000013.1:0-94160 GCF_033795525.1 Pigmentiphaga sp.
ACGCGTCTGGGCCACTCGTTTCTTCGAAAACAGCGTCCCTGATGCGTTCGATGCCCACTTTTTCAACGGCCTGTTAAGGGCTGTTAATGCGCGGCGGCTATCTGCTGCCAGGGGGATCGCCTAGACTGGCCCGACGGTGCGCGTGAACAAGACTCGTCCAGAGCGGCGCGCCAGAACAACGAGCCCCTGGAGACGAACACATGGCGTTGCCCAGCACACGCTTGCGTCGGGCGTTATCTGCCGCCTCGATGGCCGCAGCCAGCCTTGCCGCGGCATCCGCATACGGCCAGGGCGAAGACTGGCCGGCCCAGCCCGTGCATGTCGTCGTAGGCTTTGCCCCCGGCGGCACGGCCGACATGGTGGCACGCGCCGTGTCGCAAAAATTGAGTGAAACCCTGAAACAGTCGTTCATCGTCGAGAACCGCCCCGGCGCAGGCGGCAACGTCGCCACGCAGTACACCGCCCGCGCCAAGCCGGACGGCTACACCCTCATCCTGAACACGGTCGGCGCCGTGGCCGTCAATCCCGCGCTCTACAAGAAACTTCCCGCCGATCCGGTCAAGGACTTCGTCCCGGTCGTCCAGGTCGCCAACGTTCCGAACGTGCTCGTCGTCCACCCGTCGGTTCCCGTCAAGACCCTGGAGGAGTTCATCGCCTATCTGCGCAAGCACCCCGGCAAGCTGAGCTACGGGTCGACCGGCGTCGGCACCTCGGCCCATCTGTCGGCCGTGATGTTCAACCAGCGCGTGGACGCCTCTTCCACCCACATTCCCTACAAAGGC
Source organism: Pigmentiphaga sp. (assembly GCF_033795525.1). Lineage (GTDB taxonomy): Bacteria > Pseudomonadota > Gammaproteobacteria > Burkholderiales > Burkholderiaceae_B > Pigmentiphaga. The sequence continues at coordinate 783 of NZ_JARYGM010000013.1, forward strand.
GGCGGTACGGTATTGAACGATTTGCTGGCCGGCCGGCTGCAGTACATGTTCGCCACCATTCCCTATGTGGTGCAGCAGCTGGGCCCGGACAAGCTGCTCCCTCTGGCCGTCACCAGCAGCAAGCGGTCGTCCACCCTGCCCGGCGTGCCCACGTTGGCCGAACAGGGATTTCCCGACTACGAATCCGGTTCGTGGCTGGGCTTTTTCGTGCCCAAGGGGACGCCGGCACCGGTCGTGGCGCGGCTCAACCAGGCCGTCAACCAGGTGTTGCCGTCCATCGAGGCGCAAATGCGCAATGAGGGTGCGGACGTAGTCGGCGGATCCGAGGAGCAGTTTGCGCAGTTCATCGCCCGCGAATCGGCGAAGTGGCGCGAGGTGGTCGAAAGCACCGGCGCATCGGCCGACTGACCCAGGCCAGCCCACATTCCAGAAACCCGCCGGCCCCGGGCCGGCCCATGACCCCATGAAGGAGACACACATGCCCAACCCCGGCACTTCCCCGTCCAGCACAGGCAGTCCACGCATCGTTTTCCTGGGCGCAGGCGCCGTAGGCGGCTACGTCGGCGGCTACCTGGCCGACGCGGGATACGACGTCACGCTGGTCGATTTCTGGCACGACCACATCGAAGCGATCCGGCGGGACGGCGTGCAACTGTCCGGGCTCAGCACCGAGGAAAGCCAGGTCTTCCGCCCCAAAAGCCTCCATATGCACGAGATCGGCCAGCTCACCAAGGCCGGTCCGGTGGACATCGCCTTCGTAACGATGAAGTCCTACGACACGGCATGGGTGACGACGATGATCAAGCCTTACCTGTCCGCCTCGGGCTACGTGGTGTCCCTGCAGAACTGCATCAACGAAGAAACCATTGCAGAGATCGTGGGATGGGGCAAGACCGTCGGCTGCATTGCCTCGCGCATTTCGGTCGAATTGTTCGAGCCCGGCAAGATCCGCCGGCAGGCCCCCAAGAGCGCATCCGGCCACACCGTGTTCCGGGTGGGCGAGGTGCATGGACGTGAAACCGGGCGCGTGCGGCAACTGGTGCAGATGTTGAGCATCGTCGACACCACCAAGTCCACGACCAATCTTTGGGGCGAACGCTGGTCCAAGCTGTGCCACAACGCCATGCGCAACGGCATCGCGGCAGCGACCGGCTTGTCGGGCCGGCAGATCGACGAATACGACCACATCCGCAACCTCACGCTCCTGCTTGGGGCCGAGGCGGTCCAGGTGGGTCAGGCACTGGGGTTCGAACTCGAGAAGGTGGGCAAGCTCACGCCGGACCTGATCCTGAAAGCCAGCCGCGGCGACGCGGCAGCGCTGGCCGAGGCCAACGAGATCCTGGTGGGGGAATCCAGCGGCGGCGGCCGCGGCGCGTTGCAGCGCCCGTCCATGGGCCAGGACATGGCCAAGGGCCGGCGCACCGAAATCGACGAGATCAACGGCTTTGTGGTGCGCAAGGGCCAGCAGATCGGCATAGAAGCGCCGTACAACGCGCGCCTGGTGGAACTGGTCAAGCGGGTCGAACGCGGCGAGATCGAGGCATCGCCGACGAATATTCCCGAATCCTGGGCCGCTTCGCTCAGCGCCAAACGATAAGGATCCAGCGTGCTCATCGTCGATGCTCAAGTACATATCTGGGCGGCCGACCGGCCCGACCGTCCCTGGCCGCCGGGGGAAGCCCATCGCGCCCACCGGCCCGAGCCGCTGTCGGCGGAAAAACTGCTGGAAGAGATGGCCGAAGCCGGTGTCCATCGCGCCGTGCTGATTCCGCCGTCCTGGGAGGGAGACCGCAACGACCTGGTGCTGGACGCCAGCCGCCGCTTCCCGGATCGGTTCGGGGCCTTTTGCCGGGTTCCGCTGGACGAAACTGCCGGCCGCGAGGAACTGGCGGCACTAGCCACGGCGCCGGGCATGCTGGGGTTGCGATTCACCTTCCACAAGGAGGCTGGGCTGCGCGCGCTGCTGAATGGCACCCCGGACTGGATCTGGCCCGCGGCGGCCGAAGCCGGCATCCCCGTCATGCTACATGCCCCGCGCGCCTTGCATGCGGTCGAGAAAATCGCACGCGAGCATGCGGGCCTGCGCATCATCGTCGACCACCTCGGGCTGGAGCGTCCCGACCAGGACGCCGCGGCCTTTCATCGCCTGCCGGAGCTGCTGCGCCTGGCGGACTATCGCAATGTGGCGGTCAAGGCCACGGCGCTGCCCAGCTACTCCAGCGAACCCTATCCTCACCCAGGCCTGCGCGACCCGCTGCGCAAGGTGATCGATGCCTTCGGCGCCAGCAGGGTGTTCTGGGGCTCGGACATGACGCGCGTCGACGCGCCCTACAGGCAGATCGTCACCCACTTTACGGAAGAACTGCCATTCCTGGACGCCGCCGACCAAGCCCAGATCATGGGCCTGGCGCTATGCAACTGGGTAGGCTGGCCGTTGGCCCACCACGCCCATCTTCAAGGAAAGACCGCATGAAAGCCGTCTCCGCCACCGAGAAGCGGCAACGCCTGCGCGCGCTGATCTCGACTGCACGCATCGTGCACCCGGCCTCCGTATTCGACCCACTGTCGGCCAGGTGTGCCCAGGACGAAGGTTTCGAGGTCTCCATGCTGGCGGGTTCGGTCGCGTCGCTGGTGATCCTGGGGGCGCCGGATCTCGTAATCGTGACCCTGTCCGAACTAGCCGCCCTGTGCCGGCGCATCTGCCGCGCCGCCGACCTGCCGCTGCTGGTCGACGCCGACCACGGCTTCGGCAACGCCCTCAGCGTCCAGCGTACGGTCCAGGAATTGGAGGCTGCAGGCGTCGCCGCCATGACCATCGAGGACACGCAGCTTCCCGGCGCCTTCGGAACCAACCAGGAAACGCTGGTCAGCATCGAAGAAGCCACCGGCAAGATCACGGCCGCCATCGCCGCCCGCACCGACCCGGAAACCCTCATCGTGGCCCGCACGTCGCTGCCGCTGGCTCCGCTGGAGGACATCGTCGCGCGCGTCCGTGCCTACGAAACCGCGGGCGCGGATGCCATCTTCCTGAGCGGCCCCAAGACTCGCGCCCAGATCTCGGCCATTGCGCAGGCCACGCGCTTGCCGCTGGTGCTTGGCCGGATCACCCGCGAGCTGGACGACGCCGATTTCCTGACCAGCCACCGCGTGCGCCTCGTACTGCAGGGGCACAAGCCCTGCCTGGCCGCCATCCAGGCCATGCGCGACACCCTGCGCCAACTCGCAGCCGGCGTGCCTCCTGCGCAGATACAGGCCGTCGCATCCGACGAACTGGTGGACCAGCTCACCCGGCGAAAGGCGTACGACCGGCTCGCCGCCGACACGCTGGGCGGTTGAGCGAGGAGCGCCATGGAGAACACCCGCGCCATCGACACGGTAGCCGCCCATGCGCAGCGGCTCTTCGACCAGCTTGCCGGGCGACCAGCGGAAGCGTTCCCTGTCGGGCTCTACGGCGCCGCCAAGCTCGCCTTGCTGGACGCCATAGGCTGCGCCATTTTCGGCTCCCAGTTCGAATGGGCACGCATCACCGCCGGTCTGGCCGGGGACGGCGCCGCGGGCCCGGTCACGCTGCTCGGATCCGGCCGGCCGGCTGCGCCCGTGGCCGGCGCGCTGGCGAACGGCACCGCCATCCATGGGTTCGAACTGGACGACGTCATCCTGGGGTCTCTCACCCACGCCGGCGCGGGGTCATCCCGGCCGCGCTGGGCGCCGCGGAAATCACCGGCGCCTCCGGCCGGGGGCTGCTGGCGGGCATCATCGCCGGGTACGAGCTCGACTCGCGCCTGGGGGCCGCCCTGGGCGCCGCGCCGATTGCCCGGGGTTTTCATACGACCAGCGTGGCCGGCCCGCTGGCCGCTGCGCTGGCAGCTTGTATCGCGGCGGGCGAAACACCCGGGACGATGGCTTCGGCGCTGGGTATCGCGGCGTCGACCTCTTCGGGCTTGAAAGCCTTCCAGCAAGGCAGCGGCGGCATGGTCAAGCGGCTGCACGGAGGCCTGGGCGCCGCCAACGGCATGCTGGCCTGGCAACTGGCCTCACGGGGATTCTCCGGCCCGCAGGCGGCCATCGGAGGCCATTTCGGCCTGATGGCCGTATTCGGCGGCCCGGAATCCCGGCCAGCGGCACTGACCGATGGCCTGGGCGAAGACTGGGCCATCCGCCGCAACTGGATCAAAGTCTATCCGTGCTGCGCCCTCATCCACACCACTATCCAGGCCGTCGAACAGATCAGGCGCGAGCAAGGCCTGCATGCGGAAGAGGTGGCGCGTGTCCGGATCGGAACCAGCGAACGATGCCTGATCCAGAACGGCGACCGGGATCCCCGCGAACCGATGGCGGCGCAGTACAGCATTCCGTTCAATGCAGCGCTCGCCCTGGCCGGCGATGCGCGCGACCCGAACGCGTTCCTGCCGCCGCGGTTGGAAGACCCGGCCGTGCGCCGGATGCTGGAACGCGTCGAGCTGCACCTCGATGCCGAGGTCGATGCGGCCTATCCGGACCGCTTCGGGACCCATGTCGCAATCACCACCCGCGACGGCCGTACCGTCGAACGCCGCGTCTGGGACGCCCACGGAACACCGGCCGATCCCTGCACGGCGGACGAAATCCGCGAGAAGTTCGCCAAGCTGGCCGGCTCCGCGATTTCGCACCAGGCCGCCGCGCGCATCGTTGCCGCCGTCGAGGACGTCGATGCAGCCGCCGGGCCTTCCACGCTCGCGGCCGCGATACGAAGCGCCTTTGACTGACCGCACACCGTGACGAAATCGGACACCCATAAAACAGGAGACAACGTGAAACCTACGCAAACAGTCGGCGCCGCCGGATCTGCGGCCTTGATGGCGCTGCTCGCCGCTTTCCCCTCACAGGCGCAGGACGCCTCGGACTACCCCCAGGAGCCCGTACGCGTGATCGTCCCCTACGCGCCGGGCGGGGCCACCGACATCATCGGCCGGGTCTTCGCGCAAGCGCTGGGCACCCATTTCAAACAGACGTTCTATGTCGAGAACCGGCCCGGAGGCGGCCAGGTGATCGGCACGGACTTCGTGGCCCGCGCCGCCAAGAACGGCAATACCCTGCTGTTCGGCACGGTCACGCACGCCATCAATGCCACGCTGGTTCCCAAGCTCCCCTACGATTCCCTGAAGGACTTCGCGCCAGTTTCGGTGCTGGCGACCTCGCCCATGGTGTGCGTCGTTCCCGCCTCGCTCAAGATACGCAGCCTGCGCGAATTCGTCGATGCCGCCAAAGCCCAGCCGAACAAGTTCTCGTATGCCTCGTCCGGCGCCGGATCGCCCGGGCAGCTGGCCGCCGAAGCCGTCAAGCATGCCGCAGGCATCTCGGTGGTCCATATTCCCTACAAGGGCGCGAGCCAGACCACCGCCGACCTGATGAGCGGCCGCGTCCAGTTTCTCTGCGTCAGCCCCATTCCCATCATGGCGCAGATCAAGGACGGTTCCCTCATCGCGCTGGCGGTGACGTCCAACGAACGCAGCCCCATCCTGCCCGATACGCCCACGATGCGCGAAGCCGGATTGGAAGTCCCGGAGATCCAGTCCTGGTATGGATTCTTCGCGCCCGCCGGCACACCCGCTGCCATCGTGGAACGGATCAGCAAGGTAGCCGTGGAATCGCTTCAGGACCCGCAAGTCAAGAAGATGATGCAAGAGAACGGCTTGACACCGATAGGCAATAACCCGCGCGACGCCACCGATTATCTACGGGACGAAATCGTGAAATGGCGCAAGATGATCGAGGCGGCAAACATCAAGCTCGGTTGAAGATCATCCTGTCCCTGGACCCCGATTCCCTCATAGCCAGAAAAAACCATCATGACCGAACTTGACGCCCAACCGACGGAACAGCGCTGGGTCGCTGCCGTCATCGAGGCCTTGAAAGCGAACGACGTCGAACTTGTCGCCTATGTGCCCGACAAAGTCCTGGCCCCGCTCATCCGCCGCATCGAGAGCGACCCGTTTTTCACGGTCGTCGTCCCCGCAAGGGAAGAAGAGGCGGTGGGCATCGTGACCGGGGCTTACATGGCGGGCAAGCGCGGCATCGTGTTGATGCAGACCAGCGGCTTTGCCACCTTGCCCAACGTGCTGGCCTCTCTGGTGCTAGCCTGCCAGATCCCCCTGCTGATGATGATTTCGGAGCGCGGCGCCGTGGGCGACTTCCAGCTGGGGCAGGTCATGGTTTGCCGGACCATGCGGCCCATCCTGCAGTCCATGAACATCGACCACTTCGCGCTCGAGCGGAACGACGACGTCGATTTCGTCGTCAACGGCATGATCCGCCAGGCCTTCGCCACGCAGGCGCCGGCCGCCATGATTCTTTCCCCCTTGCTGACCAATCGACCCGCCTCCGCGAGGATTTCCGCATGACCGCCTCTCTGCCCGCCGCCCAGCGCCCGCTCAAGACCATGAAGCGTTCCGAACTGACCCGCATGCTGGTCGAGAAGCTGAAGGACGAAGCCGTGATCGGCGGCATCGGCCATTCCAACTTCGACCTATGGGCCGCCGGCCAGCGCCCGCAGAACTTCTACATGCTGGGCAGTATGGGCTTGACCGTGCCCATCGCCCTTGGCGTGGCGCTCGCGCAGCCGGCCCGGCGCGTCTTCGCGCTGGAAGGCGATGGTTCGCTGTTGATGCAGCTGGGCACCCTGGGAACGGTAGCCGCCCTGCGCCCGGCCAACCTGGCCATCGTGGTCTGGGATAACGAGAGCTACCAGATCACCGGCGCCCAGAAAACGCTCACGGCGCACGGCACCGACCTGGTGGCGATCGCCCGGGGCGCCGGCGTGGCCCGGGCGGTCTGGGCGCACGACGAGGCGCACTTCGGCGCCTGGATAGACGAAGCCCTGCATGCCGATGCCCCGATGATGATAGGCGTGAAAACCGACACCAGCCCGCCGGCGGGCATCACCGAGCGAGACCCGTCCCGCATCCGCGCCCGCTTCATGGAAGGCATCCGGCCCGTCGCGCCCCTTGCCGGGGAACACGCATGAAGGGGCGGCTGCTGATAGAAGGCGCCTGGGTCGACGGCGCCAGCGTGGACGTCCTGCGAGACAAGTATCGCGGCAACGTCTACGGAGAAATGGCCGTCGCATCGCCAGGGCAAGTGGACCAAGCCGTCGCCTCGGCGGCCCGCGCGGTGGCCGAGCGCTCGCTGTCCCCCTACCAGCGCTACCGCATCCTGCTGGAAGCCTCGCGCATCATTGCCGCACGCGCCGAACCGTTGATGGAGCTGCTTCGCGACGAGGCGGGGTTCACCCGGGCCGACGGCCAGAACGAAGTCTCCCGCTGTGTCCAGACATTGGAGCTGGCTGCAGAGGAAGCCAAACGCCTGCAAGGCGAACTCGTACCCATGCAGGCCGCGGACGGTATCAAGCGCAGGATGGGTTTCACCTTGCGTTTCCCCCTGGGCGTGGTCTGCGCCATCACGCCCTTCAACTCCCCGCTGAACATCGTCGCGCACAAGATTGCCCCGGCCCTGGCAGGCGGCAACGCGGTCATCATCAAGCCATCGGAACTCGCGCCGCTGGGCGCAGTCGCCCTGTGCGAAGCCCTGCTCGACGCCGGCCTGCCGCCCGAACGATTGTCGCTGGTCCACGGCGACGGCACCGCCATCGGCACCCAACTCCTTGCCGACCCGCGCATCGCCTTCTACGCCTTCACCGGCAGCACCCGCGTCGGCCGCATCATCCAGCGCGAGGCCGGCCTGCGCAAGACCCAGCTGGAACTCGGCAGCATCGCCAGCACGCTGGTCTGCCACGATGCGGACATCGATACCGCGATCCCCAAGATCCTCAATGCCGGCCTCCGCAAGGCCGGCCAGGTCTGCACGTCCACCCAGATGCTGTTCGTCGATCGCCGGATAGCTGGCCCATTCCAGGACAAACTCCTGGCCGCCGCCCGCACCCTACGATACGGAGACCCCGCCGACCCCGCCACCGATATCGGCCCGATGATCAGCGCCCACCACGCCCAGCGCGCCCAAGCCTGGATAAACGAAGCCGTGGCCGCCGGCGCCACGCTGCTGCTGGGCGGCCACTGCGAAGGCACCGTCCTCGCCCCCACCATCCTGACAAACGTCGCCCCCCACCTGCGCGTACGCTGCGAGGAAATCTTCGCGCCCGTCATCTCGCTCATCACGTACGACGACCTCGACGCCGCCCTCGCTCAAATCAACGGCACCCCCTTCGGCCTGTCGGTAGGCTGCTTCACCGCCAACCTGCACCAGGCCTTCGACCTCGCTCATAAGCTCCGCTTCGGCGGCATCCACATCAACGAAGCCTCCAGCGCCCGCGTCGACGCGATGCCCTTCGGCGGCGTCAAAGACAGCGGATTCGGCCGCGAGGGCCCCGCCTATGCCATACGCGAAATGACAGAGGAACGCCTGGTCACGATCGCCTACTAGGCATAGCCGTTGGCGGGGGGCAGGCCGGGTGCCCGGTGGCCCATGGGGCTATCCGAAGCCGCCGGACGCCACGCGGGCGGCGGGGACCCAAGGGCGCATCTGTCCGAGCGCGGCAGTAGGGACAGTCCGGGGGACTGTCCCCGCGCGAGTTATGCGCCCGCCCCGCCGCCTGCGTGGCGTCCGGGCAGTCCCGGCAAAGCCGGGACCGGCTTCGCTAGCCCCATGGGCCACTGGGCACCCGGCCTGCCCCCCGCCAACGGCTATGCCGCCCTCCCTAAAGAACTCCCCTCAATGCGGCAATATCTTCGACAGAAACTGCCGAGCCCGCTCCGACCGCTCACTACCAGGATCGAAAAACTCATCCTTGGTCGTATCCTCGATAATCCGCCCCCCATCCATAAACACCACCCGATGCGCCACCTTCCTGGCAAACCCCATCTCGTGGGTCACCACCATCATCGTCATCCCCTCCTTTGCCAGGTCCACCATCACATCCAGGACCTCGTTCACCATCTCCGGATCCAGCGCCGAAGTCGGCTCGTCGAACAACATCGCGATCGGGTCCATGGACAACGCCCGCGCAATCGCCACCCGCTGCTGCTGCCCGCCCGAGAGCTGGCCGGGGAACTTCTCCTGCTGCGTCTTCAAGCCTACCCGGTCCAGCAGTTTCACCGCGCGCTCGGCCGCCTCGTCCTTGCCACGGCCCAGCACCTTGACCTGGGCCAGGGTCAAGTTCTCCAGCACCGACAGGTGCGGAAACAGCTCGAAATGCTGGAACACCATGCCGACCTTGGCCCGCAGCTTGGGAAGATCGGTCTTGGGATCGCCCACTGAAATGCCGTTCACGAGGATCTCGCCTTCCTGGAACGGCTCGAGCGCATTGACTGTCTTGATCAACGTGGATTTGCCGGATCCGGAGGGCCCGCATACGACCACGACTTGGCCCGTGCCCACGGAAGTCGTGCAATCGGTCAGAACCTGGAAAGAGCCATACCACTTGTTGACGTGCTTGATCTCGATCATTCGAGACTCCCTGGAAATCAGCGGACGATGGCGACGCGCTGCTGCAGCAGCCTGACCAGCCTCGACGCGGTAAAGCAGATGATGAAGTAGACGACTGCCGCGAACACGTACATTTCGACCAGCCGGCCGTCGCGCTGCGCCACCTTGGAGGCCGCGCCGAGGAAGTCGGTGATCGAAAGCACGTAGACCAGCGAGGTATCCTGGAACAACACGATGGTTTGGGTCAGCAGCACCGGGATCATGTTGCGGAAGGCCTGCGGCAGGATGATGCTGCCCATGGTCTGCCAGTAGTTCAGGCCCAGCGCGTAGGCGGCGTAGGTCTGCCCGCGCGAGATGGACTGTATGCCCGCACGCATGATCTCGCAGAAGAAGGCGGCCTCGAACATGGTGAAGGTGATGACGGACGACCAGAACGCCCCGACCTGGATGGGCGTGGGCGATCCGATGATCCAGGCGCCGATATAGGGCACCAGGAAGTAGAACCAGAAAATCACCAGCAGCAAGGGCAGCGAACGCATCAGGTTGACGTAGGTGCCGGCCGCTGCGGACAGCCAGCGGAAGCGGGACAGCCGCATCATGGCCAGCAGCGTACCGAAGATGATGCCCCCGACCGTGGCCATCGCGGTCAAGGTCAGCGTGAAGGTCATGCCCTCCTTGAACAGGTAGGGCAGCGAGCGCCAGATGACGTCGAAGTCGAAATCGCTGAACATGACGTCTCCTTAGTGCGCCGTGTCCCGGCCCGGGCCGATGAAGCCCGGTACGGCCACGCGCCGCTCGACCCAGCGCATGAAGGTGACGACCACCAGGCTGACGATCAGGTAAAGCACGGTAGCGGCGGCAAAGGCCTCGAACACCTGGAAGCTGAACTCCTGCATGGACCGCGCGCGGCCCGTCAGTTCCAGCAGACCGATGGTCATCGCGACCGAGGAGTTCTTGATGATGTTCATGAACTCCGACGTCAGCGGCGGCAGCACGACCCGGTAGGCGATAGGCAGCAGCACATAGCGGTAGACCTGTGTCTCGCGCAGTCCCAGCGCCGTGGCGGCCATGCGCTGGCCGCGCGGCAGGGACTGGATGCCCGCGCGCACCTGCTCGGCCACCCGCGCCGACGTAAAAAAGCCCAGGCACAATACCGCCGGCCAGTAGGCGCCCCAAGGCGGCGCGATCTGCTTGATGGCGTTGCCCAGGGACTCGGGCAGCAGCTCCGGCATCACGAAGTACCAGAGGAAGAGCTGCACCAGCAGCGGGATGTTGCGGAACAGCTCGACGTAGGCCCCCGCCAGCCGGGCCGCCCACTTGATCGGCGTGGTGCGCAGGACGCCGACGATGGACCCGAGGATGAATGCGAGCACCCATGCGGCCAGCGCAGTGGCCAGGGTCCATTGCAGCCCCGACAGCATGGTGTCCAGGTAGGTGCCCTGGCCGTCGGGGGACAGCTCCCAGAAGATCTTCCAGTTCCAGTTGTAGTTCATGACGACTCCAGCAAGAGGCACCGGCTGCGCGCGCTACGGCGAAACAAAACAAGGGACCACTCGGGTCCCCTGTTTGTTGTCGTAGTCATGAATGGCGCATGCCCGGGCGCAGGGCCGCGGCGGCCCGCATCAGCGATAGGCTGCCGGGTCGCCCGAATCGGTGGGGTTGGCGAAGGCTTTCTTGAGCGCATCGCTCATCGGCACCTTCAGGTTGACGTTGCGCGGAGGGATGGGAGCGTTGAACCACTTCTGGTAGAGCTTCTCGGCTTCGCCCGATTTCATCAGCGCGACCACGGCGTCGTCCACCACTTTCTTGAAGGACGGATCGTTCTTGGGAACGATCATGCCGTAGGGCTCGACGGTATAGGCCTTGCTGCTCACCATCCACTGGTCCGGGCTCTTGGAGTTGGCCACCAGGCCGTAGAGCAGGATGTCGTCCATGAAGAATGCGGCGGCACGCCCGCTGTCGACCATCAGGAAGGCGTCGGCGTGATCCTTGGCCGGGATGATCTGCATGCCGAGCTTTTCCTTGCCGTTGGTCTCGGTGAGCCACTTCAGGTTGCTGGTGCCCGCGGTGGAGACGACCGTCTTGCCCTTGAAGTCGGCGAGATCGTTGAGGTTGGCGCTTTTCTTGGCGACGAAGCGCGTGGCCGTGACGAAGGTCGTCGGCGCGAACGACACCTGCTGCTGGCGTTCGAGATTGTTGGTGGTGGAGCCGCACTCGAGGTCGACGGTGCCGTTGGCGATAAGCGGGATGCGCGTGGCGGACGTGACTGGCGACAGCGCCACATTGAGCTTGGGCAGCTTCAGGTGTTCCTTGACGGCGTCGGCGATCTTATAACAGATGTCCATCGAGTAGCCGATGGGCTTCTGGTTGTCGTCGAGATAGGAGAACGGAATCGAGGAGTCCCGGTAGCCGAGGGTCAGCGTTCCGGAGTCTTTGATTTTCTTGAGCCTGCCTGTGAGGTCCTGCGCCGAGACGGACGAAACGGCAACCAGGGTCAGCGCGGCGGAGAGCAACACGAACTTCTTCATGGAGTGGAATCCCCTTTCCGTAGCGAACCGCCCGAGTGTAGCAACAAGCCGTTCGAGGGGATATCCGTTTTTGTCCCCGCCGCGCGGCGCTTACGCGGCCATCGCCTTCTTCCGGAACCGGTACGGCTTGGTCAGCACCTCGGGCTTCAAGAGCTGCTCCAATGTCTCCGCGTCCAGCAGGCCGGCCTCGAGCACGAGGTCGGCCACCGGCCGCCCGGTGCGCATGGCTTCGCGCGCGATGCGCGTGGCGGCCTCGTAGCCCAGCACCGGATTGAGCGCCGTGGCCAGGCCCGCCGAGCGCTTGACCGCCTGGGCCAGCCGCTCGCGATTGGCCGTGATGCCTTGCACGCAGTTCTGCGTCAAAGTGGTGCACGCCGCCTCAAGATGGGAGATGCTCTTGGCCAGGCTCCAGGCGATGATGGGCTCGAAGGCATTGAGCTGCAACTGCCCGCCTTCCGAAGCCATGGTGATGGTCATGTCGTTGCCGATGACTTCGAACGCGACCTGGTTCACCACTTCGGGGATGATGGGATTGACCTTGCCCGGCATGATGGAGCTGCCCGCCGCGCGTTCGGGAAGATTGATTTCGTTCAGGCCCGCCTGCGGTCCCGACGACAGCAGCCGCAGGTCATTGCAGGTCTTGGAGAGCTTGCACGCCACACGCTTGAGAACGCCCGACAGCTGCACGAAGGCGCCGGTATCCTGCGTCGCCTCGATCATGTTGGCAGCGCGCACGAGCGGCAGGCCGGTAATCTCGGACAAGTACTGCACCGCCAGCGGGCTGTAGTCGGGATCGGTGTTGATGCCGGTGCCGATGGCGGTGGCGCCGAGGTTGACCTCGTGCATCAAGGCGCGAGCCTCGCCCAGCCGGGCTTCGTCCTCGCCCAGCATGACGGCGTAGGTCAGGAACTCCTGGCCGAGCGTCATGGGCACGGCATCCTGCAACTGCGTGCGGCCCATCTTCAGGATGTCGTCGAACTCCAGCGCCTTGGCCTCGAACGCCGCCCGCAGCGCGGCCATCGCCGACAACAGATGTTGCAGCGAGAAGCACATGGCGATGCGCAGTGCCGTCGGATAGACGTCGTTGGTGCTCTGCGAGGCATTGACGTCCTGAATCGGATGCAGGATGTCGTAGCGGCCCTTCTCCGCGCCCAACAATTCGAGCGCGCGGTTGGCAATGACCTCGTTGGCGTTCATGTTGGTGGACGTGCCCGCCCCGCCCTGGATCACGTCGACGATGAACTGGTCGTGCAACGCGCCGCCGATGATTTCCTCGCAGGCCTGCACGATGACTCCCGCCCGATCGGCGGGCAGGATGCCCAGGTCCCGGTTGGCGCGCGCTGCCGCCAGCTTGACGCACGCCAGGGCCCGCACCAACTGCGGCTGGCTGCCTATGGTGGCGCCGGAGATCGGGAAATTCTCCCGCGCCCGCAACGTATGGATGCCCCAATAGGCGTCCGCCGGAATCGGCCGCTCGCCCAGCAAATCGTGCTCGATACGGAAAGGTCCGGAAGTGGCTGTACTGCTCATGTGATGTTCCATCGCAAAGTTCGCCGCACCATGCGGCGCCGATGAAAAACACTATAGGCAGGTCTACCCCGATAGCGCCAATGCCATCTTCGCATTGGCCGATGTTTTTTTTGCATTGCCCGGGCAGGCCGGGTCCAAGGCTGGCCTTGCGCTAACGCGCCTGCTCCAGGTATTGCCAGAGTTCGTCCACCACGGGCCTGGCCGACGCGCGGCTTTGCGGGTGTTCCCGATACAGCCGGATTTCCATGGTCTCGGTATAGGCCTCGCCGGCGCAGGCCAGGCGGCGCGAGGCCACTTCCCGGCTCACTGCGCTCTCGGGCAGGAAGGCAACGCCATGCCCCTCGAGCGCCATGGCCTTCAGGCCTTCTGCCATATCGGTCTCGTAGCGCTCGTCCAGTGCCGGACGGGGTTGCGCCGCCGCCAGGATCAGCTCGGCGATACGGCCCAGATAGGCATTGGGCGCATAGGCCAGGTAGGGGACGGGCGCGCCCTCGCCCAGCCGATACTGGGGCGTTCCGTCGGGATTGGAGCGCGCATAGGGATAGACGGCCTCAGTGCCCAGCACGAGCATGTCATAGTGGCGCGGGTCGAGCTGCACCGGCAGCCGGGGGTGGTAATACACCATGGCGAGGTCGCTGCCGCCCTGTACCAGGCTCATGGCGGCATCGTGCACGTTCAAGGCCATGAGCCTGGCGGTGAACTGGGGCAGGCCGGCCTCGGCCCGGATACCGCTCAGCCAGCGGGGAAAGAAGGTCAACGACAAGGTGTGCGGCACCGCAAAGTCGATGACGGCTTGCGAGGCAGGCCGCATGCCGCGCAGCATGGCGCGCGTTTCCTCGAGCTTGGCCAGCATGGCGATCGCTTCTGCGCGGAAAGTCTCGCCCGCGGGCGTCAACCGCGTGGGATAGACCGCTCGGTCGACCAGGTCGGTGCCGACCCATGCCTCAAGCGCCTGGATGCGGCGGGAGAAAGCCGGTTGCGTGATGTGCCTTTGCTCCGCGGCCCGCGAAAACGAACGGGTTTCGGCGAGCGCGATAAAGTCTTCGAGCCACTTGGCTTCCATGCTTGCAACCGTGGTGGAACTGGCGGAAATTGTACCGTCTGGCGGTATCGGCGAGCCGCGCCGACTACACTGTGCCGCACGGCCTTGGCCGTATCGTCGTCTTTTCGATCTGGAGTACAGCGTGACCCATCCCCTGCCGTATCCGCCCCCCGCCCCCAACTCGCTGCCCGAGGGCCAGATGCCCGTGTTGCGCGTCATCCCCATGCCCGCCGATGCCAACCCGTCGGGCGACGTGTTCGGCGGCTGGATCATGGCGCAGGTCGACCTGGCCGGGTCGGTACCCGCCCAGGGCCGCGCCAATGGCCGGGTGGCGACGGTGGCCGTGACTTCCTTCGTATTCAAGGAACCGGTTTTCGTCGGCGACCTGCTCAGCTTCTACGCGCATATCGTCAAGACGGGCCGCACCTCGATCACGGTGGCCGTCGAGGTCTACGCCGAACGGATCCGGTTGAACGCGGAAGTGGTCAAGGTCACCGAGGCCACCCTGGTCTACGTGGCCACCGATCACCAGCGGCGCCCCCGGCCGCTGCCCGACTTGCGGGCCGGCTAGCGCCCCCTGGACACTCCTGGCAAATGGTGGCACATTGACTACAAGGACGTTACCGCTTTCAGCCCAGCCGGCGTAGACCGGCAAGCCACTACGGCAGGCACCCAGGCCTGCCCGCCAAAGGCGAAGGAGACTGATCATGGAAATATCTGGTTCGCGCCTGATTCCCGCGTCTCAAGAACGCACCTGGAACAAGCTCGTCGCGCCCGAAACGCTGAAGGTCTGTATCAGCGGATGCGAGAAAGTCGAGCGGCTATCCGAACACGAATACCGGATCAACATGCGGGCCGAGGCCGGCCCCGTGTCCGCCCGCTTCCAGGGACACCTGGAATTGACCGACATCCACGCTCCCCACTCCTACCACCTGACCTTCGAGGGCGAAGGCGGCGCCGCCGGGTCCGCCAAGGGATACGCCGACATCCGGCTGAGCCCGGAAGGCGACAGCACCCGCGTCTCGTACACGGCCCATGCCGACCTGCAAGGCGCGCTCTCGCAGCTGCGTCCCGACCAGGCCGAGAAAATCGCCCGCAAGATGATGGACAACTTTTTCGCCCTGTTCTCGGTATGCGCAAGCCGGGCGCTCGAACGGCCGGCCCCCAAACCGCCGCGCGCTGCCCGGCCCGCGGCAGGCGGCGCCCATGCCTTGCACCTGCCGGCGCAGTGGGCCAACCGCTTGTCGTGGTTACTGGTATTGGGTGTGATCGCCGGGCTGGTGGCCTACCATACCTTCATGCACTGACGGGACAGGCGCGTGCGCCCTCAGCGGCGCACGTTCTTCATCTTGATGCGCTGCGCCAGCGCGATCATGGCCGCGCAGAAAACGATGGCCATGCCCATGCCGGCCTCGATGCCGGTATTCACCGAGGTCCGCGCAATCACGATGCCCACTACCGCCGTACCGATGGCGCTGCCGAGCGCGCGCGTGGTCTGGATCAAGGCGGACGCCACGCCCACGTCACGGCGTTCGGCGATCATCTGCATGAACAGCGTCAGATTGGGAATGATGAAGCCCAGGCCCACGCCGCTCAGCCCGAACGCCCCCACGGCGAATATGGTCGAGGAGCCCTGCCCCAGGAACATGACGGCCAGGCAGCCGATGGCCAATAGCAGCGCGCCCAGCACCATCAGGCGCTGCGGCTGGCTTTGGCGCGGAAACATATGGCCGTTGATCACGCTGCCGACAGGAATGCCCGCCACCAATGGCGCCAGGATCATGCCGGCCTGGGTCGGACTCAGGCCCACTTCGACCTGCAGCAGCAGCGGTCCGTAGTAAATCAGGACGAACATCACGGCGCCCGCCATCACGCCGATCACGTTGAGCAGCCGGGACTCCCTGGGCTCCAGTACCCGCAGGGGAAACATGGGCAGCGGGACCCGGCGCTCGTACCACAGCAGCAAACCGATGGCGGCGACGGCGGCGGCCAGGAAAGCCGCTCCCAGCACGGGACGCGGATGGGCCGAGAACCCCAGCTCCAGGGCTGCCATGGGCGCGCCAACGGCAGCCATCAGCAGCGCCCCGCCCAGCCAGTCGATGCGCGGGGGTTCGTCGTGCGAAGGCTTGAGCAAGGGGAAATAGACCAGCAGCATCACGAAGGCGACCACCGCCATGACCGGGCTCACGAAGAACGCCGCCCGCCAGCCGAACGCCTCGGTGATGGCCCCGCCCAGCATCGGTCCGATCCCGCTGGCCACCGCGAAGGAGGTCGAGATCAGCGCTTGCCAGCGCACCCGCCGCAGGGCGTCGGGAAACAGATCCGCCGGCGCGGCGAAGGCGGTCGCGATCATCATGCCTCCGCCCACGCCCTGCAGGGTACGGGCGGCGATCAGCTGCGGCATCGACTGGCAGATGCCGCACAACACCGACCCCAGCGCCACCAGGCACAACGAGGCGAGGATGAAGTGCTTGCGCCCGAACAGGTCGCCCAGGCGTCCGAAGATGGGAATGAAGATGGCCGAGGCCAGCAAATAGCCCGTACCGACCCAGGCGTAGAGCTCCATGCCGCCGAGCTCGTCGACGACGCGGGGAAGAATGGTGCCGACGATCGTGGAGTCCAGCGCGACCAGCATCACGACGGCGCAAATGCCGACCAATGCCAGGACCAGCTGGCGAGGATCTTCGACCGGGGACGGCAAGCCTTGATTGCCGGGCGCAGCCGTGCCGCCGGCGCGGGCGGGGCTGGCCGAATGAGGTGCGGGGGGATTCGACATTTGGGTATGAATGATACTCCCTTGAGGGTATACCCGTAGCATCCAACGGGGAACAGCCCCTCCGCACGCCGGGTATGGCGCTTGCTATCAGGCTTGCTCGCTCATGGCTCAACACACAGGGAGAAGCTCCATGGCTCAACGATTGAAGGGGCTGTCGGTGGCCATACTCGCCACCGACAACTTTGAACAGGCGGAACTCACCAGTCCGAAGGAAGCGCTTGAGCAGGCCGGTGCGACGGTCCGGATCCTGTCGGCGCGTCCTGGCCAGATACGCGGCATGAAACACGACGAGAAAGCGGACAGCTTCCCGGTGGACCAGAGCTGGAACGACGCAGAGCCGGGGGACTATGCCGGCGTGGTGATTCCCGGCGGGGTCTTCAACTCCGACGTGATACGGATGGAGGAAGGCGCGCGGCGCTTCGTCCAGGCCATCCACGACCAGGGCAAGCCGGTCGCCGTCATCTGCCACGGCGCCTGGCTGCTGGTCTCGGCCGGCCTGGTGGACGGCAAGCAGCTGACGAGCTGGCCGTCCCTGCAAGACGACATCCGCAATGCCGGCGGCAATTGGGTGGACGAGGAGGTCGTCCTGGACGGCAATCTCATTACCAGCCGCAAGCCGGATGACTTGCCGGCATTCAACGAAAAACTCATTGCGGCCCTCGCGACGGTCGAGAAAAGCGACACGCCGTCGGCGGCGCAGGCGACCTGAAGAGCGGGTCCCCGGGCCGATCCGCTGTTTACAACCGTCGTGAAAGTGCACGGGAAATCTGCAAGAATCGGCCGTCCGCCGCCGGCGGCCCATCCCCAGTCTTCCCGCGCGAGCTTCCCATGGCCTATATGCTGCTTATCGTCGAACCCACCGGACAGCGTGCCGAACGCACGGAACAGGCCGGGCGGGAACTTTACGACCAGATGCTTGCCTTCGGGGCAGACCTGAAGGCGCGCGGGCTCCTGCTGGCCGCCGAATCGCTGGCATCGCAAAAAAACGCGGTACGTGTGCAAAAACGGGACGGACACACGCGCCTGGTCGATGGCCCGTTCGCGGAAGCCAAGGAGATGATAGGCGGCTTCTTCCTGCTGGACTGCGCCAGCCGCGACGAGGCTGTGGCCGTGGCCCGGGATTGCCCCGCGGCGCAGTGGTGCACGGTGGAAGTGCGCGAAGTGGCCCCGTGCTACATGTAGACTCCGGACTTGGATAGGTAGTTACCCTAGGATTGCGCCGGACGTGTCGATTCCCGGCGGCGCCGTTCGTCGTCCAGATGAGCGCCACTTCCCCGAGCGCGCGACCACCGGAGAACTACCATGCGATTCATGATCATCGTCCGCGCGACGGCCGATACCGAAGCCGGCGTCATGCCCGAAGCACCGCTGCTGGCCGCCATGGCGGCCTACCACGAAGAGCTGGCCAAGGCCGGCGTACTGCTGGACGCCAACGGGCTGAAGGCCTCGTCCCAGGGCTGGCGCATCCGCTACCGCAACGGCAAAGGCACGGTCATCGACGGCCCGTTTGCCGAAACCAAGGAACTCATCGCCGGCTATACGCTGATCCAGGTACGGTCACGCGAAGAAGCCATGGAATGGGCCCGGCGCTACCCCGCCCCCATGGGCGAACATGCAGACGGAGAGATCGAGGTACGCGAAGTGTTCGAACTGGAGGACTTCGAACCGGGCGAAACCATCGACCGTTTCCGCACGCTCCAGGCCGCCGGTTATTGACCACCCGGCAAGCTGCCCCGATTCTTCCTCTTTCAGCGAGACCGTCATGCACAAGCAGATTTTCGTGAACCTCCCCGTCGCCGACCTGCCGCGTTCCAAGGAATTCTTCAGCAAGCTCGGCTTCACCTTCAACGCCCAATTCACCAATAACGAAGCCGCTTGCATGGTCATAGGCGAGAACATCTATGCCATGCTGATCGGGACCGAGCGTTTCCGCGACTTCACCAACAAGGAGATCAGCGACGCCACCCTCAGCACGGAAGTCCTGGTTGCGCTCACGTGCGAAAGCCGGGGAGAAGTCGACGAACTGGTGAGCAAGGCCGTGGCGGCCGGTGGCAAGGCGCCCCGCGCGCCGCAGGACTACGGCTTCATGTACAGCCATGGCTTCGACGACCCCGACGGCCACATCTGGGAAGTCTTCTACATGGATCCGAGCGCCGTCCAGCAGGAATGATCGCGTGACGCAAGCGGCTACCCATCGTGCCATCGAAGCCGTATGGCGCATCGAATCGGCCCGGATCATCGCCGGCGTCGCGCGGCTGGTGCGCGACGTCGGCCTGGCCGAGGAGCTGGCGCAGGACGCGCTGGTTTCTGCGCTGGAACGCTGGCCGCAAGACGGCGTTCCGGACAATCCCGGAGCATGGCTCATGACGACTGCCAAGAACCGGGCGCTCGACCGGCTGCGGCAAGCCGCCCTGCACGCGCGCAAGCAGGAGGAATACGGCCGCGAAACCGAAACACTGCAGGCCGGCCATGCGCCCGATCCGGCGGCGCAGCTGGAGGCGGCCCGGGAAGACGAGGTCGGCGACGACCTGCTGCGCCTGATTTTCACCGCGTGCCATCCCGTGCTGTCTACCGATGCCCGCGTTGCGCTGACCCTGCGCCTGCTGGGCGGACTGACAGCGGCGGAAATCGCGCGCGCATTCCTGGTCCCCGAAGCCACGATCGCGCAGCGCATCGTGCGCGCGAAGCGGACCTTGTCGGCGGCCAAGGTGCCGTTCGAGGTACCGCGCGCCGAAGAGCGCGCCGACCGGCTCGCCTCCGTGCTGGAAGTGATCTACCTCATTTTCAACGAGGGGTATTCGGCCACGGCTGGTGATGACTGGATGCGGCCCGCGCTGTGCAGCGAAGCGCTGCGGCTGTCCCGGGTGCTGGCCGGACTGTCGCCCGGCGAAAGCGAGGTCCACGGATTGCGCGCGCTGCTGGAGCTGCAGGCTTCCCGCCTCCCGGCCCGCACAGACGCGCAAGGGCGGCCAGTATTGCTGAGGGAGCAGGACCGGGCGCGCTGGGACCCCTTGCTGATCCGGCATGGGCTGGCCGCTCTGGCGCAGTCCGAAGCCCTGGGCGGCGCCCGCGGACCCTATGCGCTGCAGGCCGCGCTGGCTGCCTGCCACGCCCGGGCCCGCAGTCCGGAAGACACCGATTGGGTCCAGATCGTGGCGCTCTATGATGCCTTGGCGCAAGTAGCGCCTTCGCCCGTCGTGGCGTTGAACCGAGCCGTGGCGGTCGGCATGGCCTTCGGCCCGGCTGCCGGCCTGGAACTGGTCGAGGCCTTGCAGGAAGATCCGGCCCTGGCGAACTATCATTGGCTGCCCAGCGTGCGGGCCGATCTGCTGTTCAAGCTTGGCCGGCGCGCCGAAGCGCGCGCGGAGTTCCTGCGCGCCGCCGCGATGACACGCAACGTACAAGAACAGACGCTGCTTCTGGAGCGGGCCGCCCAGGCCCTGGCGCCGGACGGCGAGCCGACATGACCATGATTTCCCCCCACCCCAGCAACTACCCTGCCGCCACCCGCCGAGAATGGATAGGACTGGCCGTGATCGCCCTCCCCTGCATGGTCTATGCCATGGACATGACCGTGCTGAACCTGGCGCTTCCCGCCATCAGCGCGCAGCTCCAGCCTTCGAGCTCGCAGCTCCTGTGGATCATCGACATCTATGGCTTCCTGGTGGCCGGCCTGCTCATCACCATGGGCACCTTGGGCGACCGGATCGGGCGGCGCAAGCTTCTGCTGGCCGGGGCGGCCGCATTCGGCGCCGCTTCCACCATCGCAGCATTTTCGAACAGCGCCGAGATGCTGATCGCCATGCGCGCCTTGCTAGGTGTCGCGGGCGCCACGCTGGCGCCTTCCACCATGTCCTTGATCCGCAATATGTTCCATGACGAGCACGAACGGCGGCTGGCCATCGGCATCTGGATCGCCAGCTTCTCGCTGGGCAGCGCGATCGGGCCGCTGGTGGGCGGGCTGCTGCTGGAGTTCTTCTGGTGGGGCTCGGTCTTCCTGGTCGCGGTGCCCGTCATGCTGCTCCTGCTGGCGCTCGGGCCGGCCCTGCTGCCGGAATATCGCGACCCGGACGCCGGGCCCATCGACCTGGCCAGTGTGGCGCAATCGCTGTTCGCCGTACTGGCGATCATCTACGGCATCAAGGACATCGCGCAACACGGCCCGGGCTGGCTGTCGGCCGCAGCCATCCTGGCGGGCGTGGCCGTAGGGCTGGCCTTCGTGCGGCGCCAGCGGCACCTGGCGTATCCCTTGCTCGACATGAGCCTGTTCCTGCGGCCGGCCTTCGGCGCGGCTATCGCCACCTATGCCTTGTCGTGCCTGGCCATGTTCGGCATCTATGTTTTCATCACGCAGTACCTGCAACTGGTCCTGGGGCTCAATCCCTTGCAGGCGGGCCTGGTCACGGTTCCGTGGGCGCTGGGCTTCGTCCTGGGGTCTCTGTTCGCCCCGCGCCTGGCGCGCCGCGCCTCCCCACGGGTCATTTTCGTCGGCGGGCTGCTGGCCGCGGCGGCAGGCTTCGCGTTGCTGGTGCTGGCCGACCGTCCGTACGGACTGGAGGCCGTCGTGGCGGGCATGATTGTGGTCAGCCTGGGCATGGCGCCGGTGATCACCATCGGCAACGAGATGATCATTACGGCGGCGCCGCCCGAGCGCGCGGGCTCGGCCTCCGCCATTTCGGAAACCTGCGCCGAACTCAGCGCCGCACTGGGCATCGCGGTCCTGGGCAGCATAGGCACCCTGTTCTACCGCACCGGCCTGTCGGCCGCCATGCCGGAGGGGATCCCGGAACCAGCGGCGTCCGCCGCCATGGCAACCCTGGGCGGCGCCGTGACGGCGGCCCAGGCACTGCCCGGGGCCGCCGGCGAAGCGATGCTGTCCGCTGCGCGTGCAGCTTTCGTCGGCGCGCTGCAGTTCATGTCGGTAACCGGCGCGATCCTCGTCGTGGGCGCCGCGTTGGCCGCGGCCCGCATCTTGCGCGCCGGGCGGGGCACCCCGGCGCTGGACGACCGCGCCACCTGACCCGGCACGGCCGCATAGGGCACGGCGGTTCACCCGCCCAGCGTCACCACCAGTGCGTGCAGGGCGATGCCGATCAAGCCGCCGACCAGCGTGCCGTTGTAGCGGATGTACTGGAGATCGGGCCCGACGCTGAGCTCGATCTCGCTCACCAGTTGCCGCTCGTCCCAGCCCTTCACCGTTTGCGAGATATGCTCGGTGACGCCGGTACGCAAGCGGGCGGCCAGGCTGCGGGCACCGGCCATGACGTGTTCGTTGATGGCCTCGCGCAGTTCGGTGTTGGCGGCCAGCTGGCGCCCGAGCGCCGCCAGGCTGCGCTCCAGGTATCCGACCAGGGGCGAGGCATCGCTGTCGAGGTTCCTGCGCAAGGCCGCATGGATTTCCTCCCACAGGCCCTGCACATACTCCTGCACCGTGGCGTGGTCGATCAAGTTGGACTTGATCCGGGCGATCTGTTCGCGCAGCGCGGGATCGTCCCGCAGGCGCCCGACATAGGCGTCCACCCAGGCCTCGTAGTCCTTGCGCAGCGGGTGGTCGGGCCGGGACAGGACATCGTGCAATTCGTCCAGCATGGCCCGCGCCAGCCGGTCGGCCAGGTTGTCGGCAATGCTGTCTACCGGCTTGACGAGGTTGACCGTGCCGACGATCCGGGGCCACTCCCTGCGGGCATACTTGACCATCAGCCCCGACACGCGGGCCTTGACGCTTTCATCGTCCAGATAGCCTCCGAGCCGCCGCAAGGCCTCGTCCAAGAGCTGATGATGACGGCCGTCCCGGGTCAGCAGCCCCAGCACTTCGCCGGCCGCGGCCCCGGCATCCCAGGCGCGCAGGCGCGACACGACGAAGCCCTGGATGGCATCGCGCACGGCGCGTTCGTCCAGCAGGTCGAGCGCCTGCGACAGCCAGGTGCGGGCCATGGCGGCTGCGGCACGGGCCTGGGCGGGCTCGCTGAGCCAAGTGCCCAGCCGGGCAGCCGGGTCGAACACCTTGAGCCTTGCCAGCAAGACATCGGGTTCAAGAAAATGGTCGCGCACGAAAACCGCCAGGTTCTCGGCCAGCCGCTCTTTATTGCTGGGGATGATGGCCGTGTGCGGAATGGGCAGCCCCAGCGGCCGCTTGAACAGCGCCACCACGGCAAACCAATCCGCCAAGGCCCCCACCGTGGCGGCCTCGCAGAACGCCCGCACCCAGGCCCAGACCCCTTGGCCGCCCATGGCGTGGCTGAGCGCGAAACCGGCGAGCGTGGCGGCCAGCAGCCCGGCGGCGCCCAGTTTCATGCGGCGCAGCCGCCTCAGGCGGGGATCGGTGGACGTGGAAGAAGTCAAGGCATCAATGGTCCGGCGAAGTATAGTCAGCACTTTACCCAGCAGCGGGTATCTCATCCAGCGGAGCGCGTCATGAAAGGATCCTGCTTGTGCGGCGCGGTGCAATACGAGGCGGACCGCCTCGACCTGCCGATCCGCCACTGCCATTGCCGCACCTGCCGCAAGGCGCATGCCGCCGCCTACGCCACGACGGCCGGCGTGGCCCGTGAGCATTTCCGCTGGATCGCCGGCCAGGACAAACTGTCGCGCTTCGAGTCGTCGCCAGGCAAGCTGCGTCATTTCTGCTCGTTGTGCGGCACGCACCTGGTGGGCGAGCGGGCCGGCCAGCCGCACGTCATGGTACGCGTCGCCACGCTGGACGACGATCCCGGCGCCCGCCCGCGGGAACATATCTGGACCTCGCACGATGTACCGTGGCTGTGCGCGGACGGCTTGCCGGCCCATCCCGGGTGGCACCCGGACCATTGAGGACGAGGCGCCGCGGTCCGGCGCTATGGTCTAATTCCCAGGACCCGCGGCCCCCTGCCGCCAGCCGTCCGATCTACAGGAAGCAAACCACATGGCATCCCAGATCCATATCATTTCTTCGATGGCAACCAAGCAGCTGCTTGCCGACCTCGTTGCCCAGTTCCAGCAATCGCACCCGCAACAGGACATCCGGGTAGAAGCCGTAGGCGGCGTCGACGCCGCCAAGCGCGTCGAGGCCGGCGAAGCGCTCGACGCGATCGTCCTGGCGGCGGACGTCATCGACCGCATGACTGCCGCGGGACGCATCGTGGCCGGCAGCCGGGTCGACCTGGTCAAGTCCGGCGTCTACGTCGCCGTCCGGGCCGGCGCCGCGCACCCGGATATCGGCAGCGAAGCCGCGCTCAAGCAGGCCGTGCTGGAAGCCGGCACCATCGGCTATTCGACCGGCCCGAGCGGCGTCTACCTGGCCAAGCTGTTCGAGCGCTGGGGCATCGCCGGCCAGATCAAGGACCGCATCGTCCAGGCCAAGCCCGGCGTACCGGTAGGCTCGCTGATCGCCAAGGGCGAAGTCGAACTCGGTTTCCAGCAGCTGAGCGAGTTGATGAACCTGCCCGGGATCGACATCGTCGGCCCCTTGCCGCCCGAGATCCAGGTGCTGACGACCTTCTCCGCCGGCATCGCCGCCGCTTCGTCCCAGGCCGACGAAGTACGCGCCCTGCTCGCTTTCATGGGCAGCGCCGACGCCGCCGAGATCAAGCGTCGCAACGGCATGGAGCCGCTCTGAGCGGCTGAGGGGCCAGCAGCCGAGCCGGCCCGCCGTCTTCGCAGGGGCCGGCTAGCTGCGCCCGGCCCGGGCCGCATAGGCGCCGGTGCCCCGGGCCAGGACCTCGTCCTCGGCCCCCAGCTCTCCCGGCTCGATCTCAGGCAGGCGGCGCACGCGTTCGTAGACTGGCGCGAAGTCGATCCGCGCCAGGTCCAGCAATTCGTCCAGGTCGTGCAGCACGAAATAGATTTCCTGGAAATCGTCGATACGGTAGCGGGTGCGCATGACCCGCTCCAGGTCGAACCGCACGCGGTGAGGCGAGGGATGGTCGAGCGCGAACAGGCTTTCGGCATGCGACGAAATAATGCCTGAACCATAGATGCGCAAGCCCCCCTCCTGGCTGATCAGCCCGAACTCGACCGTATACCAGTAGACGCGCGCCAGATGGTGCAGGACACCCAGCCGCTGCGCGCGCAACCCGCCTTGGCCGTAGGCTTGCACGAAGTCCGCCAGCACGGGATGCATCAGCATAGGCACATGGCCGAACACGTCGTGAAAGACGTCGGGTTCTTCCAGGTAGTCGAGCTGGTCGGGGCGGCGGATGAACTGTCCGGCCGGAAAACGGCGATGGGCCAGATGGTCGAAGAAGACTTCGTCCGGCACCAGGCCCGGAACGGCCACCACCTGCCATCCCGTACGCCTGGCCAAGACGTCGCTGAGGCGGCGGAAATCCGGAATACGGTCCGCGTCTATGGGCAGATCGCGCAGGCCAGCCTCGAACTCGCGGCAGGCCCGCCCCCGGACCAGCCGCGCCTGCCGCTCGAACAAGGTCTTCCACAGCGCATGCTCCTGCGCCGTGTAGTGTTCCCAATCCTGGTCTATGGTCCAGTCCGCCCGCACAGGCCGTCCCGCCTCGCCGGCGGCAAGGCCGTGCTTGGGCGAGGCGGGACGCGCTTTCATCCTATCCCTTCGCGGTGGCCCTCGCGGCCTCGTCGGCATGGCGGGCGAGTTCGACATCCCGCAACGTCAGGCCACCGGCGTCGTGGGTGGTCAGGGTGATTTCCACCCTGTTGTAGACATTCGACCACTCAGGATGGTGATTGTTCTTTTCGGCGTGCAGCGCAATACGCGTCATGAACGCGAACGCCTGGCCGAAATCCTCGAACTCGAACTTGCGCCGGATCGCGCCGCGGGCCGCATCCAGCTCCCAGCCCGGCAGTTGCGCCATGGCTTGCTCTATCTGTTCAGCGTTCAACTTCTGCATGACATGCTCCTTGCGCCGGCCCGCCACGGCCGAAGACCACTTTCAGGCGTCCGGCCTGCCCCGCGACGAACGGCGCATCGTTCAGACTCGCTCGAAGATGCCCGCCGCGCCCATCCCGGTGCCCACGCACATGGTCACCATGCCGTACTTCAGGTTCCTGCGCCGCAGCCCGTGCACCACGGTAGCCGCCCGGATGGCGCCGGTCGCGCCCAGCGGATGGCCCAGCGCGATCGCGCCGCCCAGCGGATTGATCCGGGCGGGATCGACGCCCAGGTCGCGAATGACCGCGAGGGACTGCGCCGCGAAGGCTTCGTTCAGCTCTATCCAGTCCATGTCCGCCAGCGTCAGGCCCGCTTGCTTGAGGGCGGCCGGCACGGCCTCCTTCGGGCCTATGCCCATGATCTCGGGCGGCACGCCGCGCACAGCAGAAGTCACGAAACGGGCCAGCGGCGTAAGGTTGAACTCCTTCAAGGCCTTCTCGGACACCAGCACCAGCGCACCGGCGCCGTCGGAGGTCTGGGAACTGTTGCCGGCCGTCACGCTGCCTTGGGCGGCGAACACCGGCCGCAGCCGGGCCAGGGCCTCGGCGTTGGTATCGGCGCGCGGCCCCTCGTCCAGCGACACGGCGCGCTTGCGCGTGGCCACCTGCTGCGCCTCGAGATCGGGGAAATGCGTCACCACGTCGATAGGCGCGATCTCGTCCGTGAACTCGCCCGCTTGCTGCGCCGCCAGAGCCTTCTGGTGCGATGCCAGCGCGAAGGCATCCTGGTCCTCGCGCGATACTTTCCACTGCGCCGCGACTTTCTCGGCAGTCAGGCCCATGCCGTAGGCGATGCCGATATTCTCGTCGCCCTCGAACACGCGCGGGTTGACCGAGGGGTTGAATCCCATCATGGGAACCATGCTCATCGATTCGGTGCCGCCGGCGATCATCACGTCCGCCTCGCCCACGCGTATCCGGTCCGCGGCCATGGACACCGCGGTCAGGCCCGACGCGCAAAAGCGGTTGACCGTCACGCCGCCCACACTCTGCGGCAGCCCCGCGAGCAAGGCGGCGATACGAGCCACGTTCAGCCCTTGCGCCCCTTCCGGCATCGCGCAGCCGGCGATCAGGTCCTGGATCCGCTGGGGATCGAGCCCGGGCACCTGGGCCAAGGCCGCACGCACGGCGTGGACCAGCAGGTCGTCGGGCCGCACCGTCCGCAGCGCGCCGCGCGGCGCCTTGCCTACCGGCGTACGCGCCGCCGCGACGACATAGGCGTCCTGAATTTGTCGAGACATCGATCCCTCCTATGGTGGTTGGCCCCGCGCATCCGCGCCGGGGACTCAATTCCTCAGTGGCTTGCCCGTCTGCATCATGGCCATGATGCGCTCCTGCGTCTTGAACTGGCCGAGCAGCGACATGAAGGTCTGCCGCTCGAGCGCCATGACCCATTGCTCGTCCACCAGCGATCCGGCCTCCACTTGGCCGCCGCACAGGATCTCGGCAATGGCGCGGCCCAAGTGGAAGTCGTACTCGGAAATGAAGCCGCCGTCGCGCATATTGACCAGCTGCGAGGTGAGCGTAGCGATGCCCTCCGCGCCCGCGGCGGCGAAGGCTTGCTTCCACGGCGCACGCCAGCCGGCATCATGGAGCGCCTGCGCCTCGCGTATAGCCGTGTACAACACCTCGTGCACATTGAAGACAATGGGGTCGCCTTCCAGCAGGTAGCCCATGTGCCGCGCCTCGACGGCGGACTTGGACACCTGTGCGGTCGCGGCTTGCAGCGCATATTTCTTCAGGAACAGGAGCAGGGAGGTTTCCGGCGCCAGCGCGTGTTCCTCTGCGGCGCGGCGCGCCAGGTAAGTCAGTCCCCCGCCGCCGGGGATCAAGCCCACCCCCACCTCCACGAGGCCGAGGTAGGTCTCGAAATGCGCGACGCGCCGCGCGCAGTACACCGAGAGCTCGCATCCGCCGCCCAGCGCCATGCCGGCCAGCGCGGCGACCGTCGGCACCTGGGCATAGCGCAGCCGCAGCATCAACTGCTGCAGCCGTTCTTCCTCGGGCGCAATCGCCTGCACGCCGCCGCTCATGAACAGCGGCACGATGCCCTGCAGGTCGGCGCCGGCCGAAAACGGTTCGCCCGGATTCCATATCACCAGCCCGCGATAGCGCTCCTCCGCGAGGTCTACGGCGCGCAGCAGCCCCAGCGTCACGCCGGGACTGATCGTATGCATCTTGGTCTTGAAGGAGGCCACCAGCACGTCGTCCAGACCGGGGCGGTCCAGGGTCCACAAACGAATGGCCTCGTCCTCGAAGACGGTCTGCCCGGCCGCCAGCGGGACGATGCCCTCCCCCGCCAGCGAGGCGCGGAACACCTGGCGGCGGTACACAGGCAGATCGGAGCGCGCGTCGAACCTGCCCGCCGTGGGGTTCCACGACCCTTCGGGCACATGCACGCCGCCGCGCTCGGCCACCGGGCCGCTGGTCACCCAGGCCGGCAGCGGCACGTTCGACAGCGTCTTGCCCGCCGCGATATCGTCCGCCACCCATTGCGCGACGTCGAGCCAGCCGGCCTGTTGCCAGAGTTCGAACGGGCCGACGCCATGGCCGAAGCCCCAGCGCATGGCGAAGTCCACATCGCGCGCCGTCTGGGCAATGTCGGCCAGGTGCACGGCGATGTACTGGAACGTATCGCGCAGGATGGCCCACAGGAACTGGGCCTGCGGATGCCCGGTCTCGCGCAGCGCGCGCAAGCGCTGGCCTGCGTCCTTGTTCTTCAGGATGCGGACGATGGCGTCATCGGCCTTGCCGTCCGCGGGCACGTATTCGCCCTTGGCCGGATCCAGCCGCAGGATGGCCTTGCCCTGCTTGCGGAAGAACCCGGCGCCGGTCTTCTGCCCCAGCGCCCCCTGCTTGATCAATCCGGCGAGCACCGGCGGCGTGCCGTAGTGCGCAGCGAACGGGTCGTCCGGCAGGTAATCCTCCATGGTCTTGATGACGTGCGCCAGCGTGTCCAACCCCACCACGTCACCGGTACGAAAGGTCCCGGACTTGGCCCGGCCGAGCTTCGCGCCGGTCAGGTCGTCCACCACGTCGTAGGTCAGCCCGAACTTCTCGGCCTCGATCATCGCAGACAGCAGGCCGAACACGCCCACGCGGTTGCCGATGAAGTTGGGCGTGTCCTTGGCCCGGACCACGCCCTTGCCGAGCACGGTAGTCAGGAAGGCCTCGAGCCGGTCGAGTATGGCGGGATCGGTATGGCCGGTCGGAATCAGCTCGACCAGGTGCATGTAGCGCGGGGGGTTGAAGAAGTGGACGCCGCAAAAGCGCGGCAGCAGCGCCGCGTCCAGCCCCTTGGACAGTTCCGTGATAGACAGGCCCGACGTGTTGGTGGCGAAGATGGCACCCGGGCCGATCGCCGCGCCCACCTTGGCGTACAGGTCATGCTTCCAGTCCATGCGCTCGGCGATGGCCTCGATCACCAGGTCGCACTCCTTGAGCTTAGCCAGATCTTCCTCGTAGTTGGCCGGTTCGATCAGCGACGCAAGCTCCGGCGCGCCCAGCGGCGCGGGGCTCAGTTTGCGCAGGTTGTCGATGGCTTTGAGGACGATGCCGTTCTTGGGACCTTCCTTGGCAGGCAGGTCGAACAGCACGACGGGAACCTTGGCGTTGATGCAGTGGGCCGCAATCTGCGCGCCCATGACTCCGGCTCCCAGTACTGCGACTTTGCGGACGATGAAATTCGACATGGTCTTCCTGGCGGGTGGAGGACCGGCGCGGCCGGTCCGATGTGGGGCGGGCGCCGGCCATGCCGGCGCATAGGGCTATCCATGCGGATAGTCTACCGCCGCCTGCCCCACCTCGTCAGGCATCCGGGGCAGGCCTTTGCCAGGAAGGGTTCCCCCCGGAGCCCGGGCGGGGCCTTCCGCGGCACGGCGCCATGCGAAGCGCCGTGCCCGGCCCTCGGCCGGGGCTTGCGTCAGCGCGTGACGGCGGTCCAGGCGTCCCGGTGGGACTTGGTGCTGTACAGCGCAGGATCCAGCTTGCGCAGCTCGGGCAGGCCGTTGCTGCCCTCGGGCTGGGCGGCGATGTATTCGAGGAATACGTCCGCATCCAGCACGCCGACGTCCAGGCGGCGTCCGGCCGGCACGGCGGCCAGCGTGGCGTAGCCGTCACCGCCATTGGCGTTGAAGCTCAGCACGAACAGCTTGTACGTACGGGTGGCGTTGCCCAGGTCCAGCAGGTTCCAGTTGCCGGTGGCGCTGTCGCGCAGCTCGATGTTGCTGACGCGCTGGCCTTTGGGACGGGTCGCATCGACATCCCAGCGCAAACCGCCCGTGTACGGATAGGGGCCCGTCGCGCCGGAACCGCCGTAGGTCGCTTCCATGCCGTCCTCCAGCATGTTCTTGATCTCGGCGGCCGTCACTTCCAACCGGTACAGCTGGTTGCCGAAAGGCACGACTTCGATCGCCCGTCCCGCCGTGATGTCCCCTTGCAAGGGCACGCGCACGCCGCCGCCGCTCTGCAGCGTCAGGTCGGCGCCGCCATAGGACCGTTGCGCGATCTCGAGGAAGGCCTGCGCCACGATCTGCTGGATGTCGCCGCCGCGGCGGGTCACGTCGCCCAGCTCATTGCAGGCTGCGCTGGAGCGGCCGTAGTCGTTCCAGCCGGCGGTCTGCGTCGGCGATCCGCCCGGTACGCGCCGCGAGCAAAGCTCTTCGGGCGCGTGGGCCACCACGGTCTGGTTGAAGACATCGACCTGTTTCTTGAACGGCTCGAGCAATTTCCTGGCCTCGGGATCCTCGGCCACGACTTTGAGAAAACCGCTGGCCTGCACGTCAGCCAGGATCGCCGTCCGGTCAGCCCCGGCGACGGCCGCGCCATCGACGGAAAAGTCGTCGCCGATCAGGACGTGAGGCGTGCCCTCGCACTTGGTGACCTCGCCCTGCGCATCGAACTCGACCTGCAGCTCGCCGACGACCTGGCTGTATTCCCAAGCCTGCACCACGCACACCGGCTTGCCGTTCTTGTCGGTCAGCCGGGTGGGATAGCTGCCGGCAGGTGTGCCGCTCAAGCCGTAGGTATCGCTCATCGACTGGGGGCCGAGCAGCGTGTGCGAATCGCCGCCGACCACCACGTCCACGCCGTCCAGCTTGGCGACGATCTGCTGGTCGTAGCCATAGCCGGTGTGGCTCAGCAGGATGAACTTGTCGATTCCCTCGGCACGCAGCCGATCGATTTCGCGCTGGGCGGCAACCGCTTCGTCTTCGAACACGGTGCCCTTGTCAGGACTGGAGGAAGCCTGGGTCTTGGCGGCGATGGTCAGGCCGATGATGCCGATTTTCTGGCCATCCCGCTCGACCACGTGCGAAGGAGACACCGCGCCCGGGGCACGCGACGGATTCAGCGCCGATGTTTCGGCAAAGCTGACATTGGCGCTCAGCACCGGCGTCTTGCAATCGCCGGCATGCAGCAGGTCGATGAAGTCCTTCAAGCCGCCGTCGCCCTTGTCGAACTCGTGATTGCCGAGCGCGAAGGCGTCGAAGCACACGGTGTTCATCATCACGGCGTCGGGTTCGCCCATCTTGCCCGCGCGGTTGAAGTAAAGCGTGCCGGTCATGGCATCGCCCGCATGGAGCTTCAGGACGTTGGGCGAACGTGCCGCCAGCGTGTCGATGGCGCTCTTGAGGCGCGGAAACCCCCCGGCCGAAACGTCGACGGCCTTGCGCGTGCCGTCGGCCGCCTTCAATTGCAGCGTGGCCGAGGCGGCATCCAGGTGCGAGTGGTGATCGTTGACGTGCAGAATGGTGAGGGCAAGCGGCCGCGGTTCCGGCTGCGGCGCCGGCGCGGCGGGATCGTCGTCGCTCGATGACAGGCATCCCGCCGTCAACAAGGCCGCAGCCAGCACTACCCCCCCGCCGAGGATTTTTTTCATGACCGTTATCCATGTCGTTCATTGAAGAGCGCATAGCCTCGCCCCTTGTCATGAAACGGTCGTGAAAATTGCATGAACTTCTTGTTGCACAGCTGGGAGGGCGCGCCCCGCTAGACCAGATCCAGCAACGCGGCCAGGCCGAGACCGGCGAAGATCAGGGCAGCAATCCCATGCACCAGCCTGACGGGCAGC
The DNA here is from genome assembly GCF_033795525.1 of Pigmentiphaga sp. GTDB lineage: Bacteria > Pseudomonadota > Gammaproteobacteria > Burkholderiales > Burkholderiaceae_B > Pigmentiphaga. The sequence continues at coordinate 33,023 of NZ_JARYGM010000013.1, forward strand.
CGGTCGGCGAGCTTGCCGCCCACCAGGACGGCCGGCACGTTGGCGATCATCATGCCCACTGTCGTGCCGACCACCACCGCGGCATAGGCATGGAAATGCGCCACCAGCGCCACGGTCGCGATCTGGGTCTTGTCGCCCATCTCGGCCAGGAAGAAAGCAACCACCGTCGTGCCGAACACGCCCAGCCTGAGCCGGTCGGTATCCTCTTCTTCGAGCTTGTCGGGCACCAGCATCCAGACCGCCATGGCGAGGAAGGAGACGCCCAGTATCCAGCGCAGCGCATCCGGGCCGACGACCTGGGTCAGCCAGGCGCCCACGGCGCCGGCCAGCGCGTGATTGACGACAGTCGCGGTGAAGATGCCCAGGATGATGGGCCAGGGTCGCCGCCAGCGGGCGGCCAGACAGAAAGCGAGGAGTTGGGTTTTGTCGCCGATCTCGGCCAGGGCCACGATGCCGGTCGAGACGAGGAAGGCTTCCATGCTGATCGATGCTCCGGGCCGGACGGTTGACCGAATGATCGCGCATCAGCCCCGGCCCACCGGTCGCTGCACGATCAAAGGTCTTGCCAAGTCCAGGACCGTCTGCGCCATGCCGTCGGCAAGTGTGTTGACGCAGACCCTCGCGCCGCGGCGCGAGGAGGCTACTCCCCAATGACGGGGGCGAGTATAGCGCATCTGGCTTGTCCGGCCGGGGACGCCGCATAATACCCGCTGCGTTACCGACGGAACGTCTGCATGAAGAATCCCCCTCCCGGCCCGGACGGCCGCGGCCCTGCGCGCCCGCTGGCACACGCCACCGGCGCCTGTCTGGCAGCCGCCGCGTTGATGGCGCCCGGTGCCCAGGCCCAGACTACGCCGCTCCCTATTCCCGTGGGCTTCGTCCACCTGACCGACGTCGTGCAAAGTGTGCGGCTCGACATCCGTTATCACGGCAGCGCGAACTTCATGGGCCGGCCGGCGGCCGGCTACGATGCGCCCACGTGCATCCTGACCGAACCGGCGGCACAGCGCCTGAGGCTGGTGCAACGCGAACTGCGCCCCCAGGGCCTCACGCTCAAGGTATTCGATTGCTACCGGCCGCAGCGCGCGGTCAACGACTTCGTCTCGTGGACGCGCGACCCCAATGACCAGAAAGCCAAGGCGCAATACTTTCCCGACGTAGCGAAGGAGTCGCTGCTGGAACGCGGGTACCTGGCCCAACGATCGAGCCATAGCCGCGGCAGCACGGTCGATCTGGCCTTGGCCGCCCTCGATCCCGGACAGACGGCGGCGTTGCCTACGCGCGGCCCGCTATTGCCCAACGGCGAAGTGGACATGGGCACTCCGTTCGACCTTTTTGATGTAAAGTCGCATACCGACAATCCAGATTTACCCGAGGATGTTCGGCACAATCGTCAGTTCCTCAAGGGCCTGATGGCGCGACACGGCTTTCGCAATCTGCCCGAGGAGTGGTGGCACTACACCCTCGCAGACGAACCGTATCCGGACACTTATTTCAATTTCCCCGTACGCTGACCGCGCCCCGCGCGGGGCGTGCCCACAATAAGAACATGTCTTCCCTGGACGGACTCCCGCCGCCGCGCAAGTACTGGGCGCTCGCAGCCACGCTGCTCGCGATGGCGATGACCGTCCTGGAAACCACCATCACCAACGTCGCGCTGCCTTCCATCGCGCGCGACCTCGGCGTATCGCCGGCGCAAGCGGTCTGGATCGTCAATACCTACCAGCTGGCCATCGTCGTCGCCCTGCTGCCGTTTTCCTCGCTGGGCGAAATCCTGGGCTACCGGCGGGTCTTCGGTGTGGGCCTGACGGCCTTCACCATCGCCTCGGCCGGTTGCGCGATGTCCACCAGCTTCACGATGCTGATCTCCTTCCGCGTGTTCCAGGGCCTGGGCGCGGCGGCGGTCATGAGCGTCACGCCGGCCTTGCTGCGCTTCATCTACTCCCAGAAACAATTCGGGCGCGCGATCGGATTCAACGCGCTGGTGGTGGCCACCTCGTCGGCTGCCGGCCCCATGCTGGGATCGCTGATACTTTCCGTCTCGTCCTGGCCCTGGCTGTTCGCGGTCAACATCCCCATCGGCCTGTTCATCCTGTCCATAGGCAGCCGCATGCTGCCCGAAACCGAACTGGCCAAGCGCCGCTTCGACGCGCTCAGCGCGATCTTGAGCGGGCTCACTTTCGGTCTGCTGGTGGTAGGCGTGGATCGTTTGATCCCCGACTTCAAGACTGCGGCCATCCTGTTGGGCGGCGCCGCCCTGGCCGGGCTGGCCCTGGTGCGGCGGGAACTGGCGCAGCCCACGCCGCTGCTGCCGCTCGACCTGCTGCGCATACGCCAATTTGCCTTCTCGGTCGGCGCCTCGGTCTGCGCCTTCTCGGGACAGACCATGTCCTATGTATCGCTGCCGTTCTACTTCCAGCAAGTGCTGGGCCGCAGCCAGCTGGAAATCGGCATGCTCATGGTGCCCTGGCCGCTGGCGGTGGCCATCGCGGCCCCGGTCGCCGGACGGCTGTCCGAAACCATCGCGCCGGCAATCCTGTGTTCGGTGGGAGCCGGCCTGGTGACCCTCGGGCTCTTGCTGATCGCCTTGCTCCCGGCCGAGACCCCCAACGGCTGGATCATGGCATGCATGGTGATCAGCGGGACGGGTTTCGGCATGTTCCAGACGCCGAACAACCGCGTCATGCTGACGGCACCGCCTCGCCACCGGAGCGGCGGTGCCGGCGGACTGCAGGCAACCGCGCGGCAATTCGGCATGGCCCTGGGCGCCGCGCTGGTCGCACTCACGTTCACGGCCGTGCCGTCGCATGGGCCGACCACCGGCCTGGTGGTCGCCGCCGTGTTCCTGGCCGCCGCATCGGCCATCAGCGCCGCCCGCCCCGGCACGCGGCCGTCAGGGTAGTTCCAGCTCCGCGAGCAATGGCGCATGGTCGGACAGCCGCGTCCACGGCCGCCCATACAACACGCTCGCCTGCCTGACGGAAAACCCGCGCTGGTAGATCCGGTCCAGCCGCAGCCACGGGAATATCGCCGGGAACGTGCGAGGCGGGCGCGGCGCCATCAACTCGTTGCCCATGCCCAGCTTGGGCGGCCCCTGCAGTCCGGTACGGGGACGCAACGGCGACACCTCGCCGCCACGCAAGGCGCGTCCCAGCATGCGTACCGAATCGCGCAAGCGGGGCAGCTCGACATTGTTGCTGCGCGGCGCCGTCGCGAAGACCTCGTGCACCCCCAGCCGCTCGATCAGGATATCGGACAGCACATTGGTCCAGTCGTTGAAATCGCCGGCGATCAGGATGGGATCGGCAGGTGGAACGACCTCTTCGATGCGGGATACCAGCGCCGCCACCTGGCGCGACCGGCTGCCCGCGAACAGGCCGAGGTGGACCACGAAGCAATGGACTTCGTGCCTGCCTATGCCCACCCTGGCATGCAACAGGCCGCGCTGCTCCAGCCGGTGATCGGAGATGTCCTGGTTCTGGTGCGACAGGATGGGGAAACGGGACAACAGCGCGTTGCCGTGGTCCGTATGCCGGTACACGGCATTGCGGCCGTAGGCCGCTTCCAGCCGCAGCGCAGCCGCCAGCATTTCGTGCTGTTCGTGGAGGGTGCCGTACCGGTCGTTGCGGCCCTGCACCTCCTGCAGGAAAGCCAGGTCCGCGCGCAGCGTGTGCAGCCCCAGGCGCAGCTCTTGCACGGACTCGCGCGCCCCCAGGGCCGACAGGCCCTTGTGGATGTTGTAGCTGACGATACGGACGACGGACATCGGAGGTGCAACGGGCAGAAGGCATTCATTCTAGTGGATCGCCGGCGGTATGCATGCGGATACAAGTAGGACCTGGTGCGCGCAGCCTGCTGCGCTATCATGGGCCGGCAGTCCTCGTTCCGGAACTCCGGCTAGCGAGCGCAACGCGCCACGGGCGGTTCCGGCATCCATGTCTCTCATCCAGAAGATCCGGGAATCTCCATGAGTACCTACAAGATAGGCGTGATCATCGGCAGTCTCCGCAAAGATTCGTTCAACCGCCAGTTGGCAAAGGCCGTCTGCGCGCTCCTGCCATCGCATCTGCAGACCGAGGAAATCCCCATCGGGGAATTACCCTTGTACAACCAGGACCTCGACACGGCCCTGCCCGAACCGGCCGCCAAGTTCAAGCAGCAGGTCGAATCGGTACAGGGACTGCTGTTCTTCACGCCCGAATACAACCGCTCGTATCCGGGCGTACTGAAAAACGCCATCGACTGGGGCTCGCGCCCCGCAGGCAAGAGCTCCTGGGCACGCAAGCCGGCCGGGATCCTGGGCGCCTCGCCCAGCCAGGTCGGCACGGCCCTGGCGCAGGAACACCTGCGCATGGTCCTGTCCGCGCTCGACATCCCCGTCCTGCCCCAACCCAGCATCTTCGTCCAATACTCAGCCGGCCTGATCGACGACCAGGGCAAGATCACGAACGAAACCAGCGCCAAGTTCATCCAGGGCTTCGTGGATCGATACGTGGCCTGGGTGGAGGGGCTCCCCCCTACGCGCTGACGCGCGCCCCCCAGGGGGCGATGCGGGTGGACCGGAAGGAAAGCCCACCCCGCGTGACCTCCGGTCACTCCCCTCAAGGGGCGGTACCAGCGGACCGGCAAAGCCGGATCCGCGGTACCCTCGATCTAGAAAAATTTCTTGAATCGCCGCCCCCGTGCTGCCGCTGGCAGCCAGCGATAGCACCGACGCGCCAAGCCAAGAAAGCGGCCTTAGACCCAGGGCACCGCGGATCCGGCTTTGCCGGTCCGCCAGTGCCGCCCCCTGGGGGGCGCGCGTCAGCGCGTAGGGGGGGGTCCATCCACCAGCGCCGCGACGGCGACGCCCAGCCAGCCTACGATCATGGCGCCGCCGCCGAAGGGGGCCGTGCCCCAGAGCAGCTTGGTGCCGGCCAGTTGCCGCAGCGCGAGGTCGACGGAGAAGAGCAGGGTGCCGGCGATGATGAGGCCGGTGGCGCCGACGAGGACGGGGCGGGCGCGCTGGAAGTGGGGCACCATGGCGGCCAGGCCGGTGACGGCGGCCGCATGCAAGAGCAGGAAAAGCGCAGCGGTGGACAGGATGCCGCCCCCTGACAGGTGCGTGGTCATGGCGGCCAGCATGACGCCTGCCGCGCCCATCGGCGCGGCGCACCCCAGCAATACTCGTGACGATAACAACATGCAGCGCTTCCTTGAGAAACCGGCCCCGGCCCAGGTCGCGCGCCGTCGAGGCTATTTCGCGAACACCTGGCTGAGGTCGCCAAATGCCTTGAACTCGAGCGCATTGCCCGAGGGGTCCATAAAGAACATAGTAGCCTGTTCGCCTACTTCGCCCTTGAAACGCACATGCGGCTCGATCACGAATTCGGTGCCCGCCTTGCGCAGTTTCGCGGCCAGTGCCTCCCACTCATCCATGGGAAGAATGGCGCCAAAATGCCGCACGGGAACGTCATCGCCATCGACTGCGCTGGTGTGGCGGGTACCCGCCTCGCCGGGTGACAGGTGCGCCACGATCTGGTGGCCATAGAAGTTGAAATCGACCCAGGTGTCCGAACTGCGGCCTTCGGGGCAGCCGAGCAGCTCGCCGTAGAAGGCGCGTGCCTGCGCCAGGTCATCGACAGGAAACGCCAGGTGGAAAAGCGGGAGGCCAGCCATGAAGATACTCCACTATCGGAACGCGCCCGCAGCCGGGCTATGGCGTTTGATTGTATTGAACAAAATCTCTAATATTAAACGAAATTTTTTTGCATTTCATATCTAATATTTTTATATATCGACGATGATCCTCCGTTACCTCCAGACCTTTATTGCCGCGGCCCGCACGTCGTCGTTCTCGGCGGCCGGAGCCCGGCTGGGGTTGACGCAATCCGCGGTCAGCACCCAGATCCGGCGGCTGGAGGAAGACCTGGGCTGCCAGCTGTTCGACCGGGCCGGCAAGTCGGTGCGGCTCAGCGAACGCGGACGTCAGTTGCTGCCCGAGGCCGAGCAGATCGTCCAGCGCTACGAGCGGATGCGCGGCGCCAGCCGCCAACCTGCCCCGGCTACCCTGGCCGTCGGCTCGATCTCCACGGCGCAGGTCGGGCTGCTGCCGGGCGCCCTGCGCCGTTTCCGCCAGGCCTGCCCGGCCGTGCACGTCAACGTGGTCCCAGGCATGTCGACACAATTGCTGGCCCAGGTGGATGAGGAAGAGCTGGACCTGGCTGTACTGATCAAGCCCAACCTGAACCTGCCGCGACACCTGAAATGGGTACTGCTGATGCGGGAACGCTATATCGGAATTGCGCCGCGAGCCTCGCGGGGCGATTGGGCCGATGTGACGGCGGCGCTGCCGTTCATACGCTACAACCGCAAGTCGCACGGCGGGCACCTGGTCGATCAGTTCCTGCACCGGCATGCGTCTCAGGTAGACGAGTTCATGGAACTGGACGAGCCGGCGGTCATTCTTCGCATGGTGCGCGAGGGGCTCGGCTGCGCCATCATTCCCGGTGCGCTGGTAGACGCCGCCGGCGACCCGCAGGTACGCATCGTCGAACTGCCGGGCCCGCCCTTTTTCCGGGAAATCGGCGTGGTCACCCGCCCGACGGCAACCAAGGATGCCGTCCTCGGCACCTTGATCGAAAGTCTCCGCACCCAGGCGGCAGCGCTCGACACGGTCGGCTAGCGCAGCGGTGCCGGACCATCCCAACGGCGCTACCAGCGCCTTGTTGTACCCGTCATCGGCCTCGTGCTACGGTTTTCGTGCAGACTGCCCTTCCCCTGGAGGCCCTCATGACGAAATCGACCATCATGCCCTGCCTTGTGTATCGCGACGCCTCCGCCGCCATCGACTGGCTGTGCCGGGCCTTCGGCTTCAGCAAGCACTTGGTCGTCCCCGGTGAAGCCGGCGCCATCGCGCATGCGCAACTGACTTTCGGCGACGGCATGATCATGCTCGGATCCGGGCAAGGCGAGCTCATGCGCGAGATCGCGGCCTTCCCCAAGGATATCGGCGGCCGCCAGACGCAGACACCGTACATCGTCGTACCCGATCCGGATACGCATTACGCCACCGCCGTCAATGCCGGCGCATTAGTCGTGCGGCCCATCCAGGAGGAAGACTACGGCGGCAAGGGCTACTCGCTCAAGGACCCGGAAGGCTATATCTGGCACTTCGGCAGCTACGACCCTTGGCAGGAATCGGAGCTGAACCCGCCCTGAGGTCGCGCCGCCTGCCGCGCCGGTCCGTGGAAAAAAGAAAAAGGCCCCGCTTCCGAAGAAGGGGGCCTGATAGCCGCGACCGTGGCGAGGCCTACTGCGCCGTCTTGACCTCGGCCGTACGCAGGCGGATATGCAGCTCCCGCAACTGCTTTTCGTCGACCACCGACGGCGCGCCGGTCAACAGGCATTGCGCGCGCTGGGTCTTCGGGAACGCGATCACGTCGCGTATCGATTCCGCACCGGCCATCATGGTGACGATGCGATCCAGGCCGAAGGCCAGGCCGCCGTGCGGAGGCGCGCCGTATTGCAAGGCATCGAGCAGGAAGCCGAACTTGGCCTGCGCTTCCTCGGCACCTATCTTCAGCGCCCGGAAGACCTTGCTCTGGACGTCCTCGCGATGGATACGGACCGAGCCGCCGCCGATTTCCCAACCGTTGAGCACCATGTCGTAGGCCTTGGCCAGGCAGGCGCCCGGGTCGGATTCGAGCAGGTCTTCGTGACCGTCCTTGGGCGAGGTGAAGGGATGATGGGCCGCGGTGTAGCGCTGTTCCTCCTCGTCATACTCGAACATCGGGAAGTCCACCACCCACAGCGGCTTCCATTCGCCTTCGACCAGTCCTTGCTTGCGGCCGAACTCGCTATGGCCGATCTTCACGCGCAGGGCCCCGATGGAATCGTTGACGATGCGGGCCTTGTCGGCACCGAAGAACAGGATGTCGCCGTCCTGCGCGCCGCTGCGCCGCAGCAGCTCCTGCAGCGCGGCATCGTTGATGTTCTTCACGATGGGCGACTGCAGGCCCTCGCGGCCCTTGGCCAGCTCGTTGACCTTGATCCAGGCCAGGCCCCGGGCGCCGTAGATGCCCACGAATTGCGTGTAGGCGTCGATTTCGCTGCGGGACAGCTCGGCGCCGCCGGGCACGCGCAGTGCCACCACGCGGCCGCCGACGCTGTTGGCGGCGCTCGCGAAGACCTTGAAGTCCACGTCCTTCATGACATCGGTCAGTTCGGTGAACTCGAGCTTGACGCGCAGGTCCGGCTTGTCCGAGCCGAAGCGGCCCATGGCCTCGCTCCAGGGCATCACCGGGAACGGATCGGGCAGGTCCACGCCCTTCACCGTCTTGAAGACGTGCCGGATCATGCTTTCGAAGATGTCGCGGATTTCCTGCTCGTTCAGGAACGAGGTCTCGCAATCGATCTGGGTGAATTCGGGCTGGCGATCGGCACGCAGGTCCTCGTCGCGGAAGCATTTGACGATCTGGTAGTAGCGATCGAAACCCGACACCATCAGCAACTGCTTGAACAACTGCGGCGACTGCGGCAACGCGAAGAAGTGCCCGGGATTGACGCGGGAAGGGACGAGATAGTCGCGCGCGCCTTCGGGGGTGCTCTTGGTGAGCATGGGCGTCTCGATGTCGATGAAGCCCAGGCCGTCCAGGTACTTGCGCATTTCGATGGCGACCCGGTAGCGCAGCATCAGGTTCTGCTGCATCTGCGGACGGCGCAGGTCCAGTACGCGGTGCGTCAGGCGGGTGGTTTCCGACAGGTTCTCGTCATCGAGCTGGAACGGCGGCGTCACCGATGCGTTCAGGATTTCGATGTCGTGCGCCAGCACCTCGATCTCGCCCGATTTCAGCGCGGTATTGAGGGTGCCTTCGGGGCGCTTGCGCACCAGCCCGGTCACCCGCACGCAGAACTCGTTGCGCAGCCGCTCGGCGATCTGGAACGTGTCCGCGCGATCCGGGTCGCACACGATTTGCGCCAGGCCTTCGCGGTCGCGCAGGTCGATGAATATGACCCCGCCGTGGTCACGGCGGCGATGCACCCAGCCAAACAAGGTCACGATTTGTCCCAGGTACTCGGTCGAGACCTGGCCGGTATAGCAGGTACGCATGAAATCTCCGTCTAAATTGCGTCTGTATCGGTGCGGGGCCGGCTGCGCCAGGCGCGCCGGCAAACGGGCGGGCCATCAATTGCCCCGCGCCGGGGATCCCGGCGCCACCACCCCCATCGATACGATGTATTTCAAGGCCGCATCCACCGTCATGCCGAGTTCCATGACATCGGCGCGCGGCACCATCAGAAAGAAGCCGGACGTCGGATTCGGCGTCGTCGGCACGTAAACGCTTACGCAATCGGTAGGCAGGCGGTCAGCCACCTCGCCGCTCGGCGCTCCGGTCAGGAAGGCCAGGGTCCATACGCCCGGACGGGGATACTGCATCAGCACCGCCTTGCGGAATGCCTGGCCGTTGGGCGCCAGCACCGTGTCGCTGACTTGCTTGACCGAGTTGTAGATCGACCGGACCAGCGGGATGCGCCCGAGCAGGCCTTCCCACATTTCCAGCAGCTTGCGCCCCAACAGGTTGGCGGTGCCCATGCCGGTCAGCAGCACCACCAGGATCACCACCGCCAGCCCGAACCCCGGGATGTGCGTGCCAAACAGCGCGTCGGAAGTCAGTACGGACGGCACGACCGCCTCGAGCGTCGATACGACGAGCCCCAGGACCCACACGGTGATGACCAGCGGGACCCAGATCAGCAATCCGGTGACGAAGTAGCGTTTGAACACGAAGGTTCCCGTAAAAAGCCCGCGGCGCCCGGTGGCGCCGCGCGAACCTCAGGCCGTCGTGGCCGGTGCACTCGACGAAGATGACGATGCGGACGCCTCGGAGCCGGAGCTTGCGCTGGACGATGCACTGCTCTCGGACGAACTGGACGAGGCCGAGGAGCCGGCCGACTTGGCACTGCCGTTATTGCGGAAATCGGTCACGTACCAGCCCGAACCCTTGAGCTGGAAGCCCGCTGCGGTCACCTGCTTGGAATAAGCGGCTTGCCCGCACTGCGGGCAGTCCGTCAGCGGCGCATCGGACATTTTCTGCAACACGTCCTGCTGATGGCCGCAGGCACTGCATTTATAGGCGTAGATAGGCATCGCCAAACTCCCCAGGCATACCTCGGAACCGAACCCCGTCTAAGCGCCAGCGGTATCTGGCCGAACCGGGGTTCTGGAATTGATCAAAGCCTTGAATTTTAGCGACTTTTTGGGTATTTAGCGCAGCTGTCCGAAAAACTGCGTCCGGCTTCTCGCCCCGGGCGGATACGGGCCCGGGCCGGCGACAAGGCAGAGCTTTCATGGCGCGGGCAGGCATTCAGCCGGGCAACAAGAAGAACACGATGGCCACGGTGGTGGGCAGCGCGGCGCCCAGCAGCAACGCCAGGGGCGTGATCGTCCCGCCAGGGAAGGCGCCCTTCAGGATGGCGAAGCCGGCTGGATTCGGCGCATTGGCGATGACCGTCAACCCCCCGCCCGTAACCGCCCCGGCAACCAGCATGTAGCGCCAGAACTCGGTGGTTCCTTCTACCAGCGATCCGAGATAGGTCAGCGCGGCGTTGTCGGTCAGGGCCGTCAGCGCGGTCGCCCCCCAATACAGCACCAGCGGCGACATATCGGCCAGCAGATCTTGCAGCCACCACTTCTGGAGTCCGCCCAGCACGACCAGGCCGGCCAGGAAGAAGCCCACCATCAAGCCTTCCTTGATCATCAAGGGCGCCTGGTGAGCCTTGTAGGCCTCGGTATAACCGACGAACAGCAGGAACAGGCCCAGGAATACCGCAGGATGATGAGCAAACAGGACCACCGCGGCCAGGAACGCGACATGGACTGCCGTCACGGCCGGCGGCACCGCGTGCTTCCGCACCCCGGCGCCCGCCTGGGCAACGGATACTGGTGCGAGCAGCCGGCGAAAGCACAAGGTGGCAATCAGCGCATTCAAGACCACCGCGCCAGCGGCCCGCCAGCCGAAATGGGTCAGCATATAGGCGGTATCCCATCCGAAGGTGGAGGCGACCATCAGGACCGGCGGCGCGGCATAGGATGTCAGGACCCCGCCTATGGATACGTTGACGAACAGCACGCCCAGCGTGAAGTACTTGAACCGGACGTCGTCGATACGGTGAAAAAAGCCGTCGCGCAGCATGACCGCCGCCAGGGTCATTGCCGCCGGCTCGGTAATGAACGAACCTAGCAAGGGCACCAGCGAGAGCGTCAGGTAATAAATCGCCACGGATCGGTTGACCGGCACGACAGTGCCCAACGCCCCTACCAGGCGCGTCACCAGGGCCAGGATGGGCCGGCTGGCCGCAATCACCATGATGGCGAAAACGAACAGCGGTTCGGTGAAGTTGCGCGAATCCATGTACTCGACGGCCTCGCCCGCCCCCGCCAGGACCGCCATCGCGACCAGCAGGACGAAGGCCCAGAAGCCGAAAACGGCCTCGACCTCGGACAGCAAGTGCCACAACCCGGCGTGCCGTCCGCCCCGGTGCGCCCATCGGGCGAACAGGGGCACGGAAAAGGTATGGACGATGGCGACGGCAAAAAGAAACGTTGCGATCAGTTCGATCGCGCTGGCAGAGGGGAGCGTCATGGCTGGCGTTCGTCGTGGCGATGGCAGACGGGCTTCGGGAGTTTAGCAACACGCGTTCAACCGCCAAGGCGCGCGGGAGGTTATGACGTAAGCCGCACGATATTCGATCGTTATGATGCGTTGGATGCGGAAAAGCCAGGCAGCGCTACGTGCGCAGGGTTCGGATAGTCTCGTCCAGGACCTGGGCCTGGCTCTGCAGGGATTCCGCCGAGGCCACCGATTGCTGCACCGCGGCCGCGGATTCTTCCGAATACTGGGCGATCTGCTCGACGCGGCTGGCGATTTGCTCCGAAGCCGATTTCTGCTCCATCGCGGCATTGGAAATATCGGCGATGACTTCCGCGGTACGTCCGGCGGCCTCGCGGATGCGGCCAAGGACGTCACCGGCCTGCCGGGCGCCTTCGGCCGAGCGCTGCATGTCGGTATTGACCTGGCGCATGGCCTCGGCCGCCAGCGCGGTCTGCTTCTGCACCGCGGCGATGACCTCGGCGATCTGCGAGGTGGAGGACTTGGTGCGTTCGGCCAGGCCGCGCACTTCGTCCGCCACCACCGAGAAGCCGCGGCCTTCTTCCCCGGCCCGGGCAGCTTCGATGGCAGCGTTGAGCGCCAGCAGGTTGGTCTGCTCGGCGATTTCCTGGATGGTCTTGACCACCGCCGAGATTTGCCGGGAAGACGCCTCGAGCTCCTGCACGACTTCCGCCGAGCTGGCCACCTGGGCCGCCATCTTCTCGATTTCGGAAACGGTCTGGGTCACGACCACGGCGCCCTCTTCGGCGGCGGAACTGGACGTCTTGGAGAAGTTGTTCGCTTCGCGGGTATTGTCGGCGATCTGGGAAATGGACACCGTCAGTTCCTCCACGGCCGCCGCGACGCCGCTGGCCGCCTCGGATTGCACCTCGGTGCCCTTGCCTATCTGGTGCAGGGCCTGCAGCGTCTGGGTGGTCGCCGCCGCGACCTGCGAGCCGGTGGCGTTCATCTGCTGGGCCAGCTGCGCGATACGCACGCGCGTGGCGTTGATCCGATCGGCCATGATGTGGATCTCGTTGCGCGAGCCGCGCGGCCCGGCGGGGACGTCGCGCGTCAAGTCGCCGTCTCCCAGCCGGCCGATGCCGTCGACCACATCGCGGACGGGACGCAGCGCCATGGACATCTGGAAATAGGTAAGCAGGCCCGTAGCCACGCCGCCGGCGAGCAACAGGCCGACCATGAGCGCGATCTGCTGGTACTGCGCCGCCATGAACTGCGACTTCGGCCCGGCGGCCACCAGCGTCCATCCCCAGTTGGGCACGGACTGGAAAGCCACCAGCATGGTCGAGTCGTCGGTGGAACGTGCCGCCTCGACAAAGCCCCGGCTCGCGTCGACCAGATGGTAATAGAAGGGGCGGTCGGCCTCGGGCGTTTCCTCCACGGTCTTGCCCTTGTAGAGCGGATGCACCAGGAACTGCGAGGTGCCCTGCAGGCGCGGCGTCATCGCGAACATGCTGCCATAGCCCGCCACCTTGGTTTTCTCGATGAAATCCAGCGTGCCCGCGACGTCGTCCGACATATCGACCTGCAGCGCGATGCCGCCGAAGACCTTGCCGTTGTCGTCCTTGAGCGGACGCACATGGATGGCATACCAGCGGTTGTTACGATAGACGATGTCGGTCGCGGCCTGTTGCGCGTCCATGGTCTTGGCGACGAAGTCGTCGTCGGCAATGGGCTGGCCGGTGAGCGGCAGGCCATCGGGGCCGCGCAGCAGCGTGGCGGCCCGTATCCAGCGGTTGTCGTGGCGCACGACCAGCTCGGGCTCGGCGCCGGTATAGCTGCGCATGCGCTGCAGAACCGCCGTATTGCCGTTGAGGATGGTCTCGCCCGCGCGCACCGTCATGATTTCGCCGGCGGCGCCCGTTTCCGTGAGCGTCCCGTCAGGCGAGGGAAGCTCGCCCAGCATGCGCTGGAACACCAGCAGCTGGCGTTCGACCTGGGTGCGCGAGGAAGCGAAGGAGGACTCGAGGCTGGCGGTGATGGACGCCAGCGCATCCATCATTTCGCGCTCGACCGCTTCCTTCCCGGCGCGAAAGCCCTGCCAGGCCAGTACGGCCGCGGTCAACACCGACACCACCGCGCTGACGGAAAGCGCCAAAACCAGCACCTGTTTCGCCAGCGACCGCTGGCCCAAGCCGAGAGACACACCCATTTACTTACCCCACACCAATGTTGCCGGCTCTTGCCGATCGGTTCGCGCAGACCTGCCTTTCACTGGCAGGCGTGCAGGGATTTACGGCAGCCACTGCCCAGAGTTGAGGTTTTTTTAGGTGAAAAGCGGCGGCGAAAAGCGGTGGTTTGCCAGGGAAAACCCGTGTTCCCGGCCCGTTGCGCGCCATCCCGCGCCGTTGCGGCCGCCGGGCACGCTTCCTGCGGAGCGGGGACCTCGTTCATGAAGGAGAGCCCCATGTTCGCGCACAACAAACGTCTGCAATACACCGTCCGGGTGTCCGAGTGCAATCCCGGCTTGGCCAACCTCATGCTGGAACAGTTCGGCGGCCCACAGGGAGAACTGGCCGCCGCTTGTCGTTATTTCACGCAGGGCCTGGCCGAGGAGGATCCCGGCCGCAAGGACATGCTGCTGGACATCGCCACCGAGGAGCTGAGCCACCTCGAGGTAATCGGCACTATCGTGGCCATGCTCAACAAGGGTGCCAAGGGCAAGCTGGCCGAAGCCACCGAGGAAACGGCCGAACTCTACCGGTCCATCACCGGGGCCGGCAATGACTCGCACCTGACGCAAGTGCTCTACGGCGGCGGGCCGGCGCTGATCAATTCGGGCGGCGCGCCCTGGCATGCCGGCTACATCGACACCATCGGCGATCCGTCGGCAGACCTGCGGTCGAACATCGCGGCCGAGGCGCGGGCCAAGATCATCTACGAGCGCCTGATCAACCTGACGGACGATCCGGGCGTCAAGAGCGCGCTGCAATTCCTCATGACGCGCGAAGTCGCGCATCAGCAATCGTTCGAGAAGGCGCTGTATTCGATGACGCCGAACTTCCCTCCGGGCAAGCTGCCGGGAGACCCCAACTTCACCAACGTCTACTTCAATATGTCGCAGGGCGAAGGCGACATGCGCGGCTCGTGGAACAGCGACGAGAACTTCGACTATGTCTCGGAGCGCGAGGAGCAATGCGCGGTGGATGGCGGCGAGGGGCTGCCCGAGGTGGCGCTGACGCCGGACGAGGAAACCGCATTGGACGCGCTGGCCACGCGGACCATGTCGGATCCCGACGTGGATCCCACTACCGGCGCCGAGCTGGGCTCGGGCGAGGTTCGCTAAGCGGCCGTCCGCCGGCCGCTACCTCGCTGTCTCGGAGGTGGCAGCCGGCGCCGGCCGGGCCGCCTCCTGGCCCATCCGCCCCACCCCTTCATAACGCAGGCCGCAGGCTTCGACGTAGCGCGGGTCGTAGAGATTGCGGGCGTCGAACACGGCCCGTCCCCGCAGTAACCGAGCCAGCCCCCGGAAATCCGGCGACTTGAACTCCCGCCATTCGGTCATGACGACCAGCGCATCCGCATCCTGGCATGCCGCATAGGCGTCCTCCGCGATGGAAAACCTCTCGCCGCCCAACGCGCGCAACGCGTTGGCGCCGGCCGCCGGGTCGTACGCGCGCACGGTAGCGCCCGCACGCAAGAGACGGCCCGCGAGGTAGATGGCAGGCGCCTCACGTATGTCATCGGTCTCGGGCTTGAAAGCCAAGCCCCAGACTGCCACGGTCCGGCCGGCCAGCCGGCCCCGGAAGAACCGCTCCAGTTTCTGGTAGAGCAGCGTGCGCTGGCGGAGGTTGACTGCTTGCACGCTACTCAGGATGTCGGTGGGCGCGCCGTATTCCTCTGCCAGCCGGATCAAGGCGCGGACATCCTTGGGCAGGCACGAGCCGCCATAGCCGGCGCCGGCATATAGAAAGTGATAGCCGATGCGCGGGTCGGCTCCGGTGCCCCGCCGCACCGCTTCGATGTCAGCCTGGACCCGTTCGGCCAGGTCTGCGAGTTCGTTCATGAGCGATATCCGCGCGGCCAGCATCGCGTTCGAGGCGTACTTGGTGAACTCCGCCGAGCGGATGTCCATGCATATCAGCCGATCGCGATTCCGGTTGTACGGCGCATAGAGCGCCCGCAGCAGCGCGCAGCCTTCGTCATCGTCAGTCCCTATCACGATCCGGTCGGGCCGCTGGAAGTCGTCGATAGCGTGGCCTTCCTTGAGAAACTCCGGATTGGACGCGACCCGCAGTTCGTGAGGAACACCCCGGCGAGCCAACTCGGCTTCCATGACCTCCCTGACCCGGTCGCACGTGCCCACGGGAACGGTCGACTTGACCACGACCAGCGTGTCACGGGCCGCCGTCCGGGCGATATCAAGAGCCGCCTGCAGGACATGCCCGAGGTCGGCTGCCCCATCCTCGCACGGTGGCGTACCCACGGCGATGAAGACGACGTCGGCATCGGCCACGGCGGACGCGAGGTCAGCCGTAAACACCAGGCGGCCCGAGGCGGTATTGCGGGCCACCAATGCCTCGAGCCCCGGCTCATAGATAGGCAGATGGCCGCCGCGCAACAGACGAAGCTTGGCTGGATCGCTATCCACGCAATGCACCTTGTTGCCCACGTCGGCCAGGCAGGCGCCGGTCACCAGGCCCACATAGCCCGCGCCGATGACAGCTAGATTCATCGTCTTGCTCCCATGAAACCGCCGATGCACAGCAAGTTCCATACCCCGGATCGCGCCCAACATCGTTACACCTGTGCCAGACGAACGGTGGCAAGGTAGGTGCCGTTCAAGGCCAGACCGCGCATGTGCCGATGAAATCGCTCGATACCCTCGATAGGCTGACCGTGGTATCGCCCCATCTGGACGATGCGGTATTCAGCTGTGGCGCGCTGCTCGAGCGCGCGCGCTCGTGCCAGGTCATTACGGTCTTTGCAGGCTTTCCCGGAGATGTGCCGTTGACGGATTGGGACCGGCGCTGCGGTTTCCTCACCGCAGAGGAAGCGGTGCGCATGCGCCGCGAGGAAGACGCCGCCGCGCTGGCCGAACTCGGCGCCAAGCCGGTATGGCTGGACCTGCTGGATGCCCAATACGGCGGCAACCATCCGCCCGAGGAAGTTGCGCAGCACCTTGCCCCTCTTATCGATCGGTTCCAGAAGGGAGCGCTGGCTGTCCCGCTGGGTCTGTTCCATTCGGACCACATCCTGACGCACGAAGCCTGCATGCGGCTTTATGACGAGCACCAGGAACTGAGATGGCTGTTCTACGAAGATGCGCTGTACCGGCGCCTGCCCGGACTGCTGCAGCAGCGGCTGGCGGAACTGCTCCAAAAGGGTTTGCGGCTGACGCCCGTGGCCGGCCCGCGGCTGCCACCCCGCGCCAAAGAACGGGCCGTGAGCGCGTATGCCAGCCAGCTGCGCGCTTTCGGCAAGGGCGGCTACGAAGACACGGCGCTGCCGGAGCGATATTGGAAGGTGGACGCCCATGAGCCGCACTGAGATGCGCGTCACCGTCGTAATCCTGACGCACAACCGGCGTGAGGAGGTTCTGCGCACCGTAGGCCGGCTGCGCCGGTTACCGGACCCTATCTGTCTGTGCGTGGTCGATAACGCCAGCAGCGACGGCACGGCGGACGCTCTGCGCGCGGCCTTTCCTGACCTCCACGTCATTGCCGCCGCCCGCAATCTCGGCGCAGCGGGCCGCAATCTCGGCGTGCAATGGGCCCGCACGCCTTATGTCGCCTTCTGCGACGACGATACCTGCTGGGAACCGCATGCACTGGAACGCGCCGCCGACATTCTCGATCTCCACCCCCGCGTCGCGACGCTTTGCGCGCAGGTTCGCGTCGGAGCGGAGGGACGCAGCGACCCGACCTGCGAGCGCATGGCCCAAAGCCCCCTGCCTTCGCACGGCTTGCCCGGCAAGGCACTGCTCGGGTTCCTGGCGGGCGCGAGCGTCATGCGCGCAAGTGCCTTCCTGCAGGCAGGCGGCTACCATCCCGCCTTCTTCATCGGCGCGGAGGAAGCCCTGCTCGCCCTGGACCTTGCCGCTGCCGGCTGGCATATGGTGTATTGCCCGGAAATCGTCACGCGCCATGAACCATCGCCGCAGCGCGACGTACCCGCAAGACGGTTCCTGCTGGCCCGCAACGAACTCTGGACCGCCTGGCTGCGTCTGCCGCTGCTGGATGCGCTGGACGAAACCGTGCGCGTCGGGCGCCGCGCCCGCGAAGAGCTGGGGGGCTTCATGCCGCTCGTGCTTGCCGCCCTGCGCGGCCTGCCCTGGATCGTCGCTCAACGCCGGGTCGTGCCGCCGGAGGTCATGGCCATGCGCCGCCTGCTCAGGAACGAAGCAGTCCTCGCCGACGGCGCCGCCGCTATGTCACGCCACGCCCCGGCCTCGTCGTCTCCAGAGCAATGAGGTGTTAGGTACGCATATTGCTGCCGGCCGCGCACCGGCCTTGCGGCCACTCCTGGAGTTTGCGGTCCATGCCCACAGACCAGGGCACCGTGCCCCTCAGCCGACACTTGGCGCGTACGCTCGGCCCGCCCGTCTGGGCGGCCCGCCGGCGCGTGCTGACCTCGCTCGGGCTGCTTATCCTGGCGAAGCTCGTCATGGTGGCAGTACCCATGGTGCTCAAGGTCGTCGTCGACGAGCTGAGCCAGCCGAGCAATGTCCTGGTGTTGCCGGTGTTCCTGTTGATTGCCTACGCCTTGCTGCGTTTCCTCGGCACCTTGTTCAACGAGCTGCGCGACGTGGTCTTCTCGCCGGTGCTGCACCAGGTGGTGGCGGAGTTCAACGAGCGCACGTTTGCGCACCTGCACCGGCTCGGACCGCGCTTTCACGTAACGCGGCAAACCGGATCCCTTGCGCGCGACGTGGAACGGGGCACCGCCGGCATTACCTTCCTGTTGGGTACCACGCTGTTCACCGTACTGCCTACCTTGTTCGAGATAGTGGTCGTGGCCGCGGTGCTGGCCATAGGCTATGACATCGGCTTTACGATCATCGTGGTGCTCGCGCTGCTCGGCTACGGCGCCTTCACCTTCGCACTGACCGAGCGGCGGGCCGTCCTGCAGCGCGCGATGAACGCGGCGGATTCGGCGACCAGCGGCCGGCTGGTCGACACGCTGCTCAATTACGAGACCGTCAAGTTCTACACCAACGAACATTACGAGCTGGTGCGGTTTCGCAAGCTGCTCAAACGCTGGCGGCAGACCGGCGTATCGAACCAGCATGCCTTGTCCGTCCTGCATATCGGACAAAGTGCGATCATCGCCGTGGGCGTGGCCTCGGTCATGCTGCTGGCAGGACGCGAGGTGGCGCTGGGGAATATGACGGTAGGAAGCCTGGTCCTGGTCAATGCCTACATCATCCAGATCAGCCTGCCGCTCAATACGCTCGGCATGGTGTTCAGGCAATCCAAAGACGCGGTCATCAATGCCGAGCGGCTGTTCTCGCTGCTCGCCACGCCGCCGGAGATCGACGAAACCCGCACGCACGCTCCGTTGCAGCTGACCCGCGGCGAAGTACGCTTCGAGTCGGTCGACTTCAGCTACGAACCGGGGCGCCAGATACTCTGGAACGTAGACTTCCGCATTCCGCCAGGCGCCACGGTGGCCGTGGTGGGAGGCAGCGGCTCCGGCAAATCTACCCTGGCCCGCCTGCTGTTCCGCTTCTACGACCCAGACAGCGGCCGCATCACGATCGACGATCAGGCCTTGAACGCCGTCGACCAGAAGAGCCTGCGCGCGCATATCGGCATGGTCCCCCAGGACACTGCCCTGTTCAACGAGACCGTGGCCTACAACATCGCTTATGGACGTCCGGGCGCTTCCATGGCGGAGATCATCGAAGCGGCGCGGGCGGCGCACATCCACGAGTTCATCAACGCCCTGCCCGCGCAGTACGACACCATGGTGGGCGAGCGCGGCGTCAAACTGTCCGGCGGCGAACGGCAACGCATCGCCATCGCGCGGGCCATTCTGAAGAACCCTCCCATACTGATTTTCGACGAAGCCACCTCAGCCCTGGACACCATGGCCGAGCGCGCGATCCAGAACGAACTGGCCCAGCTGTCGCGCGACCGGACCACGCTCATCATCGCTCATCGGCTCTCGACGGTGGTCGATGCCGATGAGATCCTGGTGCTCGATCAAGGCCGCATCGTGGAGCGCGGAACGCATGAGGCCCTGCTGGCGAGCCAGGGCATATACGCCCAAATGTGGAACCTGCAGCTCAAACAGAGCGAGCTGGAACGCACTGCGCGCAGACTGAGCAAGCAGCCCGTGAACATGGTGACGCTGGTGGCCAGCGTGCTGGACGGCCTGCGTCCGCTCATCGAAGAACGGTCCATCGAGCTCTACACCTTCATGGGATCGCAGGCCTATCGGGTCACCGGCGATCCCAGCACCTTGCAGCAGGTCGTGTCCGAGCTGTGCATGAATGCCATTGCGGTCAGCCCGCCCGGTGGCCGCATGGAGCTGCGGCTGGACGCGGCGGACGGCAATGCGCTGCTGTCGATTACCGACGGCCGGGACGACGAGGCCATCGTGGCCCGTGAAGACGGGATCGAATCGGCCCTGCCCATGGAAGCGTCGACCATTTTCGACCCCATGCACATCCGAGCACTGGTCGAAGGTCAAGGCGGGAAGCTGCTCACCAGCGTCCCGCCGTCCGGCCGAGGCGAAACCCGGCTCCTCTCCCTGCCCTTGCGCGCCGTGGCCAGCGAGGCCGCCGGCCCCGACCGGACCGAAGGCGGCACAATATCGCTGGCCGGCATAAGCGTGATGGTGGTGGACGACCAGGCCGACGTGCTGGAACAGATAGGCGCGGTGCTCGAGACCTACGACGCCTCGGTACTGCCCATGAACTCCGGCAAGGCGGCGCTGGAGCATCTGACGCGCACGCCCTCGGAACAATGGCCCGACGTGCTGCTGTGCGATCTTTCCCTGGGCGACGAAGACGGCCACCAGGTATTGCAGGAAATACGCAGTATCGAATCGCAGCGCGCCACCGCCTTGCCCGACCTGATGCCGGCCGTCGCGCTGACCGGCCGCACGCGCCCCATGGACCGCATGCGCGCCTTGTTGGCGGGCTTCCAGGTCCATCTCGCCAAACCGGTGGAGCCGGCCGAACTGGCCGGTACCATCGCGACGCTGGCTCGGGTTTCCAGGCCGCCCAGGGCCTCTTCGATACCTTCGGACCCTCCGCGGGACCGCAGGCCTGAACCGCACCACGATTTCCGGAGCAGGAGCGCCCCATGAACAGCAATCCTTTCCTCGCCGCCTCGCCGACTGTTTCGGCTCCCAGCTTCTATGCCGACCGGCAGGCCGCCGCGCAGGCGGTCCGCATGGCCCTGCCGCTGATCGAAACCGCGATGAAGGACCCGAAGGTGGGGGAAAGCGGCTTTCTCTACATCGTCGTCATGGACCCGGCAAGCTCCCCGGTCCGCGACCAGTTCGAAGAAGCCATCCTGTATGAGCATTCGGTCGGCGACCCTGAACAATGGGATGCCGACTACGCCTCGTTCGCGCGGGGCAAGGCCTACCTGAGCTGGCGCACCGGTCTCGATAGCCATCTAGTCCAGACCGTTTACCCCCAGTTGTTACAAAAGAACGATTCCACGTTGTGGGGAACGGCCTGCCTCGATGGCTACGTGGTCGCCGCCAGCGGTGCCAATCCCTGGTACGACGAAGCCTTCGCGATGGCGGTCGCCGCCTGCCTGAAAGCCATCGTCAAGGGCCGGGCGCTGTCCGAGCCGCGCGGACTGACCTTGTAGAGGCATGGCAAGAAGTGCAAGGTCGTGTAAGCCTTACTGACGAATAGGAAGCCCTGCCCGACCGAGAACCGCTTCTCGAACCGGGAACAGAAGATGCGAATGGTGTCCCCAGTCGTTGTGCTGATCAACAAGAAGGGATACCAACCATGCGCGCCATTGCCCTCGTCAGTGAACACGCCTCCCCGCTTGCGCCGCCGGGCAGCATCGATAGCGGCGGTCAGAACATTTATGTTGCAAATCTGGCCCGGGAGCTTGCGGCGCAGGGCAACCGGGTCGATGTCTTTACCCGCCAGGACGATCCCTCGCAGCCGCGCACGCTCGCGTGGCAACCGGGCGTCCGGGTGATTCACGTACCGGCCGGACCGGCGCGTCCCATACCCAAGGAATCGCTGCTGCCCTACATGGGGCAGTTCGGCGAATTCCTGCTGCACTACTTCCGCAATAACTGGCCCATCTACGACGTCGTGCACGCCAACTTCTTTATGTCGGGGCTGGCTTCGCTGCCTGCGACACGCGAGTTCGGCGTCCCGCTGGTCATGACCTTCCACGCGCTGGACCGGGTGCGCCGGTTACATCAGGGCAACGCCGACCACTTCCCGCCCGAACGCTACGCCATAGAACTCGAGCTGGTCCGGCGGGCCGAGAAGCTCATTGCCGAATGCCCGCAGGATCTCGAGGACCTGGTTGAACTCTACGGCGCCGACCCGGCCAAGATCGACATCATCCCCTGCGGGTTCGACGCGCAGGAGTTCGTTCCCATGGACAAGGCCTATGCGCGCCAGGCGCTGGGATGGGAGGCGAACCGCTACTCCATACTTCAGTTGGGCCGCATGGTGCCCCGCAAAGGCGTGGACAACGTCATCAGCGCGCTGGGCATCCTGCGCCGCGACCATGGCGTGGACGCCAAACTTTATGTGGTCGGCGGCGATGCGCCGAACCCGGACGACGTAAGTACCCCGGAACTGGGCCGGCTGCGGGCCGTCGCGGCCGAGGCCGGCGTGCTCGATGCCGTCGAATTCTGCGGCCGCCGCGACCGCGAACAGCTGGCGCTGTTCTACGGCGCCTGCGATGTATTCGTCACCACGCCCTGGTACGAGCCTTTCGGTATTACCCCGGTGGAGGCCATGGCTTGCGCGCGTCCAGTCATCGGGGCCGCGGTGGGCGGCATACGGTCCACGGTGGTGGACGGCAAGACCGGCTACCTGGTACCGCCGCGCGATCCCGCGGCGCTGGCCGGACGCCTGGCCTATCTGGCGACGCACTCGCAAACCGCGCAGCGCCTGGGACGCAACGGCCTGCGGCGCGCCCAGAAGATGTTTACCTGGAGCGGCGTGGCGCGCGACATGTTGCGCGCCTACGCCGGCCTGACCGAGACGGCGGCGCCGCCGCGACGCAGCCGCCACGAGCGCGTGGCCGAAGAAGCGCTCGTGACCAAGTGACGACATAGGAGAGAACGGCATGACATCCAAAGCAGCAGCCAGCATGGCGGGCAAGACGGTATTGGTAACGGGCGGCGGCCGTGGACTGGGGGCGGCCATTTGCCAGGAACTGGCGGAGGACGGCGCCCACGTGCTGGTGGGCGACATCGATGAGCGAGCCGCACATGCCACGGCGCGCCGCATCGGGGCCCACACCGATGCCATCGGCTTTGATGTCGGCAACGAAAGCGACGTGCGAGCCGCCGTGGACCGCGCGATATCGCGCTTCGGCCACCTGGACGCGGTGGTCAACAACGCCGCCATCGACTTGACCGTACCGATCGAGGAACTGGGCCTGGCGGATTGGGACCGGATACTGCGCACGAACCTGACGGGACCCTTTCTGGTGTCCAAGTATGCGTGCGCCTACATGAAAGAGCGGGGACATGGCCATATTGTCAACATCGCGTCCACGGCTTCCAAACGGGCGTGGCCCAATGCCGCGGTCTACCACGCGACCAAATGGGGATTGCTGGGCCTCTCGCATGCATTGCACGCGGAACTGCGGCCCCAGGGAATCAAGGTATCGGCGGTAGTGGCCGGCGGGATGCGCACGCCCTTCCTGCTGGATCGCTTCGCCGACATCGACGTCAACACCCTGCAGGACCCGGGCAACGTCGCACGGGCCGTCCGCTTCGTGCTGCTGCAGCCCGAGGAAACCGTGATTCCGGAAATCATGGTACTGCCGATGCGAGAAACATCATGGCCCTGAAACCGGCGATTTTCCTGGACAAGGACGGCACGCTGCTGGTGAACGAGCCGTATAACGTCGATCCGGCGCGCATGCGGTTCGAGGCCGGTGTCGACGCCGGCCTGCGGCGCCTTGCCGGGACCGGCGCGCCCATGTTCGTCATCACGAACCAACCCGGCGTTGCGCTGGGCCTGTTCGATGAAGACGCGCTGATCGGCGTGCACCTCCAGCTGGCGCGCATGTTCGAATCGGCCCAAGCCCGCCTGCATGGCTTCTACTACTGCCCGCATTTTGCGCGCGGCGTGCGGCGTCCCTATGCCTTGCCCTGCACGTGCCGCAAGCCCCAACCGGGGCTGCTGCGCCAGGCCGCGCGCGAATACGGCCTGGACCTCGAGCGTTCCTGGTTCATCGGCGACATCCTGGACGACGTCGAGGCGGGCCGCCGGGCCGGCTGCCGCACCATACTGCTGAACAACGGCCACGAGACCGAATGGGCTCGGGGGCCCTACCGTGATCCCGACTACATGGTCGGCAACTTCGAGCAAGCGGCCGCTCTGGTTGCCGTCGCGCTGCGCGCGAAGGAGGTCGCATGAGCGCGGTCCGCGGACCTATCGTCGCTGGGAAAGGAGAGCCGGCGCCGCAGCCGGGCGGTGCCGGAAACGCCGAGGGGCAATGGGCCGGCGCCGTCAATGTCCTGTGCGTGCGGCTGGACAACCTGGGCGATGTCTTGATGACCACGCCAGCGATACGCGCGCTCAAGGTATCCGAGCCGGGGCGCCGCATCACGCTGCTCTGTTCTCCAGCCGGCGCTCAAGTGGCCCCGCACCTGCCCAGCGTGGACGCGGTCATTCCCTATGACGCGCCATGGGTCAAGAACCAGCGCGGACCGGATCCCGCACCGGACCTGGCCATGATCGAACGGCTGCGGGCGGGCCGGTACGATGCTGCCGCCATCTTCACCGTGTATAGCCAGAGCGCCTTGCCCGCAGCGTTGACGTGCATGCTGGCGGGCATCCCGCGCATCCTCGCCCATGCGCGCGAGAACCCCTATCGGCTTCTTACCCACTGGATCAAAGACGATACCGCCATGGATGGCGGCCGCCACGAGACCCGCCGCCAGCTGGACCTGGTCGCCTCGGTCGGCGCCCGGACCGCATGCGAGAACCTGGAGTTCGCGGTTCGGGACCAGGATCGCCGAGCCGCCGCGCAGAAACTGGCGCACCTTGGCGTTCCGCTTTCCTCGTGCATCGTCGTTCACCCGGGCGCCAGCGCACCATCGCGCCGCTATCCGCCCGAGTCGTTCGCGCAGGTCGTGCGCCAGCTGTCCGCGATCGCGCCGGTCATTCTCACGGGAGGCCCCGGCGAACTGGCATTGACCGAGCACATCAATACCTTGGCGGGCCACCGGGCGGTGAATACGGCGGGCATGTTGCCGCTGGGGGAGCTGGGCGCGCTGCTGGCCGAAGCGGCGGTGCTGGTCTCGAACAACAGCGGGCCGGTCCACATCGCCGCCGCGGTGGGCACGCCCGTGGCCGACCTCTATGCATTGACCAATCCTCAGCACGCGCCGTGGGGGGTGGAACATCGCCTGCTCAACCGGGACGTGCCGTGCAAGTACTGCTATCGCAGTGTCTGCCCGGAGGGCCACCACGCCTGCCTGGCCGGCGTCGAGCCGGAACAAGTGGTGGCCGCCACGCGCGAGTTGCTGGAGAGGCGACGCCGATTGCCGCTTTCCGCGGCTGGTGGACGCGTCGCCGCCTGATCGCCATTCGAGGAGCTTCCATGTATACATTGGGAATCAATGCCGTTTATCACGACTGTTCCGCCACCCTCGTACGGGACGGTGTGGTATTGGCCGCGGCGGAGGAAGAACGCTTCACCCACGTCAAGCACGGCAAGCGCCCGCTGCCTTTCACGACCTGGCAGCTGCCTTTCCATGCCATCGACTATTGCCTCGCGCACGCCGGCATCGACATCACCCAGGTCGATCATTTCGCCTATTCCTACGATCCGGCACTGCTGCTGCAAGATCACGTTCGCGAAGACGGCAACATCCTGTTGCCGCTCGAACCGTCGCGCAGCCGCAGCCCTACGGCTACCTCGTCGCCCTGGGATCCACTGTTCCTGGCCTATATCGTCAATGCTCCCCGCCAGCTCGCCGACGGGTCGCCCCACCATCTCCAGGAGCGGCTGCGCGGCGCTACCGCCGCCGACATCGCGCAACGCTGGCACTTCGTCGAGCACCATCTGGCCCACGAAGCCAGCGCCTTCCTCGCCTCCCCCTTCGACGAGGCCGCCGTGCTGACCATGGATGGCCGCGGCGAGAACGCGACCACCAGCTATGGCCACTACGCCGACGGCCGCTATCGCCGCATCAAGCAAGTCGACCTGCCCCACTCGCTCGGGCTGCTGTACGAAGAAGTCACGCGCTACCTGGGATTCCTGCACTCCTCGGACGAATACAAGGTCATGGCGCTGGCGTCCTTCGGCCAGCCGCGCTATGTGGACTTTTTCGAGGAAGTCATGCGCGTGGGCGACGACGGCGGCTACACCGTTTCCCCGCTTGCCCTGGCGGAACGCTTCGGACCGCCTCGACGGCGGGGAGGACCGCTGGAAGAGCGGCACTACGATCTGGCGCGGTCGCTGCAATTCGCGCTCGAACAAACGGTGGAACGCATGGCGCGCTGGCTGCATCGCGAGACCGGCGCGGCCAACTTGTGCATGGCCGGCGGCGTCGCGCTCAACTGCGTCATGAACGCCCGTCTGCGCGAAAACGGCCCCTTCCAGCAGGTATGGGTACAGCCGGCAGCCGGCGACGCGGGCACGTCGCTGGGCGCGGCGCTATGGATAGACAGCCAGCAGCGCGCGGGCCGGAGCCGGCACTGGCATATGGACCATGCTTTCCTCGGGCCGGAATTCGGCGACGACGAAATCGAGGCCTTTCTGCAGCGCTCCAAGCTTGCCTACCGCCGTCCCGACGACATTGCCGAAGCTACGGCCGAACTGCTCGCCCAGGACAAGATCGTCGGCTGGTTCCAGGGCCGTATGGAGTTCGGACCCCGCGCGCTGGGGGCCCGGTCCATACTCGCTTCCCCTATCGATCCGGGCATGCAGGCCCGCCTCAACGAGATCAAGGACCGCGAAGACTTCCGGCCGGTAGCGCCGGTCGTCATGGAGGAGCGCGCGAGAGACTGGTTCGCCACGAGCCGGCCCGGCCCCATCGTCGCGCCCTTCATGCTGTTCGTCTTCGACGTGCTGGAAGACAAGGCTGACCGCATACCGGCGGTGCGCCATACCGACGGCACGGCTCGGGTGCAGACGGTGCGGCGCGACCAGCATCCGCTCTACTACGATTTGCTGGCAGCCTTCGAGCGGCGTACCGGCGTACCGGTACTGGTCAATACGTCGTTCAACACGCGGGGCGAGCCGGTGGTCTGCACGCCGCGGGACGCGATCGAATGCTTCTGGACGTCCCCGCTGGATGTCCTGGCCATCGGTTCGTTCCTGCTGGAGAAGTCAGCGTGAGCACGACACTCCCCTTGCTCGTATCGGTGGTCATCCCCACCTACCGCCGCCCACAGATGCTGCAAAGATGCCTGCAAGCGGTGGCCGGGCAAGACCTCGACCCCACGCGCTACGAACTCATCGTCGTCGACGATGGCCCCGATCCGGAAACCCGGCGCGTAGTGGCGGCGCTGGCCAAGGACAACGAGACCCGCGGCCTGGCGGTTCACTACCTGGTGGCCGAAGGCACGCAAGGACCTTCCGGCGCCCGCAACCGCGGCTGGGAGCATGCCCGGGCGCCGCTCATTGCCTTCACCGACGACGACACGATTCCCACGGCATCGTGGCTGCCGCGCGGGCTGGCCGCGATGACGGACGAAGTCGCCGCTGCCGTCGGCCGCATACGGGTGCCGCTGCCCGAGCGGCCGCGCGACCATGAACGCGATACCGGCGGCCTGGAACGGGCCGAATTCGCCACGGCCAACTGTTTCGTCCGCAAGCGCGCGCTCGTCGCGGTGGGCGGCTTCGACGAGCGCTTCACGCTGGCCTGGCGCGAAGATTCCGACCTGCAGTTCATGCTGCTGCGCCGCGGCTACCGTATCGCGCGGGCCGACGACGCCGTCGTGCTGCATCCCGTGCGGCCGGCCCCGCCCGGCATCAGCGTCAAGCAGCAGCGCAAGGTGTTTTTCGACGCCTTGCTCTACAAGAAGCACCCGCAGCTGTACCGCCAGCGCATACGGCCGCGGCCACCGTGGAACTACTTTGCCATCGTGGCCGGCGCCCTCGCGGCGCTGGCCGGGACGCTGGCGGACCTGCCGTGGCTGGCGGCTGGCGGGCTGGTCCTGTGGGCGGCCCTGACCTTGCATTTCTGTGCCATCCGGCTGCGGGGCGCCTCGCTCGCCCCCTCCCACATTGCCGAGATGTTGGCCACCTCGATCCTGATTCCCCCCTTGTCCCTGTACTGGCGCCTCAAGGGCGCCTGGCATTTCAAGGCGAGGTTCCTATGAGCGCCCCGCGCGACACCCATCCGCTGTGGCGGCCCGAGCCGCGACGCATCGCGGTGTTCCGTGCGCTGCAGCTGGGCGACCTGTTGTGTTCGGTACCCGCCCTGCGGGCGCTGCGCTCGCGCTTTCCCCGGGCCCATATCACCCTGATCGGGCTGCCGGGCGCCGCCGGCTTCCAGCAGCGTTTCGGTCGTTATCTCGATGCGCTGGCCCCGTTCCCGGGGGTGCGCGGCATGCCCGAGCAGCCGCCGCGCGAGAAGGCGCTGCCGGCCTTCTACGAATGGGCGCGCGCGCAGGATTTCGACGTCGCACTGCAACTGCATGGCGACGGCAGCACCACCAACGAGATCGTGCGCAAGCTGGGCGCGCGGCGCATCGCGGGCTTCCAGCCTGGCCCCACCCCGCAGGCCGAGGACAACGCCTGGTGGATGCCCTGGCCAGACCATCTCTTGGAGGCTGAGCGCTATCTCGCGCTCATGCGTTTCCTGGACGTGCCCGGCGCCAGCAGCGATCTGGAATTCCCGTTGACGGAGGCCGATCGCGACGCGGCGGAGTCGGTCGCCCGCGCCGAAGGCTTGCGGCCCGGCCGCACGGTGCTGGTCCATCCTGGCGCGCGGCTGGCCTCTCGCCGCTGGCCGGCGGAACGCTATGCGGCGGTGGCATCGGTATTCGCGGGGGCGGGTTATGACGTGGCGTTGACGGGCAGCGACGAGGAGCGTGCCCTGACGCGCAAGGTCGCCGCGCTGGCCACCGAACCCGTGCGCGACCTGGCGGGGCGCACCGGGCTGGGCGCACTGGCGGCGCTGGTGGCGCGCAGCCGGCTGCTGATCTGCAACGACACGGGCGTATCCCACGTCGCGGCTGCGGTGCGCACGCCCAGCGTAGTCATCGCCAGCGGCAGCGACGTGCACCGGTGGGCGCCGGCCGACCGGTGCCGCCACGTAGTCCTTTGGCACGACGTCGCCTGCCGGCCCTGCGCCCATCCGGCGTGTCCCATCGGCCACCCGTGCGCCTTGGGCGTCAAAGCCTCGGACGTCATCCGCCAGGCCGAACACATGCTTAGCAAGGAGCTCAGCTATGCCTGAAACCTCTGGACGCCGGTTGCGCATTCTGACCTGGCACGTACATGGCAACTACCTGTACTACCTGACCCAGGTTCCCCACGAGTTCTATGTGGTCACCAAGCCCGGCGGCGGCCCGGGCTACGCGCCGCTCGGGCCGGGCTTGCCCTGGGGCCGCAACGTCCATGAGGTGCCGGCCGACCGCGTGCGCGACCTGCGGTTCGACTGCGTGCTCTACCAGTCCAAGCAGGCCTACCTGGAAGACCGCGCGCAACTCCTGTCGGCTGCGCAGCGCCAGCTGCCCCAGGTCTACCTCGAGCACGACCCTCCCCAGCAGCATCCCACCAACACGGTCCACTGGTTCCAGGAACCCCGCGGCCTGCTGGTGCACGTAACACCTTTCAACGACTTGATGTGGGATAGCGGATGCACGCCCACGCGGGTGGTCGAGCACGGCGTGCGGCTGCCGCCGGAGGTGGAATACCAAGGCACGACGCCGCGCGGCATCGTGGTGGTGAATCACTTGAGGCGCCGCGGCCGCCGGTTGGGAGCCGATGTCTTCGAAGTTTTGCGCAACCGCGTGCCGCTCGACCTGGCAGGCATGGACGCAGCGTCGCTCGGAGGCATAGGCGAGGTCCCGAATCTCGAACTGCCCGCGCTTATGGCGCGCTACCGGTTCTTCTTCAACCCCATCCGCTACACCAGCCTGGGCTTGGCCGTGGTGGAGGCCATGATGGCCGGCGTACCGGTGGTGGGACTGGCGACCACGGAAATGGGCACGGTCATCGAGAACGGTGCGAACGGCTACGTCGACACGCGGCTGGACCATCTGGCCGACGTCATGCAGGAATTGCTGGCCGATCCCGAGCTGGCGCGCGCATGGGGCCAGGAAGCGCGCCTGCGCGCGCTGCAGCGCTTCGGCATCGACCGCTTCGTGCGGGACTGGATGACCATCTTCGACGAGGCGGCCGGCACGGCCTGCGCACTCGTCCATGAAACAGAGGAGGTGCAACCATGAGCACACGCCTGCCCCGACGTATCGTCGTGACCGGAGGCGCCGGCTTCCTCGGCTCACATCTTTGCACCCGGCTGATCGAGGCGGGACACGAGGTGCTGTGCGTCGACAACTTCTATACCGGCACCAAGGCCAACATCGCCCACCTGATCGGCCATCCATCCTTCGAGCTGCTGCGCCACGACATCACCTTCCCGCTCTACGTGGAAGCCGACGAGATCTATAACCTGGCCTGCCCCGCCTCGCCGGTGCACTACCAGCACGACCCGGTCCAGACCACCAAGACTTGCGTCCATGGCTCCATCAACATGCTCGGCCTGGCCAAGCGCCTGGACGCGCGCATCCTGCAGGCCTCCACCAGCGAGGTCTATGGCGATCCGGCCGAACATCCCCAGCGCGAGGACTACTGGGGCCACGTCAACCCCAACGGCATACGCGCCTGCTACGACGAAGGCAAGCGCTGCGCCGAGACCCTGTTCGCGGACTATCACCGGCAATACGGCCTCAAGGTGAAGATCGCCCGCATCTTCAATACCTACGGTCCGCACATGCGGCCCGACGATGGACGTGTGATCTCGAATCTCGCCATGCAGGCGCTGGCCGGGGAGCCGCTGACCGTCTACGGCGACGGCAGCCAGACCCGGTCGTTCTGCTTCGTGGACGACCTCATCGACGGCCTGGTCCGTCTAATGAACAGTCCAGACGATTTCTGCGGCCCGGTCAACCTCGGCAATACCGAAGAGACCACCATGCTGGAGATCGCAGAGAAGATTCAACGCCTGGCCGGGACCTCTCCCGGGATCATCCATCGCCCGCTTCCGCAAGACGATCCGGTCCGCCGCTGCCCAGATATCGGCCTGGCCCAGCGCATGCTCGGATGGCAACCGACTACATCTTTGGACGAGGGGCTCGCGCGCACACTGGCCTACTTCAAGCGCCGCTTCTTTGAGCAGGCCGAAGCACGCGCGTCTCAGGTTGTAACCAGTCTCGTATATCCGGCTACCGATCAGGTGTAAGGACTACAATTCGCCGGCGGACAGGCGCCGGTAGAGTTCTCCGGCGCCGCCGCGACGTATCGCGCGCATGATCCACGTACGCCGGAGGGCTCATGAGATTGGCCGATTTCATCGATGCGAATCTGGATCTACTCATCAGCGATTGGGCGGCTTTCGCCCGACAGCTGGACCTCCGGCGCACCGCGGTATCGGAACAGGCATTGCAAACCTCGGCGCGGGCACTACTGCGGCAACTGGCCGCGGACTTGCGTACCCCCCTGACGCCGGCCGACGCCCACAGCTGCGTCCCCCAGGTGAACGCTGCCAGCGGCACCGCGCGACAGGCGCGCGTGCATGCGCGCAGCCGTCTGCGTGCGGGCTTCACCCTGCCAGAAATGGTTTCGGAATACTGCGCATTGCGCGCCAACGTCGTGAGCCGATGGACGCGCGAGCTGGACGGCCTGAGCAGCGAAGCGTGCCACGATCTCGTCAAGTTCAACGAAGCCTTGGACGAGGCCCTGAAGGAATCCATCGCCCGTTACTCCGCCGGGCTCGAGCGGGCGCGGGACCTCTTCGTCGGCATCCTGGCCCACGACCTCAGGACGCCCCTGGGCGCCATCGTCATGTCGGCGCAATTGCTCACGCGCGCCGAAGAACTACCCGAAAAGTATCGCAAGGCGGCCACGCGCATCGACCATAGCGGGGCGCGGATGCAGAGAATGATCGACGACCTTCTGGACTTCGCCCGCACGCGGCTCGGTAGCACCTTGCCGCTGTCGATAGCCCGCACCGATTTCGAGGACGTCTGCAACCGTGCCGTGGATGAGATCCGGGCCATCCATCCCGGCTGCGAGTTCGCGCTGGACTGCTCGGGCAACCTGGTCGGCCGCTGGGACGGCAACCGGCTCGCCCAGCTGCTCGCCAACCTGCTGAGCAATGCGGTCCAGCATGGCTACCCCGACCGTCCGGTGTCGGTGCGCGTACGCACTGCCGAGAACGGCGTGATTGCCGAAGTGCACAACGAAGGACCGGCCATCCCGGCCCATATGCGGCATCAGATATTCGACCCGCTCATGCGCGGGCCCCGGTACAGCGCCGAGAAGCGCCGCAGCGGCCTGGGCCTGGGCCTGTATATCGCGCGGCAAATCGCTGCGGCCCACCGCGGCACCCTCAACGTGACGTCGTCCGAATCGGGCACCACCTTCGTGCTGTGGCTGCCGCACGAGCCGCCGGCCGCCTAGCCCGCCGAGCCGCCCGCGCGACTAGCTGCGGTTGTCCGTCTTGGGTGCGTCCGGCGTCTGGTTGCCGGGGTCGGCCGCCGTATCCTTGTCCACCCCGACCGGCAGTCCGATGCGGGAAGGCATGCTGTTCGGATCCACGGGGTGGTTGCCTATGGTGCGCTCTTGGCTGGTCTGCTCGCCTGCAGGATCGTCGGGCCGGGCGGACGGCTGCGAACCGGACGGCTTGACCTGGCCGCCGGAACCCAATTCCGTCAGCTCGCTGCCCGGATCTTCGTTCCCGGTTTCTTCGACCGCGGCCTCCGGTAATCCGTCGGGCGCCGGCTTGGTCGAAGGGGCCTGCGTGCGGTCACCCTGCCCTTGCTTGGAATGGGACGACATATCTACCTCCTCAAGGCCGTACATAGCGTCTGAGCCCTGGGTCGAGCAAGCGGCGTGCCCGGCACCGCGGCCGGAGGCCGGCACGGCGCCGTCAGATCCGGCGCCAGTAGAGCAGCGTCACGGCGCCCACGCAGGCCGCAAGGACCGCCGCCATGGTCCCGAACGCGCCGGTGACAGCGAACGCTTCGGAGAACGACCCCACCAATAGATAGCCGAATGGCATGGTTCCGTTATAGGCCATGCCATAAAGGCCGACCAGCGCGCCCCGCACCGATTCGGGACAGCGGCGCTGGATGGAAGCGTTGATCGACGTAGCCGCGAAGGTAAGGCTGAAGCCCAGCAGCACGAAGGCGGCGCCGCTGACCACGCTGCTCCAGGTAGTCGACAGCAAAGCCAGCGCCACGCAGGCCGACCACGGTGCCACCCGCAGCAATTCGGCCGTGCGTGCGGCGATCGACGACGACAGCACGATGGCGGCGCTCAGCGAGCCCATGCCGGCGCAGGCGAAGAAAATGCCGGTGAACTTGGCGGCATCATGGAAAACATGGTCGGCCAGCAGCGGCACCAGGGTCTGGTAGCTGCCGGCCAGCAGGCCCATGCAGGCGAGGATGGACAGGTACTTCGCGGTGAAGCGGTCATCCAGGACATAGACCAGCGCATTGCGCAACCCGCTGCGTTCGTGTGCCGACGGCGAAGCCTGCACGTGGCTTCGTTTGGGCATGGACCGCACGCACCAGGCCATGAACAGCAACGCGGCGGCATAGGTGAGGAAGGCCGCGGACTGGCCGAACAAGGGATAGATGATGGCCGCCATGGTAGGCCCGACCATGCGGCCGACGTTGTAGACCATGGTGTTCATCGCTATGGCGTTGGGCAGCAGGGCCGCGTCCTCCAGCCCCGTGAGCAGCAGCACCTGGCGGGCGGGCGATTCGATGGCGGTCAGGATGCCGGCGCACAGCGCCAGCCCCAGGATGACGGGCAAGAACAGGATGTGCGCCAGCGACAGCAGGGCCAGCGCGACGGCCACCGCCATGGCCGTGTACAGCACGGCCAGCGTCACCCGGCGGGCATTGGCGGCATTGATGCGCGCGCCGGCAAGCGGCGCCACGACGAGCTGCGGACCATAGAGCAGGAAGTTCAGCAGGGCCAGCACGGCGGCCGAACCCGACAGGTGGTAGACCACCAGGTTCAACGTGACGTTCTGCGTCCAGCTGCCCAGCACCGATACGCCTTGCCCCAACAAATAGCGCCGCATGGTGGGCTCGGACAAAGCAGGGAAGACGCGCTGGAGCAGGGACATGCCAATCCGGGGAAAGAACTCGAATCGAAGATGTTAGCGCACCGCCCGCCGGGCCTGCGCGCCGCAGCGCGGGCCGGCCCTACTGGAACGCAGTCTCCAGGAAGCTGCGCAGTTTCCGGGAATGGAGCCGCTCGGGCGGCATCTTGCTGAGGATCTCCAGTGCGCGCAGCCCGATATCGAGGTGCTGGCCCACCTGCTTGCGGTAGAACGCGCTGGCCATGCCGGGCAGCTTCAACTCGCCGTGCAGGGGCTTGTCGGAGACGCACAGCAATGTGCCGTAGGGAACGCGGAAGCGGAAACCGTTGGCCGCGATCGTGGCCGACTCCATGTCCAGCGCGATGGCGCGGGACTGCGAGAACCGCTGCACCGGCTCCAGGTGCTCGCGCAGTTCCCAGTTGCGGTTATCGATGGTGGCGACCGTACCGGTACGCATGATGCGTTTGAGCTCCCATCCCGACAGGCCGGCCACCTCCTCCACCGCCTGTTCCAGCGCCACTTGCACCTCGGCCAGGGGCGGGATGGGCACCCAGGTAGGCAGGTCGCCATCGAGCACATGGTCCTCGCGGACATAGCCGTGCGCCAGCACGTAGTCCCCCAGCCGCTGCGAGGCCCGCAGCCCGGCGCAATGGCCCAGCATGAGCCAGGCATGCGGGCGCAGCACGGCGATGTGGTCCGTGATGGTCTTGGCGTTGGAAGGACCGACGCCGATATTGACCAGCGTCACCCCCGAATGTCCCGGCCGCACCAGGTGGTAGGCCGGCATCTGCGGCAGCCGGGTGATGGGATCGGCGGGCGTCGGCGTGGCCTCGCCCGCCAGCGTGATGCGGTTGCCCGGCTCGACCAGCGCATCGTAGATCCCCTTGGCGACCAACGCGCGGGCCCGCAGGCAGAACTCGTCGACATAGAACTGGTAATTGGTAAAAAGCACGAAATTCTGGAAATGCACCGGTGCCGTCGCCGTATAGTGCTGCAGCCGGTGCAGCGAATAGTCGATGCGCGGGGCAGTGAACAAGGCCAGCGGCTGCGGTTCGCCAAGCAGATCGCGCCGCGTGCCATTGACGATGGCGTCGTCCGTCACGGCCAGGTCCGGCGTGTCGAACAGGTCGCGCAGCGGCCGCTTCAGCGCCTCGATGTCCTCGCCCTCGACGTAGGTGCCATCGGGAAACGCAAAATGCAGCGCAATGGGCACGTCCGATTCGCCGATCTCGACCGCGTCGCCATGGTTCTTGAGCAACTGCCGGATCTGCTCGACCAGATAGGAGCGGAACAGCTCCGGTTGCGTCACGGTCGTCTGGTAGACGCCCGGTTCGGCCACGTGCCCGTACGACAGGCGCGTGTCGACCTCGTCGTAGGTGTCCACGTGGATGCGGATAAACGGATAGCAAGCCCGGATGCGCCCGGGTGACGAGCCCTGATTAGCAAGCACCTGCCGAAAGCTATCGCACAGGAAAGCCGTGTTGCGCGCGTAGATGTCCACCAGGCGCTGGACGGCTGCCTCCGGGTCGCGGAACGATTCGGTCGTCCAGGGCGGAGGGGTGCGAAGCGGAGTGGAAGCGGACGGAGTCATGGTGGGAACGTCGTTCGATGGCATCGGGAAGACCGCTCTAGCGTTCTGGGTGAAAAGGCCGGCCCGTGCGCCAGCCGCTGAAACGGGCAGCCGGGCCACCTGATATAGCTTAGCGCCGAATCGCATGAGGGGCGGCCGACGAGCCGGCAACGATCCGGCGGACGCATTGGCCGCGCCATACATCTGAGCCCGGCCTCATCGTAGGCCCAGACGCATCGTATAAACTGCCTCCGGAGATGGCATTCCCGCCCGTCACCCGTCGCGTCCCATGACCGCTTCCTGCTCCTCGTCGCCAGCCCGGCGTGCCCCGCCCCCTTGCTCCCGCCTCCATTCCGCCGCCGGCGCACGGAGCATGCGTCCCGGAACGGACGCCGGACTGCCTTCCTCTCGGATCGCATTATGCTGCTCGCGGTAATTGCCATCGCAGTGGGGGCGGCTATCGGCGCGCTGTGCCGCTGGGGGCTGGCGCTGGGCCTGAACGCCCTGCTCCCCGGCTTGCCGCCCGGTACCTTGGCTGCCAACCTGATCGGCGCCTACATCATCGGCCTGGCCATCGCCTACTTCGCCGGCCATCCCGCGCTTTCCCCGCACTGGCGCCTGCTGGTGATCACCGGATTCTGCGGCGGCCTGACCACGTTCTCGACCTTCTCTGCCGAGCTGGTCGCGCTGATCCAGCAGCAGCGGCTGGGCTGGCTGGCGGCGTCCGTCCTCGCCCATGTGGGTGGTTCGGTGGCCATGACCCTGCTGGGCATCGCCACCTATGCGGGATGGCGGCAGGGCTGACAAAAAGCCCCG
Organism: Pigmentiphaga sp.; assembly: GCF_033795525.1. Lineage (GTDB taxonomy): Bacteria > Pseudomonadota > Gammaproteobacteria > Burkholderiales > Burkholderiaceae_B > Pigmentiphaga. The sequence continues at coordinate 69,476 of NZ_JARYGM010000013.1, forward strand.
CCGTAATGGCAGGGCTTCGGGGCGAGCTTCGGAGCGAGGCTTGGAGGATACGCTGGCCTGGGACCGCTGGCTGCCGCAGCGGTGCGGCCTTAGAACGGAATATCGTCGTCCATGTCCGCAAAGTTGGGTGCCGCGCTGGATGACGCCGCGGGGCGTTGGCCGCCCGCGGGCCGGTTGGCCTGGCGCGGGGCCGGCGCGGACTCGCCGTAGCCGCCTTCGCCACCACCGCCGCCACCTTCGCGGCCGCCCAGCATCTGCATCTGGTCGGCGACGATTTCGGTGGTGTATTTATCGGCCCCGGTGTCCTTGTCCTGCCACTTGCGCGTTTTCAGGCGGCCTTCCACGTAGACGGAACGGCCCTTCTTGAGGTATTCGCCAGCGATTTCGGCCAGGCGGTTGTAGAACACGACGCGGTGCCATTCGGTTTCCTCGCGCCGTTCGCCGGAGTTCTTGTCTTTCCAGGTGGACGTGGTGGCGATGGACACGTTGCAGATCGCGGCACCGTCGGGCGTGTAGCGAACTTCGGGGTCGCGGCCCAGGTTGCCGACGAGGATGACTTTGTTGACAGATGCCATGACCACACTCCTGCCCAGGCCGAGCAACTGCCCTGGGACTAAAAAAATTGTTCAGCCGTAAGCTTACCGCACCTGATGGCCATTTTACCGGGACAGTGTGACCGATACATCCGCCCCGAAGGGCGGAAAACAGGCGTTGGACCCGGCGCTATCGCGGGGGCTCGCGCAGATAGCTTGCGCCTGGATAAAACAGTGCGGACCCGTCCGATCCGCCCTCGTTCCCGGCTAACCGGCCACGCTTCGCGCCGTGCGTGCCGGCAGGGGCCTCATTCCCCACGCGGCCAGCAGCCATATCACGGCCAACGTTGCCGCGGCCTGGAACACCGCGGCCGGCCCGAGGTGCGAGAGCAGCCAGCCGCCCAGCGCGCCGCCGGCAAAAAGACCGATCGCCTGACTGGTGTTGTAGAACCCCAGCGCCAGGCCTTTGAGCGCGGGCGGGGCCACGCGCGACACCAGCGACGGCTGCATCGCTTCGAGGATGTTGAATACCGAGAAGAAAAGAACCAAGGCGGCGACCAGCCACGCGAAGTGCTGCTGCGCCCAGGTCAGTAACAAGCAGACCAGCACCAGGCCGCCAATGGCGGCGAGCAGCGTCTTGCGATGGGTAGCGAAACGCTCGGTCACGCCGATCACCGGCACCATGACGACAAACGAGCCCAGGACCACGGGCAGGTAAACCTTCCACAGCGAGCTGGCCTCCAGCCCGCCGGCATGCACCAGCGATGCCGGCACGACCACGAATAATGCGACCTGGATCAGGTGCAGCGTGAACACGCCCAGGTTCAGGCGCACGAGGTCGGGATGGGAGAGCACGCTGGACATGGAAACGGACGCGACGCGCGGCGCGGGCGGCGCGGCGGGAACGACCCATGCCGCCACGGCAAGCGCGGCCACGCCCAGCGCGGCGATGGTCCAGAACAGGCCGGTGAGACCGCCCCACCCGACCAGCACCGGCGCCAGCACCAGCGATACGGCAAAAGTCAATCCAATGGACGCGCCCACCATGGCCATCGCCTTGGTCCGCACCTCGTCGCGCGTCGCGTCGGCCAGCCACGCCGTCACCGCCGCCGAAATCGCGCCCGCCCCTTGGATGGCACGACCGATCGTGATCCAGAACAAATCGTCGCTGACCGCGCACACCACGCTGCCGATCACGAACAACACCAACCCGAAAACGACCACCGGACGGCGCCCCCAGCGGTCCGACGCCAGCCCGAAGGGAATCTGCATGAAGGCCTGCGTCAGCCCGTACATGCCCAGCGCGAGCCCGACCCGCGCCGGATCGCTGCCGCCCGGCAGCCCCTTGGCCGCCACGGCAAACACCGGCAGCAGCAAGAACAGCCCGAGCATGCGGCACATGAACAGCGCCGCCAGCGACAAACTGGCCCGGCGCTCGAAGGAGGTCATGCGAAAGGAAGAGGAAGTCATTCGTCGCCACAGAAGAATGCCATCGCGACCAAGGGCGCCGCGGATCCGGCTCCGCCGGTCCGCCGGCGCCGCCCCCCTGGGGGGCGTGCGTCAGCACGTACGGGGGGGTTATATTACCAAGTTGCCTTTTTTGCAGACCGGCTCGGGAACAGGCTTTGATGGATGTCATCCGCATCAGGGGTGCCCGCACCCACAATCTGAAGAACGTATCGCTGGAGCTGCCCCGCCACCAGCTCGTCGTGATCACCGGGCTGTCCGGTTCGGGGAAATCCTCGCTGGCGTTCGACACACTCTATGCCGAGGGGCAACGGCGCTACGTCGAGAGCCTGTCGGCCTATGCACGGCAATTCCTGCAATTGATGGACAAGCCGGAAGTCGACCTGATCGAGGGTCTCTCGCCGGCGATCTCCATCGAGCAGAAGGCCGCCAGCCACAACCCCCGGTCGACCGTCGGCACGGTCACCGAAATCCACGATTACCTGCGGCTGCTGTTCGCCCGCGTGGGCACGCCCTATTGCCCGGATCACCATCTGCCGCTGCAAGCGCAAAGCGTAAGCCAGATGGTGGACATTACGCTGGCGCTGCCGCCCGAAAGCCGCCTTGCCATCCTGGCGCCGCTGGTCCGCGACCGCAAGGGCAGCTTCGAAGACGACCTGGCCAGCCTGCAGGCCCAGGGATTCGTGCGGGTGCGCGTGGACGGCGAGGTGATGGACATCGACAGCGTGCCGCCGCTCAAGAAGAATGAAAAGCACAGCATCGACGTGGTCATCGACCGCCTGCGGGTGCGGCCCGACGCGCAGCAGCGCCTCGCGGAAAGCTTCGAGACCGCCATCGGCCTGGCCGAAGGCCGGGCGATCGTGCTGGAACTCGACGCCGGGCCCCCGCGCGAGCATCTTTTCTCCAGCCGCTATGCCTGTCCCGTATGCGGCCACAGCTTGCCGGAACTGGAACCCCGGCTGTTCAGCTTCAACAACCCCATTGGCGCGTGCCCGAGCTGCGATGGCATCGGCCACGTGGGGTTCTTCGATCCGAAACGGGTCGTGGCCTTTCCAGAACTCAGCCTGGCCGGCGGAGCGATCCGCGGCTGGGACCGGCGCAATCCGTTCTACCACCAGCTGCTGACCAGCCTGGCGGCTTTCTACGGTTTCGATGTCGAGACGCCTTTCGACGAGCTGCCCGAGGAGATCCGGCAGCGCATTCTCTATGGCTCGGGCGACCAGGAAATCGCCTTTACCTATGTCAACGAGAAAGGCCGCACGACGGTCCGCTCGCATCCCTTCGAAGGCGTGATTCCGAATCTCGAGCGCCGCTGGAAGGAAACCGAGTCGGCCACGGTGCGCGAAGAGCTGGGGAAGTACCGCAACGTCAAGACCTGCCCGGACTGCCATGGCTCGCGGCTGCGCGCCGAGGCTCGCAACGTCAAGGTCGGAGAAGGCGACTATGGACGCGCCATCTATCAACTGGAAGCCTTGCCGCTGGCCGATTGCCTGGACTGGTTCGAAGGACTGGCCCTGACCGGCGCCAAGCGCGAGATTGCGGACCGGATCGTGCGCGAAATATCGGCCCGCCTGACCTTCCTCAACAACGTCGGCCTGAGCTACCTATCGCTGGATCGCAGCGCGGACACCATTTCGGGCGGGGAAGCGCAGCGCATACGGCTGGCCAGCCAGATCGGCTCGGGGCTGACCGGCGTGATGTACGTGCTGGACGAGCCGTCCATCGGATTGCACCAACGCGACAATGACAGGCTGATCGCCACGCTGCGCCACCTGCGCAACCTGGGCAACAGCGTGATCGTGGTCGAGCACGACGAAGACATGATCCGCGAAGCCGACTGGGTCGTGGACATGGGCCCCGGCGCGGGCGAGCGCGGCGGCGAAGTGGTCTCGCAGGGTTCCCCGGCGCAGATCGTGGCCGACCCGAAGTCGCTCACCGGCCTGTACCTGAGCGGCCAGAAGTCCATCCCCATCCCGGCGCGCCGGCCGGTGCACGGGCAGGAAGACCTGGCGTGGCTGGAACTCAAAGGCTGTACCGGCAACAACCTGAAGGGCGTCGACCTGCGCGTCCCGGCCGGCCGCCTGGTGTGCGTCACCGGCGTGTCGGGTTCCGGCAAATCCACGCTGATCAACGATACGCTGGTCAACGTGGTCTCGCGCCATCTGTACAACAGCCAGACCGAGCCCGCGCCCTATGAGTCGATCGAAGGGCTGGAGCATTTCGACAAGATCATCAGCGTGGACCAGAGCCCGATCGGCCGTACGCCGCGCAGCAATCCGGCCACCTATACCGGGCTGTTCACGCCGATACGCGAATTGTTCGCTGGCGTTCCGGAGGCCCGCGCGCGCGGCTACGACCCCGGCCGCTTCAGCTTCAACGTCAAGGGCGGACGCTGCGAGGCCTGCCAGGGCGATGGCGTGGTCAAGGTGGAAATGCACTTCCTGCCCGACATCTACGTTCCCTGCGATGTCTGCCACGGCAGCCGCTACAACCGCGAAACGCTGGAAATCCGCTATCGCGGGCGCAACATCAGCGAGGTGCTGGACCTGACGGTCGAACAGGCGCTGGATTACTTCGACGCCGTGCCCGCCATCGCACGGCGGCTGCAGACGCTGATCGACGTGGGCCTGGGCTACATCCGCCTGGGGCAAAGCGCGACGACCCTGTCGGGCGGGGAAGCCCAGCGGGTCAAGCTATCGCAGGAACTCTCCAAGCGCGGCACCGGCCGCACCCTCTATATCCTGGACGAGCCCACCACCGGGCTGCATTTCCATGACATCTCGCTGCTGCTGGAGGTCATCGGGCACCTGGTGGACGCCGGCAACACCGTGGTCGTGATCGAGCACAATCTCGACGTTATCAAGACCGCGGACTGGATCATCGACATGGGGCCGGAAGGCGGCGACGGCGGTGGCCAGATCGTGGCCCAGGGCACGCCGGAGGAAATCGCCGAGGTCGCCGCGAGCTACACGGGCAGTTACCTAAAGAAGTATCTGGCGCCCTGCGCGCCGGCCCCGGCGGCCCGGCCGGCACGCAAGGCCCGGCAGAAAACGGGCTGATCGACGGCGAAGCGGGTGCGGTGGCCGCTGGTGTCGCCCCCAGGCGCGGCCAGCGCCCGGCGGCCATGCGGCCTTATTCGTCGAATTGGCAGACGGTATAGAGGTTCAGGCCCGAAGCGCGGATGGCGCCCGACCCGCCCAGCTTGGGCAGGTCGATGACGGCGGCGGCCTCGACCACGTTGGCGCCGAGCCGTTGCAACAGCTTCATGCCGGCCAGCATGGTGCCGCCGGTGGCGACCAGGTCGTCCACCAGCAGGACGCGCTGCCCCGGCCGTACGGCATCGGCATGCATTTCCACCGACGAGCTGCCATATTCGAGGGAATATTGCTCGGCAATGGTGTCGTAGGGCAGCTTGCCTTTCTTGCGTACCGGCACGAACCCCAGGTTCAGCTCGTGCGCGATCACGCTGCCGACGATGAATCCGCGGGCATCGATACCCGCCACCAGGTCGAGGCGCTGGTTCATGTAGCGGTAAACGAACAGTTCTATCAGCACGCGGAAGCTGCGGGGATCCTGCAGCAGCGGCGTAATGTCGCGAAACAGCACGCCCGGCTCGGGCCAGTCGGGCACCGTGCGTATGCGATCGCGGATGTAGTTCGGGTCCAGGAACATGGGCGGCTCGGCCAGGAAAAAGACGGAAAAACCGGGATTCAGGCGCCCGGGAACGGAGGATGCACTTTAACGCAAAGAACGCGAAGCAAGGATCATGCCCTTGCTACTATACTGGTAGATCGTCGCAATTGAATGACCGTTGCCGCGTTGCCGGCGCACACCTGTTTTGCCGGCTCTGGCAACGGTTCGGACCCCATCATGAACACCTCAGACAACGGCACGTCCAACGTATACGTTCCCGGCACCCCCGGGCCCGTCGACGTCATCGACTCGGCCCGCAGTACGCTGGCGGTGGAAATCGAAGCGCTCCAGGCCCTGTCCGACCGCCTCGACCGCACCTTCGTGCGCGCGGTCGACATCCTGCTCGGCTGCCCGGGACGCGTCGTGGTCAGCGGCATCGGCAAATCGGGCCATATCGCCCGCAAGATCGCGGCCACCTTCGCCTCCACCGGCACCCCGGCCTTCTTCGTGCACGCCGCCGAGGCGGTGCACGGCGATCTGGGCATGATCACCGCCAAGGACGTCTTGGTCACGATTTCGTACTCGGGCACGACGGCGGAACTCCTCACCATCGTACCGTTGGTCAAGCGCCTGGGATCGCAACTGATCGCCATTACCGGCAATCCCGACTCCGAACTGGCCCTGCTGGCCGACGTGCACCTGGATGCCAGCGTGCCGCAGGAAGCGTGCCCCCTCAACCTGGCTCCCACGGCAAGCACGACGACGGCGCTGGCGCTGGGCGATGCCCTGGCAGTCGCCTGCCTGGAAGCCCGCGGCTTCGGTCCGGAAGACTTCGCCCGTTCGCATCCGGGCGGGGCGCTGGGCCGGCGGCTGCTGACCCATGTCAGCGACGTCATGCGCACCGGCAAGGACCTCCCCATCGTGCCGGTCAGCGCCTCGGTCACCGAAGCGCTGGTCGAAATCACGCGCAAGAGCATGGGCATGACGGCGGTGGTGGATGGCGACCGGGTGGTCGGCATCTTCACCGATGGCGACTTGCGCCGGCTGATCGAGCGCGAAGGCGACATCCGCAGCCTTACGGTAGTTGCCGGCATGACGCGCAACCCCCTGTTCATCGGCCCCGACGCCCTGGCCACCGAGGCGGCGGCGCTGATGGACGAAAACCGCAAGAACCAGCTGCTGGTGCTCGATGCCAAGGGCAAGCTGGTCGGCGCCCTCAATACCCACGACCTGATGGCAGCTAAGGTGCTCTGACGTTCCATGGCGATTCCTCTCACTCCCCATCCGGCCGAAGCGCTGATCCTGGCCCGTGTGCCGCAAGACGTCCGTGAACGCGCCTCGCGGCTGCGGATGATGATTTTCGACGTCGACGGCGTCCTGACCGACGGCAGGCTCTACTACGGCGAACACGGCGAGACCATCAAGCGCTTCCACGCCCTGGACGGTTTCGGCCTGCGCATGCTGCACGAAAGCGGCGTCGAGGTCGCCTTCATGACCGGGCGCGATTCGCCCACCGTTTCCCGGCGCGCAGCCGAACTCGGCATCTCCGAGGTCCAGCAAGGCGTGCGCGACAAGAACGCCGCCGTCATCGCGCTGGCGCAGCGCCACAGCCTCGAACTCGAGGAAATCGGTTTCATGGGCGACGACATCATCGACCTGACCGTCATGCGCGCCGTGGGCTTTGCCGCCAGCGTGGCCGAAGCGCCCGTGTACGTCTCGCAGGCTGCCCACTGGGTAGCCACCCGCCCGGCCGGCAACGGCGCCGCGCGCGAATGCTGCGACGTGATCCTGGCCGCCCAGGGCCGCCTGGGCGGCTACATCACGACCCGCGCCCGCACCACGCTAACCTCGGGGTCCCCGCAATGAGAGGTAGCCCCCCCCTACGCGCTACGCGCGCCCCCCAGGGGGCGGCACTGGCGGACCGGCAAAGCCGGATCCGCGGTGCCCTGGGTCTGGGTGGCGACGTTTTGAATGGTGGCGCTGCGGCTCGGAAAGACACGGTCCGCCAGTGCCGCCCCCTGGGGGGCGCGCGTAGCGCGTAGGGGGAACAGATATGCAGGAGAGACTGGCTTCCTGGGTTTCCGTGGCGTTGCTGGCCGCGCTCGTGGCGGGCACCTGGTGGGCGGCGGATTATGCGCAGCGGGCGGTGGTGCAGGATCCGCCGCGCCGGCTGACGCACGAGATCGACTCCTACGCCGAGAATTTCGTCATGGTGCGCAGCGACAAGAACGGCATGCCCACCACCCGTATGGAAGGAGACCTGCTGGAGCATTATCCGGACGACGACTCCTCGGAAGTGACGCAATTCCGGGCGGTCAGCCAGCGGCCCGAGCGCTCGACCATGACCGCGTCGTCGCAGCACGCGCGCATGGACCAGGACGGGGCGCGCGTGGTCCTGCGCGGCGATGCCCAGCTGCGGCGCCTGCCCGGCCAGGGACGACCGCTGCTGGACGTACGCAGCGAGGAAGTGACCCTGCTGCCCGACGAGGACGTCGCCTTTACCGACCTGCCGGCCAACGTGGTGAATGGCTCCACCCACATCCAGGGGCGCGGCATGCGATACGACAACGTCTCGCGCGAGTTGACGGTCAACAACCAGACGCGGGTGCAAATCATGCCCGGCGGGGCGCCGGCACCGACGCCGCCGGCAACGCGCCGGCCATCCAAAGGATAAGAACATCGTGCCACATCATCGATTCTCCGCAGCCGCCGCCCTGCTCGCCCTGGCGGCCCTCGCATGCACAGGCCAGGCCGTCGCGGCGCGCGCCGACAACGCGCAGCCCACGACGGTCGATGCCGATTCCCTGCGCTATGACGACCTGAAGCAGACGAGCATCTTCACCGGCAACGTCGTGCTGACCAAGGGCTCGCTGATCCTGCGCTCGGACCGCCTGGAACTGCGTGAAGACGCCGAAGGCTATCAATACGGCGTGGCCACCGCCAACAGCGGCAAACTGGTCAACGTGCGGCAACGGCGCGAGGGGACCAACGAGTACATCGAAGGCGTTGCCGAACGCGTCGAATACGACGGCCGCAACGAGCTCATCCATTTCATCTCGCGTGCCGTGGTCAAGCGGCTGGCATGCGAGCAAATGGTGGACGAAGTGCGCGGCCAGCGTGTCACGTACAACCAGCGCACCGAAACCTATACCGCTACCGGCGGGCCGCAGGCGCCCACGGCCAACAGGCGGGTGCGCACCATCATCCAGCCGCGCGGCGAGGCGGCCTCCGGCACCCCCGCGCCGGCGGCCGGCTGCCCTCCGACCTCCGGCAAGGCATCCAAATGAGTGCAAGAAAGTACATTGACGCCGTAGACGCGGCCGAGGTCGAACGCCCGCAAGAATCCTCCAAGAGCGAGGGCCGCCTGCGCGCCGAAGGCCTGCGCAAGTCCTACCAGGGCCGCACCGTGGTCAAGAACGTTTCCCTGCACGTGGACGGCGGCGAAGTGATCGGGCTGCTCGGGCCCAACGGCGCGGGCAAGACCACCTGCTTCTATATGATAGTGGGGCTGGTGCCGGCCGACGCCGGTAGCATCGACATCGACGGCACTTCGGTCACCAGCCTGCCGATCCACAAGCGCGCGCGGCTCGGGCTGTCCTACCTGCCCCAGGACGCGTCCGTGTTCCGGCGCCTGAACGTAGAACAAAACATACGGGCGGTGCTGGAACTGCAGCGCGACAACGACGGCAAGCCGCTGACCTCGCGCGAAGTGGACGAGAGCCTGGAATCCTTGCTGGACGAACTGCAAATCGGGCATATCCGCAGCAACGCCGCGATCTCGCTTTCCGGGGGCGAGCGCCGCCGGGTCGAAATCGCGCGGGCGCTGGCTACCAATCCGCGCTTCATCCTGCTGGACGAACCGTTCGCCGGCGTCGACCCGATCGCCGTCATCGAGATCCAGCGCATCGTGCGTTTCCTCAAGAGCCGCGGCATAGGGGTGCTCATTACGGACCACAATGTGCGTGAGACCCTGGGCATCTGCGACCGCGCCTACATCATCAGCGACGGCACGGTTCTGGCCAGCGGACACCCCGAGGAAATCGTGGGCGATCCGGCGGTACGCCGGGTCTACCTGGGAGAACACTTCCGCATGTAAGCGGTGCCCATGCTCAAACCCGGACTTCAACTTCGAACCTCACAGCATCTCGCGCTGACGCCGGCCCTGCAGCAGTCGATCAAGCTGCTGCAGCTATCCACGCTCGAACTCGAACACGAGATCGAACAGATCCTGCAGGAGAACCCGCTGCTGGAACGCGAGGATGATCCGGTAGCCGGCGCGCTGCACGTCGATGCGGACGGCAGCATGCACGCGTCCACGCCGGACGCCGGCGCACAAGACGCCGGCGAGGCGGCGGGCGAGGCCGTGGATACGAGCGCCGCGAGCGAGGCGCACGAGGCCCACGAGCTGCCCGACATGCCGGAGCTATACCGGCCCGGCGGCGAACACGACGACGATACCGCCCCCCAGCTCGCCGCCCGCTCCGCGTCGCTGCGCGAACACCTGCTCGAGCAATTGTCCTTGACCCAGGCGTCCGACCGCGATGCCGCGCTGGTGGCGGCGCTGATCGATGAGCTCGACGACAACGGCTACCTCGATACCTCGCTCGAAGAAATCGCCGGGCTCTTCCCGGCTGAACTGGAGATCGAGGCGGACGAACTGCGCTCGGCGCTCGGCCTGCTGCAATCCTTCGACCCCCCTGGCGTGGGCGCGCGCAACATTTCCGAATGCCTGTGCTTGCAACTGCGGGAGCCCGATCTCGCTTGCCTGCCCGAGGCGCGCGATGCCCAGGTATTGGACCTGGCCCGGAATATCTCGGCCCATCATCTCGCGCTGCTGGGGGCGCGCGACTACGCCAAGCTGCGCAAGGCACTGGGTTGCACCGACGACCAATTGCGGGCGGCCCAGACCCTGATCCGCCGGCTGGACCCGCGCCCGGGCTCGCGCTATTCGTCACCCGCGGCGGACTACGTCGTTCCCGACGTAATCGTGCGCAAGGTCGGCAATCAATGGCGGGCTATGCTCAACGGCGATGCCGTGCCGCGACTGCGCATCAACCAGATGTATGCGCAGATCCTGAAATCCGAGCGCAGCCCCGCGAACGCCGGCCTCTCTTCGCAGCTGCAGGAAGCACGCTGGTTGATCCGCAACGTACAACAACGCTTCGACACCATACTTCGCGTCGCGCAGGCCATCATCGACCGCCAGCAGGGTTTCCTGAATCACGGCGAGGTCGCCATGCGCCCTCTTGTATTACGCGAAATAGCAGATACACTAGGTCTACACGAGTCGACGATTTCGCGTGTGACCACGCAGAAATACATGCTTACCCCGCTCGGGACGTTCGAACTCAAGTATTTCTTCGGCAGCCACGTCGCCACGGAAACAGGCGGCGCGGCATCGTCCACGGCGATTCGTGCGCTGATCAAGCAACTCATCAGTGCGGAGGACCCCACCCGGCCATTATCCGACAGCCAACTTGCGCAGATGCTCGGGGAACAAGGCATCGTCGTGGCCCGCCGTACCGTGGCCAAATACCGCGAAGCCCTCAAGATTCCGCCGGTGTCCCACCGCAAGAGCATTTAGTTCATCGCGGTTCATCACCCCGGTACGCGATATACGGTGCATATCCGTCACCCTATGAGGTATGCCGGGTTACACCGTACTTGAAAGGCCCGCATGAGCGCCCATCTTTGAATCAACCGCTGGAATGCATGTGCCCGCCACTCCGTTTGCGTGGCCACCACCGGATAGCCGGTGCGACGCAAGCAAAGTGGCACGCGCGTGTCACCATGCGCCGACGCCTGCGGACGTCGGCGCGGGCCCGGGAGCAATCCCGGTACATCGCTTGAAGGAGGGCTTTACATGAATCTGAGCATCAGCGGACATCACCTCATCGTGACCCCCGCCATACGTGAGTACGTGCTGAACAAGCTCACGCGAGTATTGCGGCATTTCGATCACGTTATCGATATCCAGGTACTGCTGTCCGTGGAGAAACTGCGTCACAGCGCTGAAATCACCATGCATCTCAGAGGCAAGGACGTCCACTGCGAGGCCCAAGAAGAAAATCTCTATGCCGCCATCGATGCCCTGGTGGACAAGGTGGACAGGCAAGTGCTCAAGTACAAGGACAAAGTCCGGCACCCCAGGATCGAGGAAGCGCCCAAAAGGCAGCTGGCCGCTGATATACCGCCGGTGTAACGACACCCGTTCCCCAGGCGCGTCGCGCGTCCTTCATTCCGAGCCCCGGCCGCCTCGCGGCAGCCCTGCGGGGGCTTAGAACCGGCCTGGATGAGGACTTGCCGAAGCGCCGTACCGGTGGACCGGCACAACCGGATCCGCCGGTACGTGGAACATAGTCGCCATGGGCAGCAGAAAAATGCCGCTTTTCGTGACAGACCCCGCCCCGTGGCTATAATCGACCTCTCTCCAAAGATGTCGCCCGGTCCATCTGTTGTCCGAAGTTGTATCGGCAGACCGGCGCATATGCTATGAATCTGATCTCGCGGATACTCCCCCCCTCGAACGTGCTGCTTGATCTGGAAGTCACCAGCAAGAAGCGAGTGTTCGAACAAGTCGGCCTTTTGTTCGAGAACAACCACGGCATTGCCCGGTCGGTGGTTTTCGACAGCCTGTTTGCTCGCGAGCGCCTCGGCTCTACCGGCCTGGGCCAGGGCGTAGCCGTGCCGCATGGGCGCATCAAGGGTTTGAACGATGCGGTGGCCGCGTTCGTGCGCCTGGCCCAGCCCATCAATTTCGATGCCCCGGACGGCAAGCCGGTGCAAATTCTGGTGTTCCTGCTCGTGCCCGAGCAGGCCACGCAGGTGCACCTGGAAATCCTGTCCGAACTGGCCCAGATGTTGTCCAACCGCGCGCTGCGCGAAGCCCTGGCGACCGAACCCTCCGCCAGCGCGATCCATTCGCTGCTGACTCACTGGGAACCGGCCCAGTCCAATGCCGAGGCCTGATCCCGCCGCCCGGTCGGCCGCTTTCCTTCGTGTGCCCCGATGCTGACTATCGAGAAACTGGTCGACGACAACACCGACAAGATTTCGCTGAGCTGGCTGGCGGGGCGCTCCAATGCCAATCGTTCGCCGCTGCCCGACACCTGCCTGGCGGCCGCTGACCTGGTGGGACACCTCAACCTGATCCATCCGACCCGGATCCAGGTATTCGGCCACGAGGAACTGGCGTTCTACGCAAGACTGGAAGCACGGCGGCGCGCGCATCACCTCGACGAGCTCCTGGCCGGCGGCGTGCCGGCCATCATCATGGCCGACGGGCTTGCCGCGCCGGCCGACCTGCTCGAGCATTGCGAAAACCACGGCGTGCCGCTTCTGGCTTCGCCGCGTTCGGCCGCCCAGGTCATCGACCTGCTGCGCATCTATCTTGCCAAGAAGCTGGCGCCGGTCACGACCGTGCATGGCGTGTTCATGGACGTACTCGGCATGGGCGTGCTGATTTCCGGCGAATCGGGACTCGGCAAGAGCGAACTGGCGCTGGAACTGATTTCGCGCGGCCACGGCCTGGTGGCTGACGATGCCGTGGAGTTTTCGCGCATCGCCCCCAATATCATCGAAGGCCGCTGCCCGCCTCTGCTGCAGAACATGCTGGAAGTGCGCGGGCTCGGCCTGCTCGACATCCGGGCCATCTTCGGCGAGACCTCGGTGCGGCGGAAGATGAAGCTCAAGCTCATCGTCCACCTGGTACGCACGACCTCGCCCGAGGCCAATTTCGAACGCCTGCCGCTGCAAGCCATGACCCAGGAAGTCCTGGCCCTGCCCATACGCAAAGTGGTGCTTCCGGTCGCTGCCGGGCGCAACCTCGCCGTGCTGGTCGAAGCCGCCGTGCGCAACGCCATCCTCCAGTTGCGCGGCATCGATACCATGGCGGAGTTCATGGAGCGGCAGATGGACGCGATTCAGAATGGGGAATGACATTGCGCGCGTAGCGCGCAACGCCCGGCGATCATTGGACGTTTCTTCTTAGCGCAGGCAAAATCGAGATCGTGCTACGCGTCGTTTTCATCACCGGCATCTCGGGCTCCGGCAAGTCCGTGGCCCTTCGTACGCTGGAAGATGCCGGCTACAACTGTGTCGACAACCTTCCCGTGCGCTTTCTGCATGATTTCATCGCCGCCGCGCGCGACGACGGACTGCAGCGGGTGGGCGTGTCGATCGATGCCCGCTCCAGCGGCGCGATCGCGGGATTGCCCGGCACTATCACCGCACTGCGCGCGCTCGGCACGGAAATCCGCGTCGTCTTCCTCGACGCCGACACCGGTACGCTGGTACAGCGCTATTCGGAATCCCGCCGCCGCCATCCGCTTACCGACAAACTCTTCCACGAAGGCATCGCGCCATCGGTCGAGGCCTGCATTGCGCACGAACGGGAACTGCTCGGTCCGCTGCGCGAATTGGGCCACGTCATCGATACCACGGGGCTGACGCCGTCCCAGCTGCGCTCCTGGATACGCAACGTCGTCCAGGCCGATACGGTACCGCTGGTCCTGACCTTCGAATCCTTCGCTTTCAAGCAAGGGGTGCCGCTCGACGCCGACCTGGTGTTCGACGTGCGCTGCCTGCCCAACCCTCACTATGATCCGGTGCTGCGCCCGCTGACCGGGCGGGATGCGCCCGTGGCGCAGTTCCTGGCCGGCATTCCCAATGTGGGCCGCATGATCGAGGACATCGCCGCTTTCATACGCACCTGGCTGCCCGAGTACATGCACGACACGCGCAGCTACCTGACCGTGGCGATCGGGTGCACCGGCGGCACGCACCGCTCGGTCTACGTGGTGGAACAACTCGCCGCGATGTTCGCCGGACAGGGCCAGGTGCTGGTCCGCCACCGTGCACAAAAGCAATTCGACCTTTATGATCCTGGCGGCGGCCACGAGATCCCGCCGCTTGCCAGACCACCGCAATCAGGATCCTAGAACATGAAGCAGAACGACCGGACTTTCCGCCTTGGCGCTATCCCTACAACCAGCCGCCAATCCCGCGGAAGTCCCGGTCCCCTGCTCTGGATCGCGGTCTGCGCCACCCTCGCACTGGCAGGATGCGGCAGCACCCCCAAGGCGCCTTCCAGTTCCGGTTCGGGGGGCGGCGGCTACTACAAGGACGACGGCCCCCCCGCCAACCCGCCCGCCAATCTCGACCAGGTGCAGGATCCGCTCCCCGCGGTCGAACCGCTGGCCAGCGGCCCGAACCGGCCCTACGTCATCTTCGGCAAGCGCTACGTGCCCCGCACGTCGCTGCAGCCTTACAAGGTGCGCGGCATTGCGTCATGGTACGGGCGCAAGTTTCACGGCGCGCGCACCTCGAACGGCGAGATCTACGACATGTACGCCATGACGGCGGCCCACACCACCCTGCCCATTCCCAGCTACGCGCGCGTGACCCGCGTGGCCACGGGCAAGTCGATCATCGTGCGGGTCAACGACCGCGGGCCGTTTCATGACAACCGGGTCATCGACCTGTCCTACACGGCGGCATACAAGCTGGGCCTGCTGGCACAAGGCAGCGGGGAAGTGGAAGTCGAGCTGCTGATGCCCGAGGAAATCGCCCGCATCCGGGCCGAGCGCGAAAGCGGGCCGATGCTGGCCTCGGCACCCGGCGCGCCGGCCAGCGCCGATACGGCGGCCGAAACCGTTGCCCTGCCCGTCGCGGTGCAAGCATCGTCCGCGCCGGTGCGCGAGCTGCCGCCGCTGGTTGCCGCCTCGAACCCGCCGCCTTCCACGGGCGCCGCGCCCAACCCTGCCGCGGCCACCGGCGTGGCCGTGCCGGCGTCGTCCGCCATGCCGGTGGCCGCGATGCCGCAGTCGGGCGTGTACCTGCAGGTGGGCGCCTTCAGCGGGCAGCGCAATGCGGAAGATCTGCTGGCGCGGCTCAGAAGCCAGCTGGCGGACTGGACCGAACCCCTGAGCATCGTCAACACCGGCAGCCTTCACCGCATCCATATCGGTCCCTACCCCACCCGCGAGAGCGCGCAGGCGGCGGCCCAGCGATTGCAGGCCCGGGTCGATATCTCGCCGGTCATCGTGGTGCGCTGAACGGGGGCCGGGCCGCACGGAGGCGGCCCGGATATTTCCGCTATGCCAATTCGCCGCCCTTGGTCTCGGGCAGGAAAAAGTAGACGATGACCGCCGCCAGCGCGAAGAATCCCGCCGTCGCGGCCAACGCGCTGGCCACGCCGTGGGTGGCAGAGAAGAAGCCGACCGCGGCCGGGGCGAGCGCACTGGTGGCGCGCCCGGCGTTGTAGATGAAGCCCTGCGCCGTGGCGCGGATCTGCGTCGGGAACAGCTCGGCGAAGGTCGGCGCAAAACCGCTGTAGAACCCGGTGCCCACGAACGCCACCAAGGGGCCGAAGGCCAGCAGCACGAGGCTGGAATCGATCTGTACGTACAAGGGCACGCAGATGGCCGAGAGCAGGAAGAACAGGATGAAGGCCATGCGGCGGCCGATGCGGTCCGCGATGTAGCCGAAGCAGATGAAGCCCAGCGCCGCCCCCACCTGCATGATGACGATCCAGGTGGTGGACTTGGTCAGGTCCAGGCCCGCGCCGCCGTCGCTCACCGGCGTGGCGAGATAGGTGGGAATCCAGGTGAACAAGCCCCAGTAGCCGCACATGGCCGCGGCGGTGAACGCGAACCCGACCAGCGTACTGCGCAGGTGCTCGCCGAAGAGCAGCCGCAGCGTCGCGCCGACTCCCAACCGCTCTTTCTGCCCTTTCCAGATTTCGGGCTCGGCGGCATGGCGGCGTACCCAGAACGCGAACAGCGCCGGCAGCAAGCCCACCGCAAATACCCAGCGCCAACCCAGCGTCGGCAGCACGAGGGCCGCCACCACCGCCGCCAGCGCGTAGCCCGCGGCGAAGGCACTCTGCACCCAGGCCATGACCTTGCCGCGGTGCTGGGCCGGCCAGGTTTCGGTAACCAAGGCCGCGCCGGCGGACCATTCGCCGCCTACGCCCAGACCGAGCAGGAAGCGGAAGATCAGCAGCTGGGTCACGTTCTGCGAGAACCCGCACAAGGCGGTGCCCACGGAATAGCAGAGGATGCTCAACACCAGCGAGCGGGTGCGCCCCAGCCGGTCGGCCAGGAAGCCGAATATCAACCCGCCGAAAGCGGTGGCCAGCAGCGTCATCGAAGCGATGACGCCGGCCGCGCCGCTGTCGAAGTTCAATTCCGCCCGCATGTGCGTGATCACCATGGCAAACAGCATCAAGTCCATGATGTCCAGCATCCACCCGATGTAGGCGGATCCGAAAGCGCGCCACTGCTCCTTGGTGCGCCCTACATACCACTTTTCGTTTGCGTGCGGCAGTGCCGTCGCCCGGGAAGCCATGACTGCGTCTCCTTCGTATCGATAGTCGATACTTATGTATCGATAAATATTCTATCCCAACATTCCCAAGCTAAACGACTGTGGTTTACGATAAATAATACGAACGTATTGTCTATCGATACAAGATGACGGGTCTTGGCGAAGGCCCGCCGTCTCTACCAAGGAGTCATCTCATGCGCACGTACCTGCTCAGGCTTTATGAAGACCGGATTCCCGCTGGCCATGCGCCGGTGTATTTGCCCAGGGCGGGCCGGTCCGTCTATGTCGTCGAAGGCGGCATCACCGTCGAGTTTCCCGAAGGCACCCAACACCATGGGCCGGAGTCGGCGTGGATAGGGCAGGACCAGATCGCGCTGACCGCCGGCGAAGAAAACGCGGTGCTGTGGCGATGGGAGCTGGTGGCGCCTGACGCCCCTTCAGGCGCGCTGCGCAGCGCGCCTGCTACGAGCTCCGACCTCAAGCTGCAACAGGAAATCGAGCTCGACGAACAATTCGACTGGCTGATGCGCTGCGACCGCGTGGACTTCCCGCCCGGCGGCGTTGCCCTCACCCACGTTCACCAAGGGCCGGGAATCCGCTGCTGCCTGAAGGGAGAAATCACCATCGAGACCCAGGGCAAGACCACCGTACACCCGGCCGGGTCGGCATGGTTCGAACTGGGTCACGCGCCGGTGCTGGCCCCCACCACCGAGTCCACCGACACCAGCTTCATCCGCTGTTTCATCCTGCCCCAGGGCTGCCGGCTGCGCAGTTCGATCCGCTACGTCCTGCCGGAAGACGCCGGCAAGCCCAAGCGGCAGCATTATCATGTGTATGGCGAACGCATGCTGACCCTGCCCTGACCCTCGCCGGCCGCCGGCAGCGGCAAGCCTGCGGCCGACGACACAGATTTTCGCCGTATCAGCCACGACCGACTCCGATTCCCATGCCTGCGCCCTCCCCCCCGACCCCGGACCTTGCCCCGCCCGAACCGGCGGCCGACTCTTCCCGCCCCGCAGGGAGCGCTCCGGGACGGCCGCTGGCGCCGGCAGGAACCGATGCCCCGGTGTCGTCGACGTCCGTCATGTCGCTGCGGATCCTGGAAACGATGGCGGCACAGGGAACCGAATGCGGGGTCACCGAGCTGGCCGAACGCCTGGGACTGCCCAAGGCACGCGTGCACCGCCACCTGAGCGCGCTGCGCGAGCAGGGGTACGTGACGCAGAACAAGCGCACCAGCCGCTACCGGATAGGCTGGCGCCTGTTCCTGCTGGGACGCAAGCTGGTGCAGCAATTCGACGTGGTGTCGCTGGCCAAGCCCATCATGGAAGACCTGCGCGATCGCGTCGGGCAGACGGTAGTCATCACCACGTTCGACCCGAACAAGGTCGTGGTGCTCGATCTGGTACGCGGGCGCAGCGCGCTGGAGATTCTGTTGAACCCGGGCACGCAGTTTCCCGGCTTCCATACCGTGGCCCAGGGCAAGATCGTGCTGGCGTTCGGCCCGTCCCCGCTGCGGGAAGCGGTCCTGTCGCAACCCTTGGCTGCCAGCACGCCCCACACCATCACCGATCCCGACCGGTTGCGGGCCGAGATCCAGCTCGTGCAACAGCGCGGCTGGGCCGAAGCGCCGGAAGAGATCTTCACCGGCATCAACGCGCTGGCCGCCCCGATATTCCAGGCAGACGGTTCGTTGTTCGGGGCGCTCGCCATCGTGGCATCGATCCATTACCTGCCGGCACGGGCCGACCCGGATACCGTGCGCGAACTGATGAAGGCGGCCGCCGGCATTTCGGCCACGCTGGGGGCCGGCGAATCGGCCACGCCGTCCGCCGCGCCGGCTTGAAGGACATCGGCATCCTAGCTCGCCGCCGCGGGCCTACCGCTTCGGGCATGCTGGAGACCCCTGACCTCCACGTTGCTCCCCATGCCCTGGTTCCGCCCCGCGCCTCGTGCCTACCCATCCGCCGCGCGGCGGCACCGCGCGGGACTAGCCTTCCTTCAAGGCCAGGGCACGGGCGTACAGCGCGTCCCGAGGTTGGCCGGTGATGCGGGCGGCCACCTTTGCGGTATCGCGCACGCTCAATACGTCCAGCAAGGCCCGCAACACCTCGTCCGCGCGCCCGTCGAGCTCATCGGCCGGAGACGGCGGCGCCTGCTCCACGATCAAAACGAACTCGCCTTGGGCGCGCTGCGGGTGCCCGGCCAGCCAGGCCTGCGCCTGGCCCAGCGGCAGCGTGGCGATCTCCTCGAACCGCTTGGTCAGTTCGCGCGCCACGGTAATCCGGCGCTCCGCGCCGCATACCGACAGCAGGTCGGACAGCGTGGCCGGCATCCGGTGCGGCGACTCATACATGACCACCGGCGCCGGCAGCCCGCACCACTGGGCCAGCCATTTCTGGCGCGCAGCGGCTTTCGGCGGCGGGAACCCGGCGAAGACGAAGGCGGGATTCTCGTCGGACGTCGCGCCGCTGGCCATCAGCGCGGCGATGACGGCGCTCGCGCCGGGCACCGGCACCACCGGATAGCCCGCGGCGCGTACCTCGCGCACGACGCGCGCCCCCGGATCGCTGACACCGGGCGCGCCGGCGTCCGACACCAGCGCCACCCGTTCGCCAGCGGCCAGGCGGCCGATAATGGCCTGCGCCGCCTGGGCCTCGTTGTGCCGGTGGGCAGCCATCAAAGGCGTGCCTATGCCCCATGCGTCCAGCAAGGGACGCGTCATGCGGGTGTCCTCGGCGGCAATCACGTGGGCCCGCTGCAAACAGGCCTGCGCGCGCAGGCTCAAGTCCCCCAGGTTGCCGATGGGGGTGGCCACGACATAGAGCGCGGGGGCGGGCCAGTGCTGTCCGGCGACCTTTTCCGCCAGCCGTTCCCACGCCCCGGCCGCGGGGCCGCTTGCTTCGAATTCCTTGTCCATGTGCGCAGAATACCGCGAGGGCGGCAATGACGTCCGTTCGCGGCATTGGCCCGCCCCTGGCTGAAGACGAAACCCTCTTTGCCCTGGCTCATGCGGCGCAACGTCGCGCCGCACGCAAGCGCGCACGCAAGCCGCCGTCCCGGCCGGCTGCCGCCACCGCGCCGGCTCGCCGATCGCCCATGCAGCAGGCGGGAGACCGCGCAGAGCGCCGCGCCCTGGACTTCCTGCGCGCAGCCGGCCTGCAGCCCGTGGCGCGCAATGTGGCGTGCCGCGCGGGGGAGATCGACCTCATCATGCGCGACGGTCCGGTGCTGGTTTTCGTGGAAGTCCGGGCCCGCGCCGGTAATCGCTACGGGGGCGCGGCCGCAAGCGTCGGACCCGCCAAGCAGGTCCGCCTGGTGCGCGCTGCCCGCTACTTCCTGCAGGCGCGGTGGCGGGGCCCGGCACCGCCTTGCCGCTTCGACGTGCTGGCATTCGAGGCCGACGGGCCTCCGCGCTGGATACGCCATGCATTCTCGGCGCAATGACGCAACGGCCAGCCGCAGGCAGATCGCCCGGAACAAGCCAAGGGAAACTATCATTGCCGGAACCGCTCGAAACCATGCGGCGTCGCCGCCAGGCGTCACGCCCGGTTACAGCGGTCATACTTGCCGGCAGCGCCGGCAAGCCGGTCGTCCTCCCTGCATGAGATAATTCCGGCATGGACCTTATCGCCCGTATCGCCAACCATTTCCGCGACGCCGTCGCGCTGTTCGAGCATTGCCAGGACACCATGTCCGCGCCCACCGCCGCTGCCGTGGATGCCCTCGTGTTCTGCCTGTCCAACAACGGCAAGATCCTTGCTTGCGGCAATGGCGGATCCGCCGCCGATGCCCAGCATTTCGCGGCCGAGCTGGTCGGACGCTTCGAACGCGAGCGCCTGCCCCTGGCTGCCATCGCGCTCAACACCGACACCTCGATCCTGACCGCGGTCGGCAACGACTTCGGCTACGACCGCGTGTTCTCCCAGCAAGTCAACGCGCTCGGCCAGCCGGGCGACGTCCTGGTGGCGATCTCCACCAGCGGCAATTCGGCCAACGTCATCGAAGCCATCGAGGCCGCCCATTCGCGCGAGCTGCGCGTCATCGCCCTGACGGGCAAGGGCGGCGGCCGGATCGGGCAGATGCTGACCGAAGACGACGTGCACCTGTGCGTGCCGCACGACCGCACCCTGCGCATCCAGGAAGTTCACATTCTGCTGCTGCACGCGCTGTGCGACGGCATCGACGCTCAACTGCTGGGAGATCTCTGATGTTTCGTAAACCGGCCGTTTCGGTACGCCCGCTGGTTCTGGCGGTCATGGTGGCAAGCTCCGCATGGGCCGTGTCGGCCTGCGCACCCATCGTCCTCGGCGGCGCCTATGTCGGCACCATGGCGGCCACGGACCGCCGCACCGTCGGCATCCAGGTCGAGGACAAGAACATCCAGCTCAAGGCAAGCAACCGCCTTTCCGGCCGCTACGGCGACAAGGGCCACATCAACGTCAATGTCTACAACCGCAAGGTGCTGCTCACCGGCGAAGTCCCGAGCGAAGCGGCCAAGCGCGATGCCGAAGAACAAGTGAAGGGCGTCGAGAACGTCCGCGCGGTCGTGAACGAATTGCAGGTCGGGCTTCCCACCTCGCTGGCCACACGCTCGAACGATGTCTTCATCGAAGGCAAGATCAAGGCATCGCTGGTGGATGCCAAGGACCTCTTCGCCAACTCGTTCCGCATCGTCGTCGAGAACGGCGTGGCCCACCTGATGGGCCGTGTCACCGAGCGCGAAGGCCGGCGCGGCGCCGAGATCGCGGCCGGCGTGAGCGGCGTCAAGAAGGTCGTGAAGGTATTCGATTACATTACCGAAGAGGAACTGCAAGACCTCTCGAAGGTCAAGGCGGAACAGGACCAGGCGGCCGCAAGCTGACGCGCCGCGTTGAAAACGGATCGACCGATATGCCTACTCCAGCTCCCTACGGAACCGCGGGCTTGGCCCGCGCCCAACGCGGCGTCGCCAAGCTGGCGGCGATCGTGGCAGTCGCGTTGCTGGCCGCCGCCGGCGCCTGGTTCACCCTGGCCCCGGCCTCGAAGGCGCCCGACACCACCTTCACTTCCATCCACGGCGAGTCCATCACCACCGAAAGCCTGCGCGGCAAGGTCGTGCTGGTCAACTTCTGGGCCACCAGCTGCGTGACCTGCGTGAAGGAAATGCCGATGATGGTCGAGACCTACAACAAGTACGCGCCGCAAGGCTACGAAATGATCGCGGTCGCCATGAGCTACGACCCGGCCAACTACGTGCTGAATTTCGCGCAGACGCGCCAGTTGCCCTTCAAGGTCGCGCTCGACCCGATGGGCGAGATCGCCCGCAGCTTCGAAGACGTCAAGCTCACGCCGACCTCGTTCCTGATCGACAAGCAGGGCCGCATCATCAAGCGCTACCTGGGTGAACCGGACAAGGCCGAGTTTCACGCCGCGATCGAGAAAGCACTGGCCAGCTGAGCGGCTGTCCTTTTGCCCGGGCCGCCGTTGCATGGGGAGCGGCCCGCGGCCGTTCAACCCGGCTCGTCCGCCATGTCCCCTACCGCGTCGCCGGCCCGCTTGCGCCAGAGGGCTGCCGCCGCCCGGATACATTCGATCAGCGCCTTGACCGCATGCGATGGAACCGAATCGCTGCGCAGCGTCAGCCCCACCGAAGCAGAGGTATTGCTGGTATCGCAAGCCAGCTGCACCAGGCTGCCCGCACGCAGGTCATGTTCGACGACCCCCAGCGCAATCATCCAGACCGCGTCGGTATGGGCCACGTAGGCGCGTGCGAAGGCATCGGACAAGGTCTCGATGGCTGCGCGGCCCAAGCCCACGCCATGCCGGACCAGGTAGGAATCGATCGTGCGGCGAATGGCGGTGCCCGGTAGCGGCAGCACCATGCCGCAGGCGGCCACTTCCGCCGGCTCCACCCGCGGCGCGCCGGCCAGCGGGTGCCCGGGCCTGGCCACCATCACCACCGGTTCCTCGTACAAGTGTTCGTACGAGAGCCCCAGCATTTCGGAGGGCTCGGCCACGCGGCCCAGAACCAGGTCCAGTTCGCCTCGCCTCAGCAGCGCCAGCAGGCCGGCGTTGACACCGGTGTGGACGCTGAGCCGGACCGAGGGCCAGCTGCGCTTGAAGACGCTGGCCGCCATGGGCCCGATGGTGGGCGCAACCGTCGGCAGCGTACCGATGGCGATGACGGCCACTTCGTCCCGCACGGTGGAAGAAATATGATCGAGCCCCTCGCGCAGCGTCCGCAGGCTGCTGCCCGCATAGCGCAGCAAGACCTGGCCTTTCTCCGTCAGCCAGACGCCGCGCTTGCTGCGGATCACCAGTTGGGCCTGGACCACGTCCTCGAGCTCGGCAAGCGTCTTGGAGACGGCCGGCTGCGAAATACCCAGCGCTTCCGCGGCCTGGCCCATGTGCCGGTGCGCCGCGATGGCGACCAGGCACTGCAGGTGCCGCAGCTTGATGCGTCCTAGTCCGGTGGAAATGCCTTGCTCGTGCATGGGAAGTCGCGAGTGACCAGCCCGCATAATAACTAGAAGGAAATCAACTCTTCATTTTTTTCATTTTTCATAACCAAAATAACAAAATAAACTCGCCCCAAAACATCAGGAGCGAGACCATGCCTACTTTCCGACCAGCCCTCCTGGCCGTCGCCATGCTTGCCGTCCCTGCCGTCGTCCAAGCGCAGGCCGGCTACCCCACCAAACCGGTACGCATACTGGTCGGCTCGCCGCCCGGCGCTCCGTCCGATATGGTGGCGCGCGTCGTGGCCGAACGGCTGGGCAACCGATTCAAGCAAACCTTCGTCGTGGAAAACCGCGCGGGGGCGAACAACGGACTGGCCGCGCTGCAAGTGGCCAAGGCCGCGCCGGACGGCTACACCCTGCTGGTCACGCCCGATACCGTAGTCACGGTCAATCCCCACATCTACAAGAAGATGGATTTCGACCCCAGGACGGATCTCGTCCCGGTGTCGCTGCTTGCCAATTTCAACCAGATGATGGTGTGCAACGCGGGGCTCAAGATCACGACCATGGAGCAGCTGATCAACCGCGCGCGCCAGTCTCCCATGACCTACGCTTCCGGCGGCCAAGGCTCGCCCGGCCACCTGGCCGCCGAACTGGTCCTGAGCGGCGCCCGGGTCGCCATGACGCACGTGCCGTATAAAGGGCCCAGCCCCGCCATGACCGACGTCATGGGCGGCCAGGTCGATTGCGGCTTCCTCGCCACGCCCACGGTGCTCCCCAATGTCCAGGCCGGCCGCTTGACGGCGCTGGCCGTGTCCTCGGCCCGGCCCTCGCCCATGGCGCCTTCGGTCCCCACCCTGCCGCAGGTCGGCCTGCCCAACATCGACGCTTCCTTCAACCAATACCTGATGGCGCCCAAGGAAACGCCGGCCGCCGTGCTCCAGGCCCTGCAGCAAGCAGTGACCGACATCCTGAAAGAAGCCCCGGTACGCCAGCGCCTGACCTCGCTCGACCTCACGCCGGTGGGCCAGACCGGCAACGAAGCCGAGGCCACGCTGAAACGCGACATCGTGAAGTGGGCCGAGGTCGTCCGGCGCATCGACATCAAGCCAGAGTAGGCACCACCGCCGCGGGGCGGGCAGGACCGCAGCACCGGCTCGCGCCGGCCTGCGGCGGAGGGCGCGCCGCCGCATGGCCGCTACACTAGCAGGCCGTTGAAAAAATCCCCCGCCGACGCTGGCCTCGGCCAGTATGATCTGAAACGATCGGCGAACGACGCGG
>NZ_JARYGM010000014.1:0-81830 GCF_033795525.1 Pigmentiphaga sp.
ACGCGTCTGGGCCACTCGTTTCTTCGAAAACAGCGTCCCTGATGCGTTCGATGCCCACTTTTTCAACGGCCTGTTAGAGGCTGCGCCCGGAGAGTGGGTAGCCTCGCGCCAACAGCCTAGGATGAGGGAGAAAGGGTGTCAGGCAACCATCAGGGCGACCGGGAACTCGCGCAGGAGGTCGGCTACGCGTATCGTGCCGCCTTCGATGCCGCAATCCGGGCCGCCCAGCACATTGCGCAGCATCCCCGCCGGCGCCACCACGCCTGCGGTTTCGACCACCGTGTCGCCCCATGCCGCAGGCGGCACGTGAGGCACCGGCGCGGGGCCGGCCGCGGCCAGTACCAGTCCGGCTGCGCAGTGCGGCACCACCACCAGCGCGACACGATCCTGGTAGCGGCGGGCAAAGGCCAGCACGGATTCGGCGGCATCGCCGCTGGCCGCCAAGGGCAAGTAGTCGCCGCGGCGGAACAGTTCCGGGTCGCGCCGGCGCAGCGCCAGGACCCTGCGGATCGACTCGAACTTGATGCATCCGTCGCGCCAGCGGGCGATCAGCGAGGCGTTGTCGGCATCGCACTGCAAGGCCTCCCGCCGCCGCGCGTAGTCCACCGGCCGCCGGTTATCCGGGTCGACCAGGCTGAAGTCCCAGAATTCAGTGCCTTGATACAGATCCGGCACGCCAGGCGTGGTCAGGCGCAGCAGCGCCTGCACCAGGCTATTCAGCGCGCCCGCAGCGCCGGCGCGGGCCACGAAGGCCGACAGCTCGAGCAGCGTCCGGCCATTGCGCCGGGTATCGAGCACCGCGCGCAGAAAGTCGTTGCATGCGCGCTCGTACTCGTCGGCCGGCGTGACCCAACTCGAGCGCAGCTTGGCCTCCCGCAGCGACTTGGTCTGCCATTCCGCAATCCGCTCGGCCAGCGCCGCGATGCCGGCCTCGTCATCGATGAACAGGTCCAGGGGCCACGCCCCAAAGATCATCTGATACAGCATGTACTCATCGGCGGCAGCCGGCCGTGGCCCTTCCCTGGCCTTGAACACCTCGTGGCGGCGCATCCAGACTTCCACCTGGCGCAGCCATTCCCGGTCGAGTTCACTCAATACGGCAAGCCGGGCGCGGACGTCTTCGCCACGCTTGTGGTCATGGGTCGCGGTAGCCAGCATCGAATCGGGGGAACGCGCGGCGCGGGCCAGAACCTTGCGGTGGAAATCGTCGATGCCGAGCGAGAACGTGCCGGGATCGGCGCCCACCTCGTTGCGAGACAGCAGGCGCCCATAGCGATAGAAGCCCGTGTCTTCCACCGACTTGGCGGCCAGCGGTGCCGTCAACTGCTGGAACCGCCGGATCGCTTCCCGGCGCCACGTCCGCACTGCCGGCGTAATGGTTGCGTCGGGGGCATGCCCCAGCCATTGGGCCAGCAGGTCGAGCAACCGGTAATCGGCCCGCCGCAGGACGTGCCGCGCGCCCTTGCAGGCGATCCGCATGAAGACTTCGTCGGCGGCCTGGGGCGTTTCGCCGCCTGCATAGGTCCGGTAAACCGGAAAATGCACCAGCAGCTCGGCGAGCACGCGCCGGATAGCGGGCAAGCCCCAGTCGCGGCTCAGGAGATCGGCACGGGCGATACGATGGAGCACGCGGACCAGCGCGTCGAATTCGCCGCCGAAGTTCTGCGCGATGAGCTTGCGCCGGACCTCGAGCACCAGCGACCGAAAACCGCGGGACTCGCCCGACACGGACTGCCATTGGGCAGTCAGCGGCGGCTCCCCGCCCGGGTGGTGCAACAAGGCACCGACCTCGTTCATGAAGTCGTAGCCGGTGGTGCCGTGCACCCGCCACGCAGCCGGAAGATGTTCTTCGGCCGCGAGTATCTTTTCAACCACGATGTACGGCACATCGCGCGGGCAGGCCTCGGGCCGCCGGGGGTTGAGCGCGACGAGACTCTCCCTCAGGTAGCGGCAGTATCCTTCCGGATCGGCCAGCCCGTCGATATGGTCCACCCGCACACCGTCGACCAGCCCTTCGGCATACAGGCGGAATAGCAGTTGATGGATGGCCTCGCGCGTGTCCTCACGCTCGACGCGCACCCCGATCAAGTCGCTGACTTCGAAGAACCGCCGCCAATTGATTTCTTCCGCTGCACTGCGCCACCATGCAAGGCGATAGTGCTGACGCTCCAGCAATGCATGAAGACGCACCCTTCCTTCAGGCTGCGACGCGTCATACGATCCGGGAGGCTGGGCAGCGATCTCGGCCTCGAATTCGGGGGCCACCGGAAAACATGCATCGAAATAGGCGATGACGGAATCGCCCGTACGCTCGTCGCGCTGCAAGGACAGCTGCCCGTCCACCAGCACCTGGCCGTACTGGTCGCCCAGGAAAGGCGCCAGGACCTTGCCGCACAGTGCCGTATCGGCGGGGTCCCAGTCGATGTCGAAGTATTCCGCATAGGGGCTGGCGTGCCCCAGCTTCAGAACGCTCCACCACCACGCGTTGTCCGGGCCGACACCCATGTGGTTGGGAACGATGTCGACGATCAGTCCCATGCCGTGCGCCCGCAGCCGGGCTACCAGCCGGCGCAGACCCTCTTCTCCTCCGAGTTCTGGGTTGACGGTACCGTAGTCCACCGTGTCATACCCGTGCATGGAGCCCGGGCGTGCCCGCGTAATAGGCGAGGCATACACATGACTGATACCGAGGCCGTGGAAATACTCCACTTGCCCGGCGGCATCGTCGAAGGTGAAACCGGCATGGAACTGCAGGCGCACCGTAGCCCGGGGCACGCCCGGCGCCACCTCGGGCGGGCGGGCGGTAGCCGCGGGGGCGACGCGGGCGCTCATGCGATTCCCCGGGTGCGTGACAATTCGGCGGCCCGTTCCGCTACTTCTTCTTGCGCGAACAGGGACTCCACCGACACCGGCATGCGGCGCCGCCAGTTGGGGTGGCTGTCGATCGTGCCCGGCAGGTTGGGTTGCTCGTCCAGGCCCAGCATGTCCTCCAGCGGCACAACGGCCAGCGGGGCAGGCGTATCGGAGACGAAGCGCAGTATCGCCTTCACCGGCGGATCTTGCGGCACCGGCCCCGGCTCGGGCTGGGCGCCGGCGCGGACCAGGTCCTCCCACAATCGCGCGCGGTCCTGCTCGCGCGCGGCCATGGGCGGCGGCTCGCCGCTGCCGTCCGCCAGCAAACCCAACTTCTCGCGCCATTGAATGTCCGTGCCCCGCCACCATCCCGCCACGGTGGGCAAGTCGTGCGTCGTCGTCGTGGCCAGTGCATGCGTAGACCATTCGCCCGGTTGCCGAAATGGCGCCCCCGGCCATCCCCCTTCCCTGGTGAACCACAGTACATCCATGCCCAGCATGCCTGCCTGCGCGATCTCGGCATTGAAACCTTCGGGGACCGTGCCGAGATTTTCGCCGATGACGATGGCGCGCGAACGCCACGACTCCAGGGCGATGAGGCGCATCATGTCACGGAAGGGGTAACGCACATACGCACCTTCAGCGGGTGACGCGCCTTCGGGCACCAGCCACATCCTGGACAGCCCCAGGGCATGGTCGATACGTACGCCGCCGGCGTGAGCCAGGCTCGCGCGCAGGACTTCGATAAACGCGCGATAGCCATTGGACCGCAGCGCCCGGGGGGAAAAGGCGGCCAATCCCCAGGCCTGGCCCTTGGGGTTGAAGACGTCCGGCGGCGCCCCCGGCGACAGCCTTGCCAGCACCTCTTCCTGGCGCATCCACGCGTGGCTGCCGTCGGGATCGCTACCGACTGCCAAGTCGGAAATCAGGCCTATGGGCATACCCGCCGCGCGGGCCGCGCCCTGGGCACCCGCCAAGCCACGTGTCGCCAGCCATTGGAGAAAGGAATGGAACCGCACTTCCTGCGCATGGTGAAGCGCAAACCTTTCGACCTCCGGGCTGGCCGGCGAACGGAACGCCGCCGGCCAGTGCCGCCATCCGGTCTTGTCGCCGGTTTCGGCGACACGCCAGGCATGGATGGCCTCGAAGCGTGCGTGAGCCTCCAGCGGCTGGCCGCCCCGGCGCTCGAATGCCAAGAACTCCTGGTAGACACGCGGCTCGACATTGCTCGGAAAGTCGTCGAACAGCGCGCGCAATACCGTCAACTTGGCCTGGCCGGCTGCCGGCCAATCGACCAAGTCCAGCCCGGCGAGCCGCGCCAGTTCTCCGCCCAGTCCCTTGGCCGATACCGCCGCCCATGCCTGCTCTCCGAACACGGTCTCGGGATCGATGTACAGGGCATTCAGGAATAAGCGGCTCGATGGCGCATAGGGACTGTAGCGCGCCGGGTCGGCGCTGAACGACGCATGTACCGGGCTGATCGCCACGGCGGCCGCCCCGCGCGCGGCCGCCTCCCGGGCCAGTTGCTGCAAGGCGGTGAAATCGCCGAAACCGGCGCACCCAGGCGCGGCAACCGCACCCTGGCCACGCCGCAGGCTGTAGAGTTGCGCGCCCAGCGCCCATATGCGTCCCTGTTCGCGGTGCATGGCGTCGGCCACGCCGAAGCTGCGGCGCGGCGCCACGGCCAGCGTGCAGCTCGCGCCCTCGAGCTGCAGCGTATGGTATCCCGGCCTGTCGATGCCGGACAGCACCAGGTGCCCCGACTCATTGCGCCGCGCTACGCCGTCGTAGCTGCCACCGTCCTCGAACTGGACGTGATAAGCGGCCTGTTGCGCAGTGCCGGGCATCGGCACCTCGATGGGCTCGCTCTGTACGGCTGTCCTCAGCGCGGCCGGCTCGCGCGCCTCGAGCTGCATCAGGAAGGCCAGGCTGGCCGAGATCTGGGCCGGGGTATCGGCCTGGATGCCGAACTCGGTAAGAATGGTCCGCAGGACGTCCGGCGCCACCGCGTGATCCCGGCCCATGGCGTCTTTCCAATGCACCGCTATGCCGGCCGCGTGGGCCAGTTGTTCGAGATCGTTATCGGGCGAGCTCATGGCGTTTCTGCCTCCATCCAGGCGACCGTGCATGCGGGCGCAAGGGTGCCCTGTCGCAAGCTCCGTGCCGCCTCCGGGCTGCTTT
Source organism: Pigmentiphaga sp. (assembly GCF_033795525.1). Classification (GTDB taxonomy): domain Bacteria; phylum Pseudomonadota; class Gammaproteobacteria; order Burkholderiales; family Burkholderiaceae_B; genus Pigmentiphaga. Next base: position 5,035 of record NZ_JARYGM010000014.1, read on the forward strand.
CGAAAAGCAGCGTGGCCGCGGCGGGGGGCGGATCGACCGCCACGGGGGCATTGTCGAAGTTGGCATAAATTGCCCATGCCCGCCCATCGCCCAGGCTCCACCGCGCTTTCACGGCCTCCGGCCCGACCGCCTCCGCCCCCAGTGCCCGCGCCGAGTCGAGATGAGGCACCAAGACATCACGACGGCAGCTCAACAGTGCCTGGTAATAAGCGGGCCACTCATCCCGCGCCTCGAAGATATCCCGGCGAGAGGCTTCGAAGGTCGCAGCGTCGTTCGGATCCGGAATCGCCGCCCCGGCATCCGCGAATTCTGCAAAACTGGCGAACTCCTTGCGGCGGCCTTCCCTCACCGCCTCAGCCAGCTCGGGACCATGGCTGGTGAAGTACAAGAACGGCGTTTCGGCGCCGTATTCTTCGCCCATGAAGATCAACGGAATCTGCGGCGCCAGCAGAAGCAGCGCAACCGCGGCCTTGAGGGCCTGCGTCCGGCCCTGCTGGCGGACCAAGGTCTGAAGGCGCTCGCCCAGCGCGCGATTGCCGATCTGGTCATGGTTCTGCAGGAACAGGACGAAGCTCGTCGGCGGCAAATGCGCCGAAGGCTTGCCGCGCGGCTTGCCCTCCCGATGCGGAGAAGGCTCGCCCTGGTAAACGAATCCCTCGGCCAGGCAGCGCGCCAGCTGCCGGGCGGGCTGGTCGTCGTAGTCGCGGTAATAGCCCTGGTTTTCGCCGGTAAGCAAGCGATGCAACACGTGATGCCCGTCGTCATTCCACTGGGCGTCGAATTCGTGCTCGAGCAGCGAGACGGCGTTGCCGTCGTGTTCGATCACCAGGTGCACGTGCCGCTGCCGGTCCGTGGATAGGCGCACGACGTTGGCCATTTCTTCGAGCCAGTCCTGCTCGGCGATCGCATGCACCGCGTCGAAGCGCAGTCCGTCGAAACGGTATTCCTGCAACCAGTAGACGGCATTGCCGGTAAAGAATTCACGCACCGGCTTGCGCCGGAAGTCGATGGCCGGTCCCCACGGCGTCTGCACGTCTTCCCGAAAAAAGGATGGCGCGTAGGCATGAAGGTAATTTCCATCGGGACCGAAATGGTTGTAGACCACGTCCAGGAACACCATCAGGCCCAAGCCATGTGCGTCATCGATCAACGCCTTGAGATCCTCGGGCGTGCCGTACGCACGATCCGGCGCATAGGGAAGCACCCCGTCATAGCCCCAATTCCTGGGTCCGGGGAAATCGGCGATAGGCATCAGTTCGATCGCCGTCACGCCCAGCTCGGCAAGGCGAGGCAAATGGCTGCGTACACCCTGGAAGCCGCCCAGCAGGCCGGCGTGCAGTTCATAAATCACCGTCTCGCTCCAGGGGCGGCCGCGCCAACGCGCGTGCCGCCAGCGGTAGGCGGCGGGGTCCACCACCACGCTGGCATCATGCACGTCGCCATCCTGCATGCGAGATGCCGGGTCGGGGATCGACGATCCGTCCTCGAGCCGGTACCGGTAGCGCGTTCCCGCGCCGCAGCGCGCCTCGGCCTCGAACCACCCGTCGCGTTTCGCCTGCATGGGAACGACTGCTGCCTGGGGACGGCCAGGCTCCAGCTCCACCGACATCGCCCGCTGACCGGGCGCCCATAGCCTGAAACGCGTTCGGTCGGCGCCGAGCAACTTGGCGCCGAATCTATCGGCAAGAAGCGTCTTTTTCATTGCTAGGCCATCCCGAGATGAAAAGCACGCCCCCGGAGGCCGCGAGCGGTAAACGCGTGGGAAGTGCTGTATTCATGGTGTGTTCGTCCTGCATCCGAGCAGTACCGCGCTGCGTGGCAGGAGCTCGATCGACGGTTGGTCCAGCCCGGTTTCCGGCTGCTCGGGCCGGGCGCTGTCTATCAATATGCGCCACGCCATGGCCGATGGCGGCAAGGCAAACACCACTGCATGTCCATTACCATTGACCATGAACAACGTGGCTTCGATTTCGTCGTGCTGCCTGACGGCGCGGCGCAGCGCCAGGGTGCGCCGCTGAGGATCGTTCCAGGCGTCGTCCCAGATGGGCTCCCCATGCTCGTCGAACCAGGCGATCTCGGGCAGGCCCTCGGCAACGTAGTGGTTGTTGACCATGAAACGCTCGCTGCGTAGCGAAGCGTAATCGTGGCGCAGCGCGGCAAGGCGCGAAACAAAGGCCGCCCGCGTCCGCCCGCCATCCGATTCGGCAAGCTGCCAGTCGAACCAGGAGATCTCGTTGTCCTGGCAATAGGCATTGTTGTTGCCGAGCTGGGTCCGGCCGAATTCGTCGCCGCCGAGCAGCATGGGCGTGCCATGGGAACAGAACAGTGTGGTCAGCATGGCGCGGGCGACCGCCTCGCGTGTCGCCAGGATGGAAGGGTCGTCCGTCGGCCCTTCGACGCCCCAGTTGCTGCTGTAGTTGCCGTTATGGCCGTCGCGCCCTTCCTCGCCATTCGCATCGTTGTGCTTTTCCGCATAGCTGACCAAGTCCGCCAACGTAAAGCCGTCGTGCGAGGTCACGAAATTCACCGATGCCCATGTCTTGCGATGGCGCCGGTTGAACAAATCGCCCGACCCGCACAGCCGTGTCGCGAGATCGGGCCGCATGCCCTCGTCGCCGCGCCAGAACCGGCGCACGCCGTCGCGAAAGCGGTCATTCCACTCGGCAAAGCCTGGTGGATGGTGACCGACGTGGTAGCCGCCCGGACCGATATCCCAGGGTTCCGAGATCAGCTTCAGCCGGGACAGCAAGGGGTCCTGCAGCAAGGCATCAAAGAATCCAGCCCCCGGATCGAACCCTGTCGCCTCCCGCCCCAGCGTCACGCCCAGGTCGAAACGGAACCCGTCCACATGGAATGCCTCGGCCCAGTAGCGCAATGAATCCATGACCATCTGCAGCACCCGCGGATGCGAAAGGTTGAGCGTGTTGCCGCAGCCGGTATCGTTGATGTAGTGGCGCTCGTCTCCAGGAATCAAGCGGTAGTAGCTGGCATTGTCCAGGCCGCGCCAGCACAGCGTGGGGCCGGTTTCGCTGCCTTCGCACGTATGGTTGTAGACCACGTCCAGAATGACTTCGATGCCGGCCGCATGCAGATTGCGCACGGCCACCCGGATTTCGTCCAGGCTGTTGCGCGAAAGATAGGTCGCCTCGGGAGAAAAAAAAGACAGCGTGCTGTAGCCCCAGTAATTGCGCAGGCCTCGTTCGACCAGGAAGCGGTCGTTCACGTGCGCGTGAATGGGGAGCAACTCGACGGAAGTCACACCCAGCGACAGCAGATGATCGATGAGTTTCGGGTCTCGCAAAGCCTGGAAGGTGCCGCGCTCGATGGGCCGCAGATCCTCGCGCAGCATGGAGAGTCCGCGCACGTGGGCCTCGTAGATCAAGGTCTGGCCCCAGGGCCATTCGGGCCGCTGGTCGCCGTGCCAATCGAAGGCATCGTCGACGACCACGCACTTGGGCATGGCCGCGGCGCTGTCGCGGCGGTCCATGCCGCGCCCTTCTCCGCGATAGCCGTTCAGCGCGTCGGTCCACCGCAACGACCCCACGAGTTTGCGGGCATAGGGATCCAGCAAGAGTTTATGGGGATTGAAGCGATGGCCATGCTGGGGTTCGTAGGCGCCGAAGGCCCGATAGCCATAGACCAGTCCTGGCCCAGCCTGGGGCAAGTACCCGTGCCAGACCTCGTTGGTGCACTCGGGCATGGGCATGCGCAGGAGCTCCTTGCGTCCCGATTCATCGAACAGGCAAAGATCGATCCTGGAGGCATGGGCGGAAAAGACCGCGAAGTTCACGCCCATCCCGTCACAATGAGCGCCGAGCGGGAAAGGCCGGCCGGGCAACAATCGATCGGCGACGGTTCGCATGGCGCTACGCCAGGGGTTCGAGCAACAAGGTTGCCAACGGCGGCAGCGTCAAGGAGAGCGAATGCGGAAACCCATGGGCACCCTGATCCTGGGCATCGATAGCCCCGCCGTTGCCCACGCCCGAGCCTCCGTAATCGGACGCGTCGCTATTGAGGACCTCCCGCCAACGTCCACCGCCCGGAACCCCGACCCGGTATCCGCTGCGCACCACGGGCGTCATATTGCAGACCACCAGCACGTGGCGCTCGCCGTCTGTGCGCAAGTAGGCAAAGACACAGTTGCGATCGTCGTCTCCCACGATCCAGCGGAACCCAGCCGGGTCGGCATCGAGCCGGTGCAGCGCCGGCAGCGAAACATAGGCCCGGTTCAGGTCGCGCACCAGGCGCTGCACTCCGGCGTGGAGCGGGTCGGAAAGCGCATCCCAGGCCAGTTGTCCATCGTGGTCCCACTCCCGCTCCTGCGCGATCTCACCGCCCATGAACAGGAGTTTCTTGCCGGGATGGCCCCACATGAAACCGAAATAGGCCCGGAGGTTGGCGAACCGCTGCCACCGGTCTCCCGGCATCTTGGCGATCAACGATCCCTTGCCGTGCACCACCTCGTCGTGCGAGAGCGGCAGCATGAATTTTTCGGAATAGGCATACACCATCCCGAAGGTCATGTCGTTGTGGTGATACTGGCGGTACAAGGGGTCCCTGTGCATGTAGCGCAAGGTGTCGTGCATCCAGCCCATGTTCCACTTGTAGTGGAACCCGAGGCCCCCGGCCTCCACCGGCGCCGTCACACCAGGCCATGCCGTGGATTCCTCGGCAATCATGATCGCATCGGGCACCTGCCGGCGCACCCGTTCATTCAACTCCCGCAAGAAGGAGATCGCCTCCAGGTTTTCGCGTCCACCGTAGAAATTCGGTATCCACTCTCCTTCGCGGCGGCTGTAGTCCCGATACAGCATGGACGCCACGGCATCCACACGCAGCCCGTCCACGTGATAGCGCTTCAATAGCGCCAGCCCGCTAGCCCAGATGAAGTTACGGACTTCATTTCGGCCCAGGTTGTAGATATAGGTATTCCAATCCTGGTGGAAGCCTTCCCGCGGATCCTGGTACTCGTAGAGCGCCGTGCCGTCGAAGCGGGCGAGGCCGTAAGGATCGGTAGGAAAATGCGCCGGCACCCAGTCCAGGATCACCCCTACCCCGGCGCCATGGCACCGGTCGACGAAAGCAGCGAAATCGCGAGGCGACCCATAGCGCGAGGTCGGGGCAAACAGCCCCAGCGGCTGATATCCCCACGACCCGCCGAACGGGTGCTCCATGACGGGCATCAGTTCGATATGGGTAAATCCCATCTCACGCACATACGGAATCAGCCGGTCGGCTAACTCGTGCCACCCGCAGGTCTGGCCGCTTTCGCCCCGCAACCACGAACCGGCGTGTACTTCGTAGACCGAGATGGGAGCCGCCGGCGCGTGGCGCGCTGCCCGCTCCCCCATCCAAGCCTGGTCGGTCCAGGAAAACGGAGCGGGATCAGCCACGATGGAGGCCGAGCCCGGCGCGTGCTCCGCCTGCCGGGCATATGGGTCGGCCTTCTGCGCCAGCACGCTGCCGTCCACCCCGATCAGTTCGTACTTGTAGGCCTCGCCATGAGAGAGCCGGGGCACGAACAGCTCCCAGACCCCGGCGGCATAGCGCAGCCGCATAGGATGGCGGCGGCCGTCCCATGCGTTGAAATTACCCACCACCGACACGCGCTTGGCGTTGGGTGCCCACACGGCGAAGCGTACTCCGGGCACGCCGTCGATTTCGGTGCAGTGGGCGCCGAGGCAGTCATCCACCGCCTCGTGGGCGCCCTGAGCGATCAAGGCCAGATCGTCTTCGCCGAGGATGACGCCGAACGCATAAGGATCCTCGGTTTCCTGGACCGCCCCCGGCCATTGGATGCGCAGGCGGTAACCGGTGCGCCGAGCCAGGAAACCCGCCTCGGCACACCCCTGGAACAAGCCTTCCCGGACGTGCGCGAGCGGCAGCACCGCGCCGGCATCCGAAACGGCCTCCACGTGCAGTGCGCCGGGCAGGAAAGCCCGTATGCAAACCGTATCGCCCTCGTTGTGCGGCCCTAGCACGGCAAAGGGATCCGCATGCCGGCCCGCCACGAGGGCGTCGATATCGGCGGCCGCCACCCCGCCGTCAAGATTGCTGTCCGTGCTCATCAAAGTCTTCTTCCCTCCGGATCGACGGGTCTTCTTCTCTCCGGATCGACGGTTCGATTCGAGCGGCCAGCGACGCCAATCCGCGCACCGGCACACTTATCCAGTTGGGCCGGTTGGCGGCTTCGTAACTGATCTCGTAGGCAGCCTTCTCGACCAGGAACAGCAGCAGCAACGCTTCAGCCTCTTCCATGTCGACCCAGGCATGCGGTGCGACGGCCGCCACTTCGCGATAGGCGTCGAGAAAGGCATGCGACGCTTCCGAACGGAACCGCTCGAGCAGTACATCGCGGCGCTGGGCGACGGTATCGATCGACGGCCCCGCGATCGGACTGGCTCCGGCAGCCGCCGTACCCATATCACGCGCGACCGCCGCGGCATAGTCGAACGAGCGCAGCAGGCCCGCCACATCCCGGATCGGATTGCTCTTGCGCCGCCGCTCCTCCATCGTACGAGCCGGCTCGCCCTCGAAATCGATGATGTACGCGTCGTTCTGGGCGACCAGCACCTGGCCGAGGTGGAAGTCGCCGTGCACGCGCGTCAAGCGCGCGCGCTTCACTCCCTGCCCCAGCCTGGCGAGCGCAGCGGCCAGCACATGGCGGTTGTCCAGCAGCATGGAGACGTCGGCGGCGGCATCGCCCCAATCCCGCCCGTCCGCGAGGATGGCCATCGCCCGGTCCATGCTCTGGCGGGCATCCTCGACCCAGCGCGCTACATCCTGGTCGTGTGCCTCGACGGGGGAAAAAGCGGGGTCGTCGCTGGGCACGGCAAGCGCTGCGTGCAGCTCGCCCAGCCGCTTGCCCATGGCCGCGGCAAACGCCGCGTAGCCGCGCAGTTCCTGCCCGTAGTCCTCGGCGCTTTCGTCGGTGAACGTCGCGTCGTCCAACGTGCGGCGCAAGTACTCCAGCGTCCAGTTCCAGGCGTCGCCCTGGTTGCCCACGTATTGCTGGACCAGCATCAGCGTATGGGGCGTACCGTCCTCGTCCACGCGTACCACTTCACCCAGCAGCGCCGCCGTATTGCGGAACCCCAGCCGGGTCAGGTAGCGCGTCATCTCGCCCTCGGGATGAACACCCGCCGTCACCCGCCGTACGATCTTGAGCACCGCTTCGTTCGCCAGCACCAGCGAGCTGTTGGATTGCTCGGCCGACAGCCACTGGATGGGCGTCTCGGCAGTGACGGTCACTGCGTCCAGGCCAGGCTCGGGGAGGAACCGTATCCGCGCCGCACCGCCGCCATCGGAGGCGTTGCGCGACTCCAGTTCGAGTCCGCTCTTCAGGCTGTCGAATACCGCCACGGCGAAGCTCTGCAGGCTGAAGGCATCGGTCACCATGCCCACCAGCGGACCCCGCCGCACGCGGGCCAGCGCGAGCTGTTGCTGCAGGGGAGGCAATGTCTCTTCCCAGATCAGGCCGAGCGGCACGACATAGCGCTCGCGCCGCTCGCCCAGATTGGCCTCGATCTCCGCCAGGTACAGCTCGTCGGCGGCCGGCAGCCGCACGCCGTAGACGACGTGCCCTGACAAAATGCGCTCATTCTTCGAAGCGAACCAGCGCCGCAGCGACAAATACTCCGGCAGGACCACCTGTTCGAGCGTGCGGCGCGACTCTGCCATCAGGTCGTAACCGACCTTGCCTCTCAGCACGAGGGTCCGGAACTCGCGCAGCTGATCTGCGGTCGCCAGGTGCCAGGTCGGAGGCGTCGCGGTCGTGCTCAGTTCGAACCAATAGAAACCGTAAGGCGGAAGGGTCAACAAATAAGTCAGACGCCCGATGGCCGGGAAAGAGGTACCGCCCATGAGCTCGACCGGCACCCGTCCATCGAACTCCGCCAAATCCAGCTCGACCGCCTGCGGCGTGTGCGACAGATTGGCCACGCACAGGATCGTGGTCTCTTCGTACTCCCTCAGGTAGGCGAGGATTTTTCGGTTGCCGGGATACAGAAAGCGCAAGGTGCCGCGGCCGAACACCCGATACTGCCGCCGCTTGGCCAGCATGCGCCGCGTCCAGTTCAGGAGCGAATGGGCATCGCCCGCCTGGGCCTCGACGTTGACGGCCTCATAGCCGTACAAGTTACCCATCAGCGGCGGCAACACCAGCCGTTCGGGATCGGCGCGGGAAAAACCGCCGTTCCGGTCTGGCGACCACTGCATGGGTGTACGCACGCCGTCGCGATCGCCAAGGTGCACGTTGTCGCCCATGCCGATCTCGTCGCCGTAGTAGATGACGGGGGTACCCGGCATGGTCAGCAACAGGCTGTTCATCAATTCGATGCGCCGCCGGTCGCGCTCCATCAGTGGCGCCAGGCGCCGGCGTATCCCGAGGTTGAGTCGCGCCCGCCGGTCCGCCGCGTAGACCTCCCACAGATAATCCCGCTCGCTGCTGGTCACCATCTCGAGCGTCAATTCATCATGGTTGCGCAGGAATATGGCCCATTGGCAATTGGACGGAATATCCGGCGTCTGGTGCATGATGTCGGTAATGGGAAAGCGGTCTTCCCGGGCGATCGCCATGTACATGCGCGGCATCAGCGGGAAGTGGAACGACATGTGGCATTCGTCGCCTTGCCCGAAATACTCCTGTGCATCCTCGGGCCACTGGTTGGCCTCGGCCAGCAGCATGCGGTCGTCGTAGGAAGCGTCCAGGTCCTGCCGGATGCGCCGCAGTATCGCGTGCGTCTCAGGCAGGTTCTCGTTGTTGGTTCCCTCGCGTTCCACCAGATAGGGCACTGCATCCAGCCTGAGCCCGTCCACTCCCAGATCCAGCCAGAAATGCATGACGCTCAGGATGGCCTTGAGCACCCGGGGATTGTCGTAGTTGAGGTCGGGCTGGTGCGAATAGAAGCGATGCCAGAAATAGGCGCCCGCCACGGGATCCCAGGTCCAGTTCGATTTCTCGGTATCGAGAAAGATGATGCGCGTGCCTGCATACGCCTGATCGTTGTCCGACCAGACGTAGAAATTGCGGGCAGCAGACCCGGGCTTGGCATGGCGCGCGCGCTGGAACCAAGGGTGCTGGTCCGACGTATGGTTCACCACCAGCTCGGTGATGACGCGCATGCCGCGTTCATGCGCCGCATTAATGAAGCGGCGCACGTCGGTCAGCTCGCCGTAGTCGGGATGCACGCCACGATACTCGGCGATGTCATAGCCGTCGTCACGACGCGGCGACGGATAGAACGGCAGCAGCCAGATGGTATCGACACCCAGCTCGGCAATGTAATCGAGCTTGGCGAGCAAGCCGGCAAAATCGCCGATGCCGTCGTTGTTGGCATCGAAGAACGACTTCACGTGCAGCTGGTAGATCACCGCATCCTTGTACCAGAGCGGATCACCGCGGTTGACGGCATTCACCGATGTCTCGCGCTTGCTGTTCATGCGTCCTCGCTAGCGATGGATCCCTAGAACCGCCGGGAAATCCGCCATATCCCATAGGGGCCGTGGGGTTCGAGCCGTACGTACTGGGTCTTGCCATGCCAATCGAAGCGGTATCCCCGCAAGAGATCCTCGGCATGCAGCGTGCCGTCGTCCGGCAGCCCGAACTCCCAAAGCGGCAACTCGACATGGGCGCCCTGGCCGGCGTGGGGATCCAGATTCACCACCACGAGCACCACGTTGTCGCGCTCCGGCGTTGCCTTGGTGTAGGCGATCACACTGTCGTTATCGGTGTTCAGGAAACCGATGCCTGTATGGGTGTGCAAGGCGGGATTGTCGCGGCGGATGCGGTTGAGCATGCTGATTTCGGCCACGATATTGCCCGGCCGCGTCCAGTCCCAGGCCCGGATTTCGTACTTTTCCGAATCCAGATATTCCTCTTTGCCCGGAACGGGCGTGCCCTCGCACAACTCGAATCCGTTGTACATGCCCCAGGACCCGGACATGGTCGCCGCCAGCGCGGCACGGATCAGGAAGCCCGGGCGCCCTGATGTCTGCAGGTAGCGCGGGTTGATGTCGGGAGTATTGACGAAAAAATTGGGCCGGAAAAAGTCCGATACCGGCGGCCGCGAAATCTCGTTGAGATAGTCCGTCAGTTCCCATTTGGTGTCGCGCCAGGTGAAATACGTGTAGGACTGCGAGAAGCCGAGTTTGGCGAGCCGGTACATCATCTTGGGCCGCGTAAAGGCTTCGGAGAGGAATACCGCGTCGGGATGGCGGGCGTGGACCTGGGAGATCAGCCATTCCCAGAAAGGAAGCGGTTTGGTATGGGGATTATCGACGCGGAAGATCCGCACACCCTCGGCAACCCAGAACAACACTACGTCGAGCAAGGCCAGCCATAGTCCCGGCGCGGCATCGCGCCCGCCGCGGCCCCGGGCATAGAAATCGACGTTGACGATGTCCTCGTACTTCTTGGGCGGATTCTCCGCATAGCGCAGCGAGCCGTCCGCCCGCCACGCGAACCAGTCCGGATGCTGGGACAGCCAGGGATGGTCGGGCGAGCACTGGATGGCAAAATCGAGCGCGATCTCGAGCCCATGCCGGGCGGCCTCCCGCACGAGCCAGCGAAAATCGTCGAGCGTGCCCAGTTCGGGATGGATGGCATCATGGCCGCCCTCGTGAGAGCCGATGGCATAGGGACTGCCTGGATCGCCGGGACCGGCTATGAGGCTGTTGTTGCGCCCCTTCCGGTTCTTGCGGCCGATGGGATGAATGGGCGGGAAATACAGTACGTCGAACCCCATGTCCCGGATGGCCGGCAACCGGGCGCCGACGTCGGCGAAGGTCCCATGCCGACCGGAATCGCCGCTCTGGGATCGGGGAAAAAGTTCGTACCAGCTGGAATACCGGGCGCGCCGCCGCTCCACCCGCACGGGGAACTCCGGCGAGCGCGAGGCAAACTCACGCGGGTCCAGCGCTCGCATCAGCGTGGCGGCTTCTTGCGACCGGATCCACTCCAGGCAAGCGGCGGTAGACAGATCCGCCAGTCGTTGCGCTGCCTCGGCGGCCGATATGCGCACGTCCTCATCGGCATGCGGACCGCAGGCCTCGAGGACCTGCGCCACCCACGACCTGACCTCCTCCACTTCCACCGCGACGTCCACGCCGGCATCGGTCTTCTTGCGCAACTCGTCGAGGAAGGTTGCAAACGTATCGCGCCAGGCTTCCACCGCGTAGAAACCCATGCCTATACGCTCGGGGCGGCACACGGCTTCCCAGCGGTCGTTGCCGAGATGCCTCATCGAGACCCGCGTCCACTCTTCCTCGTCGGCCGCGCGCCACAGCAAATCGGCTGCCAGCTTGTCGTGGCCATCCATGAAGATGTCGGCCTGCACGCGCAGCGCTTCGCCTGGAGTGCGCTTGATGGCGAAACGGCCATGCTCGATGGCCGGGGCGACCGCCTCGATCGCGACCCGCGGCGCCGCCATGGCCGCCGTCAAGGAGCGGCGGCGGGGCGGACCACCTAACACAGGCGGCGCCGGCCCCAGTTCCACGATCACCACCGCGCCCGGGTCGAGCCGGGCGGGTACGTGCGAGCGCAAGGCCGGCAACCTGGCGTCCTCGCGGGCTCGAACCGGCCGCTGTATGCCATCCGGCAGCCGAGACTGGAGCGCGGGCCAATCGACGTCCGCCTCTGCCGCCACGTCGGGATTGAAAAGCAGCAAATGCGTCCGGCTGCCGCGGGGCCCCATGGCCCGGCGCACCAGCATCGAGATTGCCGCATCGGTGCCGCCCAGCGGGGACAGTTCTACGTCGGAAACCGGTACGCCGGCCAGCCAGCGATTGGCGGCACGGATTTCGGCGGCGAGATCGAGCTGATCGTGGGGCGCGCCGTCCAGGCCGTACCGCTCGAAGCCCAGGGGCACGAGCCAGCCGGCGCCGCACGAAGCAGCCGCCCACAACGCCCGCACCGCGGCGCGCCGGCGCACTTCCGCGCCCGGCACGCCGACACCCGCGGCGCCGGGCCCATACGGGTCCACCGGGAACGAAAGCACGCCCCCGACTTCGTCCAAGGCGTGGCGCTCGTCCATGAACCACGCACTGCGGAAATCCCACCAGGCCAGCGACGAAAAAACATGGGAGAAGCCGACGTCGCGGAGCGCACGCACGGCTTCCCTGGACAAGCCGGGGGTCCACGCAAGAAAGTCCAGCCCCTGCTCGCCCGCTGCAAGGGGCGCGATCCGTTCGCGCAGCGCCTGCGCCGGTACATCGCGCAGGCCGCGCAACAACACGCCGCGGACACCTTGCTCGCGCCATTGCAGCGCGGACGTGGCCCAGTCCTCGTCTTGACCGGCGTCGGTTTCTTCTTGCTCGTCGCAGCGAAGCAGGCGAGGGTCGATCACGCCGCCCTCGCCGACGTTGGCCGGGCGCGCACCTCGGCCGGCATGCAGGGCCCAGTCGACGTAGAGTCCCAGGCGCCGCCGGGCCGCGGCGCGCGTGAGCGCCGCGCAGGCGCCCCGCTCGCGCCCGAGGCTGCGGCCTTCCACCAATATCTGTCCGAACCCCAGGCTGGACGCGGTTTCCAGCACGGCGCGCCACGGCCCGGCGAGCTTTCCTTCCTCGCCGAGCACGGGGCCCAGGACAGCCGCGCGCGCCTGGTAGATCCGGAGCGGATTCTGCCTGCCCGCCGCCATCAGGCCCGTTTCCGCATGGTCGCGGCCACTGGAGCGCTGGCCGCCTCGGGCCTCGGGGCAACCATGGGCGCTCCCACCGGAGCGACCGGCGCAAGCATGCGGTACAACTCGACGTACTGCGCCGCGGAGGCTTCCCAGCCGAAATGGGTCGTCATGCCGTTTTTCTGCATGGCGGACCATCGCTGCGGTTGCGCGAACGTCTCCAGTGCACGCTCGACCGCGGCCAGCATATCGGCCGTGGTGTCGCCATCGAAGAGAATGCCGGTGGCGGTGCCCACCTCCGCTTCCGGGTCGGCCGGCAAGCCTACGATGCTATCGGCCAATCCCCCCACGCGGGAAGCAATCGGCACAGTTCCATACCGCATGGAATAAATCGGCGTCAGGCCGAAGGGCTCGAACCGGCTGCCGTGCAGCAACATGTCTGCGCCCGCATGGAGCAGATGGCCGCGGGCTTCGTCGTAGCCGATGTGGACGCCGACATGGCGCGGATGGCGCCTGGCCAACGCCCGCATCGACTCTTCGATCGCAGGCTCGCCGCAGCCCAGTACGGCGATCTGCAACCGAGGATGGGCCGCCAGCAGCGAGGGGAATACCTCCACCGCCAAGTCCGCCATTTTTTGCGAGGTCAGGCGGCTGCCCATCGCCAGCAAGGGTGCCTCGGGATCGGTCGGCAAACCAAAGGCCCGCTGCATTTCGAGCTTGTTGCGCACCTTCCCGCGCATGTCGAGCACCGTGAAATGCTCGGGAAGAAAAGGATCGCTGCCGGGATCCCAGACTTCCGTATCGATACCGTTGGGAATGGCATGCAACTCGTGCGCGCGCTCGCGCAGGACGCCATCCAGGCCATGGCCGAACTGGGGCGTCAGGATCTCGCGCGCATAACTTGCGCTGACCGTGGTGAGCCGGTCCGCATAGCGCAGGCCGGCCTTCATGAAACTCAGGTTGCCCCAGAACTCGGCGCCATCGCTGCCGCGATAGGCATGAGGAATGCCGAGGTCGTCGGCCAGCCTCATCGGAAACAATCCCTGGAAGGCCAGGTTGTGGATGGTCAGCACCGTCTTGGGCCGCTTGGCGCCTGCGGCGTGCAAGTACAGAGGCGCCAGGGCCGCATGCCAGTCGTGCGCATGCACCACGTGCGGCACCCGTATCGGCGTGTCGGCCACCGAAATCCGCTTTGTCGCCTGCGCGAGCGCCGCAAAGCGTATTCCGTTGTCGGGAAACTCCTTTCCCCGCTCATCGAGATAAGGATTACCAGGACGCATATACAAATCGTCGTTGCGCAAAAGCAAAACGGGTATTTCGCTATCGGCCACCCATCCGGCCCACACGGTGGCGTCGCCTCCGATCAGCCCGGGCAGTTCCGCTACCTGGACAAGATCGCATGCGGCATCCATCGCGCTCTCGTAGGCAGGCATGAAAATAGTCGCATCCACGTGCGCGTCGCGCAAGGCGCGCGTGAGCCCGCTCACTGCGTCCCCCAAACCCCCGGTCTTCGCAAGTGGCAAGGCTTCTGACGTTACTAGCATGACTCTCGGCAGCAAGATTTTTCTCCGGGAAATGGCGCTCCCCGACGGGTCGCTCGGTAAAAGGGGTCAAGGGCTTACATCCCCGGGGAACCCTGGCGCATCCTCCCGGGTCGTGTACTGGAGGTAGGAGAGTGGTTAATACTCGCCGATAAAAATTACCGCTGTGGGTAAGATGTACACGTCCTGCGCGGGCAATTCCAAGGAGTTGTATCCCTTGCAGCGACAAGGGCAATATGCATGCCACAATGCGTCATGCGTACGACAGCGCGTAGCGGGCATTTGTAACGATGTCCTTCTTCGCCTCTCTCTTTCCCACGCGGAGCCCGATCATGAGCCCAACCGATTCCTACCAGCCCAGCGACTCCGTCCAGGCCCTTGCCGGCAAGCTTTTCGACCTCGCGCGGGAAGGAAAGACCGATATGCTGGTGGCCTACTTGCAGGCGGGCGCCCCGCCGGACCTCACCAATCACAAGGGTGACAGCTTGGTAATGCTGGCCGCCTACCACGGCCATGTGGAAACAGTCAGAAAACTACTGGAACACGGGGCCGACCCCAACCGGGTGAACGACCGCGGCCAGAGCCCATTGGCGGGCGCGGTGTTCAAGGGCAGCGATGATGTGGTGCGCGCCTTGCTCGACGGCGGTGCAGACCCGGACCTCGGTACGCCGTCGGCCCGGGATACGGCGCGGATGTTCGGCCGTTCCGGGTATTTCGACGCCGCGAACTAGCGCCGGGCGTCAGGCAGCCGGGGCCCGGGCCACGCGCCCGGACTGCCAAAGCAGCGGTACCAGCACGATCGCCACGGCGGGATAAAGCAGCCAATTGATGGTTTCCCAGCCTGCCGCATTGAGCAGCTTGCCCGACGAGAATGAGGCCAGCGCCACCGAGCCGAATACCAGGAAGTCATTGAGCGCCTGCACCTTGGTACGTTCTTCGGGCCGGTAGCAATCGGTGACCAGGGCGGTGGCGCCGATGAATCCGAGGTTCCACCCTACCCCCAGAAATACCAGGGAAAGCCAGAAATGCGCCACGCTCAGGCCCGCAAGCGCCACGGTGCCCGAGACCGCCATCAGGATCAGACCGGCCATCGTGATGCGTTCCTTGCCGAAACGGGAGATCAGGCGTCCGGTGAAAAAACTCGGCGCGAACATGGCCAGCACATGCCACTGGATCCCCAGCGCGGCTTCGCCCACGGTATGTCCGCACGCGACCATGGCGATCGGCGCAGCCGTCATCACGAAGCTCATCATGCCGAACGAGACGATGCCGGCGATGACGGCCACCACGAAACGGCTCGAAGCCACGATTTCCTTCAACGGGCGGCCGCCGCTCTGTTCGGCCGCCGGCCGTGCCGACCCCCGCAGCAGCATCAGGACCGGAATGGCGGCCAGCGCCAAGCCCGCCTGGCCGAGGAAGCTGCCGGCGAACGGAATGGCGCCGATGGCGTCCCGTGTCCAGATGACGGTCTGCGGGCCGATGACCGCGCCGGCAAGACCGCCGACCATGACCCAGGAAATGGCGCGGGCACGGAACGCCGCGTCGGCGCCATCGGTAGCGCCGAAACGATAGCTCTGCACGCAGGCGCCGTACATGCCGGCAATGGCGGTTGCCAGGCAGAACAGGGCAAACCATGAGGCGGTAATACTGTAGGCACCCAACAGGCCCGCGCCGGCGCCCAGCGCCGCGCCCAGCATATAGGCGGCGCGCCGGCCCAGGCGGCGCATCAGCATCGCCGCCGGGATGGTCCCCAACGCCAGGCCGAGGTTGTAGAGGCTGACCGGCAAGGTCGCCAGCGCCTTGTCGGAAGCCAGCGTCTGGCCCACCAGGCCGCCGAGGGAGATGACGATGGCCGGGCTCGCGCCGCCCAATGCCTGCGCGCAGCTGAGCACCAGTGCATTGCGGCGCACGGTCCGGTCATTCAATGCTTGCGGATTTGCTTGCGTCATCCTCGCCCCTCGTTTTCTTACGATTCTAAGTTATTTGCCGTGCCGCCTGCCGGATGCGCCGGAGCGGCGATATACTGCCCCGGCCATGCCCGCCCGCGCAGCCCTATGACCGCCGCCCCTGCCAAGCCCAATATCATCTGGCTCATCGTCGCCGCCGCCTTCTTCATGGAAACGCTGGACGGCACGGTCATCGCCACTGCGCTGCCCCAAATGGCGGTCACCTTCGGCACCAACCCGGTCAACCTCAGCATAGGCATGACGTCCTATCTCGTAACGCTGGCGGTCTTCATACCGATCAGCGGCTGGGTGGCCGACCGGCTGGGTACGCGCCGCGTTTTCGCCTGGGCGGTCGCCGCCTTTACCGTAGCTTCCGTGCTGTGCGCGCTCAGTACCAGCGTCGCCCAATTCACGGCTGCCCGCGTGTTCCAGGGCATGGCGGGGGCCATGATGGTTCCCGTCGGCCGCCTGGCGGTGTTGCGCAATACCGGCAAGGAGGACCTGGTCCGCGCCATGGCGTTCATCGTCTGGCCAGGCTTGATCGCGCCGGTGATCGGCCCGCCACTGGGCGGATTCCTGGCCACCTACTTGAGTTGGCAGTGGATTTTTCTATTGAACGTGCCGTTCGGGATCGCCGGCATCTTCCTGATCCGCGCCTACATCCCTGAATCGGCGCCGCAGGAGCGGCGTCCCCTGGACCTGGCCGGCTTCGTGCTCAGTGCCCTGGCCCTGAGTGCCGTAATGGTCGGCGTGGAGATGCTGGGTTATGGCGGCCACTGGCAGTGGGGCGTGGCGCTGATCGGCGCGGGCATCGCCTGCGGTGTCTGGCTGGGGGTCCACCTGCGCCGGCATGCCCACCCCCTGATCGATCCTGGCGTCATGCGCGTCGCCTCGTTCCGCGCCGTCATGATCGGCGGGACGATCTCCAGGACGGCCATCAGCGCCATGCCCTTCCTGCTGCCGCTGCTATTCCAGGTCGGGTTCGGCCTGAACGCGTTCGAGGCCGGCATGCTGTACCTGGCGAGCATGCTGGGCAACCTGGGCATGAAGCTCGTCACTACCCAGGCATTGCGCCGCTTCGGATTCCGCAACGTCCTGGTCTTCAACGGCGCCCTGGCGGCGGCCTCGATCGCCGTGTGTGCGGTGCTGTCCGCGCAGACCCCTGTTGTGCTGACTATCCTCATCATGCTGATATGCGGCATGACCCGGTCTATGCAGTTCACAGGCTTGACGTCGATGGCCTTTGCCGAAGTGCCGCAGCCTCAGATGAGCAGCGCCAATACCCTCTTCAGCACGACGCAGCAGATGTCCATGGGGCTGGGCATTGCCGTAGGTGCGGTGTTCCTGCATCTGTGTGCCGCGTTGCGGGGAGATGCTGCGGGCGCATACCAGGTCGTCGACTTCCGGATCACCTTTCTGCTGGTAGGCTTGCTTGCGCTGAGCAGCCTGCTGAGTTTCTCCCGGCTGCGCCGCGATGCCGGGGCCGAGGTCAGTGGCCACCGGCCTACCGGCACGGCAGCCTGATCAGTACACGTCGCGCCTGTACCGGCCCTGCTCGGCCAGCTCGTCGAGCCGATCGCGCCCCAGTATCCGCTCCAGTTCCGCCGCTACCCCTGCGGCCATTCCCTGCAGGCTGCCGCATACATAAATGGCGGCGCCTTCCTCGAGCCAGGCCCGCACCTCGGCCGCGACCGCAGGCAGGCAATCCTGCACATAGCGTGGCCAGCCCGGCGCGCGCGAGAACGCAAGGTCGACGCGTGACAGCAGCCCATGGGCCTGCCAAGCCTCGATTTCTTCCCGGTAGAAGAAATCGCATTCCGGCGTACGTTCGCCGAACAGCAGCCAGTTTCGCCGGGCACCGGCCAAGGCGCGGGCCTTCAAATGGGCACGCAATCCGGCCATGCCGGTACCGTTGCCGATCAGGATCAAGGGCAGGCCCGGAGGCGGGGCATGGAAACTGCCGTTGCGCCGCAGCCGGAGATCGACTGTCGCGCCTATCCCGGCATACCGGGTGAGCCAGCCGGAGCCCAGCCCCAGGCGCCCCTCGGGGTACCGCATCTGGCGAACCAGCAGTTCCAGACGGCCATCCGACGGCAGCGAAGCGATCGAATATTCGCGATGTGGAATAACCGGCAGCGTTGCCGCCAATTGTTCAGCCGTCAGGCCGTGCAATGCCGCCCGCCCGGCCTTGTCATGCGGCAGCAGGCGCGTGGCGAGCACTTCACGCAAGGATGCCGAGCCGCCCGCCTCCCCCACGGATTGCGCACCGTCGAGACCCAGCGTAGCCAACATCGCGTCGACCGCATGCAGATCGTTGCGCGGACCGACTTCGGCGATATCCCCCGCCTCCCAGCTGGCGTCGACGCCGGCACCGGGCACCAGCGCCAGGTGATACGCCGGGTCGCCCGGGCTCTTCTCGTTCAGCAGGCGGCGTTCCACCAGCGTCCATGGCTGATAGCTGGGCCGGGCCCAGTCTTCCATTTCGGCGCTGGCCCCCAGCACGTTCAGATAATGCTGCCAGTGACGCAGCGCCCCTTCGTCGCCGTCATCCACCAGGATGGGGTCGAACAATGGCTCTGCCCCCTGCCGATGCAGCCAATTGGCCAGCGCCTGCCCGAATGCGCAGTATTGGCGGTAGCTGCTGTCTCCCAGCGCGAGCACACCGTAGCTCAAGCCGCGCAGCGGAAGCTCCCGCGCCAGCGTCCCGCGCGCGAACCGGGCCACGCTATCGGGCGCGTCGCCCTCGCCCGTGGTACTGACTACGAACAGCGCCTTCCTGAACTGCTGCAAAGCAGTCCCGCCCAGTTCGCCCAGGTTTGCCAGCCGCACCGGAAGACCGGCGGCCTGTAGCGCCTGCGCACTCTTGCGAGCGATCTGCTCGGCAAAGCCGGTCTGGCTGGCGTACGCCACCAGCAGGGCATCGGGCCCTGTTGCCACCGCCCCTGTTCCGGCCGCAGCCCGACGCCGGCGTAGACCGATCCAGGCGCAGAACGCCACATAGCAGGCCACTACCAGCAGGCCGGCCGCGGCGCGGCGGACGTCCGGCGACCACGGCAGCCCGGTCCGCATGGCCAGCGCCAAAGCCGCCAGCAGCACCAGCACGGCCCCGCCGGCCAGTCTCGCCGGCACAAGATCAGGCTTTTCTTTCATTCCATCATCGCCGCGAAATTGGGCGTCATCGTTTCCTTGAGACCATCTGCCGTACGCTGGACGAACAGCGCGGCCAGGCCTCGGCGACTGGCCCAGGCCAGGCCCGCATCCGGCCCCATGACGGTCAGCGCGGTGGCCAGTGCATCGGCCGCCATGCATTCGGGATGCAACACCGTGACCGACGCCAGGCCGTTGTCGATGGGCGCGCCGCTGCGCGGGTCTATGGTATGGCTATACACGCCTTGGCCATCGGACACGTAGCGCCGGTAGTCGCCCGAGGTGGCAATCGCCAGGTCGTCCAATGCCGCCCATGTCGCGGCCGCCGGGCCCTTGTCTTCGCCCATGGCAAGCGGACCGCCCGCTGGCTGCTCCAATTCGACCCACCACGGCTGGCCATCCGGCTTGACTCCGTGCCCGTAAAGCTCGCCGCCGATCTCGACCAGGTAGCCGGCCACGCCGGCTCGCCGCAGGCGGCGAGCGACGGCGTCCACGGCGTATCCCTTGGCAATGCCGGACAGGTCCACGTAGGCACCGCCCGGCTGGCGCGCGCGCCGGCGCACCGGGTCCAGTTCGATGCGGTGCCAGCCCACGCGCGAGCGCTGGGCCTGGATGTCGGCTTCCGCGGGCCGCGCATGCGGCCCTTCCGGCCCGAAGCCCCATATCTCCACGAGCGGGCCGACGGTCGGATCATAGGCTCCGCCGCTTTCCCCGGCGATCGCCAACGCCTGTTCCAGGACCAGGAACAATGCCGGCGGCAACACGTGCCAACTGCCGGCGGGTGCCGCGTTGAAACGGCTCAAGTCCGAACTGTCCAGCCAAGTGCTCATCTGGTTGATGACTTCGTCCAGCTCGGCCCGTATCTGCGCTTCCAGGTCGGCAGGCGCGGTGCCGTCATCGACGAACTTGACCGACCAGCTGGTCCCCATGGTGGGCCCGCCCAGGACGCACAGCCGCGCTTGCGGAGCATGGCCGCGGCGCGCATCGGGCGACAGGACGAGGGGGACGAGGACGCGGTTCATCAGCAGAAAAAAAGCCCCCGATGGGGGCACCAGGTGCCAGGCGAAGCAGCCGCGGCCCCTTCCCCATACACCTGGGGCAGGCCGGGGCGCCGCAGGTTTATTCGGGCAGCACTTCGAACGTGGCGGCGTAGGTGGAACGCCGCTCCTTGGCCGCGCCGATGGTGGTCTTGTCGTCGCGCGTCTCGGCCTCCATCCAGTACATGCCCGGCTCGGGCCAGGTCACCGAGAACTTGCCATCCGCGTCGGTGCGCGTCTTGATTTCGTGCAACTGATCGCGATAGCGGATCCCGCCCGGCACGATGGATACCTCGATATTTGCGGCGGGCTTGCCGTCCAGCAGCAGGCGGAAGCTTGCTTCCTCCTTGGCGAACAGGTCGTTGGGGTGCGTGATGGGTTCGAGCTCCAGCCCCTGGCCGGTAGGACGAAGCACCGTATCGGTGGGCTTTCCGACGGTCACGAAAGTCTCGAGCCGGCTGTTCGTCTGCGTGACCCGCAGATCCTGCGCGTTGGCCGGAACCTCCTGCGCAAACTTCTCGGCCGATCCGCGCCAGCGCTTGTTCTTGCCATCTTCCTTGTAGGAAGCGAACAAGCCGTTGTTGACTACCGCCATCTTGTAGGTGCCGGTCTGGGTCAGGTGTACGTCGAAGGTGCTGCGATAACGGCCCGTGGATTGGTTCTCCGCCTTGGCCGGCTTGCCGTCCGGCGCGGTTACCGCGAGGTTGGCCAACTGCAGCGGGAAATGCTCGAAATAGAACAGGTCGTTGGATATGGCGGCATCCACGGTCACCCAGGGGTCGGCGCCCGACAGCACGGTGGCCGAAGGCAGCATCCACATGCGGTGCGCCTGGACGGAGAGCGGCAGGCTGAACGCCAGGGCCAGCGCGGCCAGTTTCAGGGACGTCTTCATTGCGGTTTCCTATGAGGGAGATTGCCAAGGATCAGGGTTTGAGTTCGAGCGCCACTCGGCCGAGCTCATGCTCGCCCCGCGCTTCGGATTTGGCCGGCGCCGTCGGCGGCCACTGGAACGGGATGCGCAGCAGCTCCCGGCCGCCGACTTCGCGGGCGGCCTCGACTACCAGTTCGTACTTGCCCGCCGCCAGTTTGCCCAGCGGCGGTTTGCCTTCATTGAACGACAACTGGTGCTCGCCGACCGGGCGGGTCGCGCCGCTGATGCCGTCGGCCGGCATGGTCAATTCGCGGCCGCTGCGGCGCCACCATTGCCGCATGTCCTTGAGCCATTTCGTGCCTTCGTCATTCTTGAGCTTGACGTCATACCAGACGGCCAGGTTGGCGGCGACCTTCTGGTCCGGTCCCTCGACCCAGACGGCCACGTAGGGACGGTGGTATTCAGCGACGTTCAAGCGGGGAATTTCTATCCTCACCGCCATGTCGGCGGCCTGGGCCTGTCCCACCAACAGGCCGCCCACGGCCACCGGGATCAGCGTACGCATAGCCAAAACCTCTTCAGTGAATGAAAACGAGCGCAAGGAACAAGGGCACGGCCACGCCCAGAGCCACCATGGGCCAGGTCACGGGCCGGTTGCGGGCATGGATGTGCAGCAGGAAGAATCCCGTCACGCAGAACACCAGGCAGGCGACCGCGAAGACATCCAGGAACCACTTCCAGGCCTCGCCTGTGTTGCGTCCCTTGTGCAAATCGTTGAAATAGGAAATCCATCCCCGATCGGTGCTTTCGTAGCGCACGGCGCCGTCCGGCAGCTCCACGCTCAACCAGGCGTCGCCGCCCGGACGCGGCAGGGAAAGATAGATTTCGTCGGGCGACCATTCCGCGGGCTGCTCCCCGACCGTGACGGCCAGTTGGCCTTGCAGCCATAACCGCAGGGGAGCCGGCAGCGGCGCCTTGTCCGCCGCCTTGGCTTCGGCCAAGGCGCGTGCCAGCTCGGGCGGCAGTTGCCCTTCTTTGGATACGACCCTGGGATGCGCCTCGATCTGCGAGGCGTGGTTAAGCGTGATGCCGGTCGCGGCGAATAGCAGCATGCCGACCAGGCAGACCGCCGAACTGATCCAGTGCCATTGATGCAGATGCTTCAACCAGAATGAGCGGCGCTTCTGTTCCAGGAAGCGATCTGACTGTTTTTCCATACGGGGGGTGCGCGGCACCTGCTTGAGAATTCGTCCGATCAGTAATGATAACAATTCTCAAGAAAAGCATCTAGCGCACGCCCGGGCTTGCGTCCCGCCCGCGGCGCCCCCCGGCGGCCGGTTTCCGGCCGCCGCGCCGCTCTGCCCCGGCCGAGGCTCCTATTTCCTGGTGTCCTCCAGGCGCACGCCGACCTTCAGGCACACCTGCCAATGCGCGACCTTGCCGTCCTCGATGTGTCCCCGCAGCTGGGTCACCTCGAACCATGCGAGATGGCGCATGGTCAGCGCGGCGCGGTCGATGGCGTTACGAATGGCGTCGTCGCTGGACGTGGTGGACGATCCGACCAATTCGAGCTGCTTGTATACATGTTCCGACATCGTCGTCTCCCGGTTGGTTGTGCATGCCGGCAGCAAAGGCCATGCCCGCAGGCCGCGCCGAATACCGGCCATACCACCTTAGACCATGCCGCCGCCACGAATCAAGCTATCCTAATGGCACCGATGTACCCGGGCATGCTTGTGGAAACGGAAAAATCGCTCAATATCACCCTGTGGCTGGTCGCCATCGGGCTATTCATGCAGACGCTGGACACCACCATCGTGAACACAGCGCTGCCGGCGATGGCCGCAAGCCTGGGCGAAAGTCCCCTGCGCATGCAATCCGTGGTCATTTCCTACGCCCTCACCATGGCAGTACTGATACCCGCCTCGGGCTGGCTTGCGGACCGCTTCGGCACGCGCCGCGTGTACTTCACCGCCATCGTGTTCTTCACCATCGGATCGGTGCTGTGCGCACTGTCGCAGAACCTGAATCAGCTGGTGGCTTCGCGCGTCATACAGGGCGCGGGCGGCGCGATGCTCATGCCGGTCGGCCGGCTGACCATACTGCGCAGCTTTCCTCACCAGCGCCTGTTGCCCGCGCTGAGCTTCGTCGCCATCCCGGCCATGGTCGGACCCATGATCGGCCCGGTCCTGGGCGGCTGGCTGTCCGAACAGTTCTCATGGCACTGGGTGTTCCTGATCAACATTCCGGTGGGGCTTGCCGGTGGCCTGGCAACGCGGGCTTTCCTGATCGACAAGCGCGAGCCCCATCCAGCCGCATTCGACACCGTCGGCTACGGACTGCTGGCGTTCGGCATGGCCGCCATCTCGCTCGCGCTCGACGGCATATCGGGGCGCGGCGTCGGTCATGCGCCCATCGTGCTCATGCTGGTGTTCGGCCTGATCAGCATCGTGACGTACTGGCTGCGCGCCACCCGGCAGGCCGCCCCGCTCTTCTCGCCTACCCTGTTCCACATCCACACCTTTACGATCGGCCTGCTGGGCAATCTCTTCGCGCGGCTGGGCAGCAGCGGCATGCCGTTCCTGCTGCCTTTGCTGTTGCAATTGAGCCTGGGGTATTCGCCCACGCATTCGGGCCTGATGATGCTGCCGGTGGCGGCCGCCGGCATGCTCAGCAAGCGCATGGCGACGGCGCTCATTACCCGGTTCGGCTACCGGCACGTGCTGGTAGTCAATACCGTGCTGGTCGGTTTGACGATTGCCAGCTTCTCGCTGGTCGACGCGTCCCATCCGGTATGGGCGCAGGCGGTACTGATGGCCTTCTTCGGCGCCGTCAACTCGCTCCAGTTCACTGCCATGAACACGCTCACGCTCAAGGACCTCGGCCAGCAAGGCGCCAGCAGCGGCAACAGCATTCTGTCCATGACGCAAATGCTGGCGATGAGCCTGAGCGTCACGGTTGCCGGCGGCATACTCGCTGCCTTCAGCCAGTTGATCGACCATGGCAGCCCGGATGACACCCTGGCAGCGTTCCACGCCACCTTCATCTGCATCGGCCTGCTCACCGCCGCGTCGGCATGGATATTCTGGCAGTTGTCACCCGACGTACCGCGCGAGTCCAAGAAGGACAGCTCGCTGGACCTGGGATGAAGGGCGCCGGGCGGGTCGTATAGAATCGATCCTTTTGCCCGGCCCCTCCCATGTGGTTCAAGAACCTGCAGATCTATCGCATTCCCGCTCCCTGGCCCATGACGCCCGAGCGGCTCGACGAATTGCTCCGGCCGCACGCCTTTGCCCCCGGCTCCAGCCTCGAACTGCAAACCCAGGGATGGGCACCGCCGCTCGAGAACGGCAGCCTGCTGGCCCACGGCGTCGATGGCCAGTTGCTGGTCACGCTGCGTACGGAAAAAAAACTGCTGCCCGCTACCGTCGTCAACCAGGTCGCCAAGGCCAAGGCCCAGGAAATCGAGGAGCAGCAAGGCTACAAGCCCGGCCGCAAGCAGATGAAGGAAATCAAGGAAAACGTCAAGGAAACGCTGCTGCCGCGCGCCTTCAGCATCCTGCGCGATACCCGCGCCTGGATCGACACGCGCAACGGCTGGCTGTGCATCGACGCTTCCTCATCGGCACGCTGCGATGAAATGCTGCAACTGCTGAACCGGGCCATCGACAAGTTCCCCCTGGCCAACCTGCACGTCCAGACCTCTCCCGCGGCGGCCATGACGGACTGGCTGGCCGGCGGCGAGGCGCCGGCCAATTTCACCATAGACCAGGACACGGAATTGCGCTCCAGCGGCGAAGGGCGGGCGACAGTCCGCTACGTGCGGCAATCGGTCGAGGCCGAGGACGTACGCCGCCATATCGAGGCCGGCAAACAATGCACCCGCCTGGCCATGACATGGGCTGACCGGGTGTCCTTCGTACTGACCGAGTCGCTGGCCGTCAAGCGGATCGCGCCACTCGACGTGCTCAAGGAGAATGCCGACACCTTGGCACAGAACGATGCGGAACGCTTCGACGCCGACTTCGCGCTGATGTCGGGAGAACTCGGCAAGCTGATCGCAGACGTCGTCGAGGCCCTGGGCGGCGAAAAACACGATTGAAGCCGGCGGCGCCGGTACCGCCTCAGGACCGGGCCGCCCGCCGCGCACTCCATACCGCCACCGCCGGCGCCAATGCAAAGACGCCAAACAGCCAGCCGGCTGCCGTGCGGGCGCCTTCCAACCCGCCCGGATCGGCCAGGCCGGCGGCGTTTGCCACCATGCCCGCCAGGGCCGCCCCGAGCGCGATCGCATAGAGCTGGATGGTGGTCACGGCTCCCGACGCCAGGTTTTCCTGGCCAGCCGGGGCCGATCGGAATACGCGCGTCACGAAATGCGACCAGCACATCCCTATGCCGAAGCCCACCGCCCCCAGGACCAGGCACAGGACCGGGAAGGCCCACGCGCCATCCAGGCGACCTGGCATCAGTATCGCCAGCCACGCCAGCGCCACGGTGGTAACCACGGGGCCGTCGTGCATCAACCGTGCCGCGGCGCGCCCGGCACGCCCCGAGAACATCAATGCCGCGACGGTCCAGCCGCCTGCCATGACAGCCGTGAGATAACCGGCGGCCAATGGCGTACTGCCATGAATGGTCTGCAGGAAATACGGCACGAAGATCTCGCTGGTCAAGCCAATGACGAGCATGGCCATGGTGATATAGCAGGCGCCCAACACCGTGCGAGGCGAATAGGCCTCGGCGGGCATCAGCGGCGACGCGCCGCGCAGGTCCAGGCGTCCCATCCATGCGACCAGGGCCAGGCCCATCGCCAGGCCCGCGGCATTCCACGCAAGATGGCCGGACAGACTCCCAACCGAAATAGCCAATACCGAGCCTGCCAGCAGCCCCAGTCGTCCCCAGGGCATCCCGGCGCCGGACGACGATGCCGGCGCAGTGGCCGGCACCAGGCGGTGGACCATGACGGCAAGTGCACCCGCCACGGGAAGCAGCGACAGGAAGGCGGGCCGCCACCAGCCGAGAGAGGCGAACAGTCCTCCCAGCGCCGGCCCCGACAGCGTCGCCACGCCCCACATGGCCGACACGAACGCCAACGCGCGCGACCACAGCCGCGGTTCGTACACCAGCCGGATCAACGCATACGACAAGGCCAGCAATACGCCACCGGCCAGCCCCTGTACGGTGCGGCCGACGAGCAGCCACCACATGGCCGGCGCCGCCGAGCACAACAGCGAGCCGGTGCAGAACAGCGCAAGCGCGCACAAATAGGCCCGCCGCGGCCCCATGCGGTCGATCAGCCGGTAGGACAAGGCCGAGCCCAGGATGGACGCCACCACGAACAACGTCGTGTTCCAGGCGTAATAAGCCAGGCCGCCGATGCTGCGGACGATCGTCGGCATGATCGTCGTGACGACATAGACATTGATCGCGTGCAGCGCCACGCCGCCAGCCAGGGCCAGCGAGCGCAGCGCATTGCCGCCCCTCACGAGTTCAAACGGCGACGATGACTCGGACGATGGTGACATACGGAAATCCGGAACCGCGCGCACTCAACGTGCGACCAGCGAGCGGACCGGATTGTAAGCGCGAACAGGTAGCGCATGGCCGACCGGCAAGACCTCGGAGAATTCCAGTGCCACGCCTTCGTGTACTTCGCGGAAGGTATTGGAGCCGTACAAATGCTTGCCTTGCACATAATGCACGCCATCGATGGCCGACGGCGACCGGATGTCCCGGCCCAGCACGCCAGCCAGCCAGCGCGACATCTCGAAGTGGCTGACCCATCGCTGCCCGGCCATCGCCGCGCCGGCCTCGAGGGGCGCATCGCGGCTCCATGACAGCACCGGCACGTCGGCCACCTCCGGCTCCAGGACATTGTGTCCCCACAAGCCATGCGTTCCCAGCAATTGGCCGTGGTCCCCGGTAACCACCAGATGGCGCTGGCCCGGCAGCTTGTCGAACTCGCCCATCATCCGGTCCAGCAGGTCATCGAGATACAGCACCGCATTGTCGTAGGCATTGCGCATGCGTACCTCGCGCGGCTGCCCTGGATCATCCGGCCAGCGCGCGAACCGATCGCGCGCGTGGGCATAATTGGCGTCGTAGGGAGCGTGTACCGATCGAAGCAACACCACCACGAACGTTTTTTCGGGCCATTCCTGCTCTTTCAGCAAAGACAGCAGCGCCTCATCGCCCTCGGCGTGAAAGCGGCTGGGTTCGTCTTCGCGGGTGATCGAAACGTCGACATACGGGCTGCCCACGCCATTGAGCAGCTTGGACTCCTGGGACGAGATCCAGTATGTCTTGAACCCGGCCTCCTTGGCGAACTTGAACAGGTTGGTCGATAGTGTCCTGATCTGCGCCAGTTGCCCCGGCTCGCGAACAGCGTTGAGGATAAGCGGCATGCTGGCAGCCGTGGAGACGGCCGCTGCCACGCCCTTGCGGGCAACCAGTCCCTGCTCCAGGCGCTGCGCGAGGCGGGGCGTCGTATTGCGTTCGTAACCCATGATGCCCAGATGGTCGCTGCGCAAGGAGTCGGCCACGAAAAGCCACACATGCCGGGCATCGGACCGCACCGACGTCACCACTGGCGGATTCGGGCCGGGACCAAGCGGCGCAGCGTGCACGCCGTCACGCAACAGGCTGTCGACCAGGACGAAACTGAACGTGTTCAGTGAATTGTGGAGGCCGCTGCGGGTAGGCCCGGGCAGAAAGGCGTTGAGGTCGCGGTAGGTGGCGCGATATGGCTTGGAGAGCAACCCGGCGGCGACCAGCACCAGTCCAAGCGTGCGCTGCCACCGCCGCACATCGGACCGCATGTAAGCCATGAACAGCCACCACGCGGTCACGTAAGGGGCCAGCACGGCCGGCAGCACGTGGACGTGATCCCAGAACTCGGCGAACGCGACCTGCCTGACGTCGTGGAATTCCGAGAAAAGACTCGCCAGCCCGACTGGATCGAGCGGCCTGCCGGCGTACGAAATATGCGCCAGCTGCACCAGCTCCATGCCCCCCAGCAGCGCCAGGATGCAGGAGACGAATACCCGGCTTCCGGACAGCCACAAGCCAAGATTGAAAGCGCACAGCGCCAGGAAATAGTTGAGTTCGAAGTCGGCCTGGTTCGCCGCAGTGAACCACTGCTGGATCCAGTCGTCCAGCATCAGCAGCGCGGTCGTCAGCAGTACGAGCATGCCTCGTACTGCCAGGCTGCCCCAGCGCGATGTCGCGGACCGTGGTGTGCAGGTCGAAAGTTCGTTCGTCGTCATGCGCAAAAGAGTTGAGCGGACAGGCGGCCCGCTGATAGACAAACGGCGCCAGGCCGAAGCCGGACGCCGTTCTACGGGCGCGGCATCCCTCACCGCCGGGACGGATGCCGCAAGCTTACCCCAGTTCGGGGCCGCAAAAAGTAACCGCCCCGGCGGCAGCGCTTGTTACGATGGTGGTCACGCCGCGCTGGATTCGGGAGCCTTGTCCTTCCCGCGATTGGCCAAAACCATGCGGCTTCCGCCCAGAATGGCGACCAGCGCAAGCGGATAGAGCGCCCACGACACCCACGCGTTGGCTTCGAACCAGGGCTTGACCAGCGGTTCGCCCACCACCATCTTGACCGCGGTGACGACCAGCACGCCCGCACCGATGTAGATGATGACAGGATAGCGCTCCATCAGGCGCAGGATCAGGCGGCTGCCCCAGACCATGATAGGCACGCTGATCAAGAGGCCCAGCACCACCAGCAGGAAGCTGCCGTGTGCAGCGCCGGCCACGGCCAGCACATTGTCCACCCCCATGACGGCATCGGCGATCACGATGGTCTTGATGGCAGCGGCGAAGCTCGTATTGACTTCCGCCGACCCGTGCCCGTCGTCATCGGAAGTGAGCAAACGGTACGCAATCCACAGCAGGGCCAGACCGCCCACCAGCATGAGGCCTGGGATCTTGAGCAGCCACACCACAGCCAACGTCATCAGGGTACGCACGACGATGGCGCCGACCGTTCCCCAGATGATGGCCTTTTTCTGCAAGGCCGGTGGCAGGTTGCGTGCGGCCAGCGCGATGACAATGGCGTTGTCGCCGGCCAGCACGATATCGATCACGATGATGGACGCCAGTGCGAAGAGGAACTGGGTCGTAAAGGTTTCTGCGGCAAATGCCGATAGCCATTCCACGCGAATATCTCCAGAGAAGTTGTCGACCTCTGCTGGCAACAGGAATGACCGGGAACGGAAGTACCCTTGCAGGACCTGGTGCCAGGCTGCAAAGGTCTTGTTCGATCACCGGGCGGTGATCCGCACGACCGGAGGAAGCAGACTTCCACGTATTGACGATCGTGCGAAAGAGCCTGCGAGGGCTCCCGAACTACTCCCCTTTGGAGGAACGTACGGTTAATACGTCAGGGCGCATTGTCGCTGCACCATGGCCGGGCGTCAACACCAGGGGATACCCTGAACTGCCGTCCACTTGGCCTAGGCCTGGCGATGGCCGCGCTTTTGCGCCGATTGGACTATGCTTCCAGCATCGGCCATCTCCGGCCGGCATTCATCGTGAAATGTCCATGTCCGTCGCCTTCCATTCCGTCGAGGCAGCCGCCGCGCTGCTCGCGGGCCACGCGCATCGCACGCCCGTGCTGACCTCGTGCACCGTCGATGCGCGCACGCATGCCTCGGTGTTCTTCAAGTGTGAAAACTTCCAGCGCATGGGCGCCTTCAAGTTCCGCGGCGCCTACAACGCCCTCGCCAGGCTTCCCGACCAAGCGCGCAAACGCGGCGTCGTGGCCTACTCGTCGGGCAACCATGCGCAAGCCGTCGCGCTGGCGGGACAGCTGCTCGGCATTCCCGCCACCATCGTCATGCCGAACGACGCGCCGCGGGTCAAGCTCGAGGCCACCCGCGGCTACGGTGCGCGCGTCGTCATCTACGACCGCGCAACCCAGAAACGCGAACATATCGCCGCCGAACTGGCGCAGCGGGAAGGACTGACTACCATCCCCCCTTTCGACCACCCGGATGTGATCGCGGGCCAAGGCACCGCTGCCCTCGAGCTGCTGCGCGAGACCGGTCCGCTCGATTACCTGCTGGTGCCTTGCGGCGGCGGCGGACTGTTGTCCGGATCGGCCATCGCAGCCAGCGGCTGCGCCCCGGGCATCAAAGTGATAGGCGTAGAGCCCGCCGCGGGCGACGACGTCAACCGGTCGTTCCGCAGCGGAAGCCTGCAGACGGTGGACAACCCCGACACCATCGCCGACGGCGCCCGGACCCAGTCGGCGGGCAAATATACGTTTCCGCTGATTTTGTCCTATGTGCACGACATGCTTACGGTGACCGACGACGAGCTGCTGCGCACGATGTTCTTCCTGATGGAGCGCATGAAGTTCGTCGTCGAACCAACCGGCGCGCTCGGCGCGGCCGCCCTGCTGTCCGGCAAGATCGATGTGCGGGGCAAACGCGTGGGCGTCATCATTTCCGGCGGCAACGTGGACCTGTTCGCGCTGGCACCGTACCTGGCCCGCGGGCGGACCGCCTACGAAACATGAAGCACCTGGCACGGCCGGCCAAGATCTCCCGGCATGTCGGGAACCCCGGCCGCTGCGGCTTGCGCGGGGCGGAAGGTGACGATGGTCATCAACAGTATCGCCAGTGCCAGGTCGCGCCGCGGCGTCGCGTACGGCTCGGAACGAAACCGTTTGAATCCCCAGATGACCAGCACGATGAAAGCGCCCATCAGCGCCGCCGCGAGGAATGCCCCGGCATATTGGGCAAGCACCGGCACACGCTCGCTGAACGGTCCTCCAGGCAAGGGTCCGCGCAGCGCGCTCGATACCAGGAACATGAGGGCCAAGGCCCCAGCCAGCGCCCCCCACGACAAATCTCGATTCACGAATAGCTTCACGGCAGCACAGGAAGAGAAATAACGCCAAAGTGTAATGGAGTCCCGCGTCCGAGGAGGCCGCATGAGTACCGCTGCCCTGCTTCGCATTTCAGCGCTGCGCAAAACCTTTGGCGGCCTGGCCGCCGTCAGTGACTTGGACTTTGCGGTCCACGCCGGGGAGGTCCTGGGCCTGCTCGGCCCCAAGGGGTCGGGCAAGACGACGGTCATCAACCTGATTTCGGGCGCACTGTCGCCGGATGCCGGCGAGATCCTGCTGGCAGGACAGTCGATTGCGGGCATGGATTCTTACCGGGCTGCCCAGGCGGGCGTGGCACGCACATTTCAACTGGTGCGGGTGCTACGCGAGATGACGGCCCTGGAGAACGTGGCCGCGAGCCTAGCTTTCGGCCGGCATCCAAGGTGGGGAATCCGTGCCACGGCCCGCGCCCGCTCGCTGCTGGGCCGGGTCGGGCTGACGGACCAAGCGGACACGCGCGCGGCCGAGCTTGCCTACGCCGATCGGAAGCGGCTGGAACTCGCACGGGCGCTGGCGCTCGAACCACGGCTGTTGTTGCTCGACGAATGGTTGGGAGGCGTCGAACCGTCCGAACTGCAAGCGGGCATCTCCTTGATTCGCTCGCTCAAGGAAGAAGGCATGGCCATCATTCTGAGTGAGCAGGTCATGGAAGCCGTGCATGCCTTGTGCGATCGCTGCGTGGTTCTGAACCGCGGCGCGAAGATCGCCGAAGGTAGCGTCGGCATGGTTTTCTCGGACATCACCGTCGTTCGCACCTGCCTGAAAAAAAACGCCGTGGCCTGATGTCGCAAGGCTGTCCTATGGTCGACATCGATGCAAAAAAAATGCCGCCCTTGTGGGCGGCATTTTCTTGAGCAAAGCGCAGCTCAGGCGGCGGTCGGTGCAGCCGAAGCGGCTTGCGACTCGGCAACCGGCGCGGCGGCGGGCGCCGACGCCTTCTTGCGCACCACGCGCTTGGCGGCGGGCTTCTTGGCAGCGGGCTTGGCGGCCGGCTTGGCAGCCTTGGCTACCGGCTTGGCTTTCTTGGCCGGCGCCGCGACCTTGGAAGCAGCCTTGGCTTTCTTGGCAGCAGGCTTCTTGTCGCCTGCGGCCACGACAGCCTTGGCTTCCTTCATGGCGGCCTTGACGGCCTTTTCATAAAGGCTCACGCGTTGAGCGGCTTCCTTGCGGGCTTTTTCCGAACGCTCGAGCGCTTTCTTTGCAGCTTCGCCCAGGCGCACGGCGGCAGCTTCGAGTTTCGCCAGCACGCCGGCTCCACCAGTCTTGGCGGGAGCAGACTTCTTGGCGACCTTCGCGGCCGGCTTCTTGGCTGCCGGTTTCGCGGCGGCCTTAACGGGTTGCGATTTTTTGACCATATCAATCTCTAAAAGTCGAGGCCCGAAGTGTTAATGGTGCACCGAACAATGTCAACCCTTTTGGCACTAAAGAAACGCCGCGCTCCAATTTTTCCGTGCATTCGTTCATCGAACGCACTCTGCGCGTCACCTTGACCAAGGTCCGCAAAAAAAAGCACGTCATGACGACGTGCTTTTCCTGCCGCGAGAATCCCTCGCCACTTCGACTGCTAACCCCCCAGATAAGCATCCACGAGGCGACGATCATCGAGCAGTTCCTTGCCGCTCCCCGACAACGCGATCGTGCCGGTCTCGAGCACATAGGCCCGGTGGGCGATCTTGAGCGCCTGGCGTACGTTCTGTTCGACCAGGAATATGGTCAACCCCTGCCGGTTGATCTCGCGCAGCGTCCGGAAGATTTCCTGCACGATGATGGGAGCCAGGCCCATGGATGGTTCGTCCAGCAGCAGCAAGCGCGGCTTGGCCATGAGAGCGCGGCCGATGGCGAGCATCTGCTGCTCGCCGCCCGACAGGTTGCCCGCCGTGCCGTCCAGGCGTTCCTTGAGCCGCGGGAAAAGTTCGAACACGCGGTCCAGGTCGGACTCGACCTCGCCTTTGTCCCGGCGCGTGTAGGCGCCGAGCTCCAGGTTTTCGCGCACGGTCATCGTGGTCAGGATGGCCCGCCCTTCGGCGACCTGGACGATACCCTTGGCAACGATCTTGTGCGGGGCGAGGCGCGAGATGTCCTCGCCGTCGAACCATGCCGAACCCGACGCTTTGGGCACCAACCCGGACAGGGCCAGCAGCGTCGTGGACTTGCCCGCGCCATTGGCGCCGACCAGCGTAGTGATCTCGCCCTCGTGCAGTTCGAAGTCGATGCCTTTGACTGCCGCGATATGGCCGTACGAGACCTGGAGCCCGGATACCTTCAACAACGGATTCATTGCTGCACCCCGTCTGCCACCTCGTCTTCGCGCCCGAGGTAGGCCTCGATGACCAGCGGATTGCTGCGGATTTCCTCGGGGCGCCCCTCGGCAATGATGCGTCCGAAATTGAGAACCGAGATCCGGTCGCACAAACCCATCACGAAACGCATGTCGTGCTCGATCATGAAAATCGTATAGCCCCGTGCCTTGATGTTCTGGATTTCGGCCATCAGGTCCACTTTTTCGCCGGTATTCATGCCGGCCACAGGCTCGTCCAGCAACAGCAGCTTGGGCTCGGTCGCCAATGCGCGGGCCAGTTCCAGTTTGCGCTGGTCGCCATAGGAAAGGTTGTCGGCAGTCTGGTGCGCCTTGTGCTCGAGCTTTACCCACGACAGCAATTCCAGCGCCCGTTCCCGGGCCCGGCGTTCCTGGGCCCGGTATCCGGGAAGCGACAGCAGCAAACCCGCCGGGCCATAGTCGAGATGGCGGTGCATGCCTACCACGACATTCTCGAGCAGCGACATTTCCTTGAAGATGCGGATGTTCTGGAACGTGCGGGAAATGCCCAGCCGGGTAATCCGGTGCGGTTTGGTCCCGACCAGGTCGTGGCCGTCGAAGGTCAGCGTCCCGCCAGACGGCTCGAGCAAGCCGGTGATGAGGTTGAACACCGTCGTCTTGCCGGCGCCGTTGGGACCGATCAGGCCGAAGATGGTCCCCTGCGGGACCTCGATATTGACGTTCTGCAAAACGTGCAGTCCGCCAAAACTCTTGGAAATGGATAGGAGTTTGAGCATATCAGTCGTTCACCGGGCGTTGCGCGACGCGCCTCGCAGGGCGTTGCGCAGCAGTGCGGGGTCCCAGATTCCCTTGGGCAGGAAGAGGACGATCAGCACCAGGATCACGCCGTTGATGACCAGACGGAAATCATTGAACGCGCGCAAGGTCTCGGGCAGCAGCGTCAGTATCACGCTGCCGACCACCGGGCCGGCAAGGCTGCCGATCCCGCCGAGAATCGTCATGGTCAGGATTTCTACGCCGCGATCGAACCCGTATTCATTGGGGCCGATGAAGAACGTCAGATGGGCATTCAACCCGCCGGCCAGGCCCGCGAGCAAGGCGCCCAGGACGAAGGCCAGCATCTTGGTATTGTTGACGTCTATCCCCATCAGGCCGGCGGCGGTTTCGTCTTCCTTGATGGCTTCGAACGCGCGGCCGACCTTGGAGCGCCGCAACCGGTACAACACGGCCAGTGCCAGCACCACCGCCAGCGCGATGTGCCACCATTGGGTCAGTTGCGGAATACCGTTCAGGCCCAGCGCGCCGCCGGTCCAGGACTCGGTATTCAGGATCACCACCCGCACGACTTCACCGAACCCCAGCGTCGCCATGGCCAGATAGACCCCGGAGAGGCGCAGCGTCGGCTTGCCGATGATGAAGGCCACCAGCATGGGCGCCGCCATGCCGCCCAGCAGCGCGACCGGGAACGGCATCTCCCAGTTCATGGTAAGCAGGGAAGCGGTATAGGCGCCGATGCCCATGAAAGCCGCATTGGCCATTGCCAGCATGCCGCAGGACAGCGTCAGGTAGATAGACAGCGCCAGCAAGGCGTTGGTGCCGAGCGTCAGCACGAGGTTGCTGTAGATCGCCCAGAAATTCTCGAACCATTCCATTTTTTGATCGTCCTTTAAGCCTTGCGCTCCAGCACCTTGCCGAACAGGCCTTGCGGGCGGACCAGCAGGATCAGGAACAACAGGCCGAACGCCACGGCGTCCCGCATGGTGGACCCGACGTAGGCAACCGACAGGACTTCGGCGAAGCCCAGGAAGAGCCCGCCTATCATGGCGCCCCGGATGTCGCCCATTCCGCCCAGGATGATCACCGCGATGCCCTTGTGCAGCATGGGCTGCCCCATCAGCGGAAAGACGGCGTTGGAATAGAGTCCGATCAGCACGCCGGCCACCCCGCCCAGCGCGGCGGCCGCAAACGAAGTCAGCAGGAACAGGCCCTCGACGTTGATGCCCAGCAAGGACGCCGCCTTGGGCGATTCGGCGATGGCGCGCAGCGCCCTGCCAAGCTGGGTTTTCTTCATGATCACCATCAGCGCGGCCATGAGCGCGAACGACAGGAAGATGATGATCAACTCGATGACCGTCATGTGCAGGCCGCCGATCTCTATGGCGTCGTCGGGCACCAGTCCGGCCGGGAAGCGCATGTTGGCCGCGCCGTAGATGCCTTGCACGCCGCTGTTGAGGGCGATGGCAACGCCTATGGTGGCGATCATGGGGATGAGGTGAGGCGCGTTGCGCTTGCGCAGCCGCTTGAGAATGAGCACGTCGATCAGGATGCCGACGAGTCCGCTGCCCAGCGCGGCCCCGACCAGCGCCGCCCAGAGCGGCAGGCCGAGTTGCGACACCAGCTGCAGGGCCACATAGGCGCCGATCATGAACACGGCGCCATGCGAGAGATTGATGACGCCCAGCACGCCGAATACCAGCGTGAAACCCAGCGCGAACAGAGCGTAAACGCACCCCAGCGAGAGTGCGTTGACGAGTTGCTGCTCCAACATGTTATATACCAGCCCCCCCCTACGCGCTTCGCGTGCCCTGCAGGGGCGGCGCTGGCGGACCGGCTAGGCCGGGTCCCCTGCGCCCTCGTTCGGGCCGGGGGGATGTGTCGGACCGTGATGTGAGCGCGATGCGGTTGGGTTCACAAGACAAGGACGGGCGCGAGCCCCGCTTCTTGCAAAGGGCGCGGAAAACTCTGCGCCCCTGTGCAAGCCGCCGGGACGACCGGCGGCTTCGGCAATGCCATCGATTACTTTTCGATTACGTAGCGGCCACCACGAGTGACCATGACGATGGGGGTCTGCACCGCATCGTAGCCGCCCGGCTTGCCGCGTGCGCCCTGGGCCTGACGGAACTGGAAGGCGCCTGTGGCGCCCGTGGTCTTGACTTCGGGCAGCGCCGTCTGGAGGGCTTGGCGGTCGGCTTGCACGTTGCCGGAGATCTTCACCTTCTTCAGGGCCTCGGCCACGATGTACATCGCGTCGTAGGCCTGGGCGGCGAACTGATCCGGCGCCACATTGTACTTCGCCTTGTAAGCGGAGATGAACTTGGTGTTCTCGGGCGTGGCGTTCTCGATCGACCAGGGGCTGCCCACCCACAGGCCATCGGCCTTGTCCTTGGCCAGGTCGAAGACCTTGACCGAGTTCATGCCATTGCCGCCGATGAAGGGCACGTTCAGGCCCAGCTGGCGTGCCTGGACCATGATGGGGCCGCCCTCGGCGATCAGCGCCGAGAGCACGACGGCATCGGGGTTGGTAGCCTTGATCTTGGTCAGTTGGGCCTTGAAGTCGACGTCGCCCTTGGCAAAGGTCTCGGTGGTGGTGACCGGGATCTTCAGGTCTTCCAGCGCCTTCTTGAAATTGTCGTAGCCGCTCTTGGTGAAAACGTCGTCGTTGCCGTAGAAGACCGCGACCTTCTTGATGTTGTTGTGCTTGGCGGCGATACGGATGGTCTCGGGCAGCACGTCGGCCTCGGTGACCGAGTTGCGGAAGACGTAGTTACCGATGGAGGTAATTCCGTCGGCCGTGTTCGAGGTGCCGAACACCGGCGTCTTGGCGCCCTGGGCAACGGGGTCCGCGGCCTGGGCCGAATTGGACAGCGTCGGCCCGAAGATCAGCACGACCCGGTCCTGGAAAATCAGTTTCTTGAAAACGTTGATGGCTTCTTCTTTCTTGCCCTGCTCGTCTTCAATGACCAGCTTGATGGTGTTGCCGTTGACGCCGCCGGCGGCGTTGATCTGGTCGGCGGCAAGCTGGAAACCATTGCGAATGGCAGCGCCGTACTGGCCGGCACCGCCGGACAATGCCGCCGCCACGCCGATCTTGACTTCCGCGGCGTTGGCGAACGCCGCGGTACCGAGCGCGGCCGCGGCCAGCAGCGATTGACTGAAAATGCGGTTCATAATGTATGTCCCTGTAGGTGTCGACGTTGCGCCTGGGCTCCCGTTCGAACTGCCGAACTGCCGTTGAACCGCCGTTACGCACGGCGGTGCAAGCCCCTGGGCGCGGCGACTTGGGGCGATATTCTACCGTTTCGGGCCATACCAGACGAGTCAAAAGGGTTTCCCCTAGCGGAATGCGCCGCTTCGACTATGCTTGTCGGCATTGCTCACGCAACCGGTTTTCGTTCCATCATGACGCCATCGCATACCCTCTCCCCGGACGACTCGCCCGAATGGCACCTGGCCGACATCGTCGAGCAGCTGCGCGTCTCGCGCGAGGTCGAGCACAAGATCCGCTACCTCGACCGCGTACGCGAACTGCCCTCGCGCGAAATGCTGGTCACCGTTCTGGAGGGGCTGTCGGCGGCCCTGTTCCCGACCCACTACGGACGTTGCAGGCTGACCGACGACAGCATCGACTATTTCGTCGGCCATACCCTCAACAACACACTCAACTTGCTGTGCGAGCAGGTCCGCCGCGCCTTGTATTTCTCCGAGGCGCCGGACACCCACGACAAAGAAACGCTGCAGTCCAAGGCGGTCGACATCACACGGCGCTTCGCGGCCCGGCTGCCCGCCATCCGCGCCGTGCTGGTCAGTGACCTGCATGCCGCCTACCAGGGCGATCCGGCGGCGACCAGCATCTCGGAAATCCTGCTCTCGTATCCGGGCATCAAGGCCATCATCCATTACCGGCTGGCGCATGCCATCCACGAGCTGGGGGCGCCATTCCTGGCCCGCCTGATCTCGGACATCGCGCACTCGGCCACCGGTATCGACATCCACCCGGCCGCGCAGATCGGCGCCAGCTTCTTCATCGACCATGGCACGGGCGTAGTCATCGGCGAAACCACCATCATCGGCGAACGCGTGCGCCTCTACCAGGCGGTAACGCTGGGCGCCAAGCGCTTCCCGGCAGACCCCGACGGCAAGCTCACCAAGGGCATCGCGCGGCATCCCATCGTCGAGGACGACGTGGTGATCTACGCCGGCGCCACCATTCTCGGACGCATTACCATCGGCCGCGGCTCTACCGTCGGGGGCAATGTCTGGCTGACACAAAGCGTTCCGCCGGGCACCAACGTCACCCAGGCCAAGACCCAGAAGGACTGACATCGCGGGGGCCGCGCCACGCGTCGGCGGCGGCCTGCCTCAGCGATCCGGTAACGGCCCGAGCCAGGCCAGTTCGGCATCCTGCAGTCCGACCAGCAAGGCCCTCCCCCGTTCGTCCACGCGCAGGGCGCCATAACGGGCACGCGCATAGACGTCCGCCTGACCTTCCTGGAAATAATAGGCATCGGTGGCTATGCGGATCCGCCCGTCCCGCACCGCGTAGGCAATCCGGCTTTCGCCATCCGCCAAGGGCTCGCCGCGGTCCAGCCGGACCAGCGTTGCCCGCGTGGAACCGGCCGCGCGCCGGACGACCATGGCGCCCGAAGCGGGAAGCGCCGTGCCCAGGCGGTCCCGGAGTTCACGCGCGATGGCCCAGTCCAGCGCCATGTAGTCGCCCTGCATCAGCGAACGGGGATCGACCGGCGCCAGCTCGAGCGAAATCAGCGTCCCATGCCTAAGCAAGGTCTGGTTGCGCCAGATGGACGCGTTGACCACGGCCAGAACCAGGACCAGGCCGGCGGCTATCAGTCCGCGAGTGGCGCGTTCACCCATGGCCGGCCTCTTTCCCCGCCTTGTTCAAGAGATATGCGGCCAGCAGCAGCACAAGGCCGAGGGCCAGCAGCGTAGCCGCCTTGACCGGAAGACTCCAGGCCAACTGATAGTAGAACCCCGCAACGCCATACAGCGCCACCAACAGCCCGCCTTTCCATAGCGCGCCGTGGCACCGCGCGAAGCCGAGCACCACGGTCAGAAGCCCGCCCGCGACGGCGGGCATCCAGATGCCCGCCAGGGATACCCCCAGGGCGAGCCCGACCGTCGCCTTGCGCAGCGTCGCCGGCGTGCGGGAAGACAAACGCCACGCCGCCCAGACCAGCGGCGCAGCGGCGAGCCACGCCCACCCTGCGGCCCCCCATTGCCAAGCCGCAGACGAGGTCTCTCCGGCGCCCTCCCATAAATACTGGCCGACCCCGAGCATCCAGAGCGCCAGCGTCGCGCCCCAGGCCAGCGGAGCATGCCGGTCCGCCAGCCAATAGGCGCTCCGGGTCCGTAGCAGCCAGCACGCCGCGCATATCCATGCTGCAACAGCGCCGACCGGACTTGGCCAACCACCGACCCGCACAGCCCCTTCCAGGGCCAGCAAGGCGCAGACCACGCCGAAACCGCGGGCCAGCCCTTGGGGCATGGCGATGGCCACGGCAGCGCCCAGCAACGAAGTAGTCAGCAGCGCGCCAGCCATGGGCAGCCAGTCCGTGAACGCTACGGCGAGGGCTCCCATGCCCGCCACGCACAGGCTCAATGCGAACTGGGCCCGCAGCTCGGAAGGCGTGCCTCGAAACAATGCCCAGGCGGCAACCAGCGACAGCGCGCCAGCCGCGGCAAGGGTGTATGCCCCGAACGGATCGGGCAGGACCAAGCCGACAAATACAAGCAGCATGAGTCCGCCCGCCCAGCCGCACACGGCCAGCAGCGCCCGGATATGCCAGGCCGCGGGGGGCTCGGTTGCCTTGACCCACTGCCGTTGTACCTGCCGCAGCCACATGGCCGCAGCGGCCGACGCGGCAAGCAGAAAGCCGCCTGCGATGACGAGGCTGGCCTTCCCGCCGGCGCTGTCGGCCAGCAGGCGTACGAGCAGCACAGTCGCGACCGCGATGGCGGCCGCCCAGCACAACGTCAGCATCAGCAAGTCACGGCGCCATCGATAGAGCAAAAATCCGCCGCCGAGTGCCACGACCATCGCGCCGCGGGTGGCCCAGAGCCAGGCATCGGCTGCACGGCCGTCCACCACTCCCTGCACCAGGCCGAGGGTCGCTACTGCCAGCAGCAGGGTTCCCGCCAACCTCGGCAAAAAACGTGCTGCCAGGCCGGGGCCTGCCGTTCCGGCCCGCCACTCGGCAAGCGCGACAGCAGCCAGGTCGAGCCAGAACAGCGGCGGCTGCATGATGCCGCTGCCCACGATGGCGTCGAGCAATAGAGGCGAGAAGCGCCCTGTATAGAGATGCACCGCGAGATTCGCCAGGACCAGCAGAAGCGCCCAGGCTACCCCCGACCGCGCTGCGAACACCCACGGCAGAATGAGCACCGCCCAGGTCAGGAACAGTTCGTAGCTGTCGGCGCCGGACTGATAACGCTGCCCCAGATAGGCCAACAATGCCCCGCAAGCCAGCATGGCGAACAGCAAGGCCGCCTTGCCCGGCAGACGCGAGGTTCCGAAGTAGCAGGCCAGCATGGCCGCGGCAATCAGCACCGCCTGCAATGCGCCGGACTTGACGACCGGAGGCCACCCCTGCCAATTGAAAGCCACGAGAAAAACCACGGCCGCGGCGCAAGCCACCGCGCCCGCATAGGTACAAAGCCGTTCGAGGAAACGGCGCCAGGCCGCGG
Organism: Pigmentiphaga sp.; assembly: GCF_033795525.1. GTDB lineage: Bacteria > Pseudomonadota > Gammaproteobacteria > Burkholderiales > Burkholderiaceae_B > Pigmentiphaga. Next base: position 45,855 of record NZ_JARYGM010000014.1, read on the forward strand.
CGCCAGGCGGACCGCCGGCCGGTTGCAAGCCCTGCTCGGCTGGCGCCGGCGGTAGTTGCCCGCGCCGCACCCGCCGCATCCATGGCTCGCGAACCGGCGCCCGCGCGGTCAAGGCGCAGCGGGAGCCGCCACGCGCGCCTGGCCGAAGAATCGGCCCAGCTCCTGCGCCAGCTCGTTCAGCGCAGCCATTTCCCCGGGGCCCATGGTCCGCGCCTGCTCGGCGCTGTTCCAGTCGCCGTAGACCAGGGCAACCGTATCGCTGCCCGCGCGCACGGGCAACAGCACGAACGCGTGGGCATCGGACACGACCTCGCGGAACCAGCGCGGAATATGGGCGCCGAACTTGGGATTGCAGGCGTTCTCGATGAAGATTCCCACCGGATTGGTAATGGCCAGGTGAAAGACGTCACCGGAGAATATCTCATTAAAGCGCAATTGAGGGAGCAATTGCTCGATACCGGCCCCGAACCCCAGCCTGGCCTCGAAGGCATGCCGGCGCGGATCGCGAACGAATATGATGGCCCGGGAAAATCTCATGCCCGCCAGCATGGCCTCGGACGCCATCGCGAGCACCGGTCCGAGATGGTGTAGCGAAGGCAGCAGCCGGAGGCCTCGCAACCCGTCTCGCAGCGTCCGTTCGGCGCTGTGCGGCGCATCTCCTGCAGACGCCGCCTGCAGCTCGTCGATTTCCCGGAGGAAATGCCGGCTCGCCTCGTCCTTGACCAATTCGCCCATCATGCCGCGCAACGCTTCCACCCCCAGCGACAACGCGGCCGCGTAGCACTGGACCGTCTCCAGCACACGCCGGCTGCGCGAGCCGGCATCGTCGGCGGCGTCGGTCATGCTGCGGGACATCTCGACCGAGAACGACGAGACGGCCCGCAGCCAATGGTCGCACTCGGCACCGGCCTGCGGACCGGTGGGCGGCGCGGAAAAGTCGAACGGCAGCATCCCGCGCCGGATCACTTCCGGCAGTCCCCAGCGCTCGGCCGCCTCCTCGCCCAGCTCGTCGAAGCTGATGCCCAGAACCTGGGCCGATAGCTCGTCGTCCGTGCAGCACCCGGCAAGCGCCCGCGCCCGGATCTGCGCCCACTCGTGCTCCAGGTAGAAAATGCACAACAACCGGCCGAGCTGGCGCATCAAGGTGCATACGACCGCCTCCTCGCCGGCCCGCACGTCTCGCGCAGCGCACACCTTGCGGGCTATGCAGCCGGCCAGCATGGCGCGATTCAGTTCCAGCTTCGCGTCGAGCCGCTGCAACTGCAGATGGCACTGCTGGAAGTGATCGACGAGCTTGAGGCCCAGCACGAGGTGCGCCACCGCTTCGACACCGAGCACCACCAGCGCCCGCGATACCGTCGTGATGTTGCCGCCGAACGCCATGTACATGGCGGAATTGGCCAGTCGCAGCACGCGCTGGGTAAGCGTGAAATCGGAAAGGACGATCTGCGCCAGGGAGGTGATGGCGCGGTCGTCCCCTTGCATCGCGGAGATCGTTACGCGCAGGGAATCGGACAGCAGCGGGAAATCTCCCCGCTCGTTGATGCGCGACCAAAGCTTGCTGGTCACCGCATGGCGTTGCGACGGATCCGGCATCAGCGGTCCAGCGCCCGCAGCTCGCCCGCCTCGAACTTGCGCACCAGCTCGGTAATGGGCAAGGCCTCGCAGGCCAACCAGCCCTGGATCAGCTCGCAGCCGCTGGCCACCAGCAGCTCGCGCTGCGCTTCGGTCTCCACGCCCTCGGCGATGAGATCCAGGCCCAGCGTGCGTGCCAGGCCGACCACGGCCTCGACAATGGCCTGGTCGTTGCGCGATGACGGCAAGTTGCTGATGAAGCGGCGGTCGATCTTGAGGGCGGCCAGCGGAAAACTTTGCAGATAGGCGAGGCTTGAATAGCCGGTACCGAAATCGTCCACGGCAAAACGAACGCCAAGATCGGTAAGCTCCTCGAGCAGCCGCTTGGCCTGATCGGGCTCTTCCATCAGCACGCTTTCGGTGATCTCGAGCACGATGCGTCGAGGCTCGAGCCCCGTGAGCCGGAAAGCCTCGCGCACCGCCGCGGGAAAACGTTTGTCCCGGAATTGCCTGGCCGACACGTTGACGCTGGCGTACTGAAGGTGGATGCCGCGGGCATCCCATTGCGTGAGCTGCATGCAGGCATTCTTGAGCGCCCAGCCGCCCAGGAAGTTGATCAGGCCCGCCGATTCCGCCAGGGAAATGAAGACATCGGGGGCGATGGGCCCCAGTACCGGATGCTGCCAGCGCATCAGCGCCTCGATCGCCACGACCCGCCCGCCGCGCGCTTCCACGATGGGTTGGTAATGGAGCGAGAATTCGCCGTTGCGGATCCCGCTGTGCAAATCGAATTCCAACTTGAGGGTATCGGACCGGCCGCCGGCGGGCCGCCGCTCGTAGAACGCGAAACTGTAGCCGCGATTACGCCCCGCCTGGGCCAGCGCCTCGTCGACATGATGGAGCAGTTGGTCGCTGCCGTTGGCCGGATCGGGATACATGGCGGCGCCGATGCTGACCGACAGCTGCAGAGTCTGCCCCTCGTGCGAGTACGGAAGCTGGATGGCGTCGGAAATGCGCCGGGCGAATTCCTCGACATAATCGCGACCGGGAACCTCGCGCAACAGGATCAGAAACGCGTCGCTATAGCAGCGCGCCACGAACTCCCTGGCATGGCAGGCACTTTTGAGACGCAGCGCCGTCTCGTGCAGGATGCGGTCGCCGACTTCGTAGCCGAAGGCCTGGTTGACGCGGTGAAACTCGTCGATATCGATCTGTAAGAGGGCGATGCGGAAACCGTTATCCACGGCCTCCTGCTTGGCCCGCTCGACTTCGTGGCGTGCCGACGCCAGGTTGTCCAGCCCCGTCAGCACGTCGTGGTACATGGCGTAGGTAAGGCACTGCTCGTTGTCGGCCCAGGCCGATACGTCATGCCCGACTACCAGCAGTTGCCCGGGCCGGTCGGCATCGGGAGCGATGCGCAGTTCGACCAGGCGCGGATAGGTCAGTGTCTTGATCAGGTGCAGCGTGCACTTCTGCACCTCGCCGGTCGATTGCGCCTGCCTGAGGCAGGCATCGAGCAGCGGGACATCTTCCTGAGCCACCAGGTCGCGCAAGGCGATGATGCGCAGATACTCGCGGTGATAGCCGATGAAGGCCAGCGCCGGTGCCGAGATATGGAGAAACCGGCCCTGCGGATCGATACGCGCGAAGAAATCGATGGCGTCCTCGAGGGAGGACAGGGATACGGAGCAGGCACGGTCAGGGGCATCAAGTCGCATGGGGGACGGTCTTGGAGGAGATCCGGCGCCGCGCTTGGACATCAGCAGACGAGCGAGGCCTGTTCTCCGATCAATCTACTTGTTCCGGTGTTAACGGCGTTCCCGGGCGCAAGTTGATATTTGCGCCGCCTCGGAAAAAACCCGTATTCAGGCCTCTGTTCCCGCGCCGACCGCCTTGGCCAGAGCCTTGACGAGATCGGTCTGCGTGATGATGCCGACCAGTTTCCGGTCTTCGTCGATGATGGGAATGTGGTGATGGCCGCCGTCTGCGAAAAGCGGGATGAGTTCGATCACGAACCGGCCCGAGCTGACCACCCGCACCTGCCTCGTCATGATCTGGGCGATGACGCTGGGCCGCTCGGTGGCAGCCCCCAGTCCGATCAGCGCCCTCAGGCGGCTGCCCAGTCCGTCCGGCCGGTCCATGTCCAGCTGCCGCATGAAATCCGCCACGGTGACGATGCCGACGATGCTGCCGGCCCGGTCGATCACGGGCAAGGCCTTGATCCGACGCCGCCGCATCAGCTCCCAGGCCTCGCCCAGCGGCAAGTCGGGCGCGGCCGTCAGAGGTTCGCGCGTCATGATGTCCCGGCAGCGCAATTCGCCGAGGTTGCGGCGATAGGCCGCCATTTCGGCATGATGAAGCAAGTGTTCGAGATCGTCGCGGCTGACGTCCAGCACCTGGTTGTAGTGCGCCAGCGCGGCATCGAGGTCCGCCGGCGTGAAGCGCGAACGCTGCGTGGACGCCGGCGCAGCCTGGGCATGCGGATAGCGCCGCCCGGTCAGGCTGTTGTAGGCCAGCCCCGCGAGCACCAGCAGCACCGAATTCACCAGCACCGGAAACAGGGCAAAACGATAATCCGCCGCTTGCGCGAGCACCGCGGTCAACGCGGCGGCGCCCCCCGGCGGGTGAAGGCAACGCAGCGCCAGCATAAGGGCGAGCGCACCGCCTATGGCGACGGCCGCGGCCAGCACTGGATCGCCTATATGCGTAGCGCAGGCGATGCCCAGCAGGGTCGACAGCGTGTTGCCCCCTATTACCGACCAGGGCTGGGCCAGCGGACTGGCGGGCACGGCAAATACCAGGACCGCGCTTGCCCCCAGCGGAGCCACGAGCCAGGCCGCGCCCGGCTCCGCAAACAACCGGCAAGCCCAGCCCGCCAGGAGCACCCCGGCCATGGCGCCACCGATGATGCGCAAGCGTTCCGTGCCATTGATGCGGACGCGGCCCGGGCGGAAGGAAGCCAACCACGCTTTCAAGGCAGCGAAGCGGGTAGCGGAGAGCCAGGCTGGACCGGTGGACGGGGAAGCGAAACGGTCGGACATGAAAAAACGACGATGAACGCGGTGCGGCGGTCTGGAACAAGCCCGGCATAGTACTGGATCTGCGGGCGCCGCCTTTTCCATAACCCCGACGCCGCCGCGGCCATCGGCCTATATCGTCAACCCACGATATATGATTCGAGGCTTGCCGATATTGGTAGCAAGCACTGCCTCATCCAGGATCAACCATCATGCCAACGCTGTTCGACCCCATTACCGTCGGTGACATCCACCTTGCCAACCGCGTCGTCATGGCCCCGCTGACCCGCAACCGCTCGCCCCGGGCCGTCCCCCAGCCTATCACCGCTACCTACTATGCCCAACGCGCGAGCGCCGGCCTGCTCATTACCGAGGCCACCGCCATCAGCCAGCAGGGCCAGGGCTATGCCGACGTACCGGGGCTGTATTCGGATGAGCAACTGGCCGGCTGGCGCCGCGTGACCGATGCCGTGCACGCCGCGGGCGGCAAGATCGTGGTGCAAATGTGGCATGTGGGACGGGTGTCGCATACGTCGCTGCAACCCGGCGGCGGCGCGCCGGTGGCACCGTCGGCCATACGCGCCAATGCCAAGACCTACCTCGTTGGGCCGGACGGCGGCGGCTTCGCCCCCACGTCCGAACCTCGGGCGCTGCGGCTGGACGAGTTGCCCGGCATCGTGGCCGACTACCGGCGCGCTGCCCGCGCCGCCATCGATGCGGGTTTCGACGGTGTCGAGCTGCACGCCGCCAACGGCTACCTGATCGACCAGTTCCTGCGCTCAGGAAGCAACCAGCGCGATGACGCCTATGGCGGTCCGATCGAGAATCGCGCGCGCCTGCTGAACGAAGTGCTGGAAGCGATCACCTCGGAGATTGGCGGCGGGCGCACCGGCGTCCGGATCTCGCCCGTCACCCCGGCCAACGACGCATCGGATCCAGACCCCCAGCCGCTGTTCGAATACGTCGCGCAAAAGCTGGCAGCGCATGACCTGGCCTTCGTCCACGTCATCGAAGGCGCAACCGGCGGCGCCCGCGACTTCCAGCAAGGCGATGCGCCATTCGACTATGCGGCGCTCAAGGCCGCCTACGCCAAGGCGGGCGGCAAAGGGGCATGGATGGTCAACAACGGCTATGACCAGGCCACCGCCGAGGCTGCGGTCGAAAGCGGCGCCGCCGACCTGGTCGCCTTCGGCAAGCTGTTCATTGCCAACCCCGATCTGGTGCGGCGCTTCCGTGAACGGGCCCCGCTCAACACGCCGGATAATGCGACCTTCTACGGCGGTACGGAAAAAGGCTATACCGACTACCCCGCCCTGCCCTGATACGGCTGTCCCTGCTGCGGCGCGAACCGTGTGCCGCGCCGCAGCAGCCTATCAGCACCGGCCTTTCTTGGCCTGCCCCGGCGGGCAGAACCGGGGGCCCGGTCGGTAATCGTAGTACCCGGGAACATCGTAGTAGTAACCGGGGGACTCGTAGTAGACGCCGGGTGCCGGCGCCACCACCACACCGCTCGGGGTGTAAACGGCGCAACCGGCAAGGGAAGCGGCCGCTGCGATGGCAATGAGAAAGGACTTCATGGCTGTTTCTCCAAAATAACGAATTCAGAACGCGAAATCACGCGTCGCGGGCCCCGCGCCCAGGTCGACCTGTGCGGACTGCACGGCTCCGGCTGCGCTGGCAGCCTCCACGGTATAGCGTCCCGCCGCCGTCATGTCCTGCGTCAAGGGAATGGGCAGCGTCGTCTGGTACGTACCGACGGCTGGGCCGGCCACCGGCAAGCTCATGCTATAGGCGCCGGTTGCCGGGCTCGCAAAAGTCGAAGCAATTTCGAAGGTCGCGCCGCCCGTCGCCTGCAGTGCGCGCAGCGTGGCTTCGGCGCTCAGCGGCGTCACGGTTCCGGAAACGGTGGCCCATGCCGAGGCAGGCGGCAAAATGGGGCGGGCTTGCGTCGACACTGTCGTGCTGGTCCCGGCGGTCACCGGCACCGACCGGATGATGCCCACGCCGACCGACGCCTGCGCGGGCGGCACGACGACGACATCGACGTCCCCGGCCGTGCTGCTCTGCTCGACAGGCGACAAGGTAAAAGCGCCGGCGCTCGTCGCTACCGTCCCCTTGACCACAACGCCGCCGCGCTCCGCATAAACATAGGAGCCCGCGGGCGCATACCCCTGGATCTTGCCGCTCACGACCATGGGGATGGCCGTCACCACGGGCTTGAGGTTGAATCCGCCGTTGCCGCGGGCCACGATGGATCTGCAGGCGTCGAAATCCAGCACCAGGTCGGTCAGGGTATCGGGCGCCACGGTAAAGGGGCGGATGATCTTGTAGCCGCTCTGCGCGGCACTGGGCGTGGACAAAGCGATTTCGGCCCCGTCCCCGCCCGTCTGCACCACGGCATTCGCGTACGGTTGGCCCGCAGTCGGGGCCAGGACCAAGCGTATCTGCTGGTATTCGCCGGCCGGCAATGCGGCCTTGCCTAGGGTCGCCAGCACGCCGTTGGTCAACGAGAGCAGATCGATGCGGCGAGCCGGCGTGACCGGTATATCGACCCAGCCGGAACCGCTTTCGTCCGCATCCGGATTGCCGTTCACGCGGATTTTGCTGACGGTTACATAGACGTTGTCAAAACCACACGCGGGCGCGTCGGTCATCGAGACCTGGAGCGTGCCCTGCGCCGGAGCGGACGAGTCGTCGCCTCCCCCGCACGCCGTCAAGCCGACCACGCCGGCACAGCCCATGAGCAGCGTGCCCCACAGATTTTTTTTGCTTGCCACGGCGATCTCCTTAGGTAATGTGAACGCCGGCTGAGCATACGTCCGGTGATGCAGATACCGTGTAATCCGCGTGTAAGCTGTGTAAACGGGCGGGGCCGCCGATCTTACAAATGAGCAAGGCGAGGTCTTATTCCTTGCCGCTCCGCGCTTCCTTGAGTGCTACGGCCAGGTTCGCCACCCTTTTCTTCAGCTCGGCGTTCTCGGCCCTGAGGGCACGGACCAGGCGTTGCAGTTCGTCCACATCCGTGCTTTCGGGAGGCAAGTCCCCTTGCGCGTCCTGCACCCCGCCCTCGGCCGCCGCACCGTCCGGCACCCGCAGCTTCGCTTTTTGCTCGCGCAACTGGCGGGCGGTTCGCCGCAGCCCTTCCTTTCCTTCGGCGACGGCGGCGACCTGCTCCTGGGCGGGCAGTGACGCGACGGCCGCGGCGGCGCTGATGGAAATGGTGCCGGATCTGACCGCCGCCACCAGTTCGGGAGCCGCCGCTTTCTGGATTTTCTCTATCTGGCTGACGGTGGCGGGGCTCAGCCGTGCCGCTTTCGCCACGGCCTGGCGCGTCGCCAGCGGCTGGGCTGCCCTGGCCGCCGGCTGCCCGCTGTCGGATGGCGCGGCGGGCGCCTGGTCCGGTCCGGGGGCGACGGACGCGGCATCGGAAGGGTTCGCCGCCACGCGCGCCTCCAGGATCTCCTTCTTGCGCAGGGCCAGGACGCCTCGCTGGAAATCGGAAATGCTCCGGCGGCCGAGATGATTGTCGATCATCCACAGCCGGACGTCATCCATGGACCGGAAAGTGCTGTTCTGCACCGTCCGAAACTCGATGCCATGCTTTTTGCAGATGCCGTAGCGATTGTGCCCGTCGACCAGCACATTGCCCCAGAGCACCAAGGCATCCCGGCATCCTTCGGCCAGCAGGCTTTTCTCCAGCGCCGCGTATTCGTCCGCGGTCAACGGATCGATATAGGCGCGCAACTCTTCGTTGATTTCTATTTCCATCGGGACCTTCATTGCGGATCGCCCGGCAGTGTAATCCACACCCTTCCCCGCGGCGCGCCGATGGGAGCATACTAAGGCCGCGACACGCCCGCCGCGGGCGGCCTTGGTCCCGTATCTGCCACCACAACAAAGGAAACCCATGAAGCATACGTTCCCCGCCGCCGCGCTTTTCAGCGGCCTCTTGCTCGCAGCAGGCGCCAGCGCCCAGGAGCAAATCGTCGAGATTGGCCACGTGGGTCCGATCACCGGTCCCGACGCCCATATGGGCAAGGACAACGAGAATGGCGCGCGCATGGCGGTGGAGCAGCTCAATACCAAGGGCATCACGCTCGGGGGCAAGAAAATCCGCTTCGAGCTGCAGGCCGAGGACGATGCGGCTGACCCCAAGCAGGCAACCGCTGCCGCCACCAAACTGGTCGACGCCAAGGTCGCCGCGGTCATCGGCCACCTGAATTCCGGCACGACCATTCCGGCCTCCAAGATCTATGCCGACGCCGGCATCCCCCAGGTATCGCCGTCTGCGACCAACCCCCGCTACACCCAGCAAGGATTCAAGACCGCGTTCCGGGTGGTGGCGAACGACGCGCAATTGGGCAACGTGCTCGGCCAGTACGCAGTCAAGACGCTGGGAGCCAAGAACATTGCGGTCATCGATGACCGCACGGCATACGGGCAAGGCGTGGCCGAGGAATTCGCCAAAGGCGTGAAAGCCGCCGGCGGCCGGATCGTCTCGAACCAGTACACCAACAACAAGGCCACCGATTTCAACGCCATCCTTACCGCCATCAAGGCGCGCCGGCCGGACGTGGTGTTCTTCGGCGGGATGGACGCCGTGGGCGGACCGATGCTGCGGCAGATGAAACAGCTGGGCATCACTTCGAAATTCATGGGCGGCGACGGCATCTGCACCGGCTCGCTGCCCGGCCTGGCAGGCGCTGGCCTGGGCGAGGAACAAGTGATTTGCGCCGAGGCGGGCGGCGTTCAGGAGTCCGAGAAAAAGGGCCTGGACGATTTCCGCGCCGCCTACAAAAAGCGTTACGGCATCGATGTGGTCTATAACGCCGCGTACGCCTATGACGCGACGATGGCCGTCGTCGCCGCCATGCAAAAGGCCGATTCCTGGGAACCGGGCAAATACCTGCCGGAACTGGCCAAGATCAGCTACAAGGGCATTACCGGCAACATTGCCTTCGACAGCAAGGGCGACCTGAAGGACGGGGCGCTGACGCTCTATACCTACAAGGGCGGCCAGCGCACGCTGCTCGCCGTTACGAAGTAGCTGCGGGTTTGCGGATCCGCGCCGGCGGATCCGCTCACTCCTCGCCCAGATAGGCCGACCGGATGCGCGGGTCGTCGAGCATGGCCGCGGCGGGGCCGCTCATGATGATGGAGCCGGACTCCATCACGTAGGCCCGGTGCGCCGCCTGCAGCGCCAGCCGCGCGTTCTGCTCCACCAGCAAGATGGTCACGCCCTGCGCGGACACCTCGCGGATCACCTCGAAAATCCGCTGCACCATCATCGGTGCCAACCCCATGGAAGGCTCGTCCAGCAGCAGCAGCCGGGGGCGGCACATCAGGGCCCGCGCCATGGCCAGCATCTGCTGCTCGCCGCCGGACAGGGCGCCGGCGGACTGCGACGCCCGCTCTTTCAGGCGGGGAAAAACCTGGTACCACCGCTCGATGTCCTCGGCGACCTGCCGCTTGTCGGAAACGGTATAGGCCCCCATCAGGAGATTTTCCTTCACGCTCATGCGCGCGAACACGCCGCGTCCTTCGGGCACCATGGCCAGCCTGCGCTCGAGCAGCTGGAAGGACTTCAAGCCCTTCAGAGGCTGGCCCAGATAATCGATGTGTCCTTCCACTGTGCTCCGGGGCAAGGTCCCCGTAATGGCCTTGAGGGTCGTGGTCTTGCCCGCGCCGTTGGCACCGATCAACGCCACCAGTTCGCCTTGGTGCACGTCCAGCGACACCCCCTTGAGGGCCTGGATGCCGCCGTAGGCCACCCGCAGGTCGTGGACGGCCAGGATGTTTGCAGATACGGTCGCCATCGTCAGCCGGCCCCCAGGTACGCCGCGATCACGGCCGGATCCTTCTGCACCGCGGACGGCGGGCCCTCGGCAATAACCCGTCCATGGTCCAGCACGGTGATGCGGTCGCACAGGCCCATGACGAGCTTGACGTCGTGCTCGATCAACAGGATGGTCCGGCCATCGTTCCGTATGCGTTGAAGCAGTTCGCGCAACGCCAGCTTTTCGGTGGGATTCATGCCCGCGGCGGGCTCGTCCAGCGCCAGCAACAGCGGATCGGTTGCCAATGCGCGCGCGATCTCGAGCCGCCGCTGGTCACCGTAGGAAAGATGGCGTGCGGTACGGTTCGCGAAGTGGCCGATGCCTACGAATTCGAGCAGCTCGCGCGCGCGGGCGCGGATGGCGGCTTCTTCTTCACGGGCTGCGCGGTGCCGGAATACGGCGCCGAATACGCCCTGCGAAGTCCGCACATGACGGCCCACCATCACGTTCTCGAGGGCCGTCATATCGCCAAACAGGCGGATGTTCTGGAAGGTACGGGCAATACCCGCCTTGGCCACGCGGTGCGGCGCCGACGGCGTATAGGCAATGCCGCGCAGTTCGAAACTGCCGGCATCGGGCGAATAAAGCCCGGTGATGACATTGAAGAAGGTGGTCTTGCCCGCACCGTTGGGGCCGATCAGGCCATAGATCTGCCCGGGCAGGATGCGTAGCCGGACGTCGGACAGGGCTTGGAGGCCGCCGAACCGCTTGCTTGCGCCGCGCACCTCGAGCAAGGGTTGCGCGGCCCCCGCGACAGCCTCTTCGGATACGGTGGCAGGCATCATGCCTTCACCTCGCCGACCGCTTCGTTGCCATGCGGATGATCGGCCTCGGGCCGGTCTTCCGGCCGGGGCGAGGGCCACAAGCCGGCCGGCCGAGCCAGCATGATCAACACCATGGCCAATCCATAGAGCAGCTGCCTCATTACTTCGGCATCCACCCATACCCGCCCCAGCAAATCCTGCTGCAGCGGCTCTACTGCATGCCGCAGCACTTCCGGCAGCGCCGCCAGCAAAATGCCGCCCAGCACGACGCCTGGAATATGGCCGATGCCGCCCAATACGACCATCGCCAGCACGGCAATGGACTCGGTCAAGGAAAACGACTCTGGGGACACGAATCCCTGGAACGCGGCGAACATCGCGCCGGCCACGCCTCCGAAGGTGGCACCCATGCCGAACGCGAGCAGTTTCACGTTGCGGGTATTGATGCCCATGGCCGCCGCCGCGACCTCGTCCTCGCGCAGGGCCACCCATGCACGCCCCAGCCGCGAATGCTGCAAGCGTACCGAGATGAAGATGCTGGTCGCGCACAATGCCAGGAAAAGAAAATAGTAGGCATTGACCGATGGCAGGCTGAAGCCCAGCACGTGCACGGTCGACCCCGATCCCGGCTCGCCCGCCAGCGACACGCCGAAGATGCGTACGGGATCGATCATGTTGATCCCTTGGGGACCATTGGTAATGTTGACGGGCCCGTTCAGGTTGTTCAGGAAGATCCGGATAATCTCGCCGAAGCCCAAGGTGACGATGGCCAGATAGTCGCCGCGCAGCTTCAGCGTGGGAGCGCCCAGGATGACGCCGAACAGGCCAGCCAGCAAGGCGGACAAGGGCACGATGACCCAGAGCGAAAGATGGATGCCTTCCTGGACGACCTGCGGGCCGAGAAGCCAGACCAGGAACTCGCCGATGGCCGGGTAGGTATTGACGAAAGATTCGATCACGGCGGCGAATTGGGGCGATGCCAGCAGGCCGGCCGTATAGGCACCGATGGCGTAGAAGGCGATGTAGCCCAGATCGAGCAGGCCGGCGAACCCCACGACAATGTTCAGGCCCAGCGCCAGCATGATGTAGAGCAGCGCCACATCGACGATGCGTACCCATGAGTTGCCGAACTGGCTGGCGACGAAAGGAAAGACCAGCATGACGACGAGCAGCGCAATCAGCCCGGTCTTCACCCGGCGAGGATCGCGGATGGCGAACGAAGGACTCATCGCGCGCTCCTCAGGCCCGGTCGGCGACGCGCTCGCCCATGATGCCCGACGGCCTGAGCGTGAGGACCGCCACCAGCACGATGAAGGCAAAGATGTCCTGGTAATTGCTTCCCAGGAACCCGCCAGTAAGGTCTCCGATATAACCTGCCCCGAGGCTCTCGATGAGGCCCAGCAGAACGCCTCCCAGCATGGCGCCATAGATGTTGCCGATGCCGCCGAGCACCGCGGCCGAGAAGGCCTTGAGCCCCGGCACGAAGCCCATCGCGAACTGCGTGGACGAATAGTTGGCGGCCCACATCACCCCGGCAATGGCGGCCAGCGCCGCGCCGATGGCGAAGGTGGCCACGATGACCCGGTTTGCATCCACGCCCATCAACCCTGCCACCCGAGGACTTTCGGCGGTGGCGCGCATGGCCCGTCCCAGCTTGGTTTTCTCGACCACCAGCGCCAGGCCGGCCATGGCTGCCAGGGCCAGCGCCAACAACAGGATCTGGGTGTGCGAAATCAGTGCCCCGGCAATCTCGACCGGCTCGGGCGAAAGCAGCTGCGGAAAGGGAATCGGGCTGCGGCCCCATATCATCATCGCAATGGTCTGCAGCAAAATGGAAACGCCGATGGCGGTGATCAGCGGCGCCAGCCGGGGCGCATTGCGCAGCCGCCGATAGGCCACCCGCTCGATCACCAGGCTGACGGCCACACAGACCGGAACCGCGCCCAGCATGGCCAGCGCCAGCTGTACGCCGCCCGGCAGATGCGGCGCGACGATTTCCAGCAGCCGCAGAATCGTGAGCCCCGCCATCGCCCCGATCATCAGGATCTCGCCATGGGCGAAATTGATGAGGTTCAGCACCCCGTAGACCATGGTGTAGCCCAGTGCGATCAGCGCGTACATGCTGCCCAGGACCAGGCCGTTGATGATCTGCTGGAGGAAAATATCCATGAAGCGGGCGCTCTCCCGAATAGTTGGCCACGGACCGCGCCACGCGCAGCCTTGCCCGCGGCAGCCGCCGCCGCGAGCCAGGGACAGATGGTCGCGTGTTAGCGCGGCCTAGTCAACGCCGGGTTTGCGATGCACCACATTGGGGGGTGGCCCGCTAGGAGAGCAGCTCGTAGCCGGTGGGATCCGCCGGGCAAATCCCGACTGAGCATTCCAACAGCGTAGACAATGCGTTGGCGGCGACCAGCAGGCCGAAGAGAACGACCACCGCCAACATGAACCGTCTCGCGGGCGTCGATGCCTGTCCTCGGAAATCGGACGGCTCGAACTGTCGGTCCAGCATCAGCACGATGGCGGTGCCGGCCACGATGGCGGCAAAGGCGATGAACGCCCAGGTATAGAAATGCAGGCCGAACAGCGGCGAGCCGTAAGCGCCGCTTCCCGGCACGATATGCAGCAGCGTCTGCCGCCCAGCCACCGCCGCCCCCGCCAGGCTGGAAAGAATGACCAGCGCGTAATGGCTGGGACGCGGCCCCAGCAGGATGTTCAAGGCGAAGCCGAAACCCGCCAGCACGAAGGCGAGTCTTTGCAGCAGGCACAGAGGGCAAGGCAGCTCGGAAAATACGATCTGGTCGAGGAATGCAACGCCCAGCAGGCCACTGATACCCAGCAGGGCAAGGGCATTGAGCAGAGCGGCGCGATACGCTGGCATGGCGCTCACCTCAGAACTGGAGACCGAGGGAGTCGGTCGCATGCAGGTGGAATAAAACCATCAACAGCGCAAAGGTCGCCGCCCACAGACCGATCGCCCACCCTCGGCGCCCCCGGAATGCGCAGAGCAGCCCAATGAAAAGCGTCGCGAAAGGCAGTGCCATCATTCGTCTACTCCCGCTGGGTATTACGACGTTTGCCTGGATTGGGCAGCCTCACGATCCTGCAACCGCCAGCTCTTGCGCATCTCGCTGATCTGCCGGATCGCCGCCTGGGATACCTTCCACCATCCAAACGGACGCGGATCGGCCAGCATGCTCATGGCCCGCGCGTAATCCAACGTGAGGCCGGGCGTCCACGCCATCGTCGTGGCACGCTTGCGGATCTGCGCCGCCACCCACAGCTCGGGCGTGGCCAGCAGGCGCAGGAACACGCGCGTGCGGTTGCCGGCCAGGCGTCCCACGGCCCCATCCAGTGCCGCGTCCAGCGCTTCGGAGACCGTGCTGGAGCAGTTGCGGTGCGTAAGGTTGTAGGTGGTGTTCTGGCGGTACTCGTCCCAGAACCTGGCCAGCTTGCGGGGATCGTAGTTGCGGATCCTCACCTGGACGTTCGACGGGCACCAGGCCTTGGACTCGGTCGCGTAGTCGGGCAGGAACCGCCCGGGAATGTTGTTCTCGGCGGTCGCTCGCAGCATGGATCCGAACTCGGTCGGCGAGTGGTCGATCTCCTGCCCGGGGTAGAGGCTGATGTAGATGCCCTCCGGCGACTCCAGGGCCGCGTGGCCGGTCGAAACGACGCCGTTCACGTCGACAGCCGCGATATAGCGGTTCACCACCGGGTAATTGCGCGTTTCGGTCTTGGCCGAGCCAGTCGGCGTCCAGACATGGACGGTCAGCGCCTTTTCCGTCGGCTCGGGAGGACCGTCCCATACCGTCTTGCCGCCCAGCCCTTCGATGCCCGAAGGCATGAAGTCGGGATGGTCGTTGGCCACGAACGCCGGATTCGACGAGAGCCTGCGCACGCGGGCCGCGAGGGACAGCAATTTCACGCCGGCAAAGAACAGGAAGATGCCGAGGCAGAAGGGCAAGGTACCGACGTAGTGGGTGGGATACGGCTGGAAGAAGAAGATCGCGATCAGGATCTCGACGACGCCGGCGGCAAACACATAACGCCAGCGCGGGTACCGCACCACATAGCTGGCAATGCACTGGATCAGCCCGTCGATGAGGAACAACAGGCCGAAGATCATGGACAGCAGGAAGTTGCCATGGTGATGGCCGGCCAGGATCAGGGCCCCCGCGACCAGCACGAAGCCTCCCTTGGCATAGCGCAGTACCCGCTGGCCGCCCACGCCGGTAGAGGCGATGGCCAAGGTAGCCAGCCCCTCGATAATGAACAGGATGGCAAAGAACTCCATGGGGAAGGACCTGGCGCCGACCCAGGCATCGACGAAGAGCGCAATGCCGGCCACCAGGAAAACGACGCCAGCGACGACCAGGGTGCGGCTGCGCTTGCGCAGGTACTCCACTCCCAACAGCAACAGGATTAGTTGAACCATTTAGCGCCCCGTCTCTATAAGCGCCGATGATAGCCATCCCGGACTCTTCTTGCCCCCGGCCTCCCGGAAATTTCGTTCGGAATTTGAAGTTGCGGTCATTTTTTGACAGACAGGTGCGAACTTAGAAAAACAAGACCTGGTTATCTTGCTCCCGGATGATGACGGCCAGCGCCGGCTCATACCCTGCCTCCAGGCAGAGCCGCACGCTTTCTCGCATCGCGCGCTCAAAGGCGGGTCCACCGTCCCTGCCGCGCAGGATGACAGGAAGGCCCGATGCCCGGCACGCCGCGCCGGATATCGCTCGAGAAGCGCTCCAGGTCGACGTTGGCCCGCGCTCGATCGGTATAGCGGCCCAGCCGGCGATACTCCGACACGCTGCCCGCGCCTTCCAGCGCGCCGAGGTCGTACAGGTACTCCGGCAGCAAGCCGGAAGCCAGCAGGCGATAGTCCATGGGCAGCCCCGGCACGATCCTATCCACCATCTTGTAGACGATGGTGGTGCAATTGGCGGTAATGGTGTTGTAGAAGCGCGGTTTGCGCACCAGCGCATTGGCCTCGTCGAGGTAGGCCAGGAACAGCGAACGCATGGCCGCCGGCGGCATACGTACCCGGTACAGGTAGCCGTCCTCGCCCCGCATATTGGTGCGCACCCGCAGAATGTCCCGCTCGTCGGCCGCCACGATGCTCAATTCGTACTGGCGGAAGAATCCGCCGATCTCGGAGAACTTGTCGCCCTGCTTGCGCCGGATCTCTACCGAGAACACCACATACTGCCCATCGTCGAAGCCGAATGAGACCAGCGTATGCGCAATGGTGGCGTGGGACCAATAGGACAGCGCCATATCCACCGATCGCAGCCGCGACAGGTCGTACCGGCGGGTTTCCCAGCGTACGTCGAAGTCCTGCGCGCTACGCCAGTTGAAATTGCGCACGTTCTGCAGCGTGACGATCTCGCCCTGGACCTCCCCGTGGGTCTGCTGGGCAACGTCGGGAATCCAGTTGCGGTCGTTGGAAGGACGGACGCTGCGCCACCACAGCGCCAGCGCGGCCACAGCCGCCAGGAAAACCACGGTGAGCGCCACCCGCACCGTAGACCAGCCTGGCAGAAACAAGCTGGCGACGAAGGCACACGCACACGCCACCCATAAACCGACGGCGATGCCGGCTCGCCGGCGCCCCCCCGGGGCTTGTACCCACAACGCCAGCGCCCCCCATGCCATGGCAAGCACAGTGGCCGCGATCAGAACGATCAGCACGACTATCACAATCTCCGGAATGCGGGACGGCGATCCCTGCCCGCCCATGAGAACAATCGGCACAGTTTCTTCGCGCCAGCCATAAAAAGCTACACTGACGCGTGAGTTTTGATGGGTTTTTGATAGGTGCCAATAGTTTTGAAAACTGAGTCGATGACATCCCTGAACAAGTCGGCCAACAAGGAAATACAGGGCGCTTCGCAAAGCAGTCCGGCCCTGGCGACGGGCGCCCCATCCGCCCATACGCCCATGATGCAGCAGTACCTCCGGCTCAAGGCCGAGGCCGGCTCCATGCTGCTGTTCTACCGCATGGGGGACTTCTACGAACTGTTCTACGACGACGCGGAAAAGGCTTCGCGCCTGTTGAACCTCACCCTGACGACGCGCGGCTCCTCCAACGGCGCACCGATCCGCATGGCGGGGGTGCCGTTCCACGCCGTCGAGCAATACCTGGCCCGGCTGGTCAAGCTGGGGGAATCGGTTGCCATTTGCGAACAAATCGGCGATCCGGCCGCATCGAAGGGGCCGGTGGAGCGCCGGATCGTGCGTATCGTGACGCCCGGCACGCTGACCGACGAGGCGCTGTTGCCGGCCAAGGCCGACCGGGCGGTGGCGGCGGTCCATCCCGGCAACGGCAAAACGCGCGGCAGCGCCGGCCGGGTCGGCATCGCCTGGCTGAACCTGGCCAGTGGCGAATTCCGGCTCACGGAATGCTCCCCGGCCCTGCTGGCCACCGAACTGCACCGCATTGCCCCGGCGGAAATCATCCTCGCCGAAGGACAGCCCTTGCCGGCAGACTACACCGCTCCTATCAGCGCCGTGCCCTTATGGCACTTCGAGACCAGCGGTGCCCGCCAGCAGTTGCTGGGCCATTTCGGGACCGACTCGCTGGCCGGCTTCGACGTCGAGGACATGCCCGAGGCGATCTGCGCCGCCGGCGCATTGCTCCGGTACGTCTCGCACACCCAGTCGCAGGCGCTGGCACACGTGCAGCAGCTGACGGCCGACCGCCCCAGCCAGTACGTGCTGCTCGACCCGGTCACGCGGCGCAACCTGGAACTGACGGAAACCCTGCGCGGCGAAGAATCGCCTACGCTGTTCTCCGTACTGGACCACTGCCAAACCCCCATGGGCAGCCGGCTGCTGAGACGCTGGCTTCATCACCCGTTGCGCGACAACGCGCCCGCTGCGGCCCGCCTGCGGGCCATCGAGACGCTGCTGGATGGCGGCGATCCGCGCGTGCTGCAGGAAGCGCTGTCGCCCTTGCCCGATGTGGAACGCATCGCCGCGCGCGTCGCGCTGCGCTCGGTGCGGCCGCGCGAGCTCGCAAGCTTGCGCGATGCTCTGGCGCAGTTGCCACTTTTGCACGCCATGGTGCTGCGGCTCGCGGGCGAGGGTTCCATGCTGTCGGCCGAACCTCAGGCCCGCCTGCCCGAGCTGGCGGCTCAATTGTCGCCCGATCCTGCCATCGGCGAGCTGTTGGCGCGCGCCATTGCCGCCGAGCCTGGCGTGAACGTCCGCGATGGGGGGGTCATCGCCGCCGGCTTCGACACCGAACTCGACGAGTTACGGGCGCTGGAATCGCATAGCGGCGATTTTCTCGTACAACTCGAGAAGCGCGAGCGGGAACGCACCGGCATCGCGAACCTGCGCGTGGAGTTCAACCGGGTGCACGGCTTTTTCATCGAAGTCACCCGAGGCCAGACCGACAAGGTTCCGGACGACTATCGCCGCCGGCAAACGCTCAAGAACGCCGAACGCTATATTACGCCCGAGCTCAAGACCTGGGAGGACAAGATACTGTCGGCCCAGGACCGCGCCCTGGCCCGCGAAAAATGGCTGTACGAGCAGGTCCTGGACGCGCTGGCACCCCACGTACGTGCGCTGACCCGGACCGCGGCGGCCCTGGCCGAGATCGATGTCCTGGCCGCCCTTGCCTTCCATGCCCGCAACAACGACTGGGTCGCCCCGGAACTGCTCGACGGCGCGGAGGTCCGGATCGAGCAGGGCCGCCACCCGGTGGTCGAGCGCGTCATCGAGCGCTTCACGCCGAACGACTGCAAGTTGTCGCAGACCCGCCGCATGCTGCTCATTACCGGCCCCAACATGGGGGGCAAGTCGACCTACATGCGGCAGACAGCCCTGATCGTACTGCTGGCGAGGATAGGCAGCTTCGTGCCGGCACGCGCGGCGCGTATCGGCCGCATCGACCGTATCTTCACCCGCATCGGGGCAGCGGACGATCTGGCTGGCGGCCGGTCGACCTTCATGATGGAAATGATAGAAGCCGCCGCCATCCTCGCCTCGAGCACATCGGACAGCCTGGTATTGATGGACGAAATCGGCCGCGGTACCTCGACCTACGACGGGCTGGCCCTGGCCTGGGCGATTGCCTTCCAATTGGTCTCGCAGAACCGTGCGCTGACGCTGTTCGCCACCCATTATTTCGAATTGACGCGGCTGCCTTCGGTGCGTCCGGAAGTGGCGAACGTCCACTTGGCGGCAGCGGAGTCGCACAAGGGTATCGTCTTCCTGCACGAAGTCCGGGAAGGGCCGGCCAGCCGAAGCTATGGTATACAAGTGGCGCAACGCGCAGGTATCCCGTCGGCGGTCGTACGCATGGCACGCCGCGAACTGGAGAAGCTGGAGATGCAAGGCGCTCAGGTCCCGCAAATGCCCCTCTTTGCCCCACCACACGACGAAGCCGACGAAGAACGGGCCAGGCACGAGGCCCGGGAACAGGCCTTGGACGCCGTGCGCGAAGCGCTAGACGGGATCGACCCCGACCGGCTGAGCCCGCGCGAAGCGCTGGACGAACTCTACCGGCTCAAGAGCCTGGCCCAGCCCCAATGAGGGTCCCCGCGCCCCGCCGCTTCCACCTGGCTCGCCGCCTCGGGCTGCCGGCGGCGCTGGCCTTCGCGCTGCTGGCGCCGGCGCACGGCTCGACCAACCCCGAGTCGCCCTACGCAGCGCGCCAGGGCTTCGCGTTCGCTTTGCTGAGCAACCTTCCCTCACGGGAAGCCGACGAAGATGTCGTCGCTCAGTTGCTCACCCAATTCGGAACCGAAACCGACCTGGTCATTCATACCGGCAACATCAAGGGGCGCAACGAGCGCTGCGACGATGAAACCTACGCCCAGCGACATGCGCTGCTGAACCAGAGCCCGGTGCCGCTCGTACTCGTGCCAGGCGAAAACGACTGGGCCATCTGCGACCGCCCGGAGGCGGGCCAGTACGGCCCGGTCGAACGGCTGAACCGGCTGCGGGAACTGTTCTTCGAACCGGACAATTCGCTCGGCATGCTGACCCTGGACTTGCAGCGGCAGAGCGAAACCGTCCGATTTCGCGGCTATCCCGAGAATGCCCGCTGGGAGTACGGCGGCATTCTGTTCGTCACCCTCAACGTGCCGGGCAACCGGAACAATTACCGGACCGGTGCGGGACGCAACGGAGAATACGAAGAACGCATCCAGGCGGATGCATCGTGGCTGCGGCAGGCCTTCGCAGCCGCCAGCCGGCTGAAGACCCGCGGATTGGTCGTGGTCTTTGCAGCCGACCCGCTTTTCGGGGGCGACTACCGCATCGCCAACGGCACCGATCCCTATGCCATGCTCAAGGCCGACCTGGCCAGGCTGGCTTCGAAATACGCTGGCAAGGTGCTGGTCGTGCATGGCATCCACGTGCCGCCCTCCATGCCGCGCCCCGACCATCCGCTCAAGTTCAACGGCAAGGTCCTGCGGAACGTCACGCGGGTCAAGACCTACGGGACCACCCATCCGGCATACTGGACCAAAGTCAGCGTGGAACCGGGCAACAAGGACGTGTTCCGGATCGAAACGCTCAACATGGCGCCCCGCCCGCCCCAGCCTCGCTGACACGGATGTGGCCGGCCCGGCCCCTGCCGTAGCACTGCGCGCCTTGCGGCGCGGCGGTGCTTCAGTGGAGCGTGCCGGGCGTGCGACGAGCCTCGATCATGGCATCCATGACCTCGTCGCTGTCGTCGTCGCTGTCGGCGTAGCCTTGCTCGATCTCTTCCGGATCGGCCTGCCGCACGGCCAGGAGCTTGATGCGTACCCGCAGCGCCATGCCGGCGAAGGGATGATTCGCATCGAGCACCACCTTGTCGTCCGTCAGGTCGGTGACCGCGAAGATCAATGCATCCTCGTGGCTCCCGCCGTCGTCCGGATCGACCACGGTGTCGTCCCCGCCGTCGATGCTGCCGGGCACGCCTTCGAATTGCATGCCGACCTCGAGCGGCTCCGGAAAACGCGAACGCGGCTCGACCCGGAGCAACTCCGGATCGTAGTCGCCGAACGCATCGTCGGGCTCGAGATGGAAGGTCTGCTCGAAGCCGGCCGTCTTGCCTTCGATACCGTCGTCGAGGCGAGGCAGCAGGCTATCGTGCCCGCGATGCAGGAAACTTACGGGGCCGCCGCTATCGTCGAGCGCTTCCCCATCCGTACTCATGATCCAGAACTCGACCGTAACGACGGTATTTTCGCCGACGGCCAACGATGGATCGCTACTGGAAGCGGTCATAATCTTGGTTTCCCGTATACGTTGGTTGGCCGGATATTTTACAGGCTGCTCCCGGCAAGAGCCCGTGGTTCCTTCCTTTTTTCCTGATGAAGCCCGACACCCCCACCCCGCTTCTCGGCGGCCTGACGCCGACCCAATTCATGCAACGCCATTGGCAGCGCAAACCCTTGCTGATACGCGCTGCCTTCCCGCATTTCCGGCCGCCGCTTTCCATCCCCCAGGTCAAGCGGCTCGCACGCCGGGACGATGTCGAATCCCGGCTCGTGTGGCGGGAAGGCGGGCAATGGCAGATGGAACAGGGCCCCTTTTCCCGCCTGCCGGCCGCGCGCGAACCGGAATGGAGCCTGCTCGTGCAAGGCGTCAACCTGCACGATGATGCCGCCGCCGAACTGATGGCCCGGTTCCGCTTCATTCCCGATGCTCGCCTGGACGACGTCATGATCAGCATCGCCAGCGACCGCGGCGGGGTGGGGCCGCACTTCGACAGCTACGATGTATTCCTGCTCCAGGGCGCGGGGCGCCGCCGCTGGCGCATCGGCCGTCAGCAAGATCTGTCCCTGGACCCGGCCGCCCCCCTGAAAATATTGCGCCGCTTCGAACCCACGGAAGAGTTCGTCCTGGAGGCGGGCGACATGCTGTACTTGCCGCCCGCCTATGCCCACGATGGCGTGGCCGAAGGCAACGACTGCATGACGATTTCCATCGGCTTTCGCTCTCCGTCACTGGTTGAGCTGGCCCGGGGCATGCTCGAATTCGCCTCCGATACCTTGTCAGAACGCGCGCCACCATCCCTGCGCGGCCATTATGCCGACCCGCGCCAGCCCGCCGTCACGCAACCGGCGGCGCTGCCGGAAAGCCTGGTGCAGGCAGCGGTCTCAGCGACCTTGGCCGTGCAGTTCGATGCCGCGCTGGCCTCGCGCTACCTGGGATGCTGGTTGACGGAGCCCAAGCCGGAAGTAGTCTTCGATGCGGCGGACCCCGACACGCTGCCGGATCTAACGCTGGACTGGCCGGCTGCCGGGACGCTGGTGCTCGACCGTCGCAGCCAGATGATTTATCGCGACAAAATGCTGTTCATGAACGGCGAACAGGCTTGCGTTGCGGCCACCGCCGCCTTGCGCAAACTGGCCGACGATCGCCGCCTGGCATGCGACGCACCAGCCTGCGCGCGGCTCGATACCGCCCAGCGCGCTGCCTTGCAGGAATGGCTGGAAGCCGGCTGGCTGCACTACCGGCCCTGACTCCCAACACGGTAAAAATCCTTCAGCCGCCCTCAAAAACAGCGGATATATAATCCGACAGCCGGCGATATTAACCGGTCCCCCAGTCATGGATCTCGACGCCATCATCAAGGCGCTGGCGCATCCGGTGCGGCGCGATATTCTTCAATGGCTCAAAGAGCCGGAAAAACATTTTTCCGGCCAGGAGCATCCGCTCGAGGTCGGTGTTTGCGCCGGAATGTTCGAACGTTGCGGATTATCGCAATCCACCGTATCGGCCCACCTGGCCACGCTGCAGCGTGCCGGCCTGGTTACTACCCGCCGGATCGGGCAGTGGGTGTTCTACAAGCGCAACGAAGAAACCATAGCCGCATTCCTGGCGCGGCTCGAACAATCCCTATGATTTCACCCAACGGGCAGCCGAAACACCGGCTGCAGGCCAGCGCATCGACTCATGCCGGCCCATTCCTGCAGAAAACGTTGCGTCAAACACTACAAACCGAAATCGTTACGCACATTATTGACCAAACTGATACACAAATTGCTTACGTGAGACTTACTTACGGGCGCCACCATGGAAAATACCTAGGGACGCTGATAGAATTTCCCTGTGCTCGAATAACGGCAGCCTCAGCAAAGCCTTGTTTGGGTAATAACGGAAATAGCGCTATTTCTGGTTTGTGTGACGACTGATACCTCAAAGGAAAAGAGATCATGAAGAAGACCCTGCTCCTGGCCTCGCTGCTTGCCATCACCCTGTCGGCTTGCGGTAAGAACGAAGAAGAAGCCGCTCCGGCCACCGAAACCACGCCGCCGGCCGTGACCACCCCCGCTGAGCCCGCCACGCCCGCCCCGACCGAGCCTGCTACCCCGGCTCCGACCACGCCGGCTGACCCGGCTGCTCCGGCCGCCCCGGCTCAGCAGTAACCAACCGGGAAACCCTCGCCGCACCGAACCCCCGCTGGTCCAGGGTTTCCACAAAACAGGCCGCTACCGGCGGCCTGGCACAAAAGCCCCTTCGGGGGCTTTTGTCGTTTCCAGAACCCGCTTTTCAAAAGCCGCGCAATAACCTCACCCCCATCCTCCCCCTTTTGGTGCAATGCGGCCTCGTCCATCCATCCCCTTTACAGTCCCCCTTTCCTGGCTTAACGTAATCAACCTTAAATTCAGCTGAAAGAACCGGTTTCTTTTTCCATATGGAGGAGTGAGCAAACACATCATTACTTCGAAGCGATAAGGGTTGGCCTTCTGTCGAAGTTGGCCACGGCTTGACCATTGCTTTTGCATAACCGAGGAAGTCGTTACAGACACTGCGGCCGACGCCCGCGGCGATGGCAGCAGATTTGCTTGGAGATAAAGAAATGGAAGTCGAATCAGTCCCGCAGTCCCCCGCCTGTCCCTCCTCTCCCTCCCCCTCTTCCCCTCAATTCGAATTATTTCGCCCGCAGCGCCGCGAATTCATGCGTTTCGTCGGCGTAAGCTCCGGCTTGGCCATGCTCGGTCCATTGGCAGGCTGCGGCGATAGCAATGCACAGAGCCAGTCCGCCGCCGATACCTTGCGAGACACGCTGACCCGGGAATCGGGATTCTGGGCGGACGTACGCGCGCGTTTCGTCCTGGATCCCAATTTCACCTTTATGAACGTAGGCACCTCCGGCTCCATGCCGCGCGAGGTTCTGGACCATTACTCGGAAGAAAACATGGCGGCCGCAGTCTCGGCTGCCGGCGGCTACGGCAACTTGCTGGAAGAGCGGACGCGGGTCGCGCCGGGATTGGGCGCCGACCCTGACGAACTGGTGTTTTCCTACAATACCTCGGCGGGCATGTGCGTCTCCATCCTGGGCCTGGATTGGCAGCGCGGCGATGTCGTGGTCACGACCAATCACGAGCATGGTGGCGGCAACACACCGCTGAACATCGCGCGCGATCGCTATGGCATCGAAATCGAGCGCGTGGCGCTGCCGACCGGCGACAACCAGACGCCAGGCCAGTACCAAGAGTTGTTCGACAACGCGGTGTCCGCGTTGAAGGCAAACGGCCGGCGCGTGCGCGCCATGATGTGGTCCTCGCCCACCTACCTGACCGGCACCATGCTTCCCATCCGCGAACTGATGGAAGTCGTCAAGAAGCACGAACTCATCAGTATCGTCGACGGCGCCCACCTGCCTGGCATGATGGCGTACGACTATCGCGAACTCGGCGTGGATTTCATGTCGGGAGCCGGCCATAAATGGCAATGCGGCCCCGGCTCGACGGGCATCCTGTACGTCCGCAACAAGATCCGCCCCTCCAACCCGCTGCCGCTGCCCAGGTTCTGGCCCATCACATCAAGCAGCTTCTCGCCGGCACCGCCGGAGTGGCATAACCGCGCCCAGGGCGCCGAGCCCACCTACAACATCGCCAACGCGCTGCAAAGCCTGGGTAGCCTGAACGTTCCGATGTTCCGCTCGCTGACCAGGGCCTGTGAAATCTGGGACCAGATCGGCCGGCAGAAAATTCAGGAGTATGTGCTGAACCTGAGCCTGTACCTGAAGGAACGGATCGTCGAGAAGTGGGGCGCGGAAAGCCTGTATTCGCCTCGTCACCGGGACCTGTTGTCGGCGTTGACCTCGTTCAATCCCTTCATCAACCCGGCCGATGTCATGACGGCCAAATCGGGCCAATTCGTCACCCGCTTGCGGGACAAAGGCTTCATCGTGCGCAACACCAGCACGCCTGTGATCGGCCAGGCCACCAATCACCAGCCCATCCGCATCTCGACCCACCTCTGGCACAGTGCGGAAGACATCGACCGGCTCATCGATGCCATGTGGACTACGGCGCAGGAAATGCGCTGATCGACGACGACTCTAGGGGGAAACATGAAAAAGCTCGCTGCCGTACTCGCTTTGTCCGCTGCCGCTTTGCCGGCGCTTGCCCAGCAAAGCGTCATAGCCACCAAGAACGCACCCGAAGCCATCGGGCCATACTCCCAGGCGATCAAGGTCGGCAATACGGTCTACCTATCGGGACAGATCCCTATCGATCCCAAGACCGGCAAGCTGATGAACGAGGCGTCCATCGAGGAACAGACGACGCTGGTGCTGGAGAATCTGAAGGCGGTGCTGGCCGCCGACGGATTGACCATGGCCAATATCGTCTCGACCACGGTCTATATGAAAGACCTCGACGACTTCGCCAAAATGAACACGGTCTATGCCACCTATTTCAAGGACAATCCCCCGGCACGCGCGACGGTACAAGTGGCACGCTTGCCGCGGGACGTGAGTATTGAAATCGGTGCGATCGCGGTCCACCCCTGAGTCGTCCCGGCCCGGGGCACTTTCCCGGGCCCCCTTCCTCCAGCGGAGCAATGCCGCCTGGCCGGGCAACGCGCCCGGCCCTAGCGTACCCGCAGTTCCACCCAATCGAACCCGATCTCTTGGTGGGCGACCCCGATGTCCACGGGCTGGCATCCCAGCACCTGCGCCAGCGCCGCCTGCGCCAGGTGCGGCGCATTATTCTTCTTACTCAGGTGCGCGGCGTGCAGGAACTTCAGGCGTGAGCGATCGACCGCGCGCAACACGTCGGCCGCGGCAGCATTCGACAGGTGGCCCAAGCGCCCCGCAATCCGGTATTTCAGGGAAACGGGATAGTCGCTGCGCGCCAGCATGTCGGGGCAGTGGTTGCACTCGAGCACCAATGCATCGCAACCCGACAGCGTGCGATGGACATGGGGCGTCCCCTCGCCCAGGTCTGTCAGTACCCCCAGCCGCCATTGGCCGTCATCCAGCACATACTGGACCGGTTCGCGGGCGTCATGCGGAACCGGAAACGGCTGTACACGCAGTCCGCCGATGGAAAATGCGATATGGCTGTCGCAGCAGACGGCCGTCATCCCCTCCGGGATGCGAGCGGCTACCGCGGCACGGGTCCCAGTGGTGAGATA
Organism: Pigmentiphaga sp.; assembly: GCF_033795525.1. Lineage (GTDB taxonomy): Bacteria > Pseudomonadota > Gammaproteobacteria > Burkholderiales > Burkholderiaceae_B > Pigmentiphaga. The sequence continues at coordinate 72,426 of NZ_JARYGM010000014.1, forward strand.
GACAGGAACCCCATGGCGGCGCGCCAGACGGAAAACGCCGCCTATGTGGTCGCCATGTTCATGCGTGACGAGGATGCCGTCGAGGGATCGGGGCTCGACACCGCGCTCCAGCAACCTGCGCTCGATCTCCCGCAGGCCGAATCCGCAGTCGATCATGACGCGAGTCGTGGACACGCCCTCCCTGGCTTCGACCACGAGCGCGTTGCCCTCGCTGCCACTGCCCAGACTGGTATAGCGCATCAACCCGGCAACGCCCCCATTCTCATGGAGCCACCGCTTTTCCCTGGCGCGGCGGAGCGAGCTTCGCCGCCCCGGATCGGCCCGCGCCGCCCCTCGAGCGGAGCGGCCGCGGGCTCGTGGTGGGAGCACATCCCCCCGGTCACTTCAGCTGGCTGGACAGGACGTTCAGGATACGACGGCCGGTCGCGGAGTTCTCCGGCCCGCCCTGTGCATTGAGCACCGTCACCTGGGTCTGGTCGTTGGACGACGCCAGTTTCACGCGGTACTGCGGACGAGTTTCCGGCTTGTCGTCACCACGGCCGAAGAGGCGGCCGAAGAAGCCCGGCTTGCCGCTCTCGGCGCTGGCCGCGTCGACGTCGACATAGCGCACGTAGTAGACCCCTTCGGCACGGTTGCGGTCTTCCACGGTGAACCCGCCCCGGTCCAGGGCCAGCCCGACGCGGCGCCATGCGCGGTCGAAAGGCTCGGCGATCTGCAGCGCGCCGGACTCGCCCGAGCCGGTCACGAGTTGGGGCGCTGCCCCGGTATTGACCGGCGCCGCGTTGGCCACCGACGCCTTGGCGCGGTCGAAATCGGCGCCCAGGCGCACCATCAGGCGAGTCAGCATCTCCGCCTCGAGGCCCGGATCGTTGGGTCGCGAGGTCCAGGTGGTCTGGCTCTTCTCGGCGCCGGTCAACACTTCCTCGGCGCCGCGATGGCTGATGTAGATCTCGGTATTGTTGCCCACGCGCTCCAGGCGGGTACGGAACATGTCGCGCTCGCCGGTGGACCACAGCGAGTCGAACACCTTGCCGATCGTATTGCGAATGAAATCCTGCGGGATCTTGGCGCGGTTCTCGGCCCAGTCGGTTTCCATCACGCCGGCTTCGGGCATGTCCTGGCGCATCAGGAAGCCGAGGTCCTGCCAGAACTGGCGCACCACGGGATAGAGCTGTTCCGGCGAACGGTCGACCACCACCAGCCAGCGCTGGTCGCCATCGCGCTCGACGCGTATGTCGGAGCGTTCAGGAAGCACGTTGCTGGCCGCCTGCTTGACTTCGGGTTGCGCCGTCGAATAGCTGGAGAAAGTCGTGCTCGAAGGCGCGGGCGGCGTCGATCCGGCAGAAGCCGTGCCCTGGCTGGGCACCTGGAAGCGCGTATCGGCGGGCAGTTGCGTCAGGTCGGGGGGAACTTCGAGGCGGGCCGAGGGCGGCTTGGACGCGCTCTTGTAGTCGATGGACTCTTCTTTACCCAGCAACTGGTTGACGCTGCTGCAGCCCGCGAACAGCGCGGACAAGGAAACCAGCACCGGCAGGAGCGCCAGGCGGGGCAAATTCGTACGAACTGCATTCATTGATGAATAACTCCTGTTGCCGCCGCCGGGCGATGGAGGCACCGGCGGGTCATGTCTGGGCGGAACATGGGGCGTGGGGTTCAGATATCGATCCCGGCCGCCTTGAGCGCCTCGCGAACCGCAGCGTGATGCTGCGCGCCGAGTTCGGCCAAGGGCAGGCGGTAACCCAATGCCATGCGTCCCATCTGGGCCAGCGCCCACTTGACGGGAACGGGATTGGGTTCGAGGAACAGATTGCGGTTGAGAAGCGCGACGCGGTGGTTGATCTGGGCCGCCTTGCGCGCATCGCCGGCCAGCGCGGCCGCGCACAACTCGTGCATCAGCCTGGGGGCGACATTGGCGGTAACCGAGATGTTGCCGCGTCCCCCGAGCAGCATGAGCGCCGCGGCGGTGGGATCGTCGCCACTGTAGACGGCGAATGTGTCGGGAACCTGACTGAGCAGCAAAGCGCCGCGGCCGATGTCGCCGGTGGCGTCTTTCACGCCGACGATGCCCGGCACCTGCGCCAGCCGCAGGGTGGTTTCGCCGGCAAGGTCGCAGCCGGTGCGTCCGGGAACGTTGTAGAGGATCATGGGCAGATCGACCGCTTCGGCGACGGCCTTGAAATGCCTGTAGAGACCCTCCTGGGTGGGCCGGTTGTAGTACGGCACCACGGACAGGCCGGCGTCGGCCCCCACTTTCTTGGCCGCCTCGGTCAGCTCGATGGCCTCGGCGGTGGAGTTGGCGCCCGTGCCGGCAATGACCGGCGCGCGCCCCCCGACATGCTGGACCGCGAACCGGATCAGCTCGACGTGCTCTTCGACCGAGACGGTGGGGGACTCGCCGGTCGTGCCCACCACCACGAAGCCATCGGTGCCTTCGTCCAGGTGCCAGTCGAGCAAAGCCCGGAAGGCCTCGAAATCGAGCTTCCCGTCCGGCTGCATCGGGGTGACGATTGCGACGATGCTGCCTTCAATAGGACTGCGAGATGTGGTTGCCATACGCTGCTAGGTGGCCCGAAAGCCGGACGAATCGGAAATCGTACAAGTGTACCGGAATATACGACCCCAGCCCTTACAAGAACAGGCCGACGATGGCGCCGCCCAGAGCCTGCAGGGGCTGGATCAGGAAGCCCAGCACGCCCGTCATCAGGAGCACGATCAGGATGACCATGCCATAGGGCTCGAGCTTGGAATACTGCCAGGCCAGGCGATGGGGCAGCAGGCTGAACACGATGCGTCCGCCGTCCAGGGGCGGGATGGGAAGCAGGTTCAGGGCCATCAGCACCAGGTTGACCTGGACGCCCGCCACCGCCATGGCCAGGAAGAAATCCTCCCGGACGCCGGCTTCTACCATGAGCTTATAGCCGATGGCCCAGATGATGGCCATGACCAGGTTGATACCGGGCCCGGCGGCCGCCACCCACAGCATGTCCTGCTTGGGACGCCGCAGGCGGCCGAAGTCCACCGGCACCGGCTTGGCCCAGCCGAACAGCAGCCCCGCCCCGCCCAGCAGCTTGCTGGTGAGCAGGATGACGGCCGGCACCAGCAGGGTTCCCACCGGGTCGATATGCTTGATCGGGTTGAGCGTCACGCGTCCGGCCTGGGTGGCGGTATCGTCGCCGAACATCCGTGCCACGTAGCCGTGGGCGGCCTCGTGCAGGGTGATGGCGAAGATCAACGGGATCGCATAAACCGCGATAGTCTGAATAATGGAATCCATCGCGGCATTGTAGCGGCAGAGCCCGCCGTACGGCGGCGATCTAGGCCGAAATGCCGAGCGCCCCCGGGTCGCCCCGCCCCCGCCGCAATACCAGCGGCTCGGGGCCGGTCAAATCCACCACCGTCGTGGGTTCGAGCGCGCACGCGCCGCCATCGACCACGGCGGCCAGTTCATGCTGATAGCGCTCGCGGATCTGCGCCGCATCGTTCAGCGGATCCTCCTCGCCGGCGGGGATCAGGGTACTCGAAAGCAGCGGCGCACCGATCTCCTCCAGCAGGCACAGCGCAATGGGATGGTCGGGCACCCGTATGCCTATGGTCTTGCGCGACGGGTGCGACAAGCGGCGGGGCACTTCCCGCGTGGCCTCCAGGATGAAGGTCCAGGGTCCGGGCGTGGCGGCCTTGAGCAACCGGTATTGCTGGTTGTCCACATGGGCGAATTGGCCGATTTCGGCCAGATCCCGGCACAGGACCGTCAGGTGGTGCCGGTCGTCCACGCCACGCAGCCGCCGCAGCGCCTCGGCGGCGTGCTTGTCGTCCAGCGGCGCCACCAGCGCATAGCTGGAATCGGTAGGGATCGCCACCAGCCCGCCGGCGCGGATCAGCTGGGCGGCCTGCTTGAGCAGGCGCAGTTGGGGGTTTTGAGGATGAACCGAGAAGAACTGTGCCACGTCGCCTGGTCCTCGCAAATGTCGATATCCGGAAAACGTCCGGAACCCCTGCCGCCGGCAGCCGGCAGCACCTCAGTCGGCAGCCAGGGCGCGCAGCTCCGCAACCAGCTTCGCAAGCGCGGCATCCCTGGCATCCGGCTCCGCGAAACCGGCACCGCGCGCAACGGCTTCCCCGTCCAGGTACAAGGCATACGAGTCCCCGTCCGGGCGCAATGCCCCTGCGGGATCGTCCAGCGCGCGCAGGCGCTTGATCGCCGCACCGGCGCCCTGCGCATCGGCATAGGGCCGGGACAACAGCAGGTCCTGCCCGTCTGCGGCCAGGAAGCGGAAACGAAAACGGCCGTCGTCATCGCGGAAGCTGACAAAGCGGGCCTGCTTGCCGGCCTTCTTCTTTGCGCCCGGCACGGGGGCGGCGGGCCGCGCGGACTCCAACCCCACGGCGGCACGCAACTCGGCAAGAAACGGTCCTGCAATGGCACGTGCCTTGCGTGCCCCTTCCTGCAGGATGGTCTCGATGTCGTCGGGATGCGCCATCAAGGTTTCGTAGCGTTCCCGCATGGGGCCGATTTCCTGCTCGATGCGCTCGAACAGCGCCCGCTTGGCATCGCCCCACCCCATGCCTTCTTCCAGCGCGCGCCGGAAGGCGGCCGCCTCGGACTCGGATGCGAATGCACGGTAGATGGTGTAGAGCTGGGAGTTATCCGGGTCCTTGGGTTCGCCGGGCAGGCGTGAATCGGTCACGATGCGTCCGATGGCATCGCGCAGGTGCCTGCTGCCTCCCTCGAACAGCGGGATGGTGTTGTTATAGCTCTTGGACATCTTGCGGCCGTCCAGCCCCGGCAGGGTCGCTACCGATTCATCGACCTGCGCCTCGGGCAATACGAACAACTCGCGGCCGGCGCCATAGAGATGGCTGAAACGCTGCGCGATGTCGCGCGCCATTTCGATATGCTGGATCTGGTCCCGGCCCACCGGCACGCGATGCGCGTTGAACATCAGGATATCCGCCGCCATCAGCACCGGATACGAAAAAAGCCCCATCGTGACGCCGGCATCGGGATCCTCGTTCTCGGCAACGTTCTGATCCACCGCCGCCTTGTACGCATGCGCGCGGTTCATCAACCCCTTGGCCGTGACGCAGGTCAGCAGCCAGCACAGCTGCGGGATCTCGGGCAGGTCCGACTGCCTATAGAAAGTCACCCGCTGCGGATCGAGGCCGGCCGCCAGCCAGGTCGCGGCGATCTGCAGGCGCGAGCGCTGCAGCCGCTGCGGGTCCTCGCACTTGATCAGCGCGTGGTAATCGGCCATGAAGAAAAAGGCGTCGATATCATCGTTGCGGCTCGCCTCGATGGCGGGCCGGATCGCCCCGACGTAATTGCCCAGGTGGGGCGTGCCGGTGGTCGTGATGCCGGTGAGGATGCGGGTTCTCATGATTCGGGACGCAGCAGCATTCAGTGGTACGAAGTGACAGAGCCGCAGTGTACTCCGGCCCGACCGGCCCTCCGCGCGAGGATGCCGCCCATGGCCGATAATGAGGGTTTGCATGCCCTTTTCCTGTCCTCTCATGCCCGCCATCACGTTCTCGCTCACGGCCGACCACGTTCCGCTGTGCGACCTGCTCAAGCTCACCGGCCTTGCCGATTCCGGCGGCGCCGGCAAAGCCCTGGTCGCTGCGGGCCGCGTCAAGGTGGACGGCCAGGTCGAATTGCGCAAGACCTGCAAGATACGGGCGGGACAAGTCGTGGAATTCGAGGGAACGCGGATCTCCGTCCAGGGCTGAGGTCCTGGATAGCCTCGAGTGCTAAACACGGCTGAACGGGGGCGCCAGCGGGCCCGTTCAGCCTTGCGGCGAGGACAACTTGTCTTGCGCGCCGCTAATGCGCCTGTTCCCAGGTATAGCCCGTGCCTACCTCGGCGACGAGGGGGACCTTGAGCTGGGCGACGCCGCACATGAGGGCAGGCAGGCGCTGGGCGACGATTTCGCTTTCCTCGCGCGGTACCTCCAGCACCAGTTCGTCGTGCACCTGCATGACCAGGCGCGCGCCCAGGCCGTCCTGTTCCAGCCAGTCCTGCACGGCCACCATGGCCATCTTGATCAGGTCGGCCGCCGTCCCTTGCATGGGCGCATTGATGGCGGCGCGCTCGGCGGCCTGGCGGCGGGGGCCGCTACCGCCGCGGATCTCGGGCAGCCACAGGCGTCGGCCAAAGACGGTTTCGACGTAGCCTCGATCGCGAGCCTGTTCCCGCGTGTCGTCCATGTAGCGCGCGACGCCGGGATAACGCGCAAAATAGCGGTCGATGTAGTGCTTGGCCGCATCGCGCGTGATGCCGAGATTGCTCGCCAGTCCGAAGGCGCTCATGCCGTAGATCAGGCCGAAGTTGATGACCTTGGCGTAGCGGCGCTGTTCGCCGTTGACTGCCTCGGGCGTGACCCCGAAGATCTCCGCGGCCGTGGCGCGATGGATGTCCTCGCCCCGCGCGAAGGCGGACAGGAGATTCTCGTCGCCGGAGATGTGGGCCATGATGCGCAGCTCGATCTGCGAGTAGTCGGCCGACATGATGAGATTGCCGGGCTCGGCCACGAAGGCTTCGCGCACGCGCCGCCCTTCCGGCGTACGTACCGGGATATTCTGGAGATTGGGGTCGCTGGAGGCCAGCCGCCCGGTCACCACCGCCGCCTGCGCATAGCGGGTATGCACCCGCTGGGTATCGGGGTTGATCATCTTGGGCAGCTTGTCCGTATAAGTGGACTTGAGCTTGGCCAGGCCGCGATAGCTCAGCAGCGCCTGCGGCAGGGGATAGTCCTCGGCCAGCTTGCTGAGCACATCTTCGTCGGTGGACGGCGCACCGCTGGCGGTTTTCTTGACCACCGGCAGCTGCAGCTTGCCAAACAGGATTTCTCCCAGTTGCTTGGGCGAGTTGAGGTTGAACGGCTGGCCGGCCAGCTCATAGGCGCGCTGCTCCAGTACCAGCAGTTCCTGGCCGATGGCATGGCTTTGCCGGGCCAGCTCTTCCGGATCGATACGCACGCCGTTGCGTTCGACGATGGTCAGCACCCGGGATACCGGCATCTCGATGGCGTAGATGCGAGCCAGGCCGGCATCGGACTCGATGCGCGGATACAGGGTCGCATGCAGCTGCAGGGTGTAGTCGACGTCCTCGCAGGCGTAGCGGGTGGCCACGTCGATCGCCACTTCGTCGAAGCAGAGCTGGTTCGCGCCCTTGCCGCACACATCGACGTACGACAGGCCCTTGCGGCCCAGCCAGCGTTGCGAGAGATCGTCGAGCGCCACGCTGCGATGCGATTCCAGCACATAGGCCTCGAGCATGGTGTCGTGCGCAACGCCGCGCAGCGCCACGCCGGCGTTGGCGAAGACGTGCGTGTCGTACTTGGCGTTGTGGAGCAGCTTGGGCGCGTCGGGATTCTCCAGCCACGGGGCCAGGCGCGCCAGCACTTCGTCCTTGGGCAGTTGCTGCCCCGCGTCCGGATGGCGATGCGCGAGCGGAATGTAGCAAGCTTCGCCCGGCTTGACTGCCAGCGACAGCCCCACCAGCCGGGCCTGCATCTCCACCAGCGAATCGGTTTCGGTATCCAGCGCGACCAGCGGTGCGGCCTGGATGGCCGCCAGCCACCGGTCGAAAGCTTCCCAATCGCTGACCGTTTCGTAGTGCAGGGTTTCCGGCGCCGCCGGCGCATCGACCTGCACGCGCGAGTCGCCCTCGGGAATGCGGGACTCGTCACCCGTCAGCTCGCGCAGCCAGCTGCGGAAACCGTAGCGCTCGTACATGACCTCGAGCTTTTCCCGGTCGACCGGACGCATGGTCAGCCCCTCGAAGTCCGGAATATGGGCACTCAGGTCGCAATCGGTACGGATAGTGATGAGGGAACGGGTCAGCTCGAAATTCGGGATGGCGGTACGCAGGTTGGCGCCGGCGACCCCTTTGACCGTGTCGGCCTGCGCCACCAGCTCTTCCAGCGTGCCGTACTGGGCCAGCCATTTGGCCGCCGTCTTCGGGCCCACCTTTTCCACCCCCGGCACGTTATCCACCGAGTCCCCGATCAGCATGAGGTAATCGACGATGCGCTCGGGCGGCACGCCGAACTTTTGGCGGACGCCTTCGGTGTCCAGCGTTTCGGACGTCATGGTGTTGACCAGGGTAACGTGGTCGTTGACCAGTTGCGCCATGTCCTTGTCGCCGGTGGAAACGACACTGTGTATGCCGCGCCCGGCCGCCTGGGCCGCCAGCGTCCCGATGACGTCGTCCGCCTCGACTCCCTCGATGGCGAACACCGGCCAGCCCTGGGCCCGTATGGCTTCGACGATGGGCCCGACCTGGCGCGCCAGGTCCTCCGGCATGGTCGCCCGGGTGGCCTTGTATTCGGGATACAGATCGTCGCGGAAGGTCTTGCCGGGAGCGTCGAAAATGCATGCCAGGTAGTCTGGCTTATGATCGTTCAATGCACGGCGCAGCATATTCAGTACGCCGTAGAGTGCCCCGGTCGGTTCCCCTTGCGCGTTGCGCAGGTCCGGCAGGGCATGATATGCGCGATAGAGATAGCTGGAACCGTCGACCAACAGCAACGTCTTGATCATGATCAAACACAGAGAAATCGAAGTAGGTAAAGAAATCCACGACAGCGGCGGGAACGTCCCTAAGAACTCGGGACGGGTCCCCGGCCTGCGGGATGTGGTGAGCGTGGAACGCGCCACCGCGACCAAGGCGCGCGAATCATGGCATGTCCTGGGGATTATGTCAGAGTTCTTCGAGGCCTCCGAACGCCTGGCCCAGATCCGGCCGGCGGTCAGCATCTTCGGCAGCGCCCGCATTCCTCCCGGCGACCCCCGCTACGAAAAGGCCGAGCTGATTGCGCGCAAGCTGTCCGATGCCGGGTTCTCGGTCATTTCCGGAGGCGGCCCGGGCATCATGGAAGCCGCCAACAAGGGGGCCTATGAAGGGCCCAGCCCCAGCGTAGGCCTGAACATCGAGCTGCCTCACGAGCAGGCCAGCAACGCCTACCAGAACATCAGCGTCTTCTTCCGCCACTTCTTCCCTCGCAAGGTGGCATTCGTCAAATTCACCTCGGCATACGTGGTGCTGCCGGGCGGCTATGGCACGCTGGACGAGTTGTTCGAAGCCCTTACGCTCGTGCAGACCAACAAGAGCCGCAAGATGCCCATCATTCTGGTCGGTTCGGATTACTGGCAGGGCCTGGTCGACTGGATCCACGCCCAGCCGCTGGCCCAGGGACTGGTCTCGCCGGGCGACCCCGGCCTGCTGCAGATCATCGACGATCCGCAGGCCATCGTCGATGCGATCTTCGACTTCTACCAGCACGAAGGCTTCACGCAATCGCCGGGGGAACGCGAACAGATCTTGAATCTCTAGCAGGCCGTTGAAAAAGTGGGCATCGAACGCATCAGGGACGCTGTTTTCGAAGAAACGAGTGGCCCAGACGCGT
>NZ_JARYGM010000015.1:0-59239 GCF_033795525.1 Pigmentiphaga sp.
TCGCTGTTCGCGCTGTTCGGCGGCACCTACTACTGGCTGCCCAAGTGGACGGGCGTGATGTATGACGAGAAGCTCGGCAAGATCCATTTCTGGTCGTCGCTGATCTCGTTCAACGTCACGTTCTTCCCCATGCACTTCCTGGGCCTGGCCGGCATGCCACGCCGCTATGCGGACTATGCCGCGCAGTTCACCGATTTTCACCAGATCGCCACCATCGGCGCCTTCTGGTTCGGCCTGTCGCAGTTGCTCTTCCTGTACGTCGTGGTGAAGGCGTGCCGCGGCCAGGGAGAACCGGCGCCGGCCAACCCGTGGGGTGCCGAGGACGGCGGGCTCGAATGGACGCTGCCGTCGCCCGCGCCGCATCATTCGTTCGAAACGCCGCCCGTGGTCAAGTAAATGGTCACTCCCGAGCAGCGCCGGCGCAACCGGCGCACGGGCCTCGCGTTGGCATTGCTCGTCATCGCTTTTTTCCTGGCGGTGATCCTGCGCAAGGTCTGGCTCGGCTGAACCGTATACGCCGGAGGTGCCCATGAACAACCCCGATCCCGATACCCAGCCGTCCACGCGGCGCGACAATCGCCAGATGCTCGGCAAGCTGGCGGTCATCATCGCGCTGATGTTCGGCTTCGGCTACGCGCTGGTGCCGTTGTATCGCGCCATCTGCGAGGTCACGGGCATCAACGTGCTGACGAAGGTCGACGAGGATGCGGCCCGGTTCGCCCGCAATACCCAGGTCGATACCAGCCGTACGATCAAGGTCGTGTTCGACGCGAACATCCATGGACCATGGCGCTTCCGCCCCGTGCAGGGCTCGATGGACGTGAATCCCGGCGAACTGGCCACCATCGTCTACGAGGTCGCCAACCAGCAGGATCGCGAAATGACGGGCCAGGCCATCCCCAGCTACGCCCCCATGCTGGCCGGCCAGTATTTCAAGAAGCTCGAGTGCTTCTGTTTTGCGCAGCAGGACCTGAAGGCGCACGAGACCCGGCAGTTTCCGGTGGTATTCGTGGTCGATCCGAAGCTGCCCCAAGACGTCCAGACCATCACGCTGTCATACACCTTCTTCGAAATCGGTGGCAGGTCGGCGGGCGTGCGGGCCGATGCGCCCGCGGGAGGAGTATGAGCGATGATCTGAAGTCCGCAGCGGGTCGCAAGCTGAATTTTTTCCAGACCATCAAGGCCGTATTGTGGTCTTTCATCGGGTTGCGGCGCGGGGCCGATTATCGCGAGGATGCGTCCAAGCTCAATCCGATCTACGTTATCGTCGCCGGCCTGATCATGGCCGTCGTGTTTGTGGTGGTGCTGCTGCTGATCGTCAGGGCGGTAGTCAGCTAGAAGAATCCGGGTGGCCCGTGGGGGCCGCCATCGAATCGTGCGGTTTAGTGGAATTCGCGAAGGAGAGTTGAGATGAGTGCAAGTCACTCGGTTTCGGGGAAGGAGGCGCCATACTATTTCGTGCCGGCACCCTCCATGCACCCGGTCACGGCCAGCCTGTCACTGCTGTTCTTCGGTCTGGGCATGGCCTTGTGGGTCAATGGCGTCGCGGCCGGTCCCTGGTGTGTCCTGGCGGGCGTGCTGGGGCTCCTGTTCGTGCTGTACCGCTGGTTCGGGGACTCCATCGCCGAGTCCGAGGGCGGGCTCTACAGCAAGCGGGTCGACGTCTCTTACCGCTGGAGCATGAGCTGGTTCATCTTCTCCGAAGTCATGTTCTTCGGGGCATTCTTCGGCGCCTTGTTCTACGCGCGGCTTTTCACCACCCCCGAGCTCGCCGACCTCGACCATCGCCTAGTGCTGTGGCCCGGTTTCACCGGTGCCTGGCCCAATACCGGCCCCGCCGGCACGATCGAGCCGTTCACGGCCATGGGCCCGTTCTGGATCCCCACCATCAACACGGCGCTGCTGCTCAGCTCGGGCGTAACGCTGACGATCTCCCACCACGCCCTGCTGGCCAACAACCGCGCACGCTGTGCGCTGTGGCTGGCCATGACCATCCTGCTTGGCGCAATCTTCATGGGCTGCCAGGCCTATGAATACATTCACGCCTACAGCGACCTGAACCTGAAGCTGACGTCCGGCGCGTTCGGTTCCACCTTCTACATGCTGACGGGGTTCCACGGTTTCCACGTGACCATGGGCGCCCTGATGCTGGCGGTCATATTGCGGCGGGTCATCCGTGGCGATTTCACGCCGACCCACCATTTCGGTTTCGAAGGCGCCGCCTGGTACTGGCACTTCGTCGACGTGGTGTGGCTGGGCCTGTACCTGCTCGTTTACTGGTTCTAGCGAGGCTAGCCGGGGAGCGCAGCCGGGGGCGGTTCTCGCCGCGTCCCGGCGGGCTGGCAAGCGGATCTGGAGGCGCTGTACGGCGCCCCGGGGCCCCACCTCGCCGGGTAGCGCAAGCTAGCGCTGGGCTCGCGGTTCTATCGGGCGGCCTCCCGCGAGGCCGGCCTGCCAGTCCGGGGGTGCGACGTTTTGACGTATCGGCCGGCTACCGCGGCTCGGGCAAAATAACGGGGCATGCTGGCAGTCCGTTCCTGCGTTGCTTGCGATGCTGGAGGGCGGCAACTTGCCCCATATCGGCCTCCCATGGAGCCGCCTGAGGACGCCGCGTCACCGGCCGGGAGTCACCTCAGTCCCGTGAACTGGATCCAGCCCATCCAATGGGCAAACAGCACGAAAAGGAACAGCAGGACCGACAGCCCGATCCGGACCGTAAGCGCATAGGCCATGCGCTTGCTGTTACCGGTGTCCTTCATCAGAAAGACCACTGCCGAACCCAGACTGCAAAGAATGCCGATGAAGGCTATGGCGACGATGAAGCGCATCAAGTTTCTCCTCCTGGCTGGGATTATCGCAGGCACAGGGGGTTGAGGAGGCAGTTTTGCATTCTTCCCCTGCGGGCCTTACGCCGCGCCCGCGCCGTCACAAGATCGGGGTCGCGCTCGTATTGCTGGCCTTGACGGTGGCCGCCACAGTGGCATTGGGCCGCTGGCAATTGCAGCGTGCCGAGGAAAAGCGGGGAATCCTGGCGTCGGTAGAAGCGGGGCGTCAGCTGGCGCCGCTGCAATTGACAGCCGGCCTCGACCGTGCCGAGCTGGTCCCGTGGCGGCCGGCGGCGGCGACGGGGCGCTGGCTGGCCGAGCGCACGGTACTGCTGGAGAACCGTATGGCGCAGGGACGGCCTGGTTTCTGGGTCGTGACGCCCCTGGCACTCGAGCGGGGCGGCGGGGCCGTCGCCGTGCTGCGCGGCTGGGTCCCGCGGCCCGTGCCGGACGCTCCGGTAATGGTGGATACGCCAACGGGGCCGGTGACGGTGCGAGGCGAGTTGATTCCGCAAATTCCGCGCCTGCTGGACCTCGGCGCGCTGGGGGGCCACCCCGAGGCGTTGCCGCGGCCGTGGCCCGGGCCGGGCAGTCCGCCGCCACGGATGCAGAACCTGGACCTGCCGTCCTATGGCGAGGCCGCGGGCGTGGGACTGCTGCCGGTCGTGCTGGAGCAGACCGGGGATGCGCCGGACGGCCTGGTGCGTGAATGGGCCGGGCCGCCCACCAACGTCGATACGCACCGCGGCTATGCGTTGCAATGGTTTTCGTTCGCGGCGATTGCCGCCATCGCTTTTGGAGTCCTCCTTGTCCGATCCCTCCGCTCGACACACTGACGGCGCGCGGCCAACGCCGCGCAAGAAGCGGTCCCTGTTTTCGCTGTACGCCGTATTGATCGTGTGCGCCGCGCCGGTCGTGGCGGCGGCGCTGGTTTATTTCCTGGACTGGGGGCCGCGCGGCCCGGGCAGCAATTATGGCCACCTGGTCGAGCCCCAGCGGCCAGTGCCCGACGCATCGCAGCTTCAGCTGACGGACCTGGACGGCACGCCCTTCGATTTGCGGAGCCTGGCCGGCAAATGGGTCATGGTGACCGCCGATAGCGGCGCCTGCGGCGAGGAGTGCGCCAAGAAGCTCTACATCATGCGCCAGACCCATGCCAGCACGGGCAAGAATGTCGCCCGCATCGAGCGTGTATGGCTGATCCTCGACGACGAGCCGGTACCGACCATGGTGATCCGGGCCTACGAGGGTACGCACATGGTGCGGGCCAACGCCGCGCAGGCGGCGCGCTTTCTTGCCTTGCCCGCGGACGTGAGTCCCGGTGGCCCGGCACTTCGGCAGCACATATGGCTGATCGATCCGCTTGGCAACCAGATGCTGCGTTTCCCCGAGAATCCCGATCCCACGCGCCTGCGCAAGGACATCGGCAAGCTGCTGCACGCGTCGCGCATAGGGTGAGGGCAGGGAATGGATACAGCAGTACAACGACCGGCAGACCGCGCCGCCCGCATACGCGCCCGCTACGCCAGGCTGGTAGCGGTCACCATGTTCCTGACCTTCGATCTGATCATGTTCGGCGCCTTCGTGCGCCTGACGGACTCGGGCCTGGGCTGCCCGGATTGGCCGGGGTGCTACGGAAAGGCTTCGCCCATCGGCGCGCTGGATCACATCCATGCGGCCGCCACGGCGATGCCGGAAGGACCGGTTACACTGTCGAAGGCCTGGATAGAGATGATTCATCGCTATGCCGGCACCCTGCTGGGCATCCTGATCATTGCCATCGTGGTGGTGGCCTGGCGCCATCGCCGGGTGCTTGCCCAGTCGCCATGGCTGGCAACCGTGATCCTGCCCGCCGTGTGCCTGCAGGGCGCGTTCGGGGCCTGGACGGTGACCCACCAGCTCATGCCGGTCGTCGTGACCGCGCACCTGCTGGGCGGCATCAGCCTGCTGGCGCTGCTGACCTGGCTCTCGGCCCGACAGACCGTGCTGCCCGACATTCCGGCCAGTGCCGGGCGCTGGTGGGGATATGCCGCGGTCGGGCTTGCGCTGCTCTATACCCAATTGGCCCTGGGTGGCTGGGTCAGCACCAACTATGCGGCCCTGGCGTGCATGGACTTTCCGACTTGCCACGGGCAATGGCTGCCCGAGATGGATTTTCGTGGCGGGTACTCGATCGTGCGGGCGTTGGGGCAGCTGCCTTCGGGCGAAATTATTTCGCAAAGTGCGTTGACGGCCATCCATTGGACTCATCGCAACTTCGCCTTCGTGGTCCTGGTCTATCTGGGCTGGCTGGCCCTCAAGTTGCGCCGCTACGACGGGCTCAAGGGCCCCGCGACGGCGTTGCTGGGCATGTTGTGCGTGCAGCTCCTGACCGGCCTGACCAGCATTTTCCTGCAATGGCCTATAGTGATCGCCGTGCTGCATAACGGCGGGGCCGCCGTCCTGACCATCTTGTGCGTGACGCTGCTGGTCAGGCTGGCGCGGGCTCGCCGGCCGCCCGGAGAGGCCGCGCACGCTTTTTGAAGTTCCGGATTCCTCATGGAAAGCATTCGAGTGTCTAACGTTGGTCTGCGTCTTCGGCAATATTGGGTACTGACCAAGCCCCGCGTGAGCCAGCTCGCCGTTTTCTGTGCCGTCATCGGCATGTTCCTGGCTACGCCCACCGTACCGCCGTGGCGCACCGTCGTGGCAGCCACGATCGGCATCTGGCTGCTTGCGGCGGCCGCATTTGCGATCAATTGCCTCATCGAAGAACAGGTCGATGCCAGGATGGCGCGGACCGCGCACCGGCCGACCGCCCGGGGCGACATCGGGGCGTTGCAGATCATCGCCATGTCGGGCGTGGTCGGCGGCCTCGGGATGGTGGTGCTCTACACCCTCGTGAATCCGCTCACCATGTGGCTGACCTTCGCCACCTTCGTGGGCTATGCCGTGATCTACACCGTCATTCTCAAGCCCCGCACGCCGCAGAACATCGTGATCGGCGGCCTGTCGGGCGCCATGCCGCCCGCGCTCGGGTGGGCGGCGGTGGCCGACAGCGTGCCCGCCGAAGCATGGCTCCTTGTGCTCATCATCTTCATCTGGACGCCGCCGCATTTCTGGGCGCTGGCGCTCTACCGCACCAAGGATTACGAGAACGCCGGTCTGCCCATGCTGCCCGTCACGCATGGGCAGAAAATCACCCGCCTGCACATCCTGCTGTACTCGATAGCGCTGTTCGCCACCTCGGTCCTGCCGTATGTGATCCGGATGAGCGGGCTGGTCTACCTGGTGTGCGCCGTGGCGCTGGGCGCGGTATTCGTGGGCTACGCGTGGAAGCTTTACCGCAGCTATAGCGATGAACTGGCGCGGCGCCTGTTCCGTTTCTCCATCCTGTACCTGGCCCTGCTGTTCGCGGCCTTGCTGGTCGACCACTGGTGGTAGGGCGCCGGGCCGTCCGGCGTGCCGGTGCCGCTCCCCGGGGAGAATGGCGCCCGGTGCGCCAGGGCAAGATGACTTGAGGAGGTTTTGATGATTGCAGGATTTTCCGACTCCCGCCGCTTCGTGCTGCGGGCCGGCGCCGCCGCGGTAGCGGCCGGGTTGCTGGCCGCATGCAAGCAGAAGCCCGCGTTCAACAGTACCGACGTGAGCGGATCGGACCTGGGGACGGATCTTTCCCTGACGGATTTCAACGGCCAGCCCCGTACCCTGCAGGACTTCAAGGGCAAGGTACTGGTTGTTTTCTTTGGCTTCGTGCAATGTCCGGACGTATGCCCCACGACCTTGGCCGATTTCGTGCAGGTCAAGAACCTGCTCGGCAAGGAGGGCGAGCGGGTCCAGGTCGTGTTCGTCACGGTCGACCCCGAGCGCGATACGCCCGAGGTTTTGCGCCAGTACGTGACGCAGTTCGATTCCTCCTTCCTCGGACTGCGCGGCGATCCCGACGCGACTGCCCGTGTGGCCAAGTCGTTCAAGGTGTTCTACGCCAAGGTGCCCGGCAAGGAGCCGGGTTCCTACACCATGGACCATACCGCCGGTGTGTATATCTTCGACCCCGAAGGCCAACTGCGGCTGTTCGCGCGTCACAACAGCGGCGCAGAGGCGCTGGCCAGCGATATCCGGCAGTTGTTGGCATGAGTCCGACCGGCGGGCCGGTAGCTGTTCCCATGACCGCGCTTCGCCGGGGCGCATGGTATAAATCGAACCGCTATGAATCATTAACGATTCATGGGTCTACTCCTGGCCTTCACCATGCCTCGCCGCGCACCTTCCTCTCCTTCCAACACCACCGTTCGGTCCGCGACTGAGGACATGCCGCCGGCGACTATGCCGCCCGGCGCAACGCAATCGATAGGCAGCAGCCTGGCAGAAGTGCTTCGCGACCGCATCGTGACGGGCGTTTATCCGCCGGGGATGTGGATACGCGAAAGCGCGTTGGCCGAGGAGTTCGGGTATTCCAACGGGCCGATTCGCGAGGCGCTGCAGCTGCTGGTCAGTGAGGAACTGCTGGTGCGCGAGCCGTGGCGCGGCGTGCGTGTCGTCGAGCTTAGTGGCGACGAGATCGTCGAGATCTTCCAATTGCGGGCTGCGCTACTCGAACTGGCCGCCGAACTGGCCGCGAGCCATATTACGGCGGCACAACTGGAAGAGGGGAGGCGGATGTTGCTCCAACTCGAAAAGCATCTGGACGAGGGCGACATCAAGGGCCAGATGGCTCTTGGCCACTCCCTGAACCATTGGGTCTGCGAATGTTCCGGCAACCGGCGTCTCGCTCAGAATTGGAGCCGCTTCACCTCGCAGGCACGGATGTACTTTCACACCGCGCTACGCAATAGCACCGACCCGGACGAAGTGAGCGAGCCCTGGCGCCAACTGATCGCGGCGCTCGAGCGCCGCGATGTCGTCGGCGCTCGGGGCGCCGCCCGTCGGATCGTCCGCCGGCCATTGATCGGCCTCGGACTGTCGCCCGGCCTGTAGCTCCGTCATGGATCGAAAATCTGGTGGTTTACCCTGATTTTTCATTAAAGATTAATCATTAATAATTTCTCCGAAGACTGCGCCGGACGGCTACCGCTGTCGCGCGCCCCACCTGCCGGAGAAGTTCCATGAGCCTTACCCAGACAACAGTCACCCTGCAAGGCATCGAAGTGCCAATCAGCCGCAAGGGACACGGACGCCCGCTGTTAATGCTGCACGGCGGAGGCGGCCCCGTTGCGTCTCGTCCGTTCGCCGATTTACTTGCGCAGCACATGGAGGTCATCGAGCCGGTACATCCCGGTTTCGCCGGAACTGCCATTCCGGACCATTTCGACGGAATGGAGGATCTGGTCTACCTGTATCTCGATTTGATGGATGCGCTCGATTTGCAGGATGCCGTGCTGATGGGCTTTTCCATGGGAGGTTGGACCGCGGCCGAAATCGCGGTCAGGAACCTTCAGCGTATCGGGCAATTGATCCTGGTCGACGCCTTGGGCATCAAGCCCGGCGGCCGCGATGATCGCGACATTCCCGACATCTTTGCAATGTCGCCGGAGGACGTAGAACGTTTGATGTGGCACGACCCCGCGAAAGCGCCCGGTGCGACGCAGCGCAGCGATGAGGAGTGGCAGGCGGCCGCCGCCAACCGTGTCGCGCTAGGGATGTACACCTGGGATCCCTACATGCACAACCCGAAGCTGCCGAACCGGCTGCAACGGATTAGCGTGCCGACCCTGCTGCTGTGGGGAGCCAGCGATCGCCTGGTCACGCCCGACTACGGCCGCGCCTACGCCGGATTGATTCCGCAGGCCGATCTGCGGGTGATAGGCGCGGCAGGCCATGCGCCACACATCGAGCAGCCCGAAGCCTTCGCCCGCCGCGTCCTCGATTTCGTTGCCCTCCGTTCCGCTGCCTGACAGGAATTGCCATGAAAACCTGGTTCTTCAATGAGTGCCCCTATCCATATCTGCCGGACCCGGCCAGCTATGAATCGATCCGTGTCACCTTGCCCAATGGACACTACGACCCGCGTATAGGCGCCGATCTGTACCACATGTACCTCGACCTCTGGCTCGAGGCGGAAGACCTGGGCCTGGACTTGATGTTGAACGAGCACCATCAGACGCCCACGTGCACGGTGCCGGCCGTGCCGCTGATGCTGAGCATCCTGGCGCGCCAGACCAGCCGGGCCAGGCTGCTGGTGCTGGGCAATCCGCTTGCCAACCGCAACCAGCCGGTGCGTGTGGCGGAAGAGATGGCGATGATCGACGTGCTGTCGCGCGGCCGTCTGGAATGTGGCTTCGTGCGTGGCGTGCCCTACGAAGCCTCGGCAGCCAACATCAGCGCTTTCCGAGGAAGTCAGCGCGTCTGGGAAGCACACGACCTGATCCTGAAGGCCTGGACGACGCACGATGGCCCGTTCAATTTCGAAGGCCGCTTCTACACTCATCGCCAGGTCAACATCTGGCCCCGCCCTTGGCAGCAGCCGCATCCGCCTGTCTGGATCACCGTGGGAAGCGGCCCCAGTACCACGCCCGTCGCCAAGCGGGGCCACGTCGGCGCAGTCTTTCTCGCGGGATACCAGAACATCCGCAAGATCTTCGACGGCTATCGCCAAGCCTATCTGGATGCACACGGCAAGCCGGCACCGCTCGACCGGCTCGCCTACTGCGCGCTGGTATTCGTAGGCGATAACGAGGCACAGGCGCGCGAAGGGGCCGAAAAGCTGCTTTGGTACATGAATACCAGCAAGGGCGCGCCGCAGTTCTCCAACCCGCCGGGCTACCACCCGCCGGCGGTCGCAGCGCAGTTTCTCAAACCGCAGGCTGGCGAAGCTACGCCGATCACGGTCGAGGACCAGATGGCGCGCGGCAACCTGTTCGCCGGTACGCCGGATCAGGTTTTCGACCAGATCAAGGCGTTCTGGGAATACAGCGGCGGCTTTGGCCACTTTCTGATGATGGGCCACGCGGGATTGATGACGCGCGAAGAGACTTTGGGATCGATGACGCGGTTCGCGCAGGAGGTCCAGCCTCGCCTGGTGGAGCTTGCCGCCGGCTACGACGAAAGCGAGATGAGGGCACGACGGGAAGCGTCGCCCGACCGTCGTTTTGCCGATACCGGCGGTATGGCGCGCGATTTCGTCCGGTGAACGCGATGCAGGACGGCTACATCGACATCGACGGGATTCGCACCCATTACCTCGAGGCAGGGGAGGGGCCGACCGTCGTGCTGCTGCATTCGGGCGAGTTCGGCGGCGCCGCAGAGTTGAGCTGGGAGTTTACGCTGCCGGCGCTCGCCCGGCATTTCCATGTCGTCGCGCCGGACTGGCTGGGCTTCGGCCGCACCGACAAGGTGTTTGACTTCGCCGACCCGCGCGGCCGCTCGGTTCGTCATATGTGTCGCTTCGTCGAACGAATGTTGAACGCTCGCGGGGTAACGGAAGCCGATTTCATCGGTAATTCGATGGGCGCAAGCAGCCTGCTGCGCATAGCGGCAGAGACACCGGGCCTGTTGCCGATCCGCTCGCTCGTCATCGCCAGTGGCGGCGGTTTCGTCCCGATGACGCCGGAGCGGCAGATCTTGCTGGACTACGACGGAACGGCGCTGGCGATGCGCGCGCTACTGAGGGCGATGTTCCACGATCCGGCCTGGGCTGATGACGACGCCTATGTTGGACGCCGCCAGGAATTGGCGCTGCTTCCCGGCGCATGGGAGTGCGCCGCGGCGCCCCGCTTGAAACCCGGCGCACGGGGTGCTGCGTCTGGAAGCTTTGGCCGAGTCGACCGCACTCCCTACGAGGCTATCGCAGTACCGACACTTATCGTGGCCGGCGCCCAGGATCGTCTGCGCGAGCCGGGCTATGCCGACGACTTGGGCCGCCGGATTCCCGGCAGCGAAGTACATGTTTTCGATCGCTGCGGCCACTGTCCCAACATCGAACAGGCCGATCGTTTCAACGACCTGGTCATCGGCTTTTTGCATCGAGTCCATCAAAAGGAAACGCCATGGAACAAGCACCCCTGATCGTCGGCCTCGGCGGCACGACCCGGGCCGGCTCATCCTCCGAGAAGGCCCTCGCGGTCAGCCTGCGCGCGGCCGAGCGGGAGGGCGCACAGGTGGTCATGCTGGCAGGCCCTCAACTCGACTTGCCCATGTACGCGCCCGAGCGTCCGGAGCGTTGCGATGCCGCGCGGCGCCTGGTGGCATTGCTGCGGCGCTGCGACGGGTTGATCATCGCATCGCCGTCCTACCACGGCACGATCTCCGGCATGCTCAAGAACGCGCTTGATTACACCGAAGACTTGAGCCGCGACCATCGCGTCTATTTCGACGATTGCGCGATCGGCCTTATTGCTTGTGGCGCGGGATGGCAGGGTGCCGGCCAAGCGCTGGTTGCGCTGCGGGCCATTGCCCATTCTCTGCGCGGCTGGCCTACGCCGCTTGGCGCGGTGCTCAATACATCGACTCCATTGTTCGACGACAGCGGCGCATGTCGCGAGCCGTCGGCCGCGTTCCAGCTCGAATGCGTAGGACGCCAAGTGGTCCAGTTCGCCCGGATGAAGAAGGCCTTGGCTCGCGTGCCGTCGCTGGCCGAGACCTGAAGCAGGACGACCCAAGAAACCAACATCCAACAAGGAGGAGACAATGCAACACCCATCGCCAATCCGCACTCCCGCCGCGGGCATCCTACGGCGCATCGCTGGCATGGTGGCAGCGTGCGCGCTGTTGCAGGCCGGCGGCGTGGCTCACGCGGAAACCGCCTATCCCGGCCGAGCCGTTCGCGTCGTCGTGCCCTCCACGCCCGGCGTCGTCCCGGACGCGCTCACGCGGTTGATCGCCCAGAAGCTCGCCGAAATATGGGGAGTACCCGTGGTCGTCGAGAACCGGCCGGGCGCTTCCGGCCTGGTTGCCGCGGCCTTTGTCGCCAAGTCCGAGCCCGACGGCTACACCATCCTGTTCGGTGATAGCTCGCTGTGGGCCATCAATCCTCACGTCTATAGCAAACTACCGTACGACCCACTCAACGACTTCGCGCCCGTCATCGGCGCTGCCCACCTGCCGATGTACCTGACCGTAAACGCGTCGTCGCCGATGCGGACGGTGCGGGATCTCATCGGTTACGCCAAGAAGAATCCTGGCAAGCTCGCGTACTCCACGCCGGGAGCCGGCTCTTCCGGCAACCTTGCTGGCGAGATGTTCAGTTCGATGGCGGGAGTCCAGCTGCTGCATGTGCCGTACAAAGGGTCGGAAGGTATCAAGGGCCTGCTCGCCAACGACGTGCAGCTAGCCATCTATGGGCAGGTTGCGGTCGTACCGCAGGTGAAGGCCGGCAATCTGCGCATCCTCGCTGGCACGATGGCGGAGCGGTCTCCTACGTTGCCCGATGTGCCGACCGTGGCCGAGTCGGGCGTGCCCGGCTACGACATCTCGTCGACATTTGGCGCGATGGTGCCGGCTGCCACCCCGCCCGCCCTGGTGGCGAGAATCAACGCCGATATTGTCAAGGCGCTCGCGGATCCCGACGTGATTGCCAAATTCAATGGCTACGGTACGCCGCCGATCGCAAAGATGACGCCGGCACAGTTCGGTACGATCATGCGGGGCGAGTACGAAAAGTTCGGCAAGCTGGTACGAGAGACCGGCATGAAGCTGGAATAGCCGGCACGTATATCCGGCGTCCTTGGTCCCGCCCTGCTACTGATTGACTGAGCCAAAAAAAACGGGACACCGTAGGTGTCCCGTCAACATATCCGCCTCAAGTGGGGGGGGAGGGAGGAGAAAAGCAGAGGCGGACGTATCGGTTGGTACCGGCAACCTGCGCCGGAAGGGATATCGCGCTGGGGGAAGCCCGATAACCCGACACATAGGCATTGCACCCAAAATGTGTCCCACCTGACGGTTAGGTTCTACCGGTTGGAGGAAGTTCACCGGCTTGCGCGGGATTCGCGTAAATTTCCTCCAATCTTGTAACTATCTGTGACGGATGTCAGTCGCCGGGAAGCAAAAATGGGCGGCCCCGGCATAACCGGAGACCGCCCATGGGCAGGCCAGGCAATCAGGCGTAAGCGGCCAGCGCGCCTCGCATTTTCGTCATGGCACGTGCTTCGATCTGGCGTATCCGCTCGGCCGATACACCGAACTCGTCCGCCAGTTCCTGCAGCGTCGCGCCGCCTTCGTCCTTCAGCCAGCGTGCCTCGATGATCCGGCGCGACCGTGTATCCAGGGTCTCGAGGGCTTCTTGCAGGCCTTGCCCATGGAGCTCGTCACGGCGCCGTTCTTCCAGGACCGCGCTGGGCTCGTGCTGGCCTTCGTCGGATAGGTAGGCGATGGGCGCAAATTCGGTTTCGCCGTCGTCCGTGCGGCCTTCCAAGGCCATTTCCTGGCCGGACAGCCGCACTTCCATTTCGGTGACGTCCTGCGGCCTGACGTTCAAGCTGGCGGCGATTTCCTCCACCTGCTCGGGCGTAAGGGCGTGCGTATCCTGTTTGAGGCTGCGCAGGTTGAAGAACAGCTTGCGCTGCGCCTTGGTGGTAGCCACCTTGACCAGGCGCCAGTTCTTCAGAATATATTCATGGATCTCGGCCTTCACCCAGTGGATGGCGAACGACACCAGCCGCACGCCGCGGTTGGGGTCGAAACGCTTGACGGCCTTCATCAGCCCGACGTTTCCTTCCTGGATGAGGTCGGCATGCGGCAGCCCATAGCCCAGGTATTGCCGCGCGATGGCGACCACCAGGCGCAGGTGGGACAGCACGAGTTCACGCGCAGCGTTCAGGTCCTGCTTGTCGCGATACCGCACCGCAAGCTCGTGTTCCTGTTCGGCCGTCAGCACGGGGAGCCGGTTCACGGCCCCGATATAGGCTTCGATCGTGCCAAGCGCGCCGGGGTTGGCAATCGCGAGTGCCAGCGCGCCCGGACCGCTTGTGGCGGGAACGAGAGCGTTGGACTGATTCGACGAACGTTTCATAAACGGCTTACCTCCATGCAAGAAGGTTAGCACTCCGGGCCAAAGAGTGCTAATGGGTCTTTTTGATGACGTCGATAGCGTGAACGCATGGCTGTGCATTGCAGCACGGCAGCAATCCCGGAACCCGGTGTGCTCCTCTAGGAGCGCCGCGGTGGCGGGGCGGAACGACGTCACAAGATGTCATGCTGCATAGACCGCGGAATCGGCGTATTGTTCGCGGAAATCAGCAACTTCCATACCCTGCGCTGGTGCGTCCCTATTTCTCATGGCTCGTCTCCCCCGTCTGTACGCCCCCGACCTTCCCAACCTGGCTCAGGCCAGGTTTACGGTGCCTTTGTCGGCCAGCAGCGACGGCAACGCGCTCCTCGACCACGTCGCGGCATGGCTGGCCGCCGACGCCCGTCAGTACGGGGTGGCGGTCCATGGCTGGGCGCTGACTTTTGACCAGCTGTTGTTGCTTGCTACGCCGGCGGGCCCCACGGGCCTGTCGGGGCTGATCCAATCGCTGGGCCGCCGGCTGGCGGCGCGTTTGCAGGTGGGACGCGTCTTCGCCGGGCGGTTCCGGTCCACGCTGGTGGAGCCGGGGGCTTGGGTCCTGCCGTCCTTGATCTGGCTCGAAACCGCACCGGTCCGGCAAGGATTGGCCGGCGATGCAGAGCATTGGCGCTGGTCTTCGGCGGCCGCCCACATGGGCGCGGCGCCGGCCAGCCTGCTGCACGATCACGCTGACTACTGGGCATGCGGCAATACGCCGTTCGACCGCCAGGCCAGCTACCGCGCCATGGTGCTCGACGGTCTGCCCGCGGCGTCGGTGGCCCGCATCGAGCAAGCCCTGCATGGCCAATGGGCGTTGGGGAGCCCGGCCTTCGTGCAAGGCCTCGAGGGCACGAGCAGCCGCCGGCCGGTGGCTGCCAGGCGGGGGCGGCCGCGCAAAACTGCGTCACCGATCGGCGAATAATGCACGGAATTGGTGCGTCCCTATTTTATTTGGGCGGTTTTTGCGGGTGAGAAAAAATTGGGGACGTTCCCCTTTTTATTTTTCTTGCGCCGTCTGATGCGTCGCAGTATCGTCACACTCCCCGCGGAGCGCCATGCGTGCCGCGGCTGAATGCCGGCCGGTGGTCCGAAGGCTTTACGCCTCCCACTCCCCGCCCGATGTCCTAGTACCTGGATTCGTCCGCGCGAATCCTCCAGCGGAGCGCACCATGCCCCAATCCCGTCAGGAACATATCCCGGCCTCGCCGCCGCAGACCGCCGTCATCGACGCCTCCGCCATCGGTCTGCCCGCGTCCCGCAAGGCGCCTCAGGCCCAGGGCCTGTACGACCCGGCCAACGAGCACGATGCCTGTGGCGTGGGCTTCGTCGCCCACATCAAGGGCAAGAAAAGCCATTCCATCATCCAGCAGGGCCTGAAGATCCTCGAGAACATCGACCACCGCGGCGCGGTGGGGGCCGATCCGCTCATGGGCGACGGCGCCGGCATCCTGATCCAGATTCCCGATGCCTTGTATCGCCAGGAAATGGCCGCCCAAGGCGTGGAGCTGCCCGCGCCAGGGGAATACGGCGTTGCGATGGTATTCCTGCCGCAGGAAATCGCTTCGCGGCTGGCCTGTGAGCAGGAACTCGAGCGCGCGGTCAGAGCCGAAGGGCAGGTCGTGCTCGGCTGGCGCGACGTCCCGATCGACAAGGAAATGCCGATGTCGCCCAACGTCAAGCATGTGGAGCCGGTGATCCGCCAGCTCTTCATCGGCCGCGGCGGCGATGTCATGGTGCCCGACGCGCTGGAGCGCAAGCTGTACGTCATCCGCAAGATGGCCTCGCATGCCATCCAGAAAATGCGGCTCAAGCACGGCAAGGAATATTTCGTGCCGTCCATCTCCAGCCGCACGGTGGTCTACAAGGGCCTGCTGCTGGCCGACCAGGTCGGCCGCTATTACCGCGACCTGGCCGATCCCCGTGCCGTGACGGCGCTCGCGCTGGTGCACCAGCGGTTCTCGACCAATACCTTCCCGGCGTGGCCGCTGGCCCACCCGTACCGCCTGATCGCGCACAACGGCGAAATCAATACGGTCAAGGGCAACTTCAACTGGCTGCGCGCGCGCGAAGGGGTGATGCAGTCGCCCGTGCTCGGCGACGATCTCAAGAAGCTCTATCCCATCGTCTACGAAGGCCAGTCCGACACGGCCACGTTCGACAACTGCCTCGAACTGCTGGTCATGTCCGGCTATCCCATCGCCCACGCGATGATGATGATGATTCCCGAGGCCTGGGAACAGCATGCGGAAATGGACGAGACCCGCCGGGCATTCTACGAATACCACGCTGCCATGATGGAGCCGTGGGACGGCCCGGCCGCGATCGCCTTCACCGACGGCCGCCAGATCGGCGCGACGCTGGATCGCAATGGCCTGCGCCCGGCGCGTTACGTCGTGACCGACGATGACCTGGTCATCATGGCGTCGGAATCGGGCGTGCTGCCTGTTCCGCAAAGCAAGATCGTCAAGAAATGGCGCCTGCAGCCCGGCAAGATGTTCCTGATCGATCTCGAGCAGGGCCGCATCATCGACGACAAGGAACTGAAGGACCAGCTCGCCAACAGCAAGCCCTACCGGCAGTGGATCGAGCGCATCCGCATCAAGCTGGACACCCTGCCGGAGCCGGTCAAGGAAGAAATCGAGGAAGGACGCTCGTCGGTTCCCATGCTGGATCGGCAGCAGGCCTTCGGCTGGACCCAGGAAGACTACAAGTTCATCCTGCGTCCCATGGCCGTGCTGGGTGAGGAAACGACGGGTTCGATGGGCAACGATGCGCCGCTGGCGGTGCTGTCCAACAAGAGCAAGAGCCTCTATAACTATTTCCGGCAGTTGTTCGCCCAGGTGACCAACCCGCCCATCGACCCGATCCGGGAAAACCTGGTCATGTCGCTGGTGTCGTTCATCGGGCCCAAGCCCAACCTGCTGGATATCAACAACGTCAATCCGCCATTGCGCCTGGAAGTGGCGCAACCCGTGCTGGACTTCGCCGACATGGCGCAGATCCGCCATATCGAGCGGGTCACCAACGGCAAGTTCAAGAGCTTCGAGCTGGATATCACCTATCCGGCCGAATGGGGCAAGGAAGGCATCCAGGCGCGGGTGGCCGCGCTGTGTGCGCAGGCCGAGGAAGCGGTCCGGAGCGGCTACAACATCCTGATCGTGTCCGACCGCCTGGTCGATGCGACCCGTGTGCCGATTCCCGCGCTGCTGGCCACGTCGGCCGTGCACCAGCACCTGATCCGCGCGGGGCTTCGTACCAGCACCGGGCTGGTCGTGGAAACCGGATCGGCGCGCGAGGTGCATCACTTCGCGCTGCTGGGCGGCTATGGCGCCGAGGCCATCCATCCGTATCTCGCGATGGAGGCCCTGGTGCGCGAGCACGAGCACGATGCCAAGGTGTCCCCCGAGAAGGCCATCGCCAACTACGTGAAGGCTATCGGCAAGGGGCTGCAGAAGGTCATGTCCAAGATGGGCATCTCGACCTACATGTCGTATACCGGCGCCCAGATCTTCGAGGCCGTCGGCCTGAATCGCGCCTTGGTCGAGCAGTACTTCCCGGGTACCGCCAGCAATATCGAAGGCATCGGCATATTCGAGGTGGCCGAGGAATCGCTGCGCATGCACAAGGCGGCTTTCGGCAACGACCCGCTGCTCGAGAATGCGCTGGACGAAGGCGGCGAGTACGCGTTCCGCATCCGCGGCGAAGAGCACATGTGGACGCCCGACGCCATCGCCAAGCTGCAGCACTCCACGCGCGCCGACAACTACCGCACGTACAAGGAATACGCGCAGATCATCAACGACCAGAGCAAGCGCCACATGACGTTGCGTGGCCTGTTCGAGTTCAGGTTCGATCCGGCCCATGCCATCCCGCTCGACGAAGTCGAGCCGGCCAAGGAGATCGTCAAGCGTTTCGCCACCGGCGCCATGTCGTTGGGTTCCATCTCCACCGAGGCACATTCGGTGCTGGCGATCGCGATGAACCGTATCGGCGGCAAATCCAATACCGGCGAGGGCGGCGAGGATGAATTGCGCTATCGCGCCGAAATGCAGCACGGCAAGGCCGACATCAAGGACGGCGATACGCTGGCCTCGGTGCTGGGCGCCGAGCGCGTGGTGGCCGACGTGCCTCTCAAGGCCGGTGACTCGCTGCGCTCGCGCATCAAGCAGGTGGCCTCGGGCCGTTTCGGCGTGTCTGCCGAGTACCTGGCCAGCGCGGACCAGATCCAGATCAAGATGGCGCAGGGCGCCAAGCCCGGCGAGGGCGGCCAGCTTCCCGGCCACAAGGTGTCCGAATACATCGCCAAGCTGCGTTTTTCGGTACCCGGCGTGGGCCTGATCTCCCCGCCGCCGCACCATGACATCTATTCCATCGAGGACCTGGCGCAGCTTATCCACGACCTGAAGAACGCCAACCCGCACGCCTCGATTTCGGTCAAGCTGGTATCCGAGGTCGGCGTGGGAACGGTGGCGGCGGGCGTGGCCAAGGCCAAGGCCGACCACGTGGTCATTGCCGGCCACGACGGCGGCACCGGCGCTTCGCCCGTCTCGTCGATCAAGCATGCCGGCACCCCGTGGGAACTGGGCCTGGCGGAAACGCAGCAGACGCTGGTGCTGAACCATCTGCGCGGACGCATCCGCGTCCAGGCCGACGGCCAGATGAAGACCGGCCGCGACGTGGTGATCGGCGCGCTGCTGGGTGCCGACGAGTTCGGCTTTGCCACGGCGCCGCTGGTGGTCGAAGGCTGCATCATGATGCGCAAATGCCACCTGAACACCTGCCCGGTGGGCGTGGCGACGCAGGATCCGGTGCTGCGCGCCAAGTTCCAGGGCAAGCCCGAGCACGTGGTCAACTTCTTCTTCTTCATTGCCGAAGAAGTGCGCGAGATCATGGCCCAGCTGGGCATCCGCAAGTTCGACGACCTCATCGGCCGCGCCGACCTGCTGGACATGCGGGCCGGCATCGAGCACTGGAAGGCGCGCGGGCTGGACTTCAGCCGCGTGTTCTACCAGCCGGCCGTCGCAGCCGAGGTGGCCCGCCGCCATGTCGACGAGCAGGATCATGGCCTGGTGCGGGCGCTGGATCACCAGCTGATCGAACGCGCCAAGCCTGCGATCGAGCGCGGCGAGAAGGTGTCGTTCATCACCACGGTGCGCAACGTCAACCGCACCATCGGCGCGATGCTCTCGGGCATGGTGGCCCGCAAGTACGGCTACGAGGGATTGCCTGACGACACCATCCATATCCAGTGCAATGGCACCGCCGGGCAGAGCTTCGGCGCCTTCCTGGCGCACGGCATCACGCTCGACCTGGTGGGCGATGGCAACGACTATGTCGGCAAGGGCCTGTCGGGCGGCCGTATCATCGTGCGCTCGCCCAACGATTTCCGCGGCCATGGGCCGGAGCACATCATCGTCGGCAACACGGTGCTGTACGGCGCCTTGTCGGGAGAAGCCTACTTCAACGGCGTGGCGGGCGAGCGCTTCGCGGTCCGCAACTCGGGCGCGGCCGCCGTCGTCGAGGGCGTGGGTGACCACGGCTGCGAGTACATGACCGGCGGGACGGTGGTGGTGCTGGGCGAAACCGGCCGCAACTTCGCCGCCGGCATGTCGGGCGGCGTGGCCTACGTCTACGATCCGGACGGCACCTTCCGCCAGCGCGCCAACCTTGCCATGGTGGAGCTCGAGCCCGTGCTGGCCGCCGCGGTGCAGGAGAAGGACGGCTCGCGCCGCCTGTGGCACAGCATGGTCCGGGGCGGGGAACGGGACACCGACGAGGCCATCCTGCGCCGCCTGGTGGAAAACCACTTCCGCTATACCGGCAGCTTCCGGGCACGCGACATCATGGACAGCTGGGAAACCTCGCGCTCCAAGTTCGTCAAGGTCATGCCGACCGAATACCGGCGCGCGCTGGGCGAATTGTGGGACGCCCAGAACCCGCAGAAGCTGGCTGCCTAGCATGTATCGCCGGGCGGGGGCCGCGCATGGGTTAGGCCCCCGCCCTCGCCCAGCCCCGATGAGGCACGGCGATCAGTAACGAATCCGAAGCCGGCGCC
This sequence comes from Pigmentiphaga sp., assembly GCF_033795525.1. Classification (GTDB taxonomy): domain Bacteria; phylum Pseudomonadota; class Gammaproteobacteria; order Burkholderiales; family Burkholderiaceae_B; genus Pigmentiphaga. Next base: position 19,844 of record NZ_JARYGM010000015.1, read on the forward strand.
GCGTCCTGCGCGACGCCCGGCCTCAATAGAATTGTCAGGAAACAACCATGGGTAAGGTCACCGGATTTCTGGAGTACCAGCGTCTGCAGGAAGCGGCCGAAGCGCCGGAGCAGCGCGTCAAGCATTGGAAGGAATTCGTACTCCATCTGAACAACGAGGAAGCCAAGCAACAGGGCGCCCGCTGCATGGATTGCGGCATTCCGTTCTGTACCAACGGCTGCCCGGTCAACAACATCATTCCGGACTGGAACGATCTGGTGTATCGCCAGAACTGGAAGCAGGCGCTGGCCGTGCTGCATTCCACCAACAATTTCCCCGAGTTCACGGGCCGCATCTGCCCCGCGCCGTGCGAGGCCGCGTGTACCCTGAACATCAACGACGACGCGGTCGGCATCAAGTCCATCGAACACGCCATCATCGATCATGGCTGGGAGCACGGCTGGGTCACGCCCATGCTGCCCAAGGCCAAGACCGGCAAGAAGGTGGCGGTGGTCGGCTCCGGTCCCGCGGGTCTTGCCTGCGCGCAGCAGCTGGCCCGCGCCGGTCACGATGTGACGGTGTTCGAGAAGAACGACCGCGTCGGCGGACTGCTGCGCTACGGCATTCCCGATTTCAAGCTGGAGAAGTGGCAGATCGACCGCCGCATGGCGCAGATGGAACAGGAAGGCGTGGTGTTCCGGCCGTCGACGTTCGTCGGCCGCCCGGAAGACGCCAAGGCCCTGGGTATTTCGGCGACCGTGAAGACCCCCGATGAGCTGCAGGCCGAATTCGACGCCATCGTGATCTCCGGCGGTTCCGAAACTCCGCGTGACCTGCCGGTGCCCGGCCGCGAGTTGCAGGGTGTGCATTTCGCGATGGACTTCCTGCGCCAGCAGAACAAGGTCGTCGCCGGCGACAAGGTCAAGGACCAGATCATGGCGACCGGCAAGCACGTGGTCGTGATCGGCGGCGGCGATACCGGATCGGACTGCGTCGGCACCAGCAACCGCCATGGCGCGGCGTCGGTGACCCAGTTCGAAGTCATGCCGCAGCCGCCCGAGACCGAGAACAAGGAGCTGACCTGGCCGTACTGGCCGCTCAAGCTGCGCACCTCGTCTTCGCACGAGGAGGGCGTGCAGCGCGATTGGGCCGTGTCGACCAAAGCGTTCAAGGGCAAGAACGGCAAGGTGACCGCGCTGGTCGCGTGCCGGGTGGAATGGGTGCGTGGCGACAACGGCCAGATGAAGATGGCCGAGGTGGAAGGTTCGGAGTTCGAGATTCCGGCTGATCTGGTGTTGTTCGCGATGGGCTTCGTCTCGCCGGTACGGCAAGTGCTGGATGCGTTCGGTGTCGAGAAGGACGCGCGGGGCAATGCGCGCGCCAATACCGAAGACTACCGTACCAATGTGGACAAGGTGTTCGCCGCCGGCGATATGCGGCGCGGGCAGTCGCTCGTGGTATGGGCGATCCGCGAAGGCCGCCAGTGCGCGGCCGCGGTAGACAGCTTCCTGATGGGGGCGACGGAACTGCCGCGCTGACCCGCGCCAGGCGGCCCGGCGTGCGGCGGGCCGCTGCCGGACGCCATTTGTTACCCTGTTTCCGGGTGTCGCGGCGCCGCTTAAAAACTCGTTAATTCGGCGTCGTCATAATGCCTCCCGTCTGCAGGACCGGTGCGGCGGCTCTTGCCGCCCATGACCGGTCCGTATGGACGCGGAGGCTTTTTCATGCCGATACAAACGCCTGCGACACTGTTGTAAAAACGTAAACCCGGCCGCGGCTGCCGTGGGTCATAATCGGCTCTCCCTTGCGCGGCCGTAATGGGCAATGCCTGGCGCTTCGGCGGGCTGCGCGGTCTTTTCAGCAAGGAAGGCACGGCCATTGGCCGGGCAGGCAATACCCGTCGCCAGGTCGGGTTAAGCACGGTGTCAGGATGAGCTGCTGGTAGAATCGCGGGCTGGATTGCCCTTCGAGCTCGCCGACTCGTTCCCTGGCACCGCCCTTCTTTTCAACTATTCCCGGTTCTACATGCCCGATTCGGCACGATCTTCGTCACCTAGCTCCAGCGATGTCGCCCTTGCCTTCGACCGCCTGTCGGTCGGCTATGGCGAGCGCACGATCCTGCAGAACATCGATATGCAGGTCCGGCGCGGGCAGGTGGTTGCCATCATGGGCGGGTCGGGCTCGGGCAAGACTACCTTGTTGCGCGCCGCCACGGGGCAGCTTGCTCCCCAGGCAGGGCGGGTCGTGACGCTGGGCGAGGATCTGTCCCGCCTTTCCGGCGACCGCCTTTTCGCGCTGCGCAAGCGCATGGGCGTGCTGTTCCAGCAAGGGGCCTTATTCACCGACCTGGACGTGTTCGAGAACGTGGCTTTTCCCCTGCGGGAACACACGTCCATGTCCGAGGCGGAAATCCTGGACCGCGTATTGGCCAAGCTAGACGCCGTCGGGTTGAAGGCCGCGGCGTTCTTGCGCACCTCCGAGATCTCCGGCGGGATGGCCCGCCGCCTGGCCCTGGCCCGGGCGGTGGTGCTCGAGCCCGAGTTGATCCTCTACGACGAGCCGTTCGCCGGCCTGGATCCGATTTCCATGGGCGTGACGGCGCAATTGATACGTACCATGACCGATACCCTGGGCTGTGCGTCGGTCCTGATCACCCATGACGTACAGGAATCCTTCCATATCACCGACCAGGTGTACCTGCTGGGCCGCGGCTCGCTCGTGGCCAGCGGCACGCCTGCCGAGTTGTCCGCTTCCAAGGATCCGTTCGTGCATCAATTCCTGAACGGCGAGCCCGATGGGCCGGTGGCTTTCCAGTATCCCGAGACCCCCGAGTACCGGGCGTGGCTCGAACGCCGGCGGAGCGCGCGCTGATGGGCGGGCTTGCGCGGTTCTTCATCATGGTGGGCGCCGGCACGAGGACGTCGATCGCGGGCGTGGGCGCTTTCGCCCGGTTTTTCCTGCAGCTGCTGTTCAAGAGCGGCACGGCGCTGCGGCGTCCCGGGCTGGTGGTGCAGCAGATCCACTTCATCGGCAATTATTCCCTGGTGATCATTGCCGTCTCGGGGCTGTTCGTCGGTTTCGTGCTGGGCTTGCAGGGGTACTACACCCTCAATCGCTATGGGTCCGAGCAGGCGCTGGGGCTGCTGGTGGCGCTCGGCCTGGTGCGCGAACTCGGTCCGGTGGTCACCGCGCTGTTGTTCGCCGGCCGGGCCGGCACCTCGCTGACCGCCGAGATCGGCCTGATGAAGGCCGGCGAGCAGCTATCCGCCATGGAGGTCATGGCGGTGGATCCGGTGCGCCGCGTGCTGGTGCCGCGCTTCTGGGGCGGCGTGATCGCCATGCCGTTGCTGGCCGCGGTGTTCTCGGCCGTCGGCATACTTGGCGGGTGGGGCGTGGGCGTGCAACTCATCGGTGTGGACGATGGCGCCTTCTGGTCGCAGATGCAGAATGGCGTGGACGTCTGGAAGGACGTCGGCAATGGCGTGCTCAAGAGCATCGTCTTCGGTGTCGCCGTGACCTTGATCGCGCTCTATCAGGGCTATTACGCCACGGCCACGCCCGAGGGCGTCTCGCGCGCGACGACGCGCACGGTGGTGGCGGGATCGCTGGCCGTGCTGGGCCTGGACTTCCTGCTGACGGCCGGGATGTTCGGCAATTGAATGATCGGCACTGCCCCTGGCGGTGCCGCGATGAAGAACTGGCAAAGGACGCACCCCTACGCGGGAGGTCCAAAGGAATACGAAATGTCGCGAGAGAAAGTCGATCTCTGGGTGGGAGTATTCGTGCTGCTGGGGGCGGCGGCCCTGGTTTTCCTGGCGCTCAAGGCCGGCAACCTGGTCAGCGTGCTGTCGGTCGGCAATACCTACTCCCTGACCGCCAACTTCGACAACATCGGAGGTCTCAAGCCGCGCGCCCCGGTCAAGAGCGCCGGGGTAGTGGTGGGCCGTGTCTCGAATATCACCTTCGACGACAAGATGTTCCAGGGCGTCGTGACCCTGGAGCTGGACGAGCGTTATCAGTTTCCCACCGACTCGTCCGCGAAGATCCTGACGTCAGGGCTGCTCGGAGAGCAGTACATTGGTATCGAGCCGGGCGGCGAAGAGAAGAACTTCGCCGCCGGCGATAAGATCCGCTATACGCAAAGTGCCGTCGTGCTGGAGAACCTGATCAGCCAGTTCCTCTATAGCAAGGCCGCCGAAGGCGGCGGTTCCGGCACGGCGAACCCGCAGTAAATAACGACAAGCGAACGAGCATGAATAACAAATTCCTGGCAGTAGTGCTGGCGGCTGGCCTCGCCGGCTGTGCCGCTGCGCCCGAAGGGCAGACCGCCGATCCGCGTGATCCGTTGGAAGGCTTCAACCGTGGCGTGTACAAGTTCAACGACACGGTGGACCGCGCCGTGCTCAAGCCCGTGGCGCAGGGCTACGTTAATGTAGTGCCTTCACCGGTACGCAGCTGTGTGCGCAACATGTTCAACAATGTGGGCGACGTCTGGTCGGCCATCAACAGCTTCCTGCAGAACCGTGCTCCCGACGGCCTCAATTCCGGCTTCCGCGTCCTGTTGAACACCACCATGGGGGTGTTCGGCTGTTTCGACCTGGCGACGCAGAACGGCCTGCCGCGCAACAAGGCCGACTTCGGCCAGACGCTCGGCGTGTGGGGCGTCGGCCCTGGGCCGTACCTGGTGCTGCCGCTGTTGGGCCCCAGCACGGTACGCGATGCGGGCGGCACCGTAGTCGACTTCGTCGGCGACCCGGTGGCCGTCGGCAATATCGAGAACGTGCCGGTCCGCAACACCTTGTACGGGCTGCGCGCGGTCAATACCCGCGCCAATCTGCTCGAGGTGGGCGACCTGCTCGACCAGGTGGCGCTCGATCCCTATACCTTTACCCGCGACGCGTACCTGCAGCGCCGGGCCAGTTTGATCCGAGGGGTAAAATCCGACGGTAATGAGCTGCCGGATTATTCGCTGCCGGACTACGGCGACGACGATCAATCGGAGGCGCCCGCGCCAGCCGCGGGCCAATCGCAACAATAAGGATGGTTTTGATGGCTTGGAGGTATTCGATGGGACCCGCCGCGGGGTCGCGGGGCATGGTTTGGCTTGCCGTATGGTTGCTGGGCACGGCGCTGGCCTTCGCCGGTGTCCAGGTCCGCGCGCAGGGTACCGGCTCCCCCGAGGCGTTGGTCAAGAAGGTAACGGACGAGGTCTTGACCGCGATCAAGGCCGATGCGTCGGTCCAGTCCGGCAATCCGCAACGCCTGCTGCAACTGGTGGACGAAAAAGTCCTTCCGTATGTGGACTTCGAGAAGACGACCCGCCTGGCCGCCGGCCGCTACTGGCGCCAGGCGACGCCCGAGCAGCAGAAGGCCTTGATCAAGGAGTTCCGCACTACCCTGGTGCGCACGTATAGCGGCGCTGTTTCTTCGGTGAAGCAGCAGACCACGGTGGAGCTGCGGCCCTCGCACTATCCGCCGGAGGCGACCGACGTCGTGGTGCGGACCTTGATCAAGCAGCCCGCGGGCGATCCGATCCCGGTGGATTACCGGATGGAAAAGGAAGCCCAGGGCTGGAAGATCTACGACGTCAACGTCCTGGGCGTGTGGCTGATCGAGAACTACCGCAACCAGTTCTCGCAGCAGATTTCCCAGAACGGGATCGATGGGCTGATCAAGTCGCTGGCGGACCGTAACCGCCAGTTCGAGTCCGCGCGCTAGGGAATCCCCATGCCCGGCCGGTGCCGGGCTGCTTCCCCTTTCGCCTATAATGCGGGATTGCCCGGATCGTTCCGGGATGGCGCTTTTTCAAGCGCGGAAGCCGTTTTTTCATACAAGCCATGTCACCCGCCGTTCGCATCGAACATGTTTCCAAGGTCTACCCCAAGCCGACGAGCCTTTGGCGGCGCATGGCCGGTAGCCAGCCTGCGGGCGGGTTCCAGGCGCTGAACGACGTCAGCCTCGAAATCGAGCAGGGCGAGTTCTTCGGCTTGCTGGGCCCCAACGGGGCGGGCAAGACCTCGCTGATCGCGATCCTGGCGGGCTTGTCGAAGGCGACCGCCGGCCGGGTATCCATCTGCGGCTACGATGTCGTCACCGAGTTCCGGGCGGCGCGCCGCGCGCTCGGCGTGGTGCCCCAGGAATTGGTGTTCGACCCGTTCTTCACGGTGCGCGAAACCCTGCGTATCCAGTCCGGCTATTTCGGCTTGCGCAACAACGACGACTGGATCGACGAGATCCTCGAGAACCTGGGCCTCTCGTCCAAGGCGGACGAGAACATGCGCGCCTTGTCGGGCGGCATGAAGCGCCGCGTGCTGGTCGCCCAGGCGCTGGTGCATCGCCCGCCCGTCATCGTGCTCGACGAGCCCACCGCCGGCGTCGACGTGGATCTGCGCCGTACGCTGTGGCAGTTCATTTCGCGCCTGAACCGGATGGGACACACCATTTTGCTGACCACGCATTATCTGGAAGAGGCCGAGGAACTCTGCGGCCGCATCGCCATGCTCAAGAGCGGCCGCATCGTGGCGCTGGACACCACGCGTGCGCTGCTGGCCAAGGTCGGGGGCTCGCGTCTGGTCCTGCACATGGGGCCGTCGGGATGGCCCGAGGGCCGGAATCCCGCGCTCGACGAACGCCTGGTGCAGCGGCAGGGCAGGCGCGCCACGCTGCGCCTGGAAAACAGTACCGAACTGGAGGCGCTGCTGGCGCAGGTGCGCGCGGCCGGCGGCGTGATCGAAGGTATCGAGGTCCTGCCCGCCGACCTCGAGGACGCCTTCCTGAACATCATGCATGGAACCGCCGCTCCGGCGTTGGAGCGGGCAGCATGAGCGCGATCCAACCCGTGGAGCCACAGGACAATGCCGCGCAAGGCACGCCCCGGCAGGCCGGCTTTGTCGGGCTGCAGCCCAACCTGAATGCGGGATCCGGTTTCCTGACGCTGTTCTTCAAGGAAATGCTGCGGTTCTGGAAGGTCGGCTTCCAGACCGTCGCGGCGCCGGTCGTCACAGCCGTGCTGTACCTGCTGATCTTCGCGCATGTGCTCGAGGGGCGCGTCACCGTCTACGACACGGTGCCCTATACGGCCTTCCTGATACCCGGGCTCATGATGATGAGCATGCTGCAGAACGCCTTTGCCAATTCGTCGTCGTCGCTCATGCAGAGCCGCGTCACCGGCAACCTGGTGTTCGTGCTGCTGCCGCCGCTGACCCATTGGGAGTTCTTCTGGGCCTACGTGCTGGCGGCCATTGCCCGGGGGCTGTTCGTCGGGCTGGGCATCTACGCCGTGTCGCTGCTCTTCGCGGCGCCGAGCTTTGCCGAGCCGCAGTGGATCCTGGTGTTCGGCGTGCTGGGCAGCGGCATCATGGGAGTGCTGGGCCTCGTTGCCGGGATCTGGGCCGAGAAGTTCGACCAGATGGCGGCATTCCAGAATTTCCTGATCATGCCGGCGACATTCCTATCCGGGGTATTCTATTCCGTGCATTCGCTGCCGCCCTTCTGGCAGGCGGTGTCGCACTGGAACCCCATTTTCTACACCATAGACGGCTTCCGCTATGGGTTTTTCGGTGTTTCCGACGTCACGCCCTGGCACAGCCTGGCGGTAGTCGCCGGCACGTTCCTGCTGGTGGCCGCGTTCGCGCTGAGGCTGCTGGCGACCGGTTACAAACTTCGCTATTGAGATGAAACGGCCCGCGGTATCCGGTCCGGCCGCCGCTTGCGGCGGCTCCCGGGGCGGGACACTGATATGAGCACCACGCTTCCTACCCCCGACCAGGTCCGGCAATACATCCTGGATGGCCTGCCTTGCGAGCACGTCGAAGTGCAGGGGGACGGCCAGCATTTCGAGGCGCTCATCGTCAGCTCCGCGTTTGCCGGCAAGCGCTCGATCGCCCGGCACCAATTGGTCTACGCCGCGCTGGGAGACCGCATGCGCGAAGAAATCCACGCGTTGTCGATGCGTACGTTCACTCCCGAGGAATTCAAGGCGAACCATTGATGGATAAGCTGCAGATCACCGGCGGTCGTCCCCTGCGCGGCGAGGTCGAAGTCTCGGGGGCGAAGAACGCCGCCCTGCCTTGCCTGTGCGCATCGCTGCTTACCGCCGACGCGGTGGCGCTGGAAAACGTTCCCCAGCTCAACGACATCGGCACGACGCTGCGCCTGTTGCGCCGGCTGGGTGTGAAGGCCGAACGGGGCAGCGCCGGCCGGGACGCCGGCACGCGCGTGACCCTGGACGCCAGCCAGGTGGATTCGCTGGAGGCGCCGTACGAGCTGGTCAAGACCATGCGGGCGTCGATCCTGGTCCTCGGGCCGCTGCTGGCGCGCTTCGGCGAGGCCCGGGTCAGCCTGCCGGGCGGCTGCGCCATCGGCCAGCGCCCGATCGACCAGCACATCAAGGGGTTGGCCGCAATGGGGGCCGACATCCGTATCGAACACGGTTTCGTCGTCGCGCGGGCCCAGCGGCTCAAGGGCGCCACCATACGCACCGACATGATCACGGTGACCGGCACCGAGAACCTCCTCATGGCAGCCGTGCTGGCCGACGGCCTGACGGTGCTCGAGAATGCCGCACGCGAACCCGAGATCGTCGACCTGGCGGAACTGCTCATCAAGATGGGTGCGCGCATCAGCGGGCACGGTTCTGACCGCATCGTCGTGGAAGGGGTCTCCCGGCTGCACGGCGCCACCCACCGCGTAATGCCGGACCGTATCGAAGCCGGCACCTTTCTTTGTGCCGTGGGCGCGGCGGGCGGGGAAATCGTGTTGCGCAACGCGGATCCGGCCAGCATGGGAGCTACGCTCGACAAACTTTCCGAGGCCGGATTGTCGATCGAGTGCGGGACCGACTGGATCGAGGCCGGCATGGGCCGCCGCCCGCGCGCGGTGAGCTTCCGGACGCTGGAGTATCCGGGCTTTGCCACCGACATGCAGGCCCAGCTGATGGCGCTGAACTCCATCGCCGAAGGCACCTCGGTCATTACCGAGACCATCTTCGAGAATCGCTACATGCACGTCCAGGAGCTGCGGCGGCTGGGCGCGGATATCGACATCGACGGCCACACGGCCGTGGTCAAGGGCGTGGGCCGCCTGTCCGGGGCCGCCGTGATGGCCACCGACCTGCGCGCCTCGGCCAGCCTGGTCATTGCCGGGCTGGTGGCCGACGGCGACACCGTGATCGACCGGATCTACCACCTCGACCGCGGCTACGAACAGATGGAGCACAAGCTGGTGGGGCTGGGCGCCGACATCCGCCGTATAAGCGGCAGCGGGGGGCAGGCATGAGCGCGTTTGCTCCGGCCGATTCCCAGGCACCCATCACCCTGGCGTTGTCCAAAGGCCGCATTTTCGAGGAAACCATGCCGCTGCTGGCAGCGGCCGGCATCACCGTGGCCGAGAATCCCGAGAAATCGCGCAAGCTTATCCTGCCGACCAGCGATCCGGACGTGCGCATCATTATTGTGCGGGCGTCGGACGTCCCCACCTATGTCCAATACGGCGCGGCGGACCTGGGCGTGGCGGGCAAGGACGTACTGATAGAGCATGCCGTCCACCACCCCGGCGTCCTGTACCAGCCGCTGGACCTGCGCATCGGCCGGTGCCGGCTGTGCGTGGCGGTACCCGAGGGTTTCGATTACGCCACGGCGGTGCGCCAAGGCGCGCGCCTGAGGGTGGCGACCAAGTATGTGCAGGCTGCGCGGGAACATTTCGCCGCCAAGGGCGTGCACGTCGACCTCATCAAGCTGTATGGCTCGATGGAGCTCGCGCCGCTGGTAGGCCTGGCCGACGTGATCGTCGACCTGGTGTCCACGGGCGGCACCCTGCGAGCCAACAACCTGGTCGCGGTCGAAGATATCATGGACATATCGTCGCGCCTCGTGGTCAATCAGGCGTCGCTTAAGACACGGCGACACCGGTTGCAGCCTCTGATCGACGCCTTCGCGCGCGCCAGCCTGGCCATGCCGGCCTGAGACTGGCCTTCCGTGTCCGAAGGCTCGCCGCGCGGCTTGCCCGCCGCGCCGTGCAGAGGCTGCGTGTCCATTGCCACCGCGCCGATGGCGCGGGGCCGGGCTGCCCACCGGAAAACCGACTTTGCAGAACAAGCGTATGCCCCTAATCAACCGACTCGACTCCCGTAGCGACGACTTCCGAACCCGCCTGCAATCGCTGCTGGCCTTCGAGGCGTCGGAAGACGCCTCCATCGAGCGCGCCGTGGCCGACATCCTGCTGGACGTCCGTACCCGGGGCGATGGCGCGGTGCTGGAGTACACCCGGCGCTTCGACCGGGTCGAGGCCTCGTCCATCGAGGAACTCGACATCCCCCGTGCCGACTGGATCGCGGCGCTGGAAGCCTTGCCGCGCGAGCAGCGCGCCGCCCTGGAGGCTGCCGCCGACCGCATCCGGGCCTATCACGAGCGCCAGCGCGCCGAGACCTGGACCTATACCGAGGCCGATGGCACGGTGCTGGGACAGAAAATCACACCCCTGGACCGCGTGGGACTCTACGTGCCGGGCGGCAAGGCGGCCTATCCGTCCTCGCTGTTGATGAACGCCATTCCCGCCAAGGTCGCGGGCGTCGGCGAGATCGTGATGGTGACGCCCACGCCCGGCGGGGTGCGCAACCCCATGGTGCTCGCCGCGGCGGCCATCGCCGGCGTGGATCGCGCCATCTCCATAGGCGGTGCGCAGGCGGTCGGGGCGCTGGCCTACGGCACCGCCTCCATCGCCCCGGTCGACAAGATCGTCGGTCCGGGCAACGCCTATGTGGCCGCCGCCAAGCGGCGCGTGTACGGTACGGTGGGCATAGACATGATCGCCGGTCCCAGCGAGATCCTGGTCATCGGCGACGGCAAGACGCCGGCCGACTGGATCGCGATGGACCTGTTCTCGCAGGCCGAGCACGACGAACTGGCCCAGGCCATCCTGCTGTGCCCGGATGCCGGCTACCTGGACGAGGTCGAGGCCGCCATTGCCCGGCTGCTGCCCACCATGCCGCGCGCCGACATCATCCGTACCAGCCTGGCGAACCGGGGCGCGCTGGTCCTGGTGAACGACCTGGCCGAAGCTTGCGCGCTGGCCAACGAGATCGCGCCCGAGCACCTGGAAATTTCGACCGAGGAACCCGAGCGCTGGGCCGAACTGATCCGGCACGCGGGGGCCATCTTCATGGGCTCGCACAGCTCGGAATCGCTGGGCGACTATTGTGCAGGTCCTAACCACGTGCTGCCCACGTCGCGTACGGCGCGGTTCTCCTCGCCCCTGGGCGTGTACGATTTCCAGAAGCGGTCCAGCCTGATCAAGGTATCGGGGGCGGGCGCGCAGACCTTGGGGCGCGTAGCCGCGACGCTGGCCTACGGCGAAGGCTTGCCGGCCCACGCGCGCAGCGCCGAGTACCGGCTGGAGGAGCCGGCGGCCCCGGGGCGGCCGTCCGGTTCGGCATGAAACCGCCGTTCGCCCCTCAACGAGACTATCCGGAAACGATCATGCGTACCGCCGAGATCACCCGCAACACCAATGAAACCCGCATCCGCGCGGTTGTCAACCTCGACGGCACCGGCAAGCAGAACCTGCAGACCGGCGTGCCGTTCCTGGATCACATGCTCGATCAGGTCGTGCGCCACGGCCTGATCGATATCGACCTCGTGGCCGACGGCGATCTGCATATCGATGCCCACCATACGGTGGAGGACGTCGGCATTACGCTGGGCCAGGCGGTCGCCAAGGCGGTCGGCAACAAGGCGGGCATCCGCCGGTACGGCCATGCCTACGTGCCCCTGGACGAAGCCCTGTCGCGCGTGGTGGTGGACTTCTCGGGCCGTCCGGGCCTGGAGTTCCACGTGCCGTTCACGCGCGCGATGATCGGCCAGTTCGACGTCGACCTGGCGCGCGAGTTCTTCCAGGGATTCGTCAACCACGCGCTGGTGACCCTGCATGTGGATAATCTGCGCGGCGTCAATGCGCACCACCAGTGCGAAACCGTGTTCAAGGCCTTCGGACGCGCGCTGCGCATGGCGCTGGAGATCGATCCGCGCGCCGGCGGCGCGGTGCCGTCGACCAAAGGGGTACTGTAGCCATGACGCGCATCGCCATCGTCGACTACGGCATGGGCAACCTGCGCTCGGTCGCGCGGGCGCTCGAGCACGTCGCTCCCGGGGCCGACGTACGGATCTGCAGCGACGCGGCGGGCGTGCGGGCGGCCGACCGGGTGGTGTTTCCGGGGCAGGGCGCGATGCCCGACTGCATGCGGTACCTGGAACAGACCGGCCTGCGCGACGCCGTGATCGAGGCTTCTCGCACCAAGCCGCTGCTGGGCGTGTGCGTGGGCGAGCAAATGCTGTTCCAGCGGAGCGAAGAAGGCCCGGCAGACGGCCTGGGCATCTTCGAGGGCCAGGTCGTGCGCTTCGCCGGACCCGCCTTCGAAGGGCCCGACCGGCTGAAAGTGCCGCACATGGGCTGGAACCGCGTCCGGCAGACCTTGTCCCACCCGTTGTGGGACGGCGTGGCTGACGACACCTATTTCTACTTCGTCCACAGCTACTACGTGGCCCCGGCCGATCTAGGGGTAATTGCCGGGCAATCGGAGTACGGCCTTGCCTTTACCTGCGCGGTAGCGAGAGATAACATCTTTGCAACCCAGTTCCATCCTGAGAAAAGCGCGGGTGCGGGCTTGCGCATTTATCAGAATTTCGTGGGATGGAACCCGTGAGTCCCCGCTCGTCGACGTCCAACCGGTTTTTTTGTCCAGCCGCCCCGTCAGTGCTTCCTGTTTCGAACGACACCCTGATTCGCCATGCTCCTCATTCCTGCGATTGATCTCAAAGACGGTCGTTGTGTCCGCCTGCGTCAGGGCGATCTCGACGATGCCACCGTGTTCTCCGAAGAGCCCGCCGCCATGGCCGCCCACTGGCTGGATCAGGGAGCGCGCCGGCTGCATCTTGTGGACCTGAACGGCGCCGTGGCCGGCAAACCCAAGAACGAGGCCTCCATCAAGGCCATCGTCGAGGCTGTCGGCGACGAGATCCCCGTCCAGATCGGCGGCGGTATCCGCGACCTCGATACCATCGAACGATATCTGGACAACGGCATTTCCTACGTCATCATCGGGACGGCCGCGGTCAAGAACCCAGGTTTCCTGCATGACGCGTGCAGCGCCTTCCCCGGCCAGATCATCGTCGGGCTCGACGCCAAGGACGGCAAGGTGGCCACCGACGGCTGGAGCAAGCTCACCGGCCATGACGTCACCGACCTGGCCAAGAAGTTCGAGGACTACGGCTGCTCGTCCATCATCTACACCGACATCGGCCGCGACGGCATGCTGTCGGGCGTCAATGTCGAAGCCACCGTCAAGCTGGCGCAGCACGTGCGCATTCCTGTCATCGCCTCGGGCGGCATCGCCAACCTTTCCGATATCGAGAAGCTGTGCGCGGTCGAGGAAGAGGGCGTGGAAGGCGCCATCCTGGGGCGCAGCATTTACGAAGGCACGCTCGATTTCCAGGAAGCGCAGGCGCGGGCGGATGAACTAGGTACCCCGCCCACGCGCTGACGCGCGCCCGGAGCGGTGGGCCCCGGCTGCTCGGCGCCGCCCCCGAAAAAGGGGCCTGGGGCTCGCCGATTGGGCTTATGGCGTCCTGGTGCCGGATTCGCGGTACGCTAAGGGTCTAGCGGACCGGCAAAGCCGGCCCCTTCCTGATCCGGGCAGCGTCCCGGACCAGGCGTTTTGAACACATATTTGTTGAGTCAACCATGGTAGCAATAGCACTCCGCTCCTTATCCCGGGGCACCGCGGGTCCGGCTTTGCCGGTCCGCCAGCGCCGCCCCCTGGGGGGCGCGCGCAGCGCGTAGGGGGGAGCATGCTCACCCGTCGTATCATCCCTTGCCTCGACGTGACCGCGGGTCGCGTGGTGAAGGGAATCAATTTCGTGAATCTGATCGACGCCGGGGACCCGGTGGAGATCGCCCGCCGCTATGACGATCAGGGCGCAGACGAGATCACTTTCCTGGACATTACGGCCTCGAGCGACCAGCGCGACATCATTCTTTCGGTGATCGAGCAGGTGGCGTCCCAGGTTTTCATTCCGCTGACCGTCGGGGGCGGCGTACGCCAGGTCGGCGACGTCCGACGGCTGCTGAACGCCGGCGCGGACAAAGTGGGTATCAATACGTCCGCCGTGACCAATCCCGAGCTGGTGCGCGAGGCATCCGAGCGCTACGGGGCGCAGTGCATCGTGGTCGCCATCGACGCCAAGCGCGTCTCGGCCGAAGGCCAGGCGCCGCGCTGGGAGGTTTTCACGCATGGTGGCCGCAATGCCACCGGCCTGGATGCGGTGCAATGGGCGCGCCAAATGGCCGAGTACGGGGCGGGCGAGATCCTGCTGACCAGCATGGACCGCGACGGCACGCGCTCGGGCTTCGACCTGGCTCTGACGCGCGCCGTTTCCGACGCCGTGCCGATACCGGTCATTGCGTCCGGCGGCGTGGGGTCGCTGCAGGACCTGGCCGACGGCATTACCGAGGGCCATGCCGATGCGGTGCTGGCCGCAAGCATCTTTCACTACGGGCAGCACACGGTGCAGGAAGCAAAGCGTTTCATGGCCGAGCGCGGCATACGCATGAGGCTGGAAGACTGATGGTTATGGATATGCAAACGCCGTCGGCAGGCCAGGACGCGTGGCTGGACGAAATCGTCTATGACGAGCACGGCCTGGTGCCGGGCATCGCCCAGGATGTCTCGACCGACAAAGTCATCATGTTCGCGTTCCTGAACCGCGAATCGCTGCGCGAAACGCTGCGCACAGGCAACGCCACCTATTGGTCCCGCTCGCGCGGGCGGCTGTGGCGCAAAGGCGAGGAGTCCGGCCACGTCCAGCGCGTGCGTGAAATCCGCCTCGACTGCGATGGCGACGTCGTGCTGCTGCGGGTCGAGCAGGTCGGCGGCATTGCCTGCCATACCGGACGTGAACGTTGCTTTTACCGTCGCCTGGAGACCGAAGGTGGCGTACGATGGGTGGAAACCGATCCCATCCTGAAGGATCCTGAGAGTATCTATAAATGAGCGATTTCCTGACGCGGCTGGCAGACACGATCGCCACCCGCCGGCCCGACCGGGGCGGCTCGCCCGATACCTCTTATGTGGCGCGCCTGCTCAGCAAGGGACCGGATGCCTTTCTGAAGAAAATCGGCGAGGAGGCCACGGAAACGGTGATGGCGGCCAAGGACGGCATCCCGGAAAAGATCATTTACGAGACAGCCGACCTCTGGTTTCATTGCCTCGTCATGCTGGAGTATTACGGTTTGCGTCCCGAACAAGTCATCGCCGAGCTCGCGCGGCGCGAAGGCTTGTCGGGTTTGGAAGAAAAAACTTCGAGAACCGGCACAGCCACGAAACCATGAAATGAGCGACAACTGTATTTTCTGCAAGATCGCGCGGGGCGAGATTCCGTCCCGCAAGGTCTACGAAGACGACGAGATCTTCGCTTTCCACGATATCAATCCGATCGCGCCGGTCCACTTCCTGGTCATCCCCAAGCGCCACCTCCCGTCACTGCAGGACGTGACCGAAAGCGACGCGCAGCTGTTGGGTAGAATGCAAGTTCTGATACCCCGCCTGGCGCTCGAACAGGGCTGCCGCCCCGGGTCGGAAGGCGGGTTCCGTCTGGTCGCCAACAACGGCGCGGACGGCGGGCAGGAAGTGCCGCACCTGCACTATCACGTGGTCGGCGGCCCTCGCCCCTGGAAGCGCAACTGAACCGGGCGGCGTACCCGCCCTCTGGAATGACTGGACGATTTTCCGCCGCAAGGCGTGGAGCATGTAATGGGTAGCTTTAGCATTTGGCACTGGTTGGTAGTTCTGGTGATCGTGGTTCTGATCTTCGGCACCAAGAAATTGAAGAACCTGGGGCAGGACCTCGGCGGTGCCGTCAAGGGATTCAAGGAAGGCATGAAGGAAGGCGGCGACGCCGCGGCGTCGCAGTCCACCTCCGCCGATCCCAAGCGCGTCTCGGCCGACACTATCGACGTCGAAGCCAAGGAAAAAGAGCGGACGTAGTCCATGCCGCCACGCGCCGACGCGCGCCCGGCGGCGAGCTTTCCCGCCGTTGCGCAGCGGTTCCCGCAAGGGAGCCGGCCCGCGGCCGGGGAGTTCTGCGCCCGGAACCGCGGCGCCAGGGCGCGGTATTCTTGTTCGAGTTGAATGTATGGCCAAGACAATGGCGCTCCGCGCCGAGACAACATGCCCGACCCAGGGCGCCGCGGATCCGGCCTCGCCGGTCCGGCAGCGCCGCCCCTTGCAGGGGATGCGGCCACAGGCCGCCTGTGGGTGGGCCTCTCCTAGTGCGTGCTGAATGTTCGACGTCAGCTTTACCGAGCTTATGACCGTGGGGGTGGTGGCGCTCATCGTCATCGGACCTGAGCGACTGCCCAAGGTAGCCCGTACGATCGGCCACTTGTTGGGCCGCGCCCAGCGCTACGTCAACGACGTCAAGAGCGACATCCGCCGCGAAATGGAGCTCGACGAGTTGCGCAGCCTGCGCAAGGAAATGGAAGACGCCGCCCGCGCCCTCGAGACGACGGTCAAGACCAATGTCGACGACCTGCAGAAGGGGCTCAGCGAGGTCCAGCAGACCGTCGGGGACGCTGCCCGCGACGTCAAGACGGCGGCGACCGGATCGCTGGAGGCGCCAGCCGGCTCGGGATCCACCCCGGGCCTGACCTCGGAGAAGGCGGCCGCGCCGGGCGCCCCGGACGGCGAGCCTATGTCGGCCGCCACGCCCGGCTCTGAATCCGCCCCCTCCACGGCCCCGGACTCCGCGCCCGAGCATGACGCGGCCCAGGCTTCGCTGTTTCCGCCCGACGTGATGCCACCGGCTGTCAATCAACCCGCCGCCGGCCAGCCGGCCGAGGCCTCGACGGTACGCGAAAGAACGTGACTGAAAAAGACGCATCGCAAGAAGACAGCTTTATCTCCCACCTGGTAGAGCTGCGTGACCGGCTGCTCAAGGCCATCATCGCGGTGGTGGCGGTGTTCGTAGTGCTGTTCCTGTATCCGGGCGCGTCGGCCATCTATGACGTGCTGGCACAGCCCATGCTCGCAACGCTCCCTCCCGGCACACGCATGATCGCCACCGGCGTCATCACGCCGTTCATGGTGCCGGTCAAGGTGACACTGCTGGCCTCCTTCGTGCTCGCGCTGCCCTTCGTCCTGTACCAGGCGTGGGCCTTTGTCGCGCCCGGGCTCTACCAGCACGAAAAGCGGCTGGCGATGCCCCTGATCGTATCGAGCACGGTGCTGTTCCTGGCGGGCATGGCCTTCTGTTACTTCGTGGTCTTCAAGACCGTATTCCATTTCATCGCAACCTTCGCGCCCCAATCCATCACGCCCGCGCCTGACATCGAGGCCTACCTGAATTTCGTCATGACCATGTTCCTGGCGTTCGGGTTGACCTTCGAGGTTCCCGTGGCGGTGGTGCTGCTGGTCAAGACCGGCGTGACCACCGTGGCCAAGCTGTCGGCGGCGCGCGGCTACGTCATCGTTGGCGCTTTCGTGCTGGCAGCGGTGGTCACGCCGCCGGATGTTGTCAGCCAGTTCCTGTTGGCGGTACCTTTATGCGTCCTCTACGAACTGGGCCTGTTCGTCGCCCGCTTCGTCAAGGGCCGCGAGTCGGATTCGACCGCCATCGAGAAAGTCTGAATTCCTGCCGCCTCCGTCCGGGGAGGCGGGGTGCGGGATTCGGTTCCAGAACATAAAACACAAGTGGGGACCTTTATGTTTTCCTTGAGCAAACTGGCCCTGGCGGCTAGCCTTGCCGCGATCGCCACGGTCGCGCAGGCCGACATCACGGTGGGCGTCAACGTGTCGGCAACCGGGCCGGCCGCGTCGCTGGGCATACCCGAGAAGAACACGTTCTCCCTGATGCCCAAGACCATCGCGGGCCAGAAGGTCAACTACATCGTCCTGGACGACGCCAGCGACACCACGACCGCGGTCAAGAACGCGCGCCGCTTCGTGACCGAGGACAAGGCCGACGTCATGGTCGGCTCCACGATCACGCCCAACTCGCTGGCCATGGTGGACATCGCCGCCGAATCGGGCACGCCGGTCATATCCATGGCGGCCTCGGCCATCATCGTCGAGCCGCAGGATGCCAAGAAGCGCTGGGCGTTCAAGACCCCGCAGAACGACGCCGAGATGGCCAAGGCGATCGTCGAGCATATGCAAGGCCAGAAGGTCAAGACGGTGGCCTTCATCGGTTTTGCCGACGCGTATGGCGAGGGCTGGTACCAGGAGTTCTCTAAGGTGGCCCAGGCGGCCGGCATCAAGGTCCTCACCAACGAGCGCTACAACCGCACCGATACCTCGGTGGCCGGCCAGGTCCTGAAAATGATCGCGGCGCGGCCCGACGCCGTCCTGATCGGGGCCGCCGGCACGCCTGCCGCCTTGCCCCAGAAGACGCTGAAGGAACGCGGTTACCGCGGCAAGTACTACCAGACCCATGGCGTTGCCAACAACGACTTCCTGCGCGTAGGCGGCAAGGATATCGAAGGCACTTTCCTGCCGGCCGGTCCGGTGCTGGTTTCCGGCCAGCTGCCTGCCGACAACCCGGTCAAGGCGTCGGCCACCGAATACGTGCAGAAGTACGAAGCCGCCTACGGCAAGGGGTCGGTTTCCACGTTCGGCGCCCATGCCTGGGATGCCGGCAAGTTGATCGAGGCCGCCGTGCCGGTGGCGCTCAAGAAGGCTCAGCCCGGCACGCCCGAGTTTCGCGCCGCCTTGCGCGATGCGCTGGAAAACACCAAGAATGTGGCCGGCGCCCACGGCGTCTTCAACCTCAGCCCCACCGACCATGTCGGCCTGGACCACCGGTCGCGCGTGATGGTGACCATCGAGAACGGTGGCTGGAAGCTGATCAAGTAATCTCCCGACGGAACAGGGCGGACCTCCGGCCCTGCCGGAGTCGACATGGATTTGCAGATCGCCCTTTTCCTTATCCAGGACGGCGTCGTCAACGGCGCCATCTACGCGCTGCTCGGCATGGCGTTGGTCCTGGCCTTTACCGTGACGCGCGTGGTCTTCATTCCCCAGGGCGAATTCGTCGCCTGGGGCGCGCTGACCCTGGCGGCCCTGCAGGCGGGAGAGCTGCCCGGTACGGTGTGGCTCTTGGCCATGGGCGGCTGTGCGGTCATGGTGGTGGAGCTCTGGAGCGCCTGGCGCCGCAAGGATGGGCGGACCCTTCCCCGGGCGGCAGCGTGGAACCTGCTGTATCCCGGCCTGGTTCTGGCCGTTGCCCATTTCGTCGATTTCCAGGCTGCGCCCTTGCCGGTCCAGATCCTGTTCGCGCTGCTGGCGGTCGTGCCCATGGGGCCGATGGTCTGGCGGCTGGCGTTCCAGCCCTTGGCCGAAAGCAGCGTGCTGGTGCTGCTGATCGTCTCGGTTGCCGTCCATGTTGCCATGGTGGGGCTGGGCCTGCTGTTTTTCGGCGCTGAAGGGTCGCGTACGCCCCCGTTCACCGAGGGTGGCCTGGAGTTGGGCGGCATCCCGATTCCAGCGCAGACGCTATGGGTCATCGGCTGTTCCATCGTGCTCATTTTCGCGCTGACGGTGGTGTTCGGCCGCACCCTGTACGGCAAGGCGCTGCGCGCGACCGCGGTCAATCGTGTCGGCGCGCGCCTGATGGGCATCCCGACCAGCCTGGCAGGTAAGCTTAGCTTCACGCTATGCGCGCTGATCGGCGCGTTCTCGGGCATTCTCATCGCGCCCATCACCACCATCTACTACGACACCGGCTTTCTGATCGGATTGAAGGGATTCGTCGCCGCCATCATCGCGGGTCTCGCGAGCTACCCCCTGGCCGCGGCGGGTGCCGTGCTGGTCGGGCTGCTGGAAGCCTTTTCGTCGTTCGCCGCCAGCGCCTACAAGGAAGTCATCGTGTTCACGCTGATCATCCCCGTGCTGATCTGGCGCTCGCTGGCGTCGCGCCACGTGGAGGAAGAGTGATGCGCCTGCGCCCCGCCTGGTTCGTCGGCGTTTTTATCGTCCTGCTCGTAGCGGCCGTGTCCGGCATGTCGGAATTCACCGTCACACTGCTGAACTACATAGGCTTGTATGCCCTGGTCGCCTTGGGACTCGTCCTGCTCACCGGCGTAGGGGGACTGACCTCGTTCGGCCAGGCGGCCTTCGTCGGCCTGGGGGCCTACACCAGCGCGTGGCTGTCCATTGCTGCGCTGCCGCCGGCCTTTGCGTGGATGGGCGGGTCGCCTTGGCTGGGCCTGGTGGCCGGCCTGATCGTAACCGCGGTCGCGGCGTGGCTGCTGGGCGCCATCGCGCTGCGGCTGTCGGGTCACTATCTGCCGCTGGGGACGATCGCCTGGGGCCTGAGCCTGTACTACTTGTTCGGCACGCTCGAATTCCTGGGGGGACATACCGGCTTGTCGGGCGTCCCTCCGATCTCGCTATTCGGCTTCGACCTGTCGCAGGGGCGCCGCCTGTTCTGGCTCATCTGGGGCCTGCTGCTGCTGGCGATGCTGGTGGTCAGCAACCTGCTGGATTCGCGCGAAGGACGCGCCATCCGGGCCCTCAAGGGCGGCATGGTCATGGCCGAATCCATGGGCGTCGATACCGCGCGGTCGCGTATTGCCATTTTCATGATCGCCGCATTGCTTGCCAGTATCTCCGGCTGGCTTTACGCGCATATGCAGCGGTTCGTGAATCCCACGCCGTTCGGCCTGCATATAGGCATCGAATATCTGTTCATGGCGGTGATCGGCGGCGCGGGCCAGGTCTGGGGCGCGCTGGTCGGCGCGGGCCTGGTGACCATGCTCAAGCAATGGCTGCAAGATCTGCTGCCCAGCCTGCTCGGCGCGTCAGGCAATTTCGAGAGCATCGTCTTCGGGATCCTGCTGGTGGTGGCGCTGCAGCGCGCGCCGGATGGCCTGTGGCCCGTCATCGTGCGGGTGGGCCGCAAGGTCCTGCCGATCGCGCATACCGAGCGTGCGATCGACGAGCAGGCGCCGCCCCTGGCTCGCCGCGCGCTGCCTGCGCACGGCGAGGTCGTGCTTGAGGCCCAGGGGCTCACCAAGCAGTTCGGCGGTCTCGTAGCCAATGACAGCATCAGCTTTTCCGTCTTCGCCGGCGAGGTGCTGGCCCTGATCGGGCCGAACGGCGCAGGCAAGAGCACCATGTTCAACCTGCTTTCGGGCGTGGACGATCCGACCCGCGGCCGGGTGGTTTTCCGAGGTCGGGATGTCACGGGAAGGCCCTCGCGGGAGATCGCCGCGTTGGGTATGGGCCGCACCTTCCAGCACGTGCGCCTGCTTGCGCAGATGACCGTGCTCGAAAACATCGCGCTGGGCGCCCATTTGCGCGAGCGCGGTGGCATCCTTTCTGGGTTGGTACTGGGAGGTCTGCACCTGGAACGCCGGGCGGAGGCCCGCTTGCTGGCCGAAGCGGCCCGCCAGGCGCGCCGCGTGGGCCTGGGCGATGCGTTGCACGTGCCGGCAGGCTCGTTGCCGCTGGGCAAGCAGCGCATGCTGGAGATCGCCCGTGCGTTGTGCGCCGACCCGTGTCTGCTGCTGCTGGACGAACCGGCGGCGGGACTGCGCTATCTTGAAAAGCAGGCCTTGTCGGAAACCTTGAAGGCGCTGCGCGCCGAGGGCATGGCCATTCTGCTGGTCGAGCACGATATGGATTTCGTCATGGGGCTGGCCGACCGTGTCGTGGTGATGGAGTTCGGCCAGAAGATCGCCGAGGGCCTGCCCGAGCAGGTGCAACGCGACCCGCGCGTGCTGGAAGCCTACCTGGGAGGTGTGGAATGACGGGGCCGGCGGCAGCGGCCGCGCCATTGCTGGAGGTTTCTGGGCTATCCGTGGCCTATGGCAAGGTCGAGGCGCTTCATGGCATAGACCTGTCGGTTCCGGCCGGCACCATCGTGACGGTGATCGGTCCCAATGGCGCCGGCAAGACGACCTTGCTGTCGGCCATCATGGGCCTGTTGCCGGCCCGGGGGACCATCCGCCTCGACGGACAATCCCAGCGGCGCGTGGAAATCGAGCAGATGGTCGCGGCGGGCTTGAATCTGGTGCCCGAAAAACGCGAGTTGTTCGGCGACATGAGCGTGGAGGACAACCTGCTGCTGGGCGCGTTCCAGCGCTACCGCAGCGGCCACCGCGATCAGGCCGCGTCCATGGAGGAGGTCTACACGCTCTTTCCCCGCCTGAAGGAGCGGCGCCGCCAACTGGCCGCCACGCTTTCCGGCGGCGAGCGCCAGATGCTGGCGCTGGGACGCGCCTTGATGGCCAAGCCGCGCCTGTTGCTGCTCGACGAGCCGTCGCTGGGCCTGGCGCCTCGCATCGTCAAGGAAATTTTCCTCATCATCGCCGAGTTGCGGCGCCGCGGCGTGGCCATCCTGCTGGTCGAGCAGAATGCCCGGGCCGCCTTGCAGACCGCGGATTACGCCTACGTGCTGGAAACCGGCCAGGTCGCTCTGTCCGGACCCGCAGCCGAGCTGGCCGACGACCCGCGCGTCGTGGCCAGCTACCTGGGCTTGGGCCGGCACTGAGCCATCCGGGCCATGCCCCGGATGGCGGGGGAGCCTTGCGGACGAGACGGGTAGCGAGACCCGCCCTCGCCGGCGCCAGCCTCAGCGTGGCGGCAGTTCGGTACGCGGCCGGGGCCGTGTGCCTATGGTCACGGCGGTGTCCATTTCCTGGCCGCCGCGCACGATCTTGATGGTGACTTTCTCACCAGGCGGCAGCTGGGCTATCGCGTTGAGCATGGTGGTGGTGTCGGTGATCGGCTTGTCGCCTACCGAGACCACGATGTCGCCTGTGCGTATGCCTGCGCGGGCGGCGGGGCCCCCGCGCACCACGCCGGCGATGATGACGCCTTCCCTGCGGGACAGCTTGAAGGCATCCGCCAGTTCCGGAGTCAGGTCTTGCGGTTCGACGCCGATGTAGCCCCGCGTTACCGTACCGGAAGTGATGAGCTGTTCCATGACCTGCCGCGCAGTGCTGACGGGAATGGCGAAGCCTATGCCGAGCGAGCCTCCGGAGCGCGAATAGATGGCCGTGTTGATGCCGACCAGGTTGCCTTGGGCGTCGATCAGGGCGCCGCCGGAGTTGCCGGGATTGATGGCGGCATCGGTCTGGATGAAGTTCTCGAAGGTATTGATACCCAGATGGGTGCGGCCCAGCGCCGAGACGATGCCCATGGTCGTGGTCTGTCCCACGCCGAAGGGGTTGCCGATGGCCAGCACCACGTCTCCCACCTGAAGGTCCTCGGCGCGGCCGAAGGTGACCGAAGGCAGGTTGGGCATGTCGAGCTTGAGCACCGCCAGATCGGTTTCCGGATCGGCACCGACCAGGGTGGCCTTGCCTTTGCGCCCATCGGCCAGGGCGACCTCGATTTCGTCGGCGGCCTCGATCACGTGGTTGTTGGTCAGGATGTAGCCCTCGGGGCTGACGATCACGCCGGATCCCAGGCTCGAGACCGGCTCCGGATTCATGTCGGGTTCGCCGAAGAAGTGGCGGAAGACCGGATCGTCGGAAAACGGATAGGACGGCTGCTGGGGCGTTTCCTTGCTGGTGAATATGTTGACCACCGCGGGAGCGGCCTTGTGCGTCGCGCCCGCATAGGAAGCGACGGCGCCGCCTTCGCCGACGGGGGCGGGCGGCGCCTCGAAGAACGGGACGACGATGGCGTTATTGGTGCCCGGGCCGCCGCGCCGGGGCAGCCACTCCGGGCGCAGGGTCGCGACGATGAATAAAATGGCCAGACAGACAGTGGTGGTCTGGGCAAAGATCAGCCATAGTCGGCGCATGTGCAAAATACTTTTCCCTAGCGTAGGAGGTTGACAATGATCGCAGGCGAGCAGGCCTCAAGGCAAACGGGCGCACCAAACCAGGGCGCCGGCAGCGTGGCCGCAGAGGAACTCGCCTCGTGGCTGGCTGCGGAGCTGCAGGTCGACCGGTTCCGGGACTATTGTCCGAATGGTCTGCAGGTCGAGGGCAGGCCGGTGGTGCGCCATATTATCGCCGCGGTTACCGCCTCCGAGGCCGCCATCCGCCATGCGATCGACGTTGGCGCCGACGCGCTGCTCGTCCATCATGGCTGGTTCTGGAAAAACGAGGACCCGCGCGTGCGCGGCATACGGCGTACGCGCCTGTCTCTGGTGCTGGGCCACGACCTGAACCTGTTTGCCTACCATCTTCCCCTGGACGCCCATCCGCGCTGGGGCAACAACGCGCAATTGGCCGATGTGCTGGGCCTGGCGCCCCACCTGGTGGACGGCGCCCCCCAGACCGCGGGCCACGAAGGCCTTATCTGGCTCGGCCACGCGCCGGGCCTGGCAACCCTAGGCGATCTGGCGGCCAGGATTGCCCAGCGCCTGCAACGCGAACCCATGCTGATCGGCGATCCCGCCCGCCCCGCAGGCCGCGTAGCCTGGTGCACCGGCGCAGCCCAGGGCATGCTCCAGGACGCCATCGACGCCGGGGCGCAGACCTACATCACCGGCGAGGTCTCCGAACCCACCGTCCACCTCGCCCGCGAAACCGGCACCGCCTTTCTGGCCGCCGGCCACCACGCCACCGAACGCTACGGTGTCCGGGCCCTAGGTCAAGCCATCGCCGCCCGCTTCGGCATCAAGGTCGACTTCATCGACATCGACAACCCGGTGTAGAGCCGCCGCTGGCAGCCAGCGACAGCACCGGCGCCCCAACCCAAGAAACCCTCACTAGACCCAGGGCACAGCGGATCCGGCTTTGCCGGTCCGCCAGTGCCGCCCCCTGGGGGGCGCGCGTAAGCGCGTAGGGGGGGCCTACCTCTTCAACAGGTCGCGGATCTCCCGCAGCAGCACCACGTCTTCCGGCGGGGCGGCGGGCGCTTCTGCCGGCTTTTCCTTCTCGAACGCGGTGCGGGCGCGGTTCATGGCCTTGACCATCCAGAAGATGACGAAGGCCAGCAGGATGAAGTTGATCAGGATGGTGACGAAGTTGCCCCAGGCCAGCAGCGTGGCGCCTGCTGCGGTCAGCGCTTCATAGGTTTGCGGGCCGGTATAGTCGGCAGGCGCCCTCAGGACGATGAACTTGTTGGTGAAGTCGACGTTGCCGCCGAGGATGAGGTTGACGATAGGCATGATCACGTCCTTGACCGCCGAGTCGACGATCTTGCCGAACGCGCCGCCGATGATCACGCCCACGGCCAGATCGACGACGTTCCCCCGCATTGCGAAGTCGCGGAATTCCTTGATGACGCTCATTTAGGCTACCTCCCGGCCTGGTTATTCCCGGCCGAAGTATCTCTTATTTTCCCCGGGGACGGGTGCTGGGCCGTAAGGGGAGAGGCCGAATTTACGACGGAGTCTGTCGGGCTCGCGGGGCATTGCGTTATACTCGAAGGTTACTATAAGGCGCCGACTCGCCTAAGAGCGCCAAGCCAGCTTTCAAGTGCTTAAAAGACTAGAAGTAATCTTGAGGGTCAATCAATGAGTCAGGACAAAGTGGTAGACGCCGACCGCCGCTTTTGGGTCGGAACCACCTGTGCCGTCGGGGGGGTCGCGGCCGTAGGCGTGGCCGTGCCTTTCGTCAGCACGTTCGCGCCGTCGGAACGGGCGAAGGCGGCGGGCGCTCCGGTGGAAGTCGAAGTGGGAGACATGCAGCCAGGCGAGATGCGTACCGTCGAATGGCGCGGCAGGCCGGTCTGGATCATACGCCGGACGCCCGAGCAGCTCGCTGCGCTGAAGGGGATCGACGGTCAGCTCGCCGACCCCGAATCCGAGCGCAATCCCAACGAGATCACGCCTGAGTACGCCCGCAACGAATACCGGTCGATCAAGCCCGAGTACTTCGTCGCGGTCGGCATCTGTCCGCACCTCGGCTGCTCGCCCACCGCCCGGTTCGCTCCCGGGCCCCAGCCCAACCTGCCGGCCGATTGGCATGGCGGCTTTCTGTGCCCTTGCCACGGTTCGACCTTCGACATGGCCGGCCGGGTATACAAGAACAAGCCGTCTCCGGATAACTTGACGATCCCTCCCTACCAGTTCGTGTCCGACACCAGAATCCTGGTCGGTGTCGACGAGAACAACAAGGCCTGAGCGTCAACATCCGTAGCGACGCCGGCAGCCGCCCGCGTCCCTGTTAAACGAAGCCATCGAAACACATCGGCGCTGCGGAACGAGAAGCGCAGCGCCGGGGAACCCGCCGAGCAAAAGGAGCAGCAGCCATGGCTGGCGAGAAGAATGTCGAGACCACAGGCCTTCTGGGCTGGATCGACGCCCGCTTTCCGCTCTCATCGACCTGGAAAGCGCATCTGTCCGAGTACTACGCGCCGAAGAACTTCAACTTCTGGTATTTCTTCGGCTCGCTGGCGCTCCTGGTCCTGGTCATCCAGATCGTGACCGGTATTTTCCTGGTCATGCACTACAAGCCCGACGCCGAACGCGCGTTCCAGTCGGTCGAATACATCATGCGCGAAGTCCCATGGGGCTGGCTGGTCCGGTACATGCATTCCACCGGCGCCTCGATGTTCTTCGTCGTGGTCTACCTGCACATGCTGCGAGGGCTGTTCTACGGCTCGTACCGCAAACCCCGCGAACTGGTCTGGATCTTCGGCGTGGCAATCTTCCTGTGCCTGATGGCCGAGGCCTTCATGGGCTACCTGCTGCCGTGGGGCCAGATGTCCTACTGGGGCGCCCAGGTGATCGTCAACCTGTTCTCGGCCATCCCGTTCATCGGCCCCGACCTGGCGATCCTGATCCGGGGCGACTACGTCGTGTCCGACGCGACGCTGAACCGCTTCTTCTCGTTCCACGTGATCGCCGTGCCGCTGGTGCTGCTGGGGCTCGTGGTCGCGCACATCATCGCGCTGCACGAAGTGGGCTCCAACAACCCCGACGGCATCGAGATCAAGGAAAAGAAGGACGCCAGCGGCAAGCCGCTCGATGGCATTCCGTTCCATCCCTACTATTCGGTGCATGACCTGTTCGGCGTGGCCATCTTCCTGATGATCTTCAGCGCGATCGTCTTCTTCGCGCCGGAGATGGGCGGCTACTTCCTGGAATACAACAACTTCATCCCGGCCGATCCGCTCAAGACGCCGCCGCACATCGCCCCGGTCTGGTACTTCACGCCGTTCTATTCGATGCTGCGCGCCTGCACGGACGACTTCACCTGGGTGCTGGCCTTCTTCGCCGTAGTCGCCGCGCTGTGGGTCCTGGTCAAGAGCCGGCTGGGCACCGTGGCCAAGATCGCCGCAACCGTGGTGCTGCTGGCGGCGGCCGTGCTGCTGCGCGTCTGGGATGCCAAGTTCTGGGGTGTGGTGATCATGGGCGGCGCCGTCGTCATCCTGTTCTTCCTGCCCTGGCTGGATCATTCTCCGGTCAAGTCCATCCGCTACCGCCCGGGCTGGCACAAATGGCTCTATGGCGTGTTCATCGTCAACTTCCTGGTGCTCGGCTACCTGGGCACCCAGCCGCCGAACGAGGTCTTCAACGTCATTTCGCAGATCGGCACGCTCCTCTACCTCGGCTTCTTCCTGCTGATGCCGTTCTGGAGCCGGCTCGGCACGTTCAAGCCGGTGCCTGAGCGAGTCAATTTTTCTGCCCACTGAGGATGCCCAACGGCGCCGGCAGCCTTTGCCGGCCCGACAGACTTAACGGATATCAAGATGAAGAAGCTGCTCGGTGTACTGATTCTGATGCTGGCCTGCACGGGGGTGCAGGCCGCCGAAGGCGGGTATCACCTCGAGAAGGCGCCGCCCCGCCTGAACGACCTGCCTTCCCTGCAAAACGGGGCCAAACTGTTCGTCAACTACTGCCTCAACTGTCATTCCGCCTCGTCCATGCGGTACAATCGCCTCCGGGACATCGGCCTGACCGACGATCAGATCAGGGACAACCTGCTGTTTACGGGCGGTAAAGTCGGCGACATGATGACCGTTGCCATGAGCGCCACAGAGGCGAAGGAATGGTTCGGCGCCGCACCCCCCGACCTGTCTGTCATCGCCCGGGCGAAATCCGTCAATGCGGGTCCGTCCGGTGCCGATTACCTCTACACCTACCTGCGTACGTTCTATCGCGACGATACCCGGCCCACGGGCTGGAACAACCTGGTGTTTCCGAACGTGGGCATGCCCCATGTCCTCTGGGAGCTCCAGGGGCCGCGCGAGCTGACCACCGTCGCCATGCACAAGGGCGAGGGCGAGCACGGTTGGGAGCGCGTCACGACTACCTACGACGTGAACGGCGTGGCCACCGTCAAGCACGAGCCGGTGGCGGACTACCATGGCCATGAAACGATGGAAACGCGTTTCACCGCCAAGGATCCCGCCCGGGCCGCCGCCTACGACAACGACGTGGCCGACCTGGTCGCGTTCATGTCGTGGATGGCCGAACCCGTGAAGCAGCATCGCGTGCGTCTGGGGGTGTGGGTGCTGATTTTCCTGGCTTTCTTCACAGTGATCGCCTGGCGTCTGAACGCCGTGTACTGGAAGGACGTCAAGTAGTTTTTCAGACTACCTATCCGGGGCCAGCATCCGGTTGGATGGCTGGCCCTTTAACGTTTTTATATCTCTCTCTGGAGACCCCGCCATGATGGTGCTTTACTCCGGAACCACGTGTCCGTTCTCCCAGCGCTGCCGTTTCGTTCTGTTCGAAAAGGGCATGGATTTCGAAATCCGCGACGTCGACCTCTACAACAAGCCAGAGGACATCGCGGTCATGAACCCCTACGGCCAGGTGCCCATCCTGGTCGAGCGCGACCTGGTGCTCTACGAGTCGAACATCATCAACGAGTACATCGACGAGCGCTTTCCGCATCCGCAGCTCATGCCGGCCGATCCGGTCATGCGCGCACGTGCCCGACTGTTCCTGTTCAATTTCGAGAAGGAATTGTTCGTGCACGTCAGCACGCTGGAGGCGCGGGAGTCGCGCGCCGATGAGCGCGCGCTCGAACAGGCCCGCCAGCAGATCCGCGACCGGCTGTCCCAGCTGGCGCCGATGTTTTTGAAAAACAAGTTTATGCTTGGTGAAGAGTTCTCGATGCTCGACGTCGCCATCGCGCCGCTGCTGTGGCGCCTGGACCATTACGGCATCGAGCTGCCGAAGAACGCGGCGCCGCTGCAGAAATATGCAGAGCGCATTTTCTCGCGTCCGGCATATATCGAAGCACTGACGCCGTCCGAAAAGGTCATGCGTCGCTGATGCGAGGCGCCCGGACCATCCGGCGGCCCGCGGCCTGGCGTGCCGCGCCCGCCGACCACCGGCCGCTGTGCGCCGCGCCAGGGGTGTCATCATGAGCGAAATCTCTACCAAGCCTTACCTGATCCGCGCGCTGCACGAATGGTGCACCGACAACGGCTACACACCGCACATAGCGGTCACTGTGGACGAACGCGTCGTGGTACCGCGTGAACATGTCAAGAACGGCGAAATCGTGCTGAACGTCGGCCGGCTCGCCACGCACAAGCTGCAGCTGGGCAACGAGTTCATCGAGTTCCAGGCGCGGTTCGGCGGGGTGGCGCGGCAGATTTCGGTGCCGATCGATGCGGTCACCGCCATCTATGCGCGCGAGACCGGCCATGGCATGGCGTTCGAAGTCGGGCCGTCCGTCTCCGAGGCCGGCGGCACGCAACCCGACAGCCCGGTCGTGGACGACGCGCAGGCCGATTCCCAGGACCACGCGTCGGGCGGCCGCCCGCAATTGTCCGCCGTGCCGGCGAGCGAGGCGCCGTCGTCCTCGTCCGCGGAGGGCCCGGACGATCCGGATCCCGCGCCCCCAGGTGGCCCCGACCGTGGCCGGCCCAGGTTGACAGTCATCAAGTAACCCCCGATCCGTCACGGTCCCCGAGAAATGCCGCACACGTGCGGCATTTCTGCTTTTAGTCATTTGCAAAGACGCATTTGCAAAGACGCATAACGAAACGCGGAAAAATTCGTTAGCCGCGCGCGAGCCCGTCGTTATTCTGTCTTCTCTTTGAAGGGACGAATGACGATGAACGCGTTGCCCAAGTCGCTGCATCGGCCAGCGGATACTGAATTGCACCAGCCGCGCATTCTCGAGCCGGAACTCTACCGCTACGAGGACATCCGCCTGGGCCATCTCCGCATCAAACCCTATTCGCCGATTGTCGGCGGCGTGGTCGAAGGGTTCCGTTTCGACCGGGATGCCCGTACGTCGCCGGACGTACAGGCATTCCTGTATCGCTCCCTGCTCGAATACGGCTTCCTTTCTTTTGTGCCGGGCTCGGTGGCTGCGGAGGATTTCGAGCGCTTTGCCTCGCTGTTCGGCGCGCCGCGCTTTGCCGGCAATCCGCAAGCGCCCAGGGTGGGCGGCCAAGCCAACTCCATCGATTCGGCGCGCAAGAAGACCCGCACGAATTACATCTGGCATATCGACCAGGCCTATCGCGAGCGTCCGCAGAAGTTCACTGCCCTGTATGCGGTCAAGGCGCCCGAGCGGGGGGGCGGCACGCTGTTCTCCAACGCCACGGCGGCGTACCGGCTGCTCGACCCCGCGTTTGCGGCCTATCTCGACACGCTGACCATACTGCACAACGCCGACCAGATGGGGCTTATCTCCATGTCCTATCCCGATCCAGAGCGCCTGGGGCAAGCCAGGCACGACACGCCGCCGCTGGAGGTGCCGCTGGTGCGTGTCCATCCGGAAACCGGCGCAAAGCAGCTCTTTGCCTGCGAACTCTATACCCAGCGCGTGCTGGGACTGCCACGGCAGGTCAGCGATCACCTGCTTGGCATCGTGTTCGAGTTCATCAAGTCCCCGGAGGTCTGCACCGAGTACCGCTGGGAAACGGGCGCAGCGCTGATCTGGGACAACCGCATCGTCCAGCATCGCGGCATTTTCAATTATGCCGGCCAGGATCGCCTGCTACACCGCGCCGTGCTGGACTGAATGGAAGGACGCCATGAGGAAATCGTGCAAGAAACTGGCTGCCGGCCTGGTCACGGGACTGGCGTTGAACGCGCTCGCTGCGGTCGGCCATGCCGCCGAATCGCTGCCCAAGCTGTCGGTAACCGTGTTTGCTCCGCCCTCGCAGAGCGTCTGGATTCCGGCGCTGATCCAGCGCCTGGGGCTGGACCGCAAGCATGGGTTTGAACTGGTCGTCACGCCCAAGCCGTCCAACGTCGCCTATACGGATTTCGCCACCGGCAAGGATCCGGTGTGCTTCTGCGCCGCGATCGCCGCGGTCAGCCGCTTCAAGCAGCAGGGGGCTGACTTCACGTTGCTGTGGAACATCTTCAATTTCGAGTCCGACATCGTCGTGCGCGATCCCGCCATGACGGACGTCAAGCAGTTGGAAGGCAAGGTCGTGCAGACTGACACCATCACTGGCAGCTGGGCCTTGTCGAAATGGTTTCTCCAGGCCCGAGGCGTGGACCTGGGCAAGGTCAAGATCAAGTCTTCCAGCGCGCGGGGGGCGGCCGGCCTGGCCGAACTGCAGCTGGGCCGCGTCGATGCGCTGCTGGTCAATCCGACCGAAGGCGCGGCCGCCGTCGCGCAAGGCAAGGCCTCCCTGCGTGCGTTGCCGGTGTTCGACAAGGCGGTGTGGCAGCAGGTCTCGGGTACGGACTTCGTTCCTTCCATCACGCTGGGCGTCGCATCGGCGTGGATTGCAGACAAGGCCAACCAAGACCTGGTCCGCAAGTTCTACGCAGCCAATCGAGAAGCTGCCGCCTTTATCCAGCAGCAACCGGCGCAAGCGGCGAAGCTCGTCGCCAAGGACGCGCAGATGGATGTGCCGGCCCTGCAGGGCGTGCTGGAGCGGTACCGCGATCTGATGCGCATCGAGCCGCTGCGTCGCCACATCAAGACCGTTGCGTTGCTCACGCAGAAGCTGTTGCCCGAAGGCGGCCAGCTGCCGCGTCCGTTGACCGATGCGGAACTGGATGCGCTGGTGTCGACATTCCACGTGGAAGGGCGCCATGAATAGTCTTGCAGGGCGACACGTCGGCCACCGGGGCGGGTTCGGCTGGCGCCGGGGACCATGGCCCGCCGTGCCGTGGGAGGGTGCACTGGCCATCGCGCTCATGCTGCTTGCCTGGGAATGGGCGTCGCGCCATTCCACGCCGATGTTTTTCCCGCCGCTGGCGCAGATTGCAGCCACCGCTGCAGACTTGCTGGGTTCGGCCCAAGGGTGCTCCGACATCGCCGTTACCTATGGGCGCATATGGGCGTACTTGCTGGCTTCGTTCGTCGTGTCCTTCCTGCTCGGCATGGCCGTCGCCGGCAACGTCCACATCGAGCGCTTCCTCGTGCCGCTGGTCGAGCTCAAGCAAGGCATTCCTTCGCTATGCTGGGTGATCTTCGCCATCCTCTGGTTCCAGGATGCGGAAGCCCGCATCGCCTTCGTGGTCGTGACCTCGGCCCTGCCTGCCTTCTTCTACCAGGCGCGCGACGCATTGCGCGGCATTCCGCGGGATTGGGTCGACCTGGTGCAATCGATGCGCCCGACGCTGTGGCAGAAAGCGCGCATCCTGTGGTGGCCGGCGGTGCTGCCCTCGCTGTTGACGGTATGGCGGATCAATGTGGGCAATGCGACGCGTGTGACCATCATGGCCGAGCTGCTGGGCGGCATCACCGGCATCGGGCACCAGCTGCGGATATCCCAGGAAATGTTCCGCATGGACCAGACCATCGTCTGGACTGCCGTACTGGTGGCCTTTGTCATTCTTAGCAATTTGGTTCTGAGCGGCCTCGAACGGCGCTTCCTGTCGTATCGCGGTCATGATGGAGTACGTGGCCATGCCTGATGCGATCCAGTTCTTCCAGGTCGAGAAGCGCTTTTCCAAGGGAGCCGGCCAGCCTGCCATCGCGGACCTGAGTTTCGCCGTCGCGGCGGGCGAACACGTCTGCATCGTTGGCCGGACCGGGTGCGGCAAATCCACTGCGGTGAATCTCATCCTCGGCTTGACCAGCGCGACCCGCGGGCAGGTGCAGGTATTGGGCGTCGACCCGTATCGGGCCTTCAATCAGCTGCGCGGCCGTATAGGTTGCGTGTTCCAGACCGACCGCCTGTTGCCCTGGCGAACCGCGCTGGAGAACGTGCTGATGCCACTGGAGATCCTGGGGACGCGCACGGCAGAGACCGAGCGGCAGGCCATCGGCCTGTTGCACAAGGTGGGGCTGGGTGGCTATGAATCCCTGCATCCCCAGCAATTGTCGGGAGGCATGCGCCAGCGCGTAGCGCTGGCCCGCGCGTTGATTACGCGCCCCGACGTCATGATTGCCGATGAGGCGTTCGGCGCGCTCGATGAGGTTACGGCAGCTGCGCTGCGAGCCGATTTCCAGCGCATCGCCAAGGCGCACGGGCAGACTGTCCTGCAGATTACGCACTCACTTGATGAAGCGTTGGCGATGGCCGATCGCGTTCTGGTGTTCGATCGGCCGGGACGCGTGGCGGGCGAGTTTGCGCGGAGCCAATGGGAGACGTCGGCGCAGCGGCAGGCGGTCAGGCAATCGTTGCGCGCGCTGATCGCTGGTGCCGATGACGGCGAAGCGGCCCCGGCCGCCGTGCGAAAGGTGGCCTGATGCCGCCGGCAACTGCCGCGGCAGCGGCGCCGTCCGAACGCCTGTCGCCGCAGACACGGCGCACGGCCTGGATCGTGTCGTCCATTTTCTTCGTCGAACAGCTCGATGCGACCAGCGTGGCTTCCGCGCTGCCCGCCATGGCCGCCGAACTGCAGACCGATGCGGTCACGCTCAGCGCAACCATTACCGCCTATCTGCTGGGCCTGACCATATTGATTCCGCTGAGCGGCCGGTTGGCGGAACGCTACGGCGACAAGAAGGTTTTCACCGGCGCGATCTGGCTCTTCCTGGCTAGTTCGATCGCCTGCGGACTGGCGCCCAGCGCGTCCATCCTGATCGCGCTTCGGTTCGTACAGGGCATGGCCGGTGCGTTGATGGCGCCGGTCGGGCGATTGATCGTCCTGCGCGCAGCCGCCAAGCACGAAATCGTCGAGGCCATGGCGCTGGTCATCCTGCTGGCGATGATCGCGCCCATGGTGGGCCCGTTTCTCGGCGGCTTGCTGACGACCTATGTAGGATGGCGCTGGATCTTCTGGATCAACGGGCCGCTTTGCCTGGCGGCATTATGGCTGGTGTGGCGCTATTTGCCGGCGACCGAGGGCAGGCAGGAAGGGACCTTCGACGTCCGCGGCACCTTGCTGACCGGTGCCGGGTTTGCCTGCTTGATGTGGGGCCTGGTGTCGCTGGCCGATGCGCAAGTCCGGAGCGGCCCGGCCGCCGTGGCGCTTGCTGCCGGAGGGCTGCTGCTTGCCGCGTATGTTCGCCATGCGCGGCGGACGGCCGCGCCTGTTCTCGCCCTGGACCTGCTGGCCGTGCGCAGCTTTCGCGATGCCATGGCGAGCGGCTCGGTATTCCGCATCGCAGTGGGCGGCGTACCCTTCCTGCTCCCCGTCACCTTGCAGCAGCGCGACGGCTATAGCCCGCTGGAAGCAGGGTTGGTGGTGCTCATTCCAGCAGCGGGCGGTTTCGCCATGAAATTCTTCAGCGGCAAGATCCTGCGCCGGACCGGATACCGTAAAGGGCTGTTCCTGCATGGGCTGATGGCGGCAGCTTGCCTGGCGGTGGCGGGGCTGGTCCCGCCCCGGGATGTCCTGCCAGCGTACGCCGCGATGCTGCTGGGCTTCGGATGGGCCCGGTCGCTGCAGATGAATGCCTTCGGCACACTGGCCTATGCCGATGTGGGGCGCGCGCGCCTGGCGGCCGCGACGAGCTTCTTCCTGGCCATCCAGAATCTTACGGTCGCCATGGGAGTAGCAGCCGCCGCGTCGTTGCTGCGGGGCGGCGCAGCCATCGGGGCCGGCGGTACGGCGTTTTATTCGTGGGTATATCTGACGCTAGGAGCCATTGCGCTGGCCAGCGCCTTCATGACGCTGGCCATGCCGCGTTCCGCCGGGCAGGACCTATTGCAAGGCAACCGCGCATCTTGACGAGGAATAAGGAGTAACCAATGAGCACCAAGTGGCCCCGTGCCGGTACGGCGTCCCCTTTCATTTCGGCGCAGACGCTTGCGACGGCGCTGGGTACCGGCAGCGTGGCCGCCGTTTACGTCGCAGCGGACGCAGGTGCCCCGCCGCCTGCGCTGATACCTGGCTCGGTCGAAACCACGCTTCCTACTCACTACGCCGCGCCGGGCGATCCCGCGCAGGGCCGGTTGCCCTTGCCAACGCGCAAGAGCGTGCGGCGTTGGACGGCCCAGGCAGGTTTGGACCTTGCACGCGGCATCGTTGTCTACGACGCGGGCAACGGCACCGCCGCCGCCCGCGCATGGTGGGTCTTGAGCTGGGCAGGCTTGGCCGGCGTGCGTATCCTCGATGGTGGCCTGCAGGCATGGACCTCATATGGCGCCGAAGGCGGACCGCCACAGGAGTCGCCTTGGGCGGCTCCCGTACCCGCTTTGGCGGTTATCGACACCGCCGCCATCGCGGCGCGTCCCGCGGAATACCGGCTGTTCGATGCCCGGGCCCGATCGGCCTATGATGGGGATGGAAAGGCGCCCTCCCACCTGCCCGGCGCGGTCAGCAGTCCCGCCTCGGCCTGGCAGGATGCGCGGGGCCGGCTGCTTCCCGTCGACCAGCGCCGGGAAGTGGCCCGCCGCCTCGGCCTGCTCGCTGACGACCGGCGCCCCGTCGTCGCGTACTGCGGCTCTGGCGTTGCGGCGGCCTATTGGATTGCTGCCGTCCAGGACCTGGGCATCGACGCGTCGCTGTATCCGGGATCGTGGAGCGCATGGTCCAGCGATCCCGCGCGGTTGGCTGCCACGCCTGCCTGAACGCTCTGCGGCGCCATCGATTTCCATTACAATCCCGCCTTCTGCCGGTGTAGCTCAGTTGGTAGAGCAGCTCACTTGTAATGAGAAGGTCGAGGGTTCGATTCCTTTCACCGGCACCAATAAAATCAAGGACTTAGGTTCACGCGGGTCTGGCAGATTCGGCCAAAATTAAGCTGTGTACCCCCTGTGTACCCCTCGATGACCCATTTTTCGAGGGCTCAGCGCTACCCAGTTGCAAGCGGCGCACGAACCTAGTATTTTTTCTACAGGTCTAAACAGGCCGAGATCCAAGGCGCAGGAGTGCCTCTTTCCCATTAACTTGGGGAGGGCACGTGCGTCCCAAAGAAAGGCAGGCGCTCTCCCCCCTTCTGGGAGACGCCAACATGCGGTCGTTTACTCCTCTCGAGCACGAAACTCGTGCTGTCCTTCCTACCCGCGAAGCCGCTCTTCATTTGAACCGGCAGCCGCAAACCCTGCGGATGTGGGCGTCGTCTGGTAGGGGCCCCCTGCAGCCTAGACGCATTCATGGCCGGCTCGCCTGGCCGGTCGCTGAAATTCGGCGCGTGCTGGAAGGGGGTGCCGAATGACGTCCGTTGCCTTCATGCGCCTGCAGAAGATCAAGAGCGAGAAAAAGCTTCGTGACGCGGCGTTTCACAACAAGCGCGATTTCGATGTCCGCAGTAATCCGGCCATCCAATCACACCTCGTCGGTCTCAACTACTGCCTGGCTGGTGCCTCGCGTGCCGCCGATGTCATGGAGACCTTCCGTCAGCGCCTGGCGATAGCGGGTTGGGGTAAAGGTCCAGGGCTAAGGAGGCAGCGTTCAGACGGGGTACGCGCCATAGAGTTCGTCTTCAGTCTGCCCAAAGGGGCTTTCCGTGAGGAACGTCCATACTTCGCGGCTTGTCTGGGATGGGTTGCAGACGGATTTGGTGGCTTGGTAAACATCATGAGCGCGGACGTTCATCTCGATGAGGGCGCGCCGCATATGCATGTGCTCGTGCTGCCGCTGGTCGGAAACCGGTTGGTGGGTTCCGACCTGGTCGGTGGGCCATCCAAACTGCGGGCCTTGCAGCAGTCATTCAGGAAGCGGGTGGCCGAGCCCTTCGGGTTTGATGGAGTCGAGGTGGGGCGTCATGACGACGACAGGCGCCAGCGACTGCTAGGGGCGCTCGCGACATGGTACCAGGGCCGGTTCGATGACGAAGAGTGGGGAGTCATCGAAAGGTTAACTCTCCGGTATCCCACCGTGTTCTACAAACTGCTCCGGCCCTTCATCGATCACGCCCCGAATCGTCGGCGTCCATCATTGTCGATGCCGCCAAATGCACGATCCCAATGCTCTGTAGGGTTTCGGGAAGCTGGGCGAACGCTTAGCAGCACTGTTCGGGATCCGAGAGGTGTCGAGCCAGTCCTGATGCTGGATGCAGGTGCTGAGGCGGGACTTAACTTTCCTAAGAATTTCGAAATCAAAGGAGCGGCTGACTGATGCGTGGGGGGCGCCGGAAGGGCGCGGGCCGGCCGGCCGTGAGGCGTTTGACCACCGCGCTCCATTCCCTGGATGTGAGGGAGCTGCGCAGAGCAGGGCGGCTTGTCGCCAATATGCGCGAGAGCGTCGAGTATGTTTACGGCGGATCCAAGGTGCACGCAGTGATCGCTACTCAGGCGACTGGTTGCCGCTTCGGTGGAGAGCGGGTTTGGTTCGTCTGCCAAGCATGCGGGCGAAGGGTGAGCAAGCTGTACCTGGGGGCCGGATTAGGATGCCGACGGTGTCTTGGGTTGGCTTATCCCAGCCAGCGTAAGAATGCGGTGCGGCGGGGTTGGGATAAGCAGCGGAAGATCGAAGCGCGACTGGCCCCTGATGGGGAGTGGAATGGCTGGCAGAAACCCAAGGGAATGCATTGGAGGACGTTCAGTAACCTGGTGCGTGAGATTCGAACGCTCGAGAGCGCGCGGGATGCGGCTTTGCTGATTGAGGCCGTTCGATCGGGTCTAGTCTGATGCTCCCTCTAGACGTGAGGTTTCACCCATGAAGCGCGATGAGCCAAGCCTCCGGGGTCGCCCCGCCGGTATGACTGCAATCTTGTGGCAAATGAATCAAAATACGCAGTCAAAAGACGCTTGGCTTAGTACGCAGGCGGTTCCGCAATTTTGTCGATGTGGACGCAGGGTTCAGGGGAACGCTCAGGGGGCATCGGTCTACGTCGGATAGGGGGGTACATGGACGTTTTCCAGTTTCGAGAAAATCTTATCAAGGACTACGCCACCTTCACTCGAAGCTTTACCCGCATCCATGCCGAAGATATAAGGGGTTTTGTCGACAAGGCCTACGCCTCAGGCAGGTACTGGCCAGCCCCCCTTGTCCAAGTTAATCCCAACTTCAAGCTAGGAAAGTCGGTCGAAGCGTTGGTCGCCGATGGGGTGCTGCATCCAGAATGCGGGCGGATATTTCGCGCCGGCAAATCAGATGGCAGCGCCGGAGTGTCGCTCGATTTATTCAAGCACCAGGAAGAGGCTATCGTTTTCGCCCAGAGTGGGGAGAGCTACGTCCTGACTACCGGAACCGGTTCGGGCAAGTCTCTGGCTTACTTCATTCCCATTGTCGATGCCATCCTGAAGGCCAAGCAATCGGCTCCGACGCCGCGCACCCGCGCGATTGTCATTTACCCCATGAACGCGCTGGCCAACAGCCAGCTTGAGGAGCTTGGCAAGTTTCTCGGTGATTACGGCGACCAGCCGCCGGTCACCTTTGGCCGCTATACCGGCCAGGAAAGTGATGAAGAGCGCCAGCGCATGGCGGCCAATCCTCCGGACATCCTGCTGACGAACTTCATGATGCTGGAACTGCTCATGACGCGTCAGGATGACAAGGACAAGGCCGTCATCCGCAATGCCCAAGGGTTGCGTTTTCTCGTCCTGGATGAACTGCATACTTATCGGGGGCGGCAGGGGGCTGATGTTGCCCTGCTGGTGCGTCGGGTACGTGAAGCCCTTTCGGAGCATCTGCAGTGCATCGGTACGTCGGCAACGATGGCCACTGAAGGTACCGAGCAGGAAAAGAACCAGAAGGTTGCCGAGGTGGCCTGCCGCCTGTTTGGTACCCGTCTGACGGCTGCCAACGTCATCACGGAAACCCTGCAGCGGATCTCTCCGGAGCACTTGTTGATCGACCATGTGCGCCCGCAGTTGGCAGAAGCCATCGAAGCGGGGGTTCCGGAATCGGCAGGTTATGAGGAGCTCGCCCGGCACCCGCTCGCGGTTTGGGTCGAACTCACGCTCGGCCTGACCCGTGACGAAGGCAAATGGCGGCGCGCGCAGCCGATGACGCTGGACGACGCGGCCAAGCGCCTGGCCGAAGACGCAGGAGTCGATTTCGGCGCAGCACGGTCGACGCTCGCCGATTTCCTGCTCCTGGCCTATCGCACCACCGACAAGCCTTCCTCCGAGGGCGGGCGCAGTCTGTTCGCCTTCAAGCTCCATCAGTTCATTTCAGGGGGGAGCAAGGTTTATGGAACCCTTGAGCCGGCTGGGCAGCGTTATCTCACCCTAGCAGGCCGTTGAAAAAATCCCCCGCCGACGCTGGCCTCGGCCAGTATGATCTGAAACGATCGGCGAACGACGCG
>NZ_JARYGM010000016.1:0-44193 GCF_033795525.1 Pigmentiphaga sp.
GCCATTTATACCGGCCGGATCAGCCCGGCGCAGGCCAAACGTGTCGATGAAATGCAGGCTGTGGCCGATGCGTTGAGCCTGATGGCCAACATCGTGATGGCGTGGAATACCTCACAGATGCAGGCGGTCCTGGATCGCTGGTCGAACCGCCGCCAGGTCATTCCACCGGAACTGATCGGGAAGATTGCGCCCACCAGGCTGGAGAGCATCAACTTGCGGGGTGTGTTTCGCTTCCCGGTTGACCGCTATGCTGACCAAATCCTGCCTTCGCGGCCAAATGCATCGATAACTGGCACCAATGGATGAAACCGACCACGGTTTGACGCCACGAATCGCAGATTTGAAAGTGAACAGGAAAGTCAATGAAATCAACGATCTACCAACACCACCTCCGCGCCAGTGCTAGCTTTTCGTACCGTCACTTATTGCACTGAAAACGAGGAGACCCCAGATTGCGCCGGCGCATTTCCAGGCGGTCCAGGCGGAGATCCTGGGCAGCCATCTCCATCAGCCGCTCGCAGAAGAAGCAGCCCTCGTAGCGCCCGGGGCCGCGGTAGGTGCCGGCCGGGGTCTTGTTGCTGGTGATGGCCCGCGCCTCGAAATGGATGTTGGGCACCTTGTATGGCCCGGCCAGGAACTGCGACACGTTGCGCACCGGCGTCATGCCGTTGGGACGCACGTAGGCGCCGATGTTGACGTTGATCGTGCCGCGCAGGCCGATCACCGTGCCGTCGAGTTCGCAGGCGATCTCCAGCTCGGCCTCCATCTCGCGCGCATGAGCGATGGCCAGGAAGTGCTCGCGGCGATCCTCGATCCACTTGATGGGCCGGCCGAACTTTCTAGCGGCGAAGGCCACCAGGAAGTCTTCGGGATAGAACTCCCCCCTGGCGCCGAAACCGCCGCCCACGTCGAGCTCGATGTAGTCCACCGAGGTTTCCGGCAAGCCCATCATCTGCGCCATCGCGCGGCGGTTGAAGAAGGGCAGCTTGGCCGCGCCCGACACCGACAGGCGTTGTTGCTGCTCGTCCCACTCGGCCAGCAGGCCACGAGTCTCCATCGGCATCGCGGTCTGCCGCTGGGTGCTGAAGCGCTCGCGGCGCACATAGGGCGCGCGCCTGAAGGCGGCATCGGCGTCGCCGCTGTCGGCCGTGAACACCGAGGCGATATTGCTGCCGGTGTCCGGGAACAGCAGCGTTTCGCCGCTGGCCGAAGCCTGCGGGTCCACTACGGGCGGCAGCGGGTCGATGTCCACCCATATCTCGGCCAGCGCATCCTCGGCAATCTCGGCCGTGTCGGCCAGCACCATCGCCACCGGTTCGCCCACGTAGCGCACGCGGTCGCGTGCGATGACCGGCTGTGCGTAGGGGGCGATGGTGGGGTTGGGGCGGCGGAACGGAATGGTGGGAATCTCGCCGTCGATATCGGCGGCGGTGATGACCGCGTGCACGCCGGGTATCGCCAGCGCCGGCGATGTGTCGATGCTGCGCAGCACGCCGTGCGGGTAGGTCGAGCGCAGCATGGCGGCGTGCCATTGGCCTTTGCGCTTGATGTCGCCGATGTACCGGCCCTGGCCGCGCAGGAAGCGCTCGTCCTCGACGCGCTCGACCGGCTGGCCCACGTAGCCCACGGCACCGGCGGCCGCCTGCTGGCCTGCTGGCGCCGGCGAGGCAACTTCGTTGCGCGGATCGTTGACGAATTTGTCGACGAGCTCCATCAGCGTCCTCCCGCGGCTTGCTGGTAGAAGGCCCGGGCCTCCAGCGCCGCCTCGACGATAGGGACATAGCCGGTGCATCGGCACAGGTTGCCCGACAGCACATCGCGGATCCGCGCTTCGTCGGCCCACGGGTCTTCGGTAAAGAGCGCGTGCAGGGTGGTCAGCATGCCAGGCGTGCAGAAACCGCATTGCAATGCGTGGTGTCGGCGGAAGGCCTGCTGCAGCGGCGAAAGCTCGCCGCCGTGGGCCAGGCCTTCGACCGTGGTGACGGACGCGCCTTCGGCCTGTACCGCCAGCATCAGGCAGGAGCGCACGGCGGCGCCGTCCACAATGACGGTGCAGGCCCCGCACACCCCGTGCTCGCAGCCGGCATGGGTGCCGGTCAGTTCGAGCTCGTCGCGCAGGCAGTCGCACAGCGTGGTGCGTGGCGCGACGTCCACCTCGGCCGGGCGGCCGTTCACTTCCAAAAGAATGTTCATGTCTCTTTCCCCCGGCGTCAGGAGCGGGCAGCCGCCGCGGCGAGCGCACGCTCGACCAGGGTGCCGACCAGGGCGCGCCGGTAGTCGGCGCTGGCATGGATATCGTCAGGGGGCGTCACCGACGCGGAGGCGAGGCGGGCCGCCTCGGCGATCGCCGGGCCTTCCACGCGCTGTCCATTGATCGCCGCTTCCACGGCAGGCAGGCGGCGAGGTATGTCGGTGGCGCCGATTACGCTCACGTGGGTGTTATGCGCGCAGCCGCCGCCGTCCTCGTCGTAGTACAGGGCGATGCCGGCATAGGCAAAGTCGCCGCGGCGCAGCGCGAATTCCTCGAACGCCCAGCGCCGGACCGCGGGCCAGGACGGAAAGCGCACCGCCTGCAGGATCTCGTCATGGGCCAGGCAGGTGGACAGTGGGCCGGTAAAGAAGTCGGCCGCCGCCACCCGGCGCGTGCCCGACGGTCCGAAGACCTCGAGCTCGGCCTCGCAGGCCACGACCACACCGGGCATCTCCGAGGCCGGGTCGGCATGCGATAGATTGCCGCCTATCGTGCCCCGGTTGCGGATCTGGTAGTGGGCGATGTGGCCCACTGCCTCGGCTACCAGCGGACAGGCCCGGCGCAGGCGCGCCTCATCCTCGATGTCGCGCCAGCGGGTCATGGCGCCGATCCGCACACCATCGTCGCCGATGTCGATGCCGCGCAGCCCCGGCACCCGGGCCAGGTCCACCAGTACCGTGGGGCTGGCCAGGCGGAAGGCCATCACCGGCACCAGGCTCTGGCCGCCGGCGACCAGCTTGGCCCCGCCTTCCTGTTCGGCGAGGATGCGGGCCGCTTCTTCCAGCGAAGC
Organism: Pigmentiphaga sp.; assembly: GCF_033795525.1. Classification (GTDB taxonomy): domain Bacteria; phylum Pseudomonadota; class Gammaproteobacteria; order Burkholderiales; family Burkholderiaceae_B; genus Pigmentiphaga. The sequence continues at coordinate 3,042 of NZ_JARYGM010000016.1, forward strand.
TGGCCGGCGGTACTCGAATGCGGGTAGCTTCATCGTGTCCCTCGGCTCGGCTGCGTGCTCAGTTGGGCAGGTACTGGCCGAACTTGGCGCGCACATCCTTCTCGAGCTGTTCGCTCGCGCGTACGACGATGGGGAAGGTGTCGCGGCGGCCGAAGGGCTTGCAGGCGTCGATCACGACGCGGGCGTTGCGCGGGTCTTTCTCCGAGTACGCCATGGGGTCGAGTGCCGAGCTCCAGCAGCCGCGGAGGATCTCCATGCCCTCGCGCGGATCGCAGCGCGTGCACATGGCCCAGATGACCTTGTCCATGTCGGCCGGATTGATGTCGTCGTCTACCACCACGACGAAGCGGTTCACATAGGCGCCTGCGTGGCACTGCGAGGCAATCAGTCCGGCCTGCTTGGCGTGACCCGCGTACTGCTGCTTGATCGCTACCGTCAGCCACAGGCGGCTGCCGCCGGCTGCGTGCGACCACACGCCCTTGACCTCGGGTACGCCGGCCGCCTCGAGCTGGTTCCACACCGCGCCCGAACGATAGGAGCCACGATAGAAGGAGTCGTCGTCGGGCGGAATACCGGGAATGGCGCCCAGCAAGACGGGGTCGTTGCGGGTCATCAGCGTTTCGACGTGGATGACCGGCTCTTTCTTGAGGCCTCCGGCATAGTAGCCGGTCCATTCGCCGAGCGGACCCTCGTCGATCTTGTCGTTGGGGTAGATGAAGCCCTCGAAGGCGATCTCGGCATGTGCCGGGATGGGTAGGCCGGTCTTGGGACCCTTGATGACTTCGACGGCCTCGCCGATCAGGCCGCCGGCTGCGTCGAACTCGTTCTTGCCGTGCGGGATCTCCAGGCCGGCGATCATGAACAGCGCCGGATGCATCCCGGCCACTACCACCACCGGGCACGGCAGCCCGCGCTCGTGGTACTTGCGCTGGATCATGTCGCCATGCTTGCCCTTGGAGCACATGACGGTGGCGATTTTCTTGTCGTGGGCCTGTACCCGGTAGGCGCCGTAGTTGACCCAGCCGGTATCGGGATCGCGCATGATGACCATGTCGCCGGTGCCGATGTAGTAGCCGCCGTCGTGCTCGTGCCACTTGGGCACCGGAATCTTGAACAGGTCGATTTCATCGCCGGTGTAGACGTTCTCGAGTATCGAGCCGGTCTCGACCTCGACCGGGGGAATGGTCTTGGCCTCTTTCATATACTTGCGCCAGTGCTGCACCAGTTCGATCTCGGTGCCCTCGATCGGCAGGCCCAGGGTGCGGTTGATCCGGCGGATCGACGTCAGGATGTTGGCCAGCACACGGTGGCCCTTGGGATAGCCGGGCACCTCGTCGAACAGCACCGCCGGGTTGCCGATCTTGCGCTGGTAGATGTCGACGATGCCGCCGATCTCGCGCTCGCGGTCCGCGCCGGCAATGTGCTGGATCTCTCCCAGCTCTTCCATTTCTCGGAGCCAGGCGCGCAAGTCTTGCTTGGGGGAGGGGGTGTCTGCCGTCCGGGTGTATTTGTCGGTGTTCATAACGGATGCTGCTGCACAGGGTGGTCAGAAAGCGGCCCGGTTGATGCCGGGGTGGCGGTGGATAGGAAGATCAGTTGGCGGCGGTTGCGCGCAGGTTGGCGCGATCGATGACCGTGCGCCACTTGGCGATTTCCTCGCGCATGCGCTGGCCCGACTGCTCGGGCGTGGTGGCCAGCGGGGTGAAGCCGAGTTCGTCGAACTTGGCCTGCACGTCGGCGGTCTCGAGGATCTTGGTCAGTAGGCCGTTGAGCTTGGCGATGACTGGCCCAGGCGTGCCGGCGGGTGCCATCACGAACAGCAGCGTTTCGGCCTCCTGGCCCGGATAGCCGGCTTCGGCCAGGGTCGGGACGTCGGGCAGCGCGCGCACGCGCTCGGGGCTGGTGACGGCCAGCGCGCGCATTTCCTTGTTCTTGATCAACGGCACCGCCGGCGGCAGGCCGGAGAAGGTAATGGGGGTGTGGCCGCCGACCGTGGCCTGCAGGGCCGGCCCGGCGCCGGTATATGGCACGTGGATGATGTCGAGGCCGGTGCTTTGCTTGAACAGTTCGCCGGACAGGTGCGGCGTGGTGCCGATGCCGGCGGAGCCGAAGCTGAACGTGTCCGGCGCCTTGCGGATCTGTTCGACCAGGTCCTTCAAGGTCTTGGCCGGATGGTTCATTTTCACCACCAGCACATTGGGTGAGGCGGCCGCGATGGTGATGGGGCTGAAGTCCTTGACCGGATCGTAGGGCACCTTGGCCTGGAGGCTCGGGTTCACCACGAAGCTCGAGCTGGTCACCATGATGCTGTAGCCGTCCTTGGGTGCGCCCGCTGCCGTGCGTGCGCCGATGTTGCCGCCTGCGCCGCCCACGTTGTCGACGTAGAAGGACTGGCCGGTGGCTTCGGTCAGCTTCAAGGCGAGGATGCGCCCCATCACGTCGACCACGCCGCCGGGGGCGAAGGGAACGATGACGCGCACGGCGTGGGAGGGATATTTGTCCTCGGCCTGGGCGGCGGGAATCGCCATGGGAAGAGTCATTGCCGCCAGGAGTACCGCACAAGCCTTGCTGTTCATTTCACGACCCCGTGTTGAGCTGTGTTGATAATGGATTTTATGCCATTAAAAGAACTAAACAGGATAATGAGCCGTTTTTTGAACAGTGTAAAGCTTATGAATCCACTAATGCCGAGTGTTTATGAGGGGAGGGGAAAGCAAGAAGCGGGCAGTGCAAGGCCCTGGTGCAAGTGCCGAAGCATCACCAAAAAAGAGCCCCATGCCGGGGCGGGAATGAAGGCAAATGGTGCGCGGCGCCGCCCTTAGGCGGGCGCGCCTTCCTCAGCCAGGACGGGCGTCTGTTGCGCGTTGCGCGCTGCCTCGATCTTGGCCAGCAACTCGACGGGCGATACCGGCACGCGGTCGATGTGGACGCCGTAGTCGGAAAGAGCATCGTCGATGGCCGAGGCGATGGCCGCCGGTATCGGCAGTACGCCGGCCTCGCCGCAACCCTTGAGCCCCAGCTCGTTGAGCGGCGAAGGCGACTCCACGTGCAGCAGCGTGACCGGCGGCATTTCAGTGGCCGTGACGAGCAGGTACTCGGCCAGGTTGGTGGTGACCGGCTGGGCGTTGTCGTCAAAACCCATGCGCTCGTAGAGCGCGTTGCCGATGCCGTGGGCGATGCCGCCCAGTACCTGGCCCTCGACCATTTGGGGATTGATGACCGTGCCGCAATCATGCACGAACACGATATTGCGCAGCGTGACCGCGCCGGTTTCCTCGTCGACCTCGACTTCCACCGCCGCACAGGCATTGGCGTAGGCCATGAGGTCGATCAGTACGTTCTCGGTCGCTTCGATGCCCGGCGTGCCGGCCGGCAGGTAGAAGCCGGCTACCCCGCCCGAGGCACGCGCGAGCTTCGCGAAGTCGGCGCGCGCACCGGACGAGGCGACGACCTCGCGCCCTTCGATTCGCAGGTCATCCTGCGGAACCTTGAGCGCCGCGGCCGCTACCGCGAGCAATTGTCCGCGCACGCGAAGGGCGGCCTTGTGGGCCGAACTGCCGGCCATGACGGCCTGGCGGCTGTTGAAGCCGCCGAAACCCAGCGACACCTGCGCCGTGTCGCCGGCGATAATCGCCACATTGTCCAGGTCGCCGCCGAGCTGCTCGGCCACCACCTGGGCCAGCATGGTATGCAGGCCCTGGCCCATGGCCGCCGCGCCGGTATAGACGTGAACCTTGCCGTCGGTGCCGATCTGCACGCGCACCTGTTCATAGGGGCCCCGGCCCGTGCCTTCCACCGAGTTGGCCAGTCCCAGCCCCAGCCGTTTGCCCTGCTTGCGCGCGGCCGCGCGTCGTTCGGCAAAGCCGTTCCAGCCGACCGCCTCCAGCGCCATGGCCTGGCAACGCGGGTAGTCGCCGCTATCGAGCACCACCTGCATGCCGCCGCGCGTGACCAGCGGCGTGGCATAGGGCATGCGCTCGGCCGGCACAAGGTTGCGGCGGCGCACCTCGGCGCGGTCGAGATTCAATTCGCGCGCCACGCGGTCCATCAGCCGCTCCATCGCGAAGACCCCTTGCGGCTGGCCGGCGCCGCGCACGGGCGTGACGGGCACCTTGTTGGTCGTGACGCACCTGGCGTCCATGCGGTAGGCGGGAATCACGTAGGCCAGCGGCATGGCGGCGATCGAACCGTAGGGCACGTTGGTGCCGCGGGCGGAGTAGGCGCCGTGGTCGTGCAGCACCGAACCCCGGACGCCGAGGATGCGCGCGTCGTTGTCGACCGCGATCTCGACCTCCCAGATCTGGTCGCGTTCCTGGGTGGTGGAAGTGAAATGTTCGCGGCGATCCTCTATCCACTTCACAGGACGCTTGAGCATCAGTGCCGCCGCAGAGACGGCCGCTTCCTCGGGATAGAACACCAGCTTGGGCCCGAAGCCGCCACCCACGTCCGGCGTGATGACGCGCACTTGGTCCGGACTGCGTCCCAGCAGGTCGCAGAGGAACTGGCGCGCGGCCATGGGGGTCTGGGTCGAGCTCCACATGGTCAGCAGGTCGGACAAGGGGTCGTACTGCGCGACGACTCCCCGTCCTTCCATCGAATGGCTGCCGCCGCGGTGCTGGGACAGGCGTTCGCGGTAGACGTGCGGCGCGTTGGCGAACACCGCATCGACGTCACCATAGCCCAGGCTCAGCTCGGTTACCAGGTTGTGGTCGGCCCAGCTATGGGCGACGGGACTGCCGGGCTCGAGGGCGGTTTCGCAATCGGCCACGACAGGCAGCGCATCGTAGTCGACGAACACCATGGCGGCAGCGTCTTCGGCCAGGTAGCGGTCGTCGGCCAGCACCATCGCAATCGGCTCGCCTACGTGTAGGACTTCGCCGGTCGCCAGGATGGGGCGATGCAGGTTGAGCTTGATGTTGGGCGCGGGCAGGGCGGTGACGAGTTCCGTTTCCTTGAGCAGGGGCCTGAGCTCGTCCAGCGTGAGCACGGCGCGCACGCCGGGCGCCGCAGCTGCCATCGAGGTATCGATCGCGAGGATCCTGGCGTGCGCATGAGAGCTGCGCACAAAGGCCGCATGCAACATGCCGGGGGCGTCGATGTCGTCGACGAAGCGCGCGCGTCCGGTCAGCAGGGCGGCGTCCTCGACACGCCCCATCGGTCGTCCGAAGGTCTTGCCTTTCATGCGGAGGCTCCTTTACGCATGCGCTCGGCCGCCAGCAGCGTCGCCTTGACGATGCCGTCGTAGCCGGTGCAGCGGCACAGATTGCCGGAGATCGCCACGCGCACATCCTCTTCGGTGGGCGCCGGGTTGGTGTCGAGCAGTTCCTTGAGGGTGGTCAGCATGCCGGGAGTGCAGAAGCCGCACTGCAGGCCGTGGGTCTCGTGCAAGGCCTGTTGCAGCGGATGCAGCGTGCCGTCCGCGGCGGCGAGGCCTTCCACCGTCGTCACCTCGTGCTCGTGCGCCTGTACCGCCAGCATCAGGCAGGCTCGCGTGGACAGGCCGTCCACCAGTACGGTACAGGCGCCGCACACGCCGTGCTCGCAGCCGATGTGGGTGCCCGTAAGCTTCAGGCGGTGGCGGAGGAAGTCGGCCAGGGTCCAGCGTACGCGGGTCTCGGCGGTATGGGGGACGCCATTGACGGTGACGGTGACGACGCGCGTCTGTTCCGCGCTGTCGTCGAGATCGGCCTGGGCCGGCTGGATCATCATGGTGCCGTTCATTGGAGGACCTCTTGCGTGGAGGCGGCGCGCGCGGCCGCCGAGGCCAGCGCGCGGCGGGCCATCACGACGGCCAGGCTGCGGCGGTAGTCGGCGGTGACGAGCGCATCGTCCATGGATTCGATATTGCGGCACGATTCGGCCGCTTCGCGCAGCACGGCGTCGGTCGGGACCTGGCCCGCCAGTGCCTGCTCGACCTCGCGCATCCGCAACGGCGCCGAACCGACACCGCCCAGGGCGAGGCTGGCCCGCGCGATCCTGCCGGCGCCATCGAGCAACAGCAGGGCGGCGGCCGAGACGATGGCGAAGTCCCCGTGACGGCGCGAGAATTCTACGAAGGCCGAGCCATGGCCCGCGGGCCAGGGGGCGTAGCGCACGCCGACCACCAGCTCGTCGGGTTCGACATTAGGCATCATATAGCCGAGCGGAAAGTCGCCGAAGTCGATTTCCCGCCGGCCGCGGGAGCTGGCGATCTCGACCACCGCGTCGCAGGCGGCCGATACGGTGACCAGTTCGGCCGCCGGATCGAGATGGCACAAAGAGCCGCCCAGCGTGCCGCGGTTGCGGGTCTGCCGGTGGCCGACATGGAGCAGGGCCTCGGCCATGAGCGGCAGCCGCTGCGCGATAAGGGGAGAGAATTCGAGGTCGCGCTGGCGCGTCATGGCACCGATGTGCAGCAGGCCGGGCTGCTCTTGGATGCCGGCCAGGCCGGCAATGCGGTTGAGGTCGACCAGGTGATCGGGCAGGGCGAACCGCATATTGATCATCGCCATCAGCGATTGGCCGCCCGCCAGCGGACGGGCATTTTCCAGCGTACCCATGAGCCCGAGCGCGTCTTCGAGTGTGTGGGGATCGTGATACTTGAAGACTGACGGTTTCATGACGATCTCGCGGCGCTATAACTTTTTTGGGATTGTATCCCTATTTTGGTACGCCGACAATGCGCAGCGCCCCGCGATTTTCCATTGGGACCGCGTGGGTCCTACTTGGCGTTGGCGCGCTTGCGCAGGGGCGTCGGGGCGGCCGGTTCGTCGCGGTGCTCGTCGAGCAGGTGGCGCAGGAATTTGGCGGCGGACTCGCCCTTGAGCGCGGTGCGCCAGGCATCGTTGACGATGTTCTCGTGCAGCGCGATGGCCTCCGGCGCCGAGGTCGCCATGGCGACGCCGACGCGGATATTGGGATCCTCGCCCAGGCGGAAAGGGCTGATGGTGATCGTGCGCTTGCCGTCCTCGCGGAAGATCTGGAATCCATTGTGCGGGAGCGTGTCGCGCACCAGCCCGATCTGCACCCCCATCGAGTCTTCTTCGATGAGCGAGGCGAAGTGCTCGATTTCCTGGCGTGCGATCTCGAGCCGCTTGGCGCGCTTGGTGTCCGACAAGGGCCGCCGGCCGATCAGGCCGTTGGTGAGGAACTTCTCGATCTGCACGGTCGACATCAGGTTGACGATATTGGGCCGGCGGCGCTTGTAGGTCTGCTTGCGCGCGTGCAGGATCTCCATGATGGCGTCGACGTCGGCCAGGGTGCGGTCGCGGCGGGGGGCGTCGTCGGGAACGCTTTCGCGCAGGACCTGTTCCAGGGCCACTTCGAACTGGTCGGAGGCGAGCAGGAAGGAGATCGGGCCCGCCAGCACGATGATCTGGTCGGCGCTTTCTTCGAGCTGGCGAGTGCGCTCGAAGTAGCTGACGGCCGAAGGCATGTATTCCATGCCCACGCCGAGCAGCGTCGGCATCGAGACTTCCAGCAGTTCGGACAGCTTTTCCAGGGTTTCGATCTTGGCCAGCTCGCCCTTCTCGAAGCGGTACAGCGCCGTGCGCGAGATGCCGATGCGCTGTGCGATTTCGTCAGCGCTCAGGCCCGATGCCAGGCGGAACGCCTTCAGGCGCCTGCCGATGTCCTCGTATTGCAAACCCATGTATGCCGTCCCCTTGTTGAAGCTCGGTTCTCCGCGCGCGACGGCCGTTTGACGGCCGCCGGGCTGGGCGTCATCTTACAATGTATGCCGTTTTCGGTATTCGCGCCGGGTTTCCGCCGGGACGTCCATGCGGCGGCGCGCGGTCATCCTGATGGCTCGTCAGCGGGCCCCGAACCAGCCGCGTATGGTCGCCCACAGGGTCGAGAGAAGTAGCGAGAAGCCGCTGATGGGCTTGGCCGGCTGTGCCGGAGGCGGCACGCGCCGCGGCTGCGCGGCGGGCGTAGCTGGCGTGGCGTTCGCCGGCGCGGCATCGGCGGCGTTGACAGGCGCCGCGGCGGGCGCGGCCGCAGGCGCCGGCTCCTCCGCAGCGACCAGGTCCGGGATCTGTGCCTCGAGATTCCGGGAGAATTGCGCGATGATCTGGCTGGCCAGCGTCTCTACCATGCCCGCGCCGCGGCCGTACTGGGCCACCGCGCCGAACAGGTTGAGGTCGGTATCGATGGTCACCAGCGAACCCTCCGGCGCCGGTTCCAGCCGGAAGGCGATCAGCGCATTGGCGTTGCCGCGGCCTTTGGCGTCGGCTCCCTGGGCCTTCAGGCGCGCGCGGTGAGCGGTGTTGTCGATCTCCTCGAACACGGCGGTGCAGACGAACACCAGCGCCACCGGCCCCAGCTTGACCGACACCTTGCCCTTGAAGGTCTTGTCGTCGACGATCTCGACCAATTCGGCTCCGGGCATGCAGGGCACGATGCGCTCGATGTCCATCAACAGCGGCCAGGCTTTGTCGGGCGGCAGGGAGACGTTGAAACGGTTGGTGAATTTCATCGAAAATCCTCAGGGGGCTGGGGAACAGTAGATCTGGAAGGTCTTGGCAATTTTAATCGAAATTACCAAAAAAATAGCAAATATCCAAAAATATTACAGCCCCCTCGGCCTAGCCTGCTGCAACCGCGCTCTCAGTCCGCGAACCCGGGATCGAGGCGGTAGGCCAGGCGCAGGCAGGCGGCCCAGTCCTTGGCGCCGCTTTGGGCGGGATCCTCGAAATTGATCTGCGATGCCCCGAAGGCTGCGATATCGTCCGGAATCAGATGGACCTCAGAGCCGCCCGCCAGCGCGGCGATCTGCCCGCGGCAGGCCATTTCCAGATAGTTGTGGTCCACCAGGGCCTCTTGCACCGTGCGCCCGCACACCAGGGCCCCGTGGTTGCGCAGCAGGGCGACGCGATGCGGGCCCAGGCTGGCGATGAGCGGGGCGCGCTGCGACATATTGAATTCGTAGCCGCCGAAGTCATGGTAGGCCAGGCGCTTGTAGAACTTCACGGCATGCTGGTTGATCATCAGCAGCCCGTGCTTTTGCGAGGCCACGCCCATGTTGGCCGGGGTGTGGGTGTGAAAGACGGCGTTGATGTCGGGCCGCGCCTGCAGAATACCCGCATGGATGACGAGGCTGCCGCCTATAAGCCGCGGGCCGTCGTGCATGGGGGTGCCGTCGAAGCGGTACTTGCGCAGCGACGAGGCCGTCACCTCGCCAAACATCTCCGTTCCTTGCTTGATCAGCAAGGTATCGGGTTCGTCCAGGACCCGCACGGAAAGGTGGTTGTAGGTGAGGTCTTCCACGCCATAGTGGGCAAGCAGGCGGTAGCAGGCCGCCAGGTGGATCCGCTGTTCCCGTTCGGTTTCGCTCATGGTCGCGCTCTCAGACACAGTAGATATCCAGCATCGTGGGGACGTAGTCGTTCACCAGCTTGATGTGCTTGCGGCGGATGCGCCAGCCGTCGCCGGCCCTGGCCAGGTGATACTGGTTCGAGCCGAAGAATGCGTGCGGATCGCGGTGGCGCGGGAAGACCACATGGCAGCTCCAGCTCGTGCGCACCACGCAGTGGTCAGCGCTGCCCTCCTGCAGCAGCGGCGTGCCGATGATGTGAGTGGTGCGCGGCAGCGGCGAAGAGGCCGGGGATTTTCGCGACCGGATACGGGCAATCCGGTCTTCCAGCCCCGCGCGGCTGGCGTAGTAGATGTGCGACAGGCCCGTGGCCGGGCTGTCGTTCATCGCTTCTTCGGTACGCCACATGGGCATCCAGAATTCGCAGTCCTGCTCGTACAGCGCGAGCCAGTCGGCCCAGCGGTGCTCGTCCAGAAGCATGGCTTCGGTGTAGACCAGGTCAATGGCGGTCTGCCGCAATTCTGCCGGCATCATTGCAGTTCCTCCCGGGCGATGCCCTTGCGCATCAGTCGTTGCCACTCGCGATAGGGCGACAGAAAGCACATTTCCTGCTGCAGCTCGAAACCGCCCTCGACCGAGCCGGCGGGCGTGATGCCGAGCTCGCGGGCAATCGCGCTGGGTTCTGTCTGCAGCACCGCGCGGCCGCGTTCGCAGCCTTGTGCGTACTGGAAGCTGGGCTTGAACCCGCCCGCGCTCTGGTAGCCCTCCTGGCAGTCTTCGTAGACGACCGTGTCGTCCGGGGTGGCAAAGCCAGCCGGGTTGAAGAAGTCCTCGAATTGGCGCAGGCGCCAGGCACGGCGCTCCGGCGATTCGCCGATGGGCGCCATGCAATAGACGCGCATCTCGGTTTCATCGACGGAGATCGGCCGGAAAGTCCGGATGAGCAGCGAGGTGGCATCGGCAATCTGCATGTTGGGGAAGATCACGCAGTTCTTGAGGTTCAGCATCCACTGGGCGCGCAGATCGCCCAGGCGTTCGCGGATCTCGTCGATGACGGGCCAGATCGGCCGCTTTTCCGCCTCGGGTTGGCTGAGCCAGTTCAGCGCATGGCCGTAGTCGAAGAGAAAGGTGCCGCCGCGCTGGGCTTCGCGTTTTTCCCAATCGAACTGGCGGGCCGCCTGGTTGCCTTCGCCATGTTTGCGTTTGGCCTGCACGTCGAGGAAGCTCGAATGCGTCGACGTGAGGTGGTAGTAGTCCATGCCGTTGTCCATCTGCAGCTTCCAGTTGCCCCGGTAGCTGTAGACCGCCCGGCCGGGCACGAACTCCATGCCTTGCGGACTTTGCTCCATGTAGAGGTCGATGAAAAAGCGCAGGTCGCCCAGGTAGGTCTCCAGCGAAGGCACGTCGTCCACCAGGCAGCCGAAGACCAGGCCCTTGTAGGTTTCGACGCGCGCGATCTGGATCAGGTCGTGGTCGCCGGCCTTGAAGGCCTCGCTGTAGTGGCCGGCCGCTTCGGCCTTGATGGTGAAGTTGCGGCCGGTCGTGTCGTAGGACCATCCGTGGTAGGGACAGGGAAAGTACTTGCGGCGGCCTTGCTCCTGTATCAGCAGCTTGGCGCCCTTGTGGCGGCAGGCGTTCAGGAATACGCGAATCTTCATGTCTTCGCCGCGGCTGACGATCACCGGCACCCGGCCGATGTAGGTGCTGAAGAAATCGAAGGCGTTGGGCACTTGTGACTCGATGCACAGAAAGCTCCAGCTGCGTTCGAAGATCAGCTTCTGTTCCAGCTCGAAGATCTCGGGATCGGTATAGATGTCGCGGTGCACGCGGAAGATGCCTTCGTCCGGCCGGTCGTCGATGCATCGCTCCAGTTTTTTCCGCAAGGCTTCGGAAATCATCATGGGCTCCAGGGGGACAGATCGTGCCAATGGTAAAGAGCAAGCGCCGCGGCGGCGCATGAAATTTACTTAACCGGTGGGATAGAAAAAATCGCTTAGGGCGAGGCGTGCATGGTCTCAAAATGGCGGCACAAGAAGTCATGGAGGAGCAGTCGTGTTCAACCGGCCATCAAGCGAGATCTTCATGCGACAAGACACTTCGAGTTTCCTAGCCAAGTGGGTTTTGATATTGGCTGCAACCTGTATCGCCGCTTCGGCCTCTGCGCAGAGCTATCCCGGCAGGCCTGTGCGCTTCGTCGTTCCATTCGCTACCGGGGGCGGCAACGACTTCCTGGCGCGCGACCTGGGCAATGAGCTGCAGGTGCGGCTGGGGCAAAGCTTCATCGTCGAAAACAAGACGGGTGCGGGCGGCTTGATCGGATCCGATCTCGTGGCCCGGGCCCCGGCTGATGGCTACACGCTGCTGATGGCGGCAAACTCCGCAGCGATTGTGGACGCGGCATCGAAGGCGCCGCCGTTCCGCCTGTCGCGCGACCTGGCAGGGGTAGCCATGGTGGCGAACATTCCGATGATTCTCGTCGTGTCCAATAATGTGCCGGCCAAGTCGGTGCAGGAGCTGATCGCCCTGCTCAAGGAAAAGCCGGGTGCCTACAACTATGCGTCGGCCGGGCCGGGCACCATCATGCACATGACTTCCGAAGTGTTCGCAGCCGAAACCGGGACGTCGATGGTGCACGTTCCCTTCAAAGGCGCGAGCCAGATGATTCCGGAAGTGATCGCGGGGCGCGTCCAGGTTCTGTTCGGCGCAGCCAACTCCTTGATTCCTTTCATCAAGTCCGGCCAGGTGCGGGCGCTGAGCGTGGCGGGCGCCAAGCGTTGGCAAGGCATGCCGGAACTGCCGACCCTGATGGAAAGCGGCGTGCCGGTCGACCTGAACATCTGGTATGGCGTGCTGGCGCCCAAGGCGACCCAGCGTCCGGTCATCGACAAGCTCAACAAGGAAATCAACGCCTACCTGGCAACCGATGCGGCCCGGCAGAAACTGGCGGCGCAGGGCATGGAGCCGATGATAGGCACCCCCGAAGAGTTCGATACCTTGATCAAGAACGACGTGGAGCGCTGGACCCAGGTCGCCAAGCAAGTCGGGTTCATGATCGAATAGGGATCCCCCCTGAAAGCCCACCCCCCTACGCTGCGCGTGTCCCCCTCGAGGGGGCGGCACGGGCGGACCGGCGACGCCGGATCCGCGGTGCCCCGGGGTCTGGTGCGGCGGCTTGGGGGAGTACTGTTGCTGTCGCTGGCCGCCGGCGGGTAGGCCTTGCTTGGCGACTTCGTTTTGCCCTGGGCTGGCGTGGGCTCTTTCTAGCGTGGGGGCTTTTTCTTTGCTGTGGAGGGGCGCGGCTTGCGGGGTAGGGCCTTTTTGACTTCGGTGGCTGTGTCGGCGGCTTCGCGGCGCAGCCAGGCCATGAAGGCAAGGATGTCCTCGCGCTGTTCGACCTTGTCGTTGCCTACGACGTGATACGCATTCTGCAGGTCGATGACTATCGGGAGGGGAGCCAGCAGGGATTTCTTCGCGAGTTCGTCCAGGGCGAGGACAGGTGTGGTGGCAACCACGCCCAGGCCTTCCAGCGCTGCGGAGATCGCCATGAAGGCATGAGTGAATCGCGGCCCTGCCGTCGTGTCGATGCCGCTTACGCCGGCGCCTTCCAGCCAGCTCTGCCAGAAGGATTTATTGCCGTAGAGGGATTCCCGGTCGTCGTGCAGCAGGCAGTGGCAGGCGAGGTCTTCCGGGGTCTTCAAGGGTTGGCGGCGCAGCAGCTTGGGGCTGCACAGGGGCGTGATGCTGACGTCGAACAGACGCTCCGCGTGCAGGCCGGGGTAGAGCCCGTTCCCGTACAGCAGCAACAGGTCGGTTTCGGCGGCCCAGGCATGGATGGCGCCCACCCCGGCCCGGGCGCCGCGCCGCCGGTCGAACGGCCCCACGCGGGTAGAAACCTGGACGTCGATGTCCGGGCGTTCCAGAGCGAAGCGATACAGGCGCGGCATGAGCCAGCGCATCGAGAACGAGGGCGAGGAAGCGACCTTCAGAACCTGGGCCCGGGCATGGATGCGGATCTGCTCGACGGACTCGCGCAGGCACTCCATGCCCTCTTGCAGCCTGGGAAGGCACATGCGGGCGGCGGGAGTGAGCTCGATGCCCTGGTTGAAGCGGCGGAACAGCTGGACGCCCAGAATGGCCTCGAGCTGGCTGAGCTGGTGGCTCACCGCCGCGGCCGTGACATGGAGCTCCTCCGCAGCCTTCTTGAAGCTCAGGTGGCGTGCTGCCGCCTCGAACACCCGCAGTGCATTGAGCGGAGGCAGCCGGGGCCGCGTCTTCATTCCGCCTTGATGCCCGCCTCTTTGATCAGCGAGCTCCAGCGTTTTTGCTCCTCGTTCACGAAGCTGGCAACTTGCTCGGTCGAGAGGTAGGCAGGGGTGTCGCCGGTCTTTTCGATCAGTGCCTTGATTTCGGGGTCGGCCAGCGTTTTGCGGACGGCCTCGTTGATGGTCTGGATGACCGCGGGCGGCGTGTTGGCCGGCGCGAACAGGCCGGTCCAGAACTGTACGTTGAAGCCCGGAATGGTTTCTGCAACGGTGGGCACGTCGGGGAAGTCGCGGCTGCGCTCGGGGCCGGTCGTGGCAATCGCGCGGATCTTGTTCAGCTGGATGAAGGACTTGGCCGGAGGGATGGTCGAGAACGAGAAGTCGAGCTGGCCGGCAACGAGGTTCGACATGGCAGGCCCGCTGCCCTTGAAGGGAATGTGCGTGAACGGCGCCTTCGTGTAGAACTTGAGCATTTCGCCCGCCATATGGGGCGTGGTGCCGATGCCTGCGGAGGAATAACTCAGGCCGCCCGGCTTCTTGAACGCGGAGGCGACCAGCGTGGTCAGGTTCTCGACGGGCAGGCCCGTGTGGACCGTCAGCACCAGGGGGGAGCGGGTGATCGTGGAGATGGGGAGGAAATCTTTCTTCAGGTCATAGCCGACATTGGGCATCAGGCCGGTATTGATGACGAAGGCAGGATCGGCGAACAGCAGCGTATAGCCGTCGGGATTGGCCCGCATGACGGCGCTTGCGCCGATGGTGCCACCGGCCCCGGGCTTGTTCTCCACTACGATGGACTGGTTGAGGGCGCGTTGCAGGCCACGGGCCAGCACGCGGGCCGCCGTGTCGGTGCCGCCGCCTGGCGCGTAGGCGACCACCAATGTGATGGGACGTTCGGGAAAGGCCGCGTGTACGGCTGCCGGCGCGCCGATCGCGGCGGCAATCGCGGCCGCGGACCAGGAAAGGCGAGGCGGGAAGAGATCAGACGGTGACATGAGCAACTCCGGTTTTCCAAAGGGTGCAAGGGGACGGCCAGGCAAGTACCGACGGAGCCACCTAAGCAAGTTGCGTTCCAATTTTGGTAAATAGACCGTTTTTTGACTTTCCTGGTCGAACTTGGCCACTCGGCCCGACGAAGGCCGGGTGCCGGTTACTTCAGCCGCGACTGCCAGTAGTTGCGCGCGCGGGCCATCGCGGAGGGCGCGATCTGGGATGCCTTGCTGACTTCACCCGGCGTCAGGCGGTCGACGTGGCCCTGTAGTTGTGCCTGGTGCTGGAAATGGGCGTTGGCGCAACTGGTGACCGCGCGGAACACCAGTTCCGTCAGGTTGCGGGCGACGACCGTCGCACCATGGCGCCGCATCAGTACGCACCAGTGTGGGCCGAGGGCGCGCGCCAGCGAGGCGCCGTGATCGGTATTGCTCAGGAGCAGGTTGGTGTCGCCGAACTCGTCCTGGCTGTCCCAGAACGGCACCTGCTCTCCCATGAAGGCGCCATGCTGATAGACCGGGACGAGCGGCGTGCCGCTGATGCAGAACGGCATGATGGCCGCCGCGTGGTGGTGGCAGACGGCATGGACGTCGGGACGGGCGCGGTAGATTTCACCGTGGATGAAGCGCTCGATGTAGAGCGATTCACCTTGGGTGTCGACCGGCTGCGACCGCTCGTCATACTCCAGAATGTCTGGCGCTCGCACGAGCTCCGGCGCGCGCGAGCAGGACATCAGGAAATGCCCGGGGCGTTCCGGGTGCCGCACGCTGACGTGGCCGAAGGCATCCAGGACATTCTCGTTGGCCAGTATGTGGTTGGCGGTAACGAGTTCGGCAATCAGGGTTTCGGTGCTTGCGGAAACGCTCATGACCCGGCCTCCATGGTCAACACCAGCCGGCCGGGCGCGCTGCGGTTCTGCAGATGTGCCAGCGCTTCGGCGACCCGCTCCAGCGGATAGGTCGTGACCTTGCCGGGGTTCAGCTTGCCTTCGGCATACAGCCGGAAGATCTCGTGGATGCAATGCGCCATCTCGTCGGGCGTGCGCTTGCGGTAGTCGCTGACCTGCAGGCCGCTGACTTCCATGTTCTTGAGCATGACGTAGTTGACCTTCAGGGTGGGGATGCGTCCGGCGGCGAAACCCACCACGACCAGACGGCCGCGCCACGCGACGGCCCGGATCGCGGCGTCGAAAATGTCCCCGCCCAGCGGATCGATGACGATGTCGGCGCCCGCGCCGGCGGTCTGTTCGCGAACCTGCTCGCGCAGGCTGTCGATCAGTTGCGGACGCGACAGGTCGACGATACCGTCGGCCCCGGCCGCGAGTACCTGTCCGGCCTTGGCGGCACTGGACACCCCGGCCAGCACGCGCAGCCCGTAGGCCTTGGCCAACTGGATGCTCGCCAGGCCGACGCTGCCGGTCGCGCCGAGAACCAGCACGGTTTCTCCGGGCTTGGCCCGCGCGCGTTCGCATAGCGCGAACCACGCGGTGTCGAAAGCCAGCGACATGGCGGCCGCGTCGGGGAACGAGAGCGAGTCGGGCAGAGCGAAGCAATCCTTGGCCGCGACGGCCACTTTCTCCGCGTAGCCGCCGTGCTCGGCCAGCGTCAGCACGCGATCGCCGGCGCGCAGGGTCTCGACGCCCGGGCCGACGGCGCTGACGATGCCGGTCGGCAGTTTGCCCGGCGCGAAGGGACGGTCCGGCAGGAACTGGTACTTGCCGGTGATGACCAGCGTGTCGACGAAATTGATGGCGGTGGCCCGTACGTCCACGACGACCTGGCCGGGCCCGGCTACCGGATCGGCCGTGTCTGCGACGCGCAAGGATTCGACGGGACCGAACTCATGGATGAGGGCTGCGCGCATGGGTTTATTCCTTGGGTGATGGAACGTGGACGCTGAAGGTGCCCCGGCCGACGGCCACGACCCGCCCATCGGCGGCGTCGACGACTTCGACGTCGGTGCGGGCGATCGTCCTACCCAGCTGCAAGGTATGGCCGCGGGCGATCAGGTCGCCGGCCGGCGCCGGACGGAGGTAGTCGATGCGCAGGTCTATGGTCGGGGCCATGCGCTGCGTCTGGACGGCAACGGCGGCATGCGCCGTCAAATCGATGAGTGCTGCGATGACTCCGCCGTGCACGTGGCCGGACCCGGCCGCGCGGCCGAAATCCGGCCGGTACGGCAGGCGCACGGCGACCCGGCCGGTCGCCGGGTCGGCTTCCAGTGCCTGCGGCCGCAGTACGGCGTGGAAGGGCGGGTGGGCCAGTTCGTGGCGCAGGCGGGCCAGCGCTTCCGCGGCGGAGGGCGTGCTCATGCCTGTTGTGCCGGCTGGAAGCGCACCGGTGTGACGTTCAGGCGGCCGTGCTGCACGTCGTCGACCAGGGCCCGCTTGTAGATCTTGCCGCTGGCGGTCAGCGGGATGTCCTTGAGCTCCACCATGTATTCCGGCATGTCATAGCGCGACAGGCCCGAGGCGTCCAGGTGGCGCAGCAGTTCATCGAAAGTGGTGGACTGGCCGTCGCGCAGCGAATAGGCCAGGCAGACTTTCTCGCCCAGGCGGGTATCGGGCACGGGTACGACCGCCGCGCGCGCGACCGCCGGATGCTGCAGCGTGAGGTTCTCGATGCGGGCGGGATAGATGTTGTGACCCCCCCGGATGATGAGTTCTTTCTTGCGGCCGGTGATGACCAGGTAGCCATCGGCATCCTGCTTGCCGAGGTCGCCTGTCATGAACCAGCCGGACTGGTTGAACGAGCTTTCGGTCGCGGCCTGGTCGTCGAAATAGCCCAGCATCAGGCTGGCGCCGCGGCCGCCGATCTGGCCGATCTCGCCTGGCGCGGCTTCGCGGTTGGGGTCGTCGATCGACCAGATCTTCACTTCGTAGTTTTCGCAGGCCTTGCCCGAAGTCTGGATGATGCGCTCGGGCGGATCGTCCGGCAGGGTGTAGTGATGCGAGCAGGCCTCGGTCATGCCGTAGCCGCTTTGCGGCTTGACGCCGTAGCGCAACAGTTCGGCCACCACTTCCTTGGGCGCCGACGCCCCCGAGATCCGGAACCCCGTCAGCCGGCCGACGTTGCTGGCCTCGCGCTCGCGCAGTTCCGAGAGCAGGTCGATGGCGTGCGTGGGCACGCCGAAGAGGAAGGTGCTGCCGGTTTCGAGCAGGCGATCCAGAATGCTGGTTCCGCGCGGCTGATCGTGCACTACCAGCTCGGCGCCGGTAGCGAAAGCCGAGATCATGGCGCCGAAGCCCAGGTTGTGGCTGAGGGGGCTCATGGTATAGAGCACGGACTCGGAACCGAAAGACCAGTCCTTGGCCATGGCGCGGGCATTCGACAGCAAGGTGTTGTCGCTGTGCATGACGCCCTTGGGCTGGCCCGTCGTGCCCGAGGTGAAGGCCAGGTAGACCACGCGGTTGGGGTCGTCCGAAGGCTCGGGCTGGGATTCGGCGCAGCTGGGCAGCATGATGCCGCTGGTGTCGTCGGCCACGCGCTCGATACGGATCACGCGGCGCAGGCTGTCCTGTTCCTTCAGCAGTTCGAAGATGTCGTGCCGCCTGGCATCGGCGCCGTAGCCTGTCTCGCCGATGAACGCCGCGGCGCGCACCCGCTTCATCAGCCCGGCGATATCGCCCGCGGTATGGTCGCGATGCAGCGAAGGGCAGCAGGTGTAGGAGTTGCGCGAGCAGGCCAGCAGCGCGATGGCGGTCTCCACGCGGCTGGGCATCCAGACGCCCACGCGCTGCCCGGGGCGCACGCCGGCCGCATGCAGGTCAGCCGCCAGCCCGTCCGCTGCGGCGATCAGCTCGCCGTAGGTCAGCCGCCGGCGGCGGTCGCGGATGGCATAGGCCTGGGGGTTGCGCCGGGCTTGCTCCCGGGCGGCCAGGTAGATGGTCTGGTCGGACCAGTACCCGGCGGCGTAGAAGGCGCGGATTTGCGAGGCACTCAGTAGCGTGAGAGTCGTATTGATCATCATCGTGGTAGGGAAGCCCCCGCGGCGGCGGGGGCGGGCGTTTCAGGAATCGGCCTGCCGAACGTTCAGCAGGGCATGGATGGCCATCGGAGTGACGGGAAGTTCGGTAACGAAGCCGGGTGCATCGAGCGCATCGTCCACGGCGGCGGCAATGGCGGCTCCGACGGCGTTGGTGCCGCCTTCGCCGGCACCTTTCAGCCCAAGGGGGTTCAGCGGGCTGGGCGCGTCCTCGGTGATCATCACGTCGACCTGTTCCGGCATCTCCTTCGCGGTGACCATCAGGTAGTCGGCAAAGGTGGTATTGAGCGGTTGCCCGCTTTCGTCATAGGTGAAGGCTTCGTACAGCGCGCCGCCGAGTCCCTGGGCCAGGCCGCCGACGATCTGCCCGTCGATCAGCATGGGGTTGACGGCGCGGCCGACGTCGTAGGCCACCAGATAACGTTCCACCTTGACGTGCCCCGTGCCGGGATCGATGCAGACCTGGGCCACGTGCACGCCATAGGGGTAGTTCATGTGTTCGCTGTAGAACCAGCCTTCGGCGCGAAGCCCGGGGGGGCGCCGGCCGACCGTGCGCGAGCCGGCGTGGACGTAGCGGGCGATTTCCTCGAGCCGGATGCGGCGGCCGTCGGGCTGGTCGCGCAGGAACACGCAGCCTTGCGCCATGTCGACGTCCTGCAAAGAGACGCCCAGCATTTCTGCGCCGATGTCGAGCGCCTGTTCGCGCAGCTTGCCGGTCGCAATCTGGGTGGCCGAGCCCGACATGACGGTGACGCGCGAGGCATGGGCGCCATTGCCGAATTCGATCAGGTCGGTGCGGCTGTGCACGACGCGCACGCGGCGGTAGTCGATGCCCAGGCCGTCGGCGCAGATCTGCGCCAGCACGGTTTCCATGCCTTGGCCGACCGATGCGGCGCCGGTTACGAGCTCCACCGCGCCGCTGGTATCGACCGTGATCCGCACGCCGTCGGAAGGCCCCAGGCCGGACTTCTCGACGAACATTGCCAAGCCCAGCCCCACCCGCTCGCCCGCGGCCTTGCGGCGGGCCACGTCGGCCTTGGCTTGATCCCAGCCGATCCGCGCGAGGCTCTTGTCGAGCAGGCCGGCGTAGTCGCCGGAATCCAGCACGACGTCGGTGCCCAGCGCATCGAGTGGCCGGGCATAAGGCATTTCGTCGCTGCGGATCAGGTTGCGGCGGCGCACCTCGACCGGGTCCAGGCCCAGGTGTTGGGCGATGGCGTCCATCAGGCGTTCGCGCACGAAGGTGGTCTCGTATCGCCCCGGCGAGCGGTAGGTGCCGCACGGGGTCTTGTTGGTCAGGCGGTAATGGGCCTCTACCGTATAGGCCGGAGCCCGATACGGGCCGAGCAGCAAGCCCGCCGCCATGTCGGCCACCCGTGCGCCGTGGGTGCGTACATAAGCACCGTTGTCGTGGTAGATGCGGTTGCGGATCCCCAGCAGGCGGCCCTGGGCATCGATGGCGGCCTCGATCTGGTGGCGCTGCTGGCGCGAATGGTTGGTGGCCATGAGATGTTCGCGCCGGTCCTCGATCCACTTGACCGGGCGCTTCAGCCGCAGGGCCGCCAGGCACACGAGCACGTCCTCCGGGTAAAGCTCGCCGCGCACGCCGAATCCTCCGCCGACGTGGTCCCCCTGGACATGGAAGCGCGAGGGACTGCGTCCCAGCATCTTGGCCATTTCATCGCGGTTCCAGTGGTTCTTCTTGGCGCCGCCGTACATTTCCAGCACGTCATGGGCGGCGTCATAGCGACCGACCGCGCCACGGCATTCCAGCGGCACGCCCGAGTGGCGGCCGACGGCGAGATCCAGCGCCACGACCGCATGGGCGGCGGCGAAGGCCTGGTCGATATCGCCGTAGCCCTTGCGGATGACCGCGGGCTCGGTAGAGTGACCCGCTGCGAACTCGCCGGGTTCGGCCGACGCATCGAGCAGCACGGGCAGCGGCTCGATCTCGGGCCAGATCATGTCGGCGGCGTCTTCGGCCAGGTATGGATCAGTGGCAAAGACCGCCGCCACCGGTTCGCCGACGTAGCGCACTCTGTCCTGTGCCAGGATGGGCTGGCAGTAGGGATCCAGGCCTTTGAGCGCCGTGGCGCGGTACGGGATGGGCGGGACGTCCGCCACGTCGGTGCCGGTCCATACCGCCACCACGCCGGGCATGGCGCGCGCCGCTTCGGTGTCGATCGCCAGGATCTTGCCGTGTGCGATCTGTGCGCGCACGACACGCATGTGCAACTGGTGCGGGAAATTCACATCACCGGCGAAGCGAGCCTGGCCCTGGAGCAGCGGAGGGTCCTCCAGGCGCTGAACGGAGCGGCCGATATGCTCGCCGGTGCCTTGCACGTCGGCCTCGACCTCATGGTAGGCGTGGATGTTCATGCGCAGCTCTTCAACGGGTGGCGTCGCGGACGGTTTTCACCGCGGCCACGATGTTTTTGTAGCCCGTGCACCGGCACAGGTTCGAAGACAGCGCCTCCAGAAGTTCCTCGTCGCCGATGTCCGGCGTTTGCTCGAGCACGCTGGTCGCCAGCATGAGGAAACCGGCGGTACAGAAGCCGCACTGCAGTGCATGGCGCTCCATGAACGCCTGCTGCAGCGCAGTCAGTTTGCCGTCCCAGGACAGCCCTTCGACGGTGCGGACCTTCGAGTCTTCGGCCTGGACGGCGAACATCAGGCATGAACGCACGGGCTGGTCGTCGACCAGTACCGTGCATGCGCCGCAGACGCCGTGCTCGCAGCCGATGTGCGTGCCGGTCAGGCCGCAATCGTCGCGCAGCGCGTCGGCCAGCGTCCTGCGGGGCTCGACGGTGATGGGATATTGCGCCCCGTTGATCGACAAGGTGATTTCGCGTTTGGACATGGCGAGTTCCGGCGGTGCCTGGGTCAGGGCGTGAATCGGGCGGCGCGGGCGAGCGCCCGTTCCACGGAGGTTCGGACCAGCGCGCGCCGGTAGTCGAGTTCCGCCTCGGACGAGCCTATGGTGGGTTCGACGTTCCGCGCGGCCACGGCGGCGACCTGCTTGAAGAGGGCGGCTGCGGGCGGCTGGCCGTCGCAGGCGGCCTCGGCCTGCGGCGCGCGCAGGGCCTGGCCTGCCACGCCGCCGATGCCGATGCGGACCTGGCGCATGAGGCCACCCTGCAGCTCGAAGACCGCCAGGCAC
Source organism: Pigmentiphaga sp. (assembly GCF_033795525.1). Taxonomy (GTDB): domain Bacteria; phylum Pseudomonadota; class Gammaproteobacteria; order Burkholderiales; family Burkholderiaceae_B; genus Pigmentiphaga. The sequence continues at coordinate 24,730 of NZ_JARYGM010000016.1, forward strand.
ATGGCCTGCGCGAAGTCGCCGGCGCGGCGGCTGATTTCGTCAAACCCGAATCGGGTGTCCGGGCCCAGGACGGGCAGCCGGGCGCCGGTCAGGATTTCTTCGGGGGCCAGCGCGGTGGTCATGTAGCCCTGGAAGAAATCCGCGGCCGGGATGGTGCGCATGCCATGGATGCTTTGCGCCTGCATGTGGGCATCGAGCGTGGTCGCGACCAGGCACCATTCCGATGCGCCATCGGCATTGGCGAGGCTGCCGCAGAAAGTGCCGCGCGTGCGGATGGGCAGGTGGGCGATATGGCGCATCACGGCGCGCAACAGCTCACGCAGCGGGCCCGCGACCGGGGCCGAGGCCAGCTGGGCGTGGCGGACGCACGCGCCGATGTGCAGGAAGGCCCCGTCGGTTTCGAAGCGGCGCAGGGCTTCGATGCCGTTGATGTCGACCAGATGGTTGGGACGCGCGAGCCGCAGGGCCATGGCCGGCACCAGGGTCTGCCCGCCGGCGATCACCCGGCCTTCGTCGTTCGACACTTCGGCCAGGATAGCGAGCGCTTCTTCCAGCGTGCGGGGCGCGTGGTGCGTGAAAGTACCCGGCTTCATTCAGCCATCCTTAAAAGTGTCTTTTGTTCATATATTGGAATTATAATTATTTTTGGAACATCCGCAACGAGTGAGCGCCATGCACCTTCCCCACCACAATCGCTACCCCTATAGCTCGATAAACGCCCGTACCGACTACAGCTGGCCCGAGGGCAAGCGCCTGGCGTTCTATATCGGCCTCAACATCGAACGCTTCGCTTTCGGGACGGGACTGACCCATAACCTGACCGTGCCCATTCCCGCACCAGACCAGCGCGCCTTTTGCTGGACCGAGTACGGCAACCGGGTCGGGGTGTTCCGGCTGTTCGACCTGTTCGACAGCCTGGGCCTGCCGGCCTCGCACCTGATCAATACCTCGCTGTTCGACTACGCGCCGGAGATCGTCGCCGGCATCAATGGCCGCGGCGACGAGATCATCGGCCATGGCCGCACGAACGCCGAGCGCCACGGGCAGATGTGGGAAGAGGACGAGGCGCGTTTCCTGGCGCTGGTGCGCGACGAGATCGCCGATAAGGCGGGGCAGCAGGTGCGGGGCTGGATGGCGCCATGGATGTCCGTCAGCCACGTCACGCCCGATCTGCTGCAGGAGGCGGGTTTCAAGTTCGTGATGGATTGGCCGGCGGACGACCAGCCGTTGTGGATGAAGACGCGCAGCGGACGCATTATGTCCGTACCGTATCCGCTGGAATTGAACGATTCGCCGCAAATGCTGGTGCGGCATGCCACGCCGTCCGCGTTCGAGCAGATGCTGATCGACCAGTTCGAGGAAATGCTGGAGCAAAGCGCCAAGCAGCCGCTGGTGTGCGGCCTGGCCCTGCACGCCATGGTGGTGGGGCAGCCTTATCGCCTGCGCGCCTTGCGGCGTGCCCTGCAGTACATCGCCGATCACCCGCGCCGCGGGGAAATCTGGTTTACCCGGCCCGGGGCGATCTACGACCATTGCGCGGCTTTGCCGGAGGGGACGCTGGCGGGCTGCCGGCCGTAGCCCGCCAAGCCTGGGCCCCGCGGGGAGGCCCGCTTCGACCTCAGGCCATGATGTGCTGAAGCCAGCGCGCCCAGGCCAGCAACTGGGCGTCCTGGCCGCGGCGCGCCACGAGCTGGATGCCCAGCGGCAGGCCGTCCGGACCCGTGCCGGCCGGAACCGTTACGCAGGGCACGTGCAAGGACGTCCACAACCGGTTGAACGTCGAGCTGCCGGTGTCGGCGAGTCCTTTTGGCGCCTGTCCCGGCGCGGACGGGGTCAGGATGAAGTCCAGCTCGCCCAGGCACGCATCGAACGCCTCGCGGCATCGCGCCTGGCCGGCATAGGCGGCATTCAGGGCCGCTTCGCCGGTTGCCAGCCCCTGGTCCAGCAGTCCGCGCAGGTCGGCGCTGATGTCCTCGCGCCGGTAGGCCAGCTCCCAGCCCAGCGACATGGCGCTTTCGCGGAATTGCACGGTGGTGTGGTAGGAGGTGTACAAGGCGTCGAACTCTGCGGGTAGTTCGAACGGAACTGGCGGCACGCCATGGCCTGCGAGCGTGTCCCGCAGCCGCTCGACGAGCGCCACGGTCTCGGGCTGGGCCCCGTCCCAGGCGGGGGATAGGTAGATGCCGACGCGCGGCAGGCGTTCGGTCTTTCTTTCCGGATCGCCCAGGTCGCGCCGCGCCATTGCCCCGGCAAACAGCGCGCAGTCCGCTACGCTGCGGGCCATGACGCCTATGGTGTCCAGGCTTTCCGACATCAGCTTCATGCCGGCGCGCGGAATCAGGCCGAAGGTGGGCTTGTAGCCTACGATGCCGCAGTAGGCGGCCGGCCGGATCGTGCTGCCGGCGGTCTGGGTGCCGATTGCCACTGGGAAATAGAAGTCTGCCACGGCGGCGGCCGAGCCGCTGCTCGAGCCGCCCGGGGTGTGCGCGGGGTTGTGCGGGTTGGTGGTGGGCCCGGGCTTGCGTACGGCGAACTCCGTCGTGACCGTCTTGCCCAGCATGACCGCGCCTTCGCTGCGTGCCCAGGCAACTGCAGCCGCGTCCGCCCGTGGCCGGTGTCCTTGCCAGATGCCCGAGGCATATTGCGCCGGCAGGTCGGCGGTATCGAGTACGTCCTTGACGCCGAAAGGGATGCCATGCAGGCGGCCGGGACCGGCACGCTGCGCAGCCTCGAGGGCCGGTGCAGGGTCGAAATCCACCAGCGCCCTGGTTTGCGTTTCGCGCGCGGCGATCCGTTCCAGGCACGACTCCATCAAGGTCCTGGCATCGAGCCTGCCGCTCGCGATCAGACGCAAGGCCTCGGTCGCGGTCAAACGAAAGGGTTCCATTGTGAGTTCTCTCAGCTGCTGAAGGCCTATTGTCGTCGAGGACGATGCGTCCGGCGACCGCGGCCTGTTCCAGGCTGCGCAGGGTAAGGCTTGTGCACGGAGATGCCTAGAGCCCCGCGGGGCAAGAGGGCGTCACGTTTCGTGAAGGGCGCGGAGATACGGTCCACCCATAAGCAGATTCGGGCGGCGCGTCAGTCTTTTGTGCCATTGGCCTCCTTCAGATTTCTGATAATGACCCGGCCTGACCGAGATGTCGCTCACGCCGACGGCGCTCGGACCGGCGGAGTTCGGCCGCGTCGTGGCGCGCCACCCGGGCTATCGGGATGACGTCATGAAGAAAGTGGGGAAGATATGAGCATGCGCGCCGACCATATCCTGTCCGGCCAGGTCCTGACGCTCGACGATGCCGGCACCCGCGCCGAGGCGGTTGCCATTGCCGGGGGGCGAATACTCGCCACCGGTACGCGGCAGGCCATGCTCGAACTGCGCGGCCCGCATACAGTCGTCAGGGACTTCCCGGCAGCGACGCTGATACCCGGCTTCAACGATGCGCATGCCCACATGGATTCTATCGGCACCCGATTGCTGCGACCGTCGCTGGAGGGGGCCCGCAGCATCGCCGATGTGCTGGCACGGATCAAGGCGCTGGCGCGCAACACGCGGGCGGGCGAATGGATAGTGACCATGCCCGTAGGCGGGCCGCCCTATTACTTCGAAGGGCATGCCACCCTGCAAGAGGGACGCCTGCCGAATCGCTACGAGCTCGATAGTGTCGCGCCGGACCATCCCGTCTATATCCCGGCACCCGGCGGCTACTGGGGCCAGCCGCCATGCCACGCGGCCATGAATTCCCTGGGGCTGCGGCTCAACGGCATCGACCGCGATACGGTGCCGTCCTCGCCCAACATCGTGATCCAGAAGGACGAGGGCGGCGAGCCGCTGGGCGTGTTCACCGAATTGGGCTATGTTCATCTCCTCGAGCCCGACCTGTTGCCAGCCGTGCCGAGGTTTACCTACGTGCAGCGGCGCGACGGCATCCTGCGGGCGATGGCGCTGTATCACCGTGCGGGCATCACCAGTATCTACGAAGGCCACGGTTGCGCGCCCGAAGTGCTGGCGGCCTATCGCGAAGCCTGGGAGCATGGGGACTTGACCATGCGTACCGCGATGACGCTCAGCCCGCGCTGGCGTAACGAGCAGGAAGCCGCGCTGGCCATGCGCGACTGGATGCCCTTGCTGCGGGGGCGCGGCATGGGCGATGCCATGTTCCGCGTGTCCGGCGTATTCGTAGCGCACGGCGGCGACCCGTGCGTGCGGGCGATCCAGCATCGCGAACTGGACTACATGGGATGGTCGGGCTATGTGCAGCAGGTCAACTCCACGGAGGAGTTCGAGGCCTTGTGCATGTTGGCCGGACAGTACGACTTGCGTGTACACACCGTGGTGTCGGACAAGCTCGCGAAGATCGTGCCCGTGATGGAACGCGTGGCGCGCCGTTTCCCGATCGGCGAGCGGCGCTGGGTACTGGAACACATCAGCCGCTCCACGCCCGAGGACCTGACGGCGATCCGGCGCCTGGGGCTGGCGACGACGCTGATTCCCGCGCAATACCTGTGGAAGCACGGAACGCCTTTCCTGACCATCGACGAGCAGGCCATGGACTACCTGTCGCCGGCCAGGCAGTTGTTCGAGCTGGGCGTACCGGTGGCAGCAGGAACAGATTCGGTGCCCTACGACCCCCTTTTCTGCCTGTGGTCCATGACGACGCGTCGCGAGCGCACGACGGGGCGCGTGATGGGGCCGGGCGGCATCGTATCGAACGAAGTGGCGCTGCGGCTGGTTACCCGCGCGGGGGCCTGGCTGACGTTCGAGGAACGGGAGAAGGGCCAGCTGGTGCCCGGCCACTATGCGGATATCGCGGTGCTGTCGGGCGACCCGGTCACTGCGCAGGGGGATGCCCTGCGCGAGCTGTCGTGCCTGGCAACGATGGTGGGTGGCCGCTGGGTTCACGGGGAAGCATGATGAACGTCATCCGTTCGTACCGGCATTCATGAGAGCGGGCATTCGAAGCTGCCATAAGAAGATTGACGAGTGGAAGAACCATTTTGCGGCGCGACCGCACGCCAAGCGTACGAGAATGGCAGAAGCAGGCGGGCAACGGACCGCCTTCCCTTTCTTCCTTTCATCGGGGGATTCGGCATGAACAGTTCTTTCCTGGCGGCAGGCCGCCTGCTGGCGGTGGCTGTCGCGCTCGTGATGTTTGTGCCCGCTGCCGCTCGAGCGAGCGAGGCCGCAGGCTGGCCCAACCGTCTGATCAAACTGGTCGTGCCGTTTCCGGCTGGCAGCATGACCGACCGCATCGGGCGCGTCATCGCCCAGCAACTGGGCGCATCGTTCGGGCAGTCGGTCGTGGTGGAGAACCGGCCGGGCGCCGGTGCCACGATCGGCACCGACTATGTGGCCAAGGCCGACCCCGACGGCTATACGTTCCTTTTGGGTGCCAATGCGCCGCTTGCGGTCAACGTTGCGTTCATGAAGCTGCCCTATGACCCCGTCAAGAGCTTCGAGCCCGTCAGCCTGGTGGCCACTGTGCCCAACGTGCTGCTGGTGGGACCGAAGGTGCAGGCCACGACATTGCGCGACCTGCTGGCCCTGGCCAGGGCCAATCCCGGCAAGCTCACCTATACCTCCGCGGGCATCGGCACGGTCGGACATTTAGGCATGGAAATGCTGGGGTCGATGGCGGATGCCCAGTTCCTGCACATTCCGGCGAAGGGGCCGGTGCAGGCGCTGCAGGATGTCGCGGGCGGGCACGTGGATATCCTGGTCGACAGCATCGCTCTGTCGGCGCCGCTTATCAGGGACGGCCGCTTGCGGGGGCTTGCGCTGACCGGGACCGAGCGCTCGCCCGCCATGCCGGACTTGCCGACCGTGTCCGAGGCGGGCGTTCCGCGATATGAACTGCTTCTGTGGTTCGCGCTTTTTGCGCCGGCCGGCACGCCCCAGCCCATCGTGGATAAGGTGCATGCCGCGACTGCGCGTGCCTTTGCCGATCCGGCAGTGCGTGATCCGTTCACGCGCGACGGAGTGAATATCGTTGCCGGCACGCCGCAGGAGCTGGCGGCTTTCCAGCGCTCGGAAATCGACAAGTTCAGGAAACTGATCAGCACACTCAACCTGAACCTCGGCCAATAGACACGAGAGGGTGGCGCCGCAGCGGATGCCTTGGTCAATCAGGCCCGGTCGCTCGGCATCCGGGTCACGTCGACGGGATTGCCCGGCAGGAGACATGGATGTTCTTGAAAAACGCATGGTATGTGGCCTGTGCGGCCGGCGATATCGCTTCCAAACCGCTGGGCCGTATGGTCTGCGGCGAGCAAATGGTGCTTTACCGCGGCCCTGACGGTAAGCCCGCCGCGCTGGAGGATTTCTGTCCCCATCGAGGGGCGGCCCTGTCGCTGGGTTTCACCCGTCCGGACGGCAATCTGGTATGCGGCTACCACGGGCTGGTCGTCGGGACCGACGGCAAGTGTCTTTCCATGGCGGGTCAGCGCGTGGGCGGCATCTCGTCCATCCGGAGCTTTCCGGTGGAGGAGCGCTACGGTTTCATCTGGGTGTGGCCGGGCGATACGGCCCAGGCCGACGCAGCGAAGTTGCCCTACCTACACTGGGGAGAAAACCCGGAGTGGGTCTACGGTGGCGGCCTCTATCACGTCGCGTGCGACTATCGCCTGATGATCGACAATCTGATGGACCTGACGCACGAGACCTACGTACACGCGGGCAGCATCGGGCAGGCGGAAATCGAGGAGGCTCCACCGACCACCAAGGTCGAGGGCAGCGAGGTCGTGACCAGTCGCTTCATGAACAATATCAAGCCACCCGCATTCTGGGCCGCCACGCTGCGCGGCTATGGCGTAGCCGACGACCTGTTGTGCGACCGTTGGCAAATCTGCCGCTTTTCGCCGCCAAGCCACATCATGATCGACGTGGGGGTGGCCCACGCGGGTCTTGGCGGCTATGACGCGCCACCCGGCCGCAAGGCGTCGAGCATCGTCGTGAACTTTCTTACGCCCGAGACCGAGACCTCGATGTGGTACTTCTGGGGCATGGCGCGCGACTTCAAGATCGACGACGAAGCGCTTACCGAAATGATCCGTCAGGGGCAGGCCAGAATCTTCAAGGAAGACCTGGACGTGTTGGAGGCGCAGCAGCGCAACCTCGCGCGATGCCCCGGACGCCGGCTGACGAATATGAGCATAGATTCCGGCGGTGTACGGTCACGCGCGCTTATCGAGCGCCTGCTGGCCGAGGAGGCCCGCCCCAGCCCGGTCTCCGGGCCAGCGGTTGGCGCCTGAGCGGCCATTTTCCCGGTTCTTAGCGGAACATCCGAGGACATCCGATGAAAACCTTTCCCAGTCTGCAATGGTCGATGCCGCAGATCGATCTGCAGGAAGTCATGGACTACTTGAGCAGCACCGACGAGCGGCGCACCTATCCGCTGTGGCAGGACGACGATTGCCTCTGTTTCGTGGCGCGGGGCCGCGAATACCGCAGCGAGTTCCACCTGAATCCCAGCCATGAAATGCAATACTCGCTCAAGGGAGACCTGCATTTGCACTACCGGACGCCGGAAGGCGTCGAGAAGGTGGCCGTCGTGCCGGAAGGGCATTGCTTGTACCAGCCTCCGATGGTGCCGCATTCACCGCGGTTCCCGCCGGATGCTTTCCAGCTGGTGATCGAACGCAAGCGGCGGCCCGGGGAGATCGACCGTTTCCACTGGTTCTGCCCGTCGTGCGACAACCTGCTGCACGAGGAAACCTTCATCGTCAGCGATTACGGTGCCGATCCCGTGTCGCGGGCCTACGATAATTTCTGGGGCTCGCTCGAGTTTCGCACCTGCAAGAAGTGCGGGACGGTGATGCCCGACCGTTGAGGTGAGCAACAAGCCATGAGCATCATCCTACGCACGCTCGCCGAGCAGGTGCAGCCGCGCCATACCGCGCTGGTCGTGGTCGACATGCAGAACGACTTCTGCGAGCAAGGCGGCTACCTGCAACGGACTCGTGCCGAAAGCGGCCGCAATCCCATCCGCGTCGATGAGAACGCGGCGATTGCCGAGCGCATCGGCCGGCTCGCCGCAGCCGCGCGGGACGCCGGCGCCACCGTCGCGTGGCTGCGGTCGATATATGACTACAAATACCTGGCCGATGCGCACATTGCCATGCGCGAAGGCGAGGGCTGCTGCATGGAGGGGACGTGGGGCGCGGATTTCTTCCGGATCCGTCCGCAACCGGACGACCTGGTGGTCGATAAGCACACGTTCAGCGGCTTTCACGGCACCAACCTGCACGAACAGTTTCAAGCCCGCGGGATCAAGACCCTGGTGATGACCGGAGTCGCCACCAACGTATGCGTGGACTCGACATTGCGCCACGGTTTTTTCCTCGGCTACTACATCGTGGTGGCGGAGGACTGCGTGGGAAGCGGGAACCGGACCGGTCACGAAGGCACCTTGTCCACGGTACGGGTCAATTTCGGTTCGGTGGTGGCGGCCGGCGAACTGCTGCGGTTGTTCGGCCAGCATGCCGGGGCTGCGATCGGACACGACCGATGACGGGTTACTTCTTGCGATAATGTTTTCATGAACATTGCGACTTCGCTGTTCGCCGCCGCTCCTATGCATCGCCTGCGCATCGGCGACGTATCGATCGCGCGCGTCGAGGACTACCACGGTCCCGGCTTGCCCGGCACCGGCATGTTCCCGGCGCTGCGGCCCGATATGTGGCAAGCCCAGCAGGACTGGCTGGTCCCGCATTTCTACGACCCCGCCAGCAGCAGGCTGCGCACCAGCATCCACAGCTGGCTGGTCGTCACGCCGCGCCACAAGATCCTGATCGACGCCTGTATCGGCAATCACAAGAACCGGCCGTCCGATCCGCGTTTCCACATGCGCGACGAGCCCTGGCTGGAACGCCTGGCGGCCGCGGGCGCCCATCCGGATGAGATCGATTTCGTCATGTGCACCCACTTCCACGCCGACCATGTCGGCTGGAACACCCGACTGGTGGATGGCCGCTGGGTCCCGACCTTCCGGAATGCGCGCTACCTGTTCAAGCGCGACGAGTTCGACCGGTGGGACGAGCGCCGGCCGGACTACGTCCCGCGCGAGTCGCAACGCTTCGTGTTCGGCGACAGCGTGCTGCCGGTGGTCGAGGCGGGCCAGGCCATACTGATCGACGACGGCTACGCGGTGGATGACCGGCTGACGGTCGAGCCGGCGCCAGGCCATACGCCGGGCAATGCCACGATCCGGCTGCGCGCGGCAGGCGAGCAGGCTTTGTTCAGCGGCGACGTCATCCACCACCCGATTCAGTTGCCTTATCCCGAATTGTGCTCCGTCTTCGACGACGATCCGGTCCAGGGTCTCGCCACGCGGCTGGCGGTGCTCGATGCCGCCGCGGCCAGCGGGATATTGCTGCTGCCCACGCATTTCGCCGCGCCGTTTTGCTGCCGGATCGACGTCGCCCACGCCGCGGGCGAGCGCTATCGCCCCCGCTGGCCGGCCGGCTAGGCGCCGGCGCGAGCGGCATGCTGCACACCAAGCACTTGCGGCCCTTCCTGGCGGTGGTCCGCCATGGCAACCTGACGCGTGCCAGCGAAGAGCTTCGCCGCGCCCAGTCGGCGGTGTCGCGATCGATCCAGGAGCTGGAGTCGTGGTTCGGCGTCGCCTTGTTCGAACGCGGCGCACGCCAGTGGCTATTGACGGACTTCGGCCAGGCGCTGTTCCGGCGGGTGGAGCTGGCCTTTGCCGAACTGCAGGAGGCCAGCGAAGCCCTGTGCGCCTGCTATCCGGAGTCGGCCGCCCGGCTGCGCGCAGCGCCTTTCTTCTCGCTTGCCGTGCATGAGCGGCGGCTCGAGCTGCTCTTCGCCTTCACCGAGCGCAAGCACATCAGCACGGCGGCCGCGGCCGTCGGCGTCTCGCAGCCTGCAGCCAGCATGGCACTCTACGATCTCGAGGCCAGTGTCGGGGTGCCCTTGTTCGATCGCGCCCACGCCGGCGTCGCGCTGAACGAATCCGGCGAATTGCTGCTGGCTCACGTCAAGCGGGCGTTGGCGCAGCTGCGGCTGGCGGCAACGGAGATCTCGGCGCTCAAGGGCGTGATCGAAGGCCAGGTGGTCGTGGGAGCGTTGCCATTCAGCCGCCCGTACGTGCTGCCGGTTGCCATCGGGCGTGTCCTCGCCTCGCATCCCCGCCTGCAAGTGCGGACGCTGGAAGCGCCCATGGAAGCACTGACGACGGGCTTGCGGCTGGGCGACGTGGATTTCCTCGTCGGGGCGCTGCCGGTCGAGCCGGTGGAGACGGCCTTGGTGGCCGAGCACCTGGTGCGCGAACCGATGGCGGTCCTGGCCCGCAGCGATCACCCGCTGGCACGCCGGCAGGCGCTGGACCTGGCCGATCTGCTGGAGGCTTCGTGGGTGCTGTCGCGGCCCGGCACGCCGACGCGGGAAGCGCTGAGCGCCTGCCTGGCCCAGAACGGGCTTACCGAACCGCGCGTGGCGGTGGAGTCGTCGGATATCTCCATCATCCGCGGCCTATTGCTCGAGACAGACATGATTACTGCCGCTTCGCGTCAGCTGTTCCCGCACGAACTGAAGGCCGGCATACTGGCGACGCTGCCCGTGGAGCTGCCGGGAACCGAGCGTTCCATGGGCATCTTGCGCCGCACCCCCGGGCATTCTTCGCCCGGGGCGCAGCTTCTCATCGAGGAGATCCGCCGGGTCTGCCGGCCGGATTAGCGGTCCTTGTACCGCGCCTCGATGCGTTGGCCGATGTTCGCATCGACGTTCTTCCAGTACTCGAAAACGCGTTCGAGCACCGGCGACCGTACGCCGGACCGGAGCGTGCCCACGACCGTCTCGACCAGGCGTTCGCGCTGGGCGTCGTCGAAGACGTCCCGCACCAGCGTGCCGGCCTGGCCGAAGTCGTCGTCGTCCTTGCGCAGCGTATAGGCTTCACGCACCAGGCTGCCGTCCGCCTCCCAGCTTTCGTCCATCGCCCCGGTCTGGTCGGCCCAGTTGCGGCCTTCGCTGTTAGGCGCGTAGGTCGCGGCGTTGCCCGCGTGGTCGTAGGCCATGTTGCCGTCGAACATATAGGTGTTGACAGGAATCCGCGGCCGGTTGACGGGCAATTGATGGAAGTTGGTACCGATGCGCGCCCGCTGGGCGTCGTTGTACGCAAAGGCCCGGCCCAGCAGCATCTTGTCGGGCGACAGGCCGATGCCGGGTACGGTATTGCCCGGCGAGAACGCAGCCTGCTCGATCTCGGCGAAGAAGTTCGAGGGATTGCGGTTCAGCGTCATGACGCCGACCTTGATCAGGGGATAGTCCTTGTGGGGCCACACCTTCGTCAGGTCGAAAGGATTGAAGCGGTAGGTCTTGGCGTCCGCATAGGGCATGACCTGCACCGACAGCACCCATTTGGGATGGTCGCCGCGGGCGATGGCATCGAACAGGTCGCGCCGGTGGTAGTCGGCGTCCATGCCGGCAATGCGCGCGGCGTCTTCGTTGCTGAGGTTCTTGACGCCTTGCTGGCTGTGGAAGTGGTACTTGACCCAGAACTTCTCGCCGGCGGCGTTGACCCACATGTAGGTGTGCGAGCCGAAGCCGTTCATGTGGCGGTAGGTTTCCGGCAGGCCGCGGTCGCCCATCAGGTAGGTGACCTGGTGGGCCGTCTCCGGATTGAGCGTCCAGAAATCCCACTGCATGTGGGCATCGCGCAGGCCCGAATCGGGCAGCCGCTTCTGGCTGCGGATGAAGTGGGGGAACTTCATCGGGTCGCGTACGAAGAAGACCGGGGTATTGTTGCCGACGAGGTCGTAATTGCCCTCGGTGGTATAGAACTTCAGCGAGAAGCCGCGCACGTCGCGCCAGGTGTCCGGGCTGCCGGCCTCGCCCGCGACAGTGGAGAAGCGGGCCAGCATCTCGGTCTTACAGCCTTTCTGGAACAGCGCCGCCTTGGTGTAGCGGGAAACGTCCTCGGTGGTCTCGAATACGCCGAAGGCGCCGGAGCCCTTCGCATGGGGTTGGCGCTCGGGGACTTTTTCCCGGTTGAAGTGCGCCATTTGTTCCAGGAAGTGGACATCGTGCAGGACGAGGGGACCGTCGCGGCCGACGGTCAACGAATTCCGGTCGCTCGGGGCCGGGGCGCCCGCGCCGGTGGTGCTGTGTCCTGAAGTAGAGAGTTTGTCGCTCATCGCAAGGCTCCTGGGTTGACAGGGAGAGGCACGAGCATTTGTCGTTTTTCCCCCGAGATTCCCCATGCTAGCGAAGAAGCCTGGCTATCCCGGCATGAACTTCCTTACCTCGTGAAACGAGTTGTAACGATGGCGCGGCCGCAGAAGGCGGGGGCAACGGCGCGGCGTCAGGCAGGGCCCCCGGCGTGCCAACGCACGGTTCTTTCGGCAGCGCTGCGCGGCGCCTGCTCCATCATCATGGCTATCGTCTGGCGCGACAGTTCATGGCGCCAGGCTGCCTCGGCGCTGCGCATGGCCGACGCAATGGCGCACGGCCGCCGGCATTCGGCGGCGCTTGCCGCGCCTTCCCCCTGTCGCCGGATCTCGGCGCAGCGGAAAGGCGCTTCCGGCCCCTCGATGGCATCGACGACGTCCAGCAGCGTGATCTCCGCAGGCGCCCTGGCCAGCCGGAAGCCTCCCTTGGGGCCGGCCGAGGACGCCAGGATGCCCGCCCGGGCCAGGGCCTGCAGCGATTTGTTCAGATAGGCCGCCGGCAGCCCGAACCGGGCGGCCAGCCTGGCGGTAGAGACGACCCGGTCCTGGCCGATCCAGCCCAGCGCTACGCAGCAATGCAGCCCCCATTCCACGCCTTCGCTCATTCTCATGTCAGGTACCTTCCGATAAACCAGGACTTTCCGGATCCAGATTGTAGTTGACGAGCAAAGGACACCGTATCAAAATTTCCATAATCTAGTTAATAACTATCCAGATATTGATCGTGCCGGACCCCATCGCCGGGAGGGCGGGCGGGACCTCCCGATCCTCTTGCCAAGGAGCTATCCAGATGAAACGCATCGTTGTCTTGGGAGGCGGGTTCGCCGGACTGTGGAGCGCGGTCGGGGCCGCCAGGAAGCTGGACGAACACGGTGTCCGTCCGGATGAGGTCAGGGTTACGCTGGTGGACCAGAACGACTTCCATAGCATTCGCGTGCGCAACTACGAAGAAGATCTGGACGCGACGATCGTGCCGCTTGCCCAGGTACTGGATCCTGCCGGCGTCGAGCGTATCCGTGGCGAGGTGACCGGCATCGATGCGGAACACCGGGCCGTGCGCGTGCGGACGGATGCCGGCGTGCAGGTGCTGCACTACGACCGATTGGTGTATGCGTTGGGCAGCCGGCTGCGGCAGCCACCTATCCCTGGTCTGCAGGAGCACGCCTTCGATATCGACACCTACCAGGAAGCCCGGCGGCTGCAGGCCCATCTGCGCGGGCTGGCCGGCCAGGCAGGCGATCCTGAGCGCTTGCGCGTACTGGTGGTCGGCGCCGGCCTGACCGGCGTCGAACTTGCCTGCGAATTGCCGGCCAGGCTCGGAAAACTGTCTGCCCAGGCGTCCGACCGGCCGGCACCGCAGGTGATCCTGGGCGACGCCAGTCCTTTCATCGGGTCGGACATGGGCGGCGAGGCGCGAACCGTGATTGCGAAGGCGCTGGCAGCGCTGAGAGTCGAAACCCGAACCGGGATCGCGGTCGCTTCGGTGGACCGGGGCGGCGTGACGCTGGCCGATGGCAGCCGGATCGACGCCGCCACTGTCGTCTGGTGTGCCGGCCTGCGGGCCCATGAGCTGGGCGAAGCGCTGCCCGGCCAGAAAGACGCCCTTGGCCGCCTGGAGGTGGACGAGTTCATGCGGGTGCGGGGCGTTCCGGGCGTATTCGCCGCGGGGGATGCGGCCCGCGCGGTGCTGGATGGCACGCATGCCTCCGTCATGTCCTGCCAGCACAGCCGGCCCATGGGCCGGCATGCCGGCCACAACGTAGCGGCGGACCTCATTGGCCAACCCATGTTGCCGCTGCATATAGACCGGTACTCCACCGTACTCGACCTGGGGCCGTGGGGCGCCGTTTATACCGACGGCTGGGACCGCCGGGTGATCGCCGCTGGCGCGCCGGCCAAGGAGACCAAGCGGATCATCAACCGCCAGCGCGTCTATCCCCCGTTGAGCGGCGATCGGGCGCAACTCCTGGCTGCGGCGGCGCCCGTGGTGGAGGGGCCGCCGCAAGTGGCACGCCCGGCCTAGGCCCGGCTTCGGCGGCTATCGGCGAACAGCCGGACGACGCACCAGCAGAGCGGCAGCGCCAGCATGGCAAAGCCGGCGCGATAGCTGCCGCTCAGGTCCGACACCAGGCCGAACAAAGGCGGGCCCGCTACCACCCCGAGGAAGGTAATGGCCGAAGCCCCGCCGGTAATCGTGCCCGCCATGCCCTGGGGCGCGCGCCGGGCCAGTTCCGCGAGGTAGACCCCGTTCCAGCCGATGGCCGCGGCGCCGAATGCGCCCAGCAGGACCAGCAACGCGCGCGCTGAAATCGTGGCGGGCATGAGGGTCGCGACAATGGAGCACGCCAGGCTGAGCGTGCCTAGCAGCGCCAGCGTCCTGAGCGCGCCCAGCCCGCGGTCGGCCACCCAGCCCCAGCCGATACGGCCTACCACCCCGGCGAGCTGGCAGACGGAAGAGGCCAGCCCCGCCGCCACGAGCGTCATGCCGAGCTCGGCATGCAGGAAGGTCACCGTATAGGTGGTGAGCGAGACCTGCACGGCGGAATACAAGAGCGAACATATCGCCAGCGAGCGCAGGGGGCGGTGCGCCCAGACCTGGCGCAATGGCGCCAGAATGCCCGGCGAGCCGGCGGTATCGGGTGCGGCCAGGCCCGTGTCCAGGCCGCGGCGCAACGGCTGCGCCACGATCGCGCAGGCGGCGCAGGCGAGCGCGACCACGCCTATCGCCCATTGCCAGTCCGTGCGCATGGCAACCAGCGGAACCAGCGCGCTGGCCAGCATGCCGCCCAGCGGCACGCCGGTTTGCTTGAGGGAGAAGATGAGCGCCATGTGCCGTGGTGAACTGGTCTGGGCCAGCAGGTGCGAGCTGGCTGGCGTGATGGGGCCATAGCCCAAGCCGAGTATCAGCGCGCCGGCCAGCATGAGCGCCAGCTGGGCGCTGCTGGACAGGACCAGCCCGGCCGCAATCAGCAGCAGCCCGAGCTGGCTGGCACGGATGGCGCCCCACCGCGGCACCAGGCTGCCGGCGGCCAGGCTCCCCAGCACGGCGCCGATATAGGCCACGCTAATGTAATAGCCGACGAAAACGGCGGACACTCCCAGCGTCGTTCCTACCGCAGGTGCGACCATGGGCAGCGCCAGCAGCGCCATCGAGGCGGTCGCCTGGACGGCCAGGGTCAAGATCAGGCCAAGCATGCGTGGGGTCGGGGAGGGTGGGGCAGCGCGGACGCGCGTTTGTCCGGGCAAGTGGAGTCAGAGGTCTGCAACTGCATGTCCATCCTGATCGTGAGCTGCACCTGCCTGGACCGCAGGGGCATGGGGGTCTTCTGGTCGAGAGGCGCCTGCAGGCGGGCTTCGCGTCCGGCCCGGCACCGTGCCGCGCCCAGTATACTGGGCCGAAGGCGCGTCCCTTCCCGTGCAAACCGCTCCGGCGGCGCCAGCCGTACCCGGCACGATGCCTGCGCGGTTACAGCGTTGTGCCCGCGAGACGCCGGTCCCGATCGGATCCCCGGCCGCTGCGTTGACAGCTTGTTATTGTGCGGGCTATCATGGCAAGCTCTCTGGAGTCGGCTCGCCCGGGCCGCGCGTTCTTTGATGTGCAGAACTGCAATATCTGGCAGGTATAAATCGCCCGGATATCTCGCCAGCTCTGCCTTTCTCAAGAGCCGCGTCGCGGCGTTCCTCCCCCAGCAGGTGATTTTCATGCCGCACGATCGGGCGGCCCGTGCATGCTTCCTCTTCCGGTTTTCCCCGGTGGCGGCTTCTTGCGCGAGGCCGCGCTGCCGGGCGGCTTGTTGTAGACGTCTGCACCTTGTGACGTAGGTTCAGACCCAACCCAGACCCCGAAAGGTTACGGAAGAGGGCTTATGCCAACTATCAGCCAACTCGTGCGCAAGCCGCGCGAATCCAGTCATGCCAAGAGCAAGTCGCCTGCTCTTGAAAGCAGCCCGCAGCGTCGCGGCGTCTGCACCCGTGTCTACACCACGACCCCGAAGAAGCCGAACTCGGCGCTGCGTAAGGTCGCCAAGGTGCGCCTGACCAACGGCTACGAGGTGATCTCGTATATCGGCGGTGAAGGCCACAACCTGCAGGAGCACTCGGTGGTATTGGTGCGCGGCGGCCGGGTGAAGGATCTCCCGGGCGTGCGCTACCACATCGTCCGCGGCTCGCTGGATCTGCAGGGCGTGAAGGACCGCAAGCAGGCACGTTCGAAGTACGGTGCCAAGCGCCCCAAGAAGGCCTGATCGTCCGGCCCTGCCTTCACTGGCAATAACGCAAGCAGCAACCAAGCAACAACGTTACGTCGCCGCGTCCTGTCCTGGTTTGCAGGGCGGCACGAGTAAGGGGCCCGTCGGGGCGCAAGCTCTCTGGACCGGCCACGGCCGCAGGCGAAAGCCGGCGGTTCAACTGAAGACATAGGAAGTAGAAATGCCTCGTCGTCGCGAAGTACCCAAGCGTGAAATCCTGCCCGATCCCAAGTTCGGCAGCGTGGAACTCGCCAAATTCATGAACGTCGTGATGCTCTCCGGCAAGAAGGCCGTTGCAGAGCGCATCGTTTATGGCGCCCTCGACCAGATCCAGACCAAGACCGGCAAAGACCCCATCGAGGTGTTCGGTCAGGCGATCGGCAACGTCAAGCCCATCGTCGAGGTCAAGAGCCGTCGCGTGGGCGGCGCCAACTACCAAGTGCCGGTTGAAGTGCGCCCCGTGCGCCGCCTGGCCTTGGCCATGCGTTGGATCCGCGAGTCCGCCAAGAAGCGTGGCGAAAAGTCCATGGACCTGCGTTTGGCAGGCGAGCTGATGGACGCCGCGGAAGGGCGCGGCGGCGCGGTCAAGAAGCGCGACGATACGCACAAGATGGCCGAGGCCAACAAGGCCTTCAGCCACTTCCGCTGGTAATCCGGCACCTTTTGTTTTTCATGGCCCGCGGCCGATCGTCGCGGGCCGACTAGCCCCGTCATCAAGGAAATCCGATCATGGCCCGCAAGACCCCGATCGAGCGCTACCGCAACATCGGCATCTCTGCGCACATCGACGCAGGGAAGACCACCACCACCGAACGTATCCTGTTCTATACGGGCGTCAACCACAAGCTCGGCGAAGTGCACGACGGCGCCGCGACGATGGACTGGATGGAGCAGGAGCAGGAGCGCGGTATCACGATTACCTCGGCCGCCACGACCTGCTTCTGGAAGGGCATGGCCGGTAATTTTCCCGAGCACCGCCTGAACATCATCGACACCCCGGGGCACGTGGACTTCACGATCGAGGTCGAGCGCTCGATGCGCGTGCTCGACGGCGCGTGCATGGTCTATTGCGCCGTGGGCGGCGTGCAGCCCCAGTCCGAGACGGTCTGGCGCCAGGCCAACAAGTACGGCGTCCCCCGTCTGGCGTTCGTCAACAAGATGGACCGGACCGGCGCGAACTTCTTCAAGGTGTACGAGCAGATGCGCCTGCGCCTGAAGGCCAATCCGGTGCCCCTGCAAGTGCCTATCGGCGCCGAGGATTCGTTCAAGGGCGTGGTCGACCTGGTCAAGATGAAGGCGATCCTGTGGGACGAAGCCAGCCAGGGTACCAAGTTCGAGTACGGCGACATCCCCGCCGATCTCGTGGACACCTGCAACGAGTGGCACGAGAAGCTGGTCGAGGCCGCTGCCGAGTCGTCCGAAGAGCTGATGAACAAGTACCTGGAAACGGGCGAACTGACGGAAGCCGAGATCAAGTCGGCCATCCGCCAGCGCACCATCGCCGGCGAAATCCAGCCCATGCTGTGCGGCTCCGCGTTCAAGAACAAGGGCGTGCAGGCCATGCTCGACGCCGTCGTCGAGTACCTGCCGTCGCCGGTCGACATCCCGCCCGTCGAGGGCACCGATGCCAACGACCAGCCGGTCATCCGCAAGGCGGACGACAAGGAAAAGTTCTCGGCGCTCGCGTTCAAGCTCATGACCGACCCGTTCGTCGGCCAGCTGACCTTCATCCGCGTCTACTCGGGCGTGCTGTCCTCGGGCGATACGGTCTACAACGCGATCAAGGGCAAGAAAGAGCGTATCGGCCGTCTGCTGCAAATGCACGCCAACCAGCGCGACGAGATCAAGGAAGTGCTGGCGGGCGACATCGCCGCCGCGGTCGGCCTGAAGGAAGTCACCACGGGCGAAACCCTGTGCGACCCCGAAGCCATCGTGACGCTGGAGAAGATGGAGTTCCCCGAGCCCGTGATCGCGCAGGCCGTCGAACCCAAGACCAAGGCCGACCAGGAGAAGATGGGCATCGCCCTGAACCGCCTGGCTCAGGAAGATCCGTCGTTCCGCGTGCGTACCGACGAGGAGTCGGGCCAGACCATCATCTCGGGCATGGGCGAATTGCACCTCGAGATCATCGTCGACCGCATGAAGCGCGAATTCGGTGTCGAGGCCAACGTCGGCAAGCCGCAGGTGGCCTACCGCGAAACCATCCGCAAGGTCTGCGAAGAGTCCGAAGGCAAGTTCGTCAAGCAGTCGGGCGGCCGCGGCCAGTACGGTCACGTCGTGCTCAAGATCGAGCCGCTCGAGCCCGGTGGCGGTTTCGAGTTCGTCGACGCCATCAAGGGCGGCGTGGTGCCGCGCGAATTCATCCCGGCGGTCGAGAAGGGTTGTATCGAAACCCTGCAGGCCGGCGTGATGGCCGGATACCCGGTGGTGGACGTCAAGGTGACGCTGTTCTTCGGTTCGTACCACGACGTGGACTCGAACGAAAACGCGTTCAAGATGGCGGCCTCGATGGCCTTCAAGGACGGCATGCGCAAGGCCAACCCCGTGCTGCTGGAACCCATGATGGCCGTGGAAGTCGAGACGCCTGAGGATTATGCCGGTACCGTGATGGGCGATCTGTCCTCGCGCCGCGGCATGGTCCAGGGCATGGACGACATGGTTGGCGGCGGCAAGATCATCAAGGCCGAGGTCCCGCTGGCCGAGATGTTCGGCTACTCCACGGCGCTGCGTTCCGCGACCCAGGGTCGCGCCACGTACACGATGGAGTTCAAGCATTACGCGGAAGCGCCGAAGAACGTCGCCGACGCAATCATTAGCGCTCGCGCCAAGTAAGGCGCAGGGCAGAGTATTCGTTTAACCTCCAGGCAAACTGCAGGAAGAGAGAACATGGCAAAAGGCAAGTTTGAGCGTACCAAGCCGCACGTGAACGTTGGCACGATCGGTCACGTTGACCACGGCAAGACGACGTTGACGGCGGCGATCACGACGGTGCTGTCGAACAAGTTTGGCGGGGAAGCCAAGGCGTACGACCAGATCGATG
>NZ_JARYGM010000017.1:0-36840 GCF_033795525.1 Pigmentiphaga sp.
CCCGCTGCGCCTGGCGCTGCGTTGTTTGCGTCGAGACAGTGACTATAGCACGTATCAAAATCCCTATGCAAATCGGCTTCCGGAAAAATCTTTCGCGGCCGAGCTGGCCAGCTACCGTTGTGCCGCGGACCGGCCCGCTGCGCCGCTGCCGCGGGCCCATGCTCATGCCGGAGCGTGATCCAGGCCGATGTCCAACACGCCCACGCTATGCGTCAACCACCCGATCGAGATCAGGTCCACACCCGTGCGTGCCACGCCCGGGGCAGTCTGGGGTGTGATGCGGCCCGAAGCCTCGGTCACCGCCCTGCCTGCCACCCGGCGCACGGCTTCGGCCATCGTTTCAACGCTCATGTTGTCGAGAAGGATGGCGTCCACCTTCAACTCCAGCGCTTCGCCCAATTGCTCGAGGGTGTCGACTTCCAGCTCGATCTTGACCAGGTGTCCCGCCCCGGCCCTCGCCCGCCGTACCGCCTCGGCCACGCCGCCTGCGATCGCCACATGGTTGTCCTTGATCAGCACGGCATCATCCAGGCCGAACCGGTGATTCGAGCCGCCGCCGACACGGACTGCATATTTCTGGACGACCCTCAGGCCCGGCATGGTCTTGCGGGTGCAGACCACCCTGGCCCGGGCGTCGCCGATTGCCTGGACCACCGCGGCCGTCGAAGAAGCGATGCCGCTCATGTGGCACAGGAAATTGAGCGCCGTGCGTTCGGCCGTCAACATGGCGCGGGAGTTTCCCTCCACCATCGCGATCATGTCCCCGGGCTGGATCCGGCTGCCATCGGGCTTGCGCACATCGATCCGGATTGCGGGATCGACGAGGTGGAAAGCGAGCCGGGCCAGATCCATTCCCGCGACCACGCCGGGCTGCCGCGCCACCAGGGCAGTCCGACTCCTATGTCCGGCCGGGACGATGGCGTTGGTGGTCAGGTCCCCAGCTCGGCCCAGATCCTCCAGCAACGCCGTCCGGACCAGGGGCTCGATCATGACCTGGGGCAGCGGCGCGACATCCCACTCTTCGGCGGCGTCGCGGTCATGCAGGCCTGGACTATTTATGCTCATTTTGAGTATTTTCCATTCAAAAAATGACGGGCTAGGCCCGTATTTATGCTAAATATGAGCATAATGCTTGTCAAGCGCTCTCACGCCGTCTTTAACGAAGGTCGCCGCTCAACAAGGTCTGAAAGCGCGGCCGCAACCCAGCCGCCGACCCGCACCAACAGCATATTCATCGCACCAACAGCATATTCATGAGTGAGCCGCCTGCCAGGCATACTCTTGCGAAGGCCGCCCCCTGCTTGGCGGCCGCCGAACACCTGGGCCACCGGAGCCGGCGACGAAGCGATGACGCTTAATTGCCTCGCGCCAGCGGCAGTTTGCTGCCGCTCAGGGCCCGCTCGAGCAGCACATCGCCGCGGAAGCGGAACAGCTTGGCCGGACGGCCCGGCGTCTCGCTGGACAAGGCCCCCGTTTCTTCCACCAGTTGCTGTTGTTCGATGAAACGGCGGAAATTCTGCTTGTGCAATGAACGGCCCGCCAAAGCCTCGACCACCTGCTGCAGTTGCCACAAGGTAAACGTAGGCGGCATCAATTCGAAAACGACCGGGCGGTATTTGATCTTGGCACGCAGACGCGCAATGCCGGTTGCGAGGATACGCCGGTGATCGTGCCGCATGGGCTGCCCGAGCTGAGGCAGCGCGCTCTTGCCGGTCCGGCGCATCGCCTCATGCACCAGCCCTGCCTCGAACAACAATTCATAGCGCTGCAGGACCAGCTCTTCATTCCATGGACGGCCATCCAGGCCGAAGCAGACCGCCACACGTTGCTGCCGGGACCGTTTCTGCGCCCTGTCGGCGGCGCCCTGGACCCATTCGCCCAGCGAAGCCTCGATAAGCCGGTCCAGCTCCCCCTGCGGGGCGCGCCTGTCCTCCCAGGGGAAATACCGGTACCAGCCGTGCCATGCCGCATGCGCGCCCGATACCTGGCCCTGCCGCGTCAATGCCAAATAGCTGATGGATATGACGCGTTGCCCGATATTTTGCTCGGTCCGGTCGCGATCGGCGAAGGTGTAGAGCTGTTCGACGTAGCCAAGGGGATGATGGGTCTGCTCTTCTACCCAGGCGCGCAGGCCTGCCTGCAGCGAGCGATGTCCCGACTCAAATGGGCCGGACGGCAGCATGCGCCCATCGTGCGTGGTCAAGACCAGCGGTTCGGCGTCCGACGCGGCCACGAGGACCGCCACCAGATCAGCCATCAAGGGGTGTTGGACAGCGGCAGTCAAGGGCTTGGAAAGCAACGATGAAAAAACACAGTCCGGATGAGCAGGAACGCCAATGATACAAGCGCGACGTAGAGCAGATGCCCCTTCTTGCCAAAGCGCACGAAGAATGGTGCGTCCCACGAAGCAGGAACAAAACTTGCCACCCTCATCCCTTCCACCTAATGCATACCTACCTTGGAGAGAAGGATGACAACCGCCCAAAAACCGCGCCCGGCTCACGGAGGCCCGACCGACCAGGTCATGTTGCCGCCCGCCAGCCAGCGGAACCTGCCGCTGCCGGGCCGGGAAGCCTCGCGCAGGACCGAAGGCCAGAGCGGCAAAAGCGGGCAGGCCTCCGCCACCAGCCGCCGGGACACGGCCAAGCGCCGCTAGGCCGGACGGGGGAGCATCGGGCGTCATCCCCTCTGAGGCCCCGGTGCCAACCGCCGGGCTTAGTGGCTCATTTCCTGCGCAAGTCGCTCCAGTCCGCCGCGGCGATCGACATGATGGCTGCGAGCCAAGTGACCATCATCGCCAACCAGCCGCTATAGCTGGGGTAGCCCCTGGACAGCACGTAGACGCTGCAGCCTAGCGCCAACAATACCAGCCACGGTGCGCGCCGGCGGTTGTAGCTGCGGCGCGTATCGTCAGGCTGCCGCCGCGGGTCCATGAAAAGTCCCATACATCCTCCGTCAAACAGCGCCGCATTGTAGAAGATCTGGCCGGACGGGCGTGGCGGGACGATACCGGCCCGGCGTCCTTCTACTAGCGGTCGAGCAGCGACATTCCGAGTTGCGCGCGCCGTTGCAGCCAGAGGCTGGGCCGGTACCGCATATCGCCCGTTACGCGGACGATATTGCGCAGGATCTCGACGATGCGGGCCGGGCCCAGCGCATCGCCCATGGCCAGCGGTCCCTGGGGATAGCCGAGCCCCAGCGTAACGGCCCGATCGATATCTTCCGGTGTCGCGATGCGTTGCTGCGCGATCTCGCACGCAATGTTGACGATAGTCGCCACGATGCGCTGGGCCACGAAGCCGGGCGAATCCTCGATCAGCGTGACCGGCGCGCCGTCCGATGAGAACAGAGCCACCGCCGCGTCCCGCCAGCGCGCTTCGGTCAGCGGGGTCGCCATCAGGGTACGCCTACGGCCGATGGGCAGTCCGTGCAGCGTATCGACCGCGACGGTCCGCCGGGCGTCCAGGCCTTCGTCGCAGGCGGCCGTCGTCGCATCTTCCCCGCACGGCGCCACGACGATCAGCGCCTCGTCAGACGGTACGGCCCCGTCCTGTATGCGGGCTTCCATGCCCAAAAGGAGTTCCACAATGGCAGTGCGGGCCTGGGGCCGCACCGCGGACACCCATACCGGGGGCAGGCTTGCGACGGTAGGCGCCGGCGGCTCCGGCTCGATCTGCTTCTTGCCGTCCAGATAGGTATAGAAGCCCTGACCCGTCTTACGGCCGAGCAAACCGCCGGCCAGCCGGACGGTGGTCAACGGCGATGGCCGGAAGCGCGGTTCGTCGAAGAACTGGCGGTAGATGGACTCCATGACAGGGTGCGAGACATCCAGTCCGGTCAGATCCATCAATTCGAACGGTCCCATACGGAAACCGGCCTGCTCGGTCATGACGGCATCGATTTGAGCGCAACTCGCCACGCCCTCCTGCAGCAGCCGCAGTCCTTCGGTATTCAGTCCGCGGCCGGCGTGATTGACGATGAAACCCGGCATGTCCTTGGCACGGACGGGCGTATGCCCCATGCGCCGGGCGAGCTCCGACAGCGCGTCCCCCACCGCGGGATCGCTGCGCAGGCCGTCGATCACCTCGACCACTTTCATCAATGGCACGGGGTTGAAGAAATGGTAGCCGGCCACGCGCGACGGCCGTTGGCAGGCCGACGCAATAGCGGTAATGGAAAGGGACGATGTATTGGAGGCCAGGATGCAGTCGGGACCGACGATGCCTTCCAATTTCCGGAAAAGGTCCTGCTTGATATCAAGCCGTTCAATAATGGCTTCTATCACCAGGCCGCAATCGCGCATTTGCGCGAGGTCGTCGCACAGCGTCAGCGCGCCCAGCGCCGCTTGGGCCTGCGCGGCCTCCATCTTGCCCCTTTGCACCAGCTTGTCCCAGGTTTGCTGCAAGGCCTCGCGTGCCGACGCCAGCGCCGCCTGGGCCGTATCGTACAAGTACACACGCAGCCCGGCCTGGGCGGCGATCTGGGCGATGCCGCGCCCCATGGCGCCCGCCCCGACGATTCCTACGCTATCGATCTGCTTCATGGATATCAGTCTCCCTTCGCGGCCTTCAGGCCGAATGCGCCTTGATAGTCTCGCGCGCAATGACGAGTTGCTGGATCTGCGAAGTGCCTTCGTACAGCCTGAACAGCCGGACGTCACGATAAAAGCGTTCGACGGGATACTCGGAGATGTAGCCCGATCCGCCATGAATCTGTACCGCGCGATCGGCCACCCGCCCCACCATCTCGGTCGCGAACAGCTTGCAGCACGACGCCTCCAGGGTCGTCGGTTCGCCGCGATCGCGCTTGCGTGCCGCATCCAGCACCATGGCCTTGGCCGCATAAGCCTCGGTCTGGCTATCGGCAATCATGGCCTGGATCAGCTGGAAGTCGGCGATCCGTTGTCCGAACTGTTTGCGTTCCGTAGCATAGCGGACGGATTCGGCAATGAGGCGTTCGGCCATGCCGACGCAAACCGCGGAAATATGGAGGCGTCCCTTGTCCAGGACGCGCATTGCGGTACGGAACCCGTTGCCTTCTTCTCCCCCCAGCAACGCACTGGCCGGAATACGGCAATCATCGAACACGACGTCGCAGGTAAGCGCGCCCGCCTGCCCCATTTTCCGGTCAGGCTTGCCGAGCGAGATACCTGGAGTACCGGCCTCGACGAGGAAACACGAAATCGCGCCGGCGCGGTGGCCTTCGCCGGTCCGGGCCATGACCGTGTAGAGGCCGGCGATGGGCGCATTCGTGATGAAGCGCTTGGTGCCATTGAGCACGTAGCCGTCGCCGTCGCGGCGGGCCGACGTGCGCAGCGACAGGGCATCGGACCCCGCTTCCGGTTCGGTCAGCGCGAACGAGCCGATCAGCTCGCCGCTGGCCAGCCGCGGGAGATACCTGGCGCGTTGTTCGTCGGTGCCCGCCAGCACAATGGCCTGGGATCCGATGCCGATATTGGTGCCCGCCAGGGAACGGAAAGCCGGCGAGGTGCGTCCCAGTTCCATGGCGATCAGCACCTCTTCCTCCATGTTCAGGCCCAGGCCGCCGTATTCGGGGGAAATAGACAGGCCGAACAAGCCCAGGGCCTGCATTTCCTCGCGCACGGCATCCGGAATGACGCCCGTTTCGGCGACTTCGGCTTCGAGGGGAACCAGGCGTTCCGTGACGAACTTGCGCGTGGCATCGACCAGCAATGTCAAGGTATCGGCATCCAGCGGCATGAGAGTCCCCTTGGTGCAGCCGGCTCGACGCGCAGGCCGGCGGATAGAAGTTCGAAATAGTCGAGCGAGCTGTTCGGCCGTGCGCGCGGAAAGCCGCAAAGCCCGCCCGCGCCAGCCGTGCGGGACCGGCTGCTGCAGGTCTTATTTCAGGGTCTTGGGCGCCGGGAAGAAATCTTCCAACGTCTGGCCGCGTTCTTTCAAGATCGCCTCCAGCAACGGCTGCAACTTGCCCAGGCTTTCCTGCACCGTTTCGCGGACGGTATCGACGACCACCTGGGTGCTGCGCTCGATCTCGATGTTGAGGCGATCGCCCACCTGCTTTTCCTCGAACGTGGTCATGCGGCGCGTTTCTGGAATCAACCAGACTTCGAACCACCCTTCGGCGCGATCCACCTCGGACACCGTCAGGCTGGCCCCGTTGATGGCGATGTAGCCCTTGGCGAAGATGTACTTGCGGTATTCCGGCGGAATGGCGATCCGCAGGACGCGGTTGGTGTCCGACGAACGGATGCTGTCGATGCTGGTGGAAAAATCCACGTGGCCGGACAACGGGTGGCCGCCGATTTCAGCCCCGTCCTTGGCTGCCCGCTCCACATTGACCCGCGAGCCGGGCCGGTATTCCGACAGCGTCGTCACCTTCAGGCTCTGCAGAATGACGTCGAACCGGGCGACCGTGGGCGAGGCGATTTCCGTCACGGTCAAACACACGCCGTCCACCGAGACGCTGGCGCCGATGGCGAGATCCTGGCCGAAACCAGGCGGAAATTCGAGCGTAAACGTCCGCAGCCCCTCGCGGTCGTCAATGGCGGCAATCCTGGCGGTGCCCTGGATGATTCCGGTAAACACGATATTCCTTTTCTGCTCGAGGACTCCCTGCTGGCCGAGTCCTCGCATTAGTCGTCATGGGCGACAGCTTAACGCGCCGTCGCCTTCCTGCGATTTTTACGCCATTTTTACATCCCCGGCCGCAAGCTATACCCCGTTTTTACGTCGCCGTCCGTACTCTGCCTAGCCTCGGGCAGGCGGACCATCAACCGATCCGCGCCCCAACAAGGAGCCCGCCCCAGCGGGAAAGGCATGGATCTTATTTATTTACTCGGCCTGGTCGCCATGGCGCGCGCGACCGTCATGCTGATTCAGTTCTGCGCGGCGCTCATACAAGGAGATGCATCATGACCTGGCTGCATATGCTCGCCGCCGTCTGCGCCGCGGCCTTGTTCGTCTATCTGCTGTTCGCGCTATTCCAGGCGGAGAAATTCTGATGGACACGAAGCCGCTTCTTCTCCTGGCACTCTACCTAGCGGTATTACTTGCCACCGCCCCGTTCCTGGGCCGCTACATCCGCATCGTCATGGACGACGCCCCGTCACGCTGGACCGCATGGGGACGGCCGCTGGAACGGATCATCTACCGGCTCGCGGGCATCGATGCCCGTGCCGAAACGGACTGGAAGGCCTATGCGCTCGCAGTGGCCGCCTTCAACCTGCTCGGGGTCGTGGCGGTCTACGCACTGCAGCGGGTGCAGCCGTGGCTGCCCTTCAACCCCGCCGGCCTGGCTGCGGTTGCCCCCGACTCGGCCATCAATACCGCGGTCAGCTTCGTCACCAATACCAACTGGCAAGGTTACGCCGGCGAAACGACCATGAGCTACCTGACCCAGATGCTGGGCCTGGGCGTGCAGAATTTCGTGTCGGCGGCCACCGGCATCGCCGTGCTGTTCGCGCTGATGCGTGCCCTGGCCCGGCATGGCGGCAGCAGCGTCGGCAATTTCTGGGCCGACCTGGTCCGGTCGACGCTGTACGTCTTGCTGCCTTTGTCGCTGCTGCTCGCCGTGGTGCTGGTGAGCCAGGGCGTCATCCAGAATCTGGATCCCTACCTGACGGTTCATACGCTGGAGGGACAGGCGCAGACCCTCCCGATGGGACCGGTAGCCTCGCAGGAAGCCATCAAGCTGCTGGGCACGAACGGCGGCGGCTTTTTCAACGCCAACTCGGCCCATCCCTTCGAAAACCCGACGGCCCTCAGTAATTTCCTGGAAATGCTGGCGATCCTGCTGATACCGGCAGCCTTGTGCATGACTTTCGGCGAGCTGGTGGGCAACCGTGGCCAAGGCGTCGCGATCCTGGCCGCCATGGCTGTATTGTTCGTGATCTTCGCGGTCGCCACAGGCTACTTCGAAAGCCAGCCCAACCCCATGCTGGCACAGGCCGCGGGTGATGCGTCTCCACTGGTCGCCGGCAACATGGAAGGGAAAGAAACGCGATTCGGCATCGCCGCCAGCGTACTGTTCGCGGTCGTCACCACGGCGGCGTCGTGTGGCGCGGTCAACGCGATGCACGACTCGCTGACCGCCATGGGCGGTTTCTCGCCCTTGCTGCTGATGCAACTCGGCGAAGTGGTGTTCGGCGGCGTCGGGTCCGGCCTGTACGGCATGCTGGTATTCGCCATCACCGGCGTGTTCATTGCCGGGCTCATGATAGGACGCACGCCGGAGTTCCTGGGCAAGAAGATCGAAAGCCGCGAGATGAAGATGGTCGCCATCGTCCTGCTCGCCACCCCGCTGCTGGTCTTGCTGGGCACCGCTATCGCGGTATCGGTAGCGCCTGGCCGGGCGGGTATTTTCAATCCCGGCATGCACGGATTCTCGGAAGTCCTTTATGCCTTGTCCTCGGCCGCCAACAACAATGGCAGTGCCTTCGCCGGGCTGGCAGCCAACACGCCCTTCTACAACCTATTGCTGGCGCTGGCGATGTGGTGCGGCCGCTTCGCGGTCATCGTGCCGGTGCTGGCGCTGGCCGGGTCGCTGGTGACCAAGCGCAGGATTCCGCCTGGGCCCGGCACGCTTCCCACTGCGGGTCCGCTGTTCGTCGTCCTGCTGGTGGGCACGGTGCTGGCGCTCGGTGCGCTGACCTACATCCCCGCGCTGGCCCTCGGCCCTGTCGCCGAACATTTGCAACCTTGAAAGCCTGGACGGAAATCGCTATGTCTCACTCTCTGGAACCTTCCCTCCCGGGCACCGCAGTGCCGGTACGCCGCCCTTTCGCGGGTCTCTCGTTGCACGCGGCGCTCAAGGAAACCCTGTTCAAGCTGCATCCCTCGGCGCAGATACGCAACCCCGTGATGTTCACGGTCTATGCGGGCAGCATATTGACCACGGGCTTGTGGATAGCCGGCCTGTTCGGCTATGCCGATGCGGGCTCGGGGTTCATGCTCGCCATCGCGGCCTGGCTGTGGTTTACGGTGCTGTTCGCCAACTTCGCGGAAGCCCTGGCCGAAGGCCGGGGCCGCCAACAGGCGGCGGCACTGCGCGGACTGCGCACGACCATCATGGCCCGGGTGGCGCAGGACGTGCCGGCCGGGACCCCGGCCACCCCCGAGGACTATCGTCCCTATCTGGTAGAGCGGGCCTCGGGCAGCCTGCGTAAAGGCGATGTCGTGCTGGTCGAAGCCGGGGGCATCATTCCCGGCGACGGCGAAGTGATTGCCGGCATTGCTTCGGTGGATGAAAGCGCCATTACCGGCGAGTCGGCCCCGGTCATCCGCGAGGCCGGAGGCGACCGCTCGTCGGTGACAGGAGGCACGCGGCTGCTTTCGGACTGGATCATCGCACGCATAGGGGCCGATCCCGGCCAGAGTTTCCTCGATCGCATGATCGCCATGGTGGAAAGCGCCCGCCGCCAGAAAACCCCCAATGAGATCGCGCTCAACATCCTGCTGGCAGGCCTGACGCTCATCTTCCTGCTCGTTGTCGCCACGCTGCTGCCGTTCTCGTTCTTCGCCATTTCCTCGGCGGGACGCGGCACCGTCATCGCGATAACCGCCCTGATCGCCCTGCTGATCTGCCTGATTCCCACGACTATCGGCGGCCTGCTTTCCGCCATAGGCGTGGCGGGCATGAGCCGGATGATGCGCGCCAACGTGATCGCGACTTCCGGGCGCGCGATCGAGGCCGCCGGCGACGTGGACGTGCTGTTGCTGGACAAGACCGGCACGATCACCTACGGCAACCGCCAGGCCAGCGCCTTTCATCCGGCGCCCGGCGTATCGCTCGAGACACTGGCCCGGGCCGCCTGCATGGCTTCCGCCGCGGACGAAACGCCCGAGGGCCGCAGCATCGTCGCGCTGGCTGTCAAGCACCTGGAACATGCGCCGGAGGTGGCACAAGACGCCGTTTTCGTCCCCTTTTCGGCGCATACCCGCATGAGCGGCCTGGACCTGGCTGACCGGCGAATCCGCAAAGGCGCGGTCGATGCCATGGAAGCCTGGCTCGCGGCGCAAGGAATGGTCATGCCTGGCCCGGTCGCGCGGCAGGCCGAGGACTCGGGCCGGCGTGGCAGCACACCGCTGGTGGTCTGCGACGACAGCGGCGCATTGGGCGTCGTGGAACTGAAAGACATCGTCAAGCCCGGCATGCGCGACCGATTCGCCCAACTTCGGCAAATGGGTATCAAGACGGTCATGGTCACGGGCGACAACCCCCTGACCGCAGCCGCCATCGCGGCGGAAGCCGGCGTGGACGATTTTCTTGCCCAGGCCACGCCCGAAGCCAAGCTGGCCCTGATCCGCCGTTACCAGGCCGAGGGCCGCCTGATCGCCATGACCGGAGACGGCACCAACGATGCTCCGGCGCTGGCCCAGGCGGATGTGGCGATGGCGATGAACGGCGGCACCCAGGCAGCCAAGGAAGCGGCCAACATGGTCGACCTGGACTCGGACCCCACCAAACTGATCGAAGTGGTCGAAACCGGCAAGCAAATGCTGATGACGCGCGGGGCGTTGACCACCTTCAGCGTCGCCAACGACCTGGCCAAGTACTTCGCCATCATTCCGGCCGCCTTTGCCGGCGTCTATCCGCAGCTCGCATCGCTCAACATCATGCGCCTGGAATCGCCGACCTCCGCCATTTTGTCCGCGGTCATCTTCAATGCCCTCATCATCATCCTGCTGATTCCGCTGGCGCTGCGCGGCGTGCGCTACCGCCCGCTGGGGGCCGCCACGCTATTGCGCCGCAACCTGTTCGTCTACGGGCTGGGCGGCCTGCTGGCGCCTTTCGCAGGCATCAAACTTATCGACATGGTGCTGGGCGCAGCGGGCCTTGCCTGACCGCCCCGCCGACAGGAGAATCTCATGCACCCCACTTCCGTTGCTGCCAAGCCGCGCCTGCTGCGGCCCGCTCTTGCAGTCTTCGCCACGCTGACCCTCGTTACCGGCCTGGCCTACCCGCTCGCCACGACGGGCATCGCGCACATCCTTTTTCCGGACCAGGCGCGAGGCTCGCTGGTCGACAAACAAGGCGCCGTCGTGGGCTCGGCCTTGATCGGCCAGGCGTTTTCCTCGCCCGGCTATTTCTGGGGCCGTCCTTCCGCCACGGCGGAGCGGCCCTACAACGGGCTGGCCTCCGGCGGCTCCAATCTTGGCCCCAGCCATCCCGAACTGACACGCCTCGCCCGCGAGCGTGCCGAAGCGCTGCGGCAGGCCGACCCCGGCAACCGGGCTCCCATTCCCGTTGAACTGGTCGCCGCCTCAGGCAGCGGGCTGGATCCGCATATCAGCGTCGCCGGCGCTCGCTACCAGGCGGCAAGAGTGGCACGGGCACGCGGAGTGCCGCTGGCCGAAATGGAAAAACTCATCGATGCCCATACGGAGCGGCCTTTCATCGGTATATTGGGCGAACCCGTGGTAAACGTACTTAACCTGAATCTCGCCCTGGACCGCCTGGCGACGCGCTGACCGGCCCGGACGATTGCATGCGATACATGGCATCCGCTGTCCCCGCTCGCCCGGATCCCGATACGCTGCTCCAGCAGCTCGACGCCGCGGCCCGGCCGCCCGCGCGGGGCCGGCTGCGCATCTATTTCGGCGCCTCGGCCGGCGTGGGCAAGACCTACGCCATGCTGGAAGCGGCCAGGCAGCAGCTGCGCCAAGGCGCCGACGTCGTCGCGGGCATCATCGAGACACATGGACGCAAGGAAACGCAAGCCTTGCTCGATGGAATCCCCGCCCTGCCGCCGGCCCAGGTTCCTTACCGCGACCGCACGCTCAAGGAATTCGACCTGGACGGGGCCCTCGCCCGGCGTCCCGCCCTGGTACTGGTCGACGAATTGGCACATTCGAACGCGCCCGGGTCCCGGCACGCCAAGCGCTGGCAGGATGTCCAGGAACTGCTGGCCGCCGGCATCGAAGTATGGACCACGCTGAACGTGCAGCACCTGGACAGCCTGAACGAGGCGGTCGGCGGCATTACCGGCGTGCGGATCCGGGAAACCGTTCCCGATGATGTCTTCGACGCCGCGGACGAAGTCATCCTGGTGGATACCTCTGCCGACGAATTGCTGCGCCGGCTCAAGCAAGGCAAGGTCTACCTTCCCGATCAAGCCCAGCAGGCCGCGGGCAATTTCTTTCGCAAAGGCAACCTCATCGCGCTGCGCGAGCTGGCGCTGCGCCGCACGGCCGAACACGTGGACGACGACGTGCAGGCGTATCGCCTGGACCGCGCCATCACGGATATCTGGCGCACGCGCGAAGCCGTATTGGCCTGTGTCGCTGCGGACGATGCGGGCCACGTGGTCCGCAATGCGCACCGCCTCGCGCAGCAATTGGATTGCGAACTGCACGTGGTGACCATCGAAACCCTACGGGTCCACCCCACGTCGGCGGCGCGGCAGGACCACTTGCGCCGCGTGCTGGCCCACGCGGAAACACTGGGCGCCCGGACCGAAATCGTAGCCGGCACCGACATGGTGGAAGCCGTGGTGCGATATGTGCGGCGCCACAACATTACGAAAGTCGTGATTGGCCGCACCATGCCCGGCGGGCTGCGCGGCCTGCGGCTCTCGCTGTCCAGCCTGCTTTCGCGCCTGCTCGCGCCGGGATGGATCTGGCATCGGCACAGCTTTGCCGACCTGCTCGCCGCCGGTTGCCCTGAAATCGACGTCATTCGCGTCGCCGCGCCGCCCCTCCCCTCGCCCATGGCTGCGGCTCTTGCCGGACGCACGGGCCAGGAGCCGGCCTCCAGCCGCCGGTTCAAGGATTACGCCTGGGCACTGGTCTATTGCGGTGTCGCCGCCGGCGTCTCGTCGCTGGCCTTCCCTTTGCTGCACCAGACCAACATCGTCATGCTGTTCCTGCTGGCGGTCATAGGCGTGGCGTTGCGCCACGGGCGCGGTCCGGCCGCCCTGGCCTCGCTCGTCAGCGTCGGCCTGTTCGACTTCCTGTTCGTGCAGCCGCGGTGGTCCTTCGCCGTGTCCGACATTCAATATGTGCTGACCTTCCTGGTCCTGCTGGCGGTGGGCCTGGTCATCGGGCAATTGACCGCCGGCCTGCGCCTGCAGGCCGAGACCTCGGTCCGGCGTGAAGGCGAGGCGCGCGGGCTGTACGAATTCGCGCGCGAGTTGTCCTCCGCCCTGCAGCCGGAACAGATCGTCGAGGCCACCGCCGCCTACGTGCGGGCGGCATTCGATACCTCCTGCGTGCTGTATGTGCTAGATGCCGAGGACCGCCTGTTTCCGGTCACGCAGGGCAACCCGGTACCAGGCCTGGAGCCGGCCCTGGCCCAGTGGGCCTACGATCACGAGCAGGCTGCGGGCGCGGGCACGGCTACCGTATCGACCAGCCCCTTCTACTATCTTCCCCTGCGCGCCTCCATGCGGACGCGGGGCGTCCTGGCCATCGCCTGCGCAGGCAGACCGGAGTTGAGCGATCCCGAAAGCCGCAGGCAGATGGCCGCCTACGGAACCTTGATCGGCATCGCGCTGGAACGCCTCCACTACGTCGAAGTTGCCCAGCATGCGCTGCTCAACGTCGAAGCGGAAAAACTGCGCAACTCGCTGCTGGCCGCAGTTTCCCATGACCTGCGGACCCCGCTCACCAGCCTCGTGGGCACGGCGGAGACACTCGCCCGCCACCGCCCCGAGCTGCCGGCGGCCGTGCGCGAGCAGTTGCACGGACTCACGGTGCAGGCGCGCCGCATGCACGCGATGGTCGGCAACATCCTCGACATGGCAAGGCTGCAAAGCGGTGAAACGCCGTTGCATCGGGAATGGCAATCCATCGAAGAACTGGTGGGATCGGCGCTGGCCTCGCTGCGCGAGGCGTTCGGCCGCCGGCGGGTCATAGTAGAGCGCCTGTCCGACTTGCCGCTGGTCGAGTGCGACGGGGTCCTGATCGAACGCGTGCTGTGCAATCTGCTCGAGAACGCGATCAAGTACACGCCGGAAACGAGCACTATCCAGATCTCGGCCGGCGTACGCGGCCACGACCTGGTCACCATGGTCACCGACGACGGGCCCGGCGTGCCGCCCGAGGCCGCGACTCGCATCTTCGACAAATTCACGCGGGGCGAACGCGAATCCTCGACTGCCGGCGTGGGCCTGGGACTGGCCGTATGCCAGGCGATCATTCGTGCCCACCGCGGCGATATCCGGCTGGAGACCCCACCGGACGGGCACGGCGCCCGCTTTGCCTTTACCCTGCCTTTGGGTACCCCGCCTGCATTGCAAACCGAACCGGATCATCCATGTTCGAGTATCGACCCAACATCCTGATCATCGAGGACGATCCGGCCATCCGCCGCTTCGTACGCACCGCGCTGGAAGCCGAAGGCGCCACGATCGCGGAAGCGCAAACCGTCGCGCGCGGACTGGTCGAAGCCGGAACGCGCCACCCGGACCTCGTCATCCTCGACCTGGGCCTGCCGGATGCCGATGGCATGACCTTGATCCGCGAGCTGCGCGGATGGACCGAAGTCCCGGTGCTGGTACTGTCCGCCCGGGATGCCGAAGCCGACAAGATCGGCGCCCTGGATGCCGGCGCTGACGACTACCTGAGCAAACCCTTCGGTGTCGGCGAACTGCTGGCGCGAGCACGCGTCCTGCTGCGCCGCCATGGCCGTGGCGGCGCCGGGCAGCCTCCGGAAATCCGGTTCGGCGACATTACGGTCGATTTCTCCACCCGCACCGTGCTGCGCAACGGCGTGCCGGTACACCTGACCAACCGCGAATACCGCCTGCTCGCCCTGCTGGCCGCGCACCGCGGCAAGGTCATGACGCACCGCGAATTGCTGCGCGAAATCTGGGGTCCGGCCTACGTCGGCAACAATCACTATCTGCGCATCTATATGGGCCACCTGCGGCAGAAGCTGGAAGCCGATCCCGCTCAGCCCGTCTATCTGCTGACCGAAGTCGGCGTAGGCTACCGCTTCGCGGCTTGAAGCGGCCGATTGTTGGGAAAATTTGAAAGGTCATTTCCGATCCGGCTCTATTTAAAGCAACGCCGGCGCATCCATCTCCAAAGCACGGCGGTTGATCGTTCCGATCCAGCTGCCACCCCAACCAACTTTGGAGATATGCACATGAAAGCCCTGACCACCACCGCCCTCATCGCCGCCAGCCTGATAAGCGCGTCCGCTTACGCCGGGCAAGGCAGCAGCCAAGCCGCCAACGACTTTCCACCGCCCCCGATTTCCACCACCCACGAATTGACGCGTGCGCAGGTGCTGGCGGAACTGGCGCAAGCCAAGGCCAACGGCGGCATCGAGTACGGGCACGAAGGCTTCCCGGACCAGGCAAGGTCGCAGGCGGAACGCCCCATGGATCGCGCCCAGGTCGTCGAGGAACTCAAGCGGTTCGAAGCAGCGCACCGCGCCGGCGGTCCCGGCGAATATCCGGCCAATCTGTAAGCGGGCAGGAGTAAATGGGTCGCCGCTACGGCGCCCATCGCTCCGCGGGCGCTCCCAGCAGGCGGGACAACTCGTGCCCCTTGGCACGCAGCGCCCGTATTTGCGGACTCCTGGCGCGCGTATCGAGCAACGACGCGGGCGAAGTAATCGTCAGGCCGTAGGCCACTTCCCCGTGCGTGTTCCATACCGGCACGCTGACGGCAAGATAAGTCGGCAAGGCCCTGAGCTCCACCAGGGCGTAGCCGCGCGCGAGAACATCGGCACGGATCTTTTCCAGGCGCCCCTGGGCCTCGCGCAGGTTGCGGAAAACGCCATCGGCCTTCAGCTCGCGCGCAAGCACCGGCAAGGCCATCGCGTCGGGAAGATAGGCCGCAAAGACATGGCCCGCGGCCGTATGCAGCATTTCCACGGGCCCGTTGCGCAGGTCGAATACGCGGCCGCGTACCGCCGATTGATTGAAAAGAATGACCGGGCCATTGCTCCAGATGACCACGGCGACCCCCAGCCCGGTTTCCTCGCTGAGCTGTGAGGCCGCCGTGCGCACCAATTCAAAGTGATCGACGTCGCGTGCCGCCGTCATGCCGAGCGCCGCCAGGCTGGGACCGAGCCGGTACATTCCCCGGCCCTCGCTCTTGACCATGCCGGTGCGCACGAAACTCGTCAGATAGTTGTGCGCCGCGCTGGGCGCAATGCCGGCACGGGACGCCACGTCCTTCAAGGCGACCGCGCCGGGCCCCATCTGGATGGCCACGAGAATGCGGTAGCCCGTTTCGATGGACTGGATGCCGCGCGGGCCGGGGCCCGCCGATGCAACGCCCGCCTTGCCTGGAGTCATGAAGCGAAAAGTCCTCGAAGAACGTAAAGCAAAAGTCCGCCGCACGGGATGCCGCGCGCGTTGCCGGCTCCGGCTATTGACACGCGATTCCCGCCTTCCCTACTATCAATTAAACAATATCAAAAAATTCAACAATAATGAATTTCGGGAGACTGCCGGCATAGTAACCCTGCTGCCCGCGCTGCCACGCGCTCGTTGCACAACCTGCCTTTCACCTGCCGGATCACCCACCTACTCGAGGGAAACCCATGAAGTTTGCTGTCTTCGATCACATGGACCGCGGTACGGTCTCGCTCTCGCAGCAGTACGAGGATAGGCTGGCATTGACCGAAGCCTACGACCGCGCCGGATTCCATGCCTACCACGTGGCCGAACACCACTCCACGCCGCTGGGCATCGCGCCCTCCCCGAGCGTGTACCTGTCGGCGGTGGCCCAGCGCACACGGCGCCTGCGTTTCGGCCCGCTGGTCTATACCTTGAGCGTGCACCACCCACTGCGCGTACTCGAGGAAATCTGCATGCTGGACCAAATGAGCCGCGGGCGCCTGGAGGTCGGCTTCGGCCGGGGGGTGTCCCCCTACGAGCTGGGCTACTACGGCGTCGACGCCGCCCAGTCGCAAGGCATCTACCACGAGTCCTACCAGATCATCATGCAGGGGTTGACCCAGCCGACGGTCAACTTCCAGGGCAAGCACTTCGATCTGCGCGACGTGCCGGTCGAACTGCAATGCGTGCAGCAACCCACGCCGCCTATCTGGTACGGGGCCGGTACGCCCGCCGCGGCCCAATGGGCCGCCTCGCAAGGCATCAACATCGTCTGCAACGGCACGGCGGCCCAGGTGCGCGCGATTACCGACCAGTATCGTGCCCACTGGGCCGAACTGGGCCGAACGCCAGATGCCCTTCCTTTCATGGGCGTGAGCCGCCACGTCGTAGTCGCCGACAGCGATGCCGAGGCGCTGGAGGCGGCGCGCCGGGCGTACCGGCGTTGGTACGCCCACCTGATGCACCTTTGGGTCAAGCATGGAACGCGGCCGCAGACGCTCTCGTTCCCGGACAATTTCGACGATGCGCAGCGCGCCGGCCTGGGGATCGCGGGATCGCCGTCCACGGTACGGGCATGGATTGCGTCGACTGCCGCGGAAACCGGTGTCAATTATTTCGTCTGCCGCCTGGCCTTCGGCGACCTGACTCGCAGCGAAGCGCTGCATTCGGCGCGCCTGTTCGGAGAACAGGTATTGCCGGCCCTGTCCGAACCCGCCCCCACGGCGGCGTGAAACCACACCGACATAACGACAACATCCCGAGGAGACACACATGAAGTCCCTGCTCCACTTGCTGGCAGCACTCGCCATCGCGGGCGGCCCCGCCGTCCAGGCGCAATCCTGGCCGCAGAAGCCGGTACGCGTCGTACTGCCCGGCCCGCCCGGCAGCAGTCCCGACCGCATCACTCGCCTGCTGGCCGAGCATCTGAATAAAAAATGGAACCAGCCGGTAGTGGTCGAAAACCGGCCAGGCGGCACGACCCGCATCGGCGCGGAAATCGTGGCCCGGGCAGCGCCGGACGGCTATACCCTGCTGTCGACCTTCGTATCCCACGGCATGGTGAAGCTGCTCTATCCGGAAACGCCCTACGACCCGATTACCGACTTCGCGCCGGTCGCCCAGCTCGTGGATACCGAAGCAGCCCTGGTCGTACGTTCCGATTCCCCGTACAAGACCCTGGGCCAGTTGGTGGAAGGGGTCAAGAAACGCGGCCGCCCGCTGGAAATCGGCAATTTCGGAAACGGCTCCAGCTTCCACTTCTATAGCCTCATCCTGGGCCAGGGCACCGGCGTCAACGTGCTGCCGGTGCCCTACAAGGGCGAAGCGCTTTCGCTCACCGACATGATGGGCGGCCACGTCGAGGCCAGCTTCAACTCGGTGGGTACGGCCCTGCCGCACATCCGCGACGGCCGCGTACGCGCCCTTGCCGTGATGGCGCCCCAGCGCTCGCGGGTCCTGCCCGACGTCCCCACCTTCATCGAACTGGGACTGCCTCGCCTGCGGGCGGGCGGCTGGTTCGGCGTCCTGGCGCCGGCAGGCACGCCCCAACCCGTCATCGACAAGATACGCACCGATATCCAGGCCATCCTGCGCGAACCGGAAGTCACCAAATGGCTACGCGATCAAGGGCTCGAGCCCACGTTCGAAAGCTCGGAAGCCTTCGGCCAGTCCATGAAGCGCGAGGCGGTGGAGTGGCAGAAACTCATCAAGGAGTTCAAGGTTTCGGTCAACTGAAACCGGCGCTGGTGGCCTGCGGCGCCGCCAGGACGGCACGCCGCGGCAGCCGCAGCGACACGGCTGCGGCGATCACCAGCAGCGTGCCTGCGGCGCCGAACGACACCCAGTGCGTCCCGAAAGTCTCGTAGCCCCATCCCCCCAGCCACGAGCTGATCATGCCGCCCACCTGGTGGCCGAGATAGGTCAAGCCGTACAGGACGCCCACCCGCCGCACGCCGTAGACGTCCGCCAGGATGGCCGACGAGAGGGCGATGCTGCCGGCCCATACGATGCCGCCCAATGCGGCAGCGGCATAGAGCTCCCAGTGGGCACCGACCATGACCAGCGCGAAGAACCCCAGGCCCCGTACCAGGTAGATCGTGGCCAGGATATCGCGCCGGGGCAGCACGTCGGCCAGCCTTCCCAGCACCAGCGTGCTGAACACCGCCACCGCGCCAATCAGGCCGATGCCAAGCGAACTGGTCATCGCATCGAAGCCATGGTCCATCAGCATCGGAACGCCGTGCGAACCGAGCAGGTTCATGCTGAAGCCGCACGCGAACAGGCCCAGCGCGACTTGCCAGAACGGCGCTGTCCGCAACGCGTCGCTTACCCGCGCGAGCGAAGCCGATTGGTTGCGCTGGGCCGCCAGCGCCGCCCGCGCGGCCACGTCCTCGGGGCGCAAGTCGCTTTCCGGCGGCGCGTTGTCCCGGAAAATAAACAAGGCAGCCGGAATCGTGAACAACGCGAAAGCCGCGGCGAACACCAACAGCGTTGCGCGCCACCCCAGCCACTCGATGAACGACGTGAACACCGGCGTCATCAGCGCGATACCCGCCATCGAGCCGGTAGAAAGAAAGAACAGCGCCATTCCGCGCTGACGCGTAAACCAGCGGCTGAGTATAGGCGTGAGCGCCACCGGACTGGTCAGCCCGAGCCCCAACGACAGCCCGACACCGAAGGCCAGGAAGAACATCACCGGATCGTGCGCGAGCACCGTTGCGATGGATGACGCCACCACCACGACCATGCCGGTAAGCAACACGAAACGCGTCCCGCGCGTACCTACCAGATGGCCCGCCAAGGGCATCGCCAAGCCGTAGCACAGCATTCCGATGGCCACGATGCCGGCCAGCTCGCTGCGGCTGAAGCCGAGGTCCTCGATGATGGGAAGGAAGAACGGGCCGATGCCCATGCGCATACCGACCGTCAAAAGCGTCAGCACCGTGGACGCCGCCACGATCGTCCAGCCGAAATACCAGTTGCCTATGCGACGCACGGCTTGTCCCCTTTTATCGAACCCCTTGTCGTTCAGCGGGTGCGCGCGCGCGGCAACCCCGCGCGTGAAAGGATACCCGATCCCGACAGCCGGACCCGGCCTGGCGGTTCAGAGGCTGGAACGCAGCAAGAACACCTAGACCGGCCGCGCTACAGGCCTCCTGCCTGCGTATCGTGGTAGTCGTTCAAGGCTGTAAGGGCTTGATTGCGTGCCAGCGTCTCGGCTTCGACCAGGGCGGTCCAGCGCTCCCAACACGCGGGCTTCAGGATATCCTGCTCGGCGAAATAGATCTGCATCTCGGCATGCGCTTGTTCCCACACACGCATGGCCTCCTGCACTTCGTTGATGTCAGCGGGCATGGCGGCCTCCTATAGAAATCCGAGTGCCAGCAAACGGCGTGCCGCCTGGCTGTCAGGCCCCTACAGGGGACGAAGCTCGAACGCCGCATCGGGACAGTCCTGGAGATTGCCCAGCCCGGCGGCGCGCGCCCGGTCCGCGGCCAGGACCCACCGGCGGGCGATATGCCACTCGGCCAGCGGAAAATCCTTGCCGGCTGCGTGTTCGGCCTTCTGCCAGGCCTTCCAGGCAAGCAGCACGCCGCCCGGTCCGCCGAGCGCATGCTCGAGTGCCTGCTGGTAGCGTTGTTCGGCCGTGATGCGGGCCAGCTCCGATAGCCCGGGGTAGTCGTGAAGGATGACGGTGTAGGACATACGTCGGTTCGATAACTGTATATCCATACAGTATATGACTGACGCGGGGCGGGCGCAGCGGTGTTTGCGCCACGAGGAAGGCGGCTGCCGCCCAGGCCTTAAAATACCGCCCCATCTGCCCATTGCGGCCTCCTTTCGCAGCACTCCATGACTTCCCATACGCCTACCA
Source organism: Pigmentiphaga sp. (assembly GCF_033795525.1). GTDB lineage: Bacteria > Pseudomonadota > Gammaproteobacteria > Burkholderiales > Burkholderiaceae_B > Pigmentiphaga. The sequence continues at coordinate 20,652 of NZ_JARYGM010000017.1, forward strand.
GGCATGTCACCCACCCCGCCTGGGGAATCGCAGTATTCGCGCTGATCGCGATCGTCGGCCTGTTCTACGTCAAGTGGTCGCCCTATTACGACCGCGCCTTCGTGGCGGCCGAAACCCACTCCATCGGCAGCTCCATCCTGACCGGCGCCCAGCCGACCCCGCCGGCGCCATCGTTCAAGGCTGCGCTCGATTACGCCGTGGCCTACGGGCTGGCCATCTGGAAAGCGATGGTCCTGGGGCTGTTGCTGGGTTCGGCGGTACAGGCCCTGCTGCCGCGCCGCTGGATTCTCAAGGTGCTGGGCGGCACCGGGCTGGGCAGCGTGGTCGCAGGCGGCCTGCTGTCCTTGCCCGGCATGATGTGCACCTGTTGCGCGGCGCCGGTCGTGGCTGGACTCCGCAAGTGCCAGGCCGCACCGGGCAGCACCGTCGCGTTCTGGCTGGGCAACACGGTGCTCAACCCGGCTACGCTCATTTTCATGGGCTTCGTGCTGGGCTGGCATTGGATGGGACTGCGCCTGGCGTTGGGAATCGTGATGGTGTTCGGACTGGGCTGGCTGATCAATCGCTTGAGCCGGGGCCGGATCCAGACGATCGATAGCACGCAGATGAAAGCCCTGCAGGCCGCGGGCATGGCCGACCTGGACGAGCCTCATGCGTTCAAGCGCTGGATGCGCGCCCTGACCCGGATGACGGTGCGCCTGCTGCCCGAGTACCTGGTGCTGGTGCTGCTGCTGGGCGCCGCCCGCGCCTGGCTGTTCCCGGAAGTGGGCGCCGGCGTGGACAACAGCCTGCTCTGGATCCTGGGCCTGGCCCTTGCGGGTGCGCTGTTCGTCATCCCCACGGCCGGCGAAGTGCCCATCGTGCAGGCCATGCTGTCGCTGGGCATGGCCGCCGGCCCCGCCGCCGCCCTGATCATGACCCTGCCGCCCATCAGCCTGCCCTCGCTCGCCATGGTGGTCAAGTCGTTCCGGCCCTCAGAGCTGGCGATCCTGACGGCGGGTGTCGTGGCGATAGGCGTGCTGGCAGGCGGCTTGGCGATCGTACTGGGATTCTGATAACGACGAGGGCAAACGCCGGGGAGATTGTCTTTGACAATACGGCGTATTTGCTCCATTGCATTGCGTAATCCGATCCGGCTTCCTATCGTGCTGGACATCCGGCCCATTCCCGCGTCCCCGCCATGGCCGAGAATCCGGCGTTCAAGGCCGAGCTCAATGCGCGCTACTACGAAGTGGACGCACGCGGCGCGCAAGCCTTCGGGCAGCAGCTTCGCCAAGACCTGAGCTTTTACTCGCAGCTCGTCAAGCGTACCCACATACGCTTGGAGTAGCGGGGAAGAGCCTCCTGGCGCGCCGCAACACGGCCCGCCTTCGACACGTCGCCTCAGCCCAGTTGCTCTCGCCAAATATCCAGGCTTTGCTGCGCCGGTCGGTCGGAGAAGCTGAACAGCACGGCCTCGCTATCTGCTCGCAGCGAATACGGCGCCCACGAAGGGCAAACGAATATGTCCTTGGGGCCGAAAGCGAACTCCTTCCCTCCCACCTCGCACACACCCGTCCCCTCGCGAACGGCGTAGACCGTCGCATCGGTCGACCGATACGGCTTCCCATGGAACCCGGCCGGCAGCAGCTGCAGGAAGGTACCGATGGTCGGCATGGGCCAGCCTCCGGTCGCCGGATTGACGTATTGCAGCTTGTGTCCCCAGCACGCATGCGGCTCGCGCGTGCCGGCGAGCTTCTGGAGCGCCTCCCGGCTGCGATCATAGGGGAACCACCACAAGGGCGAGGTACGCGTCGGCGCCTTGTATTCCACCGGCTTCATGGACAGGCCGAACTCAGCCAGGTTTTCCGTACCGTCACCAATGGCGGTAGTGGGCTGGCCCTCCCCATCTTCGCGGAACTGCGCATCGAACAGTTCGACAATGGGAACGTCCAGCCCGTCCAGCCATACCATGGGCGAGTCCGACGGATTGCCATGGTCGTGGAAGGACCAGGAAGGCGTGATGATGAAATCGCCTTCTGTCATGGTGATCCGCCTCCCGCCCACGGCCGTGTAGGCGCCCTGCCCCTGCAAAATGAATCGCATCGCCGACTGCGAGTGACGGTGCGGCGGAGCCACTTCGCCGGGAAGAATCAGCTGCAATCCCGCATACAGGCTATGCGTGATCCGTGATTGGCCGCGCAGTCCCGGGTTCTCCAGCACCAGGACACGCCGCTCCGCCTCTTCTGCGCTGATCAACTGCCCCGCGCGCTGGAGGAAGGGCCACATCGTGTCCCAGGTCCAGTGGTGCGGCACGCAAGGGGTGGCCGGGGTCTTGGGTACCAGCCCATGCAACACCTCCCAGAGCGGCGTGCAGCTGCGGGTGTCGATCAGCTCGTAGAAGGCTTGCCTCTGGGTTTTTGCCTCGTCGCTCATTGCGGGATTTCCTTGGGGTCGTACATCCATGCCATGCTCTCGGCCGTCTGCTCCGCCGTGCGCGACTTCAGGAAGGCATTGCGCAAGTCACGCGTGGCGTCGGCGGCGTGATAGGCGTGGCCATAGAGGCGTGCCGTCAGCTGGGTCCTGGAAGTGCGCAGATAACGCGCCTGCTGATAGTCCACGAATGCCTGGGGCAGGTTGCCGGGCAGCGCCTGCACGCGCCTGGCCAGGCAGACCGCGTCCTCCATCGCCATGCAGGCGCCCTGCGCCAGGTACTGCAGCATGGGGTGCGCCGCATCGCCCAGCAATGTCGTGCGCCCCTTGGTCCAGTTGCTGACCGGCTCGCGGTCGCACAAGACCCACATGCGCCACGACTCGATCTTGGCAAGCATGTTCAACACATGAGGATGCGCGCCCTGGAACCGCAGGTGCAGCTCCTCGGGATCGCCGTACGTATCCCAGCCGTCCTCGTAGCGATCGCTGTGGAAGACCGCGACCAGGTTGAAGAGCTTGCCGCCGCGCAGTGGATAGTGCACCAGGTGATACTTGGGCCCCATCCACACCACCATGGCGTTCAGGCGGTTTTCGATGGGCACGTCTTCGGTGGGCAATACCGCCCGATACGCGATATGGCCGGACACCCGGGGCTTTCCGTCACCCACGATGGACTCCCGGATGGTCGACCACAGGCCGTCGGCTCCGATCAAGCCCTCGCCTTCGTAGACATCGCCACTGGCGGTCGCGACAGTGACCGATGTTCCCTTGTCTTCAAACCCGGCGACCTTGGTGCCTGCGTGCAAATGCACCCGGTCCGACCGGCGGCAGGCATCGAGCAGCACGCCGTGCAGGTCCGCGCGGTGGATCAGGCCGTACCGCCGGCCGAACCGGCGCGGAAACAGCTCGCCCACCGGCAACTGCACCAGGCGCTCGCCCGACAGTGCATCCATGGCAACGATATCGTCGGGAAAGGCCGCCAGCTGGTTCACCGCCTCGGTCACCCCCAGTTCGTCGAACGTATAAAACGCATTGGGACCGAGCTGGATACCGGCACCGATTTCCTTGAATTCCTGGGCTTGCTCGAAAACATGCACTTCCCGCCCCTGGCGCGACAACGCCAATGCCGTGGCCATGCCGCCGATACCGCCGCCCACGACTAGCAAAGCTTGTCTCCTATCGTTCATTTCCCCTCCGCTATGCCGCGCGAACCTGCACTTGCATGGCACCCAGGCCCTCGACCGCAACGTCGATGACGTCGCCCGGATGCACCGGCCCGACGCCTTCGGGCGTGCCCGTATACAACAGGTCGCCCGGGTACAGGGTATAGAAGGACGAAGCCATTTCGATCAGCGCCGGTATGCCCAGCACCAGGTCGCGGGTGTTCGCCTGCTGGCGCACTTCGCCATTGACCTTGAGACTGAAGCCCAGCCCGTTGTCCGACGGCACCTCGTCCGCGGTGGTCAGCCAAGGCCCGAGGACCGAATAGGTGTCGATGGACTTGCGAAGGCTGCGCTCCTCCGGGCCTCGCGTCGTCATATCCAGTCCGACGCAATACCCGGCGATGTACTCGGCCGCGCGAGCCGCCGGGATATCCCTGCCCTCCTTGCCGATCACCACGACTACTTCGGCCTCGTGGTCATTCCGGCGATCCAGGTGCTTGAGCGCCACGCCTTGCGACGGGCCGACCAGTGAACTCGTCGCTTTCAGGAACAGCCCCACACGCTGGATCTCGCCCACCTGGTTGCGGTGGTGGATCTCCGCATCCTCTCGCGCTTCGGCCAAGTGCTTCAGATAATTCACCGGCGCAGCGATGATCTTGCCCGGGTTCGCGACAGGCGCCAGGAGGTCGATCTCGTCGAGCGCAAGCACCTTCGCTGTGGGCAACAACTGGCGCGCCGTGGCCATGACCTCCCCCAGGTGCGCAACCAGCGGATCGAAGCCCGGCAGCGGGTATCGGTATGCCGGAAGCTCGTCCAGGGCCTCGGTCACATCCCGGACTTGCGCGCCCTGGACGACGCCCAGGCGACCTTCGTTAAAACGGCAGAGCTGCATCGATGTCTCCTCGTGTCCTTGAAGTCCAGCCCACTTTAGGGTTGCCGTCATATTGCGTCAATTATCCGGGCTCTATATAGTCCATTGAAAAATACAAATTTGGAGACATGAGCAAACTCGACCTGAAAGACTTGGCGCTGCTGGACGCGTTGGCGAAAACAGGTGCCGTATCCGCCACGGCGGACGCGCTGGGCCTGAGCCAGCCATCGGTCAGCATCCGGCTGGGCCGGCTGCGGGAACACTTTCGCGACCCGCTCTTCGTGCGCACCTCGGCCGGCATGCAGCCGACTCCGCGCGCGGCCGCGCTGGTCCCGGCCGTCCAGGCGGCACTCGCGCTGTTCAGCGGCACGGCGGGGCAAGAGCCCGGGTTCGAGCCGGCCTCCTCCGACCGGATCTTCAGGATTTGCATGACCAACACCGGGCAAATGGTGGTGTTGCCCAAACTGCTCAACCGTCTCAGCCAGATCGCGCCCAACGTCCGCATCGAGGTCAGGGACCTGGACGAGGATACCCCCAGGAAACTGGAATCAGGCGAAGCCGCCCTGGCAATGGGGTTTACGCTCAACATGCAGGCGGGCTTTCACCAGCAGAAGCTGTTCTCCGAGCATTACGTTTGCCTGATGCGCAGCGGACACCCGCGTATCGGGCGCAAGCTTACCCGGGCGCAATTCCTGAATGAAAAGCACGTTGCCGTCATGACGTCCGGCACGGCGCACTGGATGCTCGACAAGGCCATCGAAGATGCCGGGGTCACCCGCCAGATCGCCCTATGGGTGCCGTCGTTCCTGGCGCTGGAGGAGATCATCGCCAAGACGGACTTTATCGCGCTTGCCCCGATTCACCTGGCCGAATTGATTTCAGCCCATGGTTCGATCAAATTCCTCGAAGTGCCCATCGACCTGCCCTCTTACCTCGTGCGTCAGTACTGGCACGACCGGTATCACCGGGACGCGGCTTGCCGCTGGCTGCGGTCGGTAGTGGTGGACGTGTTTCGCGATTGAGCACTTTCATGGGCCGAAGGGGCGCCTACGCAAGGCGCGCCTGGGCTGCTTCTACTGGGGTTCTATTCCCGCGTCCTGAACGATCTTGGACCAAGTCGGGATATCGGATTGGATCAACCGCGCGAAATCGGCTTGCGAGCCAGGCATCATTTCTATGCCGACAGGCGCGAATTTCTCGTGCGTGGAAGGCAATTTCAGCATGGCCTGCACGGCGGCGTTGAGCTTGTCCGCGATCGGCTGAGGTATGCCGCTCGGCGCAACCAGGCCGATCCAGACCGTCATCGAGAACCCGGGGATGATCTCGTTCAGCGCCGGCAGATCGGGCATGGCCTCGCTCCGCGTCGGGCCGGTGGAGGCCAGGGCGCGCAGCCGGCCGGCCTGCACATAGGGAAGCGTCGAGGTTCCGCCTTCGAACATCATATCGATCTGGCCTCCCAGCAAATCGTTCATGGCCTGAGCACTGCCCTTGTACGGCACATGCAGGATATTCGTGCCGGTTCGGCGCGTGAATATTTCGCCCGCCAGATGGTGGGTGCCGCCGCGGCCCAAAGAACCGTAGGTGAGCTTGCCAGGTTTGGATTTAGCTAGCGCGACCAGTTCCTGGACGGTTTTTACCGGAACGGAACTATTGACCACGAGATAGAAAGGGGTGGAGAACATCGTGGCGATAGGCGTGAAATCCTTCGCCGGATCGACGAGCAGCCCCTTGGTCGTCAGCGGGTTCAGGATCATTCCGGTTTGCGAACTGACGAACAAGGTGTAGCCGTCGGGCGCGGCGCGGGCGGCGACATTGGCCCCTATGGCCTGGTTGGCGCCGGGGCGGTTCTCCACGACGACGGGTTGCCCCAGCCGGCTGGCCATGTCTTCGGCCAAGCTGCGGGTGAACGTATCCACCAGGCCGCCCGGCGTATACGGCACGATGATCTTGATCATGCGGTCCGGGTACCGGTCGGCCTGGTCCTGGGCGGGCGCGGCGGCCGGCGCCAGCACCGCGGCAGCCAGGGCCAGCCAGGTCCTGGCCCTTGTTCCAAAGCGTGTCTTCATGTTGTCTCCTCCTAGGGGCAAAGCGGGCGCTTCATGCGCGTCGTGGTTACACCGCCATCTATGGTTGACCGTGGCGTTTCTTTGTTGCCGAGACTAATATAAGCATATTTTATATAAAGAACTCTTACAAATATTTCATCGTGGCAAGGAGGAGAGATATGAGCGCGTCCCTTTCTGGGTCAAAGAGCAGCCCTGACCTACAACGATTCGGCCTGCGTACCTTTCTTGCGTCGTTGTCCGACAACGACCTGGAACGGCATGCCGCACCTGTCGCGCTTGCCGATATCGCCGCGTGCCTGGAGGGCAATCCGCGCGCGGCATGGTTCGAAAACATCGAAGGGAGCCCCTTCGCCTTGTGCGGCAATGTCGCAGGCAGCCGAGCCCGCCTGGCCGCCGCCTTCGGAACCACGGCGGACAAGGTGCTGTCCGAGGTGCTCGCGCGGCTGCGCCAGCCAGGCGAGCTGGTGGAAGTGCCGCGTGCGCACGCCCCGGTCCAGGAGGTGGTGCTGACCGGCGACGAATGCGACTTGACCGCCTTGCCGGTGCACCTGCAGCACGAATTCGACGGCGCGCCGTACATATCCGCGTCGGTCGACTTCGTCCACGACCCCTTCGCCGGGCATACGAACGTAGGCATGCGCCGCCTCATGCTGCGCGGCCGCCGGTCGGCGGGCGTGGACCTGGTCGCGCCTTCCGATTTGCGCGCCATCTACCTGGCACGCGCGGAACGAGGCGAGCGCACGCCGGTGGCATTCGCCATCGGCAGTCATCCCATCGACCAACTCGCCGCCACGCTGCGCTTTCCCGGCGACGAGCTGGCGCTTATCGCGGCTTTGCGGGCCCAGCCTTTGGGCGTCGTCAAGTGCGTGACCAACGATCTGATGGTGCCCGCCGATGCCCAGTTCATCCTCGAAGGCTATTTCGACGAGCGCGGCCATGTGGAACCCGAAGGTCCTTTCGGCGAGTTCCTCGGTTACTACGGAGCGGTAAAACGCAATCCCCTCTTCCATTTGACCGCGATCACCCATCGCCGGGACGCCATCTTTCAAACCTCCTCCATCGGGGGGCCGAGCATGCAATGCACGGATACGGCGCAGCTGTGCTCCCTGCGAACGGAGATCCTCGTCTGGAAAGCGCTCGAGTCTGCCGTGCGCGAAGTGCGGGCGGTCTACGCGCCCCCCGCCGCGGGCGGATCGTTCAACGTCCGTATCGCGTTGCAGCAGCGCGTCCCCGGCGAAGCCCGCAATGCCATCGCGGCCGCATTCGCCTGCCTGGGCAATGTCAAGAACGTGTTCGTCGTCGATCCGGACATCGATATCTATTCCGACGCCCAGATGGAGTGGGCGCTGGCGACGCGTTTCCAGGCGAGCCGGGACTTGGTCGTCCAAAGCGGGTTGAGGACCGTTCCATTGGATCCTTCATTGGAAGGTTCGCGCACCACCGACAAGGCTGGATTCGACTTGACGCTGCCATGGCTGGCGCCGGGAGCCAGGCGCCCCATCGAGCATGAAGTTCCGCATCCCCCGAGGTTCGGGGCGTCGAGCCATGCTTCCCTGGAGGCTGCGCTGGAGAGCGGGCCCAAGTTTTTTGCGGAGCTCATGGCGGCTGTGGGAACGCGAGATGGGCGTGAGCTGGTCCGCGGGCTGGAAGATATTGCCTCGCGGCGCGCGATTGTGCGTGATGAGCAGGGGCGGTATCGGTTTGGGTGATAGCGGGTCGGGTGAAGGAGCGATTGTTTTGTCGGTTTGATCGTGGCAATAAAAAGCCCCTTGATCATGAAATCAAGGGGTCATTGCAATGACTGGCGGGAGGGTGTCATTCCTATTGTTGCGTGAAAGCCGCATAAAACCTGGGTTTTGCGGTTTTTCGTATGAACGCATACCCCCAAAACTACCCCTCAAAGACTTGGCTTCTCTTGGACGGATTTGGACGCAAAGAGCAGACGTGCTGATACCGGGCGGGATGAGATAACGCGCTCTATGCTGAACCCAAAAAGATGTCTCATGAGAGTACCGAGGGGACTGCGTTCTGCAAGCAGCCCGTAACCTGCCCTGGGAGCTTTCCCCAGTCACAAAACGTATCGTTGACTCTCACTTTCGAGCCGTTGGGACCGTTCTGCACGTTGTAGCAGAATGACCGCTCCCGACCCATTGCTGTCGCTGGAGTCTCGCTAACCAATGCCTGCCTTGCGGCGGATTGCCAGCTCTCGGAAGTTGCGTCCGCACCTACATTGAGCGACCGGAAGAGTTTCAACCGATGATTGACACGCTTTCCGAACGCCGTAACGCCGAACACGAGTTGGCATGAGCTCAGGCCGAAGCTGCATCGGCTTCCGGCGCTGCGTCTACCTCCGATTCCGCGTCCGAATCTTCAATCTCGAACACGCCTTCGAGGTAGTCTGCGTAACGCTGCTGCAAGTATTTGAGCGATGCGTCACGATCAACCTGAACGTCTAGATGGTCCTGGAAGAACTTCAACCGCGCACGATTTTCGTCGAGCACCTGTGCCCATGTCTTCGCATAGATGTTGACGTTTGGCTTTTCCAGAATCAGACCGGTTTCGTCCCTCACCAAATGCTCAGTATAGGGTTTTAGTTCGTCGCTGATCACCCAAAACGCCCACGTCACCCCGACTTTGGAGAAACGCGGGTCCTCCATCACGGAAAACGCGTAGCCCTGAATCTGCGTCACCTCGTCCGAACCGATGGGTACCTTCGGCGCTTTCAGCTCGACGACGAGGTGCGACAGACGGTTCGCCCGGTGCTGCTTCGTCGCCCTCGAAAGCATAAGATCCACGATGCCCCGCGTCTGTGAAATGTGCTTCACTGGCTCGTCGATCATGATCTTCGGATCCAGCATCTTCTTGTGCTCAACAAGAACCTGGGTCAGCGACTGGTCATCCACTGACAAGCCGAACTCTTCTCCAAAAAGCCAGCAGTTCTGAGCGATGATGCGATGTAACTGTGATCGTTCTTTCAGGCGCTTCTTGGGCTCCGGGTCGAAGAGCACGGCCTCCAAACCGTTGAGGAACTTCAAGCGGTCCGAGACCACCTTCGCAGCTCCGATAATCGAAGAGAGCGTCGTGTCCCGCAGAAGTTGCGCCAGTTCTTGCTGTTGCCGTTTCGGCAGTCGAAGCACCTCGTCCAGAATGACCTGCAAGTCCTCCGGGCTACGCTCGATCGCCTGACGCAGCATTCGAAGTTGAAACGCCTTATTCTTGCTTTGCGTCGTACTGAAGTCTGGCAGGTGCCGCGCCACGTTAACAGCCACGATGTCGAACACCTGACGTTCGACCTTTTCGACTGCTGTCACCGGGTCGCCCGCGAACGGGTAGACCTCTTCGCTCTTCCACTCCTCCACGACCGTTCTAGCCTGCTCCGCCGCTCGGGTGCGGAAGTGATCCTTGATCATTTGTTGCGCCTGCGTAATGGCGTCAACGACTGCAGTTTGCATTTCCGCGAGATCGACCGTCCCCTCCTTCTGTGCGAGGTCGAAATACGGCGAGTATAGGTAGCCAGAGAACGTGAAATTACCGATGTGGAAGCGACGGTCTACCTGCAAGAGCGGGAAACGTTGCTGGTTGCAAAGGTATAGCGTGCGGTTGCCTGCGGCTTTCCACTCGACAACATGCAAACGCACCCAGTGCTCTTTACCGTCGATTTCAATATCGTCCAAGTTGAAGTTCTTGCGACCGGCAATGGCCGATGCGGGGTTGATGGATCGACCGTCCAGTAAGATCTCCGTGTTCTCCTCATAGTCTGCCAGATATAGCGCGAAGATCTCGGTCAACTCCTGACGACCTTCGTCCGACGTAAACGTTCGGAACTCCTTGGTGGGTTCACGGATGGTAAGCGTCACCCCCGATTGCGCATCGCCATTAACCTGCACCTCGTCACTCACGTTGACATGACGGATGTCGAACGCAGTCATGCGGATAGTGTAGGACCAGAGCTTGCCATCCCGACGGTAGACCACCGCCCATTCGGCGACGTTGCCAAGAGCGAATGCCTTGAAACGCCCACGACCTTCCTGCCCATGAAGAAACCGGCCGGACACGGTTTGTGATTTGGACTTTTTCCAGGAGCCACCGAGGAAGCGAAAAAAGCCGGGCGCATCTGTACGGGCGATGCCTTCTCCATTGTCTTTGACGACGATGGCATCCAGTGCCCCTAGGTCGTTGTACTCGAACGAGACGTCGACAGTTGTCGCGTCGGCATCAAACGCGTTCCAGATCAGTTCAGCCAACGCCGGGATGGGGCGAGCACGCGTGATCTTCTCGAGAAAGTCCGATTGCACCTCAACTGGATACTGTTCTGCCGCCATGCGTTCTCCAATCTTATTGTCCGGGGCTGCCTACCGTGTCGCTTTGTATCGCAGCATTCTACTGTCTGCGGCGCCGCAAACCTATGTCCCTGACTTTGAATAACACTAGGTAAGTGGAGGCGACCTTGAGGCGGCGGTTCTCAGCCAGAAGGCCACCAGGGCATCGGCAGTCAACGACTTACCCCAGCCTGAACTGGCAGTTCCAGAAAGCTGTCATTGCCCGCTCCAGGCCGGAGGCGGTCCTTGCCAAGAGACGTTTGCCACGTGGACATCTCCGCCCCCGGCAGCGAGCCTGTCTGCAAGAAGTTGCCGGTTCGAAACCATCCTCCGTCGGCCGGCCCTGGCTAAGCCTGATGGCCACCCTGAGACAAAAAAATTGACTTTCGCAGAGTGCCGGGAACCCCCGGCACTCTGCCAACAGCCTACAGCTTGCCTGGGGCTCTCCCATCAATCCGGCGGCAGCCCACACTCCTCCCGCCACTCATTCATCACGTCATACCGGATGGCATAGCCGACGCGTTGAGCCTCATCGATTCTGGCGTCCAGACAGGCTTGGCCCTTGCTGCCGGCAGAGGACCGCGCCGGCGCCGGCTGTGCCTGCGCGGCTGACGATCCCGCCGTTCGTCCGAACGAATAGGCATAAGTCCCCAGGTTCGTGACCACGGTGACCTCCTTTACGCTGCACATGTGCGCGAAGAGCTTGACGCCGTCCCCGAACTTGAAGGTCAGGGGCAAGGGGTAGATGCCGCCCAGCTTGACGTTCTTGCAGTTGCCCCGGTTCACGTTGAAGTCGGTCAGCACGACCTCGTTGGTCACGGATTCAAGCAGGACGATGGGAACGCCCTGCTCGGTATACAGCGAGACATCGAAGGGCGCTTCGTCCGCGAACGACGACGCACAAACGCCAGCCAAACCGATGGCAAGCAAGACTTGTTGGATTTTCATGATCGGTACTTCCATGTGAGTGAAAGGGAGGGTCAATTCTTGAGGGCGTCGGCCTTTTCCTGAATCCTCCGCGCCTTCACCGCATCGCCGCGCAGCATGATGAAGGTAATGATCGGGGTGAGGACCAGCGACAGGAAAAGCCACCACAGGGCGCTGCGGCCCATGCGCTTTGCCTTGATGCCGACGACGGCGAACATAGCCATATAGGCAATGAAGAGAGGCAGGACGACGATCACGGCCTACTTCCCCTTTGTGGCGTGCAGGAGCAGGAAGCCCAGGATCGGAGAGGCCACCAGTGAGATGAGCAGCCAGAGCAGGAAGCTGCGGCCGGAGGACTTGGCGGCGAGGCCGACGACGATGGCCAAGAGAAACCAGAGGATGAGCAGGGGGAACGCTTTCATAGGTGGCGAGTTTTCATTTTCAGGGTGAACGCGGGGAATGTAAGCACAGGAATATCAACTCAATAGGTCGAATAACAACCTAAAAAGCACTTCATCCCAAAAAGCTGATGCCCAACCATTCCAGTCGGAATTGGAGGGCGTATGCCAGGAACAGAGGAAAGGCGCTTGGCCGAGAGGGTGGGCCGGGCCATTGCGAAGCGCCGTGGGGCCTGCGGGTTGACCCAGGAACAGGTGGCCGAGCGCCTGGGCATCGGCGTGGAAGCCGTATCGCGCATGGAGCGCGGGGTGGCGCTGCCCACCGTGGTGCGCCTGGGAGAGCTGGCCGAGATCTTCGGCTGCAATATTGCTGATCTCGTCACGGAGACGAGTTCCCGAGCTTCCGACCAGGCCCATCACCTGGCGCAGTTGCTCGCCCGGATGAGCAGCGCCGACCGGGCGATGGTGGTGGACATTGTCGAAACCCTGGCTAGCCGCCTGGGCAAGGGGAAGTAGCAACCACGTTGCGCCTTCGGCTTGCCGCCACCTAAGGGCCAGCCCGGCAGCAGGCTAGCCGCTGTCCGATGCTGCCCACGCACCTTCCACGAGGATGATGGTGGTCGTGGCCCGGTTGGCCTCGGTGGTGATCCAGATGGCCGTTCCCTCCGTGATTCCGTAGCGGGACTGGACGCGCAGACCAAGTAGCAGGGCCAACTCGTTTTGCAGCACATCCTCGGGCGGGATGTCGCCCCAGTCGCCATGAATGTGCCGGGCCAGCAGCCAGACGCCTTCCACGCCCGCTGCCTCCAGCGCGAACGTGGCTGCCTCGGTGATGAGCACCTTTCCTGGGTAGAGGCGCTGCCCTGGCCTGGGGTTTTCAATGCCATGTGACATGGTGGTTCTCCAAAAAGACGAAAGCCCAGCGGGTTGCGCTGGGCCTTGGGGTTTGGGCAAAGGGAGGCATCAGGGTGCCTCTCCTGTCTTGGCCTTGAGTTTGGCGGCAAGGCTCGCCTTGGCTGGCGGCATGACGGGAACCTCCTTGACCGCCGACGCGGGCTGATCCGGAAAGAACTCCTCCACCACCGCAGGCACGTCCTCCACCGACTCCTCGAACGCCCCATTGGCAAAGCCCTGGCGAGCGGCCTCATCGAGCGCCGCCTGGTCAAAGCCCGCCGCCTTGCGCCGCTCGTCCAGTTCCCGCGCTTCCTTGATCGCCTCTTCCAGCGTCATGCCGTTGGCCGGGATCAGGTCCACGTAGTAGATCGGGGTACGGTAGCTCTGCGTGGTGGACTTGCCGCGCAGGCGCAGTTCCAACGGCATGCAGGCCAGCAGCCCGCCCGAGACCGCGTGGTAGTAGCGCATGCGCGCCGCCAGTGTCCGGATCGAGTTATAGGAGGTCGTCCTCAGCACGAAGCAGCCAAGCTGGTCCAGGCCGATGATGGCGTACAGCCGCCCGTAGGGCTTGCACTCCCGGTTGTGAAAGCCGCAGCTATCCGGGGTGTAACAAGGCAGCGTCTGCATACCGTCGTCGGTATCGCGCCGACACGTTTCGCCGTCACCCACGCAAATAGGCCTTCCGTCCTCCCGGTCGAAGTAGGAATACTCGGCCCGCAGGTTCAGGTCGGGGTCGTTGAAAGGCAGCAGGATGTCGATGGCGCGCAGCTTGTCGCCGCCTCGCAGCTTGCGCTGCACCTCGTCTTGGGGGTGCAGCAGCCAGCCGTCGCGGGTCTGCACTTGGGAGGTGATGGTGAACTGGTCGTCCTTCTCGGGAAGCCGCTTGCCGTTCTTCTCGACCACCCGGCCAATGGAAATCCGCCCAACCACGGGCGGGGTGATCGCCAGGCCCTTGAGCATGGTGTTCTCCTGTAAGGGTTGAGCATGGTCAATTCCGGATCAGGAATCGACGGGTGCCGGGTTTGGTGATGGCGTATTCCGCCACCAGCTCGGGATGATTCAAGAGCAGCAGATCGGTGTTGATCGTCGTGCTGTCCTGGCTGCGCCGAAACAGCACTCGCCCTGTCTCGAACCGCGCCTCAGACGCATCGCCCATCGCTTGCTGCAATTGCTGCTTGAGCGTTTCTGCCAGGGCTTCCTTGGCCTTGATGTCGGCCTTGACATTGACCAGGTCGGCGAAGGTGGCAGACAGGTTCCTGTCGTCGCTGAAATCCACCGCGCTGGAATGGCCCGGGTACAGCACGCGCAGGGCGCGGTCCGCCGATTCGGAGCCGTCGGCAGGCGGCGGGGTGTCGCGGGTGACGTACTCCCAGAAACGGGCTTCCAGGGTGATGAGGCGCGAGATCAGGTCCTCGTCGCGCTGGATGCGGTGGACTTCCAGCCGCTGGCCGCAGATGAGCACGGCCACATGCGCGGCCTGCTTGCCCGTGACGGCAAGTTGGTGCTGGACTTGGAGCTGCACGTACTCTGGCACGCCGTCTTGCCAGAGCTTCGCGCCGAACTCCCCCGCCGTCTTGCATTCCAGGATCTGTACCAGGGGCGAGCCGACGACTTCGCGGTCCAGGTTGGCGAGCATGAAGGGGAATTGCGGGTGTTGCAGGACGGCGTTGACCTTGCGCACCTTGTTGCCCGTCTGCTTGGTGTAGGAAGCCGCCACGATAGGCTCCAGCATGGTGCCCCAGTACACCGGATGGGTCGTGTCGTCCGGGTCGGGCTGGGGCAGGCCGGCGTCGCGTCCGGTCTTCTCCATCCAGAGTTCGAGTTGTGACTTGTACGGACTCAGGCCCACGGCCGCGGCGGCGTCGGAGCCGCCAATGCCGGTCTTGCGCACTTCCAACCAATCGGCGCGCTTGATCTTGCGGGTATCGATCAGGCGCAGGGCAGGCCGGTTTTCACACTTTCGTTTCGGTAAAGCCATGATGAAACCTCCAGAATGAAGAAACCCGGCCAGCGCGTGGGCGCTGCCGGGCTTCATGGGGGATGTGGGATGGGGTCGAAAAGCCTGCGGTGCTGGTTCACGCCACCAATCGCAAGGCTTCGTCCCAGGCCTTCTGCTTGATGGCGGCGCCCGCGCCAAACCAGGCCGCGTCCAAACGGTGGTTGTTGGAACGGGCGCGGCGGTGGTGGTCGATGTACTCGGTAATGCTGTTGAGCAGTCCCCAAGCCGTGCCGGAGGCCGAGGCCATCTCCGAGCCCTTGCCGCGACCGGCATAAAGCTCCTGCACGGTCTTCATGGCCCGATCATTGACGGCGGTGGGGATGCCATCGGCCTGCGGGTTGACCGGGTAGGTCAGCACCCGCTTGAGGAAGGCTTCAACGGCATCGTCCTTCACCTTGCATTCGGCCAGGGCCTTCATGCGGGCGAGGAAGGCGTCCCAGGACGAGATGGCGATGCCGAGCTGGCGCTTGACGGCCTGCGGGTCGAACTGGCTGCGGTGGCCGACCTTGACCGCGCCCGCGCCGTCGCCCAGGGCAATGGCCAAGGTGTTGTTGCAAACTACGCGCACGGACGTGAATTGCGCCGTGGTCGCCAGGGTGCCGTCGCAGGCCGTGGCGAGCAGCAGGTAGCCATTTGACCTGCTCGGATTTTTCACACCACTGGGATTTGGAATCTAGCTTCGGTTGGTAATCTTGATGCAGCGACCTGGGCGGCCTGCTGCGGTGTCAAATAGCCTAGACTGGAGTGCGGCCTGACGGTGTTGTAATGCTGGCGCCAGTCCTCAATCACGATGCGTGCCTCGGTCCGGTTGCGGAACCACTCCATGTTCAGGCACTCGTCGCGCAGCTTACCGTTAAAACTCTCTGTCGTGCCGTTCTGCCAGGGCTTGCCTGGGTCGATCAACGCTGTCTCGATGCCCTGATCCACAATCCATTGCAGCAAGGCATGCGAGACGAATTCCGGGCCATTGTCCGAGCGCAGGTAGCGCGGTGCCCCGCGGTCGCTAATCAGGCGGGCCAGTATCTCGATCACTCTGCGCGAACGGATCGACCCGGCCACATCAATGGCCAGGCACTCCCGCGTGTACTCATCGACTAGCGTCAGGCATTTAATCTGCTGGCCGTTGGCGCATGCGTCAAA
>NZ_JARYGM010000018.1:0-28018 GCF_033795525.1 Pigmentiphaga sp.
GCCCAGGTCGCTGCATCAAGATTACCAACCGAAGCTAGATTCCAAATCCCAGTGGTGTGAAAAATCCGAGCAGGTCAGTGGGATGCTATGCCTCGTAGCGAATGCCTCTTCCACATGGGGAAGTTTGCGTGTGGGACGAGAAGCCGATAGGTCTGGATCCTTCCCTCTGTGGCCCACGGCTTCAAGTAAAGCTGCGGTACGTAGTGATTGTCTTTGCGGAGCTCGGGCATCTCAGCCTTCATCACTCAACTGCTGGACTATCTGGGAGTCCTGTTCTTGATCGAGTTCACCCTTCATCTTGGCGCCAAGCTCCGGATGAAAGCGGGTTACCTTCCCGATCTTTCCGCGTGCACTGTTGATGGCTTTGGCCTCGACCGGGTCGCCAGAAGCGAGAGCCAGTTTTGCTTGATGAACTTGAGCACGGATCCGCCGGCGTTCAGCCTTGGGCAGCGCAGGGTGCGCATTGATAACCAAGTTGTTGACGGTCATGGGGACGTTGCTCTTCATCACCTTCAGCTTGGAACGCTTGACGGTGAACCCGTTGCGCTGGATGAAGCCGATTGCTGTGCTTGTGGTACGGGTGATTTCGCCTTGCTCGACGGCCATTCTCTTCGAGAGCGTGATGTCGTCCGTCAGTCTGGAGTAGTTCCAGCCCTGCGATTGAAGCGTTCGTACAAGGTCGTGCTCGTTTTCCCACAGCACCAGGTTCGCCAGATAGCTGCTAGTCGGCGCGCCTTGGGGAAGGAAGCTATCCTTCGTGGTCAGTTGGGTGAGCAACTCGGCTACCTGCCGGGGAAAATGGCAAACCCCAAGCCATGCGGACAGAACCTGGGCTGGAGTGATGCTCGGAAAAAAATCTTGAATGTCGAGCGCGATGGTGACGGTGGCGCCCGAGTGGATGTTCGCGTTTCGTGCGTAATCTCTGGGATATGCCCGATCTCGAATGCTTCCTTGCAGGTACAGCGGGAATAAGATTCGACCAAAAATTCGCAGATTGATCTGTTTTTGCGCCTTCTTCAGTTGAGGGTGTGCATCCCATGTCATGCGCAAGGATCCATCCTTCTTGCGCTGGGGGTTCTCACGGTACATCTTGCTGGCATTGGCAGCTAGTTGGAGCAACTGTGGGGGAGTCAGTCCGAGCGCCTCTGCGAGGGCGTCAGGACTAGCGAGCTCATCGCCCTTATATAAGGGTCTGTTCGGACGACTCATGCAATAGCTGTAGCGCAGCAAAGGACAGCTTCTCTTGCAGCTCGACCGGCAGACCTGACAACTCGGTTTGGTCCGCGGCTAGAAAAAACAAGATCCCAGACGGGATGCCTAAGGCTTCCGAAATTTTCTGGATGGTAGTGAGCGTTGGGTCCTTCCGCTTGTTCTGTTCAAGCAGCGAAAGGTATGACACGGAAATCTCCGCTTTTTCAGCGAGAGCCGCTTGATTGAGCCCACGCTGTTTTCTACAGAGCGTGATGGCGCGACCAAGGTTCATGTTTGTCCCTAAATATGGAAATGGTGGTTTGCTGCATCAATCCGAGTGGAAGAACTGGTCAATCAATGCGCTGAGGTTCGTTACGACGGACAGGCCTTTAGCCATCAGTTCCAATGCCTTTTGGCAGGTTTCGTACGACACTCGGGGCTTGCTTGCCACTGCTTCCTGGCGATCCTCCAATGCAGCGATGATTGCCGTTAACTCACTACTGACGCTGGTGTTTAGCTCATGGTGCTTTTCCTGATGAAACGCGCGAAGCGCTTCGATGCAGGCTTTCAACTGGTCTGACTTCATTGTGGATCTCTCCAAGTCCGGGCGAAATTGCCCAGCTTCCACAAGCAATGGCCGAACGGAGAAGAGCTAACACCACAAACCACATCCCAACGAACAGCTTCCCTTTACTTTGTGACGCGTGCTTCGTATGTAGCCAGCGGTGCGGATACAGCATAGCGGTATCTGGACGCCGATGAGTACAGCCAAGGCAGAGCCGCAAGGTGTGCAGCTTTCCAGCGACGTACGACTCAGGCCAGGTGGCGCGAGGATACGAGCAGGAGGCAGCGAGGGGGAGACCTCAACAAAAACAAGTGCATCACCTCAAGAGCGATGCAGTGCTACCACGCCATGCTTGTGCAGCGATGAAATCGACCGTTTAAAGAGCACCGGGGCGAAACGCCCCTCCAAGCATCATGGTACACAAATCCAGTCGAAAGTCAATATTTTTTGACTGCCGGTAAATTTTTCGCGCGAATTTGTTTTTGCCCGTCTGCTAGATGCCGAATCAGGCATATTTTTAGATTAACCACGCTGTTCCAGCCGATGAGCCGGAAATCTCCACTTCTGATCCGGGCTAATTCGGGGTTCGGGTCAGGCCGAGGCGGGAGTATGAGTCGAGAGCAGTTGCGCGAGATCCGTAGCAGTCTGAAAAAGCAGATCAAAGCGAGTGTGAGTCCCGCGACCTTAGCGCGACTGGCGCGACCTTTCCTCGGCAATCGTAAGTGTTCATTCTCGTACCAGAAGCTTCTGGCGTTTGTTCGAAGTGAGTAGGCAGCGCGATGGAGAAAGGGACTCAGCGCTAGAGGCGAGGATTTTCCAACGGTGACGGCGCCTTAAACTTGATTTGCCAGGGAATGGTGTAGCAGCTGAAAGTTAGCTGTTTTGGCTAAGCCACTGATCTGAAATGAAAAAACCGACCTAGTGGTCGGTTTTTTTTACTTGAAGCCGCCGCAATTTCCGCAAAACCTGTCAGCCTATCACTGAACTACCGGTAAAGCATAATGCTGCCCATCGTGGAATTAAGCATATCTTTGCCATGTGGCAACTTTATGCTTAACGCCACATTGTTTTTTCTGGTTCTTGCCGGAATTCTTGGTGGAGCGGAGGAGGATCGAACTCCCGACCTTCGCATTGCGAACGCGACGCTCTCCCAGCTGAGCTACCGCCCCATGCACAGACCGCAACTATACCGTATTTTGGCGTGCGTGGCGATGGCCCTGCAGCCGGACGCCGGCCCTAGTGGCCGGTATTGTCGGCGTTCCGGCTTGCCTCGAACAGGAACCAGGTGCGGCGCTCGGCCTCGTCGATCCAGTTTTCGATCAGGCTGGCGGTGGCGATGTCGCGGTGCGTGTCGCAAATGTCGTGCGCCTCGCGCAGGTGGCCGGCCAGATCCTTGTTGTCTTCACGCAATTCGGCCAGCATGTCGAGCGGCTGGACGAAGTCCGCATCGTTGTCGAGGATGCGTTGCAGCTTGGCGATATGGCCGATGGACTTGATCGTCGGCCCGCCGATCTTGCGGACGCGCTCGGCGATGTCGTCGGTCATCGCGAACAGCTCGACCGCCTGCTCGTCCAGCAGCTCGTGATAATCCCGGAAGTGCGGCCCGCTCATGTGCCAGTGAAAATTCTTGGTCTTGAGATACAACGCGAACACGTCGGCCAGGATGCCGTTGAGCACGCCGCTCAGTTCGCGGGTGGCCTCCTGGCTCAGGTCGGTGGGCGTAGCCAGGGGGGCCGCGCGACGTTTTTTCAGCTTGGTTTGGCGTTCGGGATCCATGCGCTTCATAGCTTGCTCCAGCGTTGACGAACTGTGGCGACCGCGGCATGCCGCCCTCCCATGCCGCCGTCCGATTATGGGGGGCGTCGAGCACCAGATCAACCGAAAACCGTGGCACCGACACCAGCTGACACGACTTGCCGTGCCGCCTCAGGCAACCGAACGCCTAACCACGCGACTAATGGTTAACCCTTATACGTAGAGGAAAGCGGTGTAGACTAATGGCCCCGCACCCGCCGGCCAGCCATGAAGGTACGCGACCGGCCCTTTCCTGAGCCGAATCCGCTTGAACGCCAACTCACACCCGCATTCGTCCTCCCCTAGGCAGCTCTGGAGAGCACGCCTGCTCGTAACGGTGTCGCTCATGACCGGCGTCATGGGCAGCAGCGTTCCGACTCCGCTGTACCCGCTCTATCAAGCCAGCCTGCATTTGCCGTCTTTTACGACGACCGCGATTTTCTTCGCCTACGTGGTGGGCGTGCTGAGCGCCCTGCTCATAGGCGGGCGGCTTGCCGACCGGGTCAGCGATCGCCGCAAGCTGATGCTGCCGGCCCTGGGCATGGTGGCTGCCGGCGCCATGCTGCTGGCACTGGCGCATAGCCTCGGCATGCTGCTGGCCGGCCGGGCGCTGGCCGGCATGGGCACGGGATTGCTGACCGGAGCCGCCAACGCGGCATTGCTGGACCTCGAGCCGCCCCAGCACAAGCAGCGCGCAGCCCTGTTCGGCACGGTCGCCTTCACGCTCGGCGCCATCCTTGGCCCCGTCTTGAGCGGGATGGCGCTGCAAACGGACTTCTATCCCATGATCGCCCCGTTCCTGGTCATCATATCGATTGCGCTTGCCGCGGGCTGGGGGCTCTGGCGCCAGCCGCTGCAACGCGCCGCGGTGCCGGCCGTCGGCACGACGGCCGCGGCCCAGGCAGCCCATGCCGCCGCGCGGGCCCTGCCTCCTGGACGGCTTTTGCCGCTCATGCTGCTGAGCTGTATCTCCCTGTCGATGGTCTGGGGCGTCGGCTCGTCGCTGATGGCCATCGGACCCTCGCTGGGTGAAAAGCTGCTGGGCATCCATGATTACGCGCTCACCGGCTATGCGAGCTCGGTGCTGGCCGCTTGCGCCGGCGCCGCGCAGTTCTTCAGCCAACGCCTCTCCAGCGCGTCGGCCTTCCGCCACGGCAATATCGTCTTCGCCGCCGGCCTGGCGTGCGCCATGGCCTCGCTGTGGCTGACGCAACCGGCGCTGATGGGCGTGGCCGTGCTGGTCACCGGGCTGGGGTTCGGAGCGGCCTTCATAGGCGCGGCCGGGATCGTCAACCAGATTGCGCCGCCGCAACGCCGGGGACTGATGGTGTCGCTGTTCTATATCGCCGGCTACATTGGCAATGCCTGGCCCATGCTGCTCGGCTTCATCACGGACCACGCCGGCCCCATGGCGGCGGCCATGACGCTGCTGGTGACTGCGACCTCGGCCTCGATCAGTTTCGTGCTGCTCGGACGCAAGCTGTTGCCCGCCCGCCCATGAACGTCGCTCGCCGTGTTTTCCCGAAGTTACCCACGCGTCATGTGGACAACGCTGGGGACAGCCATGGGACTACACAAAAAAACCTTTTCTCACCAACGACTTACGCGAGGTGGTGAAAAATTGGGCACACCCCGCAGAGGGATGGTTACCAGAGGCATAGTCACCCATTCATGATCGACCGCCGCACTTTCCTCACCGCAGCCGGCGCGGTCGTCCTCGCCGGTGTGGGACATGCCGCGCCCGCAGCCGGGGCGGCACTGAAGCTGGGCCCGCGCCAGCCTTTCTCTTTCGACCACTTGCGCGAGGAGGCACGGCTGGCGGCGCAGCGTCCGTTCGAACCGCTGCCCGTACCGGACTGGTCGACCCTCGAACGCCTGGACTATGCGGCCCACGGCCAGATCCGCTTCAAACCCGGGTACGCCTTGTTCGCGGACGGACCCGGCCGGTTCCCGGTAACGTTCTTCCATCTTGGCCGCTTCGCGCCCAAGCCGGTCAGGATGTACGTCCTCGACGGGACCGGGCGCCAGGCGCGCGAGATTGTTTACGACGAAGACTATTTCGAAATACCGACCGGCAGCCCCGCCCACGCGTTGCCGGCAGGCATAGGCTTTGCCGGATTTCGCTTCCAGGAGAACCGGCTCGCGGGTCCGCCGGCGCCGGACTGGCGCTCGAACGATTGGGTCGCATTCCTGGGCGCATCCTACTTTCGCGCCATTGGCGAGCTCTATCAGTACGGCTTGTCGGCACGCGGCATCGCGGTCGACGTGGCCGTGCCGGACCGCCCCGAGGAATTCCCCGACTTCACCCACGTCTACTTCGAGCCGCAGCAAGAAGAGAGCAACACCGTTACGGTCTATGCACGCCTCGACGGCCCCCGCATCACCGGCGCGTTCCGGTTCGACATGATGCGCGACCGGGCGGTCTTGATGGAGGTCGATGCCGCCCTGTTCCTGCGCGAGGATGTCGCGCGGCTGGGCATTGCACCGCTCACGTCCATGTATTGGTTTTCCGAAACGCAGAAGCCCGCCGCGATCGATTGGCGGCCCGAGGTCCATGATTCCGATGGACTGGCGATGTGGACCGGAAACGGCGAGTACATCTGGCGCCCTCTGAACAACCCTCCCCGCACCATGGCCTCCGCCTTCAGCGACGGGAACCCGCGAGGCTTCGGCCTGCTCCAGCGCGACAGGGACTTCGACCACTACCTGGACGGCGTCTACTACGACCGCCGGCCGTCGCTGTGGGTAGAGCCGCTCGGCGACTGGGGCCCCGGCACCGTGCAGCTGGTAGAAATTCCTACGGACGACGAGATCCACGACAACATCGTCGCCATGTGGGTCCCCGCCGCCCCCGCGGCGAAAGGGACGTCCTACCGGCTCAAATACCGCCTGCACTGGACGGGCCGGGAACCCTTCCCGCCACCCATGGCGCGCTGCGTGGCGACCCGGCTGGGTAACGGCGGCCAGCCCGGCCAGCCCCGGCCCGAAGGCGTGCGCAAATTCATGGTGGAGTTCCTGGGCGGGCCCTTGGCCCAGTTGCCGTACGGCGTGCAGCCCGAGCCCGTGCTATGGGCCTCGCGCGGCAAGTTTTCCTACGTCTATACCGAAGCGGTGCCCAACGACGTCCCCGGCCATTGGCGGGCCCAATTCGACCTGGCGGTGGACGGCACGGACCCGGTGGAAATGCGCTTGTATCTGAAAAGCGGCGAGCGCACCCTCTCGGAGACCTGGCTCTACCAATATCACCCCGCCAATCCGGCCTGAGGCGCCGCAGCGGCTGCCCGCCTCGCGACAAGCCGCTGCCGTGCACGCCGGTTTTCACATAGACTGCGCGCTGGGCATCGACAAGATCCGTCTCGATGGACTACACCACCAAGAACATCAAGAAGTTCATCTACAGCCAGTACTTCTACATGGGCATCCGGCAGGCGCTGGGCGTGCTGATGCCTGCGCTTGTCCTGCTCGGACTCTTCCACCACGCGGCACTTGGGCTCGCCGCCACGTTCGGCGCCATGTGCGTCTCGATCGTGGACCAGCCAGGGCCTTACCGGCACCGGCGCAACGAGATGCTCGGCTGCGCCGTGCTCGGCACGATCGCCGCGGGGGCGACGGCGCTCTGCAGCCCTTACCCGCTCGCCTTGTGGCTGGTGGTCATCGCACAGTGTTTTGCCTTTTCCCTGCTCACGGTATTCGGCCGCAAAGGCGGGCTGATGGGATTCGGCTGCCTATTGCTCATGACCCTGACCATGCACGACCAGATGGATGGCCGCGCTGCGGCGGTCCATACGGTCGCGACCCTGGGAGGCGGCCTGTGGTACACCGCCTTCAGTCTGCTCGTGAACCGGCTGCTGTGGTATCGGCAAGAGCAGCAGGCGATTGCCGTCTGCGTCTTCGCATCGGCCGAATACCTGGAGGCCAAGGCGAAGTTCTACGATCCCGACGTCGACATCGAAGAAAACTACCGGGATGTCATCGCCAAGCAGGCGGCGGTGGCAGAACAGCAGGAGGCCGCACGCGACGTCGTGCTGCGCGAGCTGCCGCGCCGCTCCAACCGCAAGCGCGACCAGTACCGCGCCATGCTGTTCAATCTGTTCATCGACATCGTCGATCTTCACGAAACCATGGTGGCGGTCCATACCGACTATCCGCTGCTGCGGCGGGTATTCAAGGAATCGGACCTGCTGGTGTTCTTCCGTGACCTGCTTCACAAGCTGGCGCAGGAAACCGAAACCGTGGGACTGGCCGTGACGCAAGGCGTCCCCAGCAGAAGCAAGATCACCGTCAAGGCCGAATTCCGCGCCATCGAGTACGAAATCGAGCTGCTCAAGCAACGCGGGTTTCCTCAGGCCGAACCCGAGGCCTATGCCGCGCTGATCTCGACCTTCAGGCGGGCGCGCAATGCCGCCCGTATCGTGGATCGCCTGCACCGCCACACCGACCCCGCCCATACCGCCGAACCGGCGGTGCTCGAGATGGACACGTCCTTGCAACGTTTTCTGTCCCGGCAGGACTTCAGGCTGGGACGCTTGACCAGCAACCTGCGCCTGGGCTCGCCTTACCTGCGGCACGCCATTCGGGTTGCGCTGGCGGCTGCCGTCGGCATGGCCGTATCCAGCGAATGGCTCCTGCCCCATCACGCCATCCATAGTTACTGGGTGGTTCTGACCATACTGGTCATCATGAAGCCGGGGTTCGGGCTCTCCAAGCAACGCAATTTGCAGCGGCTTGCCGGGACCTTCATCGGCTGCCTGCTGGTGCTGGCCCTGCTTTCCTTCGTGCACAACAAGTTCGTGCTGCTGGCCGCCATGTTCCTGGCAGTCGTGATGGCCAATAGCCTGGTCCTGCTCTATTACGTCGGCAGCTCGGCCTTCAATACGGCTTTCGTGCTGCTCAGCTTCCACTTCCTCGCGCCGGGCTCGCTCATGGTCATAGGCGAGCGCGCCATCGATACCCTGGTGGGATCGGCGATCGCCCTGGCCTGCAGCTATGTACTGCCGTATTGGGAATACCGGCTGCTCAAGCCATTCCTGCGGCGGGCCATCGAGGCCAACCGCCAATACCTGGCCGCCAGCCGCAAGCTGCTCGCCACGTCGGTGAGCAACATCGACATGCACCCTGACGACGTCGAGTACCGGCTGGCCCGCAAGAACGTACATGTCGCCTTCGGCAACTTTGCCAACTCTTTCTACAGGATGATGCTGGAGCCCAAATCCAAGCAGCGGTCGCCGGCCCAGTTGAACAGCCTCGTCATCCAGTTGCACGATTTGGCCGCGCAGGTCAGCGCATCGGCACCGCTGGTCGCGGCGATGCCGGAACTGCCGCCGGCCTTGGCTGCGGTACTGGATACAGTGGAGGTCCTCCTGCGCGATGCCGAATCCGGGCGCCCGATGTCTGAAGAACAGTCCGACCGCCTGACGGGCCAGGTCAAGGAGTTGGATGCGCTCGTATCGCAGGTCCAGGCGGCCACGGCGCCCGCCGACCCTGAGCGCGGCCTGGTGCTTCAACAACTCGTCTACCAGGCCAGGCAGATGGCCAAGACCGCCCTCCTGATACAGTCCACGGTCCAGCAGTTGAGCTAGCGCGGGGCCGGTCAGGCATGCGTGGGCCCAAGCAAGCCGTGCTTGTGCTCGGTCTCGCGCCGCGCCGGATGCGGCGCCGCCGCCAGGCCTTGCAGGATGCCGCAGTCGGATGCGGCGGTCTCTTCCTGGCATCGGCCGCGCAGCGCCTTGAGCGTTTTCTGCAGTGCCTTGAGTTCCGCGATGCGAGCCGCCACGTGGCCAATATGCTCGTCCAGCAGCGCGTTGATTTCGCCGCAATTTTCGCGAGGATCATCGCATAGACGCAGCAAGCGCCGGATTTCGTCCAAGGTCATGTCCAGCGCACGGCAGTTGCGCACCAGCTGCAGGCGCTCGGCATGCGCATCGCCGTAGACGCGGTAGTTGCCGGGCGTGCGCGCCGGCGGCGGCAACAGGCCTTCCCGCTCGTAGTAACGGATCGTTTCGACCGGCGTGCCGGTGCGCGCGGCCAGTTCGCCTATTTTCATCGCATTCCTCCGTCTTGCTGTCGGTCCGGCCAAACTATGGCCATGCTCCGCGCCCTGATGGTCCGCAGCAACGCTTGACTCTGTATCTACTACAGGGTTTCAAATACCAGGGTACGCCAATGGAGTCCTGGATGTCGAATTCTTGCCCTTCCTGCCAATGCCAAGCCTCTTCTGCGGACGGGGCCGCCGCATCCCCCGTCCAGCGGGACACCGCCGGCGGACGGCTGCGCGAATCCCTGTTCCGGATCGAGCAAATGGACTGCCCCACCGAGGAACGCCTGCTGCGCAAGGCGCTCGAGTCGCTGCAAGGCGTGCGCACGCTTTCATTCGACCTGATCCAGCGCACATTGAAAGTCGGCCATGTGCTGGACGATCCGCAACCCATCATGGCAGCGATCGCCGGCCTGAACATGACTCCGGTGCTGCTGGAGGCCTCGCCGGCCGCGTCCGGGCCAGCGCAAGCAGTCGCCGAGCCCCGACCGCCGTGGCTGCGGATGGGCCTGGCCGGGGCCTTCGCTATCGCAGCCGAGGCCCTGGCGTACGCGTCGGGGGCCGATACGTCGCCCGCCGTCGCGGCGCTGGCGCTCGCGGCCATCTTGTTGGGCGGCCTGGGAACGCTGCGCAAAGGCTGGCTGGCGCTCAAGCACTTCACCCTCAATATCAATCTCCTGATGACGGTGGCGGTGGTAGGCGCCGTCCTTATCGGCCACTGGCCGGAAGCCGCCATGGTGATCTGGCTGTTCGGCCTCGCGGAAATGATCGAGTCGCTCAGCCTGACACGTGCCCGCAACGCCATCCGTGGCCTGACCGCGATGGCACCCGAGCGCGGCCTGGTCCGGCAAGCCGACGGTTCCTGGCAGGAGTTGCCCGCGCAACGGATAGGCCTGGATGCCATCGTTCGGGCACGGCCAGGCGAACGGATCGTCCTGGACGGAATCGTGCTCGACGGCGCCTCCAGCGTGAACCAGGCGCCTATCACCGGCGAAAGCATGCCGGTGGACAAGCAGGTAGGCGATCCGCTCTATGCCGGAACGGTCAACCAGCAGGGCGTGCTGGACTATCGCGTGACCGCGGCTACCGGCCATACCATGCTCGATCGCATCGCCCAGATGGTGCAGGAAGCGCAGGCACAGCGCGCTCCCACCCAGCGCTTCATCGACCGCTTCGCGCGCGTCTATACACCGGCGGTATTCGCCATCGCAATCCTGGTGGCCGTCGCCGGCCCGCTTGCCCTGGGCATGGCCTGGGCCGACTCGATCTACCGGGCGCTCGTGCTGCTGGTCATCGCCTGCCCATGCGCGCTGGTCATCTCGACCCCCGTCACTATCGTCAGCGGCCTCGCCTCGGCCGCCCGGCGCGGCATATTGATCAAGGGTGGACTCTATCTGGAGCAGGGCCGCCGCCTGCGCCGGCTCGCGCTCGACAAGACCGGCACGCTGACCTACGGCAAACCGGTGGTGACGGATATCGTGCCCATGGGTGCCCCCGCCATGGCGCGCGAACGGATACTGCAGTTGGCCGCCAGCCTGGATGCACTGTCATCCCATCCCGTAGCGCATGCCATCGTGTCCGCGCATCCCGGCCCCCCGCTGCCCGTGTCGGGTTTCGCGGCGCTGCCCGGCCAAGGCGTGCGGGGCGTCATAGACGGCAAAGCGTACGCGCTGGGCAACCTGCGCCTGGCGCGCGGCTTGAACGCCGCCGGCACCGAACTGGACGCCGCGATGGAAGGCCTGGAACGTCAGGGCAAGACGGCGGTCGTCCTGTGCGAAGAAGGTGCCGCAGTGGCGATCCTGGCTGTCGCCGACACGATCAGGGAAACCAGCCGTGCGGCTGTTGCCGACTTGCTCCGGCTGGGCGTGGAGCCGGTTGTCCTGTCGGGCGACAACCCAGCTACCGTCCGCGCGGTGGCGGGCGAGCTGGGCATCGACGATGCCCGCGGCAGTTTGCTGCCGGACGACAAGCTGGCCGCCCTGGAAGAGCTCGGCAAAAACACCCCGGTCGGGATGGTAGGCGATGGAATCAATGACGCACCGGCCCTCGCGCGGGCCGACATCGGTTTCGCCATGGGCGCTGCAGGCACGGATACCGCGATCGAAACGGCCGACGTCGCCCTGATGCAGGACGACCTGCGCAAGCTGCCCGAATTCATCCGCCTGTCCCGCCGCACGGCGCTCGTCCTTTGGCAGAACATCGTCTTCGCCCTGGCGATCAAGCTGGTGTTCTTCGGCTTGACGCTGACGGGAGACGCCACTCTATGGATGGCGGTATTCGCCGACGCAGGCGCCAGCCTGCTGGTGGTGTTCAACGGGCTGCGGCTGCTACGCTGACTTGCGGCGGAATACCAGCTTGTCGGCGCTGGAAACGGAGCCGTCGTAGGCGTAGCCCTCGAGGTCGAAACCCTGCAAGGCCTCCGGCTTGGCGATGCGCTTTTCGATTGCGTAGCGGACCATCAGCCCGCGCGCACGCTTGGCATGGAAGCTGATTACCTTATAGGCGCCGCCTTTCCAGTCCTCGAACACGCATTGAATGACCCGGGCCTTCAGCGCTTTGCGGTCCACCGCCTTGAAATATTCTTCCGACGCCAGGTTCACCACGACCGGATGCTTGTCCGCCTCCTGCCGCTGGTTCAGGTAGTCGGAAATCTCGCTGCCCCAGTATTCGTAAAGATTCTTGCCCTTGGCGGTTGCCAGCCGGGTTCCCATCTCCAGGCGGTACGGCTGCATCAGGTCGAGCGGACGCAGCGCGCCGTAAAGGCCGCTGAGGATCACTACGTGCTCCTGGGCCCAGTCGAGCTGCTTGGCCGTGAGACTACCGGCATTCAGTCCCTCGTAGACGTCGCCATTGAAGGCCAGCACGGCCTGCTTGGCGTTTTCGGCCGTAAACTTCGGTGTCCACTTGGCGTAGCGGGCGACGTTCAGTTCGGCCAGCGCCGGGCTCAGGTTCATGAGGCCGGCGATGTCGCCGGCGGACTTGGTTTTCAGCACCGAGATCAGCTTCTTGGCGCGATCCACGAACAGGGGCTGGGTAGCGGTATCGACATGCGCGGGCGTGTCGTAGTCCAGCTTCTTGGCAGGAGAAAGAAGAAACAGCATGGTACGTACCGGAGCAAATGAAGCCAGGCGTTAATGTAGACCAATTGTGCCCCTGCGGGCTGCCCAGGCCCTATGCAGAGTGTTGCGGCCGCTGGCACCAGGGGCCGGATCATTTGCAGGCGCCCGACCCTGAATCACTGATGAGATCCCGCTATAGCGCCTATGCCCTGGGCAAGCACGACTACGTGCTGGCAACCTGGCATCCGTCCACCTGCCCCGCCGGCCTGCAAGCCGATCCGACGGGCCTGACGTGGCTGGGGCTGGAAGTACGCCGCGCGACCCTGGACGACCCGGACCACGGCACGGTGGAATTCGTCGCGCGCAGCAAGCACGCGGGACGGGCGCAACGCCTGCACGAAATCAGCCGTTTCGTGCGGGAGTCCGGACGCTGGTACTACCTCGATGGAAGCTTCCCCCGCAAGAGTGGTTAAACTTTCCGGCGGCGCCCCGGCGCCTGCCCTGGCCATCCCGGCCGCGACTCGACATTCACGCCATGCCCTCCCATCCGCTGCACGATCATCCTCCGTTCACCCCCGAATTCTGCGAACGCGAATACAACAACCTCGCCCGCATCCCTGACCATCTGAGCTATACCGCCCGCTGGGCGGCCGATGGCGCGCTCGCCCGGCGCACACAGGCCGCCCGGCTGGGACTGCGCTACGGGCCGGCCCCGGCCGAGACGCTGGACTATTTCCCGGCCCGGAAGAACGGTGCCCCGCTGCTGGTCTTCATACACGGCGGCTACTGGCGGGCCCTGAACAAGTCCGATTTTTCGTGGATAGCCCCGGCCTACGTAGCGCGTGGCGCCGCGGTGGCGATCGTCGACTACGGACTGGCTCCGGCCACTCCCATCGACGAAATCGTCCGTCAAATGCTGCGCGCCCATGCCTGGCTCTATCGCCACGCCGGCGAACTGGGCTTCGATGCCCGCCGCATCGTTACCAGCGGGCACTCCGCGGGCGGCCATCTCACCGCCATGATGGTTGGGGCGCGCTGGCAGGAATGGGAGTCCGGCCTGCCTGCCCGACTGGTCAACGGCGGACTGGCACTGAGCGGCCTGTTCGACCTGGAACCGGTCGCCAAGGCTCCTTTCCTGGCCAACCTCGAATTGACGCCCCCGCTCGTATCCCAACTCTCGCCGGCCTATTGGGTCCCCGACCACGACACACCCATGGTGGCCGCGGTGGGCGCATCCGAGACCGGCGAGTTCCGCCGGCAGAACCAACTGATCGCTGCCTGCTGGCCGCGCAACGTGACACGTACGCTGGAGCTGCCGGACTGCCACCATCTAGATATCTGCGACCGGCTGGCGGCCCCGGGCGGAGAACTGTTCGACGCGGCCTGCGGATTGCTCGGGCTGAACTGAGGCGCCCGCCGCCGAGCGGCGGGCCGGATCATGACGAACGCCCGTGCATAAAGTTGACGAAATTAACTACTTAGTTTAATTTATCAACTAATTTCACGCGAGAAGGCCTCATCGTGACCGAGGAAAAAACCCTGTTGACGGAGCGCCGCGGGCACGTCCTGCTGCTGACGCTGAATCGCCATGCCAAGCGCAATGCGCTCGATATGACGCTCATGCGCAGCCTCGTCGATGCCCTGCGCGCCGCGGATGCGGACCCCGAAGTACGGTGCGTCGTGATAACGGCCCGGGGCACCTGCTTTTGCGCCGGCGCCGACCTGGACGAAGGCCGCGCCATACCGCGCGAGCGCGCCGACCTGCTGCAAACCCGCGCCGACTTGCTGGTGGACATCAACACCGCCGTAGCCCGCATGAGCACACCGGTCATCGCCGCGGTCAACGGTCCGGCAATAGGGGCCGGCGCCGGCCTGTCGCTCGGCTGCGACCTGGTGGTCGCCTCTCCCGCCGCGCGCTTCGGCTATCCCGAGGTCAAGCACGGCATCTCGGCGGGCCTGCTCATTCCCAATCTCATACGCCAGGTAGGTCCCAAGCCTGCATTCGAATTGGTCGCCACGGGCGATCCGATCGACGCCGAGCGCGCCTATGCCCTGGGCATGATCAACCGCATCGTCCCCGCCGAGGAACTCACCACTTCCGCCCTCGCCCTCGCGGAGCGGCTGGCGCAATTCGCGCCAGCCGGCCTGATGGCGTCCAAGCGCGCTTTCCAACAAGCCTACGACCTGCCCATGGAAGAAGCCGTATGGGCCGCGCGCGACACCAACGACCGGATCCGCGCCGCATCGGACTGAAACTCACCTCCTCGACATCCATCATGCTTTCCACCCGACTGACTTCTCTTCTGGGCATCCGCCATCCCATCATCCAAGGCGGCATGAGCTGGGCCTCGTCCAATGCGGAACTGGCGCTGGCCGTATCCGAAGCAGGCGGCCTGGGGGTCATCGCGGCGGGGCCCATGTACCCGGACGACCTCCGCGCAGCGATCGCGAAGGTGCGTGCGGGAACACGCCAGCCCTTCGCCGTCAACGTCCCGCTATATAACAAGCGGGCAACGGAGTTCCTGGACATCGTCCTGGAAATGAAGGTGCCTATCATCATCGCGTCGCAAGGCGGCCCCAAGGCGCATATCCGCCGCTTCAAGGACGCTGGCGTAACCTGGATCCAAGTCACGGCCAACCCGCTGCACGCCCGTAAGGCCGAAGATGCCGGCGTGGATGCGGTCATAGCAGTGGGCGGCGAAGCCGGCGGCCATCCGGGGCCCGACGAGGTGGGAACGCTGGTGCTGGTCCGGGCCACCGTCAAGGCGGTGTCGGTGCCGGTCATCGGCGCGGGCGGCATCGCCGACGGCGCGGGCATCGCTGCCATGCTCGCGTTGGGGGCCAGCGGCGCCCAGCTGGGCACGCGATTCTTGCTGACCCCCGAAGCGGGCCTGCACGCCTCCTACAAGGACAGGGTGCTCCAGGCCGGTATCGGCGATACCGCCATCGTGGGACGCGGCCGCTCGCCCATCCGCATGGTCAAGAACGCATTCTCCGCCGAGTACGAGGCTGCGGCCGGGACCGGCGCGACCGCTGCCGAACTCGATGCGCTCTTCGCCCGCAGTTCATTGCGGCAGGCCGCCAAGGACGGCGACGTCGAACAAGGGAAAGTGGAAGCAGGACAAAGCGCCGGCCTGATCGACCAGCTGGAGCCCGCAGGCGAGCTGGTCGTCCGCCTCGCGCAGGAAGCGGAAGCCGCGCTCGCTGACGCGGCCGCCTGCATAGGCTGATCCGCTAGTTTTCTGCCCGGGCCGACGGGCGGTACGTCACGCCCGACCCGGCTTCGGCGGACACGGCCAGCGCCCCGTCCCGCACCTCGAGCCCCTCGAAGGGGTCGTCCAGCAGGTGATCGAATTCCGCCAGTTCGGCGCCGGCATGAATATTCCGGGCCACGCTGGCCACATGCACCCCTTGGGCCGCCAGCAGGCGCGGTCCGAAAATGGCGCCGAACCGGTAGCCGACACCTGCCGCTTCGCACAGCCGCACGGCAATCAACGTATTGCGTATCCCACCCAGGTAGTGCAGCTTGAGATTGTAGGAATCGGCCGCACCCATGCCGATCAGGCGGACCAGCCCGGCCAGGTCGCCGATCGCCTCGTCCGCTTCGATAGGCAGTTCGCCGGCAGCATGTACCCGGCATAGGCCTTCGACGTCGGCCGCCGGCACCGGCTGCTCCATCATCGCCACGCCGAACGGGCGCAACTCCCTGCACACGCGGATGGCGTCGTCCGGCCCATAGGCCTGGTTGGCATCAACCGTCAGCACGAGGCTTTCCCCTACCCTTTCCCGGACTGTCCGGACCCGCTCGATGTCGAGTCCCGGCTCGCCGCTCAGTTTCAGCTTCAGGAAACGGTAGCCCTGCTTGGCCAGCTTGTCGGCATGGGACGCCATCTCCTCCGGCGACTTGATCGACACCAGACGCGACGCATCGACGCTATCCCGGACCTTGCCTCCCAGCAAGACGTGCAGCGGCACCCCGAGCAGGCGGGCCTGCAAATCGTACACGGCGCATACGAAGCCCGACAGCACGCACATTTCGCCGGCAGCCGCGGCTTCGAGCCGGCGATGCATCGCCTCCAGCCCGAATGCATCGCTTCCCGCAACCACCTGCCGCAGCGCCTCCAGGACGGGTTCGATGCGCGCCGTGTCGGGCTGGAAAATGGGCGTGCCCAGCACGTGCCCATAGCCGGTCTGCCCGTTGCGCGCCACCAACTTCACGAGCCAGCCGTCGACGTGGGTAATGGTGCCGCGCGCGAACCGCCAGCTGGGGTCGTCCTGCCGCTGAGAGCAGGGAACGATCTCGACGCGGTCTATGGTGGCGGGCGCCGCGGCACGCGCGGTGCCCGCTGGGTGGGCGATATCGGTCATGGTCATTCCAGCTTCAGATTGGCCGCCTTGATGAGGTCCTTGGTACGCTGGGCGTCATCCATGACGAAGCGGGTCGTTTCCTGCGGCGACAACTCGGCCAGCTCGGTACCCTGGGCCTCCATCAGCTTGCGGTACTCGGGCTTCTTCGCGACCGCGTTGAGCGCCGCGTTCAGCTTGGCTACCACCGCCTGGGGCGTGCCCTTGGGGGCCGCCACGGTATACCAGGATGCGGACTCGGCCCCGCCCAGTCCTGCCTCGGCAAAAGTGGGCACGTCGGGCAAAAGCGGCGAGCGGGTCTTGGACGCGTAGGCCAAGGCGCGCAGCTTGCCGGCCTTGACGTAGGGCAGCTCGCCAGACAGGTTCATTACCCCGACTTGCAACCGCCCTGCCACCAGGTCCGTGATCGCCAGCGCGGCCCCGCCGTACGGGATATGGATCATGTCGATCTTCGCATGCTGCTTGATCAGCTCGCCGCCCAGATGGGGCGACGTGCCGGTACCGGACGACCCGTAGTTCAGCTTGCCGGGATTGCGCTTGATCAGCTCGATCAATTCCTGCGCGGTATTGGCCTTGACCGACGGATGGACGACCAGCAAATTGGGCTGGTTGGCGGCCAGTGCGATGAAGGTGAAGTCCTTCAGGCCGTCATACGGCGCCGGCTGGATCAGCGGCGTGACGATATGGGCGGCGGCGGTACCGAACAGCAGCGTATAGCCGTCCGGCTGGGCCCGGGCAACCTGCGCCGCACCGATGGTTGCTCCGCCTCCCGGCTTGTTCTCGACCACCACCTGCTGGCCCAGCTCATCCCCGAGTTCTTTGGCCAGGCTGCGCGCGACCAGGTCGGCCGGGCCGCCTGCCGCATAGGGGTTGACCAGCACGATGGGCTTGCTGGGATATGACTGCGCCTGCAGGCCCGTGGCGGCGAACGCCAGGGCAGCCGCCAACAACGATTGCTTGAACCGCTTCATGTCTCTCTCCTATGTCCTTGACCGCCGGAGACGACCGGCTAAATGACGTTCTTGTCGCGTAACGCCTGTATTGCTTCGCTGCCCATGCCCAGCATCCCGGCCAGCACCTCGTCGGTATGTTCTCCGAGCAAAGGCGGCCGGCCCAGCCTGGGATCGTCGAACCCCTCGAACTTGAACGGTACCGGCAGCGCCTTGAAAGTACCGATAAGGGGATGCTCGAATTCGCGCACCATGCCCCGCGCCAAGACGTGCTCGTTGGACAGGACTTCGTCCACGTCGAGGATGGGGCCGGCCGGCACCTTGGCCTCGTCGCACAGGCGACAGAACTCGTCCCGCCCGAAGCGCGCAATGGCGGCCGACAGCCCGGCCATCACCTCTTCGCGGCGGTTGACCCGGTCGATATTGCGCGCGAGCGAGGGATCCTCGGCCCACTCATTCAGTCCCAGCAGCTCGCACAGGGGCTTCCAGTGCTGGTCGCTGCCGGTTACCTGTACCCATTTGCCGTCGCTACAGCGGAATGCCGCCGACGGCACGCGCCCGGGATGCTCGGTACCCAGGCGCGGCGGCACTTCGCCCAGCGCGAAATAGCGGGCGGCCGCCAGCGAGAGCAGGCCGACCTGGCCGTCCAGCATCGAAAAATCTACATGGCAGCCCTTGCCGGTGGCCTGGCGGCCCATCAGCGACGACAGGATGGCGACCGCGATCCACAGGCCGGACGTCAGGTCCGCGACGGGCAACCCCGGCTTGACCGGCCCGCCTCCGCGCTCGCCGGTCAAGCTCATGATGCCGCCCATGGCCTGGAATACGGTGTCGTAGCCCTTGCGCGGCGCATACGGGCCGGTCATGCCGAAGCCGGTGCACGACACGTAGACCAACGCCGGGTTTTCCTGCGACAGGCGGGCATAGTCCAGGCCGTAGCGCGCCAGGGTGCCGACCGGGAAATTTTCCAGCACGACATCCGCCTGCGCGCTCAGCCTGCGGATCAGCTCCTGGCCTTCCGCGCTGCGCAAGTTCACCGTAATGGACTTCTTGCTGCGGTTGAAGGCCATGTAGTAGGCCGACTCGGTTCCTCCCTCGCCTTCCACCTTGGGCTCGAAGCTGCGCGTCTCGTCCCCGCTCCCCGGCTGTTCGACCTTGATGACCGATGCGCCCAGCTCGGCCAGGATCATGGTCGCGAAAGGGCATGCCAGGACCCGCGACAGATCCAGGATGGTGACGTTCTCCAGCGGACGCGTCATTTGGCCACCTTGCGAAACCCGCGCATGATGACGTTGACGTCGCGCCCCGCCGCCAGGCCTTCTTCCAGCGTGAGCTCTGCGACCCGATGGAACAGCCGCTTGGTCGTTCCCATTGCCACCGGGCTCCAGCCGGCCAGCTTCTCGGCCATTTCCACCGCCGCATCTAGCACTTGCGCGTCGGGAGCGACACGATTGGCCAGGCCGAGCGCCAAAGCCCGGGCCCCATCGATGGGCTCGCCCATGGACAGCAGCTCGAACGCGTGCTTGCGGCCCAATTGGCGGACCAGATTGGACATCACGACGGCGGCCACGATGCCATGCTTGAGTTCGGGGTAGCCGAACCTCACATTCTCGGCCATGACAGCAAGATCGCACGCAATGGCAAGGCCCGCTCCGCCGCCCAGGGCATTGCCCCGCACCGCAGCAACCACCGGCTTGGACAGGCGGGAAAACGCCAGATGCAGCCGCGTAGTGAGATCGGCACGCGCATTGACCGCCAGAGGATCCTCCGGTACCAGCGAACTGAACTCGGAGGTATCGGCCCCGGCGCAGAACGACTTGCCGGCGCCCGTGAGAATGACGGCATGGACCGCGCCATCCGCCTCGGCCTGCCAGAGCGCATCGTGCAGTGCCTGGGTAAGAGCCGTATTGAGAGCGTTGTGCTTTTCCGGCCGGTTCATGGTGAGAATACGGACGGCGCCGCGGTTCTCTATCAGGAGTTCACTCATACTCGTGTGCTCGCGGTTTTCCAATATAGTTGATTTTATATACTATTTAATTGACAAATTCAACTATAAGCCCGTGCAACCGGAGCTGCGGGCAAGGCCAAGCGCTTCCTCGCCGGCCGGCCCAGGGCGCAAAAAAGCCCGCGCAAAGGCGGGCTCTGGGCAAGACCGGATGGCAGGCGGCGCGCCTTACTTCTCCTTGCGAGCCCCTTTTTCTTCCTTGGCCTTGATTTCTTCGAGCAACGCGATCGTATGCTGGGTGAGCTTATCCAGTGCGCGCTCGAGCACCTCCCGCTCTTCATCGGTCAGCACCGACAGCATCCGCTCGTTGCGGTCGATCGCCTTCGGAAACACCTTGCGATACAACGCCCGGCCTTGCGGGGTCAGGTCCAGCCGCACGCCGCGGCCGTCGGACTCGTCGGCGCCGCGCTTGACGTATCCGCGTTCGATCAGCTCGGCCACGCTGCGGCTGGCCTGGCTCTTGTCGATATTGGCTTCATGCGCCAGCGCATTGAGCGACAGCGGTGCGAAAGCGCCCAGCAATCCGATGATGCGCCAGTCACGCGAGCCCAATCCATACTGGCTTTCGTTGACCCGGGCCGCAATGCGGCTGGAAACGGAGGCCAGGCGGTTCAGGCGGTAGGAAAACAACTCCTTGAGATTCGCGGGGACAGGTCGTGTCATACGTTTTTCTCGATACGGTGAACGCAGCAATTTACCTCAGTCGCCCCGTCCATGGATACAAGCGCCCAGCGAGCGCATCAGGCCGGGCGGGGCCGCCTGAGCTTGAAGCTGCTCATCGCGGTAGCCACCAGCGCGCCGCCGTCATCGCGCACCTCGCACTGGCAGAAGGCGATTGAGCCTCCGGCGTGCTTGACCTCGGCGCGAGCGGTCAGCTCGCCCCGGCCCGGCGCGGTGAAATGGACATTCAGATCCACGGTGCCCGAGGTTTCCAGCCCCTGCTCCAGGGTGCGGGTAGCAATGGCCATGCTGGAATCGACCAAGGTGGCGATAGCGCCGCCATGGACCACCCCGCGCCGGTTCGCGATCCGGCTGCTGGCCGGCAGGGTCAGCACCGAACGGCCCTGGTCGGCTTCGCGCACGACAATGCCCAGCCAGGCGGCAAACGGCGCCAGGGGCGACCCCGCCAGCGGCCCGACCTCGATGGTCGCCGCCGGAGGCGCCTCGGCGGCGTGACTATCCGAGAGCCTATCCATGAACCCCCTCCGCGGCCGGAACGAGCAAGGGATTCAGGCCACTCTGCGCCACGCGGCTATGCAGCGAGCGGCCCAGGGCCTGCTCGCATTGCGCCGCCGTCTCCATCAAGCCGCCCAGGTCGATGCCGGTAGACACGCCCATGGACTCGAACAGGTTCACCAAGTCCTCGGTCGAGACGTTCCCGGTATGGCCGCCGCCGTACTTCACTTTGGCCGGATGCCCGCCCACGCCGCCGAATGCGCAATCGAAATAGCGGCATCCCGCCTCGAGCGCAGCCACGTAGTTCACCAGCCCGGTCCCCCGCGTGTCATGGAAATGGGCGATCGTCGTCACCTCGGGGAGCTCGGCATGTGCCTTCGCCAGCAGCTGCTTGACCGTCTGCGGCGCCGCCATGCCGGTGGTATCGCCCAGCGCCACGTGCATCACCCCCAGTTGCGCGAACCGGCGTACGTCTTCCAGTACGCTATCGGCATCGACCCTGCCTTCGAACGGGCATCCCCAGGCAACCGAAACGGTACCGATCAGGCGAAAACGGCCCTGCGAAGCCGCCACCATGTCGGCCACATTCTGCCACTGGTCGGCGCGGCTGCGCCGGAGGTTCTTCATCGAATGCGACTCGCTGGCCGACACCAGCAGGCTGATCTCGTTCGCGCCGAACCCCGCATCCAGGTCGGCCAGCGCCCGTTCCACGGCCCGCACATTGGCGCACGTCGCCTTGTACCAGACACCGTCACGCCGCGGCAGCGTGCGCAGCAGATCGCTGGCGTCCGCGAACTGAGGCACTACCTTGGGATTGGAATACGAGGTCGCCTCCACGCGCCGGAAACCGATCCGGGCAAACCGATCGATCAGCGCTGCCTTGGTTGCCGTCGGAATGAATGTTTCCTCGTGCTGCAGCCCGTCCCGGGCAAAGCATTCGCATAGGGTCACGTCGTTCACTGGACTTTCCTCCTGCCGGGGTACGCTCACGTGCGCCCCCCTGCTCCCGCATGCACATCGCCCAGGCCGAACAGCTCGATGGCGTGCGCCTTGAGCTTGTTCTTCTGGACCTTGGAGCTGCCGGTCATGCCGATATTGTCGAACGAATCCACGATCTCGAGATAGCGCGGGACCTTGAAGTTGGCGCAACGGCCCTTGCACCAATCGATCAGTTCCTGGCGCTCGGCATGCTTGCCCTCTTTGAGCAGCACGAAGGCCGCCGTGACCTCGCCCAGGCGCGCATCCGGCACGCCGACGACCTGGGCCATCTGCACGGCAGGATGGGCATGCAGCGTCTCCTCCACTTCGGCGGGCGCCACGTTCTCCCCGCCCACCCGGTACATGTCCTTGAGCCGCCCCACCATGCGCAACCGGCCGTCGGGCGACATCTCGCCCAGATCGCCGGTACGCAGCCAGCCATCGTCGGTAAACGCCTTGGCCGTGGCCTCGGGCATCTTGTAATAGCCCTTCATCACGTGCCAGCCGCGCACCTGGATCTCCCCCTGCTGGCCCGGCGGCAAGACTTCGCCGGTGGCCTGGTCGGCGATCCGGACTTCCGTTCCGGCATGCGGCAAGCCCCAGCCATATGCTCGCAGCTCGAACGGATCGTCCCACGAGGACATCACCACATTGGGAGAG
The DNA here is from genome assembly GCF_033795525.1 of Pigmentiphaga sp. Taxonomy (GTDB): domain Bacteria; phylum Pseudomonadota; class Gammaproteobacteria; order Burkholderiales; family Burkholderiaceae_B; genus Pigmentiphaga. Next base: position 22,778 of record NZ_JARYGM010000018.1, read on the forward strand.
GCCTCGGATTGGCCATACGCATTGCAGACATTGTCCACGCCCATGACGTCGCGGATCTTCTGCATGACCTCGGGCCCGGCCGCCGCCCACCCTCCGCGCAGATGCAACTTCCCGGGATCGAAATCCGGATGGCCCATCATCATCAGGAAGATGGTGTCGTTGCCGGACGTCAAGGTGCATTTCTCTTCGTCGAGCACGCGCAGCGTCTCGGCGACGTCGAACTTGGGCAGGGTCAGCAAGCAGCAGCCGACGACCAGGCTCATCAAAACGGATAGCGTCGTTCCCGACACATGGAAGAACGGCCGGATGCTGAAATAGCGGTCGTCGTAGCGGATGCCCACGCGCTTGCCGGCAGCCCAGGCGTTGGTCAGCATATTGGCGTGCGTCAGCATCACCCCTTTCGGGAACGACGTCGTTCCTGAGGTAAATTGCATCAACAGCACATCGTCGGGCTGCACCTCAGCTGCGAGCGCCTCGATGCGTTCAGCCGGAACCGAATCGCCGCCCGCCATGAAATCGGCATAGCGTTCGGCGCCGGCCGGACACGGCCCGTCGCCCAGCATCACGGCGCGGCGCAGCTCCGGCAAGGCAGCCCCCGGCAACGCGCTGTCGAACGCCGGCTCGACCGCCCGCAGCAGCTCCACGAAATCGATGCCGAGGAACGTATCGGCAAAAACCAGCAGCTTCACGTCGGCCTGCTTCAGGCAGAACTGCAGCTCATCGGTCTTGAAGCGGGTATTGACCGGTACCGTCACCGCCCCGATCGTCGCGCAGGCAAAGAACATCTGCAGCCAGTTCGCGCCGTTGCCCAGCATGATGCCGACATGGTCCCCCTTGCGCACGCCGCTGGCATGCAACGCGGCCGCCATGCGACGGGTTCCGTCCAATACCTGCGACCAGGTAAGGCGGTCAGCCTGGCAGACGAAGGCCTCGCGGGCGCCATGTTCCTGGACCGTACGCTCGAGCGTGCGGTAAAGCGTGGGGCGATCAAGCATTTTTCTGCGCTCCAAAACCCGCGATGGCCCGCTTCCAATCGCTATGCCGAAGATTCTCCTCGATGGCCAGCAGCTCCACCGCCATCGCTCCCTCGCGCGTGGTTTCCACGCCCTGGTCCACGCAGCGCTTGGTCAACCGGACCGTCAGCGGCGCTGCCGCGGCGATGTGCTTGGCCATGGTCCGCGCCTGTTCCTCCAGCTCGGCCGGCTCGTACACATGGTTGACCAGGCCGATGGCCTGCGCTTCCCGCGCATCGACCGTTCGGCCGGTAAACAGCAGTTCCTTGGCCATACGCGTCCCGACCATACGCGGCAGGCGTTGCGTAGCGCCTATGGTGCCCCAGCCGACCTCGGGGTAGCGGAACTTCGCCTCGGTGGAGGCAAGAATGAAATCGCTCGCACCGGCGATCTCGCAGCCCGATCCAAACGCCGCGCCGTGTACGACCGCAATCACCGGCTGAGGCAGGCGCTCGATGGCCGCATACGCAGTGAAGCCTTTTACCCGGCGCGCCGTAAGCTCTGCCGTAGACATGCCCTGCCGCTCCTTGAGGTCCGCGCCGGCGCAGAACACCGGGCCTTCCCCACGGATCAGGACGACGTGGACGCCTTCATCGGCGGCCAGGGCCTCCGCCGCCGCGATCAGCTCTCCGCACATGGCTGAATTAAGCGCATTGCGGCTCTCGGGCCGATTCAATGTCAGCGTGGCGACGTGCTCCTCGACCTCGAGCCGGATGGTGGAATATGTACTGCTCATACGAACCCCTGGATGTCTGGTGGTCATGATAGTTGTTTTTATACACTACTTTGTTGACGTTAACAACTATCTCGCCATAAACATCCGCGGAAGATTCACCGGAAAGTGTGAGGCCATGCGTACCGGCCGTTCGACGCCAAGGCGTACGCGGTGCGGGGGCTGCGCTGGGGAAATGGGAGGACGCTAGAGACGGGACGCCCCGGGGCGACGGGGCAGCATACGTATGCCCAAACGCCGCCCGCGGGGAGCGGGTGCGTTGACGTGTTCGCCGTCGTGCCGCCGGAGGCGTCCCGGAAGCACGAACGGCAGCATGAGGGAAATATGCGGTCCCGGGGACCGCATCTTCGTGGTGGAACCGTCAGGGAGCCGACCCGGCACCGAGGCACCGGGCGTAGTGACGCAGGGATTCCAGCGTCGGCTCGGCAAAGAAGACCGGTTCCGGCCCCTCTTCGTACCCCGGCCCTTCGGCAGAAAGAGACCGGCGGCCGTCGCCCGCCATTGCAAGCAGCGGACGCACGAGCTCGTGCCAGCGCCGCACCACGCCGCGCTCGAGCAGGCCCGGATAGATCTTGTCCAGTTGCACGAGATCCAGGAGGTCTTCGATGACCGCCGTACGGTATCCCTCGTCGACCTCAGCCCGCGCGCGAAGATAACCCGGCTTGAGCGCGGTACGGAGTACCGACAGGCCGGTGCGGCGCCAAGCCGCAGCCTCGCCGCCCTCGAAGAATGCCCCGGCGAACAGCAAGGCCTTGCCTGCCTTGGTGGGGTAGGTGGCGGTCATGGACGTGCCCAGCCGCTGCCTCAGGAAACGGACCTGCACGACCAGATTGCGCCGCCCCACCTCATTGAGCCTGCGGGTATCCAGGTCCCACTTGATCCAGTTCACGATACGCCGGGCGAGGCTGTGCGGTCTCCACCCCACGCCCTTGCCGGGGGCGTTCGCGACGACCCAATTAGTAATGAGTTTTTCGTGCCATTCGCAGCGGCCGTCCGCCCCATCTGCGACCAGATCGTCGAACGCATGGAGATTGTGGAGCCAGTTCTCGCCCCAAGGCCGCCAATGCCATCCCCGGTTGTCGGACAGCACACGTTCGACACCGAAGAAATGAAAGGCTTGGGGCCCCACCATCGTGGACGGGCGCGGGCATGAGCTCCAGGACGCCGCTGGCGGCCGCAAGGCGGGCGGATCGACTGTGTCGAACCAGGCCAGGTATTCGTCCTTGCGACCCAGGCGCCCACCCAACAAGGTCATCGGCTGGGCATAGCGCAACCCCCACCAGACCCTATGCAAGCCCTGGGAGCGAGCATTCCAGAATCCGGATAACTTGGATGAATCCGTATGGTGCGGCATAGCAGGACAGCCCAGTGATGACGGTTAATACCCATGCCGCACCGCGGCACGCCTTATACACCCTAGCCAGACCAAGGGGCATCGATAGGCCCCAAACGGGCGGCACCCACAAAGCCCTAAAGTTTCCTGCGCGGCAGCCGTTAAGAGCCGCATAGACAGCGTTATTGCATAGTTGCGCTGTTAATTCAACATGTAAAAAAATACAACGGTTTTGTGGCATGGCATTGACAGGATGCCGGCGCATCTCACCGCATATGCGCAGGACCAATCAGGCGTAAGTACTCGCGCACGAACCGTGCCAAGTGCAACAAACAGCCGGGTGCAAGTGCAACAAACGCTCTCCTGCCGGTAGCTACCCGAGCCTCCGGAAGCCGCCCTTACTCTCGGAATAACCGCCCTTTACCCCCGGGCACCAGCCTTTACCCACCGGGGCGCCTGCCCTTACCCACCGGGGCGCCTGCCCTTACCCACCGGGGCCGCCTGCCCTTACCCACCTGGGCCGCCGTCCATACCGCGCCCGACCCGTGGCCACCGCAGGCGCCAGGTCAGCTCCCAATGCAGGACAACCGGCAAGCATTGACGGTTGCGCAGCGGTGAAGCTACATTTCTCTGTCCCGTTATATAGACCATCGTTCTATATACAAGAACAAAAGAACCCTGCCCTTAGCAGTGCAACAGGAGACATCGCATGAAGTTCTTCCGCTGGCAACGCGGCCTCCGTCTAGTCGTGGCGGCCGCGTTCTGCCTGGCCGGCTCCATCGCGTCGGCCCAAAGCAATCCTGCCTACATGACTTTCGGCGTCGCCAAGGGCCTGCTGTACAAGCCCGACAACGGACCTGCGCCGCATGTCGGCGTGCTGGTCATGCACCGCACCGCGGACTTCCTGCGGCATCCGGCATGTACCGAGCTGTCCAAGCGCGGCTTCATGGTGCTGTGCATGAACTCGCGCTACGAGAACAACGAGGTGGCCGTGTCATTCGAGACGCTGCCTCTGGACGTCAAGGCGGGCGTGCAGGCGCTGCGGGGCCAGCCGGGAATCACCAAGGTATTGCTGTTCGGCCACAGCGGCGGCGGCCCGCTCATGAGCTTGTACCAAGCCATCGCAGAAACCGGTCCCTCGTACTGCCAAGGTCCGCAGAAGCTGGTGCAATGCTCGTCCGACCAGCTGGTTAACCTCCCGCCCGCTGACGGCATTATTTTTGCCGATGCACACCCGGGCAACGCCATTCTGGTGCTGCGCGCGCTCAATCCCTCGGTCGCCAACGAAGACAACCCTCCGGCAACCGCGCCCCTGGCCGGTCTCGACCCGTACAACCCACGCAACGGCTTCAATCCCAACGGGCCTTCGCATTATTCCGATACTTTTCGCAAGGCGTATTTTGCTGCCCAGTCAGCCCGCATGAACAAGCTGATCGACAGCGCTTTGGACAAGGTGCGCCGCATGAAAGAAGGCACCTATCCCTACCCCGACAACGATGTCATGGTGATCCCGCGCGGCGGCCCCCAGGGATCGGGCCCAGGGGCATCGGCCTACCTCTGGATCACCGACCCCACGGTGCCGGAAATCCTGCAGACGACCAAACCGCGCAAGCTGGTGCGCAACGACGGCACCATTGACGACAGCGGCATCGTCAAGAGCGTTGCGGTGGCTGATCCGGGCAACGGTAAGCGCAACATGGCCTTCGACACCGGCACCAAACTACTGAGCGTGCGCTCGTTTCTCAGCGCCAACGCCATCCGCTCCCGCGACTCGCTGCTCGATATCGACTATTGCTCGAGCAACAATTCGACGGTGTGCGCGGTGCAGTCGATTAGCGCCCCAACGCTGTTCACTGCCATGGGGGCCTACTACTTCATTGGCGACAACGAGCGCATGTACCAGTTGTCCAAGAGCCGCGACAAGGAGTTCTACGTCATCGAAGGGGCGACCCACTTCTTCACGCCCTGTGCGACCTGCGAACCCAGGAAGGGCGCCTACTCGAACAGCCTGAGGAATCTGTTCGACACCATCGCAAATTGGATCAACCAGCGTTTTTGACCGCATCCAGCCTTTTGCGGCGGCCGCCGCGGCATCCGTTTATCGGAGCGGACCTACGACGGCAGTGGGGCGGTGAGCCGCAGCGCGCGATTTCTGCCGGACG
>NZ_JARYGM010000019.1:0-23360 GCF_033795525.1 Pigmentiphaga sp.
CGCGTCGTTCGCCGATCGTTTCAGATCATACTGGCCGAGGCCAGCGTCGGCGGGGGATTTTTTCAACGGCCTGTTAAAGGCATAGAGTACAGGGAGCTCCTAAAGTTCACTCTGAAACATTTTCCCGATACTCTCATCCTAAAGTCCGGTGTTTGCGCGTCCGCGCGACCGGCATTTTGAAGACAGGCCGCCGCGTGCGCGGCATCAATGGAAGCTTTATATGGCGTTGCGGTCGGTGGTTTACAAGGCAATCTTGCAAGTGGCGGACATGGACAGGGGCTACTACGCAGAGCATGCGTTGGTCGTGGCCAGGCATCCGTCGGAAACCGATGAGCGAATGATGGTACGCGTAGTGGCCTTCGCACTGAATGCGACGGAAGGACTCGCGTTCGGCCGAGGGCTATCCGTCGACGACGAGCCCGATATCTGGCGCAAGGACCTCACCGGCGCCATCGAGACCTGGATAGAGGTCGGGCTCCCCGACGAGAAATGGCTGCGCAAGGCCTGCGGCCGCGCCGGTCAGGTCGTCCTCTATGCCTATGGCAGGACCGCCGATGGATGGTGGCAGCAAAACCGCAACAAACTTTCCAGGCTCGAGAATTTGCGGGTTTTCCGGCTGGATCCGGATGCTACCGCTGCGGCGGCGCGCATGGCGGAACGGTCGATGCGGCTTCAATGCAACGTGCAGGACGCCGAAGCCTGGCTCGGTAACGGGACGGAAATCGTGCGTTTCTCTCCGGAAATGCTGTATCCCATAATCTAATCAGGGTTTTGGACGGTTTTTGCGAGGCTGCGTCCCCGCCAACGGCCTGCACGTTTGGTGCTAGGATAAAAAAGCAAGAAAGTGGTTACGAATCTGGTCACCGAAATGGCGCCGGCCAATAGCGAGGCTTTGCCTGGAGAAGGTCCGTGCGCCAATAAAAAACGCGCCCCTGTCGCGGACGACAGGTTGTGGAATACGGAAACCCTTCATGAATGCACTTTTTTCCCAGGCTGAACGTCAACTTGCCGCATTACCCATCCCCGTCCAATTGATACTGCCCGACGGCACCACGCTCGGTGCCAGCGACCCCAAGGTCGGGTTCAGGCTTAAAACGCTACGTTCGCTATCGCACCTGGTGCGGGGACGAGTCGGTCCCCTGGGGGAAGACTACGTCGAAGGCCGCATGGATATTACCGGTACTATGCGTGACGTCATGGCAACGGCGGCCGCCATACTGAAAGAGTCGCCGGTGGACAATTCCCGGCCAAGCTGGCTGTCGCAAGCGGGCCGCAAAGTCGCCTCGGTCATGCGCCACACGGTGGAGCGCGACGCGCGCCAGATCGAGTTCCACTACGACCTGTCCGACGACTTTTACGGTTTATGGCAGGATCCGCGCCGGGTGTATTCGTGTGCGTATTATCGCGAGTCCGGCATGACTCTGGCCCAGGCGCAAGAGGCCAAGCTGGACCATATCTGCCGCAAGTTGCGTCTGCGGGAAGGGGAGCGCTTTCTCGACATCGGGGCCGGATGGGGCGGCTTGCTGCTCTGGGCCGCGGAAAACTACGGCGTCGACGCGACCGGCATCACCCTGTCCAAGAACCAGCATGCCCATGTGAACCGCTTGATCGAGGAAAAAGGTCTCAAGCACCGGGTGCGCATGCTGCTGCTGGATTACCGCAAACTGGAAGAAACGCAGCCCTACGACAAAATCGCCTCGGTCGGAATGTTCGAGCACGTGGGCCGAGCCCAGTTGACCGGCTATTTCGCGAAAATCCGACGCCTGCTGCGTCCCGGCGGCCTGGTCATGAACCATGGCATCACATCGGGCGGAACCTACAACGCGCAGCTGGGAAGCGGCATGGGCGACTTCATCGAGAAATACATCTTCCCGGGCGGCGAGCTGGTTCACGTCAGCAAGGTGCTGGAAACGCTCAGCGATGGCGGGCTGGAAGCCGTCGACGTGGAAAACCTGCGTCCCCATTATGCGCGGACCCTCTGGGCCTGGAGCGATGGGCTGGAAGCCAAGCTGGACGAGGCATACCGGATACTGTCGGGCGAGCAGGGCGCCAAGTCGGTCCGGGCTTATCGGCTGTATCTTGCGGGTTGCGCGATGGCGTTCGAGCAGGGTTGGATTTCGCTAAACCAGGTGCTGTGCCAGCGGCAAGGGACCTTTGACGGGACCGAACTCGACGATCCTCCGGGCCAGGCCTATCCGTTCCGCCGCGACTACATCTACCGCTGAGGCGGCGCAGGCGTTCGCCGCGCCTGCCCGTTTCGGCCGCCTGTCCGGGGACCCGCAATGGCCGCGAGCGCTATAGCGACGACGCCGAGAACGTGTCGCAAAGCTTCGGGTCGCCCGATTCGAGTCCGCGCTTGAACCAACGCACACGCTGGGCCGAGCTGCCATGCGTGAACGCGTCCGGCACGACGTAACCCTGCGCTTCCTTCTGCAGCCGGTCGTCGCCGATGGCGGAGGCCGCGTTCAGCGCCTCCTCCACGTCGCCCGGCTCGAGTATCTGTCGGCTGCGGTTGGCATGGTAGGCCCATATGCCGGCATAGCAATCGGCCTGCAATTCCATGCGTACGGATAGCTGGTTGGCTTCGGCGGGGCCCAGCGCGCGTTGCTGGCGGCTGACCCGCTCGGCGGTTCCCAGGAGATTCTGGACGTGGTGGCCGATTTCATGGGCAATGACGTAGGCGCGGGCAAAATCACCCGGGGCGTTCAAGCGGCGTTGCATTTCGCCGAAGAAACTCATGTCCAGGTAGACCCGCGTGTCGCCTGGGCAATAGAAAGGACCCATGGCGGCCTGGCCGGTGCCGCAGGCGGTACCTGTCACACCGGAATAGAGGACCAGCTTGGGTTCGGCATAGCGGCCGCCGGAGGCGCGGAAAATTTCGCCCCAGGTGTCTTCCGTATCCGCCAGTACCTTCGAGACGAACTGGGCTTCCTGGTCGTCGGCCGGAGGCGCGCCCGCTGGTTCCTGGACCGAGGTTCCGGGGCCAGAAGCAAGGTCGAGCACGACGGCGGGGTCCACTCCGAAATACATGGCGACCAGGGCCAGCACGATGGCGCCTATGCCTACCGACCCACGGCCGCCCAGGCGCGGGCCGCCTCCGCGCCGGCGGTCTTCGATATTGTTGCTTTCGCGGCCGTTGTCCAGACGCATGGCGCTTCCTTATCTCGTCTTGTTGCGGGGGCTGGCGTACGGCGGAACTATAAACTGTCCTGCCCGAGGCGTGTGCCGGAGCAGAGGGCTGCGACGCCGGCGGTCGGCCCGCCGGGGTCGGGACAGGTGTTGTGCGGGCGATGAATGTGACACCGCAATCACAAATGCCGCAGCAGTCCCTCCTCAAAATATGGGAGCATTCTTCCTCGGGTGGCGCAGGGGAGGAGGGCGCGAACCGCGGAAAGCCCTTCATTGCATGCGGGTATTTGCTGGCTTGACACACTTCGCCGTTTAAATGGGCAAACGAAAAAAATCGTGCTCCATATACAAACATCCATGAATGTTTGTATATAATCGTTTGCTTCACGATGTCCGCAATGCCTTCTCGCCCGCACCTGGCTTCGCGCCCGGCCGCCCGGGCGCGCGAGGCTTTCGTCATCCCGGGATTTCGAATACGTTGCGGCCTTGTCCGTGCCCGCGACGTCATATGCCTAGAGGAACGCTATGCAACGCAAAAGACGCTCACCCTATCTGCTAGGCGCGGTATCGCTGGCCGCGCTGCTGGCGCTGTCCGCTTGCGGCAAAGGAAACGGGGGCGCAGAGCAGGGCGCTGGTGCGCCTCCTCCGATGGAAATCGGCACGATCACCGTCGCGCCGTCCAAGGAAGTCATTGTGAACGAATTGCCCGGCCGCCTGCAGGCTACCCGCATTGCCGAAGTACGCGCGCGGGTCGCGGGCATCGTGCTGCAGCGTGCGTTCCGCGAGGGCAGCGACGTGAAGGCCGGGCAATTGCTGTTCAAGATCGACCCGGCTCCTTTCCAGGCCGACTATAACAGCGCCAGGGCGAACCTGCAGCGCGACGAGGCCAATCTCTACCAGGCCCGCATGCTGGCCGAGCGCTATGAACCGCTGGTCAAGGCCAATGCGGTCAGCAGGCAGGAATACGACAACGCCGTCGCCGCCTACAAGCAGGCGCAGGCGGCGGTCGCGGCATCCAAGGCCGCGCTCGACCGCGCCAAGCTCAATCTCGATTACGCCACCGTGACGGCGCCGATTTCCGGCCGTATCGGCCGCGCGCTCGTCACCGAAGGGGCGCTGGTCGGGCAAAGCGAGGTCACGCCGCTGGCGACCATCCAGCGGCTGGATCCCATCTATGCCAACTTCACCCAGTCGGTAACGCAGCTCAGCCAGCTGCGCGAAGCGTTCGACAGCGGCAAGATCAAGCAGGTGTCGCCCAACGAGGCCCGCGTTTCGCTGGTACTGGAGGACGGGACCCGTTATCCGCTGACCGGGAAGCTGTTGTTCTCGGACGTCACGGTCGACCAGACCACCGGCCAGGTCACGCTGCGCGCCGAGTTCCCGAATCCCAAGCAGGTGCTGCTGCCCGGCATGTATGTGCGGGTGCGGGTCGAGCAGGGGATAGACGAAGCCGCCATCACCGTCCCCCAGCAGGCGGTCCAGCGCGGTCCCAATGGCGATACCTCGGTGCTGGTGGTGGGGCCCGAGGGCAAGGTCCAGCCCCGCGTCATTCAAACCGGCGCCGCGGTTGGCGATCGGTGGATCGTCACCCAGGGGCTGCAGGCCAATGACGTGGTTATCGTCGAGGGCTTCCAGAAAGTCCGTCCCGGCGCAGTGGTCAAGCCCGTTCCGTGGAAGCCGGCCGCCGCCGCCACCCCGGCCGCCCCCACCCCGGCCGCTGCGCAGCCGGCCGCTGGCCAGGATGGCGGCAAGCCGTGATCGAGACGACGCTCGCGGCGCGCGCCGCGTACCGCGCACGGGCCGGCCAAAAGCAGGTCCGGCCCGATAGGGACGCTGGCCAGGTCGATGGCGCGCCGATGCAGGCGCCGCCCCGGCCGCAACGTCCGAAGCTTCTCTAAGAGAGTCAGCAGACATGTCGCAATTTTTCATTAACAGGCCGATTTTTGCCTGGGTGGTCGCGCTGTTCATCATCCTGGCCGGGGTGTTGGCCATTCCCAATCTGCCGGTCTCGCAGTATCCCAACGTCGCGCCGCCGGTTATTTCGATCGACGCGACGTATCCGGGCGCATCGGCCCAGACCGTGGCGGAATCCGTCACCGGCCTGATCGAGGACGAGCTCAACGGCGCGCGCGGCATGATGTATTTCGAGTCGCAGAGCAACAGCTATGGCCGCGCCGAAATCAACGTCACGTTCGCGCCCGGCATCGACCCCGACCTGGCAGCGGTCGAGGTGCAGAACCGGATCAAGCGGGTGGAATCGCGCCTGCCGCAATCGGTCATGCAGCAAGGCCTGCGGGTCGAGAAGGCCAGTACCAACTTCCTGATGGTCGTGACCTTGTCGTCCAAGAGTGGCGGTACGGACGCGGTGGGCCTGGGCGACTACCTGACTCGTAACGTATTGAGCGAAATCCGCCGCGTGCCCGGCGTGGGTCGCGCGCAGCTGTTTGCATCGCAGCGCGCCATGCGGGTCTGGATCGATCCCAAGAAGCTGCTCAGCTACAACTTGTCCGCCGCCGACATCAGCAACGCGATTTCGGGCCAGAACCTTCAGTTGCCGGCCGGCGCCATCGGCGACCAGCCCAATCTGCCCGACCAGCAGATCACTGCGTCCATCATCGTGCGCGGGCAGCTTGCTACGCCAGAGGAATTCGGCGATATCGTTCTGCGGGCGAATCCCGACGGCTCGACTGTCCGCTTGCGCGACGTGGCGCGGGTCGAGGTCGGCGCGGAGACCTACCAGTTCTCGTCCATGCTGAACGGCAAGCCCACCGCTGCCGTGGCAGTGCAGCTCGCGCCCGGCGCCAACGCGCTGGCCGCGGCCGAAGGTGTCAAGGCGAAGATGGAGGAGCTCTCCGCGTACTTCCCGGAGGACTACGTCTACGAAATCCCGTACGACACCACGCCCTTCGTCCAGGCCTCGATCGAGAAGGTGCTGCATACCCTGGCCGAAGCCATGGTGCTGGTGTTCCTCGTGATGTTCCTGTTCCTGCAGAACTTCCGCTACACACTCATTCCGACCATTGTGGTGCCCATCTGCCTGATGGGCACCTTCGGGATCATGTACGCGGCCGGCTTCTCGATCAACGTGCTGACCATGTTCGGCATGGTGCTCGTGATCGGGATCCTGGTGGACGATGCCATCGTGGTGGTGGAGAACGTCGAGCGCATCATGGTCGAGGAAGGCCTGCCGCCGAAGGAGGCGACCCGCAAGGCCATGGGTCAGATCAGCGGCGCCATTATCGGTATTACGCTGGTGCTGACCGCGGTGTTCTTGCCGCTGGCCTTCATGAGCGGCTCCGTGGGCGTGATCTATCGCCAGTTCTCGCTGGCCATGGCCTCGTCCATCCTGTTCTCGGGTTTCCTCGCACTGTCGCTGACGCCGGCGCTGTGCTCGACCATCCTTAAGCCGATTCCCAAGGGCGCCCATCACGAGAAAAAGGGCTTCTTCGGCTGGTTCAACCGCAGTTTCACCCGGACCGCGGATCGCTACCAGGGCTGGGTGGGCCGCATTCTGGCCAAGACCGGCCGCTACATGCTGCTGTATGTCCTGATTCTCGTGGTGCTGGGCTATACCTTCGTACGGCTGCCGTCGTCGTTCCTGCCGGCCGAAGACCAAGGCTACGTGATCACCGACATCCAGACTCCGCCCGGCGCGACCGCGAACCGTACGCGCGCGGCTGCCAGCGTGATGGAAGAGCACTATCTATCGCGTCCGTCGGTCAACTCGGTCATCACGATCATGGGCTTCAGCTTTTCCGGCCAGGGGCAAAACGCCGCCTTGTCGTTCGCCACGCTGAAGGACTGGTCCGAGCGCGGGGACGATGAATCGGCACAGGCCGAGGCCGCGCGTGCCAACGGCACTTTCTTCGCCCGGATCAAGGACGCGATGGCTTTCTCCATCGTGCCGCCGTCGATTCCTGAACTCGGCAACGCGACCGGCTTCACGTTCCGTCTGCAGGACCGCGGCGGGCTGGGCCACGATGCCCTGCTGGCGGCACGGGACCAGTTGCTTGGCGCCGTCGCGCAGAGTCCGGTCATAGCCTACGCACGCGTCGAAGGCCTGGAAGATGCACCGCAGCTCAGGCTGGAGATCGACCGCCAGAAGGCCAATGCGCTGGGCGTGTCGTTCAACTCCATCCGCGCCGCTCTGTCCACCTCGGTGGGGTCGGCCACGGTGAACGACTTCGTCAATATCGGCCGGGTGCAGCGCGTTATCGTGCAAGCCGAACCGGACAGCCGCATGACGCCTGACGACCTGCTCCGGCTCTACGCAGCCAACGATTCCGGCGGAATGGTGCCGTTCTCGGCGTTCGCCACGTCGGAATGGACCAAGGGGCCGGTGCAGGTGATCCGCTACAACGGCTATCCGTCGTACAAGATTTCCGGCGACGCCAAGCCTGGCTTCAGTACCGGCGATGCCATGGCGGAAATGGAGCGCCTGGTGCAGCAGCTGCCGGCGGGCATCGGTTATGAATGGACCGGCCAGTCGCTGCAGGAACGGGTCTCGGGCGCCCAGGTGCCCATCCTGCTGACCCTGTCGCTGTTGGTGGTGTTCCTGGTTCTGGCTGCGCTGTACGAAAGCTGGTCCATTCCGTTCTCGGTGATCCTGGTGGTGCCGCTGGGCGTGATTGGCTCGGTGCTGGCCGTGACACTGCTGGGCATGCCCAATGACGTGTTCTTCAAGGTCGGGTTGGTGACCATCATCGGCTTGTCGGCGAAGAACGCGATCCTGATCGTTGAATTCGCCAAAGACCTCTACGCCGAAGGCAAGGGCCTGGCCGAGGCGACGATCGAGGCCGCTCGGCTGCGCTTCCGGCCCATCATCATGACCTCGCTCGCGTTCATCCTGGGTGTGGTGCCGCTTGCCATCGCCACCGGCGCGAGCTCGGGTGCGCAGCGTGCCATCGGCACGGGCGTGCTGGGCGGCATGATTTCGGCCACGCTCCTGGCTGTGTTCTTCGTGCCCGTGTTCTTCGTGGTGGTGCTGCGCTTGTTCAAGACCAAGCCCGAATCGCTGCACGTCATGGGACATCACGACGATGCCAAGCCGGGCCCCGCCGATGCGGGAGCGGTCAAGCATGAAGGAAACTGATATGAGCAAGAAAATCGTGGCGCTGGCCGCAGCCGCCTTGCTAGGAGGGTGCTCGCTGATCCCTTCCTATGAACGGCCCGCGGCGCCGGTGGAGTCCGACTTCGCCGCGCATGGCGCGGCCCCGGCCGGCTCGCAACAAGCGGCGGCCGACATAGGATGGCGCCAATTCTTCGGCGACGCGCGGCTCCAGCGGCTGATCGCCTTGGCGTTGGAAAACAATCGCGACCTGCGGGTAGCCGTACTCAACATCGAGGCGGCCCGGGCCCAGTACGGCGTGACGCGCGCGGACCAGTTCCCGGGCGTCAGCGCCAATGCGAACGGGACCCGCCAGCGTACGCCGGCGGACCTGTCGCTGTCGGGCAGGCAGACAATAGGCAGCCAATACCAGGTCAACCTGGGCGTGACCGCGTTCGAGCTGGATTTGTTCGGCCGCGTCCGCAGCTTGAGCGAGGCCGCGTTGGCGCAATACCTGGCGACCGAGGAAACCCGCCGGAGCACCCAGATCAGCCTGGTGGCCCAACTGGCCAATGCCTACCTGAACGAGCGGGCCAGCGACGAAGCGCTCGCGCTGGCGCAGCGTACGCTGAAAACCCGGCAGGATTCCTACAACCTGATCAAAATGCGCTATGACGCCGGCGCGGCTTCGGAACTCGAGTTGCAGCAGGCCGAATCGCTGGTGCAGAACGCGTTGTCCGAGCAGGCGATCGCCGAGCGCAACCGAGCCCTGGCCATCAATACGATCGTGTTGTTGATCGGGCAGCCCCTGCCGGCGGACCTGCCGGCGCCGAGGCCCCTGGATGCCCAGGCGCTCCTGGCCGAGGTGCCGGTGGGCTTGTCGTCCGACCTGATCGAACGCCGGCCCGACATCCGCGCGGCGGAGCAGCAATTGCTCAGTGCCAATGCCAATATCGGCGCGGCCCGAGCAGCGTTTTTCCCGCGCATTGCGCTTACCGGCGCGTTCGGGACGGCAAGCAGCCAGTTGTCCGGCCTATTCGACAGCGGCTCGCTTGCGTGGAGTTTCATGCCGCAGATCAGCCTCCCCATTTTCGACGCCGGCCGCAATCGAGCCAATCTCGACCTGACCGAAGCACGCCGGAATATCGCGGTCGCCCAGTACGAGAAGACCATACAGACGGCCTTCCGGGAAGTGGCCGATGCGCTGGATGCCAAGAGAACCTACGATCGGCAGATCGAGGCCCAGCAGCAACTGGTGGATGCTTCGCGCCGCAGCCTGGAACTGTCCGAGTTGCGCTATCGCAACGGTGTGGACAGCTACCTGCAATTGCTCGATGCGCAACGAGCCTTGTTCACGGCCGAGCAAGGTTTGTTGCAGGCCCGCGCAGAGCGCTTGAACAACCTGGTCAATCTGTACAAGTCGCTGGGCGGCGGATGGGAGGAGAACACTGTCGCCGCCGCACCCACGCCGACACAGCCGACAGTGCAGCAATAAGGCGGGCTGGGCGCTTTCCTTCCTGGAGCGCCCAATCATTGGCCTGCATGGGCACCAAAACAAAAGGCGTCCCCTTCGGGACGCCTTTGCACATCGCAGTATGGCGACTTGATTAGCCGTTGGCGTACTGAACGTCGTAGCGGCGCGCGGCGGCCTTGAGATCGGCCGCCAAGCCCAGAAGCTGGGTGGCGACTTGTCGCAGCGCCGCGAAGGGGCGGGGCTGCTCGAATTCGTTGGCCAGCTCGCTACGGATCAGCTCGCGCTCTAGCGTGTCGGTCAACTTGCTGTCTTGAACGTATTTCATGGCTGGATCCTCGGCTGTGGCCCTAAGTGAAATCACTTAGGTGATAACCCTATATTAGGGGAAACCCGAGGATATGGCAAGTCTTATGGTGAGTTCGGTCCTGCGGGAGGGGCCAAGTGTTGTTGCGATGCGTCATCCCGCCCCGGTGCGCCGTTTATTGCAGTGTATGGGTCACATTTCGCGTGGCGACAGACTGAGACAGCGCACGGGTGGTGCGCTGCGGTAAAAAGGGGCGCTCTGTGGAAGAGGGGCGGCCTCCATGGGACTTGCCGGGAGGCCAGGGCGGGTCAGCGGCGGAAGCTGCCTGCGACGAGCTGAAAACCGAACAACCGGCATTCCAGGGCGCCGTTGTATACGGGAGTGCGCCGGAAAGGATCAAGCCGCAGTTTCCTGGGCAGCTCGAAGTCGTTGGTAATGACGTGCAACTGCCAGCCACCAAACTCCCGTTTGAGCGTCGTGGCCCATTCCGGCCAGAGTTGCTTGTCTTCTTCTACGCCCAGCCGTTCGCCATAGGGCGGATTGGTGACCATCCAGCCGGCCCGCTCGTCCAGGGGGCAGGTGTCGCGGGCATCCGCCACTTCGAAATAGACAGCGTCTTCGGTCAGCCCGGCACGATGGGCGTTGTCCCGGGCCGCCTCGATGGCGCGGGGGTCGATATCCGCGCCTGCCAATTGCATGGGCAGCCCGGGCAGGATCCGGGCGCGGGCGTCGTCCTTCACATCGCGCCACCGCCGGTCCTGGTGGCCGCGTAGCCGCTCGAAGGCGAACGGACGGGAGATGCCGGGCGGTACATTCAAGGCCTTGAGCGCGGCTTCGATCAGGATGGTCCCGCTGCCGCAGAACGGATCGAGCAGCGGTACGTCGCCCGGCCAGCCCGAAAGTGCCAGCAAGCCGGCCGCCAAGTTCTCGCGCAGCGGAGCTTCGCCTTTGTCGAGTCGCCAGCCTCGCTTGAAGAGGGATTCGCCGGACGTATCGAGATACAGTGTGGCGCTGGTTTCGTCCAGGAAGGCATGGACGCGGGCATCGGGCCGCACTGTGTCGATGCTGGGCCGTTCCCCTTCAAGATCGCGCAGCCGGTCGCAAATCCCGTCCTTGACCCGCAGGTTGCAGAACTGGAGGCTCTTCATCGGGCTACGCACGGCCGACGTGTCTACGCGCAAGGTGCGCTCGGCGCCGAACCAGCGTTCCCAGGGCGTTGCCTGGGCCAGCGCCAGCAGGTCGTCTTCGTCGCGTACCGGCGCGTGCGCGACGCGGACGAGGATGCGGGTAGCCAGCCTAGACTCGAGGTTGGCGCGCATCATGCCCGTCCAGTCGGCTGTGAAGTGCGCGCCGGCGCGGCCGGTCCGGGCGTCTTCGAAACCGAGGGCGCGGAGTTCGTCTGCCAGTGCCTGTTCGAGGCCTTGCGGGCAAGGCGCGAATATCTCGAATGTCTCCGCCTGGCTGGCGACGATGCGTGGCCCGCTTTGGGGGTGGGGCTTTTCGCGGTTGGCGCGTGGTCGGGAAGCGCGCCGCTCGTCGACCTGCTCCGAGCTTGCGCGCCCGGTCTCCGAACGGGGGGTACGCGTAGGCGGGGAGGTCGGCTGCTTGCCGCTTTCCAGCGTGGCGCGGGCCACCCGGTGGGCGCGCGCTCCCGACCGGACGCGCTGGTCGCCGGGTGCCCGGCGTGAAGAGTCGCCGGCAGGAAGGGATAGCGTCGTTTTTTTACGCTCGGGAGTATCAGACAAGACTGGGCCGATCAGAAAGGTTTGACGACAACGAAAATGGTGGCCGCGAGCAGCAGCAACACGGGGACCTCGTTGAACCAACGGTAGAACACGTGCGACCGGGTATTGCGGTTGGCCTCGAATTTGCGCAGGAGGCTGCCGCAGGCATGGTGGTAGCCAATGGCCAGAATCACGACGGCGAGCTTGGCGTGCATCCAGCCGTTGCCCGGTCCCCGGCCTATACCATAGCCCAGATACAGCCATAGGCCCAGCAGGATGGCCGGCACGGCCAGCATGGTGCTGAAGCGGAATAGCCGGCGAGCCATGCCGAGCAGGCGCGTGGCCGCGGCGGCATTCGTTTCCTGCGCGAGGTTGACGAAGATGCGCGGCAGGTAGAACAAGCCGGCGAACCACGAGGCCACGAATACGATGTGAAAAGCTTTGACCCACAACATGAATGGTTCCTTGTCAGTCTTGCTAGCCGCCAGCGCGGCACTTAGGGACAGCGGCAGGCGCCTTGCCCCGGAGACCGCCGATGCTGCTCAGCCGCGCGTCTGCCCGTCTCCGGTCAACACCCACTTCAGCGTGGTGAGTCCTTCGAGGCCGACCGGCCCACGGGCGTGCAGCTTGTTGGTGGAGATGCCGATTTCGGCTCCCAATCCATACTCGTAGCCATCCGCGAAGCAGGTGGGCAGGTTGACGTACACCGAACTGGAGTCTACCTCGCGCTGGAAGCGCCGGGCAGCCGACAGGTTCTCGGTCACGATGGAGTCGGTGTGCTGCGAGCCATAGGCTTCGATGTGCGAGATCGCTTGGTCCAGGTCGTCGACCACCTTTACTGCAAGAACAGGCGCGAGGTATTCGGTGGCCCAGTCTTCCTCGGTCGCCGGTACGGCTTGCGGCACCAGGGCGCGCGTGCGGTCGCAGCCTCGAAGCTCCACGCCGTGTTCGGCGAAGGCCCGGCCCATGTCGGGCAGGAATGCCGGCGCGATGCCGGCATGCACCAGCAGGGTTTCCATCGCTCCGCAGATGCCGTAGCGATAGGTCTTGGCGTTGAAGGCAATCGCGCGGGCCTTGGCGAGGTCGGCATCCCGGTCCACGTAGACATGGCAGATGCCGTCGAGGTGCTTGATCACGGGAACGCGTGCTTCTTCGGACAGGCGCTTGATCAATCCCTTGCCGCCGCGGGGAACGATGACGTCGACGTACTCGGTCATGGTGGCCAGCTTGCCCACCGCCGCGCGGTCGGTCGTTTCCACTACCTGCACTGCATCGGCTGGCAGGCCGGCGGCTTCCAGGCCTTCGCGCACGACGCGGCCCAGCGCGGTATTGGAGTGAATGGCTTCGGAGCCGCCGCGAAGAATGGCGGCATTGCCCGATTTCAGGCAGAGTGCCGCGGCGTCGATGGTGACGTTGGGCCGTGACTCATAGACGATGGCGATGACGCCTAGCGGTACACGCATGCGTGCAACCTGCATGCCGTTGGGCCGCAGCCGGGTCTCGGTCAGTTCGCCCACCGGGTCCGGCATGGCCGCGATTTGTTCGAGGCCCGTGGCCATCAGCCCCAGAGCCTTGTCGGACAAGGTCAGCCGGTCGACCAGCGCCGGTTCCAGGCCGCGCGCGCGGGCCGCTTCCAAGTCCTTGGCGTTTTCCGCCTGCAGCCATTCCTTGCGTGCGCGCAGGGCAGCCGCCATGGCGAGCAGCGCGGCGGCCTTGGTTCGGTCATCGGCGCGGGCGACGAGGCGGGCGGCCGAACGGGCGCGCATGCCGAGCCGGCGCAGGGTTTCGTCGAGGTTCAAGTTATCCATTTTGTATGAACTGCAGGAATGCGATGGATCAGGCGGCCAGCCTGAGTGCCAAACGGGTGATTTCGTGCCAAGGGTCGGGCAGCCGTCCGGGAACGCGCAAGCCTTTGATGATCTTGTCTACTTCGTGGGCGTGATGGACGGCAGCGGTCCAGGCCTGTGCCGGCACTCGCTTGAGCGCCTGGTTGGCCAGCTGTTCGTGGCTGCCGAAAAAGCGCAGGCTGCGCATGAGCGCCGGTACGCTCTGGCCTTGCTGCGCGGCTTGCGACAGGCGGGCCAGCAAGCGGATTTCCTCGCCCACGGCCCACAGGACCAAGGGCAGGGCTTCGCCTTCGGCGCGCAATCCTTCAATCAACCTCACCACGCGCTGGGCGTCGCCCGCCAGCATGGCGTCGCGCAGCTTGAACACGTCGTAGCGCGCCACGTTCATGACGGCGTCCTGGACCTGTTCCAGGGTCAGCGTGCCCTCAGGGTAGAGCAGGCCGAGCTTGAGGATTTCCTGGTGCGCGGCCAGCAGATTCCCTTCTACGCGATCGGCCAGCCATTGCAGCACTTCCGTGCCGGCGCGCTGGTTCTGCCGGCCCAGCCGCTCGCCTATCCATCCCGGCAGCATCGGCCGTTCGATCGTAGGCACCTCGACGACGATGCCGTGCTCGGCCAGCGCCGAAAACCAGGCGGAGGACCGGGTCGTCTTGTCGAGCTTGGGCAGCATGACCACCGTGACGCTCTCGCCCCGCAGCGCCGGCGCCTGCCGGGCGAGGCGGGCGATGACTTCGCCGCCGGTTTTGCCGGGCTTGCCCGTCGGTATTTTCAGTTCCAGCAGACGTCGCTCGCCGAAGAGCGAAATCGATTGCGAGGCGCTGAGCAGTGCGTCCCAGTCGCTGCGGGCATCGGCTACCACGGTCTCGCGTTCGGTATAGCCGCCGGCCGTCGCCGCTCCGCGCAGGGCGTCGCAGGCCTCGATGACCAGTAGCGGCTCATCGCCGGTAACCGTATACAGCGGTTCCAGCTGGCCGCCGGATTGCTGCAGCTGGGCAATCAGCTGTTCGGGGCGCAGCAGTTTCATGAGGGGGTCTTGGACTCCACCGCCGCCATCCGCCTGAGCACTTGCTGGATCGCTTCGTTCTGCATGTCGCGATAAAGCAGGTTGGCCTCGTAGTCCTTGGCCAGCGTGGTGGCGTCGCTGAAAGTGAGATCACGCTTGAGCGCGATGGTCGTCGGCGGGATGTAGTCCTGGCCCTTGCCGTCGTGAACGCGGAACGCGAACAGGTAGCGCAATTCGAATTCCCGTACGCGGCCGGTCGCATCGAGCGACAGGATGCTGCGTTCCCTTGTTTCCTGCAGGATCTGCAGCTGGGCTTCCGCGGCCTTGGGGTCTTCGACGATGCGGGTGTTGGTGGTATTGCGCACGTAGCGGCGCAACTGGGCGCCGAGTTCGGAGGTGTCGTTCGCTGCCACGTAGAGGGTCGAGAACGGCAGGTCGGCCGTGCCGCGCAGCGCGAAACCGCATGCCGCCAGCATGGTCAGGCCGCCCGCGCCGGCTGCCAGGCGAAGGAAGCGGCGCCGGGGGCTCGAAGGGTCGATCAGGCACTGCAGATTCGCGCTCTTGTGCATCATCCCACCACATTGACGAGTTTGCCCGGGACGACGATAACCCGTTTGACGGGCCGTCCTTCCAGGAATTTGGCCACGGCCTCGTGCGCGACCGCCAGCCCCTCGATGGCCGCCTTGTCGGCGCTGCTGGGTACCGACAGCGATCCGCGCAGCTTGCCATTGACCTGCAGCATCAGCTCGATTTCATCCGTGACCAGCGCAGCTTCGTCGACCTGCGGCCAAGGCGCATCGAGCAGGTCACCATACTGGCGGTCATAGCCCAGATCGCGCCAGGCCTGCCAAGTGACGTGGGGAACGATGGGGTAGAGCACCGACAACAGGATGCGGGTGCCCTCGGCCAGCGCCGCGTCGTCCAGTTCGCCTTCCAGTTTCGCGTCCTCGAGGGTGTTGAGCAGCTTCATGCTGGCGGACACCACCGTGTTGTACTGGATACGCTGGTAATCGTAGTCCGCCTGTTTCAGGATGGCATGGACGTCCCGGCGCAAGGCCTTGGCGGCTCGGCTGGTGGCGGCCCAATCGGCCGGAGCGGGCGCTTCCAGCGCGGCCTGGATGCGAGCGCGGTGGGCATGGCAGAAGCCCCACAACCGGCGCAGGAACCGGTGCGCGCCGTCCACGCCGGAGCCGGACCATTCCAGCGTCTGCTCGGGCGGGCTGGCGAACATCACGAACAGCCGGGCGGTATCGGCGCCCTGGGTATCGATGAGCGATTGCGGATCGACGCCGTTGTTCTTGGACTTGGACATGGTGCCCACGCCGCCGTAGTCCACCGCCGAGCCGTCGGCCTTGAGCCGGGCCCCTACGATGGCGCCCTTGGCGTCGTAGATGTTTTCCACTTCGTCCGGCCAGAAGTACTCGATGCCGCCCTTCTCGTTCTTGCGCGAGTAGATGTGGTTGAGCACCATGCCCTGGGTCAGCAGTTTTTCGAAGGGTTCGCCGAACTTGACCAGGCCCATGTCGCGCATCACTTTGGTCCAGAAGCGCGCATAAAGCAGATGCAGGACCGCGTGCTCGATGCCGCCGATGTACTGGTCCATGGGCATCCAGTAGTCGTTGCGCCCGTCGACCATGGCGGCGTCGTTGCCGGGCGACGTATAGCGCATGAAATACCAGGACGAATCGACGAACGTATCCATGGTGTCGGTTTCCCGGCGGGCGGGCTTGCCGCACTTCGGGCACTCGCACTTGAGGAAGGCTTCGCTCTTGGCCAGGGGGTTGCCGCTGCCATCAGGAATCAGGTCTTCCGGCAGGACGACCGGAAGGTCCTTCTCGGGCACCGGCACAGGGCCGCAGTCGTCGCAATGGATGATGGGGATGGGGGTGCCCCAATAGCGCTGCCGCGAGATTCCCCAATCGCGTAGCCGATAGGTGGTGCGTTTCTCGCCCAGTCCCTTGGCCTGCAAGTCGGCCGCGATCGCATCCACTGCCTCCTGGTGCGCAAGGCCGTCGTACTCGCCGGAGTTGACGGTGCGCCCGGCCTGTTTGTCGCCATACCACTCCTGCCAGGCGTCGGTCGAGAACGTCTGGCCTTCGGCCGCGATGACTTGCTTGATGGGCAGTCCGTATTTCCTGGCGAACGCGAAATCGCGCTCGTCGTGGGCCGGCACGCCCATGACGGCGCCTTCGCCGTAGCTCATCAGCACGTAGTTGCCAACCCAGACGGGCACGGCCTCGCCCGTGAGCGGGTGCGTGACCGTCAATCCGGTCGGAACGCCTTCCTTTTCGCGCGTGGCCAATTCTGCTTCGGTCACGCCGCCCTTGCGGCATTCCTCGATGAAGGCGGCCAGGGCTGGATTGCCTTCGGCCGCATGCAGGGCCAGCGGATGCTCGGGGGCCACGGCGCAGAACGTCACGCCCATGATGGTGTCGGCGCGCGTGGTGAAGACGTACAGGCGGCCGTCCTGGATCAACTGTCCGCTGGCGTCGCGGATGTCGTGGGTAAAGGCAAAGCGCGTGCCTTCGCTCTTGCCTATCCAGTGTTCCTGCATCAGGCGGACGCGTTCGGGCCAGCCGGTCAGGTTGTGCTTGACCTCGTGCAGCAGTTCCTCGGCATAGTCGGTGATGCGCAGGTAGTAACCCGGGATCTCGCGCTTTTCCACCAGTGCGCCCGAGCGCCAGCCGCGGCCGTCGATGACCTGCTCGTTGGCCAGAACGGTCTGATCCACCGGATCCCAGTTCACCACCTGGGTCTTGCGGTAAGCGATGCCCTTTTCCAGCATCTTCAGGAACAGCCACTGGTTCCACTTGTAGTACTTGGGGTCGCAGGCAGCCATTTCGCGCGACCAGTCTATGCCCAGTCCCATCGCCTTCATCTGCTTCTTCATGTAGGCGATGTTGTCGTAGGTCCACTTGGCGGGCGGCACCTTGGATTTGATGGCGGCGTTCTCGGCCGGCATGCCGAAGGCGTCCCAGCCCATGGGCATCAGGACGTTGTACCCCTTCATGCGCAACTGCCGGTACATGGCGTCGTTGATCGTGTAGTTGCGCACGTGGCCCATGTGCAGCTTGCCGCTGGGGTAGGGCAGCATCGAGCAGGCGTAGAACTTGGGCTTTTCCGAGCCGTCGGGGTTCTTCGCATGTTCCACCGTAAGGTAGGCGTTGGTCGCTTCCCAGTGTTTCTGGGCGGCGGATTCGATCTCGTTAGGAGCGTAGCGTTCCTGCATGGGGTTCCGGGGGCCTGATCTAGGGGTGTTCTGGCGCGGCGATGGCGCCCATTGCCGCGGGCCGGCGCCGGCGCGCGCAACGCACGCCGGCTAAACCCCCCATTATAGAAGCAGGTGGGCCGTGCCTGGGACGTAACGGGGGCGCCGCCAGGAACCCGCCACGGGTGCTAGACTGCCTGCGCTTCTCTTATTCCCTGCGTCCTGCCTCATGTCCCTGCTCGACCATCTCAATCCCCCCCAGCTCGCCGCCGTGACCATCGAGCCGCGCCATGCCCTGGTGCTGGCAGGCGCGGGCAGTGGCAAGACGCGGGTGCTGACCACGCGCATGGCATGGTTGATCCAGACCGGCCAGGTCAGCCCGCATGGGTTGATGGCGGTCACCTTTACGAACAAGGCCGCGCGCGAGATGGTGACCCGCATCAGCGCGATGCTGCCCATCAATACGCGCGGCATGTGGATAGGGACCTTCCACGGGTTGTGCAACCGCATGCTGCGCGCCCACTACCGCGATGCAGGACTGCCGCAGACCTTCCAGATCCTGGATACGGCGGACCAGCTGTCGGCGATCAAGCGCCTGCTGAAGGGGGCCGGCGTGGACGACGAGAAGTACCCGCCCCGCCAGCTCCAGCATTTCATCAACGCAGCCAAGGAAGAAGGGTTGCGGCATACCGAGGTCGAGGCCTACGACAGCTTCAACCGGCAGATGGTCGAGCTCTATGGCATGTACGACGCGCAGTGCCAGCGCGAGGGCGTGGTGGATTTTCCCGAGCTGCTGTTGCGCTGCTACGAGCTGTTGTCCCGCAACGCCCCGATCCGCGAGCACTACCAGCACCGGTTCCGCCATATCCTGGTCGACGAGTTCCAGGACACCAACCGTCTCCAGTACCGGTGGCTGAAGCTGCTGGCAGGCGGGGGCGCGGCGATTTTCGCCGTGGGCGACGACGACCAGTCCATCTACGCCTTCCGCGGCGCCAACGTCGGCAACATGGCCGAGTTCGAACGCGACTTTGCCCAGGACCGCATTATCCGCCTGGAACAGAACTACCGTTCGTACGGGCACATCCTCGATGCGGCCAATACCCTGATTCGCAACAACTCCGGGCGGCTGGGCAAGAATCTCTGGACCGACCGCGGCCATGGCGAACCCATCCGGGTGTACGAGGCCGTCTCCGACGCCCAGGAGGCGCAGTGGGTGGTCGACGAGATCCGGTCGCTGGTGGGCGAGGGCCGGCTGCGTCGAGAGATCGCGATCCTTTATCGCAGCAACGCACAGTCCCGCGTGCTCGAGCATGCGTTGTTTTCGGCCGGCATCCCATACAAGGTCTACGGGGGCTTGCGCTTTTTCGAGCGGCAGGAGGTCAAGCACGCGCTGGCGTATTTGCGGCTGATGGAGAATCCGCATGACGATACCGCGTGGATGCGCGTGGTCAATTTCCCGACCCGCGGCATCGGCGCCCGCACGCTGGAACAGCAGGCGGACATTGCGCGCCTGCATGCGTGCAGCCTGTATTCTGCCGTGGCCCAGGTGCCCGGGCGAGGCGGCAACAACCTGGCCCAGTTCGCCGCGCTGATCGACCGCATGCGTTTCGAGACTCAGAATCTTCCGCTGCATGAGATCGTCGACCACGTCATCGAGGCCAGCGGCCTGGTCCAGCACTACTTGCAGGAAAAGGAGGGGGCCGAGCGGGTCGAGAACCTGCGCGAACTGGTCAACGCGGCAGCGGCGTTTGCCGCAGAGGACGGCTATGCGGCGACCGATGCGGGCGCGCTGGCCCAGACGCTGCCTGACGCCGGCGTCGAGCTGCCGTCGCCCTTGGCTGCTTTCCTTGCGCATGCGGCGCTCGAAGCCGGGGATAACCAGGCTACCGAAGGACAGGACGCCGTCCAGCTGATGACGGTGCACGCGGCAAAGGGCCTGGAGTTCGAGGCGGTCTTCATCACTGGGCTGGAAGAAGGCTTGTTCCCGCACGAGAACAGCATCCTGGAGCAGGCTGGGCTGGAAGAAGAGCGCCGGCTCATGTACGTGGCGGTCACCCGCGCCCGCGAGCGTCTCTATCTAAGCTTTTCGCAGACACGCATGCTGCACGGCCAGACCCGTTACCACATGCGGTCGCGCTTCCTGAGCGAGATCCCCGAGGAATCGCTCAAGTGGCTCACGCCTGCGCAGGGCCGCGCCAGGGCCCTGGATACCGCCGGCGGCTGGGGGCGCAAGGCTTGGGGCGAAGAGGCGGGGAACAACAGCGGCTACAGCCGAGCGGGGCGGGATGCGCCTTACCTGGGATCGTCGGAGGGCTACTCCAGCCGCCGTACGTCGGACGCCGGCGTGGAGGTGAACGGGCGTATTTTCAAGGTCGGCCAGAGCGTCGTCCATCCCAAGTTCGGCGAGGGCGTCATCGTCAGCCTGATGGGCAGCGGGCAGGATGCGCAAGTGCAGGTCAATTTCGGCAAGCTGGGCACCAAGACCCTGGCGTTGGCCGTGGCCAAACTGGCGCCGGTTTAAGCGGGGCCGTGCGGCCCGTGCGCCTGGGCCTCGGCTGGCCGGCAAAAAAATCCCTCGCCGCGGCGAGGGATTTTTTGTTTATCGCGGCGAGCTGCGCCGCGGCGGACGGCCGGTGGGGGCGGGCCCGTCCTTGTGGCGAAAGCTGATCCGCCCCTTGGTCAAGTCATAGGGCGACAATTCCATGGTGACCCGGTCGCCAGCCAGAATGCGGATACGGTGCTTGCGCATTTTTCCCGATGCGTAGGCGGCGACTTCCATGCCGTTTTCCAGCGTGACGCGAAAGCTGGTCGACGGCAGCACTTCGGCAACGACGCCTTCCATTTCGATCAGATCTTCCTTAGTGGCCATGGGTTATTTCCTCCTGAGCATGCGAAATGCGAAAAAGCGAGCTTCGGCCATGGTGGTGCCATGGCTCGCCGCAAGGCTGGCGGGGTACGCCATCGATGACGGTGGAAGTTCGCGAGTGAAGCGCCAGGGGCCAAAGGCCCGGGACGCGTGACGTCCGCCTGGAATGCCGCACGATCGTGCGCGGCATAAGCGCATGGCGTGCCCGAATGAAGGGACGCGCAGCGCGGAGGGGGGTCCCTCGGGACGCGGCAAAAACAAAAACCCCCGCACAAGCGGGGGTTTTGGCGGCTGAAGCTATTATAGCTTACAGCGGCTGGATGTTAGAAGCCTGGCGGCCTTTGGGGCCGACGGTGACTTCGAACTTGACTTTCTGGTTCTCTTGCAGGGTCTTGAAGCCATCGACGCGGATTTCGGAGAAGTGAGCGAACAGGTCGTCGCCGCCCGCGTCTGCAGTGATGAAGCCAAAGCCTTTAGCGTCGTTGAACCATTTAACGGTGCCGGTTTCCATGGTGTTTATCCTTGAAATGAAAACAAAAACGGAGTGTGAGCAAGACAATCAAGGATGGAGACCATGAACAACCTGTACCGCAGAGGTAAGCATTTGTACAGCAACTCGTACGCTTGAAAATCGTGCTACGTCGTTATACGGGGTATCGTTGCACCCGTCAACCGCGTTTTCCGGTCGAGTATGGAAAAAACCCGCTGCATCGTCGTTGCTGCGGGTATTTCCCGATGTTTTCAAGGCAGTGCGCCCAGGGCGATAGGGGGCGGCGGACCGAATACCGTCGTGTAGCTCGGGTAGAAACTGCAGTACAAAATCGCGGCGGCAAGAAAATTGAACGGCATCTGGATCAATCCCGCCATCGTCGCCGAAAGTCCGATGGCCTCCAGCAGCCCGCCGCCCAGTTCCAGGGCCAGCACGACCAGCAGCCAGCTGGCGCCGTACATCAAGAAGGCGCCCTTGTTACGCCAGCAGGCTACGCCCGAGAAGAACAGCGCTTTCCGTATATCCAGGCGATGCCAGGCCACCAGCGCCGGCGCATGCCAGAACAGTGCTGCAATGAGGATGTAAAGGACCGCGAACACCACGATGGGCGCGCGCATCGCCTCCAGCACTGGCCCGAGGTCGTCGGATGACAAGCCTTGGACCGCTTCGCGCAGGTTCTCGGCAAACGGCAGAAAGGACACCAGGCCGGCCACCAGGACGGCCGCAACGTAGAGCGCGCCCATCGTCAACAGCTTCTTGGCCAGGCCCGGGGCTTTCAGGACCAGGAACAGCCGCATGGGCAGGACCGTCTTGCCTTGCTCGATGGCGCGGCAGGCCTCCAGCGTCATGACGGTGATCGCCGGCATGGCGGCGACGAACAGCAGCGGTCCGATGGGGGCGAGGATGCTCGCCACCAGTACCATGAATCCGATGGTGAGTGCCCAGGTGAACATGGCCATGGGCTGGCGGCGGAACAGGGCAAGCCCATCGCGTACCCACTGCCAGCCTGCGCTGGGCGCCAGAGAGGCGGCTTGCATCAGCGGGCCTCCTTGCCGGGGTTCGCACGGCCGGCGGCCGGCAAGTGACGGAAGAATGGCTGTTTCATGATTCAGGGAAGCGGAAAAGGTTCGGCATCGCGGCGCAGGCGCAGGATTCGTTCGAAATGGGCCGGATCATGCGGGGTGAGTGTTTGCGCAGGACGGGGAAGATAGAAATCGCGCAGCCTGGACATCCAGAAGCGAAGCGCGGCCGCGCGCAGCAGTGCGCTCCATGAGGCCCGTTCCGCGTCGTTCAAAGGCCGCGCCTCGGCGTAGGCCGCGAGCAGGGCCGCGGCCAGCTGCGGCCGGAATTCGCCGTTTGCGTGATCGATGCACCAGTCATTGACGCAGACCGCCAGGTCGAACAGCCAGGTATCGCAGCCGGCAAAGTAGAAATCGATGAATCCGCCCAGCACGGGCGCCTCGCGCGTGCCGGCAAACAGTACGTTGTCACGAAACAGGTCGCAGTGCGCCGGTCCGCTGGGCAGTTCACAATAGGCGTCGGACTGCGCGAACCGGGCCTGGAATGCCACTTCGTCGTGCAGCATGGCGGCAGCTTCGGGCGGCAGGTACGGCGCTACGACGGGCGCGGTCTCGCGCCACCACTGTAGTCCCAGCAAGTTGGGTTGGAACGACGGGAAATCCCGTCCAGCCAGGTGCATGCGGGCCAGCGTGGCGCCGACCTGCGCGCAGTGTGCCGGCTGTGGCGCCATTTCGCATTTGCCGGGCAGCAGGGTGGCGATCGTGCAGGGCTTGCCGTGCAGCTCGGCCAGACGCCGCCCGTCATGCGTGGCCTGGGGATGGGGGACCGGGATATCCCGCTCCGCGAGATAGGCCATCAGGTCGATGTAGAACGGCAGTTGTTCGCGCGTCAGCCGCTCGAACAAGGTCAGCACGTACTCGCCCTGGCTGGTCGTAAGAAAGTAGTTGGTGTTCTCGATGCCGGAGGGAATGCCGCGCAGGGCACGCAATTGGCCGAGCGAGTACTCGGCAAGGAGCGCGCGGGCATCCCATTCGCTGACAGGGGTGAATACGGCCATGGATAAGCGGGGAATAGGCTGGAATCGATGATTTCCCGCATTCTAGCGTCATCGCGCGACCGCACCTCCGGTTCGGCAGCTCTGTCGCCGGCCGGGAAGAGCGCGGGTGCGGCGCTAGCAGGCCGTTGAAAAAATCCCCCGCCGACGCTGGCCTCGGCCAGTATGATCTGAAACGATCGGCGAACGACGCG
>NZ_JARYGM010000001.1:0-1010287 GCF_033795525.1 Pigmentiphaga sp.
CATGGCGCACATCCTCATGGAAAACCGCAACGGTCTGATCGTGGACGTGCAGATCACCCATGCCCGCGGCACCGCCGAGCGCGAGGCAGCGCTCGCGATGCTTGGGCGCCGGGGCAACAAGAACAAGCGGGCTACGGTCGGGGCCGACAAGGGCTATGACAGTAAGACCTTCATCGAGGGCTGTCGCAAGCTCAAGGTCACGCCGCACGTGGCGGCCAAGGACAGGCACTCGGCGGTGGATGCCCGGATCACCCGACACGAGGGCTACAAGACCAGTCAGAAGGTGCGCAAGCGCATTGAGGAGGCCTTTGGCTGGATCAAGACCGTGGGTGGTCTGGCCAAGACCAAGCTCATCGGTCAGGCCAAGCTCACGGGTCAGGCGCTGCTGTGCTTTGCCACCTACAACCTGGTGCGCATGGGCAGCATCGGCGGCTGGTGGGACGCGCATCATGCGTGAGCCCGGGGATACGTGCGCCCGAAATGGGCGAGATGGCCTGCAAACAGGCCAGATTGGCCGGTGCAATCGCTGCGCAGACGCGTCTGGGCCACTCGTTTCTTCGAAAACAGCGTCCCTGATGCGTTCGATGCCCACTTTTTCAACGGCCTGCTAAAGGCGCCGAGCACCAGTGTCACCACGAAGACGATGACGAAAATATAAAACAGGATCTTGGCGATTTCAGCCGCGCCGGAGGCGATTCCGCCGAACCCGAATAGCGCGGCAATCAATGCAATTACGAAGAAAATAGCGGCCCATCGCAACATTGCTTACTCCTTGTATAGAACACCGGAGCAGCCGGGGGCGGCTATCCCCCGCCCTACCGGTGCCCGGACCGAAGCGCAGGTTTCGTACCGTGCACCCTGCCGGCGCAGACCTTGCAGCCGGAGGCTGCGCCAAGTGCAAGCAATGGGTAAGAATTACATGAAAACTTGTAAATTCCCCTTGCCGGGCGCCCCATTGCGACAGCCCGTTACCATGGATGCGCGGATTCCGTTCCGGGGGCCCGGGCATCTGCTTAGAATGTGGACTTCCCGCCCGGCGGGGCACTCCGGCCCTCGGCACACAATCCCCTTGGAGACCCATGCGGAAGGAACAGGCAATGCGCCCTGACGAAGCCCTGGCCCCGGCTCTCGACACCGACGAACCGTTCGCCTCCGGCGCCGGGCCGGCTGCGGCCGAGCCGGCGCGGCCCGAGCCCCTACGCCAGCACTACGGACTGCTATATGGCGGCTCCACGCCGATGCGCGAGCTGTACCAGCAGATCGAAAAGGTCGCCCCGACCGCGCTCACGGTGCTCATCGTCGGCGAAAGCGGGACGGGCAAGGAGCTGGTTGCCCGCACTTTGCACGACCAAAGCCCCCGCCGCGACGCCCCCTTCGTGCCGGTCAACTGCGGCGCGATTCCGCCCACTCTGATCGAAGGAGAATTGTTCGGCCACGAGAAAGGCAGTTTCACCGGTGCTATCCAGCAGCACGCCGGCTATTTCGAGCGCGCCGCCGGCGGCACCATCTTTCTGGACGAGATCACCGAGATGGCCCCCGACATGCAGACCAAGCTGCTGCGCGTGCTGGAAACGTCGAGTTTCCACCGCGTCGGCGGCACGGAACAGATCTCCACCGACGTCCGGGTCATAGCCGCCACCAACCGTGACCCGCAGGCCGCCGTACGGGAAGGACGCTTCCGCGAAGATCTGCTGTATCGCCTCGCGGTGTTTCCGCTGCGGGTTCCTCCGCTGCGCGAGCGCATGAGCGATATCGAACTCCTCGCCCAGCGTTTCCTGGACCAGCTCAATGCCGCCGAAAAAGCGCGCAAGCGGTTCGCCAAGGGTACCCTGGACGGGCTGCGTCAATACCACTGGCCAGGGAACGTGCGGGAACTGAAGAACGCCGTCCATCGCGCCTTCATCCTCGCCGACGAGGAGGTCGAAGTGCAAAGCCCCGAGCCCGCGCCCCGCAACCGCCGGGTCGTACGGCGCGAGGGATGCCTGGAACTGGCGGTAGGTATTCCGCTGCCCGACGCGCAGCGCGAACTGATCCTGGCCACGCTGGCACACTTCGGCGGAGACAAGAGGCAAACCGCCAGCACGCTGGGCATCAGCCTCAAGACGCTCTATAACCGGCTGGACAGCTACAAGCACGGGGGCAACGGCACGTAGTCCCGGCGGCTGATGGCTGCCGGTCCAACCGGGCTGGCGCCTCGGCTACAGCCAGCGCTCGAGCAGCCGCGAGAGAAATTCTTTGAAGCGCGCCGACAACGGCCGCTGTTTCCACTGTTCAGGATCTACCAGGACCGACGCCCGGCGATCCTGCTCGAACAAGGCCTCCATCTGGGTACCGAAATCGGCACCTAGGATGACGGCGTTGATCTCGTGGTTCAGCGTAAAACTGCGCCAGTCCAGATTGCTGGAACCTGCCGTGGACCAGACCCCGTCGACGACCGCGGTCTTGGCATGCAACAGCGCATCGCGCCGTTCGTAGATTTTCACCCCTGCCGCGAGCAAGGCCTCATAGTGGGAACGGCCTGCATGCAAGACCATCGGGAAATCGCTGAAGCCGGGCAGTAGCAGCACCACGTCGACGCCACGCTGTGCCGCGTCGCGCAAGGCAGCAACGAAGGCCGGATCCGGGACGAAGTACGCCATGGTGATATGGATGGATCGCTGCGCGCTATGGATGGCCGAAAGCAGGGTCAAATAGATCGCATGGTTATCGTTGGCGCCGGGTTTGTTGATGACGATGCGTACGACATGGGGTCCCCGCTGCGGCTGCTGCGGCAGAAAATCCATATCGCCCAGCGCGGGACCGCCCTGGCTGCGCCAGCCTTCGAGAAAAACCCGCTCGACATCCGGCACGGCTGGCCCGCGTATGCTGATGTGCGTGTCGCGCCACGGCGCGCCTTTCTTGTCGCCCGCTTCGCGCGGCCGCGACGATCCGCTCATCGGCCGCGACGCATAGACATCGCTCACATTGATCCCGCCGATGAAGGCCACTTCGCCGTCCACCACCAGTATCTTGCGATGGCTGCGTTCGTTGAGGGACCACGATCCCCGGCTCTTGAACGGGTTCACGGGATTGAAGAAGGTGACCTGGATACCGGCTTGCCGCATGCGCTCGAACAGCGATGCCGTCGCCGAACGGGTCCCGATGTCGTCCACCATAACCGCCACCGCAACCCCCTCTCTTCGCTTGGCGATCAATCGCTCGGCGACGAGGTTGCCGATGTTGTCGTCTTCGAAAATGTAGCTTTCCAGATGGACGAAGCGGCGCGCCGACTCAATGGCCGCGACCATCGCGCGATAGGTGCTGGGCCCGTCCGCGAAGAGCCGCACCTCGTTGCCGGCGACAAGCGGCGCCTCGGCCACGGCCTCTTCGACCTGCAGGTGCCGCGCCAGGAAGTCCCCACCGCTTCCGGGCGCCAAACGCTCGATGATGCGGCGGCTTTCGCGATAGGTCAGCCATCCGGCATCGGTCGATATGCGGGGCGGCTCGCGCACCGTCGCCACGGTTTCGGGCGACGGCAGGGGATGGGCACAGCGGCAGAGCGATACCGTGCAAAGGCTGTACAGCAGTATGCGAAATAGTCGTCCCATGTCAGGCCGCCACCAGAAGTCGCCATAGACGCCCATGCCGAA
The DNA here is from genome assembly GCF_033795525.1 of Pigmentiphaga sp. GTDB lineage: Bacteria > Pseudomonadota > Gammaproteobacteria > Burkholderiales > Burkholderiaceae_B > Pigmentiphaga. Next base: position 3,630 of record NZ_JARYGM010000001.1, read on the forward strand.
AGCATCGGTAAAACTTACCGAACCGGCAAGAGCTGCACGCTATTTTCCCCAGACTTCCGCGCTATGCCTAGGCAAACAAATTGGCATGAAGCTTGCAAGAAACAGGGTTGCGACAGTTAACGGTTGGCCGGGCGAAACCGGCCCAAGCATGGGAGACGGCATTGGTACAAGCGACTTACGACATGCGAGTGCGTCAGCAACTGTCCTTGACGCCGAGACTTCAGCAGTCGGTCAAGCTATTGCAAATGTCCGCACTCGAATTCACGCAGGAACTCCAACAGGCCATCGCCAACAACCCTTTTCTGGAGGAGGACGACCAGGATCCGGCCATCGCCAAGTCCGAGGAATCCGTGCTTCCCGTCGACCGCAACGCCGACGACCCGCGGCAGATAGACGGCAACGACTCGCGCGAATCCGAGCCGCCGGCGTTCGACGGCGAGTCCTATCCAGGCTCTTACCCGACCAGCCGCGTCCGCGACGACGACGGCGAGGATCGTCCCGATGTAGGCCAGTGGTCGCACAGCTCCATGGGCCTGCATGACTACCTTCACCAGCAACTGTGCGGATACCGGCTGGGCGACCGCGACCGGTTGCTGGCGGAGATCATCATCGAAGCGCTCGACGAGGACGGGTATCTGCGCCAGGATTTCGATGAGCTGGCCGCTTCTCTGCCCATGAACCCCATGCCGACCCGGGATGAATGGATGGTGGCCCTCACGCTGGTCCAGCACCTCGACACACCCGGGCTGGCGGCAAGAAGCCTGGGCGAATGCCTGCACCTGCAACTCGCGGCCTATCCTGCCGACACGCCGGGAAGGAGCCTGGCGATCGCCATCGTCGATGACTACCTGGACTTGATGGCGCGCAGGGAGACGGCTGAACTGCGCCGGCGCCTCGGCTGCAACGAGGAAGAACTGGGCGTGGCGTGCCGGCTGATACGCAGCCTCACGCCCAGGCCCGGCCTGGCCTTCAGCGAGCCCGAGACCGATCACATCATTCCCGATGTCATCGTGCGCAAGATCAAGAACAAGTGGGTGATCACGACCAACCCCGCTGTCATGCCCAAGGCGCGTCTGCACCAGGCCTATGCCAACCTGTTCCGCAAGGCGCGCTGCGATGATCGTGCCCCGCTGGCCCAGGAACTGCAGGAAGCCCGTTGGCTGATACGCAACGTCGAACAGCGCTTTGCGACGATACAGCGCGTGGCCGAGGCGATCGTCGCCCACCAGCGCACCTTCTTCGACTACGGCGAAATCGCGCTCAAGCCGTTGGTGCTGCGCAAGGTAGCGGAAGAACTCGATCTGCACGAGTCCACGGTCTCGCGCGCGACCAACAACAAGTACATGGCGACGCCGCGCGGCGTATTCGAATTCAAGCACTTCTTCTCGCGGGAGCTTGCCACCGACACGGGGGGGCGCTGCTCGGCCGCTGCCGTACGCGCGCTCATCCGGGACATGATCGCGGCGGAAAACCGGCGCGACCCCTTGTCGGATGTTTCGTTGACGCGCATGCTGGCGGAACAGGGAGTGGTGGTGGCCCGGCGCACTGTCACCAAATATCGTGACTTGATGAAGATACCGCCAGCGGAATTGCGCAAACAGCCCTGAGCCATTAAAACGGCCGGAACGGGGCGATGGGCGCCCTTGGACTGCTCCGATGCGAATCACCAAAATCCTTGCGGCCATTGCGGGCCTCCTTCTTATCCTGGTCGTCGCGGCCCTGCTCACTGACTGGCGCTTTCTGCGCGGGCCGGTAGAGCTGATCGCCACCGACAGACTCGGCCGGCCTGTCGTGCTCGAGGATTTCCGCATGCGGCTGCGCCCGGTCACGCGCATTCAACTGCACGGGCTGCAGGTGGCCAATCTCCCCGAACGCCAGCCGGAACAGATGGTCCAGGCGGAGACGGTCGAGGTCCACATTCGCCTGCTGCCCCTGCTCAAACGGGCAGTCATCCTCGAGCTGCTGTCGGTGGAAGGTGGACAGGCGCATCTGGCCCGCGACGCTTCCGGCGCCAATAACTGGACCTTTCCCAAGGAGGAGGATGACTCGGGCGAACCTCCGACCGTCGTCCTGCGGGCCCTGTCCTTCAATCGGCTGGTGGTCGAGTACGACGATCGCGCCATCGACGTGAGCGCAAAGCTGAGGGCGGATAGTGAAACCCCGCCGAGTTCCGGCCCGGCCTACGGCATGAAGCTCGATTTCAGCGGCAAGTACCATGGCGGAACATTCGGCGGCATCGCACGCACGGGGTCGATCATGACCTTGCGGGATTCGGGCACGCCCTTCCCGTTCTTCATCGATGCCAAAGGCGGACCCACCCGCATCCGGGCCGAAGGGCAAGTGGGAGATCTGTTCGGCGACGCTCACGTCGATGTGGCCCTCGACATCGCCGGCCCCACCCTGTCCACCCTCTACCCCTATATCAACCTGCCGCTGCCCACCACGCCGCCCTACCGGATCAAGGGCCACCTCAAACGAGCCGGCACGACCTTCGACTTCACCGGCATGGAGGGCAGCATAGGATCTACCGACGTGGCGGGCGAAGCGCACTACGAGATACGCGACGATAAGCCCAGGCTGCGCGCCCAGCTCAAAAGCCGGGTGCTAGACATGAAGGACCTCGGACCGCTGATCGGCGTTCCTGATGAACGCTCAGGCAACAAGAAACAGGCCGAGGAACGTGCCGACGACGGCCGCGTACTGCCGGACGCGCAGTTCCGGCTGGAGCGCATCAATGCCATCGACGCCGACGTCCGCCTGGATGCCGGCGACGTACGCGTGCGAGGTCCGTGGGCTTTCGACGACTTCTCCGCCCACCTGATTCTCGAGAATGGCGTGCTCAAGCTCACGCCGCTGAATTTCGGCTACGCCGGTGGCGAATTGCGATCGGACATCACGCTCGACGCCCGCCAGTCCGTCATCCGCACGAATGCCCGCATTGCCGTCCAGCGCGCGCGGCTGAACCGCCTGTTCCCCGATGTGGAACTGATGAAAAAGAGCGAAGGCACGCTGGGCGCAGACGTGAAACTCCAAACCACCGGCAATTCGATCCGCGCCATGCTAGGCCATGCGGACGGGTCACTCGGATTGGCCGTGACCGGCGGCGAGCTCTCGAACCTGCTGATCGAGGCGATCGGCCTGGATGCCTCCCAGGCACTGGGCTTTCTGATCGCCGGCGACAAGCCGACAAGGCTGCGCTGCGCCGTGGGCACTTTCGCCGTCAAGGATGGCGTGGCCACCTCGCAGGGACTGGTCATCGATACGGAAGATACCGTCATCGACGGTAGCGGAACGATAGACTTCGGCAATGAACGGCTGGACCTGCGGCTCGAACCTCACCCGAAGGACAAGAGCATTCTTGCAGCGCGCTCGCCCATCGATATCGGCGGCACCTTCGCCGATCCGGAATTCGGTATCGACAAAGTCGCGCTATTGACGCGCGCCGGCGCCTCGATCGCGCTGGGCTTCATCAACCCGCTGGCCGCCCTGATCCCGCTCATCGAGACCGGTCCAGGCACCGATGCCGACTGCCAGGGCCTGCTCGCCAACCTGAAGGACGTACGGCGCAACGCCGACGGACCGGCCCCAGGCGGTAAAAAAGGGCGCTGAGCGACGAACGCCTCGTTCTATCGCTCGTTCGGGGGCACGGTGCGCTGGCGCCGCCCCCCGCTGCCTCGCAGGTCGGTGTCCTCCTGGCCAGACTGCACGTCGTCGTAGGCCTGCTCGATCACCTTGCGCGGCGCGCTCTCCTGGCTATCGTGCGATTCGTCGTGTTCATGCGGCAGCCGCGGCTCGGTGCGGCCGACTTCGTCCTGCGCCCGGGTTTGTTCCGGTTTGCGCTTGCTCGGATCCGCCATGTGATTCTCCTCAACGCGCCAGTCTCAATCCGGCGTACTGCCAACGTGAGTCGGGCGTGAAAAAATTGCGGTAGGTGGCACGGATGTGGTCGCGCGGCGTGGCGCAGGACCCGCCTCTGAGCACCATCTGGTTGATCATGAATTTGCCGTTGTACTCGCCCACCGCACCCGGCGCGGGACGAAAACCGGGGTAAGGCAGATAGGCGCTTTGCGTCCATTCCCATACCCCGCCCAGGAACGACGTCGCTCCCGCGCGCAACGGCCGCGGATGCAGCCGGCCGGTCTCGGCGAAATCGGCCTCCCGGCCCGCCGAGCCGTCATCGATGGCCAACGCCGCCGCGTGCTCCCATTCCTGCTCGGTCGGCAGACGCGCGTCGGCCCAACGTGCATAAGCATCGGCTTCGTAGTAGCTGAGATGGCACGCCGGCTCGTTTTCATGGATGGGAAGCAAGCCGGCCGTCGTGTAGCTATACCAGCGGTCGCCTTGCCGCAACCAGTACAACGGCATCTCCCAGCCTTCCCGGCAGCGGGTATCCCAGCCATCGGACAGCCAAAGCTCCGGCCGGCGATAGCCGCCGTCTTCCATGAAGGCGAGATACTCTCCATTGGTCACCGGCCTGTCGGCCAGCTCGAAGGCCTCGATCCATACACGATGGCGCGGCGACTCGTTATCGAAGGCAAAGCCGCTACCGCTGTGGCCGATCTCTGCCGGCCCGGCCTCGTACCGGCGAAAAGCCGCCGGTCGCAGCGCAGCCTCCGCCGCTTCGGCATGCGCGGCGCGCCAGGCCGGCAGCAAGGGGTTATGCCAGAAATGATGCTTGAGGTCCGTGGCAATGAGTTCCTGGTGCTGCTGTTCGTGCTGCATCCCCAGTTCGACCAGCGCCAGGGCCTCGAACGGAAGGGACGGCTGATCGAGCCAGTCCAGCAGCCGCTGCAGCACCGAGTCCTGATAGGCCAGCACCCGCTCCAGCGAGGGCCGGGACAACAGGCCCCGCTGGCCCCGGGGATGGCGCTCGCCCACCCCCACGTAGTAGGAGTTGAACAACTCGCGGAACGCGGGGTCGAACGGCTGGAACCGGGGCTGCCACCGCTCCAGGACGAAGGTTTCGAAAAACCAGGTGACATGGCCCACGTGCCACTTGACCGGGCTGGCCTGCGCCATCGACTGCAGCATGCAGTCTTCGGCGGACAGCCCCTCCAGCAGTGCCAGCGTGCCCGCGCGCACGTCCGCCACCCGCCGGCGCAAGAGATCGTGGACCACCGTGTGATCGCGGACGTTCATCGCTGGGCCAGGAAAACGCCGAACCAGGACCGCGGATCGGTCCACATGCTACGCACGGAAAATCCCGCCGCGGCCAGCATGTCGTCGAACTGCTCGGGCGTGTATTTGTAGGAATGTTCTGTCACGATGGCCTCCCCCTTCTCGAATACGCGTCCCGCCGACCGGCCCCAAGTGACGGCCGCCCGCGCCTGCGCGCGCAAGCGCATCTCGATGCGCCCATGGGCCTCGTCGAACCAGGCCTCGTGCGCGAACTGCGCGGGCTCGAAATCACTGCCCAGTATGCGGTTGCAGACACGCAGGACATTGCGGTTGAAGGCCGCCGTTACCCCCAGGTCGTCGGCATAGGCGCGTTGCATGACATTCTGGTCTTTGCGCAGATCCACGCTGATCAGCAGGCTGCCTCGGGGGCCGGCCTGGCGGCATAGCGCTGCCATGAACGCGGTGGCGCGATCGGGCGCGAAGTTGCCAATGGACGAACCCGGGTAGAAGAACACGGGCGGATGCGCCTGCGGATCGTCCAGCGCGCCGCGCAAGTCCACGTCGCCGGAGAAGTCCGCTTCCACGGCCCGGCACGAGATCTCGGGGAACTGCCGCCCCACTGCCGCGACTTCCCGCCGTATCCAGTCGGCCGCGATATCGACGCCGACATAGCAGCGGGCATCCACGTGGGGGAGCCAGGCGCGAGACTTGGCGCAATCGCCGCAACCCAGATCTACCCACTGCACCCCGCGGGGCAATGACCGGGCGATCGCCGCCCGGTGCGCCTCGAAAATCGCGCGCTCGGTGCGGGTCGGGTAATACTCCTCGAGTTCGCAAATGGCGTTGAACAGTACGCACCCCTGTGCGTCGTAGAGGAACTTCGGATCGATATGCGCCTGTGGGGCCAGCAGCCCGGCGGCTAGTTCGGCGGCGCGATTATCGAGGGGGATGCCATCGGGCCGGCGCCGGTCCTGGCCTTCGGCCCTGAAGGCCTCGTTTTTCTCCGGCCCTCCGTACGCGGGACCTCGGCATGTCGTCGTCAATATCGCCTCCTAGTTGCGGGAAATCCAGCGCTTTTTGTCAGCAAACGCGATGCCCGGCCTGCGGCAACGGCAGCCGGGCTATCTATACGCCGGGATGCGAGCCGCTACAAGGCCCCATGTAACGCTTGCCTACCCACGCCAGCCGCCGGAGCACTGCCGTCGCGTCCCGGCAACGTCACCAGGGAAGCGTGCCCAGGGATAGTTACATATAGCGCCGACTGTAACAGACCGCACAAACCCAGGGCCGGCGGCTGCTCATACATTCGAGGCATCGCAGTATCGGAGAATGCGTATGAAACGGCTGGCAATGGCAGGCCTGCTCGGGGTGGCCCTACTGGGCTTCGGTTCGGCGGCCCAGGCCCGGGTAAGCGTATCGATAGGCATCGGCGTCCCGGGTGTCGTCTATGGTCCGCCTCCGGTATATGTCGCGCCGCCTCCCGTGTACGTCGCCCCGCCTCCTCCCTTGTTCGTGGTGCCGGGACGGGTCGAGTACGTTCCCTACGGCCCGCATTGGCGCGGACCGCGCTGGCACGACCGCCGCTGGGACCGCCATCGGCACGATGGCCATCGGCATGACCACCGGCGCCGGGACTGACCGGCAAAACGGCCCCCTCGGGGGCCGTTTTTCTTTTGCCGCGCGGCTTGCGGCAGCCTACGCTTCCCCCTCGGCACAACGGGCATGTGGTACTTTTCCGGGTACGCATCGCCGACAGGCCGCTGCGAGGAACGGCTTCATGAACACCTGGGACCAACGATTCTCACAACCCGGCTACAAGTACGGTACCGACCCCAACCGCTTCCTGGTCGAGCAGGAATCCCGGCTGCCGGCAGGCAGCCGCGTTTTGCTGCCCGGTGACGGCGAAGGCCGCAACAGCGTCTGGCTGGCTAGCCGCGGCCACCAGGTCCTGGCGGTCGACAATTCACAGGTCGGGCTCGACAAGGCGGTGTCCCTGGCGTCGGCACGCGGGGTCACCATCACCACACTCAACGTCGATCTTGCGCAGTGGACACCTCCCGCTGCCACCTGTTCCGGCGTGGTCCTGATCTACGTCCACCTGCCCGCCGGCATACGCCGCGCGGCGCACCGGCGACTGGCCCAGTCCCTGGCGCCGGGCGGCTGGCTCATCCTGGAATCCTTCCACCCCCGCCAAATGGCCTACCAGAGCGGCGGCCCGCGCGATCCCGACATGCTCGGCGACCTTGCCTCCGTACGCGAGGACTTCGCCCCCTTGCTGGAGGAAGTGCTGGGCTGGGAAGGCGAAATCATCCTCGACGAGGGTGAGGGGCACAGGGGGCCAGCCTTCGTCACCCGCTACGTAGGCCGGATGCGTACGGCGTAACGCCGGGGCAAGCCCTGCGCGGGACGAACTCCCGTTTATTTTTCAAATAAAAATCATTATTATTCGCCTTTCTATACTTACATAAGCATCCCGCCATGGCTGCATCGGCGCTACGGATCTGGGGCTGGCCGCTCGCCCTGGGCCTGCTCACCACTACCGGCCTGCTCACCGCGCTCGTTTCGGACGCCTGGGGGGACGTATGGTCGTGGGTCGGGCTTGGCATTCCCGTCGTGGCCATGACGTGGTTCGGACTGCGGCGTCAGTCCGACCAGCCCCGGTTCCACGCTTCGAGAAAAAGGAAACTGCCGTGAGGCCGCTGGCACCGGTAGCCGCCCCCCTCCTGCTCGCCTGCGCAGCCACGCCGGCGCAGGCCCAGGAAACGGCGCCGACCTCCGAGGTCGTGCAGTCGCTCGCCCCCATCGAGGTCAATGCCAGCGCCGACGCGTCGGCCGAGGGGCTGTCGCCTGCCTTTGCGGGCGGTCAGGTCACCCGCGGCGGCCGCGCCGGCATCCTGGGCACGCGCGACAACATGGATACGCCGTTCAGCATTACCAGCTATACCAACGAGCTGATCCAGGACAAGCAGGCGCGCAGCGTGGGCGACGTACTGCAGAACGACCCCGGGGTGCGCGTGGCGCGGGGCTTCGGCAATTTCCAGGAGTCCTACTTCATCCGCGGTTTCATCCTGAGTTCGGACGACGTCGCGTACAACGGCCTCTACAATCTGCTGCCCCGCCAGTACATTGCCACCGAGCTGTTCGAGCGGGTCGAAGTACTACGGGGCGCGTCCGCGTTTCTCACCGGCGCGACGCCCGGCAACACGGGCATAGGCGGCGCCATCAATCTGCTGCCCAAGCGCGCGCCCAACGAACCGCTGACCCGCATCACGCTCGGCGCCAGCGGCGCCGTCCAGGGCAACGTAGCGGTCGACGTCGGCCGCCGCTTCGGCCCCGACGGCAGCACGGGCATACGTTTCAACGCCGCCTATCGCGACGGCGATACCGCCGTCGACGACGAGCATGCGCAGATCAGCGTGGCGGCGCTGGGGCTGGACTGGCGCAGCAGCACGGTCCGGCTGTCGGGGGACGTCGGGTGGCAGGACAATCGCCTCAAGCGCACGCGTCCCAGCGTGACGCTGAACACGGCCTCTGTTCCGTCGGTGCCGGACGCCTCGAGGAACTTCGCCCAGCCCTGGACCTACTCGAATGAGCGGGACCTCTTCGGCACACTGCGGGGCGAAGCGGATCTGAGCGATGCAGTCACCGCCTGGGGCGCCTTCGGCATCCGGCGCAGCGACGAGGCCAACTCGCTGGCCGGCATGACCGTGACGGACGGCAATACCGGCGCGGGCAACTACTACCGGTTCGACAATACCCGCGAAGACAGCGTCAATACCGGGGAAATCGGCTTGCGGGGCAAACTGCGCACCGGGCCCGTGGGACACGAATGGGTGGCCTCGGCGTCCTACTACGGCCTCAAGAAAAAGAACGCATATGCAATGGACTACCTGCATGCGCTGCCCACCAACCTGTATTCGCCTATCTTCGCCGACCAGCCCGCCTTCAGCGCCGATGTCCTGCGCGGCAACGCGCTGGAGGCGCCTGCGCTGAACGGCCGCACCCGGCTGCTGAGCGTGGCGCTGGGCGATACGCTGTCGCTGCTGGACGACCGCCTGCAGTTCACGCTCGGTGCGCGCTACCAGCAGCTGCGGATCCAGAACTACGCCTACAACACGGGCGAGGCCGACGCCGCCTACGACAAAAGCCGCACCAGCCCGATGGCAGGCGTGGTATTCAAGTTGAACCGGCAGTTCTCCCTATACGGCAACTACATCGAAGCGCTGAGCCAGGGCGATGCCGCACCGAGGGCGGACGCCGACGGCATCCCGGTGCTCAATGCGGGCCAGATGCTCTCTCCCTACGTCTCCAAGCAGAAGGAAGCGGGGATCAAGTACGACGGGGGCGCACTGGGGGCCGGCCTGGCCGTTTTCTCTACCGACAAACCGGGTGGCCGCATTACCCAGACCGAGGCAGGCCCGGTCTTCACCGCCAACGGCAAGGACCGCCACCGTGGCGTGGAACTGACTGTTTATGGGCAGCCCTTGCGCGGCTTGCGCGTGCTGGGCGGCGCGACCTGGCTCGATGCCAAACAGCGCATCACGGAGGGAGGCACGAACGACGGCAAGCGGGTCATCGGCGTACCGGCCTTCCAGGCCAACCTGGGCGCGGAATGGGATATTCCCGGCGTGCCGGGCCTGGCCCTGGACGGACGGGTGGTCTATACCGGCGCGCGCTACGCGGACCCCGCCAACGCGTTGAAGGTCGGCGGCTGGACGCGCGTGGACGTAGGCTTGCGCTACCTGACCGAAATCCACGGCAAGCTCGTTACCCTGCGTGCCCGCGTCGACAACCTGACCGACCGCGCATACTGGGCCTCGGTAGGCGGTTACCCGGGATCGGGCTACCTGGTCGTCGGTGCGCCCCGCACTTTCTCCCTATCTGCCACCATGGAATTCTGAACGCATGCCCACCACCCGATCCCTCAAGACCTGGTCCTGGCTGCACAAGTGGAGCAGCCTGGTATGCACGGTCTTCATGCTGCTGCTGTGCCTAACCGGGTTGCCGCTGATTTTCCACCATGAGATCGGGCACCTGCTGGGCACCGAGGTCGAAGCACCCGAGCTGGCGGAAGACGGGTCCCGCGTCAGCCTGGACCGTGTACTGGAGGTCGCGCAGGCGCGGCATCCCGACCGCGTCGTCCAGTTTGCCTCGCAGGACGAAGAGGACGACCGGATCTGGTTCGTCACGCTCACGCCTACCCCCGCGCCGACGGACGACTTCAGGTCGGTGGCGGTCGATGCCAGGACGGGCCAGGTGCTGGCCGAACCACGCTTCGACCAGGGTTTCATGTACGTCATGTTCAAGCTGCATGTGGACTTGTTTGCCGGGCTGGCCGGCAAGCTGTTCCTGGGCTTCATGGGCTTGCTGCTGCTGGTGGCCATCGTCACCGGCGCCGTGCTGTACGGCCCGTTCATGAAAAAGCTCGAGTTCGGCGACGTACGGCGGCACCGGGCGACACGCGTGAAATGGCTGGACCTGCACAATTTGCTGGGTATCGTCACCCTGGTATGGGCGTTCGTCGTCGGCGGCACCGGCATGATCAATACCTGGGCCGACCTGCTGATCAAGTATTGGCAGTACGACCAGCTCAGCGCCCTGCTGGCGCCCTACCAGGGGCAGCCGCTGACGCCGCCGGCCGAACGGGCGTCGATGCAGCAATCACTGGAAGCCGCCATGGCAGCCGCGCCGGAGACCCGGCTCTCGTTCATCGCCTTCCCGGGCACGGCGTTTTCCAGCCCGCACCACAACACGTTTTTCCTCGCGGGCAACGAACCGCTGACTTCGCGCCTGTTGCAGCCGGTCCTGGTCGACGCCAAGACGGCGGAAGTCACCGCCACCCCCAAGCTGCCCTGGTACCTGACAGGGCTGTTGATTTCCCAGCCGCTGCACTTCGGCGACTACGGCGGCATGCCTATGAAGATCCTCTGGGCGCTGCTGGATATCGCGACCATCATCGTGCTGGGCAGCGGGCTTTATCTGTGGCTGAAACGGCGCCATCCCGCCACGTCCCGGGCCACGCAGTCCGGGGACGCTCCCGCTCCAGCGCGATGATGCGAGCCAGTTCGCGCGGGCGTGTCGGCGCGGACGCAGATCTGACAAGGGGGCCGCCGGCCCCCTTGTTCATTGCATGTTGGCGATGACCGAATCGCCGAATCCGGAACACGAGACTTGGGTCGCGCCTTCCATCTGGCGGGCGAAATCATAGGTCACGCGCTTGGACAAGATGGTGCACTCCATGGCCGGTACGACGAGGTCGGCGGCCTCGTGCCAGCCCATATGGCGCAACATCATGCACCCGGACAGGATCTCGGAACTGGGATTCACGTAGTCCTTGCCGGCATACTTGGCCGAGGTGCCGTGGGTCGCCTCGAACACCGCGACCGAATCGCTCATGTTGGCCCCGGGGGCGATGCCCGCGCCGCCCACCTGGGCCGCAAGGGCCGAGGACAAGTAGTCGCCGTTCAGGTTGAGCGTGGCGATGACGTCGAACTCCACCGGGCGCAGCAGCATGGTCTGCGAGAACGTGTCGACCAGGCAATCCTTGACGACGATGTCCCGGCCGCTGCGGGGATTGCGGATGCGGCACGACGGCCCGGCATCGATGGTTTCGGCGCCGAACTCGCGCCGGGCGACCTCGTAGCCCCAGTCGCGGAACGCCCCTTCGGTGTACTTCATGATATTGCCCTTGTGCACCAGCGTGACCGAGCGGCGATCGTGGTCGATCGCGTACTGGATGGCCTTGCGCACCAGGCGTTCGGTCCCTTCGCGCGAAACCGGCTTGATGCCTATGCCCGAGGTGGCGGGAAAGCGCAGGTGCTTGGCGCCCAGCTTTTCCTCCAGTACCGAAATGAGTTCCACGGCTTCGGGCGAGCCGGCGGCGTATTCAATTCCGGCATAGATATCCTCGGAGTTCTCGCGGAAGATGACCATGTTGGTCTTCTCCGGATTGCGCAGCGGCGACGGCACGCCGCGCAGGTATTGGATGGGACGCAGGCACACGTACAGGTCGAGCGCCTGGCGCATCATGACGTTGAGCGAACGGAAGCCACCGCCGGGCGGCGTGCCGAGCGGCCCCTTGATGGCGACGACGAACTCGCGCAATGCGGCAATGGTTTCTTCCGGCAGCCAGACCCCTTCGCCATAGAGCGAGGTGGCTTTGCGGCCCGCATAGATCTCCATCCAGTGGATGCGGCGCCCGTCGCCGTAGGCCTTGGCGACGGCAGCGTCGATCACCTTGATGGCCACGGGCGTGATATCGCGGCCGGTGCCGTCGCCTTCGATGTATGCGACGATGGGCTGGTCCGGCACGTTGAGCGAGAAATCGGCGTTGACGGTGATGCGGCTGCCCTGTGCGGGCACCTGGATATGCTTGTAAGAAGACATGCGGCGATTCCGAGCAATCGTTGATGCGGGCCTTGCGCGCCCCGGCAATGCCGGGAATTATCCCGTATTCGGCCACCCATTGCCACGCGGCCGCCGGCGCCGGCGGGTACAATGACCGGATGATGTTCAATCCCACCCGAGACCAGGTCCGGCAGTTCTTCACCGAGACGTGGCGCAAGCACCGCGCCGGCGAGGTACTGACCCCGCTGGAGGCCACCGCGCTGGACTGGATACTCGAGCATCCGGAATACCAGGGCGATCTCGAGAACCCCGAGGCCGCACAGGCTGACTACAGCGTCGAGGCAGGGCGCACCAATCCGTTCCTGCACCTGTCGATGCACCTGGCCATTGCCGAACAACTGTCCATCGATCACCCGCCGGGCATTCGCGACGCCTACCAGAAGCTGGCCCAGCGCCAGGGCGCGCACGATGCCGCGCACGAAATCATGGAATGCCTGGGACGGGTGGTATGGGAAGCGCAGCGGCTGGGCACGCCGCTGGATACGGACGCGTATATCGAGCTGATCCGAAAGAAGGTGCCCCCGGCCACGCGCTGACGCGTACCGGGGCACTATCCGGCCCGCTCGCGGGGCCGGTTATCGCCTTACGGCCAGGCCGCCCGGCAGGCTGGCCAGATAGGCCGCCACGTCCTCGATGTCCTTGTCGGACAGCTGCACGGCAAACGCGCCCATGATGGCGTTCTTGCGGATGTTGGCGGACGGTGCGGCATTGGCCTGGCCGCGGCGGTACGCCTTGAGCGCGTGCGCGAGGTAATCGGCATGCTGCCCGGCGAGCTGCGGATAGCTGGGATCGATGGAAGTCTTGGCGTCTGCGCCATGGCAGGACGCGCAATTGATGCGGTCGTACACGGCCTTGCCGGCGGCGACATCGCCCGCGTGGGCGGGCACGAGGGCCGACAGCGACAGCAGGGCACCGGCGGCGGAAATGCGGAGGATGTTCGTCATGACTGCACGCTCACTTCAAACCGGAGTAGTAGGCCGCGAGATCGGCGATGTCCTGCTGGGACAGGCTTTTGGCGATACCGACCATGGAGGGGTGCGTACGGGCCCCGCTGGCGTATTCCTTGAGTGCAGCCTCGATGTACTTGGCGTTCTGCCCGGCGATCATGGGAACGTGGTAGACCTCGGGGAAGCTGGCCTTGTAGCCAGGGATGCCGTGGCAGCCTATGCACATGGAGTTCTTGTTCCGGCCGGCCTCGGCATTGCCGGTGACAGGGGCGGCAGGGGCGGATTGGGCGACGGCCGAACCTACCACCGCACAGGCGGCCAGCGTGGCCAGCGCGGGCAACGCCCGCATCGTTATGCTCAACTTCATTAGAACGCTCTATCAGAATCAAAAGAAATCCCGATACCGGGCGGCGAAACGACTGAGCGGCAACGCCCGGCCCCATAGGCCAACGAAGCGTCTCCGTATTACTGGCGAACCGGATTGTTCTACGACTAAATGCCCGGCTCCCCTATTATTTAACCGCTAATGATACATCAGGAAGCGCCTCCGGCCCCAGGGTCCACCGGCCATTCCCCCGGCCGGGGCGACTTTTTCTATACTGGGCGCTTCGGCCCCGCGGGGTCCTCTACGACAGCCCGACCATGCCCCAGCCTGTTCAGCCGTCCCCTGCCCGCTTCGAAGGCACGGACTCCTACGTTGCCACCGACGACCTGACCCTCGCCGTCAACGCCGCGCTGACGCTGGAGCGTCCGCTGCTCATCAAGGGCGAGCCCGGCACCGGCAAGACCATGCTGGCCGAGGAAGTCGCCCGGGCGCTGGGACGGCCGCTGCTCCAGTGGCACATCAAATCGACCACCAAGGCGCATCAAGGCCTCTACGAATACGACGCGGTGTCCCGCCTGCGCGACTCCCAGCTGGGCGACGAGAAGGTGCGCGACATCACCCACTACATCGTGCGCGGGGTCCTGTGGCAGGCCTTCGCCTCGCCCGAGCCGGTGGTATTGCTGATCGACGAGATCGACAAGGCGGACATCGAGTTTCCGAACGATCTCCTGCGCGAGCTGGACCGCATGGAGTTCCATGTCTATGAGACGCGGGAAACCGTGCGGGCGGTCCACCGGCCGCTGGTCATCATCACGTCCAACAACGAAAAAGACCTGCCCGACGCGTTCCTCCGGCGCTGCTTCTTCCACTACATCCGGTTCCCCGACAAGGAAACCATGGAGCGCATCGTCAAGGTCCACTACCCCGGCCTGAAGAAGGAACTGCTCTCGGCGGCGCTGGACAGCTTCTTCCAGCTGCGCGAGACGCCCGGACTCAAGAAAAAGCCGTCCACGTCCGAACTGCTGGACTGGCTCAAGGTCCTGCTGGCCGAGGATATCCCTCCGGAGGCATTGAAAAGCAAGGACCGCGACGCCATCGTGCCGCCGCTGCACGGCGCCTTGCTCAAGAACGAGCAGGACGTGCACCTGTTCGAACGGCTGATCCTGATGGCCCGCAGCGGCCGCCGCAACGCATGACGCGACCGGCCGCGCCCGGTACGGCCGGAGCCGCGCGGCTTATGGAAGCACCAGGAGCACGACGATGCTGATCGATTTCTTCTACCATCTGCGCAAGCACCAGTTGCCGGTATCGATCAAGGAATATCTGACGCTGCTCGAGGCGCTGTCGCGCCAGGTCATCGCCCCCTCGGTGGACGACTTCTATCTGCTCGCGCGCATGACGCTGGTCAAGGACGAAAGCCTGTTCGACCGCTACGACCGGGCATTCGCCAGCTACTACCAGGGCGTAGAAGCCGCCTTCCCTCCCGGTGCCGACATCCCGCTGGACTGGCTGGTCAAGCGCTTCATGCGCGAACTGTCGCCCGAGGACAAGGCCGCCATCGAAAAACTGGGCTGGGACAAGTTGATGGAATTGTTCCGCCAGCGCCTGGAAGAACAGAAGGAACGCCACGAAGGCGGCAGCAAGTGGATAGGCACCGGCGGCACCTCGCCGTTCGGCAATGGCGGCTATCATCCCGAGGGCTTGCGCATCGGCAAGGAATCGGCCGGCAACCGTACGGCCGTCAAGGCCTGGGACATGCGCAATTTCCGCGACTACGACGATCAGGTCGAACTGGGGACCCGCAATATCAAAGTGGCGCTGCGGCGGCTGCGCCGCTTCGCGCGCGAGGGTGCCGACCTCGAACTGGACCTGGACGATACGATACGCAGCACCGCGCGCAACGCCGGGCACCTGGACCTGCGCATGGTCCCGGAACGCCACAACGCGGTAAAGGTACTCATGATGCTGGACGTGGGCGGGACCATGGACGCCCATGTCGAGCGGATCGAGGAGCTGTTCTCGGCGGCCCGCAGCGAGTTCAAGAACCTGGAAGTCTATTACTTCCACAACTGCCTCTACGACTGGGTATGGAAAAGCAACCGGCGCCGGCATGCCGAGCGTACCGCCACTTGGGACGTGCTGCGCAAATACAACTCCGACTGGCGCCTGATCTTCGTCGGCGACGCCACCATGAGCCCGTACGAAATCCTGCAGCCGGGCGGGTCGGCCGAATACCACAACGAAGAACCCGGCGCGGTATGGCTGCAGCGGATTGCCGCGGCCTACCCGCATTTCGTCTGGCTGAACCCCGAACCGGAGGGCCTGTGGCCCTACCGGCAATCCACCGACATCATCCGGCGGCTGCTTCAAGGCCGCATGTACCCGGTCACGCTTGGCGGCCTGGAACAGGCCATGCGCCTGCTGTCCAAGTAACACGCCTGTCCGCGCGCCGGGAACGTTGACGCGGCAGTGCACTCCAACCAACTCCTTGAACGGTTCGTCTCTCCCTATGCCATCATCGCTTCCCGCTTTCCGATCCGGCACCCTGAGCCGGGCCCTCGCCTGGCTGGCCTTGTCCCTGACCGCCCTTTTGCCGCCGGGCGCCCATGCCGCCCGGGCCCCGGACACCCTCCCTACGGGCGTACAAAAAGTCACCTCGGTCGAGGGCATCAACGAATACCGGCTCTCGAACGGCTTGCGCGTCCTGCTCGCCCCCGACCAGTCCAAGCCCACGACGACGGTCAACATGACCTACCTGGTGGGGTCGCGCCACGAAAACTACGGCGAAACCGGCATGGCCCATTTGCTGGAACACATGTTGTTCAAGGGCACGCCCACGATGCGCAACGCGCTCGCCGAGTTCTCCCGCCGGGGCCTGCAGGCGAACGGCAGCACCTGGACCGACCGCACCAACTATTTCGCCAGCTTCGCGGCCGATGAAGCCAACCTGGACTGGTACCTGAAGTGGCAGGCCGATGCCATGGTCAATTCGCTGATCGCGCGCGAGGACCTGGACTCGGAAATGACCGTGGTACGCAACGAAATGGAGAACGGGGAAAACAATCCGTTCCGCGTGCTGATGAGCAAGATGCTGGCTTCGGCCTTCCAGTGGCACAACTACGGCAAGACCACGATAGGCGCCCGCTCCGACGTCGAGAACGTGGACATCGGCCGGCTGCAGGCTTTCTACCGTACGTATTACCAGCCCGACAACGCCGTGCTGATTGTGTCGGGCCGGTTCGACGAAGCCAAGACGCTGGCCACCATCGCCGAGACCTTCGGCAAGGTACCCAAGCCCGAACGTACCCTGCCGCGGCTCTACACCGAGGAACCGGTGCAGGATGGCGAACGCAGCGTCACCCTGCGCCGGTCGGGCGGTTCGCCCATGGTGGCCGCCATGTACCACACGCCACAGGGAGGCGCTGCCGATGCCGCCTCCATGGATATGCTGGCCAGCATCCTGGGCGACAGCCCGTCGGGCCGGCTGTACAAGGCACTCGTGGAGACCAAGCTGGCCGCTTCGACCTTCGGCTTTACCTTCGGCATGCACGACCCCGGCGTCATCATGATGGGCGCTCAATTGCCGCCCGGCGCGGACGTCGCTGCGGCGCGCGACAAGATGCTCGAGACCATCGAGTCCATCAAGTCCCATCCGATCACTGAGGAAGAGCTCGAGCGGGCCCGTACCCGCTGGCTCAAGGATTGGGACATGGCCTACAGCGACCCGCAGAAGGTGGGGGTATCGCTGTCCGAAAGCATCGCCCAGGGCGACTGGAGGCTGTTCTTCCTGATGCGCGACCGCATCCGCGACCTCAAGCTTGCCGATGTGCAGCGCGCGGCCGAAAACTATCTGTTGCAATCGAACCGCACCCTCGGCACCTACCTCCCGACCGACAACCCGCAGCGGGCGCCGGCGCCCAAGCCGCTGGACTTGCAGGCGGAACTCAAGGACTACAAGGGCGACGAGAACTTCGTGCAGGCCGAGGCCTTCGATGCCACGCCGGCCAACATCGACGCACGCACCCAGCGCAAGGTCCTCGACCTGCCCAATGGACCGGTCAAGCTGGCGCTGCTGCCCAAGTCCACGCGCGGCCGCCTGGCCCATGCCCGCCTGGTTCTGCAGTTCGGCGATGCCGAATCGCTGCGCGGCCAGCGGGAGGTGGCCCGGGCGGTCGGCGCGCTGCTCGACAACGGCACGCGCACCATGACGCGCCAGCAGATCGAGGACCGCTTCGACGCCTTGCGCGCCGACGTGAGCTTCGCGGCCGGAGGGACCAGTGCCGTGGTGGACGTCTCGACCACGCGGGAC
This sequence comes from Pigmentiphaga sp., assembly GCF_033795525.1. Classification (GTDB taxonomy): domain Bacteria; phylum Pseudomonadota; class Gammaproteobacteria; order Burkholderiales; family Burkholderiaceae_B; genus Pigmentiphaga. The sequence continues at coordinate 21,736 of NZ_JARYGM010000001.1, forward strand.
AACCTGCCTGCCGCGGTCGAACTGGTGATGGACGTGCTGCGCAACGCCAACTTCCCGGAAGACCAGTTGGACGAGTACCGCCGCCGCGGACTGGCCTCGGTGGCAAGCGCCCGCCAGGAACCGACCGCCGTCGCCCAGATGGCCTTGGCCCGGCACGACAACCCGTGGCCCGCCGATGACCTGCGCTATACGCCCAGCTTCGACGAACAAGAAGCCGCATACAAGGCGCTGACACGCGATGCGCTGGTGCAATTCCACGACCGCTTCTACGGCGCCGGGCGCGTGCGCCTGGCCGCAGTGGGCGACTTCGACCCCGCTGCCGTCGAGCAGGCACTGACCAAGGGACTGGCCGGCTGGAAGCAGGCGCCCGCCTATACCCGCGTGCCCGATCCCTATCGCACCGTGCCGGCCGAGCGCTTCGACATTTCGCTGCCCGACAAGGCGAATGCCTTCTTCCTGTCGACCATGCCCGTGCAGCTGCAGGACACCGACCCCGACTACCCGGCGGCCATGCTGGCCAACTACCTGCTGGGCAGCTCCGAGACCTCACGGCTCTGGACCCGTATCCGCGAGCGCGAGGGACTGTCCTATGACGTACGCAGCCAGCTCTCGGCCTCGGCCTACGAGCCGTCCGGCCAATGGACCATGTACGCCATCTACGCCCCGAGCAATCGCGCCAAGCTGGAAACTGCGCTGAAGGAAGAAGTCGAGCGCGTCCTGCGCGAAGGCTTTTCCGAGCAAGAGGTCAAGGACGGGATCGCCTCGCTGATGAACCTGCGCTACCTGGCGCGGGCGCAAGACCGCCGCTTGATGGCGACGTGGTCGGACTATCTGGACCAGGACCGCACTTTCGCCTTTGCGGCCGACTCGGACCGCAAGCTGCAAGCCTTGACGACCGAACAGGTCAATGCAGCGCTGCGCAAGTACTTCAAGCCGGAGAACTTCAGTACCGCGATGGCGGGGACGTTCAAGCAGTAAGGTGGAACCGGCTGCGGGCCGGCCGGGCGCTACGCTTGCGGTGTGCTTCGTGGCCGGCCTCTTTTTGCGGCGGGCGGCTTGGGGTCTCCCTGGGCTTGCCGGCGCCGCGGCATAACCGCGGACGCCGCGCCATTGCCCGATGCCCCGCCATGCTCGCGTGCCTGCCGGATCGCCCTGAGCGCAGCATTGCCCAAATGGGCATTGTGGGCGCGCATGGCCAGGTAGGCTTTCTCGCCCTCGCCATCGATGATGGCCCGTACGATGGCATCGTGCGACGCATGGGACGAGACCAGCCGGTCGGCTTCGGCCGGATGGTATTGCCGGTAGGGACTCAAACGCTCGCGGATATCGCCGACCATCTTGGTCAGGACGCTATTGTGCGCGCCCTCCAGAATCAACCGGTGCAATTCCCGGTTCGCTTCCAGGTAGCCGTCGATATCGCCGTTCTGCACGAATTCCTTGGAGCGCTGGTGAATGTACTCCAGCTCGGTTTTTTCCATGGCGGTCATGGATTCGGCGGCGAGCCGCGCGCACAGCGCTTCCAGTTCGCAATCCGTATGCAGGATCTCCGACAGCTCCTTGACGCCGATTTCCCTGACCACCACCCCGCGCATGGGAACGATATCCGTCAGGCCCCGGGCTGCCAGCTGCCTAAGCGCCTCCCGTATGGGCGTTCGTGAAACCTTGTATTCCTCGGCCAGCGCGCGCTCGTCCAAGCGGGTACCTGGCGGAAACTCGCCGCTGATGATGCGTTCCGATATCAGTGCCTGGAGCTTGGTGGGGATGGTGGACATATTGGCGTTCGACTTTTGGATAAATCAGTATAGTGCCTTGCCCTCTCCATTATAAATAGACCGCTTTTCTGGCCCGCTCAACGACCCCTGGCACACCAGATCAATAGTGTTCCGACCAAGACCAGGCAGCATGCAAAGATGGCGCGGCACATGTCTAGCGGCGACAGGAGAATGCACTTCAAGGCCTTCTTTGGTACATTTTTATCAAGGCCATAGCGGGCAACGCCTGCGAAAAGCCGCCGGCTACGCACCGCCGCAGCAAAGCGGCCATGGTGTCTAGAGGACGTCCATGCTTTCGAGTTCGGACCTTGCGGTTTCCACGAAGGCCAGGGCGGCCGGAGACAGGCTGCGTCCGCGCTTGTGCACGAGAGAAAAATCGATGGGCACGCGGGGCCCCACCAGCCGGCACCGCGTCAGATTCTCGTAGGGCATGCGTGCCGCCAGCGCCGAAGCCCACACCGACACGCCCAGCCCTCCAGCGGTCATCCATAACGCCGAGGACAGGAAATTGACCTCGTGCACGACGTTGAGCGTCACGCCGGCGCCAGCCGCCGCCGCGTCCATCCGGCGCCGCATGCCATAGCCCAGTCCCTGCCTCACCGCTATCATCGGCTCCTTGGCCAGTTCTCGCCAGCGCACCTGGCGGCGGCCTGCCAGCGGGTGATCGGTGGCGCACACCAGGCAAAGATGGTCACGCAGCAGCACCTGGGATACGAGCAAGGGGTCCTCGCGCTCCGGCGTACCGATGCCGAAATCGACGGGCTCGGAGGACACCTTGGCCAGGAACTGGTCCGGCGCGCAATCATCGAGCACCAATTGCACGCCAGGATAGGCGTCGCGGAAACGCCTCACCACGCCTGGCATCAGGACGCTTCCCACCGTGGCGGTGACGGCGACGTGCACGCGGCCGGTGCGGCAGTCGCCCAGGTCTTGCAGCCGCGTCCCGAGCCACGCTATGTCTCCCAGGACGCGCTCGGCCGCCGCGATGATCTCATGGGCGGCCTGGGTGGGTACCAGCGAGCGGGAAGTCCGGTCGAACAAGCGCAGGTTCAACGCGGATTCCATCTGCCTGAGCATGGTGCTGACGGCCGACTCGGTCACCGAGAGCCGGTTTGCGGCAGTCGCGAGCTTGCCGAGCCGATAGACCGCGACAAAGGCCCGTAGCTGCCGGAGGCTGAGTTGAGTCTCGATGCTCATTCAGATTTTTCTCAAGTTTCGATCAAAATGTTTTGATTGGCTTCGGCACGGACAGGCGCTTCAATATGCAAGGACGCGCGGCGCGGATACTCTACCCCAGGCGCCGCCGCTTCGTCTCGCCGGATTGAACGTGTTCAGGAAGCCATGCAGACCGATATCGCCGCACATCCCCGCGCCGCATCGCGCACCGAAGAATGGCAGACCCGCGTGGACCTGGCCGCCTGTTACCGGCTCCATGCCCACTACGGCTGGACCGACCTCATCTATACGCATATCTCGGCACGCGTTCCGGGCTCGGAAGAACACTTCCTGCTCAACCCCTTCGGACTGATGTTCGACGAGGTTTGCGCCTCCAACCTGGTCAAGATCGACATCGACGGCAACGTCGTGGAGCCTTCCCCCTACCCCATTCATCGGGCTGGATTCGTCATCCACAGCGCCATCCACGCCGCGCGCCCGGACGCACGCTGCGTCATTCACGCCCACACCCGGGCCGGCATGGCCGTATCGGCGATGAAATGCGGGCTGCTCCCGCTGACCCAGCACGCCATGCTGTTCCATGGCAAGGTCGCCTACCACGACAGCGAGGGGCTGGCGAACCAGGTGGCAGAGCGCCAACGCCTGGCCGCCGATCTCGGCGACAAGCCGGTGATGATCTTGCGCAACCATGGCACGCTGGTAGCCGGGGAAAGCATCGGCCAGGCCTTCGCGATGATGTGGCACCTCGAGATGGCCATGCAGGCGCAAGTCGATGCGCTGGCCAGCGGCCAGGAATTGACCCTCCCCGCTCCCGCGCTGGCCGACAAGATTTCCGCAGCCGGCTTCCGGCCGCCCGGCACGCTACGGTCAGACGGCAGCATCAGCCCGCTGGGGAATCTCGAATGGCCTGCGCTGCTGCGCATGCTGGACCGCAAGGATCCGTCGTATCGCAGTTGACCCGCCCGGCGCAGCCGGCCCCGACCAGAACGCAGCGCGGCACGCACCGCGCGCAAGGAGACAGGCATGTTTTACCGCTGCCGCAATCTATTCGCCGGCATGGCCGCCGCGCTGGCCCTGGCCGCCGGTCCCGCCCATGCTTATCCGGACAAGCCGATACGCATCATCATTCCTTATGCGCCAGGGGGCGGCGCGGACGGCTTATCGCGCCTGCTGGCCCAGCGGCTGGAAAAAAGCCTGGGCCAGGCGGTACTGGTCGAATCGCGCGCCGGCGGCAATACCGTGATCGCTGCGCAGGCCGTCGCGCGGGCCGCACCGGACGGCTATACGCTGTTGATGACGGGCGGGTCGACCATGTCGCTGATTCCGCTCACCAGCAAGCAGGTGCCCTACGACCCGAAGGCCGACTTCGCGCCCATCAGCATGTTGTCCAAGGGCCCCTACCTGCTGTGCGTGTCGGCTGAACTGGGCGCCAGTACGCTGGACGAAGTCCTCGCCATGGCGCGAGCCAAACCCGGCGCGCTATCGTACGCCTCCAACGCCATTGGCGGCTCTGCCCACCTCGGCATGGAACTGCTCGCCCAGCGAGCCGACGTACGGCTCAACCACGTGCCCTACAAGGGCTTTGCGCCCGCCATCGGCGATGTCGTGTCCGGACGTACGCCGCTGGCCATGCTTGATCAGGCGACGCTGGGCGGATTCGCCAAGTCGGGCCGCATCAAGGTGCTGGCGGCGACGTCGTTGCAGCGTTCCAGCATGTATCCGGACGTCCCCACGCTGGCCGAGCTCGGCTTTCCCGGCTACGAGCTGGAAACCTGGTTTGCGCTCTATGCCCCCGCGCGCACGCCGGCGGCCATCCTGGACAAGCTGGGTGACGAGGTCCGGGCGTGGCTGGCCACGCCCGAAGCCCGCCAGGCGCTGGCCGCGCTCGGCCAGGAAGCCGCGCCGTCCAGCGCACAAGCCGTACGGGCCCGGATCGAAAGCGAGCAGCAATCCTACGGGCCGCTGATCGCCGCCGCAAAGATCAGCACGGACTGACGCGATGCCCGAGACCCCTACGCCCACTAACGATGTCCGGCTGCTTATCGTCAACGCCGACGGCCAGTACTATGCCGACGAGCTGGCTCGGCAGCTGCCGGACCTGGCTTTCGACTGGATGCGGCCCGGCGAACCGGTCCCGGCCCGGGCCCGGGACGCCAGCGCGCTGGCCTGCTTTGCCAGCGCGCTGAACGACGACTTGCTGGCCGCCCTGCCCAGGCTGCGCTGGCTGCAGGCGCTGTCGTCGGGCGTGGATGGCATTGCCGATCATCCCCGCCTGCCGCCCGGCATCGTACTGACCTCAGCTCACGGTATCCATGGCCCGGCGGTCTCTGAAATGGCCCTGACGCTGATGCTGGCCCTGGCCCGCGACCTCGCGGCCATCCTGGCGGACCAGCGGGCCCGGCGCTGGCAGCGCCGACGCCAGCCGCTATTGCACGGCAAGACCCTCGCCGTGGTGGGGACGGGGCTGATCGCGTGTGAACTGGCGGCCAAGTGCCAAGCGCTCGGCATGCGCACGGTGGCGGTCTCGGGCAAGCCGCGACAAGTGCCCGGTTTCGATCAGGTCCATGCCCATGGGGCATTGCGCGAGGTGGCAGCGCAAGCGGACTTCCTGGTGCTGCTGGCGCCGTTGACCCAGGCGACCCGCGGCCTCGTGGATGCAGCGGTGCTCGCCGCCATGAAACCCAGCGCCTACTTGATCAACCTGGCACGCGCCGGGCTGTGCGATACGGCGGCGCTGGTCGATGCGCTGCGGGGCGAACGCCTGGCCGGCGCCGCGCTGGATGTGTTCGAGCGGGAACCCCTGCCCGAAGACGACCCGCTGTGGTCGGTGCCGCGGCTGATGATTACGCCGCACATCGGCGGCGAATCGGATCGCTACGCCGACCAGGTACTGCCGCTTCTGATTCACAATGCGCGAGCCTGGGCAGCCGGCGACTTGAGCGGCCTGCGTAACCGCGTGCGCTGAAACGCGCCGGCGGCACGCAGATCGCCAGCGTCAATCCAGCGTCAAGCCGATCTCTTTGACCAGCCTGGCATAGGCCGCGCCTTCCGACTTCACCTTCGCAGCGGCTTCTTCCGGGGTGATCAACAGAGGCATGTAGCCGAAATCGACCATCTTGGGCGGGACGTCCGGTTGCTTGTAGACGCTGATCACGTCGGCGTTGATCTTGGCGACCGTCGTCTTCGGCGTTCCCGCCGGCGCAAACAACCCCACCCAGCCCGACGCCTCGAATCCTGCAGGTCCGCCCCCTTCGCCCACGACCGGGACGGACGTATGGGTAGACAGCCGCTCGGGCCCCGCCAGCGCCAGGAACTTGAGCTTGCCGGCCTTCTGCAAGGCCCCTGCGCTGCCGGCGGTGGCGAATGCCCAGTCGACCTCCCGGTTGGCCACCGAGGTGTAGAGCTGGCTGTTGTCCTTGAAAGGCACGTGCGTCATCTTCACCTTGGCGGTGTCCTCCAGCGCCGCGCCGTTCAAATGGGCAACGCTGCCTATCTGCCATGAACCGTAGGTGACACGGCCAGGCTTGGCGCGGGCCGCGGCCAGCAGGTCCCCCACACTGTTCCAGTTGGATTGGGCTGATACCGCAATGAAGAAATAGCTGTGATGCAGCGGGACGATGGGCGCGAAGTCTTCCACCTTGTACGGCATCTTGCTGTACATGTAGGGAATCGCCGTGAAGTTCAGCCCGTCGGCGTGAAACAAGGTCGATCCGTCGGCGGCAGCCCGCTTCACTTCCGAGGCGGCGATGAACCCGCTGCCGCCGGGCTTGTTTTCGACGACGACGGGCTGCCCCCACTTTTTCGACAGGCGTTCGGCCACGATGCGCAGCATTGCGTCCGGCCCTGACCCTGTCGAGAATGCCGAGATGATGCGGACGGGCCGGGTGGGAAACTCCTGCTGCGCCAGGGCGGCCGTATGGACCAGCAGGGTGCTGCCTGCTGCGGCAAGGAAATAAACCAGCTTTCTCATCTTGTCTCCGTGTTCTTATGTCGAGCGGGCCACGGCCACGGGGCGCGCCGTTACCATTAGGCCGGAACACGAACGATTGTTGAAATTTAAATGTGAAATCAATAAATGTCGCTTCCTTATCAATGAAGCGGGCGTAGATTGATAAACAGCTCACATCAATTCATTTCACACTTATATTTCACAAATGATGTGCGGCGATGCCTAATTTCAGGATCACGCCACCGGCTGCCCCGGTACATTCGAGGCGCGCCTATCTCGTGCACACGCGCCAAAAACAGTAGAGACACACTATGAAGCTCGCATCCCATTACATCAATGGCAAATGGTTGAACGCGCTGTCGGGCGCGGGAACCCAAGGGGAATCGATCAACCCGGCCACGTCCGAGCCGGCCGCGCTCTTCGCCGAGGGCGGCGTGGACGAGGCGCAGGCGGCCCTGCACGCGGCCGACCTCGCGTTTCGCAAGACGAATTGGCGACGCAGCCCGCGCCTGCGTGCGGACATCCTGCTTGATTTCGCAACCCGGCTGGAAGCGCGCAAGGAAGAAATCGCAGACTGGCTGGTCACCCTCAATGGCAAGCTGCGCCGCGAGGCCCTGGGAGAAATCGGCGGCGCCATATCCGAGCTGCGCTACTACGCGGGCTTTGCCCGAAACCTGGCGGGACGCATCCTCGAGGTGGAACCTCACTGCTACTCGTCGCTCGATCGAGAAGCCGCCGGCATTGCCGTCATCATCGTTCCCTGGAACGCCCCCGTCACGCTGCTGGTGCGTTCGCTGGCACCCGCACTGGCAGCAGGATGCACGACGGTCCTCAAGCCCGCGCACCAGACGGCCCTGGTCCACAACCTGACGCTGGAAGCGCTCGTATGCGACGAACGCCTGCCTGCCGGCGTGGTCAATTCGGTGATCGAGTCGGGCTCTGCCGTCTCGCAGCACCTGTGCGCATCCCCGCTGGCCGACGTCATCAGCTTCACCGGTTCGACCGCGGTGGGCCAGCGCATTGCCCAGACGGCATCGTCGACGCTGGCGCGCCTGTCGCTCGAGCTCGGGGGCAAGGCTCCGGCCCTGGTGTTCAAAGATTCCGAGCTGGATCAGACCGTGGCGGGCATCGTGGCCGGTGCCCTGGTCATGGCGGGCCAGCAATGCACGGCCATTGCGCGGGTACTGGTGGAGGAAAGTCACTTCGATGCGTTCGCCGCACGGCTCAAGCAAGCCCTCCAGGCCGTACGGGTCGGCCCCGGCAACGACCCGGCTTCGCAGATGGGCTGCCTGATCGACATGCGCAACCGTGATCGCATCGCGTCGCTCGTCGAGACTGCCGCAAAGGAGCACACCATGCACCTGCGCGGAGACATCGGCAAGGGCGCACTGGCGCGTGGAGCGTTCATCACGCCCAGCCTGGTCGAAGTGGAAGACCTGGCCAGCCCCATGGTCCAGGACGAGTTGTTCGGCCCCTTGCTGGTGATTGAGCGCTTTCGCGACGAAGAGGAAGCCATTGAACGGGCCAATGCCACCCGCTACGGGCTCGCGGCAAGCGTCTGGACCCAGGACGCCAGCAAGGCGCGGCGGGTGGCCAGCCAGATTCGCTCGGGCACGGTCTGGTCCAACACCCACAACCGGCTGTTCGCGGAAGCAGAAACCGGCGGACACCACTACAGCGGCTATGGGCGGCTGCACGGGGCCGAGGGCCTGAACGATTTCCTGGCGACCAAGCATTTCTATTTCGAGGCTTGAAGACGGCCCTGGTCCGGCGCCAGTCGGCTCGCGTGGCCGGACCGACCGGCCAGCGTGCGCGCACTTCCATCAACCGCTGAAACCATGACAAAGATCATCATCATCACAGGAGGAGCGCGGGGCATAGGCCTGGCCTTTGCCCGGCGCCTGGCCTCAGACGGTCATCAAATCGCGATCGTGGACATGCACGGCGCCGACGAGGCCGCCGAGCAACTCGCCGGCGAAGGGTTTTCCGCCATCGGCTATACCGGCAACGTCGCTGACGAGGGGGACTGGAAACGCATCGTTTCCGACATCGAGGCGCGGAACATCCCCATCCATGGCCTGGTCAACAATGCGGCGCTTTTCGCCAGCATTCCGATCCAGCCTTTCGACCGGATTACCCCTGCCGATTGGATGAAGGCCATGGAGATCAACACCCTGGGGCCTTTTCTCGGCATCCGGGAAGTGGTGCCTCGCATGCGGCGGGCGCAGGGCGGCGGCCGCATCGTCAACATTGCGTCGACCTCGCCCTTGAAGGGCGTGACGGGCATGACCCATTACGTATGCAGCAAGGGCGCCGTGATCGCGCTGACACGCACGATGGCCCGGGAGCTGGGCGGCGACAATATCACGGTGAACGCGATAGCGCCCGGATTGACGCTTTCGGATGGCATTCTGACCAACCCGGAGCATGTGGAACTGTTCCGCGACATCAGCAAGACCTCGCGGGCGCTCAAGCGCGATCAATTGCCGGAAGACCTGGTGGGCGCCCTCTCGTTCCTGATGGGCAAGGATTCGGCATTCATGACGGGCCAGACCCTGGTGGTCGACGGCGGCGCGATATTCGTCTGACGGGCGGCTGCATGATCGACCGGCGGGAAAACTCCACGCCGGTCGCCGGCATCAGCTGAAGAATTCCTTCACCCGATCCGTCCACGACTTGCTTTGCGGCGAGTGCTTGTCCCCGCCTTCGCTCAGCGAAGCTTCGAAGTCGCGCAGCAGCTGCTTTTGCTTGTCGGTCAGGCGCACCGGCGTCTCGACCACGACGTGGCAATAGAGGTCGCCCGGATAGCTGGACCGCACGCCCCGTATACCCTTGCCTCGCAGGCGGAAGACCTTGCCCGACTGCGTGCCTTCGGGAATGGTGATCTCGCCGCGGCCACCCAGGGTCGGCACTTCCAGCATGCCGCCGAGCGCCGCGGTGGTGAACGGAATGGTCAGTTCACAATGCAGGTCGTCCCCATCGCGCTGGAAGATGGGATGCGGCTTGATGTGGATTTCGACGTACAGGTCGCCCGGAGGGCCGCCGTTGACGCCGGGTTCGCCGTTGCCGGAGGAGCGGATGCGCATGCCATCGTCGATACCGGCCGGGACCTTGACCTGCAGGGTCTTGTTGCGGCGCACCTTGCCGACCCCATCGCATACCGTGCAGGGCTCGGGAATGACCTTGCCGGTGCCGTGGCAGGTCGGGCATGTCTGCTGCACGCTGAAGAAGCCTTGCTGCATGCGGACCGCGCCGGTCCCGCCGCAGGTATGGCAGGTCTTGGGCTGGGTACCGGGCTTGGCGCCGGTACCGTGGCAGTTTTCGCAATTGTCCCAGCTCGGGACGCGGATTTCCGTGTCGAAGCCGGAAGCCGCCTGTTCCAGCGTGATCTCCATGCCGTACTTCAGGTCGGCGCCGCGGTACATCTGCGCGCCGCGCTGGCGGCCCGCGCCGAAGATCTCACCGAAGATGTCCCCGAACGCATCGGCAAAGCCGCCGGCACCCGCGCCCATGCCTCCCGCGGCCGCCGCATCGACGCCGGCGTGTCCGTAGCGGTCGTAGGCATCCCGTTTGTCTGCCTCGCTGAGAATCTCGTAGGCGTACTTGACCTCTTTGAATTTCTCTTCCGCTTCCTTGGATCCGGGGTTGCGGTCCGGATGGTATTTCATGGCCAGCTTTCGGTAGGCCTTTTTGATTTCCTCCTCGGAAGCAGAGCGGGAGATCCCGAGGATTTCGTACAGGTCGCGTTTGGTGGACATGGTTCTTTCAATGGGCCGTTTGAGGCCGGATGATCTCTTTGGCCAATAGCATTCTTGTGCTATTGAAGGGTTTGGGTAGATGCCCTGGGTTGGGCGGGGCACCTACCCAAACCCTGCAGCGAGGCATGCGGGAGGCCTTGGGCCGGGCGCAGCGCGTGCGGCCCCGATGCAGGAAATAAAACGGAACGGCCCACATTGTAGTAGGCCGCTCCGGATACTGCTTACTTGTCGTCGCGCTTGACTTCCTTGAAGTCGGCATCGACGACATTGTCGTCGGCCGACTTGGCACCAGCCTCGCCCTCGGGAGCGGCGCCCGATGCGCCGGCTGCCTGGGCCTGGGCTTGCATGTCGGCGTACATTTTCTCGCCGAGCTTCTGCGAAGCCTTCGACAGGGCCTCGACCTTGGCGTCGATGGTCTCCTTGTCGCCGGTCTTGGCGACGTCCTCGAGGTCCTTGATGGCAGCCTCGATGGCTTCTTTCTCGGACGCGTCGAGCTTGTCGCCGTATTCCGACAAGGACTTGCGGGTCGCATGGACCAGCGCATCGGCCTGGTTGCGCGCCTGCGCCAGCTCGGCCACCCGCTTGTCTTCGTCGGCGTTGGCTTCGGCGTCGCGCACCATGCGCTGAACTTCTTCCTCGGTCAGGCCGGAGTTGGCCTTGATCGTGATCTTGTTCTCCTTGCCGGTACCTTTGTCGCGCGCGGAGACGTGCAGGATGCCGTTGGCGTCGATGTCGAACGTCACCTCGATCTGGGGCGTGCCGCGCGGAGCGGGCGGGATGCCTTCGAGATTGAATTCGCCCAGGGCCTTGTTGCCTGCGGCGATTTCACGTTCGCCTTGGAACACCTTGATGGTCACCGCCGGCTGGTTGTCCTCGGCGGTCGAGAACACCTGCGTGTACTTGGTCGGGATGGTGGTGTTCTTCTTGATCATCTTGGTCATGACGCCGCCCAGGGTCTCGATGCCCAGCGACAGGGGCGTCACGTCCAGCAGCAGCACGTCCTTGCGGTCGCCCGACAGCACCGAACCCTGGATGGCGGCACCCGCGGCCACGGCTTCGTCGGGGTTCACGTCCTTGCGCGGATCGCGGCCGAAGAATTCCTTGACCTTCTCCTGCACCTTGGGCATGCGCGTCATGCCGCCGACCAGGATCACGTCGTCGATATCGGAAACCTTGATGCCGGCATCCTTGATGGCGATGCGGCACGGTTCGATCGTGCGGTTGATCAGCTCTTCGACCAGCGCTTCGAGCTTGGCCCGGGTGACCTTCAGGTTCAAGTGCTTGGGACCGGAGGCGTCGGCCGTGATGTAGGGCAGGTTGACTTCGGTCTGCGTCGACGAGGACAGTTCGATCTTCGCCTTCTCGGCAGCTTCCTTCAGCCGCTGCAAGGCCAGGACGTCCTTGGACAGATCCACGCCCTGCTCTTTCTTGAATTCGGTGATGATGTAGTTGATCAGCACCTGGTCGAAGTCTTCGCCACCCAGGAAGGTGTCGCCGTTGGTGGACAGCACTTCGAACTGCTTCTCGCCGTCGACGTCGGCGATCTCGATGATGGAGATATCGAACGTGCCGCCGCCCAGGTCATAGACGGCAATCTTGCGGTCGCCCTTTTCCGTCTTGTCGAGGCCGAACGCCAACGCAGCCGCGGTCGGCTCGTTGATGATCCGCTTGACGTCCAGCCCGGCGATGCGGCCGGCGTCCTTGGTGGCCTGGCGCTGGCTGTCATTGAAGTAGGCCGGCACCGTGATGACGGCCTCGGTCACTTCCTCGCCCAGGTAGTCCTCGGCGGTCTTCTTCATCTTGCGCAGCACTTCGGCCGATACCTGCGGCGGCGCGAGCTTCTTGTCGCGCACCTGCACCCAGGCGTCGCCGTTGTCGGCCTTGACGATGGCGTAGGGCATCAGGTTGATGTCCTTCTGTACCGCATCTTCGTCGTACTTGCGGCCGATCAGGCGCTTGACGGCGTACAGGGTGTTCTTGGGGTTGGTGACCGCCTGGCGCTTGGCCGGCGCGCCGACCAGGATCTCGCCGTCTTCCATGTAGGCGACGATCGAGGGAGTGGTGCGGGCGCCTTCGGCGTTTTCGATGATTTTGACCTGCGTACCTTCCATGACTGCGACGCAGCTATTGGTGGTACCAAGGTCGATGCCTATGATTTTGCCCATAATCCTTATTCCTGAAAAAAACCAGAAAACCTTCTTGACGAATAAATAGGTGGCGATTTCGTTATTTCAATGCCCGCGATAGTGTCATTCCATCGCCGCGGCGGAATCCCGCGCCTATTTGGGCGCCGCGACAGTCACCAGGGCCGGACGCAATACCCGGTCGACGATCATGTAGCCCTTTTGCAGGGTTTGCACGACGGTATTGGCCGGTTCGTCCGACGGCACCGAGGCAATGGCCTGGTGGCGGTGGGGATCGAACTTTTCCCCCTGCGCCGGCGCGATTTCGACCAGCTTGTTGCGCTCGAAGGCCCCGGACAGCTGTTTCAAGGTCACGTCCACGCCCTCGCGCAAGGCTTCGAGGGTCTGGTTTTCCTGGGCCAGGGCCGCCTCCAGGCTGTCCTTGACGGGCAACAGGCTCTCGGCGAACGACTCGATACCGAACTTCTGTGCCTTGGCCACTTCCTCCTGGGCGCGGCGCCGGATATTGTCCGCCTCGGCCCGGGCACGCAGCATGGCATCGTAGTTGTCCTTGGCTTCAGCCTGAGCCGCGGCCAGTTGGGCCTGCAGGGCAGCCACGGGATCCTGCTCGGCGGATTCGGCAGCTTGCGGTTGCTGCGCCGCGGCTTCGTTCACGGTCTCGCCCGGATCCGGAATGGGTTGGTCGCCAGGCTTTTGCTCAGCCGACATTGATGCCTCCATAAAAATCCAAATGAAATCAGCGACTTGCTTGAGTCTTCGGGCGAGATGGGGATCAAATCCCACTTTTCAAGAGGGGAATACGGATTTTTTGGCCCTCCCCCGAGGGCACCGCGATTCTTACGCCCCGCCGCGGCGGAAATGATCGAGCCGCCGGCGGTCGTGCTTGGTCGGCCGACCCTTCATCTGGGATGAAGGATCCTGATTCTGCTTGCGCAGTTCGATGGCCTCGAGCCGCCGCCGCAAACCCTGCGGCGTCTCGTCATACAGCGTCCGGGCAAAGACCGCCGGACCTCGCTGCGCAGACAGGGCGCGCACCAGGACCTCCCAATCCTGTTCGCCCGCGCGAATCTGCAACACGTCGCCCGGCCGCACGGAGCGCGAGGACTTGATGCGCTCTCCGGCGACCTTGACCCGGCCCGCCTCGACCGCAGCCTGGGCGAGGGAACGGGTCTTGTAGAATCGCGCCGCCCAGAGCCATTTATCGATGCGTAGCTCTTCCATTCCTCAGTCGCCCTCGGCAGACGGTGCCATGCCCGCGACCGCCTCCCCGCCCGTCTGTTGGGTGACGGCCGCCGGACGGCTGCCGGCGACACGGGTCGCCCACCCCTGCATGTTGCGCTCGGCCAGATCGGCCAGGGCCTTTACCCATCCGTCGGCGTCATTCAGCGCGGGAATGTACCGGAGCTGCCTGCCCCCGGCCAACAGGAAAGCCTCTTTGCCCTCTACAGCGATTTCTTCGAGTGTTTCGATGCAATCGGCGGCGAATCCGGGGCAGAACACGTCGACCTCGGTCACGCCGTCCTTGGCCAGCTCCTTCAGCCGGGGCTCGGTATAGGGCTGAAGCCATTCGGCCGCGCCGAACCGGCTCTGGAAGGTGACTTCCATTTGTTCAGGATAAAGCCCCAGGCGCCCTGCCAGCAAGCGGCCGGTCTGCAAGCACTGCTCGTAATAGGGGTCGCCCAGGGTGGTCGATCGTTTGGGCAGGCCATGGAAGCTCAGCAGCAGCTTCTGGCCGCGCCCGTTGCGGCCCCAGAAGTCGAGAATGCGCACGGCCATGGCCTCGATATAGCCGGCATCGTCATGGAAGTCCCGGACATAGCGGATTTCCGGGGCATTGCGCACCCGCGCCAAATGGGCCCCGACGGCGTCGAATACCGAGGCCGTGGTGCTGGCCGAGTATTGCGGGTAGAGCGGCAGCACCAGGATACGCTGGCAGCCCGACTCGCGCAGGGAGTCCAGCGCCGCGGCGATGGAAGGCTTGCCGTAGCGCATGGCCAGCGCCACTTCGACGCCCAGGCCACGGTGGGCCAGCTCGCGTGCCAGGCTTTCGCTCTGGCGCCGGCTCCAGACCAGCAAGGGCGACCCCTCGGGCATCCAGATCGACGCATAGCGCCCCGCTGCGTCCCTGGGCCGGAACGTCAGGACGAAGCCGTACAGGATGGGCAGCCAGAGGGCACGGGGTATCTCGACCACACGGGGATCCGACAGGAACTCGGCCAGATAGCGGCGTACCGCCCCCGGGGTCGGGGCGTCGGGCGTACCGAGGTTGACCAGCAGCAGGCCGGTGCGGGTGGGATGGTCGGCGGGCGGCGACGGCTCGGGCAGGAAGCGCATGCTGGGCGTCAGTGATGGCTCAGCGCATTCGACAGCAAGCGCGCGGTGATATCGACAATGGGAATGACGCGTTCGTACGACATCCGCGTCGGCCCGATTACCCCCAGGGTTCCCACGACCTTGCCGTCCACGCCGTACGGCGCGGTGATCACGCTGACTTCTTCCATAGGCACCAATTGGGAGTCGCCACCGATATAAATTTGTACCCCCTGCGCCCGGCTCGATACATCGAGCAGTTGCATCAGGTCGGTTTTTTTCTCGAACAGCTCGAACATCTTGCGGAGCTTGTCCATGTCGGCGGCCAGGTCCGAGACCTCGAGCAGGTTCAGTTCGCCTGAGATCACGACTCCTTCGTCTTCCGTGGCGGCCTCGACCCCGGCATCGACCGCCAGCTCCATGAGGCGGGAGATATCCTGGCGCAGCTGGCTCAACTCCTGCTGCAGGATTTGCCGGACGTCGTCGAACGACTTGCCGCTGAAGTGCTGGTTGAAGAAATTCGCAGCTTCCGTGAGTTCGCTCGAGGAGTAGTCGCGCTGCACGGTCAGGATGCGGTTCTGCACGTCCCCTTCGGGCGTCACGATGATCAGGAGGACCCGCCTGTCCGACAGCCGGATGAACTCGACCTGCCGGAAAATCTGGCTGCGCTTGGGCGCCATGACGACCCCGGCGAAATGGGTCAGGTTCGACAGCAGCGAGGCGGCGGCCGCGATGACGCGCTGCGGTTCGGCCGACGGCAGCAGGCTCTTGATCTGGGTGGCCTCGGACACTTCGTAGGGCCGCACGGTAAGCAGCGAATCGACGAACATGCGATAGCCCCGGGGGGTAGGCACCCTCCCTGCGGAGGTATGGGGGCTGTGGATCAGGCCGTGGTCCTCGAGGTCGGCCATGACGTTGCGGATGGTGGCCGGGGAAAGATCGAAGACTTTGGAGAGCGTACGCGAGCCGACAGGTTGACCGTCGGTAATGTAACGCTCGATAAGAGCCTTTAGTAACGTACGTGCGCGTTCGTCCATGGGCCTATTTTACCCCCCCGCCGCAACCTTCCAACCCTATAATGTCCGAATGCATTTTCCTATCGTCGCCCTGGTCGGCAAATATCACGACACCGGCATCGCCGCGCCCCTGCGCGCTGTCGCGCAAATGCTGCGCGATGCCGGGCGAGAAGTCGTGTTCGAAAAAGACACCGCCGCCAATATCGGCGTCCATGAATACCCGTCGGCCACCGTCGAGGAAATCGGACGGCGGGCCTCGCTGGCCATCGTCATGGGGGGGGACGGAACCATGCTGGGCGTGGCGCGCCAGCTGGCCCCATGGGACGTGCCGGTGGTGGGCATCAACCACGGCCGGCTCGGGTTCATCACCGACATCCCGCTCGAAGACGCCTGTACCGCGATCGCGGGCATCCTGAACGGCGAATTCGAGTCGGAAACGCGCACCTTGCTCGCCTCCAGCGTGATCCGGGGCGACACCACGCTGGTATCGGCCCTGGCGCTCAACGACGTAGTCCTTAGCCGCGCCGGCCTGGGCGGCATGGTGGAAGTCACCGTCAAGGTCGACGGCCTGTACATGTCCAAGCAGCGGGCCGACGGGCTGATCATCGCCACCCCGACCGGCTCGACCGCCTACGCATTGTCGGCCAACGGTCCCATCCTGCATCCTTCGCTGCGCGGGCTGGTGCTGGTGCCGGTCGCGCCTCAGGCCTTGTCCAACCGGCCGATCGCCATCCCGGACGATTGCACCATCGAAATCACCCTTACGCGCTCTCCAGGCGGCCGCGACGAAAGCACCAGCGTCCACTTCGACATGCACAGCTGGTCGTCGCTGCAGGAGGGCGACCGCGTCGTGGTGAGACGCGCCGAGCATACCATCCGCTTCCTGCACCCGGCCGGATACAGTTATTTTTCCACCTTGCGGCGCAAGCTTCATTGGAACCAGATCTCCGGCACCGCGATCGACTAGCCTTCGCCCCGCCCTCCACCACCGGCTTCTTCGTATGCTGCGCGCCCTGCACATCAACGATTTTGTGATAGTCGACCATACCGAGGTCGAGTTTGGCCCTGGCTTTACCGTCTTCTCCGGCGAGACCGGAGCTGGCAAGTCGATCCTGATCGACGCGCTGGCGCTGGCGCTGGGCGAGCGTGCCGATGCCTCCGTGCTGCGGGAAGGCGCGGGCCGCGCCGAGGTCAGCGCCGTCTTCGACGTGCCGCCGTCCCTGCACGACTGGCTGGACGAACGCGAACTCGATACCGACAGCCTGGTGCTGCGCCGGGTCATCGACGCGCAAGGGCGCAGCCGGGCCTACATCAACGGGGTGCCCGCCACCCTGACCCAGCTGCGCGAACTGGGCGAACAGCTGGTCGACATCCACGGCCAGCATGCGCACCAGAGCCTGCTCAAAGCCGACTCCCAGCGCGACATGCTCGACGGCCACGGCGGCCACGGCGCACTGCGGCGGGACGTGGCGCAGGCCTGGAAGACCTGGCGCGAGCTTGCCCGCAAGCTCGAGGCGGTCGAGCGCGACGCCGCGTCGCTGCGGCAGGAGCGCGAACGTCTCCAGTGGCAGGCCGACGAACTAGAACGGCTGGCGCTCAAGCCCGGCGAATGGGAACAGCTGCAGGCCGAGCACGGCCGGCTGGCCCATGCCCAGGCGCTCATCGACGGCGCGAGCCAGGCCATCGCCGCACTGGAAGAAGACGATGACGCCGCCCACACCCGGCTGGCCGCGGCAGCGCAGCGCATCGGCCAGCTGGCGGCGCACGACTCCGCGCTCGCACCGGTATCCGAAGCGCTGGAGTCGGCCCGCATCGCGCTGCAGGAAGCGGTTTCCGACCTGAACAGCTACCTGGCCCGCCTGGAACTCGATCCCCAGCGCCTGGCCGAGGTCGAGGCCCGCCTGCAGGCCGTCTTCGAGACGGCGCGCAAGTTCCGGCTGCAGCCCGAGGAACTGGTCGAACGGCACGCCACCCTGCTCGCCCAGCTGGACACCCTGAAAGAAGCGGAAGACGTCGCGGCACTGCGCGCCAAGGTCGAGGCCGCCCGGGCCGCCTACGACGCGGTCGCCGGCAAGCTGGCCCGGGCCCGCCGCAAGGCGGCCGGCTCGCTGTCCAAGGCGGTGACCGAAGCCATGCAGACCCTGGCCATGGGCGGGGGCCGGTTCGAGGTAGCGGTCGAGCCGGCGGAGCCCGGGCCGGCGGGTGCCGATACGATCGAATTCCGGGTCGCCGGGCATGCGGGCACGACGCCCCGGCCGCTGGCCAAGGTTGCCTCCGGCGGCGAACTGGCCCGGATCTCGCTGGCCCTGTCCGTCATTGCCAGCCGCGCGGCGCGCGTGCCGACGTTGATTTTCGACGAAGTCGACACCGGCATCGGCGGCGCCGTGGCCGAGGTGGTCGGCCGCCTGCTGCGAGAACTGGGCAGCCTGCACCAAGTGCTTTGCGTCACGCACCTGCCCCAGGTCGCGGCTTGCGGCAATACGCATTTACGGGTGGACAAGCGCCAGGAAAACGGCGCGGCGGTGTCGACGGTCAGCGTGCTGGATCGGAGCGGACGGGTCGATGAAATCGCCCGCATGCTGGGCGGCATAGAAATCACCGCCACCACGCGCAAGCATGCGCGCGAGATGATAGGCAGCAACTGAAGCGGGCGGGCTGCCGCCGCCCGTGGCCCTTCCTTACCGGCTCTTGGCGCAGTTCTGGCAAATGCCGTATAGCGACAGGGCATGCCCGGTCAGCACGAAATTGTGGTCCTTGGCTATCTTCTGCTGGCGCTTCTCGATCTCCGCGTCGAAGAATTCCTCGACCTTGCCGCAATTGGTGCACACGAGGTGGTCGTGGTGGTCGCCCTCGTTCAATTCGAACACGGCCTTGCCGCTGTCGAACTGGCTCCGTACCAGGAGCCCGGCCTGCTCGAACTGGGTCAGCACCCGGTACACCGTGGCCAACCCGATTTCCACGCTTTCGCCGATCAAGGCGCGATAAACGTCTTCGGCGCTCATGTGGCGCACTTCAGCCTTGCGGAAGACGTCCAGAATCTTCAGCCGGGGAAATGTCGCTTTCAGGCCTATACTTTTGAGTTCGCTTTGATCTGTCATGATGGTCCCTTGGAAAGCGGTTCTCTGTATCAGTTCCTTCCGGACGCCGGCCCCCGGTGCCGGCCGGCGTAACGGCCACAGCGGCGCGGCGAACGGCATACAAGCTGCGTATGCCGCGGCCGCGGCCTGCGGCGGGCGGCTGCAGCACGGCCCGGCATGGTGGTGCGCGCGTGCGCCCTTCCGTGCTGCGGCGATCGCCCGAGAAGGCGGGAAGGAGCCAAAAAACCCGGCCACTCCCCGAGAGCTTTATGATAACGGTTTCCCCAATCAAGACGAGTGCGGATCTGTGCCAAACGCTTTGATTTCCTTTACCCGAGGCCGGGCCGGCGCCCTGCGGCGGCTCGCGCCTGCCGCGCTGCTCGGCCTGGCGGCATGCAGCTCCATCAACAATTACGTCCCGAGCTTTGTCAAGCCCTACCGCGCCGATGTGCAGCAGGGCAACTGGCTAACCCAGGAACAGGTGGCCCTGCTGCGGCCCGGCATGACCCGGGAGCAAGTGCGCTTCGCGCTCGGCAGCCCGACATTGACCAGCATCTTCCACGCCGACCGCTGGGACTACCCTTATCTCTTTACGCCGGGGCACGGCAAAACGGAAGAACGCCGCTTCACGGTGTACTTCGTCAATGACCGGCTGGACCGGTGGACCGGGGACGAGCAGCCCGCGCACCAGCCGTTCCAACAGAAAGACCCGGGCAAATCCGCCGAACCGACGGCGCCCGTTTCGGCGCCGGCCGCATCGGCTCCCGCTGCGAACGTTTCGCAGCCGGTGCCGCCCGCAACGACGGCAGCCCCTTCCCCCGCGCCTGCTCCGGCTGCTGCGCCGGCTCCGGGGACACCGGCCAACACCACGAACCACGCGCCGCTCACCATCGACGGCAATGCCGCGCCCACGGCGCTGGACCCTGGCGCCCCGCCGGCCGCCATGCCCGCTCCGGCCGCCCCGCCTGCCGCCGACACCGCCCCCGCGCCGTCTACCGACACCAACAAGGAATAGTTTCGATGCGTATTGCCATAGCCGGGGCAAACGGCCGCATGGGCCGCATGCTGATTGAAGCCGTGCTCGCCGCCCCCGACCTGGAGCTGACCGTGGCACTGGGCCGCGCGGGAAGTGCCGCGATCGGCCGCGACGCCACCGAATTCCTGGGCAAGGCCAGCCAGGTCACGATCACGGACGATCTCGATGCGCTGGCCGGTGCCGACTGCCTGATCGACTTCACCCGCCCGCAGGCGACACTGGCACACCTCGAGGCCTGCCGGCGCCACGGCGTCAAGCTGGTGATCGGCACCACGGGCTTCGACGAGGCCGGCAAGGCCGCCATCGAGGCCGCCTCGCGCAGCGTGGGCATCGTCTTTGCCCCCAACATGAGCATAGGGGTCAATGTCACGCTCAAGCTGCTCGACATCGCCGCGCGTATCCTCAAGGACGACTACGACGTCGAAGTCTTCGAAATCCACCACAAGCACAAGGTGGACGCGCCATCGGGTACTGCGCTGAAAATGGGCGAAACCGTCGCCCAGGCCTGGGGCAAGCCGCTTGCCGACATTGCGGCCTGGGCCCGGCATGGCGACACCGGTGCCCGCGAGCACGGCACGATAGGGTTTTCTTCGGCGCGCGGCGGCGACGTGGTGGGCGACCATACCGTGTTCTTCTGCGGCCCGGGCGAACGCCTGGAAATCACGCACCGCTCCAGCAGCCGCGCCACCTATGCCGAAGGCAGCGTGCGCGCCGCGCGCTACCTGGCCGACAAACCCAACGGCCTGTACGACATGCAGGACGTATTGGGGCTATAAGGCTGCACCGCCCCCGAGCGCCCGCTGGCGCGCCTCGATGGCTGCCAGCAGGCGCGGCGCCATCATGGCCAATGGCACCACCTCATGGACGGCCCCCAGTGCGATGGCTTCGCGGGGCATGCCGAACACCACGCTGGTCGCCTCGTCCTGTGCAAGGTTGTAGGCGCCGGCCTGGCGCAAGGCCAGCATCGCGCGCGCACCGTCCTTGCCCATGCCGGTCAGCATCACCGCGACCACGCCGGCGCCGGCCGCCCTGGCCGCAGACAGGAACAGCACCTCGACCGAGGGCCGGTGGCGGTTGACCGGCTCGCCTTCCGACAGTTGCGCGCAATAGCCTGCCAGCGGCAATTGCCGTACCGCGAGATGGGCATGGCCGGGGGCGACATAGGCATGCCCGGCCTGCAGGCGCTCGTTGTGCTCGGCCTCCTTCACCCGCAAACGCGCGTGCTTATCGAGGCGCTCGGCGAAGCTGCGCGTGAACCCAGGCGGCATGTGCTGGGTGATGACCAGGGGCGGCAGATCCGCCGGCAGCGCGGAGAGCAATTCGCGCAGTGCCTCGGTACCGCCGGTGGAAGCGCCGACGGCGACCAGCAATCGCCGGTCGTACCGGGCAGGCGGGCCACCGCCATCGAGCCGGGACCGCTCTTCCATCATGCGGGCTGCCGCTGCATGCCGGCCCTGGCATACACAGTGCGGCCCTGCAAGACGAAATGGCGTTGCCCCTGGGAAAAATTCTCGGAATGGCCAACGAACAGAAGGGCCCCGGGCGGCATCAGCGTGGCGATGCGTTCCACGACCCGCAATTGGGTCGTGCGGTCGAAATAGATCAGGACGTTGCGACAGAACACCGCGTCCATCGGGCTGCGAACCGGCCAGACCGGATCCAGCAGGTTCAAAGGCCGGAAGGCCACCAGGGCGCGCAACTCAGGGCGCACGCTGAAACCGCCGTCCGGCTCTTCGCAGAAATAGCGGCGAACCAGCGCCTCGGGTACCTTGGACAACTGGTCCGGACGGTAGACGCCCCGCTTTGCCGTCGCCAGCACTTGAGTATCCAGATCCGTGGCGAGGATGCGTACGGGCGGCGCCAGGGTGGCAAAGGCCTCGGCCGCAGTCATGGCAAGACTCCATGCCTCCTCGCCCGACGAGGCTGCGGCGCACCAGATCTGCAGGAGCTGCCCACGCTGCTCGGCCGCCCGCCGCTTGAGAAAATCGGCAAGGATCTGGAAATGATGGCCTTCGCGGTAGAAGTAGGTCAGATTGGTGGTCAGCGCGTTGACGAAGTACTCCCATTCAGGTGCGCCCGCGCGTAAGCCTTCGAGATACGCACTGAACGACGGCCTTCCGGTGGCGCGCAGGCGCCGGGCCAGCCGGCTGTAGACCATGCTGCGCTTGGCCTCCGACAGGGATATGCCCGTGTGCTGCCGGAGCAGCAGCCGGATGCGATCGAAGTCCTGGGTGCTGAAGGCGAACTCGGCGCCGACCAGGGAGTCGGCCATGTCCGCCGCACTGTCGGCCGCGGCCGAAAGGCTGGTTCTGGATGTCACGGTGTGCTCGGAAAAAGCGCCTCGAAAACGACGACTTCGCTAAAGAAACGCCGCGTCGCCACGCTATCATTGCAGGGATTATCGGCAACCGTCCTCCATTCATTAAGCATGTTCACTCGCGCCCCGGCCTCCATGCAGAATGCCAGTTCTCCCGCCGGCGGCATGCCGCGCTTCATGATGCCTCCGGGACCGGCCGCTACGGGCCCTGCCGTAGAGGGACGCGACCTGAACCCGCTCGCGATCCTGTTCATCGAGGACTCGCTCGCCGACTTCACGTTGATGCGTGCGGTACTGGTCGATGCCGGCCTGAATGTCGCCGCCCGGTGCGTCGACACCGAGACCGCCATGCGCGAAGCGCTCGCCGAACGCACCTGGCACGCCATCATCAGCGATCATTCGCTGCCTACGTTCAGCGGCTTGCGCGCCCTGAAGATTGCCAAGGAAACGGGATTCCGCGGCCCGTTCCTGATCGTATCGGGCGCCATCGGCGAGGAAACCGCCGTCGAGGCCATGCGCGCCGGCGCCGACGACTACGTGATGAAGAACAACCTTCGCCGCCTGCCGCCCGCGCTGGAACGAGGCCTGCGCGAGGTCCAGACACGCGACCAGCGCCAGCGGGCGGAAACGGCCCTCGCCTCGGCCCACGACCAGCTCAATGCGATTTTCTCGGCGACGCCCGTGGCGCTGTTCGCCATCTCGCGCGAACGGGTGGTGACGATGTGGAGCCCGGCCTTCGAAGATCTGACCGGCCTGACTGCGGCCCAGACGCTGTCCCGCCCCTTCGCCCTGCCTTCCCAGCCCGACACCTGGAAGCTGCTGACCCTGATCGCTCCGGCCCTGGACGGTACGGCCGTACGCGGCCTGCCCTTCAGCATAGAAGCCAAGGGCGAGAAGCGGGAACTGCTGGTCTCGGCCAGCCCGCTCAGCGGCTCACCGCCTTCGGGCTGCGTGGTCGCGCTTTCGGACGTGACCCACCTGGCGCATGCGCAGGCCGAATTGAGCCGCTCCGAGAGCCAGCTGCGCGAATTGTCGCGCCATACCGAACGCGTGCGGGAAAACGAGCGCGCGGAACTGGCGCGCGAAATCCATGACGACCTGGGCGCGCTGGTGACCCGCATCCGGGCCGACCTGGCCTTGGCCCGACGCCGTTCGCGCGAAAAGGAAACCGCGCAACTGCTGGACGAGGCCGAACAAATGGTGGCCTCGCTAGGAGAAGCGATTTCCCGCATCGCCCGCGCCATGCGGCCGCCTGTGCTCGACTTCGGCATCGTCGCCGCCATCGAGTGGCAAGCACGCGACTTCGCCCAGCACACCGGCATCGAGGTCGACGTTCACACCAACCAGGACGACCTGGCCCTGGGCCTGGACCAGTCCATCGCCATTTTCCGGATTTTCCAGGAGGCCCTGACCAATGTGTTCAAGCACGCACAGGCCACCCGTGTCGATGTCGACCTGTTCGCCGACGACAGCACCCTCAGCCTGGAAGTCCGCGACAACGGCATAGGCCTGTCGGCCGACGCCCTGCGCAAGCGTACGTCGTTCGGCCTGCGGGGCATGATGGAGCGCGTGCACGGCCTCGGCGGCTGGATGGACATCAGCGGGTCGGCGGAAACGGGAACGCCGCCGTTCCGGGGCACTACACTGATGATCTCGATTCCGCTGAACCCGCAGGAGCCCCCCATGACTTCAACCGGTGGGAAATACGCCCATCATGAACCGGAGGATATCGAATGATCCGTCTGGTTCTTGCCGACGACCACGCAATTGTCCGCTCCGGTCTGCGCCAGATCGCCCAAGCCGAGGAGGGTATCTCGGTAGTCGGCGAGGCGGCCGATTGCGGAGAGCTGCTCGACTTGCTGCGCAAGACCGAAGCCGACGTGGTGCTCATGGACATTTCCATGCCCGGCAAGAGCGGCATCGAAGGACTCAAGCAGGTACGCGAACGCTGGCCCAGGATTGCCGTGCTGATGCTCAGCATGTACCCCGAGGACCAATACGCCGTTCGCAGCGTCAAGGCGGGCGCGGCCGGCTACCTGCACAAGAACTCGCCGCCGGAAACCGTCATCGCGGCCATACGGACCGTGGCCCGAGGCAAGAAATACATCACGCCCGAGCTGGCCGAGCAACTCGCCAGCCATCTGAGCCAGGGCGACGAGCGCCCCCCGCACGAACTGCTGTCCGACCGGGAATACCAGACGATGGTCATGATCGCGTCAGGCCGGACCCTGACCCAGATTGCGGAGGAAGTCTCGCTCTCGCCCAAGACCGTTTCGGTATACCGGGCGCGCCTGCTCGAAAAAATGAAGCTCAAGAACAACGCCGAGCTCACCCATTACGCGCTCAAGCACAAGCTGGTGGAATAAGGCCTAGGCGAGCGGAATCGTGCCGATCGCCTCGCGTCCCCCATCCGCGTAGGCCAGGTCCTTGAAGGTCAGCGCCCTGGACATCGCAATTCCCCGTCCATGCATATCGAACGCCCGGTCGGGCGACATCTCGAGGTATGTCCGCCAGTCGAAACCCCTGCCCTGGTCCCGGATGCGGAAGCGGACGCGGTCCGCTTCCCGCTCGAAGGTCACGCAGGCCCGCCGGTCGCGATACGAAGGCAGGGAGAGCCGGCGCTCGATTTCTGCCGTCCAGCGGCCTTCCATGCTGAGGCGCCCCTTGTCGAGGAAGCCGATTTCCAGGTTCCCGTGCTCGATCGCGTTGACCATCAATTCGGCCAAGCCGATCACCGCCACTTCGGGCGCCGGGCACAGCTTCGCGAGGAAAAAGGCCAGCTGGCGCGCCTCGCCCAGCGAGGCGAACTCGAACTCCGCGCGCCGCATGTGCCCGAACACGTCGTGCACGTCGGAAAGCCGGCGGCGCAAGCCTTTCTGGCGGGCGCGGAACTCGACGGCAGCGCCCACCACTGCGATCAGCATGTCGTGTTCGTAAGGCTTGGTCAGGTAGTAATAGGCGCCGCGGTGTATGCCCTCGAGCACGTCATCGGGCCGCGATGCGGCGGTCTGCATGATGACCGGAATGTCGGCGAAGCGCCGGTCCTCGCGGATGCGGCTCAGCAATTCGATGCCGTCCATCCCGGGCATCATGCGATCGAGCACGATCAAGTCGTAATCGACGCCAGCCTCTTGCAACGCGTCCCAGGCCTGGATGCCGTCCTGCACGCACCTCACGCGGTAGCGCGGGTCGGACAGGTGCTCGGAGATGATTTCGAGGTTGAGCGGTTCGTCGTCGACGACGAGGATATTGAAGGGTTCCTGCAACATGGGCGTGGGTAGCGGACGGAAAAGGCGCCGGCAGCTCCGTCGCCCGGGCCAACGGGCCGCGCCCCTGGCCGCTACAGGAAGTTGAATATCGACAACCGGGCGATCTGTGCATACGTTTGCTGCGCAGCTTGCACAGTGTACGTGCGTTTGGCCAGTTCGCCCGTCAGCTCGGTCATGGTGTCGATATCGGCACCCACGACCTGCGAAATTTCTCCCGTGAGCTGGTCGCTGCGGACCTCTCCCGCCGAGGTGGCCGACTCGATTTCGTTCAACCGGCTACCGACGGATGACCGTGCTTCAAGCAACCGGTTCAGGGCGCCGTTCAGGTTCACGTTCACTTCGTAGAGCGCGTTGGCCCGAGCAGTCGACTCGGTCGCGGAAGCCGGTAGGCTCAACGCCGCGATGGCCTGATCGAGCGTGTCGAAGACACTCTGCGATGCCGCGGGGCCGAAGGTCAGCCTGTCGCCGTCGGCCGGCCTGCCGGCAAAACCGATCTGCACGCCCGCGATCTCGACCACCTGGCCGCCGGCCAGGTCCCCCGCGCCGACTCCGGCACCGTCCCGGTCCATGACCGTATACGCGCCGTCGACACCGAATTCGATCGTATACGGGCCGAGGGGCGCAGCGGCGGTCCAAGCCTGCCGGTCCGTGATGGCGCCGGAGGTCAAGGTCGCGCTGCCGGTATTGGCGCCATCGGCACTGACAGCCAGCCCGTCGGCGCCGGTGGGGATGTCTCCGAACAGGTAATTGCCGCTGAAGCTGACGTCGATGACGCGCTGGGGGCCGATCTGGCTCTGCCGCACGCCGCTGTCCCCCTGGTAGACCACGCCGCCGGCATTGCGCACGAACGGAGGATGGTCGCGCTTGTAGCCCGCAAAAAGGTAGTTGCCGTTCTCGTCCCGCGTATCGGCGATGCCCATCAATTGATCGCGCAGCCCCCGCAGGTCGGCCAGGATGGATTGGCGGTCTTCCTCGTTCAGCGCGCCGCCTCCGCCCTGCACGATGCGGGCCAGGGCAGCCTGGACCGTGTTGCCTGCCTCGACCAGGTAGTTCTCGGTGGCCTCCAGGACGCTCTTGGCTTCGGACTGGTTCTTGAGCATCTGCTCGTTGGCCTTGAGCGTGGCATCCAACGCCACTTCGCGGCTGGCCGCAACAGGATCGTCGGCCGGGCTGAGCAGCTTGCGCTGTGCCGACAACTGCTGCGAAACCTGCAGCAGCGCGCTTTGCTGGGTATTGATCGCTCGGATGCTGCCGTCGTAGAACTGGTTGGTGCTGACTCTCATGGCTTTCCGGAATCCGTGGACTTCAAGGGGGGATGGGCGGCACTGCGCGCCGATCAATGAATCGCCGCGAGCAGTTGGTCGAACAGCTCCGCCGACATGCTCAGCACCTTGCCGGCCGCCGCATAGGCCTGCTGGTAGCGCAACAAGTTGGCGCCTTCTTCATCGAGGTTGACGCCGGACAATGCCTGCTCTGCAGAAATGGCCTGGTCGTGAGCGGTTTGCTGCGCGGCCTTGCTGACGTTGAGCGAAGCGGCGCGCGTCCCGACTTCGGAGATGAGCGCCGCGTACGAGTCGGTCAGGGTGCTGCCGCCGGCAATCTTGGTGGTCCCGAGCGTGGCCAGGGCCAGGGCATTGCGGTTGTCGCCCGACGGGTCGCCCGGGTCGGCCCTGACTGTAACGGTATCGCCCGCCGCCGGGATGCCGCTCAGATCGAAGGCCCAGCCGTTGTACGAGATGGTCTGCTGGGGCGGTTCCAGCGTGCCGGTGGCCAACACGGCGCCGTCCTCGGCCAGCAACTCGTAGCCCGTCGCGGAGAGGAACCGCACCGTGACGGAGCTGCCGTAGTCTGCGGCTCCCGAGGCGACGGACCGCAATCTCGACGCCAGGGCCGTGCCGGTATTGGTGGCTGGCGTCTCCAGCGCCATGGGCGCCGCCGCCGCCAGCTGGGCCGGGCTGCCAAGCAGCACTTCCATGCCGGCCGCAGCGTGACGGGCAACGTTGATGGTGAAAACATCGCCGTCGTTCAAGTCGCCCCCGGCCAGGCCGATGGTGAGCCCGTCCACCTCTTGGGGAAGCGTGGCGAAAGGCCCGAATTCCATACCGTCGTCCAGGCGGGTCAGGACGTATTCCGTGCCGACGCGGGACAGTTGGTAATCGCTGCCGGTCAGCGACCGCGTGTCGGCGATCGCCGCCGCGACCGTGGCATCGCCGGTATTGCCCCGCGCCGCGACGGCCACCGGCCCGCCGAGCCTGAACAGCGCCTGCCCGGGCTGTCCCGTTCCATCGATGCCGAATTGCTGCTGCTGGTTGTACGCCGCAGCCATCGCGATCGCCAGGCGGCCCAGCTCGGAGTGGGCATGGGCCAATTCGTTGTCGCGGAACTGGAGCAACGCGCCCAGTTGCCCGCCCTCGACGTCGCCTTGCTTGAGCGGCACCGTATGCCCGCCCACGGTCAGCGACAGGTTCGCGCCGGGTAATGCCCCGGGAGTCGCCTCGATCTGGAGTTGCGAAGCAAGATGCTCCATGACCAACGGCTGGCCATTGGTCAAGTAGATATTGATGCTGCTGCCCTGGGTACTGGTGGTGATGCCCGTCAACTGGCCGAGTTCGCGCACCAGGACGTCGCGCTGGTCCAGCAGCCCGTTCGGCGCCTGGCCGTTGCCGGCGGCGTAGGCGTCGCCGATCTTGGCGTTATAGGCAGCGATGCTCTGCACCAGCTGGTTGATCTGGCCCACCGTGGCCGTTGCCTGACGATCGATGCCCTGGCCCAGCCGCGAAAGGTCCTCGCTGACAGCGCGAAAACGCGCAGCGGTCGACTGCGCCGCTGCAAGCGCCGACTGGCGCGAGGCCGCCTCGCTGGGGTTCTGGCTGAAGCTGCTCAGCGCGGTATACAACGCATTCAGGCTTTGGTTGATGCCGGTATCGACCGATCCGAGCTGGTTGATCAGGCCGCTCATCTGATCCGAATAGGTAGTGAGGTAGCTCAGCGTCGACGCGGACTGGCTGGCCTGGCTCGACAGGAACTCGCTGTAGGCCCGCTGCACCGTGACGACATCCACGCCCAGGCCGAAGTAACCGGCGCCGCTGAAAGTCGACATCGACGATTCCAGGACGACCTGCTGGCGGGAATAGCCCGGGGTTCCCTGGTTGGAAATGTTATTGGCCGTCACGGCCATGCCTGCCTGCGCGGCCCGCAGTCCGGTCAATGCAATATTGGCGATGTTGGTGGTCATATGCGTGAGTCGATCCGTCCGGTGGCGGCGCCGCCCTATCTGCTCGTTGCCTGGTTTAACGGACGCCTGCGCCCAAGCTTGAGCCGTGTGTCGCGTTCATGCCGTGTCAGCGCGGGTTTCGAGCCCGGACAAGGTTGCGCGGGGTGGCTAGATGACGATCTGCATGGCGCGCCGGATGGTGCTGCCCAATTTCTCGGCGTAGCGCGGGTCGGTGGCGTAACCGGCGCGCTGCAATCCCTGCGCGAACTGCTCCGCGCTGGCAGTCGAGCGCAGTACCTTGGCATAGCGGGGATTCGATGCAAGCAACCGCGCGTAATCCTCGAACGCATGCTCATAGGAGTCGTAGGCGCGGAATTCGGCTGTGACCCGTTCGCGTATGCCGTTGCGATACTCCGTCGTGCGGGTCTGTACGGTCCGGCCATCCCAGCCGGTCGCCTTGATACCGAACAAGTTGTGGCTCCGTTCGCCGCGCGGCCCGCGAATTTCATGCCGTCCCCAGCCTGATTCGAGGGCGGCCTGGCCCAGGATGTACGCAGCCGGAATGCCGGTGGCCGCTTCCGCGCGCCGGGCGGCCGGCAGGAACCGGCCCAGGAACTCGGCGCGGACCTCTTCGGGCGACGCGGACGGCGAGCGTTCGACCGCGCGCACAGCGGCGCCTGCCGGCGGACCTGACACGGAATAACCGGCCCCGGCACCGAACTTGCCGTTCTGGATGCGCCGCGCGGGAGCGGCGCCGGCCGCAACAGGCACGGCCGAGCCCCCGCCTATCATGCCGCTGGTCGCCGTGGTCGGCGTGCCGGCCGGGCGGCCGGCAGCCAGTGCCAGTGTCGACATGGACAAAGGCAGGCCGGTCTGCCGCAGGGACTCAGGCGTGACCGTGCGGCGGGACAGTTGGCGTTCGAGCAGGTCGGCCAGCCCTAGCCCGCTGCGCTCCGGCGCGCCGCCCCGGCTGCCGGGGGGCGCCACGCCTGCCAGCGTCTGCGCCAGCTGCTGGTCCAGCATGCCGCGCCACGTCTGCGAAGCCGGGCTGTTCAGCGCCTGGGCCAGCGTACCGTCGCCGGCGAGCGACGACCGGCGCATCTGGCTGAGCAGCATTTGTGCGAATTGCGCCTCGAACTGGCGCGTCGCCTGCCGGACGGTGGCGGCCTGGTCGCGTCGCGCCTGCTGCTTGAGGGCGTCCAGCGACCGGGCATCGATTGCCAACCCTCCGGCCATGGCCGCGGTATCCAGCTTGCTCATCAAATGATCTCCAGTTCGGCCGTCAGCGCGCCGGCCGTCTTGAGCGCCTGCAGGATGGAAATCAGGTCCTGGGGAGTAGCTCCCAACAGGTTCAGCGCCTTGACCACATCGGCCAGCTGCGCTCCTCCGTCCAGGTGCACGATGGGGCCGCCGCTCTGCTTGACCTCGATGTCGGCCTGCCCCGTCACCACGGTCTGCCCGCCCGAGAAGGGTGCCGGCTGGCTGATCACCGGGGCAGCGCTGACCGTGACGCTCAGATTGCCGTGTGCCACCGCCACCGGGGCGAGGCGCACGCTCTGGTTCATCACGACCGACCCGGTACGGGCGTTGATGACGACCCGCGCGGGTGCGCGGCTGCCCGCGACTTCGAGGTCCTCGATCTGGGCCATGAACGCGACCCGGGCATTCGGCGAGGCGGGCGCGCGCAGCTCGACGACCCGGCCGTCCAGGGCGGTTGCAGTACCTGGACCGAAACTGCGGTTGATGGCGTCGACCATCGCGCGCGCAGTGGAAAAGTCGGCCGTGGTGAGCTCCAGCCGCAACATCCCTTCATCGGCAAACGGCGTGGGCACGTCGCGCTCGACAGTCGCGCCGCCGGGAATACGGCCGGCGCTCAGGTGGTTGATCTGGGCCCGGCTGCCGGCGGCCGATGCCCCCGCCCCGCCGACCGACACGCTGCCTTGGGCCATGGCGTAGACCTGGCCGTCCAGGCCCTTTAGCGGGGTCAGCAGCAGCGTGCCTCCGCGCAGCGACTTGGCGTTGCCCATGGAGCTGACGGTGACGTCCAGCGGCTGGCCGGGCTGGGCAAAAGGCGGCAGCGTCGCCGTCACCATGACGGCCGCGACGTTCTTGAGCTGCAGCCGCGTGCCGGGCGGTATGTTGATGCCCAGGTTGGACAACATGGACATCAGCGACTGGGTCGTGAACGGCGTCTGGGTGGTCTGGTCGCCCGTGCCGTCCAGGCCGACGACCAGCCCGTAGCCGACCAGCTGGTTGTTGCGCACGCCCTGGACATTGGCCAGGTCCTTGACCCGGGCCGCCAGGACCTGCGCCGATGACAGGCAGATGCCCAGCGCCAGCAACAAGGAAAATAAGCGTCGTCCCATGGCCTTGCCCATCAGAATGGCAGGAACGAATAGAAGAACCGCGCCAGCCAGCCTACCGTCTGCGCCTCGTCGATCGCGCCCTGGCCGCGATATTCGATGCGGGCGTCAGCCACCTGGGTCGAGCTGACCGAATTGCCGCCGACGATGTGCGCCGGGTTCACCACACCCGAAAAGCGTACACGCTCGGTCTCGCGGTTGGTTCCGATCTGCTTTTCTCCGGAGACGCGAAGATTGCCGTTGGCGAGCACTTCCACCACGGTGACCGTGACAGTGCCCGACAGGACATTCGATGCCCCGGTTTCCCCGCGTGCATTGAAGCGGTTGTCGCTTTCGCCATCGATACCCAGGCCGCGCAGGATGCCCGAGCCCGGCAGCTTGTTGAACGACGGCATCCCGACCGAGGCCGAGGCCGTCCGCTGCGCCGACGTATTGTTGCGCTGGGTCGAATTGATGTGTTCCTCGAGCCGGACCACGAGGGTGTCGCCGACGTTGCGCGCGCGTACGTCCTCGAACAGCGGGCGGTAGCCGGGCGCGCTGCTGAAGATGCCTCCCGTGGGGCGGCGGACGGCGTTGTACGCGACCGGGTCCAGCGGACGAGCCGTCGTCGGTTCGGCGATGTCCACCTTGGGCGCCGCACACGCGGCCAACCCCGACAAGACTGTCGCGACAGCCATCGTTCTGCCGCCGGCGGCCAGGACCTTGAGCGCTCCCTTCATGCCCCTGCGCCTCCTCAGAGCTGCGAGATGCGCTGGAGCATCTGGTCCGACGTGGAGATGGCGCGCGAGTTGATCTCGTAGGCGCGCTGGGTCTGGATCATGCCGACCAGCTCTTCGACCACGTTGACGTTCGAAGCTTCCACGTAGCCCTGGTTGATCAAGCCGGCACCGTTCTGGCCGGGAATGTTGATGACCGGGACGCCCGACGCGGCGGTCTCGGCGAACAGGTTCTGGCCCAACGGCTGCAGTCCGGGAGCATTGATGAACGTCGCCAGTTGCAGCTGGCCGAGCTGAACGGGTTGCGCCTGGCCAGCCAGCGTGGCATTGACCACGCCATCCTGACCGATGGCGACTTCCCTGACGCCCTCGGGCACGATGATGCCGGGATCGATCACCAGCCCATTGTTGGTGACGAGCTGTCCCTGGCTGTCGATCTGGAAGCTGCCGTCGCGCGTATAAGCCAAGGTGCCGTCGGGCAATTGGATCTGAAAGAAACCTGCCCCGTTGATCGCCAGGTCGAAGCTGCTGTCGGTCTGCTGCAAGGCGCCCTGCGAATAGTTGCGCACCGTCGCCACCGGACGCGAGCCGGTACCCAGCGTCAGTCCTGCCGGCACCTGGTTCTGCTGGGTGGTCTGCGTGCCCGCCGGCCGCATGGTCTGGTAGAGCAGATCCTCGAACACGGCGCGCGAGCGCTTATAGCCGTTGGTACTGACGTTGGCGAGGTTGTTCGAGATAACGTCCAGCTGGGTCTGCTGGGCATCCAGACCGGTCTTGGCGATCCAGAGCGAACGCATCATGATGTCATTCCTTATCGCGGCATACGCCGCACTGCCTAAAGTTCACGATTCCTAGACGCGCGAGGACGCGCATGGGCCTCAGCTCATGGAAAGAATCTGCGTGGCTGCGCGCTGGTTCTGGTCGCTGTTCTGCATGAGCTGGATCTGGACGTCGTAGTGGCGCGCCGCCGCGATCATCTCGACCATGGTGTCGACGGCGCTCACATTGCTGCCCTCGATCATGCCTCCGGCCACGCGGACTTCCTGGGCCATCGGCGCGACGCCGCCCTGCCGCAGGCGGAACAAGCCGTCCGGCCCGCGCTCCACGGCGTTGGCCGGCGGGTTCACGAGCTTGAGGTTGGCGATCTGCGCCGCCTGTACCCGATCGACCTCGGGAACGGACGAGATCGAGCCGTCGGCGTTGACCTGCACCTTGGTGTCGGGCGGGATCATGATGACCTCGCCGTTGGGATCCAGGACCGGGCGGCCTGCGGGATCGACCAGCATGCCCTCCGGGGTGGTCTCGAAGCCGCCCGCGCGGGTATAGGCCTCCCCGCCGTCAGGCGTACGCACGGCAAACCAGCCGTCGCCCTGGATCGCGACGTCGAGATCCCTGCCGGTGGCCATCATGGGCCCGGCGGAGAGGTCCGCGCCCGGCGTGGACTCCACCGCGTAGGCGCGGGTGCGCAGGCCGGCGCCGCCGATCACCGGCGCAGTCCGCTGGGCGGCGACTTCCGCGCGGAAACCGGGAGTCAGCGCGTTCGACAGGTTGTTGGTCTGGATGTCCTGCCGCCGCATCAACTCGCGTGCGCCGGTGGCGGCGATATAGAGAGCCCTGTCCATGTCCGTCCGCTACCGTCAGCGCATGTTGACCAGTGTCTGCATCACCGAGTCCTGGGTCTTGATGGTCTGCGCATTGGCCTGGTAGACCCGCTGAGCGGTAATCATGTTGACCAGTTCGGCGGTCAAGTCGACGTTGGCATCTTCCAGCGCACCGGACGTGACGGTGCCGAAGTTGCTCGATCCCGGCACACCGACGCGCGGCCCGCCGGACAGGGTGGTCTCCAGGAAGTTGTTGCCGCCCGCCGCGACCAGCCCTTGAGGATTGACGAAGGAAGCCAGCACGATCTGGCCCTGGGCCCGCGACTGCTGGTTCGAATAATTGGCCTTCAGAATGCCGTTCTCGTCGATCGTGAAGCTGGTCAGGCGGCCGGAGGTATAGCCGTCCTGGCGCTGAAGCTCGTTGCTGAAGGCCTGCCCGGTCTGCGAGGTGGCCGACATGTCGTAGTCGATGGTCAGGCCATTGGCACCGGTACCCAGCGTGGCAGCGTCGACCTGAACCGTGAACACGCCGTTGTTGGACGCCGGCAGGTCGATCTTGCCCGAGGAATCGAACACCAGCGGCACGCCGTCGGCGGCACCGTCGCCGTCCGCGTCGGGGTTGGTGACCGCGCCGTTCAGCGCGGTATAGACGTCCCATTGCCCGGCGGCGCGCTTCACATAGAAGGTCGAGAGCGTATGGGTATTGCCGAGCGAGTCATAGACCGCGATGGATGTCGCGTGCGTATAGGTGGTGGAGTCGTCGGGATCGAACGGCGTCAGGGCCGGATCGATGGCTTCCGAGCGGGAATCGAGCACGGCGCCTTGCGTGACTTCGGTCGTCCCCTGGGCTTCGATGGAGCTTACCGTCAAGCGCAGCGGCTGCGGCTGGGCCGTATTGATGTTGCCGTTCGCGTCCGCGATGTAGCCGGTCAGCCGCAGGCCGTTGGCATTGACCACGTAGCCGTTTGCGTCGAGGTGGAACTGGCCGTTGCGCGAATAGACGATGGAGCCGTTGTTGTCCATCCGGAAGAAGCCCTCTCCCGAGATGGCGACGTCGAACGGGTTGGACGTCACCGAGATGGCGCCCTGGGTGAACATCTGGGTGACCGCGTTGAGCTTGGCCCCTATGCCGATGTTGTTCGAGAACGTGCCCAGCACGGTCGATGCATAGACGTCCGCGAATTCCGCGCGCGACGCCTTGAACCCGACGGTATTGGCGTTGGCGACGTTGTTGCCGATCACGTCCAGATTCTTGCCGGCGGCATTCAGGCCGCTCAATGCCTGTTGAAAGCTCATCTCAGGATTCCTTGCACTGTTGCTGAATACGGAAAGCGGAGCCGCCGCTACCAGACTTGGTAGACGTCGGACAGGTTGACCACATTGCCCTTGCTGTCGATGACCGTGGTCGAACCCGACGAAGGCCGTACGGAAGTAATCTGGGAAACCGTGAGCGGAGGCGCCACGCCCACTTGCGTGCCTTCACCGACCTGGACCTCGAACCGGTATTCGCCGTCCGGCAGGGTCTTGCCGTCGGCGTCGCGGCCATCCCAGGTAAAGGCATGCACGCCGGCCTCCACATCGTCCAGCTTGCGCCGCGCGACTTCGATTCCATCGGCGTTCTTGATCACCAGTTGCGCGTTCTCGACGGGGATGCTGAGCACGTAGCCGCCTTCGGCCTTGCCCTCTGCCAGCATGAGCCCGTCGCCGGACAGCATGACCTTGCGGCCGATGAGTGAAGCGGCCTGGGTCGCCTGCAGGCTGCCCATGCTGTAGCCCAGCCATTGCATGGTGGTATTGAGCTGGCTGATGCCCGTCACTGTGCTGATCTGCGCCAGCTGCGAGGTGAGCTCGGCATTGTCGAGCGGATTGAGCGGATCCTGGTTGCGCATCTGCGCAGTCAGCATGGTCAGGAAGCGGTTCGACAGCTCCTCGGCCGAAGCTGCGCTCGAAGCAATGGAGGCGGCGCCCGCCGCCGTGTTGCTGTTGACGTTGGATACGGCCATCGCGATTTCCTCAGCTGCCCAGGGTCAGGGTTTTTTGCATCAAGGTCTTGGCGGTATTCATGACCTCGACGTTGGTCTGGTAGGCCCGCGATGCCGCAATCATGTCGACCATTTCGTCGACGACCTCGACGTTGGGCATACTGATATAGCCGTCGGCATCGGCCATGGGATGCGCGGGGTCGTAGATGCGCTTGGGCGGCGCGGGGTCTGCCAGGACCTCGCGCACGCGCACGCCCTTGCCTCCATCGGCACCGCCGGGAACGAGGTAGGACTCGAACACGACCTTCCGGGCGCGGTAGACCTCGCCGTCTGGCCCGCTGACGCTTTCGGCATTCGCCAGGTTGCTCGCGACTGCATTCAGGCGCTGGCTGTTGGCGGTGAGCGCCGAGCCGGCGATCTCGAAGGCTTTGTTCATGGACATGGCAAGAACCTCGTACTCAGTTGTTCTGGATAGCGCGCTGGAGCGTCTGGATCTGACCGTTCAGCATGCGCAGCGCCGCGTCGTAGCGCAACGCGTTGTCGGCGAACTGGGTTCGCTCCAGATCCGGATCGACGGTATTGCCATCGATGGACGCCTGGGTGGGAGTGCGGTACCGGAGCGCGACGGGCAGGCCGGCCGAGGCTTCGCCCGCCAGGTGACGGCGGTCGGTCGTGGCCAGGCGTAGCGGCGCCAGCGCCGCGTCCGGGTCCGGCGCGCCGGTGGCTGCCCGCAGCGCGCTGCCGAAGTCGAAGTCGCGCGACTTGTAGTTGGGCGTTTCGGCATTGGCGAGGTTCGACGCAAGCACCTCTTGACGCTGCGCGCGCAAGGTCAGCGCTTGCGCATTGAACATCAGTTCGTCGCCTATGCGGCTGATCACGTGACTTCCCTCCTGTACTCGCGTGGGGCATTGGCCTTTTCGCAGGCCTTGCCATTATTCGTATTCCCAGCCGCCGACAAAGAGCGAGTAAGGCCGCTTTTTCACACTTGTTTTCGCCTTCTGCACCATGCGGGACCGGTAGAGTGACGCACCATGTCCAGACTTCCCAGACGACGCTCATGAAACGGCCCGGCCACCTGACAGCCGCGGCGTCCGCGCTGATCTTGGCCGCGGCCATGCCGGGCACGGCCCCGTTGCGGGCGGCGCCCGCAGCGCCCCCATCCAGCGCCTCGCATGCGTCCCCGCCGGCCATGAACGACCTGCTGGAACGCGGCCGCCAGTTGCTCCAGGCGCGCGCGGCCGCCACCGCCTCGGCCCTGGGCGGCCGCATCGAAATCCACCTGGCGGAGCAGGCGTTCGAGCGCCTCGCGCAGGCGCCCTGTGCTCCCCAAGTGTTCGTGCCGCCCGGCGGGCGGCCCGTAGGCAAGACATCGATCGGGCTGCGCTGCGCCAACCAGCCGTGGCAGATCCGCATCCCGGCCGAAGTGGCCCTGCTGGTCGCGGTACCCGTCCCCAGCCGGCCGCTGCCGGCCGGCACGGTGCTCCGGGAAGGCGATTGGTCGCTGTCCGAGGTCAACATGGCCGCCTGGCCGCGCGGCGTGACCACCGACCCCCGCCAGCTCGACGGCGCCTCCACCACCCGTCCGCTCAGGGCGGGCGAGCCGATTCCGCCCCACGCCCTGCAATCGCGCTGGCAAGTGGGGCCGGGCGATCCCGTCCAGGTGGTCCTGAGTGGATCCGGTTTCCTGATCAAGGCAACCGGCAAGATGTTGCAGCAGGCCCGCCCGGGCCAGCCCGCGCGCGTGCAACTGGAGTCCGGACGCACGGTCGCCGGCGTCCTGCGGGAGGACCGGGAGGTCGAAGTCAGCCTTTGACCCGCTGGCCGGCGCCGGAGCCGCGGCCTGCCGCGTTTACATCCTGTATCGCTTCCTCGCGCCGCCGTCGGTGTGCGGTGCTAAAGTTCGCCGCCCGCGCGCCGATAATCGACTCATCCGCCCAAGCTCAGGCGCATGCCGGGTCGCAACGGCAACAGTTGGAATGTCATCGTGAAAATCACCCCCAAGGGCCCCGATTCGCTCAAGGTTACGCGCGCCGCCGGCGGCCCGGAACCCCGTCCTGCGGCGACGATGCCGCCTCCCGCAACGGGCACGGAACCGGGTGGAGTCCAGCTCTCCTCGCTGGCAGCCAGCCAGCTGGCAGCAGGCGAAGCCCCCTTCAATGCCGAAAGCGTCGAACGCATCAAGCAGGCCATACGCAACGGCGAGTTCACCGTGAATGCCGAGGTGATAGCCGATCGCCTGCTTGAAATCGAGCTTGGGTTGGCGCGCCAGCGATGACCCTGGCAGCGTTCTCCACGGCCGTCGATCATTGCGCCGCAGCCGGGCGTGCCCTGGCCGAAGCAGTGGCCGGCGGCGACCTTCATGGCATTGAAGAAGCCACGCAGCGCCTCAGCCTGTCCGTGCTCGACATACAACGCGCCCTGCCCGGCGCCTTGCCCGCGCTGCAGGCCGCCCCCGAGGAAATACGCCTGTCATGGCAAGCCCGCCTGGCCGACGCCTTGCAACCCCTCAAGATCGGCGCGGAGCTCTCCACGATTCAGACCGCCTCGGTCGCGGCGCGGCTGGCGGCGCTGGCGCGCATTAGTGGGGCCGATCTTTCTTACTCGTCCAGCGGCCGTTTTTCGCGCTGATCCGGCACCGCGCGGCAGCCTCCGCGACACGCCGCGCGCCAGCCGCTGATCTTCGTTATCGCCCCCACTCCTTCAAGCGGGTGCGCAAGCGGGATACGGCCTGCGAATGCAGCTGACAGATGCGGGACTCGGTCACGCCCAGTACCGCGGCGATTTCCTTGAAGTTCATTTCCTGCTCGTAATACATGCCCATGACCAGTTTCTCGCGTTCGGGCAGGCGCTCGATACCGTGGACGACCGCTTCCCGGAACCGCTGGTCGGACAGCCGCAAATGGGGATCGGCGCTGTTGTCGACCGGGACGTGGCGATCCAGATAGTTGTCGGACTCGTCGCCCCCGTCCAGGTCCTCGTAATAGAACAGTTGCACACCGCGGGCTTCGGTAAGCATGTGCTGGTACTCGCTCAAGGCGACGCCCAGCTCGGCCGCCATCTCGGCATCGGTGGGTATGCGCCCCAACTGGTGCTCGCAGCGTTGCATCGCACCTTCGATCTTGCGCTGGACCTGCCTGACGCTGCGCGGCAGCCAATCGCTGCGCCTGAGCTCATCGAGCATCGCGCCGCGTATACGCTGGGTCGCGTAGGTTTCGAACTGGGCCCCCAGGCCCTCCTCGAAACGGCCCAGGGCATCCAGCAGCCCGAGCATGCCGGCTTGGATAAGGTCTTCGATCTGCACGCTTGCCGGCAGGCGTGCCACCATGTGATGCGCCATGCGCCGCACCATAGGCACGTACTGCTCGACGTTCATCTCGCGCGCCAGCGTTCCTTCACGCGTGTACATATGCATCTCGGCAGGAAATTTCGTCGGACGGAATCGGTAGCACCATGCGTCAGGCCTGTGCCGGCTGGGAAGGAACCGCCTGCGCGCCCGGCGCGGGGGGAGCCGAACAGGCCCACTCCAGCTCCTCGGCATCCAGCGCAAACACCGGCGCATGACGCGCGCGCAGCGCCCGGTGGACCAGCAAGCGCGCATTGGCGGCATGGATGTCCTCGGGCACCCGCTGTCCGTTGGTCATGTAATGCAACGGCAGGCGATGGCGAATGGCTGCGTCCAGGACACCGCCCAGCCGCACCGCCTCATCCAGCTTGGATACGATCATGCCCGCCAGCCCTCCTGCCGAATAAGCGCGGACGATATCGTCCGCCTGTTCGGCATGAGTCCCCCCCGGCACCACCAGAAGACGCTGGACGCCTTCGGCGGCGATGGCCTGAAGGTGCTGTCCCATCTGGGTGTCGCGCTGGCTCATCCCGGCGGTATCGATGAGGACCAGGCGCCGGTCGGCCATGCTGGCGAGCAGCACCTCCAGATCGCTGACCCCACGCGCGGCATAGACCTCCACGCCGAGGATGCGGCCGAAGGTGTGCAGCTGGTCGACGGCGCCGATGCGGTTCTGGTCGGTAGAGATCAGGCCCAGCGCGCCGGCGCCGTATTTGACGACGCAATGGGCGGCTATCTTGGCGGTGGTGGTGGTCTTGCCCACCCCCGTCGGCCCGACCACGGCGTAGCGGCCGCCTTGCTCGATGACGCCAGCCTCGGCCCCGACGCAGGCCAGATTGCCGGCCAGCACTTCGGCGAGCCATCGATCGACCTGCGTGTCGGGCTGAGAGGCGGGCAGTCTGGCAGCCACCGTACGCGCCAGCTCCGGCGTAAAACCGGAATCCACCATACGCCGCCAGAGTTCCCGCCGCCGCGGATCGCGCTGGGTACTATCACGCCACGCCATCGCGTCCATTTGGTGGGCGAGCCAATCCCGCATGGAGCGCATCTCGCTGACGATGGGCTCCGAAACCCGGTGGGCCAGTGCGTCGCGGTCGCGCTCATCGATCCGCGCCGCGGGCGGCGCGGGCGGCCCCCCCGGTGCGCCGCCGGGCGCGGCTCGCCCGGCCGGTGCGCGGCGCCGCTTCTCGGCTTCCGGCCGCACCAGTCCCAGGCGCAGCACCGGTTTGCCGCTCACCCCCTCGGCGGCGGCAACGGCCATGGCATGCGCGGGGTCGGCAAAATCACGTTCCCCCCGCACCAGGTGCCGGATATCGTCCTGTTCAAGACGCGGCCATTGCGCGCGCGGCAGGTCCGTACGCCCGGGTGGCTGGGGTAGCGGCGAAAGGGGGGGCGCCTCGGCCCGGGACGCCTCGTCGCCGTGCTGGGCCAGCACGCGGGCCGCGGGAGACAGGCGCACGGACTCGTCTTCCATGTCATCCCATAGCGCGGGGCTGGAGACCGAGGCGGCCGGCGTTTCCGGGCCCGCAGCCGGCGGATCGGCCTGCCCGTCATCGCCGGTGTTGGGCATGTCCTGCGCGCGGATACCGACCACTTCCACACCGGCCGTCGTGCGGCGCGTCGAGACGATCATGGCGTCGGCCCCCAGCGCCTCGCGCATCATGCGCAGACAATCACGCGTAGAAGCAGCGACGAATTTGCGAAACTTCATAGGACTGGCACCTGCAGACTAGGGACGGGGAACATGCTCAGCGCCCTCCGAGCGTCAACGTGACGCGGATCAGGCGGGACTCGGGAATTTCGGAATGGGCCAACACCTTGAGGCGGGGCACCGAACGGCGGAAGAACCGTGCCAGCGCCAGTCTCAGGCGGTCCGGCACCAGCAAGGCCGCGGGCTTGCCGAGTGCATCCATCTTCTCGACCGCACCTGCGGCTTCGCTCATCAGCCGCTCCGCCAGGCCCGGCTCGATGGCGCCGATCTCGCCCGCCTTGGTGCTGATGGTCTGGAGAATGCGTTCGAGCTCCGGATCGAGCGCCAGCACGTCCACCTCGCCACCGGCCCCGAAGATGCCCTGGGTAATCGCCCGGCCGAGAGCGATCCGCACCGCCTCGACCAGTTCGAGCGGATCCTGGACCTGAACGGCATGCTCGGACAAGGTCTCGACGATGGTTCCGAAGTCCCGGATATGCACGCCCTCGTCCAGCAGCGACTGCAGCACGCGCTGCAGCGTCGCCATGGAGATGAGCTTGGGCACGAGATCGTCGAGCAGCTTGGGAGTGCCGCGCGAGAAGTGGTCGCACAGGGCCTGCAACTCCGCACGGCCCAGCAATTCGGCGGCGTGACTGTGCAACAGGTGGGAGAGATGCGTGGCTATCACCGTGCCGATGTCGACGACGGTATAGCCGGCAGCCTGGGCCGCCTCCCGGGCCGAAGCTTCTATCCACATCGCGGGCAGACCGAACGCCGGATCTCGCGTCGGCGTGCCCGGAATCTCGCGGGTGACGCGGCCGGGGTTGATGGCGAGAAAACCGCCCGTCTGCACCTCGCCTTCGCCTATCGCCACGCCCTTCAGCGTGATGCGGTAGCCGCCGGGACGCAATTCGAGGTTGTCGCGGATATGGACGGCGGCAGGCAGAAAACCTACATCCTGCGCGAACTTCTTGCGCAGGGCCTTGATCCGCTTGAGCAGGTCGCCGTCGCCGGTCTTGTCCACCAACGGGATCAGCCGATAGCCGACCTCCAGGCCCACGGTATCGACCTGGGTCACATCTTCCCAGGTGGCCTCCTGCGATTCGGCAGGTTCGGCGGCGGCCGGCGGCGCAGCGGCCTTCTGGGCCTCCAGCTTGCGGCGCCGCGCCAAATGCCAGGACAGTCCGGCCATCGCAAGCGCCAGTGTAAGAAAAGCCAGGTTGGGCATCCCGGGCACCAAGCCCAGCATGCCGATGATGGCGGCCGACAATGCGATGGCCTGCGGCGTACCCAGCAATTGCTTGCCGACCTCGGTACCGACATCCTCGCCTTCGCCCACACGGGAGACGATCAGGCCGGCAGCGATGGAGACCAGCAAAGCCGGCACCTGGGCCACCAGGCCGTCGCCGATCGACAACAGCACGTAGACGCGGCCCGCCTCGGAGAAACTGAGGTCGTGCTGCCCCACCCCGATCAGCAAGCCCCCGACGATATTGACAAAAAGAATGAGGATGCCGGCAATCGCGTCGCCGCGGACGAACTTCGAGGCGCCGTCCATGGCGCCATAGAAATCGGCTTCCTGGGCCACGTCGGCACGGCGCTTGCGCGCGGTGGCCTCGTCGATCAAGCCCGCGTTCAAGTCGGCGTCGATGGCCATCTGCTTGCCGGGCATCGCGTCGAGGGTGAAGCGCGCGGAGACTTCGGCAATCCGCCCGGCCCCCTTGGTAACCACCACGAAGTTGATGATGACCAGGACCAGGAATACGACCACCCCGACGGCAAAATTGCCCCCCACCAGGAACTGCCCGAACGCCTCGATGACCTTCCCGGCCGCATCCGGCCCGGAATGGCCGTGCAGCAGCACCACGCGGGACGAGGCGACGTTCAGCGACAGGCGCAGCAGCGTGGTGACCAGGATCACGCTGGGAAACACCGCGAAATCGAGCGGCCGCTTCGTATAGATGGCCACCATCAGCACCAGCAGCGAGATCGCGATGTTGAACGTGAAAAGCAGGTCCAGCACCAGCGGCGGCAAGGGCAACAGCATCATGCCCAGCACCAGCAGGATGAAGGCCGGCATGCCCAGCTCGCGCAATTGCGCCGGGGTGAACTCCAGGCCTCCCAGCTTCAGGCTGCGGCCCGTCATGCCCGCCCTCCGCGGCCCAGCGGTGCCTCGTCCAGCGGATCCCAGCCGGCGGGCACCTCGATGGGCTTGAGTTCCGGGGGCGGACCCGCCACGTGGTCGCGAACCTGGTAGACGTAGGCCAGCACCTGGGCCACCGCACGATACAGCGCGACCGGAACCTCCTGGTCAACCTCGGCGTGCCGGTACAAGGCGCGTGCCAACTTGGGGCTCTCCAGTACGGTCACGCCGTGTTGCCCGGCCAGCTCGCGGATCCTGGCCGCCACCATATCCGCCCCTTTGGCCACGACGCGCGGCGCGCTCATTCGCGCATCGTCGTACTTGAGCGCCACCGCATAATGGCTCGGGTTGGTGACGACGACATCGGCCGTGGGCACGGCCTGCATCATGCGCGAACGGGCACGGTCCCGCTGCAGTTGCCGGATGCGGCCCTTGACGTGCGGGTCGCCTTCGGTTTCCTTGTTTTCCTGCTTGGCTTCCTCGAAGGTCATGCGCAGGTTCTTGTGGTGATTCCACCATTGCAGCGGCACATCGGCCGCCGCAATGACGAACAGCGCACCGGCCAGTACCAGCGCATAGTCGGACAGGATGCCGCCCAGCGCCGCCAAGGCCTGCGACGGCGCCGGCAGCACCAACGACAGCCAACCCTCGATGCCGTGCCACACCAGCAAGCCCGCTACGCCGCCCAGCACCAGCACCTTGAGCAGGGCCTTGCCGAGCTCGGCCAGCCCGGCGAGCGAAAACATCCGGCCGAAGCCCTTCAGCGGAGACAGCCGGGTGAAATCGGGGCCGAGCGCCTTGCCCGACAGGACCAGCCCGCCCAAACCGACCGAACCCAGGATGCCCGCGACCATGCCGGCCGCCAGCACGGGAGAAACGGCAAGCAAGGCGTCGCCCAGCGCTTCATTCAAGGACTTCAGAAGCATGGCGTCGTCGCGGGTGGTGGCGGCCGTGCCGGCCGCAGAGGCAAAGGCGGTGGCCATCCAGCCCATGGCGCGCTCGGAGATGCCCGCACCCGCCACGATCAAGGCTGCCACGCAGGCGAAGGTGGCCACGGCACCCGAGAGATCGCGCGAACGCGCAACGCGCCCTTCCTCGCGCGCCTGCTCCAGCCGCCGCTGGGAAGGCGCCAAGGTTTTTTCCTGACCGCTTTCCTGGTTATCTGCCACTGTATTCCGGGGTGTCGACGATCGCCGGGGCGATCGAACCCCGCGCGGCCATGCGTGGCTGCCGGCCATGTGCGGCCAGCCACGTAGGCTGCTGCATTATTTGCGAAAGCGCGGTCGCCCAAAGCGCCGAACAGAGCCCGGAAAGGCGAGCTCCTCAGGCCGTCTTCCTGCACCGGCCTCGCCGCCGGTGCAGGACGTCCGAAGGCAGCCCAGAATACGGCCGGATCAGAACACGCCTTCGAGCAGCTGCTTCATTTCCAGCACCAGCACCAGAGTGCCGTCCCCCGAGAGCGTCGCGCCCGCGACACCCTTGGGGTGTATGCCTTCCAACGGCTTGATCATGACTTCGTCCTGGCCGATGAAGCCATCGACACCCAGTACCAGTTGGCGCTCCCCATGGGCCAGCACCACGGCCAGGGACGGCGGCTCCTGCCGTTCGCGGCCCAGCAGCGCCGCCAGATCGATCACCGGCAGGATTTCGCCGCGTATGGTGAGCGCCTGGTGGGTGCCCACGGTATGTAATTCCTCCTGGCGCAGCGGAATGATTTCCCGCACCACGGATAGCGGGATGGCGTACGGCTGGTCGACCAGCTTGAGCATCAGCACCGGCAAAATGGCCAGCGTCAGCGGCAGCGAGATCACGATGTGCGATCCCATGCCGGGCGAGGACTGGATGTCGATCTGCCCTTTGAGCTTCTCGATGTTCGTCTTGACCACGTCCATGCCCACGCCGCGACCGGACAGATCGCTGACTTCGGCGCGCGTCGAAAAGCCGGGGAGGAAGATCAATTG
Organism: Pigmentiphaga sp.; assembly: GCF_033795525.1. GTDB lineage: Bacteria > Pseudomonadota > Gammaproteobacteria > Burkholderiales > Burkholderiaceae_B > Pigmentiphaga. The sequence goes on from NZ_JARYGM010000001.1 coordinate 66,573, forward strand.
CAGGCAATGGGGAGCGTCCAGCACAGCCGCGTCTTCCGCGCTGATGACGCCCTTCTCGATGGCCTTGCGGCGTATGACCTCGGGATCCATCCCGCGGCCATCGTCGGAGACTTCGATCACGATGGAGTCCCCGGTCTGACGGGCCGACAGGTGGATGGTCCCGCGCGCCGGCTTGCCCACCGACCGCCGTTCGACCATGGTTTCGACGCCATGGTCCACGGCATTGCGGATCAGGTGGACCAGCGGATCGTTCAACTCGTCCAGGATGGTCTTGTCGACCTCGGTTTCGCCACCGGTAATGATGAGCTCGACGTCCTTGTCGAGCTGGCGGGCCAGGTCGCGCGCCAGACGGGAATACTTCTGGAACACCCGTCCCACCGGTTGCATACGGGCCATCATGACGGCCGATTGCAAATCCGAAACCAGTGTGTCGAGCTGGCTGAACACGGCGTCGAGCGTTTCGGCGCCGGTATCGTCGCGGCGGCCGCCCAGCAGCGCATCGCGCAGGCAGGCCAGGCGGTTCTTCGTCAGACCGATCTCGCCCGACAGGTTCAGGATCTGGTCGAAGCGTGCCGTGTCGACGCGTATCGTGGCGTCCTTGGCCATCGCGGCCGCGGGCGCGGGACCCGAAGGCGCCAGCATCTCGGGACGATAAGGCCGTGAAGACGGCGGCGCAGCGGCAGCTTCGACCAACGCCCCCGCTTCCGGCATGCCGAGGGGGTCGCCGAATGCCGCGCGGTAGTAGGCCAGCCAGTCGGGACCGTCGCTCGCGGAGCCTGTCGACGCCGATACTGGCGCTGCAGCTGTGCTAGCCGTGGACGCGGCCGAAGTGGGGTTTCCCGCGCCGCCGGCGTCGGGCTGGGGCGCAGTCCCGGCCAACAGGCTGGTGTCGAAGGACTGGCCCTGGGCCGCCGCTTCCAGCGCCCTCAGCAATCCGGCCGGTGCAGGCTCCGGCATGGCGCCACGCTCCATTTCCGAGAACATGCGCCGCACCTCGCCCGTGGCCGCCAGGATCACGTCCATGATCTCGGGCGTGATGCGCAAGGCGCCGCTACGCAACAAGTCCAGCAGGTTCTCGCCGCGATGGCACAGTTCCACCAGCGGCGTGGCCTCGAGAAAACCGGCCCCGCCTTTGACCGTGTGGAAACCGCGGAACACCTGGTTGAGCAGCCCGGCGTCGTCAGGCCGCTGCTCGAGCTCCACCAGACCGATATCGACGTCGTCGAGCAAATCCGACGCTTCGGTCAGGAAATCGGCGAGCAGGTCCTGCATGTCGGAGAAAGCAGACACTCGTGTTCTCGCTCAGAAACCCAGGCTTTCGAGCAGATCGTCGACCTGCGCCTGGTTGGTCACCACGTCATCCCGGCTCGATGCGTCGATCACAGGGCCATTCATCCATTCGCTATAGGCCGCGTTGCGCTTGTCGGGCGGCGTGCTCTCTATCAGCAGCTTGACCAGCTCGTCCTCGAAATCCTGGGCGAGTTTCACGACCTTCTGGATCACCTGGCCGGTCAGGTCATGGAAGTCCTGGGCCATCATGATGTCGGTCAGCAGCGCCTGCGTGGCGCGCGCATCGTCCTGGGCCCGCTGCAGAAAAGCGCTGGTATCGGCGGCAACCTGCTTGAAGTCCTCCACGCCCAGCTTACACGCGTACAACTGTTGCCACTGCCCGCTCAGCCTCGCGCTCTCGCGCTCGACCGCGTCCTGGATCTCCTGGCCCTTCTCCACGTTGGACAGGGCCCGTTCCGCGGCCTGTCCGGTCAACCGGGCGATGTAGTCCAGGCGCTGGCGGGTATCCGGGAGGGAATGGACAGCCTGCTCGACCTTCTGGTGGTAACCCAGCTCGCGCAAGGCATCGTGCAACTGACGGGTCAACATGCCGACCCGCTGGTAGAACTCGGCCGATTCCTCGGCGCCGTGGCCACTACCCTGGCCGGCATCGGCCTCCCCTGCGCCCACCGCGGCCGGCTCGGCGTCCAGACGGGCGAGCGTCTCGGACGAGATCTGGTCGAACAGCGCTTCGAGGTCTTCAGTGTCGCCAGTGTGGGCCATTACGCGCTCCCGCTCAGTTTCTGAACGATCTTGGTCAGTTTCTCTTCCAGGGTGGCCTTGGTGAAGGGCTTCACGATGTAGCCGTTGGCGCCGATCTGCGCCGCCAGGACGATGTCTTCCTTCTTGGCCTCGGCCGTCACGAGCAAAACAGGCAGTTTCTTGAGCTGCTCGTCGGCACGGATCTCGCGCAGCAGTTCGAAGCCGTTCATGTTCGGCATGTTGATGTCGCTGACCACGAAATTGAACAAGCCGCTGCGCAGCTTGCCCAGCGCGATCTGGCCGTCCTCGGCCTCATCGGCGTTGTTGTAGCCGAGCTCTTTCAATAGGTTTCGAACGATGCGCCGCATCGTCGAGAAATCGTCGACGATGAGGAACTTCAAATCGTCAGGCTTCATTTGCTCCCTTTCTGGCCTTGATATGTGTAAGTTGGGCGGCGATCATGCGAGCCAGTTCCGAGGGGTGGAATTTCGCAACGTAGGCATCGACGCCCACCTGTTGACCGAGCTTCTTGTTCGCGACCGACGACAGCGACGAATGCATCACGACCGGGATCTTGGCGAATCTCGGGTCGGCCTTGATATGGCGCGTCAGCACATAGCCGTCCATCTCGGGCATCTCGGCGTCGACCAGAATGAGGCCCAGCGTCATTTCGAGCGGCAACTTCTCGGCTTCGGCCCGGGCCGCGATGCCCTTGAGCTTCTCCCAGGCGTCCACGCCATTGGTCGCGTGCTGGTGCGGCAGGCCCATGCGATCCAGCACTTCCGCGATCTTCTTGCGCGCCAGCGAAGAATCGTCGGCGAAGAACACATTCGCCTTGACGTCGGCGTCGACCTGCTGGATCTCGGGCGGGATCTTGTCCTCGCCGATCACGGAGGCCAGGATCTGCTCGACGTCCAGGATGGACACCAGCTTGCCGTCTGCCAGCTCGGTCAGCGCAGTCATGAACGACGTGTTGTTCGAGGGCATGGATTGCGGCGACTTGACCTTGTCCCAGTCGACGCGGACGATCCGATCGACGTCCGCGACCAGGAACGCCTGGGTATGGCTGGAGAACTCGGTGATCAGCAGCTTGGTGCGAGGCGCGTCCACCTTCATGTTTATCGTGGTGGCGAGGTCTATCACCGGCAGGATGGCGCCGCGCAGCGAAATGATCCCTTCCACGCCCCGCGGCACGTTGGGCGTGCGGGTAATTGGGATGGTCTCGCACACTTCGCGCACCTTGAACACATTGATGCCGAAGACTTCGCTGCCGCCCAGCGAAAACAGCAGCAGCTCCATCTTGTTGGAGCCGGCCAGGCGCGCCTTCTCGTCGACCATTTCCATCAACCGATTGTCACCGGCACCCATAGCATCCTCCATACCGGCCGGGCGTTCCCGGACCGGCGTTCACTGAGATTCGAGAGCGGACACCCGCAACGACGCGCCGCCGTCCAAGGTATCCGGAATGGCGGGTACATCGACATAAACCCCGCCTTTCTTGAGAAATTCTTCGCTGCGCTTGTTCAACACGACGATGCTGATGCGGCGGTTCTCGGCGGCACGCGGATCGTCGCGATTGAAGGGCACGGAATCGGACAAGCCGATCACACGCAAGGCTTTGTCCGGCTGCATGCCCGCATTGAGCATTTCGCGACGGGCGGCGTTGGCGCGATCGGCCGACAGCTCCCAATTGCTGTAGCCGCTGTCGCCGCCCGCGTAGGGCGCGGCGTCGGTATGGCCCGAGATCGAGATCTTGTTCTCGACACCGTTGAGCACGCGCGCCAGTTCGTCCAGGATGGTTCGGCTGTAATCCTTCAGCACCGTCTTGCCGGTGTCGAACATGGGACGATTCTTTTCGTCCACGATCTGGATGCGCAACCCTTCGTCGGTGAAGTCGAGCAGGATCTGGTCCTTGAATTGCTTCAAGGTGGGTTGGGTGAAGATCAGATGTTCGAGCTCGGCCTTCAGCGCTTCGAGCTTGCGGCGGTCCCGGGCATCCTGCTCCTGGTCGCTGGCGCGGCGCTGCGGCACGGTGCGAAGGCTGGCATGCTGCCCCCCGGTCAGGACGCTGACGGGATCGCCCGCCACGCTGCCCGCGGAGACAACCACCCGCAGCGGTGTGCGGAAGTATTCCGAGATGCCTTCCAGGTCGGCCTGGGCCGAGGTCGTCAGCAGCCACATCAATAGGAAGAAAGCCATCATCGCGGTGACGAAATCGGCGTAGGCGATTTTCCACATGCCTGCGCCATGGCCCTTGTGGGGCCGTTTGCGAGACCGCCTGATAATGATCGGTGCGACGCCGTCCTTGCCTGCCATGACCGGAATCCCTTATCTCGCCATCAAGCCGCGGACTTGCCCCGCACGGTGTCTTCCAGCTCGCCGAAGGTGGGACGCTCTGTGGAAAACAGGACCTTGCGGCCAAACTCCACGGCCAGCGCAGGCGCGTAGCCGTTAAGGCTCGCCAGCAGCGCGACCTTGACGCATTCGAGCTGCTTGCTGCTTTCGCTGACCTTCTGTTCCAGCACCGACGCCAGGGGGCCCACCACGCCGTAGGCCAGCAGGATGCCCACAAAGGTTCCGACCAGCGCGGCACCGATCTTGCCGCCCAGCACCGCTGGCGGGTCGCCTACCGACCCCATGACGTTGACCACGCCCATGACGGCCGCGACGATGCCGAAAGCCGGCAGCCCGTCGGCCATGCGCTGGATGGCTTGGGCCGGAACGCTGGCCTCCTGGTGGTGCGTGTCGATTTCCTGGTCCATCAAGGCCTCGAGTTCCAGCGGGTTCAGGTTGCCGCTGACGATGAGCCGCAGGTAGTCGGTAACGAATTCAACCAGGTGTTCGTCGGCCAGCAATCCGGGATATTTCTGGAACAGCGGGCTGTTGTGCGGTTCTTCGACGTCGGCCTCGATCGACATGAGGCCTTCGCGCCGCACGCGGTTCAGGATCTCGTAGAGCAGCGCGAGCAGGTCGAGGTAGCGCTGCTTGGTGAAGCGCGAGCCGCGCAGCGTCGTGGGCAGCGCCTTGAGCGTGGCGCGAACCACCTTGCCGGAATTGCCGCAGACAAAGGCGCCGATGGCGGCCCCCGCGATGATGATCAGCTCGAACGGCTGGAACAGCGCGCCCAGCGAACCCCCGTGCATGGCATAGCCGCCAAGCACCGATACTCCTACGATGATGTAGCCAATGATGACGAGCATGCGCTCGCTCCTAGAAGAAACCTACCCTACGCGCCTGGCACGCCCTGGCGCGGGGCACCGGCAGACCGGCAAGGCCGGGTCCGCGGCACCTCCCGCGAAGTCATGAACCGGTTTTCGGCAGCGAAAGGGAAAGCTTGAGCGGCGCGGCCAAGCTTTTCTTCGTGCCGTACCGGATCATGCGCACCCGCCGGCTTCGCCCATGCGATAGGCTGCACTGGCGCGGCGGGTCTTGCCCGCGCGCGAAGGCATGTTGCACAAGCCGCATACATACTGATGCGCCAGCTCGAAACTATGCGTGACGAACTCGCCGCCGCAGCAGGTGCAGGCCGTCATGCCCAGCATGCCGGCGTCGAAGAACCGCGTGAGGCGCCAGGCGCGCGTAATGGACAGGACCTCGGGCATCCCCAGTTGCCGAATCTGCTCCAGGTACAGCCGGTACGCGCGAATCAGGGCCTCCACCGGAGTCGTGTCCGCCAACCCCAGCTGGTGCCGATGTATGTTCATGAACAGCGACGCGTGAACGTTCGGCTGCCAGGTCATGAACCAGTCGGTCGAGAACGGCAGCATGCCCTTGGGCGGCGATTTGCCCCGGATCTCGCGGTATAGGCGCAGCAGCCGCTCGCGCGACAAGCGTACATCGGCCTCGAGCACCTGCAGCCGCGCATCGAGCCGGATCAGCTCGGAGGCGATCTCTATTTGCCGCGCCTCGGAGAGCACGCTTTTGGCACGAGCCACGGAACCTCCTGACACAGCGGCGACCTCCGTTCGATCAGGACGCCGCCATCGCGGCGGTGCGTCCAGCCATCAGAATGGCGGCATGGACGCGCGGGGCCGCATCATCGCGCTTGGGCGAGGACAGCAGGTTCCACACCAGCGAGTCGTCGAAGCGGAAACGTGCCAGCAACATGCTCGATCCGGCGATCTTCAGCATCTGCGCCGTGGTCAGGGACGACAGGATATCGGCGACTTCGCTCGATATGCCGAGCCGGTAGAGGGCCTCGCCGCGATCCACACGCAGCATCTGCTGCGCCAGCATCAGGTACGTGAGATTGGCGTCGCGGATTTCCTCGCTCAGCCGGGACATGGGGGAAGAGGCGGCCTTCTGAGCCGACACGCCGACATCGACCACGTCGCAAACTTGACTCATCGCAATTCCTTTTCAGGCAGGGGCCTCAAGGGCCCGGGAAGACACGGACATCCCCGTTGGCGCGTGCGCCGGGGTTTCAAGCAATGTGTAAATTATTAGACACTTGTTACTAAATGTGCATCGGAAGGCGACTGGATTTCACGTCTACTTGGGTAAACTTCTGATGTAAGAATTTTTCTTACAAAACTGTATCCGTTGTTTCATTTAAACACGCTGATGCGAAACACCATTCCACCCTTGCAACAAGAAAGCGCCGCCGCCGAGCCCGACCGGCAGGTGCTGGCGGCGGCGCTGGAGTCTCTGCCGGCCGCGGCCTGGGTCGTGGATCGCGACGGCTGTTATCGCTACGTATCCGAGGCGTACGCCCGGCTGATGGGAACGTCGCCCGCGCTGTGCCTGGGCAAGCACATGGAAGAGGTCATGCCGGCCTCGCTCGCGCGCATTTATGCCCTGCGCCACCGGCAGCTGATCGACTCGGGCGCCCGCAAGCGCTTCGAGCAAATCTGGACGGTGGACGGCGAACCGCGCTGGTTCGAGGTCCACATGAGCTGCCTGTGCGACGGCGATGGGCAGGCCGTGGCGGTTTCCGGTTTTGCGCAGGACGTGACCCAGCACATGGAACAGCAGGAAGCCGCTCGCCGTGTCCAGAACGAACTGGAAAAGCGGGTCGCCCGGCGCACCCACCAGCTGAGCATCATCAACGAGGAACTCGAGGCGTTCTCGTACTCGGTCTCGCACGACCTGCGCGCGCCGCTGCGGCAGATCGCGGGCTTTGCCGAACTGCTGGAGGGCAGGCTGGGCGACCAGATCGACGAAGCCGCCGCCCAATACCTGCATCACATCGTGGACAATACGCGCCGCATGGATGGATTGATCGGCGACTTGCTGCAGCTGGCGCGCATCAACCAGGGCGGCTTGCTCAAGACGCAGGTGGATTTGACCGCCATTGCCCGGGATGTCCTTGCCGGCTTGCGCAACAGCCAGCCCGAGCGGCCGGTCGAGCTCGAACTGCCCGGCCCCTCGTATGCCGACTGCGACCCGGGGCTGATGCGGATCGCACTCGACAACCTGCTGGGCAACGCCTGGAAATTCACCGGCTGCCGGGCCGAGCCGCGCATCCAGTTCGGCTGCTTCGCGCGTGGGGCCTGTACCGTCTACTTCGTGCGCGACAACGGAGCGGGCTTCGACCTGCAGAATGCCGAGCGGCTGTTCGGCGCCTTCCAGCGCTTTCACCGGGCCAGCGACTTTCCGGGCACCGGCGTAGGCCTTGCCACGGTACGCCGCATCATCAACCGCCATGGCGGGCAGATCTGGGCAGAGAGCGCGCCGGGGCAAGGCGCGACCTTCTACTTCACACTGGAAACACCCAACTGAGGCCTGCGGCATGCCGCGCCCTCCCCGCCCCCATCCGGCCGGATTCAGGCCAACCAGTCGGAACGGATCGCCGAAACTTTAGCGGTATTTTTTTCGGATCCGCCCTGCTCGTCTCCTAAAGTTTCAAACCCCTTCCCCGTTAATGGCCTCAACGCGGCCGCGCTGGCAATGCAACGCGATCCGGCGATGCAAGCATCCCGGATACGCACCCGGCGCAGCGGCCCTGGCGCACTGCGGAAGGACCTCCGGCCGCACATGCATAGTCGGGCCCACACGGCCTGGAACGAAGATATGACTCACCCTCACGGAGATAAGTCATGGCACAAGTCATCAACACCAACATTGCTTCGCTCAATGCGCAGCGCAACCTGACCAGCTCGCAGAACGCGGTCAACACCTCCCTGCAGCGCCTCTCGACCGGCCTGCGCATCAACAGCGCCAAGGACGACGCCGCCGGCCTGGCGATCTCCGAGCGCATGACTACGCAGATCACCGGCCTGAACCAGGCCGTGCGCAACGCCAACGACGGCATCTCGCTGGCCCAGACGGCCGAAGGCGCGCTGTCCCAGATCGGCAGCAACCTGCAGCGCATCCGCGAACTGGCCGTGCAGTCCCGCAACGCCACCAACTCGGACAGCGACCGCATCGCCCTGCAGAAGGAAGTCTCGCAGCTGACCGCCGAAATCGACCGCGTCTCGCGCGATACGTCGTTCAACGGCATTAACCTGCTGGACGGCTCGTTCACCAGCAAGTCGTTCCAGGTTGGCGCCAACGCCGGCCAGCGCATCAGCATCGATAGCATCATCAACGCCAACAGCGCCTCGCTGGGCACCAGCTACTCGGTCACGTCGACTGCCATAACCGCCGCCGAAACCCCGGCCGCCGTCGGCGCCGCTGCGGGCGACCCGCCCGCCGCCGCTGAGTTTGCCGCCATCTCCGCCGGCACGATTACGGTCACCGTCGGTGACGACGCCACCGCCATCAGCCTGGGCGATATTGCCGCCGTCTCGGTAACCCCGGCCTCCAACGACGCCGCGGACCTCGAGGCCGCCGACAACACCGCCATCCGCCAGCGCCTGGAAGCCGTCGCGGCCGAGATCACCCGGGCCACCGGCGGCCGCGTCAACGCCTCCGTCAACGACGACGGCAGCGCGCTGGAACTGTCCTCGCTGGAGAAGTTCACCTTCGCCGGCGGCACGGCGGCCACCAGCGGCGTCGAAGACGATGTGGGCGTGGCACAGGTGGGCTTCAAGGACCTCGACATCGAGACCGCGGCCAACGCCGACAAGGTCATCCTGGCCATGGACGCCGCGCTGAAGGCGGTGAACGAATCGCGCGCCGACCTGGGCGCGATCCAGAACCGCTTCAGCTCCGTCGTCTCGAGCCTGCAAACGACCTCGGAGAACCTCTCCGCTTCGCGCAGCCGGATCATGGACGCCGACTTCGCAGCCGAGACCGCGGCGCTCACCCGCGCGCAGATCCTGCAACAGGCCGGCACGGCCATGCTGGCCCAGGCCAACTCGCTGCCGAACAACGTCCTGACGCTGCTCCGCGGCTGATCGCCGTCGCGGCTGCCACGGCGGGCTCCGGCCCGCCGGCAAGGCCCACGTTCCACGTGGGCCTTTTGTTGTCTGCGCCGGCCCTCAAGTTCTGCCCCGTTTCCCCGATAACGGAGGCATAGCCATTCCTTTCTGCCGGCGCCTGCCGCCCAGACCCCGGAGTTTTCATGAGCATTGCCCCCCTCGGCGCCACCGCCGACAACCGCCCCGGCATCGCCACCATGACGCCCGCCATCGCGCAGGTGTCGCCGCGCGGAACCGCCAACCAGCTCGATCCATCTCTTCCCATTACGTCGCAAGTACCGGAGCTCGAGCAATTGCAGGCCGCCGTCGATAACTTCAACCAGTTCATCCCGCTCGCGGCCCGCAACCTCACCTTCAGCATCGATGAAGATAGCGGAACCGTCGTGGTCAAGGTCATCGACGGCGACACCCAGGACGTCATCCGCCAGATCCCGTCCGAGGAAGCCCTGGCGCTGAGCCGGTCGCTGGACCAGCTCAAGGGCCTGCTGCTGGACGGCAAGGCCTGAACCGGCCGCTCAACTGAAAGGAGTCCATCTTGGCAAGCATAGGATCCGCCCTGGGTGTCGGCTCGGGGCTCGACTTGACGACGCTGCTGTCCAACCTGATGGCCGCCGAATCGATTCCGCTGACGAAGCTGCAATCGCAGGAAGCCGGCGCCCAATCGAAGATTTCCGCCTACGGACAGCTGCGCAGCGAGATCGCGACGCTGCGTGATGCGGTCAAGAATCTCGCGCCGGCGAAATTCAACGGCGCGGGAGCCTCCTCCTCGGCTACCGATATCGCCACCGCCACGGCCACCAATGCGGCCGCGAAGGGCACCTACTCGCTGGAGGTCCTTTCGCTGGCGAAGGCCGAGAAAGCCGTCAGCGCGGCGCTGGACGACAAGTCCGCACTCGTGCAGCCGGGCCAGCTCACGTTCACGTTCGGCAGCGTACAGGGCGGCGTGTTCGTGCCCGGTGCCGGAGAAACGAAAACCGTCACGATCGCCGATGGCAGCAACACCCTCGAAGGTGTACGCGACGCCATCAACGAGGCGGAAATCGGCGTATCGGCCTCTCTGATCAATGACGGCAGCGGCACCCGCCTCGTGCTTACCGCCCTGGGCACCGGCGCCCAGCAAGCATTCAAGATCACGACCACCGGCAGCGCGGGAGCCGGGGAACCGCTGTCGTTCCTCGACTACGACCCATCCACGGCCCCGGGCTACGACGCCGGCACGCCGGCCGCGCCAATGAGCCGGCTGCAGGCCGCGGCCGATGCCCAGTTCAAGCTCGACGGGCTCGCCATTTCAAGTGCGGGCAACCGTGTCGAAACTGCCGTCGACGGCGTCACGCTGAACCTCGTCAAGACGGGGACCAGCACCATCACCATCCGCAACGATACGTCGTCGGGACGCGCTGCCCTGCAGGCCGTCGTCGACGCCTACAATAAACTGCTGACGACCGCGAATACCCTCGCCGTCAATACGCCGGGCGCGACCCGGGGCGAAGCCGGCTCCACCGGCCCCCTGGCCGGGGACAGCCTGGTACGCGACGTCCTGTCCCGCGTCCGCAACGAGATCTTCGGCCCGGTGAACGGTGCCACGGGCCCATACACCTCCCTGGCATCGATAGGCGTGAGCTTCCAGGCCGACGGTACCCTGAAGCTCGATACCGCCCGCTTCGACAAGGCGATGGCGTCCGATGCCGACGCCATCGCCGGCCTCTTCGATCCAGAGCTGTACGGCGAAGGGCGCAACATCGCCGAGCGCTTCGCCGCCCAGCTCGATGCCGTCATCGACGCCGATGGACTGATCGACGCCCGGGTGGATGGACTGAACGCCAGCACGAAGATCCTGCAAAACCAGCAGGAACAGCTGCAGAACCGGCTCACGCAGATCGAAGCCCGTTATCGCGCCCAGTTCACCGCGCTCGATTCGGTACTCACGCAAATGAACAACACTTCCAGCTTCCTGAGCCAGCAGCTGGAAGCGCTCAAGAATCTGGGCGCATAGCGGACAGGAGAACGACGTGTCAGGATTTGCAAGCTTCGGGGCCAGGGCATATGCCAGCGTCGGGGTGGAAACCGGGGTCTCGACCTCCAGTCCCCACGCGCTCATTCTCATGCTGTACGACGGTGCGCTGGCCTCGCTGCGGCGCGCGAAAACCTGCCTGCAGGCCGATGACGCAGCCGGCAAGACGCAGGCGATTTCGCGTGCTGCGCGCATCATCGACGAAGGCCTGCGCGCCAGCCTGGACCACCGCGCCGGCGGCGACCTCGCCGGCCAGCTCGATGCCTTGTACGGCTATATGTGCCGGCGCACGTTGCAGGCCGGGATCGATAACGACGGCGCGGTACTGGACGAGATCGTCGAGCTCCTGGACGGACTGCGCGACGCCTGGGCCTCCATCGAACCCAAGGCGCAAGCCGCGTGACCGGGAAAGCCACCATGCCGGCCACGACACCGCAGCATCCTCCGGCCCCGCTGCCCGCCTCCTCCTTGAAAGGCGGCTACGCCGAACTCGCACGGCTCAGTGCTGCCATGCTGGACGCCGCCCGACGGGGCGACTGGGAAGAAGTCGCCTCGTACGAAGGCGAGTGCGCGCGCCGGACAGAAGAACTGCGGCGGCTGCCGTCCCTCTCCAGCGAGGGAATGGACAGCCACGAACGCGAAAACTGTATTGCGCTCATCCAGCAGATTCTGGCCGACGACGCCGCCATCCGCGACCTCGCCCATCCGCGGATGAAAGAGCTGGAGCAAATCCTGCGGCCGCGCCGGCATCGCCTCCCCGGCTATGCGTCCTTCCGTTGACCTAGTAGCGCCCATGTCGCCATTCCCGCCCACCGCTGCGCGCGCCCTGGCATCCCGGGTTGCCGGCCTTCGGGCACAATACGGGCCCTTAATCGGCGGTTACTGGAGATCGCGTTGGTAGATAGTCGCCCGACTCAGCCCGTTACCGGGGTGGTACCGGTACAGGGCTGGGAACGCTACCGCGAAGACGCGCGCGAAGCCATCCTGGCCCGTTTGCTCAACATGCCGTCAGCGCGCGGGCCGGGACCGCAAGCGGGCGCCCAGGCCGGCTCCGGATTACCGCACGGGCTGGTGCGGGCCACGGTGATCCAGGCGCACAGCGCCAGCGAGGCACTGGTCGATATCGGCGGCAAGCCTTACCTGGTCAATACCCGCCAGGCGCTCACCGCGGGCGCAAGCGTCATTCTGCGCCTATTGGACGACCGGACATTTCTTCAAAGCCAGGGCGCAGGCCGGCCAGACACGCTCTCCCGTCCCGCCGACCGCCAAGCGCACACTGGCGCCGGCGGCCCGGGCGAACTTGCCGCCGCGGCCGGTGACAAGGCCGGCCGCACGGATAGCGCCAGGTCGGCGCGCGGCGTCGTTCCCGTGCCCATGCCCGCGCTGGCCGAGCTCAATACCGAGACAGGAGACGCCAAGATCCGCCTGAGCGGATCGGCGCGTTTGCTCTTCGCGCTGATCAGCGAGACCGGAAGCGTGCAGCGCAGCGTTCCGCTCGCATCGCTCGACATCCCTGCCGATGCCGATCCCGCGCTGGCCGCCCGGCGCATGCAGCAGGCGGTGGAACAATCGGGCTTGTTCTACGAGTCGCACCTGCAGGAATGGCGCGACGGCCGGCGCTCGCTGGAAGCACTGCGCGCCGAGCCGCAAGCGGCGCTGTCACCGGGCCCGCAACCCAAGCCCGCGGGAGGACCGGTCGTTTCGGTACCCGACCCGCAGCCCCCTGCCACGCCCGAACAGGCAGCCACGAAGGGACTGCAAGCGGCACTGGGTGCGATTCCCTCCGATGTGCGCCCCATCGTGCAGGACCAGATCGCGCTGCTTGCAAGCGGGCGCATGCTACTGGAGGGCGCATGGGGCGGTGCGCCGTTCACGCTCGAAGTCGAACCCGATGCCGCCGGTCGGCACGACGACGATCTGCCGCTGGCCTGGCAAGTGCGAATCCGGGTCGAGACGCCGCATTTGGGCAAGCTCGAAGTCGACCTCGCCCTGTCGGGTACCGATGCCCGGGTTGCCGTACGGCCCGATGCCAAGGCCCTGCGTGGCCAGCGATTGCGCGAAGTGCAAGCGCAGTTGGCGGCCGGAGGTCCGGCGCTGCGCGAGGCCCTCGACAGCCGGGGCCTGCACATGTCCGATCTGCGGGTTGCCTCCGCCGCGCGTCCGCCTGCTCGACCATGAATAGCCAGGACGCCCGCTCCGATACCCCCCGGGGGGACGACTCCCAGCGCAGCCTGGCGGTCGCCTTGCGCTACGAGAAAGAACGCAAGACACCTATCGTGGTGGCAAAGGGCAGCGGCTTGATCGCCGAAGAAATCCTGCGCCGGGCCAAGGAAGCCGGCGTTTTCGTCCATAGCTCGCGGGAACTGATCGACCTGCTGATGAAGGTCGACCTGGACGCCCGTATTCCACCCTCGCTGTACGTAGCAGTGGCGGAAGTGCTGGCGTGGGTCTACAAGCAGGATGAAGCAGCGGCCCGCCGGATCCACCCGGAACCTTGAGGCGGGCGGGCCCCGGTAGCCGGCCGCGTGGTCACACCTGCATGTTCATGACCTCGCTGTAGGCCGCAATGACACGGTTGCGCGCCTGCGCCAGCATCTGGAACGACAGGCTGGCCTTGTTCATCGCGATCATGGTGGTCTCGAGGCCGACCTCCGGATCGCCTTGCTGGTAGGCCTTCTGCAACGCCGATGACTCGCTTTGCGCGCGCTGCACGCTTTGGATAGCGTCAACCAGCACGTTCGAGAACGAGCCCGGGGGGGAAGGCTGCGCGCCCATCAATGCATCCGGACGCGCGAGCATCTGCGCGGCGCGTGCCATGCCGGCGGACGGGTGCTGGCCCTCGGTCAAAGCGTGCACGTTCGGGATCGGGTCCATCTGCAATTCCAAGGGAGACGATGCGGTCATGATAGAAGCGGACGCGCATTTCCAGGAACCGAAGTACAGGGGCAAAACCCGCTTATTCCTTCCTTGGGCGCAATAGCCGGCACCGAATAATACGAGCCATGGAAAATGGGGCGCTCCCTCCGGGCGCCCGCTTCTTTTGTATTCGGAACCCCGCTTCAGCACATGGCCGACGATACGCAGAACCCGCCCGCCCCTCCGGTGCAACGCGGCAACCAGCTTTTGCAGGCGTTCGGCCGGCTGCCCACGCGCCATCGGCTGGCGCTGCTGGTCGGCGTCCCCATGCTGGTGGCCATCGTCGCCGCAACGCTGCTCTGGAGCCGCGCCCCCGAATACCGCGTATTGTTCAGCGGCCTGTCGGACCAGGACGGCGGCACCATCATTGCCGCTCTTCAGCAGCAGAAAATTCCCTACCGCGTCGCCGACGGCGGCACGGCCATCCTGGTGCCGCCCGACCAGGTGCACGAAGTGCGGCTGCGCCTGGCCTCGCAAGGCCTGCCGCGGGCCGGCGGAGTCGGCTTCGAGCTGATGGACAACAGCCGCCTGGGGCTCACCCAGTTCCAGGAACAGGTCAACTACCAGCGCGCGCTGGAAGGCGAACTGGCCCGTTCCATCCAGAGCCTGGGCACGGTCAAGAGCGCGCGGGTACACCTTGCCATTCCCAAGCCCAGCATCTTCATGCGGGAAAAGAACCGGCCCACGGCCTCGGTACTGGTGCAGATGCTTCCCGGCCGCGTCCTGGAACGGGGACAGGTAGCGGGCATCGTGCACCTGGTTTCCTCTTCGGTACCGGAACTGGCCCCGGGTGCGGTCAGCGTGGTCGACCAGACCGGCGCGCTGCTGTCGGCCGACGAGAACGACCCCAACGGCCTGGATGCCTCGCAGCTCGAATACCTGCGGACGCTCGAACGCCAATACACCCGCCGCATCTCCGAGCTCATCTCGCCCATCGTGGGGGCGCAGAACCTTCGCGCCCAGGTGGCGATCGACCTCGATTTCAGCCGGCAGGAGCAAACCGACGAAATCTACCGGCCCAACGGCGGCTCGCCCGATCAGGCGGCGATCCGCAGCCGGCAAAGCTCGGAATCGCGCGAACCGGCCCAGGGCCTCGACGGCGGCGTGCCGGGCGCGCTCAGCAATACGCCACCCGGCGTGGCGGTCGCACCGACCACCGGCGGCGCGCCGACCAACCCGCCGGCGCCCGGCACGCCTGCGCAGCCGCCGGCCCAGAACCTCAAGCGGGCCGACACCACCAATTACGAACTCGACAAGACCGTGCGCTACGTGCGCGAACCGGTGGGCCGCATCAAGCGCCTCTCGGCGGCGGTGGTCGTCAACTACCGCGCCAGCACGGGCAAGGGCGAGACGCCGAACATTCCCGTCCCCGACGAGGAACTGGCACAGATCAAGGCGCTGGTGAGCGAAGCGGTAGGATTCGATCCGCAGCGGCGCGACTCCATCTCGGTCATCAGCATACCGTTCAACGAAGTAGCCAGCGAGGCGTCGGCCGAACAGGCGTTCTGGCAACAGCCAGAATTCATCGACCTGGCGCGCGACATCGGCGTCGCGCTGGTGGTGGCCCTGGCGGTGCTGTACCTGATCATCGGCGTCATACGTCCGGCAATCAAGCAATTGACCGCGCCGCAGCCGGCCGATCCGGCTACTCCGCCCGCCGAAGCGCAAGCGGCCGCCGCCGTCGCCGATACCGACCCCGTGGACCAGCCCGAAGATCCGCTCGAGAAAATCCGCATGTTCGCCCGCGAGAACCCCCAGATCGTGGCGACCGTCATCCGTCAGTGGGTCAACGATGCGCCCTAGGACGACCTTTTCCCGGACGCCCGGCATGTCCGCCTCAGTCGGGGCGAGCCGCCTCCCGCGCGCAGACCAGCCCTCATGATGAACGTTGCAAACACCGATCAAGAACACGGCATCACGGACGGCGCCATCCTCCTGCTTTCTCTAGGCGAGGAAGAGGCCGCCGAGGTGCTGAAGTACCTCTCTCCCCGCGAAGTGCAGAAGCTGGGTACCGCCATGGCCGGCATGCAAGGCATCGCCCGCGAGGCCATGGACCAGGTCATACGGCGCTTCGAAACGGACATCAGTGCCCACACGGGACTGGGCGCCGATGCTGACGCCTATCTGCGCAGCGTACTCACCCGAGCCCTCGGCGCGGACAAGGCCGGCTTCCTGCTCGACCGCATCCTGCACACCGGCGACACCTCGGGTATCGAGAGCCTGAAGTGGATGGACCCGACGAGCGTGGCCGAACTGATCCGGCACGAACATCCGCAGATCATCGCGTCCATCCTGGTCCACCTCGAAGCGGACCAATCGGCGGGCGTACTCAATCAGCTGCCGGAACGGGTACGCGCCGACGTGCTGCTGCGCATCGCCACGCTGGACGGCATCCAGCCCGCAGCGCTGCGTGAGTTGAACGACGTCCTGCTCAAGATGCTGTCTGGCAACGAGCAGATCAAGCGCCGCAAGCTGGGCGGCATCAAGACCGCGGCCGACATCCTGAACTACGTCGGCTCCTCGTCCGAGCACCAGATCCTGGCCCTGGTCAAACAAGTGGACACGGAACTGGCCCAGCGCATCATCGATGAAATGTTCACGTTCGAGAACCTCATCGATGCCGACGACCGCGGCATGCAGCTGCTGCTGCGGGAAGTGACTCCCGAATCGCTCATCCTCGCGCTCAAGGGCGCGAGTGCCGAGCTGCGCGCCAAAGTGTTCCGCTGCATGCCTTCGCGCGCTGCCCAGCAATTGCGCGAAGACCTCGATGCGCGCGGTCCGGTCAAGATCTCGGACGTCGAGGCGCAACAAAAGGAAATCCTCAAGATCGCCCGCCGGCTGACCGAGTCGGGAGACCTGGCGATCAACGGCATGGGCGAGGAACAGTATGTCTGACGCGCCCTTCGCTTCCAGGCGCATCCTGCCTGCCGACGAAGGGCGGCATTTGCCTGTGTGGCGGCCGGCCGCCTTCACCGACGGGTCGCTGCAAGACGAAGCCCGGCGGCGGCCGCAGACGGAGGAAGAAAAGCGGGCCATCCACCTGGCACGGCTCGCGGCGCAAGAGGAGGCGCAGCGCCGGCAACGCGAAGAGGCGGCGGCCCGCGCCGCGGCCGAGGCCGGCGCAGCACGGACCGCCCCCGAGCCGCCGCCTGCGGTGGATCCCGCCGAAGTGGAACGGATCAAGACTGCCGCGTTCGACGAAGGCTACGCGGCCGGCTACGATCACGGCAGCGCCGCCGCCCGGCGCGAGGCGGAGCGGCTGCGGGCCGCGGCGGACACGGCCGCGAGCGTCTTCACCGATTTCGAGAACGAGCTGGCCCCCAAGCTGCTGGAGCTGGCTATCGCCATCTCGCGGCAAGTCGTCCGGCGCGAACTCGCGCTGGACAGCAACGTCGTCCTGGCAGTGGTGCGCGATGCCTTCAACCAGCTGAGCGGCGGCGAGACAGGCAGGCAGCTGCTGCTTCATCCGTCCGACGTGCAGCTCGTCCGCGCCCATCTGGGCGAGGAATTGGAGCTCGGGCAGTGGAAGATCGTCGAAGACCCGGGCATCGAACCGGGGGGCTGCCGTATCGCCACGCACCAGTCCAACATCGACGCGACGGTGGCCACGCGGTGGACACGCACGCTGGCCACGCTGGGTCAGGACCTGCCATGGAGCGATGGCCATGCCTGACCCCGCCCTTCGCCTCGCCCGCTACGTCGAGGGCTGTACCGCCCGGGTCTGCACGGCCATGCCCATCGCGGCGGCGGGCCGCCTGACGCGGGTCGCCGGGCTGGTCATGGAAGCCGTCGGCCTGAAGCTCCCGGTGGGAAGCACTTGCCAGATCGTGCAAGGGCAGGACCGCACGGCCGAAGCCGAGGTGGTGGGCTTCAACGGCGAGCGGCTCTTCCTGATGCCGTCCAGCGAAGTCCATGGCTTGACCGCCGGCTCGCTCGTGATGCCGCTGCAGGCCGCCCGGCCTGCGCCTGTCTATCCGGCGGATCCTGGCGAAAGCACGCCGGCGCCGGAAGAGGTCACCAAACATCTGCCGGTCGGCGACGCGCTGCTTGGCCGGGTAGTCGATGGCGCCGGACGGCCGCTCGATCGCCTGGGTCCTATCGCAACGGCCCAGCGCGCCCCCCTGGCGGCCCGCCCGGTCAACCCCATCGAGCGCCAGCCCATCGAACGGCCGCTCGACGTAGGCGTGCGCGCCATCAACGCCATGCTGACCGTGGGACGCGGACAGCGCATGGGGCTGTTCGCCGGTTCTGGCGTCGGCAAGAGCGTGCTGCTGGGCATGATGGCCCGCTATACCGAGGCCGACGTCACGGTGGTCGGGCTGATCGGCGAACGGGGCCGGGAAGTCAAGGAGTTCATCGACCAGATCCTGGGGCCCGAGGGGCTGGCGCGTTCCGTGGTCGTGGCGGCCCCGGCCGACGCCGCACCGTTGATGCGCCTGCAAGGCGCCGCGTACGCGACGGTCCTGGCCGAGCACTTCCGCGACCAGGGCAAGGACGTGCTGCTGATCATGGACTCGCTCACCCGCTATGCCATGGCGCAGCGCGAAATTGCGCTCGCGATCGGAGAACCCCCGGCCACCAAGGGCTATCCGCCGTCGGTTTTCGCCAAGCTGCCGGCACTGGTCGAACGCGCCGGCAACGGCACGCATGGAACGGGGTCGATTACCGCGTTCTATACCGTCCTGACCGAAGGCGACGACCAGCAGGACCCCATCGCCGACGCCGCCCGCGCCATACTGGACGGCCACATCGTCCTGAACCGCGCCCTGGCCGACACCGGCCACTATCCCGCCATCGACATCGAGCAGTCCATCTCGCGCGCCATGCACAACATCGTCGATGCCGGCCAGCAGCAGCACGCCCGCGTGATCAAGAAACTGTTCTCCCGCTACCAGCGTTCGCGCGACCTGATCCAGGTCGGCGCCTACGTCCCCGGATCCGACCCGGAGCTCGATCAGGCCATCGCCGCGCACGACAGCATCAGCAATTTCCTGCAGCAGGATATGCAGGCGCGCGCGCCGTACGCCGAAAGCCTGTCCATCATGACCGCCATCGCCGAACACTTCGGCGGCGCGGCCCGAACGTGAGACCGCCATGACGTCCCCTTCCACGCTTGCTACGCTGATCGAATTGGCCGAAGCCCGCAAGAACAAGGCAGCCCAGGAACTCGCCCAGGCGGCCGCCGCGCACGCACGCGCACGCGAGCGGCTGGTCCTGATCGAAAACTATCGCGCCGACTATGAAGCCCGCATGCGCGGCCAGACCGGCATAGGCATCGACGGCACGCTGGTCGGCAACTACGCGCGCTTCATCCAGCAGTTGACCGATGCCGTCGAGCAGCAGACGCGGGAAGTCGAACGCTGTGCCCTGCACCTGGATGCCACGCGCGCGGTGTTCTTCAGCGAAGAACGAAAGCTGAAGTCGCTCGAGGTCCTGGCGCGGCGGGAAGCGCAGCGGCTGGAAAGCTCGGAAGCCAAGCGGGCACAGAAACAGATCGACGAATTCGCCAACCGCCGCCACTTCGGCGTCCCCACCGGATACGCACTATGAACGCCCTTCCCGTCGCCGGCCTTGCCTTGCCGGGAGCGCGGCCGGCCGCGGCACAGCCGGCCGCGCCGGCGGAAAACGCCGAGACCTCGTTCGACGAACAACTGGCCTCGGCCGGCCAGGCGCTGGATGCGCCGCAGGCCGCTCATGAAGGCCAGGGCCAAGCCGTGTCCGGCAATACGCAAACGGACAGCGGCCCCGGGAACGAAGACGACGGCCGGCCCGAGGCTGCGCGGGAGTTTCCGTGGTTGTCGCAATGGGCCGCCTACGCGCCCGTTCCCGCCGCCCCGGTAAAGGCCGTGGTGGCCGAAGCAGCGGGGACGCCGGATACCGCCCTGGCCCCCGCGGGCACCGGGACGATGCCTGCAACCGTCATGCCGGATGACCTTGCAGTCCCGACCGGCGAAGCGACAGCCGGAACGACGATCCCGCCGGCGCAACCCGGCTTGGCGAAGACCGTCGGGACCCTGCCTGGCCTGAGTGCCGCCACCGGGGTGCGCGCCCAAGCCAGTGCCGCACCCACGCGTCCCGTGGCGGCGGATGCGGCTCCCGCCCGCGCTGCCGAAATGCGCCGGGACGGCCCGCCGGCCCCGGCGGCACGCAGCGCGGAAGCGCCCGTGGCGGAACTGGGTGCAGGCGGCCCGCTGCCGGCAACCCCGCAGGCCGATGTCCTGCAGGTTTCGTCCACGGTTCCCGCCACGGGCGTGTCGGCCCCCCACCAGACGCTGCCGGCGGCTGCGCGTCACGATATGCCGACCGTCCCCGGCGCGCCGGTTCCGCTGCATGGCGGGGCGTTGCAAGAACGTATCGACACCGCGCTGCGCTGGATGGCAGGCGGCGGCCTGCACAGCGCCCAGATACGCATCGATCCGGAGGCCCTGGGCCCGATCACCGTCCATTTGCGCCTGGAAGGCGACGTGGCAACGGTGGTATTCGGCAGCAACCACGAGCAAACCCGCCAGGCGCTGGAGAACTCGCTCGCCGGCCTCAAGGAAGCGCTCTCGGCGGGCGGCCTGAACCTCGGCCAGGCATCGGTGGGGAGCGAGCAACAAAGCGGTTTCCTGGCAGCACGTCGGTTCGAGGAACCCGAGGCAGCAGGGAAAGCGCCGTCGGCCACGGCAACGGCCGAAGCGGCTGCCATCGCAACCGTGCCGCAACGCTCCCGGACCGGCGGCAGCGGCGCGGATGGCCGCATGGTGGACCTGTATGCGTAGTCCCGATCCGCGCCGTCCGGACGTGGCCGGCCGCGCTGGCCGTGGCCCGGCGGTTAACCGCGCGATTTCCCCTGCTGTTCCACCGATCGATACCGTCCCTTTTCTAGATAATTCCGCCTAGAGGCGGCCCTTCCCCGCTCACCGAACCCGGAGATGTCGTTCATGGCCGAGGCCATCGTTCCTGTCAAACGCACCCGAACCTGGCTCTTCGTGCTGGGTGGACTCCTGCTGTTGATCGCCGTCGCCGGCATGGCCGCCGTGCTGCTGATCCACAACAAGCAACTCGCCAATTTCGAGGCCTACTCCTACGCCGGCGCCCAGCCCGCCGCCGAGGCGCCGGCCTCCGGCGCCGGACCGGCCGGCGCACCCAGCTCGAATGCCGGCAAGCATGTGTTCACCGCCCTCGACATGTTCACGGCCAACCTGGCCGAACGCGACCAGGACCGCTTCGCCCAGGTGGGCGTCGTCGTGGAACTGGCAGACGCCAAGGCCGGCAGTGCCTTCAACGCAGTGGTCCCACCCGTACGCAGCGAGATCCTGCTGCTGCTTTCGTCCAAGACGGCCGACGACCTCCTCAGCCTCAAAGGCAAGCAACTGCTGGCCGAGCAGATCGTCGAGATCGTCCGCAAGTACATCGCGCCCGAATTCCGCCAAAGCGTATTCGGCGCGCATTTCTCCAGTTTCGTGATCCAGTAGGCCGCATCGCGCCGTGACGCCGATGACGCATTCCGCCGACACCGCCCGGAGCTCGCACGATGGCCGGTGAATTCCTTTCGCAAGACGAAGTCGACGCCCTGCTGCGAGGGGTGACGGGCGAGCACGACGACCTGCCGCAGAACGAGCAGCCGGTCGGCGGCATCCGCCCCTACAACCTTGCCAAGCAGGAACGCATCGTCCGCGGCAGGATGCCGACGCTCGAGATCATCCACGACCGCTTCGGCCGCCTGTTGCGCGTGGGCCTGTTCAACTTCCTGCGGCGCAATCCCGAGATTTCCGTCGGCCCCGTCAAGCTCCTCAAGTACAGCGAATTCCTGCGCAACATCGTCGTCCCGACCAACCTCAACATCGTGTCGCTCAAGCCCTTGCGCGGCAATGCGCTGTTCATCTTCGAACCGCGGCTGGTGTTCTCGGTCATCGACAACCTGTTCGGCGGCGACGGCCGCTTCCACACCCGCGTAGAAGGGCGCGACTTCACGCCTACCGAGCAACGCATCATTCAGCGCATGCTGGCCGTGGTGCTGGAGGAATATGCCAAGGCCTGGGCAGCGGTCCATCCTATGCATTTCGAGTACCAGCGCGCCGAAATGCACACGCAATTCGCCAACATCGCCACCCCGTCCGAGATCGTCGTGTGTTCGACGTTCTCGATCGAGTTCGGATCCTCGGGCGGGGACCTGCACATCTGCTTTCCCTATGCCTCGGTCGAACCCATCCGCGATGCGCTGTACAGCCCGGTCCAGGGCGACCAGATGGAACCCGACAAGCGCTGGCTGCGCATGCTGTCCAAGCAGATCCAGCTCGCCGATGTCGAAATGGTGGTCAACCTGGCCCAGACCCAACTGGTCGTGCGCGACCTGCTGAACATGCAGAAAGGGGATGTCATTCCGATCGACATCGCACCCACGTTGCCTGCCTATGTGGACGGCGTCCCCATATTCGACTGCAAGATCGGCATCAGCAACGGGCAGTACGCGATCCGTATCGGCAAGGTGCTGGCCACCCTGCAATCGGAGAACAATCTAGGAGATGAACATGGAAGCGGATCCTGAAAACGTGCCCGAGCCGTCCGGCGCGACCGCCGACGACGACTGGGCAGCGGCGCTGGCCGAGCAGTCACAGGCAAGCGCCGAGCCGGCCGCGCGGCCGGCCGACGAGTTGTTCGAGCAGTTCACCGGGGGCGCCGATGCGCCGTCCACGGTGAACGACATCGAAATCATCATGGACATCCCGGTTACCTTGACGGTGGAACTGGGACGCACGCGCATACCGATCAAGCAGATCCTGCAGCTGGCGCAAGGCTCGGTCGTGGAACTGGACGGCCTCGCCGGCGAACCGATGGACGTCATGGTCAACGGCTGCCTGATCGCCCAGGGCGAAGTGGTCGTCGTCAACGACAAGTTCGGCATCCGGCTCACCGATATCGTCACGCCGTCCGAGCGGCTTCGCCGCCTCAATCGCTAGACGATGTCCCCATCCGCCTCTCTCTTGCAAACGGTGTTCGCGCTCGGCGCCGTGCTGGCGCTGATCCTGGCCTGCGGCTGGGTGCTGCGGCGCGTCCAGCGGCCACAGGCGCCGGGCCTCCAACCCCTGCGGCTGCGCGGCCAGCTCATGGTGGGACCGCGCGAACGGGTCGTGCTGGTCGAAATCGCCGATCAATGGATCGTGGCGGGCGTCTCGGCCGGCCACGTCCGTCCCCTGGCCGTCCTGCCCCGGCCCGACGAGCCTCCCGCGCCCGAAGCCGCCCCGGCGCCGGGGCCCGACTTCCACGCCCTCCTCGCCCGCTTCCGCAAGCAATGATCCGCTGTCTGCCCCGTTTTCATGGCCGTCCCGGCGGGATAGCCGCTGCCCGCCGCACGCCGGCCACATCTCGCGCGTGCGCCGCCCCCCGGACGGGGGCGCCGGCACGTACGGCCAGTCTGCTTGTAGGCGTCATGCTGCTGGGGTTCATCGCCGGCGCGCACGGCCAGGAAGCCGGCATTCCCGCGCTGACCAGCGCCCCTTCCCCCGGCGGCGGCACAACGTGGTCGCTGTCGCTGCAGACCTTGCTGGTGCTTTCGGCATTGAGTTTCCTGCCGGCCGTGTTGCTGCTGATGACCGGCTTCACGCGCATCATCATCGTGCTGTCGCTGTTGCGCAGCGCGCTGGGGCTGCAGGGCTCGCCACCCAACATGGTCCTGATCGGCCTCGCGCTGTTCATGACGCTGTTCATCATGGCACCCACTTTCGACCGCGTCTACACCGATGCCTACCAGCCGTTCGACCGCAAGGAGATCGATTTTCCCCAGGCGCTGGACCGGGCCCAGGCACCGCTGAAGGACTTCATGCTCAAGCAGACCCGCGAGTCCGACCTGGCGCTGTTCATGCGCCTGGCCGACATCGAGCCGGTCGCCGAAGCCGCGCAGCTGCCCTTGCGCGTAGTGGTCCCGGCCTTTGTCACGAGCGAACTGAAGACGGCCTTCCAGATCGGCTTCATGGTCTTCCTGCCATTTCTGGTGATCGACCTGGTCGTCTCCAGCGTACTGATGTCCATGGGCATAATGATGCTGTCGCCCGTCCTGATCTCGCTTCCCTTCAAGCTGATGCTGTTCGTGCTGGCCGACGGCTGGAATCTCCTGATAGGCAGCCTGGTTGCCAGTTTCGCCCGATGAACCCGCCCTCCTCCGAACCCTTGCCGCCGACGCGCCATGAATGACACCGCAGGCATATTGACCCTGGCCCAGGAGGCCATCCAGATCGCCATCTACCTGGCGGCCCCGCTGCTGCTTGCCGCGCTCGTCGTCGGCCTGGTCATCAGCGTGCTGCAGGCCGCCACGCAGATCAACGAGATGACACTGTCCTTCGTACCCAAGCTGGTGGCCATTTTTGCCGCGGCCTTGGTCGCCGGCCCATGGATGCTGGCCATGATGACCGACTACATCCGCCGCCTGTTCGAAAACATTCCTTTCATGCTGGGCTGAGCCCAGGCATCCGGGAGGCTTGGTGATCAGCTTTACCGATGCCGACGTCCATGCCGCGATGGCGGCGCTGCTGTGGCCCTTCGTCCGTACGCTGGCCTTGGTCCAGACCGCACCGGTATTCGGCCACCGCGCCGTGCCGCAACGCGTGAAGATCGGTCTGGCCTTGCTGATCTCGCTACTGGTTGCGCCGCCGGGCCCGGCCTCACCGGTGGATGCCTTCTCCGGCACGGGCCTGCTCCTGCTGCTGCAACAAATCCTGGTAGGCATGGCCATGGGCTTCGGCCTGCGCGCGATATTCGCCGCTTTCGAACTGGCTGGCGACCTGGTCGGCCTGCAGATGGGTCTGGGCTTCGCATCTTTTCTCGACCCCCAGCGCGGCGCTCCCTCCCCGCTGCTCGCCACCTTCTTCATGCTCTGCGCGATGCTGGCCTTTCTCGCGACGGATGGCCACCTGACGCTGCTGCTGACGCTCGGCGAAAGCTTCCGCCTCATTCCGGTGTCGCCCCACCCGCTCGACCATCTCGATTGGATGCGGCTGGCGGGCCTAGGCGCCATCGTATTTTCCGGCGGCCTGCAGATCGCGCTGCCGGTCTTGGCGGCCGTGCTGTCGATCAACATCGCCTTGGGCTTCGTCTCCCGCAGCGCCCCCCAGCTCAACATCTTCAACCTCGGCTTTGCCGTGACGCTGCTGGCGGGCCTGCTGCTGCTATGGCTGACCTTCGGCATACTGGCAGGCCCGATGGAACGCCTAGTGGGCCTGGCCGTGCCTTACTTCGAAACCTCCGTCGTGCGCTAAGCCTCGGGGCCACCCCGCCAGCTTCCGCCCGCGGGGCCCTGGCGGACGCGGCTCAGGTCCGCGCCGATGCGGGGACCGGGAAACACCAGGCTGATGCGCGTCCCTTCGAACTCCGGCCGGCTGCGCAAATCCCAATGGGCGCCATGGGCCTCGGCGATCTCCTTGACGATGGCCAGCCCCAGGCCGGAACCGCCCGCCAGCGAATTCTTTGCCCGGTAAAACGCATCGAACACCCGCGCCCGGTCTTCCGCTGCGATGCCGGGACCGTCGTCTTCCACCACCAGGCTGGGCGGTGAATCGATGACACGCAGGACGATGCGGCCCGACCCGCCGCGGTAGCGGATGGCATTGTCGATCAGGTTGCCCAGCAATTGATCGAGCAGCACGGCATCGCCGTCGACCCATACAGGCTCGTCGGGCGCGACCAGCACGATCTCGATGTGGACCTGGCGCGCCGCGGGAATCCAGCGCGCGCCGGATTCCCGGGTCAGTTCGGTCAGGTCGATGCGGGTGAAGGTATCGCGCGGCCGCACGTTGGCGTCGATGCGCGCCAGCACCAGCAACTGCTCGCCCGCCCGTATCATGCGGTCAGCGGCTGCTTTGATGCGTTCGGCACGCTGGCGCACGTCGTCCGGCAATGGCCGCGACAGCATCAGCTCGGATTCCAGCTTCAGCCCGCTCAGCGGCGTGCGCAGCTGGTGGGCGGCATGGCCGATGAAGCGGCGCTGCGCCGCCACCGCGCCGTCGAGCCGGCCCAGCAGCGAATTGGTCTTGGCAATCAGCGGCGTCAATTCGCTGGGTACGTCGTCACCGCCTATGGGCTGCAAGTCGTCGATGCTGCGGCTTTCGATCTCGTCGGAAAGCTTGCTCACCGACTCCAGCCCCGATCGAACCGCGGTCACGATGACAAAGCCGAGCAGTGCGATCAACAGGAGCTGGCCGGCCACCAGCACCGACAGGATCTCCTCGATGAAGCGGCTGCGCGTATTGAGCGTCTCGGCCATGGCCACTTCGACGAGGTAATCGTCGATGCTGATGTCCAGCGCCGCGGCACGCACCGGTAGTCCTTCGACCACGGTGTCGTAGATGGCAGGCACGGCCTTGTTGATACGATCCAGCAGGGTGGACGGCTCGGTGCGCTCCACCGTCACGCTTTCCGCGTTGTCCGCCGCCGGTGGCGCACTCAACGCCGCCGTGCCGGCGATGACCTCGCCATCCATGCTGACGCGGAAGTAAGTACGCTCCTCGGGATCGGACGTCAGGAAACGGGTGCTGTTCCAACCCGGATCGAGCTGCGGCCCTTCCGGCGTCATGACCACTTGCCGTGCCAGCGCGCGGGTCGTGTCGATCAGCGCCCGATCGTGCGA
Source organism: Pigmentiphaga sp. (assembly GCF_033795525.1). Lineage (GTDB taxonomy): Bacteria > Pseudomonadota > Gammaproteobacteria > Burkholderiales > Burkholderiaceae_B > Pigmentiphaga. Next base: position 93,436 of record NZ_JARYGM010000001.1, read on the forward strand.
CTGGGTATTGAGCTTGCGCGTCAGGACGAAGGTGGCAACGCTGTCCATGGTTGCCAGCAGCAGCACGGCCGGCAGCAGGCGGACCAGCAGATGCCAGGCCAGCGAGCGCCGGTGCAGTCCCCGCCCGGCCGCGGGCCGTCCAGCCTCATTGCGCGGGGGCATCGGACTCCAGCAGGTATCCGAAACCGCGCACGGTCTGGATATTCACGCCGGCCTTCTCCAATCGCTTGCGCAGCCGGTAGATGTAGACCTCGACCGCATTCTCGCTGAAATCGGCATCCCAGGCGGAAAGCGAATTGACGATCTGGCGCTTGGTCACGACGCGCCCTGCGCGCACCATGAGCATCTCCATCACGGACAGCTCGCGCACCGACAGCGCCACGCGCTCGCCGTTGACGCGCAGCTCCCGGCCCACGGTGTCGAAACTCAGGGGCCCGACCTCCATGATGGGGCTGACCTGCCCCGCGCGGCGGCGAATCTGCGCCCGGACGCGCGCTGCCAGCTCGGGCAGCTCGAACGGCTTGGTGACGTAATCGTCGGCGCCGGCATCCAGGCCCGCGACGCGGTCCTCGAGCGCGTCGCGCGCGGTCAGGATCAACACCGGGACGGGATTTTCGTTTGCGCGCAGACGCCGCAATACCGTCAGGCCGTCCTCGCCCGGCAGGTTCAAATCCAGCAGCACCAGGTCGTAGGTCTGGCCCGACAACGCGGCCGAGGCTCGCTCGCCGCTGGAAACGAGATCGACGGCATAGCCCTGGTCGCCCAGGAATTCCGCCAGGGCGCCCCCCAGGGTGGCGTCGTCTTCGATGACCAATACACGCATGTGGCAGAGCGCCGGCAGGCGGCGCAACGAAACGGAAAGCCGCTAGGGTAAACCCAGGCGCTGCCGAAAGCTAGTGCGCCGCCCCGGCCCGGCTAGCGCGCCTACTGCGCCGGTTGCGGAGCCGGCTCGGGAGTGCTGACGAAGCCGATGCGCTTGAGGCCGGCTCGAGAGGCATCCGCCATCACCTGTGCCAGCACTTCATACCGCGTGTTCTTGTCGGCACGAAGGTGCAGCTCGGGCTGGGGCTCCGTCTTGGATACGCTGGCAAACCGGTCGGGCAGTTCTTCCAGGGCGATGGCGGCGTCGTTCCAGAACACCTTCCCATCGGCATCGATGGCGAGGTCGATCTTGACCGGATCGGCGTCGACCGGGGACGAGGTGGCCTGCGGCACGTCGATACGCACCGCATGCGACAGCAGCGGCGCCGTGATGATGAAAATGACCAGCAGCACCAGCATCACGTCGATGAGCGGCACCATGTTGATCTCGGACTGCGGCGCGCCCGAACCGGCGCCGCCGTTGAAACTGCCAAACGCCATGGGAAGACTCCTTTAGCTTTGTTCCGCCGCCTTGGTCTTGAGGGCGCGGACGTTGCTGTCGGTGACGATCTGCTGGCCGGTGGTCAGGAACGCGAACAGGTCGTGGGCAAACGCGTCCAGGCGCGCCAGCAGGACGCGATTGCTGCGCGTAAAGAAGTTATAGGCCAGCACGGCAGGAATCGCGACGGCCAGGCCGAGCCCGGTCATGATCAGCGCCTCGCCCACCGGACCGGCGATGCGGTCTATGGTCGCGCCGCCGCCCTGGCCGATCGCCACGAGCGCATGGTAGACGCCCCAGACCGTGCCGAACAAGCCGACGAAAGGCGCCGTCGAACCCACCGAGGCGAGAACCGTCAAGCCGTTCTCCAGCTTGGCCGTTTCCTCGTCGATGACCTTGCGCATGGTCCGGGTCACGAAATCGGACTGCGAGCCGGCCTCTTCCAGCTTGGCCGCGCCGAACTTGGCGTGATGCTGGCGCGCATATAGCGCATGGCTGGTCAGGTGCGAAAACGGATCGTTGGCGCCATGGGTGGTGATCTCGCGGTCCACCGCTTCGAGCGACGTCGCGTTCCAGAAATGCTGCAGGAACTTCTCGCCCTGCCGGCGCGACCGCATGTTGGCGATGGCCTTGACGACGATCAGGTACCAGGTCGCCAGCGACATCAGTACCAGGATGATGAACAGCGCCTTGCCCAGACCATCGGTCTGAGAGATGAAGTGCGCAAAGCCCAGGCTGGGGGTCTCGGTCATGTCAGTTCCTGAGGGTGAAATCGAACGGCACGATGGCGATCGCCGCGATCGCCACGCCATTCTCGGTATAGGGTTTGAAACGTCCGCGCTTGGCCGCCTCCAGCGCCGCTTCGTCCAGGCGCGCAAAGCCGGAGGATTTCTCCACCGAGGCCTTGTCCACCCGGCCGCTGGTGTTGATCACCAGCCTCACCAGCACCTTGCCCTCCTCGCCCAGGCGCTTGGAGGTGCGCGGGTACTCGGGCATGGGCGGGGCGCCCAGGTACTCGATACGGCCAACCAGCTTGGGCTCGTTGGACACCGGCGCCTGCGGCGATGCGGTCCGCTCGGAGGCATCGGGCTTGCCGCTCGGCGCCTGGTTGGAGGCAGCAGCCGGGGCGGCCTCGGGCTCCGGTGCCGGGGCGGGCGCCGGCTGCGATACGGCGGTCTCCGAAGGCGGAGCCGGCTCGGGGGGCGGCGGCAGCGGCGCGGGAGGAGGCGGCTTGGCCACCGGCTTGGGAACCGGTTTAGGCTTGGGCTTGGGAACCGGCTTGGGTTTGGGTTCCGGCTTGGGCTCAGGCTTCGGTTCGGGCTTGGGTGCCGGCGGAGTAGGCGCAGGCGGAGCCGCGGCCACTTCGACCTGCGGCGCGATTTCCACGAACCGGACTTCGACCGCTTCCACCGGCCGGACCGGCTCCGGCTTGGGCTGGCCCAGGAAAATGGCGCCGACTACCGCGGCATGCAGGAGGACCACCGCGGCGCCGGCGCCGACGCGCAGCCACGGCGGGGCCGGCGTATTCCAATGCAAGGTGGCACTCATCAGGATGAATCGGGTTGCGGACCAATAGAGAGCGCTACGATATCACAAATGCGACTTATTCGCAGTTAGGAGACATCGACCTCGACGACTATCACCCTGAGCCCGCGCTCGGCCGCGCCCGAATGTTGAGGAATAGAATGTTGGGGAATAGTTATCGCCATGAACCAGCCCCGTCGGGCATAGGCCAGCCGTGGCACCACCGGTCGCATCAAGACGAAAAGGGAAGCGTCAAAACAAAGAGGACTGCCGCAACAAAAAAGCAGCGCAACCCGGAAAGCAAAAAGGGCGGCCCTGATGGACCGCCCTTTTCAACTGGTGCCGGATATAGGAGTCGAACCTACGACCTTCGCATTACGAATGCGCTGCTCTACCAACTGAGCTAATCCGGCCAAAACCTGTGCGTGGCTTGCCCCGCCGGCAAAAAGGCACGGGATCAAAGCTAGCCCGCTATTCTAGCAAAACTTCCGGCTAGGATTCAAATCAGCATGGCATAAAAGCAATCGCCCTCGCTTATTCCGCATCGGGCTGCTTGTCGGGATGGGCTGCCTCGAATGCCGGCAAGGCCGCACAATGATCGGCAACCTGCACCACGGTGGGCATCGCGCTCAGGTCGACCTTGAGACGACGGGCGTTATAGACCTGCGGAACCAGGCACAGGTCGGCCAGCGTGGGCTGGTCGCCATGGCAGCACCGGCCGGTGTGCGGAGAATCGGCCAGCATGCGCTCGAAAGCCGCGAGGCCATTCCCGACCCAGTGCCTGTACCAGTCGTCCCTCCCCTGCTGGTCGATGCCCAGCTTCTTCAAATACTTCAGGACGCGCAGATTGTTCAAGGGATGGATGTCGCAGGCGATGGACAACGCCAGCGCCCGCACGCGGGCGCGTTCGGCCGGCGTGGCAGGCAGCAGCGCCGGTTCGGGATGCGTCTCGTCCAGGTATTCGATGATCGCGAGCGACTGCGTGAGCGCGTGGCCATCGTCCTCCAGTACCGGGACGACGGCGTCGGGGCTCATGCGGCGGAACCCGGGCTGCATCTGCTGGCCCCCGTCTTTGAGCAGATGGACCGGCTGGTAGTCGTACGGCAGGCCCTTCAGCGCCAGCGCGATCCGTACGCGATACGCGGCCGAACTTCGGAAATAGCTGTACAGACGCATCGTTGCTCCGGCATGGCTACAGGGTGACGTTCCGGGACAGCCCCTTGGGCAAGGGGAAGGCAATGCCCTCTTCCGCGCCGGCCAGCGTGCGGACCGAGGCCGCGCCCAGTTCCTTGAGGCGCGCGATGACCTGCTGCACCAGCACGTCGGGTGCGGAAGCGCCGGCAGTGACTCCCACCCGGCTGCGGCCCTGCAGCCACGCCGGGTCGATGTCGGCCGCGCCGTCGATCAAGTAGGCGGGCACGCCCTTGCGCTCGGCTACCTCGCGCAGCCGGTTGGAATTGGAGCTGTTGACGCTGCCGACAACCAGCACCAGGTCGCACTCGGGCGCCATGACCTTGACCGCGTCCTGGCGGTTCTGGGTGGCATAGCAGATATCGCTTTTCTTGGGTTCGGAGATCTTCGGAAAACGGGCCTTGAGCGCCGCCGCGACCTGCGCCGCGTCGTCGACCGACAGCGTGGTCTGGGTCACGTAGGCAAGCTTGTCGGGATCGGCGACCTGCAAGGCGGCGACGTCTTCGACGGTCTCCACCAGATACATTCCCCCCTCGGCCTGGCCCAGCGTACCTTCCACCTCGGGATGCCCCTTGTGGCCGATCATGACGATCTCGTTGCCCGCCGCGCGCATCTTGGCCACCTCGACGTGCACCTTGGTGACCAGGGGGCAAGTGGCGTCGAATACCTGCAGTCCGCGCTGCTCGGCTTCACGCCGCACGGACTTGGAAACGCCGTGCGCCGAGAACACCACGGTGGCGCCGGCCGGCGCCTCGTCCAGTTCCTGGATGAAGATCGCGCCCTTCGCGCGCAGGTCCTCCACCACATAGCGATTGTGGACGATCTCATGGCGCACGTAGATGGGCGCCCCGTAGATCTGCAACGCCCGCTCGACGATTTCGATGGCACGGTCCACTCCTGCGCAGAACCCGCGCGGCTGGGCCAGGACCACCTCCATGGGCGATGGCGCCATCACAGCACTCCCAATATGGAAACGTCCACCTTCAGGGCCGAGCCGGCCAGCGGGTGGTTGAAGTCGAACAAGGCGTAGTCATCGCCCTGTTCCTTGAAAACACCGGAATAGCGGCCGCCGTTGGGCGCGGCGAACTCGACCAGGTCGCCGGGCTCGAAGGTCTCGTCGCCCGCATGTTCGCGCAGCATGGCCAGGGTGACGCGCTGGATCAGCTCGGGATTGCGCTCGCCGTACGCCTGCGCGGGCGCCAGGGTGAAGCTGAAGCGCTCGCCCTCGCCATGGCCGATCAGCGCCGCTTCCATGCCGGGAGCCCATTGTCCCGATCCCATTTGCAGCGTGGCGGGCCGGCCGGTGAAGGTATCGACGAACACGTTCCCCGCTCCTTCGCCCGAGGCCAGCGAAATGCGGTAATGCAGCGTTACGTAGGAGTCCTCACGGACAACCGGGGTCGAGGAAGAAGCTGGAGAAGCCAAGATGTGTCACCGTGTGGATGCTGTGCGCCAAACAACCGATTTTACCCGCCTCGCCGCCATGCCGACCCCCACGCCTTCCCTGCTCGCCGCCCTGTCGCCCGAAGAACGTCCCCGCGAACGCCTGCTGCGCCACGGGCCCGGCGTACTGACCGACGCCGAATTGCTGGCGGTCCTGCTGCGCACCGGCACGCGCGGCTGCAACGCCGTGGAATTGGGAAGGCGGCTGCTTGCCGATTTCGGCGGCTTGCGCGGCCTGCTGGCCGCCTCGCGCGACGAGCTGCGGCAAGTGCCTGGCCTGGGTGCGGCCAAGGCCAGCCAGCTGCAGGCGATCCTGGAACTGGCGCGGCGCGAGCTGGCCGAAACCATGGCCCGCGGCGACGCACTGTCCAATCCCGACGATGTCCGCCGATACTGCGCCACCACGCTGGCGCACCGGCAGATCGAATGCTGCATGGCCCTCTATCTCGACACCCGCAACCGGCTCATCACGAGCGAGATACTGGCCCAGGGCACGCTGGGCCAGGCCACCGTCTATCCGCGCGAGATCGTCCGCGCCGCGCTGCGCCATCATGCCGCCTCGGTCATCCTGGCCCACAACCATCCCTCCGGCAACCCCGAACCGAGCCAGGCGGACGAGTACCTGACGCGGCACGTACGGGGCGCGCTCGCCTTGGTGGACGTGCGCCTGCTCGACCATCTCATCGTTGCCGGGCGGCAGATCACCTCCCTGGCCGAGCGCGGCATGGTGTAGGCTGTCGGGCTTGCCGCCTGCGCGCCGGCCAAGCGCCCCTTTGTTCTGTTTCCGTTGGCCGGACTCCATTGACCTGCCTACCCGCCAGATCGGGGCGCGAGTGGTAGCGCAGCAACACCTGGCGGCCCGCTTGCCGGTCTGCCGGCCCTGCGGCGGAAGCGCGTCGGCGCCGTCCTGCCCCACCCGCTGCCTGCTTGAAAAAACGGCGGGTTTCGTGCTATTCTTGCAAGCTTTACGGCGCCACGCACGCTTTTAACGCCTTCTGGCCTGACCGGGACGCTTTGAAACCAGTGCGGGCCGGGGCCTGCGTCTCATGCTGGCCGCGCCGGAAACTCGGGGCACTATCCGGCACAGCCGACCCCGGATCCGTATCCCGAATTCACGAAATAGAAGAGGTGTCGCCATGGCACGAGTATGTCAAGTAACCGGTAAAGGTCCGATCGTGGGCAACAACGTTTCCCACGCCAACAACAAGACCAAGCGTCGCTTCCTGCCGAACCTGCAATATCGCAAGTTCTGGGTCGAAAGCGAAAACCGCTGGGTTCGCCTGCGCGTCAGCACGAGCGCCCTGCGCACCATCGACAAGAACGGCATCGAAGCCGTGCTGGCCGACATGCGCGCCCGCGGCGAAGCCGTTTAATCACCTGGACCACAGGAGCACACCATGGCCAAGGGTATCCGCGAAAAGATCAAGCTCGAGTCCACCGCCGGCACCGGGCATTTCTACACCACGACCAAGAACAAGCGCACCACCCCGGAAAAGATGCTGATCAAGAAATTCGATCCGGTCGCGCGCAAGCACGTGGACTACAAGGAAACCAAGCTGAAGTAAGCAGCAGCCCGCTTGGTAGCCATTTGACAGTCGTTTGGTAGTCATTAGGCAGTCATTTGGTAGCCGGTATCCGCCGGCACGACAAAAAACCTCGCCCAGGCGAGGTTTTTTGTCGTCCTCGCCAAGCGTGCAGAGCGAGCCGCCCCGCGCGCCTGGCGACGCGTCTCAGGCGGCGATCACCCGATTGCGCAGCCTACCTATCCCGTCGATCTCGCATTCGATCACGTCGCCCGGCTGCAGGTAGCCCGCGGCCGGGACGATACCGTTACCCCCCGACCATTTGCCGCCCAGTTCTTTGTCGGTGGACCAGGCAGTGCCGCTAGGCGTGCCGGTAATGATGACCATCCCGGGCCGCAGCGTGAGATTGATCGAAAACACGTGCACCAACTCGGCGACGCTCCAGATCATCTGGCCGGTATGGCTGTTCTGCCTCAACTCGCCATTGACCCATGAGCGGATGCCCAGGTCCTGAGGATCCGGGATGTCCTCCGTATCGGCAATAAACGGTCCGATGGGCGCGCTGGTATCGAACACCTTGCCCCGGCCCAATTCGTACCAGCTGCTGCCATCCGGCCGGAAACGCACCTGCCGGTCGCGCGCAGTTACGTCATTGACGATGGTATAGCCGAACACATGGTCCAGCGCCCGCTCACGCGGGATGTGCCGGCCCGGCTTGCCGATGACCACCGCCAGCTCGACTTCACCGTCCAGTTTACGGGTCAGTGCGGAGTCGTGGACGATGTCGTCACTCGGACCGACTACGCAGTCGGCCGTCTTGACGAAGAACTCCGGCTCCTTGCCGCTGGTATCCGAACTCGCCTTCTCGGCGTTATGGCTGAGGTAGTTGCTGCCGGCGCACAGGATGGTGGAAGGCAGCATGGGTGCGCACAGCTCCGCATCCTTAAGGGCCAGGCGCCCTATCCCCCGTGCCGCGGAAAGCGCCACCGCGCACTGGGCCAGTTCACGCGACTGCGGAGCATGGCGGATGACCTCCGTCATATTGGCGAACCAGCCTGCTTGCGGCCCCAGCTCTCCCGAGGCGTGCTCGACCGCCTGCGGGTCGACCAGTTCGCTGCCGTCCACGATGCCTACGCGAAGAACGCCATCACGGCGATAAGTTGCATACTTCATGGGACTCCCTTGCTATTCCAGTTTGCCGATACTGTTGATGACCCCGGTCTGGTGCCCTTCGTCCGTACGCCAGAACGCTTCGAATTCCGGCGCATCCTGGTACTGGACCGGCGTTCCCATGCCCGTCATGGCTTTGGCGAAGGCAGGGTCGGCCACGGCGTCCCGGACGGCGGCGCGCAAGCGTGACATCACCGGCGCCGGCACGCCGGCGGGCGCGAACAAGCCTGCCCACAGGTAGTACTCCGCGTCATACCCCAGCTCTTTCATGGTCGGCACCTCGGGCAGGCTGGGCAGGCGCTCGGCGCCTTGCACGGCCAGCGCCCGGAACTTTCCGCTCTTGATGTGACCCGAAATGTTGCCGTAGGTCTGTGTCGTGGCCTGGACGTGCCCGCCCAGCAGCGCGGTCACCTGCTCGCCACCACCCCCGTAGGGCACATGCAGCAGCTTGATGCCGGCGGCATGGGCAAAGCGCTCCATGGCGACGTGCGTGGTCCCGTACACCCCCGACGAACTGTAGCTGATCGTGCCCGGTTTGGCCTTTGCCGCCTGCACCAGCTCCTGAACCGATTTCCAGGGCGCGTCGTCGCGCACCGCCAGCACCGTCGGGTCAGCCGACATCCGGGCAATGGCCACGAACTGGGAAGTCGAGTAGGCAGGCGTCTTGCCTGTCAGTTTGTCGGCGGCGGGAATGGCCGAAATACTGGGCAGCGCCATCATCAAGGTGTAGCCGTCCGGGGCCGCCTTGGCGACGTGGGCCATGCCCACCCCGCCGCCCGCGCCCGGCCGGTTCTCGATGATGACGGACTGGCCCAGGCGCTTGGCGATCAACGGCGCCAGCGGCCGCGCGGTCGTATCGGACACCCCGCCAGGCGAAAACGGCACCACCAGCGTAATGGGGCGTGAGGGAAACTCATCGGCGGCGATGGCCGCGAGCGGGCACAACAATGCGGCGGCAAGCGCCGCGCGTCCTCGGTTCATGGTGTGTCTCCTGGCTTGGTATTGTTCTGGCGCGTGCCGCAAGCGGCCGCGCGATGGTGCACACTACCACGGACACGCCGGTTTTTGTTGCCGAACGAGGCCTCGGGCGCCGGTGATCCGGCATTTCCTGCCGCGGCCGCCGGCAAGCCTGGCCTGCCGCCCGCGGCCTACCCGGCCTGTTCAATGATCAAGCGGGCGCGCCGCACCACGGGGGCATCCACCATTTGTCCATCGAGCCTGAAAGCGCCGCGCTGGCCGGTTGACGCCTGGACCACCCGGCGCGCCCAGTCCAGTTCTTCGGCCGAGGGCTGGAAACTTTCATTGATGATGGGCACTTGCGACGGATGTACGCACAGCATCCCGCCCATGCCCGCCGCCCGCGCACGGGCCGCCTCCGCCCGCAGGCCCGCAGCGTCGTCCAGACGGGGATGGACGCCGTCGAGCGGCCCCGGCAGCCCGGCCGAGCGGGCGTGCAGCAAAAGCTGGTGACGCACGTGGTCGAGGACCGCGCGGCCCGCATCGGCCGCGGCGTCCAGCCCCAGATCAAGAGCGAAATCCAGAGTACCGAACACCAGCTGCGCGGCGCCGGGAGCCTGCGCCAGCTCCGGCAGCGCAAGCACCGCGCGGGCGCTTTCGACCAGCGGCCAGACCGGTTTGCCCGCCGTTGCCGCCAGGCGGACGATGTCCGCCGAATCCGCCTTGGGCAGCATGACGGCAGCAACGCCCGGCAAGCTCGCGCACAATGCAAGATCGTCGTTGAAGTACGGCGTGTCGACCGCGTTCACCCGCACCACTACCCGGGCCCCGACGTGGGTATCGAGAAAACCGGCCAGTGCGTGTCGCGCCGCACTCTTGGCCGAAGCCTCCACCGCATCTTCCAGGTCCGCGATGACGGCATCGGCACCGCTTCCCAGCGCCTTGGGCAGGCGCTCGGGCCGGTCCGCAGGTACGAACAGCGCGGAGCGCACGCTTTTCATGGGCCGACCGCCCGCTGCGCGCGCAAGGCCTGCACGTCATCCTCGCCATATCCGAGCTCGGCCAGGATCGCCGCCGTATGCTGGCCCAGTGCCGGGATCGCGTCCATGCGCGCCGTATAGGCATTGCTGGCACCCGGCGGCAGCAGCGCCGGCAGTGCGCCCGCCGGGCTGCCGACCTCGGTCCATCGCTGGCGCGCCGCGAGCTGGGGGTGTGCCCATACGCCGGCCATGTCGTTGACGCGTGCATTGGCGATCTGCGCCTGCTCTAGCGCGTCGATGAGCTGGTCGGTCGTCATGCGCGAGAACGCCTCTACGATGATGTCGCGCAGCGCCGCGCGATTGGCCGTGCGGCGCGAATTGGCGTCGAAACGCGGATCGGCGGCAAGCTCCGGGCGGTCCAGCACGCGCTCGCAAAACACGCGCCACTCGCGCTCGTTCTGCAGCCCCAGCATCACCGTACCGCCATCGCCCGCCGGAAAGGGCCCGTAAGGATAGATGGTGGCATGCGCCGCCCCTGAACGGCCCGGGGGCGGTGCGCCCTCGAAGGCGTAATACATCGGGTAGCCCATCCACTCCACCATGCTTTCCAGCATGGACACGTCGATGCGGCTGCCTTGGCCGGTGGTCCCGCGCAACAGCAGCGCGGCAAGGATATGGGAATAGGCGTACATACCGGCCGCGATGTCCGCCACCGACGCGCCGGCCTTGGAAGGTTCCCCGGGCGTACCCGTTACCGATAGAAAGCCCGCTTCACTCTGGATCAACAGGTCGTAGGCCTTCTTGTCCCGATAGGGCCCGCTATCGCCATATCCGGAAATGTCGCACACGATCAGGCGGGGATGCCGTTCGTGCAAGGCCTCGAAGGAAAGCCCCAGGCGCGCCGCGGCGCCGGGCGCCAGGTTTTGCACCAGCACATCGGCCTTGGGCAGGAGCCGCTCCAGCACGCCCCGCGCCGCTTCCTGCTTCAAGTCCAGGGCCAGGCTTTCCTTGGAACGGTTGGTCCAGACGAAATGGGAGGAAAGCCCTCGGACACGCTCGTCGTAGCCGCGCGCGAAATCGCCGGTTTCCGGGCGCTCGATCTTGATGACCCGGGCACCGAGATCGGCCAGCTGACGGGTGCAGAACGGGGCCGCGATCGCGTGCTCCAGGCTGAGAACGGTCACCCCGTCCAACGGACGGGGAGCGGCGGCCGAAGGAAGCTGCGCCATGTCAGAAAGAACGCGGCAGCCCCAGCAGGTGCTCGGCCACGTAGGAAAGAATCAGGTTGGTCGAGATGGGCGCCACCTGGTAGAGGCGCGTCTCGCGGAACTTGCGCTCGACATCGTACTCGCAGGCGAAACCGAAGCCGCCGTGCGTCTGCAGGCAGACGTTGGCAGCCTCCCAGGAAGCCTTGGCGGCCAGGTACTTGGCCATGTTCGCGCTGGCCCCGGCGTGCTTGCCCGCATCGTATTCGCGGCATGCCCGCCACCGCATCAGATCGGCGGCCTCGACTTCGATGTGCGCCTCGGCAATCGGGAACTGCACACCCTGGTTCTGGCCTATCGGCCGCCCGAATACTTCCCGCTCGCTCGCGTAGTGGCGGGCGCGCTCGACGAACCAGCGGCCATCGCCTATGCATTCGGCCGCGATAAGCGTGCGCTCGGCGTTGAGGCCATCGAGGATATAGCGAAAGCCCTTGCCCTCCTCGCCTATCAAGCTGTCGGCCGGCACCTCCAGATTGTCAAAAAAAAGCTCGTTGGTCTCGTGATTGACCATATTGGGAATAGGCCGCACTTCCATGCCGTGCCCGATGGCCTCGCGCAGGTCCACCAGGAAAATGGACATGCCTTCGGTCTTCTTGGCCACCTCGGCGAGCGGCGTCGTACGGGCCAGCAGGATCATCAGATCCGAATGCTGCACGCGCGAAATCCAGACTTTCTGGCCATTGATGACATAGCGGTCGCCACGGCGCACCGCGGTCGTCTTGATCCGCGTCGTGTCGGTGCCGGTAGTCGGTTCGGTCACCCCCATGGATTGCAGGCGCAATTCCCCGCTCGCCAGGCGCGGCAGGAAATATTCCTTTTGCGCCGCCGAACCGTGCCGCACGAGCGTGAACAAGTTGTACATCTGCCCGTGCACCGTGCCGGAATTGCCGCCGCAGCGGTTGACCTCCTCCAGGATGACCGAGGCCTCGGACAGGCCCAGGCCCGAGCCACCGTACTCGGTCGGGATCATCGCGCTCAGCCATCCGGCTTCGGTCAACGCCCGTACGAAGTCCTCCGGAAACCCGTGCGCCTCATCGATCTTGCGCCAGTAGGCGGAATCGTAATGGGCGCACAGTGCGCGCACGCCCTCGCGAATGTCGTCGTAGTCGTCCATGAAAGATCCGATGAAAAAATCCTGCCGTTACCGCGCCGCGAAGCGCAGCTCGCCGTGTTGTATGGCCCCATTCTCGTTCCCGGCCCAGAGCTGCGCCTGGCCGTCGCCCACTATCCTGCCCGCGGCGGCAAAGGGCGTGGGCGCTATCAGCGGCCGCACCCCGCGGTACGAAAAATGCGTCGGCCGGGCATGGGGCTGAGCACGGGTAAAAGCGCCTACCAGCAGCGTCGCAATAAGCGGTCCGTGCACCACCAGCCCGGCATAACCTTCTTCGGCCGTGGCATACGGCCAGTCGTAGTGGATGCGATGTCCGTTGAACGTCACTGCGGAATAGCGGAACAAGAGGGTAGGCATGGGCACGATGGTTTCGGCCCAGTCCGCGGGCGGGAGCTCCGCCGGGTCCGAGGCGCGAGGCGGCGCCGGTTCACGGTAGACGATATCCTGCTCTTCCCGTATGGCCAGGCGGCCGCGCTGCTCGTAGTCGTGCCGCACCGTCACGAACAGCAAGTTGCCGGTACGCCCGCTCTTTTCTTCTACCGACAGGATGGTGGAGGTCCGTGTGGCCTCCTCGCCGACGGCCAACGGATGGAGGAACTCTACGCGGCCGCCTGCCCACATGCGGTTGCGCCGCTCTGCCGGCGGCAGGAATCCCCCGCGGGCGGGATGGCCGTCCGTGCCCAGGCCCGTAGCATCCACGGGCTCCTGGAAGTACGCCCAATGCCACAGTTCCGGCAGTCCGTCGCCGGGGGCCGGCGCTGGTTGTCCCAGCGTCGCGGCAATGCGCCGGGCCAGATTGTGGCTGATCAGGTCGTGGGACGATTCTGCACGCCCTACCCAGTCCACGGGAGAAGGAGCGGTCTGCTGGTTCATGCTTGACTCCATACGGCCTGCCCAGGCCCGCAGGCCGGGGAGCAATGCGCAAGCATGCCGTGATGGCAGCCTTCTGTAAATTTTGATTTTTCTTATCCGGCCTTCGTCAAACTGAAAGGCCATGCGGTAAGGTAGCGTTTTTTGCAGCCGCGCCGCCATGCATTTCGACCTGGCCGATCTCAAGCTATTCATCCACGTTGCCGAGGCCCCGAGCCTGACCCAGGGCGCGCGACGTGCACACCTGTCGCTGGCGGCTGCCAGCACACGCATCAAGGCGCTCGAGGCGCAGCTGGAAGCGCGCCTGCTCTACCGCAACAGCCGCGGCGTGGAGTTGACCCCCGCCGGCCGGCGGCTACTGGAGCATGCCCGGCAAGTCATGCGCAAAGTAGATGCCCTCAAGAGCGACTTCACCGACGGCGGCACGGGCGCCACCGGCCACATCCGGATCTTTGCCAATACGACGGCGGTCACGGAATTCATGCCGGAAATCCTGGCCCGCTTCCTGGCCGACCGGCCCGGCGTCACGGTCGATCTGCAGGAGCGGCTGACGCGGGACATCGTGCGCGGGGTACTGGATGGCTCGACCGACCTCGGCATCACGGCGGGCCCGATCTCGGCGACGGGGCTGGAGCGGCTGCATTTCAGCACCGACCGGCTGGTGCTGGCGGTACCCGCCGGCCACCCGTTGGCTGCACGCGGCCACGTCACGCTAGACGATACGCTGCGCTATCCCCACATCAGCCTGCACGAAGGCAGCACCATGCTGGCGTTCCTGCGCGAACAGGTCGAGCATCGCGGCGGCGAACTGACGCTGCGCATCCAGGTATCGGGCTTCGAGGCGATCTGCCGGATGGTGGAGGCAGGCGTGGGCATAGGGGTGATACCGGAGTCGGCGGCGATGCGGCACAGCCGGACGATGAAGCTGGGCATCGTCGCGCTGGACGAACCGTGGGCCGTGCGGGAGCGCGATCTGCTCGTCCGCGAACTCGACGCCCTGCCCAGCTGCGCCCGCGCCCTGATCGACGCGGTGCGGGCCTATGGGCAGCACCACGGCGACACGGTCACTGCCGCCACAACCCCATCCGGTCCGCGCGCAAAGGACTAAAATCGCCGGCTGCGTCCCCGGCCGTGCCCGGGCCATTTCCACTTTCCGATAGAGACCCGGGCCTCATGGGCAAGTCCGCGCCCCTAAGCCGCACCGAGCGGATCATTGCGCTGATCGTCGCCAGCGCGTTCTTCATGGAGCAACTGGACTCCACCATCATCGCCACCGCGCTGCCGGCCATGGCGGTGTCGCTCAATGCCGACCCGGTCCGCATGAACTTCGCGATGACGGCCTATTTGCTCAGCTTGGCCGCCTTCATCCCGATCAGCGGCAAAATCGCCGACCGCTTCGGTACGCGCAACACTTTCCGCGGGGCCATCGCGCTGTTCGTCATCAGTTCGGTGCTGTGCGGCCTGGCGCAGAACCTCCCATGGCTGATCGCGGCCCGGCTGCTGCAAGGCGCGAGCGGAGCGATGATGGTGCCGGTCGGACGGCTGATCCTGCTGCGCTCGGTCGAGAAATCCCAACTGGTCACAGCCATGTCGTGGGTCCTGTTCCCAGCCATGGTCGGCCCCGCCGTAGGGCCGCTGATCGGCGGTTTCATCACCACCTACCTGTCGTGGCACTGGGTGTTCTTCATCAACGTCCCCATCGGCCTGGCCGGCATGCTCCTGGCCACCCGCCATATTCCCGACATACGTTCCCATGCGGCGTCCGCCCCGTTCGACTACGCGGGCTTCGTTCTCTCGGCCACCTGCCTCGCCTGCATCGTGGTCGGCCTGGAAGGACTGGGGCATGGCGGCGTCTCTGCCACCTCGCTGTCGTTGCTGGCCGCGGCCGCCGCTTGCGCGTTGGCCTACCGCTATCATGCCCGCCGCCATCAGCATCCGGTCCTGGACTTCAGCCTGATGCGCATTCCCAGCTTCGGCATCGGCATGCGGGGAGGCTTCCTCTACCGCGCGGCCTATGGATCCTTCCCGTTCCTGATGCCGCTGATGCTGCAACTGGGCTTTGGCCTGTCGGCCGCGGAAAGCGGCGCCATTACCTTTGCCGGCGCCGTCGGCGGCCTGGTCATGAAGGCGATCTCGATACGCTTTCTACGTGCTTTCGGCTACCGCAACGTCATGATCTGGAATGGATTGTTGTCGGTAGGCTTTCTGGCCTTGTGCGGCGCCTTCCGTCCTGAGTGGCCACTCTACGCCATCTACCTGATGTTGCTGCTGGGCGGCCTGTCGCGCTCGCTGCAGTTCAACGTCTACGGCACCATCGTGTATGCCGACATCCCGCCGCCGCGCATGAGCGCCGCCACCAGTCTGGCCACCATCAACCAGCAATTGACCGCCGCCCTGGGCATCGGCCTCGCGGCCCTTGTGCTGGACACCTCGCGCTACGCGCTCGGCCACACGGATGTCACCTTGACCGATTTCAGCGTCGCCTTCGCCATGATGGCGTCGCTCGGCGCGCTGGCAGCCTTGTACGCCCGCCGGCTGCCGCTGGACGCCGGCAGCGAACTGAGCGGAAAGAAATAGTCCGGTGCTGAAACCGACCACGGCCCGCCGACGAAAAAGCGGGCGGCACCTGGGCCGCCCGCGATGGCTCTCCGGTATCGCCGGTCGCAGCGGTCAGGTTGCGTAGCTGCGCAGCCGCGCAGAGAATTCCTCGAGGCGATCGATGCCGCTTTGCTGGGCCCGGTTGCACCAATCCTGCAGGTCACGCAGCAATTGCTCGCTGGACGCGCTGGAGCGGTCCCAGATGGCGGCAAGCTCACGCCGCATCTCAACCAGGACCGCCAACGAACGATGCTGTGCCAGCACGGTGTCCAGTTCGGAGCGATGCGACGGCGGCAGGGATTCGTCATCGGCCCGATGCAGCAGGGCACGGGCACGCCGCAGCAGCCTCTGGCGCTGGGATTCCTTGGCGGCGTTGAGCCGGACGATCTCGTCCCGGCATGCATGCTTGAGCAAGTCCGCGTAGCGGGCCATGATCTCGTAGCGATGCGTGATCACGGCCTGGAGCGTCTCGAGGTCGACCACCGGCTTGCCATGGGCCAGCCTGACGCGCGGTGCCACCTTCTTGACCTTGGCCAGCCGCAGCAACTCCAGGGCGCGGATATAGCCCCAGCCGATGTCGAACTCGTACCACTTGGAAGAAAAGCGCGCCGACGAAGCGTAGGCATGGTGATTGTTGTGCAGTTCCTCGCCGCCGATCACGATGCCCCATGGGAAGACGTTACGGCTGGCATCGGGACTGGCGTAATTGCGATAGCCCCAGAAATGGCCGATGCCATTGACGACCCCGGCCGCCCAGAAGGGAATCCAGATCATCTGCACCGCCCAGACCGTCAGGCCGATCGCACCGAACAGGGCGATATCGATGAGCATCATCAGTCCGACGCCTTGCCAGCCGAATCGGGAATAGACGTTGCGCTCGACCCAGTCGTTGGGCGTGCCGTGGCCGAACTTGTCCAGCGTTTCCTGCTTTTTGGCTTCGTCGCGGTACAGTTCGGCGCCTTGGAAGAACACCTTGCCGATGCCATAGACCATGGGGGAATGGGGATCGCCCTCGCGTTCGCAACGGGCGTGGTGCTTCCGGTGAATCGCGACCCATTCCTTGGTCACCATGCCGGTGGTCAGCCACAGCCAGAACCGGAAGAAGTGGGCAATGGCCGGGTGCAGGTCGAGCCCGCGGTGGGCTTGGCTGCGGTGCAGATATATCGTGACGGCCAGGATAGTGATATGGGTTGCTATCAGGGTAAAGGCCACGATCTGCCACCACGAGGCATCCAGCAGACCGTTGGACAAGAAATCAAGCAAAAAATCCATGACACCTCACAGGCTTGCCGGCACGCCGGCTACGAGGCACGCGCGCCCCGGGAAAAACAGAAAAAGGCATCGGCGTCGAGCCGACATAACCCTTGGAGACGTATCGCCCTCGGAGGTTCCTGGAAGCAGGTTCCGATCCCGGGCGACGAAATGGCCGGAATACCGGCCATCGACCGAGACGATAACGCGAATTTCGGGGCGAGACGACGCTTTTTCAATGGAGGGAAAACCCTAGGACACCTAGGGTTATCGCCCACCGTCCCCGGGTTCGTTCTGGTCCAGCCCCGACAGCGGAGCCATCGGGCCGGGCGGCGCGGCGACATCCTCGTCCTCTCCCTCCGCTGCCAGCTCGGCGGCGTCGGGTTCCTGCAACTCGACCGCGGCGGCCGCTGCCTCATCGGCCACCGGACCGAGGCGGCGCTGGAAAACCGCCGCGAAAAAGCCGTCGGTCGCGTGCAGGTCGGGCCGCAACTTCAGATAAGGCCCCGGCAGCTCGAGCGCCCCGGCGCGCTCGGCCAGGATGTCAGGCGCGGAAAGAAGCTCGAAGTCCGGGTGGGCGGCCAGAAAAGCCTCGACCTGGCTTTCGTTTTCCACCCGCAGGATGCTGCAGGTGGCATATACCAGCCTGCCGCCCGGCGCCACGCAGCGCGCGGCAGCCGCCAGGATGCTGCGCTGCAGGGCGCACAGGTCGGAAACGCTCTCCGGACTCTGGCGCCATTTGAGATCGGGATTGCGCCGCAAGGTCCCCGTGCCGCTACAAGGGGCGTCCACCAGCACCCGGTGCGCCTTGCGCGCAAGGCGCTTGACCCGGGCATCGTTCTCATTGGCGATGACTACCGGCACGACGTTGGATAGTCCGCTGCGCGCCAGGCGCGGCTTGAAGCGCGCCAGCCGGGCATGGGAGACGTCGAACGCATACAGGCGCCCGGTCGAGCGCATCAGCGCACCCAGCAGCAGCGTCTTGCCGCCGGCGCCGGCGCAGAAATCGATCACCATTTCTCCCCGGCGGGGAGCCACGAGCAAAGCCAACAGCTGGCTCCCCTCGTCCTGCACTTCGATGCTGCCATCTTCGAAGCGCGCCCAGCGCGTCAGCGCCGGCCGCCCTTGCAGCCGGATGCCGAAGGGCGAATACGGTGTGGGTTCCGCCATGGATGAGGCAACGCCGGCCCGCAATTCGGCCAGGATGGCCTCGCGCTCGGCCTTCAGGGGATTGATGCGGATATCGAGCGGGGCGGCCTGGTTCAGTCCCGCCAGCAGGCTGTCGCTATCCGGCTCGATGGCCAGGGCCTCGGACAGCCAATCGGGCACGCTGAGACGGATCTCGCGCGGCAGCGAACCGGGAGCGATGGCCGACACCCGCCGGAGCCAATCGGCTTCGTCGGCCTCCAATGCCGGCAACACGGCGGCCTCGCCCTGCGTAGCGGCCAAGCCGAGAATGGCCAGACGGCGGGTAGCGGCGCCCCGCCCGCCCTCGGCGACGTGCCTGTACCGACGCAAATGGCGCAGTACATCGTAGACCGCCTCGGCCACCGCTGCGCGATCGCGCCCGCCGAGTTTGGGATGACTCTTGAACCAGCGCGACAAGACCTGATCGGCCGGCCCTGACCATTGCAGGATATCGCCCAGCGCCGCGCGCACCTGCTCGATGCGTCCGACGGCGGGATGGGCCGGGGGGCGAGCCGGGCCGCCGGGACGACGGCCAGCCGCCTGGCCGGGACGCGATGGCGCGGGACCGGAGCGTCGGAACGTCATGCCTGGACTCCTTGGGGACATGTAACGGGCATCGCCGCTCCAGCCAGCCCGAAGACCCGCTCAGCGACGCCGCTGACCATCACCCGGCCGCGCTCCAGGCTCACCCTGCCCTGGGCCAGCCACGCGGCGACGGCCGGATAGACCACATGTTCGATAGCCAGCACGCGTTCGGCCAGGCTGTCTTCGGTATCGCCGTCCCGCACGGGCACGGCGCCCTGCGCGATGACGGGTCCGTGATCCAGCACCGGCGTGACGAAATGAACGGTGCAGCCATGAACCTGCACGCCGGCGTCGAGCGCCTGCCTATGCGTGCGAAGGCCCGGAAACAGCGGCAGCAGCGACGGATGGATGTTCACCAGCCTTCCCATGTAGCGCCGCACGAAATCGTCGGTAAGAATGCGCATGAAACCCGCCAGCAGCACGTAGTCGGGCGAGAATGCGTCGATCTCGCTCGCCAGCGCGGCATCGAATGCGGTACGGTCGGCGTAGTCCCGATGGGACACCACCCGTGTCGGGATGCCCTGGGCGGCGGCCCATTCCAGCCCGGAAGCCTGTTCGCGATTGGCGATCACTGCCACCACTTCCGCCGGCCAGCCCTGGTCGCGGCATGCCTGCGCAATGGATTGCATGTTGCTGCCGCGGCCGGAAATCAGGATCACGAACCGGCACCGGCGGGCCGAAGAAAAAGGAGATGCTTGCACCGGCGGATTGTATCACCGGGCCGGGCGCAGGCCGCCCAGGCCGTACCGCCGGAGCTTGACGTCCGTACGGCCTGCCGCGTCCCGCGGCAGGCCGCTCTTTCCTGGAGCCGGCTCAGGCCTTCAGGACCTCCTTGACCCGCTCGGCCGTCATGGGATAGCGCCGCAGCCGGCGCCCGGTGGCGTTCGCAAAGGCGTTCGCGACCGCTGCCGGGATGGCCACGTGAGTCGGCTCCCCGGCACCGCCGGCCGGCTTGTCGGGCCGGTTGACGAGCACCACGTCTATCTTCTGCGGCGCATCCTTGATGTCCAGGATCGGGTAGGTCGCCCAATCGACGCTGGTCACGCCGTTCTTGTCGAACTGGACTTCTTCGAACAGGACCCGGCTGATACCCATCACCACGCTGCCCTCGATCACGTTGTGCAGCGTCTTCGGATTGATGACGAGGCCGCAGTCGTGGGCGACGGTGACGTGCTTGACCCAGATGCGCCCGGACTGCGGATCGACCTCGACGTCGGCGATGACCGCGACGTGGCTGTCATAGCCGGAATAGAGGCTGATCCCCCGCCCTGCCAGCTTGCCGTCCTGGCGCGAGGGCTGGGGCGCCTGCCCCGGCGTCCAGCCCGCCTGCTTGGCGGCCGCCTTCAGCACATCGATTTCGCGCGGGTCCTCGAGATGGGCCAGGCGGAATTGCAGCGGGTCCTGGCCGGCCGCGAGCGCCAGCTCGTCGATGAAGGACTCGTTGGCGAAGCGCGTCTGCAGTTCCTGCGGCGCACGCATATGCGCGCTGCGCAGCGGCGATGCCTTTTCGATGAAGGGGGCGATCGTTTCCCAATAGGCGACGGTATTGGGGAACCGATAGGACTCGTCGGGCGTGTCGAAATTATGGGCGTCCCACTTCTTGTGCCCCAGCTGCATGCCTACCAGCGTCTGCTCGGGCGTATCGGGCAGGAACTTGACGTCCCACCCCGAGAATCCCTTGGCGCGGAAGAAGTACGCCGACACTTTGTTGTCCGCATCGAGCCCTGCCTTGAGCGTGAGCACCGAGGCAGGAGCCTTGGGATCCCAGGCGATGCCTTCGTCGCGCATCCATTGCACTCGCACCGGCTTGCCTATCTCTTTCGAGATCACCGCGGCTTCGAAGGCCGCTTCGTCGGCGTCGCTGCGTCCGTAGGAACCGGCACCGTGGCGCCAGATGACCCGTACCTTGTCGGCGGGGTAACCGAGCAACAGCGCGATACCGTCGCGCACGAAGTGCGGCTTCTGGCTGTCGACATAGATGACCGCCGAGTCCTCGCGCACGTCGGCCACGCCTATCGACGGCGCCATCCGTGCGTGCGACTGGAAGGGCGTCTCGTATTCGGCCTCGACCACGCGTGCCGAGGCGGCCAGCGCGGCCAGCGTGGGTTTCGGGTCGTAGGCCTTCTTGCCGCGGGTGGCGTTGCCGCCGTTGGACGCGACGGCGGGCGCCTGCCGGATATGGGCGTGGAGCCCATCGTTGCCGGTGAGGGCCTGGGGCGGGGTCGACCATTCGACCTTGAGCGCCTGCGCGGCCTTGATCGCGTGCCATTCCTGCGGAGCCACGACGGCAAGGAAGTCCTTCTTCCATACGACGCGGGCACCGGGGATGGACTTGATGGAGCTTTCGTCGACGCGGACCGGTACCGCACCCGCCACGGCGGGCCGCACCGTGCGTGCATGCACCATGCCGGGCAGCCTGACGTTGGTCAGGTAGCCCGAGGTATCGACGATCTTCCCGTGCATGTCCTTGCGGGCGACGGGCTGGCCGACCACGCGATAGCCGGCGACCGGTTTAGGCGCCTCGCTGCCCTTGACCCGCATGCCGTTGCCCTGCTGCTTGTTCCACTCGAGCTTGCCGGGCACGTTCTTGTCGAAGATGTGCTCGATGCGGATGCCTTGCGACGGGTTGTTCGCGACCATCACGATCCCGTCGTGGAACAGCACGTCGGCAGGGGCAACGCCCAGGCGTCGGGCGCCTTCGGCGATCAGCGCGCCGCGGGCCTCGGCGGCGGCGTTGCGCAGCGCCTGCGCGCCCCAGCGAATACTGGACGACGCGCTGGCGCCGCCCTGGTTGGGCGTGAGCAGCGTGTCGCCCATCACGACCTGGACGCGCTCGGCCGGCAGGTTGAGTTCTTCGGCGACGATCTGGGCGATGGCGGTGTCGAGCCCCAGCCCGACGTCCATCTTGCCGAAGAAGGCCAGCACCTGGCCGTCGGGTTGGATCTGGAGCCAGGTCGAAAGCGCCTCGGGCGGGGGGCTGGCATATGCGGCGGAGCTGTCGGCGGCCTGTGCAAGACCGGCGATGCCGCCCGTGCCGGTCGCCGCCGCGACCGAGCCCGAGACCTTGAGGAATTCGCGGCGTGTGAGGGCGGTCATGCTGCGTCTCCCGTCCCGGCCGCAGCAGCGGCGGCCATGGCTTCGGCGGCCCGGCGGCCGGCACGCAGGAAAGCCATGTGCGTGCCGCAGCGGCACTTCAGGCCCGACAAGGCTTCGCGCAGTTCTTCCTCGCTCATCTTCGGATTCTTCTCGAGCGCGGCCGCCATGGTCATGATCCACGCATTGGCGCAGTAGCCGCACTGTGCTGCCTCCTCATCGATGAAGGCCTGCTGGACGGGATGAAGCCTGCCCTCGGCACCGAGACCGTCGAGCGTGATGGTCTTGCCGCCTTGCAGCGCCGAGGCAGGATACACACAGGAGCGGATCGCTTCGCCGTTGTGGATCACCGTACAGCTGCCGCACTGGGCCAGGCCGCAACCGAACTTGGGTCCGTTCAGCCCCAGATCGTTGCGCAGCACATAAAGCGCCGGCGTATCGGGATCGGCCTGCACCGTTCGCGGCTTGCCGTTGACGTTGAGTCGGTACGTGGACAATGTTGTCTCCTCAGATGAGAAATTCGCGAAGCAGGTCGATGCCGGTCTGGCCGAGGCGGGAGAGCCCGTCGAGGTGCGCCTCGACGAGCTACGGGTCCAGCCGCAACCATAGACGTCGGGCCTGGCGAAAGTCAATTGCTGCAAGCCGCGCGGCCTGGGCGTTTCCGACACAAGCATAGCCAGGCGTGAACGCCTTCGGGTCCCGTAGGCCTATAATCTGGACTGGCACGCGCCCCTGGCGACGCGTGCCGTTCTTCGTTGCATCAGGTTTACCCCGGCTTGAATACGTCCCCCTCCTCCGCTTCGCCGTCCGCCCCGCGCATCTTCCGCGGCCTGCCGCCGCCCGAGCTGCGCCGCCCGTGCGCCCTGGCGATCGGCAACTTCGACGGCGTCCACCGGGGCCACCAGGCCATCCTCGCCCGGGTACGGCAAGTGGCCGAGGAACGCGGCCTGGTGCCGACGGTCATGACCTTCGAACCCCATCCGCGCGAATTCTTCGCCGAACTGCACAAGCGCCCCGAGCTGGCACCCACCCGCATCGCCGGGCTGCGCGACCAGCTCTGCGCCCTCGCCCGCTGCGGAATGCAGCACGTGGTAGTGGAACGTTTCAACGAGCGCATGGCGGCGATGCCGGCCCAGGAGTTCATCGACCGCCTGCTGCTGGAAGGCCTGCAGGTACGCTGGCTGCTGGTCGGCGACGACTTCCGCTTCGGCGCCCACCGCACCGGCGACATCGCCCTGTTGCGCGTCAACGCCGCGCGCCACGGCTTCGACGTCGAATCCATGGGATCGGTCACCCACCAGGGCCAGCGCATTTCGAGTTCTGCCATCCGCACCGCCCTCGCGGTCGGCGACCTGGACCGCGCCGCCGAACTCCTGGGCCATCCCTATAGCGTCAGCGGGCATGTCATCCATGGCCAGAAACTGGGCCGCACCCTGGGATTCCCCACGCTGAACCTGCGCGTGTCGCGCCGCTGCCCAGCCCTGTCGGGCATCTTCGTCGTGCAGGTGCACGGCCTGGCGGCAAGACCGCTGCCCGCGGTCGCCAGCTTGGGCGTGCGCCCCACCGTGGACGACAGCGGCCGCGTGCTGCTGGAAGTCCACGTCTTCGATTTCAGCGGCGAGGCTTACGGTAAACTGGTACAGGTGGAGTTCCTGAAAAAACTGCGCGACGAAGAAAAATTCGTCGATCTGCCGACCCTAAAGGCGGCGATCGAGGACGACGCGCGCCAGGCACGCAATTATTTTTGCCCCCCTACGCGCTGACGCGCGCCCCCCCCAGGGGGCGGCGCTGGCGGGCCGGCAAAGCCGGATCCGCGGCGCCCCGGGTCTAGTACCTTTGCCTTGGATGGATGCGCCGGTGCTACCGCTGGCAGGCAGCGACAGCATGGGCGCATCCATCCAAGAAAACGGCACGGGATTCGGGATGCGGCGGATCCGGCTTTGCCGGCCCGCCCGCATCGCCCCCTGGGGCGCGCGCGTCAGCGCGTAGGAGGGGCTCTGATCAAACATGGACTACAAGAAAACTCTGAATCTTCCCGATACCGCGTTCCCCATGCGCGGCGATCTCGCCAAACGCGAGCCCGGCTGGGTGGCGGCCTGGGAAGAGAAACGCGTCTACCAGGCCATACGCGCGGCCAGCGCCGGCCGCCCGCGCTTCGTACTGCATGACGGCCCCCCCTACGCCAACGGCGACATCCACCTGGGACACGCCGTCAACAAGATCCTCAAGGACATCATCGTCAAAAGCCGCACCCTGGCGGGCTTCGACGCGCCCTACGTACCGGGCTGGGACTGCCACGGCATGCCCATCGAGATCCAGATCGAAAAGAAGTACGGCAAAGGGCTGCCGGTGGGCGAGGTGCAGGCCAAGGCGCGTGCCTACGCTACCGAGCAGATTGCCCGGCAGAAGAAGGACTTCAAGCGGCTGGGCGTGCTGGGCGATTGGGACAACCCGTACCTGACCATGAATCCGCGCAACGAGGCCGACGAGCTGCGTGCGCTGGGCACCATACTCGAGAAAGGCTTCGTCTTTCGCGGTCTGAAGCCGGTCAACTGGTGTTTCGATTGCGGCTCGGCGCTGGCCGAGGCCGAGGTCGAATACGCCGATCGGACCGATCCTGCCATCGACGTGGCGTTTCCCTTTGCCGACCGTGCCGCGCTGGCCAAGGCCTTTGGCCTGCCCTCGATCGACGAGGAAGGCGCCATCGTGATCTGGACCACCACGCCATGGACCATTCCGTCCAACCAGGCGTTGAACGTCCATCCCGAGATCGACTATGCCTTGGTGCGCGTGAATACCCCGCAAACCTGGGGCACGCTGCTGATCGTCGCGCGCGAGCGGGTCGAAACCTGCCTGCAGAACTGGGACCTCGAAGGCGAGATCGTCGCGACCTGCAAGGGGCAGGCGCTGGACCACGTCAGCTTCCGCCACCCGCTGGCCCGCAAGGATGCCGGCTACGACCGGCTCTCCCCGGTCTACCTGGGCGACTATGTGACGCTGGACACCGGCACCGGCATCGTGCACTCGGCACCGGCCTACGGCGTGGAAGACTTCATCTCCTGCAAGAGCAACGGCATGCCGGACGGCGACATCATCAGCCCGGTCATGGGCGATGGCCGCTATGCCTCCACACTGCCACTGTTCGGCGGACTCTCGATCTGGGATGCCAACCCCAAGATCGTCGCCGCGCTGGAAGAGGCCGGCACGCTGCTCAAGGTCGAAAAGCTCCGCCACAGCTACATGCATTGCTGGCGCCACAAGACACCGATCATCTACCGCGCCACCAGCCAATGGTTCGCGGGCATGGACGTCCCGCCCACCGAAGGCAACGGCACGCTGCGCGAACGCGCGCTGGCCGGGATCGAGGCGACCCGCTTCTATCCGTCATGGGGCAAGGCGCGGCTGCAGGCCATGATCGCCAACCGGCCGGACTGGACGCTGTCGCGCCAGCGGCAATGGGGCGTCCCGATGGCCTTCTTCGTGCACAAGGAAACCGGCGAGCTGCATCCCCGCACGCCCGAGCTCATCGAACAGGTGGCGCAGCGCATCGAACGGGACGGCATCGAGGCCTGGCAGTCCCTCGACCCGCGCGAGCTGCTCGGCGACGAGGCCGATCTGTACGAGAAAAACCGCGACACGCTCGACGTCTGGTTCGATTCCGGCACCACGCACCAGACCGTCTTGCGCGGTTCGCATGCCGCCGAGGCAGCATGGCCTGCCGATCTTTACCTGGAAGGCTCAGACCAGCACCGCGGCTGGTTCCATTCCTCGCTGCTGACCAGCTGCATGCTCAACGGCACGCCGCCGTACAAGGCCCTGCTCACGCACGGTTTCACGGTCGATGGCGAAGGCCGCAAGATGAGCAAGTCGCTGGGCAACACGCTGGCCCCGCAGAAAATTTCCGACACGCTGGGCGCCGAGATCCTGCGCCTGTGGATCGCCAGTACCGACTACTCCGGCGAACTGTCCATCTCGGACGAGATCCTCAAGCGCGTCGTGGAATCGTACCGGCGCATCCGCAACACCCTGCGCTTCCTGCTCGCCAACCTGAGCGACTTCGACTTCGCCAAGCAGGCGGTGGATCCGGCAGACATGTTCGAGATCGACCGCTACGCGCTGGTCATGGCCCAACGCCTGCAGGACGAGATCACGGCGCTCTACGACCGCTATGAATTCCATCCCGCCACGGCGCGGCTGCAGACGTTCTGCTCCGAGGACCTGGGCGCCTTCTACCTCGACATCCTGAAGGACCGCCTCTACACCACGGCGCCGCAGAGCGTGGCTCGCCGATCGGCGCAGACCGCACTCTGGCACGTTACCCAGGCGCTGCTCAAGCTGATGGCGCCCATCTTGTCATTCACCGCGGAAGAGGCATGGGCGCTGGTCAACAAGGATGCGCTGACCATCTTCACCGAAACCTTCCACGCGCTGCCGGCGCAAGCCGGCGCCGAGGCCCTGCACGCCAAGTGGAACCGTATCCGTGAACTCCGCGGCGAAGTCACCAAGAAACTGGAAGAAGTCCGTGCAGCCGGGGGCATCGGCTCGTCGCTGCAGGCCGAAGTGGACATCCATGCACCGTCCGCCGACTATGAAGTCCTCGCCAGCCTGGGCGAGGACCTGCGCTTCGTGCTGATCGTCTCGCGGGCCGGCGTGCTCCGGACCGATGGCGAACTGCGTATCGAGGTCGCGCCTTCCGGCCATCGCAAATGCGAGCGCTGCTGGCACTGGCGCGAGGACGTCGGCACCGATCCCGAGCAGCCCGAGATCTGCGGCCGCTGCGTCGCCAATCTCGAGGGCGCGGGCGAACCACGCGAGTTCGCCTAATGGGCGCGTCCGCCGTGCGCCCCCGGCTTGCCGGGTGGCTGGTGATTGCCGGATTGATCATCGTCGCCGACCAGATCACCAAGATCATGGTCGACCGGTTGTTCGCCTATGGCGAACGGCTGCCGCTCCTTCCGGTGCTCGACCTCACGCTGCTGTATAACCGCGGCGCGGCCTTCAGCTTCCTGGCCGGCGCCGCCGGCTGGCAGCGCTGGTTCTTCACCGTACTGGCGCTTGCCGTCTCGGGCTTTATCGTCTGGATGCTGGCGCGCCACGGAGACCGGCGGCTGTTCTCGTGGTCCCTGACGCTTATCCTGGGCGGCGCGCTGGGCAACGTCATCGACCGATTCCTCCACGGCCACGTCATCGACTTCGTGCTCCTGCACTACGGCGGCTGGTTCTTCCCCGCCTTCAACCTGGCCGACTCCGCGATCACGATCGGCGCCGTCCTTCTGATCCTCGACGAGATCAAAAGGAAGGGGAATTAACCCCCTACGCGCTTACGCGCGTAGGCATGGCCCACCCCCCGGCGGCCTTCGGCCGCTCCCCCCAAAGGGGGCGGCACTGGCGGACCGGCAAAGCCGGACCCGCTGTGCCCTGGATCTAGTGACATTTTCTTGGATTGCCACACCCGAGCTGCCGGTGGCAGCCAGCGACAGCAACGGCGCTCCAACCCGAGAAACCCTCACTCGACCCAGGATGCGGGTGGATCCGGCTCCGCCGGTCCACCCGCATCGTCCCCTGAGGGGCACCCGTCAGCGCGTAGGGGGGGGCCTATATATAATTGTGGAATCCCAACCCGCCTCCCCTGCCCCCATGTCCGAACTCGCCAACAAGCGCCTCGTCGTCGGTATGACGGGCGGCATTGCGTGCTACAAGATCGGCGAACTGGTGCGGCGCCTCATCGAACAGGGCACGACGGTGGATGTCGTCATGACCGAGGCGGCGACGCGTTTCATTACGCCGGTCACGATGCAGGCGCTGTCGGGCCGCCCTGTCTACGTGGACCAGTGGGATGCGCGCATGCCCAACAACATGGCGCACATCAATCTGACGCGCGGGGCGGACGCCGTACTGGTTGCCCCGGCCAGCACCGACTTCCTGGCCAAGCTGGCGCACGGCATGGCGGACGATCTGCTCACGACCTTGTGCGTGGCCCGTGCCTGCCCCTTGCTGGTGGTCCCTGCGATGAACCGCGAAATGTGGGCCAACCCGGCCACCCAGCGCAATGCCGCGCAGTTGCGGGCCGATGGCATCACGCTGCTCGGTCCTGCCGAGGGCGACCAGGCTTGCGGCGAAGTCGGATCGGGCCGCATGCTCGAACCGCACGAGATCCTCGAAGAACTGGTCGCCCACTTCCAGCCCAAGCTGCTGGCCGGCAAGCGGGTGCTCGTCACGGCGGGCCCCACTTCCGAACCCATCGACCCCGTTCGCGTGCTGACCAATGTGTCCTCGGGCAAGATGGGCTATGCCATCGCACGGGCCGCACGCGAAGCCGGGGCGGATGTCACGCTGGTTTCCGGGCCGACCGCGCTGGCCACGCCGCGGGGGGTACGGCGCATAGATGTCACGACCGCGCGCGACATGCTCGAAGCGGTGACGTCCAACGTATCGGCTGCCGAGGTCTTCATCGCCGTCGCCGCGGTGGCCGACTGGCGCGTCAAGGAGGCCAGCGCCCGCAAGCTCAAGAAAACCGAAGACGGACCTCCGCAGCTGGAATTCGTGCAGAATCCCGACATCCTGGCCACCGTGGCCGGCTTGCCGCAGCCGCCGTACTGCGTGGGCTTTGCTGCTGAAACGGAGGACCTGGGCCGCCATGCTGCCGAGAAGCGCGCACGCAAGCGCATTCCGCTGTTGGTAGGCAATCTGGCGCAAGAGGCGCTTGGCCACGACGATACGACGCTGGTGCTGTACGACGATGCCGGCGAACATCCACTTGCACGGCAGCCCAAGCTCGCCGCCGCGCGCCAATTGATAGCCGAGATCAGCCGTCGGGTCCTGGGCAGCGGCCCGGCCGGCGCTCAAGGAACATCGGCGCCGGCCGGCAGCCATGCCGGATCGTAGTATCTATCGGGAGAACCTGATGCCTTTCGATGCGGAACCGCCCGGGGGCGACTACGCCGCCTACATCGACAGACTAGTCAATCGCGGCACCGGCACGCCGGGGGCGCAGGGACTGCTCAAGACGGGCACCGGCGGATTCCGGCCGGCGCTCAGGCTCCCGGGCCGCCAGAACGACACCCGCAGTCCCGGCCAGCAATATACGGCCGGCACCGGCATCCCGTCGGCTCCGCAGGCACCGCCTGCGCCGTCGGCCAACATGCCGGCCGGGATCAGCGAACCGGCCTCGCAAGCCACGCTGGCGGCCCAAGGCAGCCGGGCCGTAGGCGGCACCGTCCAGATTCTGCTGGGCGTACTGTTCGGCGTATTGACCGTCGGCAGCATCGTCGCCGCCTTCCTCGACGAGGACCCGCTCGAGCCGTTCAACATATTCCGCACCGTCGCCTTGTTCATCCTCGCACGCGTCCTGATCCTGCGTGGCCGCCGTGCGCTGCAAGGCGCCCAAGCCATGCCCGGCGTATCATTGCCGCCCTTCGTTCCCCCGTCGCGCCCATCCGGGCGCGACAGCCGCCCATCCTCCCATCGCAGCCCATGAAATCCGTAGATCTGAAAATCCTCGATGCGCGCATGCGCGACTACCTGCCCGCCTATGCCACGCCGGGATCGGCTGGATTGGACCTGCGCGCCTGCCTGGACGAGCCGCTCACGCTGGCCCCGGGCCAGACTGCGCTGGTGCCCACCGGCCTGGCCGTTCACATCGGCGACCCAGGTTATGCCGCGATGATCCTCCCGCGTTCGGGCCTGGGCCATAAGCATGGCGTCGTGCTCGGCAACCTGGTGGGCCTGATCGACTCCGATTACCAAGGTCAATTGATGGTGTCGACGTGGAACCGCGGCCAAGCTCCCTTCGTGCTGCAGCCCATGGATCGCCTCGCGCAGATGGTGATCGTGCCTGTGGCGCAGGTAAGCTTCAACCTGGTCGAGGAATTCGAAGAATCCAATCGTGGCGCGGGTGGGTTCGGCAGTACCGGCAAGCACTAGGGTCGCGCCCATGACGAAGATCGGCCGCGCAAGGCCCGAGGCGGATCTGGAAGCCGTCCGTATCTACGACGCGCTGCGCCGGCGTATTTTCCAGGGCCATATCCGGCCCGGCGACGAACTGAACCAGGTCCATATTTCGCAAGAATACGGAGTCAGCCGGACCCCGGTGCGCGAAGCGCTACGCATGCTGCAGGCCGATGGCCTGGCAGAAGCCCGCTTCAAGTACCGGATGACGGTCACCCAGGTCACGGCTGCCGAAGTCGACCAGATCTACGGACTGTGGATTGCCAGCCAGGCCGTCGCGACACAGATCGCGCTGAGCAGGATCACGCCGGCCGATCTGGCGGCGTGCCGCAAGGTCCTGGAGAAAATGTCGCGGCTCAACGGCGAGCTCTCTACCCAGTGGCGGTCGCTGCACCTGGAATTCCACTACATTCTCAATCGTCCCGCCGGCGAGGTCTTCTGCGAGAAAATGGAGGAGTATTGGCACCGCACCGAACGGGCACGCTTTTCCCTCGAGCAGACATCGCCGTCCCTGTTCGGCGATGACCGCGGCGACCACAGCGGCCTGCTCCACGCCTACGAAACACAGAACATGAAAGAGGCGCAGCGCATCAATACGCTCCAATTGGTGCGATCGGCCACCGCGTCCATCAGCATCATCGATCCCGGCTACACGCCGGTATGCATCCAGAACGCGCTGGAGGCGCTGCGCATACGCCTGTGAGCGGCGCGCGCAGCGCATCAGTCCATGAAGCGCCCGCCCGACATGTTCAGCGTCTCGCCGGTGATATAGCCGGACTGGCGCGATGCGAGAAACAGGGCGGCAGCGGCTGCCTCCTGCGATCGCCCCACCCGGCCGACCGGAATGCCCTTGACGACCTGGGCCAGCTCTTCGCCGGTCTTGTGGACCTGCACGTCGAACAACGCGGTGGCAATGACGTTGACGGTCACGCCCGAGGGCGCCAGTTCGGCAGCCAGCGACCGGGAGAACGCGATGAGCCCGCCCTTGGCCGCGGCATAGGGGCTCACTCCGGGATGCGCCCCGGTCTTTCCCGACATCGAGCAAAAGGACAGGAGCCTGCCGAACTTGCGTGCCGCCATGCGGCTGGCCGCCTCGCGCAGCACGAGGACGGGCAATAGGAGTTCATCGCGGATGACCCGGCCATAGGTGGTCGGATCCAGATCCAGCGCCTTGCCGACGGACACCGGCGGAGAAACGTAGACCGCGACGTCCAGCGGGCCGCCCGCCGCCTCGCAGCGGTCCAGGAAGGCTGCTATCGCGGCGGGGTCGTCCGCTGCATGCGCGGGGAGCTGCGCGCCCGCGGTGCCGGCACCGCCGCCGTCCGACAAGGAGGCGACATGGACGCGGGCACCGTTCGCCTCGAAGCCTTCGACGACGGCAGGGCCGACGCCCCCCTCGGCGCCGAGGACGAGTACCGACAACCCGGCCACGTCGGCCACCGCGGGAAACTGCTGCATCTGCATGGCTTACTCCTGCATCTTGATGTTGTACTTGGCGATCACGTCGCCGTAGCTGCGGAACTCGCGATCGACCACTGCCCGCATCTCCGCCGGCGTAGAGGGACGCACCGTCAGTCCGAACTTGTCGAGCTGCGTGCGCACATACTCCTGCTCCACGCTCGCGCGAATGTCGCGGTAGAGCTTCTCGGCGATAGGAGCCGGCACGCCCGCCGGCAACATGAAGCCGTACCATGCCTCGGTCGAAAAACCGGGCACACCCTGCTCCGCAAAGGACGGAATGTCCGGTGCATGGGAGTTGCGCTGCGGCGCCGCTACGCCCAGCGCCTTCAACTGCCCCGAAGCAAGATAAGGCTGGACCGTATGGGTCGCCACGAAAAACGCATCGACCTGTCCGCCGATCAAATCCGTGACGGCCGGCGCGGTGCCTTTATAGGGAACGTGCAAAAACTCGGTTCCCGTCATCTGCTGCATCTGCGCCAGGAAGATATGCGAGGGCGAACCCATGCCGGCGCTGGCGAATGCCAGTTGCCCGCGATGGCTGCGGGCGTAGTCGAGAAACTCCGTCAGGGTATTGAAGCGCGACTTGGCCGACACGACCAGCGTCATGTCGCCATAGCCTGCGATCATTAGCGGCTGCAGGTCGCGCATCGGGACGAAGGCGTCCGACTTCATCAAATGGGCCGTCACAGAAATATTGGTCGCCATGACGCCGACGGTATAGCCGTCGGCTGGAGACTGCGCGACCGCCTGCGCACCGACGTGCCCGGAAGCCCCCAGCCGGTTTTCCACTACGACCGGCACTTTCCAGTTCTTGGACAATTCCTCGGCCACGAGGCGGGCCAGCCTGTCCGGCCCCGTTCCCTGCGTGAACGGAACAACGAATCTCACCGCCTTGGTGGGATACTCCATCGCCGCGCTGGTCCCGACCGCAGCCAGGCAGGACAGCAGGACGACGAACTTCAAGAAGCTACGGACTAACATGGAACGGCCCTCCGAAGAGACAAGTTGCACGGCGCAAGACACAGCCGATAGGGATGAAAGACTTCAGCGCGGCATCGCGGCGTCCACTACCTCGCGCATATCGGCACACGCATCGAGCTGCGTGATCGCCGCGATCAGGGAGCCCGCATCGACGGCGGGGCAAGCGGCGAGGTTCTCCCGGAACTTCTCCACCAGCGTGTCGAACGGCATGTCGGCGCCGGCAGAGCCCGGCGCCGCCGACCGGCCGCCGCCGTGCTGCCGTCCGTCGTCGTCCTCCACCATGACCTCCGCAAGCAGGTTCGAGGGCGAGGATTGCCCCGCCGCGACGATCTCTATCCTGCCTTGCAGCAGTCGGCGTACGTCCGGATGTTCCCGCATAGGCGCCTCGAAACTGCGAGGGTCGATCACGCCGCCCGCCAGCGCGGCCGCAACGATATAGGCAAGCGAATGGTCGGCGGCCTCGCGCGTCCGGGGTTCGAACGGATCGCTGCGAATGGCGTGCAGGTGCTGATAGACGCCGGGGTCGGCGTGCACGACGACCTTGGCCACGGATACCAGCTGCTTGCCGGCCGCAAGCAGCGCTTCCCGGGCCCGCAACGCCGACAGGATCGCGCTCTGTCCGCGCGAGCCGACCGGCCAGCGCTTGAAACTCCCGCGCGCGATGCCGGAGAACCGGGAAATCCCGGCCAGGCATTGCAGCGCGCCCTCGGCTTCCTCGCCGGTCACCCCCAACTTGCCGAGGAATCCATCCTTGCCTTCGAACGGACGGACGACGCCTTCGACACCGCAGCTCGCCAGATAGCAGGCGTAGACCGATTGGCGGACACCATCCCCGCCGTTGAATCGCTTCCACATGGTCAACTCGCCATGCGCATCCGGTTCCGAGGACTCGACCTCGTTCGACGGATAGTGCGAGTTCACGGTGATCGAAAAGGCGTGCCGGAACTCCGTATGGCCGAGACCTAGCAAGGTCCCCACGGCCGCCGTCGCCCCGAGCGAGGTAATGACCGGATAATCCCACCCCGCCCGCTCCGGATCGAGGAACTCGCTCAACGCCACGATCAACTCATAACCTATGCATAAGGCCCGGACTACGTCGCGGCCCGGGGCGCCCACGGATTCCGCCACGGCCACCACGCCGGTCAGGATGTCGCTCGGGTGCGCCCCGCCCTTGCTGCCGAAGTAGAAATCGTTGAAGTCGTAGGCTCGCAGCGGAACGCCATTGAGCAGCGCCGCATGCTCCGCGCTGACCCGCTCTCCGGTGCCCCATAGCCGCGCGCCGTGCTCAACGGGGAAGCGGGCGGCGAACGCCCTCGCGCGCAAGCAGGCGCGATGATCCAATGCGCCCAACACGACGCCGAACGAATCGAGGACGATTTTCCTGGCGGCATCCCGGCACGGGGCGTCGATCTCGAACGATGCGGCGCCCACACTGAACGTGGCCAGGCGATCGAGAAAGACGTCATTAGGCAAGGCGGCGTTCATGCGGTCTCCTTTAGGCCAAGCGCGCTCACGCAGTGATGGTGTATTTCTGGGAACCCAGACCGGTAATACCCAGCTCCAGCACTTCGCCTCCCTCCAGATAACGCGGCGGCCGCATACCCAGACCTACGCCGGCCGGCGTACCGGTGGTGATCAGGTCGCCGGGCAACAGCGTCATGAACTGGCTGACGTAGCTGACGATGTGCCGGCAGTCGAAGATCATCCTGCCGGTATTGCTGTCCTGCACGCGCTGCCCATCCACGGCCAGCCAGATGTCGAGCGCCTGGACGTTTTCGACTTCATCGGCAGTGACCAGATAAGGCCCCACGGGGCAGAAGCGATCGAAGTTCTTGCCCTTGTCCCATTGGCCGCCGCGTTCCAGCTGGAACGCCCGGTCGGACAAGTCGTTGACGACCACGTAGCCGAATACATGGTCCAGCGCCCGTTCCTGCGGGACGCTCCGGCACTCGGCGCCGATCACGATGCCCAGCTCCACTTCCCAATCCATCTTCTCGGCATTGCGCGGCTTGGGCACGTCGTCATAGGGGCCGGAAAGGGTAGAAGGCGCCTTCATGAAAATGACCGGTTCCTGCGGTACCGGCTGCCCGGCCTCGACGGCATGATCGGTGTAGTTCAGCCCGATGGCGACGATCTTGCCTGGCCTGGCCAACGGCGCACCCAGTCTATGCATGCCCTCGACTCGAGGCAGTAGTTCCACGTCGATGGCGGCAAGACTGGATCCCAGTCCACGCCCCAGGGCCTGAGGGTCGATGTCGATCAGCAGGCCGGACAGATCCCGTATCCGCTCTTGCGCATCCAGGACGCCCGGCCGTTCGTGGCCTTCGGGGCCATATCGCACTATTTTCATTCCTGCCCCTCGTCAATAAATGAATGCCAGATTGCGTTGCCACCCTGCCCTGTCCAGCATCAGGATGCGCTTCTCCCTTATCCTGAAACCTTGGCTGGACATGGGAAGGATGTACTCGACCCGGGCCACGATAGGACGCACCTCGCCCAACCCCACCTGGAACCAGTCGCCCGCGCGCATCTCGTAGATCATCTGGCTGGTCGACACATGCCAGGCACCTTCGCGCTCTTCGCCCACCACATTCGAGATGAAGTGCAGCGTCCGCGAAGGCGGCTGCTGCGCGGGAAACCAGTGGTGCACGAGATGATGGACACGCTCTTCCCGCGCCATCTTGTTGTCGCAAACGATCGCGGCCTGCCGTCCAGGACGGTCTTCCTCGGTCAGCGGGACGACATACATGCCGTCGTCTTCGAACAGGTCCAGCCAGGCTTCGTACTGCCGGTCATCGAGCAGCTTGGCCTCCCGGAAAATGAATTGGGAAATGTCTTGCAGCATTGGGCTTTCCATTCTCGGTTCGTCCATGGCAAATCAGGCGCCGTGCGCGGCCGGCTTCATCAGGCGCCGCCACTCGCGCCACAAGGCCCGCTGCGGCGCTTCGCTGGAAGGCAGGCCGCGATAGTCTCCGTCTTCGGTTATCTCGTCGGTGTCCATGCCGCGGTCGAACACCAGCCACTGGACGCGATCGGCACGCAGTCCCTGGGTGACGCGGGCAAAAATCTCCACGTCGTCGGTCATGCCGAATCCCGAGGGACCGTAGAAGCGCTCCTGGCTGCGCAGCATGCCGGCGTTGAAGACATCGGGCGCACCTTCGAGCTCGTACGGATAGATGAGGACTTCGGTTTCGTGCGCCGAGATGGGCCGCCACACCCGTATCTGCTGGTGGATCATTCCCATGCTGGGGAATACCGTGGAGGTCGCCTTCGAGGTGATGCGCTCGAAACCTTCTTCGCCGTGCTTGTCGAGCAGGCCTCGATAGAACCCTCCGAACTCGCCCTCGAGAAAATAGGATGGGTCCGCGGGGGGAACCTGAGCGAAGCCGTGGCCGTACCGGCACGACCAGGTCGATCCCCGGAAGCGCTGTTCGCGCATCTCGCGCGTGCTGCGTCCCTTGTGAACGCCGAAGTCTCCGGTGCTGTCCCCGTACTTGGCCTGCAGTTTCACGAATCCGCCATGCGTATGCATGAAGTGATACGCATCGACGATGTTTTCGGTTTGCAGCTTCCAGTTTCCCGGATAGCGGCACACATAAGGCTTGGAAGCGATGACGATACGTCCATGCGGCGAGAGGTCGAGCTTTGCGTCGATGATCGCCTTCATCGCCCCCAGGTAGGTTTCCAACGGCACGATATCGGGATCCATGGAGACGAAGACGAGGCCGCGATAGGACGCCAGGCGAGGCACTGGCACCAGGCCCTCCGGTTCCTCGAAATTCGGCCCATAGCCCCCGGGGTCGTTGCGCTCGGAAACCAGTCGGGTTTTCCCGGACAGATCGAAGATCCAGCCATGATAGGGACAGCGCAGCTCTTGCACGCTGCCCTCGGCCTCGCGCAGCAGCGCCGCGCCGCGATGCACGCAACGATTGAAAAAGGCCTGCAACTGCCCTTGCTTGTCACGGATGAGGATGACGGGCTGCCGGCCGACTTGCGCGGTCTTGAAACTTCCGGCCGACGGCAACTCCGTCTCGTGCCCGACGTAGATCCAGGTGCGCTCGAAGATGCGGCGCATTTCCAGGTCGAAGACCTCCTCATCGGTATACGCCTCCGTCCTGACCAAGAATTGATGTCCCGGTTTCTCGCGGACGTAGTCATCAGGATCGATATCGAATGCTCTTCCCATGCCTGCCTCAGTAGACGCCGCTTGCGCGCTGTTCAAAGTACGCGGGCAAACCCTCCCCCTGCCAGGCCGCCAGGCCAGCACATGCAAAAAGGCCGAGGAGATTCTGTCGCTCGCCCGAAAAAGTGGATACACTTTTAGTCTGTTGTTAGCAGAATCATTTGTCAACCACTTTTGTCATCGCGACGCGATGGCCTTGTACGGAGGCGAGCATGTCCCGAGTCTTGCGCGAAGCCCTGGCGGCAAAGAAGACGGTCTTCGGAGGATGGTGCGCGCTGCCCTGCGCATTCGGCGCCGAGCTGATGGCCGATGCCGGCCTGGACTATGTCTGCGTGGATCAGCAGCATGGGCTGATCGACTACGCTCACGCAGTGCCGATGTTCACGGCAATCGAGCGTGCGGGCGCGATACCGGTGACGCGCGTGCCGGCCGCCGCGGACTGGATGATCGCCAAGGCGCTGGATGCGGGTGCCCAGGCCGTCATCGTGCCGATGTGTGAAACGGCCGAGCAGGCTGCCGCGGTGGTGTCGGCGTGCCGCTACCCGCCCGAGGGCACCCGGTCCTACGGCCCCATCCGTGCCGCGCTGGTAAGAAAGGCGCGCGACACCGCCGTGCTCGGCGGCGAGCCCATGTGCTTGGTCATGATCGAAAGCCGCAAGGGCTTGGAGAATCTCGATGCCATCGTTGCCACACCCGGCCTCGACGGTATTTACATCGGGCCGGCCGATCTGGCGCTGGGGCTGGGACTGGAGCCCGACCTGGACAAACCCGAAAAGGAACACGCGGATGCCATCGTGGCTATCCTCCGGGCCTGCCAGCGCCAGGGGCTGGTGGCCGGCATCCAATGCTCGGGCGGGGCATCGGGCCGCAAATACGCGGGAATGGGGTTCGGGTTCATCACTATCGCGAAGGACAGCGCCCTGCTGCAGGCCGGCACCAAGCAGGAACTCGCCCGCGCCGTCGGCGAGACCGCCAACCCGGCCGCTGCCGGGTACACCTGAAACGGTAGAACCGGCGGTACCGGGCTCCGGCCGCTAGGCGGGCGCGATGGGCGACGCTTCGGCTGCCCGGATCAGCCACGCCCGCAAATCGCCGGAGGCGCGGTACAAAGGTACGTGTCCGCGCAGCAATACCTGCGCGCTGCGCCGATAGGCAGCGCTGGCGATCTGGATTCCCTCCGGCGCGCGCCTGGCCACGATCGTGGTGTCCAGCACCCCGGCAGGGTTTTCTATGGCTACCCGGCAATCGCCAAGATCGCCGCCTACGGCCGGCAAGCCGCGGGCGATGGCATGGGCGACGGTGCCGGGAATCAGCGCGGCCGACGCGATACAGCAGCCGCCCGACACCGCCAGGGACGCATGGGCAGTCTGTGGCGTGAAATAGCGGGCGCTCAAGTGCCCGCCGTGCCGGGGCTCGCCCACGATGCAAACCTTGGGCAAAGTTTCGCTGCGCGCCAGCGCCGCCTCGGTCAAAGGGATGCCGTCGCTTCCCTTCAGGCCCATGCGCAGGCCGGCAGCAATCCATACCTTGCGCAACGCCGCGATGAAATCACGGTCGGCCTCGAGTTCCGCCACCGGTTCGTGCGCGGTCTTGCCGAACTGCGCGGCATCGGCGATCACCATCGGAACAGCCACGTCGACGCAGGAAACACGATATCCGTCGATATCGTCAACCGGCCTGCCGGTCGGCAATAGCGTGCCCGTCTTGGCCCCCACGGGTGCGTGCAGAAACAGATCCACGGCGGGAAACGCTCCGTCCACGCCGGGAATGGCGGACACCTCCAGGCCGCCGCCGGCTTGCCTTTGCAGCCTGCCGAGGGTGATCACGCCGGTATTCGTATTGCGTATGGCGATCGAGCACGGACCGCCCGCAGACGGCGTCGCCCATCCCATCTCGAGCGCCCACAGCGGCAATGCCGCCGACATATTGCCGCAGTTGACGTTCCAGTCGATGGCCGCCGTGTGCGCGGCCAACTGCGCCAGGGTGCTGACCAACCGTGGCCCCGCCGGCCCGGCTTCCACATCGACGAAAAATACCTTGTTGCTGGTGGCAGGGCCCCGCCCCAGGCCCGTGATCTGGCGATTCCCCGGAGACTCCCCCGTCAGCGGTACGCCCATCAAGTGCCGCAGCAGCTCTTCACGCAGAGCGAGCTCCCGCGGTGCCAGCGCATCCCAGATCACCAGGCCGGTCGACGTACCGCCCCTCATGTGATGGACAGGAAACTCCGGCACGCCATGGCGCAACCGGATGGCGAAGTCCTCGGGCGGACGGACGGCCCACGGCCTGTCCTGGTCGGCGCTTGCGTACATGTATCTTTCCCCTGGGCCTGGGGCACGCCGGCCCCGGCGATAGTGTACGCCGCGCTTCCGCTCGCATTAATCGGACAGGTCTCCCCCCAGCTCGCCGGAGGCCACCCGCACGTCTACCTCGGCCTGGAGTACGCCTTCGAGCAGGTCCAGGTAGCTGTTCCTTTTCTCCGCCACCGCCTGGATGGCATCGACCAGGTCGAGGATCGTCCCACGGCCCAAGGTGTAGGAATCCTGGGCCATTTGGCGCAAACGGGGCACCATGGACAAGCCCTCTTTCTGGAACCGCTCGGCAAGCTGCCGCCGCCGCTCGAGCTGCTCCGTCGTTCGGCGCAACTCCCCTTCGGCTGCCAAGACAATGGCCCGGCTGCGCAGGCGCATGCCGTCGGCCTCGGCGGCCGCCCGCGCGATGGGCCCTTGGTTGCGATCGAATAGCGGAATGGACACGGCAACGCCGTACTGGGCGCTGCGGCCCTCGCCGTTGTTCAACTGGCCCACCGTGAAGGTCGGCGTCGGATAGGCCTGGCGCCGCTCGGCCTCCAGTTGCTTCTCGGCGAACGTCTGCTGCGCCAGCGCGGCCCGTACGGCCGGCAGGCGCTCGCGGGCCTGCGGCCAGAGAGTCTCGAAGCTGGGCGCGCTCCAGTCGGTGACGATGGCGCCTGCCGCGCGCGGCCGCCATGCCGGCGCACCCACGCTGGCCGCGAGCCGCGCCGACACCTGCAGCGTTTCGGCCTGAGCCTGGGCCAGTTGAGCGTCCAAAGAGGCCCGCTCGACTTCCAGGCGGGCCAGGTCGTAGCGGCTGCGCGCGCCTGCCTGCACCTGTCCCTCGACGATCCGGAAAGCGCTTTCCAGGTCACCCTGGGCGTCCCGCCAGCGCTGCTCACGCTCCTGCGCGACGAGCAGCGACATGAAGTCGCGCGCCGCCTCTTGCAAAGCCTGCGCATAGACGAGCCTCAGCTGAGCGCGCGCCGCTTCCACACCGCTACGAGCGCTCGCTATCCGGGAACCGCGCTGGCCGAACAGGGGGATTTCCTGCGAGAGAGTCGTCTCTTGCTCTCCTCGCTTGTGCGTATAGGCCACGCTCGGGTTGGAAAAAGTCTGCGCCGTCATCAGGTCGGCCTCGGCCATCGCGACCTGCGAACGCTCAGCCTGCAAAGCGGGGCTGTAGTTCTTGACCAGCTCGAGCAACTGGGGCAGTGTCACATCGCTGGCCAGCGCCGCCGGCGCCGGTTCGGCGGCCTGGACCGCGGGCAACCATAGCGCGATCAGCACCAGGCACAGATACTTACGCATGCCCCACCTCCGCTGTTGCCGCGTCCAGCTCTTCCGCAGTCAGCACCTGCCCGGGGCCCAACCAGGCATAGAGCACGGGCAGCACGAACAGCGCTACCAGCGGCAGGACGGCCATCCCGCCCACCACGACCGAAGCGAAAGGGCGCTGCGTTTCACTGCCGACGCCGGTCGACAAGGCCATGGGCAGCAAGCCGATCAAGCCCAGCAACGCCACCATCAGGACAGAGCGCATGCGCTCGGCCGCACCTTCCACTAGCGCCGGCAGCAGCGCCACGCCGTCGCGGCGCAGATTCTCCACCGCGCTCAATACCAGCAGTCCAGCCAAGGCCACCTGCCCGAGCAGGGCGATAAAGCCGATGGCCGCGCTGATCGACAGATCGATGCCCGTCAGGTGCAAGGCCGCAATGCCCCCTATCATCGCGAACGGCGCGGTAAGGAGAATGATGGAAGCGCTGCGCGCGCTCCCCAGCGCGCTGAAGAGCAGTACGAACACGACCAGCAGCGATAGCGGCACGACGATCTTGAGGCGGGCGGCCGCGCGCTGCTGGTTCTCCCACTGCCCGCCCCACTGCGCGATGTAGCCCTCCGGCAAGTGCACATCGCGCGCGAAAGTGGCCATCGCTTCCCGGACTACCGACCCCATGTCGCGGCCCTCGACGTTGAACTTGAGCGCCATGTAGCGTGCGTTGCCCTCGCGGAAAATGGAAGCGTTGCCCACCTTGAAGCCGATGTGGGCGATTGCGTGCAGCGGCACATACGTACCGCCCTGCGCTGCTACCGGTATGTCGCGGATGCGCGCTTCGTCCATGCGGTCGGCGTAGGGCAGGCGGACGCGGACAGGCACGCTGCGCTCGCCCTCCCATGCGGTGGTCACCACCTTGCCTGCCAAGGCGGTTTCCACTGCCGTATCGGCCACTTCCATGGAAATGCCATAGCGGGACAAGGCCTCGCGGTCGAACTCGATATGCAGCTGCGGGGCCGGCGCGTCGCGGTACAGGTCGAGATCGACCACGCCGTCGATGGGGGCCAGCGCCGGCTTGGCCGCTTGCAAGATCGATCGCATGGTTTCGATCTCGGTGCCGAACACCTTGAGCACCACATGGCCCCGCGCGCCGGAGGTGGATTCCTCTACGCTGTCGCGTATGGGCTGGGCGAAGTTGAACTGCACGCCGGGAATGTCGGCGAGCGTCTCGCGCATCTGCGCCACGAGGTCATCCTTGGTCACACCCTTGCGCCATTGGCTGCGCTCCTTCAACCGCACCAATACCTTGGCGACGTTGATCGTTTCGTTGTCCGTACCATCTTCCGGCCGCCCCTGCTCGCTGGTGGCCGAAATGGCTTCCGGCACTTGCTTCAAGCGCATGCGTATGGTCCGCAGCAGCTCCTGGCCTTTCTCCAGCGAGATGGACGGCGGCATCTGCACCAGCACGTAGGCATCACCCTCGTCCAGCTCGGGCAGAAACTCGGTTCCCAAATGCGCAGCGGCATACAGTGCCAGCACCAGCGCCCCCATTGCCACGGCAAACAATTTGCGCTGGTTACGGCCCGTCTCGAGCACCCGGGCGATGCACCGGGAATAGGCGTGATGCATCCGCAGGAAGACGGCCGGTTCCGGCGCAACCACGTCCTTGGGCCGCAGCATCAGCGCGCAAAGGGCGGGCACGAGCGTCAGTGCGAACACCAGAGCGCCGACCAGGGCGAAGGTGTAGGTCATGGCCAGCGGCCGGAAAATGCGCCCTTCGATGCTTTCTAAAGAAAAGACCGGAATCAGCGCCGCGATCACGATCGCCATCGCAAACAGCGTGGGCCTGGCGACCGACATGGCCGCCTCGATGATCAGCGCATACATGTCCTGTCGCGAGGCCGGCTTGCGCAACCGCGCCTTGTGAATGATGGCTTCGGTCAGCACTACCGCGCCGTCGACGATGATGCCGAAATCGATCGCTCCCATCGAGATCAGGTTGGCAGGCATGTCCAGGAAATGCAGTCCGATGAAGGCCACCAGCAGCGAGAGCGGGATGACCACGGCCACGATCAGGGAACCGCGCAGGCTGCGCAGAAACAGCCATAGCACGCCGATAATGAGCGCCGCGCCGAACAGGAGATTGTGATAGACCGTCTGCAGCGTGTGGTCGACCAGGTGCGAGCGGTCATAGCTGGGCTCGATGCGCATGCCGGCGGGCAGGATATGCGCATTGAGCTCGTCGACCTTCCGGTGCACCTGTTCCAGCACCTTGCTGGGATTCTCGTCGCGCTTGAGCAGCACGATGCCTTCGACGATATCGTCTTCATCGTCCATGCCGACCGAACCCTGGCGTGGCGTATAGGACTGCACCACCCGGGCAACGTCCTTGACGCGTACGGGAGTGTTGTCGTGCACATCCAGCACGATGGTCTCGATATCGCGCGGCGTGCGCAACAGACCGATGCCGCGGATGATCAGCGACTGCTCGCCGCGCCGCATCAATCCCCCGCCCACGTTCTGATTGGACTTGGATACCGCGTCCACCACTTGATCCAGGGATAGTCCGTGCGCCATCAGCTTGGCCGGATCCACTTCGATGTGGAACTCCTTGACGAACCCACCCATGCTGACCACGTCGGCAACGCCCTGGATCTGCTTGAGCACCCTGGCGACGGTCCACTCCTGCTCCGAGCGCAGCTGGGCCAACGTGTGGCGATCGCTATTGAGCCGGTAGTAGTAGATCTTGCCGAGCGGCGTATTGTCCGGCGCCATCTCGGGCGTCACGCCGTCGGGCAGTTCCGCCGATGGCAAACGCTGGGTCACCTGGACCCGCGCATCGAAGCTCTTGGTGCCGTCGTCGAACACCAGCGTGATCATCGATAGGCCGAAATAGCTCTCGGATCGCAGCGACACGAGCCCCGGCGTACCGTTCAAGGCCCGCTCGAGCGGAAACGTCACCTGGCGCTCGACCTCTTCCGGCGCCAGACCGGGGGCCAGGGAAATCACGCCGACCTGGACGTTGGTGACGTCGGGGTAGGCCTCGATGGCCGTGTTCAGGAAAGCGTAGACGCCGTAGGCGGCAACGATGAAAGTAGCGGCCAGGGCCACCAGGCGGCGGTGCACCACCAGCGCGATGAGGGAACGCATGGCAGGGTCCTCAAAGCATCTGGTTGGCCGCGCCGTCCAGCAGCAGCCCACCCTTGACCACGACTCTGTCGCCCGGTCCTATGCCGGACAGTACAGGTATATAGCCGTTGGACGGCTGCCCCAGCACGACAGGCCTGGCCTCGAACACAGTCTCCGAGATCTGCACGAAAACGATCGAATGCTGGCCGTCCTTGATCAGCACGGCACTCACCGGTACCGATACCCCTTCCGCCCCACGGGCATGAATGCCGGCCCGCGCTAGCATGCCGGCACGCAGACTGGGGCTGGCCT
The DNA here is from genome assembly GCF_033795525.1 of Pigmentiphaga sp. GTDB lineage: Bacteria > Pseudomonadota > Gammaproteobacteria > Burkholderiales > Burkholderiaceae_B > Pigmentiphaga. The sequence continues at coordinate 137,119 of NZ_JARYGM010000001.1, forward strand.
GATCGAGGGCGATGAACACTTGTCCGCGCCGGGTCTGGGCGTTGAGCGCCGACCCTACCCGCAACACCTTGCCCGACAGCGGGCGATCGAGCGATGCCACCTCTATCTGTACCGGCGCGCCTTGGACGATGGTGGCGAGGTCGCTTTCGAAGACGTCCGCGGTGATCCACAATGCCGCCGGATCGCCGACGGTGAAAAGCGAACCGGCGTCGGGACCGACCGTGGCCCCCGGCGTCGCGTTCCGGCCGAGGACTACGCCGGCGCGCGGCGACTTCAGCACCAGGCCGTCGTTGCCGCCGCCGCCCAGGAAACGCGCGGCACGGGCCGCCACCTCGGCGTTGTGACGGGCTTCCTTGAGCCTGGCCTCGGCCACCAATTGCTCGGCTTCCACTCCTATGCCTTTTTCCATCATCAACCGCTGCCGCCTGGCCTCGGCCTGCGCGACCTCGAGTTCGACCTGGGCATTGGCGTACTCGGCGCGAATACGGGAAGCATCGGGACTGGACAGGGTCGCCAGCGGCGCGCCAGCTTGGACCTCGTCACCCACCTGCGCCCGGATCTGGACGATCCGCCCCGACACGGGCGCCACCACATCGGCTACCTGCTCTTCCCGCAGCGCTACCCGCGCAGGCGCCCAGACCACATGGGCTTCGCCCTGCGCACCGACTTCCTGCATCTCCATGTAGTGGAGCGAGGCAGGCTGGACGCGTACCTGTCCCGGCGCGAGAGGCGCGGCGGCAGGATCAGCGGCAGGCACGGGATCCTGCTGGCTCGAACATGCGGTCAAGACAAGCAGGCAAACGGCTAGGACACGGAAAAAACGCGACGGCATGGACACCCTTTTGAACCGCACTCCGAAGGGCGTGATGTTAGAAGCAGCCGTCCTGGCCGTTCATGTCGATCACATTACCGTTTGGTCATGTTCCGGTCTCGTGGCAAGGCTATGCGCGCCACGAGCCCCGGCGCGGCGTCGTCCAGATGGAGGGTGGCATGGTGCAGGCTGGCAATGGCCGTCACGCTCGCCAGCCCCAGTCCGTAGCCCGGTACGCGGCGATTGAGCCGGAAGAAGCGTGTACCGACCTTGGAACGCTCGATCGCCTGGATTCCCGGCCCGTTGTCCTGCACCACGATGGATACCGTATCGGCATCGTGACGGGTGCTGACCGTCACGCGGGCCGGACTGCCCGCGTACTTGATGGCGTTGTCCACCAGGTTGGCCACCGCACTGGCAAGCAGGTCCCGGTCTCCCGCCGCCACGACGTCTTCGTCTTTGTGCACCCGCAGCTCCACCCCTTTTTCCTCGGCAACGGGTTCGTAGAGCTCGACGACGTCGGTCACGATATCGTTCAGGGACACAGGCTGGAAAGCCTGCCTGCGCGCCCCCGACTCGGCCTCGGCTATCTGCAGCAACTTGTCGAAGACAACGGTGAGCTCTTCGATTTCCCGGATCGCGAAGGTATTTGCCTGGGCCAGCTGCGCGGCATCCGCTCCAGGGCGGTTGGCCACTTCCAGCTTGGCGCGTATGCGGGAGAGCGGCGTGCGCAAATTGTGCGCGATCGTGTTCGAGACGTGGCGTACGCCGTCCATCAGGATCTCGATGCGATCCAGCATGAGGTTGATATCGTGGCTGAGGCGGGCGAATTCGTCATCCTTGCCCGAGACCGGAATTCGCTGAGTGAGGTCTCCGGCTTCGATCTGCGCCGCTGTACGGCGGATGGCCCCCACCCGCCGCTCGAGCTGGTCCCGGAACACCACCGCGCCGACGAGGGCCAGCAGCAGCGCCACCAGCGCCGCCGCCATCAGCGCGTTGCCCACCAGCTGCTCGAGGTCCTTCTGGTCCCGCATGTCCCGGCCGACGACCAGGATGGAGCCGTCAGCCAGCAACTCTGTCCGGAACCGGCTGTACGATGTCCGGCCGTCGCGGATGACGGCCTTCTCGACGATGCCGAAAGTGGGCTTGAGCAGCTCAGGCGATGCGTCGATGTTCCCGGCAATCTTCTCGCCCGAAGGTGTCGCCAGCAGATAGGCCTCGGTATCGGAATTGACGCCGTCCGCCAGCGTCTCGGTGATATCGGCAGCTACGCGCTGCCAGCCATAGGTTTCGAAATGGCTGGTCATGCGATGGATGGCCGACATCAGCTGGCGGTCGATGCGGTTCTGCAATACGCCGATGGTCTGTACGTACAGCACCGACAGCAGCACCATCATGAACAGCATCACCGAGGCGCCATAGCCGAGCGCCAGCCGGAAAGCGACCGACTGCCACAGGCGCCGCACGAAAGCCAGGGGCCCTGTCTGGCGGCCGGGGTAATCGTCGTCGAGCGCGCTCAACGCGGCGCCGCCGAGATCATGTAGCCCACGCCGCGCACGGTGTGGATCAGGGGCGGGGAAAACCCGTTGTCGATCTTGTTCCGCAGACGGCTGATCTGGACGTCGATCACATTGGTCTGCGGATCGAACCGGTAATCCCAGACCGCTTCGAGCAGCATGGTGCGCGTCACGACCTGCTCCTGGTTCAACAGCAGATAGACCAGCAGCCGGAACTCCCTGGGCTGCAGCGTTATGGCCTTGCCGTCACGCTCGACGGTACGCTTGGCCAGGTCGGCCCTGAGGTTGGCGATACGAAGCTCGCGCACGTCGTCGCGCGCCCGTGCGCGGCGGTAGAGCGCCTCCAGGCGCGCGGCCAGTTCGGAGAACGCAAACGGCTTAGTGAGATAGTCATCGCAGCCCCCTCGCAACCCGCGCACACGCTCGTCGAGGCCTGCCAGCGCGCTCAGGATCAGGACCGGCGTGGTCTTGCCTATGCCGCGCAGCGTGGACAGGATGGACAGGCCATCGACGTCGTTGGGCAGCATGCGATCCAGGACGATGACATCCCACGACTCGGTGATGGCGCGATTGAGGCCTTCCGCACTCTCCCGGCATGCCACGACTTCATGGCCGGCTTCCCTGAGCCCATTGCAGATATAACGCGAAGTATCGATTTCGTCTTCTATGACCAGACAGCGCATGGCGACAACGATTCCTGAGGATAGACAGGCGGCGCGCGCTGCACCGCCGATATAGTCTACCCCTGTCGCGAAGAAGCGGGCTCAGGCTTCGATGACGGCATCCAGAAATTCGCGCGTACGGGCTTCCGACGGATTCGAGAACAACGTGGCCGAAGGGCCGTCCTCCACGATGCGGCCCGCTTCGAAAAACAGGGTCCGGTCCGAACTGCGCTCGGCAAACCGCATCTGGTGCGTGACGATGATCATCGTCATGGTGCGGCGTGCCGACAACTCCCGCATGATCTCCAGCACGCCGCCGACGAGTTCGGGATCCAGTGCCGAGGTTACCTCGTCGAACAGCATCACCTCGGGCCACATCGCCAGCGCACGGGCGATCCCGACACGCTGCTTCTGCCCGCCCGACAGATTGCCCGGATACTGGTCCAGCTTGTCGCCCAGTCCGACCATGTCCAGATACTCGCGTGCCCGCTGCTCGGCTTCCTCCTTGCCCAGGCCCAGCACGTGCCGGGGCGCTTCGGCCACATTTCGCAGCGCGGTCATGTGAGGGAACAGGTTGAAGTGCTGGAACACCATGCCGATCTTGCCGCGCACCCGGCGCAGGTGGGCCGCGCTCGCCGGGACTTCGCTCCCGTTGCGGTCTTCGGTCCACATCGATTCGCCATCGATCAGGATGCGGCCGGCATTGGGCCGCTCCAGCGTCATCAGCAGCCGCAACAGGGTCGATTTGCCGGACCCCGAGGGGCCGATCAAGGCCACGGTCTGCCCCGCGGGAATGTGCAGGTCGATGCCGCGGAGCACCTCGACCTCGCCATAACGCTTGTGAATATTCTCCAACGTAACACTGGCGCTCATCGTTTTCCCTCCAGGCGTCGCACCACCGCGGCCGCCGCCAGGCTCAGGACCAGGAAGATCACACCGACCAAGGTCAACGGCTCCGTATAGCGGAACGTGGCGGATCCGGCAATCTTGCTGGCCTGCAGCAGTTCGACCACGGTAATGGCCGACAGTAGCGGCGTATCCTTGAACATCGCGACAAAGTAGTTGCCCAGTGCGGGGATCACGGGCGGAATCGCCTGCGGCAGGATGATGCCGCGCAAGGTCCGCCAGCGCCCCAGGTTCAGCGCCAGCGCCGCCTCCCATTGACCCCGCGGTACCGCATCCAGTCCCGCCCTGTACACCTCCGCGCAGTACGCGGCGTAGTGCACGCCCAGGCCCAGCACGCCGGTCGTGAGCGGCGAGAACTGCACGCCCGTCACCGGCAGTACATAGAACAGGAAGAACAGCTGCACCAGCAGCGGAGTGCTGCGTACGAACTCGATGGCCAGTGCCGCGGTCCAGGCCAACGGCTTGACCGGCGCGCGCCGCGCCAACGCGAGGGCCAGGCCCAGCGTCACGGCCAGCGCCATCCCCATCACCGTGGCCTGCACGGTAATGACCAGGCCGTCCATGAGAGTGGGCAGGACGTCCCAAGCGAAAGCCCAGTCGAATATGGGGCGCTCGGCAGGCGTCATCATGTGCGCACCCTGTAGCGGGCGGTTCGCCGTTCCAGCCACCGCATACCGGCGTTGAGCGTCTGCGCCACCGCGAAATACATCAACAGGACCAGGGTGAAGATCTCGACGGTCCGGAAGGTCTCGCTGCGCAGCAACTGGGCGCTGAAGGTCAGGTCCGTAATGGTGATGAGCGAGACCAGCGCCGTGTTCTTCAGCAATTCGATCAACAGGTTGCCGGCAGGTGGCAACATGGCGGCGAGCGCTTGCGGCAATATGATGCGCCAGAGCGTGGCGCGCGGCGTCATGTTGAGCGCTAGCGCGGCTTCCGCCTGGCCGCGCGGAACTGCCGCCACGGCGCCGCGGACCACCTCAGCCCCATATGCGCCCGCGTTCAGGCCCAGCACCAGGATGCCGGCCACGAGGGCGGACACCCGGACGCCGAACAGCGGCAGCACGTAATAGACCCAGAACAGCTGCACCAGGGCGGAGGTGCCGCGGAAGATCTCCACATAGCAGGCCGCCGGCCAGCTCAAGTAGGCGCGCCGCGACAGGCGCCCCAATCCCATCAAGACCGCCACGGGAACGGCCACCGCCGTGGCCCCCGCCATGATCTCCAGGGTCGTGGCCAGCCCGCGCAGCAGTGAGGGCAACAGCTCAGGCAAGTCGGTCATGGAATGTCGGAGGCGGCGGGTTCGCTGCCGCACAGCTGCACCGAGGTCACGTCACCCGGCAATTCGTTCTCGGTAAAACCGAACGGCTCGACCAGCCGTAGGTGCTCAGGGCTGCCGATGAATCCGGCCAGCTCGCGGTCGAACGCCTCGCGCAGGGCTACGTCTTCCTTCCTGAAGGCAAAGGCCCCGTAGCCCCTGACGGGGGCGCCGTCCGCGGTGGGCTGGACGAACTTCGCGACTTTGTCGATCTGCCAATCCGGCACCTTCGTCAGCACGTAGTTGATGGTGAGCGCCGTCGCGGCGTACACGTCCGCCCGGCCCGCCACCACTCCTTCCACCGCGCTCACGACATCCGGGAAGACCACCAGCCGCGAGGCCGGCACCCCTGCCCCCGCGGCATAGTCGTTCTGGACGGCGCCCACGACCACACCGACCCGTGCCTCCGGATCGGCGGCGACGTCGGCATAGCTGCGCAGTTCGCGCGGGTTGTCGGTGCGCTGCAGGAACGCGTCGCCGACGCCATAGGTGGGGTTGGAAAACGCTACCTGCCGGCACCTGTCCGGCAGCACGTACATACCGGCGGCGATCATGTCGAAGCGCCCCGCCAGCAGGCCCGGTATCAGCGCGCCGAACTCGGTCAGTACTCCCTCCACCTCGTTGATGCCGAGATGCCCCAGCACGATGCGCGCGATTTCCGGCGCTTCTCCGGTCAACTTGCCGGCCCGGCTGTCCATATAGGCGAACGGCGCTTCGTTGGCATAGCCGATGCGCAGCTTGCCGGCCTGCGTGGCGCGTTCAAGGCTGTCGGGCGCGGCCTCCGGCGTATCGGCAGCAGCCGCTGGGCCGGCCGCCGCCCCCGCGGACAGCGCCAACACCCAGGCCGCGAGGAGGGTTCGATTCATAGCATGCCCAGAAAATATCTAGGCAAATGATATCTCTTAATAATATTTCAGTTCAAATCAATTGGCCGGATTGGTTCCTGCGGCCGCCGTCGCGTACCGCCAAAGAAAAAGCCCCGGGCGTCTGCACGCCCGGGGCCTGGCTGGTCAGCGCAGGGACCGCTTAAGCTGCGCGGCGCCGCGAATCGAAACGACGGGCCGGCGCATCGCCGTCACGGCGCTCGCCCTCGGGGCGGCCGAAGCGCGGGCGATCATTCCAGCCGGCCGCGGGTTGCCGCGGACCATCGCCGAACGTGCGCGGCTGCGACCGCGGCGCCTTGTCGGTGTAAGCACGGTCGCCAAAGGAACGGCCGGCACGCGCCGGCGCGGCTGCGTCCCGTTCGCGCGGGGCGCCGTTCTGGAAACGATCCGACTGAGAACGTTCGCCATTGGGCCGGCCGCTATAAGCGCGCTCGCCATAGCCGCGCTCGCCCGACGGACGATCGCGCCCTTGCGAACGGCTGTCCTCGCGATGCGAGTAGCCACCCCGTCCTCCCGACTTCCACCCCGGCTTGCCGCCAGGACCACCGCGGCGAGGCCGGTCGGAACCGGGTCGCGGCGTGCGCTGCGGCTCCAGTCCGGGGATGACCTGGACCGCGATGCTCTGGTCCGTATAACGCTCGATCGTACGGACCTTGTGGCGTTCGCCATGCGCAGCCAGCGTGAAAGCCAGGCCGTCCCGGCCCGCGCGGCCGGTGCGGCCGATGCGGTGGACATAGTCTTCGGCCTGCATGGGCAGGTCGAAATTGACCACGTGACTGATGCCTTGCACGTCGATGCCGCGCGCGGCGACATCGGTCGCCACCAGGATCTGGACCTGGCCGCGCTGCATTTGCCCCAGCGTGCGCGTGCGCTGGCGCTGGTTCATATCGCCGTGCAGGGCCGCCGCGGCGAAACCTTGCTCGGCCAGCGTGTCGGCCAGCTCGTCGGCCGCGCGCTTGGTCGAGGTGAAGACGATGGCCTGCTGGACGCTCACATCGCGCAGCAAATGATCCAGCAACCGCATCTTGTGGGACATGTCGTCCGCATACAGCAGCGACTGGGTGATGTTGACGTGCTTTTCTTTCTGCGAGGCGATTTCGATCCGCTGCGGATCCCGCATCATCTTGGCCGCCATCCGGGCCACCGAACCATCCAGCGTGGCAGAGAACAACAGCGTCTGCCGCGTGGCCGGCGTGCGCGCCACGATGGCCTCGATATCGTCGATGAAGCCCATGTCGAGCATGCGGTCCGCTTCGTCCAGCACCAGGACCTCGACGCCGGACAGGTCGACCTTGCCGGACTGGACGTGGTCCAGCAACCGGCCCGGCGTAGCGACGAGCACATCGACCCGGCGCGACAGCGCCTTGAGCTGGGCGCCGTAGGGCATGCCGCCCACCACGGTCGCGGTGCGCAGCCAGTTCAGCGCCTTGCCGTAGGTACGGGTCGCATCGCTAACCTGCTGGGCAAGTTCTCGCGTCGGGGTCAGCACCAGCACGCGCACCCCGGGCTTGCGCAAGGGCGAGGCACTTACCTGCTTGTTCAGGGCCGGCAGCATGAACGCGGCCGTCTTGCCGCTACCCGTCTGCGACGAGACCATCAAATCGTGGCCTTCCAGGGCCAGGGGAATGGCGCGAGCCTGCACCGGGGTGGGCTCGGCAAAACCGGCGTCGGTAAGCGCACCCACCAGGGCGGGAGCCAAGCCGAGTTCAGAAAAAGACATGTGTATTCCTTACGTTGCGTAATGCGCAACGCGAGCGATCCAACCGCCCATGTAGGGACATGGGCGGACGCGGCCCTTGGGGGCCAGTGGTCATGCAAGCCTGGAAAGCTGGCGCTGCGCGGCGGAGACGGACACACCGCTCCGGACGGATCATCGGCGCCGACCGATATCACCGTGCGCGCAAAGCGAAGGGAAAAACGAGGTCAGAGACGATGCAGTTTCGGTCAACCCATGGTTACCGATCGTCTGCATGGAGGCCCCATACGTGCATCATCGATACAGACGCAATGGGATTTGTGCAGTACAGCAATGATAACCCAGAAAGCTGGAAAAGGATATAGCGTTGCGAATATCCCCTCGATTCCGGCGCCGGGGGCGGCCCAGCCTCTGCCTTGCGGCCAGCCGCCAACAAAAAGGCCGCCGGAAACACTCCGGCGGCCCACTTCCCTGCTTGGCACCCTGGGTCAGGACAACCGGGCGCAAGCTCAGTCGGCCAGCTCGACCTCGGGCTGAGCCGCGGCCTTCGGCGGCGTGTCGTCGAAGCTGAGCTTGACTTCGTCGGCCACCACGTCGACCGTGACCCGGCCTCCATTGACGAGCTTGCCGAACAGCAGTTCGTCGGCCAGCGCCCGGCGGATGGTGTCCTGGATCAGACGCTGCATCGGACGCGCGCCCATCAACGGATCGAATCCCTTCTTGCCGAGGTAAGCACGCAGGGCATCGGTAAAGACGACCTCGACCCGCTTCTCGTGCAATTGCTCTTCGAGCTGCATCAGGAACTTGTCGACCACGCGCAGGATGATGTCCTCGTTCAGCGACTTGAACGAAATGATGGAATCCAGGCGATTGCGGAACTCGGGCGTGAACATGCGCTTGATTTCCGCCATCTCGTCGCCTGCCTCGCGCGCGCCGGCAAAGCCGATCACGTTCTTCTGCAGGGTTTCGGCGCCCGCGTTGGTCGTCATGATGATAATGACGTTGCGGAAATCCGCCTTGCGGCCGTTGTTGTCGGTCAGCGTGCCGTGGTCCATGACCTGCAGGAGGATGTTGAACACCTCCGGATGGGCCTTCTCGATCTCGTCCAGCAGCAGCACGCAATGCGGCTTCTTGGTAATGGCCTCGGTCAGCAGGCCGCCCTGGTCGAAGCCGACGTATCCCGGCGGCGCGCCGATGAGGCGCGATACCGCATGCCGCTCCATGTACTCGGACATGTCGAAGCGCAGCAGCTCGATGCCCAGGATGAAGGCCAGCTGCTTGGCCACTTCGGTCTTGCCAACGCCGGTCGGCCCGGAAAACAGGAACGCGCCGATGGGCTTGTCGGGCTTGCCCAGGCCGGAACGGGCCATCTTGATGGACGCAGACAGCGCATCGATGGCGGCATCCTGGCCGAACACCACGGCCTTGAGGTCGCGCTCGAGCGTGGCCAGCTTGCTGCGGTCGTCGCTGGAGACGGCCTGCGGCGGGATCCGGGCGATCTTGGAGACGATGTCCTCGATCTCGGCCTTGCCGATGATCTTCTTCTGTCGCGACTTGGGCAGTATGCGCTGGGCTGCGCCCGCCTCGTCGATCACGTCGATGGCCTTGTCGGGCAGGTGCCGGTCGTTGATGAACTTGGCCGCCAGCTCTGCCGCCGCCGCCAGTGCGGCCGACGAATACTTGACGCTGTGGTGGTCCTCGAAGCGCTGCTTGAGTCCGCGCAGGATCTGCACGGTCTGCTCGACGCTGGGCTCGTTGACATCGATCTTCTGGAAGCGACGCGACAAAGCGTGGTCTTTCTCGAAGATGCCGCGGTACTCGGTGTACGTGGTGGCGCCGATGCACTTGAGCTGGCCCGAAGACAAGGCCGGCTTGAGCAGGTTGGACGCGTCCAGCGTACCGCCCGACGCCGCGCCGGCGCCGATGAGCGTATGGATTTCGTCGATGAACAGCACCGCCTTGGGGCTTTCCTTCAACTGCTTGAGGACGGCCTTGAGACGTTGCTCGAAGTCGCCGCGGTACTTGGTACCCGCCAGCAGGGCGCCCATGTCCAGCGAATAGACGCAGGCATCCGCCAGCACGTCAGGCACCGCCCCTTCCGTGATGCGCCAAGCGAGGCCCTCGGCGATGGCGGTCTTGCCCACCCCGGCCTCGCCGACCAGCAGCGGGTTGTTCTTGCGCCGGCGGCACAGCACCTGGATGACCCGCTCGACCTCGTTGTCGCGGCCGATGAGCGGATCGATCTTGCCGGCCTTGGCGGCCACGTTCAGGTTCTGGGTGTACTGGTCCAGCGGCGACTGCTTGGCCTCGCCTTCGGCGTCGGCCTCCGGCTCCTTGGGCGTGCTGGACGATTCCAACTGGGGCTGCTTGGTAATGCCGTGGGACATGAAGTTGACGACGTCCAGGCGCGTGATGCCCTGCTGGTGCAGGTAATACACGGCATGGGAGTCCTTCTCGCCGAAGATCGCGACCAGCACGTTGGAGCCGGCCACTTCCTTCTTGCCATTGCCCGTGGACTGCACGTGCATGATCGCGCGCTGTATCACGCGCTGGAAGCCCAGCGTCGGCTGGGTGTCCGCTTCTTCCGTGCCGGGGATGACGGGCGTATTGTCATTGACGAAATTGCGCAGGTTGCGGCGCAGGTCGTCCAGGTTGGCAGCGCACGCCCGCAGCACCTCGGCCGCCGACGGATTGTCAAGCAGCGAGAGCAGCAGGTGCTCTACCGTGATAAATTCGTGCCGGGCCTGGCGGGCCTCGACGAAAGCCATGTGTAGGCTTACTTCCAATTCTTGAGAAATCACGCTTCCTCCATGATGCACTGAAGCGGATGCTGGTTTTGCCGAGCAAAACGGCAGACCTGGTCGATTTTGGTCCGGGCAATGTCCCGGGGATAGACCCCGCACACGCCTCGGCCCTCGTGATGCACCTTGAGCATGATCTGAGTGGCCTGCTCTCGCCCCTTGCTGAAAAACTTTTCCAATACCAGCACAACGAACTCCATCGGCGTGTAATCGTCGTTCAACAACACCACCTCGTACATTGGAGGTGGTTTGGTCTTGGACGGTTCCCGCTCAAGCAGCGTTGTCTGATCCGGTTGAGAATCGAACCCGGTGCCCATGCGCCTATTCTATCCACTTGAAAGTACCCCGCAAGCCGTCAGCATACTCCTATATGCCCGGGCGATCCCGAGCTTGACGCAGCGGTGCATCTTTTCCATTATTTGCGGCCTGGGGCTTGGGTTTTCAAGCCCCGGAACATAGTAATACCAGCGCCCGCGAAGCGCGCAATCGTCTGCCTGCGGCACCCGGGGGAGCGCGCCTCGCATATGTTGTAACCGACTACAAGAAGGCATAGCGTCATGTCCAGCGAAACCAGCCAAGCCAAGAGGGGTACCGGCACCGTAAAGTGGTTCAACGATGCCAAGGGCTTCGGGTTCATCACACCCGACGACGGAGGCGACGACCTCTTCGCCCATTTCTCCTCCATTCAGATGACCGGATTCAAGACCCTCAAGGAAGGCCAGAAAGTGACCTTCGAGGCTGCCCAGGGCCCCAAGGGCAAACAGGCGCTCAACATCAGCGAAGCCGTCTGACGGAACACCGGCCGCCACCGGCGCCAAGCCGCGGGCTTGCGCCTACTGACGGCCGGGTCGTGCTACGCTCGGCGGGTGACGCGCCGCGGTGCGCAGGCTCCGCGGCTGTCCGGTTATTGCCTCTTTCGTCCCTGTCCCTAGCCATGATTCGTTTCACTTCCCGGTTTCCGCGCCTTGCCGCCCGGGCCAGCGCGGGTATTGCCGCTCTTTGCCTGGCCGGCGTCGCCGCCGCCCAGGCCCTGCCGGTCCAGACGCTCCGCGCCGGCATGCACCTCATCCACGCAGAAGTCGCCAGCACGCCTGAGACCCGTGCGAAGGGCCTGATGTTCCGCGAACAGCTGGGCCCCAACCAAGGCATGCTCTTCATTTTCGACGGGGCCGGCACCCAGTGCATGTGGATGCGCAACACCTTGGTGCCCTTGTCCGTTGCCTTCATTGCCGATGACGGCACGATCGCCAATATCGAGGATATGGCGCCCAGGACGGAGGACAGCCACTGCGCGGCCCGCCCTGTCCGCTACGCGCTGGAAATGGAACGCGGATGGTTCGCCAAGCGCGGGCTGAAGGCCGGATCCCGTATCGACGGCATCCCCGGCTCCCGCTGAGGCCCCGCTCGACCGCCGGCCGCGGACCGGCCATATTGAAGAACTTGCGTCACCCGACATTGGCCGCGCTTGCGGCACCCGCGACGGCGGGATGGAAAGCCGTTCCCAGGAGATCGCCTTGCGCAACCTCAACGAAGACACCATTACCCAGGCCGTACTTGCCCGGCACGCCGAAGCGCCGAATCCCCGACTCAGGGAGATCATGACCAGCCTCGTGCGGCACCTGCACGATTTCGCCCGCGAAGTGAAGCTGACCGAAGCGGAGTGGGCAGCCGGCATCGAGTTCCTGACGGCTACCGGCCACATCACCGATGACAAGCGCCAGGAGTTCATCCTGCTCTCCGATACCCTGGGATTGTCCACCCTAGTTACGGCGATGAACCATCGCAAGCCGCCCTCTTGCACCGAAGCCACCGTATTCGGCCCCTTTTTCGTCGAGGGCGCTCCGGATTACGAGCTCGGCGCCGATCTCGCCAATGGCGCCAAGGGCGACCCCTGTTTCGTGCGCGGCACGGTCAAAAGCACGGACGGCACGCCGATAGCCGGCGCCGTCATGGAGGTCTGGCAGGCCGACGCCGACGGGTTCTACGATGTGCAGTACCCCGGCCAGCCGGAACACCGGGGGCGGGGACGTATCCGGTCCGCCCGGGATGGCAGCTTTCACTTCCGCTCCATCCTGGCCGAAGCCTACCCCATCCCCCACGACGGTCCGGTCGGGCGCATGTTGGCCGCGCTGGGCCGCCACCCCTGGCGGCCGGCCCACCTCCATTTCATGATCCAGGCCGAGGGCTACGAGACGCTGGTCACGCATGTGTTCCGCGACGGAGACCAATACCTCGACTCCGATGCGGTGTTCGGCGTGCGCTCGTCTCTGGTGGCCCAGTGGGTCCGCCACGAGCCCGGCGCCACGCCGGACGGCGGCACGAGCGAACGGCCGTTCTACACACTGGATTTCGATTTCGTGCTGAACCCGGCAGCCTAGGCGCGGCCGGCCGCACCCGGTCCATCTATATGGAGAAGACGAGATGTATGACCAAGAAAAGCTGGCCATCCGCGAGTTGGTGGAAAACTGGGCCCTGTGGCGCGACGCGGGCGACTGGGAACGCTTCGCCACGGTCTGGCACGAAGATGGCCGCATGAACGCGACCTGGTGCCAGGCACCCGCCGCCGAATTCATCCGGCAGAGCCGGGAAGGCATGGAACGGGGCGTCAATATCCTGCACTTCCTCGGCGGCATGACCATCGATCGCGAGGGAGACCGGGCCATTGCGCAGACCAAGATGACCATTTCCCAGCGCGCGGTCGTGGACGGCGTGCTTTGCGACGTCGTCTGCACCGGCCGCTTCTACGACTTCCTGGAAAAACGCGGCGGCCGCTGGGGCATGGTGGAACGCCAGCCCATCTACGAGAAGGACCGGCTCGACCCCGTCGATCCGGCCGCGCGGCTGGAGCTGGATGCCGACCTGCTGTCCCGCTTTCCGGAAGGCTATCGGCACCTCGCCTATCTGCAGGTCAAGATAGGCATGGACGTGAAGACCACCATGCCTGGCCTGCGCGGCAGCGAAGTCCAGGCCTTGTACGACCGCGGCAAGGCTTGGCTCGCCGGCTCGGCGCGCCCCTAGGCGTGCTGCTGCCCGCGCGCCGGTCGCGCGGGTCTAGAGCAGCGTGGCGACCTGCTCGAACGGCAGGCGCGGCTGGCGATCGAACAATTTGGACGAATCGCCATATCCCAGCGAGCACAGGAAGTTCGCCGTCAGGCGGCCGTCGGGGAAGAACTCGGCATTGACCTTGGCAACGTCGAATCCGCTCATCGGACCGCAGTCCAAGCCCACGGCACGCGCCGCCATGATGAAGTAGGCGCCCTGCAGCGTACCGTTCCTGGTTGCGGTGGAAGCGGCCAGCGCCGCGTTGCCTTCGAACATCTCCTTGGCCCCTTCGCGGAACCAGACCTGCGGCATGTACTCGTAGAAGCGCGTGTCGGTCGCGATGATGGCCGTCACCGGCGCCGCCTTCACCTTGTCGACGTTACCCGCGCTCAGCGCGGGAATGAGGCGCGCCTTCGCTTCGGCCGTACGCAGGAACACCACCCGCATCGGCTGGCAGTTCATCGAAGTCGGTCCCATTTTCGCGATGTCGTAGACCTGCCGGAGCTGTTGGTCGGAGACGGGCTTGTCGAGCCAGCCATTCTGGGTACGGGCGGAAAAAAACAGTTGTTCTAGGGCTTCTTGCGAAATGGGGGCCATCAGACGCTCCGGCACAGGCGGCATAGTTGCGAAGCGGAAATTATAAGACCGGCCTCTGAACGGGGCCGGGCGTGCAGCCGGCTTTGGCGCCGAGCCGGGCCCGGCCCGGTCCGCCTTGCTCGCCGGGCACACTCCTTGCTGGACCGTGGGCAACGACGCCCCGCGCGATGACCGGCGGGCACGCCCTGGGGGATTCCCGATGCTATGGCTCAAGGCGCTGCACTTCATTTCCTTGCTGGTCTGGTGCGCCACGCTACTTTATCTGCCCGGTTTATTCCTCTTGCACCGTCATGCACAGACGCGCAGCCAGTACCACCGCGCGCGGGTCATGACGCGTTTTACATTCGCCATGCTGGCCTCGCCAGCGGCGGTGATAGCGATCATATCGGGGACAGGTCTGGTCTTCGCCCGGATGGTGCAGGGCGAATGGCTGATATGGAAATTGTTGCTTGTAGCGCTGATGGTTTGCTTCCATCTGTATTGCGGCAGCCAGGTTGTCCGTCTCGGCCATCGCATCGGCCTGGTGTCGCCCGCGCGGCTCACGGCGCAGATCGCCGTACCGGTCATGCTGATGTCGGCGGTGTTTTGGTTGGCCCTGGCCAAACCAGCTGGAATCTTCTCACCGGCATGAGCGGCGGCCTCAATCCTCCGTGTCGTCGCCGCCGACCCCGACCTGGTGCTCGAACACGAGCTTGCCGCCCAGCCACCCGGCCACCGCTACCCACCCTGCCCCGAGCAAGGACAGCATGATGCCGAACGGAACCACTGCCTCGTCTACCCCTACCGCCATTCTTTCCCGCCAATTGACCGCCTGGACGGCCAGCAATAGCACGGCTGCGACGAAATGGCTCCAGCTGGCCGCACGCCGGCGGATGCCTTCCACCGCCAGCAGCTCTATGGTGCCGGCGAGGCCTGCCAGCGCCCCCATGACGAGCCCGGCGCCGAGCAGCCACAATGCCGCGCGCGCCCAGAAGGTATCGCCGCTCCACAGAAATGCCCCATCGCAGGCCAGCGCCCCCAGGAAAAAGGCGATCGGAAAGGTCACCAGCATCGGGTGGACCGGGTGCCGCGCGACGGCCACACGGGTCGGGGTATCGAGAGGCAGGGGCAAGCCGAACTTTTCCATGGTTGTCCTGACGCAAGTTTCGTACCGCGTGGCGGCCTTGGCGCTGGGGCCGTCCCTGTCGGCCTCTGCCGCCGCGCCCTTCTCCACCTTCGATACGGCGGGCCCGGGGGCGCGCCCTATCGCGCTGCTGTGGTGGATCATGGCTGGCGGCACGCTGCTGATCACTGCGGCCATGATTGCATTGGCCCTCTATTGCGCGTATCGACCGGCGCGCACGGAGGCCATCGGCGAGCGCAACTGGCTGCTGGGAGGCGGCGTCGTCTTCCCATCGCTGGTCCTGCTCGCGCTGGTGGCGGGCGGGACGTATGCGACACACCTCATGGCGCAACGTATGGCAGGCACGCCCTTTCCGGTAGAGGTCCACGCGCGGCAATGGTACTGGGAGGTTCGCTATCCCGAGAATGGGGCGCCTTCCGCGCGGTCGATAAATGTGATCCACATTCCCGCCTCCGTCCCGGTAGAGATCCGGCTGTCGACCGAAGATGTCATCCATAGCTTCTGGATACCCCGGCTGGGCGGCAAGGTCGATGCCATCCCGGGACGCACCCATCTGGTCCGGCTGCAGGCCGACCGGCCCGGAGTCTATCGGGGGCTGTGCGCGGAATTCTGCGGCGCCGGGCACGCCCAGATGATGCTGGAAGTCCATGCCCATGATCCCGACCAGCTTCCCGCCGTCCTGGCGGCGCTGGACCGATACGGCCCCAGCCGGCCGGCTGCCGACAGGAGCGCCCGCCCATGACCGACGCGCCGTCCGCCGTAGCCCGCCACCGGGCTTTCGAGCAGATATGGGGCAACCCGCCTGGCTGGGGAAGGCTCGCCGCCGTCAACCATACGACGGTCGGCCTGCGCTTCATTCTCACTGCGCTCGCCTTCTTCCTGGTCGGTGGCGTGCTGGCAATGATGATGCGGGCGCAGTTGGCCGCTGCCGGAAACGGTTTTCTCGACAGCGAGACCTACAACCAGATCTTCACCATGCACGGCACGGTGATGATGTTCCTGTTCGCCATCCCCATGCTCGAGGGCTTTGCCATCTACCTGCTGCCCAAAATGCTGGGCGCCCGCGACCTGGCCTACCCTAGGCTCGGCGCCTTTGCCTATTGGTGCTACCTGTTCGGTGGCCTGATCCTGTTGGGGGGACTGGCGGCGGGCGTGGCGCCGCGTAGCGGATGGTTCATGTATACGCCCCTGTCCGGGAGCACGTACAGCCCCGGCGTCAACGCCGACGTCTGGCTCATAGGCGTCACCTTCTCGGAGATCTCGGCGCTGTGCGGCGGCGTGGAACTGGCCGCCTCGATACTGAGGGTGCGGGCGGCGGGAATGCGTTTGTCCCGCATGCCGCTGTTCGCCTGGTACATGCTCGTGACCGCGCTCATGATCCTGGTAGGCTTTCCGCCGTTGATCCTGGGCAGCATCCTGCTGGAAGTGGAGCGCGCGTTCGGCTGGCCCTTCTTCGACGTCGCGCGCGGCGGCGATCCCCTGCTGTGGCAACACTTGTTCTGGATGTTCGGCCACCCCGAGGTCTACATCATTTTCCTCCCGGCGGCCGGCCTGGTTTCCACCATGATCCCCACCTTCGCGCAACGGCCGATCGTCGGCCGCGTCTGGATCCTGGCAAGCGTGCTGGCCGTGGGCGTGCTCAGCTTCGCGCTCTGGGGCCACCACATGTCCACGGCGGGCATCGCGGGACATGCCGCCGCCTTCTTCTCCATCGCCAGCATGCTGATTGCAGTGCCCACGGCGGTGCAGTTCTTCGCCTGGCTCGCCACCCTTTATGCGGGCACGCCGGCATTGCGCCTGCCCATGCTCTATCTGGCGGGATTCCTGGCTATCTTCGTGCTCGGCGGACTGACGGGCGTGATGCTGGCACTGTTGCCTTTCAACTGGCAGGCGCACGACACCCATTTCGTCGTCGCACACCTGCACTATGTGCTCATAGGCGGCATGGTCTTTCCGCTGCTGGCCGCTGCCTATTACTGGATGCCGCACGTCACCGGCCGCATGCCGTCGCCGGTGCTGGGGCGATGGGCATTCTGGCTGATTTTTGCCGGCTTCAACCTGACCTTCCTGCCCATGCACCTCACCGGCATGCTGGGCATGCCGCGGCGCGTCCACGCGTATGCGGCAGATAGCGGATGGGAAGGACTCAACCTGGTTTCGTCGCTCGGCGGCTTTCTCCAGGCTGCGGGCGTCGGCTTATTCATACTGGACATCTTCCTGCATGCGCGGGTTGGCCGGCGCGCGCCTCCCAATCCGTGGCGGGCATCGGGAATAGAATGGGCCATGGCAACGCCCTCGCCCAGCTATAACTTTGCGGCGATCCCGAACCTTGCGGCCATGCCGGAACCCGGCATCGAGGACCCGCTCTGGTCCCGGCCGGACCTGGGTGCCGAGCTGGCGGGCGGCCAAGGCTATCTCGCCGACCCGGGGCGAGGCCACCGCGAAACGCTCTCCGTCGAGCTGCTGAGCGGGCAACCCCGTCACATCATCATCCTGCCCGGCTCGACCTGGCTGCCGCTATGGTCGGCCCTGGCCTTGCTGCTGTGCTGCCTTTGCCTGCTATTCAAGGTGTACGCGGCACTACCTGCGCCAGCGGTGCTGGCTGCCGTCCTGCTGGCCTGCTGGGCATGGCGCAGCGGCCTGCGCGCCGATCCGCGTCCGCTCGACGCGGGCAACGGACTGTGGCTGCTGCCTCATGCCGTCGCCCGCCATCCGCCGGGATGGAGCGGAACCAAGCTGACGCTCGTCGCCGATGCGGCATTGTTCGGGTCGCTGCTTTTCGGCTATGCGTATCTATGGACCGTTGCGCCGCAGTGGCCGCCGCCCGTCTATATTTCGCGGACGGTTCCCGCTCCGCTGGCCTGCGGAGCGGCCCTGACGGTGGCTCTGGCCGCGGTGATGGTCGCCCGCCGGCCGCGCATGCTGGCCCGCCCGCGGCTCTGTGCCGGATGGCTCGCCGTCGCCGCGCTGGCCGGTCTGGCCGCGCTCTGGTCATGGGCGCACATCGGCATGGACGCCGTTCCGCCGCCCACCAGCCACGCTTATGCCGCGGTCTCGCTTGCCCTGGTCTGCTATGCTGCCTTCCATGTGGCGATAGGCGTCATCCTCGCGGGCCTGGGCGCGCTGCGCTGCCTGGCGGGCTATGTTTCCCCGCTGCGCAGCCTGGACGTCCGCATTTCTGGTCTGTGGTGGATTTATACGTGGGTGACGGGGCTGATCGCCCTGGCCGTGCTGTATGGGCCGCCGCAGCCTATCTGGGCCGGGGCGGCAATCTGTTGAGGAATAACGGAAAAGCCGATGACGCCCTCCTTCCGCTTCCGCCTCCGCCTGGCTGCCATACGCGTGGCGATAGGTACGGCCGCGTTCTGCGTGGCCATCGGCGCCGACGCCACGGGTACCTTCCCCACTGGCCTCGAGCCGGCCGACCAGCGCCGATTGGAACGATACGAGTCCGCGCGTGAAGCGGCCATCGCCGAAGCGCGGCGCGGCGGCACGCGCGCCGATGTGGCGCAGCTCGAACAGGCATTGAGCGGCACTCCGGTACGCCCCCAGGGCATCGCGGGAGGCTGGAGATGCCGCACGCTCAAGCTGGGCGGCATCCGCCCCCTGACGGTATACGGGTGGTTCCGCTGCCGCATCTCGGAAGACAGCGGCGGACTGTATTTGCGCAAGCTGTCCGGCTCACAGCGCACCGCGGGAACTTTCTACGATGTGCCCGGGATGCGCCTGGGCTACGCCGGTGCCACGGCCTGGGGCGGGGAAACGCGCCGCCGGTATGGCGACGACCCCGCTCGCAACGATGTGGGCTATCTCTATCAGCTGGGGCCGGACCGGCTGAGGCTGGAGCTGCCCCTGCCAGCCCATGAGTCACGCTTCGATATCCTCGAGCTGGTTCGATAAGCGTGGCACCGGTCCGGTGCTGATCAGACGCGTTCGAGAATGACCGCGATACCCTGGCCCACGCCGATGCACATGGTGCACAGCGCATAGCGGCCGCCGATGCGATGCAGCTGGTTGATCGCCGTGGTGGCCAGGCGCGCGCCGCTGGCGCCGAGCGGATGACCCAGGGCGATGGCACCGCCGTTGGGGTTCACGCGGGCATCGTCGTCGGGCAGCCCGAGGTCGCGCAGCACCGCCAGGCCTTGCGCCGCAAACGCTTCGTTCAACTCGATGACATCCATCTGGTCCAGGGTCAGGCCGGTCAGGGCCAGCACCTTGCGGGTGGCCGGAGCGGGCCCCATGCCCATGATACGCGGCGGGACCCCCGCGGTCGCCATGCCGACCACGCGCGCACGCGGCGTCAAGCCATGGCGTGCCGCCTCGGCCTCGCTGGCGAGCAGCAGCGCGCAAGCGCCGTCGTTCACGCCCGAGGCATTGCCGGCCGTCACGGTGCCGTCCGGACGCACGACGCCTTTCAGGCGGGCCAGCGCTTCCATGCTGGTCTCGCGCGGATGCTCGTCCTTCGATACGACAATGGGATCGCCCTTCTTCTGCGGGATCGTCACCGGCGTGATCTCGGCGTCGAAGAAGCCCGACTTCTGCGCTGCGGCGGCCTTGGTCTGGCTGGCCAGCGCCATGCGGTCCTGGGCTTCACGCTCGATATTGAAATCGGTAGCGACGTTCTCGGCAGTCTCGGGCATCGAGTCGACGCCGTACTGCTGCTTCATCAGCTTGTTGACGAAACGCCAGCCGATAGTGGTGTCATAGATCTGCGCATTGCGCGAAAAGGCGGTTTCGGCCTTGCCCATGACGAAGGGGGCACGGCTCATGCTCTCGACGCCGCCGGCCAGCATCAGTCCGGCCTCGCCCGACTTGATCGCGCGGGCGGCCGTGCCGACTGCGTCCAGGCCGGAGCCGCACAGGCGGTTGATGGTCGAACCCGGCAGCTCCAACGGCAGCCCGGCCAGCAGCGAGGCCATGCGGGCAACGTTGCGGTTGTCCTCGCCGGCCTGGTTGGCGCAGCCGAAGATGATGTCGGTCACCGCGCCCCAATCCAGGCGAGGATTGCGTTCCATCAGGGCCTTGAGCGGAATCGCGGCGAGGTCGTCGGTACGCACCGATGCCAGTGAGCCGCCGTAGCGGCCGATGGGGGTGCGGATCGCGTCGCAGATGAAGGCGTGTGTAGTCATGGTCTGTCTCGGAATGGGTAGAACTGTTCTAGGGGTTGCGACTGACGTTGGTGACCGGGCGTACGCCGGCCCAGGCGTTCTGCAGCAAGGCACGGATCGCCGTGCGCTCGATGGGACGCGGGTTCCAATAGGGATTGGAGACCGCGATGTCGGCGGCCCGATCGAGATCGGCCTCCGGCATGCCGAGATCCCGCAAGGCAACGGGCGCGCCATTGTTGCGGGCAAGATCGTAGAGCCCCGCTGCCGCGTCGTCCGTACCGATGGCATGCGCGATGCGCGCCATGGCGTGGGGCACGGCCGGGGCGTTGTAGGCCATGGCATGCGGCAGCACGATGGTGTGGCATTCCGCATGAGGCAGGTTGAAGCTTCCGCCCAGGGTATGGCAGAGCTTGTGGTGCAGCGCCATTCCGACGTTGCCCAGCACGGTGCCGCACAGCCAGGCGCCATAGAGTGCTTGCGAGCGGGCTTCGATGTCGCCGGGATCGCGGACGATGCCCGGCAGGGCTCGCGCCATGGCGGCGAGCCCTTCTTCGGCCAGCAGCGACATGATGGGATTGCTGTCCTGGGCGTACAGGCCTTCGGCGGCATGCGCCATGGCGTTCATGCCGCTGGTTACCGACAGCTCCACCGGCAAGCCTGACGACAATTCCGGATCGTAGATGACGGTGCGCGGCAGCACCTTGGCATCCTTCCCGGTTTTCTTCAGGCCGCCCTCGGTGATGCCGTAGATAGGCGTCATTTCGGAACCGGCATAGGTCGTGGGAATGGCAAGAATGGAAAGGCCCGACTCCAACGCGATGGCCTTGCCCAGGCCGACGGTGGAGCCGCCCCCGATCGCCACGGCGCAGTCGGCACCGAGCCGGCGCGCTTCATCGCGCGCGGTGCGCGCCGCCTCGATCGGTACGTGCATCGCCGCGCCCGCAAAGATGCCTGCCGCCCTCGCCCCCAGGCGCTCGGCAACGCGCTCGGCCTGCCCGCGCTGCCCTGGCGTGGACAGTACCAGCGCACGGCGCGCGCCCAGCAGTTCGATTTCGCGCTCCAGGTGCTGCAAGGCACCGGCGCCGAACACCACGCGCGCCGCGTTGGCGCTGTAGACGAAGGCGTCCACGAGGCTAGCTCCGGCGCAACGCTACGCCGCAGAGACGTTGCAGCTCGTCGAACGACAAGCCGTCCACCAGGTCGGTCACGTACACGCCGTCCTTCTTGATGTCGAACACTGCCATGTCGGTATAGACCCGGCTGACGCAGCCTACGCCGGTGAGCGGATACGAGCAGGTCTCGACCAGCTTGCTCGACCCGGTCTTGGTGAGCAGGTCCATCATGACGAAGACCTGCTTGGCGCCGATCGCGAGGTCCATGGCGCCGCCAACGGCCGGAATGGCGTCAGGCGCACCGGTATGCCAGTTGGCCAGATCGCCCTTGACCGACACCTGGAAAGCGCCCAGCACGCAGATGTCGAGATGCCCCCCGCGCATCATGGCGAATGAATCGGCATGGTGGAAATAGGCCGCACCGGGCAAGGCGGTGACCGGCTGCTTGCCGGCATTGATGAGGTCCCAGTCTTCCTGGCCCTTCTCCGGCGCAGGGCCCATGCCGAGCAGGCCATTCTCGGTATGCAGCAGCACCTCGCGGTCCGCGGGAAGGTGGTTGGCCACCAGCGTGGGCAGGCCGATGCCCAGGTTCACATAGGCGCCCTCGGGGATGTCGCGCGCCACGCGCTGGGCGATTTGGTCTCGGTTCAGTTTGTTCATTGCGTCTTCCTCAGGCTGCGTGTTGGGCGTTGGAGTGGGCGCTGCCCTCAGGCCCGACGGCCACCACGCGCTTGACGAAAATACCGGGCGTCACGACCGCTTCGGGATCGAGCTCGCCCAGCTCCACGGTCTCGTGCACCTGGGCGACGGTCATCCTGGCAGCCGTCGCCATGATGGGCCCGAAGTTGCGTGCCGTCTTGCGATACACCAGGTTGCCCCAGCGGTCGCCCTTGTAGGCGGATATCAGCGCCACGTCGCCATGGATGGGATATTCCAGCACATAGTCACGGCCGTTGATATTGCGTGTTTCCTTGCCTTCCGCCAGCAGGGTGCCAAAGCCGGTTGGCGTATAGAAGGCGCCCACACCGGCTCCCGCCGCGCGGATGCGCTCGGCCAGGTTGCCCTGCGGCACCAGTTCCAGCTCGATCTTCTTGGCGCGGTACAGCTCGTCGAACACATAAGAGTCCGTCTGGCGGGGGAACGAGCAGATGACCTTGCGCACCCGGCCGGTCTGCAGCAGCGCGGCAAGCCCCGTATAGCCATTCCCGGCGTTGTTGTTCACCACGACGAGATCCTTGGCGCCCTGCTCGATGAGTCCGTCTATCAGTGCATTGGGCAGGCCGGCCGTACCGAAACCGCCTATGAGAATAGTCGAGCCGTCCTTGACGTCGGCCAGTGCCTCGGCAACCGAAGCCACGATTTTGTTGATCATGTATGTCTCCGCACGATGCCTGCGCGCCGTAGGCGCAAGCGCGTACCTAGTTGCGAAACCGAAAAATGTTCTATACGCGAACTATTGTTCGAATATTAAACATTAAACCTCCATTCGTGCCCTGGGGCAAGTCCAAGTCCATGATAAGAGTAAAACTGACAGTGGACGGGCAGGCACTAAGGAGATAAGCGCTCCGGAAGGCCGCGGACGGTAAAGCGCACGCTGTCATAGCTGCCCGCCTCGTCCATCACGGTAAGGGTATGCGGGCCGTTGTCCACCAGCGTCAACACAAGCGGCCCGGTCCCTTCGGTCTTGTGAAGCGGCCGGCCATCCAGCATCCACCACCGCCCCCCTTCGGCGCCCGGGGCGCGGACCTCGACCCCGACCCGGTCCGCGCCGGGAACCGGCCGCAGCAGGGCGCCGGTTTCCAATCCCTCCAGCCGCACGCCCGCACGATCGCGCCCGGGCTGCCGGCACGCCGGATGCCATGGCGGCCGCAGGCCTGCGGCCAAAACGCCGCTCTCGAGCCATGGCTGCAAGGCGGCCGGCCAACGTGCCGCTGGCACGGGCCGGCCGGGTATGCGGCACCCTGGTGCAGTTCGCAGGCCGGACCGCGGATCGATCCAGATCGTCTCTGCCTGCCCGCCCAGCGTCCCGCGATCGGGCAATGTGGGAGGCGCGGCGTCATCCAGCACCCACGCCCGTCGCCGCTGGAGGCACGCATCCTCCGGCGTGCTGTCTGCCCGCAATCCCAGCGGCCAGCATATCGCGAGCGGCCGCACCGATCCAGGCGGCACCCGCGGCGATGGCGCGGCGGCCGGCAGCGCGGCGACCAGATCGTGCAGCAGCGGCGCAGCCACGTTGGCACCGAAGTAGCCGGGGTTCGGCGTACCATCGGGCCGCCCTACCCATACGCCCAGCGTCCAGTCATCGGTCACGCCCACCGCCCATGCATCGCGAAAGCCGAAACTGGTGCCGGTCTTCCAGGCCAGGCCCGTGCCGCCAGCATGGAAAGGCCGGCCCGGCCGGCCCCCGCTCTCGAGGATATCGCGCACGATGAATGCCGCCCCCGCACTCATGATGCGAGATTCGATGCGGGGTTCGGCCGGGCTCAGGCGTACCCTGCCTGCCATGCCGCCACGCGCCAAGGCACGATAGGCTCCGACGAGTTCCTCGAGCGTGGTGCCGGCACCGCCAAGTATCAGGCTCAGATTGGGCGGTGCGCCTGCCGGGATGCGCAGCCGCATGCCGCCGGCGCGCAAGGCCGACGCAAAGCGCGCCGGGCCCAGGCGATCCAGCAGGTCGACGGCGGGTACATTGAGCGACCGCTGCAAGGCCTCGGACACGCTGACGGCGCCGGAGAAGGCCGCCTGGAAATTGCCGGGCCGGTAGCCGCCGAAAGTCTGTGGCGCATCGACCAGCAGGCTTTCCGAATGGATCATGCCGTCGTCCAGCGCCATCGCATACAGGAAAGGCTTGAGGGTGGAACCGGGCGACCGCACGCCTTTGACCATATCGACGTGGGCGGCGCGACGAGGATCGGAAAAGTCGGCCGAACCGGCATAGACCCGGGCCTCCAGGCTATCGTTGTCCATTACCAGGACCGCCATGGAAACACGGGGAGGGAGCGTATCGACCCGATCCAACAGCATGTTCTCGACGATGGACTGCCATTCCGCATCGATGGTCGAACGCACCAGCCGCCGGCCGGTCCCGTCGGCGGACGGCGGGCGTTGGCGCAATCGCTCGGCAGCGAGCGGGGCCAGCCACCGGCCCCGCAGCGATTGCGCCACGACCGGCTCGATGCGGGCGTCGGCAGCGGTCGCCACGCGCCATTTACCGAGTGCGACCATGCGATCCAGTACCTTGTCGCGCGCAGCCCGCGCCGCCTCGGGTGCGCGATCCGGGCGCAACCGCGAAGGGGCTTGCGGCAACGCCGTCAACAACGCGGCCTCGGCATGACTGAGCTCCCGGGCCGGCTTGCCGAGATAGGCGCGGCTCGCCATCTCGACACCTTCCACGATGCCCCCCATGGGCGCGTGGTTCAGGTACAGCGTAAGAATGTCGCGCTTGGAAAGATGCCACTCCAGTTGCAGCGCGCGCGCCATCTGGCGCAACTTGGCGGCGACCGAGCGCGGAGCCTGGCGCAAGGCCGGGTCCACCATGCGGGCGACTTGCATCGTCAGGGTCGATCCGCCGGAGACGATGCGGCCCGACACTGCCCATTGCCAGGCAGCACGCGCCAGGGCCGCCGGATTGATCCCCGGATGCCAGTAGAACCAGCGGTCCTCGTAGGTCAGCAGCGTCTCGACATAGCGCGGCGAGACCTGCTCCGGAGTGGCCGGATAGCGCCAGACGCCATCCTCGCTGGGATAGGCACGCAGCGGGCTGCCGTCGGCAGCGACCACGACCAGTCCGCCGTCGGCCTGGCCATATGCGAGCGGCGGCAACGGCCATAGGCGATCCGCCAGCCAACCAGCGGCCACGGCGCCGGCCAGCGTCGCGGCGATGAGCCAGCGCCGCCTCACGGGACGTCCCCACAGCGATCAGCCGCGCCGTGCATACGCGTCCCCTTCCCGCCTGCGCCTACTGCCCAGCGGGCCGCGGGTCAGCGATGACCAGCGTGCCGCCCGGCGCGCCGACGGCCCGGATCTCGGGCCGGTACATGTCCTCAGCCATGGGCGCAGGCACCACGAAGCGCCCTGGCGTCACGACGCGGGCACGATAGAAAATGGTCACCGGCCCTTGTAGGCCCACCGCCGCGACATAGCGATCGTCCCGATATTCCCGGTGCTTGATGCGCGGGTCGTCCAAGGCATCGGACACACGCACGTCGCCGATCCTCCAGTCCGCCATGTCGGGACCCTGGCTCAGGTTCATGTTCTCGACCTCGAGTCCGGCGGGGACCCGATCGACGACCAGCGCGTCCTCGATGCGGCGGTCGGACGCCACATCCAGCCTCACGATCAGGATTTCGCCCGTACGCAGCGGACGGCCGCTCCAGGGGCGGCCATCGGCCTCGTACCAACTGCGGGCGATGGTGATGCCGGAGGCGCGCGGCGGTTCCGGCTGGCGCGGGTAGCCTTGCACGTCCACCTCGACGAACAGGGGATCCGCCTGGGTATTGAGGATGTCGATCCCCCCAGCCAATTGGGCGGCGGTGAAGCTGCGCGACTCGGTATCGCGCGAACCGAGTGGCTGTTCCCCTTCCCCGGTACGCAGCGTCGCCGACCAGGAAGCACCCGCCACGCCGCCCGCAGCCCGTGCCGCCAGGAAAAGCGCCAGTTGCTCCTGCGTGGAAAGATAGGCGCGATTGCCCAGGCGCCCCGCCACGTCGTTGAGCAAGGCCTCGCGCCGCGGATGGTCGATCCGGTGCTGCATCATCAACGCATACGACATCGCGTAGTCGCGCAATGCCGAGCCGTAGTCGCCCAGCCATTCGCCGTAGCTGCCGTAGCGATTGGCATCGATGCCGTAGCCTCGCGTCATGGCCAGGTCGAAGGCCGCCCGGGCGCGGGTCTCGTCACCCATGAGCTTGAGGGCCGCGCCCAAATGCACCAGCGGCAGTGGCGAACGCGCGCGGTCGCTGTATTGGTCGTACAGCACGCGCAGCGTAGAGAGCGGAGCCTTCTGCTCGCGTGCCAGCACGTAGCCCGCATGGGCAAGCTCGGCAAACCGGCGATGGCTGTCCCGCAGCAGGTTGTAGTCAGCCTCGCGCAAGCGCTGCCCCGGCCCGGCCGCAAGCTGTGCCAGCAGATTCTGCGGCAGGCTGGGGAAATTGGCCGAAGACTGCTGCAACTGCGCAAGCAGCCAATCCATCGCGCGACGGGCCATCAGGTCCGGCACATCGAATCCTGCCGCCCGGGCGTCCTGAAGAAAACCCGCGACATACGCCGACAGCCAGATTTCCTGCGCGCCATCGCCCCACAGCGCAAAGCCGCCGCCGGCCTTCTGCATGCCTGCGATACGGCTTACGGCGCCTTCTACCAGGCGCTCGCGCTCGGCCCGCGGACGCGGCTCGAGGCCCCATGCCCGGGCCTCCTCTTCGCCGACGAATAGATGGGGATAGGCGGCGCTTGCCGTCTGCTCCAGGCAGCCGTAGGGATAATCGAACAGCCCCTGGACCAGCCGTTTCACGTTCAACGGGGGACGATTGGAAATTGCCACGCCTACGCTGGCCGATTCCGGGTACAGGCCGGAAAGCCAGGCGGGATCGAGCCTCAGGCTCTCACCTTGCGCCAGCCTGACTCGGCGCATCTCGCGCGCCGCGGCGACCGGAGGCTGCACTTGCAGCAGCGACTCGCGCACGATCCTGATCGGGTTTGGGCCGTCTTCGCCATGGACCATGAGGCGAAGCCGCCCCAGCCCGTAGGCGCCTGTGGCTTGCGCCGTAAAACGCAGCGTCGTGCGTTGCCGGTTCGCCAGCGTGACACGCTGCGAGCCGCCCAGTATCCGCACCGGATCCAGGCCCTCGAGAGTCACGGCCAACGTCTGCGGCGCCCCGCTCAGGTTCGTCACGTCCAGCGCGACGGCCGCATCATCGCCGGGACTGATGAAACGCGGCGTGGATAGTTCGGCTACGACCGGCGCCGCCACCACCATCTCGCCCTGCGCGCTGCCGAAGCGCTCGCCGGCAAAGGCAGTGGCCATCAGCCGCAAGGTTCCATTGAAATCGGGCAGGTCGAGCGGAATCCGCGCTTCGCCCTGGGCATCCAATCGAACCGGTCCGCTGAACAAATCGACCAGCCGCACTTTTACGGGCATGCTGCGGGTGTCGCGCATGGCAGCATCCCCGCCCCACTTCAACCGGCCGGGCGTGCCATCCATTTTCTCGATCAGCCTGCCATACAGGTCCAGCAGCTCGGGCGCGTAGCGGTGCTTGCCGAAGAAAAAATCGAAAGGATCGGGGGCAGCGTACTGGGTAATGTTCAGGATTCCGGCATCGACCGCCGACAAGGTCACGTAGGCCTGCTGCCCGGCATCGGCAGGACCGACCTTGACCGTGACCGTACTTTGTTTCTCCGGCAGCACCTTGGCGGGCGCAGAAATGGCCACATCGAGCTTGCGCTCCTCGCGCGCCAAGGGCAGGTACACCAGCCCGAGCGCGCGCGCAGGGGTCACGCGGTCGCCCTCGCTACCCGGCCGGAACACGGCCACCGACACGTACAGGTCATGCCGGCCCCAATCCTTGCCTATCGGGATCTCCACCGTCGATCCGGACGCCTTGACACTGGTGCGGTGGCTCCACAACAGCTTGCCAGCCTCTACGGCAACCAGCGCTTGGCCGTCGTGCGGAGGCGTGATGACGAGCTTGACCGTATCACCCTCGCGTACCGGCGCATGATCGAGCTTGAGCTGCACGCGGTCGGGCCGGTTGCCCATTTCCTCGGCATCCTGCGCGCCCCACCCGGCGTAGAAGCGATAGCGCAAGGTCGCGCCATGCTCGGGATCGGTCAACTCCAGCCGATAGCGCCCCCATTTGACCGGAACACCCAGCTTGACGCGCCCCGGCAGCGCCACTGTGCGCGACTCCACCAGCTCCTCGGTCTCGGTAAAGCCGTTGTTCCAGCCGCGCTGGTCGTCGAAGCGCCAGTAGTAGACGCGGTCTTCACGATAGAGCCGCAGCTGCGCGCCCTCGAGCGGCACGGTGCGGCCCTGGGCATCGACCCTGACCGCCTCGAACTCCGCCACCGCCCCCTCGCGCGCTACATCGCGGTCGAACAAGGGCCGTATGGCGATCAGCGACGGCGCAGGCCAGACGCTGCGCTCGACCGACCTCACCACCGGGCGCCCGCCCGATTCCAGCAAGCTGAAACTGGCCTGGACCGCCATGGGCGAAGCGACCCCCGTGACGTCGACAGGCACGGCAACCGCCGCCGCGCCCTGGGCATCGAGCGTCGTTTCTTCCAGGTCACGGCGCTGCGTCCGGTCGTCGTCGGCAAAGTCGCCGAACAGGAAGCCCGGCCACTGCACCGGCAAGGCATAGCGGTCGCGCTCGATGGACACCATGCCGAGCAGCCGGTTGCCGGCTGCCGGCGCCCCGTACAGATAGTCGCCCTGGACCTGGACCTTCAGCGGCCGGCCAGGTTGCAGCACGCCCTCGCTCGCGCTGAGCGCCAGCTTCACGCGCTCGGGCAGGAATTCCTCGACCTGGAATTTCCAGCTGGCATCCGCGGCCCGGGCCGCCGGATCCAGCCGCGCCTCCAGCATCCACGTCCCGGACTGTGCATCGTTCGGCAATTCGATACGCTGCCGGATATAGCCGGGGATTTGCACGTCGGGACGCCACAGCACCGTCCGCACCGCACGACCGTCGGGACGCTTCAGCGTCGCAGTGATCGGGACAGGCGCCATGGCCCGGCCATCGGCATCGCGGACCAGCACCGACACGTCGAACTGCTCGCCGGGCCGGTAGAGATCGCGGCCGGCATAGACGAACACCTTGTTGTCGCGCGAAGCGTGTCCGCCCACGTCGAACTCGGACAGGTCCAAGGCGGGCTGGGCCAGCGGCACCACGGAAAGTTCGTCCCCGCGCCGCGCCAGCAGGATCCGGGCGGCATCCAGGCTGCCCGCGAACGTGGCATGGCCTTGGCTGTCTGCCTTGGCCCGTCCCAGCGACTTTGCATTGCCATCCAGCAGCTCGAACTCGACGTCGTCGATGGCCGTGCCGTTCTTGAGCGAAGTGGCGAAGGCATCGAGCTGGCCGGCATAGCGCCGCGCGTGCAGGCCAATGTCGCTGACGTAGAAGTACGTGACCTGGTATTCGTCCCGGAAGCGGCCGGGCTGGCTCATGACCGCCACGTAGATACCGGGCTCGGCCAGTTCTTCGATGTCTTCGACCGGCAGGAAAGTGACATGCCGGCGATTCGGCTTGTCGTCAGTGACAAAACGGCCGGCGTAGACGCTCTTGGCCAGGTCCTTGAGCCGGTCCAGGTCCCAGCTGCCGACGGAGCCCTGCAGGCTGCGGTTGCTGCTGTAGCGCCAGGTATCGTCGTCGTTGTCCTGGCCGGCGCCCGCGTCCTCCTGGTCGGGACTCGACCGGCGCACGCCCAGGACCTGCTCGAAAAAACGCGGGAACTGCGCCGGGGCCAGACGCAGGAATTGCACGTCGACCTCGGGCGTATTGACCGTGACGACGGGCAGTCCCCCATTCTGCCGAGCAGGCAGCACCACGCCGCGGCTGGCGAAGTAGAACGACGGCGGCATGGCCTCGCTCGAGACCTCGCAGCGGTACCCGCTGCCAGACGCCTGCCCCGCTGGCCCTTTGATCTCCCCCTGCGCGGCAATGGCATAGCGGCGCTTGGGTTCGATGAAAGGAAAGTAGGCCACGCGCGGGTTGTCGCCTATGGTCCAGTCGCCTCGCACCACGGCGCCTTCGACCGCCCCGGCGGCCGGCCGGGGCTGCCTCGTGGCGTGGTCCTCCCCTGCCTCGCCGGGCGCAACGCCCAGGTCGACGACCCGTAGCAGCGCGCCGAGATCCTGGCGCCGATCCAGCGGCTGCGAGAACGTGATGGCGAGCGCCAGCGACTCGTCGAACACGCGTGTCTTGCAATCGATCCATGCGAAAGGATCGGCCGTGCCGACCAGCTCGGGCGCCTGGGGCGCCTCGACCCGGCCTCCGGCATGCCTGCCTGCCCACCATGCGCTGCCCGCGACTGCGGCCAGCAACACGGCCCCCGCGACCGCCCAGGCGGCCGCCCTCTTCTTGTCAGCCATGACTCCCCCCACGACACGGGCGCGTGCGCGCGTCCGCAGGCGTTATTAAAGGGGCAGAGCCGGAGCTTTGTGAAGCCTGAACTTCACAAAATTACATCTGCTCCTGCGGCCGGGATGGCGGCCGGGGCATCGCTTCCTTGTGGAAACGCAGCGCCGTAGCATGGTAGAAGGGCCGCGGGCAGAACTGCCGCGACACGAGCGAGGCGACCAGCGTTGCGATCAGCAAATGGAACATGAGGTCCTGGCTGCGCGTCATTTCCATGACGATGACGCTGGCGGTGATCGGCGCCTGGGTCGCGGCGGCAAGGAAAGCGGCCATCGACACCAGCGCAAGCGTACGCGGGTCTGCGGCGGGACCCGCCAGTTGAACGATGTGCTGGCCCATGCCGGCGCCGATGGCCAACGATGGCGTAAAGATGCCGCCGGGTATGCCGCACACGTACGAGGCCACTGTCGCCGCCCATTTGGCAATGCCGAACCATGCGCTGTCCACAGGCTGGCCGTTGAGCAACGCGGCGGTCTGCTCATAGCCGGTTCCATAGGTTGCGCCGCCGGTCAGGCAGCCCAGCGCAGCGACCACCAGGCCGCACAAGAAAGCCACTTTTACCGGGTGCGCACGCAGCCACGGGCGCCATCGCGCAGGCGCAAGGCCGTCGACGCCGCGCAGCAAGGTCGTGGCGAACACGCCGCCCAACGCGCCGTTCAGCACGGCGCTGGCCAGCGTCCAGCCCCAGGTTCCCTGGGTAAAGCCTGCCGCGGCGGCGGCATGGAAATAAGGATTGTTCCCGGCGATGGCCAGAGCGATGAAGCCTGAGGCCAGCACGCCCGACAAGGCCAGGCGATTCCAGCGCACCCCTGCGCCCCGCCCGAGCTCCTCGATCGCGAACACCACGCCCGCCAGCGGCGTATTGAACGCCGCCGCGAGCCCTCCGGCGGCCCCTGCGGCGATGAGCTCGTTGGCACGGAAGCGCAGCGCGATCCCCACCCGGTCTTGCCAAAAGCGTCCCCAGGCCAGCATGGCGGCCGCACCGACCTGCACCGACGGCCCCTCGCGTCCCACCGAGGCGCCCGCCAGCAAGGCTGCCGCCGTCAGCGGGATCTTCCATAGCGCCTGGCGCAGCGATACCAGCCCCCTCGCGGCCACCGGCACGGGTACGGAGGTCGTGGCGATCACCTGCGGAATGCCACTGCCCCGCGCCATGGGCGCCCACCGCAGCGTGAGCCAGCGCAGGGCCGCCATGGCGCAAGGAATGACGACCAGTGCCGCCCAGGGCACGGCGCCAGTCCAGTGCTTGTTCCACTCGAGCGCCCGTTCCGCCACCCACGCAAATGCAAGGGACAACAACGCCACGACCGCCGCCCCGCACAGGACGAGGGCATAGCGGAAGGTCTTGCGCGAAATGCGCGCGACTTGCCTTCCCTTGCGACGGATGGTGAAGGACGCCTGGTCGCGCCAAGGTACGGATCGTCGAGGTGTCAAAACGTGGAGCAATGAAAACGCGCGCTGTTCGCGGGAAGCCGGATCCGCGAAAGCGCGCGATGGACAGGCGGCCACGACGGGCCGCCAGAATATGCCGCCAGGCGGCGCGCCGGGAATCAGCCGAAGTTCTTGGCCACGAAATCCCAGTTGACGATGGCCCAGAAGTTCTCGAGGTACTTCACGCGGGCGTTGCGATAGTCGATGTAGTAGGCATGCTCCCACACGTCACAGGTCAGAAGCGGCGTGTCGCCGGTGGTCAGCGGGTTGCCGGCCGCGCCGGTGTTGACGATGTCGACGGAACCGTCGGCTTTCTTGACCAGCCAGGTCCAGCCCGAACCGAAGTTGGCCGCTGCCTGCTTGTTGAAGGCGTCCTTGAACGCGTCGAAGCTGCCCCACTTGGCGTTGATGGCATCGGCCAGCTTGCCGGACGGCGGCGTGCTCTTGGGCGTCAGGCAGTTCCAGTAGAAGGAGTGGTTCCAGTGCTGGGCGCCGTTGTTGTAGATGCCGCCGGAAGATTTCTTGACGATGTCCTCGAGCGAGGCGTTCTCGAACTCGGTGCCCTTGATGAGGTTGTTCAGATTGGTGACGTAGGTCTGGTGGTGCTTGCCGTGGTGGTACTCCAGCGTTTCCTTGGAGATGTACGGGGCCAGGGCGTCCTGGGGGTACGGCAGTTGGGGAAGAGTGTGTTCCATCTGAGCTCCTGCTTCTGGTTGGGAGGTTAGCGCGGGCATTTTATCGGTAAAGGATACCGCTTGACCGGGATGCCCCCGCGTGACGAAAGGTTAACCGGCGGGGAATGATCGCCTACACCAGTCCCCGGTCGGGGTCTACCGCGGTCACAGCCGCCTGGGCGGTGCCTTCGGCGAAGCTGACCTCGAGCCGCGTGCCCGCGTGCAGCCGCCGTGCCTGCCGGACGATGCGCCCCTGCTCGTCCCGTACGACGGCATAGCCCCTGGCCAGCGTCTGCTCCGGACCGAGCGCCCGCAGGTGCGCAGCATGCGAGGCCACCCGCTGCTGCAGTCGAGTAAGTTGGTAGGCTTGGCACTGGCGCAGGCGGCGAGCCAGGTCGTCGACGCGCGCGGAGAGCCGTGCCGTGTCGGGCAACCGGGCGATCAGCCGCTGGCGCAGCAGGCCGACTTCGGCGGCGCGGTCGCGCTGGGCCACCGCCCAAGCCATGCCCAGGCCGCGCGCGAGGCCGGTCAGCCGTTCCTGCTGGCGCGAGAGCCGCTCGCGCGGCGAGATCAACGCCGTAGCCGCCCGGTCCAGGCGCTGGCCGGCCTGTTCCAGGCGCCGGCGCTGCGCCCTCCGGAGCACTTGCGCCGCCTGGCGCAGCCTGGCCAGCCATTGCTCGCGCGACAGGATGGCGAGCTCAGCCGCGGCGGTCGGCGTCGGCGCCCGCAGGTCGGCGGCAAAATCCGCGATGGTGAAGTCGGTCTCGTGCCCCACGCCGCTGATGACAGGAATCGCGCTGGCGGCAATGGTCCGCGCCAGCCCTTCGTGATTGAACCCCCAGAGATCTTCGATGCTGCCTCCGCCGCGGACCAGCAGCAAGGTATCGACCTCGGCGCGGGCATTGGCCAGCGCGATGGCCTGCGCCAGCCGCATGCCGGCGTCCTCGCCCTGTACGGGGGACGGATAGATGACCACGTGGACATGCGGCGCGCGGCGCGCCAGCGCGGTCAGGACATCGCGCAACGCGGCCGCCTGCAGCGACGTCACGATGCCGACGGCACGGGGAATGGCAGGGGGCGTGCGCTTGCGCTGGGGATCGAACAATCCCTCGGCCGCGAGTTTTTCCTTCAGGCGCAGGAAGGCCTCGAACAAGTCCCCCTGCCCGGCGCGGCGCATGGACTCCACCTGCAGTTGGTAGTCGCCGCGCGGCTCGTACAGCGAGACCCGGGCCCGCACCTCGATCCGGTCGCCCTCCCGGGGAGTGAACCCGACCAGCATGGCCCGCCCGCGGAACATGATGCCGCGCGCGGCCGCCCCGCCATCCTTCAGCGTGAAGTACCAGTGCCCGGACGCCGCAGCCGTGAAATTCGACACTTCGCCGCGCACCCATACCAAGGGGATGCTGCGCTCCAACAAGCCCGCCACAGCTCGGTTTAGCTGCGAGATTGTCAGGATTCCCCGCGAAAAATCGTCATGTGCGGACGCAAAACCAGTATTCATCGGGCTTTCCAGGCAAGAACCTTTCCACAGGCCTGCAAACCTTGCTTGTCAAGTAATTTCTTTGTCACAGCTTGCATTATTTTCCGGTAACCACTTGATTTGATTGAATTTTTACTTTGACAGAAGGCTGAATCAAAAGCGGGCACCCCAGCAAGAGCCGCATATTCTGGGGCCGGGATGCGAGTTACACACATAATTATCCACAGATTCTGTGGATACCTCGCGCGGGCCGACTTGCCCTGGGCCGCCGCCCCTCGTACATTCTCGCCTTCATTGAAAAGGAGAGGTCTCTTGCTCGCCATCGTCCGGGAGGCAGGCTGGCCCATCTGGCCGCTGATCGCCACGTCGTTCATTGCGCTCACGCTCATTGTCGAGCGCCTTCTTGCCCTGCGCAGAAGCCGCATCCTACCGCCCCGCCTGCTGGAGGACGTACTGGCGCTGGTGCAGAAACGTCGCATCACCCCCGAGATCGTAGCCCGGCTGGAAGCCGATTCCCCTCTGGGACGGATACTGGCAACCGGCTTGCGCAACCACCACCGGTCGCGTGCCGCGCTCAAAGATGCGCTCGAACAATGCGGCGAGACGGTTGCGCACGGGCTGAACCGCTACGTGGGCGCCATCGGCACCATTGCCGCGGTGGCGCCGCTGATGGGACTGTTCGGCACGGTCGTCGGCATGATAGAAATTTTCAGCTCCTATACTCCCACCGGTAGCGACCCCGCGCAACTTGCCCATGGGATATCGGTCGCGCTCTACAACACGGGGCTGGGAATATTCATCGCCATTCCTGCCATGATCTTCTATCGGTACTTCCGCGCCAGCATCAACGACAGCCTGCACGATCTCGAGCGAGCCGCCACCCGGCTGGTCGACACCCTGCAGGCCGAGTGAAAGACCGCCCCTGCCGGCTCCGGCGCGCCTTGGAGAACAGGAATTGAATTTTCGCCGTCACCTCGGGACCGATGAGCCCGAGATCAATCTGATCCCGTTGATCGACGTGTTGCTGGTGGTCCTGATCTTCCTGGCCGCCAGCACCACCTTCGCGCGCGTCAACCAGCTGTCGGTCCGTCTGCCCGACGCCAGCGCGCAGTCTCCCGAAAAGGTGCCGGCACTCAGCATCACCGTCGCCGCCGATGGCCGCTACGCGCTGAACGGACGGGCCCTGCCCGCCACCGACGCGGCGCAGCTGGCAGAGGCCCTGCGCAAGGCGGCGGCTGGCCACGAGGAGCCTGCGCTGATCATCGACGCCGACGCAGCGGCTACGCACCAGGCCGTGGTGCGCGCCATGGAAGCCGCCGGCAGGGCCGGCATTTCGCGCATAGGATTCGCCACCCAGGTCTCCCCGGACGGATCCTCCCGATGAGACCGACCGGCCTGCGCGCGGCGCTGCAGCGCCAATGGCAGGAAGGCGGATGGCTATCCGGGCTGCTCTCGCCCCTATCCATGCTGGCGGGCGCCGTGGTGGCCGCCAAGCGCCGTGCTTACCGGGCCGGCTGGGTTCGCGCGGAGCGCGTCGGCGTGCCCGTGGTAGTGGTCGGCAATCTCTACGTGGGCGGCACGGGCAAGACTCCCTTCATCATCGCCGCCGCGCAAGCGCTGCGCGAACGGGGCCACCGTCCCGGCGTGGTCAGCCGCGGGTACGGCGTACAGGTCGGGATTGAACCGCGCGTAGGCTGCGGCGCGCTCGATCCGGCGCTCTTCGGCGACGAGCCGGCGCTCATTGCACGCCGGACCGATGCCCCCGTGGCGGTCCATCCCCGCCGGGTGGCCGCCGCCCGCGCGCTGCTGGCAAGGCATCCCGACGTCGATGTCATCCTGTCCGACGACGGCCTGCAGCACCTGGCACTGGCACGCGACGTGGAAATCGTCGTGCAGGATGAGCGCGGCATCGGCAATGGCAAGTTGCTGCCCGCCGGACCACTACGCGAGCCACCGTCCCGGCTGTGCAGCATCGATGCCATCGTCACCAACCGCAGCGGCGCGCCCGGAAGCCTGCCGTCCGCGCCCGCCTCGGTGCGCGCGGTAGACATGATGCTGGCGATCGACGGCGCGTGGCGCCTGCGCGATGGCGAACGGCGTCCGCTCGACGCCCTGCCCCGCGATGCACGCGTCGCCGCGGTCGCGGGCATCGGCAACCCGGGGCGCTTTTTCTCCACCTTGCGCCAGGCAGGCGTGCAGCTCGATGCCACGGTCGCCCTGCCGGACCATTACGACTATTCGGCATCCCCCTTCGCCGCGCTCGAGGCCGACCTCATACTCGTCACGGACAAGGACGCCGTAAAATGTCGCCACTTGGACGACTCGCGGGTATGGGCCGTCACCGTTTCGGCGCGTTTGTCCGACCCCACGTTCTTCGATTGGCTGGAAACCCGACTCCATGGACATACGCCTGCTTGACATCCTCGTCTGCCCCCTTTGCAAAGGGCCGCTGCGCCACGACCGCACGGCGCGCCTGCTGAGCTGCCGTGCCGATCGCCTAAGCTTCCCCATCCGCGACGGCATACCGGTCATGCTCGAGTCCGAGGCCCTGCCGTGGCGAGACGATACCGACGCCCCTGCCACCGAGGCGCCTCATGCCTGAGCCTGCCCCGTTCACGGCGATCATCCCGGCCCGCGCCGCCTCCACGCGCCTGCCGGGGAAGATGCTGGCCGACATCGCCGGCGTTCCCATGATCGCGCGCGTAGCTGCGCAAGCCCGTGCCAGCGGCGCCGCGCGGGTCGTGGTCGCCACCGACGACGCCTCCATCCAGCGCTCGGTCCAGGCCCACGGCTTCGAGAGCCTGATGACGCGTGCCGACCATCCCACCGGAACCGACCGCCTGGCCGAAGCGTGCGACGCACTCGGACTGGACGATACCGAGCTGGTCGTGAACGTCCAAGGCGACGAACCGCTGATCGATCCGGCGCTGATCGCCCACGTCGCACAAACGCTGGACCGTCATAGCGCCGCGGCCATCGCCACCGCCGCCCACCCCATCGATACGGCCGAGGAACTCTTCAATCCCAATGCCGTGAAAGTCGTGTGCGGTGCCGATGGCCATGCGCTGTACTTCTCGCGCGCACCGGTTCCCTGGGCACGCGATGCGCTGGCCGGCGGCGAGCGGGTCTTCGCACCCGGACTGCCAGCCCTGCGCCACATCGGCATCTACGCGTACCGAGTGAGTTTCCTGCGCCGCTTTCCCACGCTTCCCCAAGGACGGCTCGAACGCTGGGAATCGCTCGAGCAGCTGCGTGCGCTCGAGCACGGCTACGCCATCCAGGTGCACGTCACGCCGCATGCCCCGGCGCCGGGCGTCGACACCCCCGCCGACCTCGAACGGGTACGCAGGCTGGTGGCGGAAAAAAGCTGATTTGACCGCCGCTGCGCGCTTGAGGTAAGTTTGAAGCACTCGTGCCTGGGAACACACGCGGCCAGGGGGGTCGGCACCGCCGACATCGACCGCACGCCGCAGCGCATCGCCTTCATCATCACACCCGCAGCCTTGCAGCCGGGCCCTGATGGGGCTCGCGCCCGCGGTGTGTGCGCCGGTAGCGCCGCAGGCCAAGAACACCAACTCAATCAGGAAGCATCAATGCGTCTAATCTTGCTCGGAGCGCCCGGCGCCGGCAAAGGCACTCAGGCCGCGTTCCTCAAGGAACGCTACGGCATTCCCCAAATCTCCACCGGCGACATGCTGCGCGCCGCCGTCAAAGCGGGAACCAAGCTGGGCATCGAAGCCAAGAAAGTCATGGACGCGGGAGGACTGGTCTCCGATGACATCATCATCGGCCTCGTCAAGGACCGGCTCAACGAACCCGACTGCGCCAACGGCTATCTGTTCGACGGTTTTCCCCGCACCATTCCCCAGGCCGAAGCCCTGCGCTCGGCCGGCATCTCCATCGACTTCGTGGTCGAAGTCGACGTTCCCGAAGAAGAAATCATCGAACGCATGAGCGGGCGACGCGTGCACCTGCCCAGTGGCCGTACCTACCACCTGCGCTTCAATCCGCCCAAAAACGACGGCGTCGACGACATCAGCGGCGAGCCGCTGGTCCAGCGCGACGACGACAAGGAAGAAACGGTGCGCAAGCGCCTGGAAGTCTATCGCCAGCAAACCCGGCCGCTGGTGGACTACTACTCGCAATGGGCGTCGTCCGGAGACACGCAGGCGCCGCGCTACCGGAAGATTTCCGGCGTGGGGTCGGTGGAAGAAATCAAGACCAGGCTGTTCGACGCGCTCAAGTAGCAGCCTGATGCGGCGCTCCCCGCGCCGCACCGCAGACGGATGCCTCGCCTGCGCTCAATCATTTTTGTTTGCTCCGTAGTCGTCAAGGTTTCGCAGTTGAACAAAAAAGGAGGAGTTGCATGGCAACCGGTCTGTTATTCGCGCTCGTCTGCGGCCTCCTGGCCGTCGCGTTCGGCGCGATTTCCACCTTCTGGATACTCAAGCAAGAAAGCGGGAACACCCGCATGGTGGAAATCGCGGCGGCCGTGCAGCAAGGCGCACAAGCCTATCTCACCCGCCAGTACACGACCATCGCGATCGTCGGGGTCGTACTGTTCATCGTCATCGGCCTGGTGCCGGGCCTCGGATGGGCATGCGCAGTGGGCTTTGCCGTCGGCGCCGTGCTGTCGGGGGCGGCGGGCTTCATAGGCATGAACGTCTCGGTCCGCGCCAACGTGCGGACCGCGCAGGCCGCCACGCAGGGCCTGAACCAGGCCCTGACCGTTGCCTTCCGCGGCGGGGCCATCACCGGCATGCTGGTGGTCGGCCTCGGCCTGACCGGTATCACGGTGCTGCTTTGGGTACTGCTTGCCACCGACCAGGCCGGGGCCGGAGGCATCCTGCACGACCGGTTGCAGCCATTGATCGGCCTGGCTTTCGGCTCCTCCCTGATCTCCATCTTCGCGCGGCTCGGCGGCGGCATCTTTACCAAGGGCGCCGACGTCGGGGCCGACCTGGTCGGCAAGGTCGAAGCCGGCATCCCCGAAGACGATCCGCGCAACCCTGCGGTAATTGCCGACAATGTCGGCGACAACGTCGGCGATTGCGCCGGCATGGCGGCCGACCTGTTCGAGACCTACGCGGTCACGATCATCGCGACCATGCTGCTGGGCTCGCTGATGATCGAAGTGGCGCCGCTAGAGGCCGTGATCTATCCGCTGGTGCTCGGCGGGTTTTCCATCCTCGCGTCTATCCTGGGCTGCCTGGCGGTCAAGGCCAGCCCCGGCAAGCGCATCATGAGCGCTCTGTACCGTGGCCTGATGGTGGCGGGCGTATTGGCGCTGGTGCTGTTCTATCCGATCACCGCCTGGGTATTCAACGGCACCCCGCTCGACGACGCCGGCAGCCTCGGGCGCCTCTACGGGTGCACCGTGGTCGGCCTGGTGCTCACCGGGCTGATCGTCTGGATCACCGAGTACTACACCGGCACCGAATACAAGCCGGTGCGCTACGTCGCCCAGGCATCGACCACCGGGCACGGAACCAACATCATTGCCGGGCTCGCCGTTTCCATGAAGTCCACCGCGGCCCCGGTCATCCTGGTCTGCCTGGCAATCTACGCCGCCTTCACGCTCGCCGGGCTGTACGGCATCGCGATCGCGGCCACCGCCATGCTGTCCATGGCGGGCATCATTGTCGCGCTGGACGCCTACGGGCCCATTACCGACAACGCCGGCGGCATCGCCGAAATGGCCCAGATGCCCGAATCGGTCCGCAACATCACCGATCCGCTCGATGCAGTCGGCAATACCACCAAGGCCGTTACCAAGGGCTACGCCATCGGCTCGGCCGGCCTCGCGGCCCTGGTGCTGTTCGCCGACTTCACCCATGCGCTGGAC
The DNA here is from genome assembly GCF_033795525.1 of Pigmentiphaga sp. Classification (GTDB taxonomy): domain Bacteria; phylum Pseudomonadota; class Gammaproteobacteria; order Burkholderiales; family Burkholderiaceae_B; genus Pigmentiphaga. Next base: position 177,257 of record NZ_JARYGM010000001.1, read on the forward strand.
CACCTCGGCAAGAACGTGGATTTCTCGCTGGCGGAACCAGCCGTCATCATCGGCTTGTTCGTAGGCGGCCTCATCCCCTTCCTGTTCGCCGCCATGGCGATGGAAGCCGTGGGCCGCGCGGCGGGCTCCGTCGTGGTCGAAGTGCGGCGACAGTTCAAGGAGATCCCCGGCATCATGGAAGGCACGGCCAAGCCCGAATACGGCAAGGCGGTCGACATGCTGACCAAGGCTGCCATCAAGGAAATGATGATCCCGTCTGCGCTGCCGGTCGTCGTGCCCATCGTGCTGGCCATCGTCATGGGCCTGCTGATGGGCGGGGAATCGGCCCGCATGGCCGTGGGCGGCATGCTAATGGGAGCCATCGTCACCGGCCTGTTCGTGGCGATCTCCATGTGCACCGGCGGCGGCGCCTGGGACAATGCCAAGAAGTACATCGAGGAAGGCAACCATGGCGGCAAGGGATCGGATGCCCACAAGGCCGCGGTCACGGGCGATACGGTGGGCGATCCCTACAAGGACACCGCCGGCCCGGCGGTCAATCCGCTGATCAAGATCGTCAATATCGTGGCATTGCTGCTGGTGCCGCTGCTGTAAGGGCAACTGCCGGGCGCGGGCCTGCACCGCGCCCGGCGCCGCCTCAGGTGGACAGCGGATCTCCGGAACAGGACCCTAAATGGCGGCCATGACGGTGTTGCGCAGCGTCCCGATGCGCTCGATTTCGCATTCCACGACATCCCCCGGCCGCAAGTAGCGGCCGTCGGCCACCCCACAACCTGACGGCGTACCGGTAGCAATGATGTCTCCGGGCTGCAGCGTCATGGCGCGCGAGATATGCGCAATCAGCGCAGGCACCTTGTAGATCATCTGCTCCGTCGAGGCATCCTGGCGCAATTCGCCGTTGACCCGGCACGAAATCCGCAACGGGTAAGGCCGGGGAATGTCGCTGGCCAGCGCGACGGCGGGCCCCAGCGGGCAGGAACGGTCCAAACTCTTGCCCTGGATCCAGTTCTGGCCGTAGCGGCCGGTCAGGGAAGGCGCGGCTTCGTTGGCCTGCAGTTCGCGATAGCTCACGTCATTGCAGATGGTGTATCCGGCGACGTAGGCATAAGCGTCCTGCTCGGCGATGTCCCGCCCCTGCCGGCCGATGACGATCGCCAGCTCCGCCTCATAGTCCACCTTGCGCGATGCCTGGTGGCCGCAAATCGGCTCGCCGGGTGCGACCGTCGTGCCGGGCAGCTTGGTGAAGAAGAACGGCTGTTCGGGCGGCGTCAGCCTGCCTTCGGCACCATGGTCAGCGTAATTCACCACGTGCGCGAGTATTTTGGACCCGGCCTCGATCGGCGGCAGCAGTCGCACCTCCTCCAGTGGTGCGCCCGGCCCAGTGCGCGCCAGCTGCCAGACTGCCTCCCGCGCGGCCTCGCCCGCGGCCAGGAATAGCCGCAGGTCCCGAAACAGCGGGGCCATCCAGTCCTGGCCCGCGGCGTATGCGGCAAGCGCCAGGTCGACGACGCGGTCCTCCTCGATCGCGCACACATGCGGTCCGGCCACTGTGGCCATCCGTCCGATTTTCATCTTCACTCCTTTCCTCATGGATCGAATGTCGCGCGTTGCAGGCTGCAACTGTTCTGCGACACGTTCAGATGCCCGCCAGGTCCCGCATCGCGGCGTAGAGCGCGGGCTGACGTTCGAAGCCGATGCCAGGCGACTGTGGAAGGCTGGCCCGCCCGCCGGCAATGGCGACCTCCTCGCCGAAACCGCTGAAGATGCCGAACGTATCCGGATACGACTCGCACCCGCCCAGCCCCAGCCCGCCCACTACATGGAGACACATCAGATTGCCGCCGTGGGGATACATGGCCGCGCGCGAAAACCCATGCTTGGCGGCTACGGCCAGCACCTTGAGGTATTCGGTAATCCCGAAGGCCAGTGGCGGATCCACCTGGATGATGTCGCGGTCCGCGCGAAAACCTCCGTATGCCAGGAAATGATCGAGTTCCTTGGCGCAGGCCATGTTTTCGCCGGTGGCGAGCGGCCCGTCATAGGCTCGGGCCAGTTCGGCGTAGGTCTCGTACTCAAGGAAATCGCAAGGCTCTTCGTACCAGCGTAGGCGATAAGGGGCGAGGGCCCGGGCATAGGCCAGCGCGGCCTCGCGGCCAAACGCGCAACTGGCGTCGACAGCGAGCGCATCGCCCTCGCCCATCACGCTCAGCACTGCCTCGATCCGCTTGCAATCCTCCGCCACCGACGGGCCGCCCACCTTCATCTTCACCATACCGTAGCCAGCATCGCGATAGCGAGCCATCTCGGCCTTCAGGTCCGCTGGCGTCTGGCCCGGGAAATACCAGCCGCCGCCCACATAGACCGGTGCATGGGTACGCACGGTGCCGCCACCGTACCGTTCGGCAAGCACGGCATGCAGTGGCTTGTCTTCGATCTTGGCCACCAGATCCCAGATTGCTACGTCTACCGTCCCCATGGGGATGGAGCGTTCGGCATAGCCGCCTCGCCGCTCACGCTGCTGGCCACAGGCGTGGATAGCGATGGGATCAAGATTGCGTCCCGTGGAGTCCAGCAGAGAATTCGGATCGGCGGCCAGGATGCGGGGGGTGATCCGCTCCCTGATCTGCTCGCCGCAGGCGTAGCGCCCGAAGGAGTTGAAGGCATAACCGGCCAGCGGGCGGCCACCCCGCACGACGTCAGACACCACGGCAACGATAGTTGCCGTCATCTGGCTGAAGTCGGAACGTGCGTTTGAGAGCGGCGTCCTGAGCGCGACGGTCCGCTCCACGATCCGTACGATGCGCATGGTCAATTCACCGTCGCGCCGGAGGCCTTAACAGCCGCGGCAAACTTGGCCATCTGCTGGCGCAGGAAATCTACGCTCTTCGGATAAGGTACGACGGTGCGCTCGAACGAACTCTCGGTCAGCTTGGCTTCCATGTCGGAACCCTCCATCGCTTGCCCAATGGCGGCGACCAGCTTGTCATGGATCTCGGCAGGCAGCCCCTTGGGGGCAGCAATCACCCATAGCGATACCGCGTCGACGCCGGGATACCCGGCTTCGGCGAAAGACGGGGTTTCCGGAAACAGCGGGGAACGCCTGGCACCGGTTACGGCAACGGGAAACAGTACGCCGCTGCGCACCTGCTGGACCACCAGCGCCGGCAGGTTGAACATCATGTCCACCTGGCCCCCTAGCAGGTCGGCGATGGCCGGTCCCGCGCCTTTGTAAGGGACGTGCAGCAGCTTGATGCCGGCGGCGGTCTTGAAGGTCTCGCCGTGCAGGTGTACGACCGTGCCGGCCCCCGCGGAAGCGAAACTGAGCTGGTCGGGTTTGGCCCGCGCCTCCTCTACCAGTTCGGCCACGGTCCGCGCCTTCACCCGTTTCGCATTGACCACCAATACGCCGTTGGCGGTGGCCACCACCGATAGGAAATCAAAATCTTTCAGGCTGTCGTACGGCAAGTTGGAATACAGGCCGGGGTTGATAGCGAAGGCCGTGTCTAGCAGACCGATGGTGTAGCCGTCGGCGGCGGCGCGCGCTACCGCGGCAGTGCCTATCGTGCTGCCCGCACCGCCCAAGTTCTCCACAAACACCTGCTGGCCCAACACAGCTCCCAACCGCTGGGCCACCTGCCGGCCCAGCAGGTCGGTGCTGCCGCCGACCGCATAGGGCACCACCATGCGAATAGGGCGACTCGGATAGGTGGCGTCCGCGGCGACGGCGGACGCCGCGATGCACGATGCAAGCCATGCGGCCAGGCTCATTCGGCGCAGCAGTCGATTCATGGTGATCCCCTTGCTCGCGGGCCGGAACGGTCGCCGGCTCGTACAGTCGAGAAAAAGTATAGGGACCGCCGATACCGGACAACAGGGACTGGATTGGCGACAATTTGGACAAAATTACGCGCGGGCTGGTGCCTGGTTCCCGCGGGCAGCTCCTTCGGGCGCGGCCTTCCGGCTGCGATAGCCGCTGGGCGTCACGCCATGCAACTGCCGGAAGCGCCGGGCGAAATAGCCCTCGTCCTGGAATCCCACGCTCGCGGCAATCTCAGCGATGGGCCGGGAGGAACCGACCAGCATGCGGCACGCAAGATCCATACGCTGGTCGGTCAGTATCTCGGTAAAAGTCCTGCCCGTCTCGCGCTTGAGCAAATGCGCCAGGTAATGCGTCGACAGAAAGGCGGCGGCCGCCGCGTCGGCCAAGGTAATAGGTTCGCCCAGATGTTCCCGTATATACCGGCTCACGCGAGCCAAGGACGCACGGCGGCTTCCCTGCAGCATCGTGGTCTGTGCCAACGCCCGCAAATCGCCCAGATGTCGCCGGCATACCAGGCCGATCAGGCGGAACAGATCGGCGCGGATAAGTTCGGCCGCAAAAAAACCGCCGTCGCGATGCTCGGCCTGCATGCGCCTGCAAAGCAGCTGCACTTCCTCCAGATCCTCCGCTCCGAGTTTGAAATCCAGGTGTTCCTGGAATAGAAACGGCGCAAGTTCCGGCATGGTCTCGATGGGTACGTCTTCGAGCTCCAGCAGATCGATGCGCGACTCCGGCCGCAGAAAATCGCGCCGGAAATTGATCACGAAAAACTCGGCGTGCTCGACATGGCGAATGCAATGGACCCGCAGCGGCATGATGAAGCTCAGCGTACCGGGCCGGATGGGCCGTATCGCCGCACCCAGCCGATGCTCGGTGCAGCCGGCCAGATTCACGTAAATCTGGAAGTACTCGTGGCGATGCAGCGGCGGCTGCCGGATCGCCGTTTCCTGATCGCGTATCCAAAACGCCGTATGCGGCAGGAATTCGCTAGTTCGATTGATCGGCGCGGCAAGCATCGCATCGGCGCTCCCTATTCCCGGGGAATCGTGGCGCGGCGCCTGAAGTCGCCCGGCCGGAATCCCAGCATGAACAACACGGCAAAATACACCACCGCCGCCCCGGCCACGGTGGCCGCGAGCAAGCCCGCGCGCATCCACGCCTGGCTCTGCAGCCCCAGCCAGTCTATGCGGGCCTCGGCCAGCCAGAGCAACACGCCCATGGCCACCAGCGCCAGCGCAAGCCTTGCGAGAAAGCCAAGCCATCCCGGGCCGGGCCGGTAGACCCCCCGCCTGCGGAGCCCCACCAGCAGGGCCAGTGCGTTGATGCACGCCCCCAGCCCGATCGACAGCGCCAGCCCGGCGTGGTGCAGCCACGGCACGAACACCAGGTTCAAGCACTGGGTGGCGACCAGTACTACCAGCGCAATCTTCACCGGCGTGCGGATGTCCTGCCGGGCATAGAAGCCGGGCGCGAGGATCTTCACGGACAGCAAGCCGATCAGCCCGATGGCGTACGCCACCACGGCCGTCCTGGTCTGCCCTACGTCGGCCGCGGTAAAGGCGCCATAGTGAAACAGCGTACTGACCAGCGCCTCGGACATCAGCGCAAGGCCGACACAGGCCGGCAATCCCAGCAGCAGGGTCAGGCGCAGGCCCCAGTCCAGCAGGGCGCTGTATTCATCGGCCCGTCCGCCCGCGTGCGCCTGCGACAGGCTGGGCAGCAGCACGGTGCTGAGCGCGATGCCCAGCAGCGCCGTGGGAAACTCCATCAACCGGTCGGCGAACGAGAGCCAGGTGACGCTGCCCGGCGCAAGCCAGGTGGCGATGTTGGTATTGATCAACAGCGAGACCTGCGCCACCGAGACGCCCACGATGGCGGGCAGCATTTGCCGCAGGATGCGCCGCACGTAGGGGTCGGCCCAGGCCCGGCGCAGGCCCAGCCCGATCCGAGGGCACAGGCCCAGCCGTGCCAGCGCCGCGAACTGCACCGCCAGCTGGGCCACGCCGCCAGCCATCACGCCGATGGCGAGAGCATAGATCGGCACTTCCATCCGGGGCGCGAGCCAGAGGCTGGCAACAATCATAGCGAGGTTCAATAGCACCGGCGTGAAGGCGGGCACACCGAAGCGGCGCCACGTATTGAGCACGCCCGAGGCGAAGGCCACCAGCGACATGCACAATATGTAAGGGAACATGATGCGCGTCATCCAGACGGCGGCATCGAAATCGCCGGCGCGCTCCGCACCCCGCAGGCCGCTGCCCATGGCGCTGACCACCCAGGGAGCGGCGATGACGCCGGCCGCTGTGACGGCCATCAGCGCAAAAGTCAGCAGCGACGCGACATGGTCGAGCAGCCGGCGCGTTTCCTCGGGCGCATGGCGGTTCCTGGCCTCGCCCAGGATGGGCACGAAGGCCTGGGAAAATGCCCCTTCGGCAAACAGGCGCCGCAACAGGTTGGGAATCCTGAACGCCACCCAGAAAGCATCGGTCAGGCTGCCGGCGCCGAAGGCCCGGGCGATGAGTACATCGCGCACCAGGCCGGTAATGCGGGACAACAGGGTGAAGCTACTGACGGTGGCCGCGGCGCGCAGCAAATTCATGGGTGACCTTGTACGCGGCGCGCCGCGCGAGTATGTTGCCTTGGCATGAGGCCGGTGTTGGTATTACAGTGATGAGACCAGGATACATTTGATTTTACGGCCATTTAGGGCTATAGTCTTTGGCTTTGCGAAGCTCCTGCCACGCGTATTGCAAGACGTGTCTTCGCCCTACTCGATACGGAATTTTCATGGCTAATACCGTCCAAGCACGTAAGCGCGCCCGTCAGGCCGTGGCCCGCAACAAGCACAACTCCAGCCTGCGCTCGATGCTGCGCACGTCGATCAAGCGTGTGCGCCAGGCCGTGGAAGCTGGCGACAAGGCCGCCGCCACGGAAGTGCTGCAAAAGGCCACCAGCGTCATCGACCGCGTCGCCGACAAGAAAATCATCCACAAGAACAAGGCTGCTCGCCACAAGAGCCGTCTTGCCGCCGCCGTCAAGGCCTTGGCCTGATATCTGCCGCGTGGCGCTCCGGCGCCGCGCAAGACGCCAGCCCGGCAGGGAACGTTTTTTTCCTGCCGGGCTGGCGTTCGTTCGTCCAAAGTGTGCGCAAGACCAAGGCTGACCGCCACCGGGCGTTGCCGGCAACGTAAGGCGGCGGCCTCGCAGAGCTGCCCCGCCCTTCGCGTAGCGTCAGCCGTCCGGTTTCTTGTCGGTCTTGTCGGCAGCGTCCGGAATCAGGCAGGCCTCGACCGTGCGCAAATCATTGTCGCGGGCGAAATCGATCACGAACTGCCAGGCCAGGGGCTCCAGCGCTCGCAATCGCTCGTCGACTACCACACACTTCACGCCATCGATGAAAGTCGGCACGACATACGGGGAATACGTGTAGGGACTGGCGACGCTACCCTTGGGCCGAAACGGCGACATGACCCCGGCCAGGCGTTCTGCCCAATCGCTGGGGCGGAACTTGCTGCCGCTGGAAGTAATACCCTGGATAACGAACTGCCTGACGCTTTCAGCCATCGTGAATGTGTGTGCGGAAAGATCTCCGCGGTGAAAAGGTCTCGTGAACCCGTTAGATCTCTGAGCCCGATCGCCGTTGCATAGCCGTATGGACACGCAAGCACGCGCCGATCGGGTCGCCCGTGCGCAGCGATGGCAGGCGCAGCAGGTGCGGGCAACGCCCCGGAAGGACAGCTGAGTATTGTAGCTTATCGCTCCATCTCCCCTCTACCGCGGCGTGGCCGGCAGCGGGCGCCCCGGATGCCCAACCCCGCGTCTTGCCTGCGCCGTGGTCCATCGCCCGTCACGGAGCGTCGGGTATCATTGACCTTTTCCGCGAAACGAGCCGCTGAGTCGATGCCCGCCCCGGTGCCTCGCACCGCCCGCTGATTCGGCAACTCTCTGCCAGAGGCGTCGTATGAACGCATCCCCCCAACAAGATTCGAAACAGATCCCCCCGCTGCGGCATTTCCTGCAGTTCAACGACTTCACGCGCGACGAGATCGAGTATCTCTTCTCCCGCGCCGCACTCATCAAGCGCAAATTCAAGAACTACGAACCCCATTTCACTCTGAGCGACCGCACGCTTGCCATGGTGTTCGAAAAGGCCAGTACCCGTACCCGCGTCTCGTTCGAGGCGGGCATGTACCAGCTCGGCGGCTCGGTCATCCACCTGACCACGGGTGATTCGCAACTGGGCCGGGCCGAGCCTATCGAGGACTCCGCCAAGGTCATCTCGCGCATGGTCGACCTGGTCATGATCCGCACCTACGAGCAGACCAAGATCGAGCGCTTCGCGGCGAACTCGCGCGTGCCCGTCATCAATGGCCTGACCAACGAATTCCACCCCTGCCAGATCCTGGCCGACATCTTCACCTACATCGAACACTGCGGCTCGATCCAGGGCAAGACGGTCGCCTGGGTGGGCGACTCGAACAACATGTGCAACACCTGGCTGCAGGCGGCCGAGCTACTGGATTTCAACCTCCATGTCTCCACCCCGCCGGGCTACGAGCTCGAACCCGAACGAGCCGGCGTGGTGGACGCCGAGCGCCTCAAGCAATTCGCCGACCCCATGGAGGCCTGCAAGGGCGCCCACCTGGTCACGACGGACGTGTGGACCAGCATGGGCTTCGAGGCCGAGAACGAAGAACGGCGCGCGGCCTTTGCCGACTGGTGCGTCGACGGCGAAATGATGGCGGTGGCCGACCCGGGCGCGGTTTTCATGCACTGCCTGCCCGCCCACCGGGGCGAGGAAGTCACGGCCGAGGTCATCGATGGCCCCCAAAGCGTGGTCTGGGACGAAGCCGAAAACCGCATGCACGTGCAAAAGGCGCTGATGGAATTCCTGCTGCTGGGCAGGCAATAAAGCGGCACGCGTGCCATTAGCGCGGCACGGCAGGAGAAGCCCCCTGCTGCGCCAGCAGCCGCTGGATGCGCGGCATGACGACAAAGGCCATGGTAAAGCCGATCAGCAGACCGATGGGCAGCGCCTTGATAAAGGAGTGCCCCCACATGGTCAGCATGCCCGCCTGCGGCCCGTGCTGCACGAGCGTAATCGCCAGCGAAACCACGCCTTCGATTAGGCAGGCCACCGTAATGGCCATGGTGATGCGGATCAGCCAATCCGGCCGCTGGCCCAGCACCCGCCGCCAGAATCCAGCGATAAGCGGCATGGCCCGCAAGGCGATCGGGATCACGATCATGGCGCTGACGAAGCCCTTCAGCCAATTCAGCAGAAAACCAGGCTCAAGGCCGTAGTTGACGACGGTAATAAATGCGCTGAGCAGCAGCGCGATGAGGGTCTGGATACCCAACAGGCGAAGCCTGATGGCGGGACTGGGTGGCATGAGCGGGATGGCGGGGCGAGCAAGACTCGGAACAGCCATTATAAAATTTGAGTTGATAAAATCAACCCATAAAATCGGAGAGGCACCTTACGCATGAGCGAGCCATCCCGCTCCACGCCAGTGGTCGACGACCTGATCGGCCTGTTCCTGACCATCAAGGCTGACCTGGGGCGCCATATCGCCGCACGGGGCGACATGGCCTGCACGCCGCTGGCGATCAGCCTGCTGGAGCTGATCGACCGGATGCCGGACTGCTCCCAGAAGGCGCTTGCCGAGCGGACCGGCCGCGACAAGGCGCAGATTGCCAGAATGGTCCGCGACCTGGAGCAGGACGGCCTGCTAACCCGGACGCCGTCGCCCCGGAACAGCCGCCATCACCTCCTGGCCGTAACGCCAGCGGCGGGGCCGTACATCCTTGCGCTGGAGGCCGCCAAGCTCGCCGCCGAGGCGAGGCTGCTGGCCGGCCTGGACGAGGGCGAGCGGGAAATGCTCGCGGCGCTGCTGGCCCGGATGCGTGCGCACGCGCAAGCGGACGCGCCCCAGGGCCCCTGAAGCGCAGAATCTTCACCCGGGCCACCTTATGCCGGGTACTTTGTGCCGAAACCCCTCAGCCGGGAAGCAGGATCCGAGGGGCCCCGCGGATCCGCTGTCGTCCCGACTCGCCGCGCCGGCTGTTGTTCATTGCACAATTATGAAGGCGGCCCCGCCCGCACCCGCCATGATTGGGTACAATACCCGATCGCCCTTGTGAGGCCGGGGGGCGATTGCACGATCCCGCGCATATGGCACGGAGCGCCCCCCGCGGGTGTACCCCATATCCGGTGACCTCGACCGGCCAGAAAGCCGCACCGCCATGCCCCATGCGCGGGCCGTCCATGTCCTGGGAATATCAATGAGCGAAGTAAAGAAGGTCGTACTTGCCTACTCGGGCGGCCTCGACACATCCGTCATCCTGAAATGGCTGCAGGATACCTACCAGTGCGAAATCGTCACCTTCACCGCCGACATCGGCCAGGGTGAAGAGCTCGAGCCCGCACGCACCAAGGCGCTGAAGTTCGGCATCAAGCCCGAGCACATCTACATCGACGACCTGCGCGAGGAATTCGTCCGCGACTTCGTCTTCCCGATGTTCCGCGCCAATACCGTCTACGAAGGCGAATACCTGCTCGGCACCTCGATCGCCCGGCCGCTGATCGCCAAGCGCCAGATCGAGATCGCCCGCGAAGTCAAGGCGGACGCGGTCTCCCACGGGGCGACCGGCAAGGGCAACGACCAGGTCCGCTTCGAGCTGGGCTATTACGCGCTGGAACCGGGCATCAAGGTCGTCGCGCCGTGGCGCGAGTGGGACCTGCTCTCGCGTGAAAAGCTGCTGGCCTATGCCGAGAAAGCCGGGATCCCCATAGAGATGAAGCACAAGCAGGGTGGCGCCCCGTATTCCATGGACGCCAACCTGCTGCACATCAGCTACGAAGGCCGCCACCTGGAAGATCCCAAGGCCGAGGCCGAGGAATCGATGTGGCGCTGGACGGTGGCTCCGGAAGCCGCCCCCGATGCGCCCGAGTATCTCGACGTCGAATTCGAGCGTGGCGACATCGTCGCGCTCAACGGCAAGCGGATGACCCCGGCGGAAGTGCTTACCGAACTGAACAAGCTCGGCGGCAAGCACGGTATTGGCCGGCTCGACCTGGTCGAGAACCGCTACGTCGGCATGAAGTCGCGCGGCTGCTACGAAACCCCCGGGGGTACGATCATGCTGCGCGCACACCGCGCGATCGAATCGATCACGCTCGACCGCGAAGTCGCCCACCTCAAGGACGACCTCATGCCGCGCTACGCCAGCCTGATCTACAACGGCTATTGGTGGAGCCCCGAGCGCAAGGCGCTGCAGGTCCTGATCGACCATACCCAGCAGGCCGTCAACGGATGGGTGCGGCTGAAGCTCTACAAGGGCAACGTCTACACGGTGGCCCGGGATTCCAAGAACACCCTGTTCGACCAGACCATCGCCACGTTCGACGACGACGGCGGCGCCTACGACCAGGCTGACGCGGGCGGCTTCATCAAGTTGAACGCGCTGCGCATGCGCATCGCGGAAAACGCTCGCCGCAAACGCGGATGAGCGGGCCTGCCGATCAAGCCCTCCAGCCCCTGGCCATCATCCAGACCGGGACGCCGCCCGAGGCCATATCCAGCCGGCACGGTTCGTTCAGCCAGATGATTTGCCGGGCGGCAGGGTTGCGCCCTGACGAAGTCGAAGTCATACCGGTGCACGAGGGCGCGGCGATCGAACCTCCGTCGCGCTATCGGGCCGCGATCGTTACCGGATCGCCGGCCATGGTCACGGACGGCGCCGCGTGGAGCGAGAGGACCGCTGAGTGGCTACGGCAGGCCGTCGATAAGAACCTGCCGATTTTCGGCATCTGCTACGGGCACCAGTTGCTGGCCCATGCCTTGGGCGGAAGAATCGACTACCATCCGCGCGGACGCGAAGTCGGTACCCAACTCGTGGAGCTGCTGGAGACCGCAGCCAGCTCTCCACTGCTGCAAGGGCTGCCGCGCCGCTTCCCTGCCCACCTCATCCACCAGCAGAGCGTGATCGAGCTGCCGCCGGGTGCGACCGTGCTGGCCCGCTCGGAACATGACGCCCACCAGATCATTCAATACGGCGACTGCGTCGTGTCCAGCCAATACCATCCCGAATTCAGCCCCGGCATCATGGACACCTATGTGGCGCACTACCGGCCGCAGTTGAGCGCGGAAGGCTTGGACGTGGATGCATTGAACGCCGGCATCCGGCCGACGCCGGAGGCGCAGCAGTTGTTGCTGCGCTTCGTCGAACGCCACGTCCGCCTGCGCGAAGCGGCGTAGCGGCGGCAGCCCGAGACGCTCAGGGTGCCGAGCTTAGCGGCGCGGCGCCGCTACCACCACGGGCTCGATCTCCAATTCCACACCGTAGCGCTCGCCTACGTCGCTGCGCACGGCCGCTGCCAGTGTTAGCACGTCGTCGGCACTGGCCCCGCCGTAGTTCACCAGCACCAGGGCCTGCCGCTCATGCACGCCCACCGGCCCCATGCGCCTGCCCTTCCAGCCGCACCGGTCGATGAGCCAGCCCGCTGCCAGCTTGTAGGCATCCCCGCCATGGGGATAGCCCACCAGGCCCGGGAAGCGGGCCTGCAAAGCTTCATAGCGGTTCGCGGGTACCACGGGATTCTTGAAAAAGCTGCCCGCGTTGCCGAGTGTGGCGGGATCGGGCAACTTGCTGCGGCGGATCTCGCATACGGCACCGAAAATGTCGCGCGCGGTCGGCGCGGCCGCCAGCCCGGGATACCGGCGCAGATCCGGATATTCGAGCACCGGTTGCCAGCGCTTGGGCAGTCGCATGCGCACGGCCGTGATGACCCAGCGTCCGGGCTCGTGCTTGAAGATGCTGTCCCGATAGGCAAACGCGCATTCGGCCGCTTCCATGTCCACCCAGCGGCGGCTATGCAGGTCGTAGGCAGTCAGGCCGGCAAACCGGTCGCATAGCTCGACGCCGTACGCGCCGATGTTCTGGACCGGCGCCGCACCCACTGTGCCGGGAATCAAGGCCAGGTTCTCCAGCCCGTCCCAGCCGCGCGCGACACACTGGGTAACGAAATCATGCCATGACTCCCCGGCCGCCGCCTCCACGATGCGCGATTCTTCATCCTCTCCGACCAGCCGCACGCCCCGCAGCGCGACGTGGGCCACCAGTCCGCCGATAGCGGACGGCAACACGACATTGCTGCCGCCGCCCAGCACCAGCAAGCTCTCGTAGCGGGTCGCCAGCTCCGCCAGCCGCGGCAGGTCGCCAGCGGAGCGCAGTTGGACATAGGCGGACGCCTGGCTGACCAGGGCAAAGGTATTGAGGTCGGACAAGTCCCGGGCCCGCGGCACCAGCCCTCCCGACGCATCGAAATCAGCAACAGCAACCAATCTGATCACCAGCAAAACAGACCGAACGGGAACGGATTTCCCGCAGCGCTCCGCCATCTTACTTGACTACAATTCTGGCTATTCCATAGATCGGCCCATGGCCGCATGACAGGGAGCCTCCTTATGCCCACATTCGACGTCGTCTGCAAACCCAACCTGGTTGAATTGCGCAATGCCGTGGACCAGACCAACAAGGAAATCGGCACCCGCTTCGATTTCAAGGGCTCGGACGCACGCGTCGAGCAAACCGAGAAAGAGCTCACGGCCTACGCCGACAGCGAATTCCAGCTGAACCAGGTGCGGGACGTCTTGCTAAGCAAAATGACCAAGCGCAACGTGGACGTGCGCTTTCTCGACCACGGCAAGGTAGAAAAAATCGGCGGCGACAAGGTCAAGCAAGTGCTGACCGTGCGCAATGGCGTGCAACAGGACGCTGCGAAGAAAATCGTCGCGCTGGTCAAGAACAGCAAGCTCAAGGTGCAAGCGAGCATCCAGGGGGACACCGTGCGTGTCCAGGGGGCCAAGCGGGACGACCTGCAAACAACGATTGCGATGCTGAAAAAAGACGTTACCGACCTGCCTCTCGGTTTCGAGAATTTCCGGGACTGACGCAGCCCAACCCGCTCGCGCGGGTCAGGGCCGCCCCGTCTGGTCAACGAGCGTCGGGCGCTTGAACAGCATCGCCGGATCGAGTTCCAGCGCCTTGGCCAGTTTCTCGATGTTGTCGACGGATATGTTCACGCGCGCACGTTCGACTTGACTGACGAACGTCCGGTCGAGATGGGCAGCAAATCCGAGCTGCTCCTGTGACATTTTCTGCGCGACTCGAAACGCTCGGACGTTGTAGCCGAGAATCTCGCGCAGCGTCGTCAAGGACGCCGACGGATTGGGGGACCTCAGTGGTGCGGGCATTGGCGCATACTCCCCACGACAGCCTGTTATATCTACCGCTTATACATCACCCTTACCAAAGGCTGCTGCAACGCATCGCAAGCCCTCGGTTACAGCAATTTTGCCCGTGACCGGGCGCGGCACATACCGGGCTAACCCTCGGTCGTGGGCCGACTCGTCCGCATGGCCGAGCAGTCCTCAGCCGAACGGAGGAGTCGCGCCCCGTTCAGTTCCTCAACTCACCCAATCCGCAAAGCGCGCGCGTATGGAGCGCTCGATTCCGGCGGCATCCAGCCCTAGGCCGGCCAGCAGCGTTGCCTGGTCCCCATGGTCGATGAAGCGGTCGGGCAAGCCCAGTTGCAGCACCGGCAGCGTGACACCCGCCTCGTTCAGCACTTCGCATACCGCGCTGCCTGCTCCGCCCATGATGCTGCCTTCTTCCACGGTCGCCAACGCGGCATGGCGGCTGGCCAGATCGAGAATGAGCTCGCGGTCGATGGGCTTGACGAAGCGCATGTCGGCCACCGTGGCGTCCAGCGCCTCGCCCGCTCGCAACGCCGCAACGGCCAGCGTGCCGAACGCCAGGATCGCGACACCGGCCGGGTTGTCGTCGCCGGTACGGCTGCTTTGGCGACGCACGACACCCTTGCCCAGGGGCACGGTCTCCAGTCCGGGAGCCGGCGTGGCTCCCCGGCCCGCGCCGCGCGGGTAGCGAACCGTAGCAGGACCGGGATACTGGTAACAGGTGGACAACAGCAAGCGGCACTCGGCCTCGTCCGACGGCGTGGCCACGACCATATTGGGCACACAGCGCACGAAGGCGATGTCATAGTTGCCTGCGTGCGTCGCGCCGTCGGCTCCCACCAGCCCGGCACGGTCCAGCGCGAAGGTGACGTCCAGGTTCTGCAGCGCGACGTCATGGATCAACTGGTCGTAGCCCCGCTGCAGGAACGTGGAGTAGATGGCAAGAACCGGCTTGAGTCCTTCGCAGGCCAGCCCTCCGGCAAAAGTCACGGCGTGCTGTTCGGCGATGCCCACGTCGAAATAGCGGTCAGGAAAGCGCCGCTCGAACTCGACCAGCCCGCTGCCTTCGCGCATGGCCGGCGTAATGCCCACGAGACGGGTATCGGCCTGTGCCATGTCGCATAGCCAGTCGCCGAATACCTGTGTGAAGGTCTTCTTCGGCGGAGTGGCCGGCGTGCTGATGCCCACCGCGGGATCGAACTTCCCGGGCCCGTGGTAAAGCACGGGATCGGCCTCGGCCAGCTTGTAGCCCTGGCCCTTGCGCGTCACCACATGCAGGAAGCGCGGCCCGGAGAGCTTGCGCATGTTCTGCAGGGTCGGAATCAGCGAGTCCAGGTCATGCCCGTCGATCGGCCCCACATAGTTGAAACCGAGTTCTTCGAACATGGTTGCGGGGGTCACCATGCCCTTGGCGTGCTCCTCGATCCGCCGCGCCAGTTCGAGCACGGGCGGCACGTGGGACAGCACGGCCTTGCCGACGTTGCGGGCAGCGGCGTAGAACCGGCCCGACATCAGGCGCGCCAGGTAGCGGTTCAGAGCCCCGACCGGCGGTGAAATCGACATGTCGTTGTCGTTGAGAATCACCAGCAGGTCGACGTCCGGCATGACGCCGCCATTGTTCAAGGCCTCGAAGGCCATGCCGGCCGACATGGCGCCATCGCCGATGACGGCGATGTGCTTGCGTTCGATGCCCGCGTTGCGCGCGGCAACTGCCATGCCCAGCGCCGCGGAGATCGACGTGGACGAATGGGCGGTGCCGAAGGCGTCGTACTCGGATTCGCTGCGGCGGGGAAACCCGGAAATCCCGCCCTGCTGCCGCAGCGTTGCCATGCCGGCGCGCCGGCCGGTGAGGATCTTGTGAGGATAGGTCTGGTGCCCCACGTCCCAGACGATGCGGTCACGGGGGGTATCGAACACATAGTGCAGCGCCAGGGTGAGTTCCACCGTGCCCAGGTTGGACGACAGGTGGCCCCCGGTGCGGGAAACCGACTCCAGTACGAAGGCGCGCAGCTCGTCGGCCAAGGCCGAGAGCTGGCAGCGGTCCAGTTTTTTCAGATCGGCCGGAGAATCGATACGGTCCAGCAAATTGGTTGCCATGTGGAGCATCTCCGTTCAGCGGTCGCGCAGGACGATGAAATCAGCCAGCGCGGCCAGGCGGGCACCGCCCGCACCCAACGGAGCGATGGCCTCGTGCGCCGCCTGGCGCAGGCGCTCCGCCAGGGCCTGGGCCTCTTCCAGGCCCAGAATGGATACATAGGTAGGCTTGTCGGCGGCGGCGTCCTTTCCTGCGGTCTTGCCGAGCCGGGCCGAATCGGCGGTGACGTCGAGAATGTCGTCGACCACCTGGAAAGCGAGGCCCACGGCCTGGGCATAGCCATCGAGCGCGGCGCGCTGCGCCGAGCTGGCGCCGACCACGATACCGCCCAGCGCGGCGCTCGCCCGCAGCAGGGCTCCCGTCTTGAGGCGATGCATGGCTTCGAGCTCCTCGCGGCCCAGCGCCTTGCCGACGCTGTCCAGATCGATGGCCTGTCCGCCCGCCATGCCCCGGCTTCCTGCGGCGGCGGCCAGTACCTGCAGCGCCTGCACCGTCAGGCCCGGCGCGATCGGCATCCCCCCGAGGGCCTCGAAGGCCAGGGTCTGCAAGGCATCCCCCGCCAGCAGCGCGGTAGCCTGGCCGAACTCCACGTGCACGGTCGGCCGGCCCCTGCGCAAGACATCGTCGTCCATGCACGGCATGTCGTCATGGACGAGGGAATAGGCATGAATGAGTTCCACGGCTACCGCGGCCGCGTCCAGCGCGGCGTCGTTGCCGCCCCCGGACGCGCAGGCCTCCCCGGCCGCATAGGTAAGCATGGGACGCACCCGCTTGCCGCCCCCGAGGACCGCATAGCGCATGGCCCGGTGCAAAGAGTGCGGCACGGCGTTCTCCTCGGGTAGCGCCCGCGCCAATGCTTGCTCGGCACGCTCGCCGCACGCTGCCATCCAGGAAGAAAACCCGTCGCGACTGCCGGTCATCAACTCAATCCCCGGCCTCGTCGAAGGGGCGCAACAGTTCTCCCTCCAGGACGCGCACCTGCTGCTCGGCGCGAGCGAGCCGGTCCTGGCATACGCGCACCAGCTCCACGCCGCGGCGGTAGGCCGCCAGCGAAGACTCGAGCGGCATGGAACCATCCTCCATCATTGCCACCAACGCCTCGAGCTCGCCCAGCGCGGTCTCGAAGTCCTGAGGCAGGGCCTGCGGAGCGGTCGAATCCGCCCCGACGTCGGGAACATTCACTAGTTTGTCGGCCAATCAAGCCTCCTGGATCTGGTCACTGCATCGAACCTGGAATTGTACGGGATCGGACGCAGCGGCCCGCTTTCGCCCAGGCCAACGGACTTGGCGGAAGCGGGGACTTATCCCGCCGTCCGGGGTACAATAGAGGGCTTGATCGGGCAGATCATTTTCTTCGCGCCAGCACCCGCTGCGAAGTTCACACACCGCTCCAGGTCGCGTAAGGGGTGGTTTCGCAACCATGCTGGCTTCACAACTCTCGCGGAGGGAAGTCATGACCGATATCGGTCGCGTGGCACATGTGACGGCGAGCCGAGCGCAGCTCCCCGTCAGTGCCTATTTCGATAAAGCGCGCTTCGCGCGCGAAATGCAAACCATTTTTGGCCAGGCCCCCATGTATGTGGGGCACGAGAAAGGCGTTCCCGAAGTCGGGGACTACCGTACCCTCACGCACGAAAACAACGGCCGCGTTCTGGTGCGCAACCAGGACGGGATCGAGCTTTTGTCCAACGTGTGCCGGCACCGGCAAGCGCTCATGCTGGGCCAGTACCAGGCCGGCCAGGAAAAACAAGCCGCCCCGTGCAGCGGCAACCTCGGCCGTCCGGGCAATATCGTGTGCCCGCTCCATCGCTGGACCTACGACGCCGGCGGCAAGCTGATCGGCGCCCCATTGTTCAGCGAGACGCCCGGGCTCGACCTGCAGCGATTCCCGCTGCAAGCGTGGAATGGCTCCCTGTTCGAGGCGCCCCGCACGGGCGGGCGCAACGTCGCGCAGGAACTCTCGGCGCTGGCGGGCCGCCCGGAGTTCGACTTCAGCGAGTACGTGCTCGACCGGGTGGAGGTTCACCAGTGCAACTACAACTGGAAGACCTTCATCGAGGTATACCTCGAGGACTACCACGTCGGCCCGTTCCATCCAGGGTTGGGGCGCTTCGTCACGTGCGACGACCTGAGCTGGGAATTCAGCGAGTACTTCAGCCTGCAACGGGTCGGGGTGCATAACGCCCTTGCCCACCCCGGGTCGGAGGTCTACCAGCGCTGGCACGACGCCTTGCTCGCCTATCGCGATGGCAGCGCGCCGGAGTTCGGCGCCATCTGGGTCACGCATTTCCCGACCCACATGATCGAGCTCTATCCGCACACGCTGGTATTGTCGACGCTATATCCCAAGGGTCCGCAGGAAACCGTCAATATCGTCGAGTTCTATTATCCGGAGGAAATCGTCCATTTCGAACGGGATTTTGTCGAGGCCCAGCAGGCCGCGTACATGGAAACCGCCGTCGAAGACGACGAGATTGCCGAACGTATGGATGCCGGCCGCCGCGCATTAATGGAACGAGGCGTGGACGAAGCCGGCCCATATCAATCTCCCATGGAAGACGGGATGCAGCATTTCCACGAATGGTATCGGAAAGTGATGAACGAGCCGGAAAATATGTAAAGTCGTAACCTAGCCGACTGCCCATCGCAAGCGCCCCGCCCGGGGCGCTTTTCTTTTTTACCTACCTACCGCCCCAACCCTTGGCTTTCCGCCTCGCGTCGCGCTTGGTTCGGCAATAAATACATACTCGCCTGCACCGGGGCGCATCTTTACAAATATATACACTGCCGCCTTGTCAACCCCCAGTCCGGCGCGTAGCTTCTGGACAAGGTCCGGGGCTTTCATGAGGTTTCCCCCCACTTCGCCACCGGCCACAAGACGGGAGAAAAAGATGCTGCATTACGCAGTCGTATTTTTCGTCATCGCCATCATCGCGGCGGTTCTGGGGTTTGGCGGCATTGCCGCCGGCGCCGCATCCATCGCGAAGATATTGTTTTTCATTTTCATCGTGCTTGCGGTCCTGTCGCTCCTGAGCGGCCTGTTCCGAAAATAATCTGACCAAGGAGAAAAACCATGAACGTGCGCACTTTGCTCGTCGCAGGCATCATCGGTACCGCCACCGTCATGGGCGGCTGCACGTCTACGCGTACCCAGCAATCGGCCGGCGAATACGCCAGCGATGCGGCCATCACGGCCAAGGTGAAGGCGGCGCTGGTCGCCGCCAAGGACGTCAGCGCGACGGACATCAACGTGGAGACCTTCCGCCGCACCGTACAGCTGTCGGGCTTCGTCGATTCGTCGGCGCAGGCGTCGCGGGCGGTGGAAGTCGCGCGTGGCGTGGAAGGCGTGGAGAGCGTGAAGAACGACCTGCGGGTGAAGACCCGCTGATCTTGCGGGTGGCGGCGCACGCTCCGTAGGGCGTGCGCAGCGCCGCTACCTTCAACCCCTGGCCATCAGGGCGCGAATGCGGTCCTCGATGGGCGGATGCGAGGCAAACAGGGCGCCAATGCCCTTGCCGCCGGCGATGCCCGAGGCCTCGAAACTCTTGGGCAGGTTCCCGGGTTCGAGGCCGCCCAGCCGGGCCAACGCCCGCACCATGGGCTCGCGCGAACCCAGAAGATGCGCCGAGCCGGCATCCGCGCGGAACTCGCGCTGCCGCGAGAACCAGGCGACGATGATCGACGCCAGGACGCCGAAGACCAGCTCACATACGATGACCGTAGCGAAATAACCGATACCGCCGGACCGTTCGTTCTTGAGCACCACCTGATCCACGAAATAGCCCACCACGCGGGCAAAGAACACGACGAAGGTATTGACCACGCCCTGAATCAGCGTGAGCGTGACCATGTCGCCATTGGCAATGTGTGCTACCTCGTGTCCCAGCACGGCGCTGACTTCTTCTTCCGTCATGTTGCGCAGCAATCCCGTGGACACGGCGACCAGCGCATCGTTCTTGAATGCACCGGTGGCAAAGGCGTTGGGTTCGCCCTCGTAGATGGCTACCTCGGGCCGGCCGATGCCGGCGCGGTCGGCCAGCTGGTGCACGGTGTCGAGCAGCCATTGCTCTTCGGCGCTACCCGGGGCATTGGGGTCGATGACCCGCGCACCGGTGCTCCACTTGGCCATCGGCTTGCTCATGAGCAGCGAGATGGTGGAACCGGTGAAACCGACGATAAGCGAGAAAATGGCCAGGGTCTGGATGTCCAGGCCGTTGGCGGTCAGGAAGCGGTTGACACCGAACAGCGTCAGCGTCGCCGTCAACACCAACATTACCGCGACGTTGGTCGCGAGAAATAGCACGATCCGTTTCATGAGGGCTAGAAGCTCCGAAAACCTTTGACGTTTTATCCCGGGGGGAAGGTCTTTCCCCTCGGCCACCGGGAACCGCCCCGCGCGGCGCCGCATGTGACGGCCGCGGATAGCAAGAAGTTCCCCTCGGCCGCCGCAGTACGGCCGGGGAGGAAGGATACCCACGTCCCGGCTGGGGCTATATGGTAGCCGGGAGCGCGGTTTCAAGGGGAAAATTCGGGTTAACCCCAGCAGCTACAATCGACTTCCCACCTTCGCGCGCCACGCCCCCATGCAAGCCCTCTGGATGCTGTTTGCCTCGCTGATGTTCGCCATCATGGCCATGTTCGTTAAATTCGCATCCGAGCAGGCGTCCCTGGGCCAGATCATTCTTTTCCGGGGCTTGCCCACGGCGGCTGGCATCCTCGCCTGGGCCTGCGTCACTCGGCGCACCATCATTCCTCCCACCTGGCGGCTGCATGTGCTACGCAACATCGCGGGGGCCGGTTCGATCTGGTTCTCGTTCTTCGCGATGGGCCGCCTGCCCCTGGCGACGGCCATCACGCTCAACTACACATCGCCGCTTTTCATTGCCGGCTGGATGGCGTGGCGGGCGCATGACCTGACAGACCGGCTGCGCACACTCGCGGTGGCTATCGGCTTCATCGGGGTGATCGCGATCCTGCGCCCGACGCTCGACCAGTCCCAATGGCTTGCGGCACTGCTCGGACTGACCGCGGGCGGCCTGACCGCCATCGCCGTCATGCAAGTGCGGTCGCTGGGACGGTCGGGCGAGCCGGAATGGCGCATCGTGCTGTTCTTCGCACTGTCCTCTTGCCTGACCGGAGGCATCGCCACGTTGCTCACCGGCTGGCAGGCCCCCACGCTCTACGGCTGGTTCACCTTGCTGGGCGTGGGCATCTGCGGCTTGCTGGGCCAGTTCGCGATGACGCGCGCATTCAGCCGCGGCTCGGCCGCGCTGTCCGCGGTCCTGCAATACAGCACCATCCCGTTCTCCATCCTGCTCGGCTACCTGTTCTGGGACGATAGGCTCGATGCGCTGGCATGGCTGGGCATGCTGCTGATCGCCACCGCGGGGCTCGTATCGACGTGGAGAACGATGGCGGCGGCGCGCCGGTCATAGATGCTGGCTTGCAGCAAAACAGGAGCGGGTTCACACTTGGAGGGTTAAGCTCATCTTTGCCGCCATGCCCCTCAAACTGTCCGTTCTCGACCTGAGCCCCATCCCGTCCGGGCTGACTCCTTCCGACGCCTTGTCC
The DNA here is from genome assembly GCF_033795525.1 of Pigmentiphaga sp. Lineage (GTDB taxonomy): Bacteria > Pseudomonadota > Gammaproteobacteria > Burkholderiales > Burkholderiaceae_B > Pigmentiphaga. The sequence continues at coordinate 199,005 of NZ_JARYGM010000001.1, forward strand.
AACAGCGTGGATCTCGCGCGCCAAGCCGAAGCGGCCGGCTACCACCGCTACTGGCTGGCCGAGCACCACAACACGGGCATGCTGGCGTGCTCGGCGCCGGAACTGCTCATAGGACGCATTGCGGCCGCCACCACGCGGCTGCGCGTGGGCTCAGGGGGCATCATGCTACCCAATCACAGTCCCCTCAAGGTCGCCGAAACCTTCCGTGTCCTCGAGGCAATGTTCCCCGGCCGGATCGACCTCGGGCTGGGACGCGCCCCCGGCACGGATCCCGTCACCGCGAGCGCGCTGCGCCGGGGCCATGCCGATGCCGACGAATTCCCCCGCCAGCTGGCCGACCTGGTCGGGTACCTGAAGGACGCGATGCCGGCCGATCACCCTCATGCCCGCGTACGCGCCACACCGGTAGGCGTGCCCTGCCCGCCCATCTGGATATTGGGGTCCAGCCTTTACGGCGCCCGCGTCGCCGCGGTCAACGGCTTTGGCTTCGCTTACGCGCACCACATCGTTCCGGAAAACGTCCATGCCGCCATGCGGCTTTACCACGAGGAATTCCGCGCCTCTCCCTTCGGCCACGAGCCGCGCGCCATCCTCGCGGTCTCCGCCATTTGCGCTCCCACGCAAGACGAAGCCGAGCGGCTGGCAGCGACCGCCGATCTCAGCATGATGCGTACGCGTACCGGGCGCACGCGTTATCCGCTGCCCAGCGTCGAAGAAGCGCTGGCCTATGCCTACCAGCCCGACGAGGAAGCCCTGCGCCAGTACAACCGTACCCGCATCCACATCGGCACGCCCGATGCGCTCGCCGCCTCCATTGGCAGCCTGGCGCAGGCAACGGGCGCCCAAGAAGTCATGGTCAATTCCATGATCCATCGCCACGAAGACCGCGTGCGCAGCTATCAGTTGCTGGCGCCCGCCTTGATGTCCTGACCACCATTCCGACCAACGCGTTTGCAAGGGACCAGACATGCAGCTTCACGGGAAAGTCGCCCTCGTCACCGGCGCCGCCAGCGGCATCGGCAAGGAAATCGCCAATACGCTGGCTGCCGCCGGCGGCGCCGTCGCCATTGCGGACATCAACCTGGCCGCGGCCCAGGCCGTGGCCGACGAGCTCAAGCTCAAGGGCTGCCAGGCCGTAGCGGTAGACTTCGATGTCACCGATGAGGCTGCGGTGGAACAAGGCACCCAGCTGGTCGTCGATACGTTCGGCAGCCTGGACATCCTGGTGTCCAACGCGGGCGTCCAAGTGGTCAACCCGATCGACCAGTTCGCGTACGCCGACTGGAAGAAGGTGATGGCCATCCATCTGGACGGCGCATTCCTGACGACCAAGGCAGCCCTCAAGCACATGTACCGGGACGATCGCGGCGGCATCGTCATCTACACCGGGTCGGTGCATTCGCACGAAGCCTCGCCGCTGAAATCGGCCTACGTCACCGCCAAGCACGGCCTGCTGGGACTGGCCCGGGTGCTGGCCAAGGAAGGGGCCCGGCACAACGTGCGCTCCCACGTGGTATGCCCGGGCTTCGTCCGCACGCCGCTGGTCGAGAAGCAGATCCCCGAACAGGCCCGAGAACTGGGCATCAGCGAAGAAGAAGTGGTCAAGAAAGTGATGCTGGGCAACACGGTCGACGGAGAATTCACCACGCTGCAGGATGTCGCACAGACCGTGCTCTTCCTGGCCACCTTCCCGACCGCCGCCTACACCGGGCAGTCCTTCGTGGTAAGCCACGGTTGGTACATGCACTAGCCGCATGGGCGCCTACCTCACGTTTCTCGACGTCGCCGGTTTCGTCGCACTGTTGCTGTGGGGTGTGCACATGGTGCAGACCGGCATCCAGCGGGCCTTCGGTCCGCGCCTGCGCACCATGCTGGGCGTGGCGCTGGGCAACCGGATCTATGCATTTTTTGCCGGGCTCGGCGTAACGGCGTTACTACAGAGCAGCACCGCCACCGGCCTGATCGTGGCCGGTTTCGCCGCCAGCGGCCTGGTGGGCCTGGTGCCGGCGCTCGGCGCCATGCTGGGCGCCAATGTCGGCACTACGCTCATCGTCCAAGTCCTGTCGTTCGATATCTCGCGAATTGCGCCCGTCCTGGTGCTGGTGGGCGTGATCATGTTCCGGCGCGGCAACGCCTCCCATGTGCGCGACTTCGGCCGGGTCTTTATCGGACTGGGCCTCTTGCTGCTGTCCCTGCACCTGCTGCTCGCGCAACTCGAGCCTTATCGCGACCTGCCGGCCCTGCGCTGGGTGCTGCAAGCCTTGTCGGGCCACCCCGGCCTGGCCATCCTGCTGGCCGCGGCGCTGGCTTGGGCCGCGCACTCCAGCGTCGCGGTGGTCGTGCTGGTCATGTCGTTCTCGGCGCAAGGGCTGCTGCCCATGGATGTCGCCTTCGCGCTGGTGCTGGGAGCCAACCTGGGCACCGCCATCAATCCGCTGCTGGAAGGCTCCGCCAAGGACGACCCCCAAGCGCGGCGGCTGCCGCTGGGCAATCTGCTCAACCGGGCGGCCGGCGTCCTGATCGGCTTGGCCCTGCTGGACGCCGTCCATCCCTGGATGACCCAGCTGGCCGGCGACAACGCCCGCGCAGTCGCCAACTTCCATACGGCCTTCAACCTCCTGCTGGCAGCCGTCTTCCTTCCCCTGCTCACGCCGTATGCCGCGCTGCTTCGCCGCTGGCTTCCTTCCCATCCCGACGAGACCGACCCGGGCCGCCCCATGTACCTGGATAGTGCGGCGCGCGGCATGCCGGTAGTCGCCCTCGGCAATGCAGCGCGCGAAGCCCTGCGCATGGCCGATACGCTGCAGACGATGCTGCATCATTCGCGCGAAGCGCTGGCAGGCGCCGACCGCAAGCGCATCTCCGAAGCGCGCCGCCTGGACGACATCCTCGACCGGCTCAATGGCGCGATCAAGACCTACGTCGCCGGCCTGGACCAGGACGAGCTGACGGCAGAGGATCGCCGCCGGGCCAACGAGATCCTCGTCTTCATCACCAATCTCGAGCATGCCGGGGACGTGGTCGACAAGAATCTCCTGAACGACATCGGCAGGCTCAATAAGCGAGGCCTGACATTCTCGCCCGAGGGGCGGCGGGAGCTGGACGACATGCACGGCCGCCTGGAGGTGAACCTGCGCCTGGCGGCGTCCCTGTTCGTTACCGAGGACGCACGCGCGGCGCGGCTGCTCGCGGCCGAGAAGGAGATTTTCCGGAACATGGAGATCGCGGCCACGCAGGCCCACTTCGACCGCCTGCGCAGCGGCCGCATAGACACCACCGAAACCAGCGGACTGCACCTGGACGTGCTGCGTGACTTGCGCCGCATCAACAGCCACCTGGTCGCCTCGGCGGCCTACTCGGTACTGGAGAACCCGGCCGGCTCGCCAGCCGCTCCGTTCGAGGCGGCCGGCGAAACGGAGGTAGTAACTACACCGAAATAGCCGGGGTTGCTGTCACGACCCCACAGGCTGCGATACTTCTTCGACCGGATGATGCGGTGCATGTCCGTCGAGTGCTCCCGCGGCATGGTCATGGAAAACGGAATTGACCAGGTAGATGGCCACCACGCCAGCGGCAATCAGGGCGAACTGCGGCAGGCTGTCGCGCACCGTGGTGCGACGCTGCATCTGCGGCATGAGATCGGCCACGGCAATGTAGATGAAGCTGCTGGCGGCCAGCGTCAGCACATAGGGCAGCCACTCTTGCGAATCGGCCAGCAGGTAATAGCCGACCAGGCCGCCGGCAACGGCGGTCATGCTTGATAGCACATTGAACAGCAAGGCCCGCTTGCGCGTGAAACCGGCGTTGACCAGCACGATGAAATCGCCGAGTTCCTGCGGGATCTCGTGCACAGCGATCGTCAGCGTGGTCAGCAACCCCAGCATGGGATCGGCCAGGAAAGCGGCGGCAATGACGATGCCGTCGCAGAAATTGTGCAAGCCATCGCCGACCAATACGGCCAGGCCGCCCCGGCCCGCCTGATGCGCGTCATGGCCGGGCGGATGGCCGTGGCCGTCGTGCTCGTGGTGGTGGCTGTGGCGCAATACGGCCAGCTTCTCCAACACGAAAAAGCCCAGCAGGCCGACGAGAAGCAGCGCAAACAAGAGGTGCGTATCGGCATCGGACTCGAATGCCTCGGGCAGCGTATGCAACAACGCGACCGACAGCATGATGCCCACCGAAAAGCTGATCATCTGGTGGAGGAAGCGCGCGAAATACCGGAGCGCCAGCCAGCCGGCGACGATTACCGACAGGACTCCGCTCGCCAGCGTGGCGAGCAGAATATAGGTTAGGGTCACGGGGTGCTCGTGAAACTCAGTTGCAGAAACAGAAGTATACGGAACTTCCCGAGTTTTACGAATCGAGATCACCGGCCAGCAGCCGGCCCGTGCGAAACAGGCGCTCGCGCCGCAGGGTGGCAGCCAGGGGTTCGTCGCGCCCCAGCGCCCGCGCATATGCCGGCACGCCGGCCAGCGCGGCCAGCAGCCCGGCCCGGTCCTGCGCGACCCAGGCGGCCAGTTGACGGTCGGGATCCCACACCGACAAGCCCTGCCGGCGCAGCTCGGAGCGGTTGAAGTCCTTGAGGTTCCAGGTCAGCACACGCAACTCGGGCTGTACCTGGAGCGCTGCCCTCGCCCTGCTGGCCAGGCCGGCCGCGATCACATGCCTGTCTTTCGGGTCGCTGTAGGTCAGGCCGACCTCATAGGGGGAGACGTCGCCGGCGTCGGCATCCGGAAAACGGCGGCACATCGACGCCCATTCGGCCTCCAGCACCGGCGGCGCAACGCCCCAGATGCGGGCGGCATTGCGCCGCCATTCCAAGCCGATCCGCTCGCTCCAGACCGGGCGGAACCAGCCTTGACCCGCCATCTCGAGCAGCAATGGCCGCAATATGCTCGACATCAGCACGCAGGCATCGAGGACCAGCCAGAGGGGCGGCACGAGGCCTTCGACCTCGGCACCCACACTATCCATGGAACACACCTTCGGCATGACGTTCAGAAAAGAAAAACGCTCAGCCCGGAGGAGGTTCGACCGTATTGCGTCCTCGCTCCTTGGCGCGCTCCAGCGCTGCCTGCGCCTGGGCGAGCGTCGCCTCCAGGTTCTCCCGGGCCTGAGCCACCCCGATCGACAAAGTAATCTGCGTCCCTATGTGCCCACGCAGCGCAAACTGGCGACCACCCACGTGCTGCCGGAGCCGATCGCAGATCGCGACCGCGTCAGCCAGTGAAGCGGGAACCAGCATGGCGAAACGGTCCGCCGTCACACGTGCCAGCATGTCCTGCGACGGCAACAGATTTCTCGTCAGATCGGCCAACTGGCGCAGGATAGCATCGCCGGCGAGGCGGCCCAACGCCTGGTTCAGCCGGCCGAACCCGTCGATATCGATGAGCGCCAGGCACAGTGGCTCGCCATCCCGGGCACACCGGGCGATTTCGGCGGCATAAGCCGGCATCATCCAACGGCGGTTGTACAGCCCGGTAACGGCGTCATGGCTCGCCATGAAGTCCAGGCGAGCCGGCTCTTCCGGGTCATGGCGCAGATTGGCGGCACGCAGCCTGGCGCTCAGCATGTCGAGCGCGTTCAGGGCGATGCGCGGCACGGACTCCATGACGGTCCGCAGGCGAGCGGCGTCCAGCGCCACCAGGCGCGAGGGCCACTGCGCGACGACATAGGTCGTGCCGCCTTCCGGTCCGATCAACGCATGCTCGCCCAGGCAGTCGCCGGGCACGAAGCGTGCCGCCCGCTTGTGCAGATCGGCATCCAGGAACGCAGCCAATTGCCCCTCGACCAGGATGTAGACGTGATGATTGGGCTCGCCGGGCTGCAGCAGCAACGCGCCATGCGGCAGGTGGGTAACGAAGGCGAAAGCGAGGGCCATCTCGCACTGTTCCGGCGAGCAGCCGGCGAACAGCAGAGAGCGGGCCAGGGCCTCCCGGTCAGGCAGGGCGAGATCGCCCGGCGCGCCGTCGGGAGGCATGTGGGACGGAATTGGACCGGTCATGTGGCGGTTATCGGCACCCGCCGCCCGAAGTTGAGCTCGCCCTACAGTTCCGGCGCAGCCATCCGATAAGGCGGTCATGAGCATCCACACCGCCCTCCTGCGTCTTCCCGCCCTCGTCAAGCGCCAGAAGCTGGCCCGTGCCGGATGCCGGCTCCTGGCCCTGGCCCTCATGCTGCCGGCTGCCGGCTGCGACTACCTTGGCTTCCAGCCGGTCTCGCAGATCGAGGCCCGGAAAGAATCCGAAGGACGAGCCATAGGCAGCGCATGCCGTCAGGCCGGCCGGGCGCTGGAAGATTGCTATACGTTCAATCCCCACATGTCCAAGGCAGCCATCTTCAACGGCTGGAAGGAAATGAACGACTACATGCTGCAGAACAATCTGACGGAAGTCCGCCCCGAAGTCGCTCCGGTCCTGCCTGCCGGCCGGGCCCGGGCGGATGCCGCATCGCGGCCTGCCCCCACCGGAATGTCGGCCCCCGGCGCTGCGCCCGGCACGGCGCCCCGCCCGGCCATCTAGCACTCTGGCCGTGCGGCGCTGCCATCCGGGCAGCGCGCCTGCGCCGCCCCCCTTTCCGCTTCCGCGAAGAAGACGCCATGCTTGGCCACCTGTCGCTCGCCGTCCTTACCCTCGTATTTCTCCACGCGTGCATCAACGCCCCGGCACCTCGCGCCACCCGCCCGGCAACGCAGGCAGAAACCGCGCCCCAGGGTCTGCCCCGCTACGATGCCGAACGGGTCTATGCGGACTTCACCGCCCACGACCCGCAAGCGCTGGAAAAATACCGGAAAACGCCTTTCGTCGTGTCCGGCTGGCTGCAAAAAATCCACCCCGTGGGCCACACCGAGCTGCAACTGGACTTGAAGGCGGCCAGTCCGGCCCAGCCTGTCCGCGCGCGGCTCAAATCCGACCTGGCCTGCGAGCGCGGCCAACGGTGCCCGGAGCAGGTTGCCCTCGACACCCTGCCGCGTGGCTTCAAGGTCTACCTCAAGTGCAACGAGGCAACGCTGCAAGGCGCCACGCCCACCGTAGGCGATTGCGTCCTGACCGGCGGTCCGGGGCCGGTCGAATAAACGCCGGGGTGCGCAGACGGGGGGAGTCACTTCGGGCATGCCGGTTGCTGAAAGCAAAGGCAGGAGCTTCCAAGAACGCCCTGGCGGCGCATGGGAAAGCAGCGTCGAAACGGCGCACGGCCACGGAGAGTCCGGGGAGCCGCGCGCAAGGCGCCGCCCGGCGGTCGGCAACCGCCAAGAAGGCGGCCCGTACGCAAGCCGCTAACCGGCATGCGTGACGCCGCAGTCAGTGAACCAGCGAAACCTTGCGGGCAATGACCTCGGCGCATTCGTCGCTATCGGAGGACTGGAACAGCCGATGGACGACGAATTCTCCCTCGGGGTCGACCCCCAGGGCCTCGGCAGCGGCACGCCGCACTTCGGGGCCCGGGTTGCAGCAATAGACGCCGGCCTTTTCCGCCGCGGCGGCAGGCTCGGCACCGAGGTTGGTCAGCCACTCACGATCTTCGTTGAGCGCACACCAACGCGGTTCGCCGGCCGCATCCTTGGCGGCAACGACATAACAAACCAGCTTCTTGCGATCAATCACCATACAAACGGCCCTCCAGCGTGCGCCAATCGTAGACCAATCGGACCTCGATGTCAGCGCCGCCACACTGGGAGATCTACCTATCCCAAGCTTGGCGGAAACCCTTGAGAAAATGCCTTTCCGGGGAACCGTTAAGATGCCGGTTAAGCTCGATTCGAGCCCGACAATTCCCATGAAGCCGTAGAAGGAGCCATCGTGACCGACCCCGAATTCCTGAAGGGACAAATCACCGCCCTGCAAAACGTGGTGAGCATGCTGATTTCCGCCCATCCCAACTCGCAGCAACTGCGCCAGGTCATGCAAGCCATCGCGCAGCAGGTGGAGCCGACCCTGAACGAGGCCCACCCGTCATTCAAGAAGGGCTGGCAGAACGTGATCGCCACGCTGTGCCAGGCCGACGAGCCCGCGCCCGAGGACGGCGAACGGCATTGACGCCGGCCTACACGGCGCCAGCCTTGGTTTAGCCAAGCCCTACCCGGCCGCGGCCAGGTCGGCGTAGTGCTGCAGGCGGGCCAGCGCATAGCGCGCAGCCCGCTCGCGGACCTCGTTGCGTCCGCCGGTGAAGCGGCGCGTCTCGCTATACACCTTGGCCTCATTGTTGCGCTCGAAGGCCCATGCAAAGCACTGCGTGCCGGCCGCGACGCCTGCCGCCCCGCCATCGGCCACCCCGGTGTTCGCAATCGCTGCATTAGCGCGGCTGCGAAGCAGCGCGCCGCGGGCCATCGCGCGCGCCACCGGCTCGCTGGTGAGGTTATACGCTTTAAGAATCCTGGAGGGAACCCCCAACGCCTGCATTTTTGCTTCGGGCGAGTAAGCCACGAAAGCGCAGTCCAGCAAAGCGCCCGCACCCTCGACGTCCGCCAGCATGGCTGCTATCAGCCCGGCGGTGCAGGATTCCGCGGTGGCCAGCAACAGGCGGCGTTCCTGCATGTAGCGGGCGATGTGTTCGAGATTCTGCACGCGCGGTCCCCGGTCGTGGCGATGACGCGCTTCAGCACGCGCCGTACCCGGCGTGCCGGTTGCTGCGCTGCGCAAGGATGAGCAAATCTCTGGAAAGCAGTGTAAATCCTGCGCCTTCTGCCCGGGCATGCGCGACCAACCTCCCTCGCAACATGTCCCGATCCTCGTTCGGGCAGGCTGGCACAAGGCTTGCGATTGCACGCGTCCCCACTCGAACCATCCTTACTTGGAGGACCTCATGCCTACGCCTACCCCCCAGAAGCGCCCTCGAGGTTTTGCTGCCATGGACCCCCAGAAGCAGCGCGCCATTTCGGCAGAGGGCGGCCGGGCCGCACACCAGTCCGGCAACGCGCACGAATTCAACTCGGAAGAAGCCCGGGCCGCCGGGGCCTTGAGTCACGCCCATCGACGCCGCCGCGCGGCAGAAGCGCAAGCTCAGCAAGCCCAGGCCCAGGGCACCCCCCGGGAAGAACCGGTGCAGGCCAGCCCGGGCAGCTCGTGAGCCCAAGCGCCCGGCTCGGCAACCGCCAGCCGGGCCTATCCCGCGCGCTAGCGAAACAACTCGCCTGAAGCGCGCGCAGGCTCCGATATCCCCGCCAAGGTGTCGTCCGTGTCGCCGGCCTTGGTGGCCAAATCCCCCAACGACACTACCCCGACCAACTCGTTGTTCTTGCCGAGGATGGGCATTCTGCGGATCTGTTCGTCGCGCATTTTGGCCTTGACCGTCTCGGCGTCTTCGTCTGCATAGCACCAGCTCACATGGGCAGTCATCGCTTCGCGCACGCTGGCGGATGGCGATGCGCCTGCGGCTATGCAGCGTACCGCGATGTCGCGGTCGGTGACCACGCCGATCAGGCGCCTGCCGTCGCAAACGGGCACCGCGCCGATATCCAGGTCGGCCATCAACTGTGCAGCGCGCTGTATCGACTCGTCGGCCGATAAGTACGCCACGTCGCGGGTCATGATCTCTGCGATTTGCATGGGACTCTCCTTGAAAAAAAGCCGCAAATGCGGCTTGGGCGTGGGCAGCAACCGATATGCCCATAGAGTCCCGCGCCCGCACAGGCCCAGAAGGCGACCTCGCAAGGGAAGGGAACGAGTCCACGGCAAACAAGCGCAGCAAAAGCCGGGCGAAAGGGAGCGGAAAGAAAAAGCGGGCGGGAACGAAACGTAGCCGGGCGGCTACTTTGAGATCTGCCCCGGAGGCGGACCGGATAGGCTAGCGCCTAAGCTAGGTATGCGAATGGGGTGGCTGATGGGACTCGAACCCACGACAACCGGAATCACAATCCGGGACTCTACCAACTGAGCTACAGCCACCACGGTCAGCAATGCGTGCACTGCAAGGCGCAGGCACGAAAGAACGCCATTATAGCGAACTTTGCGGCCGCGTGCGCAACGCCCCGCCGGGGCGCTGCTACCCCCGGCTACCCCTGGGCGTCGCAACCATATCCCGGTCATACGGCGTTGCTAGCTTCGTCGGCAGTCATCCAGGAGCCGCCGATGAAGCTTACCCGTCTCAGTATCGCGACGTTCAACCTGTACAACCTGAACGAGCCCGGCCGCCGCGTCTACACCGGCGAGGGCTGGAGCCAAGCCGAGTACCGCAAGAAAATCGACTGGACGGCCGGCCAGCTAACACTGCTCGATGCGGATGTATTCGGCTTTCAGGAATTGTGGCACAGGGATTCGCTTGCCCGTGCGTTGCAGGCGTCCGGCTTGGCCGGCACATACGACATGCTGGTACCCGAAGACGCGGACGGTTCGCGGATCGTCTGCGCGGCCGTGGTCCGCAAGGGGCTGCTAGCCGGCGAGGCCGAATGGATCAGCGATTTTCCGGAGGCCTTCATGTTGCATTCGAGCGGGGACGACCCTCAGACGCCTCAGATTAGCGTCAATATCCGGGGGTTCTCCCGCCCCGTGTTGCATTTCACGATACAGCCGCGCGAGGATGGACCGCTGGTGCATGTTTATGTGTGCCATTTCAAATCCAAGGCCCCCACCCAGGTGTACAGAGAGGATTGGTACATCGACGCCAAATCCGCCTACGCGAAGCACGCCAAGAATCTGGGCGCGGCCCTCTCTACCATCCGCCGCACCGCCGAAGCGGCCGCGCTGCGCTTTTTGCTCAGCGAGCTGATGAAGGGCAACGACACGCCGGTAATCGTGCTGGGCGACATCAACGACGGCCAGCACAGCAACACCGCCAATATCCTCACCGATCAGCCCCGCTACCTGGTCGGGGACTCCGAAGGAGGCGGCGACGTCGCGCTTTATACGGCGCAGACCCTGCAGGAATACCGGGACACGCGCGACGTGTACTACACCCACGTCTACCAGGACATCCGGGAGTCACTCGATCACATCCTCGTCAGCCAGGAGTTCTACGACAATAGCCGCAAGCGCCTATGGATGTTCGACGGGCTGGTCATCAACAACGACCATCTGGACTTCGACGACCACAAACGGCTAGGTGCCAACGACCATGGGATCGTCCGCGCCACGTTCAATTATCGTCCGAACAGCCAAAATTGAGCTGACGGCACAAGCCGGGGGACCACGGTGCCAAGCCGCGGCCTCCGGCGATGCACAAAAGCAAAAAGCCCCTGCATGACAGGGGCTTTTTCTCGGCTGGGACCGCTTTACAGCACGCGGATCTTCGAAGCCTGCGGGCCCTTGGGACCCTGGACGGCCTCGAAGCTGACCTTTTGGTTCTCGTACAGCGTCTTGCGCCCTTCCGCCTGGATCTCGGAGAAATGAGCGAACAAATCCTTGCCTCCATCATCCGGCATGATGAAGCCGTATCCCTTGTCGTCGTTGAACCATTTAACGATGCCTGTGGCCATGATGCACTTCCTTCCTGAATATGTACTTGCCGCGAATACCACAAAACCGGAATCAAGGGTGGGCCGTGACCAATGGAGAGCCGACTTGCCGACCAAACCGCGTGTAGAACCCTAACCTGACACCTTGAAAATCACTATGCGATGCAATGATCGCTTAGTCAACTCGTTTTCGTTTCCGTCGGATACAACCTTATTACCCGAATACGACCGTTATTTGAATCGGGATTTTGCAAATATCGCCGGGTTAATGGCCAGATTAGGCAGGCTTGACTACAAAATGCGAAGCATAATGCGGCATATCACCCACATAGTGGACAAAATCAACTATTTGCGCGAGGGTTTCCACGTAGATACTTGGATCTCAACCCTCTAAACCTATCGTTTTCCCGTATAAGGGAAATACCTATAAAAATTTCCCGACAGCCGGCGAACGGTCTAGAAGAAATTACAAGCCGATCGTCCCATATTTACATGGACAGGACAGCATAATGATTTTGGGTATGGTTCATCGCGGCACGCGAATTGCGGACGCATAAAGACGCGGTTTTCACGCCGCGGCAGGCCCCGCTTCATGGCTGCGGGGCCGAGCGAATGCGTCAAATAGGAGAAAGTTTATGGATCAGCAGAAACAGCAGCCCGGTCAGACCCAACCCGGCCAAGGCCAGCAAAGCCCGCGGCAGAACGAGCAGCAGACCGGCATGGACCAGCAGCAGGGTCAACGCGGTTCGCAGCAACGTCCGAACGTTCAGCCCGGACAGCAGAACCCTGGCCAGCAGCAACAGGAACAACAACAGCAGCGTGGCCAACAGCCCGGCCAACAGAACAAACAACAACAGCAAAAACCGAATCAGTAACGGCTAGTCCGCAGCCGCCGGCCGTGCCCAGCCCCTCCAGGGCCAAGCCTGAAGTGCGAATAGTGCACCGCGCCGGCGGCGCTTCTACCAGCCTCGATCGCGCGCGGGGAACGCCCGGCACCGAGGACTACTACCCTCTTTCCAGCTTGTCGATATAGCGCTTGGCCGCTCTTTCGGCGTACCGGTGAGCCTCGAACTCCGTGCCGAACACCTGGTCGTCGCCCAGATGCTGCTCGGCGGGCAGCGCGTGGAACTGTGCCGCGGGATCGAGCGAGATGGTGGCCAGTCCTTCGAACAACACCGTCATGCCGTCCCGGGGATGATTGACCGGGCGTGCCACAGTGCGGATGTAGTAGCCCTTGTAGAAGTCTCCTGCGCCGTCGGACATAGCACCCTCCTGTAGACAATACATGCGTGAGGCAAGGGGATGACCCAGAAAGTTCAACGTCACTGCCAAGGGTATCCGTCCGATATACCGATTTCTCTTAGGAATATCACTTGCTGAACCGCGGTCTGAACAAGAACACTCCGGCAACCCGCATGACTGGTACGTACTCCGATGAAATCTGGTGGAAAAGCGCGGTGGTATATCAGATCTATCCGCGCTCCTTTGCCGACTCCAACGGCGACGGTGTGGGCGACATCCCGGGCATACTGGCGCACCTGGACCACATCTGCAGACTGGGCGCCGATACGGTATGGGTGTCGCCGGTATTCAAGTCGCCCATGGCCGATGCGGGCTACGACATCAGCGACTATTGCGATATCGATCCCCTCTTCGGGACGCTGGACGATGTCCAGCGCCTGATCGACGAAGCACATGCACGCGGCCTGCGCCTGCTGCTCGACTTCGTACCCAACCACACGTCCGATCGCCATCCCTGGTTTATCGAATCGAGGTCGTCGCGCGCGAGCCCCAAGCGCGACTGGTACATCTGGCGCGACGAACCGAACGACTGGCGCGCCGCGCTCGGAGCCGGCAGCGCCTGGACCTGGGATGAGAAGACCGGCCAGTACTACCTGCATTTTTTTCTGCCGCAGCAACCCGACCTCAACTGGCGCAACCCGGAAGTAGTGGAAGCCATGCATGGCGTGCTGCGCTTCTGGCTGGACCGGGGTGTCGACGGTTTTCGTATCGACGTAGCGCACTGCACCGGCAAGGACCCCACCTTCGCCGACCACCCTCGCTGCCTGGCTGGGGAAGCGCTGGTCGACTTCAACGACCAGCCATACAGCCACGAAGTACTGCGCGGCATACGGCGGCTGGTCGATAGCTACCCCGGCGACCGGGTGCTCGTGGGCGAAGTCAACATCCGCTCGACGGCAAGCGTGCTCCAGTACTACGGCGCGGGCGACGAACTGCACATGTCGTTCAACTTCCCGCCGCTGGACGCCCCCTGGGATCCCATCGTCTTTCGCACGTGCATACGCGAGGTGGACACCCTCATGCGGCCGGCAGATGCCTGGCCCACCTGGGTGCTGTCGAACCACGACAACGTGCGGCATCGCACGCGTTATAACGGTTCGCTGCGGCGCGCACGGGCGGCGGCGATCCTGCTGCTGTCGCTGCGAGGCACGCCCTTCCTGTTCCAGGGTGAGGAACTGGGACTGGAGGACGCCCGCATCGACCCGGACCGGCGCGTCGACCCGGGCGGCCGCGATGGCTGCCGGGCGCCGCTGCCGTGGACCGAGCAGCCGCCGCATGGCTGGAACGGCGCCCCGCCCTGGCTACCGTTCCCCCCGAACCCAGGTCAGCATTCGGCCGAGCGGCAATGGGCCGACTCCGGATCCATCTTCCACCTGTACCGGCATGCGCTGGAGCTCCGCAGGGCAAGTCCGGCACTGCGGCTGGGCGACTGGGAGGAAATCGATTCCCCGCCCGAAATCCTGGCCTTCCGGCGCCGCTACGGCGACGACGTCCGGCTGGTCTGCGTGAACTTCGCCGACCGCGAACTGCAATTCACGCCTCCGGGCAAATGGCGCGCTGCCCTGTACAGCGAGGGCGGGCCGGCGGCGGGAACTCGCTTCCCCGGCAAGCTGGAACGCGAACAGGCTGTAATCCTCGAACCGGAGACATGACTCATGCTGCCACTTTGGTATCGAAACGCCATCATCTACCAGGTCGACCCCAGCCTCTTCCGTGACGCCAACGGCGACGGACGAGGAGACCTGCAAGGCATCACCAACCGGCTGGAGTACCTGCGCGGCCTGGGCGTCACGTGCCTGTGGCTCATGCCCTTCTACACGTCGCCCTTCCATGACTGGGGCTACGACGTGGCAGACCACCTGTCGGTGGATCCCCGCTTCGGCGCCCTGCCTGATGTAGTCACGCTGCTCGAAAAGGCCGAGGAACTGGGCCTGCGCGTCATCGTGGATCTCGTCGTGCAGCACACTTCGGACCGCCATCCCTGGTTCCAGGCAGCGCGCAGCGACCGGAACTCCCGCTACCGGGACTACTTCATCTGGGCCGACAAGCCCGAACCCACGGAGGTCAAGCCCATTTTTCCCACGGTCGAAGACAGCGTGTGGACCTGGGACGAAAAGGCCGGCCAATACTACCGGCACGTGTTCTATTCGCACGAACCGGACTTGAACCTGGGCAACCCCGAGGTCCGCGTCGAGATCGAACGCATCATGGACTTCTGGCTCAGGCTGGGCGTATCGGGTTTCCGCGTGGACGCCGCCTCGCACATGATAGAGAGCGCCAAGCAGGGCGACCCCACGGACGGCGGCTTCTGGCTGCTCAACCAAATGCGCCGCTTCGTTTCCCGCCGCAGGGCCGATGCCGTGCTGCTGGGTGAAGTGGACGTGCCGCCGGCCGAATACGCCCAATACTTCGGGCAAGGGGACCGGCTCACGCTGGTGCTGAACTTCTGGCTGAACAATTACCTCTATCTGTCGCTGGTACGCCAGAGCGCCGAGCCGCTGGCGCGCGCATTGGCCGAACAGCCCGTACCGCCAGAAACGGCGCAATATGCGCTCTGGCTGCGCAATCATGACGAACTCGACCTCGAGCGCCTGAGCGAGTCAGAGCGCGAAGAAGTCATGGCCTGCTTCGCCCCGGACCCGGAGATGCGCATCTACAACCGCGGCATCCGGCGCCGGCTCCCGCCCATGCTGGGTGGCGACCCGCGCAAGCTTGCCCTGGTGCATGCGGTGCTGTTCTCGCTGCCTGGCACGCCCATCCTGCGCTATGGCGAAGAAATCGGGATGGGGGACGATCTCTCCCTGCCCGAGCGGCTCGCGGTGCGTACGGCCATGCAGTGGTCGGACGAACACAATGCGGGGTTCTCGACGGCCGATCCGGACAAGCTCGCGGTGCCGCTGATTCGTACCGGTCCCTACGGATATCCCAAGATCAACGTATATGCGCAATCGCTGCATGACGATTCGCTGCTGACCAAGACCGGCAAGATGATCCGCGCCAGGCTGGGCCTGCACGAGATCGGCAGCGGCCGATGCCGGGCGGCTGACGTCAATTGCCCGCAGGTACTGGCGCTCAGGCACGAACTGGACGGCGTCGCGGTCGTGACTTTCGCCAATCTTGGCCCCGACGACGTGGAATTCGAAATCCACGACGAGGACTGCCAGCACATGACCGACGTCATGGCCGACGGCCCCTACGATCCACCCGAGGGCCATCCGGCCCATATCCGCCTGCGTGGCTACGGCTACCGCTGGCTGCGCCCGCGCGACAAGCTGTAGACCGCACATTCCGGGAGGCCATCCTATGCAAGCTCTGGGTAAACGCCGCTGGGTCATTGCCGAAGGCTATCTGCCCCCGTCCAGCACGGGCGAGACACGGCAATTCGTCAGCCACGAAACCGCCTGCATGCTCAATACCGGCGATGTACCGGCCCAGGTCAGCGTGACAGTATTCTTCGCTGACCGCGAGCCCGCCGGCCCCTACCGCCTGACGGTGCCCCCGCGGCGCACGGTGCACATGCGCTTCAACGATCTGAAAGAGCCCGAGCCCATCCCCTTGGATACCGACTACGCCAGCGTCATCGAATCCGACGTCCCCATCGTCGTCCAGCACACCCGGCTCGACTCTCGACAGGCTGCCCTGGCGCTCATGACCACCATGGCGTGGAGTGCAGAATAGCGCTACTGGCGCTTGATCACGCTGACGTTCCCGTCGGCTTCCAGGTAGAGCGCCTTCACTTGTGCGATGGACTCGATTCCTTGCTGGCGGACCTTGGCCTCCAGTTCTTCATCGGTAATGGATTGGCGCCGCATGTTCGCGCGCAGTTTGCGGCCGTTGCGTACCAGCAGGACTTTTTTCGGATCGACGAAGCTGCGGACCAGCGGGAAGTGGTAGGCCAGCCTGTCCAGGAACATGTTCCATGCGACCAGCGTGCAGATCAGCAGCGCCGCATCGGCGACGCTCTTGCCCTCTCCGGCCATGCCGTTCTGGGCAGCATCGGCCACGATCACGATCAGCAGGATGTCTGCGATGCCCATCGAGCCCACGTCGCGCCGCACGACAAAGCGGAACAACAGGAACAACAACCAGTAAATGGCCGTGCCCCGGACCAGGGTCTCGAGTGGGGATATGGAAAAAACGAAGATGTCGGACCACTCCAAGCTGAGCCAATCCAAGGCCATCCCCTAGAGTCAGGATGAGCCGGAGTCCGCAAAAAACGGGCCTGGCTTGGAGGTGGCGCGGCGGACAGGAATCGAACCCGTAACCCCAGGCTTAGAAGGCCTGTGCTCTATCCGGTTGAGCTACCGCCGCTCCGGGGCGAAAGTTTAACACCATGCCCCCTGGGGCCTGCCGTCACGCCAACCCGTCCAGGAAGGCCAGCAAGCGCCGCTCGGCCGCGACCAACCCCCTCGGGCCCCGCGCCGGCCAGACCTGGGGCAGGCTCCCCTCCAGGTAAGCCTCGACGATGGCAGGATGGATGTAGCAGGTACGGCAGACCGCCGGGGTATTGCCCAGCCGCTGCGCTACCTCGCGTACAACCTCCGCGACGATCTTGCGTGCCTCATGTACGCCGGTATGCGGCATTGTCCGCAGCGACTCCAGGGCCATGACGGACCCGGCCCAGGTCCGGTAGTGCTTGGCCGTGAAATCGCCTCCCCCGGCCTCGCGCAAGTAAGCGTTGACGGCAGCCGAATCGATGCCATGAGGCTGGCCCGTCTCGTCCAGATAATGGAATAGCGTCTGTCCCGGTATTTCCATGCACTGGCGCATCACACGCGCCACGCGCCGGTCGGAAATGGTGACGTCATGCTCGACGCCGCTCTTGCCCCGAAAACGAAGGCGGATCCGCGTGCCCGACGTGGAAGCGTGCCGGCACGTGAGCGTCGTCAATCCGAAAGATCGATTCTGCCTGGCATAGGCCCGGTTGCCGACGCGGACCAGGGTGGTCTCGAGCAGCCGCACCACGGTCGCCAGCACCTTCTCCTCGCCCAGGCCCGGTGCGGCCAGCGCATGGTCGACCCGGCGGCGGATGCGCGGCAGTGCGCGTCCGAACTCGGCCAGCTGGCCGTACTTGTCGGCATCGCGCACCTGCTGCCAAAGCGGGTGATAGCGATACTGTTTGCGGCCTCGCGCATCGCGGGCCGTGGCCTGGATGTGGCCGGCGGGGTTGGGGCAGATCCATACATCGGTATAGGCCGGCGGAATGGCCAGCGCGTCGATACGCGCGATCTCTTCAGGATCGCGGATGCGTTCCCCCCGCTGGTCGAAGTAGACGAACCGCCCGCGCAGCACGCGGCGGCTGTACCCGGCGGTCGTGTCATCCACGTAAACCAGCGCGGGACGGCCGCCCGCTGGCAAGGAGCTCGGGCTGCGGGATGACCGGCGCGCGGCTGGCACGGAAGCGGAAACGAAATCCATGCCGGTTTCGAGCACGGTTCGTGCCAAGCCGGCCCTGCCTGCGCGCCTATGCGGACGACGTCGCGGGGCGATGAAAAAACTACCCGCCCGCCGCGCAGAACCTTCCCGCGAGCTTGGCGCCTGCCGCCCTATCGCCGACAATGCCCGAGGGTTTCCCCACCCCATGATCCGAGGAGCAACCATGTGGCAAGCATCGCAGCGCTACCCCGACCCCGCCGTCCGGGTCCTCGACCCGCGGTTCGAGCAATACCGGCTGCCATCGGCGGGCATCGAACGTCTGGCGACCGGCTGCCGGTGGAACGAAGGGCCGGTCTGGTTCGGCGACGGCCGTTTCCTGCTGTGGAGCGACATCCCCAACGACCGCGTTATGCGCTGGGACGAGACCACAGGCTCGGTCACCGTTTTCCGCTCGCCGTCGGGACATGCGAACGGCATGACACGAGACCGACAGGGCCGGCTCATTACGTGCGAACACAGCGGTCGACGCCTGGTCCGGACCGAACACGATGGCGCCACGACGGTGCTGATGGACCGCTTCGATGGCGGGCGGCTCAACTCGCCCAATGACGTCGTAGTGCGATCCGACGGCTCGATCTGGTTCTCCGACCCGCCATTCGGCATCGCCGGGTACTACCAGGGATTGCCCGCAGAGCAGGAGCTGCCTGCCAACCTCTACCGGCTCGACCCCGCCACGGGCCGTGCCGACGTGGCGGCCGGCGACATCGCGAGCCCCAACGGCCTCGCCTTCTCGCCCGACGAATCCGTACTGTACGTCGTGGAGTCCCGGTCCAAGCCGCGCCATATTCTGGCCTTCGACGTGACGGAGGATGGCGCGCGCCTGGCGAACCGGCGCGTCGTGATCGATGCTGGGCCTGGCACCCCCGACGGACTGCGCGTGGACGTGGACGGCAATCTGTGGTGCGGTTGGGGCATGGGGACCGAGGAGCTGGACGGCGTGCGCGTCTTTACGCCTGCGGGCGAACCCATCGGCCACATTTCGCTTCCCGAGCGCTGCGCCAACCTCTGCTTCGGCGGCCGGCACCGGAATCGGCTGTTCATGGCGGCCAGCACTTCCATTTACGCACTCTACGTCAATACCCAGGGGGTGGCAGGCGGCTAATCGCTGCTTCAGTCGAGCTGGAGGTTGAGTTTGCGCAACACCTTTTCCCACTTGGCCGACTCGGCGTGCACGAAGGCGGTGAACTCGGCTACCGACATGGGATTTGCCTCGGCACCCAACGCCACCATGCGTTCCTGCACCGGGGGCGTAGCGACGACCTGGTTGATGGCCTGATTCAGGCGCTGGATGATCTCCGGGGGTGTGCGTGCCGGCGCAAAGACGCCATACCATGCGCTGGCTGCGTAACCTGGAACGCCCGCCTCGGCGATGGTGGGCACGTCCGGCAGCGCCACCGAACGCTTGGCATTGGCCACTGCAATCGGCCGCAGTTTTTGCTGCTTCACATAGGGCAGCACAGTGGCCATGTCGAAGGTCATGTCTACCCGGCCGCTGAACAGATCAGGCATCGCGGGAGCGATGCCTTTATAGGGCACGTGCTGAAGCCTGATGCGCGCCATGGACTGCAGCAGTTCACCGGCCAGGTGCTGGGAAGCTCCCTGCCCGCCGGTGGCGTAGGACAGCTGGCCGGGATGGGCCTTCGCATAAGCGAGCAGTTCCTTCATGTCCCGTATGGGAAGCTGCGGATTGACGACGAGCAGCAGCGTTCCAGCGCCCGCCATGGCCACCGGCGCGAATTCCTTCTGCGGATCGAACCGGGTGTTCCGATAAACGAAAGGATTAGTGGCGTTCGTTCCTATCGAGCCCATGAGCAGCGTCAAACCGTCCGGTGCGCTACGCGCCACCGCCTCGGCCCCGATGTTGCCGCCGGCCCCGGGCCGGTTCTCGACCACGATGGTCCAGCCTTGCTCGTCACCCAGCCGTTCGGCGATCAGTCGGGCCAGGATGTCGGTCAGCCCACCCGCCTGGAAGGGCACGATTAGGCGTATCGGTCCGGCGGGATAGCTGGCCGCGCCCACTGCCGGCATGGAGACCGCCGCGCCGGCCAGGGCCAGCCAGACCCGTCGCCGCAAATTTTCCATGATCCGCTTCATTGCTGCCTCCTAGCGCTTGCCGGCCGCCGACGGGGCCGGTCTGAATTCAATGCGTGCCATCGAGAATGGCGCCGGCCTCCCTGAGGCTGGCGCGCAGGTCCTGGACCGGCAGCGATCTGAACGCCCTGCCTCCTCGCGCCACCAGCATGGCGGCGGCGGTCCCCGCTGCCTCGCCCATCGCCATGCAGGGCCCCATGACCCGGACGGAACCATGCGCGGCGCGGTCAGCCGACACGCAACGCCCGGCCAGCGCGACGTTGTCCAATCCGGCCGGCAACAGACAGCCCCAAGGAATGTCGTAAGAGCCGCCATCGTCTACGGGAATGCGGATCTGCCCCGTGCCGTCCTGGTGGATGTCGACATGGTGGCTGCCCTTGCCGATGCCATCGTCGCGCTTTCTGGCACGCAGCACGTCTTCCCTCAGCAACGTGGCGTCGCCGTGCAAACGGCGCGTCTCGCGCACGCCGATGCGCGGCGCCATGCCGCTGAATGCGGACCCTTCGAATCCCGGCACGCTTTCCTGCATGAACCGCACGCAGGTTTCCACCTGGCCGGCCAGCGTCGCCAGCGCGGGACCGAGCGCGCGCGTCTGCAATGCGTTGACATTGGCGATCCGCGTCGTGTTCAGACAGACTTCGCGGCGCGTGGCCGAGGTCGGCTGGATCATGATCAACGCGGTCGGGTACATGCGGCCCTGCTCGATGGCCTGAGCCAGCAACGGGCCATCGCCCTTGATGAAGACGGTAGGCTGCCCTTGCGCGATTAGTTCCTGCGCGATCTCGTCGTCGCTGCGTCCGCCCCGGATGGCATCGCTCTCGCCCAGCGCAAAATGCTCGGGCGCGCTGCGCAGGAATCGCAGCAGCGCCGGCGTATCGACCCCGCTCATTCTGAACATCAAGGACAAGGGCTGGAATTCGCCGCCCTCTCCGCCGATGTCAAACGAACCTCCCGCTTGGGCCACCAAGTCGCCGTCGCCCGACGCATCGACGAACACCGGCGCACATACCCGCGTCAGCCCATGTTTGTTGTAGACGTGCACGGCTCGCACCTCGCCGGCTTCGTGCTCGACGCCGACCATGAAGCTCTGCAGCCACAGCTCGACGCCATGCCGCGCAAGCAATTGCGCCACCGCCAACTTCATGACTTCGGGGTCGAAGCAGACGTAGTGGATGAGCCGCCAGTCGTTCAAGGGGCCGATATAGCCGCCGAGCCGATTGCACGCGTCGAACAGCTTGCGGCCAACCCCGCCGAGTATCCATTCGCCGCGCGCGTTCAGTGCGCCATCGACCGCCATACCGGTCAACAGTTCGCCGCCGGGCATGGGACCGGCGTCGATCAGAAGCGTGCGCGCGCCGCTGCCGGCTGCCGCCAGGGCCGCGCATACGCCCGCGGCGCCCGCCCCCACGACGACGACATCGGCCCGCACCTGCTCCACGTTCGCCTGCCCCAGGGCATGGCCGGCCTGTGCAAAAATGTTCATGATTTAAAAAACTCTCCCGTGCCAGAATGATGCCTTTCCGGGGATTATGTATTCACAACGCCTGGCATCACGAGAACTCGCCCCCAAAATGTTTACATCATGAACAAACAGACCGCGTCCGTTGGACGCCGAACCGGCCCGCCCGCCGCCTCACCCCCTGCCGGCGCGCAATTGCTCGAACGCGCGTTCCGTATTCTTCGTGCGCTGTCCAGCCGCCGTTCGGGCTGGCGCCTGTCCGAGCTGGCCGAGTATTGCCAGCTGCACCACGCCACCGTCCACCGCATTCTGGCGGCGCTCCTGCGTGAGGAAATGGTTGCCCGGATTCCGCACACGCAGTACTACACGCTGGGACGCCTGGCTTTCGAGTTCGGCGTGGCCGCCGCCCCCCGGCACGACTGGCGGAGCATGGGCGGCCCGTCCCTCGACCGGCTGGCCGGTGAGACTGGCGATACCGCTTTTCTCAATATTCGGAGCGGCCACGAATCCGTATGCGTGGATCGCCGGGAGGGCGGCTATCCGCTCAAAGCCTTGACCGTGGAAGTGGGCGCGCGTCGTCCCTTATGCGTGTCCGCTGGCGGCGCCGCCATCCTCGCCGGATTGCCTCCCGACGAAGTCGCGGCGGTCTTCACCGCCAGCGCCGCATATCTCGGCAGGTTCTCGCCGGATCGGCTGGCATCAATGCGGCGCATGGTGGAGACCTCGCGGGCACTGGGCTACGGGTATAACGGCGACATGATCATCCCGGGGGTCAGCGCCGTAGGCGTAGCCGTGCGGGACTTCGCAGGAAGACCGGTGGCCGCGCTCAGCGTCGCGGCCGCCACCGAGCGGCTCTCGGGGCCGCGGCTGGAAGAGGTGGTCGATCTGCTGCGCGCGGAAGCCGCTCGCATTGACGCGCGTCTGGCGGCGCGCTAGCGGCGGTGATTGACCAGCACCAGGCCGGCAACGACCAAGGCCACGGCAAGCAGAAAGAGCGGACCGATCGGCTCGCGCAGGATCAACGCCGCAAAGGCCACGCCGAACAGCGGCGACATGGAGGTGCCGGCTTGCAGCGTGCTGGCCGGATAGGCCGCGAGCAGACGCAACCATAGCAGGAAGGTGATCGCCGCGATCCAGACGGTCTGGTAGGCCATCGCCATGGCTGGAGCAAACGCCACGGCCCCCATCGACTCGCCCGCCACCGCGGCGGCGCCCAGGCCCACGATCGCGGATACCCCATGGTGATACAGCAGCACCTTCTCGGGCGCCACGGTAGCCAGGCTCGACGCCTTGATCGCCAGAGTGGTTGCTGCCCATAACATAGCGGCGGCGATCATCATGAGGTCACCCCATAGCGCGTAAGGTGAGGTCGCCGCGCGGGGCACGCCCATTACGATCGCCGTGCCGCAGAAGGACAGGAACAAGCCCATCCACTGAGGCCAGCGAAGCCGCTCGGCGGGCAGCAGCCAGGTCGCGCCCAGCGCGACGAAGAACGGCGCGGTATACAGGAACAGGGACGTCCGGCTCGCATCGGTCCATTGCAGGCCGACATAGATCAACACGAACTCGCCAGCGAACAAAAGCGCGGAGAAAATTCCCAGCCACAGCGAACCGTCGCGGGCCAACAATTTGCCCCGCCCCGTTAACACGCAATAGACCAGCAGCAGCAGGCCGGCCCCCGCGGAACGTATGCCCATCTGCAGCAAGGGCGGAAAAGCAGGCAGCGCGATCTTGACGGAAACCTGCTGCGCGCCCCAACTGGCGCAAAGCAGAACGAGCATCGCAATGGCGGGGACATCCAGGGAGCGTTTGGACACGGCGGGAGGACTGTTGTTGTTCTCAGGCGGAGTTTCGCACATGCCCGCCGCCACGGCCGGGCAAGAGCAAGAGGCGTGACCTTGGGCATGGGACTTGCCGCCCGAACGCTGGTATCGATACAAGGAGACCGTCATGACGTCCCGACCTGCACCGCCAGCCGATGAAATGGTCAATCCCGAGGAAGGTGAGGCGCCTCCCGCCCCCGCCCCCAAAGAGGCGACCGAACTGCGCAACCCCGGTCTTGCCGGCTCGCCGGAATCGCCCGCTCCGCCGCCCGACGCCGACCGCTTGAAAGACGAGGGCAGCGATCCGAACAAGACCGGCGCGCGGCGGGGCTGATGGCCCCGTGTCGAGGGAAGACGACGCTAGCGGCGCTGCTCCACCGCCGTGGCGGCGACGAGCCGTACGGCTGCCAGATCCGCGCCGGTCAGGACCCCGCCGCGCCCCAGCAGGCGGCCGAATTCCCAATTGGACAGCCCCAGCTCCGGTTTGCCGAGCGCATACTGGCCGTCGACCCAACGGGTGAAGCCGTCGCCCACGAAAGGAGCGTCGATGCGGGCGCGAAAACGACGGTGCGCCTCGCGATCCTCAGCGATCAAGCTGGCGACGAAACGCGGACTATGCCGATTGAACAGCGCGATCGCCTCGTCCACCGACTCGACCACCGCCAGCGTGAGTTCCGGCGTTTCCTCCCACTCCCATTCCTGGCCCAGCCGCTCTTCAGGCAGGGGGGTGGCGTAAGGCTCTTCGACGTCGCCCGCCGCGCGCCGCACGATGGTGGGGCGCTGGAACAGTTCCGACGGCACGAAGGGCTCGGCCGAGGGCGTGACGTGCAACCGCGGCGTGCCGCGTAGCGCACAGCCCGCCTCGTCGATGGCGCGCAGAAACCTCGGCACCAGGTCCTCCACGCGGCTACGCACGATGCAACAGACGTTCAAGGTATTACAGACCTTGCGATCGAGAGAATGGCGCACCGAACGCTCGAACCGCTCCGCGTCCGCGCTAGGATCGGCGACCAACCATGCCCCACCCGTCCCGTGGGCGCTGACCGGCACGCCGGCCTGGCGCGCGACGCTGCTCAATTGCATGACTGCCTCGCCGGATCCCCGCGCGACCGCCAAAGCGAGACGGCTGTCGCTGAACATGGCCCAGCCGGCAGCGCGATCCTCGAGCTCGACGAGGCTCACGGCGCCGGACGGCAGGCCTGCCGCGGCCAGGGCCGGCTCCAGCGCGTGGCGCAGGAGCGCGGACGCGGTCCCTAGCGCGTCACTGCCGATGCGCAATACGGCGGCATTGCCGGTGGACAGCACACCGCAGGCATCGACGAGCACATTGGGACGTCCCTCGAACACGAAACCGATCACGCCCAACGGAACACGGACCACCTCCACCTGCCAATCGCCGTGGTCGACGCGATCGACCACGCGGCGATCCGCGGCCGCCAGCCCGGGCCACACGCGCAGTCCGTCTATCATCGCGGCGCGCATCTTGTCCGAGACCCGGAGCCGGGTGGTCGAGCGGCCCCGTTGCATCGCCCGCCGCACGTCCTCGTCGTTGGCCGCCATCACCCGTTCCCAGACGTCGTTACGGGCCAGCGCATCCGCGAACACATGGTAGAACCGGTCCACCGAACCGGGCGGAACCTGGGCCAGCGCCTCGAAGGCCGCCCGGGCCTCCGCCACCCGGGCTCGCACGACCTCGTCCACGCGCCCCGGAATGCGCAGCAATGCGCCGGTTTCCTGAACCACTAGCAGCCGGTCGCCAGGACCGAAGGCGTTCGCCAGCGCCTCGCCCACCCGCGTGTACCGGTTTCCACCATAGGGAATCATCATCCCCGGTTCCAGACGATCCAGGGTTCCGTGCTCATTCATTGAAACTCTCCTTGACCCGCCGCTACGGCGGACGCGGGCCTTGGCAACCATATTACTCCGCCAGCGGCGTTGGACGGCTTGCTCGGGCGCCCTCACTTTCGTTCAACGGACGAGTATTTTTTACCAGCGCGCCGGGAAGCAGCCCTGCTCCGCGCCCCCGCGACACCTCTTCGAGGGCTGGCGCGGAAATTGATACTGCAGGGCTTGCACCCCGGCCCAAGCGGCCACACCCGGGAGAGAACCAGCCCGGGCGGCGGATTCATCGGCCTGGAGATCGGCCGACACGGGCAATCACTACAGGACCACTATGGCAAATCGTCCTTTCCGGATCGGTATTTCCGGCTCCTACGGCGGATTGAATCTTGGCGACGAAGCGATTCTCGAGAGCATCGTGTCGCAGCTGCGCGCCGGCACATCGGTCGACATCACCGTCTTTTCACGCAACGCGCAGGACACCGAACAGCGCCATGAAGTCGACCGGGCCGTTCCGGTCCGCGAACTGTCCCGCAATGAGGCGAGACAGGAGATCGCACGGCTCGACCTGTTAGTGCTGGGTGGCGGAGGTATCCTGTTCGATGCGGAAGTCGACATCTACCTGCGCGAGGTGCTGCTTGCAAACGAGCTGGGCATTCCAGTCATGGTTTACGCGGTCAGCGCGGGGCCGCTTGCGCAGCGGTCCAGCCGCGAACTGGCCCGCCAGGCACTGATGCCTGCCGCGCTCGTCACGGTGCGAGACCGCCAGGGCGCCCGCCTGCTGGAGGAAGTCGGCCTGCAGCGGGCCATTCATGTCACCGCCGACCCTGCCTTGTTGATGAAGGCCCAGCCGCTGCCGGAAGATGCCTTGACACGCGAAGGCCTGGACCTGCCCCGCCGCCGGATCGGATTTTCGGTTCGGGAACCCGGTCCGGCGGCGCCTGGCATGAGCGCCGGCCACTATCACGACCTGCTCGCCAACGCGGCCGACTTCATGGTGCGACGTCTCGATGCCGACGTCGTTTTCATCCCGCTGGAGCGGGGCAACAAAGACCTGCAGCACAGCCACGCGGTCGTCGCCCAGATGCAATGCGCGCAGCGCGCCACGGTCCTCAAAGGGGAGTACAGCCCCGGCCAGCTGATGACCATCATCGAGAGCTTCGAATTCTGCGTCGGCATGCGGCTGCATTTCCTCATTTTTTCCGCGCTGCAGGGCGTGCCTTTCGTGGCGCTGCCCTATGCCTCCAAAGTCACCGGCCTCCTCCAGGACCTGGACATGGACACACCACCGCTGGACGACGTGAATCCCGGGCGGCTGCTTGCGACCATCGACCATGCGTGGGACTACCGTGCCCATATCCAGGCCCGTATCCAGGAGCGCCTGCCTGCCCTGCAAGAGCGGGCCCGCGAAAACAACCGGCTGCTCGTCTCGTTGCTGACGCAGCTCGGCGCCCGCGCGGCCGCCAATGAAGGGGGATGAAATGCCCATACTGGAGAAACCTGCCGACATTACCGAGCTCACCTTGTCTCCCCGGCGCGCAAAGCTGGCGGCCGAGACCGACGTTCTCGTGGTTGGCGGCGGTCCCGCCGGGATCGGCGCCGCGCTGGGCGCCGCCCGCGCGGGCGCGGACGTGATCCTGGTGGAGCGCTACGGCTTCCTCGGCGGCAACGCGACCGCCGCCCTGGTCATGCCGCTGATGTCTTTCCATACCCAGCGGCCGACGTTCGAGAAACTCGGCGTCAGCAACCTGCTGCCGAACGACCACGGTCCCGGCCATCCCGTCATCGCGGGCGCGCTGAAGGAGCTGCTCGAATATCTGGTACAGCGCGGCGGCGCCATTTCGCCTTCGCTCGCGACCGGCTATGTCGTTCCGTTCGACCCCGAGATCTTCAAATGGGCGGCGCTCGACCTGCTCGACAAGGCCGGCGTTCGCATCCTGTTCCATGCCTTTGCCAGCGGCGTCTACGGGGACGGTCATGCCCAAGGGGGGATATTCGAAACGAAAAGCGGCCCGCTCGTCATCAAGGCGGGCACCATCGTGGACGCCACCGGTGACGGAGATATCGCCGCCCTGGCCGGCGCCGACTGCGACATCGGCCGAGAGGAAGACGGTTTAGTGCAACCGATGACGCTCATGTTCCGCATGGCCGACTTCGAACACGCGGCCTTCCAGGCCTACGCGCAACGGCATCCAGATCAGTGGCGCGGCGTCCACGGCCTATGGGATCTCGTGCAGCAAGCCACGGCGACCGGCGAACTGGACCTGGCGCGGGAAGACATCCTGTTCTTCGCTACGCCGCACCCGCGCGAAGTCAGCGTCAACTCCACCCGGGTCACGCGAGTGCTGGGCACCGACGTCTGGGACTGGAGCTGCGCGGAATGGGAAAGCCGGCGCCAGCTCGACCAGATCGTGCGCTTCCTGCGCAAGTACGTACCTGGCTTCGAAAGAAGCTATGCGGTGCAAAGCGGCGTGCACACCGGCGTGCGCGAAACGCGCCGTATCGTCGGCGAATACCAGCTCACCGCCGAAGACCTGCTGAGCGCACGCAAGTTTCCCGACGCCATCGCACGCGGTTCGTATCCGGTGGACATCCATAACCCGACGGGCAAGGGCACTCTGCTCAAGCGCATTCCCGCCGATGATGCCTATGACATTCCCTTGCGTGCGCTCATTCCTCAGCGCGTCGAACGGGTAGTGGTGGCTGGCCGGTGCATCTCCGGAACACATGAGGCGCATTCCTCTTATCGCGTGATGCCGATCGCCATGGCGACCGGCCAGGCAGCCGGCGTCTGCGCCGCGATGGCGGCGAGGCGCCGCATCGTGCCTCGCGACGTAGCCGCGGACGAAGTGCGACAGGAGTTGATCCGGCAGGGAGCGAACCTGGGCGAGCCGGCGAAGACGGCTTAGACGCCGTCCGTGGTGCCAACGGTACCGGCGTAGCGGCCGCCTCTTGATTCTGAACGATGACCGAGGAGGCGATCCGCGCGGCTTGATTTAGATGATGATCATAATCTATCATGCGCCTGGTCAACGCACCGGAGGCATCCATGCGGGTAAGCCGAGCACAAGCCGAACACAACCGCGCCAGGGTCATCGATACGGCGAGCCATCTTTTTCGCGAGCGTGGCCTCAACGGCATCGGCGTCGCCGATCTCATGAAAGCCGCAGGCCTCACCCATGGCGGCTTCTATCGACAATTCGACTCCAAGGAAGACCTGGTGGTGGCGGCCTGCCGCCACAGCGTCGCCCAAAGCCGCGAAGCTTGGAGCAAAGTACTGACGAAAGCGGCAAACAGCCGCCTTGCCGCCCTGGTCCGCTTTTACCTGTCGCGCTCCCATCGCGATCAACCGGGCGTGGGCTGCCCCTTCGCGGCCCTGGGGCCGGATGCCGCCCGCGCTGGCAACGCCGTGCGAGAGGCCTTTGCAGAAGGCATCGAGCAGCGCGTGGCCATGCTGGGCGAACTCCTGCGCTCCCGCGATGCAGGAACGCGGCGAAAACAAGCCATCGCGATGCTGTCCACCATGGTAGGCGCATTGCTGCTCTCGCGGGCGGCCGGGGACGAAGCCCTTTCCCGGGAGATCCTGGATGCCGCGGCCGATGAACTCATCACCGGCCACACCGCCGCCCCGGACACGGGAACCCATCCATGACCGGGCACGGACATCCATCGCCACCCGCTCGCCACGACCAGCCAGCCCCGCAACAGCTCGCCGGACTAGATCGCGTACGGGCCCTGGCCGACGGCCGGACGCCCGCGCCATCGATGGCGCAAACCCTGCCGGCAACGGTCCTTGCGCCCGCGCCCGGTCACGTCGAACTTCGCGCGACGCCCGATGGGCGATTTCTCAATCCCATGGGCACCGTCCACGGCGGCTGGATGTTGACCATGCTGGACACCGCCATGGCCTTGGCCGCGCAGACGACCTT
Organism: Pigmentiphaga sp.; assembly: GCF_033795525.1. Taxonomy (GTDB): domain Bacteria; phylum Pseudomonadota; class Gammaproteobacteria; order Burkholderiales; family Burkholderiaceae_B; genus Pigmentiphaga. The sequence goes on from NZ_JARYGM010000001.1 coordinate 228,273, forward strand.
GCAAGCAGGCGAGGACGGCCCTACCCATGAAACCTCGGCAAAGTTCGTACGCCCCATTCTGCCCGATGGAAAACCCTTCCGCATTTTCGGTACGGTGGTCTCGCGCGGCCGCGGTCTCATTACCGTCGATGGACGCATTGAAGACGAAACCGGCAAACTCTATGCTCATGGAACGTCGACGTGCGTGGTCGTCCGCCGGGAGGTCGCGGGTGGATGATCCGTCCGGCTAGCACCCGATCAGATAGCGACGGCTTCTCGGCCATCGATCGCACTTCGCAGAGAACGACTTCGGTCCCGCTGTGGACCGCCTGCTGCGGCCGGCAATCCCTGAGTGGCCGCTGGCACGTTCGTCAGCCTGAGATTGTTGACAATTATTGAATTGACACGGCAATTTTTCCATCTTTATCCATTCCAGGTTAACCGACATCATGACGTCCGTGGTGCTACTGCACGCACTTCGTCAAAACCCTGAATGGAAAAATTGCCATGAACGCGAAACTGACCCTGACCGCCTTGTGCCTGAGCCTCTCTGGACTGGCCTTCGGAGCCTCCGCTGCCGAAAGCGACAACCCCATGCCGGAGATCACCAAAGGAACATCCAGCCGCGCCGAAGTCCTGGCCGACCTGGCCTTGTGGAAGCGCGCCGGTGTGCCGGAATACATGCTGGAGTCCGGCCCGGACTTCGCCAACCCCAAGTATCGCGAAGCCTTTGCGCGCTACGAAAGCCTGCGCAACAGCGCTGAGTATGCCCGCGAGGTCGACCGCATCGCCCGGGCGCGTGGCGAGCGCCTTTCGCTGGCCAGCGGCGGCTGATGTCGTGACGGTGGTGCTTCCGCCGTGGACGCGTCCCGCGGACACCACTTTTTCTGTACGAGAGACATTCCCACCGTGAAAACGTCACGTAACTCGATCGTTGTCGCGTTCTGGGCGGCAGTCGGCTTGGCGGCGCTTCTGACCGCTGCAGCTTGCGCCGGCGGCGGCCAAAAGAACGGCTCGGCGCGTCCCGCCTCCTTCGATGCCTATCGGCAAGAGATGGTGCAGATGCTGCAGCAGCGACGCGCCTTCCAAAGCTCCGACAGCATGTCCGAGCTCGCGTGGAATGCGCCGCGCGAATGGCGCCCCGAAAAGACGCCGCAGCGAGGCGTGCTGCTGGTGCACGGTTTAGGAGATTCTCCCTGGTCTTTTCACGATGTCGGCAAGCAGCTGGCCGACGATGGGTTTCTGGTCCGGGCGATACTGCTGCCAGGCCACGGAACGCGCCCTGAGGACATGCTGGACGTAACGCTTGAAGACTGGCGCCGAGTGGTGGCGGAACAGGCCGCGGCGTTGCGTCATGAGGTCGAACAAATCTATCTGGGCGGATTCTCAACAGGTGCGAACCTGGTCCTCGATTATGCGTACGCGCATGCGGACGTCGCTGGCCTGCTTCTTTTTTCGCCCGCCTTCAAGTCGAACAGTGCCTACGATTGGCTGACGCCGCTCATCGCGTGGGCTCGACCATGGCTGCTGGAACCGGACAACGTCCGGCCGATGCAAAATGCCGTGCGATACATGACGGTGCCGACGAACGGCTTTGTGCAGTTTTATCGAAGCAGCGTCCGGGCGCGCGATTCGCTGCGGAAGAATGCGTACGACAAGCCGACCTTGATGGTTGTGGCCGAACATGATTCGGTGCTAGCCACCGCTTACCTGTCGAAAATGTTCAGCTCGCGTTTCACCCATCCCGCCAGTCGCTTGATCTGGTACGGCGATTCGCCTGGTCCGGAAAGCGGTGATCCGCGCATCGTGGTGCGCAAGGACAAGCTCCCGGAACTCCGCATCAGCCAGTTTTCCCACATGGGCCTGCTGTTTTCGCCAGACAACGAACTCTATGGAGCCGAGGGCCGGCTTCGCCTTTGCTGGAACGGACAGACCGAACCCGCACGGCTAGCCTGCGAGCAGGGCGCGCCCGTGTGGTTTTCCGAATGGGGTTATCGAGAGGCGGGAAAAATCCATGCGCGGCTGACTTTCAACCCTTATTTCAAATGGCAAAGTCGCGTCATGAGGGAGGTGCTGGCCGCTTCCTCGGAAGTCGGCGTGGCCGTCGCAGCGCGATAACGGATGCCCTCCCAAACGTATCAAATCGCGCCATTGCCCTGCCCGCGCTGTCGGGAGCCATTTCCCGCGCGCGGAAGACGCGGGGTTATACCGTTTCAATCACGATAAGCTCTCATGGACCGCCTTACCGCGTTGCAACTGTTCAACCGAATCGTTGAGCTGGGCAGCTTCACCGAAGCTGCCGAAATGCTAGCCATCCCGCGCGCGACCGCGACTCATGCCATCAAGCAGCTTGAGAACCGGTTGGGCGCGCGACTGCTCGACCGCACCACGCGGCACGTCAAGCCGACCCTGGACGGCCAGGCCTTCTACGAACGAAGCCGGCGCATTCTGGCTGAACTGGAGGATGCCGAGTCCTCGCTGAGCACCCAGATCGCCAATCCACACGGGACACTGCGGCTGGACGTCCATGGCGTACACGCCACGACAGTCATCCTGCCGCGCATCGCCGAGTTCAGGGACCGCTATCCCCACATCGAAGTCGTCCTGAGTTGCGGCGACCGCCTGGTTGACCTGGTGAAAGAAGGCATCGACTGCGTCGTGCGCGCGGGCCAACCGCGCGATTCCTCACTCGTCGTCAGAAAACTGGTGGACCTGGAAGAGATCATCTGCGCCAGCCCGGAATACCTGGCCCGCTACGGAACGCCGACGCATCCCTCCGAATTGGAACGGCATCATGCGGTCGGCTTTTTCTCGCGGGGCAGCGATCATCGCTATCCGTTCTCCGTCATGGTGGACGGGCAGCTGCAGGAGTTCCAGGCCCGCGGCTGGATGTCCGTCAGCGACGCGGAATGCTATACGAGTGCCGCGCTTGGCGGTTGCGGGCTGATCCAAGTGCCTCGCTTCCGCCTGGAAGACTACCTGCGCGATGGTCGCCTGGTGCGAGTCTTGGCCGATTGGCCGTGCCCGGACCTGCCGGTCAGCGTGCTCTACCCCTTTCATCGGCAACTCTCACCGCGGGTCCGCGTATTTATCGATTGGGTCCGCGAGCTGTACGGCGAAACGTTCAGGCGCCGCCCGGGCAAGTGACGGCGGATGGGACGCAAGAGCGAGGTCTTCGCGACGGCGGGCGGACACGTGCCGGTTTAACTATCAGGCAGAGACAGGAAAGAGAAAGGCCTTTCGAGCAGACTGCCCGAAAGGCCTTGATTGTATTGGTCGGGGCGGCGGGATTCGAACTCGCGACCCTCTGCTCCCAAAGCAGATGCGCTACCAGGCTGCGCTACGCCCCGATTGGCGTCATTGTATCTCAAACCCTCTAGCGGCCCCACCGGTAAATGAGCCAAGCTATGGTATGGCGCTTTACCCATTGACCCACAAGGCCATCGTCAATCAGCAGCCTCTCGCGAAGGAGGGATTCTTGAACGGTGGAGGTGGATTGTACCTGCGTCTGCGGCCCGTTGGGTCCAGACTCCGGCCTTTCCGCTTCTCCACGCCAATGGACAAACCGGGTCCCGCGGGCAGAATCTCGACCGGCCGTTACTTGAGAATCCGCCTGCCATCCGAACGGCAGTCTGCCCCATCAGGGTGTCCAGATTCGGAAGCGGTGTCATGCTGTGCCGGCGACTTTACGTACAAGCGTTCCGCCCCTTTAGACCGGCCCACCTGGCGTATGACTTGTCATGTGTCATGCCATAAATGGACCATGGACTTCGGCGGCCCACTATGAGCAGCTCCCGCCCTGAAATGGACCAATGCTATCGGAATCTGTCATAGCGCCGGCTGATCGTCTCCGCAACACACACAGGCTTGGTCGAACCCTCGCGCTCGATGCGAGACTCCCAAGTCAGCTCGACGACGCTGACGTCCGGCCGGTCGGGCATGGACGGTAGCCGCTGCATGTCCTTCAGCCTGATGCGGGCGCGAACCCTGCTGTCCCGAGGAACCGGCGCGGGGAACCGGACCTTGTTGAGCCCATAGTTGATGCTCATGTCGGCGGGCGGCAGCGCCAGGGCCTGGCGCATCAAATCCGGCAAGAGAGAAAGCGTCAGGTAACCGTGCGCAATCGTGGTGCCAAACGCCGACTCCTGTCGGGCCCGCTCCTGATCCACGTGTATCCATTGATGGTCCCCCGTAGCTTGCGCGAACAGGTCTATGCGTTGCTGGTCCACGCGCACCCACGGGCTGACGGCAATTTCTTTTCCGATCTGTTCATGCAGTTCATCGAGCGTCCGGATGGTCCGCATTCTTGTCTCCTGGCAATGAAAAGACAGGCCATTGGTAAGACAGTGGCTCCCGCGCCAACAGCCTTCGGGCTGCGTCGGCGTGATAACTCGTGGAGTAGGCGATGGCCTGCGAGGACGTTTCCATATCGCACATCGAACCGAGATCGGCGGACAGGGATCTGGCGAGGGCCGCTTTGGTCATGGCGAACGCGCTGCGCGGCAGGCGAGTGAGCGCCCGTGCGATCATTTCGGCGCGCTGGTCGAGCGCATCGGGCGGAACCACTTCGCTGGCAATGCCCAGCTGCAAAGCTTCTTCCGCGCCGATCTCGCGGTTCGAATACAGCAGCGTCTTTGCGCGCGCCCATCCCACGATGCGCGGCAGCGTAAAGAGCGAACATAGATCGGGCACCAGCCCAATGCGGAGGAACGACATGGATAACCGGACCCGGTTCGTGGCGATCACGACGTCGGCCGCCAGCACGAGACTGCAGCCCGCGCCATAGGCGCATCCGTCGACCGCCATGATCACGGGCTTGGGAAGTTCCAGCAGGCGGCGCGCGCCGTCCGTGGCGGAAAGAATGCGATCGCGGCCCGCTTCGGCGTCGAGCTCGCCGGGGCGCATGTCGGCGATGTCGCCACCCGCGCAGAAATGTCCGCCTTCCGCGCGCAGCAGTACCGCTCGCACATGCTCATCGTGTTCGGCGCGGCCCAAGCAGGCCCATAGTTCGTCGCGCATGGCCGAGTTCATGGCGTTGCGCTTTTCCGGCCTCGCCAACGTGATGGATGCAAGGCGTCCTTCAACGCGATAGCGGATGAATGAGTGGCTCACGGGCGGCCCCTCCTCGGGCCTGGCCGGGACAGCCGCTTCTTGGCGATTTCTATGAAACACTCCCGCAGCCGGGATTCGGCGCCGGCGTTCCACGCCAGCGCGAGCGTCAACGTAAGCGGGCCCGTCGGTCCGGCCAGCGGGCGGAAGGCAACCTGTTTCATCCGGATGTTCTCCGAGGAGGAGGGCACGAGCGCCATGCCCATGCCGCTGGATACGAGCATGATCATGCTAGGTATGTCGCCCACTTCCTGGACGATGCGAGGGTGGAAGCCCGCATCGTTGCACAGGCGGGTGATGCGATGCGAGAGCGACGAGTCGAGCGAACGGTTGAATGCGATCAGCGGCTCGCCCGCCAGCCGCGCGATGTCTATTTTTTCGCGCCGGCTCAGAGGATGATCGACAGAGAGCGCCACCACCAGACGTTCCCGGGCAAAAGGCAGCAGCGCGATATCCGACGAGGCGACGGGCGGCCGCACGATGCCCAGATCCAGCTTGCCTTGTAGGATGGCCTCCACTTGCTGGGGAGTCAGCATGCTGTCGTGCAGCTCCAGCTGCACCTCCGGATACTGGCTTCGATAATCGGCGAGCAGCCGCGGCAATTCGGAATAAATGGCCGAGTTGGTAAAGCCCAGACTGAGCCTGCCCATTTGCCCCGCGTCGGCCCGTATGGCCGTGTCGCGGGCCCGCTCGGCTGCCTTCAGGATATCCCGGGCTTCAGGCATAAAGGCCCGGCCGGCATCGGTAAGCGCCACATGCCGTTTGGTGCGGACGAACAGGACGACGCCCAGCGATTCCTCCAGAAGCCGGATCTGCCGCGACAGCGGCGATTGGGCGATGTGCACCCGCTCGGCCGCGCGGCCGAAGTGGAGCTCTTCGGCAACGGCAAGAAAATATCGGAGTTGTTTCAGATCCATGGTCGGGGCGGCGGCTCAGGGTGGCGTTTTCTAAGACCCCCAGCGAGGCAGGCTTGCTCCCAGCAGCAAGGGGGGGCTGCTCCAGAACGCCGGCGTGCCCGAAAACCGGGTGATCGGAGCAAGATAATCGAGCTTCCCGAAGGGGCTGTCCATATGCAGCACCTCCGGCTCCAGCGGCGCTGCGGGCGGGCCGGACTCCACAAGCCCCATGTCCTGGACCCACATGCAGGTGCGGGCAAGCGCGAGACTGACGCGATAGCTTCCGCCCTCGGCCGCGCGACGCCTCAATGCGGCCAGTACGCCCGCGGCGCCAAGGTAGGCCGTGGTGTAGTCCGCCACCAAGGTAGTGGGCGGCAGGCGGGGGGAGTCCGGCCCGCCCTCCACCCAGCTGATGCCCGTCGTCGATTGCGCATTGTGGTCGAATCCCACGCGGTGCGCCCATGGGCCGCCGGCATCGCCATAGGCGCTCAAATCGACGTAGACCAGGCCGGGATGTCCCGCGATCATGTTCTCCAATGACAGGCCGCGCCGAGCAAGACTGCCAGGGCTGTACGACTGGACGACGACGTCCGCCCCGGCTATCAGCTCGCGTACGGTAGCCAGATCCCGGCGCGTGTCGAAGTCGAGAAATGCGCTCCGCTTGCCGAACCCGGTATCGAGCATGAAGTTCAGCGGGTCCGTCTGGGTCGGGGCGGAAATGCGCAACACGTCGGCGCCTTGCTCGGCGAGCGTCCGGGTCAGCCCCGGGCCGGCAAGAATATGGCTAAGGTCCAGAACCCTCAGCCCCGCGAGCGGCCGCGGGCCGGTCTGGCGCCACAGCCGGGGGGCGCCCGGCGCCGCCCGTTCGATATGGATCACGGGAAGTTTGGACAGAGCCCGGCCGTGCGGGTGGCTGCGCCATTCCTCGGGCGAACGGACCAGCGAAACCGGCAGGTTGGCCGCAATGCACGCATCCTCGAGCTCCTGGCCGGACCAGGTAGCCACCGCCTTCTCAATCGCCTCCCGGTTGTTCGGGGCGCCCAGCAGCGTTAGCAGTTCGTTGCGCAATTGCGGACGGGTGAAGACCAGATAGACCCACCGCCCGTCCCGCGTCCGGAAATAGCCGTTGCCGGGCTCGTTAAAGGTGAAGTCGAACCCTATCGGATAGCCATTCTGCTTGAGGTATCGCGAAGGATGCAGCGCATGCGCCGCCCTTCCGATTTCGACGGACACGTCCTGGCCGGCATGCCCGTGTTCCCGGGCAAGACTGGCCAGCGCGGTGCCCTGCGCCGCGGCGGCAACCGCCATGGCGCCTGCCAGCCGATGCGGACTATCGATGGCCGGGTCGGCTCCCTTTATCGATACTTCGCCGCCGGAATCCGCGCGTTTCAGCCCCAGGACTTCCAGGCATGCGTCCAGCTGCGCATTGGCAACCGGGTCGGAATCGGAATGCGCGCTTGCCGGCGCATCCGCAGCCTCTTGCCGCGATTCGCACATCATTGGTTCTCCACGTGGCGATCGCTTCCATCGCCATATCGCATTTTCAGCCTCAGCTTGTCGATCTTGCCCGCCCCGTTCTTGGGCAAGTCATCCACGATGAAAATCTTCGTCGGCTGCTTGTAGCGGGCGAGCCTGCCTTGCAAGTGCGCCATGATTCGGCGTTCGTCCAGGCCGCATCCAGGAACGGGACTGACAACGGCGCAGACGGTTTCGCCCCATTTCGGATGAGGAATGCCGATAACGGCCGACTCCAGAATTTCGGGGTTTTCGGCCAGCTTGGCTTCCACCTCGGCAGCGTAGATGTTCTCGCCGCCGCTGACGATCATTTCCTTGATGCGCCCCGCGACGGTCAGGAACCCTTCGCCGTCCAGCCGCCCCAGGTCGCCGGTGCGCAACCACCCGTCTTCGAGCACGGCTGCCGATTCGGCCGCCTGATTCCAATAGCCGAGCATGACGTTGGGGCCGCGCATCCGGATTTCTCCGACCCCATCGCTGCCGGCAGCCGCGATGCGGACGTCGCCGAACATGGGGGCCTGACCCGCCGTCATGGCCTTGGAGGCGGCCGAGCCCGGAGCAAGGGCGGTGACCAGCGGCGCGGCCTCGGTCAGCCCGTAGCGCTGGATCACGGCGATGCCTCGGTGGTGATAGCGCTTGATCAGCGCATCAGGGACCGGGGCTCCCCCGACGATGATGCCGCGCAGGCTGGACAGATCGGCGCGGTAGAACTCGTTCTGTTCTGCAATGAACTGGTACATGGCTGGTACGCCGGCGATGATCGAAATGCGCTCCGAGGCGATACGCTCGATGATGCTGCCGGGGTCGAACGATTTTTCCAGATGGATCGTGGCGCCGCGCAGAAAGCTTTCCATGACCGTCGAGACGGGCGCGGCATGGAACAGGGGCGCCGATACGAGCACTCTGTCGGTGGGCAGCCCGCCCTGAATAAGAATCGTATTGATGGTATTCCAGAAAATATTGCCATAGCTGAGCATGACGCCCTTGGGACGGCCGGTGCTGCCCGAGGTATAGAGCAGCCATGCCGTTTCCTCCCACCCTGCCTGCCGTAGATCGGCGAGATGGTCGGGCTCGACGGAGCAGGCCTCTTCGAATTCGTCGTTGCCGCGCCTGTCAGAGCGCAGGAAGCGACCGCAGCCGGTCCGCCGCGCCACCTCGGCCTGAATGGACGCGAACTCCGCGCCATGGATCAGCAGAGTCGCGCCGCAGTCCTGCATCATGGCCACGACCTCGGGCGCGGCCAGCCGGAAGTTCAACGGAACGAAGATCGCTCCCAGACTGGCGGCGGCAAACATCGTCACCAGAAAGCGCACGTCGTTGAAGTCCAGCAGGGCGACGCGGTCGCCTGGCCGCACCCCCGACGCCCGCATCCAGGCGGCCAAGCCTTGCGCCATCCGGTGCATGCGCCCATACGTCCAGCGTTCGGCCTCTTCTCCTTTCCTCCAATAAACCATCGACAGCGCATCGGGACTTCTTTCGGCATGCTTGGCCAGCCAGTGCTGAAGATTCGGATTGGGCATGGACCAAGGGTGCTTCATGCGGGGCGACCCTCCGAGGAAGTTCCAGACAGGCGACCTCCCGCCATGAGCAGGCCGTCGACCATGGCCAGCGTACTGCCCAGGTAGGATTCCGGGCCGCACAGCCGTTCGATTCCCGCTGCGCCGCCCAGCGCATCGCAGATATCCGCCTGTTCGGCCAGGACTTGCGAAAGCGGTCGAGCGTTTTCCGCAGCCTGCTTGCAGGCTTCGTAGACGCGTTCATGGGCGGCCTGGCGGCCCAGCACCGAGGCGGCCGCCATCATGATGGCCTCCGCGACGATCAAGCCGCCGGTGATGTCCAGGTTCTGGCGCATGCGCTGCTTGTCGACGGTCAGTCCCTCGAGCATGAAGACCGCGTTCGCCAAGGCCCCTGCCGTCAGCACGAAGCTCTGCGGAATGGCAAGCCATTCCGCCTGCCATGGACCGGTCGAACGTTCGAAATCGTGCACGGCCGCATCGAACATCAGGGCGGCGTTCTGGCGCACCGCCTTGGCGTTCGCAATGATCACCTCGCACGAAATGGGATTGCGCTTTTGCGGCATCGTGCTGGACGCGCCCCTACCGGGAACGAAGGGCTCGGCCACTTCGCCGAACTCATTGGCCATCATGAGCGATACATCGGTGGCGATCTTGGCCAGCGATCCCGTCAGCAAGGCCAGGAAGCCGACCGCTTCGGCCAGGTTGTCGCGCGCCACGTGCCAGGTGATCGCCGGAACACCAAGATCCAGCTCCTCGCACAGCGCGCGCTGGACTTGCAGTCCTTGGCTTCCCAGCGAAGCGAGCGTACCGGCCGCGCCGGAAAAGGATCCCACTAGAAGTCTGGGTTTGAGCTCCCGCAGCCTGGCCATGTGGCGGTCGAACATCGACAGCCACACCGCCGCCTTGTAGCCGAACGTGATGGGTAGCGCGTGCTGCAGATGCGTGCGGCCTGCCATCAGGGTCTCGCGATGATCCTGAGCCAGGCGCGCAAGCGTCGCCTGAAGCATGCCGGTCTGTTTCTCGAGTTCCCCTATCGCTTGCCGAAGCTGCAGCACCAGCGCGGTATCCATGATGTCTTGCGTCGTCGCGCCCCAGTGCACATATCGTCCCGCCTCTCCTGCCGCTTCGGACAGTTGCCTCACCAGGGGCAGGATGGGATAGCCGACGATCAGCGTCTCGCGCGCCAGACGATCGATATCGGCAGTAAAGGCGCCGGCGGCGCGGGCGATGTCGGTCGCGGCCTGGCCGGGAATGATGCCGACGCGGGCCTGGGCTCTGGCCAACGCCGCTTCGACTTCCACGTAGCGGTCAATCAACGCTTCGTCGCAGAAAACCTGGCGCATCTTCGCGGTACCGAACATATCGCCGAAGATCCGCGAATCGATGAGGGATGTACTCATGGTCGTTTCTCTGTACTGGTTTCGCAAGGCTGCTCAGACCGGATCCCAGCTGAACACGTCTGCCGAGCGGTCGAGCGCATAGAAGCTGGCGCGCATGGCCGGCATGGCGTGTTGCGCGATCGTCTCGGGCGTCCAGCCTTCGCTGCGTTGCACCGAGCGCAGCGGGCGGTTCTGGCTGATCAGGAAGAGCTCATTGGCGCGCACGGCGAACACCTGGCCGGTCACGTCGCCGGCGGCATCCGAGGCCAGATAGACCATCATGGGCGCGATCTTCGCGGTCTCCATGGATTTGATCTTCTCGACCCGGGCTTGCTCCTCCGGCGTATCCGCGGGAATGGACCCGATCAGCCGGCTCCAGGCGAAAGGACACACCGCATTGGCGGTGACGCCATACCGCGCCATATCCAGGGCGACCGACTTTGCCAAGGCAACGACGCCCAGCTTGGCCGCTGCGTAGTTGGCCTGCCCGAAGTTGCCCACCAGGGCCGAGGCGGATGTCATGAACAGGTAGCGGCCGCCATTGCGGGACTTGAAGTGCGGCGCAGCCGCGCGGCTGACGTAGAACGAGCCGTTAAGGTGGACGTCGACGACGGCTTTCCATTCCTCTACCGACATCTTGTGGAAGATGCGGTCCCGCACGATGCCCGCATTGTTGACCACGATGTCGAGCTGCCCGAAGTTCCGGATCGCCGTGTCCACCATGTTTTGCGCCGCGTTCCAGTCCGATACCGAGTCGGTATTGGCGATGGCTTGCCCTCCGGCCGCACCTATTTCGCGAACGACCTCGGCGGCCGGGCCAGCGTCGGCCCCGCTGCCGTCCAAGGAGGTGCCGAGATCGTTGACCACCACTTTCGCGCCATGCGCGGCCATGGCCAGCGCGATGTCGCGCCCGATACCCCGCCCCGCTCCTGTTACGAGCGCAACTTTTCCATCCAGCATACCCATTGTTTTTCCTCGATCTTCCGATGATCTGGCAGGCGGCATCAAAGCGTGCCCGCGCTGCCGAAAAGCGCCGTGCATTGGCTCGACAGCACGGCGCCGTTGCCGTGCGCCAGGCCGACGTCGCAAGAAGCGACCTGGCGCGCGCCGCATTCCCCGCGTATCTGCCGCACGATCTCTATCATGGCGAGCAGGCCGTACATCCCTGGGTGACAGTACGACAGGCCGCCGCCGTTGGTATTGACGGGCAGGCGCCCGCCCGGCGCGATCGCGCCGTCCGCGACGAACGCGCCGCCTTCTCCCTTCCTGCAGAAGCCCAGATCTTCCAGAAACAGAATGGGCGTGATCGTGAAGGCGTCGTAGAGCCCGAGCACGTCCACGTCGGCGGGCGTGAGCCCGGCCATGGTGAAAGCACTTTGCCCGGATTGAACCGCGCAAGTCGTGGTCAGCTCGGGCATGTTCGAAATCGTGCCGTGCCCCAACGCTTCGCCCACGCCCAGCACATAGACCGGAGGCTTGCGCAATGAACTGGCGCGGGCGGCCGAGGTCAGCACCATTGCGCCTCCGCCATCCAGGACCAGGCAGCAGTCGCGCACCGTCAGCGGCTCCGAGACCATGCGCGACGACAACACCTGTTCGATGGCGAGCGGCTCTTTCTCCCACGCGCTGGGGTTCAGGAGCGCCCATTGCCTGGCAGCCACGGCGACTTCCGCTAGATGCCTGCGAGTCGTCCCGTATTCATGCATGTGGCGCGATGCAGCCAGGGCATAGGCGCTGACCGGCAGAAGCGGCCTGAACGGATCCTCATAAGGGTTCGGGTCGGGACGCGATGCCGTAGCGCGGGATACCGACCGCTGGGTGCTGCCATAAGCGATCAAAGCGACTTGGCAAACCCCGGCCTCGATGGCCTGAACCGCATGGGCGACATGAGACATGAACGACGATCCGCCTATCTGCGTGCCGTCGAAGCAGCGCGGCGAGAGGCCCAGATACTCCGCCAGCATCATCGGTCCGAACCGGACCTGGGCGCTGGCGACGAACAGTCCGTCCACATCCCGTAGCGACAAGCCCGCGTCCGCCAGGGCTCGCGTCGTAGCCTGCGCCATCAGGTCCAGCGGCGTCGTGCCGGCCGCCATCTGGCCGAGATCGGACTCCGCGACGCCGACTACCGCCACGCGTCCGCGCATCGATGCATTCATAGCTCGTTCTCCGCACGGGACGGCAGCGCCACCGTCCGGTCGACGTCGAATACCGGATAAGGCTGACCCTCGTCGGGGCGATGGACACGCATGCGTACGCGCGTGCCTATCCTGAGTTCCGAAGGCGGGATACCTTCCACTCGGCTCATCAGCCGGAATCCTTCGTCCATGTCGATGAGCGAGACGTTCAGCGGCACTTCTCCGCGGTAATGAACCACGGTGGTGGCATAGACCGTGCCGGTTCCGGCCGAGACTTCCCACACCAGGCCGCAGGCGCCCGTGCCGGGAGCCGCTACGCGGGGATAGAACACAGCGCGGCCCGTCTCGGGGTCGCGCTGGAACACCAGCTTCCCTTGTTCGAGAAACGCCAGGTAGCGTCCGTATGGCGATTCTTCGGCCAGGCGATTCAGGTCGCGATAGGCGCAATCGCCTGCTTCGGGCCGGCTCATGCCTGCCCCCCGGCGTTGACGTCGACCGACCGCTGCTGGCGGTCCGCCTCGGTCTGCGCCTTGATCCGCTCGCGCGATTCGCGCCATTGCTCGTCTCCCCACGCCATGTAGTGGGTAAAATACGCGCCCTGCGCCAAGTGGTAGGCGCCATCGATGGCAATGGTCTCGCCGCTCAGCCATTCGCAGCCGTCCGCCATCAGGAAGGCCGCGAGGTTCGCCAGCTCGTGCATCTGGCCGAGCCGCCCCGAAGGATTATCCGCGGTCTCGCGGGCGTGCGGATCGCTTCCCGGACGCAGCCGGGCCGTCGCGCCCTCGGTTGGAAAAATCCCGGGAGCAATCGCATTGAAGCGAATGCCATAGCGCCCCCATTCGGTAGCCAATGACTTGGTCATGGCGTCCACCCCCGCCTTGGACATGGCCGACGGCACGACGAAGGGCGATCCCGTACGCACCCAGGTCGTGACGATGGAAAGCACCGATCCCTTGCTTTTCTGTGCGATCCAGCGCTTGCCCACCGATTGCGTCACATAGAAGGTACCGTGCAGCACGATGTTGGCGATGGCGTCGAAGCCGTTGGCCGAAAGGTCTTCGGTGCGGCTGACGAAATTTCCGGCGGCATTGTTGACCAGGCCCGTCAGCGGACCGTCTTCCCAGATGCGCGCCACCATCGCGTCCACGGCCTGGGCATCGCGTATGTCGACGGGCAGCGGAATGACCTGCCCCCCGTAGCGCCGTTGCAGTTCATCGGCGGCATCCCGCAGCACGCTCTCGCGCCGGCCGCAGATATACAGAATGGCTCCCAGCTCCAGGAGCCGGCCGCCGATCTCCTTGCCGAGGCCGGACCCGCCGCCGGTTACGAGAATCCGATGTCCTTTGAAAATGCCAGGTGCAAACATGTCCTATTCGTTCCTTCGCGAAGCTGAGGCTAGTCTTCCAACAAACCGAGTTCCTGGATCTTCTGCCGGTAGACGGCGTCCTGTTCGGCGATGAGCCGTTCGAATTCCGGCCTGCCAGATGCGTTGAGTTCGAAGCCCGCGGCGCGCGCCGCCTGCGAGACCTCTTTGCTGGCCAGGGCCTTGTTGACGATCGCATGAAGCCGTTCGGCCGTGGCGGACGGCACGCCAGCGGGGCCGAACAACCCGGCCCACGGCACGATGTCCAGGGCGGGAACGCCCAGTTCGGCCAGCGTAGGCGTATCCGGCAGCAGTTCCGTGCGCCGCGATCCCATAACGGCCAAGGCGCGCAATCGGCCGTTCTCTACGTGGGGAACGCCCATGGTCGTTGCAACGATGGCTTGCACGCGGCCGGCAATGATTTCCTGGATAGCCGGCGGCTCCCCCTTGAAAGGAATGCGGGTCATCTCCAGCCCCGATTTCTGGCTGAGGTGGGCAAAGGCCATCAGGTTGGTGTTGGAGCCAGTTCCATAGTTGTACTGGCCCGGCTTGCGCTTGACCTGGGCGACGAACTCCGCGTAGTTGCGTGCCGGAAAGCTGGCGCTCGTGTACAGCAGATAGGTGTAGCGCCCGATGTCGGCGATGGCGGTAAAGTCCCGGCGGGCTTCATAAGGCGGCTGACGGCGGATGTGCGGGGCAATGGACAGATTGCCCGACGTAGCGAACAACAGCCGGCAACCATCGGGTTTGGCCTTGAGCACGTCGAGCGCCGCGATCTGGCCTTCGGCGCCGGGCTTGTTCTCCACGACGACGGCCGTGGTGAGCTGCGTCCCCATGTCCTTGGCCAGCGCACGGGCGATCGTATCGGTGGTCGACCCGGCCGGGAACGGCGCAACCAGCGTGGTGACGGGGCAGTCGGCCGCTTTCGCGGCAGGGGCGGCCGCGAGCAGGGACAGGACGGCGCTGCGGGCGAATCGGGCGATAAGCATCGAAAGGTCTCCCAATCGGTTGGCGCTTAGAGTTGTTCGATCTTTGCGCTCTTGACGATGCGCGACCACAGTTCGATCTCTTCCTTCTGGCGGGCGCGGAGCGTAGCGGCTCCGCCGGTCGGGACTTCCGCGCCGCGGTCAGTGAAGAACTTGCGAGTGGCCGGGTCATCGGCGATCTTGGCGAATAACTGTTCGAGCTTGGCAAGCCGGGCCGCAGGAACCCCGGCCGGCGCAACGGCCGCGACCCAGGTAGAAGCCACGAAATCGGGAAGGCCGGCCTCGGCGGTGGTCGGCACATTGGGCAGGAGCGCCAGCCGTTCCTTGGAGGCCACAGCCAGCGCCTGAGCCGTCCCGCCTTGCACCGACCCCAGCGCGCTCGTCGCGTCGACGATCGAGAAATCGACCTCCTTGCCGATAAGCGCATTGAGCGCCGCGCCCACGCCCTTGTAGGGAATCGCGCGAGCGGTAAAGGAGGCCTTTTCCTGGAGCAGTTCGCCCATCAGCTGGTAGCTCGTCGCACCGGCGGAGTAGTTCAGCGAATCGGGTTTGGCGCGGCCCACCCTCACCAGCGTCTCGATGCTGGAACGCTCGGAGCCCGCAGGCACGGCGATGACGCTCGGCACCGAAGCCATCATGCCCAATGCCGCCAGATCCTTGAGCGGGTCGTAAGGGAGGGCGCGGTACAGCGCGACGTTGGTCGCCAGGATGGAGGTCGTTCCTATCAGGATCGTGTAGCCGTCGGGCCGCGCGTTCAGGACGGCGCCCACACCTATGAGCCCATTCCCGCCCGCTCTGTTCTCCACGACGACCGACTGGCCGGTTTCCTCGCCCAACCGCATGGCGTAATAGCGGGCGGCAATGTCGGTGATGCTGCCCGGCACGAACGGGACGACGAACTTGATCGCATGGGAGGGAAAATCGTCGGCCGCTGCCGTACCGCTCGCGGCGCTAACCGCTATCGCGAAAGCAAGGGCCAGCATGCGAGAGGGCAAACCGGCGCGAGGGCGGTGGGAAAAGAACATGATCGTCTCCTGTGCGGCTGCCGACGCAGCCATAGCCTTGTTGTGAGGCTATGGTAGGAGGACGGTCTATGCTCGTCCAACACTTAAATTCGCACGATTGAGACCTGATGAGTCTTTATTCTGAACGACTGATAAGGACCGACGGCAGTACATCGCCCAGTTCCGACATGGCCTCCGCTAATGACAATAGTTAGTGCGCATCGCCGATAGGGAAGGAATTCGAAGCTATTCGCCTTGATGAGCGACGACCGGCTTTTGCGTGAGCTTAGCGCCTAAGGCAAACTCTGTGCGATGCAAAGCACCGCGAACGGGAGACCCCATGTCCAAGCCACCGGATCTCGATGCATATTTCGGCCGTATCGGCTATGTCGGCGCCGCTACCCCTACGGCCGACACGCTGCGCAACCTCGTCCTGCACCATGTGCGGACCATCGCCTTCGAAAGCGTCGACCCTTTCCTGGGCCGGCCGGTCAGCCTGGCACTCGCCGACATCGAGCAGAAACTGGTCCACGGCCGCCGTGGCGGTTACTGCTACGAGCACAATGGCTTGTTCGGCGCGGTGCTGCGTGCGCTGGGTTTCAAGGTGACGACGCTGTCGGCGCGAGTCTTGTGGGGGCAGCCAGAAGACGCTACCGTACCGCGCGCCCACATGCTCTTGAAGGTGGAGCTGGGCGATGCGCCGCTGATCGTGGACGTCGGGTTCGGCGGCCAGACCCCCACGTGCCCGCTAAGGCTGCACACCGATCTTCCCCAGCCCACGCCCCACGGCCATTGCCGACTGCTGTCCGACGAGCAGGGCTGGCGGCTGCAGGCCGATGTGCGAGGTGAGTGGCGCACCCTGTACCGGTTCGGCATCGAGCCGGATTTTCCGCCCGATTACGAGATAGCCAATTACTACCTGTCCACGCATCCGGAATCGCCTTTCGTATCGAACCTGATCGCAGCACGCGCCACCGCCCAAGGCCGGCTGGCCTGCACAACCGGGACTACACGCGTTACGGCGCGGATGGCAGCGCCGTGCGCCGCAGGCTGGAAAGCGCCGCAGAGATCAGGGAAGTGCTGCGCCGCGAATTCCTGGTGGAACTGCCGCATACCGCCGAAGGCGACCGTAAACTGGACGCGCTTCCCTAGGGGGCAGCGTCGCTCCCACGTCAGCCGGCCTATAATCCTACGATCGGGCGGCAGCACCCTGTGCGCCGAACACGCCGGCGCCACGCCGCCGGCCACTACCATTCAAGGCCCCATGGAGACCACCCACCGGCTGCGTCGATGTCTCGCCTGGCTGGCGCTTTGCGCCATGTGCCTAGGGGTCTTCGCGCCGGTTGTTTCGCAGTGGTTGGCGAATGCGCGAACCGTCGTATGGGTCCACATCTGCAGCGAGGCCGGCGCAGCGCCGGTGGCGATCGCCGTATCGCACGGACACTCGCCGAAGGCCCCGGCCGTTGGGGATGGCTACTGCCCTTATTGCACCCTGGCGCAGCATTGGCCGTTCGCGCCGCCAATGTCCGCCGGCTCGATCCCGCCTCCCCAGGGCGCTACGCTGGCCTATGCCGGCTCGGCGCTTCCTTCCCCGTCCCTTGCTCCGCGCTGGCACGCGCACGCACCGCGCGCGCCGCCCCTTCTTTCCTGATCCGTCCCGATACGCCCATGGTGCGGCCTGCGTGGCGGCCTCCATGGCGCCAGCTTGCGCGCGCGTGATGCGCGCGGGGTAGTCATTCGCTTGAGGAGGGGAAAGTGCATCCGGCCTGGACGGTGATGCGCGGACTCGCAGGTAGACACTGGCATTGCGCCGCCTGGTGGCTGGCGCTGGCGGTGTTCGTCCTCAAGGCCACGATTCCGCAGGGATTCATGCCGGGCAAAGCCGACGGCCGGGAAGCGTTCGTCGTCCTGTGTTCGGCGGGTGGCCCGCTGCCGTGGCGAATAGCGCTTCCGGGCGGGGACACCGGGGACGATGGTCCGACCCCGGTGCATGTTCTGGATCTGGCTTGCCCGTTTGCAGCGGCCGCAACGCCGGGACTGCTTGCCGGCCCGGGCCCAGGTCTGACGGGCAGCCTGCGCGTCGCCTACCTGCTTCCAGCTCCAGCGTTTACGTCGCAGTGCGCCGTCCAGCCGGCCCGTGCGCCACTGGGCGCGCGGGCGCCGCCGCATTCCGCGTGAAGACCCGAGACCGGGCCGGGCGCGTTGCCTGGCCCTCTTCCCACGATCTTCTACCGGAATGCTGCCATGAAGCTCTCTTTTCGCGCCGCGGCGCGCCGCGCGCCTTCGGTGCGCGCCTCCCTGTACTGGCTTTGCCTGCCGCCCTTGGTTCTCATTGCCCAAGCGGGCTGGGCCGAGGATACCCCTGTCACGCTCCCTTCGATTTCGGTCACGGCGGAGCCCGAAACACCGCTGGACCAGCCTGCCTCGACGGGATCGAATCTGCCGTTGACGCGGCGGGAGACGCCAGCCAGTGTCGATGCGATCACGCGTGCCCAGCTCGACGAACGCGGCGATACCCGGCTGACCGACGCCATCATCCGCGCGCCAGGCTTCAGTTCTATCGGCCACCCTGGCAACGGCGGCTCCGGGCTGTCGGTACGCGGCTTTACCGATGCAGCATCGGTAATGCAGCTCTACGACGGCATACGCCAATACGGACAGATTGGCGTGACGTTTCCGTTCGATACGTGGGCGGTGGACCGTATCGAGGTGCTGCGCGGGCCGGCTTCGGTCATCTACGGCGAAGGCGCGATCGGCGGCGTGGTGAACGTGATTCCGAAGAAACCGCGCCGCGGACCAGTCGAGAACCAGATCCGCGCCACGCTCGGAACGGATGCGACGCGGGGGCTGGCTTTTGGCAGCGGCGGCTCGATCGACGAGCAGTTCTCGTATCGTTTCGATATCAGCGGCGACCGGTCGGCCAACTGGGTGGATCGGGGCGATTCGCGCAACCTGGCGATGTCGGGGGCGCTGCAGTGGGAGCCATCGCCCGACTTCCGCCTCAAGCTGAGCCATGCCCAGGGCTGGCAGCGGCCGATGCGGTATTTCGGCACGCCGCTGGTGGACGGGCGGCTGGATGATGCCTTGCGCGGGAAGAACTACAACGTGGATGACGCGCTGATCCGCTACAACGACCAGTGGACCGAGCTGTCGGCGGAATGGACGCCGAACGATGCGACCACGGTGCGCAGCCGCCTCTACCGGATCGGCAGCCGCCGCCACTGGCGCAATGCGGAGTACTACGATTACCTGCCGGCCACCGGCCTCGTCCAGCGCTCGTCCTACACCGAGATCCTGCATGACCAGTGGGAGATCGGCAACACCACCGATGCGACGTTCAAAGGCCGCCTGCTGGGCCTGCCCAGCCAGGTATCGGTAGGGGTATCGCTCAGCCACAGCGCGTTCCGGCACACCAACAATTCGCCTTATGCGGGCACGTCGGAGGTCGACCCTTACGACGTCGATCCTGGCCACTTCGTGAACGTCGCGGGCACCTCTCCGCGGTATCGGAACGGGGCTTGGCAATACGCGGTTTTCGGCGAAAACCGGTTGGCGCTGACGGATAAGTGGTCGGTGCTGGCCGGGATCCGTTATGACCATGCGGAGGTCGCGCGCCGCGACCTGGTCCTGGGCCAGGAGACGCTGTCGCGTTCGTTTTCCCACGTCGGCTGGCGGGCAGGTACGGTGTACGACCTGACGCCGGACCTGGCCCTCTATGGCCAGTATGCCGAGGCCGCCGACCCTATCGGCGCGCTGTTGATGCTGTCTCCCTCCAACGGCCGCTTCGACCTGGCCAGCGGCCGGCAGGTGGAGCTGGGCATCAAGCAGACGTTCTGGGGCGGCAAGGGCGACTTCACACTGGCGGGCTATCACATCGTCAAGAAGAATCTGGTGACCGCCGACGTGGCCGATCCCTCGGTCAGCGTTCAAGTCGGCCAACAATCGTCGCGTGGCATCGAAGCCACCCTCGGCCTGGAATTGGCCTCCGGCTGGCGGCTGGACGCCAACGCCGCGCTGCTGCGTGCCCGCTACGACGACTTCACCGAATCGGCGGGCGGCGTTGCGGTTTCGCGCGCCGGCAACACCCCTGTCAACGTCCCGGAACGTCAGGCCAGCATGTGGCTGAGCTGGCGCTTCCTGCCTGCCTGGACTGCCAGCGCCGGCATGCGCTACGTGGGGCGGCGCTTTGCCGACCGCGCCAATACGTTGGAATTGCCGTCATACACGGTGGCGGACCTGTCGCTGCAATGGCAACCGCGGCGCGACACGACCATCTCATTGCGCGGCTTCAACGTATTCGACCGCGACTATGTAACCACCGCCTATTACCACCCCACGCAATGGCTCTATGGCAGCGGCCGGCGCGTGGAGCTGACCGTGCTCCATCGATTCTAGGAGACGCCTATGCTGACGCGATCGCGTGGCAAGCGCGCCATTTACCTGATCCACCGATGGACCGGCATCGCCGCCTGCCTGCTGATGGTGGCTTGGTTCGCCAGCGGCATGGTCATGCTGTTCGTAGGCTACCCCAAGCTCACGCCTTGGGAACGGCTGGGACACTTGCCCGACCTGCCGGCTGGTCCATGCTGGGCGCCGGTGGAACGGGCGCTGGCCGCAAGCGCCGATCCGGCCGCCGTCACCGAAATCATGCTGACAACGGTGCGCGGCCGGCCGACTCTGCGCCTGCGGGAAGGCGACGGCCGCTATCTCGCCGTCGATGCGCGGACGGCCTCGCCCATGCCCCCCGCGGATGCAGGCGACGCGGTCGAGAGCGCACGCGCCTATCTGCCCGGCGTAGGCGCCCGCTACCTCGGCTCGGTAGACGAGGACCGGTGGACGCATTCAGCCACGCTGAATCCCCATCGTCCGCTGCACAAGGTCCAGATGAACGACCCTGCCAGCACGCTACTTTATGTGTCATCGGCCACGGGGGAAGTCGTGCTGGACGCGCCCCGCGCGCAACGCCTGTGGAACTACGCCGGCGCATGGCTCCATTGGCTCTATATGTTCCGAGACCGGCCCGTCGACCCGGGATGGAGCTGGCTGGTCATCTCGCTCTCCGCAATGGGGACCATGGTGTCGGTGACCGGCACGGCAGCCGGTCTTTGGCGCTGGCGTTTCCGCGGCACCTACAAGTCGGGCGCCCGCTCGCCTTATCGCGACGCTTGGCTGAGATGGCACCACATCGCCGGCCTTGTGTTTGCGGGGATCACCTTTGCGTGGATCTTCAGCGGACTGATGTCGATGAACCCGGCCGGCCTGTTCCACCCCTCGGGCCTGCGGCCGGACCTCGCCGCCTATCGCGGTGCGACGCCCGGCCAGTCGCGGCCCACGCTGGACCTGACTGAGGTTACCGCGGCCTTGTGGGAGCAAGGGTTCGAGCCGCGCGAAATCGAATGGCGGGTATTGGGGGGCCGGCCCTACTTGTTGGCCCGCGACGGCGCCGGCCACACCCGCCTGGTCACCGGCGATGCCGGCGCAATGAGAATTCTTGGACAATGGTCGCCACCCCAGCTGAAATACGCCGCCACGCGCTTGCTTGCCGCGCCCATCGCCGCCTATCGCCGGCTCGACGACTACGATGCCTACTACTATGGCCGGGAGCCGGAAGCCATGATGGGCGCGAGCGAACGCCGGCTGCCAGTCTGGCGTGCGCAGTTTGCAGACGCCAGCAAGACCTGGGTCTATCTGGATCCGTATACCGGCGACCCGGCATTGAGCGTGGACGGGCGGCAGCGCCTGGGCCGATGGCTATTCAATTTCCTTCACAGCTGGGACCTGCCGCCCATGCTCGCGGCCGGCGTCTGGCGGGAGGCGGTGCTGATCCTGATGAGTCTGGGCGGCCTGGCCTTGAGCGTGACCGGGACTGTCATCGCGTACCGGCGGGTACGGATGGCGGCGCGCCGCCCTGGGCGGGGCCGGACTAGCCTTGCGGCGCCGCCGGCACGGTATCCACCGCCGCAATAAGGCCGTCCTCGGTGTGATGCACCACGAGGATGCGCGCGCTTTCCATCCGGGCCAGCAGTTCGGCCGACACGCCGAAGCCCGTGGCCAACCGCTCTGGCTTCATGGGAGCCGGGGCGCTGCGCCGGTCCAGGCCGCGAAAGCGCCGCCAGTTGTACCAGGCCCAGGCGAATAGGATCAGCGCGTTGATGACGGCCAGCGCGGCATACACAGCCAAGGTCCGCATCGTCGGGAATGCGCCGGACCAGAACGGCGCGTCCAGCCCCGCCATCCGCCCTTCAACGACTGCGATCATGCCGCGCGCGAACAGATAGAGGAACACGATCCACGCGATCGCCGTCAATACGACGTCCAGAAGGTAGCGCAGCCGCGTCCGCTTGGTCGTGATGACCATGGTCGAGGCGTCGATCGCCACCCGGGGCTCGCCGGCGGCCGGCGCATCCAGCTTGGTGGGAGGAGGAACGAGACTCATGCTTTCTCCAGCGATTTGATACCCCGGTCAGGACTGATCCAGCGCGCGCGCCGCCGCCGGATCTTGAGCATGACCTTGGGAAAGCTGACGAGCGATGTGAAGAGGCTGAGCATCCAATAGGCCAGCGGATACCACACCACCCAGTACAGCGCGCCGGCCAGGCGAGGCTCGTAGCGCCGGTCGATGAAAATACTGAGGGCGAACTGCAGCAGGCATGCCATGGCCAGCACCAACCCGGTGAAGGCCGGCGGCATCAAGGTCTCGATGTGGATATGCGGCGGCAACTCGATGAACTTGCCCAGGGCCCACAGGACGATGGACATCGCGAACGCGAAGGCCCAGAACGTCGAAAGGCAGAACTCCGCGACCAGCGGCCACAACCGCCGGTGGCGCCACGTCCATATCGAACGCACGTTCTTGAGGAAGACTTCCGCCCCGCCCTGCGCCCAGCGCAGCCGCTGCTTCCACAACCCGCGCAGGGTCTCAGGCATCAGGATCCAGCACAGCGCCCGGGGCTCGTAGAAAATGGACCAGTGATCACGCTGCAGTTTCCAGCTGATGTCGATGTCCTCGGTCACCATGTCGAGGCTCCAGTACCCGACGCGGTCCAGTGCCTGCCGCCGGAACGCCGCCACCACGCCGGACACGGTGAACACCTGTCCGTACACACGCTGGGTCCGCTTGATCAGGCCGATGATGGACGAGAACTCGCCCACCTGCACGCGCCCGATCAGCGTCGACCGCGTACGCACGCGCGGATTGCCGGTGACCGCGCCGACCCGCGGATGCGCGATCAGCGGATGGACCAGATAGGACACCGCGTCCGGCGCCAGCACGGCATCCCCGTCTATGCATACCAGGTAGTCGCTGCGGGCCGCCAGCGCGTCCAGCATCGGCGCCGTCCCGTCCTTGGAGCCGTCATTGATGGCAATGACTTCGAGGTTCGGATAGTTCTGGCCCAATGCCGCCAGTACGGTTTCTTCGCCGTTCTCTTCTTCGTTGAAGCAGGGAATGAGAATGGTGACCAGCGGATTGCCCGGCAGCTCGGGCACGGCACCCGGCTCGTCCCAACGCCAGCGCCTCTCCAGGCGCAGCCAGAAGTACAGGCCGCCCGACATCCACAGCCCCGACATGAACAGCGGGTAGAAGAAGACGAAGTCGAGCAGGAAGTCCCCGGTCACGGCAAGAGCGATACAGAACGGCAGGATCAAGACCGCGGCCAGGATGAAGGAAGCTAGGATTCGGTCTTTCATCGGTAGGGATACCAGGCGTTGGACAACACGGGACGGATGGTCTCCAGGCGCGGCTGATCCTGAGAGAAATCGTCGGGGTAATAGCCGAAATGGACAGCACCACGGCGCTGCAGGCGCTTCATCCAATCGGCCAGCAATACGGAGTCGATGGGCGCGCCCGCTCCGCGCCAGTCGCGGCTCTGCAATTCGAAGACGGTCTTGCCGAGCGCGCCAGGGCGCTTGGCGACCTCATCGACCAAGCGATCGAGCCAGGCGCTGGCTTGCGAGGACGGCACTTCTTCCATGAACGGCATTGCCATGGGCGCAGTCCAGTCGTAGGCGGCGAGGAAATCGTCGAGGTTCTGCGCGAACCACGCTTCGGACTCGGGATTCAGGATGGGACCGGCGAAGATGTTCCGGGCGGTCAGCACCTGCGGTCCGCGCACCGCCCGCACGCGTGCCGTCAACTCGGCGGTGAAGTCCACGAGGTAGCGGCTCTTGAAGCGGGTCCATTTCCACAAGGTCGTGGCATCGGCGCGCAAGGCCTCGATCGAGTCCGGTAGGCCCGCAGCACGGTAAGCCGCCAGCGCCGGCGCGCTCGCATCCTCGTAGTCGGACAGGACGGCGTCGTCGTGGAACAGGATGCCGTCGAACACCGCGTAGCGCGCCAGGTCTTCATACAGTTCGCCTATCCTGGCCCGCACCTGGGGCGAGAATGGCGACAGCCGGCGGTACTGGTCCGGATCGATGGCGGCGCCTACCTGCGGATTCCATCGCGTCACCCGGGGCAGAGAGGGATCGAGGTCGAACGAGAGCACCGGCATCCAGGCGAATATCTGCACGTGGGCACGATTGCGCAGTTGCCAGGCCGCTCGGTTGAACAGGTCGGCCCGCATGGGGAGCACGCGATTGGGGAAGTACACCGATTTCACCAGCCCGTCGCCCACGGGATCGGCGTAGGCCTGCAGGAACACGGCCGAGATCTGCATGTCGGCAATGCGTTGCACGAGCGCTCCGAGATTCCGGTCGGTCTGGGCCGGGTCGGGATCGTAGACATAGTCCAGGTCGACATGCGCGACGCGCATCTTGTCGAGCTCCTGCACGTCGACGATCGCGCTCGCAACGTTGCGCAGCGAGGCTTCTCCGGACAACAGCACGCGCGGGGTCGACATCAGGCGGTCGATGCGGCCCAGGCCGCTTTCCAGCGTGAGTGCCATGTCGTAGCCGTTATCCCCGACGATCTTCAGCGCCACGCCGCTGGCGGCGCCGTAGGGCCAGACCCACACCCGGGGCGGCTTGCCCGTCACGCGGCGGATCTTCTCGGTAATGCGCGCCGTGTCGCGGGCCATGCGCTCCTGGTACTGGGCCGGCGATTCGTATTTCGCGGCTACGGGGTCGTAGACCAACGTGGCCGCCGCAGGCTGTTCGCTGCCCTGCGGGTTGGCCTGCACCCCGTAATGCAGGTTGTCGGTATGGGCGCCGATCTCGACCACCCCGGAACGCGCAAGCTCGGCGACCTGCTCCCAGGTGAGGAATTTGTCGCGCGGCGCAGGCTGGCCGCCGAAGTTCACCTCCTGATCGGCAGGCGTATCGATCCAGGCGCCGACGGGCGCGAGCACCGCGGGCCAGCCATAGGCCTTGAGTACGGGAAACACCCGCGTATAAAAGCTGCTGTAGCCGTCATCGAAGCTCAGCAGGACCGCCCGCGGCGGCAACGGCGTCCCGCCCCGGCGGGCTTCCAGGATCTGGTCCACCGATACCGCGCGGTAGCCGTTCTCGCGCAGCCAGGCCAGCTGCGCAATGAGTTGGTCGGTACGCACCGACAGGTAGGTCTGGTCGGGCTCGCTGTCCTCGACGTCGTGATAGGCCAGGGTCAGCAGCTGGTTTTTCGGCCAGGGCTGGTCCGCGGCCGCGACCGGCCGCTCGGCAGGGGGAACGAACAGGGGAATGTCCTTGGCACAACCGGCCAGCACGGCGCAGGCCGTGATCAGGAACCAGCCCAGTATCAGGCGGAAACGAATTCTGCACATTGCTGCTTCTCTCAGAACCGGAAGATCACGTCGGCGACAATGCGCCATTCGTGTTCGCGGGTGCCGTCGTAAGGGCGCGTGATGCCCGATACGGTGGCGCCCACCTCGAAGACGTCATTGGTGCGGTAGCGCTGTCCATAGCTGATCAGCCCGACCGCCCCCGTGCCATAGTCGCGCTGGGTGTAGCTTCCCGCAGCCACGGTGGCCTCCTGTTCCCACACCGTCTCGTAGCGGCGGTGCAGGATATGGGTGACCGTCACCGACGGCAGGAACACCAGATCGCGGCTAGGGTTGAAGTACGGCGCGTCGGTCCGCGTATTGCGCGATGCCGACAGCTCCAGGCCGAGGTCGACCTTCAGATGCGGGCGGGTATAAAGACGCTCGCTTCCGGTCAGCGCGGCGGACAACCGGTTATTGCCGTCGCTGAAGCGCGAGGGCGTGAGTGCCAGCGTCCACTCGCGCCGCTCGCTCTGGCGCCATCGCACATAGCCCTGAAGCGCGTTGGACGAAATGTTGTGGCTCAGGGCGCGCAGCGGCGTATCACGCGAACGCAGGCTGGCCTCGCCGCCGATCTGCCAGTGGTCGTCGATGTCGTACGCGACCGAGGCACGTGCGCCCTGCTTGGCGCCGAAACCATAGTGGTTGACGGACAGCTCGGCTTCGGCCGTCAGGTCGCGGCCCCGATACTCGAGGCCGCCCCGCAGCCAGCGCGATGTGCCCCGGCCCTCGATGAACTTGCCGGTGGCATAGCCGCCGCCGCCGAAGGCGCGCCAGTTGTATTGCAGCGGCGCGGAGTACAGGACCGAGTCGAAGCCATAGCTGCCGCTGCCGGCCACCGGGCTGTCCGATGAGAAGCCACGATAGGCCGAGGTTCGCCATTCCGCCTTGTTGTGGACTTGCCAGACACGCGCCAGCCGCTGCGCCCTTAGATTCTCGGGAAAACGCGCCATGGTGTCTGCGCTGAGCAATTCGGCCTGCCGCCATTCCTGCAGGTCCATCGCGGTGAATCCCTGGCCGGATTCCACGTCCAGGCCCCGCGGCGCCAGCGCCTCGGCCAGCTTGTATTCCGATTCGGCACGGCGCGGCCATCCGCGGCCCAGGTAGACCGTAGCAAGCGAGGTGCGCAGGCCTGAATTGTCGGGGGCGAGGTCGACCCACTCGCTCAGGCGCTTTTCGGCCTCGACGGTATCGTCGCCATAGTAGTAGGCCATGGCGGCCGTCTCGTCGGCCAGCAAGCGCGGATCGTTGGGCAGACGCTCGGGATTCCCGACCAGGTAGCGCCAAGTCGAGTAGCCGGCCGGCGCACCATCGGCCGATGCCAGCGCGGGGCCAAAGGATTCTTCCTCTATGTGCGCATACAGCAGCCCGGTTTCATTGGCCAGGCGCATTTCCTCGTCCAGCCCCTTGCCGCCGTTCCTGACGAGCCGGTCATAGATTTCGCGGGCCGCTTCCGGACGCCGCAGGTACAGATAAGCCGAAGCCACGTCACCCAGGGCGTAATCCGGTACCTCCACGCCTTCGGCGCGCAGCGCCTCGTATTCGGCCACGACTTCGCCCATGCGGACTCGCGCGTGCAGCGCCTGCAGGCGGTCGATGCGGGCACGCCGCACATCGGCGGCGGCCTCTTCGCCCAGCGCCTGCCAGGCAGGAATCAATTGCGCGTAACGTGCCAGGGCGCGGTCGGCCACTGCGAACCGTTCCGCTTCGCCACGCGATGGCAGCGACGAAAGGCGCGCCAGTTCCGCGGCTGCGTCGCCCTCGAGCTGCCGCATCTGCGACTCGTTCAACAACCCCGGGTGCTGCCGCGCCAGGCGCAGCGCCGGTTCGGGCATTGCGGCACGCTGCCAGGAAAGAATGCGTTCGCGCACGACGTAAGGACGCTGCGGCGCAAGTTCGTAGGCTCTGTCGACTTCGCTCAGGGCTGCATAGGGCCCCTCGGCCCGCAGGTACGCATAGCCGAGCGCAAGGTGATTGTCAGGGTCGGCCGGATTGCGCTGGACCAGGGCCCGGCCCCGGCGCACCGCTTCCTCGGCCTGGCCCGCGTCGGCCAGCGTCATGACCTCGCCCTGTTCGAACGAAGCAACGCCGGGATAGCGCCTCGCCCCTTCGCGAAAAAGATCGAGGGCCGCATCCCAACGCTGCGCATCCCGGTGCGAACGTGCCTGCGTCAAGAGCGGCTCGTAGGAGGCCTGCTGGGCATGGACCATGGGAGGAGCGGCCAATAGCAAGGCCAAGGAAACGCTAAGTGCGGCACGCCGAGGCAGATCAGGAAATCTGCGCGCACGACAGCCCGCCGATACAGCCGCAATGGGCTCGTCGGGTAAGAACGACATTGAACGTCTCGTTGAAGAAATGCTCCGCCGGCCGGCGGGATGCCGACCGCTTCGCGTTGTCTTTGTTAGTCTTTAAGATGAACGCCGGCGCGGATGCCGCTCAAGCGAGCGGACGCAGTCTTCTTGTCGCCATCTCTTCCACGACTACATTCTCGACAAGCCCGGACAAAACTTGAAAGCAATGTTCAGGCTTGTTGACGATGCTGCAACCGTGCCGTGCCGCAGGACACGATACGAGGAGGCGCAAGCATAACTAAACGTATCTGGAATTGTCTACTGGAAAAGATGCCGCCCCACAACACTTGGATGCTGCGGGGGGATGAGGCGGCTCCTCCGGATGGAGGAGCCGACGCAGCCGGAGCCGCGGTTTTTCAGCCGAAACGGCCAGTGATGTAGTCTTCGGTCGCTTTCTTGGTCGGCTTGATGAAGATCTCATCGGTCACGCCGAACTCGACCAGCTCGCCCAGGTACATGTACGCCGTGTAGTCCGAGCAACGCGCGGCCTGCTGCATGTTGTGCGTCACGATGACGACCGTGTAGTCGTTTTTCAGTTCGGCGATGAGCTCTTCGATCTTGGCGGTGGAGATCGGGTCCAGGGCGGAACACGGTTCATCCAGCAACAGCACTTCCGGCTTGATCGCAATGCCCCGCGCAATGCACAGGCGCTGCTGCTGGCCACCGGACAGGCTGTGCCCGCTCTGGTGCAGCTTGGTCTTGACCTCTTCCCAAAGAGCGGCCTTGGTCAGCGCCCACTCCACCCGTTCATCCATTTCGCCCTTGCTGAGGTTCTCGAACAAGCGCACGCCGAAGGCGATGTTGTCGTAGATGCTCATCGGGAACGGCGTGGGCTTCTGGAACACCATCCCGACCTTGGCGCGGATCAGCGAGATGTCCATCTTCGAAGCCAGCAGGTTCTCGCCGTCCATGTTGATCTGCCCTTCGGCCCGCTGCTCGGGATAGAGCTCGAACATGCGGTTGAACGTACGCAGCAGCGTCGACTTGCCGCAGCCCGATGGCCCGATGAAGGCCGTGACCTTCTTCTCGGGGATCCTCAGGTTGATATTGCGCAGGGCGTGGAACTTGCCGTAGTAGAAGTTCAGGTTCTTGACTTCCAGCTTGGGGTTCGAGATCTCGGCGATGTTTTCCATGGCGTATCCGATAGTGTCGCTTCGATGTCCGCGGGCTCAGGCGGCCTGCTTGCGGAACATGATTCGGGCAATGATGTTGATGGCCAGCACGAGCAGCGTGATCAGCGTCGCGCCAGCCCACGCGAGGCGCTGCCAGTCGGCGAACGGGCTCATCGCGAACTGGAAGATCGTGACGGGCAGGTTGGCCATGGGCGCGTTCATGTCGAACGACAGAAACTGGTTGTTCAGAGCGGTGAACAGCAGCGGCGCCGTTTCGCCCGCGATGCGCGCCACAGCCAGCAGGATCCCGGTGATGATGCCCGAGCGCGCTGCCCGATAGCACACCATGGTGATCATCTTCCAGTGCGGGCACCCCAGCGCGATGCAGGCTTCGCGCAGGCTGTTGGGCACGAGTTTGAGCATGTCGTCGGTGGTGCGGACGACGACCGGGATGACGATGACCGCCAGCGCCAGCGTGCCGGCCCAGCCGGAAAAGTGCTGGATGTGAGCAACGAACACAGTGTAGATGAACAGGCCGATCACGATGGACGGCGCCGACAGCAGCACGTCGTTGATGAAGCGCGTGGCCGGCGCCAGCCAGCCGCGCTGGCCGTACTCGGCAAGATAGGTCCCGGCCAGGATGCCGATGGGCGTGCCGATCATCGTACCGAGGCCGGCCATCAGGACACTGCCTACCAGCGCGTTGAGCAGGCCGCCGTCCTGGCCCGGCGGGGGCGTGATCTCGGTAAACAGCGAAAGCGAGATCGCCGCCGCGCCCTTGGACAAGAGCGTCAGGATGATCCAGAACAGCCAGAAGAGTCCGAACAGGAGCGCTATGGCCGACAAGGTCAACATCACCTTGTTGACGACGCGGCGCCGCCGGTAGACCGAGTTCTGCATGGTAATGACGGACATCGCGGCTCCTTAGGTCCGTGCGCCTTCGCCCCGGGCCAGACGCAGCAGCAACAGCTTGGAGCAGGCCAGAACGATGGTGGTGATAAGGAAGAGGATCAGGCCGAGCTCGATCAGTGCCGACAGGTGGACGTCGTCCGAAGCCTCGGCGAACTCGTTGGCCAGGGCGGAGGCGATCGAGTTGCCCGGCGCGAACAGCGAACTCGAAAGCCTATAGGCGTTGCCGATGACGAAGGTCACCGCCATGGTCTCGCCCAGTGCGCGCCCCAGGCCAAGCATGATGCCGCCGACCACGCCGACCTTGGTGAAGGGCAGCACGACGCGGGAGACCACCTCCCAGGTGGTCGCGCCGAGCCCGTAGGCCGACTCCTTCAGCAAGGCCGGCACCAGCTCGAACACGTCGCGCATGACCGCGGTGATGAACGGGATGATCATGACGGCCAGGATGATGCCGGCGGTGAAGACACCGATACCGAAGGCCGGCCCCTGGAACAGGATGCCGGCACCCGGGATGTTGCCCAGCGTGGCGATCAGTGCGGGCTGCACGTATTGCTGGAACAGCGGGGCGAAAACGAACAGCCCCCACATGCCGTAGATGATGGATGGGATCGCAGCCAGCATTTCGATGGCGGTCCCCAGCGGGCGGCGCAGCCATGCAGGCGACAGTTCTGTCAGGAACAAGGCGATACCGAACGAGACCGGCACCGCGATCAAAAGCGCGATGGCCGAGGTGATCAGCGTGCCGATGATGGGCACCAGCGCGCCGTATTCATTGTTGACCGGGTCCCATTCCGAGGACCACAGGAAAGACAGGCCATACTTTTCGAGCGTGATCTGGCTGCCCAGCACCAGCGATACCAGGATCGCGGCCAGCAGGCTCAGCACGGCAAAGGCAAAGAACCGCGTCAGGTTCTTGAACAACGCGTCCATGGCCGCGTTACGGTTTTTTTTCATCGGGGGCGTATTCCCGGTAACAAGGGGATCAGAGGACGGATTTCCTCGGCGTACGCCCGAAATGTTATCAAGTACCGCGCTCATGGGTATTTCCGGAAGAGAGGGACGGGTCGGAAAGAGGGCCTGGAGACGCGAAAAACGGGGCGGACGTTACTCGCCCGGCCCCGCTTCCGGTAGCGATGCCTAGGTGCTTAGTACACAGCCTTGCCGCTGGCGTCCTTGATGTCGGACTTCCACAGCGCGCGGATCTGGGTGGTCACTTCGTCGGGCAGGGCGACGTAGTCCAGCTCGGAAGCCGACTTCTTGCCGTTCTTGAACGCCCAGTCGAAGAACTTCAGCACTTCGGCGCCTTGTTGCGGCTTGTCCTGGACTTTGTGCATCAGGATGAAGGTGGCGCTGGTGATGGGCCAGCTCTTCTCGCCCGGCTCGTCGTTCAGGATCACGCCCATGCCAGGCGCGCTCTTCCAGTCGGCGTTGGCGGCCGCCGCGGCGAAGGCAGCTTCCTCGGGCTGGACGAACTTGCCGGCCTTGTTCTGCACCTGGCCGTGCGACAGCTTGTTCTGCTTGGCGTAGGCGTACTCGACGTAGCCGATGGCGCCAGCGAACTGCTTGACGTAGTTGGCCACGCCTTCGTTGCCCTTGCCGCCCTGGCCGGTGGGCCACTTCACAGCCTTGCCTTCGCCAACCGTGGACTTCCACTCGGGGGAAACCTTGGACAGGTAGTTGGTCCAGCCGAAGGTCGTGCCCGAGCCGTCCGAACGATGGACGACGATGATGTCGGTCGACGGCAGCGTCACGCCGGGGTTCAGCTTGGCGATGGCTTCATCGTTCCACTTCTTGACCTTGCCCAGGAAGATGTCGGCCAGCAGGGGGCCGGTGAACTTGAGCTGGCCGGGCTGCACGCCCTGCAGGTTGACCACGGGCACGATGCCGCCGATCACGGCCGGGAACTGCACCAGGCCGTTCTTGGCCAGGTCGTCGCCGCCCATGGGGTCGTCCGAGGCGCCGAAGTCGACGGTCTTGGCGATGATCTGCTTCTGGCCGCCGCCCGACCCGATGGATTGGTAGTTCACGGTGTTGCCGGTAGCGGCCTTGTAGTCGGAAGCCCACTTGGCGTAGATGGGATAGGGGAAGGAAGCGCCTGCCCCGGTGATGTCGGCGGCGTGCGCGGATAGCGCAGCTACGCCCAGCACGACGCCAACCGAAACTTGCTTGAATACGGATTTCAACATTTGCAGGTCCTCTGCTTTGTGGAGGGGAAACTCACGACATCGACAGATTACGTATCAAATATGACATGACCATGACAGTCACACTGCCCCCGGTCCGCCTCGCTCCGCCAGGCGGCTTGCTGCGCCAATTGGTATACAAAAGTATTTCCCTGAATACCGTCAATCTCGGCCATTGCACCGGTACACGAACCTGGCCGCCCTACTCTCCCGGCCCCTCGAATCCGCCCAGCGTCTTCATCAAGTGCGCGTGCAAGTTGAATGGCCGGCGCCGCGAGCGCACCCGCTCGTAGTCGCCCGAGGGCAGCTGCTGCCACGCGAGGCGGTTGTCGCGCAGCGCGAAGGTGAACGACTCATCGATAACACGCTTCTGCAGCGCCTTGTCCAGGATCGGAAAGGCCACTTCGATACGCCGGAAGAAATTGCGGTCCATCCAATCCGCCGACGAGAGATAGACCGCCTCCTGGCCGTCGTTGAGGAAATAGAACACCCGCGAATGTTCCAGGAACCGGCCCACGATGGACCGGACGGTGATGTTCTCGGACAAGCCGGGCACACCGGCCCTCAGGGTACATACGCCGCGCACGATCAGGTCGATCCGCACCCCGGCCCGGCTCGCCTTGTAGAGTTCCTCGATGACCGAGGGCTCGAGCAGCGAGTTCATCTTGGCCATGATGCGCGCGGGCTTGCCGGCCCGGGCATGGCGCGCCTCGCGCCGGATCAGCGCCACCATCGTCTCGTGCAGCGAAAAGGGCGCCTGCAGCAGGCATTTGAGCTGCCTGCGCGCACCCAACCCGGTCAGCTGCGAAAAGATCTGGTCCATGTCCTCGCACAGCCGCGGATGGGCGGTAAACAGGCCGAAGTCCGTGTACAGACGAGCCGTGCTCGGGTGATAGTTGCCCGTGCCCAAGTGGCCATAACGGCGGATCCGCCCCCGTTCGTGGCGCAGCACCAGCGACATCTTGGCATGCGTCTTGTGGCCCACCACGCCATAGACTACATGGGCGCCAACCTCTTCCAGCCGGGCAGCCCAATTGATATTGGTCTGCTCGTCGAAGCGCGCCATGAGTTCCACCACCACGGTTACTTCCTTGCCCGAACGGGCAGCCGCCAGCAGCAGCTGCATCAGCTCGGAATCCTCGCCGGTACGGTAGATGGTCTGCTTGATGGCCACCACACTGGGGTCGGCCGCCGCCGCGGTCAGAAAGTCGATGACCGGCTGGAACGACTGATAGGGATGGTGCAACAGCCGGTCCTGCGCAGCGATGGCCTTGAAAAGCTGGTCTGGCGTCTGGCTGCGCTGGTCGAACGGCGCCGGGATGGGGCTCCGGAAGACCGGGAACTTCAGGTCCGGCCGGTTGACCCCGTTCACCAGTTGCATCAGCCGGCCCAGATTGACCGGCCCATCCACCCGATAGGCATCGGCCGGCGTGAGCGCAAACTGCTTGAGGAGGAAGTTCTCCAGCTCGGGCGGGATGGAATCGGCCAGCTCCAGCCGCACGCCGTCGCCGAAATGGCGCTGGGTCAGCTCGCCCTGCAGCGCCTGCCGCAGATTGGTAATTTCCTCGTCATCGACGAACAGGTCGCTGTTGCGGGTCAGCCGCCACTGGTAGCAGCCATCCACCGTCATGCCGGGAAACAGATCGCCCACGAAAGCCTGCATAAACGAAGTCAGCATCACGTAGCCATGGGGGTGTCCCGACAGCTCGGGCGGCATCTGGGTCAGCCGCGGCAGCGCGCGGGGAGCCTGCACGATGGCGATGGCCACGTTGCGGCCGAACGCGTCGCGGCCCGACAGTTGCACCGCGAAATTCAGGCTCTTGTTGAATACCCGGGGGAACGGGTGGGCCGGATCGAGCCCGATCGGAGTCAACAGCGGCATGACGTCGAGCCGGAAGACCTCGTGGGCCCAGGCCCGCTGCGCCGGCGTCCAGCTTTGCGCCATGTGCAGGACGATCCCTTCGGCCTGCAGGCGTGGCAGGATCTCGCGATTGAGCAAGGCATACTGGCGATGCACCAGTTCGCGCGCCGCGGCCGACACCTGCTGCATCACCTCCGCCGGCGTCAACCCATCCTGGCCCCGGGCCTCCGGATTCTGGCGTACCTGCTCGTGCAGGCTGGCCACCCGGATCTCGAAAAACTCGTCGAGATTCGACGCTACGATGCACAGAAAGCGCAATCGTTCGAGCAAAGGGGTATTCTCGTCTTCAGCCAGCGCCAATACCCGCTCGTTGAACTTGAGGAGCGCAAGCTCGCGATTCAGAAACAGGTCTTTGGCGGGCAATCTGGCGGCCATGTCGGTATCCCGGCGACGGGGGTAGAAGATAGGGCGCTTATTTTTGCGTCAAAATGATGACTACCTTATGACAATGCAACCATTCTGTCATCGAAGCGCCTTATTCTTCCTGGCTTCCCTCCTATCCCCTTGCACGCCTTGTCCATGACCCATTTGCTCGCCGCCGTAGATCTCGGCTCCAATAGTTTCCGCCTGGTAATCGGCCGGGTCGTCGACGAGGGTGGGACCATCCAGATCTATCCGGTGGACCGGCTCAAGGAGACCGTCCGCCTGGCGGCGGGGCTGCGTCCCGACAAGACGCTGGACACGTCCACCGCCGAATTCGCGCTGGAGGTCCTTCGTCGATTCGGCGAACGCCTGCGCAGCTTCCACCCCGAACGCGTACGAGCCGTCGCGACCAACACCTTCCGGGTGGCACGCAATGTCGCGGAGTTCCTGCCGCAGGCCGAAGCGGCCCTGGGCTTTCCTATCGAAGTCATCGCCGGCCGCGAAGAAGCGCGCCTTATTTTCTCCGGCGTCTCGCACTCCCTGCCGCCCTCCCCGGCCAAGCGCCTGGTGGTCGACATTGGCGGCGGCTCCACCGAGTTCATCGTCGGCCGGCGTTTCGAGCCGGAATTGATGGAATCCCTCTATATGGGATGCGTCAGTTACAGCCGCGCGTATTTCCCCGGCGGCGTCGTCGACGCCCACGCAATGAAACAGGCGGAAATGGCGGCTAGGCGCGAAATCGAAGTCATTGCCCGCCAGTACCGCAAGGCGGGCTGGCAGGAAGCCTATGGCTCCTCGGGAACCAGCAAGGCGCTGGGCGCCATCCTGACCGAGTCCGGCTTCTCGGAGTACGGCATCACCCGGCGCGGCATGGACAAGCTCAAAGAGCGGCTGGTCAAGGCCGGGACGGTGGAACGCGCACAACTCGCTGGTATCAAGCCGGATCGCATATCCGTGCTGCCCGGCGGACTGGCCATCATGAGCGCCATTTTCGACGAACTCGGCATCGAGCTGATGCGCACGGCAGACGGGGCCTTGCGGGTCGGCGTGCTGTACGACCTGGCCGGGCGGGACGCCTCCCTCGACAAGCGGGACGATACCGTGCGCCAGTTCATGAACCGCTACAAGGCGGACAGGGCGCAGGCCGCCCGCGTGCGGCAGCTGGCGCTGGGGTTGTTCCACCAGCTGGTTCCTTCGCCGGAACACGAGGAACTGGCCCGGATCCTCGGCTGGGCCGCCGATCTGCACGAGATCGGGTTGTCCATCGCGCACAACACTTATCACAAGCACTCGTCCTACATCCTGCAGCATGCCGACATGCCCGGATTCTCGCGCCAGGACCAGAGCCTGCTGGCACTGCTGGCGCTGGGGCACCAGGGCAAGCTGGGCAAGCTGCAGACGCTGGTCACCCACGACGAGCAATGGATCGCCATCCTGTGCCTGCGCATGGCGGCCATTCTCTACCGGCGGCGCGAGGACATCGGCGAGCCGCCCCTGACGGTTTCGGTCAAGGGTACGTCCATCGTCGTCAAGACGGATGCTGCGTGGATGAGCAGCCACCCGCTCACCGATTTCACGCTCCGCGCCGAGGAGTCAGAATGGCGCAAGGTGGGTTTCACGTTCGAGCTGCTTGAGCTCTGAACGGATCCGGCGCGTCAGCCGGCGCTGCAAGCGCAGCCCGGCGCGCCGTAGCCGCCGAGCCAGCCGCAGGCGGCGCCGATGACGCGGCCGGCCCACCGGAACGACAGCCCCGCCGCCGGATGCCAGCGGGCTCACGAACGCCTCGAACCCTGCGACTCCAGCCCGAAGTGCCGGCGATAACGATCGTCCAGTGCATCGATGGACAGCAGCATCGGGAAATCGGCGGTATTGAAATCGGCGTCCCAGGCCGGCTCGCCGCAGACGCGTGCCCCGACCTTCAGATAGCCTTTGATGAGCGGCGGCACGCGGGTCGGCAGGTTGCAATCCAAGCGCTCGACCGGCAGCCTGTGCAGCGGCTGCACTCGCAGGTCGCGCGCCTGTTCGATATGGGAGGCAATCGACCGGTAGACGCCGGCGGCCGTTGCGCCATCGTCGCGCAGGCTCACGCTGGCGCAGCCGAACACGTAGCGGTAGCCCGAGCGACGCAGGAATTCCGCGAGTCCCGACCACAGCAGCATGATGACCGCGCCGCTGCGGTAATCGCGATGCGTGCAGGAGCGGCCGAACTCGACCAACTCGCTCCGTATGGGGCTCAGGCCGGACAGATCGAACTCGGATTCGGAGTAATAGCTGCCGGCATGGCGGGCCTGCTCCGGCCCCAGAATGCGGTAAGTGCCCACCACGCGGTCGGTATCGAGCTCGCGGACGATCAAGTGCTCGCACCAAGCGTCGAACTTGTCTTCGTCAACGCCGTCGACCGCTGTCGGGAATACGGCCCCCATGTCTTCCGTGAAGACTTCATAGCGCAGGCGCTGGGCTTGTCGGACTTCTTCCCAGGACCGCGCTAGCCCCACAGCCAAGCCGGGGGTCTGGACACCGTCATGAAGCTCGTCGACCAGGCCTCGACTCGCTTCGATGCGGGTGAATTCGAGCATATGCACACTCCTTGACAGGTAAGGTCGAGTGTCGGCGCTTCGCGTTTCACGTCATTGACAGAATAATGACGGTACCATGACTACGACACAATACCCCTGCCCGACCGGAAACGCCTGCTTACGAATGCCTTACAGGAACTCCGGATTCACCACCGCCCGCACGACCACCTGGAAGTCCTCGTCGCGCTGGCGCCGGGCGAGCCACCAAAGCCCGCCCTTTTTCAGGCTCCAGGGCAGGTCCTGCCCGGCCAGCAGCGTGCTGGCCACCCGCCCCAGCGTGGGCTGGTGGCCGACAACCAGCACCGGCCGCGGCGACAGCGGCCAGCCGGTCGCGGCCAGCACGTGGACGGGCGCAGCGTCGGGCGCCAGGTCCGGCACCACGGCATAGTCCAGGCCCAGCGCATCGGCAGTCTGGCGGGTGCGTACCGCGGGGCTCGCCATCACCAGCAGATCGGACGGCGCATGGGCGCGCAGCCAGCCCGCGACGGCCTCCGCCTGCTTGCGGCCACGCCGCGTCAGCGCGCGCTGCAGGTCGTCCTGGCCGTCTTCGGCCTCTGCGTGGCGCCAGAGAAGTAGATTCATGGATGATGCTTGCATAGTCATAATCGGCGGACCCTGATTGTGCCCAAGGGGCATGACTGGCGCTTGACAAAGGGCCCGCCGCGCCGGCCCTAACGCAGGCTGGCGGACAGGGTTTCCAGGCAACCGTCCACCAGGGCGGCATCCGCAGCTTCGACCATCAGCCGCAGCTTGGGCTCGGTGCCGGAGGCGCGTATCAAGACGCGTCCCTTCCCGTCCAGCTGGCGTTCGACCTCTTCACGTGCCTGGTTCAACCCCTCGTGCGTGCGCCAGTCCAGCCCCGGCGCAAGCGGTACATTGACGAGTTTCTGCGGATATAGCCGCAGGCCGTCCAGCAATTCGGACAGCGGCTTGCGTTGGCGCTGCATGGCCGCCAATACCTGGAGCGCCGCCACGATGCCGTCGCCGGTGGTATGGCGATCCAGGCAGATCAGGTGGCCCGAACCTTCACCTCCATAAAGCCAGCCCTTCTGTTGCAACATCGCCAATACATAGCGGTCGCCCACCGCCGCCCGCTCGAAAGGCACGTTCAATTCCCGCATGCGATGCTCGAACGCCAGATTGGTCATCAGGGTCCCGACCACCCCCGCGACTGGGCCTCGGCGCAAGCGATCCGCCACGATGACATACAACAGCTCGTCGCCGTTATAGAGCCGGCCGGTGCCATCGACCATCAACAGCCGGTCCGCATCGCCATCCAGGGCAATGCCAAGATCGGCCTGAGCGGTCACCACCGCCTTGACCAGCGCGTCGGGCGCCGTGGCGCCCACACCGTCGTTGATGTTGAGGCCGTCGGGCGCGCATCCGATCCGGCTGACGGTAGCCCCCAGTTCTTCGAACACGCTGGGAGCAATATGGTAGGCCGCGCCATGGGCCGCATCGACCACCAGCTTCAGCCCGACCAAATCGAGGTCGGCCGGGAATCCGCTCTTGCAGAATTCAATGTAGCGGCCAGCGGCGTCGTTCAAACGCTTGGCCCGTCCGAGTTTTTCGGAAAACACGCAGCCGACCGGCTCGGCAAGCGCCTGTTCGATGCGCAGCTCGACCTCGTCGGGCAGCTTCATGCCGTCGGATGAAAAGAACTTGATGCCGTTGTCGAAATACGGATTGTGGGACGCGCTGATCACGATCCCGGCCGACAGGCGCAGCGCGCGCGTCAAATAGGCCACCGCCGGCGTGGGCATGGGGCCGGCCAGCAGGACGTCGATGCCGGCGGCGGACAACCCGGCCTCGAGCGCCGACTCCAGCATGTACCCGGAGATCCGTGTGTCCTTGCCGATCAGCACGATGGGCCGGGCGCTCTCCCGGTGCTCGCGGGTCAGGACGCGTCCTGCGGCATAGCCCAGGCGCAAGGCGAACTCTGCATTGATGACGCTGGAACCGACCCGGCCCCTGATGCCGTCGGTCCCGAAATACTGGCGTTCTCCAACCATTACGGTTGCCCTCGTTTGTTATTTGTCTATCGAAAAAAACCTGCCGGCTCAATCGTCCCAGGCCTGCACGGCGCGCCAGACCTTCAATGCATCGACCGTGGCCGCGACATCGTGGACGCGGACGATGGCGGCCCCCCGGTCCACCGCGGCCAGCGCGGCCGCCACGCTGCCGGCCAACCGCTCCCCCACCGGCTTGCCGGTTACCGCGCCTATCATGGTCTTGCGCGACACGCCGATCAGCAGCGGATACCCCAGTGCGCCCATAGCCGGCAAACTGCGCATCAGCTGGTAGTTATGGCCGGTGGTCTTGCCAAAGCCGAATCCCGGGTCGAGGCAGATGCGCTCGCGGCGCACGCCTGCAGCCGACAGGCGCTCGGCACGCCCGGCCAGGAAGGCGGAAACTTCCCCCACCACGTCGGCATAGACAGGCGCCTGCTGCATGGTGCGCGGTTCTCCCTGCATATGCATCACGCATAAGCCGCTCGTTCCCCGTGCCACCGCCTCTATTGCTCCCGGCTGCCGAAAACCATAGATATCGTTGATCATGTCGGCGCCGGCGTCCAGCACCGCATGCATTACGCCGGGTTTGAACGTATCAACCGACAGCGGTACGCCCGTGGCGCGCAGCGCCTCGATCAAGGGCAGGAGCCGCGCGAGCTCGTCTTCCTGAGACACGGGCTGGGCGCCGGGCCGGGTCGACTCGCCGCCCAGGTCGAGAATGTCGGCGCCTTCGGCGATCAACGCGTGGGCGTGCGCGATCGCCGCGTCCAGTGCGAGATTCTTGCCGCCATCCGAGAAGGAGTCGGGCGTGACGTTGATGATGCCCATGACCAGCGGCCGGGAAAGATCGAGCTCGAAACGGCCCAGGAGCAGGGTCCGTCCGCTGCCCGTGGGTGCGTGGTCCCCACGGGACGGCGCAGGCAGGACCGCGGACCGGACCTCACCTGTCCGCGATTGCCGCGCCTTGTCTTCGTCGATCATTTCCGCCACCGAAAATCAAAAGCGGCGTCGAGACGCCGCCATCGTAGATATCCTGCTGCCCGGCCCCGCCGCCACGCAGGGCGCGCGGCGGGGACCCCATCACGCAGGCGCGGCAGCGTTCTGCGCCACGCCGCCCGTGCTGGGGGGCGTATTGGGAGGCGTATTGGCCGAATCCGACGTCTTGGGCGGGCGCGGAGGACGGCCGTCGATGATGTCGTTGATCTGGTCGGCGTCGATGGTTTCCCATTCGAGCAAGGCCTTGGCCATCACTTCGACCTTGTCGCGGTTGTCCTCCAGGATCTTGCGGGCGACGCCGTATTGCTCATCGATGATGCGGCGGATTTCGGCGTCGACCTTCTGCATGGTCGCTTCGGACACCTGGGTGGTCTTGGTAATGCTGCGGCCCAGGAACACTTCGCCTTCGTTCTCGGCATAGACCATGGGGCCCAGCGTATCGGTCATGCCATAGCGAGTAACCATGTCGCGGGCGATCTGGGTCGCGCGCTCGAAGTCGTTCGAGGCGCCGGTGGTCATCTGGTTCATGAAGACCTCCTCGGCGATACGGCCGCCGAACAGCACCGCGATGGTATTGAGCATGCGGTCCTTGTCCATGCTGTAGCGGTCGCCTTCGGGCAGCTGCATGGTCACGCCCAGCGCGCGGCCGCGCGGAATGATCGTAACCTTGTGCACCGGATCGGTCTTGGGCAGCATCTTGGCGACGATGGCGTGCCCGGACTCGTGGTAAGCGGTATTGCGGCGCTCTTCCTCGGGCATGACGATAGAGCGGCGCTCGGCGCCCATGATGATCTTGTCCTTGGCCTTCTCGAAGTCCAGCATGTCCACCGTACGGCCGCTGCGCCGGGCGGCGAACAGCGCCGCCTCGTTCACGAGGTTGGCAAGATCCGCGCCGGAAAACCCGGGCGTGCCGCGCGCGAGAATGGTGGCGTCCACGTCGGACGACACCGGCACCTTGCGCATGTGCACTTTGAGGATCTGCTCGCGGCCCCGGATATCGGGCAGCGGCACCACGACCTGGCGGTCGAAACGGCCCGGGCGCAGCAGCGCCGGATCGAGCACGTCGGGACGGTTGGTGGCGGCGATGACGATAATGCCCTGGCCGGTTTCAAAGCCGTCCATTTCCACCAGCATCTGGTTCAGGGTCTGCTCGCGCTCGTCGTTGCCACCGCCCAGGCCGGCGCCACGCTGGCGACCGACCGCGTCGATTTCGTCGATGAAGATGATGCAGGGCGCGTGCTTCTTCGCATTCTCGAACATGTCCCGCACCCGGGCCGCGCCCACGCCGACGAACATCTCGACGAAGTCGGAACCCGAGATGCTGAAAAACGGCACCTTGGCCTCGCCGGCGATGGCGCGTGCCAGCAGCGTCTTGCCGGTGCCGGGCGAACCGACCATCAGCACGCCGCGCGGGATACGGCCGCCCAGCTTCTGGAACTTGGTGGGGTCACGCAGGAAATCGACCAGTTCCTGCACGTCTTCCTTGGCCTCGTCGCAACCCGCGACATCGGCGAAGGTGACGGTATTGGAGTTTTCGTCGAGCATGCGCGCGCGCGACTTGCCGAAATTGAACGCGCCGCCGCGCCCGCCTCCCTGCATCTGCCGCATGAAGAATATCCAGACGCCGATCAGCAGCAGCATCGGGAACCAGGAGACGAAAATGCTCATCAGCAGCGACGGCTCTTCCTTGGCCTTGCCCGAGACCTGGACGCCATATTTCATCAGGTCGCTGACCAGCCAGAGATCACCGGGCGACGTGATGGTATAGGGGCGGCCGTCGGTCGGGGTAACGCTGAGCACGTCTCCCTGAATGTCGACTTTCTGGATGCGTCCCGCCTTGGCCTCTTCCATGAATTGGGAATAGGATATGGTGTCCTGGGGACGGGCACGGCCTTCGAACTGCTTGAAGACCGTGAACAGAACAAAAGCGATCACCATCCAGACCGCGACTTTGGAGAACATATTGTTCAAGGTCGATCTCCTACTTGATTGCCGATCGGTCGACCTGCCGGGAAATCCCGGTCCGACCGGACACTAAGTCCGATTCTACTATTGTCCGCCGCCAGGATTCTTCAGCCCTATTCCGACCAGGAAGGTTTCCGAAGATTTGTCCCGGGACGCCTTGGGCTTGCGCTCCACCACCCGGCGGAAAGTCTGCTTGAAACTCTGCACGATCTGGGAAAAACCGCTGCCGTGGAAAGCTTTGACGATCAAGGCCCCATCCGGTTTCAGATGGGCCTGGGCAAATTCCCGAGCAAGATCGCATACATGCTGGATCCGCGCGGCGTCTGCCGCCCCGACCCCGGATAGGTTGGGGGCCATGTCGGAAATCACAAGGTCCACCGGCTGGCTGCCGAGCAAGGCCTCGAGCTGGTGCAGCACCTCTTCCTCGCGGAAATCTCCCTGGATGAACTCGACGCCCGGCACCGGTTCCATCGGCAGCAGGTCCAGGGCGATAATCCTTCCCCGAATAGTACCCTGCGGACCGGCCAGCCGTTCCCGCGCCACCTGCGACCAGCTCCCCGGGGCGGAGCCGAGATCGATGACCACGTCGCCCGGCTTGAGCAACTTTTCCGTGTCCAGGATCTCGGTCAGCTTGAAGGCTGCCCGTGCACGATACCCCTTTTGTTGCGCGAGCTTCACATAGGGGTCGTTAATGTGCTGGTGCAGCCAGTTCTTCGAAAACTTGTTTTTTGCCATATTTGCCCAGTTTCCTGGGTCGGTATCTAGAAAAATGCGGCCCGCGATTGCGGCACGGCCGCCATATCGCAAGCATACTTCGTCCCGGGCATCGCGCCTTGCGCCCGGCTCCCGTACAATCTCGAAATGCCAGTCCTTGACATCCCTTCACCCTTGCGCAGCGCCCTGCGGGCCGCTGCCCATCCGCTCAAGCCCGTCGTCCTCATCGGCGACAAGGGGCTGAGCGATGCCGTCCTGCAGGAAATCGACCGCAACCTTACGGCGCACGGCCTGATCAAGGTCCGCGCCGGCGGCGAGGACCGCGCTGCGCGCGACGAACTGCTCTACAAGATCTGCGACGAGCTCGGATGCGCGCCGGTGCATCACCTGGGCAAGATCTTCATCCTGTACCGGCCCACCGAGCGCGACCCCGACGCCGCCCTCCTGCTGGGAGCCGGCAAGGCCAAGTCCGGCCTCGCAGCACTGGGTACGGCCCCCCGCAAGGCGAACGAACCGCACTTGCCCAAGAAAATGGCAGTGGTCGGCAAATCCGCACCGGCCCGCGCCCGCGCGGATCGTCCGGAACGGGAACGGACGGCGCGCGATGCCGGACCGATGACACCGCGGGAACGCTACCTGGGCATCGAAGGGAAGCGCCAGCGGCCAAGCACGCATGAAGAAACCGGCTCGCGCCGCGGCGCGGCCCGTACCACGCCGCCGCGGCGTCCCTCGGGCCTGTCTTCCACGCTGGGCGCGGCCGGGAAATCGGCAGGCAGGCCGGCGGCCAAACGCTCGGGCAGCGCCTTGTCCTTGCGGGCGGGTGCCCGCGAAGGAGGCCGTTCCGCAAGCGGCGGTCAGCGCACCACGGCCACCAGCCGCAAGCCCAGGACCGCCACCAAGAAGTAAAGCACGCTTGCCACGCCGTGCCAGGTACCGAAATCCGCCCAGGCGGGGACGGCCTGGCCGGCAGCAATCAAGGCCCGGCCATAATCCATGACCGGCCGCGTTCCGAAATACCCCAACCCCACCCCTACCGCCATGACCAGCACGGTACGCCGGCCCGCCGCCCCGAGCGGCAAACCGCGGCCGATCCGGTCGAACAGCAGCATCGCCAGCGCGACGCCCAATCCGCCATAGGCCAGTAGCCGGAACAATGATCCGGCCGTTGCCGCGGCCCGCATGGGCTCGAGCTGGGAGAAAAGCAGGGGCACGACCAGCAGCCCCACGGTCCAGAGCGCGCCGCACCACAGCGCCGCCAACCACCGCACCAGCGTCGCCATCAGTACGCGCTCCCCCGCACCCGGCTACTCATAGCGCACGTCGAGGACCTCGTACTCCCGGATGCCCGACGGCGCCTGCACTTCGGCGACGTCGCCCACCGACTTGCCGATCAGCGCACGGGCGATGGGGCTGGACACCGAGATGAGGTTGGCGCGGATGTCCGCTTCGTCGTCGCCGACCACCTGGTAGGTCACGCGCTCGCTGGTTTCGAG
Organism: Pigmentiphaga sp.; assembly: GCF_033795525.1. Lineage (GTDB taxonomy): Bacteria > Pseudomonadota > Gammaproteobacteria > Burkholderiales > Burkholderiaceae_B > Pigmentiphaga. Next base: position 272,452 of record NZ_JARYGM010000001.1, read on the forward strand.
GTCTTCCAGGTCCACGGTCGCGCCAAAGACGATGCGCCCGTCGGCGTCGAGCTCGACCGGGTCTATGATCTGCGCGTTCGACAGCTTGGCTTCGAGCTCCTGGATGCGGCCCTCGATAAAGCCCTGCTTTTCCTTGGCGGCATCGTATTCGGCATTCTCGGAGAGGTCTCCTTGCGCACGAGCGTCGGCGATTGCATTGATCACCGCGGGACGCTCCACCGTCTTGAGGCGATGCAGTTCTTGTTTCAGGCGCTCGGCACCGCGCACGGTCAGCGGAATAGCAGCCATGTGTACTTCCTTTTTTACGTCTGGTGGATTTCTTTCTCCCGAAGGGGCGCGCGCAGGCACCTACCCTCGTGGGTTGCGTGGCCGCGGGCTGGAAGAAAGAAAAATAAAACCCCGGCTCGATCAGGAACCGGGGCGATCAATGTAGATTGTCCAAAAACTCGACCGAACGTGCAAGCGCCCTCGGGCAAACTTTACCGTTTGAAATCCAAGGGTTATCCCTAGACACCACTGGCCAAGCCGCACCGCGCGGGGCTTGGGCTCGACCGAACCGCTTCCCGGCCGATCCGGGCATTTATCGCAATTGGCACGCCCTGACCTGTGCTCTATGCTCGATACGCGGTTTTTACCTGACGGACCAGCATAGGAGCACTGCCATGTTCGACAACGCACCACGTGTCGGTTATCTGCGCGATCAACTGACCGTCTGGGGACCACGCATCCTCATGGCGATCGTCATCCTGGTCATCACCCATTTCGTCGCTCGCGGGGTCAAGTGGGCCGTCGTGCGCGGGATCGGGGCACTTCCGTTCTTCTCCCGACCCGCGCACCGGCCGGGCCAGACCCTGGCGGAGTCCCTGGGCTCGCTGGCTTACTGGATCGTCTGGCTGGTCGGCTTGATCGTGGCAATGCAGCCGCTGGGACTCGATCAGGCCATGGACCCCATCCATGCCCTGACCCACGAAGTCTTCTCGTATGCGCCGCAGTTGATAGGCGCGGCGCTGATCTTCTTCGTCGGCCTGATATTTGCCAAGATCGTGCGGAACATCGTCGAAACGGCCTTGGGCGCCGTCAACTTCGACCGTATCGGCTCGCGCCTGGGCCTGTGCAAGCCCGCCGACGCCGCGGCGGACGGGAACCGCTGCGCCGAGCCGCTGGTCCGGGCGTGCGGCGCCATCGTATTTACGCTGATCATCATCCCTGTTTCGATCGCAGCCCTGCAAACGCTGGGGATTTCCTCTATCGTCACGCCGGCTGTGACGGTGCTCGAGACGGTCCTGGACGCCATTCCGCGGGTGGTCGCGGCCGCTCTGCTGCTGGCCATCGCCCTGGTCATCGCGCAGTGGGTACGTCAGCTGGTGGCCAGCACGCTGGCATCGCTCGGGTTCGACCGGGCCCTGGCAAGCATCGGCATCTTCGGCACTTCTCCGACGCCCTCCTCGGTGGCGGCCATGGTGGCCATGGTCGCCATCATGCTGTTCGCTGCGATCGAAGCCGCCAGCCTGCTGGATTTCGATGCCGTGGCGATCCTGCTTACCGAGGTCACCGAACTAGGGGGCCAGGTGATTTTCGGCAGCGTCATCATCCTGGTCGGCGTCATCATGGGCCGTATCGTCGCCCGCATCGTGGGCGACTCGGTGGGCGAAAGCGGCCTGCCGTCCATCCTGAAGTACGCCGTCATTGCCCTGGCCGTTGCCATCGGGCTGCGGTTCATGGGGTTGGCCAACGAAATCGTCAATCTGGCCTTCGGCCTCATCCTGGGTGCCGCGGCAGTGGCGTGCGCGCTGGCATTCGGCCTCGGCGGACGGCAGACGGCGCACGAGCTCCTGCAGAAATGGACCGCAAGCCGGCCGTCGATCCTGCGCGAGCCGCCGCCTGCGGGCGACCGGCCCATACCGGGCCCCGAGGACCGGATCTGAGGCTGTAGCGTACCGGCCGCCCTCGATGACCGAGGACGGCTTGTACGCCCCGCTTACACCATCGACTGGTGCAACTCTTGCACCGAGTAAACCTGCAATCCGGCGCCGCGCCGCATGTACTGCATGCCTTCGACCGCTGCCCAGGCTCCGGCCACCGTGGTGTAGTAGGTGACGCGCGAAGCCAGTGCCGAGGTGCGGATGGCACGGGAATCGGCAATGGCGTTGCGGCGCTCTTCGACCGTGTTGATGACCAGCGACACCTCGCCGTTCTTGACCATGTCGACGATGTTGGGCCGCCCTTCGGTCACCTTGTTGACGATACGCACCGGGATGCCGGCCGCCTCGATGGCCGCGGCCGTACCGCGCGTGGCGACCAGCGAGAAGCCGAGCGCGTGCAGGCCGCGGGCAACGGCGATGACCTTGCCCTTGTCCTCGTTCTTGACGCTGATGAAGGCCGTCCCGCTCTCGGGCAGGCGCACGCTGGCCGCCAGTTGCGACTTCACGAAGGCCTCGCCGAAGCTGTAGCCCACGCCCATGACTTCGCCGGTAGACTTCATTTCGGGTCCCAGGATGGTATCCACGCCCGGGAACTTCACGAAGGGGAACACCGCTTCCTTGACGGAGAAGTACTTGGGCACGATCTCCTGACCCAGGCCCTGGTCGTCCAGCGACCGGCCGGCCATGGCCCGCGCGCCTATCTTGGCCAGCGGCAGCGAGGTCGCCTTGGACACGTACGGCACCGTACGCGAGGCGCGCGGATTGACCTCCAGCACATACACCGTGCCGGCCTGGATAGCGAACTGGACGTTCATCAGACCGACCACGTTCAGCGCCCGAGCCATGAGACCGGTCTGGCGCTTGATTTCCTCGATCAGCTCGGCCGACAGCGAGTACGGCGGCAGGCAGCACGCCGAATCGCCCGAGTGGACACCGGCCTGCTCGATGTGCTCCATCACCCCGCCGATGAACACGCGCTTGCCGTCGGACAGGCAGTCGACGTCCACCTCGATGGCATCGTTCAGGAAACGGTCGAGCAGCACCGGCGAATCGTTGCTGACCTTCACCGCCTCGCGCATGTAGCGCTCCAGGTCTTTCTGCTCGTGCACGATCTCCATGGCGCGGCCGCCCAGCACATAGCTCGGGCGCACCACCAGGGGATAGCCGATGTCCTGCGCGTGGGCGAGCGCCTCGGCCTCGGTGCGTGCGGTCCGGTTGGGCGGCTGGCGCAGGTCGAGCTTGTGCAGCAGTTTCTGGAAGCGTTCGCGGTCTTCGGCGATGTCGATGGACTCGGGGCTGGTGCCGATGATGGGCACGCCATTGGCCTCCAGCGCCTTGGCCAGCTTGAGCGGCGTCTGGCCGCCATACTGCACGATCATGCCGACCGGCTTTTCCTTGTCCACGATCTCGAGCACGTCCTCCAGCGTCAGCGGCTCGAAGTACAGGCGGTCGGAGGTGTCGTAGTCGGTCGATACGGTCTCGGGGTTGCAATTGACCATGATGGTCTCGAACCCGTCTTCGCGCAGCGCCATGGCGGCGTGCACGCAGCAGTAATCGAACTCGATGCCCTGGCCGATGCGGTTCGGACCGCCGCCCAGCACGATGATCTTCTTCTTGTCGGTCGGATGGGCCTCGCACTCTTCCTCGTAGGTCGAGTACATGTAGGCCGTGTGCGTGGCGAACTCGGCAGCGCAGGTATCGACGCGCTTGTAGACCGGACGCACGTCGAACTGGTGGCGCAGCTTGCGCACCTCCGTTTCGGTGGTGTCGAGCAAGTACGCCAGGCGACGGTCCGAGAAGCCCTTGCGCTTGAGCTGCCAGAACGTGTTGCGGTCGAGGTCGGCCAGCGTCTTCTTCTCGAGAGCCAGTTCGATGTCGACGATTTCCTTGATCTGAGCGAGGAACCACGGATCGATATGGGTCAGCGCGTGCACTTCCTCGAGCGTGAAGCCCTGCGCGAATGCGTCGCCTACGTACCAGATCCGCTCGGGCCCCGGCTCCCCCAGCTCGACCTCGATGCGCTCGCGGTCGGTGGTCTTCTGGTTCAGGCCGTCCACGCCCACTTCCAGGCCGCGCAGCGCCTTCTGGAACGATTCCTGGAAGGTGCGGCCGATGGCCATCACCTCGCCCACCGACTTCATCTGGGTGGTGAGGTGGGAGTCGGTCTGGGGAAATTTCTCGAACGCGAAACGCGGCACCTTGGTGACCACGTAGTCGATGGTGGGTTCGAACGACGCCGGGGTAGCGCCGCCGGTAATGTCGTTGCGCAGTTCGTCGAGCGTATAGCCCACCGCCAGCCGGGCGGCGACTTTGGCGATCGGGAAGCCGGTAGCCTTGGAAGCCAGCGCGGACGAACGCGACACCCGCGGATTCATCTCGATCACGATCATGCGGCCATTGTCCGGATTGATCGCGAACTGGACGTTCGAGCCGCCGGTATCGACCCCGATTTCGCGCAACACCGCGATCGAGGCATTGCGCATCAGCTGGTATTCCTTGTCGGTCAGCGTTTGCGCGGGGGCCACCGTGATGGAGTCGCCCGTGTGAATCCCCATGGGATCGAGGTTCTCGATCGAGCAGACGATGATGCAGTTGTCGGCCTTGTCGCGCACGACCTCCATCTCGAACTCTTTCCAGCCGACCAGCGATTCCTCGATCAGCAGCTCGCTGGTGGGCGAGGCCTCCAGGCCGCGCCGGCAGATGGTCTCGAACTCTTCGGCGTTGTAGGCGATGCCGCCGCCCGTGCCGCCCAGCGTGAAGCTGGGCCGGATGACCACCGGGAAACCGCTGGTGCCGGTTTCTTCGGCGATCCGGCGCTGGGTTTCCCAGGCTTCGTCCATGGAGTGGGCGATGCCGGACTTGGCCGATTCCAGCCCGATGCTGGTCATCGCTTCCTTGAACTTCTGGCGGTCCTCGGCTTTCTCGATCGCGTGCGCATTGGCGCCGATCAGCTCGACGCCGTACTTGGCCAGCACGCCGTGGCGGTCGAGATCGAGCGCGCAGTTGAGCGCGGTCTGGCCGCCCATGGTGGGCAGCAGCGCATCGGGACGTTCTTTCTCGATGATTTTCTCGACCACCTGCCAGGTGATGGGCTCGATGTAGGTGACGTCGGCCGTTTCCGGGTCCGTCATGATGGTGGCCGGGTTGCTGTTGACCAGGATCACCTTGTAGCCCTCGGCCTTCAGGGCCTTGCAGGCCTGGGCGCCGGAGTAGTCGAATTCGCACGCCTGGCCGATGACGATCGGGCCGGCGCCGATAATGAGGATGCTTTGTATGTCTGTACGCTTGGGCATGACGCGGCTTAACCTTGTTGCTTGCTGTTTTGCATCAGTTGGGCGAACCGATCGAACAGCACAACGATATCGTGGGGTCCGGGGCTGGCTTCGGGGTGGCCCTGGAAGCAGAACGCGGGCCGGTCGGTCAGCTCGAAGCCCTGCAGCGAGCCATCGAACAGCGACACGTGGGTGACGCGCGCGTTGGCAGGCAGGGTGTCGGGATCAACGGCAAAGCCGTGGTTCTGGCTGGTAATGAATACGCGGCCGGTGATGACGTCCTTGACCGGATGATTGGCGCCGTGGTGGCCCAGCTTCATCTTGAGGGTCTTGGCGCCCACGGCCAGGCCCATCAACTGATGTCCCAGGCAGATGCCGAACAGCGGGATCTTGCGGTCGAGGAACACGCGCGCCGCCTCGATGGCGTAGTCGCACGGCTCGGGATCGCCCGGCCCGTTGGCCAGGAACACGCCGTCGGGATTCATGGCCAGCACGTCGGCGGCCGGCGTCTGTGCCGGCACCACCGTCACGCGGCAGCCGCTGTTGACCAGCAGCCGCAGGATGTTCCACTTGACGCCGAAGTCGTAGGCCACCACGTGGAATTGCCCTGCCCCGGAGCCGTCGTGGCCGGCGCCGAGTTTCCAGACGCCTTCGCGCCATTCGTAGGACTGGTCCACCGAAACGACCTTGGCCAGGTCCAGGCCCGACATGCCCGGGAATCCCCGGGCCAGGCGCAGCGCTTCCTGTTCGTCGCTACCCACGTAGACGCAGCCATTCTGGGCGCCCTTGTCACGCAGGATGCGGGTGAGCTTGCGCGTGTCTATGCCGGCGATGCCCACGACGTTCTGCTGTACGAGATATTCCGACAGGGAACGCTGCGAGCGGAAATTGGACACCACCAGGGAATGGTCGCGAACCACCAGGCCGGCAGCATGGACCCGGGCCGCCTCGCGGTCTTCGTCGTTGACGCCGGTATTGCCGATATGCGGGTAAGTAAGCGTTACGATCTGGCGGTTGTAACTGGGATCGGTAAGGATCTCCTGGTACCCTGTGATGGCGGTATTGAAGACGACCTCGCCCACGGCATGGCCCGGCGCGCCGATGGACATGCCACGAAAAATCGTGCCGTCGGCAAGCGCCAGTATTGCGGGGGTAGTCTCGGGAAAGAGAGACGGCAACAAGAGAGAATCTCCGAATCGAGTCCTCCCCCCGAGGGTACGCCAATGGGCGCCGCCGGTGTCGACGACGCAGCCACTCGCGCGCTGCGCCCTGTGCGGACCGGGCGTTGCGCACGCGCCGTCCGCGCGCTGCCACGCAATCTGGCGGGCATCGGAAGCGGATTTGGCGGCGCAGGCTCCGGAACGGTCGCAACAAGACCGCGGGTGTAGCCATTCAGCGGCGGGAATCGGGTACGCGCTAGGGGAAGACGTGAAATGTGAACGTCAAACCTTACAATTATAGCCCATAGAACCAGTCTTACGGAGGAACCGTGTCCAATCAGCTTGAAGCCTTGCGGCGCCACACGGTGGTGGTGGCCGACACCGGAGATTTCGAGGCCATGCGGGCCTTCCGCCCCACCGATGCGACCACCAACCCTTCGCTGATCCTCAAGGCGGTGCAGAAAGAAGCCTACCAACCGTTGCTGGCCCGCACCGTACGCGATTACCGCGGCGCCAGCGCGGCAGAACTGATGGACCGGCTGCTGGTTGCCTTCGGCATCGAGATCCTCGGCATCGTGCCCGGCCGGGTCTCGACCGAAGTCGATGCCCGCCTTTCCTTCGATACCCGCGCGACCATCGAGCGGGCGCGCACCATCATCTCGTGCTATGAAGCCGCCGGCGTCCCCCGCGAACGCGTCCTGATCAAGATCGCCTCGACCTGGGAGGGCATCCAGGCCGCGCGCGTGCTGCAATCCGAAGGCATCCGCTGCAACATGACGCTGCTGTTCTCGCTGGTCCAGGCGGCAGCCTGCGCCGATGCCGGCGTGCAACTGATTTCGCCGTTCGTCGGACGGATCTACGACTGGTACAAGAAATCCCTGGGCGCGCAATGGGACGAGGCCAAGTACAGCGGCGCCGACGACCCGGGCGTGCAGTCGGTCACCCGCATCTACGAATACTTCAAGAAGTTCGGCATCGCCACGGAAATCATGGGCGCCAGCTTCCGCAACACCGGACAGATCGTGGCGCTGGCCGGCTGCGATCTGCTCACGATCAGTCCGGAACTGCTGGCCACCCTGGAACAGACGCAAGGCGACGTGGCCGCGCGCCTGACACCGGCGCTGGCGCAGGCAACCCGGGTTTCCCGGCTCGACACGTCGGAAGTCGCATTCCGCACGCAGCTCAACGACGACGCCATGGGCACCGAGAAACTGGCCGAAGGCATCCGGCAATTCGCGGCCGACGCCATCAAGCTCGATGCCTTGATCGAGCGGGCGCGAGGATGAGCCGGGATACACGATGACAACGCCCGATATCGAACGCCGGCTCACCGAACTGGAAATCAAGGCGGGCTTCGCCGAAGACCTGCTGGAGCGGCTGAACGAGACCGTTTTCCGGCAGCAGCAACAGATAGAGCTATTGGCCCGGGAGCTTTCCGCGTTGCGGCGGCAGCTGGCCGAGTCCCCTACGCCGGCCGGGCCCCGCAACCCCCGGGACGACATTCCCCCGCATTACTGAAGCTTCCCTGAACCGCAAGGGGCGTCGCCACCCCGTGCGTCGGGCGGCCCACAGGACTACGGCGCCCGCCGGTCCATCAACGCCCAGGCGATGGTGCCGGCGTCGACGTATTCCAGTTCGCTGCCCGCAGGCACGCCGCGCGCCAGGCGTGTGACGCCCAGGCCGCGCGCTCGCAGCAGCTCGGCCAGGTAGTGTGCGGTGGTCTCGCCCTCGGTGGTGAAATTGGTGGCCAGGATGACTTCCTTGACCTGACCGTCGGCCGCCCGCTCCAGCAGTCGATCGAACCCGACCTCATGGGGACCGACGCCCTCGAGGGGCGAGAGTCGTCCCATCAGGACGAAATACAACCCGTTGTAGCTATGGCTGGCCTCGATCATGTTCTGGTCGGCCGGCGTCTCGACCACGCACAGCAAGCCAGGATCGCGCCGCGGGTTGGCGCAGGTTTCACAGATCTCGGACTCGGTGAAAGTATTGCAGCGCGCGCAATGGCGCAGTCGATCGACGGCGTCGCCCAGCGCCTGGCTCAGCAGCCGGGCGCCGTGCGGGTCGTGCTGCAGCAGATGGTAGGCCATCCGCTGCGCCGACTTGGCGCCCACCCCAGGCAGGCGCTTGAGGGCATCGACCAGCACCGAAAGCGGCGCCGGCCCGACGAATCTATCGCCCGCCATGCGAACCCTTGATCAGAACGGCAGCTTCATGCCCGGCGGCAGCGGCAGCCCGGCGGTCAGCGCAGACATTTTCTCCTGGCTGGTCGCTTCGGCCTTGCGCAAGGCATCGTTGAACGCGGCGGCCACGAGATCTTCCAGCATGTCCTTGTCGTCGGCCAGCAGGCTCGGATCGATCGCCACGCGCTTGACGTCGTTGCGGCACGACATGGTCACCTTTACCAAGCCGCCACCGGAAGCGCCCTCGACGAGGATGTCGGCCAGCGCTTCCTGCGCCTTCTTCATGTTTTCCTGCATCTGCTGCGCCTGGCGCATCAGGCCGGCAAGCTGTCCTTTCATCATGATGGGGTTCCTTGGTTGGAGTCGGTGGAAACCGGGCGTATCGAGTCGGGCACGATCTGACCGCCGAAATTGTCGAGTAGATCCCGCACGAAGGGATCGGCCAGGATTGCCCGTTCGGCCGCTTCCTGGCGTGCCTGGCGCTCGGACTCGGCCACCGCGAAAGCGGTGGCGTCGCCGGTTTCGCCGATTTCGAAGCGTAGCCGCACGGGTACGCCGAAGTGGTTTTCCAGCACGGTGCGCAAACGCTCCACGCCGGCACCCTCGGCAAGGCCCCGGGTTGCCACGCGCAGAACGATGGTGCCGCCCTCGACGCCCACCCATTCGCTCTGCTGGGCCAACTGGGCGGCGAGGCCCTTGATGGGCAGCCGCGCGGCCAGCGAGGGCCAAGGTTCGGCCAGTTCGATGGCGGACGCGGGCTCCCGGACGGGTTCACGGGAGGACACCTCGGCGGGCGGCCTCGTATCAGTTTCCGGGACCCCTTCAAACTGCGGCTTCGTATCGGACGGGCGCCCGGCATCAGACCGCGGTTGCGCGTCGGCGGCCTGCCGCGTGCCGGCCGGCGGCCGTGCCTCTACGGGTGGCTCGGCCGGCGCCGGCTCGGACCGTCCGGCAGGGACAGGCGCAGCAACGGGGGCGGAGGCCGGGGCAGGCTCTGGCTCCGGAGGCGTCTTCGGACCCGTTTCATGCCGCGCCCGCTTTTGAGCCGGGGCAGACATGCTGCGGGCCGCGGCGAGGGCTTGGGCCGCAGCCGAGGCTCGCGCCGGGCCGCCGGACGGCTCCCGCACAGGCGACGGCGGAGGAACCGGCGCCGCCCTGGCGGCCACGGCCGCAGGCGCCTTCAGCGCAGCGGAACGGGGGGCCGGAGACGGCGTCTCGACCGGCACGCCCTGCGACTGCGACTCGGCGGTAAACGCCAGCATGCGCAGGCATGCCATGACGAAACCGGCGTATTCGTCAGGAGCGAGGGCCAGTTCCGCCCGGCTATGCACCGCAATGGAATAGAACAGCTGAATCTCGTCGGCGCTGAATTGCTGCGCCAGCCGCAGGATGTCGCCCGCCAGCGGATCGTCGTCCGGCAGGGTCCGTGGCACACGCTGGGCCATGCCCATGCGCGACAGCATGACCGCCAGGTCCGCCAACGCCCCGGTATACGACAGGCTGCGCGCCGCCAGCTCGTCCGCCACGGCGACCACCGCAGCGCCGTCTGCCGCCCGGATCGCCTCCAGCAGCCGGACCAGGTGCCGCTGGTCGATGGTGCCGAGCATGGTGCGCACCGCCTCTTCCGACAGATTGCCCGCACTATAGGCAATGGCCTGGTCGGTCAACGACAACGCGTCCCGCATGGATCCCCGTGCGGCCTGGCCGATCAGGCGCAGGGCAGGCGTCTCGAAGGGTACCTGTTCCTCGGTCAGCACATGCGCAAGATGGCCCACGATGGATTCAGGCGGCATTTGCTTCAGGTTGAACTGCAGGCAACGGCTCAGCACCGTGACCGGGATCTTCTGCGGATCGGTGGTCGCGAGGATGAACTTGACGTGAGGCGGGGGCTCCTCGAGCGTCTTGAGCATCGCGTTGAACGCATGGCCGGTCAGCATGTGCACTTCGTCGATCATGTAGACCTTGAAGCGCCCCGAAGTGGGCGAGTAGACGGCCTGCTCGAGCAGCTGGGTCATTTCGTCCACACCCCGGTTGGACGCCGCATCCAGCTCCAGGTAATCAACGAAGCGCCCGGCATCGATCTCGGTGCAGGCGCGGCACTGCCCGCAAGGCGTGGCGGTAATGCCGGTCTCGCAATTGAGCGACTTGGCGAGGATGCGCGACAACGTGGTCTTGCCGACCCCGCGCGTCCCGGTAAAGAGCCAGGCATGATGCAGGCGCTGGGTCGAGAGGGCGTGCGTCAGCGCACGCACCACGTGTTCTTGTCCGACCAGCGTATCGAATGAACGCGGCCGCCATTTGCGGGCCAGCACCAGGTAAGTCATGGAAAGTATTGTACCCCCCTGCGCTCGCAGAAAGCCCACCCCTGGCGGCCTTCGGCCATTCCATTGGAAGGGCGGCGCGGGCGGCCCGGCGAAGCCTCGTCCGTGGCGCCCGGATTCAAGGAGGGAAGATCGGTGGCGCGGCCGCTTAGCGGCTGCGCCCGCTGTGCAGGGCAGGCGCAAACGCAGGGGGGACAGCCGGGGGAATTGGGGTGGCGAGCCTGACTTCGGCACTGGCGGGTGACAGCTATGGCTGCTTCGTTCCCGACCTGACCAGGTTCACCGCTCCGCCATGCGAAGGGGCCCGCCACGTAGAAGTGTAGCAGTTACGGCGGGCCGCCGCTGGGCACCCTGCCCGTGGCAAATACCCAACGTATGCCCGCCGCAAGACGGAGCGGCCGCCCGCTCCGGAAAAAAAACACACTGACCGCTTCGTGACACTTGGAAAAACCACTTTTTTGCGGTTACCATAAGGTTATCTCGGGCTCTACGCCGACCGGTTCCGGCGCCTACCTGCCCTGCTCCAGCCGCGCATCGTGCTTCCACGCATCGCCAAGGGGTACTCCCGTCAGGACCCGCGCATAAAAATTTCCAGGAAGGGGTCTGGAATCCGAGCATCGGCGCCCATATAACTATCGAGCGACATACCGCGATATACCCCGATATACCTTTACCGCGCGCTGCACGGCTCTCCCGTGCACATTGCGCATACCTCCAGAAGGAAAACCATGAGCGACGCGATCAAGCACGTGAGCGACTCCAGCTTCGATGCCGACGTACTTCAAGCCAATGAACCGGTCCTGGTCGATTACTGGGCCGAATGGTGCGGTCCCTGCAAGATGATCGCGCCCATCCTGGAAGAAGCCGCGGCGCAATACAAGGGCAAGCTGACGATCGCCAAAGTGAACGTCGATGAGAACAACGCCACGGCGGCCAAGTACGGCATCCGCGGCATTCCCACCTTGATGCTGTTCAAGAACGGCCAGGTGGTGGCAACCAAGGTCGGCGCGCTGTCCAAGTCGCAGCTCACCGCCTTCCTGGACAGCTCGCTGTAATCCAATAAACGACACGGACCGGCCCTCGCGCCGGTCTTTTCCGATCAACCTACCACGCCCTCTCTTGCGCACAGGCGGGGCCCCGGCCTCGGGAACAGCCCTCCGCCCCCAGGAGCAACAGACTCCCTGCGCAAAGTCCTCTACCGAGGACGTGTCACCACCAAGAACTCCCCCCGGAGCTTTATCCGAGATGCATCTCAACGAACTGAAGGCGCTGCACGTATCGCAACTGCTGGAAATGGCTGCCACGCTCGAAATCGAGAATGCCAGCCGCCTGCGCAAGCAGGAACTGATGTTTGCCATCATGAAGCGGCGCGCCAAACAGGGTGAACCGATTTTCGGCGACGGCGTGCTCGAAGTGCTGCCCGACGGTTTCGGCTTCCTGCGTTCGCCTGAAACGTCCTACCTGGCCAGTACCGACGACATCTACATTTCGCCTTCGCAGATCCGCCGCTTCAACCTGCATACCGGCGACTCCATCGAGGGCGAGGTCCGCACCCCCAAGGACGGCGAACGCTACTTCGCCCTGGTCAAGGTGGACAAGGTCAACGGCCAGGCGCCGGAGACCATGAAGCACCGGATCATGTTCGAGAACCTGACGCCGCTGCACCCGAACAAGCCGCTGCGCCTCGAACGCGACATCAAGAGCGAGGAAAACCTCACCGGCCGCATCATGGACATCTTCGCGCCGATCGGCAAAGGCCAGCGCGGCCTGCTGGTGGCCAGCCCCAAGTCGGGCAAGACGGTGATGATGCAGCACATTGCGCACGCCATCACCGCCAACCACCCGGACGTCACCATGATCGTGCTCATGATCGACGAACGCCCGGAAGAAGTGACCGAGATGCAGCGCTCGGTGCGCGGCGAAGTGGTCGCCTCCACCTTCGACGAACCTGCCACCCGTCACGTGCAAGTGGCCGAAATGGTGATCGAGAAGGCCAAGCGCCTGGTCGAACTCAAGCATGACGTCGTCATCCTGCTCGACTCCATCACCCGCCTCGCCCGCGCCTACAACACCGTGGTCCCGGCCTCCGGCAAGGTGCTGACCGGCGGCGTCGACGCCAACGCCCTGCAACGCCCCAAGCGCTTCTTCGGCGCCGCCCGCAACATCGAAGAAGGCGGCTCGCTCACCATCATCGGCACGGCCCTGATCGAAACGGGCAGCCGCATGGACGACGTGATCTACGAAGAATTCAAGGGCACCGGCAACTCCGAAGTCCACCTGGAACGCCGCCTGGCCGAAAAGCGCGTCTACCCGGCCATCAACCTGAACAAATCCGGCACCCGCCGCGAGGAACTGCTCATCAAACCCGACGTCCTGCAAAAGGTCTGGGTCCTGCGCAAATTCATCTTCGACATGGACGAAATCCAATCGATGGAATTCATCCTGGACAAGATGCGCTCGACCAAGAACAACGCCGAGTTCTTCGACATGATGAAAAAGGGCGGCTAAGCCCTCCCGCGCGCCATCGGCAGCCGTCTCAAGAACCCCACCCCAGCGCCCCCACCGACACACGACAGTTGCACACCCGATAAAATCCCGCGATAATATCGGGCTTAGCTCTCAAAATTGGGCACGTTGTCGGACCGGCTTTCCATCCCCTGCGGGATGTGGGGCCCCAGGCGCAAGCAAACGTCTCGGCTGGCGACCCGCACTTTCCAAGGAAGACCATGAAAGAAGGCATCCACCCCGAATACCGCGAAGTCGTGTTCCAGGACCTCCAGACCGGTAACAAATTCATTACCCGTTCGACCCTGAACAGCCGCGAAACCATCGAAATCGACGGCAAGACCTACCCGCTCTTCAAATGCGACGTAACGTCTGAATCGCACCCCTTCTACACCGGTGCGCAAACCCGTATCGTCGAAACCGGCCGCGTTGAAAAATTCCGCGCCCGTTTCGCCCGCACGACCGGCAAGCCGTCTGCCTAAGCGGCACTGTCCCCAGCAAAAAAGGCAGCCCTCGCGGCTGCCTTTTTTGTCTGGTAACACACCCGACGGCCAGCTCCCCACCGCCAGGGAAGCGCACCAGCGCCCACGGGACACTAGAATTCGATTTGTCGCCTGTTAGGCCCCAGCCGCTCGATGTCCGATCGATTTTCGTCCTCGTTCTACCCTTCGGTGACGCCCACTCCGGCGCGCCTGACCGCGCTCGCGGCGATCAAGCTGCCGCGCTGGTGGCTGCTTGGCCTCTGCCTGCTCTACATCGTGACAGGGCTGGTCATGCGCGAGCCCTGGAAAAGCGAGGACGTGATCGGTTTGGCCCAGATGTGGAGCGCCTACGATGGCGGATGGCGACAGTGGCTGGCGCCGGAGGCCGCCGGAGTGGCCGTATCCCAGGAAGGGCCGCTTGCAACCTGGGTGGGGGCGCTTTGCATGTGGCTGTTTTCGCCCCTACTCGGCTATATCATGGCGGGACGAGTGCCCAATCTGGTCTGGTTCGGCATTGCCAGCTCCAGTCTCTGGTATGGCGCCTACCTGCTGGGCCGCCGGGCGGAAGCGCAACCGCTCGCCCTGCCCTTCGGTGGCCAGCCGGAGCCCCGCGATTACGGGCGCATGCTGGCCGATGCGGCCCTATTGCTGCTATTGGCCACGCTGGGGATTCTGTGGCGCAGCCACGAAACGTCCGCTGAACCGGCCAGCCTCGCCTTCCATGCCCTGGCCTTCTATTCCCTCGCCCGTATGCTGGACCATCCCCGGTCCGGGGCATTCACCTTGGGCCTGGCGCTGGCCGGCGCCTTCCTTGCACGGGGGTTTCCGGCGCTCGTCCCGCAACTGCTCGCGATCGCCCTATTGGCCTGGCGCTGCCAGGCGCTGCGGCCGGCGGTACGATGGATGGCGTGGATCAGCCTGCCCATCGGCCTTGCCCTTGCGCTGGCCTGGTGGTGGCCCACGGCGGTGCTCAATCCCTACTGGATGAACGGCTGGTGGAATTGGAATGCCAGTGTGTTCGGCCTGATGACGCCCAATGGGCTCTCCGGCGCCGTGCGCAACATGCCCTGGTTCCTGTGGCCGACCGGCCCGCTCGCCCTGCTGGCGCTGTGGCGCTGGCGCGGCCATTTACGGTCGCCGCATATCCAGGTGCCGCTGGCCTCGATGCTGGCGGGACTGGTCATGCTCTGCCTCACCCGCGAACCGGTCGACGCTGAATACCTGACGCTCGTCCCCGCCTGCGCGATGCTGGGGGCGCTCGCGCTGCCGACTTTGCGGCGGGGCCTGGTCAACGCCTTGGACTGGTTCGCCGTCATGGTGTTTTCGGCGGCGGCCTGCGTCGTCTGGATGGGCTGGATCGCGATCATGACCGGGGTACCCCCGAAGATCGCGCGCAACATCGCCCGCCAGACACCGGGCTTCGAAGCGGACTTCTCGATATTCGCGTTCACGGCGGCAACGGCCGCATCGATCGCCTGGATCGCGCTCATCATCTGGCGGTTCCGGTCTCGCCCCACCGGGCTTTGGCGCGGCACGGTGCTGTCGGCGGGCGGCGTGGTTGCCTGCTGGCTGTTGATCATGACATTGTGGCTGCCGTCGATCAATTACAACAAAAGCTACCGCGAGGTCTCGAACCATATCGCCCGCACGCTGACTGACGAACGGGCGCGGACTGGCAAGCACGAATGCGTCCGCAGCGCGGGCTTGGGCCTGTCCCAGCGCGCCTCGTTTGCCGTCTTCGACAACCTGCGCTTCGAATTATCCGGCGACTGTCCGCTCGTCTTGCTCCAGGGCAATGCCAGCGTGCTGTGGAATACCATCCGCAAAGGCGAATACGCCGGAGGCCGCGTGCTGTGGGAAGGCACGCGCGCGGCGGAATTCCGCCGCGCGCCCGACTCCCGCGAATATTTCATCCTGCTGCGCCCGGGTCCGGCCGGGCGCCCCGGACCGTGAGCGGCCCTGCGGCCGAGCTTCCCGCCGGCTGGGGCGCCACACTGCGCCGCATCCTGCAACAGGGCTGGCCGGTCCTGGTCGGCCAGTGGGCCAGCATGGCGTTCGGCGTATTGGACACCGCCATGACGGGCCACGCATCTCCTGTCGCGCTGGCCGCCATGGCACTGGCGGTTTCCATCTACGTCACGGTCTTCATCGGCCTGACCGGCGTCCTGCACGCACTGATACCCATCGCGGCGCAGCATTTCGGCGGGCGGCGCCTGGCGGACATCGGGCGCGCCTGGGGACAGGCGGCGTGGCTCTCGTTCGGCCTTGCGCTCGTGGGCGGCCTGGCCATGATGTTCCCGGACGCGTGGCTGGCCATGTCGGGCGACATCGATCCGGCCGTACGAGCCCAGGTGCATGGCTACCTGTACATGCTTATCCTCGCGCTGCCGGCGGCGCTACTGTTCCGTACCGTCTATGCCCTCAATACCGCCGTCTCGCGGCCCAAGGTGGTCATGGCGATCAACATCGCCGGCATCGGGTTCAAGGTACTGTTCAACTGGCTTTTCATCTATGGCAAGTTCGGCCTGCCCGCCCTGGGGGCCGTCGGCGCCGGGCTGTCGACCGCCCTCGTATTCTGGATCAGCTTAGGCATCAGCGCGGTGGTACTGCGCCGCGACCCGTTCTATCGACCCTTCCGCCTGCGCATGGGCCGCCCGGATCCCAAGGCCCTGGGAGAATTGCTAAGGCTGGGCTTGCCCATGGGCGCCTCTTACCTGATCGAGGTCACCTCGTTCACGTTCATGGCCTTGCTAGTCGCGCGCGAAGGCATTTTCGCCACCGGCGGCCACCAGATCATGGCTAACCTGGCCGCGCTTTGCTTCATGATGCCGCTGGCGCTGGGGGTGTCCACCGGCGCGCTGACCGCACAGGCCATAGGCGCCGGTGACACGCTGCGGGCCCGGCGTACGGGCGCGGCGGGGCTGGGGGTTTGCATGGCGGGCGCGCTGCTGACCATCGCCGTCGTCATCCTGGCCCGCCAGCCCATCGTGCGGGCCTACACCAGCGATCCCGGTGTAGGGGCGGTTGCCGTGGGGCTGCTCGGCATGCTGGCGTTCTTCCACCTGTTCGACGCCTTGCAATGCATGTCCAGCTACCTGCTGCGCGCCTACAAGGTGGCGGTCATCCCCATGCTGATCCAGGCGGGGACCTTGTGGGGCATCGGACTGCTAGGCGGGTGGTGGCTGTCCTTCGGCCCAGGCGCAGGGGCGCTGGCGGGAGTCGTGGCGGGCTTGATGCCCGGGGCGCCGGTAGGCGCCGGGACGATGTGGCTGATGGCTTCGGTCAGCATGGCGATATCCGCGCTCATGCTGCAATACTGCTACTGGCGGGTGGCCGGCCGCCGGCCTGCAGGCAAGCTGGCGGTACCGGCCTAGCGGCGCGGGGCTACACCCGCAGGAAATGCTCGCGGTAGTACTTGAGCTCGTCGATGGATTCGTAGATATCCGCCAGCGCCTCGTGCTTGCTCTTTTTCTCGAAGCCTTTGTAGATGTCGGGCTTCCACCGGCGGCACAACTCCTTCAGGGTGCTGACGTCGAGGTTGCGGTAATGGAAAAAAGCCTCCAGGCGGGGCATGTAGCGATACATGAAGCGCCGGTCCTGGCTGATGGTGTTGCCGCACAGCGGTGATTTGCCGGCGGGCACATATTGCCCGAGGAACTCGAGGAGGATGTCCTCGGCTTGCGCTTCGGTCAGCGTCGACGCCTTCACCTTGTCGATCAGGCCGCTCCTGCCATGGGTAGCCTTGTTCCAGGCGTCCATCCCGTCGAGCAGCGCGTCCGGCTGCTTGAGCACCAGCACCGGCCCCTCGGCCACCACCTCGAGCTGGGCGTCGGTCACCACCACCGCAACTTCGATGATGCGTTCCTTTTCCGGGTCCAGGCCTGTCATTTCCATGTCGAGCCAAACCAGGTGATTTTCGTTCAACGCCATATAATCGATGCTCCGGAGCTATGCATAATCGCGCGCGCAGCGCCGTGCGGCCGCGCGGGCATAAATGGCAATTTTCTCACAGGCTGGCGCATCTGCCGCCCGAATGCACCGCGGGGGCGCATCGGGACTTGTGCGTACGTCCACTGACATCGGGCCGTCGTCATCGTGTTTACCCTGTTGTTCGTCTTCCTGCTGCTGGCGGGCGTCGCCACCCGGCTATGGCTGGCGACCCGCCAGACGCGCCACATCGCGCGCCACCGGGAACAAGTACCGCCGGAGTTTACGGACCGCATAGGCGAGGCCAGCCATCGGCGCGCCGCGGACTACACCGTCGCCCGCATCCGGCTGGATATGGTCGCGCTGATTTTCGACACGGCGGTCCTGGTCGGGCTGACCTTGCTGGGCGGCCTGCAGGCGCTGAACGAACTCGCCGCGGGGCTGGCGGGGTCCGACTTCACCCGCCAATTGCTGCTGGTCGGCATGGTGGCCGCCTTGCTGGCGGTACTGGATCTGCCCTTCACGATATGGCGCCAGTTCGTGCTCGAGGCGCGCTTCGGATTCAACCGCATGACTTGGCGGCTGTTCGCCGCGGATACCGCGAAAGGCCTCGCGCTGGCGCTGCTGTTCGGCCTGCCGCTGCTGTCGGCGCTGCTGTGGCTGATGGCCAGCGCCGGCCCATTCTGGTGGGTGTGGGGCTGGGCCTTGTGGGTCGTGTTCAACTTGTCGGTCATGCTGCTCTTCCCGACCGTCATCGCTCCGCTCTTCAACAAGTTCACGCCGCTGGCGGACCAGGCCCTGGCCGACAGGATCCATGCGCTGGCGCGCCGTACCGGCTTCGCGCTGGACGGCCTGTTCGTCATGGACGGGTCCAAGCGCTCCGCCCACGGCAACGCCTACTTCACCGGGCTGGGCAAAAGCAAGCGCATCGTGTTTTTCGATACCTTGCTAGCGCGGCTCGCACCCGAAGAAATCGAAGCCGTGCTGGCGCACGAGCTCGGCCACTTCAAGCACCGGCACATCGCCAAGCGGCTGGCCTTCGGCTTTGGCATTTCGCTGATCTTCTTCGCCCTGTTGGGATGGCTGTCCCAGCAAGTCTGGTTTTATACCGGGCTGGGCACCGTGCCCATGCTTGGCGGCCGCAACGACGCGCTGGCCCTCGTCCTGTTTTTCCTCGTCGCCCCGGTCTTCACCTTTGCCTTCATCCCGCTTGCCAGCTGGTACTCGCGCAAGCATGAATTCGAAGCCGACCGATTCGCCAGCGAACAGACCAATCCGGCCAACCTCGTCTCGGCCCTGGTCAAGCTCTACGACGACAATGCGGCCACGTTGACGCCAGACCCGCTGCATTCGGCCTTCTATGATTCGCACCCGCCCGCCAGCATACGAATAGGGCGGCTGCGACCGAAGGTCCATGCGGCCTGAGATGCGTACACGCCCTGGCCGGCACGGCCCCCAAGCCGGCGTGCGAGGCCGCGTAGTGGCCGCCTTCGGACGCCACTTCACCGTCGAATGCGAAGACGGTTCGACCCGGCAATGCTACCCACGGGGCAAGAAGGGCACCGCCGCGGTGGGGGACTGGGTCATGATCGCGCCCGAGGGTCCGTCCGAAGGCGCGATCGACTCGGTGCTTCCCCGCCGCAACCTGCTCTACCGCTCGGACGAGATGCGTACCAAGCAGTTTGCCGCCAACGTCGACCAGTTGCTCATCGTGGTCGCCACCGAACCGGACTTTTCCGACGAGCTGGTCGGCCGGGCGCTGGTCGGCGCAATCAATGCCGGCATAGCCCCCCTTGTGCTGCTGAACAAGATCGACCGGCCCGCCGGGCTTCCCGCCGCGCGTGCGAGGCTGGAGCCGGTGGCGGCCCTGGACGTACCCATTCTGGAACTCAGCGCGCGGGACGCCGGCGCCACTCGGGCCGCCCTGGCGCCACGGTTGGCCGAGCGCACCAGCCTGCTGCTGGGCCAGAGCGGCATGGGCAAATCCACCCTGCTCAACGCGCTGGTTCCCGGCGCCTCGGCAGCCACCCAGGAACACTCCCAGGCGCTTGGCGCCGGCAAGCACACGACGACCAGCACGCGCCTCTACCATGTCCCTGCCGGCATCGCGACGGGGGCCGACCTGATCGACTCGCCGGGTTTCCAGGCCTTCGGCCTGCAACACCTTGACGGTCCCCAGATCGTGAACGGTTTCCCGGAATTCGCACCATACCTGGGCAAGTGCCGCTTCTATAACTGCACCCACGTCCATGAGCCGGGATGCGCGGTCCTCCAGGCCTTGGAGGCCGGCCGGATCCACCCGCAACGGCACGCGCTGTACCGCCGCCTGCTCGAAGAACGGGAGCTCGGCCAGCGCTATTGACCGCGCCGCGCCCGAAGAAATATTCGATAGGCAAAGCCATTCCCGGAGGTTATGGTGATCGGGGTGTGCGCCCCTCACAGGAGCTCCCTCGTGGCTGTTGCGGCAATCCGGAAACTGATCGAGAAGCTGGCCAGCGAGCCGGACTTCCATGCCTCGCTGCGGCTGGCCAGCGACGGAACCGTATTGGGCAGGTTCTATGAGTTCCAGCTGGCCAGCGGCTTCCAGCCGGTGATGCGGCTGGACACCCGCACGCCCATCGGCTATGACGCGTACGCGCGTTCGCACGCGACAGACGGTGACGTCATCAGCCCATGGGGCCTGTTCTCGCGGGCGGCCGACGACGCCACCTTGGTACGGCTCGACCGCTTGTGCAGGCTGGTTCACACGCTCAATTACTTCTCGCAGGCCGATGCGACGCTTCCTCTGTACCTGCGCGTGCACGGCAGGCTGCTGGCGGCCATCACGCGAGACCATGGGCAGGCCTTCCGCCGCATGATCGAGGCGCTGGAGCTCTCGCCTTCCCGCATCGTCCTGCAGTTGCCGGCTGAAGCAGCGCGCGATGTCCTGCTATCGGGCATCGTGCTCGGCAACTACAAGAAGGCCGGCTTCCAGGCGGGGGTGCATGCCAACGACGCGCGCGAAGCGCGTTCGCTGCTGCATCTCCATACCCCGGACGTCATCAAGCTGGACCCGCGCACCGTCGACGATCCCGAACAAGAACTGGCGCCCGTGCTGGAAGCAGCCTCAGAACTCGGCACCCGCGTAGTGTTCAAACACGTGGAAGACGAAAGCACGCTCGCGCGGCTGGTGCAATGCGGGGCCCAATACGCCCAGGGCTACCTGTTCGGCTTCCCGTCTGCATCGATCGCCCGGACGTCCCCGCCGCGGGCCGGCGGCTGAGCGCCGCACGCACCACCTAGCCCCGCTGCAGCAGGTCGGACATATCGTCCGCGTGTTCCTCTTCCACCGCCAGGATTTCCTCCAGCATGCGCCGCGTCGTGGGATCCTTATCGCCCAGGTAGCGGATCATGGCCCGGTAGCTGTCGATCGCGATGCGCTCGGCGACCAGGTTCTCCTTGATCATGCTCTCCAGGCCATCGCCTTCGACATACTCGGAATGGCTGCGATCCAGCATTCCCTTGGGCGAGAACTCCGGCTCGCCGCCCAATTGCACGATGCGCTGCGCGATCTGGTCGGCGTGTTGCTGTTCTTGTGCCGCGTGTTCGGCGAACTCAGCCGCCACCGGCTCGGCGTGGATCCCGCGCGCCATGAAATAGTGCCGCTTGTACCGCAGCACACAGACCAATTCGGTCGCCAGGGCTTCATTCAGCATCTGCAGCACGGCGGCCCGGTCGGCGCCGTAGTCCTCGGTCACGGCGCCCTCGTCCAGATGTTCGCGCGCTCTGGCGCGTATGGCTTCCACGTCTATCGAGAACTTCTCGGCACTCGGGGCCTGCGGCTTCAATGCCTGTTCCATGTTCCTCTCCTTTAACGAGTAAACCTTGGATCAGGATAGACCTCAGGGTGGCGAGGCGTTGTAACAACAGCTCTCTATCTTCGGATCGCTGCAAGCAGCAGCACCGTCCCAGCCCGCATACCTTGGGCCGGCACTGCCTGCGCAAGGTAGCGGCACGTTACACCTGGACACGGCGCGGGCGGGCCGATCGGCCAGCGCACGGTATCGCCCGGGACATCAGAACGTCAGGCGCACCCCCATCACGATGCTGCGGCCCATGAGCGGCGCAGCGTTCTTGATGAACGAGGTATGCCGGTAAGCCAGCTTGTTCGTGAGGTTGTTGGCGCGGACATAGATCTGGTAGCGGCTGCCCGAGACGCGGCCTTCATAGGCCGCACCCAGGTTCAGCATGGCATAGCCTGCCGTTTCCGTCTCGAACTCCGCCACCTTGTTCTGGCGCCCCACATAGGAAAGCTCGACGTCGCCGCTCCAGGCCTGCCACCTTGCATCGAGGCGGGCCCCCACCCGATGCGCCGGAATCCGCGGCAGGTTGCCCGCGCCGCCGTCCAGCTTGGCCCGTACATAATCGCCCATCAGCGAGACGGCGAATACCTTGTTGAGCTGATGCCGAACCTTGGCCTCGAGCCCGGTGAAGGTCGCATCGTGCTGCGAATATTCCAGCAGCTGCAGATTCTCGTAGACGTCCAGCGTCCGTCCGTAGATGAAGTTGTCGACCTTGTTGTGGAAAACCGAGACCGAGAAGGTGGTGGGCCCGGCGAACTTGCGCAGCGTGAGATCGACGTTGTTGGAGGTTTCCTTCTTCAGGTTCGCGTTTCCCACTTCATAGGTGGCGGTGGCCAGGTGCAGCCCGTCGGCGTAGAGCTCCTCGGCGGTCGGCAGGCGCTGCGAGCGCGACGCGGACAGGCCTACCGAATACTGCGGCGCGAACTTCCACACTGCCCCGGCCGACACCGAGGTACCGCGATGCTTGGAGTCGGGAGACCCGCCCTGCGCGTCGATGCGCTGCCATTCATGCCGCAGGCCGCCCTCGAAACGCCAATCGCCGACGGTATATTCCTCGACCGCAAACAGGCCGTGATTGCGGGTAATGGTGGGCTGGACATAGGCTTCCTCGCCCAGCGCGCTGAAATCGCGGCGCGTGGTCTGCGCGCCAATGACGCCGCGCAAGCCGCCGATAGGTGCGTGTTCGAGCTCGACGCGGCCGTCGTGCGCCTTGTTCCTGAAAGTCGTCGCGACGGTGCCGCCCTCGATCTCGTCATGCTGGTAGTCGGTCAGGCCGGCCCGCACCCGCAGCCGGGAGAACCCGGCGAACGGGTCCTGCAGCTCGCCGCGCACGTCCCACCGCTGGCTGCGCAGCTTCACGAAAGGCACGCCGTGCTCTTCGTGGTCGTGGTCATGGTCATGCTCGTCTTCCGCGTGCCCCTCTTGGCCATGATCGTGGCCGTCATCCGGGCAATGCAAATGCGCGCCATGGGTATGGCAGCCTTCGTAGCTATGATCGTGTCCCGGCAGCCCGTATCGGTTGTGCTGGCTGGTATAGGCCAGGCCGATATAACCTCGGTCGCCTATCCACGACAGGCCGACGCTGCCGGTTTCGGTATGGTTGTAGGAGCCGTCGACCCGGTCGCCGCCCGCCCAACCCCGTCCGACCTTGTAGTCGCTCGCGCCGCGCTTGAGCCCTTCCGCATGCAGCGCAAACCCCTTCCCGCCCGTTGTCAATTCGAAGGCGCCAGTCGTTTCGCGCGGAGCCGTCGCGCCGCGAAGCTCGACGCTGCCTTCCACACCGTCCTCGGGTACGGCGGTCGGGATCTTGTTATCGAGCACGTTGACGACCCCGCCCACCGCACCTCCGCCATACAGCAGCGCGGCCGGGCCGCGCAGGACCTCCACCCGGTGCGACAGCATAGGCTCCAGCCCCACCGCGTGGTCGGGACTGATGGTGGACGCATCCTGGACCTCGGCGCCGTCGGACAGGACCTTGACCCGCGCCGCATCCATGCCGCGGATGATGGGGCGACTGGCACCGGCGCCGAAATGCGAAGACGTGATACCGGGTTCGTGCTCCAGGGTTTCGCCCAGGGTGGCACGACGCGTGGTCAACAAGTCCTCTTCGTCCAGCACCGTAACGGGCGCTGCCAGGTCCTGCTCGCCGCGGGACAGCGGCGTCGCGGACACGGTGATTTCCTGCAGCTGCTGCGGCGCCGGTTCACTCCCCGGCGCGGCCTGCGCCCACCCTGCAGCCGGCACGCCGGCCCACGAAATGCTCATCAATGCCCATACGAGGGGGGTTGGCCTTCCCGACATACACATTCCTTTTTCCTTCGAGTCGTGATGGAGAGGCGTCTCCCAATGCAGTGCGTGCACCAGACTGCCAAGCCGCCGTCCCGGGGCGCATTTTTCCGCAGAATCGAATTTAATGCAACTATATTGCATATGCATAGGAGTTGCATGACTCCAGGAAATCGGCTCTGAGGGGCACGCGGCATCAAGTCGAAAATCGACTGAATCCCTGACGAAAATGATCTTGGACAAAGCCGTGGCGGGGATCAAGAATGAAAACTGTCTTGGCCACCGGCGAGCGTCCCATGCGACCAGTCCCTCATTCGGAACGATACGTCCAGCTCTCCGACGTCCGGGTCCACTTCGACCTAGCCGACTATTCCGACCCGTGGAAAGAGCCCGAGACCGTGCTGCTGCATCATGGATTTGCCCGCAACCTGGAGTTCTGGCGGCCGTGGGTTCCCTTGCTCGCCCGGCACTATCGCGTGCTCCGATACGATTCGCGAGGCCACGGGAAGACCACGATTCCGCCACCCGGCGTTCCCTATACGCTGGATCAAATGGTGGACAATGCGGTCGCGCTGCTCGATGTCCTCGAGATCGACAAGGTCCACTGGGCAGGAGAAGCCTCGGGCGGCATTGTCGGCATGGCCGTCGCGCTGGCCCATCCCGATCGCATCGCTTCCCTGACCCTTTGCAACACCCCCTTCCGCCTGCTGCCATCCACCAACGAGCTTTTTGTTCCGGAGGAAGTGCAAGCCCATGGGCTGGCGTACTGGGCCCGCAAGACGCTGTCCAACCGGATCGACGTCGACAAGGCGGAGCCGGAATGGATAGAGTGGTCCATCGCCCAGCTTGACCGCACACCGCCGCACATCGCGATAGCCGAACACAAGATGCTCGAAGCCGGGGACTTCTTTCCCCGGCTGCGGGAGATCCGGCAGCCGGTCCTGATCATGGCGGGAGACCAGGGGAAGATCGCCCCCAAGGAACAAATGGAGCAGATGGCCGCGCAGATGCCCAACGCGCGGCTGCATCTATTCCAGGGCTATCGGCAAGGCATCGCCTTTACGGCACCCGAGCGTTGCGCCGCGCAGATGCGGGCCTTCCTGGCCGAGATCACACCCACCGAGCCACAGCGGTGAGGCGACCCATGTTGACGCGCACCTTGTCCAAGATTCTGCTGGCCGCCTTCGCAGCCGCTGTCATCGCCACTCCGGCACGGTCGGCGGACACCGATTATCCCGCCCGCTACGTGACGATCATCAATCCGTTCGCGCCGGGCGGCCCTACCGATGTGGTGGCCCGCCCGCTCGCCAGAATCCTGGGCGACGCGCTGGGGCAACAGATCATCATCGAGAACAAGGCCGGAGGCGCGATCGCCGCGTCCCAGGTGGCTCGGGCCAAGCCGGACGGATATACCCTGTTCCTGGCCACCGGCGCTGCGCTTATCGTGACGCCCCTGCTGCAGAAAACGGACTATGAGGGCTGGCGCGATTTCGACTATCTCGGCATGGCCGCCTACCTGCCCAGCGTGCTGGTCGTAAACCCTTCGGTCCAAGCCAACACCGTGCGCGAACTCGTGGACCTCGCCAAACGCGAACCGGGCAAGCTCAACTTCGCGTCCTCCGGCCAAGGCAGCTCCTCCCACCTGGGCGGCGAAGCCTTCAGGAAAATAACGGGCACCGACATCATTCACGTCCCGTACAAGGGAGCGGCCCCCGCGGTGACCGACCTCGTCGCGGGCGTCACCAGCATGGCGCTGCTCAACCTGACCAGCGTCCTGCCCCACATCAAGTCTGGCAAGCTGCGCGCACTGGCCTTCGCAGGGAAGGAACGATCGGCGCTCATTCCCGACGTCCCCACTTTCTCGGAAGCCGGCCTCCCTGGGTTCGAGCTGGCCTCGTGGTACGTGCTGGCCACGCCCAAGCACATCCCGCCCGCCGTCTTGCAGGTCCTGCGCAACGCCTGGGACAAAGCGATGGCCAATGAGGAATACCGCGCCACCATCGTCGCCAACGGCGGCGAAATCCGCCCGTACACCGCCGAGCAGACGGCCCGGTACGTGGAGGAAGAAAGCGAACGAACCCGTACGCTGATTCCCGCCGCGCAATCGAGGTAACACCGCTCCGCGCCCGCAAACACCAGGCAAACGAAACGATCAGGCCAACACACCGAGCGCGGGACTCGTGGGCCGGCGTGCTTCGTCGACCTGCTCCACGAAGCGCTGCGTCAACCGCGAGGCCGATTGCGGATGCCAGATCAGCGACACTTCCGAATAAGCGTCCGGGTTGCTGATGCGCTTGAAGGCCACGCCCGGTTGCCCCAGCCGCGCGACCGCCTCGGGAACAATCGCAATCCCGCACCCTTGGGCG
Source organism: Pigmentiphaga sp. (assembly GCF_033795525.1). GTDB lineage: Bacteria > Pseudomonadota > Gammaproteobacteria > Burkholderiales > Burkholderiaceae_B > Pigmentiphaga. The sequence goes on from NZ_JARYGM010000001.1 coordinate 298,718, forward strand.
ACCAGGCTGACCATGGCGAGGAACTGCGGGCTGCGATGGGTGACCTCCGGTTCAAAGCCATGGCTGACACACAATCGGTGAATCTGCGCGGCCATGGCCGAAGCACCGTTGTTATCCCACATGACGAACCGTTCCCGCTTCAAGTCCTGCATGGACACTTCCTGGCTCGAAGCCAGGACGTGACCCAACGGCAGGCCGGCGAACAGCGGCTCATAGGCCACGATCTTCGACCGGAAGGACGGATCGCCCGCCCCCCGGACAATGCCCAGGTCGATCTGGTTGGCGAGCACGGCCTGCTTGAGCACCGCCGCGCTCAACTGCGACAAGCGGAATGTGGCCTGCGGCAGCCTTTCCCTCAGTAGCGCCAGCAACCTGGGGAAAATACTGTAGGTAGCCGTGGCGATCACACCGAAGCGGAGCTCGCCGAGGCTGCCGCAATGCACCGCACGCGTGCTGTCGATGATGCCGTCGATTTCCTTCAGGATGGGCTCGATGCGACGTAGAAGAAACTCGCCGGCCTCGGTCAACTCGACGTTCCTCGTCGTGCGCTTGAAAAGCGTCACGCCCAGCTCTTCTTCGAAGCGCCGTATCTGCTGGCTGAGAGGAGGCTGCGACATATGCAGTTTTTGAGCGGCCCGTCCGAAATGCTGCTCGGACGCTACCGCCAGGAAGTAAGGCAGGCGCTTGAACATACCGAGTCTCCTTGGCTTGCTCTTTTTTATCGGCTAAGCATAGCTTGATGCGCCTATGAAAAATATGTGGCGTCAAGATTGTCCATGTCGGGGCGGAAAATCGCCTCGCCGATCCGCCGAGCATCAGTCGATGGCCTTTCCGGTCTGCAGCCTCCTTCGACAGGAAATGGTGAAATAAAAAACCCGCATCGATACACGATGCGGGTTGACTGCTGCCGCGCCCTGCAAGCGGGCGCGGTAATGCGGCGAACCGGTCAGGCCGTTACGTGGAAGCCGACGCGTCCGAGGTTCTGCATCTCGAGCTCGACCCAGGTCCCCGCGACCAGCGCCTCGGCGGCACTTGCACCGCCCGCCATGACGATGGAACCTTCGGGAAGGACTTCGCCGGCCTGCGCCACCAGCCGCGCCGCTGCGACGAGCGAACGCAGGGGATGGCCGAGGATCGCGGCGGTCGTGCCAACCTGCTGGGCCTTGCCGTTGCACGACATGATCAGGCCCAGGTTGGAGAAATCGATGCTGGGCGAATGCCATGTACCGAGGACTACGCCGGACGACGAGGCATTGTCCGCCACCACGTCTTCGAGGGAGAACTTGAAGGCCTTATAGCGCGAATCGATGATTTCAAGCGCCGGCGCAATCGCCTCCACGGCATCCAGCGCCTCGATGGGCGACACCACGCCGGCCAAAGGCTTGCGCAGCAGGAATGCGATTTCGGGCTCGACGCGCGGATGCACGCGGGTCGACAGCTTGAGCTCGCCGCCTTCGTCCACGCGCATGTCGTGCGTCAAGCGCCCCCAGATCATGTCGTGCACGCCCATCTGGATCATCTTGGCACGGCTGGTGAAACCCATTTTCATGCCGATGCGGCGATGGCCGCGATCGACCCGGCGCTGGATCAGCATGCGCTGGACTTCGTAGGCTTCGGCCAGGGTCAGCGGGCGGCGCTCCGCGAACTGCTCGGCGGCGCGAGGCGTGCTGGCAGCTTCGTCCAGCTCGCGGGCCACTTCGGGTAGGGACATCTGCGAACCGCTCATGCTTACTCCTTTGCGCCAAACGCCGCGCGTACCGAACCCAGACCGGCGATACGCGCTTCCAGAATTTCCTCGCCCTGCACCGCGACCATTGGCCCCAGTGCGCCCGTCAACACCACGTCGCCCGCCCGCAGGGGGTTGCCGCGCTCGGCCATCTTGCGGGCCAGCCACAACGCCGCATTGAGCGGATTGCCCAGGCAGGCGGCGCCGGCGCCGATGGAAACCTGGTCGCCATTGCGCTCCATCACCATTCCGCACAAGCGGGCGTCGAAGTCGCCCAGCTTGACCGGGCGGTTGCCCAGCACGAACAGGCCCGAGGAGGCGTTGTCGGCAATGGTATCGACGATGCTGATCTTCCAATTGGCGATACGGCTGTCGACGATCTCGATCGCCGGCAGCGCATAGGCGACCGAAGAGATCAGTTCGGCCATCGTAGCCAGCGGCTGAGTGAGGTCCCGCTCCATGACCAGCGCAATCTCGGCCTCGACCTTGGGCTGGATGAGGGTGGAAAGAGGCACTTCCTCGCCGTCGCATACCGACATGTCGGCGAACAGCATGCCGTAGTCGGGCTGGTCCACGCCCAGCTGTGCCTGCACCGCCTTGGAGGTCAGGCCGATCTTGCGGCCCACGAGCCGGCGGCCCTGCTGCGTCCAATGGTCGGTGTTGGCCTGTTGCACCGCATATGCGGCGTCCACGTCGCCGGCCGGCAACTGATCCCGGATCGGATCGATGGCGGTGCGGCTTTCATGCGCGCCGCGCAAGCGCTGCGCCAGCCCGGCGATCGCCTCGGCGGCAATGCCTCCTTGTCCTATCTGCCCCATGGGTAGTCCTGTTTGAAGTTGGAAAAAAACACCTTTATGCCGTATACGTACGAATATACGGGAGAACACAGCACCCCGGCAACGGCGGCGGGCTTCATGGCGCCACCCCCGCCATCAGCTTCAGGCACTTGATGAACAACGCGCGGTACTCCGGCGGCAAGACCGCGATGATGGCCTCCTCGACGTCCTTGTCTCGGGGCAGCACGCGCTCCAGGAGATCCACGCCGGCCTCGGTGATGTAGACCGCGTAGGCGCGCTTGTCGTCCGCCGAGCGGCGGCGCTGCAGATAGCCCTTGCGCACCAGGCGGTTGATCATGTCTGCCAGCGAATTGCGATCCAGCGCGATGTCTTCGGCCAACTGGTTCTGCGTTGCGCCCGGGTGCTTGCAGACGGTAATCAGCAGCGCCTTCTGGCGGGGCGTGAGGTCCTCGTCCTGGAACGCCTGCATGAACAGCGCCTCGGCACGGAAATGCGCGCGCCGCAGCAGGTGCGAGACGACGTCCGTCAGCTCGAACGCCTGCACCACGTCCGTGCGCGGGACGGCATGCGGACCGGGCGGTGATGCGGCGGGCTGGCGCGGCGGAACGGAGGATCGAGTCATGAGTGGCGAGCCGATGCTGACCTGAGATCTTAACTGAACTGGACCGCCTCGCGCCTGGCGTGCGCGGCGGCGCCCCGTCGATCCGGCTATGGCGGGCACCGGATTTGTTATGACGCGGAGGACGCCGGCGCCCTGGATTCCATTATATTATGACGTATACGTACTATATTCCCGAGGATTTCCAGACATGCCTGCCCGCTCCCTACGCAACTTCATCGACGGCCGCTTCGAAGACGGCATACGAACCTTCGACAAACTCAACCCCGCCAACGGAGAACTCGTGGCACACGTGCATGAAGCCGGCCGGGCGCAGGTGGACGCCGCCGTGGCCGCGGCCCGCCGGGCCCTGCCGGCATGGGCGGCGCTGCCGGTCGCCCAGCGCACCGACTACCTATACGCGCTGGCCGACGGCATCGAACGCCGCTTCGACGATTTCCTGGCGGCGGAAATCGGCGACACCGGCAAACCCGTCGGCTGGGCCAGCCAGATCGACATCCCTCGGGGAGCAGCCAACTTCCGGGCGTTTGCAGAAATCGCCCGCACCCTCGATATGGAAAGCTTCATGACCGACACCCCCGACGGGCGCCAGGCATTGAACTACGCCTATCGCAAGCCGCTGGGCGTGGTCGGCGTCATCTCGCCGTGGAACCTGCCGCTGCTGCTCTTTACCTGGAAAGTGGCGCCGGCATTGGCCTTCGGCAACACCGTCGTGGCCAAGCCCTCGGAGGTCACGCCGTCCACCGCCACCCTGCTGGCCGAAGTCGCGGCCGAGGCCGGGCTGCCGCCCGGGGTATTCAACGTGGTCCACGGGTTCGGACCTGGCTCCGCAGGGGAATTCATCACCACCCATGCCGACATAGACGGCATTACTTTTACCGGCGAATCGGCAACCGGCAGCACCATCATGAAGGCCGTCGCCCCCGACGTGAAGCCGGTATCGTTCGAGTTGGGCGGCAAGAACGCCGCGCTGGTGTTCGAAGACGCCGACTTCGATGCTGCCGTGGCCGGCGTCGCCCGCTCGGTATTCGCCAACTGCGGCCAGGTTTGCCTGTGCACCGAGCGTGTCTACGTGCAGCGCCCGATCTTCGACCGCTTCGTGGCTGCGCTCAAGCAGGAGGCCGAGAAGCTGGTGCTGGGCCGCCCCACGGATCCGGCCACGACCATGGGTCCGCTGGTTTCGCACGAGCATCGCGAGAAGGTCCTGTCCTATATGCGCCTGGCCGTCGAGGAAGGCGCCACCGTCGTCACCGGCGGCGGCGTGCCGGCCTTCGGCGACGAGAGGGACCAAGGCGCCTATATCCAGCCCACCATCTGGACCGGCCTGCCGGAGACGGCCCGCTGCATCAAGGAAGAAGTGTTCGGCCCCGTCTGCCACGTCGCGCCCTTCGACACCGAAGAAGAAGCCATACGCTTGGCCAACGATACCCAATACGGGCTGGCCGCGGCGGTCTGGACCACCAACCTTGCGCGCGGACATCGGGTCGCGCAGGCCATGCAGGTGGGCCTGGCCTGGGTGAACTGCTGGTTCCTGCGCGACTTGCGCACTCCCTTCGGCGGCAGCGGCTTGTCGGGCATCGGCCGCGAAGGCGGCCGCCACTCGCTACACTTCTATACTGAGCCCACCAACGTGTGCGTCAAGCTGTAGTGTCCCTTACGCGCTGACGCGCGCCCCCCTGGGGGCGAAACCGGCGGACTGGCAAAGCCAGTTCCGCGGTTTCCTCGGTCAAACCGGAGCCGCTGCAGCCGTCTATGTCCAATTTCCGCCTCACTCCCAACGCGCTCGGCCACAAGCTCAAGCTGCACCAGTTGCAGATCTTCGAGCGTGTGCTTGAGCGCCGTTCGCTTTCCCGGGCCGCCAATGAACTGAATCTGACGCAGCCGAGTGTCACCAAGGCCATCTACGAGCTGGAGAAATTTGTCGGCGCGCCGCTGTTCGAACGCTCGAACCGAGGCGTTGCCCCCACCGAGCTAGCGCACATGCTGGGGCGCCGCGTCAAGACGCTGATGGCGGAATTGCGCTACATGACCGACGAACTGAATGCCGCCCTGACCGGGGAAAGCGGCCACGTCATCGTCGGAACCTTGATCGCCGCCTCCGCCAAGCTGCTGCCCGAGGCGATCTCGATGCTGATGCAAGACCACCCGGGCATCCGTGTCACCATTACCGAGGGGCCGTCGTCGCAATTGTTTCCCGCGCTGGCCACGGGCGACCTGGACATCGTCGTGGGCCGGCTGCCCGAGCGCGACATCGCGCTGGGCTACGCTTATCCATTGACTCACTACACGCTCTACGAAGAAAAACTGCACGCGGTAGTCGGCGCCCATCATCCGCTGGCCGGCGAAACGCACGTAGAACTGGGCCAGCTGATGGATTGGCCATGGATCCTGCCATCGGCCGAATCGCCGCTGCGTGCATCGGTCGAGCAGACCTTCCATCGCACTGGACTGGGGCTTCCGCACCGTAACATCGAATCGCTGTCGCTACTGACGAACCTGGGGATATTGCTACGCGGCGAAGCCATCGCCTTGATGCCGCAAGACGCCGCCGCGCAATTCCTGGACCACGGGCTGCTCAAGCGCCTGCCGCTGGCGGAGTTCGGCCTGTTCGGCCGGGTCGGCTATTCCGTACGGGCCCACCGCCAGCTCACGCCGGCAAGTCAACACCTAATCGAATACCTGCAGCAAATATGCGGCCAGCGTCCCCCTGACTGAGCGCGTGTATCCTGCGCATAACCGGAACGCCGCGGCCATAACCAATTTGCATACCCCGGGCGGCAACTTCTATTTCTCGCGCCGCGCGTGCCTCACATAGACTGCAATTAGCCTACGATAGGCCAGGACCGCCGCATCCCGGCGCGGGCACCCGCCGCCAGGCGGCACAGACCTACCGACTTCAAGAGAACAGCATGTACAAATACGGTCTTCCGCTGAACTTCCAGAAATGGATCGACGATCATGCCCACTTGCTCAAGCCGCCGGTCGGCAACCAGCAGATCTGGCAGGACTCCGATTTCATCGTCACCGTGGTCGGCGGCCCCAACCATCGCACGGACTACCATGACGACCCGCTGGAGGAGTTCTTCTACCAGATCCGCGGCAACGCCTACCTGAAGCTGTGGGTGGAAGGCAAGGAAGAGCGCGTCGACCTGAAGGAAGGCGACATTTTCCTGCTGCCGCCTCACCTGCGCCATTCGCCCCAACGTCCGGAAGCGGGAAGCGCCTGTCTGGTCATCGAGCGCCAGCGCCCCGCCGGCCTCGTGGACGGCTTCGAATGGTATTGCCTGAACTGCGGACACCTGGTGCACCGGGTCGAGGTCCAACTCAAAAGCATCGTGACCGACCTGCCGCCGCTGTTCGAGGCTTTCTACGCCAGCGAGGACAAGCGCCGCTGCCCCTCCTGCGGCACCGTGCATCCCGGTAAAGCAGTCCCGGGGGCGGCGTGACGACACGGTTCGATTTCGGCGGCGTCGAGCTGGTCCGCATCGTCGAAGCCGAGGGACCGCTGCTGCGTCCGGCCGAAATCTTCCCGGACTCGACGCCCGAAGCCATCCAGGCCAACCTGGACTGGCTGGCGCCGCGTTTCTACGATCCCGTTTCGGACCGGCTCGTCATTGCCATCCAGTCGTTCCTGCTCAAGAGCCACGGTCGCCTGATCCTGGTCGACACCTGCGTGGGCGACTGCAAGACGCGCGTACGACCGGACTTCGACCAGCAGCACTGGGGTTGGCTGGGCAAGCTCGAAGCAACCGGCGTGCGGCCCGAGGACATCGACGTGGTCGTATCCACTCACCTGCACGTCGACCATGTGGGCTGGCATACCCGGCTGGTCGATGGCAAGTGGATACCGACCTTTCCCAACGCCCGGTATCTGTTCACCCATGAAGAATGGGCGTACTGGAAAGAACACGAAGGCCACCCCGGGCTGGTGCGCACCGGCGACTACGTGGGCGACTCGGTCCTGCCCGTGTTCGAGGCGGGCCTGGCCGATCTGGTCGGCATGGACCATGAGATCGACGAGTCCGTGCGTCTGGCACCGGCTCCCGGCCACACGCCCGGCCACGTCGCGGTCGAAATCCGGGGCACGCGCATGCGCGCCCTGCTGACCGGCGATGCTTTCCATCATCCGCTGCAATGCTGCTATCCGCAGTGGAGCACCCGTTTCTGTGCCGACGCCGAGCATGCCCGGCGCACCCGCCTGTCGCTGCTGGAAGCCTGCGCGCGCGACGGCACCCTGATACTGCCGGCCCATTTCCCCGGCCCCACCGCCGGACGCGTGAAGCGGGCGGAGCCGGGAGACAGGCATGCGTTTCATTTCGAATTCCAAGAAACGAACTAACCAGAACACCAATCAGGAGACATCGCATGACCTTGCGAGCTATCCCGGCCCTGGCAGCCGGCGTTTGCCTTGCGCTGGGCGCCGCCCTGCCCGCGCAGGCCGATATCAAGATCGGTTTCCTCGCCACCCTGTCGGGCCCCGGCGGTACGCTGGGCCAGGACCAATACGACGGCTTCATGCTTGGCATCGATGCCGCGGGCGGCAAGCTCGGGGGCCAGGCGGTGCAGATCGTCCGGGAGGACGACCAGCTCAAGCCCGAAGTCGGGCGCCAGGCCGCCAAGAAGCTGATCGAGCGGGACCGGGTGCAGGTGCTTACCGGCCTGAGCTTTTCCAACGTCCTGATGGCGGTGTACCGCGACGTGGTGAACAGCGGCACGGTGCTGTTGGTCAACAACGCCGGCCCGAGCCAGATTGCCGGCGAAATGTGTTCGCCCTTCTACTTTTCCACTTCATGGCAGAACGACCAGCAGCACGAAGCCATGGGCAAGTACGCCCAGCAGAAGGGCTACAAGCGCGTGGCCCTGCTGGCCCCCAACTACCAGGCAGGCCGGGAGGCCCTGATCGGCTTCAAGCGCTATTTCGAGGGCGAGATCCTGAGCGAGACCTACACTCAGGTCAACCAGCCGGACTACTCGGTCGAAATCACGCAGCTGCGCAACAGCAATCCCGACGCCGTTTTCATCTTTTATCCCGGCGGCATGGGCGTGAATTTCGTCAAGCAATACCACCAGGCCGGCATGATGGGCAAAGTGCCGCTGCTCTCGGGATCGACGGTGGACGGCACCACACTGCCCGCCTTGCAGGACATCGCGCTGGGCGTGATGTCGGCCGGCCCCTGGTCGCCCGACCTGCCCAACCCGGCCAACCGCAGCTTCGTCGAGCAGTTCCGCAAAAAGTACGGACGCACGCCGTCGCATTACGCCGCCTATGGCTACGATTCGGCACAAGCGCTCAATGCCGCGCTTGCCGCGACCGGTGGACGCCTGGACGACAAGAAAGCCTTCGAACAAGCGATGGTCAAGGCGAACTTCCCCTCAGTGCGCGGCGGCTTCAGATTTAACAATAATCACTTTCCTGTATCGAACTATTACGCCTTCGAAGTGGTACGCGACCCGGCAGGCGGCGTGACGCTGGCCACCCGGGAGACGGTATTTCCCGACCACCAAGACCCCTATCACGGGAAGTGCAAGCTCAAGTAATCGTTCGGACCACCCTAGCCGTGCGCACCGGCCGTCCTCCCCTGGCCGGTCTGCCGGCCATTCACCCGCAGGCAAGTTAGGAGTCGTGCATGAAAACCGCCAAACTGATAGCCATCGCATCCATACTGCAAGCGGCTTTCGCCGCTTCTTCGTTCGCCGCCGTCAAGATCGGCTTTGTATCCACCCTGTCGGGTCCTGGCTCGGTGCTCGGACAGGACCAGTACGACGGCTTCATGCTGGCGGTCGAGCAGGGCCAGGGCAAGCTCGGCGGCGTCGACGTGGAGGTCGTCAGGGAAGACGACCAGATGAAGCCGGAAGTGGGCGTGCAGATCGTCCGCCAGCTGCTGCAGCGCGAGAAAGTGCCCATCATCACGGGCGTCATTTATTCCAACGTCATGATGGCCATCCATCGGCCCGTTACCAGCGCCGAAGTCTTTCTGATCGGCTCGAACGCCGGGCCGACGCCCGTGACCGGCAAGGGCTGCTCGCCGTATTTCTTTTCGACCTCCTGGAATAACGACCAACTGCACGAAGCCGGCGGCGAGCTGGCCAATCAGATGGGCATCAAGAAAGTCCATCTGCTGGCCGCGAACTACCAGGCAGGCAAGGACGCGATGGAGGGGTTCAAGCGCACCTTCAAGGGCGAGGTGGTCGGCGAGACCTTTACCCAGGTCAACCAGCCGGACTACTCGGTCGAGATCTCGGCGCTGGGCGCAGCCAAGCCCGAAGCCATCTATACGTTCTACCCGGGCAGCATGGGCGTGAATTTCGTCAAGCAGTACCGGCAGGCCGGCATGTTCTCGAAGATTCCCCTGCTGTCGACCTCGACCATCGACGGCTCGACCCTGCCGGCTCTGCAGGAAGCGGCACTGGGGGCGGTAACCGCGGCGCCCTACTCGCCGGACCTGGATAACCCGGCCAACAAGAAATTCGCCGAGGCCTTCCGCAAGAAGTACAACCGCGAGCCGTCCATCTACGCCGCGCAATCCTACGACGCCGCCAGCCTGCTGGCCTCGGCCCTGCGCAAGACCAACGGCAACGTCAGCGACAAGACGGCCTTCCGGGCAGCATTGCGCGAAGCCAAATTCGAATCGGTACGCGGCTATTTCGCTTTCAACACCAACCAGTTCCCGATCGCGCCGTTCTACCGCGTGGACGTCGCCAAGGATGCCAGCGGCAAGCCCGCTTTCGTCACCAAGGGCGTCATCTACGAACGCAGCAAGGATTCCTACGCCAGCCAGTGCCAGCTGAAGTAAGGCGGCGCAGGAAACGGGCGGGCACGGGCGGCTTCAGGCCGCCTCGCTGAACTGCATCCTGTAGAGCGCGGCGTACAGGCCCTCCGCGGCGAGCAATTGGGCATGGCTGCCCTGCTCCACGATGCGGCCCTGGTCCAGCACGACGATGCGATCGGCATTCTGGACCGTGGTCAGCCGATGCGCGATGACCAGCGTCGTACGCCCCGCCATCAAGCGCTCCAGCGACGCCTGCACTTGCCGTTCCGACTCGTTGTCCAGCGCCGAGGTCGCCTCGTCCAGGATCAGGATGGGCGCGTCCTTGATCAAGGCGCGTGCGATGGCCAGGCGCTGCCGCTGGCCACCCGACAGGCGGGCGGCGTTCTCCCCCACGCGGCTATGGATGCCGTTGGGCAGGCTGTCGACGAACTCCAGCAGGTTGGCGTCGGCCAGCGCGCGCCGTATCAAGGCTTCGTCGGGTTCCGCCCCGGCGCCATAGCTGACGTTGGCAGCGATCGTGTCGTCGAACAGCACGACATCCTGGCTGACCAGCGAGATGGCGCTGCGCAGGCTGGTAAGCGTCAGTTCCTCGATCGGTATGCCGTCTACGCGGATGGTGCCGGACGACGGCAGCGCGAATCGCGGCAGCATCGACACCAATGTCGTCTTGCCGCTGCCCGACCTCCCGATGAAGGCCACCGTCTGCCCAGGCTCGACGGACAGCGAGATATCCTCCAGCGTATCCCGGGCGGCGTCCGGGAAACGATGGGAGACGTGCTCGAATTCGATATGGCCGCGCACCGGCCGGGGCAGCTCGCGTACCCCGCTATCGCTCTCGGGGACTTCGTCCATCAGCGCGAATACGCTTTCCGCCGAAACCAGCATGCGCTGCATGGGGCTGGCAACATTGGCAAGGCGCTTGAGCGGATCCAGCATCTGGATCATGGCGGTCACGAAAGCGGCAAAACCGCCCACCGTGATCTGGTTGGACCCGGATTGGCTCAGTGCGGTCGCGACGACCACCGCCAGGGCGACCGCGGCGATCGCCTGGGTGATCGGGGCGGAAGCGGCTCCCGCCACGGTATTGCGCATGGCAAAACGCCGCAGCCGGCCACTGATATGCAGAAACCGCTTTTCTTCGTGCTCATAGCCGCTGAACAGCTTGATGACCCGCTGTCCGTCGATGGCCTCGCTCACCACCCGGGTCAGCTCGCCGTTCATCGCGATGGTCTCGCGGTTGATGCGGCGGATGCGCTTGGAGATGGACCGCATGATGATCGTGGACAGCGGAAAGGCCACCAGCGCGATCAGCGTCATTTGCCAGGACAGGTACAACAGCACGCCGACCAGCGAGACCACGATCAGCGTTTCCCGTACCAGGACGGTAATCACCTCGGTTGCCAGCTGCATGACCGAATTGGCGTCGACCACGAAGCGGTTCAGCAGCACCGACGAGCCCATACGCTTGAAATAGGAATCCGGCAGGCGCAGCAGGCGGTCGAACATTTCGCAACGCAAATCGGCCAGCACCCTATTGGCGGCCCAGGCCATCAGGTAGTCGCTGAGAAAAGTAAGCACGCCCCGGACCAGGAAAATGCCGACGATGGCCAGCGGGATCATCCACACATAGTGTGGATTCTGGCCGTTGAAACCGCCGTCCAGCAGGGGTTTCATCAGGATAGCGAGCAGCGGCTGGGATGCCGCCACGCCCACCAGGAACAGCATGCCCAGGCCTAGGGCCTTCCAATATTTGAGGACGCGGCTGTAGACCCTGCGCCACAGTTCGGATTTAACAGGATGTGAATTCACTCGGACTCTTTGCTGCCGCCCCGGTGCGGCACTCGGCTATTCAGGCGGCGGAGGGTCCCGCCGCGTACAATGGGCAATCGTTTGATTGTACGCGGAGCCGCCCTTGCCGCATCGACGTCGCTACAGCCGCCTGCATGCCTGACACCGCGCCCCTATATGTCCGCCTGCCGAACTGGGTGGGCGATGCCTGCATGTGCCTGCCGGCACTGCACCTGCTGCGCGAGGCGGGATCGCGCCTCTTTCTCTGCGGCCGCCCCTGGGCCCGGGACCTGTTCGCCGGCTTTGCGGCAGCCGGTTTCGTGCCGCTGGGATCCTCCTTCACCGAAAACCTCCGGGCCCTGCGGCTCGCCGATGGCGTACGAGGCGCCCTGGGAGTGGTGTTCCCCAACTCCTTGTCCAGCGCGGCCTTGTTCCGCCTGGCCGGCATCCGTACGGCCGGGTACCGCGGCGACGGCCGCAGCCTGCTGCTGGATTGGCCCATCACCAAACCGGACGGCCTGCACGAAGTCGAGGTCTTTTACCGCCTGGCCCGGGCAGCGCTGGCCCGCTGGCAGCCGGACCGGCCTAACCCCGGGGCCGCGCCGCGCCGGCTCGACCTGCCGCTTACCGAGGCGCATCGCCGCGCTGCCGACGAGGCCCTCGAGCAGGCGGGCGTCCAAGGACCTTTCGTGCTGCTGGCCCCCATCGCCACCGGCCTGCACCATGGGCGTCCCAAAGCCTGGCCGCATTTCGGCGGACTGGCCCAGGCGCTGCAGGCGCGCGGCTGGACCTGCGTGGTTTGCCCCCCACCCCACGAACGGCAGCAGACGCAAGAGGCGGTTCCTACCGCCACCGTGCTGCCGTCGCTGGAATTGGGCGCCTTCGCGGCGCTGACTCAGCGGGCGGCGCTGGTCGTATGCAACGACTCGGGCACCTCGCACGTCGCCGCCGCGGCCGGCGCGCGCCAGATCACCCTGTTCGGCGTCACCCGCCGGGAGCGTACCGGCCCCTGGTCACCCGATGCCATCTGCCTGGGATCGGACGGCCGCTGGCCCGCCCTCGGCGAAGTCGTCGAAACGTCCCTAGGCTGTGTCACACCGTCCGCCCCATGAGCCCCTCCCGCTTGTCGCCTCCCCGACGCATACTGGTCATTGCGATGCGCTATCTCGGCGATGTCCTCCTTGCCACGCCGCTGATGCGGGCCGTGCGGGAACACTACCCGGACTGCACCATCGAGGCGCTGGTGCTCCAAGGCACCGAAAGCATGCTCGAGGGCAATCCCGACATTGCGGCCGTCCATAGCCTGCCGGAGAAGCCGGACCGCGGGACGCTCGGCGCCATGGTGCGCAAGCTATGGCGCCGGTACGACATCGCCCTCGTGACCCAGCCCGGCGACAAGCCCCACTTGCTGGGGTGGGCAGCGGCTCCCGTGCGCTATGGGCTGGTCCCTGAAAAACGCAGCCAATCGTGGTGGAAACGCCTGCTGCTCACCTCCCCTCTGGTGACGGACATGTCGCTGCACCGCGTGCTGGAAGGCGAGCGCATCGCCCGGGCCATGGGCATCGCCCAGGCGCGCAAGGTCGTCGCGCCGGCGCCGGTGCAGCCGCCCCAGGAATGGCCTGCGCTGCATACCGAGGCGTCCTCGGACCGGTTCGACCCCGAGCGGCCCTACGCGGTCGTCCATCCCACGCCGCGCCGCCGCTACAAGCAGTGGACGCCGCAAGGCTGGCAGGCGCTGCTGAACTGGCTGGCCGAGCGCGAGCTGCAGATTCTCGTCACCGGCGGCCCGGGTCCCGGCGAAACCCAATACGTCGATACGCTCTTGCAAGACCTGCCCGCCGCTACCCGCCGCGTGGTCATCCGGGCCCAGGGCCGGTTGACGCTGGCACAGACTGCGCACTTGCTGCGCGGCGCGCGGCTCTATGTCGGACCGGACACGGCCACGACCCATCTGGCCGCCGCATGCGCCACGCCGACAGTCGCCCTGTACGGCCCTACCGATCCCCGCCTGTGGGGACCATGGCCCGGCGATGGGCAGGCTCCGGGATGGAAGAAAGCCGCGCCGGTACAGCGGCGGTCCAACGTGACGTTGCTGCAGAACCCGGCCCGGTCCTGCGTACCTTGCCAACAGGAGGGCTGCGACCGGCACCGCGAAAGCCTGAGCCATTGCCTCGAAACGCTGTCCATCGAAACGGTGCTCGACGCCGTTGCCGAACACCTTGGGCACGGGGCTCCAGGCGCCTCCGTCAGCGGGGGTGCGGCATGAGCGTAGGCATCGCATGCCAGGCTTTCGGATACGGCGGCGGCATGGAACGTTATGCCATGGACCTCGTCAACGGCCTCACCCAGCTCGGGATACGCCCGGTGGTTTTTGCCACGCGCTTCGAACAGTCGATCCCCGAGTACCGCTGCATCGAACCTGTAACCATCAAGGTCCGCGGCGTGCCCGGGAAGCTGCGCGACCATTGGTTCGATGCCCGCCAGAACCACCTGAAGGCGACCTTCGGCATCGATCTGCTGATTGCCTGCAAGCGCACCGGCGCTTCGGACGTCGCCATATGCGGGGGCACGCACATCGGGCACCTGCGCTCCCAAGGCCGGACCGGCGGTTTCTGGGACCGGCAGCAGATCGCACTGGAACGACGGCACTATATGAACGCACGGGTGGTCATCGCCCATTCGCGGCTGATGGCCGATGAGCTGCGCCGCGACTACGGCGTGCCGGCGGAACGGCTCCATGTCCTTTACCCGCCGGTAGACACCTCCAAGTTCTCGCCCGCCGACGACGCCCAGCGGCGGGCGCTGCGGGCAAGACTCGAGCTGCCCGACGACAAGCTGGTTTTTCTGTTCCCCTCGTCGGGACACGAACGCAAGGGTTATCCGCTGCTGGCCGACTTCTTCGAGCGAACGACCCTGCCCGTCATGCTGGCGGTGGTGGGCCGGCCGGTCTGCAGCCCATCGCCGAACATCCGCTACCTGGGATTCCGCCAAGACATCGAAAACTGCTATCGCGCCGCCGACTTCACGATCCTGGCCTCGCTCTACGAGCCGTTCGGGCTGGTCGGCCCGGAATCGGTGCTATGCGGCACGCCGACCGTGCTGGCCGACAATATTGGTGCCACCGAAGTGCTGGACGACGACAGCGTCTTTACCTTCGACCGCAGGAATCCCGTGACGCTGGCGGCAGCGGTCGACCGCGCGCTCGCCTTGCACCGTGCTGGCCGCGGACGGCTCCACCCGCCCTCTTCGCACTTGCGCTATAACCCGTCGGTGCGCGCCCATGTGACGGCGCTGCTGGAAGTCGCGCGGGCTGCATCCCTCGGCCCGGCATAGCGCGGTCACCACGTCTTGCGCTGTTTTGCCACGCGCAGGAACGGCCGCACCAGCACCTGGTACAGAAAACGCTGGTACAGATACCGATGCAGGTAATAACCCACGCTGCGGCGCGCCTTGTCCGCGGCGTCGAGGTCGAAGCGGGTGGATTCGAGCGACGAGTCGGCCGCCAGGTCGGACAGCCCTATGCAATAAGGGACGACGGCCTTGACCTGGACGATGCCACGCTTCTCGAAAGCGGCCCAGTAATCCGCCGCGCTCCAAACCGGTACCAGCCCGTCCAGCAGGCGCTGGGCCGCTGCGCGGGTGACGACATAGCCATGCGCCCGCCACCAATGGCCGTAGCGGCCGACCAGCCGGCCATGGGCGCCCAGCTGGCGGCTTCCCCAGCGCGTGTACTTGTCGACATGGGACAACAAGACAACCGTAGGATCGTCCGGCGCGACGGCTTGCTCGACCTGCGCCAGCACAGCGGGCAGCCGATCGCCCAGCGCGGCGTCATCTTCCAGGACCAGCGCGTGCGACGCGCCGTCGGCCAGCATGCGGCGGTAAACCTCGAGATGACTCAGGGCGCAGCCCAGTTCGCCCGGTGACAACCGCCGGTAGAGACGCGCCGCGGCGCGTTCGTCATAGAGCCTGGCCCGCTGCGCCTCATCCAGTAGACGGCCGTCGACCGCCGTGCAGGTCGTGAACGGTACGCCCAGCCTGTCGAGTTGGCGCGCGATGGCCCGCCGCCGTTCGGCCGCCTGTTCCAGATTGATGACGTAGGCGCCGATCAAGCGCCGGCTCCGCCGCCAGCGGCCAGTTCGTCGCGCCGGGCCACGATGAAGGCAACCACGACGGCCAGGGACAGTACATAGAACGCGTTGGTCATCGCGATGACGAACATGGTCTCCGTCAAGCCGAACATGAAGAACCCAGTCGTGATTGCCAGGCCCATCACGGCCGCGACCGCCGTCGGGTGGTCCGGGCTGCGCAGGTGCCGCACGAAAAACCATGCAGGCGCCAGATACAAGGCCAGGATGGCCAGCAGGCCGGGAATACCCAAGGTTGCCGTGGCGTACAGGATATCGTTGTGCGAATGCGGCAGTGTCGCGGCGAAGGTCGTGACCAGCCCTTGCCGCCACTGCTCTTCCAGCGCCGGCTCGAAGCCCTTGACGCCGACGCCGGTCAGCGGGTAGGCCTCGATCATCCGCAGCGATGCGGCCCAGACCTGCAGGCGGCCGCCTTCGGACGTATCCAGGTCGTCCGGCCCGTAGTCCGACAAGTGCCGGATACTCTGGGCGACGCGCTCGCGGACCGTATCGCTGGCCATGCCTACCACGGTGCCCATGACCAGCAGCGCCGCGAAAACGGCCATCCGCCGTCGCAGCGACCACCGGCGGAACCCCAGCAGCGCCACCAGCAGCAGCACCGGAATGGCGATCCAGCCGCCGCGCGTACCGCTGGCATACGAGGCGTAGAGGCCCGCGAGCCCGGCCAGGAACTTGACGGCGATTTCCACTCGGCGGTGGCCGGGGCTCCAGCCTATGGACACCACCGTCACGATGCCCATCAGCAATGCCAGGTTGGAAAACGGGATCACGTTGAAAATGCCCACGTGGGCGGGCCGCCCCCCGAGCGTGGCGAAGTGAATCCAGATGGCCGACGAGATCGCGCCTGCGGCGAACCCCCATTGGGCCACCTCCAGGACGGACCTGCCGAGATTCAGCAGGCCCCATACCAGCAGGCCGAATAGCGCAAACCGCAGATACAGGTACGGAACGTCGATGGCCATGCCCATCAGCGCCTGATGGAAGACGACCGCCAGCGGCAATCCGGCCATCCCCAGCATGAGGGGCCAGCCCCCCCGCCACCACTGCGGCCACCGACAGGCGCCAGGCCGCAAGGCCGTTGCGGCACATCCCAGGCTCCACAGCAACAGGATGGTATAGGTGGCATTGGCGGCAGACGGTTCTGGCAACAGCAAGGCGGGAAACGCGATCAACGCCACGCCGGCGAGCACGCCGGGCAGCTTACCGACCCCCCGAAGCAGGGTCATGGATGTGGCTACCACAGGCACCTCTCGCTAATATTCCAAGCCGACGTCGGCCGGCGCGCCGGTGAGCTTGCCCAATTGCTGGATCAGTACATCGGGCAGCCGCACCCGCCAGTCCTCGCTCAGTCTCACCACGCACTTGGCGTCGCCGCGGTTGTAGACGATCTCGACCGGCGTGCCCGGGAACCCGTTCTCCGGGTCGGCGCGGTAGGGGTTGAGCACCTCGCGCAACGATTCGGCGTGCGCATTCCCGTTCAGCTTGATGGACAACGCCCTGGCCTTGGCCTCGCGGGCCATCTGCAGGTCGTACAGTTCGTCCGCAACGATGCGCATGCCGCCGGAATAGTCGTCGTTGCTGACCTTGCCCAGGACGATGAGCAACTGGTCTTCGCGCAACCTGGCCCGATGCCGTTCATAGAGTTCGTTGAACACCGAGATCTCTACCTGAGAGGTCCCGTCGTCGAGCACGGCGAAGACCATCTTGCCCCGCCGGGTCATCTGGGTGCGCACCGCAGACAGGATGCCGGCCATCCATTGCAAATCCCGGCTGGGCTGCAGGTTGGACAGGGGATTGCGCACGAAGCGCCGGACCTCGTTGCGATAGGCGTCGAACAGGTGTCCGCTGAAATAGAAGCCAAGCGCGGTCTTTTCCTGTGCCAGGCGCTCGCGCTCGTCCCAGGGCTCGACATCGGCAAGTTCGCCCGCCAGGTCGGCATGGTCGTCACCGCCGAACAGCGAGGCCTGGCTGGCGGCGCGCGCCGCCTGGTCGGCGGCATCCATGGCGGTGCCCAGCGTCGCCAGCAGCGCCGCGCGGTTGGGCGTCATGGTATCGAACGCGCCCGCCTTGATCAGCGCCTCGATCGCGCGGCGGTTGACCACATGACGGTCGATACGGCGGCAGAAGTCGAACAGGTCGGCGAACGGTCCCTTTTCGGCGCGCGCGCGCAGGATTTCCTCGACCGCGTTCTGGCCGGTGCCCTTGACCGCGCCCAGGCCGTAGCGGATGGTCCGCGGCGGTTGGCCGCGGGCCGAGTATTCGTCCAGCACCGGCTCGAACCGATAGCCCGACAGGTTGATGTCGGGCGGCAGCACCTTGACCTTGTTGGCCACCGTGTCGGCCCAGAAGATCTGCACCTTGTCGGTGTCGTCCATGTCGGACGACATGGTGGCGGCCATGAACTCGGCCGGGTGATGGGCCTTGAGCCACGCGGTCTGGTAGGCGATCAGCGCGTAGGCCGCGGTGTGCGACTTGTTGAAGCCGTACTCCGCGAATTTCTCCATCAGGTTGAACAGCGTGACCGCGATGTCCGGGTCGTAGCCCTTCTTTTCGGCGCCCGACTGGAAGATCTCGCGGTGCTTGGCCATTTCCTCGGGCTTTTTCTTGCCCATGGCCCGGCGCAGCATGTCGGCCCCGCCCAGCGTGTAGCCGCCGATGATCTGCGAGATCAGCATCACCTGTTCCTGATAGACGATCACCCCGTAGGTGCTCTTCAGGACAGGTTCGAGATCCGGATGGAAATACTCGGCCTTGGCGCGGCCGTGCTTGCGGTTGACGAAGTCGTCCACCATGCCCGAACCCAGCGGGCCCGGGCGGTACAACGCCAGCACGGCGATGATGTCTTCGAAGTTGCTGGGCCGCAGCTTCTTGAGCAGTTCCTTCATGCCGCGCGATTCCAGCTGGAACACCGCGGTGGTGTTGCCGTCGCTCAGCAGCTTGTAGGAATCGGCGTCGTCCAGGGGCAGCGCCATGACGTCGAAGTCGCGCATGCCCTCGTTGAACTCGCGCACGTAGCGCACGGCCCAGTCGAGAATGGTCAGGTTGCGCAGGCCGAGGAAGTCGAACTTCACCAGGCCCACGGCTTCGACGTCGTCCTTGTCGAACTGCGAGACCGCGATGTGGCTCTGGCCCGGCTGGCAGTACAGCGGGCAGAAATCGGTCAGCTTGCCGGGCGCGATGAGCACGCCGCCGGCGTGCATGCCGATGTTGCGGGTCAGACCCTCCAGCGGCTTGGCCAGATCTATCAGCGCCCGCGCTTCCTCGTCGTTGTCGTAGCGCTCCTTGAAGGCCGGTTCTTCCTTGAGCGCACGATCCAGGTCCCACGGGTCGGCAGGCGAATGCGGAATGATCTTGGACAAGCCGTCGCAGAACAGGTAGGGCAGGTCCAGCACCCGGCCGGCGTCGCGGATCACGGCCTTGGCGCCCAGCGTACCGAAGGTGGCGATCTGGCTCACGGCGTCGCGGCCGTATTTCTGCTTGACGTATTCGATGACCTTGTCGCGGTTGTCCTGGCAGAAGTCGATATCGAAGTCGGGCATGGACACCCGTTCGGGATTCAGGAAGCGCTCGAACAGCAGGTCGTAGCGGATGGGGTCGATGTCGGTGATGCCCAGGCTGAACGCCACCAGCGAGCCGGCGCCCGAGCCCCGCCCCGGTCCCACGGGCACGCCGTTCTTCTTGCCCCAGTTGATGAAGTCCTGAACGATCAGGAAGTAGCCAGGAAAGCCCATGTCGATGATGGTCTGGCATTCCTTCTCGAGGCGCTGGGCGTAGGTTTCCCTATGCGCTTCGCGTTCCTTCTCGTCGGGAAAAAGCTGCTGCATGCGGCGCTCGAGCCCTTCGCGCGACAACTGCACCAGGTACTCGGCCAGCGTGACGCCTTCCGGCGTGGGGAAATTGGGCAGCTTGGGATTGCCCAGTTCGAGCGTCAGGTTGCAGCAGGTGGCAATGGCCACGGTATTGGCCAGCGCCGACGGCACGTCGGCGAAGCGCTCCGCCATTTCCTGCGACGACAACAGGTATTGTTCTTCCGTGTAAAGACGCTGGCGCCGCGGGTTGGCCAGGATCTCGCCTTCGGCGATACAGACACGGGCCTCGTGGGCGCGGAAATCCCCGCGCTCGAGGAACTGCACAGGGTGAGTGGCCACTACCGGCGCACCGCATTCGGCCGCCAGCCGCATCGCCGCCTGCACATAGGTTTCGTCGCCCTCGCGCCCGGCCCGCTGCAGCTCGATGAAATAGCCGCCGGGAAACACCTTCATCCAGTGCTGCGCAGACGCCAGCGCGGCCTCCTGGTTGCCGGCCTCCAGCGCCTGGCCGACGTCTCCCTGGCGACCGCCGGACAGCGCGATCAGGCCGGCGCCGTACGTTTCCAGCCATTCGGGCCGGATTTCCCCCCTGCCCCGGTATTGGTTGGTCAGGAAGGCCTGGGTCAGAAGCTCGCAAAGGTTCAAGTACCCGGTGCGGTCCCGCACCAGCAGCAGCATGCGGTACGGCTTGTCGCGATCGGCATCGTTGGAGACCCAGACGTCGCAGCCCGCAATGGCCTTGATGCCCTTGCCCCTCGCCGCCTTGTAGAACTTGATCAAGCCGAACAGGTTCGACAGGTCGGTCAGCGCGACGGCGGGCTGTTCCAGCTGCACCACGCGCTTGACCAAGTCGGGAATACGGACGATGCCGTCGGACACCGAAAACTCGGAGTGGACGCGCAGGTGGACGAAGGAGGGGGTGGATGGTTCGGACATGGCGGCATTTTAGCGTTGCCGGGAGGCAGATGGGGATGAGCTTGTGTCCAGTTCGCCCTGCGCGTGTTCGACGCACCGCCTGACGCGTCGCGCGGCTGACTGCACGCCGTTCGAACATCAAAAAAATCCGGGTTTGAAACGGATGTCACCTTCTTTTTCTTCCGTCGTTTCTTCCCAAGAATAGCGCTGCTCATTACCAAAACTCAGCCATCAGAGAAGTGCGATGCCCAAACTAAGAATCCGTGGAAATCACCTGAATTATTTCGACTCGGGAACCGGCCGACCCATTATTTTCTTTCATTCGACGCCGGCCACGGCCAAGTTCTACCAGCCTCAGATCGCGCATTACTCGAGCCGCTATCGGACACTGGCTTTCGACCTGAGAGGACACGGTGATTCGGACAAGCCCGCCGGAGCGTACCGGATAAACGAGTTCCTGGAAGACTACCTGGCGATCTTTGATGCGCTGGACTTGCAGGACTTCGTGCTGGTCGGCTGCTCGGTGGGGGGGATCGTGGCGCAGCTTTACGCACTCGAGCACGGCGAGCGGCTTCGAGGACTGGTCCTTATCGGGGCGCCCTGCTCGCGCCGTGGCCGCGACGTAGCTGGATTCCACGCCGCGGTCGCCCAGTCGGGCTGGCCGGCGGTCGTCGAGCGTCTGGTAGACAAACAACTGCACTCATCCACGCCACCTGATGTCAAGGCTTGGGCCATACAGGAATACCTGAAGACACCGCTCCATGTCCGGGCCGCGGAGGAGGAGGCATTGTTGGCCGATGTCCACCACACTGACAGATTGGGAGACATCCGCGTGCCCACGCTGTTGGTGGCCGGGGAAGAGGAGGAAACCGAGATCTACGAACAGATGGAGTACATGGCCACAGCTATTCCCGACGCACGCCACCACGTTATCCATAACGCGGCCCACATGCCCAATTTCGAGCAGCCCCGCGAGTTCAACCGCATCATGGATGACTTCCTGGCCGGCCTTGCGTACTGAACGCCCGCTCGTGCGTCCATCTTTTTCGATCCCCTCAGTCAGGAGAATCTCCATGCCACTGCTGCGCTACGTGACCGCGATAACCGCCCTGCTCGGCATCGCCGTGTCCGCCCACGCCGACACGTATCCATCCAAGCCCATCCGTCTAATCGTGCCTTTTCCACCGGGCGGCACGGTAGACGTCACGGCCCGGGCCATTGCGCCTACCCTGTCCGAGGTACTGGGGCAGACAGTGGTGATAGACAATCGTGGTGGCGCCGACGGCGCTATCGGCGCCCAAGCGGTGGCCAAATCCGCACCGGACGGCTATACCTTGCTGATGGGGTCCAACAGTTCGTTGACCGTTTCTGCCGCTTTGCGCAGCAGTCTGCCGTTCGATCCCCTGCGGGACTTTTCACCGGTCAGCTTGGTGGGCAGCACCCCGTTTGCACTTGTCGTCCACACGTCCGTACCCGTCCAATCGATCGCCGAGTTGATTTCTCTAGGCAAGTCCCAACCGGATAAGCTGACGATGGCGGCCGGCGGAGTCGGGCACTTGGTAGGCGAACTTTTTCAGTCCATGACGGGCGCGAAATTCTTGCACGTGCCATTCCAGGGCGTAGGTCCGGCCAGCGTTGCCCTGATGGGCGGCCAGGTAGACCTGATGTTCGAGCAGTTGGCGAGCGCAATCCCATCGACACAAAGCGGCAAGACGCGGGCCTTGGCGGTCACGTCGGCGCAGCGTGTGACGCAACTGCCCGGCATTCCCACCGCCATCGAATCCGGCGTGGACGGTTATGTAGTGGAGAGCATTACGGGCATACTTGCTCCGGCCGGTACGCCGCTTGACGTAGTGGCACGCCTGAATGCGGCGCTGAATAAGACCCTGCAATCACCGGCGATACGGGAACGTTTTGCTACTATTGCGTTGCGCCCGACGCCAAGCAGCCCGGAGGAATTCGCCGATTACCTGGCCCAAGATCTGGCGCGCTGGCAGAAGGTCGTGAAGGACGCGGGCATTCCACGCCAGTAGCGAATGCCTCTAGCTTGACGGGGCGGGATGCGTACGGAATATCTGGAAAGTCTCGTAACCGTGGTCGAATGCGGCTCGCTGGCCGAGGCAGCGCGCAAGCTGAATCTGAATCCCGCTACGCTGGCAGCCCGGCTGCACGCGCTGGAAGAAGAAATTGGCGCCCCGCTCGTGCAGCGGGCAGGGCGGACCATCCAGCCCACCCAGGCAGCGTTGAACATCCTAGAGCAATCGCGCGCCGTGCTCAGGCATATCCGGGACCTGGGCGTCATCGCCCAAGCCCGAACCGCCCTCGGGGAACTACGTCTGGGCGTATTCGTTTCGGCCCTGCCCAACTTCCTGCCTGGCGTCATGGAACGAGTCTACGCCGCACATCCAGCGCTCAAGGCATATATTCAGCCCGGCTCCTCGCTCGATCTGTGCCGGAGCGTCGAAGAAGGCCACCTCGATGCCGCTGTCATTGTCGAACCGCAATTCGCCATTGCCAAGTCCTGTCGCTGGGCCCGGCTGGTAGACGACCCCCTCATCGTGCTGGCCCCTGCGTCGCTACGGGACAGCCGGGCTCACGACGTGCTACGCGACCACCCTTTCATCCGCTATGACCGCACCACGCCTACCGGCCAATTGATCGACCGCTATCTCCGGGACCACGCCATCCGGCCAATCGAACGCCTGGAGGTGAACAGTGCCGCCGCTATCGCCGCCATGGTTGCCCGCGGGCTGGGAGTATCGCTGGTGCCGGCATGGACTTGCCCATGCAACCTGGGCCGGTCCCTGGCGCGCCTGCGGCTACCGGGAAAAGCCGTGACGCGTTCAATAGGCTTGATCTGGTCGACAACGGGAGTCCATGCGCAGCTGGCGGAACTGCTGCTGCGCGAAGCCCGGGTGGCCCTGCGCAGCCATCTTTGACGCCAGGTTAGCTCGGTAGCCGCTTGCTCCGGCTGCGGAAGGGGGGGCGTCCATACATGCGCAGCCGCCATACCTAGTATGAGCCGCGGGGCATGTGATGGGTCGACGTTCTTCGGTAGAGTCTGCCCATATCCGGCTTGATCCGCCGCTTCCGGCAAACACGATCCCAGGGCTCGCCATGCTTCCTGATACCGCCTCCGCTCCTTCCCCGCGCGACCTGCGTTCCTGGCTCGACCTCGTCGAGCGGCACGGCGGCCTGGCTCGCATCGGCGCCGAGGTCGACCCGGTCGAGGAGTTATCCGCCATTACGTTCCTGGGCAGCCGGCAGCCAGGGGCGCCCGCATTCCTGTTCGACAGGCTCAAGGGCAACGGCATGGGCGCGCGGGTGTTGTCTAACATGTTGGCGGCGTCGAAAGAGCGGTACGCGCTGGCGGTGGGGCTGGATCCGGCGCTGCCGGTGCGTGAGCTGGTCGCGCAGACCCGCAGGATAGGCAGCCGCCGCATTGCACCCTTGGACGTGCCGGCCGCGGTCGCGCCCGTGCGCGGGACGACACTGGCGGGCGAGGATATCGACCTCTCCCGCTTTCCGGCGCCGAAGTTCTGGCCGGCCGATGGCGGCCGGTATCTCGGCACGGGCAACGTAACCTTCATCCGCAATCCCGATACGGGCGTGGTCAATGGCGGGGTATATCGGCAGATGCTGCACGGCCCGCGCCGCCTGGGGCTCAACATGGTGCCAGGCCGGCACGGCGCACAGAATTGCGAAGCCTGGTGGAAGCGCGGCTTGCCGTGCCCGGTCGTAACCGCCTATGGCGTGGACCCCGCCATGTTCATTGCGGCCACGCAGGTTTATGCGCATGGGGAAAGCGAGATCGACGCAGCCGGCGGCCTGGCGGGCGAGCCCATGCTGGTGACGGCAGCCGATCTTTCCGATCTTCCTCTGCTGGCGCGTGCCGAGATGGTGATCGAGGGCTTCATCCACCAGGGCGACGTCGAGCGCGAAGGGCCGCTCGGCGAATTCCATGGCTATTACTCGGGCAAGTCGGATTTGCGCGCGGTGATCCAGGTCGAGCGTGTGCACTACCGCCAGAACCCTATCATTACAGCGGCGCTGATGGCGACCTGGCCGTCGTGCGAGATCGGCGAATACCACGCGATCATGCGTTCGGCCCGCGTCTGGGACAACCTGGACGCAATGGGCGTGCCGGGCATCGCCGGCGTGTATGTGTACCCGGCATCGGCGTCGGCGGCGGGGCTGATGGTGGTGTCGATGAAGCAGCTCTACGCGGGCCATGTGGCCCAGGTGCTGGCGCTGGCGGCTCAATGTCCGGCCGCGGCCTATGTGATCCGCTGGATCGTGGCGGTGGACGACGACGTCGATCCCACCAATATCGGCGAAGTGATGTGGGCGATGAGCGTGCATTCCAATCCGGCCGACGATATCGACATCCTGCGCAAGACATGGTCTTACCGCACCGACCCCAGCCTGGCACCCGACGCGCGCCCCTATGGCTCCAAGGCGCTGATCGACGCCTGCCTGCCGCACCGGTATCGCGCGACGCAGTCCAAGCGGGCTCGCCTGTCGCGCGCCACCTACGAGCGCGTGGCGGCGCGCTGGTCCGAACTGGGCCTGCCGGGCACCGTGCCTCCGGTTACCCATTTCCACGAAGACTGAAGGACCGACCCACTATGGCCCGACATCCCAACCTGATCGGCGGCGAATGGCGAACGGGCGAACCGTTCCTCAATATCAACCCTTCCGATCTCGACGACATCATCGGCGAGTATGCGCGCGCGACGGTCGAAGACTGCCGCGAAGCCATCGCCGCGGCGCGCAGCGCGGGCAAGGCCTGGGGGCTGGCGCCGCCGCAGACACGCGCGGACCTGCTGTACAAGGTGGCTGCCGGCATCGAGGCGGAGGCCGGCCAGCTGGCCGACCTGCTCGCACGCGAAGAAGGCAAGACGCTCCGCGAGGCCGCCGGCGAGGTACTGCGTGCGGTCCATCTGTTCCGCTTCTATGCGGGCGAGGCGCTGCGCGGGCCCGGCGAACGCTACGACAGTAGCCGGCCTGGGATAGAAATCCAGGTTACACGCGAACCGGTGGGCGTGGTCGGGCTGATCACGCCGTGGAATTTCCCGCTCGGCATCCCGGCATGGAAGATCGCGCCGGCCCTGGCGTGGGGCAATGCCGTCGTGCTCAAGCCGGCCGACCTCGTGCCCGGCTGCGCCTGGGAGCTGGCCCGCATCATCCACGAGGCGGGAGTACCGCCGGGAGTCTTCAACCTCGTCATGGGACGCGGTTCGGTCGTCGGTGCCGAGATCATCGACAATCCCGGCGTAGACGCGGTGAGCTTCACCGGCTCGGTGCAAACCGGTGCCAAAGTGTTGCAAGGCACCGCCCTGCGCGGCGCCAAAGTCCAGATGGAAATGGGCGGCAAGAACCCGCTGGTGGTGCTGGCCGACGCAGATATCGACCGGGCCGTCCAGGTGGCGCTCGATGGCGCGTATTACGGCACCGGGCAACGCTGCACGGCGTCCTCGCGCCTCATCGTCGAGGACGCCATCCACGACAAGTTCGTTGCCGGCCTCACCAAAGCTCTGGCGGCCCAGGTCGTGGACGATGCGCGCAAGCCCGGCACGACCATAGGCCCCGTGGTCGACCAGCGGCAATACGAGCAAGACCTGCGCTATCTGGACATCGGCCGCGGCGAGGCGCAACTTGCCTGGGGTGGCATGCCGCTCGAGCGCGCTACCAGGGGCTACTACCTGCAGCCGGCACTCTTCACCGAAGCGCGCAACGACATGACCATCGCGCGCGACGAGATCTTCGGGCCGGTGGCCGCGGTGATCCGGGTCCGGGACTATGAAGAAGCTTTGGCCATCGCCAACGACACGCCTTTCGGCCTGTCGGCGGGCATCTGCACCACCTCGCTCAAGTACGCGCAGCATTTCCGGCGCCATGCGCAGGCCGGCATGGTAATGGTGAATTGCCCGACCGCGGGCGTCGACTACACGGCGGCGTTCGGCGGCCGCAAGGCGTCGAGCTACGGATCCCGCGAGCAAGGCCGCTACGCCGTGGAGTTCTACACCACCGTCAAGACCGCCTATCAGGCCATTTGAGAGGGGCAGTCGCGCGCTTCGGCGCGAGGCAGGGAGGGCAGCCCGGCGACCATGCTGCGAAGCCAGCGGTTGCCCGAGTCGTTGTGCATGCCCACGTGCCAGAAAGCGCGCAGGTTGACCTGCGGCGTCTTGAACGGCAGCGGCAATTGCCTGCCGCCGCCGGCCTGCGCGATGACGCGGCGCGCGATCACGCGCGGCACGGTCACGAACATGTCGGTCTCGGCCATGATGGCGGGCAGGAGCAGGTAGCTCGGGACACGCAGCCTGATCCGCCTATGCAGGCCTTGGCGCGCCAGTTCCTTGTCGATGCTGATATCGGTCTTGTTGGCCGTGACCAGCACGTGGCTGGCCTGCAGATAGGTTTCGAGAGGCATAGTCTCGCCGCGGTAGGCCGACTTCGGGCCCAGCACGCAAACATGTTCGTCGACGAACAGGCCCAGCTGGTAGAAGCCGTTCTGCAGCTCTTGCAGGTGGCCGACGGCGAGATCCGCGTCGCCCGACTCAAGCGCGTCGCGGTAGAGCTCCCGCCCGATGTTGCAGACTTCCAGTTTGACGTTGGGCGCGGTTTCGTTGATGCGCGACAGTAGCGCCGGGATCACCAACAATTGGGCGAAATCCGACATCAATAGCTTGAACGTGCGGTGCGAGGTAGCCGGGTCGAAATCGTTGGCGTGGTCCATTCCCGTCCGCAGCAGTTCCAGCGCCTGCAGCACATTGGACGCCACCTGCTGGGCGTAGCGCGTCGGGTACATCTCGCCGCCGACCCGCGTAAACAAGGCGTCGCCGGTCTGCTTCCTGAGCCGGTTCAGGGCATGGCTCATGGAGGGCTGGGACATGCCTATGCGTTCGCCGGCCCGGGTGACGTTGCGTTCCAGGTAGAGAGCCTCGAACACTACCAGCAGGTTGAGATCGATATGGCTGATGAGCTGGTTCATGACGCCCGGGCACCATCGACTTACTTGCCGAAATCGATCGAGATATCGGCCTGCTTGGCGATATCGCCCCAGCGCTTCAGCTCTGCGTCGTTGAAGGCGGCGAACTCCTCGGCATTCATCGGCATCGGGTCCATGCCAGCCGCCTTGGCCTTGGCCATGTATTTCTGCTCCCTCATCCCCGCCGCCACCGCATCACCGATCTTCTTGACGATCTCGGGCGGCGTGCCGGCCGGCGCGTACAGGCCCAGCCAGCTCGTTACCACGAAATCCGGGAAACCGGCCTCTCCCATCGTGGGGACATCCGGCAGCTGATCCGTGCGCGCGGCGCCCGTTACCGCCAGCGCCTTCAGCTTGCCGGCCTTGATCATCGGGACAGCCGAGGTCATGTTGGCGAAACCGAAGTCCAGGTCGCCGTTGGCGATGCCGATCTGGGCTTCGGTGCCGCCTTTGTACGGCACGTGCTCGAACTTGATGCCGGTCCTCAGCGCGAACAGCTCGGTGGTGAGGTGGGCCGATGTGCCCACGCCGTTCGTGGAGGCGGTCACCACGCCCTTCTTGCGCGCGTAGGCCACCAGTTCCTGCGCGCTGTTGACAGGTGAATGCGATCCGACCACCAGGACATTCGCGAATCCGGAAATGCCCGCCACCGGCACGAAGGCCTTGGCGACATCGATAGGCAGGCCCTTCATCGTCACGGCGGGGATCACGTTTCCGCCCAGGCCGCCGCTGCTCAGCGTGTAGCCGTCGGGCTTGGCGCGGGCCACGTACTGCTTGCCGATCATGCCGGAGGCGCCGGGCTTGTTCTCCAACACCGTGGGCTGGCCAAGCTTCTCGGTGAGGATCTCGCCGGCGATGCGGCCGGAAGTGTCCGTTACGCCGCCCGCAGGATAGGCGCTGACCAACGTGATAAGCCGGTTGGGGTAGCTGGTCTGTGCATGGGCGGCGCCCAAACCGGCAGCGGTGGCAAGGCAGAATACGGCGTGCTTCGAAACCTTCTTCAAATCGGTCAGACTATGCATGGCATTTCCCCTGCAATGTGATTTAGCGCACGAACTGGTTGACGTAGTCTCCACCGAGGCCGACTTCTGCGTAGTAGCGCCGGCACATTTCTATCTTGCTGAATACATCCTCGTAGCCGATCTGGCGGCCCGCCTCATCGAGATAAATCATGGCGCCGCCGACGTTGAAGAAGGTGATCATTTCGTCGTCGGCGCCGCTGGCATCGACGGTGAGCGTGTGGATCTCCCCCGGGGGCTCGAAGACGAAGCGGCCCGCGCTGGCGATCCAGCCGTGTTCGAGATAGCGCCAGCTACCCTTGATGACGTAGCCATAGACGGGAGCGGGATGGATGTGGCGGCTCAGCACGCCGGACCGTCGCACGCGCAACAGGTTGCACCATCCGCCCGCGACACGGTTGAAGAACAGCGGGCGGAACCAGACGTTGGGCGCTTGCGGGACCCACACGCGTTCGTCTTCGGGAATGCCGTCGACCACCACTTCCGGTGTGATGCCGGGGTGCTGGGTGACGGGAACATGGAATTGCGTGCCGCTCATGGTTCCTCCGTCAGCGCCGCGCCGACGCCGCCGGCACGCAGGAAATCGAAATCGCAACCCTGCTCAGCCTGGGTGACGTGCTCCTGGTACAGCCACCCGTAGCCGCGCGATTCCTTCCGGGCAGGTCGCTGCCATTGCGCGCGGCGTCGCTCCAGCTCGGCCTCGTCGACCAGCAGGTCGATGGACTGCCGCGATACCGACAGGGCGATGCGGTCCCCGTTGCGCACGAAGGCGAGCGGGCCGCCCGCTTCGGCCTCGGGAGAAATGTGGAGAACGACCGTGCCATAGGCCGTGCCGCTCATGCGGGCGTCGGACAGGCGCACCATGTCGCGCACGCCTTGGCGCGCCAGCTTGGCCGGGATGGGGATATAGCCGGCTTCGGGCATGGCCGCCGCCTTGGGGCCCGCGTGCTTGAGCACGAGGACATCGTCGGCCTCGACGTCCAGGCAAGGGGAGTCGATGCGCGCAGCCATATCCTCCAGGCTCTCGAACACCACGGCGCGCCCGGTGTGTTCGAACAGGCGAGGGTCCGCGGCAGCACGCTTGATCAGTGCGCCGTTGGGAGCCAGCGACCCTTTCAAGGCCAACAGGCCGCCGTGCGCCAGCAGTGGCTCCTCGCGCCGGCGTACCACGCCGTGGTCGACCCAGCGCGCCGCCTGGGCTGCCATCCACTGGCCGATGGTCTCGCCGGTAACCGTGACGGCGTCCTGGTGCAGCAGGTCCCGCAGCTCATACATCACGGCCTGCACGCCGCCAGCGGCGTAGAAGTCTTCCATGTAGTGCGCGCCGGTGGGCTTGAGGTCGACCAGCACCGGCGTTTCGGCCGATAAGCGGTTGAGCCGTTCGCGGTCCACGTCTAGCCCGAGCCGGCCCGCGATGGCGGTCAGGTGGATGACTGCGTTGGTGGAACCGCTGATGGCCAGCAGCACCCTCAGGGCGTTCTCCACCGCGTCCTGCGTCACGATGCGATCGGGCGTGAGCCCTTGGTGCGCGAGCGCCACCGCGCGGGCTCCGCTGGCCTCGGCGGCACGCAACCGGTCGGCGTGCACGGCGGGTATGGCGGCGGCGCCGGGCAGCATCATGCCCAGCGCCTCCGCCAGGCAGGCCATGGTGCTGGCCGTGCCCATGACCGCGCAAGTGCCCGCGGTAGTCGCCAGATTACCCTCGATGGCTTCGATCT
This sequence comes from Pigmentiphaga sp., assembly GCF_033795525.1. Taxonomy (GTDB): domain Bacteria; phylum Pseudomonadota; class Gammaproteobacteria; order Burkholderiales; family Burkholderiaceae_B; genus Pigmentiphaga. The sequence continues at coordinate 329,018 of NZ_JARYGM010000001.1, forward strand.
CGGCCTGGTCGATCTCGCCGCCGCGATAGCGGCCCCAATGCCGGCGGCAGTCCGTACAGGCGCCCAGGCGTTCGCCGTGATGACGGCCCGTCATCATCGGCCCGCCCACCAGCTGTATGGCCGGAACCCCGGCCGACAAGGCCCCCATCAACTGCGCGGGTACCGTCTTGTCGCAGCCGCCTACCAGGACCACCGCGTCCATGGGCTGGGCGCGGATCATCTCTTCCACGTCCATGGACATGAGGTTGCGGAACATCATGCTGGTGGGATGCAGGAAAGGCTCGCCCAACGAGATGGAGGGGAACTCCATGGGCAGGCCGCCCGCGGCCAGCACGCCCCGCTTGACCGCCTCGATCAGCTCGGGGAAATGGCGATGGCAGTTGTTGAAATCGCTGCGCGAACTGGCGATGCCGACCACCGGGCGCGTGAGCAGGCTCTTCGAGTAGCCCATCGATCGGGTGAACGACATGCGCAGGTACTCGGAGAAGGCCGTGTCGCCATAATGCGTCAGGCCCTTGCGCAGCCCCTTGGGCGCCGTGTGGTCGCTCATGGCGTCAGGCCTTGCGCGGCCATAGGCCGGCATTGACCAAGGCCCGCGGCCGTTCGCCGCGCAGGCCGAGGATCAGGTTCTCGACCGCGAGGTCCATCATGGCCCGGCGCGTTTCCACGGTGCCGCTGGCCACGTGGGGCTGCAGCACGACGTTGTCGAGCTGGCACAGGGGATGGTCGGCGCCTATCGGTTCTACCGTCATGACGTCCAGGCCGGCGCCGGCGATCTTGCGTTCGCGCAAAAACTCCACCAAAGCGTTTTCGTCCAGCACCTTTCCACGCGCGGTATTGATGAGGAAAGCCGAAGGCTTCATCCACCCCAGCTCGCGCGATCCCACGCATTGCGTCGTTTCGTCGCTGAGCGGAACATGTACGCTGACCACGTCCGACTGCCTGAACAGCGCTTCGCGTTCGACCCAGCGGGCCAGGCCGCTGCGTTCAGCGTCTTCGTCCTTCCTGCGGTTGTGGTAGATCACCTGCATATCGAACGCCTTGGCGCGTGCGGCGACCATGCGGCCGATGCGGCCCATTCCGAGCAGCCCCAGCGTCTTGCCCGCCAGGTCGGTGCTCAGGGGCAGCGCCCCCTGCATCCATTTCCCTGCCCGCACGAAGTTGTCCGCGCGCACCATGTCGCGCAGGGTGCAAAGCACCAGCCCCATCGTCAGGTCGGCCACTGCCTTGTCGAGCACCTCGGGCGTATTGCAGACGAGGACGTTGCGTTTCGTGGCGGCGGCGACGTCGATATTGTCAAAGCCCACGGCGTAGTTCGAGACGACCTCTACCCCGGGGTACCTTGCCAACAGGTCGTCATCCACCTTGAGGCGCAGCGTACCCAGCAGGCCGTGTACGCCGCCGCGCTCGGCGGCAGGCACCACGTCATCGATATTGCCGCCCACCGGCAGGTTGATCAGGTCGAACTCGCTCTCCAGCCGCTCGCGCAGATCTGGAGGTACGGTCAGGCTGACGACGATTTTCTTGCGTGATGCGGCCATGCTGCCTCGCTTGGTGAATGGAGGTTGGAAAGGGCTTCAATCCTGCCGCGACTCGAACTGGTCGTGCAGGCGTGTCTCGGTGTTGTCGATGTGGCGCCTTGCGGCGGCCACTGCGCGATCGGCATCCCGATCGCGGATGGCTTCGAAGATGGCCTGATGCTCGCGTTGCGCATCGAGCGGCCGGCCAACGATCTTCGCCGAGCGGCGCCGCGACACCTTCAAGCCGTTGTGCAGCAGCTCAGCCAGAAAGGTGAAGAACAACTGGTAATTCTGGTTGCCGGTGGCCAGAGCGATCGCGCCGTGAAAGCGCAGGTCGGCCTCCACGCCTTTCTCGATCTCGCCTCGCGCATTGGCGGCTTCCATGTCGGCCAGGGCCGCGCGCATGGCCTCTACGTCGTCTTCGGTCCGCCGCAACGCCGCCAGCCGCGCCGCCTCTACTTCGAAGCCGCGCCGCAGCTCCACGATCGCCAGCACTTGCGAGCGGTTCTCGGCGTCGGCTTCGTGCAAACGCAGCACTGCGCTCGGCGTGTTGGAAATCACGGTCAGCCCCCGCCCCGGACGGCTCGACACCAGCCCGTCGGCCTTGAGGCGGGACAGCGCTTCACGCAGGATGGTGCGAGAGACGCCGAGGCGTTCGGCGATCACCTGTTCGGACGGCAGCACTTCGCCGATGGCGTAGTTGCCGCTGGTGATTTCGTCGCGCAACCGCCTGGCGATGCGGTCAGAGAGAAGATCGGACGTATCGGCGGTATCCGCCTGTTTGAGCAGATTCAAAATACAAACCCCTGTTGCCTGAGGGTTTCGGCTACTTCGTGGTAGCCCGTGCCGGCGTACTTGGTCGCCATGGTGGCCGACCACGAAAGTGCGCCGGCACGGCTCAGTTCTGCGGAATAGGCAAGCGTCTGTGCGTCGAGCCAGTCGATGTCCGCTTCCAGGGTGGAACCGTCGTAGCGCTCCCGGTGCCACAGCGACGACAGCGGAAGCCGCGGCTTGTCCGGCTGGGCGAGCTCGGGTGCGTATCCCAGGCATACGCCGACCATGGGCATGACCAGGCGCGGCAAGCCCAGCAGCTTGATGACCTTTTGCGGCTCCCGCCGCACCCCGCCCACGGGGCAGACCGCCAGGCCCGCCGCCCGCGCGGCATTCATCATCGTCCCGGCCACGATGCCGGCATCCAGGACGCCGATCAATAACCCGTTCACGTTGCCCTGCACGCGTTGCTCGACGCCATGCCGCGCGCATGCGACGGCGGTCTTGTGGAAATCGACGCATAGCACGGCAAAGACCGGCGCCCGTTCGATCTGCGCCTGCTTCCCCGACAGGCGGGCCAGCTCGGCCTTGGCCGCCGGCTCGGTGACAGTGACCCACGACACGTTCTGGGCGTTGTTCCAGGTCGGAGCGCGCCGGGTAGCCTCGAACACGTCGGCCAGTAATGACTCGGCCACCGGCTGGGAGGTGAAATCCCGCCGGCTGCGGTGGCTCGTGAATATCTGCAGCAGCGTGTTCATAAAGTGGCCAAGCTTTGCGTGCCATCGATCAGTCATGTGTGTGTAGTATTTGTTTGTAGTACAAACTTGTATATCAGTATTACTACTCAATGACCGTCCAAGAACGATAAAAGCCATGCAACGAACTCAGTTGAAACACATCGCAGCCACCGGCTCGAGCTCGGCGAGCTGGTGTACACCCGTGCCAGCATCGTCAAGGAGCCTGGCTACCTTCCTCTGGACTTTCCCGCCTTCAACCGGGCCTATGCCGAAGCGTTCGTCACTACGCCGGGCCGTTAATCCGGCGCGGGTGGTGATGGAGATCTCCGGCCTCGTGAATCCGGGCTGGCTGCTCGAGATCGAAGCAGTCGCCGCACGCTGACCACGGCCTGCCCGGCCGGGCTCAAGCCTCCAGGCAAAGCTGGATGAGCTTGGGTCCGCCCTCGCGCATGGCGCGAGCGAATGCTCGGTCCATCTCATCGTTGGTGCCGACGCGCATGCCCTCCACGCCCAGGCTGCCGGCCAGGGCGGCCCAGTCCACGCCCGGGTCCGCCAAGTCAAGCAGCGAGGTGACGGCTGGATTCGTCAGGGCATGGCCCGTGCGGCGCATTTCGTCCTCAAGGATCTGATAGCGCTGGTTGGCCGCAATGCAGATGGTGACGTCGCTCTTGGTACGTGCGATGCTCCATAGCGCCTGCAGCGTATACATGGCACTGCCGTCCGACTGCAGGCCAACGACCTTGCGGTCGGGCGCGGCGATGGCGGCGCCCAATGCCGCCGGAATGCCCTGGCCGATGGCGCCGCCCGTCAGCACGATGGTGCTGTGCCTGTTGGCCAGGTGGGCCAGCCGATTGAACGGAAAGGCCAGCGTCTTGCCTTCGGCCGAAACGATGGCGCGTTCCGGTAAATGGGTGGCGACGATCAGCGCCGCCGTCTCCGGGGTGAGGCGGCCTTCCCGGGCGCGCCAGTCGGGCAGGCCCGCGCTGCTTGGCGGCATGGCCGGGGCTGGCCCCAGTGCTTCCACGAGTGCGCCCAGCGCCGCGACTGTGCCTTTGCTGCCGGCATGCAGCGTGATGAACTTTTCGCTATCACCCAGGAAACTGGGCACGCCTTCCGCACCGAAGAACGCAACGGGACGTGCGGCGCCCACCAGCACGACCAGATCGAAGCCATGCAGCCACTCATGCGCCTGGCGCGCGTCGGGATGCAGGCGCCCGACCGCGGGCAAACCGCGACCGTGTTCGCTGCGCGCCGGGAACGTCTCGCCCATGACGAAGACATTGGCCCGCCCGGCGAGCTTGCCCACGTGCAACAGCGATTCCTCGAACAAGGCATCGCCTCCCAGCAGCAGCAACACCCTGCGGCCCGCCCGGATGGCCCGGGCGGCAATGTCCAGGCCGGCGCCGTCAAGACGCGGGGAAGATGCGCCGCGCGGCGGGTGATAGGGCGCATGTGGAATGGACGCGGTCTGGATGTCCATCGGCATGGCGAGGGTATGGATGCCGCCCTCTTCGTCCACCACGCCATCGAGCGCTGCGGCCACCGAGCGCTGCAGCGCGTCGACCGAATCGGCGCGATAGTAGGCGCGCGACACCGGCGCCGCCAGCGACGCGATGTCCGAGGCCAACGGCGGGTCGGCATCGACGTGCCAGGTCATGTGGTCGCCGATGACGTTGAGGATACTCGAGCCGGCGCGCCGCGCATTGTGCAGATTGGCGATCGCATTGGCGAAACCCGGCCCCAGGTGCGTGAGCGTCATGGCCGGACGCTGGGCGATACGGTAATAGCCATCGGCGGCGCCGCTGCAGACCCCTTCGAACAGGCACAGCACGGGCCGCAGCCGGGGGACGTCCTCCATCGCCGCCACCATCGGCAGCTCAGTGGTGCCGGGATTGGCGAAGCAGGTATCTATGCCTGCGTCCGCCGCGCTTTCGAACAGCCACGACGCGCCGGTGCGCGTTGCCAGGATGTGTTCCATCGGGTCAGGTCCCTTGGGTGGCGGCCTCCAGCGAGGCGGAAAGTATCGCCAGGCCTTCCTGGAAGGTGGCGTTGTCGGTATTGAGTGGGTACAGGAAGCGGATGATGTTGCCATGCACGCCGCAAGTCAGCAGGATAAGGCCGCGCGCGCGGGCCTCGGCCTGGACCTTGCAGGCCAGGGCGCCGTCGGGCTCGCCCGACGCAGAGACGAATTCCACGCCAACCATCGAACCCAGGCCCTTGATCCGGCCGATGCATGCGTATTTTCTCCCGGCCTCGGCCAGGAACGCGCGGATCGTGGCAGACAGGTACTCCCCCTGCTCGATCACTCCCTCGCTGTCGAATATGTCGAGCACGGCATGAGCCGCCGCGATGGCCAGGGGGGCGCCGGCATAGGTGCTGCCCAGGCCGCCGGGTATCACCGCGTCCATGATCTCCGCGCGGCCGACCACCGCCGACAGCGGCGTGCCGCCGGCCAGGCTCTTCGCCATGGTGGTAATGTCGGCGTGGACGCCGAAGTGCTCCATGGCGAACAGCTTGCCGGTACGCCCCATCCCGCACTGGATCTCATCGGCGACCAGCACGATGCCTTCCCGGTCGCAGAGGGCTCGCAACGCCTGCATGAAGGTCGGTGGCGTGGCGTTGAACCCGCCTTCGCCCTGCACGGGTTCAATGACAATGGCGGCGACCTCGGCAGGATCGATTTCATACTTGAACAGGCGATCGAGCGATGCAAGGGCGGCCGCTACCGCCGGATCGCTATCGTCGTCCGGGAAGACCGCCTTGTAGATGTCGCCCACGAAGGGCCCGACACCGACCCGGTACGGCCGGACTTTGCCGGTCAGGGCCAGTCCGAGGTTGGTGCGCCCATGGAACGAGCCAGTGAAACTGATGACGGCGCGTCGGCGCGTATAAGCGCGAGCGATCTTGATCGCATTTTCGATCGCTTCCACCCCGGTGGAAAAGAACGCCGTCTTCTTTGCGTGGCTGCCGGGGGCGAGCCGGTTCAGGCGCTCGGCCAGCGTGATGTACGACTCATAGGGGACGACCTGCGCGCAGGTGTGCAGGAAGCGGTCGGCCTGAGCCTTGACCGCGGCGACCACGCGGGGATGATTGTGGCCGACGTTCAGTACGCCTATCCCACCTGCAAAGTCAATGTAGGTACGGCCTTCGTTGTCGGTAAGGCGGCTACCGCCAGCCGACGCTGCATAGATATCCGTTCCGAATGCAACGCCTGCAGGCACGGCCGCAGCGCGCCGGCGGGTCCAGTCGTTCGACATGATGTCCCTTCAGAAAAAAATGGTGAGCGCTTTGCCGAGCAGCACGGATTGATCCAGGAAGATGGAGCGCGTGCGCACCTTCCATCCAGCGGCAGTTTCGATCAGCGTATCGTCGCGCTTCCCCACGAACAGCGTCGTTTCGGTCTCGAGGCGGTTCTGGTAGACGAGGAAGCGCGACCGAGCCTGGACGCGGCGGCGGCCGTCGCCGCCATCGCGAACCTCGACGACGCGCACATTGGTAACCAGATGCGATACGCGGGAAACGGGCTCTTCGGCCCAGTGCATGCCGGTACGGAACTGCTCGACACGCTGGCGCAGCGTCTCGATTCCTTCGTCGAACCAGGCCGTGTCCTGTTGGGGCCGGGTGTATTCGTCGGCCAGCGCGCGGCTCTGCACGTTGCGGGCAATGGGCATCCAGTAGCGGATGCCCTCGTCCAGCGTGCCTAGCCAGGCTTCGTAGTCGCGTGCGTCCAGCATGTCGGACTGCCGGTAATAGAACTGCTCGATCGATTTCAACAGCAGCATGTCGGCCAGCTGCGTTTCTATGTCCGGTTGGATGGCCGTCGGCATATCACGCCCCTTGCTCGGCCCGCGAGGCCGCCATCAATTCGTCCCATGACAGGCCACGCACAAACTGGGCCCAGCGCTTGTAGTAGTTGCGGTTGTTCTCTTCGGTGAACTCGCCGGTGGAAACCGCTCCACGCAGGCCCGGGACAGGCTGCGCGTGGCCGATGCCCATCTGGTAGTTGAACGGCGTACGGCGGGCAACGCTGCCCTTGCACGACTGCGTGGCGTATGTCCAGTTCTCGGTATCGTCCGACTCCGTCATCCCGCCCGGACCGGAATAGCGAAGGTAGTAATGGCGGTGGGCGTCCTTGACGGCCTGCGGCGCATCCTTGTCCACCAGAAAGATGCGCCACATCTCGGTTTCAGTGGGGCTGATCGGGTGGAAAACGCCAATGGTGCGCGGCTGGCGGCCATGGATCGATGTGTTCGGGAAAATTCCCCCCACGCTGTGCAAGACCTTCATCTTTCCGCCCAGCAGCGCCTGGCGTTTTTCGTAGAGGCTGCGGTAATAGGCCTCCACCTCAGGATGATTGGAGAAAAGGGGGTTGTAAGGCCCCTCGTTCTCGTAAGGCGCCCGCCCCACGACGCCGTGGCCCGCATGCTTGAACGAAATCGACGTACGATCCGGGGTCGGGTCGCGGCGGCCCTTGCCCCCCGGCCCGATGCCGATCGAGTCCACCGAGCGGTGGCTGATGTCGTGATAGAGATCGCCGTTGAAATTCTCGGCGATGATCTTCCAATTGGTGCCTATGCGCCACTTCTGGACGCCGGCGATCATTTCCGAGCCGCCCGGGCTGCCATCGCGATGGTCCAGGGCATAATCCAGGTAGAGCTTCATGTCGCCCAGGTATTCGTCGAACTCCGGGGCGTCCGGGTCCCAGGTCGCCCAGATCGTGCCCTTGAAATTCACCAGCTTGGCCACGCGGCGCAGGCCCCAGGCGGAGGTATCCAGCTCGCCGTAGTAGTGCTTGTTCAGCCCGGGTACGCCTGTGAGCGCGCCGGGTATCGACGAGAGCTTGCCGTCGGTGGTGAACGTCCAGCCATGATAGGGGCAGGAGAAGGCGCGGGTATTGCCCTGGTCCTGGCGGCACAGCTTCATGCCGCGGTGCGTGCATGAATTGAGCAGCACCTGGATCTGGTTCTGGCGGTCGCGTGTGAGAATGACCGAATCGGTACCCATCCGGCTGACGAAATAATCGTCCGGGTTGGGAATCATGGATTCGTGACCGACGAACAGCCATGCCCGGGAAAACAGGTGTTGCTGTTCGAGCTCGAACAGCTCCTGGCTGACGAACAATTCCCGGCTGACCGTGCCAGCTTGGGCATCGACCAGCGTGTCGAGTGAAAGTGGCATCGATATTCCCCCGCGCAGCCACTGCTGCGCACAGGGGAACGTTAAGGAATGGCCGGCCGCGAGTCTATCGGACGCCGGGCATACCGGGTATGCGCCGCTTACATACTCGAGCGCCCGGGCACCGGGACCGTGTAGTTGAGAGCGAGCCTGCCGCCGTCCGCATACACGGTCTGCCCGGTCACATAGCTCGCATCGTCGCTGGCCAGGAACACCGCCACCCCCGCGACTTCGTCCGGACGGCCCAGGCGTGCCATGGGAATGCGCGACAAGACCGTATGGAGTGCCTCCGGATTATCGGTAATCGTGGCCATGATGTCGGTATCGATGCTCCCCGGCCCGAGCGCATTCACCCGCACTCCATGAGGCGCCATCGCAAGCGCCATGGCCTTGGTCATCTGCCGCACCGCCCCCTTGCTGGCGCCGTAGGCCAGCTGGTTGGACATGGCCAGCTCCGCCGTCATCGACGACAAGGTGATGATGCTGCCACCCCGGCCCTGGCGCACCATGGCCTTGGACGCGGCCTGCGCCACCAGAAAGGTGCCCCGCACGTTAACGTTCATCACGAAGTCGAGGTCTTCGAGCGTCAGGTCCAGGAACTCGGCAGCGCGAATCACGCCGGCATTGCAAACGCAAATGTCCACGCCGCCGAACTCGTGCTCGCACAACGCCACCATTTCGGCCACTTGGGCCGGATCGGTGACGTCCCCGCGCATGGCCTTGGCCGGCCCCGCCATCTGCGCCAGGGCCTCGTTCTCCACGTTCTGGGCGCGGTCCACCAGCACCACGCGGGCGCCTTCCTGGCTATACCGCTTCGCAATCGCCAGCCCGATGCCGCCGGCAGCGCCGGTCACCAGCGCCACCTTGTCTTTCAACCTCATCAATACTCCTCGAGAGTGGTACGTTCACACGCCCACGTACTGGGCAATCAGTTCGGGGCGCGCCGCCAGCTCGGGAGAGGAACCGCGCCACACCGTGACGCCCTTGTCCAGGATGAAGTTCCGGTCCGACAGCCGCAGCAAGGCCTTGGTGTTCTTGTCGACCACGATCATGGTCAGGCCGTCCTTCTTGAGCTGCGCCAGCACGCTCCAGATCTCGGCCCGCACGATGGGAGCGAGGCCTTCGGTGGCCTCGTCCAGCACCAGCAGGCGCGGGTTGGTCATCAAGGCCCGCCCGATGGCCAGCATCTGTTGCTCGCCGCCGGACAGCTGGGTGCCGAGGTTGGCGCGGCGCTCTTTCAGCCGGGGAAACAAGGCGTAGATCTTGTCCAGCGTCCAGGGAGACGCTCCCGCGCGCTTGGCCGTGGCGACCAGGTTTTCTTCCACCGTCAGCGTCGGGAAGACCTGCCGGCCCTCGGGCACCAACGACAGCCCCAGGCGCCCGACGCGATACGGAGCCAGGCCGTTCAGGACCTGTCCTTCGAAAGTAATCTGGCCCGCCACCGGCTTGAGCAGGCCGAACAGGCAGTTGATGACCGTCGTACGGCCCATGCCGTTGCGGCCGATCAGCCCCACCACTTCGCCCCGCTTGACCTCCAGGTCGATGTCGAACAGCGCCTGGCAGGAGCCGTACTTGGCAGCCAGTCCTTGTATGGAAAGCATCGTGAACTCCTCTGCCTCAGGCGTCGGCATCGTCGCCCAGGTAGGCGCGACGGACTTCGGGATGATTGCGGATTTCCTCGATCGACCCGGTGGCGACGATCTTGCCGTACACCAGCACGCTGATGCGGTCGGCCAATGAAAAAACGGCGTTCATGTCGTGTTCGATGAGCAGGATGGTGTAGCGACCCTTGAGGGAACGCAGCAGCTCGATCGCCGCCGCGCCCTCGGCGGCACTCATGCCCGCCATGGGCTCGTCCAACAGCAGTATGCGGGGATCGGCCGCCAGCGCCATCGCGACTTCCAGCTGGCGCCGCTGGCCGTAAGCCAGATTGGCCGCCACGGTGTCGGCCACGCCAGACAGGTGGCATTGATCGACGATCGCCCGGGCCTGCTCCATGACCCCGCTGTAGGCCGACATGGGCTTCCAGACCGCCCACCGCACGCCTTGCTTGCGCAGCGCGGCGATGCAGACGTTCTCGATCACCGTGAAGGCATCGAAAATGGAGGTGATCTGGTAGGAACGCAACAGCCCCCTCGCCACCCGTTGCTGTACCGGGGTGCCGCTCACCTCTTCGCCGCCCACCAGGATGCTGCCTTCGTCTGAACGCAACTCGCCGGTGAGCAGGTTGACCAGCGTGGTCTTGCCCGCGCCGTTGGGGCCGATGATGGCATGCAGTTCGCCGGGCTCGATATCGAGCGTGACGCCATCGGTAGCCCGCAAGCCGCCGAAGCGCTTGACCAGGTCGCGGGTACTCAGTCCGATCGGATTCATCGCGTTTCTCCGGCAGGAACGGTGGCGACCTTGGCGGCCGGCTCGGCAGGGACGGGCGGCTCGGGCGCCTTGTCCGAGGCAGGACGCAGGCGTGCCAGCCACGCAAAATTGTCGCGGCAGGCCAAGGCGATGAGGACGATGACCGGCCCCATGATGAGCATCCAGTGCTGGGTCAGCCCCTTGAAGAACTCTTCCATGACCAGGAAGGCGATGGCGCCGATGATGGGACCGGTGATGGTTCCGAGCCCGCCGATGACGAGCATCACGATCAGCTCGCCCGAGACCGGCCAGGACATATAGCTGGGAGAGGCGAATGCGGTCAGGTTCGCAAGCAGCAGGCCGGCGATCCCGGTCAATACGCCCGACATCACATAGGCCGCCAGTTGCACCCGGAACACCGAATAGCCGAATGCGTTGACGCGACGCGGATTGATGTGGGTAGCCTGCAGGACCATGCCGAACGGCGATTTCTTGAGGCGCGCCAGGAACAACGTCGCAACCAGCAGTACGGCCCACGCCGCCCAGTAGACTTCGGTGCTGCCGGTCAGCTCGAATAGGCGGAAATTGCTGGGCTCGATGATGTTCAGGCCGTCGTCGCCGCCGAAGGTGGTCATGCTGACCATCAGGAAGTAGAACATCTGCGCGAAGGCCAGCGTGATCATGATGAAGCCTATGCCCGACGTACGCAGGCAGACGCTGCCCACGACCAATGCAACCAGGGCGCAGACGGCAACGGCCACGAGCAGCTGGAGCCAGCCGTCGCTGATTCCGTAGAAGCTCAATATGCCGACGGCATAGCAGCCCAGGCCGATGAACATGGCATGGCCGAAGCTGACCAGCCCTGCGAATCCCAGGACGATGTTCAGCGCGCACGCAGCCAGTGCATAGACCAGCACCCGGGCAAAGAAGGTCACGTAGAACGGTTCGCCCAGGGCCTGCGCGACGAAGGGCACGGCGGCCAGGATGATGAACAGGACCGGGATCACCCAGCTCCCGAATTTGACGCGATTCATGGTCGTATTCCTTGCAGGAATGTCAGCGCTTGGCCGGCGCGAGGATGCCGTTGGGGCGGAATGCGAGCACCAGGGCCATCAGCACGTAGATCAGCATGGAGGCCAGCGCGGGCCCGACCGCATTGGCCGAGGCCGGCTGCATGAAGGAGCCCAGCAGTTGCGGGATGTAGGCCCGCCCCAGCGTATCGATGACGGCGATGATCATCGCGGCCACGAGCGCGCCGCGGATGGAGCCGATTCCCCCGACCACGATCACGACCAGTGCCAGGATAAGCACGGGTTCCCCCATGCCGGACTGCACGGAAAGAATGGGGCCGGCCAGCGCGCCGGCCAGTCCGGCCAGCCCGGCGCCCAGCATGAACAGCAGCTTCTTGAGCAGGTCGATGTTCACGCCCAGCACGCTGACCATCGATGAATTGCTGGCGCCGGCGCGGATGAGCATGCCGAAGCGTGTTTTCTGGATCAAGTACCAAGCCCCGAGCGCCACCAGCACGCCGACGGCGATGATGAGGATGCGGTAGACCGGGTACTGCGAACCGAATAGCGTCACGGCCCCTTCCAGGCTGGAAGGAATGGCGGCGTAATAGGGACGGTTGCCGAAGATGACGATGGCAAGCTCGTTGAAAAACATCATCAGGCCGGACGTGGCGAGCACCTGGTAGAGGTGGTCATAGCGGTACAAAGGCCGCGCCACCAGGTGTTCGAGCAACAGGCCCACCAGTCCGGCGGAAATGATCGCAGCCGCAATCGCGAAGATGAACGATCCGCTGGCATTGAAGGCGGCGGCGCCGATGAAGGCCCCCACCATGTATAGCGACCCGTGCGCCAGGTTGATGAAATTCATGATGCCGAAGATCAGGGTCAACCCTGAAGACAGCAGGAACAGCAGTACGCCCAGCTGCACGCCGTTGAGCAACTGCGACAAAAACAGGGAACTATTCATGGGAGGCCTCCCCCCTACGCGCTGCGCGCGCCCCGGCGGGGGCGGCGCCGGCGGACCGCAGGAGCCAGCCCCCGCCCACCCGCATCGCGCTGCGTAGAGGACTATTCCACTACTTCAGTTTGCATTCGCCTACGTAGGCGTCCTGATGATCCGTCAGGACCTGGGCGAGCTGCTTATAGCCCACCCCGTCGGCCTGCTGCACCACCTGGAAAGCATAGTAGTTCTGGATCGGCATGTTATTGCGGTTGAATGCGAACTTGCCGCGCACCGTCGGGAACTGCGAGCCCACTTCCTTGACCGCCGCGGCGAAGGCCTTGTTGTCCGAGACCTTGCCACCCAGCTTGCGGACGGCAGCGTCCAACAGGTAGGCGGCATCGTACGCATTGGCCGCGTACTCGGTGGGCGTGCGCTTGTACTTGGCTTCGAAGCCCTGCACGAATTTCTTGTTCTGCGCGTTATCCAGAACCGGAGCCCAGGGGGTGCCGTAGATGGCGCCCACGGCCTGCTCCTTCAGCGCGGCCAGCGAGTTGGCGTCGATCAGGCTTTCCGAGAAGAACGGCAGCTTGCCCATCAGGCCGGCCTGGTGCAGCTGGCGGGCGAAGTTGACGCCAATACCGCCGGTGTAGAACACGAACAACGCGTCGGGCTGGGCGTTCTGCACCGCGGAGATCTCGGCCGCGTAGTCGAGCTGGCCCAGCGGGGTATAGACCTCGTTGGCGATCTTGCCACCATAGAAGCGCTTGAACCCGGCCAGCTTGTCCTTGCCGGCCTGGTAGTTCGAGGTCATCAAGTAGACGTTCTTGTAACCCTGGTCCTTGACGTACTTGCCCATGGCCTCGGACATGCCGTCGTTCTGCCAGCCCATCACGAACAGGTTGGCCAGGCAGCTCTTGCCGGCGATCGGTGCGGGCCCGGCATTGGTGGACAGGGCGACGACGCCGGAATCCTTGATCCGGCGCGTCTCGGCCATCAGCACGTTGGAAAAGCCCAGGCCGACGATGGCATCGACCTTGTCACGCTCGATGAACTTCTGCACGATCTGCGCGCCCACGTCGGGCTTGAGCTGATCGTCTTCCCGCAGCACCGTGACGGGCTGGCCACCGAATTTTCCGCCCAGCTGCTCCACCGCGAGCATGAAGCCGTCGTACTGGTCCTGCCCCAGCGCCGCCATCGGCCCCGACAGCACGCCGGAAAAACCGATCTTGACGTCGGCGTGGGCGGCACCCGCGAATACGAGTGCAGCCAACGCCGCCGCGAGCGTCGTTTTCTTTGTCATTCTGGATGTCTCCTGTATCAGGGAAAGGGGATTCAGCGCCCCAGCGCCTTGGCCGTCTTGCCGCCTATTCCGAAATTCGTCTTGGGCACTTCCACCAGCACCACCCGCACCGACTCGCGGGGGGCGCCAATGGCCCGATGGGTAGCCTCGGTCAACTCCTCGATCAGGGTCGCACGTTGTTCGTCCGTGCGCCCTTCCATTAGTTGGACCTGGATGATGGGCATGGCTGTCTCCTCAGAGCTTGACGCAAACGTTGCGCAATTCGGTATAGAACTCCAGCGAGTGCACGCCCCCCTCGCGGCCGATGCCCGATTGCTTGGCACCGCCGAAGGAAGTGCGCAGGTCGCGCAGGAACCACGAGTTCACCCAGCAGATGCCCACGTTCAGGGCCTTGCCCAGCCTATGCGCGGTACCGACGTTCTGCGTCCAGACGGTGGCAGCCAGCCCGTAGGGCGTTGCATTGGCCATGGCGATCGCGTCTTCCTCGGTGTCGAACGGAGTGATGTGGCAGCAGGGCCCGAAGATCTCCTCGCGGATGACGGCCGCGGTCTCCGGCAAGCCGGTCCAGATCGTGGGCTGGACCCAGGCGCCCTCGGCCAGCGCGCCGGGCATGTCGGGAACGCCGCCGCCCGTCACCACGGTTGCACCTTCCTCGCGCGCCTTGGCGTAGTAGCTCAAGACTTTTTCGCGATGGGTCAGAGAGACCAGCGGTCCGAAGTTGACGCTGTGGTCGTTCGGATTGCCCAGCTTGAACGACTCCGCCTTGGCCTTGAGCGCCGCAACGAACTTGTCGAAGATCGGCCGCTGCACGTAGACCCGCTCGGTACCCAGGCAGACCTGGCCGCTGTTTTCGAACGCGGCACGGGCGATGCCGGCCACGGCCTTGTCGAAGTCGGCATCGGCGAACACGATGCCGGGATTCTTGCCGCCCAGTTCGAACGACACCGGACGGACGCCCTTGGCGGCGGCCTGCATGATGACCTCGCCGGTGCGGGTCTCGCCGGTAAACGTAATGCCGTCGACGTCGGGATGCTTGGTGAGGAATTCGCCGGCGGAATCCGGACCGAAGCCATGGACCACGTTATAGACGCCGGGCGGCACACCGACTTCGTTCATCACTTCGCCCAGCAAGGTCGCCGTGGCAGGCGTTTCCTCAGAGGGCTTGACCACCACCGTGTTGCCGCACGCCAGCGCCGGACCGACCTTCCAGGTCATCAGCAGCAGCGGCAGGTTCCACGGGCAGACGACGCCGATCACGCCACGCGGCACGCGCACCGAATAGTTCAGCGCGAAGCCATTGTCCGGCGTCTCCATGTCGAATGTTTCGCCCGGCACGTTGCGGATCAGGTCGGCGAACACCTTGAAGTTGGCCGCGCCACGCGGAATATCCACATGGCTGGCCAGGCCGTACGGCTTGCCGGTATCGGCCATTTCCGCAGCCAGGAAGTCATCGAAGCGGCGGTTGATGCCGTCGGCGATGGCATGCAGCATGTCCACCCGCTGCTGCACCTTCATGGCGGCCCACGGGCCCGACAGCGCGGCACGCGCGGCCTTGACGGCCGCATCGACCTCGGCGCGGCCGGCTTCGTACACCGGACCGATCAGGCTGTTGTCGACGGGGTTGCGGTTCTCGAAGGTCTTGCCGGTGGCAACCCACTGGCCATTGATGAAATTCTTGAATTCGTTCATGGATGGACTCTCAGATGACATTTGCAAACTCGGGGTCGCCGTCGCACAGGTATTCCCACATGCGCTCGAAGATCCTGCCTGCGCCGGTGGCGCGGCGGGCCGCCTCTTCCGGCGACAGCGTCGGGCCGTCGGCCAGCCCTGCCGCGCGCAATTGCAGCTCGATGCGCGCAGCGTCTTCCAGGTACCAGGTCAGCACCACGGCTTGTTCGATGTTCGGCGCAGCCACGACGGCGCCGTTGCCCCGCATGACTACGGCCCGGGCGCTGCCCAAGGTGGCGGCCACCCCGGCGGCCTGCTCGTCCGACCGGACCAATTGCGGATCGTCCCAAAGCGGCACGGCCGGCGAAAAGTACGAACCCATGCCGTGGCGGGGGGCGGGCGTCATGCGGGCGCTGGAGAGCGTCATCACGTCGCGCGGCATGCTGCGCACCACCGCGCCGGCGTCGTCGCGCAAGCGGTAGATGTGCTGGTGGATGCGGACCTCGCCGAGCACGCCTTCGGGCAGCTCGCCGTGGACCGGCACGACGGTTCCCGCTTCGTGCGGCTCGATCATGCCCATGGGCTTGGCCGCGCAGACCAGGAAGTAGTCCTTATCCACGCGCAGGCTGCAGTGCCCGTACGCATGGACCAGGTTGGCGCGCGCCAGGGCGCGCGCAGCCGCCCGCACCTGGCTCTGCTGGCGTGCGGTCGGTATTGCGCAAGGCTTGTTCAAGTCTTGAACTCCGGGATATCGGGCTTGGCGCCCCACATGCAGAACGACGAAGGCACGGCGGGGAAATTGCGGGGACGATAGGTTTTCTCGTCCTCTTCGGTAATCAGGCGCACCCCGGTGGAGTACTCGTAGATCATGCCGTCCGGACCTTCGAAATACAGGAACATGGCGCCCGAAGTCGGGTGGCGGCCGGGACCGAAACGGATGGGAATGCGCTTTTCGAGCAGGATGTAGTAGGCCCGCATCACGTCGTCGATGCTCTCGACCTGGTGGTTGATGTGCTGCACGCCCGGGTAGCTGGACGGGAAAAGCGCGATCTTGTGATGCACTTCGTCGATACGCAGCAGCGGTGCCTCGCCGATGCGGTCGCTGACCTTGGCGCTCAGCAACTGGGTCCAGAAAGCCTCGTCGCGCCGGGGGTTGAGCGTACGCAGCCCGATATGGCTGAAACCCGTGATGCCGGCATCGCGCGAGGGGAAATAACGGCGGCCGCTGTGCTGGGGCGCATAGACCAGGTCGATGCTGTTGCCCGACGGATCCTTGAAGTTGACGAAGTCCCGCACGTAGCGCTTCTCGGCTTCCTCCACGCTGCCGCGCGTGGACACATATCCGGCCTTTTCCAGCAGCGCCATGGCCTGATCCAGCTCTTCCGGGGTATCGACCTCGAAGGCCGCCGTATGGTCACGCGGGTCGCCCTCGAAATAACACAGGGTGTGGTCGCGGCTGTCGGACCGCAGGTAGACCGACTTGCCGGCACGGCGGGCGACTTCCAGGCCGAGGACTTCCGTCGCATAGCGTACCGACCCGTCGAGGTCGGGCGTTCCCAACCGCACGTAGCGGATGTCATGTAGATGAATCACGTATGTCTCCTGCATGGGCCAGCGTGGGTGGCCCACCTACTCTTCCTGGCGGACACGATACGCCACAAAATATCCGATGAAAATGTTTTTATCGAGATTTTATGGATTTCCCTAATAAACAGGCTTTTAGTCGAGAATGGACTAGAATTTAGCCATTCTTCACGAGAGGGGGCACCCAGCCGCCCGCGACGCATGCCCACCCCACTGGAACTGCCGCCCTTATCCCATGCCGCGACGCCGACCACGCTGGTGGGCACCGCCTATGCTGCCTTGCGGCGCGACATCATCGAAGGCAGACTGGCGCCCGGCTCCCGCCTGCGCGTGGAACACCTGAAGGATTCCTATGGGGTGGGCGCGGGAACGCTGCGCGAAGCACTGTCGCTGCTGGTGTCGGACGCGCTGGTGGTCTCCCATGGACAGCGGGGCTTCCACGTGACGCCCATCTCGATGGAGGACTTCCTCGACATTACTCGCAACCGGACCTTGCTCGAATGCGAGGCGCTGCGCCAGGCCATAGAAACCGGCGATGACGTCTGGGAAAGCCGCATCATTGCCGCCTTCCATCGCCTGAGCCGGGCCGAGGAACGGCTTGCGACCAATCCGGTCAACCGGTTCGACGAATGGGAAGACCGGAACCGCGAATTCCACCAGGCATTGATCAGCGCCTGTCCATCGCGCTGGATGCATCATTTCCTGGGTATCCTGTACCAACAGGCAGAGCGCTACCGGCGGCTGGTGGTGACCCGCAAACCCATCCCGCGGGACGTGCACGACGAGCACCGCAACATCCTCGAAGCTGCCCTCGCGCGCGATGCAGGCCAGGCCTCGCGCCTGCTGGCCGAACACATCACCACGACCTATGAAGCGGTCAAGCACCTGCCGGCGGACCTGTTCAGTAACGCCACAGCACCGACCGACGGCGCCGCCACCGCATCCTGACCCGCGGCCGGGGCGAAGACCCGCCGGGGAACCCACACCGCCTCATCGGCTTGCCATGCAATTGAGGGTACGGGCAAAAAAAAGCGATGCCCGCGGGCATCGCGTTCGGCGGTCTTCCCGCACGCCAAGTGGCGGGAAGGCCAGGACGGGTCAGATGTCCAGCACCAGCTTGGCGCCCTTGCAACCCGAGACGCAGACCATCATGGTCTTGTTGGACTCCCGCTCGCGTTCGGTCAGGACGGAATCCCGGTGGTCCGGCACCCCTTCCAGCACGGCCGTCTCGCACGCGCCGCACACGCCCTCGCGGCAGCTGTAGTCGGCATCGACGCCGGCTTCCAGCAGCGCATCGAGTAGCGACATGCCCGCCGGCACGTCAATGGTCTTGCCCGACTTGGCCAATTCGACCTGGTAGCTGCCCTCCTGGGCGGCGGTGACTTCGCCGGCGGCGGCAAAGCGTTCGATATGCACGTTCTCGTAGCCCAGTTCCTTGCAGGTTGCCTCGAAGGCATCCAGCATGGGCGTGGGGCCACAGCAGTAGAAATGCGTGTCGGCAGGATGCCCGGCGAGCATCTCGCGCAGATTGGGCGGGCCGCCCGCCTCGTCGTCGAAGCGCGTCTTGACCTGACCGCCCGAAGACAGCAGTTCGTCGACGAAGGCCGCCTCGCTCTTGGTACGCGCGCAGTAGATCAGCTCCACCGGCTTGCCGACGGCCATCAGGCGGTTGTACATGCAGAAGATGGGCGTGACGCCGATGCCCCCCGCCAGCAACACCGACTTGCTGGCGGACTCGTCCAGCTCGAAGTTGTTGCGAGGCGGGGCGATCTTGATGGTCGACCCCACGCGCAGCTGCTCGTGCACGAAGCGCGAACCGCCGCGGCTGTTACGGTCGTTCAACACTCCCACCACATAGCGATGGCGCTCGGTCGGCGAGTTGAACAGCGAGTAGCTGCGCACCAGGCCGTTGGGCAGATGCAGGTCTATGTGGGAACCCGCTTCGAAAGGCGGCAGGTCTTCGCCGGTGGGCGAGCGGAACTCGACACTGACGATGCCCTGCGCTTCAAGGCGGATGGCGTGAACCAGAACCGGAATGAGTGAGCTGCTGTTCATGAGGGGTCGAAAAAAGCGGTTATGCGTCGGTACGCAAGGCAACGTCGAGCCGCGCGAATGCATCGATCTCCACGGTCAGACCGGGAAACACCAGGGCGCGGACCTCGACCAACGTGGAACACGGATAAGGCGACTGGAAGAACTCCTTGCGGGCTCGCCCGACTTCGTCCTTGTCCTTGATGTCCGTCACGTAAATCACCAGTTTATAAATATTTTGCACCCCTGCGCCAGCGGCCTCGACCAAAGCACGGATTTTACCGAGCACGACCAGGGTTTGCTCGTAGGTGCCCAGCGGCGGCTCGACCGCCGTGGCTTGGGGATGGGCGGTCACGCCCGACATGGCGATCTCGTTGCCCAGCACCAGGCAATTCGACCAGGTGGCCGTTTCACGCTCGGGTACCGACGGCGCGATGACGCGGCGCGCCACAGAGCTTGCGTTGTTCATCGCGCTTCCTCGTTGTGTGCCGGCCGGCCGCTCACGCGGCCTTCCCTTGCAGCTGCTCGAGCTGGGCGGCGGCCAGGTTGCGCAGGTGGCGCCGCAGCCGGACCAGGCCGATGTCGTGCTGGTAGAGGTTTTCGCGCTGGTTGGCGTCGGGCTCCATCACCTCCAGCACTTCGCGGTCCTGCTCGAGCACGGCCCAGTGGCGCGCTTCCAGGCGATTGCGATAGAGGAACTGCCAGGCATGGCGCTGCCATCCCGATACCTTGCGGCAGCGCCAATGGAATACGGCCGCCAGGTTCTCGGTAATCGGCGTATAGGTGCCGACGATGGCGAAGCCGCCGCCAGGACCGCCGGTGGGGGGATACGGGATCTCCAGGCGCAGCCAGTGCAGGCCGGTATTGGCCCACTCGGTCCAGTCGAAGTTCACCCCGCGCTGGCCTTTCTTTTCGAACACGAAGCCATGCTCGGTGTCACGCACGCCGAACTCGGCCACGGACGAACCCTCGGCCATCGAGTGCGACTGCTTGTGCAGATAGGTCCCGTGCATGGGATCCATCACGTTATCGATCACGTAGCGATAGTCGGCGCGCCACTCCGTGTAGCACAGGAAAGACGCGAACTCGTCCGACGCCAGTTCCTCGGGGAGCGTGAATTCGGGCGCCTGGTCGACATTGGTGGCCGAGTTGTACAGAAATACGGTGTCATTGCGTTCGACCACGTGGAAGGAGCGCGCGGCGCGCTTTCCTTCAAGGCTGCAGCCAGGGCTGCCCGGCACGCTGGTCACGACGCCGTCGCAGCGCACCTGGACGCCGTGATAGCCGCAGGCGATGCGATCACCCAGCAGGATACCGCGCGACAACGGCGCGCCACGATGCGGGCAATGGTCTTCCAGCGCGTACAGCTTGCCGGCGTCGTCGCGCCAGAACACCAGCTTCATGCCGAGCCGGCGCAGCGAAACAGGCTTGTCGGCGATAAAGCTGGACGGACAGATCGCGTACCAGGTGTCTTTCAGGCCGATCGCCAACAGGGCGTCCGGGCTATCGATTTTGGTAGTCATGACGGTTTCCTCAGACGGTATCGGCCAGGCGGGCCAGCTCGGATTGCAACAACTCCTCGGTCCATGTCGCGCCGTTGGGAGCGGGAGGGCCGGCCTGGTTCAGGTATTCCACGATCGGGGCCAGCTCGTGCTTGCCCGCGGCGAAAGCGCGCTCGAGCGAATCGCCGAGCAGGCTTTCCCATTCAGTAGGGGGACGGCGCCGCGCCTGGTGCGGTTCCAGATAACGATCTTGCATCATTTACCTCCGTTGCGTACGCGTTCGCGGATGCGTTCGCGAACGGGAACAAAGTCATAAGTGGGATAACACTCGGTGCGGAACACGCCCCACGCCGAACGTTCAAGCTCGACATTGACCGTGGCCAGCAGGTGCGGCGGCACCTCCAGCGTCACGATCTGCCCCAGACCCATCGCCACGGTCCAGGAGACAATCTTCACGCCTTCCGGCGGGAACCGCTCCCACCAGTCGGCTTCCTTCAACTTGGTCTGGACCGCGTCCAGATTATTGGACTGATCGTGCTTGAGCAGCACGGTCAGCATCACATTCGAAGCATCAGCCATCAATCCTCCCACCTACCATAGCCAGCCACAGCAGCGCTGCAACCCCGCAAGACACCCTCACTAGACCCGGGATGCGGCGGATCCGGCTCCGCCGGTCCACCCGCATCGCCCGCTGGACCCGGCCCCGGGCTGCCGCGAAGCGGCTGGGGGCCCACCATGCAGGGCGCCCGAAGGGCGTGGGGGGGCTATTTCTTCTCGGTCAGAAACTTCCCATCCGGCGCCTTGGCGTTCTTCTGGCGGCGGGTATGACCGTCCAGGCCGCCGTCGATCGCCCACTCGGCGAATACCGTCGGCCCCGGTTCGAACTCGCGCGCTTCCCACTCGGCGTCGAGATAATCCTCGTCGGCGTAGTATTCGATCAGCCCGCCGCCCGGGAAGTTGAAATACCAGAAATAGGCGGACGAGATCGGGTGCCGGCCGGGTCCCAGCTGCGTGCTCCAACCCTGCCGCGCCATCGCCATGCCGCCGCCGAACACCTCGTGGATATCACGCACGGTGAACGCGACGTGGTTCAGGCCGGCGCGCGGCTCGGGCGGTTGCAGCAGGAAGAGGTCGTGGTGGCCGCCCTCGACCGAGCAACGCATGAACGCGCCCTTGTTCGGATAGCGGTCGGATGCGACGAAGCCGAAATTTTCGGCATAGAACTTCTCGCAGGCCTTCACGTCCTTGACGAAGAACACCACATGCCCCACCTCGATGGGCGTGGCGCGCTCGTAGATGGGGCTGCGCTGGTTGCGGCGCGCCTTGTTGCTCCAGGTATTCATGCCCGGGCTATCGACCTCGATGTCGATCTTGCGCGTGGTCTGGAAGCGGACCGCCAAGCCGTTGGGGTCGGTGCAGCCTACCCGGCCGCCCTCGTTCACGTAGCCCGGCAGGTCCTTGAGCTTGGCCGCAAAGCGCTCGAGGACCTCGTCGCTGGAGACGCCCCACACCACTTCGCGCAGCGTCGGTCCTTCCTCGATAGCCGGAGGCAGCCCCGGATAGTCGGTCGTCTTCACGATGACACGGCACTTGTTCAGCGACTCGAAAACGAGCGACTTGTCGGTTTCCTCGGCCAGGGTCATGCCCCAGTCGGTCAGGAACTGCTTGCACGCGGCCAGATCGTCGGCCCCGTAGGTGATCTCATCAATGCCCAATACGTCCATTACATCTCTCCAATGTGGGGCTCGCCCCACGTTACTTGGATCAAAACGCCAATCCCCGCCAGCCTATTGTTACCCCGGGAGACCACGGATCCGGCTCCGCCGGTCCACCTGCATCGCCCTGGGCCCGGCGCCGGGCCCCCCCAAGGCGGGCCCAGGCCCCCGTGGGGGGCTGCCGCGAAGCAGCTGGGGCCACCCTGCCTCGCGCGCGTCAGCGCGTACGGGGGGGCATCAGTTCGCCCACGGCAAGGGGTTTTCGTTCATTCCCCAATACATGCCCTTCTGTTCCATGTATTGCAAGATACCGAGGCGGCCTTTTTCGCGCCCGATGCCGCTGTCGCGCCAGCCGCCGAACGGCGTCGATATCGAAAAGAACTTGTAGGTATTGATCCAGACCGTGCCGGCCTGGACCGCCCGGCCGACCCGCCAGGCGCGCTTGTAATCGCGTGTCCAGATGCCGGCCGCCAGCGCGTAGACGCTGTCGTTGGCCTGCTCGACCAAGTCCTCTTCATTATCGAAGGGCATGGCCACCAGCACCGGCCCGAAAATTTCTTCCTGGCTGATGCGTGCCCGGTTGGTCAGGCCTTCGATGATGGTGGGGCGATAGAAATACCCCTTGTCATAGATGCCGCCTTCGGGGCGCTGGCCGCCGGTGCGGATACGCCCACCCTCTGAGACACCCAGCTCGACATAACGTTCGATCGATTCGCGATGGCGCGCCGTGATGAGCGGCCCCATCTGCGTGCGTTCGTCGGCCGGATCGCCGACCCGGAGTGCCGCCGCCCTCTGGGTTAGCCGATCGAGGAACTGCTCGTAGATCGACGAGGCGACAAACAAGCGCGAACCGGCGATGCAGGACTCGCCCGAGGAACTGAAAATGCCGTAGAGCACGCCGTTGACCGCATGGTCCAGGTCGGCGTCGTCGAACACCATCGTGGGCGACTTGCCGCCCAGCTCCAGCGACACCGGCATCATCTTGTCGGCCGCGATGTGCGCGATGTGCTTGCCCGTAGTGGTGCCGCCCGTGAACGAGACGCGCTTGACCAGCGGATGCTTGGTGATGGCATCGCCGATGACCGAGCCCTTGCCGGGCAACACGCTGATCACCCCCTTGGGTACGCCGGCTTCCTCGCAGATGGCAGCCAGGTCCAGGGCCATCAGCGGCGTGACTTCGGCCGGCTTGACCACCACGGCATTGCCGGCGGCCAACGCCGGAGCGAGCTTCTGGGCCTCGCTGGCGATGGGCGAATTCCACGGCGTGATGGCCGCCACGACGCCCATGGGATCATACACGCTCATCGACACGTAGTCGCCGCGTGAAGGCGTGATGACCTCTTCCAGGGTTTCGCATGCCGCGGCAAAGAACTGGAAGGTACCCGCCGCGCTGGCAACCAGCGCGCGCGTTTCGCTGATCGGCTTGCCGTTGTCCAGGCGCTGGCGCTGGGCCAGGTCCTCGGCGCGCTCGCGGATGAGCTGGGCGATGCGGTAGAGCACGGCCGCCCGCTCGTGAGGCTTGCGCTGCGCCCAGCCGCTGGTGCGGAAGGCCTTGTGGGCGCCCTGGATCGCCTCTTCGACGTCGTCCAGGCTGGCAGCGTTCAGGTAGGCCACGGGTTCGCCGGTGGCCGGATAGAGCGTGGCGTAGCGTTCGCCGCCGCCCTCGCGCCAGGTGCCGGCCACGCAAATGGGAAGGATCTTGTCGGAAATCATCGATTAGGCTCCCGCTTTCTCGGTCGCGGCCTTGACCGGGGGACCCGCGAACTTGGTATTGAAACCGCCGACCGACAACATGTCGATTTCGACGATGAACGGCCCCTTCACGGCCAGGCCCTGCTTGATCGCACCCTCGAGCTGGTCCAGGTTGGTGACCTTCGCATGGCCCAGGCCCATGGACTGCGTCAGCAGCGCATAGTCGGGGGTGTGCAGTTGCACGTAGTGCTTGCGGCCGCCGTAGACGGCGTCCTGGATGTTCTTGATCACGCCGTACGACTGGTCGTTCATCAAGATGATCAGCATGTCGGCCTGTTCCTGGACGGCGGTGGCCAGCTCGCCCAGATTCAGGATGAAGCCGCCGTCGCCGGCCAGCGTGAAGGTCTTCTTGCCGGAACCGGTCACCGCCGCGCCCACCGAGGCGCCCACGCCCATCGCCAGGCCCAGGCCGATGCCGCCGCCCAGCGCGTGCACGCCGGCCTTGGGCTCGTGCAGGCACGGCAGGCGGTTGCCCCAGATGCTGTTGGAAAGCGTCACGTCGCGCACCCAGTTGAACGAGGTGCCGACCACCGATTGCAAGGTGTCGATAAGCCTGGTGTAGGGCCCGACGTCATCGCGCAGCTTGGCCAGCGCGGCGTCGCGGGTACGCTGGAGGTCGTCGATGAACCCGGGGTCGACCGACAGGCGGCCCTCCAGGCGATCGGCCAGGCCCTTCAGTGCCAGCGTGGCGTCGCCACTGACGAAATAGTCGGTGGTATAGGCACGGCCATCGGCCTGGGGATCGGCATCGATCCGGTAGCGGGTGACCGGCAGCTTGAGCGCGTACTTGAGCGTCTCGTTGCTGCGCAGCCGCGAGCCGACCACCAGCAAGGCATCGACCGTCTGGTACAGGTTCTCGACGGGCTTGGCGGCGGTAAACGAACCCAGGCAGGCGGGATGGTCTTCAGGGATGACGCCGCGGCCCTGGGTACTCGTGACCACACCGAAGCCGAGCTTGACCAGGCGTTGCACCTGTTCGCCAGCTTGGCGCGCGCCGCCGCCCAGCCACAGCAGCGGGCGCTTGGCCTGGGCCAGGCGGTTCGCCAGCTCGTCGAGCGCGGCCTCGGACGGCACCAGCGGCGCGACCGGCAGGGGATTCAGGTCCGCGGGCATGTCAATCAACGCAGCCTGGACATCGATGGGAATCTCGATGCTGACCGGACCGGTCGGGGCCGTCATGGCGATCTGCACGGCGCGCTTGACCGTGCCCAGGGCAGTTTCCGGCGTGCGCACCCTGAAGGCGGCCTTGGAGACGGCCTGCAGCATTTCCAGCTGGTGATTGGCTTCGTGGATGAAGCCCAGGTTCTGGTCAAGATACGGGCTGTCGATCTGCCCGGTGATATGCAGCAGCGGCGTGCCGGCGGTGATGGCCTCGACCATCGAACCGGCGGCGTTGCCGGCGGCCGTGCCGGTGCTGGTCACGGTCACGCCCAGGCCGCCGGTGGTACGGGCGTAGGCGTCGGCCATGTTGGTCGCGCCGGCTTCGCCCCGGGCCATCACGAAACGGATGTTGCCGCGTTCGCCGAAGGCGTCGAGGATGGGCATGTTGTGGATCGAGATGACGCCGAACGCCGCTTTGACGCCGCAGTTCTCGAGAAACTGCGCAATGGCGGCGCCCACGGTGACACGATTGGCATTAGGCATGACGGCAAACCCCTCCGGAAACATCGATATGGCTGCCCGTCGTATAGGAAGACAAGGGCGTGGCAAGGAAAAAGATGGCGCGCGCGGGCTCTTCGGGACGGCCGAGACGGCCCAGCGGAATCTGTTTTTCGGCCGCGATGCGGCCCGTCCACTGCTCCCAGGACAGCGAGCGGTCTTTGCGTTCTTCGTAGCGGCGGCGCCATTGGCCGGACTCGACCAGGCCGAGCAGGATGCCATTGACGCGGATTTTCTTGGGACTCAGTTCGAAAGCCAGCGAGCGCACCAGGTTATGGATGCCGGCGCGCGCGGCCGAGGTCGCGACCATGTGCGGCTCGGGCTGGATGGCCAGCAGCGAGTTCACGCACACAATGGCCGCATCCTCGTTCTGCTCGAGCTGCGGAATGAAGCTGCGGGTCGGATTGATGACCGAGAAGAACTTCAGCTGGACTTCGTCCAGCCATGCGGAATTCTCAGTACTGGCGAACGTGGAGACACGCCCCTGCCCGGCATTGTTGACCAGGATGGTGGCCGGGCCCAGCTCCCGCTGCACGTCGGCAGCAAAGGCCTCGACTTGTTCGGGCACCAGCACGTCGCAGCGCGCCGCGTAGATACGAGCGTTGGGGAACCGCGCCCGCAAGCCGTCGCGGGCCTGCTGGAGCTTGTCCTCGTTACGGCCGCAGAAAGCCACGGCGGCGCCCGCTTCGAGCAGCAGGCCGACCGTCGCCAGGCCAATGCCCGAGGTCCCCCCCGTCACGACGGCAACTTTCCCGTCAAGGTTATACATAGTCATTAGGCAACCATCCCGTTCAGTTTTTCGTTGAAACCGTAGGCGGCACCGGGCCCACGGTAGTTGAGCAAGGCAGAGAGCTCGGCAGCGCTCTCGCAGACGCTGCGCGCCAGGCGTTCGAGCTTCGCGGTTTCGAGCGGCACCGCCGGCATCGCCACGCCGAGCGCGGCGGCGATGGAACCGCCCTGCTCGCGCACCGGCGCGGCAAGGGTCGAAATACCGGACTCGAAGAATCCTTCGTGCAGCAGATAGGGGCGCCGGCGATCCTGCAGCAGCACGGCATGCAGCTGCTCCACGGTACGCGGCGTAAAGGCATTGACGACAGGCAGCGTGCCGTCGGGGTACAACGCCCGCAGTTCTTCCAGCGTCATATCGGCCATCAGCACCCGGCCCAGCACGGTGGCGTGGGCAGGCAGGCGGGTACCGACGTTGACGGAACTGGCGAGCGGGGTATTGGCTGCCGCCTTGGCGACGTAGACGATGTCGCCGCCGTCGCGCACGACCAGGTGGCAGGAAAGATTGAATTCGTTGCGCACGCGCTCCAGCAAAGGGGCGCCCAACTGGGTGAGTTCCAGCGATGCCAGGTATTCGAAGCCCAACCGCAGCACGGCCATGCCCAGCGCGTAATCCCGGCCATTGTCGGCGCGCTGGACGAACCCCAGCCGTTCGAGCGTGGCCAACAGGCGGAAGACCGTGGTACGGGGCACGCCCAGCCGCCTCGCCAGTTCAGGCGCGGTCACGCCGCCCTCGCCCCGCCCGACTTCGCAAAGCACGCGCAGTCCTCGCTCCAAGCCGGGAACGACGTACTTGTCTTGCGCGGTGTCCGTTGAGGCGAGCGGATTCACGGGGGTGAGACAATCAAGAATGAGGGGAAACCAGGTCGGGGATCTTCGTTTCAAATATGAACTGGCAGTCCATACACGGAACAAGAGGAAATATAGCCGCTTGGTTCTGGAGCCGCGACTAGGGTAATCCCTAGGTTTTACCGGACAAACAAATAAGTAAGCGGCACTTCAGCCCGCTGTCCCCCCGCTTCCTTTCCCTCCGGGGCGCGAAACGTACGCGCTGCGCACTTTTTTGCATTTTTTTGACCTGGCACGGACCGGCTCCCTACAGTGGCCTCGCACCGTCGATCCAAGGAAGAAAATGCACACATCCGCCTCCTCCCTCCCTCCCGGGCACGATCAGGAAACCGTTGCGGACGCCTATCTGCGCGCGCTGGCCCGGCACCGGGTGGATTGGCTGTTCTGCAATGCCGGAACCGATTTCCCGCCGCTGATCGAGGCCTACGAACGCGCGCGGCGCCGTGATGCGAAGGTCCCTCAACCCGTCCTCGTTCCGCACGAGAACGTGGCGGTGGGTATGGCCTATGGTGCCGCGCTGACCACCGGCAAGCCGCAAGTGGTCATGGTCCACGTCGGGATCGGCACCGCCAACGCGGCCTGCGGCCTGTTCAATGCGGCCCGCCAGCAAGTGCCCCTCATTCTTACGGCAGGCCGCACGCCCGTCCTCGAAGGCGGCCGGCTGGGCGCCCGGAACAACTACATCAACTGGGCGCAGGAGATGTTCGACCAGGGGGCCATGGTGCGGGAACTGGTCAAGTGGGACTACGAGCTGCGCGACCCCTCCCAGGTCGACGCGGTCGTGGACCGGGCGTACGCGGCATCGGCGTCATCGCCACAGGGCCCCAGCTATCTCGTGCTGCCGCGCGAAGTCCTGAGCGCTCCGGCCCAGCCCGCCGCGATGCCTACCTTTGCCGCGCCAGTCCCGGCCGCCCGCGCGCGCCAGCAAGACATCGATCAATTGGCCGACTGGCTGGCCACCGCGAAAAAGCCGCTCATCGTGACCTCCGACATCGGCCGCTCGGCCCAAGCCTTCGAGGCGCTGTCGGCGTTTGCGCGCCGCTGGGCGATTCCCGTCGTGCAGTACCGGCCCCGCTACGGGAATATCCCGACCTCCCACCCCATGTTCGCCGGATACAACCCCAGCCAGTGGGTACCGCAAGCGGACTGCGTGCTGGTGTTGGAAAGCGATGTGCCCTGGATACCCGATGAATGCCGTCCGGCGCCCAACGCGCGGATTGCGCAAGTCGGCAAGGATCCGCTGTACCTGAACTACCCCATGCGCGGCTTCCCCTCGCAATTGTCGATCGCCGCCGATGCGCACCTCGTCCTGCAAGACCTGGAATCCGCATTGGCTGCCCGCATGGAAGGCAGCGAGGCGGCGATAGCGCAGCGGCAGGCCCGCGTAGCGGACCTGACCGCCGCGAACCGCCAACGCCAGGACCTTCCCGCAAATTTGAACCACCGCTACGTCTCGCGTTGCCTGGCCGAGCTGTTCGACGACGAGACCGTGCTGATCAACGAATACCCGTTCACGCTCGAAGAACTGGACGTCACACAACCCTCCCGTTTCTATTCCCATAGCCCGGCGGGCGGACTGGGCTGGGGCACGGGCATGGCGCTGGGCATCAAGCTGGCCGCGCCGCAGCGCACGGTGGTCCTGACCGTGGGAGACGGCAGCTATATGTTCGGCAACCCCAGCGCCGCCCATTTCGTGGCCCGGGCCATGGGCCTTCCGATCCTGATCGTCGTCTACAACAACCGCCGATGGGCCGCGGTCCATCGCGCGACGCTGTCCATGTATCCCGACGGCCTGGCTGCCGCCAGCGAGGAACCGCCGCTGACCTGCCTGGAACCGTCGCCCGACTACGAACGCCTGGTCGAGGCCAGCGGCGGCCTCGGCCTCAGGGTCGAGCGGGTAGAAGAACTGCGCGAGGCGCTGCAACAGGCCATGCAAGCAGTCCGAGGGGGACGCCAAGCCGTCGTCAACATCCTGACGCAAGCCAGCTACACCAGGACCAGTTGATCAACATCCAACCCGATGAGGTAACCATGAAGCTCTCGCGTCTCGCAGCATTGCTCGTGCCCCTTTCCTTGGTCGGCCTCTGCGGCGCGGCCCACGCCGACGCCTACCCGGCCAGGCCGATCTCCATCGTAGTCCCCTATCCCGCCGGCGGGACCAACGACATCATCGCCCGCGTGGTGGGCGCGCGCATGGCCGAAAGCATGGGCGTTCCGGTCATCGTTGAAAACCGGGCGGGGGCCGGCGGCAACATCGGCGCGCGCCATGTTGCGCGTGCGCCTGCCGATGGCTACGTGCTGGGCGCGGTCCCGGCGGGTGTTCTCGCCATCAATCAGTGGGTATATCCGGACGCCGGTTTCGACCCGGCCGTCGATCTGGCACCGGTCGGGCTGGCCGGCAGCGTACCCAACGTGTTCGTCGTGAATCCCGCGCTGCCGGTCGGGTCCATACAGGAACTGGTCGCGTCTGCGAAGCAGAATCCCGGCAAACTCAATTTCGCTTCCATGGGCACCGGCACCACCGGCCACCTCTGCGGCGAAATGTTCCGCATGCTAACGGGCACCGACATTGCCCACGTGCCCTATAAAGGTGCCGCGCCGGCCATGGCCGACCTGCTGGCTGGGCACGTCGGCCTCATGTGCGACAACCTGACCAATGCGCTGCCTCATATCCAGGCCGGCAAGCTCAAGGCGCTGGCGGTGACCAGTCTCGAACGCACGCCCATGCTGCCCTCCGTCCCCACTCTCGACGAGGCGGGAGTCAAGGGGTTCGAGGCAACGGCATGGTTCGGCTTCGTGGCGCCGGGCGGCACGCCGCCAGCCGTCGTGGAACGCCTGAACGCAGAAATCGGCGCTGCGCTGAAAGACGAGCAGGTTCAAAAGCGGTTGACGCAGCAGGGCCTGACTATCCAGCCGATGTTGCCAGGCGCTTTCTCGGCGTTCATCGCCGCCGAAACCCGCAAGTGGCGCGAAGTCGTGCAGCGCTCGAACATTCGCGCCGATTGATGGCGTGGTTCTTGCACCTGGGTCCAGCATCGATCAACTGGCGAATCTACCACCATGACCTCACGACGCAAAAAGTCAGCAGGCGATGACGAAGTGCTGGATCGCGGCTGCCCGCGCGATTTCATCGCCGCGTTCGGCAAGGGCCTTGCCGTCATCCAGGCCTTCAGCGAAAGCACGCCCGCGCTCACCCTCAGCGGTGTTGCGCAGCGCACCGGCCTGACCCGCGCCACGGCGCGCCGTTTCCTGCTGACGCTGGAAAGCCTCGGCTTCGCGGAGCGCCTCGACGGCAAGCTGTTCGTACTCACGCCAAGGGTGCTGCTACTGGGGCACGCCTACCTGTCCTCCATGCCCATGTGGCGGTTTGCCGAACCCGTGCTGGAAAGGCTGGTCGAGGACATCGGCGAAACCTGCAGCCTCTCGGTGCTGGACGGGACCGAAGTCGTCTATGTGCTGAGAATACCGGTACACAGGGTTCTGAACCGGATTTCGACGGTGGGGTCGCGGCTGCCCGCCTACTGCACGTCCATGGGCAGGCTGCTCCTGTCGTCGCTGCCTGAGGACAAGCTGGACGCCTATCTCGCCCAGACTGCGTTCATCGGCTACACCGACAAGACGGTGGCCGATCCGTTGGCGTTGCGGCGGCACCTGGCGCTGGTCAGGCGTACCGGCTACGCCTGGGTCAGCGGCGAGATGGAAGAACACATCAATGGGCTGGCGGTCCCGGTACACGATGCAAACGGCAAGGTCATCGCAGCGCTCAACGTGAGCGTCAGGCGGCCCGAGGTCGATGCCGAAGCCTTCCTGCGCCGGACACTGCCCACGTTGCGCCGGGCTGCCCAGCGCCTGTCGAACTCGATGATCGTATCGGGCAGTGCCGGCGAGTGCCTGTCGGCCGGCAAGCGGTCGCGCAGGGTCCGGACGCCCCCGCCATTCCAGACTTCCAGAAGGAAAACCCATGAACATGCCCCTTTCCCCATCGGCGCCTGAAGCCGCCGGGCTTCTCGACGGCTATACGCACACCATCGGCGGCAAGGCGGTGGAGAGCGAGCGCGCATTCCCGGTCATCGACCCGGCGACGGGCCAGCCGTTCGCGCTTTGTCCTGATGCCAGCCGCGCTCAGCTGGACGCGGCCGTCGCCGCGGCGGCCCGGGCCCAGGCGATGTGGCGGCACACCCCGCTCGCCGCCCGGCGCGATGCGCTACGCGCGTTCGCCGCCGCGCTTCGCCAGAACCGGGACGACCTCGCGGTGCTGCTGACCCGCGAACAGGGCAAGCCCCTGCACCGTGCGCAGGAC
Organism: Pigmentiphaga sp.; assembly: GCF_033795525.1. Lineage (GTDB taxonomy): Bacteria > Pseudomonadota > Gammaproteobacteria > Burkholderiales > Burkholderiaceae_B > Pigmentiphaga. The sequence continues at coordinate 360,672 of NZ_JARYGM010000001.1, forward strand.
GAGCTGGACCGCGCCGCGAACGCCATCGATATCCTGACCGGCATCGATATCGGACCGGAAGTCCTGCGCGACGACGCCAGCGGCCGGGTCGAACTGCATTACAGGCCCCTGGGCGTAGTCGGCGCCATCACGCCCTGGAACGTGCCCATCGTCCTGGCGACGCCCAAGATCGCGCAGGCGCTGTACTGCGGCAACACCATCATCGTGAAGCCGTCCCCGTACACGCCGCTCACGACGCTCGAACTCGGCCGTCTCGCCCGCGACGTCCTTCCGGCGGGGGTCCTGAATGTCCTGGCCGGAGGGAATGAGCTGGGCCAATGGATCACCGAGCACCCCGGCATCGCCAAGATCTCCTTCACCGGCTCGGTCGCCACCGGCAAGCGGGTACTGGCCGGCGCCAGCAGCACCATCAAGCGCGTGACCCTGGAGCTCGGCGGCAACGACGCCGCCATCGTGCTCGATGACGTGCAGCCACGCGAGATTGCGCCGCGCCTGTTCTGGGCCGCCTTCCACAACAGCGGCCAGATATGCATGGCCATCAAGCGGCTTTACGTGCACGAAGCGGTTCACGACGAACTCTGCGATGCGCTGGCCCAGCTCGCCAGGGAGGTAAAGGTAGGCAATGGCCTGGAAGAAGGTGTCGAACTCGGTCCGGTGCAGAACCGCATGCAGTTCGACAGCGTGCAGCGCGTACTCGCGGACACGCGAGGACGCGCCGAAGCCAGGATACTGGCCGGCGGCCATGCGCTGGACCGGGAGGGTTATTTCATTGCGCCGACCATCGTCGCAGGCCTGGGGGAAGGCACGCCGCTGGTCGACGAAGAGACCTTCGGGCCGGTACTGCCGATACTGTCGTTCAACGACGTGGACGATGCAGTGGAGCGGGCAAACCGCTCACGCTACGGGCTGGGCGGCTCGGTCTGGACACAGGACCTCGACCGCGGCGCCCAGATCGCGCAACGGCTGGAGGTGGGAACGGCCTGGGTCAACCATCATCTGGGCACCGACATGCTGCTGCCCTTCGGCGGGGCAAAAGAATCGGGACTGGGCCGCGAGTACTCCGGAATGGGATTGAAGGGATACATGGAACCGACCGTGCTCAAGTTGCCCGCGGCGGTCAGATCCATCGGTCGTCCAACCCCAAGGCCCTGAGCCTGGCCCGCAGGCGCCGAATCTCGTTGCTCATGTCGAGCATCAACGCAGCGGCGTCCAGATTGGCATCGAAGTCGCGCTGCAGCGACCGTACCTGCAGCGCGCGGCGCAGCGCCGAACTGTCGAAGCGCCATTCGGCAGGCGTCCCGCTGGCCTCGATGACACCAGCGTCGACCAGCTGCAGCACCCAGGTTTCATCGGCGCAGCATGCCCGGGCCAGTTCTCCGGCGTTGAGCGGCTTTTCGCTTCCCACCAGCGTCGCCGTGAGGGTTACCGTCTTCATCAGGCGTCTCCCAGATTCCGGCGCGGGTCGAACGGCAACTCCTGCGCCAGTTTTCTATACGCTTGCCGGGCCTGCTCCGTATCCGCAGGCGGCAACACCACGTCGAGCACCAAGTAGAGATCGCCCGGCGGATTGCCCGGTATGCCCCGGCCTTTCAGGCGCAACTGCCGGCCGCTCCGGGAATTCGGCGGCACGGTGACCTCGACTTGCCCCTGCGGCGTGGGGGCCCGCACCGAGGCGCCCAGCATGGCTTCCCACGGCGCTACCGGCAGATCCATGTACAAATCGCGGCCTTCGATCCGGTAACGCGAATGGGGCTTGAACCGGATCTCCAGGTAGAGATCACCGTTCTCGGCCCCGCCCGCCCCGGGCATGCCCTGACCGGCGAGCCGAATGAACTGCCCCTCGCGCACGCCGGCCGGAATGCGCACATTGAGCGTGCGCTCCTGCAGCCTGGGGCGCCCTTGTTCGTCGTAGCCGACCGAGCGCAGGGCGATATCGCGGGTGGCGCCTCGCAGCGCATCCTCCAGGTCGATTTCAATGGCCGCGTGATGGTCCTCCCCGCGCGCACGCATGGGTCCGGAGCCTGCACGCCGCCGGCCGCCGAACAAGGACGAGAAAAAATCGCTGAACGCGGCGTCGTCCGCGGCGCTCGCGCCGTGGAACTCGAATCCGCTGTCCCAACCGGGAGGTGGACGGAAATCCCCGTCCGGCGATACACCGGCGGCAAGATTGTCATAGGCGGCACGCTTTTCCGCATCCCCCAGGACCTGGTAGGCCTCGTTGACCTCGCGCATGCGCTGCTCGGCGTCCGGCTCTTTGCTGACGTCGGGGTGGTATTTGCGCGCCAGCTTGCGATAGGCGCGGCGAACCTCGTCTTCCGACGCCCCACGTTCGACACCTAGCGTAGCGTAGTAGTCCTTGAACTCCATGGCCCGATCTCGCAAGAAATGGTGGCCGGCCGGACAGGACGCCGGGCGGCCGATTGCTTCTATAGATGAGGACGTGCGGGCAGGTTTCAATCGACGGGAATGGAGCAGGAGGCGGCCCGGCCGGCGCCCCCCCTGCCGCCCCAGTCTATCAGGGCAGGTCGAACAGCAGAACCTCGGCCGCGTTGCCGCCGTCGATGACGATACGCGCGTCATCTTCGACCGCGACGGCGTCACCGTCGGACAGCTCGGTGCCGTTCACGCGGACCGAGCCCCGCGCCACGTGCAACCACGCCCGGCGCCCCTCGGGCAGCGCGTATTCCGCGCGCTCGCCGCCATCGAAAAGGCCCACGTAGAGCCGTGCATCCTGGTGGATGGTGACCGAGCCCTCGGCGCCGTCCGGCGAAGCCACCAGACGCAGCTTGCCGCGCTTGTCGGCCTCGGGGAAATTGCGCTCTTCGTAGCTGGGCTCGACGCCCTTGCGGTCGGGCTGTATCCAGATCTGCAGCAAGTGGGTAGTACGGCCGGGGTCGGGATTGAACTCTGAGTGCATCACACCGGTTCCCGCGCTCATGCGTTGCACGTTGCCCGGGCGGATGATCGAACCGTTGCCCATGCTGTCCCGGTGCTCGACCGCGCCGTCCAGCACATAGGTAATGATTTCCATGTCGCGATGGCCGTGCGTGCCAAAGCCTCTCCCGGCGGCAATGCGGTCGTCGTTGATCACCCGCAGCGGGCCGAAACCCATGTGCGCGGGGTCGAAATAGTCCGCGAACGAAAACGTGTGGGCGCTCTGGAGCCAGCCGTGGTTGGCTTGGCCGCGTTCATGGCTGCGTCGAACGGTCAACATGATGTGCTCTCCTCGATGGCCCGCCCGGGACCGCGCCTCATGCGCGGCCAGCCTGTGGCAGGCCGTTTCCATGGATTGATTGTGGGCTACCCGGCGGCATATTTGTGTCGTATCCTTTGAGGAAACCATTCAAATTCATTGAACGACTTTTGCTCCATGCAAGCGCTTTCGCCGGAATCGCTCCAGATGATCGACGCCATCGCCCGGCATGGGAGTTTTGCGCGGGCGGCGCGCGAACTGGGCAAGGTGCCATCGGCCCTGACCTACTCGGTACGCAAGATCGAGGATGACCTGGACGCCCTGCTGTTCGACCGCAGCGGCCATCGCGCCCGCCTGACGCCGGCAGGCGAAGAGCTGCTCCGCGAAGGGCGCCCGCTGCTGGAAGCGTTCGAGGCCCTCGCCCAGCGCGTCCATCGCATCGCCACCGGCTGGGAAACCGAACTTTGCATTGCGGTCAACGGCGTGCTCAATTGCACGGCCCTGTTCGATCTGGTGGAGGATTTCGAAGCCTTGGGCACCGGCACCCGGCTGCGTTTCAGCTACGAGGTCCTCCAGGGCAATTGGGACGCATTGCTGTCGGGTCGGGCCGACATCGTCATCGGCGCCGACGCCGACGGCGCCCCGGCCGAGGGCTTCCAGTCGCGGGCCTTGGGCAACCTGCCATTCGTCTTTTGCGTCGCGCCGCATCACCCGCTGGCACGCGCCGAGGAACCGCTCAGCGCTGCCGAGATCGACCGCCATACGGCCGTCGTCGTGGCCGACACGGCGCGCCGCATCCCGGCGGGAACCAAGGGGCTGCTGTCTACGCAGCACACCATCACATTGCCCACCATGGAGCTCAAGGCCCGTGCCCAGGTCCGCGGCCTGGGCTGCGGCTACTTGCCCCGGTCCATGGCGGCCCCTTATCTGTCGCAAGGATTGCTGGTCGCGCGCAAGGTCGACGGCATAGACCTGAACGAGCGCCTGGTCTATGCCTGGCGGGCGCCCGCAGAAGGCCTGGCGCTGCAATGGCTGCTCAAGCGGCTGCAATCGTCACGGCTGCAAGCGGCGCTGCTATCGCATGCACACCCGCTCACCCCTGGTCTTACGGGGGCGTCATGATGCCCTACGCCGGCCGTTTCGCTCCCAGCCCCACCGGGCCGCTGCACCACGGGTCGCTAGTGGCCGCGCTGGCCAGCTATCTGGATGCACGCGCTCATGGCGGCCGCTGGCTGGTCCGCATCGAGGACCTCGACGCGCCACGCGTGGTGGAGGGAGCGGACCGCATCATCCTGGGCCAGTTGCGGGCGCTGGGGCTGCATTGGGATGGCGACGTGCTCTACCAATCGTCGCGCCACCATGCCTACCGGTCGGCCTTCGACCGGCTGCGCCGGGACGGCGCCGTCTATGCCTGCGGCTGCACCCGCAAGGAGATCGCCGACTCCATCCTGACTATCCGCGGCTACCTGCCGGCCGGTGAACTGCCCTATCCGGGCACCTGCCGCCAGGGACTGCATGGGCGGCCTGCCCGCGCGTGGCGCCTGCGCGTGCCACCCGGCACGGTGCGCGTCGCCGATCGCTGGATGGGGGAAATCGAGCAGGACGTAGCCACGCAAGTCGGCGACTTCGTGTTGTTTCGTGCCGACGGAATGTGGGCCTACCAATTGGCGGTGGTGGTTGACGATGCGGCCCAGGGCGTCACCGATGTGGTCCGGGGCGCCGACCTGGCGGGTTCCACCGCGCGGCAAAAAGTCCTGCAAGAACTGCTGGGCCTGCCCTCGCCGCGCTGGATGCACGTGCCGGTAGTGGTCAATGCCGAAGGCCAGAAACTATCGAAGCAGACGGGCGCCGCCGCCATCGACACGGCGCAGCCGCTGGACGCCTTGCAGGCGGCATGGCGCCACCTGGAATTCGAACCGCTGCGGGTGGAGGACGTACCGGCGTTCCTGGCCGAAGCAACCGGCCGCTGGGCCCGTCGATGGGCCATCGGCCGGGCCGGAAGCCGGAAGGCTTAGGAGGTGGTGCCGTTCTTCTTGCCGCCGCCCAGCAGGACCGCCAGGGGCCGCTTGGGCGCCGTACGCTGCGCGGCAGGCGAGCTGTCGCGCCGGGACCCGTCGGTGTCGTCGGACGGTACGTACGGCCGATAAAAGAAATCATCGACCGGTGCGGCCGGCGGTTCATAGCGGCGGCGCTCGCCGCGGCCACCCTGCGCGCGTGCAGGACGCTCGCTGCGGGACGACGACGATGTCAGCAGCGAGGCCGGCAAATCCAGCGTCCCCCGGGGAATCTCGCGCTTGATCAGTTTCTCGACATCCAGCAGAAACTTCTCTTCGTCGGGGGTGAACAGCGCGATGGCTTCGCCGCTCGCCCCGGCGCGCCCCGTGCGTCCGATCCGGTGCACGTAGTCCTCGGCGTTGTAGGGCAGGTCATAGTTGATGACACATGGCACGCCGGCCACGTCCAGGCCACGCGCGGCAACGTCGGTCGCCACCAGCACTTCCAGTTCGCCGGCCTTGAAGGCCTCGAGGGCCTTCATCCGGTCGCCCTGCGTCTTGTCGCCGTGAATGGACTCGGCCCGCACGCCGTCGCGCTCCAATTGGCGGGCGAGCCGGGCCGTTCCGATCTTGGTGTTCGAAAACACGATGACCTGCTTCAGGCCTCGTGATTTGACCAGGTGCACGACGGCGGCGCGCTTGGCGTCGCTGCTGAGCTTGTACGCGATCTGGGTGACGGTGTCGGCCGTGGCATTGCGCGCTGCCACTTCGATCTCGACCGGCTGGTTCAGATACGAGCGCCCGAGCTTGCGGATCTCGTTGCTGAAGGTGGCCGAGAACAGCAGCGTCTGGCGCTGCTGCGGCAGCAGGCGGATGATGCGCTCGAGATCCGGCAGGAAGCCCATGTCGAGCATCCGGTCGGCCTCGTCCAGCACCAGCATGCCCACCTGGCTGAGGTTGATGGTCTTCTGTTCGACGTGGTCGAGCAGCCGGCCTGGGGTCGCAATGAGCACTTCGCAGCCGCGCCGCACTTCCTGCTTCTGCGGGCCGATGTCGACGCCGCCGAACACGACGGCCGCGCGCAGGGGGGTGAACTGGCTATAGCGCTTGACGTTGTCGGCCACCTGGTCGGCCAGCTCGCGCGTGGGCGTCAGGATCAGCGCACGCACCGGATGCCGCGCAGGAGACGCGCTCTGGTTGGCCAACGGCATGAGCCGATGGAGTATGGGTAGAGTGAAGGCCGCGGTCTTTCCGGTTCCGGTTTGCGCAGCACCCATTACGTCGCGGCCGCTTATCACGACCGGAATCGCTTGTGCCTGGATAGGCGTCGGCGTCGTGTAGCCGGTCGCGGTGACCGCCTTCAGGAGGTCCGGGTGCAGGCCGAAATCGGCAAAAGAACTGGGCCCTGTTGCCGCTGTATCTGTCATGGTGGGCGGACCACCAATCCCGCAACACAATGATGCGAATCAATAGTCCAGAAAAATCAAAGACTTAGATTTTACCCCAAAAGTCCATCCCGCTACCAGGCAAAAATCCGCGCCGCTGCTGGGCGGGCCGCCGCCCAGCCATGATGTAATGACGCTCTCGCCTTATCCCATGCCTGCTCCGCCGCGCCATGCGCCTATCCGTCATCATCATTACGCGCAATGAAGCCCGCAACCTGGCCGAGTGCCTGGAGTCGGTCCGTTTTGCCGACGAAATCGTGGTCGTCGACTCGGGAAGCACCGACGACACGGTTGATATCGCGCGCCGCCACGGTGCCCGCGTAGAGATCACCACGGACTGGCCCGGGTTCGGGCCGCAAAAAAACCGCGCCCTGGATCTGGCAACCGGCGACTGGGTCCTGTCGCTGGATGCCGACGAACGGGTGACACCCGAACTGGCGGCGGCCATCGGACAGGCCCTGCGGTCCCCGGCGCACGATGCCTACGACATGCCCCGATTGTCCAGTTTCTGTGGCCGTTTCATCCGGCACAGCGGCTGGTGGCCAGACCGCGTCTTGCGGTTGTTCCGGCGCGGCACGGCACGATTCACCGACGATCTCGTGCACGAGAAAGTCGTTGCGGGGGGAAGCGTCGGGCACCTCACGCCCCACCTGTTGCACTACACGTATCCGGACCTGGACAGCGCCATCGCCAAGATGAACCGCTACTCCAGCGACAGTGCCCGGGCGCTGCGGGCGCGGGGCCGGCACGCCACCATCGGCACGGCGATAGGCCACGGCGCGTGGACCTTCGTGCGGCTGTACTTGTTCAAGCGCGGCTTCCTGGACGGGCGCCATGGATTCGTGCTGGCGGTAACCGCTGCTGCCGGCAGCTTCTACCGCTACGCGAAACTCAGCCTGGAATAGCGGCCGCGCGCCTGCATGACCATGCGCAAGATCATCCATTGCGATTGCGACTGCTTCTACGCCTCGATCGAAATGCGCGACGATCCGAGCCTGCGCGGGCGCCCGCTTGCAGTAGGCGGGCGGCCGGAAACCCGCGGCGTGGTGGCCACCTGCAATTACGAGGCACGCAAGTACGGCATTCATTCAGCCATGTCGTCGGCACGCGCGCTGCGGCTTTGCCCGGACCTGCTCATCATTCCGCCGGCCATGGAGAAATACCGCATCGCGTCGGCCCAGATCATGGCCATCTATCGCGACTACACCGACCTGGTCGAACCGCTGTCGCTGGATGAAGCCTACCTCGACGTCAGCGGCACCGATCGCCTGCATGGCAGCGCGACCCTCATCGCCCGCGAAATACGCCAGCGCGTGGCGCAAGCCGTGGGCATTACGGTGTCGGCCGGCGTGGCGCCCAGCAAATTCGTGGCCAAGATCGCCAGCGACTGGAACAAGCCGGATGGCTTGTTCGTCGTGCGTCCCGAAGATGTCGATGCGTTCGTGGCAGCCCTTCCCGTCTCCAAGCTGCACGGGGTGGGCAAGGTGACCGGCGCACGCCTGAAGACCCTGGGGGTGGAGACCTGCGCCGACCTGCGGACATGGGAGCTGGACCAGCTGCGCGATCATTTCGGGGTATTCGGCGAACGCCTCTACGACTTGTGCCGAGGCATCGACCACCGCGAGGTGTCGCCCTCGCGCGAGCGCAAATCAATCAGCGTCGAACAGACCTTTGCCGCCGACCTGCCTACCTTGGACGCCTGCCAGCAGTTGCTTGCCGGGATGCTCGACCAGCTCGACACACGCGTGCGCCGGGCCGATGCGCAGAACCAGATCCAGAAGCTGTTCGTGAAGCTGCGCTTTTCCGACTTCAGCCGCACGACCGCGGAAGGCCCCGGCACGGCGCTGGACGAAGAGCAATTCCGGCTCCTGCTGGCGACCGCCTTTCGCCGCAACCCACGGCCGGTTCGCCTGATGGGGCTGGGCACGAGGCTGGGATCCGTGGCCGGACAGCTTGCGCTGTTCGGCGGTCAGCCCGATGCACCGGTGCGAGAAACGGTATAGCCGGCATCCTCGATCAATTGCGCCACGCGCGCAGCATCATCGGCATGCTCGACCCGCACGACGCCGGTATCCAGATTGATATCGACGCTCGCCTGCGGATAGGCTGACTGGACGGCCTGCGTGACAGCCTTGACGCAATGGGCGCAACTCATGCCTTCTACCTGGAATTGCAACATGGCGGGACTCCTTTGTGGTGAGGCACCCAGTATGATCCTTGCCACAATAGGAGGGTCAAGCCCCTGCCGTTCGCCGGGCTTCGCCCGCCAGCCAGCGGGCCACGCCATGTCCAGCCCAACGGCCACTGGCCAGGCATGCGGTCAGCAGATAGCCGCCCGTCGGCGCTTCCCAGTCGAGCATCTCGCCCGCGCAGAAAACACCCGGCAACCGTACCAGCATGCCGCCGTCGTCGAGTTCGGCAAACGACACGCCGCCGGCGCTGCTGATCGCTTCTTCGATGGGCCGCGGGGCCCGCAGCGTGATCGGCAGCGACTTGATCCGGCTGGCCAGCCGGATGGGATCGTGGAAATCGGCAGCCGGCACGACTTCGCGCAGCAACCCTGCCTTCACGCCGTCGACCCGTACCCGCGCCCGCAAGTGGTTGGCCATCGACTTGGTACCACGGGGGCGCGCCAGCTCGGTGAGGACGCGGTCCAGGGACAAACCCGGGACAAGATCGAGATGGATGACGGCTTGGCCATCGCGCGCAATGGCATCCCGCAGTCGCGCCGACGCCGCATAGATCAAGCTGCCTTCGAGCCCATAATCCGAGACCACGAATTCGCCATTGCGGCGCCAGGCCCCTAGACCATCGGCGATGTCGAGCGTCACGGCACGCACGGGATGGCCGGCGAACCGGCTCTTGAAATGCGCGCTCCAGTCGACTTCGAAACCGCAATTGGCCGGCAACAGCGGCGCCACCTTCACCCCCCGCGCCTCTAGCCACGCCGCCCAGCGTCCATCCGATCCCAGCCGCGGCCAGCTCGCGCCGCCCAAGGCCAGCACCACGGCGTCGGGCCGGTTGACGACGCGGCCAGCCGGCGTCTCGAACGGCAAGGCGCCGTTCTCGTCCCAGCCCAGCCAGCGATGGCGCATATGCAGACGCACTCCCTGCGTCCGCAAGCGGTGAAGCCACGCGCGCAACAGCGGCGCGGCTTTCATTTCCTGGGGGAACACGCGGCCGGACGAGCCGACGAAGGTTTCGATGCCGAGCGCTTCGGCCCAAAGGCGCACGTCACGCGAACCGAAAGCTGCCAGCACGGGAGCAAGTTCGGTAGCCCGGTTGCCGTAGCGCGCCAGGAAGCGCTCGGGAGGTTCGGAGTGGGTGATGTTCAAGCCGCCGATGCCGGCGAGCAGGAATTTGCGGCCTGCCGATGGCATGGCGTCGTAGACGTCCACCGCGATGCCGGCCTGGGCAAGGACTTCGGCCGCCATCAGGCCCGCCGGTCCGGCCCCGACGACCGCTACCGCCGGCCTAGCTGCCATCGAGATGCGCCAGCATGGTTGACCGGTCCAGCGTCACAGATTGACGACCTTGCCCATGGCCTGCATTTTCTCGGGCGAATAATTCAGCAGCCTGGACAACTCCATGGCCGTACTGCGCACCTTGGCCACCAGCTCGTCGATACGATCTGGTTCGAAACGCGAAGAGGGAATCGTGGCGCCGAGCGCGGCCACGATACGTCCGGTCCCGTCGCGCACCGGCGCGGCAATAGTCGATACGCGCGCCTCGAAGAAGGCTTCCTGCAGCACATAGCCGCGCTGCCGATCTTTCTGGACCATCTCGTACAGCTCCTGCACGGTCGTGGGAGTGCTGGACGAATAGCTTTCCAGTTGGTCCTCGGGGAAGAGTTCGCGCAACGCATCCAGGCTCAGGTCTTCGAGAAGCACGCGTCCCAGGACCGTCGCGTGCGCCGGCAAGCGGGTACCGACATGGACCGAACTGGTGAAAGGCGTGGGCGCCGACGATTTGGCGACATAGACGATGGAGCGGCCGTCCCGCACCACCAGGTTGCAAGAGAAGCCGATGTCCCCCCTGAGCCGCTCCAGCAGCGGCGCGCCCAGCTCGGTAAGCTCCAGGGACGCCAGGTACTCGAAACCCAGCCGCAACACCGCCAGGCCGAGGCGGTAATCGTGCCCGCCTTCCGCACGCTGCACGAAGCCCATGGATTCGAGCGTCATCAGCAATCGGAATACGGTCGAGCGCGGCAAATTCAGCCGACGCGCCAGTTCGGGCGCCGACAGCTTTCGATCATGATGATTGAACTGCCCAAGCAGCAGCAGACCGCGTTCCAAGGCCGGCACCAGGTATTTATCCTGGGTGGCTTCCGTAATGTTCGCTTTGCTCATGTGTGACCGACTATCTACTCGTAGCTCGCGGACGGAATGATACCGGCCCGTAGCTGGCGGTGCCGGTCACACCGCGGCCTTTTTTCAATTCATCACGAATCCGCCGTTGACCGGGAGCAGCTGGCCAGTGACGAACCTGGCCAGGTCCGACAACGCGAACAACACCGATCCGCTCACATCCTCGGGCACCTGCTCGCGGCTGATGGCCCGCTGGTCGTGATACAGGCGATGCCTGGCCTCGGGCACGTACTCCGTCGCCTCGACCAGCGTCAGTCCCGGTGCGATGGCATTGACGGTGATGCCGTCGGTGCCGAACTCGCGTGCGAGGGACCGGGTCATTGCCACCACGGCGCCCTTGCTCGCCACGTAGGCCAGCAGGTTCGGCGCGCCCCACAGCGCGGTATCGGAAGCGAGGTTGACGATCGCCCCCCGCCCCGACTCCTTGAGCGCGGCGCGGCATGCCACCGACATGAGCCAGGTGCCGCGCACGTTCACCTGCATGACGCGGTCCCACACCTCCACTTCGAGCTGCTCCGCAGTGCGGCCGCCCGAATTGGTAATCGCGGCGTTGTTCACCAGGCCATCGAGCCCGCCCAGCGCCTGCACGGCCTGCTCGGCACAGCGCTGGACGGAAGCCGGGTCGGCCAAGTCCGCTTCGATGCCGGTAACGGGAAAGCCGCGCGCCTGCAGCGACTCGACAGACTGGCGCAGCGTGTCGGCCAGGATGTCGGCCATGGCGACCTTGGCGCCGGCCTGGCTCAACGCCACCGCGAACTCATAACCCAGCCCGCGCGCCGCGCCCGTGACCAGGATACGGCGGCCCTTCAGAAGATTGCCGATAATGCTTGAATCCAACATAGCTCCGTTGCCCTGCGCTTAAACCGTAGTGGTGGCCGCGCGAGGCAGATAGTGAAGTACGCGCTTTTCTGCCCAGACGACGCCTGCATAGGCGACGATCCCGATCAGGGTCAGCACGGCGATAGTGACGAATACAGCCGATGTGTTGCCTTGGCCCTCGCCGTCGACCAGCAGGAAGCCCAGGCCGAGGTTGCCGCCGACGAGTTCGCCCACGGTCACGCCGATGACCGCGAGGGTCGAGGCGATGCGCAGGCCAGAAAACAACGCGGGCAGCGCGGACGGAAACTCCACCAGGCGGAAGATCTGCCAGCGGCTGGCATTGAGAGTGCGAACCAGGTTGACCATGTCGGGGTCCACGGTCCGGACGGCCGACAGCACGTTGATCATGACCGGGAAGAACACGATCAGGATGGCCACCAGGATCTTGGGATAGATCGTATAGCCCAGCCACATCACGAACAGCGGCGCGAACGCCACCTTGGGCGCGATCTGCAGCGCGAGGATGTACGGCGACAGGATGGACTCGGTGGTGGGCGACAGGCCCAGCACGACGCCGACCATGAGCCCGAGCAGCGCACCCAGGATGAAGCCGACGATCACCTCGAACGCCGTGATGCCGCTATGCATGAGCAGATCGCTGTTCTGCCACATGCGCACCGCCTCTTCCGCCACACGGCTGAACTTGGGCAGGATGAACTCGGGCATATTGAGCAATCCCGGCCCCCATTCCCAGGCGGCCAGGAACACCACCAGCACCATGACGCTGCCGAAGACAGTGCCGGCGCGGCCGGAGAAGAACGGCCGGCGGGCGGCCTTGGCGCCCCCCGCCGTTGCCACGGGCGCCGCTTCGTTGGAAACAGATACAGCCATTACCTATCAACCCCGATGAACTGGTTGGTATAGAGGTCGTTCAAGGGCGAAGCCTTGGAAACGATGCCTTCCGAAACGTAGAACTTCTGCACCTCGGCCAGCCGGTCGGCATCCATCTGGCCCAGCACTTTCTGGTCCGCGTAGACGTACTTGTTGTAGAGCCGCAGGATGCGCTCGAGGCGCTCTTCCTTGCCCTTGAACGCCGGCACGGCCTGCGCATAGACGGCAGCGGCCTCCTTCGGATCTTTCATGACGTCCTGCAGGCCGCGCAGGGTGGCGCGCACCAGGCGCTTGACCAGATCCGGATTCTTCTTGATCGTCTCGTCGGACGCCAGGATGGCCTGGGCCATGCTCTTAAAGCCGTTGGGCACGTTCAGGTAATGGACATTGCCGTTGGTCGCTTCGTCGGCATCCACCAGCCAGTCCGGCGTGGCGGCCATGCCGTCGGACTTGCCGGCGGCGAACAACTGCCATACGCCGGCCGGTCCGGCAGCCTGGATGGAGAGATCGCTCTTGCCGAGGTTGTATTTCTTGAGCGTGCCCAGCAGCGCATAGTAGGTCGTATCGCTGTAGGAAATCACCGTGACGGTCTTGCCCTTGAGGTCGGATACCGACTTGATCGGCCCGTCCTTCTTGACCGCCAGCGCCGACAGCGACCCGGCACCCAGCACCGCGACCGCCTTCACCGGCACCCCGTTGGCCCGGACGATGATGGGCGTATCGCCGATGGCACCGCCGATCACCGCGTTGCCCGCGCCGATCTGCTTGGCGACGTCGACCCCGCCCTTGCCGAGCACGAAATTGACCTTGATGTTCTCGTCGGCGTAGTAGCCCTTCTGCTGCGCGATCATCCACGGGGCGAAGGCCGGCAGCGTGGGAGGCGCGGGCAGCAGGTAGTTCACTTCTTCGGGAGCAGCGTGGGCTGCCAGCGGCGACGCCACGGCTACGGCAACGGCGGCCAACTTGAAGCTGAAGGAGACCAGAGCTTGTTTCATAGGGCTTCCTGTGAGTATGGCGCCCATGGGCGCAACGTGCGTGAGGGGGTAAGGGAACGACTCAATGCAACTCGGCAGTTTCCTTGCCGACTTTCAGCAACTCCATCAAACGGCCCTGCAGCGGGCCGAGTTCGGGCAACTTGCGTCGTTCCAGCGGGTTTTCGCGCAAGGGCAGGTCGACGATGATTTCCTCGATGATCGTTCCGGGGCGCTCGCTCATGACCAGCAGCCGGTCGGACAGCGCAATGGCCTCGACCAGATCGTGAGTAATGAAGAGCGCCGTCTTGCGCTTTTCGTACAGCATCTTGGCGAGGTCCTGCTGCAGGACCATCTTGGTCTGCGCGTCCAGCGCCGAGAAAGGCTCGTCCAGCAGCAGCACCTGGGGGTCGACGGCCAGCGTCCGCGCCAGTGCGGCCCGTTGACGCATACCGCCCGACAACTGGTAGGGGTAGTGTTCCTCGAATCCCTTGAGGTGGCACTTGGCCAGCAGCTCGTCGGCCACCGCCTTGCGCTCGCGCGCCGGCTTGCCCTCGATTTCCAGGCCCAGCTCCACATTGGCGCGGATGGTGCGCCAGGGCATGAGCAGGTCCTTCTGCAGCATGAAGGCGACTTTGCGTACGGGCTTGGTCACCCGCTCGCCACCCACGTAGACTTCGCCCTCGCTGGGCAGGTACAGGCCCGCCCCCATGTTCAACAAGGTGCTTTTGCCACAACCGGACGGCCCGATGATGGAAACCACCTCGCCGCTGCGGATGGTCAGGTTGACATCGGACACCGCCGCCAGGGGCTCGCCCGTCTGGCGGTCCAGGAAGCGCTTGCCGACCTTGCGGAACTCGATTTCATTCATCTTGCGGAGCCTGTAAAAACCGAGGTTTTATTCAATGACGGGCACGCAGGCGTGACTGCTGGCCGGCGATACGATAGCGTGGGTCGATCGCTGCCTGCTCTACAGTTGCCGTCTTAAATACGAAACCTCATCTCATATACGGAACAATGCGAAAAATATAGCGCCTCGGTTTAGGAGACGCGACTGGGGTTAACCACTAGAAGAACCAAGCAAGCAGCGGGCCAGCACGAGCCCCGCAGGGAACAGAAGTAGAAGAACGCCCCGTATCCAACCAGGGCGGACCCGTTTCCTGCCATTTTTTTGCACCATAACGGTGCGAAAAACAGGACGACGTCTTGCGTCGGCTACCGGACCAGTTCCAGGAATTCTGCCCGGGTGGAGGGATTCTCCCGGAAGGCCCCGAGCATGACCGAACTGACCATGGACGAGTTCTGCTTTTCCACCCCGCGCATCATCATGCACATGTGCTGGGCCTCGATGACCACGGCAACGCCCAGCGCATCGGTGACCTCCTGCACGGCCTCGGCAATCTGCAGGCACAGGTTCTCCTGGATCTGCAGCCGGCGCGCGTACATATCGACGATGCGCGCCACCTTCGACAGGCCCAGCACCTTGCCGTTCGGCAGGTAAGCAACGTGCGCCTTGCCGATGAAAGGCAGCATGTGGTGCTCGCAAAGCGAATACAACTCGATGTTCTTCACCAGCACCATTTCGTTGGTGTCCGAGGAGAACAAGGCGCCGTTGACGATTTCCTCGAGCTTCTGCGAATAGCCCTGGCAAAGGTACTTCATGGCCTTGGCGACCCGCTTGGGGGTATCGCGCAAGCCCTCGCGATTCGGATCTTCGCCGAGCTTTTCTAGTATGGATGCGTAATGTTGTTCGAGCGACATGAAGGCTCCTGGTGCGTGTCCGGGAAACGGCGGCGCAAGCCGGCCGGGCGGCGGAACGCCGGCATGAAAGGCGTGAGGATACCCCATCGCCCATGCTGTCCCGGTCAAAACGCCCCGCCGGCGAAGGCTGCGGGGCTCAACAATAAGGTTCGGGCAATCGCTCGACGGTGGCGCGCCGGCCGGTCAGCCGCTCCAGCCGGCGCGCCACCGCCGCTGGATCGCCGCTGGTGAAAAAGCTTACGCCGCCTTCGCCTGCAACGCGAGCCAGTCCCAGGGTCAGCAGCAATCGCTGTAACTGCCGCGCAAAGGGCAGCCCGGTCTCGAGCACCGGGACGTCGGGTCCGATGTGCCGCCGGATCGCCTCGATAAGAAAAGGGAAATGCGTGCATCCCAGGACCAGCACGTCGGCACCGCGCCTGTGCAAATCCTCGAGCGGCTCAGCCACCAGCCGATCGGCGTGCGCCGGCCAGCCGCCCTCCTCCACCAGAGTGACCCAGCCTGGGCAGGGTTTGAGCAGTACCTGCACGTCGGCGGCCTGGCGCCGGACCAGTGCGTGGAAGCGGTCGCTGAGCAGCGTACCGGAGGTGGCCAGCACCCCGATGATGCCGGAACGCGTCAACCGGGCAGCCGGCTTGACCGCCGGTTCGATGCCCACGATGGGCAGCCCGGGGTGGCGCGCACGCAAGGCCTCGATGGCCGCAGCCGTGGCGGTATTGCAGGGGATCGCGACCGCCTTGGCGCCACAGGACAGGAAATACTCGGTGATGCGCAGCGCGCGTTCGACGATATAAGCCTGCGGTCTTTCACCATAGGGCAGATGCCCGGTATCGGCAACGTACAACAGGTGTTCGCGCGGCAACTGGCCACGGATCGCAGCCAGGGTGCTGACGCCCCCGATCCCGGAGTCGAAGACGCCTACCGGTCCCCCGGCGGCAAGACGGGACGCAGCCATGCCGGCTCAGGAGGAGGCGAGTTTCAGGCCGACGATGCCGGCGACGATCAGGCCTAGGCTGACCAGGCGTCCGGCGTTGGCGGCCTCGCCGAACAGCACGATGCCGAGCAACGCCGTGCCGACCGCCCCGACGCCTACCCACACCGCGTACGCCGTGCCGACCGGCAAGGACTTCATCGCCACGCCTAGCAGCACGACGCTGGCGACCATCGCCGCAACCGTCCAGACCGACGGCCACAACCGTGAGAACCCTTCCGTGTATTTCAGGCCGATGGCCCAGCCGATTTCCAGCATGCCCGCGATGACCAAGAGAACCCAGGCCATGTTTTTCTATTCCTTGCGCGTGGGGCCGTCCCCATTCGTCATCGAGCGGCGAGGCCGTCCTCGCATCGTTCTACGGGCGCTAGTTTAGCAAGCGCGCAAGCCTCGGGGCGAGCAGGCAAGCGCCGCACCGACGCACCAAGCAAGGGCAATCCAGCCGGGCAATCCTCCCCATAAAAGTGCAAAAACACGTTTACAATCGCCCGTTTCCCCGACGAAACGCACCAAAAACGCAATTTATTGCACACATTAGGTGCAACACCAACCGTTGGGCGCGACAGGCAGGACCGATATCCCTGGCATTTACCGGAGCCGACATTGAAGCACGCCAGCCTAGACAGCTTTCTTTCATACGTAACCGCCCGCGATCCGCACCAGCCCGAGTTTCTGCAGGCAGTGCGGGAAGTCATGACCAGCCTCTGGCCCTTCCTGCAAAAGCATCCCCGCTACGCCGAACACGGTCTGCTCGAGCGGCTGGTGGAGTCCGAGCGCGTCATCCAGTTCCGGGTGTGCTGGGTGGACGACCAGGGCCGGACCCGGGTCAACCGGGGCTTCCGCGTCCAACACAACTCCGCCATCGGGCCCTACAAAGGTGGCATGCGCCTGCACCCGTCGGTGAACCTCTCCATCCTGCGCTTTCTCGCGTTCGAGCAGACCTTCAAGAATTCGCTCACCACGCTCCCCATGGGCGGCGGCAAAGGCGGTGCCGACTTCGACCCCAAGGGCAAGAGCGATGGAGAAGTGATGCGCTTTTGCCAGGCGCTGATGCTGGAGCTTTATCGCCACCTCGGTCCCGATACCGACGTGCCGGCCGGCGACATCGGGGTAGGCGCGCGCGAAGTCGGTTTCATGGCGGGAATGATGAAAAAGCTGTCCAACAGCGCGGCGGCGGTCTTCACAGGCAAGGGACTGGCCTTCGGCGGCAGCCTGATGCGGCCGGAGGCGACCGGCTACGGCACCATTTACTTCGCGGAACAGATGCTGCATCGCCGGGCCGAGAGCTTCGACGGCAAGACCGTGTCGATTTCCGGCTCGGGCAATGTCGCGCAATACGCAGCGGAGAAGGCGCTCGACCTCGGCGCCCGGGTCGTCAGCCTGTCCGATTCGGACGGTACGCTCTACGTGCCCGAAGGCATCGGCGCTGAAATGCTCAAGGAAATCATGGATCTCAAGAATGTGCAGCGCGGACGGCTATCCGACTTCGCAGCCCGCCGCAAGCTGGCGTTCGAGGCCGGCAAGCGGCCCTGGCACATCCCTGTCGATATTGCCCTGCCCTGCGCCACCCAGAATGAACTCGACGAAAAGGATGCCGAGACCCTGGTCCGCAACGGCGTACAGTGCGTAGCCGAAGGCGCGAACATGCCCGCCACCCTCGAAGCCGTCGAAGTCTTTACGCGGGCCGGAACGCTCTATGCGCCCGGCAAGGCCAGCAATGCGGGCGGCGTGGCCGTGTCCGGCCTGGAAATGGCGCAGAATTCGCAGCGGCTGTCCTGGCACCACGCCGAAGTGGACGAAAAGCTGCGCGCCATCATGAAAGACATACACGAGAACTGCGTGCGCCACGGCAGCCGTCCCGACGGGACGGTCAACTATGTAGACGGCGCCAACATCGCCGGCTTCGTCAAGGTGGCCGACGCCATGCTCGCACAAGGCGTCTATTAGGACTCCCCTCGCCTGCGCTACGGCGCAGGCGCCCCTCTACGCCACCGCTTTGGGCGGCGCCTCTTCCCTCAGCCACTCGCGCCAGATCGCCACCAACAGCGCCATCAATACGGGCCCGACGAACAGGCCGACCAGGCCCATGGTCTGCACGCCGCCGACCAGCCCCACGAAAGTAGGCAGGAAGGGCAGCTTGACCGGCCCGCCTACCAGCCTCGGGCGCAACGTCTTGTCCACGATGAAAAGCTCCACCGTGCCCCAGGCGAAGAGTCCGATGCCGGCCACCAGCTTGCCGGAACCGATCAAGTACAGCGACACCATGGTGAACGCCAGCGGCGCGCCGCCCGGCACCAAGGCCATGAACCCCGTGATCAGGCCGAGCAGCGCCGGCGACGGCACACCCGCGATCCAGTAGGCCGTGCCCAGCACGACCGCCTCGCCGATGGCAATCAGCCCCATGCCTGTTACCGTGGCGCTGATGGTGGCCGGCACCACGCGCGAGAGACGGGTCCAGCGCATGGGCAGTACGCGTTCGCCGACCGTGTCCAGCTGCGCGACCATCCTATGCCCGTCCTTGTAGACAAAGAACAGGATGATCAGCATGAACAGGACGGTCAGGGCAATATGGAACACATTGCCGGTCGTCGACAACACGATGCGGTAGATATTGCCCAGGTGCTCGCCGCTGACGAGCTGTACCCATGAACCGAGCGCATGCGGCTCCGACAGATGCTCGGCCCAATATCCCGCGAGCCGCTCGCCGACCAGCGGCAACCCGCTTACCCACTGCGGGACCGGCAGGCCGTCCCGGTTGGCTTCCAGCAGCCAGCGGATCAGATTGCTCGCCTCCTCGATGGCGTAGGACAAGGCAAAGGCGAAAGGCACGATCAGGCCCACCACGATGACCAGCAACGCGCCGCTGGCCGCGAGCACCGTACGGCCGCCGCAGACGCGGACCCATCGCCGGTACAAAGGCCAGCTCGCAAGGCCGATGATCAATGCCGCGAGGCCGGGGACGAGAAACCCGCTGAAAAAATAAGCCCCGGCCACCAACATCAGGATCAACAACCAACGAGCAACCAGGCGTGCGGAGAAGACAGGAGGCGTCATGAGATCAGCTGTGAACGGAAGGACGGAAATCGCCGCCGACAACTGTACCAGCTACCCTGGCCACTGCGGGGAACGGCGGCCGTCAACGACCTCCTTTTTCCCAGGGCGGCAGGAGACGCGCTTTATCGAAGTCCACCTGGCCCGGGGCGAGCCGTCGCTATTGCGCTGAGCGGCCGCCCCGCTGCCGTTAGCCGCCCTGCCGGCGCTGGCCGATCACTGCCTCGGCTACCTGGCGCGGTACCTCGGCATAGTGCTTGAACTCCATGGTGTAGGTCGCGCGTCCTTGGGTCAACGAGCGCAAGGTGGTCGAGTAGCCGAACATCTCCGCCAGCGGCACTTCTGCACGCACCAGCTTGCCGCCGCCTCCGGCGATATCTTCCATGCCCTGCACCATGCCCCGCCGGGAGGAAAGATCGCCCATCACATTGCCCATGAAGTCCTCCGGCGTTTCCACTTCGACGCTCATCATGGGCTCCAGCAAGACCGGGTTGGCGCGCCGCATGGCCTCCTTGAACGCCATCGAGCCGGCCATGCGGAACGCGTTCTCGCTGGAATCGACATCGTGATAGGAACCGAAGGTCAGCGTCACTTTCACGTCCACCACGGGATAACCGGCCAACACGCCTGACGTCAGGGTATCCTGGATGCCCTTGTCCACCGCGGGAATGAATTCGCGCGGCACGACGCCGCCCTTGATGGCGTCGACGAACTCATAACCGGTTCCTGGAGGCTGCGCCTCCAACGTGATCACTACGTGGCCGTACTGGCCGCGGCCGCCCGACTGCTTGATGAACTTGCCTTCGACGTCGCGCACCATGGACCGCACGGTTTCGCGGTAGGCCACCTGCGGCTTGCCGACCGTGGCTTCGACGCCGAATTCGCGCTTCATGCGGTCGACCAGGATTTCAAGATGCAGTTCGCCCATGCCGGAAATAATGGTCTGGCCGGACTCCTCGTCGGTATGCACGCGAAACGACGGATCCTCTTGCGCCAGCCGGTTCAGCGCCATGCCCATCTTCTCCTGGTCCACCTGGGTCTTGGGCTCGACCGCCTGGGAAATGACGGGCTCCGGAAACACCATGCGCTCCAGGATGATCGGATGGTCCGGGTCGCACAGCGTATCACCGGTAGTTGCTTCCTTCAGGCCCACGGCCGCGGCAATGTCGC
This sequence comes from Pigmentiphaga sp., assembly GCF_033795525.1. GTDB lineage: Bacteria > Pseudomonadota > Gammaproteobacteria > Burkholderiales > Burkholderiaceae_B > Pigmentiphaga. The sequence continues at coordinate 381,322 of NZ_JARYGM010000001.1, forward strand.
CGGCATAGACTTCCTTGATCTCGCGGCGCTCGTTCGCGTGCATCTGCACGATGCGGCCCAGCCGCTCGCGCTTGCCCTTCAGAGGATTGAAGACCGTATCGCCCGATTGCACCATGCCCGAATACACCCGAAAGAAGATCAGCTGCCCCACGAACGGGTCGGTCATGATCTTGAAGGCCAGCGCCGAGAACGGCTCGCCGTCCGCGGGATGGCGCTCGATCTCGTGCTCGTGCTGGTCCACCCCCTTGATCGCCGGCACGTCCGCCGGGGATGGCAGGTAGTCGATGACGGCGTCGAGCATCGCTTGCACGCCCTTGTTCTTGAACGCGCTGCCGCACAGCATGGGGACGATCTCGCCGGCGACGGTGCGCTTGCGCAAGCCGCGCTTGATCTCATCCTCGGTGAGGGCGACACCGTTCAAATACTTGTCCATCAGTTCGTCATCGGCCTCCGCCGCCTCGGCCACCATCTTGTCGCGCCACTCCTCGGCAGTCGCCAGCAGGTCGGCCGGAATGTCGCGGTACTCGAAGCGCACTCCCTGCGTCGCCTCGTCCCAGATGATGGCTTTCATCTTGACCAGGTCCACCACGCCTTCGAAATGGTCCTCGGCGCCGACCGGGACCTGGATGGGGACGGCCCGGCCTTTCAGGCGCTCGACGATTTGCCGCTGTACCCGGAAAAAATCCGCGCCGACGCGGTCCATTTTGTTGACGAACGCAATCCGCGGCACGTGGTACTTGTTGGCCTGGCGCCAGACCGTTTCGGATTGCGGCTGCACGCCGCCCACCGAGTCATAGACCATGCAGGCGCCGTCGAGCACCCGCATGGAGCGCTCGACCTCGATGGTGAAGTCCACGTGCCCGGGCGTATCGATGATGTTGATGCGGTGCTCGGGATAGTTACCGGCCATGCCTTTCCAGAAGGCGGTCGTGGCGGCGGACGTGATGGTAATGCCGCGTTCCTGTTCCTGTTCCATCCAGTCCATGGTGGCGTTGCCGTCGTGGACTTCGCCGATTTTGTGGTTGACCCCGGTGTAGAACAGGATGCGCTCGGTCGTGGTGGTCTTGCCGGCATCGATGTGAGCGCTGATGCCGATGTTCCTGTAACGCTCGATGGGGGTCTTGCGGGTCATGGCTGTCTCGTCGAAAGGTTGGGGAACCGGAACCGCGAGCGCACCGGCTGCTTCGAACCGGCATGTCACCTAGTTTGCACCGAATCGGGCCGGCCCGGGAGTGGCGGTGCGCCACGCCGGGCCCCGCGCATGACGGCGCGCCTCGTCGTACCTTGATATATGGGCGCCCTGCATGAAAACAATGTGCCAGGACGGCAGGCCGGACGCCGCCCGGCGCCGGGGTGGGCTACCGCGGATCGTGCCGGCCCGGCAACCCGGCGCCTGCCTGCACCTGCACGCTCCTGAGCATCCGTGCGATTTCGTCTTCTCCATAGGGCCGCGGGTCCTTGACTCGCAGGCTCTCGGCCCATTCGCGCGAAAAATCGCGCTGCAGCCACCGGTTCACGGCGGCAGTGGCCAGCATGGCCAGCACGGCGCCTGACGCCGCGAGCGTCATGTCCTTGTGCGCGTCCCAGATGTCGCCCTGGGTGCCCAGGTAGGCCACGCCCAGGTCACCGCCGAAGATCTCGGCGGCGGCCCATTCGAACAGCTCGAAAAGGGCCGAGGTCGACAGCGTGAAGTCCAAAGGCAGGAAATAGCCCCAGAATCCCTTGGCGTCCGCCACGCGGAGGAACACTTCCCGGATCGGATAGGCAAGCAGCAGCCCATACGAAAAATGCACGATCCGGTCGAAATTGTTGCGCTCCCAGCCCCACAGGCTGTTGAAGCTGCGGCCGGTCAGGGCCTGCCACCAGGCGTCATACGGCACTTTGGCGTAGGTATAGTGGGCGCCGATCGCATGCAGGCACAGGAACACGAAAATCAAGGTATAGGACAGGCGCGAGAAGCGGAAATATCGCCAGCTGACCACCAGTCCGGCGAAGAAGCCGATGACCAGGGCATTCTCCAGCACCCACGCCGACCGATCGAGCGGATGAATCGCCAAGGCCGCCCAGACCACCACGAATACCGCGGCCAGCCCCGTTACATACCGTCGGTATGCCGCCCCCATCGTCCTCGTGCTTGCCCCCATGCTGCCTCCGTCGGCCATGCCAAGCCGCCAGTCTACGCCAACCCGGATGCGGGCCAGACGTGCGGGCCGGCCTGCGCGGACCCCCTTTTTACAGCCGGCGCGCGGAAACTTTTACATCGCCCTCACCCGACACCGGCAGCGCACAAGGCGGTGCCGCTCTGCTCGCGGCACGCGCCTTGCTACACCTGCGCCCCAACGGCAGGATGCAATGGAGCCTTCGCATGGAAGACCCAACGAGCGCGATACAAGAGGGTTCGAACGGGCGGTATGCCGTAAGGACGAATCCCGAGCCGGAATGCAACGTGGGGCCGGCGGAAAGATGGGGGTCCGCAGCGGGAGGCGCGATGCTCCTGCTCTGGGGAGCGCGGCGCGGCGGCCTGTTGGGCGACCTGGCCGCGGCGGCGGCAGCCGGCCTCCTGTGGCGCGCAGCCACGGGCAACTGCCCGGTCAAGCGCGCCGTCACAGCCTCCCCGCTGGAGCGGCGCATCGCCCAGGAACAAGGCTGGATCTCGGCCGCCGCCGCCACCTACGCCATCGCCATCGAACGCCCCCGCGAGGAGATTTATCGGTTCTGGCGCGACTTCTCCAATCTCCCGCGCTTCATGCATCACATCGTGAGCATCGAGGTCATCAACGACCGGCGGTCGCGCTGGACGGTCAAGGCGCCCTTGGGCAAAACGGTGGAGTGGATCGCCCACGTGGTCGAAGACGTTCCTAATGAACGCATCGCCTGGGAAGCCGAAGCGACAGCCGATATTCCCAACCACGGCTGGGTGGAATTCCGCGACGCGCCGGACGGAGTGGGCACGGTGGTGCGAGCCATGATCGCCTACCAGCCTCCGCTGGGCCAGGCCGGACGCCTGGTGGCAAAGCTATCGCGCGAGAACCCGTCCCGCCAGATGGCCGAGGATCTGCGCGAGCTCAAGCGCTACCTCGAAGCGGGCGCGGCCGCTGCCGCGACCACCCCGGCGCCCACGCAGCCTGCGTCCGCGTAGGCCATCCGGTTACGGCCACTGCCGGGCGAAGACGAGTCCGCCTTCCCCCAGGACGGGCTTCCGGCAGTTTTGAGCGGTCCGCTCCGCCCCAAGGAGCGGCGCGGACCGCGCTCTTTTTCCAGGTCTGCGGTATAAACACTTCGGCGCCCGCACGGGCGGGCACCCCCGCCGGCCTCCGCGGCCGGGCCACAAGCCCCGCGGGGTCCGGGACTCCTTTCATATAGATGGTTACCATGATGTCTTCACACTCCAGCCTTGGCCGGCGCGCCCTGCTCGCGCTCGCCGCCGCTACCGCCGCCGGTGCGGCCACCGCTACCTTTCCCGCCTTTGCGGCCAACTACCCCACCCGGCCCATCACCATCGTCGTTGCCTACGGCGCGGGCGGCGATACCGATGCAATGGCGCGGCTGTTCGGCGAAAAACTGAGCCAGCGCCTCGGCCAACCCGTCATCGTCGAGAACCGCGCGGGCGCCAGCGGCATCATCGGCAGCAACTACGCCGCGCGCGCCAAGCCCGACGGCTATACGCTGCTGCTGGCACCCAGCACTTTCGCGATGGCCACACACGTGGTCAAGACCAACTCTGCCGGCACCTACCATCCGGTACGGGATTTCGCCCCCGTCACGCAGACCGCATCCCAGCCGCTGCTCCTCGTGGCCAGCCAGGCCTCGGGCTACACTTCGGCCGAGCAAGTCGTCAAAGACGCCAAGGCCGGCAAGGCGCTCACCTACGCCAGCCCCGGTTCGGGCTCGCCTATGCACATCCTGGGCGAACTCTTCAACCAGGCTGCCGGCGTCAAGATCGCCCACATTCCCTACAAAGGCGTCGCCCCCGCGGTCAACGACCTGCTCGGCGGGCACGTGGCCCTGAGCTGGATGACCTATGGGCCGGTAGAACCCTATCTGGCCTCGGGCAAGGTGCGCATCCTGGCCAACGGCGCCGCCAAGCGGACACCCTTGGCACCGGATGCGCCCTCGATGGCGGAACTGGGGTACAAGACCATCGACATGGCGGCCTGGCAAGGCCTGTACGCTCCCAAGGGGACGCCCGAAGAAGTGATCCGCACGCTCAACAGCCACATGGCCGAAGTACTGAAAATGCCGGACGTGGTGGAAAAAATGCGGGTATTCGGCTCTTTTGCCCAATCCAGCACGCCCGAAGGGCTGGGCAAGCTGACGGCAGGCGACTACGAATATTTCGGCAAAGTCGTCAAGGAATTCGGCATCCAGGCCGACTGACGCCAGGCCGCGGCGGCTGGAGGGAACCTCCGGCCCCCGCGGCTCTCTGAATCAACATGTGGATTCGCCGTCTTGCCGCCCTCGCCTGCGTCCTCGCGCTCGCCTGCGCGGGTTACCTGGCGCTCGACCGCTGGCAACGGCAGATGATTTTCTCGGTGGAACTGGGCGAACACTCTTGGTGGCGTGAGCCGCCCGCGGGCACCGAGATCTATGACCTCCCTCTGCAAGGAGGCGACACGCTGCGCACTTGGTACTGGCAGCATCCGGACCCCGACGCCCCCACCGTGCTCTACCTGCATGGCTCGCGCTGGAACCTCAATGGAAGCGCCTCGCGTTTCGGACGCTGGGCCGACCTGGGCCACTCCATGCTGGCCATCGACTACCGGGGCTTCGGCGCTTCCTCCCCCCGCTTGCCTTCGCAGGCCAGCGTGCGCGAGGATGCAGCGGCTGCCCTGCGCGAACTGGCCCGCCGGCAGCCCGACCCGGCCCGACGCTTCGTCTACGGCCACAGCCTGGGCGGCGCCATTGCCATCGATCTCATGGCCCGGACGGAAACTCCGCACGTGGCCGGCCTGATCGCCGAATCGACCTTCACCAGCATACGCGACATGGCAACCACCACGCGCTGGGGGCACCTGCCCGGCCTGGGGCTGCTGGTCACCCAGCCGTTCGACTCCGTCTCGGCCATCGGGTCGCTGCGTCTGCCGGTGCTGCTGATGCACGGCACCGCCGACCGGGTCATTCCACATACCATGAGCGATACATTGTGGGCGGCCGCGCGGCAAGCACCCGTCAAGCGCCTGGTCAAACTGGAGGGCGCCTCGCATTCCGGGGCCAGCCGCAGCGGCCCTGCCTACAACGACGCCGTCCGGGATTTCATTCGCACAGCGAGCCTGGCCTACGGCGGCTGACGTCACGAGCGCGAGGCGGTCACCCCAGCGCAACCAGGAAAACCGCGGCGCCCAAGCCCAGCATCAGGAACGGACTGGCCCGCGTGAACATCAGGGCTAGCGTGGACACCGCTGCCACCCCCCAGGCCCATGGCCCGCCTTCTGCCGCGCGCAGCACCGTACACGAAGCGGCCAGCACCATACCCGCCGCCACCGGCACCAGGCCCGACTCGATTGCGCGTATGCAGCGCGTACCCTTGTAGCGGGTCCATAGATGGGCCAGCCCGTACACCAGCAGCGAACTGGGAATAAAGATCGCCGCGGACGCCACCAGCGCGCCGGCCAGTCCCGCGGCCTGCCATCCCACCAGCGTCACCAGCAAGGCGCCGGGACCAGGCATGATGCGCGACAGCGCATACAGATCGAGGAATTGCGCATTCGTCATCCAACCGTATACATCCACCGACTGGCGATGGATGTCGGCCACGATGCTCTGCCCGCCGCCCACGGTCAGAAAGGACAGCGGCACGAATACCAGTACGACCTCCAGCAACTGTTTCAGGCTCATGATGCCTCGCGGCCGCGCAAGCGCAGGTAGGCAAGGCCGACCGAGAGCGGCGCCATCGTCGCGACCACCCACAACAGCGGCAGTCGCAGGAAGAAAATGGCGCCGAACGTAGCAAGCATGATCAGCGCACCGAGCGCGTTTTGCGCCGCGCGGCGCGCGGCCCGCAACCCCGTCTGCAAGGACAAGCCGACTGCCGCGGCCGCCACGCCGGCCAGGGCCAGGTGCACCGAGTCGGACCGGGCCACCGCCGAAAACACGCCCACCACGCCCAGCGCCAGCACCATCGTCGGGACCACCAGGCCCAAGGCGCCGGCCAGGGCACCCAGGCCGCCCCGCAGGCGGAATCCGACCCAGATCGAAAGGTTGATCACATTGACCCCCGGAAACGCCTGCGCCAGCGCCAACCCGCTCAAGAACTCGGCCTCGCTCAGCCAATTCCGGCGCTGCACGAACTCTCGCATCATCCAGCCGCTCAACCCTCCACCGAAGCTCGTCAGACCGATCTTGGTGAAAGCGGAAAAAATCTCGAAGGCCGAAGGGGATGGCGCGGCATCATCGGGCGCAGGGGAAGAGGAAGGAGAAAGCATCGGATTCCTGAGGCGCTTACGGGAGGCGGAATCGCCATATTACGGATTCTGGGTGTCGACCAGCTTAACGGCCGGGATACCGCATGCCCGCGGCATACGAGGTTAGTCAGCGCTTGCTGCTTAAATAGCCGGCCAAACTCCGTACGCGTGGGGACTGCAATAGGAGGACACAGTCAATCGCACAGCGGATTGCTACGCTACTTTAGGTCTAAAGCACGCAGAAGCCGACCATGCATGCACAAGAGCAATACACGGTAGACGCGGCGATCGCCATCCTCAACAAGTATCTACGAAAATCCCCCGCAATTACGAGCAATCCCGAGGCGGTGCGCCAGTACCTACGACTCAATCTCGAACGGGAAGACCGCGAGGTCTTCTACGCCTTGTTCCTCAACGCTCAACTTGGCGTGATTTCCGCGCACCCCATGTTCTACGGCTCGCTGCGCCGGGCGCCTGTCTGTCGCGAAATCGCCCGCAAGGCACTGCTGCTGAATGCCGCAGCCGTCGTCGTCGCCCACAACCACTTGTCGGGGGATGGAACCCCGAGCGAAGCGGACAAGCGCCTGACCACCCAGCTCAAGAACACGCTGGACCTGGTCGGCATCCGCCTGCTCGACCACTTCGTCGTCGGCGCCGGCAACATGACCTCGTTCAGCGAAGCCGGCCTGCTGTAACCCCGCACGCCGAGACTCAATGCCATCATGGAAGCTCCCGCCCAGTATGGCGACGCGCCTCTCGACATCCGCCCGGAGACCTTGCGCGAATTCGGAGCCGGATGGGAGCCGCCCACCGCCGCCGAAATACGCGCCGTCATCCGCCTGGCCGGCCTGACGGCGGGCGAAGTTGCCGCGCTGGTCGGCATGCCCGACCGCGGGATGGTGCAAAGGTGGACGACAGGGGATGCGCCCGTCCCGTTCGCCGCCTGGGCCATCCTGTGCGAGGTGGCCGGCCTGGGGACGATATGGCGTGTGGTTTACGAGGAGCGGGGGGCGTCGGGGTGAGCGGTGCGGCGGGCGGTCCCTAACCGATGCGCAGGACGCTACCAACAAACTGCGGAATTCTTGGAGGAGGCGGCGCGGGCAGAACACCCGCGCCGTTGTTTGGTGGGCCCCCTGGGAGTCGAACCCAGCACCAACGGATTATGAGTCCGCTGCTCTAACCAGGCATGAGCTAGAGGCCCGAGGGCGCAATTCTACACCGTCTGGCGGGTGTGCTGGGCGGGGTCATTACCATTCCTTGCCCGGCTGGAGGCGCCCGGCCCGGTTCATGCCATTCTTGGTGGGGCGCGCTTCGTGCGGCACAATGTGTGCCGGTGGCACCGTGCTTGCTTCCATGCCAGGCTGCTAAGTAGTGCCGTATGCCGCGAGATGAATGCCCGCTGTAGAACGGCATGTCGGCACCTCGGGCCGCCGCGCCCCGTCGAAGATGGCGGTCCCCGTACTCACAACCTGTTTCGCCCCTTTCCGCCTGGAGTTCTCGGCCATGAATAAAGCGCCCGCGGTCATGCACCCTCGACTGGACAGCGCCATCGACCTGTTGGAGTCGCTGATTGGTTTCGACACGCAAAGCGGCAACGGCAACCTCGCGCTGATCGACTTCATCCAGGACTATCTGTCGCAATGGGGAATCCAGGGCACGCTCAGCGGCGACATCGAGGGCGGCAAGGCCAATCTTTATGCCACCATCGGCCCCTCCGACCGCCCTGGCTTATGCCTGTCGGGACATACGGATGTCGTGCCTGTGCGGGGGCAACCGTGGACCGTCGAGCCATTCCGGCTGACCCGACAGCAGGGCCGGCTACTGGGGCGTGGCACTGCTGACATGAAAGGCTACCTGGCTGCAATGCTGGCCAGCGTGCCGGTGTTTGTCTCGACCTGCGAGCGCCTGCCCATCCATCTCGCCTTTACCTATGATGAGGAGGTCGGATGCCTGGGGGTACCGCATCTACTCGCGCAGTTGAACCATACCGGGGTCAAGCCGCTGGCCTGCATCATCGGCGAGCCTACCTCCATGCAGGTCGCAGTGGCCCATAAAGGGAAACGGGCCTACCGCTGCTGCGTGCATGGACTGGCGGGGCATTCTGCGTTGACCCACATGGGCGTGAACGCCGTTGATTTTGCGGCCGAGCTGGCGGTGCGCTTGCGCCGCATCGGCCAGCGGCTGCGTCAGCAGGGGCCGTACGACGCCCGCTTCGAGCCCCCCTATTCCACCGTGCATACCGGGCGCCTGAACGGCGGCATTGCGCTCAATGTCATCCCCGATCATGCGCAGCTCGAGTTCGAGATCCGTAACTTGCCTCAGGACGACGTCGGTGTGTTGCTTGAAGAAGTCCGGCAGTTCATCGATACCGAGCTGTTGCCCGAGATGCGCGCGGGTTACAGCGACAGCGCGATCGAGCTGGAAGAGTCCGAGGTCTATCCGGAACTTCGCGACGAGAATGCATCAGGCTGGCTGCAGGCGCTGGCATGCCAGGCGACCGAACACACAGACCGGGTCACCCTGTCGTTCGGCACGGAAGGCGGCCTGTTCCAGCAAGTCGGCATCCCCACTATCGTTTGCGGCCCAGGCTCGATCCAGCAAGCGCACAAGGCCGATGAATACCTGGAAGTGAGCCAGCTGGCGCAATGCCTGGGGTTCCTGGAGCGGCTGGCGGCAGCGTTTCCGGCTGCGGCCGCCAGCCGCTCCTGAAGGACGCCAGCGCAATCGGTATGGCTATGCCCGGTGCCGGGGCGGATGCGGCAGCACCCCTCAAATCACATACAAATCCACATACTCGTGCACCGGCATCGCCTCGAGGGCCTCCTGGTCCAGCGACACATCGAGGATCGCCTGCTGCTGCTTGGCCGGGAAGCGGCGCGCGAGGTTGGTGCGGAACTTGGCCTCGAGCAGCGGGATACCGTCCTGGCGCCGGCGCTTGTGGCCGATGGGGTATTCGCACACAACTTCCTCGAGCTGCCTGCCATCCTTGAACTCGACGGTGAGCGCGTTGGCGATCGAGCGCTTGTCGGGGTCGTGGTAGTCCTTGGTAAAGGCAGGATCCTCGACGCAGACGATTTTGGCCCGCAATGCATCGATGCGGGGGTCTTGGGCGACCGCATCCTCGTAGTCCTCGGCAGTGAGGCGGCCGAACAGGATGGGCACCGCGACCATGTACTGGATGCAGTGGTCGCGATCGGCCGGATTGTCGAGCGGACCCTGCTTGTCGATGATGCGTATGCAGGCTTCGTGCGTGCGAATGGTGATCTTCTTGATGTCGTCGGCGCTGCGGCCCTGTTTCTCGAGCTGCTTGTGGATCTCCATCGCGCATTCGACCGCGGTCTGGGAATGGAATTCGGCCGGATACGAGATCTTGAACAGTACGTTTTCCATGACGTAGCTGCCGTAGGGCCGCTGGAACCTGAACGGTTGCCCTTGGAACAACACGTCGTAGAAGCCCCAAGTCTTGGCGGTCAGCACCGAGGGATAACCCATTTCGCCGGTGCGCGCGATCAGGGCGAGGCGCACGGCCCGGCTGGTGGCATCACCCGCGGCCCAGCTCTTGCGCGAGCCGGTGTTGGGCGCGTGGCGATAGGTGCGGAGGCTCTGGCCGTCGACCCAGGCGAGCGAGACGGCGTTGATGAGTTCGTCGCGCGTCAGGCCCAGCAGCTGTCCGACTACGGCGGTGGAAGCCACCTTGACGAGCACCACATGGTCCAGCCCGACGCGGTTGAAGGAGTTCTCCAGTGCAATGCACCCCTGGATTTCATGCGCCTTGATCATGGCGGTGAGCACGTCCTTCATGGACAAGGGCTTCTTGCCCGCCGCTACCCCCTGGCGGGACAGCCAGTCCGCCGTGGCGAGAATGCCCCCCAGGTTGTCCGAGGGGTGGCCCCACTCGGCCGCGAGCCAGGTGTCGTTGAAATCCAGCCAGCGGATCATGGCGCCGATGTTGAAGGCGGCCTGTACCGGATCGAGCTGGAACTGCGTGCCAGGGACTTTCGCGCCGTTGGGGACGATAGTCCCTGGCACGATGGGCCCGAGCAGTTTGGTGCAAGCCGGATATTCGAGCGCCTCCAGCCCGCAGCCCAGGGTATCGATCAGGCAGTTGCGCGCGGTTTCGTAGGCCAGCGTGCTGGTGATCTCTTTCTTCAGAACATAGTCGACGATGTCGACGAGAACCTGGTCGGGCTTGGGACGGACGTTAGAGATGGCAGACATGGGAAGCTCCCCCCTGGGTGCGGACGCATGCCATCCTGGAATGACACGCATTGAGGCGACGCGGGGCTGACGAGTGGACGATAAAGGGATGGGTGGATCGGATTACTTGCGTTTGGCCAGCGGCACGAACTTGCGGTCTTCCGGACCGATGTAGTTGGCGCTGGGCCGGATGATCTTGTTGTCGATGCGCTGTTCGATGATGTGCGCCGACCAGCCGGCGGTGCGCGCAATGACAAAGAGCGGCGTGAACATCGCCGTCGGCACGCCCATGGCGTGATAGCTGACGGCGCTGAACCAGTCCAAGTTGGGGAACATTTTCTTGGCGTCCCACATCACCGTTTCCAGGCGTTCCGCTATATCGAAGAGCCGGGTGTTGCCCGATTCCTTGGACAAGCGGCGGGCCACTTCCTTGATGACCTGGTTGCGCGGGTCGCCCACGGTATAGACCGGGTGGCCGAACCCGATGACGACTTCCTTGTTCTCCACGCGGCGGCGGATGTCGGCCTCGGCTTCGTCGGGTGTTTCGTAGCGGCTCTGGACCTCGAAGGCGACTTCGTTGGCGCCTCCGTGCTTGGGACCGCGCAGCGCCCCGATGGCGCCGGTGATGGCCGAATACATGTCCGAACCTGTGCCGGCAACCACCCGCGCGGTGAAGGTCGAGGCGTTGAACTCATGTTCGGCGTACAGGTTCAGCGAGGTGTGCATGGCACGCACCCAGGAAGCGGGCGCGGGCTTGCCGTGCAGCAGATGCAGGAAGTGGCCGCCGATGCTGTCGTCGTCGGTATCGACGTCGATGCGCTCGCCGCGGTGGCTGTAGTGGTACCAATAGAGCAGCATGGATCCTAGCGAGGCCATCAGGCGGTCGGCGATGTCGCGCGCTCCGGGCACGCTGTGGTCGTCCTTCTCGGGCAGCACGCATCCAAGCGCCGACACGCCGGTACGCATGACGTCCATGGGGTGGCTCGCCGCCGGGAGCCATTCGAGCGTGGCCTTGACGTTGGCCGGCAGCCCGCGCATGGACTTGAGCTTGGCTTTGTAGGCTGCCAGTTCGCTGCGATTGGGCAACTTGCCGTGCACCAGCAGATAGGCGATTTCCTCGAACTCGCATTCGTCGGCAATATCCAGGATGTCGTAGCCGCGGTAATGCAAGTCGTTGCCGCTGCGGCCGACCGTGCATAGCGCGGTATTACCCGCCATGACTCCGGACAGCGCTACCGACTTCTTCGGCCTGGGGCCGGCCGCCGGTTGATCCTTCTGCATGGGTGTTGCTGCACTCATCGTCTCGCTCCTAGAGATACTGTCCCACGTCCTGGAATGCGGAAGGCATCCCTCAGGACCTCGGAGGGGGATTTTTATTGAACAGGGCATCCAGATGCTGCTCGAACGCGTGATAGCCGATGCGATCGTACAGCTCTTCCCGGGTTTGCATCATGTCCAGGACGTTCTTCTGGTGACCGTCGCGCCGGATGGCGGTGTAGACCGTCTCGGCCGCCTTGTTCATGGCGCGGAACGCCGACAAGGGATAGAGCACCATGGAAACGTCGGCGCTGCGCAACTCTTCTACCGTGAACAGCGGCGTCTGGCCGAATTCGGTAATGTTGGCCAGCACGGGCACTTTCACCGCCTCGGCAAACTTGCGGTAAGTCGGCAGGTCGTAGGCGGCTTCCGCGAATATGCCGTCTGCCCCCGCCTCCACGCAAGCCTGCGCGCGTTCGATGGCGGCGTCCAGCCCTTCGACCGCGATGGCGTCGGTGCGGGCGACCAGGAAGAAGTCAGGATCGGTCTTGGCGTCGGCTGCGGCCTTGATCCGGTCGACCATTTCGGCCGCCGAGACGATCTCCTTGCCGGGACGGTGGCCGCAACGCTTGGCGCCGACCTGGTCCTCGATGTGGCAGGCCGCTGCGCCGAACTTGATCAGGCTCTTGACGGTCCGCGCGATGTTGAAGGCCGACGGCCCGAAGCCGGTGTCGATATCCACCATCAGCGGCAGGTCGCACACGTCGGTGATACGCCGCACGTCGGTCAGCACGTCGTCCAGGCTATTGATGCCCAGGTCCGGCATGCCCAGCGATCCGGCCGCTACCCCGCCTCCCGACAGGTAGATGGCGCGGAAGCCGGCACGCCGGGCCAGCAACGCGTGGTTGGCGTTGATCGCGCCGATGATTTGCAAGGGTTGTTCTTCGCCCAGGGCCTGGCGAAATCGGGCTCCCGGCGATAGTTGCCTGGGTTGTGTCATGGCGTTACTCGATGGTCGGGAAACGGCCAGATTACTGCAAAGACCATGCCATCGGCCCGATCCCGGCCTGGGCCGTTCGCCCGAAACGCCCGCCGTATCGGAGTTTCGGCCGTTCGGAAAGCTTGTCCGTTCTGCCGCGCAAGCAGTCGCCGCTGCCGCAATTCTTTCATTTATGAAATCCGTATAATCATTTTTGATATCGACCATAGCCGGGACGCTCCATGGCACTTGCCGCTCCTTTGCTGCCGCGCTCCCCTGCCCGGCCCGTGATCTGGGCCATGGGCATCAGCCGGGTCTCGCGCGCATTTGCCGAACTGACTCCGGCGTACGCCGGCCAGGCCGATTTCCGCATCGTCGATGAAGGTTTCGAGACGGCTGCCCGCTCCATCAACGAAGCAGCCCGGCAAGGCCTGGTCGACGCCGTGGTGGCGGGCGGCTCTAACGGCGCCTACCTGCGCCAGCACGTCGATGTCCCGGTCATCCTGATCAAGGTCACCGGGTTTGACGTCATGCATGCGCTGACGACGGCGCGGCAATTGTCCAGCCGCCTGGCCCTGGTTACCCACGCGTCCACGTTTCCGGAGACGGAAGCCTTCAAGCAGGCCTTCGGACTCGACTTCCCCAGCCACAGCTACATCACGGTCGAAGACGCCGCTGCGCGGGTCCAGGGGCTCAAACGGGCGGGCCTGGAGGTCATCGTCGGGCCGGGCATGGTGTCCGACCTGGCCGAACAGCAAGGGCTGGCGGGCGTATTCCTCTACTCCGCCAACTCGATACGCATGGCATTGGAAGATGCCATCGAAGCCGCGCGGCTGGCGCGCATCGAGCAGCGTCGGCGCGAGTACCTGAACACCGTCCTGTCCCACCTGAACGAAGGCGTGGTGGCGGTCGACGCCGAGGGCCGCATCCAGTCGCTGAATCCGACCATGGAGCGGCTGCTGGGATTGCGAGGGGACCAGGCCATCGGTCGCCTCCTGGAGGAAGTCGCGCCGGCAATATCGCTGGAAGGCCCGCTACGCCATGGGCAGAAAGAGCTGGAGACGATCCAGAAGGTCAACGACAAGGTCCTCATCCTGAACCGCATCCCGATCCAGAGCGGCGGCGAGCTGCTGGGCGCGGTAGTCACCGCGCAGGATTCGAAAGCCATCCAGCGTGTGGACCGCAGTTTGCGCACCGGCACGGGGGTGCGCCCGGTCGGCACGCGCTACGAGCTGGACGATTTGCTCGGCAGGTCCCCGGCCATCGAGCGCGTGCGGGAGCTGGCGCGGCTGTACGCGCAGGTCAGTTCCACGGTCCTGATCGAAGGCGAAAGCGGCACCGGCAAGGAAGTCCTCGCGCAGGGCATGCACCGCGCCAGCCCCCGGCGGGATTTTCCGTTCGTCGCGATCAACTGCGCCGCCTTTCCGGAACCGCTGCTCGAGAGCGAACTGTTCGGCTACGTGGAAGGCGCGTTCAGCGGAGCGCGCAAAGGCGGCAAGACCGGACTGTTCGAAGCTGCCCACAACGGAACCATATTCCTGGACGAGATCGGCGACATGCCGCTGGCCCTTCAGGTGCGCTTGCTGCGCGTGCTGCAGGAGCGGCAGGTGCTGCCCGTGGGCGCGCTGGAGCCGGTCGCGGTCAACGTGCGGGTCATTGCAGCCACGCATCGGGATCTTCGCGCCATGGTCGATACCGGCGAGTTCCGGCGCGACCTGTTCTATCGGCTCAATATCCTCCGGATTACCGTGCCGCCGCTACGCGAACGCGAGGGCGACATCGAAGAACTGGCAGAAGTGCTCTATGCGCGCGCCCAGCGCCGGCTGGGCATTCCGCGCCCGGTGCGGCTGCCCGCCTTCGTCAAAGCCCGCTGTGCCGGCTATGCCTGGCCGGGGAACCTGCGCGAAATGGAGAATGTGCTGGAACGGGTCGCGGTGTCGCATGCCGGGCGCAAGCCCGGCCGCAAGGAACTGGAATTGGAACTGGCGGTGACCGTGCCGGAACTCTATGCCGGATCGGGCCGGGAAAACGCCGGCTGCCCGCCGTTGGCGCCGCTGGAAGACGTCGCCCGCGCCAGCGAGACGGCCCACGTCCGGCGCGTGCTCGAGGCCTGCGGCGGCGATCGGGCCGCGGCCTGCGAAATCCTGGGGATCAGCCCGGCCACCCTGTGGCGCAAGCTCAAGAACGGGACCGCCTGAGAACGGCTCTGCCGCGGGGCCGGACACCGCCGGCCCCGCGCATGCGAGAAGGCTCAGCAGAAAGCCTGGATGCCTGTCTGCGCACGCCCGAGGATCAGCGCATGGATGTCGTGCGTGCCCTCGTAGGTGTTGACCACCTCCAGGTTGACCAGGTGCCGGATGACGCCGAATTCGTCGGAAATACCATTGCCGCCCAGCATGTCGCGCGCCAGGCGGGCAATGTCCAACGCCTTCCCGCAGGAATTGCGCTTCATGATGGACGTTATCTCCACCGCAGCCGTGCCTTCGTCCTTCATGCGGCCCAGGCGCAGGCATCCTTGCAGCCCCAGCGTGATTTCGGTCTGCATATCGGCGAGCTTCTTCTGGATGAGCTGGTTGGCGGCCAGCGGCCGGCCGAACTGCTTGCGATCGAGCACATATTGGCGGGCGGTATGCCAGCAATACTCGGCGGCACCCAGCGCTCCCCAGGCAATGCCGTAGCGCGCCGAATTGAGGCAGGTGAACGGCCCTTTCAGGCCGGCCACATTGGGCATGTAGTTTTCTTCCGGCACGAACACTTCGTCCATGACAATCTCGCCGGTGATCGAGGTGCGCAGGCCGACCTTGCCATGGATAGCGGGAGCCGACAGCCCCTTCCAGCCTTTTTCCAGGATGAAGCCGCGAATGGCGTCCTTGCCGTCTTCTTCCTTGAGCTTGGCCCACACCACGAAGACGTCGGCGATGGGCGAATTGGTGATCCACATCTTGGCGCCGCTCAGCCGGTATCCGCCATCGACCTTGGTAGCGCGGGTCACCATGGAGCCCGGATCGGAACCGTGGTTGGGCTCGGTCAAGCCGAAGCAGCCGATCAATTCGCCGGTGGCCAGCTTGGGCAGGTACTTCTGCTTTTGCGCCTCGGTGCCGAATTCGTAGATCGGAACCATGACCAGCGAGGACTGGACGCTCATCATGGAGCGGTAGCCGGAGTCGACCCGCTCGACTTCGCGCGCGATCAGGCCATAGCTCACATAGTTCAGGCCCGGACCGCCGTACTGCTCGGGAATGGTGGGGCCCAGCAGGCCGAGCTCGCCCATTTCGCGGAAGATGGCGGCATCGGTCCTTTCGTGGCGGAAGGACTCCAGCACGCGCGGCATCAGCTTGTCCTGGCAATATGCCGCGGCGGCTTCCCGAACCATGCGTTCGTCATCGGTCAACTGCTGGTCGAGCAACAAAGGGTCGGCCCAGTTGAATTGTGCGGGCTTGTGCATAAGATTCATGTCTCGCGGATGGTTGTAGAACAGGCGGATACCGAAGGCGCTGCCCCGATATCCTCGCCGCCCCTGGCTCGGGCTGGGCGTCTTTCCAGCACGATATACGCATTTGGTACTGCCGCCAAACGAGTTCTTTTCACTTACCTGTGCGTTTTCTGTACTTGTTAAAGTAGCGTTTTGCCTTCCGGGGCCCCCCGATGCGCCGCAAACTTCCCAGCACGGCCGCGCTGACCGCCTTCGAGGCGGCCGCCCGCCACCAGAGCTTCACCAAGGCCGCGGCCGAGCTGGCCTTGACCCAAAGTGCCGTGTGCCGGCAAATAGCAAGCCTGGAATCGTTCCTGGGGCTCAAGCTCTTTCGCCGCACCCGCCGCGGCGTCACACTGACGCAAGCCGGCCTCGCCTACGGCGAGGTCGTCGCGCGCAGGCTGGACGAAGTCGAGCGCGACACCTTGGACCTGATGGCCCGGCGCGGGGAAGGCGGCGTCCTGGAGCTGGCTTCGGTCGCAACCTTCGCCACGCGCTGGCTGCTGCCCCGCCTGGCAAGCTTCGAACGGGCGGCCCCCAACATCGTGCTCAACATCACGCCGCAGAGTCGCCCCTTCCTGTTCGAAGGCACGCCCTTCGACGCGGCCATCTATGCTGGAGACGGCCCGTGGCCCGGAACCGAGGCCATCTTCCTCATGCCGGAAAAACTCGTGCCGGTCTGCTCGCCGCGGCTGCTCGGTGTCCGCAAGCGCATCATGCCCGAGCAATTCTCGGCCTACCGGCTGCTCCAGCAGAGCACACGCCCCTACGCGTGGCGGCAATGGTTTGCCGCCCAGAACGTCAGCCATGCCCATGACCTGAGCGGACCCCGCTACGAATTGTTCTCCATGCTGATCGAGGCGGCCGTCCACGGCCAGGGCATCGCGCTGGTGCCGCGGCTGATGGTCGAGGCCGAACTGGCGGCCGGCAAACTGGTCGTCGCCTGCCACCGCGAATCGGTCCGGGACAAGAACTACTACCTGGTCCTGCCCGAATGGAAAGCAGACCATGCGCCGGTCCACGCCTTTACCCGATGGCTGAAGGAACAGGCAGAGGCGTACCGGCGCGAGCACGGCCTGGCCGACAGCCCAGCCTGAACCGGCATCGGCGGGGCGGACCGTCCTGGCATAAAAAATCCCCGTCACGCACCATGCGTGACGGGGATTTTGATTTCGCAGCAGCGCTTACTGGCCTTCCAGGAAGCTCTTGAGCTTGTCGGCGCGGCTGGGGTGGCGCAGCTTGCGCAAGGCCTTGGCTTCGATCTGGCGAATGCGCTCACGCGTCACGTCGAACTGCTTGCCGACCTCTTCCAGCGTCTGGTCGGTGCTCATCTCGATACCGAAACGCATGCGCAGCACCTTGGCTTCGCGCGGGGTCAGCGAGTCCAGCACTTCCTTGACTACGTTGCGCATCGAACCGTGCAGGGCCGCATCCGAGGGCGCCAGGGTGGCCGTGTCCTCGATGAAGTCGCCCAGGTGCGAATCGTCGTCGTCGCCGATGGGCGTTTCCATCGAGATCGGCTCCTTGGCGATCTTCAGGATCTTCCGGATCTTGTCTTCCGGCATGTCCATTTTCTGCGCCAGGGTGGCCGGATCGGGCTCGGCCCCGGTTTCCTGCAGGATCTGCCGGCTGATGCGATTCATCTTGTTGATCGTTTCGATCATGTGCACCGGGATGCGGATGGTGCGGGCCTGATCGGCGATCGAACGGGTGATGGCCTGCCGGATCCACCAGGTAGCGTAGGTCGAGAACTTGTACCCGCGGCGGTATTCGAATTTGTCCACCGCCTTCATCAGGCCGATGTTGCCTTCCTGGATGAGGTCGAGGAACTGCAGGCCGCGGTTGGTGTACTTCTTCGCGATCGAAATCACCAGGCGCAGGTTGGCCTCCGTCATCTCGCGCTTGGCCTTGCGGGCCTTGGCTTCGCCGGTGGCCATCTGCTTGTTGACGTCCTTCAAGTCCTTGAGCGGCAGCACGACGCGCGCCTGCAGATCGATCAGCTTCTGCTGCAGCTCCTGGATGGCCGGGATCTGCCGCGACAGCGTTTCGGAATACTCGTGGCCGGCGTCGACTTCGCCAATGACCCAATCCAGGTTGGTTTCGTTGCCCGGGAAGGTCTTGATGAAGTGGGCCCGCGGCATGCCCGCGCGTTCGATGCAGATCTGCATGATGGCGCGCTCGAGCTTGCGGACTTCCTCGACCTGGGAGCGCAGCGTATCGGCCAGGCGCTCGACCATCTTGGCCGTGAAGCGTATGCCCATCATTTCCTGCAGGATGGTTTCCTGCGCCGAGATGTACGCCTCCGACTTGTAGCCCTCGCGCTCGTAAGCCTGGCGCATCTTGTCGAACCAGCGCTTGACGTTCTCGAATTTCTCGAGCGACTTGATGCGCAGTTCCTCGACCTGCTTGCTGCTCATGCCGCCGGCGGGCGCTTCGTCCGCATCGTCGTCGTCATCGTCGGACGACGAGGTGACGCCCGAACCGGCGTATTCCTCGCCATCGTTCGGATCGATCAGGCCGTCCACGACCTCGTCGATCTGGATTTCGGCGTTGCGCACGCGGTCGGCATGCTCGAGGATCTCGTTGATGGTGGTCGGGCACGCGGAAATGGCCATGACCATGTGCTTGAGACCGTCTTCGATACGCTTGGCGATCTCGATTTCCCCTTCGCGGGTCAGCAGCTCGACCGAACCCATCTCGCGCATGTACATGCGGACCGGATCGGTGGTGCGGCCGAAATCGGAATCGACCGTGGACAGCGCGGCCTCGGCTTCCTCCTCGGCATCGTCGTCGGACGAGGCTACGGGAGCGTTCTCGTTGAGCAGCAAGGTTTCCGCATCGGGCGCCTGGTCATAGACCGAGATGCCCATGTCGTTGAACGTGCTGATGATGCCGTCGATCGCCTCGGCGTCGACCAGATCGTCGGGCAGGTGATCGTTGATCTCGCCGTACGTCAGGTAGCCGCGGTCCTTGCCGAGCTTGATCAGCAATTTCAGGCGATTGCGGCGCGCCTCGTATTCCTCGGGCGACACCGGGCCGCGCGCGATCAGGTCCTTGGGATCGGCCTTGCCCCGCTTGCCGCGTCCCTTGGGAATCTTGATCTCGGGAATCGGCTCGGCATCGACGTCGCCATCATTCACGTCGTCGAAATCAGCACCGGAAGAGTCCGCCTGCTTGGCATCCTTGGGAGGACGGCCAGGACGGCGCCCCACCGGCTTGGCCAGCAGCTCGGCGAGCTTCTTCTCGGCGTTTTTCTTGTCGGCGGCGGACACGGTCTTGCTCGCGGTCTTGGCGGCCCGGGCGGTCTTGGTGGCCTTGGTCGCCGCCTTCGCCGCAGGCTTGGCCTTCTCGACCGGCTCGACCGCGGGTTCGAAATCGGTATCGACCGTCTGGGCGGCGGCCTTCGGTTCCAGCAGCTTGGTCCGGGCCCGGCCGGCCGACTTGACCGTTACCTTGACGCCGCTGGCGTCAGCCGTCTTCGACGCCGCCTTTTCCTTGGCCTTGTCTTGCCCTTCGGCTTTGGATTTGTTCACAGTCAGCGTCTTGCCTGTCGTCTTCGCCATGGTCGGTCAACCACTCCTAATATTTCATCCGGGGGTCGGATCGCCCCGGCCCACACCTGTATCCGGCGCCTGCCGGCGCGGTGCCGCTATCCGCCCGCCTACCGCCCAGGGGCGCTCGGCCGCGGACAGGCAAACGGATGCGCAAAATGCGCGCGCAAAGTCCTCGTTACAAACCTATACCAGAAAACCCGGGCAAAAGGTCGGCATTAGACCTGCGGTAAACCCTCTATTCTAACACCCTCGGCTTCTTCAACTCCACGATTCTTTCGGTCAACGCGAGGTATCTTTCCTTGTCCTGTGCATCTTTCAGGCCTGAAGCGGCCAATCTCTGCTGCTCGGCACTGACGGCCTGCAACTCGACCATGCGCAAGGCGTCGTGCAGTTCGCCGTCGGGATCGGGTAGCTCGTCTTCATAGATGGTGGCCGTCGAGGCCATCACAAGGGCCTGTGCGAGGTCCGTGCCCTCCGCCGCCTGCAGCAGCGCGCCGGCGTGCTGGGCGCCGGTGCTGCGCACCAGCGCGAGCAGCGTCTTGACCGGCTCGTATCCTTGATTGGCCTCCAGCAAACGCTCGGCATCCTCGTCTATATGGCGGACCAGGCCGGGGTGGGCCAGCAGCAACTGCAGCAAGCGCCCGGCTATCGGGGTCACCCGGGGACGCGGCCCGGCGTAGCCGGGGGGCCGTCCCTCGCCGTAGCGGCCGTCCCGATCCCGGAATCGCCCGCCTTTGAAGCGACCGGGGCGGAATCCGCCGCCTTGGCCAGCCCCATCCTGTCGCGGATGAAAATCGGGGGCCGGCTCGTAGAAATGGTCGCCAGGCGGCTCGGAGTCCGGCACCCAGATGGGACCGTCGCCGTCGTCCTGCACGCCATTAGACTCTGAGCGGACGGGAACCGGAGAAGTTCCCCGGATTTGGCCGGCGGGCTGGACCAGCGGGCCGCTGGGTACATCCTGGAGCACTATGAGCTGCGCCAGCTCGTCGGTGGTCAGCCGGGTAAGCTGCGCCAGCTCCCGCTGCACCTGCATGCGCAAGGCGCCCGCCGGCATGGCCTGGAGCAGCGGACGGGCATCGTGGACGCAACGCGCCCGCCCTTCGGCCTCGTCCATGGCATGGCGCGCAGCCAGCTCGCCCAGCATGAATTGCGACAAGGACATGGCCTCCCGCAACGCCTTGCGAAAACTGTCGGCGCCGAACTCCCGCACGTACGAGTCGGGGTCGTGATCGTCCGGCAGGAACAGGAAACGCATGGAGACGTCGTCCCGCAGCAGAGGCAGGCAAGCCTCGAGCGCGCGCCATGCGGCCTTGCGGCCCGCCTTGTCGCCATCGAAGCTGAAGATCACGTTATCGCTGGCGCGCAGCAGCTTCTGTACATGGACCGGCGTCGTGGCAGTGCCCAAGGTGGCGACGGCACACTCGATGCCCAGTTGCGCCAGGGCCACCACGTCCATATAGCCTTCGACCACCACCACCATGCCTTCCTTACGGATCGCCTGACGCGCCTCCCAGAGCCCATACAGCTCCGACCCTTTGGAAAAAATGGGGGTTTCAGGGGAATTCAGGTATTTTGGCTCCCCTTTGCCGATGATGCGGCCGCCAAACCCGATCAAATGGCCGCGGGCATTCCGGATGGGAAAGGTGATCCGCTCGCGGAAACGGTCATAACGGCGCCCATCTTCGCTCTCGATGACCAGACCGGCCTCTACCAGCAGCGGGTCGTCGTAGGAGGGCAACACGGCGGCGAGCCCCTGCCGCTCGGCCCCTGCCCAGCCCAGGCCGAAACGGGCTGCGATCTCGCCCGACAGGCCCCGTCCCTTCAAGTAGGCGATCGCTGCCGGGGCGCCGCGCAATTGCTGTCGGTACCAGGCATTTGCGGTCTCCAGGACCTGGCTATGGCGCGACACCATGGCCTCGCGCTGCTGGCGGGCGGCGCGCTGCCTGGGGCTGCGTTCCTCTTCCGGTACCTGCAAGCCCACCATACCGGCCAGGCTCCTCACCGCTTCCGGAAAGCCGGCGCCGGTGTGCTCCATCAGAAAGCGGATCGCCGTCCCGTGGGCCCCGCACCCGAAGCAATGGTAGAACTGCTTAGTCGGACTTACCGTGAAGGACGGCGTCTTTTCTCCATGAAAAGGACACAAGCCGAGCAAGTTGGCCCCGGCCTTGCGCAATTGCACGTGCTGGCCGACGACATCGACGATGTCGACCCGGGCCAGCAGATCCTGGATGAACGACTCGGGGATCATGCGCGCAAGGCGTCAGGAGCTCGGCTCGCCAGGCTCAAGCCAACCGGGCCTTGATCAGCTTCGACACTTCGGCCATGTCGGCACGGCCGGCCAGCCTGGGCTTGACCAAGCCCATGATCTTGCCCATGGCCGCGCCTCCCGTTACGCCTTGGGCGGTGACTTCCGCCACCGCGGCCGACACTACCGCCGCGATTTCCTCCTCGGACGCCGCCTGGGGCAGGAATTCCTGCAGCACCGCGATTTCCGCGCGCTCCTGTTCGGCCGATTCGGCCCGTCCGGCCTGCTCGAACGAAGCGATGGATTCGCGGCGCTGCTTCACCTGTTTTTCAACGATGGCAATGATGTCGGCATCCTCCAGCTCCCGGCGCTCGTCGACCTCTTTCTGCTTGATCGCCGCCGACAACAAGCGCAGCGTGCCAAGGCGGTCGGCCGCCTTGGCACGCATCGCGCTCTTGATTTCATCGGAAAGACGGGCTTTGAGAGTGTCTGCTGTCATGGAAATTCCGCGATATGGAAGGCTCGGCCGAGGCGGGCCGGAGACAAGGCAAAGAATAACGGGAAAACGCCAAAAGCCGCCCGGCTGATGCCGTAGCGGCTCTCGAAATTCTGCGAAACTACCGGAAAGCTTATGTCACGCCGGGGCGTGACCGCAATCAGTACAGGCGCTTGGGCAGTTGCTGGCTGCGAATGCGCTTGTAGTGGCGCTTGACGGCAGCGGCATGCTTGCGTTTACGCTCGGCCGTGGGCTTTTCGTAAAACTCGCGCGAGCGCAGTTCGGTCAGCAAGCCAGTCTTTTCAATGGTGCGCTTGAAACGACGCAGGGCGACCTCAAACGGCTCATTTTCTTTAACGCGAATTGTCGGCATGTAACGATTGCCTCGGGGTTGCTAGGGGTTAATCAAGCCTGCCAATATAGCAGATCCTTGCCTAAGTTGCCAACCCTTATTCGGACCCGATGCTACACTGACCGCTAGGGTTAACTCTGATCATAGTCGCATCAGCACTCATTTTCCATGATCGTCCTCGGCTTTGAAAGTTCCTGCGATGAAACCGGCGTGGCCCTGGTCAGCGCCGAGCGCGGCCTTCTGGCCCACGCGCTCCATTCGCAGGTCGACATGCACCAGGACTACGGGGGCGTCGTCCCCGAGCTGGCCTCGCGCGACCATGTGCGCCGCGTCCTGCCCCTGACGCGCCAGGTCCTCGATGCCGCCGGCCTGGCCTTGGAAGACGTGGACGCCATTGCCTACACCGCCGGTCCGGGCCTGGCCGGCGCGCTGCTGGTAGGTGCCAGCGTTGCCCAAGCCATTGCCTGGGCCCGCGACCTCCCGTCCATCGCCATCCACCACCTGGAAGGCCATCTACTGTCCCCCCTGCTGGCTACGCCCCGGCCCGAGTTTCCCTTCGTCGCCCTGCTGGTATCGGGCGGGCATACCCAGCTGATGCGCGTGGATGGCGTGGGCCGCTATAGCCTGCTCGGCGAAACGCTGGACGATGCGGCCGGGGAAGCATTCGACAAAACGGCCAAGCTGCTGGGCCTGGGCTATCCCGGAGGGCCGGCCCTGGCCCGGCTGGCCGAATCGGGCCATGCCGAGCGTTTCGACCTGCCCCGCCCCAAACTGCACAGCCCGGACCTCGATTTCAGTTTCAGCGGCCTCAAGACCGCGGTGCTTACGCGCATGAAGACGCTGGCCGCGGGCGACACCCAGGCTCGCGCGGATCTGGCCGCGGCAACGCAGGACGCCATCGTGTCGGTGCTGGTGGCCAAATCCGCCAAGGCGCTCGAGGCGACGGGCCTGAAGCGGCTAGTCATCGCCGGCGGCGTCGGCGCAAACAGGCTGCTGCGCGAACGCCTGGCCGCCCGGCTCCAGGGCCTGGGCGCGCAGGCGTTCTTCCCGCCCCTGGAACTCTGTACCGACAACGGCGCCATGATCGCGTTCGCAGCGGCGATGCGCCTGCAAGCCGGCCTGGCGAACCTGGACGAGCGGCACAGCGCCTTTACCGTCCAGCCTCGCTGGGACCTCGAAGAAGCCGGCGCGCGTCCGGGAGCCTAAACACCGCGGACGCCAGGCACTCCGCGCCTCAGCGCGCCGGCCCGGACCGCTTCCCGATCCGGCTCTCCTTGCCGGACAGCAAATTGGCGATGTTCTGCCGATGGCGATAAAGCAGCAGCAGCGCCATCAGTCCTATGGCAGTGCCGATGCGGGTATCCGCATACCAGGCGACGCCATGGCCGAACACATAATAGATGGGTGCAAAGACCGCGGCGACGATCGCCGCCAACGACGAGTAGCGGAAGAACACCGCCACGATGACCCAGGTGGCCAAGGTGGCCACGCCCAGCCACGGTTCCAGCGCGAGCAGCACGCCCAGCGCCGTGGCCACGCCCTTGCCGCCGCGAAAACGCAAAAAGACCGGGTACAGGTGGCCGAGGAATACAGCCAGTGCCACGACCGCGACCGTCGTATCCCCAAGCCCGAAACGCGGGCCGTAGACCTGCGCCAGCCACACCGCGATCCAGCCCTTGAACGCATCGCCGACCAGCGTCAGGACGGCGGCCGCCTTGCTGCCCGAACGCAGCACATTGGTCGCGCCCGGATTCTTCGAGCCATATGTGCGCGGATCCTGCAGCCCCATGACGCGGCTCACAATGACGGCGAACGGTATGGACCCGGCCAGGTAGGCAAGAACGGCAGCGACAGCGGTGATCATGAACAGTAAGCCTCGAACCAGTGTGGGGGCGGCGATGACAATCGCGTGACAGGCGGCGATTCTACCGGTTGCCTATGACGCTGTCCCGGACGGGCGCGAAATCATCGAACACCCATAGCGGCATTCGCGATCGTCCGGGCGGCAGGAAGTTACCCGGGGCATCATAGCGCTGCCGCCACCGGGACAGCCTGCAGCAATCGCACCATTTCGCGCGGGTCGATGCCCACCAGATAGCCACGCCGGCCGCCGTTGATGAAGATGCGCGGCAGCTCCAGGATGCTGGCCTCGACATAGACCGGCATGGCCTTGCGCGTACCGAACGGCGATGTGCCGCCAACGAGGTAGCCCGAATGGCGCTGGGCGACGTCAGGCTTGCAGGGCCCCACCTTTTTGGCGCCGATCTGGCGCGCCAGATTCTTGGTCGACACTTCACGGTCGCCGTGCATGAGGACGATCAAGGGTTTGGCGGCATCGTCTTCCATGATCAGCGTCTTGACGACCGTATGTTCGTCCACGCCCAATTGCCGGGCGGACTCCCCCGTCCCGCCATGCTCGACATACTCGTAGACGTGCTCGGTAAACGCAACGCCGCGTTGGCGCAGGAACTGCGTCGCGGGGGTTTCGGAAACGTGCTTGGGTTTACTCATCTGGTATGGCGGAACAGCGGGGCTGCGGCTACCCTCGAGGGTGATGGCGGGCGTGCAGCAGTTTAAGCCGCTCGCGCGCGATGTGGGTATAGATCTGGGTGGTCGAAATATCGGCATGGCCGAGCAGCATCTGGACCACGCGCAGATCGGCCCCATGGTTCAACAAATGGGTAGCAAAGGCATGACGCAGCACGTGGGGCGACAAGGCCGCGCGTATACCGGCCCGCGCGGCGTACTTCTTGACGATGAGCCAGAAGCTTTGCCGTGTCATCGCCCCCGCTCGCGCAGTAACGAACAGGACGTCGCTGACCCTCCCGCCCAGCAGCGCGGGCCGCGACTCTACCAGGTAGCGCGCGATCCAGTGGGCCGCTTCGGCACCCAGCGGCACCAGGCGATCCTTGCCGCCCTTGCCCATGACCACGCGCACCACGCCTTCATTGAGGCCAACGTCCAGGGACTTGAGCGACACCAGCTCGGACACGCGCAGCCCTGTCGCATACAGCGTCTCCAACATGGCCCGGTCGCGCAAGCCCAGCTCCGTTTCGGGATCCGGCGCCGCAAGCAGCGCTTCGACTTGCGATTCGGATAAGGTCTTGGGCAGCCTGGGAGCCTGCTTGGCGGCGCGCAGCGTGAGGCAGGGATCGGCCTGGACGCGATGCGTGCGCAGCGCCCATTGGAAGTAGCGCCGCAGGGTCGCCAGCCGGCGATTGGCGGTGGTCGCCTTGCTGTGCGGATGGACGGCGGCGAACCATCCCTCGATATCGTGCGCCTGGGCACGATCGAGCACCGAACCACGCGTTTGCTTGAGCCAGGCATCGAAGGCGGCGAGGTCCTGCCGATATGCACGCAAGGTGTTATCGGACAGCCCATCCTCCAGCCACATCGCTTCGATGAAAGCTGCGATACCGGGATCGTCCTCCGGACGCACCACCGCCTGCCGCGCGCCGCCACGAGTCTGCCTGGCTGCGTTCATGCCGTCCGCCTGCGCACACGGCGGTTCGCCGGCGCCGCGGCCTGCGGTGCCAGCAGTGCGACTTCCAGCACTGCCAGAATTTCGTCTCCCATGTGCGCGGCATAGCCGGATACCGACCGCCGTCCACGCCAGCCGTTCAACCGGCCTTCCAGCAACAACGTGGCGAACCCGTGCACGGCCGACCAGGCAAGTACCAGCCGGCGATCGAAGTCGCTCCCCTCGCCGGGCAGCCCGCGCGCGGCCAGGGCACCGGCAAGCGTCTCCGAAAGATGGCCCGCGGCTTCCCGCCCGGCTTGCTCCAGCTCCGCATGGTCCGGCGAGAGCCGGTCGTAGCGGAACATCAGCTGGAATTGTGCGCGATGCCCGACCGCGAAGTCGATGTAGGCCAAGCCTACCGCGCGCAGTTGCGCCTCGGGCAAGTCCGGCGCGGCCTCGCGATAGGCACGCATCAAGGACGACAATCGCCGGAAGCCCGCGGCCGCGAACGCCGTGAGCAGACCGGCCACGTCGCCGAAATGATGCGCCGGCGCGGCGTGGGAGACACCGGCACGGCGGGCGCATTCGCGTAGCGTGAACCCCTCGAGCCCCCGCTCTTCGAGCAGCGATTGCGCTGCATCCAGCAATGCCTGCCGTAAATCACCGTGATGATAGGCGCCCGTGTGCCGCTTGGCGCGGCGCCCGCTCCGGCTGCCTGTCGATAAGTCCGATCCCATCGTCGCATGTTCGCAAACAAATCTTTACGTTGTCAAATTTTATGCGGGACGGCGCGAATAATTCTTGACACTGTAAACATCCATGCTATCGTGGCGCTTTGCAAATCTAGACACTGTCAAAAAAGATGACGACCGACTTCATCCTCGCTGGGGCACATCATCTTTGTTTTCTTGGCATGGCGGTCGCGCTGGCTATGCAATGGGCGCTGCTTGCGCCATCGCGAACGGCGATTCCCCTGGCCACATTGGGCCGCACCGACGCCTGGTACGGCAGCCTGGCCGGCCTGCTACTGTTGATTGGCACCGCGCGCGTGGTCTGGAGTCCGAAAGGCGCGGACTTTTTCCTGGAAAATCCCTTCTTCTGGGCCAAGATCGGCGTATTCCTGGCGGTGGGCGCGATCTCGGCCTTTCCCACCATCAATTACCTGCGCTGGCGACAGCAGTCACGCCATGATGCGAGCTTCCAGCCGGCGGGACCGGACATTGCCAAGGTACGCAGCGCGATCCGGCTCCAGGCCCTGGGCTGGGTGGCCCTCCCCATTCTGGCCGCGGCCATGGCGCGCGGCTTGGCCAGCTAGCCTGGGGAAGGCGCTCCTTGCGCGCGACAGCGCGCCTACTCCAGCTTGATGTTCTGCTTCTTGACGACGTCGCGGGCCTTGTTCAGTTCTTTCTCGATCTCGGCACGGAACTCCGCCGGCGTGTTCCCCACGGGCGCGGCCCCCTGCTTGGCCAGCGTGTCCTTGACCTGCGGATCGGACAAGACCTTCACCGCCGCCTCGCGCAGCCGCTCCACGATCTCGGTCGGCGTACCGGCGGGCGCCAGCAAGCCGTACCATGCCGGATCGTTCATCAAGGGCAGGCCCAGCTCCTTGAAGGTCGGCACATCGGGCAGCCCGTCGACCCGGTCCGGCCAGGCCACGGCCAGCGCGCGTAACCGCCCCGCCTGGATATTGGGCATGGACGAAGGCAGGTTGTCGAACAGCATCTGCACCTGGCCGCCGACCACGTCGGCGATGGCCGGCCCCGAGCCGCGATAGGGAATGTGCACGATCTTGGCGCCGGTACCCAGCTGGAAGAGCTCGCCGAGGAAGTGATTGATGCTGCAAGTGCCCGAGGTCGCGAACGAGAACTTGCCCGGCTCCTTCTTGGCCAGCTCGAGGAAGGCCTTGTAGTCGTTGGCCTGGACCTTGGGATTGATGGCGAGCACGTTCGCGGTATGGGCGAAGTTGGTGACCGGCTGGAAGTCCTTGAGCGGGTCGTATCCGAGCTTGGGGTTGCAAGCCGGGTTGATGGCCATCGTGGACACCGTGGCGATGCTCAAGGTGTAGCCGTCGGGCGCTGCGCGCGCGGCCTCGGTCGCGCCGATGGCGCCGCCGCCCCCGCCCCGGTTCTCGATGACAAAGGGCTGACCGAGCTCCTTGCCCATGCGTTCGCCGACCAGGCGCGCGATGATGTCGGTCGAGCCGCCCGGCGCAAAGGGCACGATGACGCGCACCGGCCGGCTGGGATAGGACTGCGCCACCGCGGCCCCGGGCACCGCCGCAAGCGTGGCGGCCGCCGCCGCCATTCCCGCCAGCATTGCTGTGATTCTTCTGGCTTTCATGCATGCTCCTCTTTGGATTGGACAACCCTCGCCGGACGGCCCACGCGGCGCTGCGCCGATGCGCATTCGCGCCTGCCTTCATCCGGCACGCTTCGGATATCGCCTTGACCTCATGGCTCAAGCGGGCTTGCTCAAAAGAATAGCAAACGGCCTTGTTACGCTGTGGATGTCGCTCTTCTCGTTTTCCCCGATCCCCAGGGGCGTTGCGGCCGCCCTCAAGCGCCCGAGGCTTCCTGGCGCGCCAGCGCCCAGCGCACGTGCTCGCGCACCAGCTGGCTGGGATGGTCCGCCCGGGCCTGCAGCGCGGCACGGGTCGCTTCGGAGGCCGGCGCATTGCCCAAGGCGACGGCGACGTTGCGCAGCCAGCGCTCGTAGCCTATGCGCCGAATGGCGCTGCCTTGCGTGCGCGCCTCGAAATCCTGCTCCGTCCAGGCGAACAGCTCCAGCAACGCTGCCGTATCGAGCCCGTGGCGAGGGGCGAAATCCGGCACGGCCGACGCGCGGGCGTATTTGTTCCAGGGACAGGCCGTCTGGCAGTCGTCGCATCCGTAGACGCGCGTGCCGATGGCGGGCCGCAGCGCCTCCGGTATGCTGCCCTTGAGCTCTATGGTGAGATAGGAAATGCAACGCCGGGCGTCGAGCACGTATGGCGCGACGATGGCGCCGGTCGGACAGGCGTCGATGCAGCGGCGGCAGCGTCCGCAATGCGGTGTTTCCAGACGGTCGGCCGGCAAGGGCAGGTCGGTCAGGATCTCGCCCAGGAAAAACCAGCTGCCGTCGCGCGACAACAACAACGTATGTTTGCCGCGCCAGCCCAGGCCGGCCTTGCGCGCGAGCTCCACCTCCATGACCGGGGCCGAGTCGGTAAAGACCCGGTAGCCGAAGGGACCGATGTGTTCGGCGATGCGGTCCGCCAGTCGCTGGAGGCGCTGCCGCAGGACCTTGTGGTAGTCCCGGCCCAGCGCGTAGGCCGCCACCACTGCCCTCGTTCCGTCGGCCAGCGCGGCCTGCTGGCGGGCAGCCAGCTCAGGTCCGTCCAGGGGCGCATAATCCATGCGCACCATGATGGCCGACCGGGCATTGGCCACCAATTGAGCCGGGTCGCGCCGCAGCGGCAAATGGCGCTCCATATAATCCATTTCGCCATGCATGCCCTCGCCCACCCAGGCGGCAAGCCGCTCTCCGGCCTCGGACAGGTCGAGATCCGCGACCCCCACGGCGGAAAAGCCCAATTCCCGCCCCCACCGGCGCACCGATTCCACCAGGCTGGCAAGATCGGGGCCGGCGTCGCGAGAAGGAGACGCAATCGGGGGCAACGCTGACATACTGCCATGGTAGCCCATGCCCACGAACGACGCCTTTCATCCCGCCATGTCCTCTTCACACCACCTGCACCTTCCCGACGAATCCGCGACCGAGGCGCTGGCGGGCCGGCTGGCCCCGCTGGTCCGCAAAGGCGGCCGGATCCACCTCCACGGCGACCTCGGCGCGGGCAAAACCAGCCTTGCCCGGGCACTGTTGCGCGCAGTCGGCGTTACAGGTCGAATCAAGAGTCCGACCTTCACGCTAGTTGAACCTTACAAAGTTTCGAACTTATACTGCTATCACTTTGATTTTTATCGTTTTACCGATCCACGCGAGTGGCTCGACGCCGGATTCCGGGATGCCCTTCGCGATGACGCCCTCGTGCTCATCGAGTGGGCCGAACGCGCGGGCGGTGCGCTTCCGGTTCCGGACCTGGACATCGCGCTGTCTTATGAAGGCGCAGGACGCGGGGCGACACTCCGTGCGCACACCGCAAAAGGGCAGGCATGGCTGACAACACTTTTTCCCGACACGACGAGCTAGATCCCGACCTCCCGGCCGGTAAGCCGGCCTCCACCTACGCCCAGGCCCAGGGCGTCCTGGCTCCCCGCGGCGTGTCCCGGCGCCGGTTGATGGCCGGCCTGGCGGCCACTCTCGTGGTTCCCATGGTACCCACGGCGACGCGTGCCGCGGAGCTCGTGGCCGTGCGCCTGTGGCCGGCCCCCGACTACACGCGCCTCACGCTCGAACTGGATACCGAACTCAAGACCGAGCACTTCGTGCTTACCAACCCGGACCGGGTGGTGCTGGACATCGAAGGCGTGGAAATGAGCGCCACGCTGCGCGACCTGGTATCGAAGGTGCGCCCGGAAGATCCGTATATCGCCAGCGTGCGCGTCGGCCAGAACCGCCCCAATGTCGTCCGGCTGGTACTGGATCTCAAGCAGGAAGCCATTCCGCAGGTCTTCAGCCTGCAACCGGTCGGGGAATACAAGCATCGCCTGGTGCTGGACCTCTACCCCAAGGCGGCGCAAGACCCGTTGCTGGCCCTGGCCGACAAGGGCGCCGACGATCCGATGACCCGCATGCTCGAACAGCTGCAGGCCGAGCGCAATGCGCCGGCGGCCCCGGGAACCGGACGAGCGCTCAATGGCGCGCCTATTCCGGAGGTCCAGCCGCCCAGCAAGAAGACCGCGCCGGCGCCGGCCGTCGCGCGCATGATCACGGTCGCGCTCGACCCCGGCCACGGCGGGGAAGACCCGGGCGCCGTCGGCCGCGGCGGGACGCGCGAGAAGGACGTCGTACTCAAGATCGCACGCGGGCTCAAGGCCAAGATCGACGCGCAGCCGAATATGCGGGCCATGCTCACGCGCGATGGCGATTACTTCGTTCCCCTGCACGTACGCGTGGCCAAGGCACGGCGCGTGCAGGCAGACTTGTTCGTATCCATCCATGCCGATGCCTGGATCAAGCCCAATGCGCGCGGCTCGTCCGTCTTCGCCCTGTCGGAACGCGGCGCCAGCAGCAGCGCGGCACGCTGGCTGGCGGCCAAGGAGAACGCCTCGGACCTCATCGGCGGCGTCAACATCGGCTCGCACGACAAGCAGATCGCGCGCGTCCTGCTGGATTTGTCGACCACGGCGCAGATCAATGATTCGCTCAAGCTCGGGCGGGTCGTGCTGGATGAACTGTCCAACATCAATCGGTTGCACAAGCCACATGTCGAGCAAGCCGGCTTTGCCGTGCTGAAGGCGCCCGACATTCCATCCATCCTGGTCGAGACCGCGTTCATCAGCAATCCCGAGGAAGAAAAGCGCCTTTCGGACGATGCCTACCAGGGCCGCATGGCGACCGCGATCATGCAGGGCATCCAGCGATATTTCGCGAACAATCCGCCGCTCTCGAAGAACAAACTGACGTAGTGCCGGACGCTTTGCGCGCCCCCGGCAGCGGCGCAGGGGCGGAGCCTGGTCCGCCCCTGTGCTTAACGCGTAGGAGGCGGCTCGCTTTTCGGTTGCGTCATATGGCGCACGCCTTTCCAGAGGGCGCCCAGGAGCAGCGGGACGATGGCAGCGGCCAGGCCCACGAGGACGATGGTATTCAAGTGCTCCCGCACTATCGGCAAGTTGCCGAAGAAGTAGCCGGCCAGCACCAGCAGGACCACCCACAGCAGCGCGCCGACGACGTTGAAGAACTGGAATCGCGCGAACGTCATGTATCCGACTCCCGCCACGAAAGGCGCGAAGGTCCGGACGATGGGCAGGAAACGGGCGATGACGAGCGTCTTGCCGCCATGCTTTTCGTAGAACGCGTGAGTCTTGAGCAGCGCCTCGCGGTCGAGGAACCGGATGTTCTGCGAAAAGACCCGCGGCCCGATGTAGCGCCCGACGTAGTAATTCACGGTGTTGCCGGCCACCGCGGCAATCAGCAGCAGCGCGATCAACAGGCCGGGATGCATGTATCCGGTGGCCGCGAACGCCCCTGCGATGAACAGCAGGGAATCGCCTGGCAGGAACGGCACCACCACGAGACCGGTTTCCGCAAAAATGATAAGAAAGAGGATCAGGTAGATCCACGCACCGTATTGCGCGACCCATACGCCCAGCGTCTGGTCGATATGGATCAACATGTTGAGAAATTCGAGCATAGGAAAACCGGATCGTCCGCGAGCTTGGCAACCGAGAGGGCACTATAGCCCACGTCGATGTTTCTGGACATGTCAAAGCATGACAGGACGACCTGCCGCCGGCGGTATGCCGGGCCACTATAATCGGCCCATGCCCCAACGCCGTCCCATCGCCCCGCTTCCCGACCTTTTGATCAGCCAGATCGCAGCCGGCGAAGTCATCGAGCGCCCTGCCTCTGTCCTGAAGGAATTGATGGAGAATGCCATCGATGCCGGAGCGCGCGCAATCGACGTAAGGTTGGAGGGCGGCGGCATACGGCGTATTGCGGTCAGCGACGACGGCGGAGGTATTCCTCCCGAAGAACTACCCCTGGCCATTGCGCGTCATGCGACCAGCAAAATCCGTTCGCTCAACGAACTGGAGTCCGTGGATTCGATGGGGTTCCGGGGCGAAGCGCTGGCCTCGATCGCCTCGGTGGCGCGGCTGACGCTGATCTCGCGCACCGCCGAGGCCGACCACGCCTGGCAATGGGAAGACGGCCAGGTCGCGCCCGCTTCCGGCCCCCCGGGCACGACCGTAGACGTGCGGCAGCTGTTCGATAACGTCCCGGCGCGCCGCAAGTTCCTAAAATCGGAAGCCACGGAGTTCGGCCATTGCGTGGAGGCGTTCCAACGCATTGCGCTGGCCAATTGCCAGGTGGCTTTCCGGCTGTTCCATCACGACCGGGCCTACCAACAGCATTTGCCGTCCGATCCGGTGCGCCGCATCCACGACGTGCTGGGGACCGAGTTCGGCGCAGGCGGCCTGCCGGTACAGGCCGATGCGGGCTCGATCCGGCTGCACGGCGTGGTTTCCCGCCCGACCGCCTCGCGCGCCCG
Organism: Pigmentiphaga sp.; assembly: GCF_033795525.1. Classification (GTDB taxonomy): domain Bacteria; phylum Pseudomonadota; class Gammaproteobacteria; order Burkholderiales; family Burkholderiaceae_B; genus Pigmentiphaga. Next base: position 414,885 of record NZ_JARYGM010000001.1, read on the forward strand.
CGCCGACCGGCAGTATCTCTACGTCAATGGCCGCTTCGTGCGGGACCGCACCGTCAGCCATGCCCTGCGCACGGCCTATGCCGACGTCCTGCATGGCGACCGGCAACCCGCTTATGTGCTGTTCCTGGACCTCGATCCCGCGGCGGTCGATGTCAACGTGCATCCGGCCAAGCACGAAGTCAGGTTCCGCGACAGCGGCGCGGTGCACCGGTTCGTCGCCCAGATCGTCGGACAGACGCTGGCCCACGCGGCGGGTGCCGTTCCCGCGCCGGGGGCTGCCGATGGCCACGCCGGCGAGGGCGCGCAAGCCTTGGGAGGGCGTTTTCCTGCCGATGCCGAGCCGGCCACGGTTGCGCCAGCCGGGCAAGGCGCTGTCATGCCGGCGCTGCCGTCCGCCTCGCAGCTGCCCTTCAGGCTGCACGACGCGGGTCCCGCCTACCGGCCGGAGCTCGGCGCCCGCATCCTGGCCTTGCACGAACCGCTCGCGCCGTCGCCTGCCGCCGCGCCCGGCCTGCCGGTGCGGCCCGCACCCATCGCCGCGAACCGCCCTGCCGCGCTGCCCGCCGATACGGAATTTCCGCTGGGCATGGCGATCGCCCAGCTTCACGGCATCTACGTCCTGGCCCAGAACGCGCATGGCCTGGTCGTGGTCGACATGCACGCGGCGCATGAACGCATCGTCTACGAGCAGCTCAAGAACGCGCTGGACATGCAGCGCATGCCGCGGCAAAACCTGCTGGTGCCCGTCGTGTTCCGTGCTTCCGAACGCGACGTCGCGCTGGTGGAGGAACAACAGGAGAACCTCGCCGCGGTAGGTTTCGAATTGCGCCCCGCAGGACCGGCCTCGATCGCCGTGCGCGCCGTGCCGGCCCCGCTCGCCCAAGCCGATATCGAAACCCTGGCGCGCGAAGTCCTGCGAGACTTCGCCGAAATCGGCGCCTCGCGCCTGTTGACCGAACAACGCAATGAACTGCTCGCCACCATGGCATGCCACGGTGCGGTCCGGGCGAACCGCCGGCTTACGCTGGACGAAATGAATGGGCTGCTGCGGCAAATGGAGACCACCGAACGCGCCGACCAGTGCAACCATGGCCGGCCGACCTGGGTGCAGCTCAGCGTCGGCGACCTCGACCGGCTGTTCCTGCGGGGCCGTTGAACCGGCGCCAGTTCCCCCATGCCTCCCAGTACGCCTTCCGTCCTGTGCCTGATGGGCCCGACCGCCGCCGGCAAGAGCGCCGCCACCCTGGCGTTGGCCGAGCGCTGGCCGATTGAAATCGTCAACGTCGATTCGGCAACGATCTACCGGGGCATGGACATCGGCACGGCCAAGCCCAGCGCAGCGGAACGCGAGCGGGTTCCGCAGCACTTGCTGGACATCCGGGACCCGGCGGAAACCTTCTCGGCCGGCCAGTTCCGGGCGGAAGCGCTGCGCCTGATCGCCGAAATCCGCGCCCGTGGCCGGATCCCGGTACTGGCCGGCGGCACCATGATGTACTTCAAGGCGCTGCGCGAGGGCCTGGATACCTTGCCCCAAGCCGATGCGCTCGTGCGGGCCCGTCTCAACGCCCGTGCCGCGGAAATCGGTTGGCCCGCCCTGCATGCCGAGCTGGCCGCGGTCGATCCCGAAACGGCGGCCCGGCTCTCTCCCAACGACAGCCAGCGCATCCAGCGCGCACTGGAGATCCATGCCCTCACGGGCCGGCCCATGTCGGCCTTGCTGACGGGCCAAGCCGCACCGGACGAGACGGCGCTGCACTACGTCAACCTGAGCCTGGAACCGTCCGAGCGGGCAGGCCTGCATGCCCGGATCGAACAGCGGTTCGACGCCATGCTCGAGGCCGGCCTCGTCGACGAGGTCCGCCGCCTGCGCGCACGTCCCGACCTCGGCCCGGACCTGCCTTCCCTGCGATGCGTCGGCTATCGCCAGGTCTGGCGCTATCTGGCGGGCGAGATCCACGGTGCGGAGATGCGGGGACAGGCCATCGCCGCCACCCGGCAATTGGCCAAGCGGCAGATCACATGGCTGCGCGCCCTGCCGGACCGTGCCGTCGTCGACTGCCTGGCCGCCGACAGCGCGGCACGCGTCATCGACGCGGCCGCTCCCGTGCTCGACGCGGCGGCGGGCGCAAGTCCCTGAGCCGGCCCCGCCGCCGGCGTGCGCCCCGGCGCCGGCCCTGCTATGCTCAACGCTCGCGCGGCCTGTCGCCGCGCTTTGCGCTTTCGACGACACCATTCATGAACAGGTACTGGAGCCGCGTCACTCAGCAACTGACGCCCTACGTCCCCGGCGAACAGCCTCAGATCGACGGCCTCGTCAAACTCAACACCAACGAGAACCCGTACCCGCCTTCGCCGCGCGCGCTGGAAGCCATCCGCCGCGCCACCGACGACGCGCTGCGCCGCTATCCCGACCCCGACGCCACCGCTTTCAAGACCGCCGTTGCGCGCTTCCACGGCGTTCCGGCCGATCATGTCTTTGCCGGCAACAGCTCGGACGAAGTGCTGGCCCACGTATTCGTCGGCCTGCTCAAACACGACCTGCCGCTGCTCTTTCCTGACGTCACCTACAGCTTTTATCCGGTCTATTGCGGCCTCTACGGGATCGATCACCGTACCGTCCCGCTGGCCGCCGACCTGTCCATCCGGGTACAGGACTATGGCTGTCCGAACGGCGGAGTCATTTTCCCCAACCCGAATGCGCCGACCGGGCGCCTGCTGCCGCTGGACGACATCGAGGCCCTGCTCAAAGCCCATCCGGACTCCCCGGTGGTCATCGACGAAGCCTATATCGATTTCGGCGGCGCCTCGGCCGTGCCGCTCGTTGCGACCTATCCCAACCTGCTGGTCGTCCAGACGCTATCCAAGTCGCGTTCGCTGGCCGGGCTGCGGGTAGGCTATGCCATCGGCCAGCCGCACTTGATAGAAGGCCTGGAACGGGTCAAGAGCAGCTTCAACTCGTATCCGCTGGACCGGCTCGCCATCGCAGGCGGGACGGCCGCGATGGAAGACGAGGCCTACTTCGACCAGACCCGGCAGGCCATCATTGCCTCGCGCACGCGGCTGACCGGCCGGCTGGAAGAGCTCGGCTTCGAAGTCCTGCCGTCGGCCGCCAATTTCGTATTTGCGCGCCACCCTGGGCACAGCGGCGCCGCCTTGCTGAAAGCGCTGCGTGAACGCAAGGTGCTGGTGCGGCATTTCAAGCACCCGCGGATCGACCAGTTCCTGCGCATCAGCATCGGCACCGACGCCGAATGCGATACGCTGGTCGGGGCGCTGCGCGAAATCGTCGGCTAGTCGCCGGGGTCCGGTCGGTACGTCCGTCCAGCTCCCCTGGCATCATTCCGCCTTGATGCCCACCGCCCGCACGATGCCGCTCAGCCGGTCCGCGTCCCGGCGTATCAACGTGCCAAAGCTCGCCGGCGTGCCGCCCACCGGATCGACGTACTGCGCCGCCATTTTCTGACGGGTCTCGGGCTGCTTCAGCAACTCGTTCACGGCAGCATTGATCTTGCCGATGACAGGCTGCGGCGTCCCCTTGGCGGCGATCAGGCCGAACCAGGCATCCACCATCACGTCTTTGTAACCGGCCTCGACCAGCGTCGGCGCGCCGGGCAGCAAGGGCGAACGCGCCTGGCCCGTCACCGCGACCGGCGCAATCCTGCCGCTTTTCTGCCCTTCGACGATATGCGGAATGCTGGCGAAGAATACCGGCACCCGGCCCGCCAGCACGTCGGTCAAGGCCTGGCCGCAGCCCTTGTAGGGAATGTGGGTCAGCCGCAGCCCGGCAACCTCGCGGAACTGCTCGGCGGCCAGGTGCTGCGGCGTGCCGGGACCGCACGAGGCATAGCTGACATCGTGCGACCTCGCATAGGCGATGAGTTCCTTCAGGTTCTTGGCGGGAAAGCTGGCATGCACCGACACCCCTATGGGCGAATTCCCGACGTGCACGATGGGCGCGAAATCCTCCACCGGATCGAAGTTCAGATTGCCGTACAAGGCCTTGAATACGACGATGTTGGCCGGCACCATGGTCAGCGTATAGCCGTCGGCCGGTGCCCGGTGCACTTCCGATAGGCCAATGACGCCGCTGGCGCCGGGACGGTTCTCGACCACGAACGACTGGCCCAGCCGCTGGGTGAGCTGGCTGCCGATCAGCCGCGCCATGGTGTCGGTCACCCCGCCCGCCGTCGAACCTACGATGATGCGGACCGGCTTTTCAGGGTACTCGGCACGCACCGCCGGAGCAGCCGCCAGGGCCAGGCACGGGAAAAGGCAAGCGATCAGTTTGTTCATGGATGTCTCCTCGATCTGGTTGGATACGCACCTCCGGGGCCTTCGTCCAACCACGACGACGGGGGAAAATGCGGCGCTGGATGCTCAGAAGTAGCGGTCGCGGTAAGCATGTTCGTCCTGGGGCGCCGCGAGCGCCCAATTGCCCAGGTCCTCCAGCCGGCAGAACCAGACGTCGGAATGGCCGCTGATGTATCGCATGATCTGATCGAATACGGCCGTAATCAGCGGACGTCCGCCGAAATGGCAATGGAGCGTCAGCACCAGCATGCTCATCGGCTCGTGTTCGTACAGATAATCGAAGGTGCTGGTGTAGACCTCGTACAGGCCGCGGGAACTGGCCTTGAGCACCCGGTTGTCGGTGAAATCGCTCTTGGGTACGCCGGCGATCACCCCGTGCGGGGTACGGATGCGATGCGGCATGTCGACATAGGTCACGTCGTTGTGCCAGCTCAGCCCAGCCTCGGCCAGGAAGCCGGCGGTGTGCGGAGTAAAGGCCACCACTGGACTCAGCCAGCCGCTCGGCGGTTTGCCGGTGGCGTCGGCTAGTATCTCCAGGCTGCGGAATATGGTGGCACGCTCTTCTTCCGGCTGCATGTAGGTCAATAGCCTGTCCTGCGTGTAGGCATGCCCGGCCACGTCGTGCCCGGATCGCACGATCTGCTTGACCGCGTCCGGATAGATCTCGGCGCAGCGGGCGTTGGTGAAGAATGTGCCCGGAACCTGCCAGCGGTCCAGCGTGCGGATGATCCTCCATACGCCCTCGCGGCCGCCGTAGGTGGACCACGCCCGGCCTGCGTGATCTACAGTACCGCTCTTCAAATGAGTGGTCTGCACCGAGTAAGTGGGCGCCGTGCCTTCGCTCCAGGTTTCGAACATGACGGATACCGCCACGGCGATACGCTTGCCGTTGGGCCACGCCAGGGATGGCTGGTTCACTCGTAGTCTCCTGAGGATGGGTGAATAGGAAAGTCCGCGCCCGGACGGCCTCCAGCTGGACCCAGTCTTTCACGCCTACCAGGAACAGGCCGTCCACACTCCCGCCCCGCCAATATCGTCCGCAACCGGACTCGGCCGGGCATGCGATACATCTCGTCTCCTGGTGAGCGCCGGCGGCAGGCACCGCGCAAGGCTTTTTATGGTATCGATACCATACATGCTGCAAAAAAAGCGCTCACTGGCGGGACAGGACCCGTGGGAGCGTACAGCTTGCGCGTCTGCGGTTTCCCCGCCGCAGCGCGGGGAAAACCGTGGCGCCATCGCAGCCGTATGGTATCGATACCATAAAAAAATAACACCGCCATTTCGTGGGGTCAATGGGGAGATGCCGTTAGCTGCTTTCGCGCACGCAGAGCTCGAAGCCCAGGTCCTGCCGCCGAGCCACCTCGCGGCCAGCCAGACGAGCGAGAATGGTATCGGCCACCGCCCCGCCGATTTCGTGGCGCGGGATACGCAGGGTCGTCAGGGTCGGTTGCAGGCAGATGGCGAGTCCCGTGTCGTCATACCCGGCGATTGCCACGCGCTGCGGCACCGCCCAGCCCTCGCGCCGGCACGCCAGGATGGCCCCCGCCCCGGTGTCGTTGCCCGTGAAGAACACGGCGTCCACCTCGGGCCGCTCCGCGAGAATGCGGCGCAGCGTTTGCGCGCCGCCGGCCACGCCCGCGTCGGACCCGAACAACAGACCGTCATCGGACGGCAGCCCTGCCTGTGCGATGGCAGCGCGGTAGCCCCGGATGCGTTCGTCGGTCCGCTCATTGCGCTCGGCCCAACGGTAGACGAACGCAATGTGCCGGTAGCCCCGCGACGCCAGATGAGCGGTCATGCTACGCGCCGCTTCGAAGTTGGAATAGCCGATGGCGACATCGAGAGGCTCGGGCGGCAGGTCGCCGGTTTCGATGACGGGAATGCCGGACTGCAGCAGCAGCCGGCGGCATTCGTCGGTATGCACGGTGTTGTGCAGCACGGCGGCGCACGGCCGCTGCGCCAGGAAAGCGCGCAGGATTTTTTCTTCTTCCTCGCGCGAGTCGCCGCTGGTGGCCAGCACCAGGTGGTAGCCCGTCGGAGCGAGTCCCTCGGAAATCCCCTGGATCATGCTGGCCAGCGAATGGTGCGTCACGCTGGGAATGACCACGACCACCAGATTGCTACGGCGGGACTTCAGGCTGCCCGCGGCCCGGTTGCCGACATAGCCCAGGCGCTGGATGGCTTCGTCGATGCGCCGGCGGGTCTCGGGCGCCACGGTATCCGGGGTGCTGAGCGCGCGCGAAACCGTAATGGGCGCGACGCCCGCCTCCTTGGCCACATCGGCCATGCGCACCTCGCGCGGGGCGGCCCTTTCTTTCTTGTTCAAGCGCGCTTAGACGACGACCGTCTGGGCGCCGCCCGGTTGCTGTTCGACGATCTCGCCGATGCGGCTGACCGTCTCGCCTTGTTCCCGCAGGGTCGCCATCACGGCGTCGGCCTGGACCGGCGACACCACGACGACCATGCCGATGCCGCAGTTGAAGACGCGGTGCATTTCCTCATCGGCCACGCCCCCTTCGCGTTGCAGCCAGGCAAAGAGCTCGGGCATTTGCCAGGCATCGCGATGCAGGCGGGCGGCCAGCCCGGGACGCAGGATGCGCGGAACGTTGTCGAGCAGCCCGCCGCCGGTGATATGGGCCAGGCCCTTGATCTCGTGCTTGGCGATGGCAGCCAGCACCTGCTTGACGTAGATCCGCGTCGGCGCCATCACGACGTCGCGCAGCGGCTGGCCATGGAAATCCTGGTCGGGGGTCGCGCCCGCGCGTTCGATGATCTTGCGCACCAGCGAATAGCCGTTCGAATGCGCGCCGCTGGAAGCCAGCCCCAGGACCACGTCACCGGGCTGGATCAGGCGGCCGTCGATGGCTTGCGATTTCTCGACAGCGCCCACGGCAAAACCGGCAAGGTCGTACTCGCCGTCCGGATACATGCCGGGCATCTCGGCGGTTTCGCCGCCTATCAGCGCACAACCGGCCAGCTCGCATCCCTTGGCGATGCCGCCGATGACGGTCGCGGCGGTATCCACCGACAGGCGGCCGCAGGCGAAATAATCCAGGAAGAACAGCGGTTCGGCGCCTTGCACCAGGATGTCGTTGACGCTCATTGCCACCAGGTCGATGCCGACGGTGTCGTGCTTGTTCCAGGAGAAGGCCAGCCGCAGCTTGGTGCCCACGCCGTCGGTACCCGATACCAGGACGGGTTCCCGGTATTTCTTGGGCACCTCGAACAAGGCGCCGAACCCGCCTATGCCGGCCAGCACGCCTTCGCGCATGGTGCGCTTGGCGAGCGGCTTGATGCGCTCGACCAGGGCATCCCCCGCATCGATGTCGACGCCCGCGTCGCGATAGGTTAAAGAAGAAGCGCTGGGTTGTTGTGCGGACATGGGATGAACCGAAAAGTAAGTGGGGCCGCCCCGCGTGCCGACGGCGGCGAGACGCCTTCCTGACGAAAAAACCGGCCGAGGAACGCCTGAAAGCTATAATTTTACGATGATTGATATTCCCACGCAGCGCATAGGGGTTTTTAGCGGGCATGTTCCCACGCAAACCCTGGAGGCCGTCCCGGACGCCGCCGCCCCGCCGTTGCGTTTCTTTCCTGCCCGTGCAGCCATGCCCGGCCCGACCTGTCGCCGCCCAACGCCATGATCGTCCGACGCTGCGGGTTCATTTAGCCGCATCCCATGAAGCAGTTGCTACTCGACGTTCTCGCCGCGCCGGCGCCGTCCCTGGAAAATTACGTTGCGGGGCCCAACACCGAGGCCCTGGCGAACCTGCGGGCGTTGCCGCCCGGCCGGGCGGTCTACCTGTGGGGACCGGCCGGATGCGGCCGCACCCACCTGCTGCGAGCCCTGTCGGACCGCCCCGAGGCACTGTACCTGGACAGCCGCAGCGCGGTGTCGGACTACCAGCGCACGGCCCAACCGGACGACACGGATGCCTGCCCGGCCCTGATCGCCATCGACGACCTGCACCTGCTCGACGAGCCGCGCCTGGCATGCGTCTTCACGCTGTACAACCGCTGGCGCGAATCCTCGGCCACCGCGATGGCGTTCTCGCTGATCGTTGCCGGCGAGCGCGCCCCGGCGCAACTCGAGATCCGCGAGGACCTGCGCACCCGGCTCGGGTGGGACCTCGTCTTCCGCCTGGAAGTTCTGTCCGACGCCGAAAAGACCGACGCCCTGGTCCGCCAGGCCGCCAGCCGGGGGATGCAGTTGGCGCCCGAGGTCATCAACTGGATACTCACCCACTACGAGCGCGATATGCGCCAGTTGTCCGCCCTGCTCGAGGCCCTGGACCGCTACTCGCTGGCCGCCAAGCGCCCCATCACCCTGCCGCTGCTGCGCGCCATGCTGGCCGAACAGCCTCAACCGACCTCCATTCAGTCGTATTCTTCGTTGTCATGACTTCCACCCAAGCGCCGCCCGCCCGTCTCGCCCTGTTCGACCTGGACCACACCCTGTTGCCGCTGGACAGCGATTATCAATGGGCCGATTTCCTCGCCCGCGGCGGCCACGTCGGCGATCCCGCGGCGGCCTGCGCCAAGAACGAAGAACTGATGCAGCGCTACGACGCAGGCAAGCTGACGGCCATGGAATCGGCCGAATTCATGCTGGGCCTGCTCGCGCGCAACACCCCTTACGACCTCGCGCTCTGGCACGAGGAGTTCATGGCCCGGATCATCCGCCCCGCCATCAGCGAACAGGCCATCGCGCTGGTGCGCGAGCACCTGGAGGCGGGAGACCTGTGCGCCATCGCCACCTCGACCAACTCATTCGTGACCGCCCCCATCGCGCGCGCATTCGGCATCCCCGTGCTGCTCGCCACCGAGCCGGAATATGTCGCGGGCCGATATACGGGCCGCATCCAGGGCATCCCCTGCTTCCGCGAAGGCAAGGTGGTGCGTGTCAACCAATGGCTGGCCCGGCATGGTTGGCAACTGGCCGATTTCCGGCAATCCTTTTTCTATAGCGACTCGATGAACGACGTCCCGCTGCTCGAGGCAGTCACCGACCCGGTCGCCACCAACCCGTCCGCGGCGCTGCGAGAATTGGCGCGGGACCGAGGCTGGCGCACAACGGATTTGTTCGCATGATCAAGAAGCTCATCAGCAAACTCTTTACCCCCCGGGCACCGCGCCCCATCCTGAGCGTCAAGCGGCATGCGCCGCTGCGCGTGCCCCAGACCCGGCACGGCATCGATCGCCGGCTGGTCTCGCGCCATGCGATCAAGGTCTGCGACGTCCTGCACGAGAACGGCTACCAGGCCTACATCGTCGGCGGCGCGGTACGCGACCTGATCGTGGGCGTGCAGCCCAAGGACTTCGACGTCGCCACCGACGCCACGCCCGAACAGATCCAACCCCTCTTTCGGCGCGCCCGCATCATCGGCCGGCGCTTCCGGCTGGTCCATGTCGTGTTCGGCCAGGAGATCATCGAGACCTCCACCTTCCGGGCCTCGGGCACGGACGAACAAACCACCGACGAACACGGGCGGATCCTGCGCGACAACGTCTTCGGCACACTGGAAGAAGATGCCGCCCGGCGCGATTTCACGCTCAACGCCCTTTACTATGATCCGGCCACCGAGATCGTCATCGACTACCACAATGGCGTGGCCGACCTGAAGAAAAAAGTGGTCAGCATCATCGGCGATGCGGCCAAGCGCTATCGCGAAGACCCGGTCCGCATGCTGCGCGGCGTGCGATTCGCGGCGAAGCTGGGCTTTACCATCGCCCCGGCCACGCAGGCGCCCATCCGCGAGATGGCGCACCTGATCGAGAACGTACCGGCCTCCCGGCTGTTCGACGAAATGCTCAAGATGCTGACCTGCGGCCACGCGCTCGAATGCCTGCGGCGCCTGCGGGCCGAGGGGCTGCACAAGGGCCTGCTGCCGCTGCTGGACGTGGTGCTGGAACAGCCGGATGGCGAACGTTTCGTGAAGCTCGCGCTGGAACGCACCGACCAGCGCGTACGCAGCGGAAAATCCGTCAGCCCCAGTTTCCTGTTCGCGGCGCTGCTCTGGCAACAGGTCAACCAGCGGTGGCAGCAGTACCGGGCCGAAGGGGAATTGCCCATGCCGGCATTGGGCATGGCGGTGGACTCGGTGCTGGACGACCAGACCGAAAAACTGGCCATCCAGCGCCGCTTCGTGTCCGATATGCGGGAAATCTGGTTCATGCAGCCCCGCTTCGAGCGCAGGCAGGGCAAGGCCGCCTGGCGCATGCTCGAGCAACCTCGCTTCCGCGCGGCGTGCGACTTCCTGCAGCTGCGCGCGGCGGCCGGCGAAGTCGACAGCGCCCTGGCCCAGTGGTGGATGGACTTGGCCGACGCCAGCGACTCCACCCGTGCCGCCATGCTGGAGGAACTCGCGCGCCAGCCCCGCGCGCCGGGAGAAGGGCCTGCCCGCAAGCGCCGCCGGCGCGGCGGCCGGTCACGCCAGGGCGGCGGCGGTGCCGAAGGCGGCCCGGAGCCCGCCGCCGGATGAGCGCGCCGGCCTGGCACACGGCTTGGGTGGCGCTGGGCGCCAACCTGGGCGATGCGCGGGGAACGCTGCAGCAGGCGCTGGACGAATTGCACGCCCATCCCGCCGTCCGGCGGGACGCGGTGTCGGGCTTCTACCGGACCGCTCCGGTGGACGCCAACGGCCCCGACTACATCAACGCGGCAATGCGCCTGCACACGACCCTGCCTCCCCTGGCCCTGCTGGACCTGCTCCAGGACATAGAACGGGCGCACGGCCGCCAACGCCCGTACCGCAATGCCCCGCGGACGCTGGACCTGGACCTGCTGGCCTACGACGACCTGCGTTTGGATACGCCGCGCCTCACACTGCCCCACCCGCGCATGCACGAGCGCGCCTTTGTCCTGCGTCCTCTGGCCGATATCGATCCCGACATGCTACTGCCGCAAGGACGCGTGGCCGACCTGCTGTCTGCGTGCGCGGACCAGCGCGTGCTGCCCTTGGAAAACTAGCTGCGCGCGTGCCACTGGCCGGCAGGCAAGCCGCCGCAGCGGCGGCCAGACGCGCTATCCTGGGGGAATCCGGCACCCTATCCGCGACACGCTGCCATGAATCCCATCCCCCTCTTCCCTCTCAGCCGAGCCCTCTACCCCGACGGCATCCTGCATCTGCGCGTTTTCGAGATCCGTTATCTCGACATGATCAAGCAATGCATTGCCGACCAGAGCGAGTTCGGCGTCGTCCCGCTATTGGCCGGCAGCGAGGTCCGTACGCCGGAAGGCAAGGAAATCCTCGCGGATTTCGGCACCATGGCGAAAATCGCGGCATGGGAGGCGCCCATGCCGGGCCTGCTGCAACTGCGCTGCGTGGGCGGGACCCGCTTTCGCCTGGTCTCCAGCGAACAACGCAAGTACGGTCTTTGGGTAGGACAGGTCGAACCGCAGGCCGACGATCCACCGGTTCCCATCCCGGACTTCCTGCAGCCCAGCGCCAATACACTGGGCCAGCTGATTGCCGAGCTCCAGCAGAACAGCGTGCCGGAGACGGACATGGCCATTGCCGCGCCTTTCCGCCTGGACGAATGCGGCTGGGTGGCCTACCGTTGGGCGGAACTGCTGCCGCTGCTTCCGCCGCAGCAACGGCACCTGCTGGCCGACGGCAATCCGCAAAGCCGGCTGACTCAGGTGCAGGACATCTTGAAACGCCGCAAGCTACTGGGCGATTGAGGAGCCTTGCGCCGGGCGCACGCCGATGGGGCGGCCGTCCAGGTAGGCAGCCACGCCCTGCACCGTGGCGCGGTAGAAGCCGGCCAGCGTATCGCGCGTGACATAGCCCAGATGAGGCGTCAGCACGACGTTCTCGAGCGTGGTGAAGGGATGTCCGGCGGGAAGCGGCTCGTGTTCGAATACGTCCAGTCCCGCGCCGCCGAGCCGGCCATGGACGAGTGCCTCGACCAATGCCGCTTCGTCCACGATCGCGCCACGGGCCGTGTTGATCAGAATGGCTTCGGGTTTCATCCAGCCGAGCTCTTGCGCCCCCACCAGATGGCGGGACCGCTCGCTCAGTACGACATGAATGCTCAGGACATCCGCCTGGCGGAACAAGCTGTCCTTGTCCACGCGTTCGACATGGAAGGCCGCCGCCGCGTCCGAGGTCAGGTTGGGACTCCACGCGATCACCCGCATGCCGAAGGCCCGGCCGATGGCCGCCATGCGCTGCCCCACCCGCCCGAGCCCGAGCAGCCCCAGCGTCTTGCCATCGAGCAGCATGCCGGCCGTATGTTGCCATCCCCCTTCGCGCATGTGCCGGTCTTCGCGGGCGATGTGGCGTGCCGTCGCCAGTATCAGGCCCCAGGCCAGCTCGGGCGTGGCATTGGAACCCTCTACCGCCGACGAGACGTGCGAGACCACGATGCCCCGCTCCACCGCCGCCTCCAGATCGAGCGTCCGGTGCGCCTTGCCGGTGACGGTCATGAACTCCAGCTTGGGCAGCCGCTCCAGCAAGGCCCGCGGCATGGGCGTGCGTTCGCGCAAATGGCACAGGATATGGTAGGGAGCCAGCACGCGAGCGGCCTCGTCCGGAACCTCCAGCTTGCGGTCGATGACATCGATCCGGCAGCGATCCTGCAACACCGACCAATCCGCGGACTTCAACGATAGATGCAGGTAGTCATCCAGGATGGCGAGCCGCTTCATGGCAGTTGCAGGACGCCGACGTCCCCCTCGATCGAAAATCTGGTGCCGAACGGCCGCGACAACCGCGCCATTCGATCCAGGATGCGGCGCGCCGATTCGCCCCGCGCGAGCATCGGGCGCCCGCGCTGCGCACGCGGCCTGCCGAAGCCCATGTCGACAGGGTACAAATGCACCGCCGCCAGTTTTCCTGCCTCGAACTGGCAGGTGGCGAGGCAGCCTTCCCAGAACTCCCGGGCCGCCGGAAATCCGCGCGTATCGTTGCCGGTCCGGGCATCGAGGAACTCGGACGGCGTGGCCTCCGTACCGAGTCCGAAGCGGCCATAGGCTTCGGCAGGAAAGGCACCGATCGTTTCGTTCTGGAAAATGAAGTTGCCGAGACTGTAGAAAATCGGCGCGCCGCGATACACCTCCACCCCCATGGTCAGGTGCGGTCCATGACCGGCCACGACATGGGCGCCCGCCTCGACGGCGGCATGGGCAAAGGCCACGGCAAAGTCCGCCGACTCTTCCAGTTCGACGTCCGTCGGCGCGGTCCGCCTGCCCGCACTGCCGAACTCATGACAATGGAAAGAAAAAACTACCCAGTCCGCCTGCTTGCGGGCCTCGCGTATCCAACGCAGATTCGCTTCGGCGTCCTGGGGATCGACCCGGGTCGACATGCCGAATGCGTTGCCCCGGCGGAATTTGGCACCCAGCAGGGCCACGCTGTCCTCGTCGCTCCGGGGGACTTCATGCGGTGCATAGAACTGGGAACGATGGCGCACCTGTTCTTGCGCCAGCCCCAACTCTTCGCTGATGCGCTTCAAGGCCTCGAGCGCCGCGTCGTCCACGGTGTACGAAGTGGAAAATCCCAAGGGATTGATGCCGGGCCGGCCGGCGCTGTCCGAACGCGCATCGGCCGCCCGATTCCACGGCCGGAAGAATGAGGTCGCGGACACCAGCCCTATCCTCCCCGCGCCCGTTTCCAGGTAGCCCGGCCGCCGCGCTTCGGTCAAGGTGCGCCCGGCTCCCGAGTACGGGATGCCTGCCTGCTCCAGGTGAGCGAGGCTGGCCAGGACGCCGGATACGCCGTAGTCCGTTGCATGGTTGTTCGCCACGGAAACGATATCGACGCCCATCCATTTCAAATCCTCCAGCAAGGCCGGAGGGGTGCTCATCGGCGTCCCCTGCGTGAAATTGGGAACGCCCTCGTGGGCGTGCCGCACCGTGGTCTCCAGATTGCCGAAGCTGGCGTCGGCCCCGCGCAGCAGCTCGACCAGCGCCAGGTACTCCTGTTCGGCATAAGGCCGCAACGCTCGCGACAACATCATGTCGCCGACCAACGCCAGCTTGATCCGGCCCTGCTCCGCCTCATAAAGCATATGCGGCCTCCGCGCTATTCGATGCTTCCCACCGTTTCGTAGATCAGCTTGCCGGTGCGCGAGGGGAATCCTCCCCGCACGGCCCCGGGCCGGCCATCGCGGTAAATCGTACCCAGCGCGGGACTCAGCGGCCGGCTATTGGGCACCGCTAGCCACATCCGCAGCAAATGGCGCTTTCTTTCCGGTTCGTCGTAGTCCTCGAACTGGGTGCGCGAATGCAGCATGACGTGGTTGTTCAGGAACTGCAGGTCGCCCGGCTGAAACATCATCGAGAAATGAAAGTCGGTGCTGGCCGCCAGGCTGTCCAGCAGGTCCAGCGCCTCCTCCTGCCGGGGAGTCAGCCTCGGGACATCGGGAAAACGCTGTGCCGAGCGGATATGCGTGCGCACATAGCGGCACGAGAACTTGCCTTCGTGCACCGTGAAGATGGGCTGCTGGTAGTAAGGAAGCTGCCCGGGCTCCTCCTGTCCCTGCCAGCTCCAATAGAAAGGCTCGTACAGCACATCCAGAAGGTCCGGACGAACGCGCGCAATCTCGTTGTGGATGGCCTGCGAGCTGGCAATCATGCTCAACCCGCCGCTCTTGGCGGTGCGCAGCACGAACAGCCCGACCACGTCGCAACTGTCCGTGTGATAGGTCAGCTTCTGGTTGGAGGTATAGCCCCGGCCCTGCGGACTGTTGATGTCTATGTTGAGGTTGCGTACGTCGCCCAGGATGTCGCCGCGCGCGCTCTGGGAAACCGCCGTCCCCAGGTGCTTGCCCAGGCCCCAGTAGATGATGCGCAGGTCGTCCTTCCCGTAGCGCTCGGCCGGGAACCCGCGCAACAGCTGCAGGCCCGGGCCGTTCTCCAGGCGGTCGCGGGTATGGTCGATCAACGCGGCAACCGTCGGCAGCGGGAAATCCTCGCGGGTCATGGTCTCGATGGTCTTGCCCAGGCTGCGCACGTTGCGCAGCGCCCCATCGATCTCCGCGATGTTCTCCGCCGTGAACTCGTAGATCCACGACTTGTCGTCCTTCATTTCCGGCCCCCGCCAGTTGGCCGGTCCCATGATCGCTTCACGCATTGCTTGCACTCCTTGGATCGGCGGCTACGTCCGCATCGAGACGGTGCCCGCCCTACGGCGTCAGGCCGCATCAATCGACATTGATGCCGGTCGAACGAATGACCTTGCTCCAGCGTTCCACTTCTTCCTTGGTAAAGCGGGCCGCCTCGCCAGGATTGCTGGCAATCAGATCGCGCGCATCCAGGCCCTTGAGATCCTTGCCGGCACCGTCGCCGATCAGCACGTCGTGCACCGCGGCGGCCAGCTTGGCGGCGACCTCGGGAGGCGTTCCCGGCGGCGCCGCCATGCCGGTCCACGACACCGAGATGAACCCCGGCAGCGATTCCGTCAACGTGGGAACGTCGGGCAGCGCGGGATGGCGCTTTTCCCCGCCGACCGCCAGCACGCGCAGCTTGCCTTCCTTGATCTGCGGCAACGCCGTGGCCAAGCCCTGGAACATGACGTCCACCTGGCCGGCCAGCAGGTCGGCGTAGGCCGGGGGGCCGCCTTTATAGGGAATATGGACCATGTCTATGCCCGTCATCATCTTGAGGAGCTCGCCCGCAAGGTGCGGCGTGGAGCCCGTTCCGCCGGAAGCGAAGTTGAGCTTGCCCGGATGCGCCTTGGCATAGGCAATCAATTCCTTCAGGGATTTGGCCGGCACCTTGGGATGGACGAGCAGCACGTTGGGATTGGCCGCAATGATCGACACCGGAACCATTTGCGCGGGGTCGTAGGCGAGCTGCCGGTACAGGCTTTTGTTGATTGCCAGCGGCCCGGGCGGAGAAACGAGCAGCGTATGGCCATCGGGTTCTGCGCGATAGACGGCCTCGGCCCCGATGTTGCCGCTCGCGCCCGAACGGTTCTCGACAATGACCGACTGGCCCCATTTTTGTTGCAGGCCTTCTCCGACGATGCGCGCCAGCGTATCGGCCGCGCCACCGGCGGGCACGGGCACGATGATGCGTATCATCTTGGAGGGATAGTCCGCCGCCATCGCGGCACAGGGGAAAATCAGCGATACGGCTGTCAATAGCCGGCGCACCATGTACTTGGGCATAAGCATCGTCTCCGTTGTTGGCGCTTTTACTGCGCCTCTTCTAGCCGTCATTTCGCCGAGGCAAAACGGGCGCTCCCGCTCCGCCTCAGGCCTCCAGCACTTGGCCGGGCTGCTCGCCGCCGCCCAGCACCACAGGCGCACTTTGAAACCAATGCCCATCTTCGGTGGCCAGATGCGCGGAAAAAATCGCCAGACTGCCGGCCGGCAGCGGCCACAGCACTTCGTCCTGGGTACGCACCAGACTCAGCGGCTGCGCACCGATGCAGGCCTCCAATGTCCAGCGTCCCCCGCTCGCGGGCACCGCGTCAACGGCATCCGCGCCGCGTTCGGCCAGACGAAGCAGGCTGTCGCGGAACCAGGCCTGGGCCCCCTCCCAGGCCTGAGGGCGAGGTCCGTGGCTAAAGCTGCGTCCGGCACGGACCCAATAGCCTTTGTAGGCCACCGACAGCTCGAGCGCGTAGGCCTGGCCCAGCGGCCGCCCGCCTTCCAGCCGCATCAAGGCGGCGCCCCGCGCCAGATCGGGTGCCATGCGGTGCAGGACCTCTTCCGCTCCGTCTGCCCGGGCCGATGCCTCGACCGCGCTGGCGATCTGCGACGTGCTTCGGGCCATGCCCGGCGCCGCGGCCAGCGCCCGCACGGCGATCTCCCACGCCCGCCGCGCGAGGGCCAACTCGGCTACGCCACACGGCTGGCGCAGCGAGGCGTATACCCGCGTCGCATCCGCCACCGCCGCCTCGCCCCATTGCGCGAGCAAGGGCATGGCGACGGAGGCAGGCAGCGCATCCAGGCCGATCACGCCTATGCGGGTACCCGTCGCCACGCCCTTGTCCGCCAACATCTGCAGCACGCTGCTGGCGAGCCGCGGCGCCGACACCAGATCCCCCAGGTGGGAGACTTCGCGTATCCATCCGTGCACGCGAGGGGTCAACGCGGCCAACAGCACGGGCTTGCCCCGGGGGAGCACCAGCAACATGGCCTCGCTCCAATAAGGCGTGAAATTGGTCAGCCAGTGGACGGCCGCCGGTTCGGCAAAGGAGGTGTAGGCCAGCACGGCGCCCCATCCTTCCTGCTCCATGGCCGCCTGCAGCCGGGCCACCCGTTCATCCAGTACCGAGGCCGGCAGTTCTTCCTGCGACCAACTCATCAGTCCGCGACGCATAGAACGAATCTCTCCGTATGCCAGTCAGATCACGCGGGGCCGGCGGCCGGGCCGCGCAGGGCTCGCGGCGTGCGGGTCAAGACCCTGCAGCCGGTGTCGGTCACGCGCACGGTGTCGCCCAGTACGATGTAGCCCGCGACGGGATGGTAGGTATTGGGATGGACCACCAGGGTCATGTCGGGCTCGAGCACCAGATCCACGTCTTCCAGCACATGCGGACCGTCCACGTACAAACCCATGCCGTGCCCGCGAACACGCGTGTACTTGGACGTGACGTACTCACCGAGCCCATGGCGGCGGAATACATCGTTCTGGGCGCGGGCCACATCGCCATGGGTCGCCCCCGGGCGGACCGCCGCGATACCGGCCTCCAACGCCTCGACGAACACGGCGTAGGCGTCCAGCTGCTCGCGGGTGGGCGGCCCCAGGACCAGCGTCCTGCAGATCTGCGCGTAATAGCCGTCCACGCAAGGCGTCAATTCGGTGGTAACGAGATCACCCGGCGCCAGGCGGCGTTCTCCCGGCGGCCGCATGGTGCGGACTTCCTTGCCGCCCGACCCCATGATCATGAAATTCTCGGGGCAACCTTGCGCGCGTAGCCACGCTTCGAGTTCGCCCACCAGTTCGAACTCCTGCCTGCCCACGCGGGCCGCGGCGCGGAAGACCTCGTAGCCGGCATCGGCCAGCTCCACCGCGCGTTCGACGGCATCGGCCTCGGCTGCCGACTTGCGTACCATCAATCCATCCAGCATCGCCGTCGTGCGCAGCATGGAGCTGCCTACCGCGCTGCCCGCCAGCAGCGAGGGGGTCGACGGGGCCGGAGCCAGGCCGGTACGGGTGGGATCTGCCGCATCCAATTCCCGGCGGGCACGGGGCAGCAGCTCATGCGTCCATTCCACATGCAGTCCCGGCTGCTCGGCCGCCAGGCGTTCGGCCTCGGCAGGGGTGTCGACCAGCAACCGTACGCCGGCACCGGAGAAAAAGGCCACCGCCTGCCCTTCCATGGGCGTGATATCCAGCACGAACCGCAGGTAATCGCTGCGCCACGCATTCCCGGTCACGACCAGCAAGTCCATGCCGGCCCGTTCCATGGCTGTTCGCAAACGACCTGCCCGTTCTTCCCTGAGCAATGCACTCATGCGTGTCTCGGCTCCACAGCGCGGCCGAAGCTGGCCGGCATCATCGTTATCGCGGCCCGGTCATGGCCAAGCCGTCTCGCGAGACAGAATACGTAGGAGGGATATAGACATCAAATACATTTTTTTGCGCCAGTTATCTGAAATATTGATATCCTGGCGGCTCCTTTTTTGCCGCCTCCGCCCGTGAACCTGCGCGCCCTCAAACGTTTTCTCGCCATCGCGGAACTCGGCAGCATCAACAAGGCCGCCGCGCATCTGAACGTCTCCCAGCCATCGCTCACCAAGGACTTGCAAGAACTGGAAGAGGCACTCGGGGTAGCGCTGTTCACCCGGACTGCCCGGGGTGTCAGCCTGACCGCCTTCGGCGAGACGATCTACACGCGTGCCAAGCTGGTCGACGCCGAGCTGCGCAAGCTGGAAAACGAAGCGCGTGCCCTGCGGGAAGTCTCCATGGGCGAAGTGAACGTGGGCGTCGTGCCGGGTTTCCTGCAGAACCAGGTGTTGCCCAAGGCCACGCTCAACCTGGCAAGAGATGCGCGGCGGCTGACGGTGAACTACCAGTTTGGCCACCGCTCCAGCATGCTGGGCCCCCTATTGCGCGGCGATCTGGATTTCGCCATTGTGGGGATCGAGGATGACGAATACGCCGACGAACTGGTTTCCGAGCCGCTCTTCCCGGACCGCAACGCCCTCTTCGTCCGCTCAGACCATCCCATACTGGGCACCTTCGACGGCAGCGCGCGGCACCTTGCCGACTATCCGTGGCTGGTCTTGTCCGAATGCTCGCAGCTGGAGCAGATGCTACGGCGAACCGTCAGGGCCCAGGGCACGCCGTTTGCCCATAACGTCATCCGGACGGATTCGTTCTACTTCTTCCGCTCCACGCTGGTAGCGAGCGACTGCATAGGCTTGACCCGGTACGATTCGGCACGGCTGGAGAAAGACACCGGGAACGTGGTGGAACTCCCGCTGCATGCCTCGATCCGGGCGCAGCTGCTGGGCACCCACACCATTGGCATCGTCTATCGGCGGGATACCGCGCTGTCGATCGCCAGCCAGGCCCTGATCAAGGAAATACGCAGCCTGACCGACGAGGCGCTGGAGCTGGAGTTTTCGCTGCGCGAGAAAAACCGGACCGCCCGGCCGGGTGCGCGCCGCGTCCGCCGCGCGGCGAAGCAAAGTACCGCCTAGCGCCACGCGCCGTGGGCGCTCAATCCTCGAACAAGATGCGCCATTGCGCCAGCTTCTGCTCGAAGCTGTACATCGCCGCCGCGGGCGACGAAGAAGGAAGCCGGTAGACCCGGTAGCCATGCTCGGCCAGATGCCGGCCGAGCTTCCATGACAGGCCGCCGTTGAATCCTATGCGCGAGAGCGCGGGAGCATGTTCGCGCAGATAGGCGGCGAGCGGGTTGACCCGGGCGTCGGTGACGGACGCATCCAGGCTGCCTTCGCGCCGGCAACTGGCCACCACATCCCAGATCCCCACACCCCGTTCGAGCACGGCATCCAGGCGGTCGGCATACGGCAACGCCGCCAGGTCGAACCCGAGGCAGGCGCCCAGCAGCCGCCAGAACTGGTTGCGCGGATGGGCGTAGTACCGGCCCTCCGCAAGCGACGCGACGCCTGGGAAACTGCCCAGGATGAGCACGGAGGTATGGCCGGCCAGCACCGGCGGAAAGCCGCTGAGCGGGGAAGCCGGCAGGGAAGGCAAGCGCTGCGTCATGCTGCCCGCGACAGCGCCGGCGCCAGGGACCGCGCCCATTTCCTGGCCGGCAGGCCGTACCGGCGCTCGACCTCGTCGGCGCGGGCCAGCAGAGTCTGCGCGTCGATATCCAGCGGCGGACCGGCAAGCGCGATCGCAACGCGATTGCCTTCCTCGATCTCGGGCAGCAGCAACACCCGTCCTTCGAACGCTTCCTCCAGATTGCGCCGGTTGTATTCGAAACTCTGGTGTGCGCCGAAAAGGTTGACGGTCACCACACCGGCCTGCTGCGCGTGGGCGCTGACGACTTGCCGGCATCCCCGGTAGAACGCCACCGAATCCCGCACCGGACCGCGCGCCTCGTGATCGTACAAATCCACCATCAACGCGCGGCAACTGCCGCGATGGGCGATATCACGCACCCACTCGCCGGCATCGGCGTGGATGACGCGGAAACGGTCGCCGTCAGGCGGAAGCCGGAAATAGGCGCGGCAAGCCGCCGTCACACGAGGATTCCATTCCACCGCGAGCACGGGGCTTTCCGTGTTTTTGAGACAGAACCGCGCCAGCGATCCGGCCCCCAGGCCCAGCGTGCCGATGGCCTCCGGTCCCCCGGGGGGATCGAGAAACAACAGCCACGCCATCATCTGGCGGGTATATTCCAGCACCAGCGAAAACGGGCTGCGAAGCCGCATCGCGCCCTGTATCCATGGGCTGCCGAAGTGAAGGTAACGTATGCCCTCGTCTTCCGAAAACGTGGGTTCGTCGAGCTCGCTCGGGCCGGCTGCGGCGGGCCGGCTCCGCTGCGGCTGACGGCGGCCGCGGCTCAAGACCGGCCGAGGAGCAGGCTGTTCATCCGGCGCACGAAGGCCGCCGGGTCTTCCAGGGTCGCCCCCTCGGCGAGCAACGCCTGGTCCAGCAACAGCTTGGCCCACTGCTCGAAATCCCCGTCCTCCGCCTGCTTGATGCGCTCGATCAGCGCGTGGCGAGGATTGACCTCGAGAATGGGCCGCGACTCGGGCGTGGCCTGGCCCGCCGCCTTGAGCAGGCGCTGCAGGTGCTGGCTCATGTCCTGGTCGTCCACGACCACGCAGGCCGGCGAATCGACCAGCCGGAAAGTGACGCGCACCTCCTTGACCGCATCGCCCAGCGCCGCCTTGATCCGTTCGACCACGGGCTTGAACTCTTCCGAGACCTCGGCCTGCTGCTTTTTCTCTTCCTCGTCCGCCAGCGCGCCGAGATCCAGCCCGCCCTTCGCAATGGAAACAAGCGGCTTGCCCTCGAACTCGCGAAGAAAGGACAGCATCCACTCATCGATGCGGTCCGTGAGCAACAGCACCTCGATCCCCTTCTTGCGGAAGATTTCCAGATGCGGGCTGCTGCTGGCCGCGGCAAACGTTTCCGCCGTCACGTAGTAGATCTTGTCCTGGCCGTCTTTCATGCGCGAGACATAGTCTGCGAGCGATACCGTCTGCTCGGCCGTGCCGTCGTGGGTAGAGGCGAAACGCAGCAGCTTGAGGATACGCTCCATATTGGTCGCGTCTTCTCCCACGCCTTCCTTGAGCACCTGGCCGAACTCCCTCCAGAAACCCGCGTAGTCTTCCTTGCGGTTCTCGGCCAGGTCTTCCAGCAGGCCCAGCACGCGCTTGGCGCTGCCTTCGCGGATAACCCGTACGTCGCGGCTTTCCTGGAGGATCTCGCGCGACACATTGAGCGGCAGGTCTGCCGAGTCGATCACGCCCCGCACGAAACGCAGATAGGCAGGCAGCAACTGCTCGGCGTCATCCATGATGAAGACGCGCTTGACGTACAGCTTCACGCCGTGCTTGCGTTGACGGTCCCAGAGATCGAACGGGGCGCGCTTGGGCACATACAACAACTGCGTGTATTCGCTGCGGCCTTCCACGCGGTTGTGGGTCCAGGCCAGCGGTTCCTCGAAGTCGTGCGCCACGTGCTTGTAGAACTCGGCGTACTGCTCGTTGCTGATCTCGGACTTGTTCCGGGTCCAGAGCGCGCTGGCCTGGTTGACCGTTTCCTCCTCGTCCTTGACCACATGTGCCGACTTCTCGGCATCCCACTCCTCTTTGTTCATGCGGATAGGAATGGAGATGTGGTCGGAATAGCGACGCAGGATGTCACGCAGCTTCCAGGACGAGAGAAACTCGTCCTCGCCTTCGCGCAGGGTCAGCACGATATCGGTGCCGCGCCCCGGCTTCTCGGCGGCCGAGATGGTGAACTCGCCGTCGCCGGCCGATTCCCAACGTATCGCCTGATCGGCAGGCAGCCCGGCGCGGCGGCTGATCACCGTCACGTTCTGCGCGACGATGAACGACGAATAAAAGCCCACGCCGAACTGGCCGATGAGCTGCGCGTCCTTCTGCTTGTCGCCGGTCAGTTGCTGGAAGAATTCACGCGTGCCCGAACGGGCGATGGTGCCGAGGTTCGCGATGGCCTCGTCGCGGGTCATGCCTATGCCGTTGTCTGAAATCGTGATGGTCCGCGCGGCCTTGTCGTAGCCGACGCGGATGGCCATCTCGCCTTCGCCTTCCAGCAGCTCCGGGCGGTCGATGGCCTCGAAACGCAGTTTGTCGCAGGCGTCCGAAGCGTTGGAAACCAGCTCGCGCAGGAAGATCTCTTTGTTGCTGTACAGCGAATGGATCATCAAGTGCAGCAACTGCTTGACTTCAGTCTGGAAACCCAGGGTCTCGGAGGTATTTGCGGTTTGAGTCATAGCGGCGATTCAAAGGAACGAAACAGGCTGGCGTACAAAATAGGGACGCCAGGCCGATTTTCAAGCATGTCGGCGACGAACGCGTCGAGGAAGGGCCAACCAGGAAGACACCGCGGGGCCAGCCCCGGTGCCTTGGCATGCAACGACCGCGGCAGCGCCGCTATGCCGCCAATCGGCTGGTGTTGGGCACCCCGGCCATGAGGAACTCCATCTGGTCCGCCAGGATGCGCCGGTTGCGCAGAATCATACCTTCCCAGCGATTCGGCCGGTACGGCAGATACAGCAACGGCATGCCGGCTTCCTCGGGCGTGCGGTTGCCCTTGCGCTGATTGCACGACCGGCACGCCGTGACCACGTTTTCCCAGCGGTTGCCGCCGCCGCGGGATTCCGGGCGTACATGTTCGATGGTCAGGTCGGCATCGGGAAAACAGCCGCCGCAGTATCCGCAGATGTGCTTGTCGCGCGCGAAGAGCCGCTCGCGGCTGATGCTGATCGACGCTGAACGGTCGCCACGGAATTCGCGCCCGCGCACCGCGATGATGCTGGCGGTGCTGACGGTGGAGATCTCTCCGGTCAGCCGATTGACGCCCCCGCGATAGGTCACGGTGGTCTCCCCCAGTTCCCATGCCACGCGGCCTGCGACGTGCAGGCTAATGGCCTTTTCAATATCCACCCAGTGCACCGGCGTACCGGCAACATCGAGTGCGAGAACCAGATGAGCCACAGTTTTCTCCTGAATGGATTGCCTATCGCTATCTTTTACTGGGTTTTTATACAGCGCCTCAATGACCAAATCAAGACAAGGGTGGAGGGAGGCGCGATTCGTGGCGAGATTGCCACCCTCCCGGCCGCGCCCATGCCCGGGCGCCGCTACACCGCCGCCTCGGCCTGCCGTCAACGCGCCTGGGGGCCGCTTTCGTCTCCCGGCGCCCGCACCAGCCACCGGCCATCGCGCCACACCCGGGTTTCGCCATGGCGCATGACGAAGAACTCCTCTGCCGGGACTTCTGCGTAGCGGCGCGCGCGAGCCAATTCGCGCGGCGGCTGGTCCAGTGCCTCGTCGGTCAACTCGAAGGTTCCCCAGTGGATGCCGACCGAAGCCCGGGCCCGTAGCTCATGGTGCACATGCACCGCCTCGGTAGGGCTCATATGATGGCTTCGCATAAACCAACGCGGCGCATACCCCCCTATGGGCAGCGCCGCCAGATCGAAGGGCCCCATGCGCTCGCCTATGGTGGCGATGTCGCGGGAATAGCCGAAATCGCCGCCGAACAGGAAGCTGAAGGCGGGCTCCCGCGTTTGTACCGACCAGGCGCCCCACAGGGTAGTCGAACGGTCGAAAGGCGTGCGCGCGCTCCAGTGCTGCACGGGAAGCAGCGTCAGGACCGCAACGCCGACGATGGTCTGGCCCCACCAATCCAGCGGGCGCAGATCGGTGGCCTCGGGCACGTGCTGGCGGAACCAGACGTCCACGCCCAAGGGCATCATGAAAACCGGCGGTCCCCCTTGCTGGGCGGCCAGCGCCTTGACCGAGGCCAGGTCCAGATGATCGTAATGATTGTGCGAGATCACGACGGCATCGATACGGGGCAGGTCGGCCAGCGCGATGCCCGGGGGCTGGTGGCGCTTGGGACCGGCGAAGGAAACCGGCGAGGCGCGCTCCGAAAACATGGGGTCGGTCAGGAGGTTGAAGCCGCCGGCCTGGACCAGCAGCGTCGAGTGCCCGACCCAGGTCACCCGGACATCGTCCGACGGCGCTTGCAACCACGCCACGTCGGCGACCACGGGAGCCAGCGAATCGGTGGGCGGAGGCGGCAAGCCACGGTTCCAGCGATTGAATTGCCACCGCCAGAAATCCAGCGTGCTTGAGGCGGCATACGAATAAAGATTACGGAATCCGCGCTCGGTATGATGAGGCTGCGCCGGGTCGTAATAGGGGTTGACCGGCGTACATCCGGCCACCGCCCCCGCCGCCGCCACTGCCGCCAGCCACTTGCCCAGCATGGGTCAGAGCACCGGAGAAAGCACGGGCTGCTTGGCCTTGGCATCGAGCAGCCGGCCTTTGCGGGCGCGCTTGCCGACGTAGACCGCCAACGCGTCGCCCGCGAGGATTTCCTCGTGCGGCTTGTTGCGATAGATGCCCGCAACCCGCAGCCCGGCCGGGCCTATGGGCACGACCTGCGCCAGGCTGTCCTTGGCGTCGATGTCCATGAGGGTAGTACCCCGTCCTCCCGAAGACAGCACCTTGACTTCGGCCATGCCGAACACCAGGAACCGCCCCTTGGCCGACAGCAGCGCAATCGATTCCGCCCCGTCGAAGACCGGGACCGGCCGCAACGGGCGATCGCCCTCGTCGAGGGTCATGAATTGCTTGCCGCCGCGCTGGCGGGTGGCCATGTCGCCCAGGCGGGTGACGAAGCCCATGCCCCGCTGCGTCGTCAGCAGCCAGCGGCTGTCGGGAGCGGCCGCAATCATGTGCAGAATGTGGGATCCGGCCTCCAGATCGATCAGCGTGGTCACCGGCACGCCGTCGCCGCGCGCGGACGGCAGCGCGCTGACAGCCACGGAATAGACCCGCCCGTTGCTGCCGAGCGCAACCAGGGTGTCGGTCGTCCGGCACTCGAAGGCACCATAGAGCGCATCGCCGGCCTTGAACGTGAACAGACTGGCATCGTGGCCGTGGCCCTGGCGCGCGCGCAGCCAGCCTTTCTGCGAGACGATCACCGTGACCGGCTCGTCGATCACCTTGGCCTCGACCGTGGCGCGTTCGGCCGCCTCGATCAGGGTGCGGCGGTCGTCGCCGTACTGCTTGGCATCGGCTTCGATTTCCTTGACGATCAGGCGCCGGAGCGAGGACGGATTGGCCAGCAGGTCTTCCAGCTTGCCCTGCTCTTCCTTCAGGTCCTTGAGTTCCTGCTCGATCTTGAAGCCCTCGAGGCGGGCGAGCTGGCGCAAGCGCATCTCGAGGATGTCCTCGGCCTGCCGCTCCGACAGCTTGAACGCCTGCATCAGCGCCGGCTTGGGTTCGTCCGACTCGCGAATCACCTTGATCACGGCATCCACGTTCAGGTAGACCACCATCCGGCCTTCCAGCACGTGGATGCGGTCCAGCACCTTGTCGAGCCGGTGGCGCGAGCGGCGGGTAACCGTCTGGGTACGGAAGGCCAGCCATTCGTCGAGGATGCCGCGCAGGGACTTCTGGCGCGGCCGGCCGTCGTTGCCCACCGCGACCAGGTTGATCGGCGCGCTGCTTTCCATCGAGGTATGGGCCAGCAGCGTATTGACGAATTCGTCGCGGTCCACCCGCGACGTCTTGGGCTCGAACACCAGCCGCACGGCGGCATCCTTGCCCGATTCGTCGCGGACCGCGTCGAGCAGGCTCAGCATGGCCGCCTTGGTCTGCTGCTGCTCCGCGCTCAGGCTCTTCTTGCCGGCCTTGACCTTGGGGTTGGTCAGTTCCTCGATTTCCTCCAGGACCTTCTGGCCGGACGTCGAAGGCGGCAGCTCGGTCACGACCAGCTGCCATTGGCCCCGGGCCAGCTCTTCGAACTTCCAGCGCGCGCGGACCTTGATGGACCCGCGGCCGGCACTGAAGATCTGCGCGATCTCGGCCTGCGGGGTGATGATCTGGCCACCGCCCGGGTAATCCGGTCCCGGCACCAGCGCGTACAGCTCTTCGTCCGGGATCTTGGGGTTCTTCAGCAATGCGACGGCAGCCTGAGCCACCTCCCGCAAATTGTGCGGCGGTATCTCGGTCGCCATCCCCACCGCGATACCCGAAGCGCCATTGAGCAGCACCATGGGCAGGCGCGCCGGCAATTGCTTGGGTTCCTGGTGGGAACCGTCGTAGTTCGGAATGAAATCGACGGTGCCTTCGTCCAACTCGTCCAGCAGCAACCGGGCGATCGGCGTGAGCCGCGCCTCGGTATAGCGCATGGCCGCGGCGCCGTCGCCGTCGCGCGAACCGAAGTTGCCCTGCCCATCGATAAGGGGATAGCGCAACGAGAACGACTGCGCCATGCGAACCAGCGCGTCATAGGCGGCCTGGTCGCCGTGCGGGTGGTACTTGCCCAGCACGTCGCCCACCACCCGGGCGGACTTCACGGGCTTGGCATTGGAACCCAGCCCCATGGCCTGCATTGCATAAAGAATGCGGCGCTGCACCGGCTTCTGGCCGTCGCTCACCTCGGGCAGCGCCCGTCCCTTTACGACCGATACCGCATAATCCAGATAAGCCTGTTCCGCATAGCGCGCCAGCGTGATCGCGGCATCGCCGCCCGGCATCTCGAACAAGCCGGGTTGTTGTTCGTCCGTCATTAAATATCCACCTCGGCCAGATCGCCTTTTTCTTCCAGCCACGAGCGCCGCTGCGCGGCCTCACCCTTGCCCATCAGCATGTCGAACATGCGCGTAGTTTCGTCGCGCCCCAGTTCGCCGTAGGTCACCGGTAGCAGGCGCCGGGTGTCGGGGTTCATCGTGGTTTCCCAAAGTTGCTCCGGGCTCATTTCGCCCAGCCCCTTGAAGCGGCTGATGCTCCACGAACCTTCGCGCACGCCTTCCTTGCGCAGCTTGTCCTCCACCGCGGTCAGCTCGCCCTGGTCCAGGCAGTACAGCTTGCGGGGCGGACGCTTGCCCTGGGCGGGCACGTCGACCCGGAACAGCGGCGGCCGGGCCACGAACACGTGGCCGGCTTCCACCAGCTTGGGAAAGTGCCGGTAGAAAAGGGTCAAGAGCAGTACCTGGATATGCGAGCCGTCGACATCCGCGTCCGACAGGATGCAGACGCGCCCGTAGCGCAGGCCCGAGAGGTCGGGATTGTCGCCGGGGCCGTGCGGATCGACACCGATGGCCACCGCGATATCGTGGATCTCGTTATTGGCGAACAAGCGATCGCGATCGACCTCCCAGGCGTTGAGCACCTTGCCGCGCAGCGGCAGGATGGCCTGGAACTCCTTGTCACGCCCCATCTTGGCCGACCCCCCGGCCGAGTCGCCCTCGACCAGGAAGACTTCGGTGCGCGACGTATCGCTGCTTTCGCAGTCGGTCAGCTTGCCGGGCAGCACCGCGACGCCGGAGCTCTTGCGCTTCTCGACCTTCTGCGTCGCGCGGACCCGCGACTGCGCCTGCCGTATGACCAGCTCGGCCAGCTTCTTGCCGTACTCCACGTGCGTATTCAGCCACAGCTCGAGCGCGGGCTTGCAGAACCCGCCCACCAGGCGCACCGCGTCGCGGCTGTTCAGGCGCTCCTTGATCTGCCCTTGGAACTGCGGGTCGAGCACCTTGGCAGACAGCACGAAGCTGGCGCGTGCGAAAACGTCTTCAGGCAGCAGCTTGACGCCCTTGGGGCTGAGATTGTGCAGCTCGACGAAACTCTTGACCGCGTTGAAGAGCCCGTCGCGCAGGCCGGCCTCGTGCGTGCCGCCTGCCGGCGTGGGGATGAGGTTGACGTAGGACTCGCGCACGACGTTGCCATCCTCGGTCCAGGCCACCACCCACTGTGCGCCTTCGCCTTCCGCAAAGTTCTCGTGGTCGCTGCCGGCGTACTGCTCGCCCTCGAACAGCGGAATCAGCAGTTCGGCGCCGGCCAGCGCTTCGGTCAGGTAGCCGCGCAAGCCCTGTTCGTACAACCAGGTCTGGGTTTCGCCGGTCTTCTCGGTCCGCAGCGTGACCTTGACGCCGGGCAGCAACACCGCCTTGCTGCGCAACAGGCGCGTCAGCTCGCCCAGCGGGATGGCACCGCTGTCGAAGTACTTGGGATCGGGCCAGCAGCGCACGCGCGTGCCGTTTTTCTTGCGCGCCGGGTCGGACACCTGGGCGAGCTCTTCGACCACGTCGCCGTGCTGGAATACCAGCCGATGCGCCGCGCCGTCGCGCCAGACGGTCACTTCCAGCCGGGATGACAGCGCGTTCGTGACGGAAACGCCGACGCCATGCAGGCCACCGGAAAAGGAATAGGCGCCGCCGCCCTGCTTGTCGAACTTGCCGCCGGCATGCAGGCGGGTGAAGACCAGTTCGACGACCGGCGCGTTTTCTTCAGGATGCAGGCCGACCGGGATGCCGCGGCCCTCGTCCTCGACCGTGACGCTGCCGTCGGCATGCAGGATGACCTGCAGATGCTTGCCGTAGCCGGCGAGCGCCTCGTCGGCGGCGTTGTCGACCACCTCCTGCACGATATGCAGGGGGTTTTCGGTTCGGGTATACATGCCCGGACGCTGTTTGACGGGCTCCAGCCCTTTCAGCACCCGGATCGAAGCTTCGTTGTAGCGAGTGGCCAAGTTATCCCCAGCAACTGTGGAAAAAAATGAAGGCTATTTTACGGATGAAGCGCGAGCTTCGTCCGTCCAGCTGCGACAGCCGCCTCAAAAGCCGCACCAGGCCATGAGTGCGTCCCAGCCGACGACCATTTGCGGACGCAAATAGCCCAGGAAGGCTACCGCAAGCACGGCCCCAAGCAAAGCGTAGCCCAGCACGCGCCACGCGAGCTGCAGGCCGCGGCGCCGGCGCGGCGCTATCTCTGCATTCGGGCGGAAAGCGGTCATGGTGCCTCTGAAGGAACGGGGCATGCCTACGCGGGGGCCAGCGCGCGCTCGCGCACGGGCAGGCACAGCGCCGCGGCGGCGAGTCCCAGCGCCACCGACAGCCACCATACGACATCGTAGCTGCCGGTTGCGACATAGAGCTTGCCGCCGAGCCAGACGCCGACGAAGCTGCCGATCTGGTGCCCGAAGAATACGATGCCGGTCAGTGTCGCCGCATAGCGCATGCCATAGATATGTCCCACCAGGCCGGTCGTCAATGGCACGGTGCCCAGCCACACCAGCCCCATGAGAGCCGCGAAAAGATACAGCACGACGGGTGTCAGCGGGAGGAAAAGGAGCAGCAGGATCGCGGCCGACCGTATGGCGTACAGCAGCGCGAGCAGATGCTTCTTGCTGTGGCGTCCGCCCATCTTGCCGGCCCAATACGAACCGAATACGTTGAACAGGCCGATCAACGCGATGGACATGGCGCCGTCCGAGGCCTTCAGGCCACCGTCCACCACGAAGGCCGGCAGGTGCAGCGTAATGAAAGCCGTGTGGAATCCACAAACCGAATAGCTCCAGAACAGGAAGTGGTAGGAGCGATGGCCCATGGCCTGCTTGATCGCGGCGCCCAGCGACTGCGCGCCTGCGGTGTGCTGCGGCTTGCCGACCAATCGCGTAGCCAGCGGCAGAGCCAGCAATACCAGTGTCGACAGGATCCACAGCGCCCCTGTCCAATCGAAGCGGTCGATCAGCAGCTGCCCAGCCGGCACGACCACGAACTGGCCCATGGACCCGCCCGCACTGGCGATGCCCATCGCGACGCTGCGTTGCTCGACCGGAACCGAGCGCGCCACGACCGGCAGCAGCACCGCGAACGTCATCCCCGCCTGTCCCAGGCCCACCAGCACGCCGGAGCTGAGATACAGCATCCATTCGGAACTGGCATACCGGGTACCGACCAAGCCCAGCACGCACAACAGCACCGAGGCGACGATGGTGCGCCCCGATCCCCATTTATCCGCTACCGACCCCATCAGGATGGCAGCCAGGCCCCAAACCAGGTTCTGAATGGCGAACGCCAGCGAAAAGACGTCGCGGCCCCAGCCATGGGCGAGCCCCATGGGTTGCATGAAAAGACCGAAGGTCGCCCGCACGCCCATGGCGATGAGCAGCACCATCGAGGCGCACGCGATGACGGTTCCGGCGCGGGGCGGTGATGACGATGGAAATAGATGCGGCAACGACATGGGCAGCGACCTTGGTCATGGCTGCGCGGCGGACGCCCGCGCTTAAGGCCATGGCCTGGGCATTGTATTCCGCCGGGCCTTCCGCTATCCGTCACGCCGCCATCAGGTCATCCAGCATCCGATAATCCGGCAGCGTCGTATCGATGGCCTGGCCCGCCCGCAGCACTACACGATCCGACTGGAAACGCGACAACATCTCGGAATAGTCCCGCGCGCGCAAGACGATGAGGTCGGCCGGCGCGCCGGGGGCGATGCGGCCAGCCTGCGGCAGCCCCATGATCTCGGCCGGGGTGGCGGTCGCTGCCCGTATCCAGTCGCCCAGCGGATGGTCCAGGTGCAGGATCTTGACCGCCTGGCTGAATGTTTCCAGCATGTCGTGGTCGCCATACGCATAGAAGGGATCGCGGCAGTTGTCGCCGGCGATGGCCACGCGCAGCCCGCGCGCCTTCATTTCATGCAGCAACGTGACGCCGCGCCAGCGCGGGGTGACGCCGGCCTGGCGCGACTGCAGGTACAGGTTGACGGCAGGCAAGGTGACGATGTCGACCCGCGCCTGGACGCACGCATCGAGCGTTGCCTCGATGACGTCGTCGTCCTGCAGCGACAGCGAACAGCAATGGCCGCACAGGATGTCGCCCTCGAAGCCGTCGCGGCGTGCAAGCTCTGCGACGCGCAGCAGGGTCCGCGCCTCCCGGTCGCCGGACTCGTCTACATGCAGGTCGACGTCGAGGCCCCGCTCGGCGGCGAGCCTGAACAGGTTGCCCATGGCCTGGTCGAACTCGGGCGGCATCGGCACGTTGGGCAAGGACCGGAAGCGCGTCATGCAGCCGAGCTGGCCTTGCGCATGCGCCACGGTATCGGCCAGCTGCCGGCCCTCGTCCGTCAGAAAGAGATCCAGCGGTGCAATGGACGAGACCTGCAGGTCAATGCGGCCCGCCCACCGCGCGCGCAAGGTTTCGAATACGGGAAACGAAATCGCCGCCTGGGGCGCCAGCGAATCGAGATGCGTGCGTATCGCCACCACGCCCTTCGCGTAGGCGGTCATCAGCCCGAACTCCATCCGCCGTTCGACATCCTCGGCGGTCCAACGGGCGCTGCGGTCTTCGCTCGTCGCCATGGCGGCGCCCACGGCGTCGCCGGTGGGATTGGGCATGCGCGGCCAGATGTGGCCTTTGTCCAGATGCGCATGCACATCCGGCATACCGGGCAGGACCATGGACTGGCCCAGGTCCGGCCCCATTGCCGCGGGCAGCGTGCCCGCCGGCTGGATGGCCGCGATCCGGCCGTCTTCGATCAGCATGTCTGCCTGCACCATCGACGCAATAGGCCTGCCTCCGCGCATCGCGGGCGGCAGGCCGGCGGGGGCCAGGCACTCAGGCAGGCTGATCCAGCGCAGCGCATAGCGCGCCGTACGGGGCATGTCGAAAAAAGAAGTGGCACTCATGCGTCGGTTCTCGTGGCAAATGGCGCGGCGGCGCCGTCATGGCAGACACCATGATCGAAGGCAAGGCCCATGCCAGCGCATGGGCCTTGCCTTGGGGACATGGCTGGGCCTAATTAGACACGGAAGACGCGAATGCCGCCCGGCGGGCGCCCTGCCCGCCGGCACGGGCACGGTCCGTTCAGTCGATGATGATGTTGGCCTGCTGGATCACCGGCCGCCACAATTGGATCTGGTCCTTGATGTACTGCGCGAACTCTTCCGGCGTGTTGTACATCGGCTCGAGTCCTTCCTTGCGGAACTGTTCCAGCGTTTCGGGGTTCTTCAAGGCAGCGACCACTTCCTTGTTCAGGCGGTCGACGATGGGCTTGGGCGTACCGGCGACGGTCAGGAGGCCATACCACTGGCTGGCCTCGAAGCCCTCGAGCCCTTTGGTTTCGCTGATCGTAGGCACGTCGGGCAGCTGCGGCAGCCGCTTGGCGGTGGCAACGGCGATGGGCCGCAAGCGGCCGGCCTGCAGGAACGGCGACAAGGGGGGATAGCCGGTCAGGACCATGGAGGTCACGCCGCCGACCAGGTCGTTCAGCGCGGGCGCCGTACCCTTGTACGGCACGTGCTGGATCTGGATGTTGGCCTTGAGCTTGAAGTACTCGGTGGCCAGGTGGGCCGCGCTGCCGTTGCCGCCCGACGCGTAGTCGTAGCCATTGGGCTTGGCGCGGGCGGCCTTGATCAGCTCGTCCACCGTGCGCACATCGAGCTTGGCGGGATTCACCGCCAGCACGTTGGGCACGCCGGCGACCAGCGAGATCGGTGCGAAATCCTTCACCGGGTCGTAGGGCAGCCGGCGATAGAGCGTGGCGTTGGCCCCGAATGTGCCAATGGCGCCCATGATCAGGGTGTAGCCGTCGGCCGGCTGGGATTTGGCGTACTGCGTGCCCACGATGCCGCCGGCCCCCGGCTTGTTCTCGATCACGATGGGCTGCCCCAGCGCCGCGCCCAGCTGCTTGCCCATGACCCGGGCAATGATGTCGGTACTGCCGCCGGGCGTGAACGGCACCACCAGCGTGATGGGCTTGGTGGGATAGGAATCAGCCGCATAGAGCGGACCCGCAGCGGAACCGGCGCAGGCCAGCGCCGATGCGACGACGACTTTCTTCAACATGGTGCGTGTCTCCTCGATGTGCACTTCGTATGGTCTAAACGCCGGGCTTGGCACCCTTTTTGTGGCGCCTCAGGAACGGGCGGCCCGCGCCTCGATGCGCCGCAGGCGATCGAGCAACCGGCGGGCGCGCTCGATGACCGGGATGTCGATCATCTTGCCGTCCAGTTGAAACGACGCACGCCCTTCGGCCTGCGCCCGTTCCGCGGCTTCGAGGATGCGCCGGGCGTTGGCCACATCCTCGGGCCGCGGCCCGTACTCCTCGTTGACGATGGCGACCTGCCCCGGGTGGATGCAGCTCGCACCGTCGAACCCGAACTGCCGGGAGCGGCGAACCATGGCGCGGAAACGCTCCCAGTCGGAAAAATCGGCGACCGTGCCGATATAGCCCAGCGGCATGACGCCGGCGGCACGGGCCGCGAGAATCATGCGCTGCTTGGGCATCAGCAAGGCCTCGTCGGTCGGCTCGAAACCGCCGTTCAGCGCAAAATCCTCGCCTCCTATGTTGATGGCCGCCACCCGCGGCGACGAACGGGCGATCTCCGTCATTTGCTCGAAGGCCTCGGGCGTTTCTATCATCAGCAGGAAACGCGTATGGCCTGCCGGCATGCTCCGCTCGGCCTCCAGTTCCGTGACCAGTTCGTCGAGCAGCCGAACGTGCGAGGGGCCGTCGACCTTGGTAATGGCGATGGCATCGACGTGCTCGCCCACACTCGCCTCGACGTCGCGCACGCATAAGGCCAGCGGACGGTTCACGCGCACCAGCACGTCGGCACCACCCCGCCGCACCTGCGCCGCCGCGGCAGGTACGGCAGCTCGCGCAGCGGCCTTCTCGGTGGCAGGCACGCTGTCTTCGAGGTCCAGCATGATGGCGTCGGCGCCGCGTGTATGGGCCTTCTCGATAAAGCGCGGCACATTCGCCGGGACATAGAGCAGCGAACGCCAGACCGGCAATTCGCGCTGTTTGGCTCGCTCGGCCATGCTCGTCGTCATGTCTTTCTCCTCAAGCCGCCGCGCGGGACGCGAAGTCCACGGTGGCCCCGCTTTCCAGCAAGGCGCCGATGGCGCCGTCGTCCAGGCCGATGCTCTGCAACAGCTCGACGCTGTGCTCCCCGATATGCGGGGCCGGCCATTTGATCTGCGGCTCGTACGTCGAAAAACGCACCGGATTGCGCAGGTTGGTGATCGTGCCCTCCGTGGGGTGCTCGATTTTCTCGAACAGGCCGGTATCGGCCAGGTGCGGATCTTCCAGCACCGAATCGAGCGTGTGCAAGGGCATCGCCGGAATATCGGCCGCCTCGAGGATCTCCAGCCATTGCGCCGTGGTGCGGGTGGCGAATATCTCGTTGCGGATCCGGAACATTTCGCCGATGTTCTCGAACCGCGCCCGCTTGTCGGCGAACCGCGGATCGGTACGCAGGTCCGGCCGTCCCATGGCCTCGAACATCGCGAACACCTGCGCGTCGGTGTTGGCCGTTACGCAGATGTAGCCGTCCGCGGTACGGATAGGCCGCGAATTCGGATCGAGCAGGCGCGAATCGCCCGGGCTGCCGAGCGGCGGCTCGAAGGTCTTGAGAAACATGTGCTCGGCCAGCACGAAGGCGGCCATGCTCTCGAACATGGGTACCTCCACCACTTGCGGCCCGCCGCGCCGCATGCGCTGCACCACCGCCATCAAGATAGTGTTGGCCACCATGATGCCGACGGTCCGGTCGGCGATGACCATGGGCACGAAGCGGGGCTGGCCGTCGCCGCCATTGTTGATGGCGGCCAGTCCGGAGGCGCCCTGGATGATGGAGTCGTAGGCGGGCTTGTCGCGATAGCGCCCCTGCTGTCCGAAACCCACGACGCTGCAGTAGATCAGGTCCGGCTTGAGCTTGATCAGGTCGTCCGCCGACAGGCCGAGCCTGGCGGCCGCCGGCGGACGCATGTTGTGCACCACCACGTCGGCGGTGGCAATCAGCTTCTTGAGCGCGTCCAGCGCCCCGGGCTTTTTCAGGTCCAGGGCCAGGCTTTTCTTGTTGCGGTTCAGGTGCAGGTATTTGGCAGCCATGCCGGGAGTGGGCGACCGGCCGCCTATCCAGCGGGCGAGATCGCCGGAAGGATGCTCGATCTTGATGACTTCGGCGCCGAAGTCGGCCAGAAACTGCGTTGCATAGGGGCCGACCACGACCTGGGTCAGATCGACCACGCGCAGGCCCTCGAGCGGGGCCTGGCTGTCGGAGGCAAGGGGAGCCTGGCTCACTGATGCGCCCTCCTGGCGGATCCCTGCAAGGTGGTTTTACCGGCCTCGGTCACCACCCGGAACAGGATTTCATCCGGGTCCTGCCCGCCCCGGCTTTCGACCCTGAAGGGGTCCCCTTCGAACAAGGGCGCGGTATTGCGTGTCGTCACCTGCGACAGTCGCGTGCCGCCCCAGGCCTGGTGCAAATGCTCTACCGCGCACAGGGCCGACAGGCCGCCATTGACGACCAGGGCGGGATAGCCCTCTACTTGCGTGGCATAGGGCAGGTCGTAATGAATGCGGTGGCCGTTGAAGCACAAGGCGCTGTAGCGGAAGATCATGACGGAATCCGCCACGATGGGGTCGGAGCGGTGCTGCGCCTCGAAAGCCGGGGCGGCCGCCGCCTTGGCCGAGGCGCTGTCCTTGCCGAGAGCGCTGCTGCGATAAACGACATCCTGCTCTTCGACCACCACCGTACCGGCGGCGTTGCGGATGGTATGGCGCACGGTCACGAATACCAGCGGCCCGGAGCTGCCCTGCTTGGGCGCGATGGATGCGATGGTGGAAATCCGCTCGAGCTCGTCCCCGATCCGTATGGGCGCAACGAACTGGATACGCTTGCCCGCGAACATGCGTTTGGGCAGCGGCACGGGCGGCAGGAAATCACCCAACGCCGGATGACCGTCGCGCCCAAGCTGGGAACGCGGGACCACACGGGGAAAAAGCACGCTGTACCACATCTGCGGCAGCTCGGATCCGCGCTCGAACGTGCCGTCGCGCGTGGCCTCGATGGTAGCCGACAGGCGCTGGGCGAGTTGCGGAGTGACGACGTCGGTGGTCGTCTCGCTGCGGCCGACCCAGGCTTGCAAGTCTTCCAAGGCCGCCGACGTAGCGTCGGAAATCACGTTTCGTCTCCCTGTCTTTTTTCGCTTGTACGTGACGATCGTAGTGCGGCCGACGTTTTCCAGGAAATGGTAAATTGCTCATTAGCATTCCATTTTGGAATAGACGGATGAAACTCCAGCAAATCCGGGCGTTGTGCGCCGTGGTAGATCACGACATGAGCGTGTCGAGGGCGGCGCGTGCCCTGCATACCACCCAATCGGCCATCAGCAAGCAAGTCGGCCAGTTGGAGGACAGCCTGGGCGCGGCCCTGCTGATCCGCTCGAAAAGCCGCATACTCGGGCTGACCGACGTGGGCGAGCAGGTGTTGCGCTGCATGCGCGGCATGCTTGCCGCGACTGAAGACATCGCCCATATCGTCGCTGACCATCGCCGCGAAGCGGGAGGACGGCTGGCGATCGCCACGACCCACACGCACGCCCGCTATGCCCTGCACGACATCGTGCCGGCCTTTGCCCGCCGGCATCCCGGCGTCGGCCTCCATCTGGTCCAGGCCACACCGATGGAGATTGCCGACCTGGTGGCGACCGGCGGCGTGGACATCGGACTGTCGACCGCTCCCCAGCTCCTGCCGCCCTCGCTCGCTACCATCCCTTGCTATGAGCTCAAGCACGTATTGATCGGCGAGCGCGGCCATCCGGTTTTCACGTCGCAGCCACTGACGCTCCAGGCCATCGCCCGCTATCCGCTCATCACCTATAGCGAACAGCACGCCATCGGGCGGCGCGTGAACGAGGCCTTTGCGGCGGCAGGACTCGTGCCCCAGATCGCGGTGCGGGGTACCGATGTGGAAATCATGAAAAGCTATGCCGCCACGGGCGTGGGATTGGCCGTCATTCCCGTGATCGCCTATTCCCGGTCGGGCGACCGCCGGCTCCACGCCCGGCCGGTCGATCACCTGTTCCCGACCAGCACGGTCTATGTGCTGGCCCGCCGCGGCGCCTACTGGCCCGGCCATCTCTACGAATTCGTCGGCAGCCTCGCCCCAGGCCTGACCCGGGCAGCAATCGAGAAAGCCCTGTTGAGCACCGAGCGTCCCGACTGACCCGCCCGCTCGCATCCGGGTTCGAAACGCCATCCGCGCCGGGCCTAAAAGCGGAAAAATGAAAATGGTTTTTGAAAACCATTGTTTTCCGCAAGCAACGATCCTAGAGTGGTTGCCGACGGCGGACAGCCTGGTCCGCCTTCCCGGATTACCGCCACCGTCATGCGCCGCCCCACCAAGCCACCCGCCAATGTCACTGCCCTTGAACGCGGCTTTGCCGTGCTCGATTGCTTTGCCCGCGCCAACGGCCCGCTCGGCAATGGCGACGTCGCCGAGGCCACGGGAATTCCGCGGCCGACCGCTTACCGCCTGATTTCCACGCTGGTCTCGCTGGGTCAGCTGCGCCCCTGCCCCGACTCCGACAAATACGAACTGGCTGCCGGCGTGGTGCGCCTGGCCCAGTCCTTCCTCGGCGCCATCGATGCCCGCCGCCTGGTCCGGCCGCACCTGGTGGCATTGGCCGAAGCGTGCGGCGCGTCGGCCTTCCTGGGCCTGCGCGACGGTCCCGACATACTGGTGGTCGAGGCAGCGCGCGCCCGCTCGGCAGTCGCTTTCCTGGGCGCCGACGTCGGCACGCGCATGTCGCTGGCGAGTTCGGCACTGGGCCGGGCTTGGCTGGCCGGCGTCGATCCCATCACCTGCGCGACCGTCAGCGCCGATACGCTGCGCGCTGGAAGCACCGTCCCACCCTCGCGCCTCGAAGCCGCGCTGCGCAAGGCCCGGCGGCTGGGCTATGCAGCGTCCCTGGGCGAATGGCACGCGCAGATCAACGCAGTGGCCACGCCGGTACAGGCGCCTAGCGGCGAAGTCTTCGCCATCAATTGCGGCGGCCCGTCCTTCCTGATCACGCCCGACAAGCTGCACGAAGTGGTCATTCCGCGGCTGCTGCGCGCCGCCGCCGACTTCGCCGCCGAGATCGGCGGCATATCGGGTTTAACGCTGACATCCGCAACCGCACCGCCCGCCCCCGCTGCCGCGGCTACCCCTCGCCGGCGAACCGCCCCTTCTTCAGTCTGAAGAATCCGGTCGACGGCTGTTCATCCATAAAAACACAGGAGACACGCATGCCCCACTTTCCTTCCAATCCCAGGCGCCGGACTGCCCTCGCGGCGCTGCTGGCGTCGACCGCCGCGACACGGCTGTCGGCCGCCCAGCCCGAGGCTGCCTGGCCCACCCGCCCCATCAAGCTCATCGTGCCGTTCGCGCCCGGCGGTCCCACCGATACGATCGCGCGCATGCTGGCCGAGAAAATGCAGGCGGCCTGGAAACAGCCCGTGGTGGTCGACTACAAGCCCGGAGGCGGAACCATCACGGGCACCAGCACGGTCGCCAAGGCGCCGCCCGACGGATACACGCTGGGCATGGCCATCAGCGCGCTGATGATCAACCCCAGCCTGCAGCCCTCGCTGCCCTACGACACCCGCAAGGACCTCGCTGCAGTCTCGCAGGTCGCCCTGACCCATTTCGGCCTGTTCGCGCATCCGTCGCTACCGGTCAACTCCGTTCCCGAGCTGATCGCCTACGCCAAGCAGAACCCCGGCAAGCTGAGCTATGCCACGCCCGGAGTCGGCACGGGCACCCACCTGGCGGGCGAACTGCTGGCCCACATGGCGGGCATCGAACTGGTGCACGTGCCGTACAAGGGCAGCAGCCCGGCCCAGCAGGATGTGGTCGGGGGCCGGGTCCCGCTGTTGTTCGACGTCATGTTCTCGGCCTTGCCCTTCGTCGAGGACAAGCGGCTCAAGCTGATCGCGCTCGCCAGCCCGGCCCGCGCCGCGAGCAAACCCGACATCCCGGTCATTGCCGAAACCATCCCCGGATTCTCGGCCATGAGCACCATAGGCATCATCGAACCGGCCGGCGTGCCGCCGGAATTGCGGCAGCGCGTCGCCGCCGATATCGGACGCATCGTCAAATCGCCCGACTTGACCGCCCGCATGGCGCAGCTCGGGATGGAGGCCGTCGGCTCGACCCCGGACCAATACGCCGCGCTGATCGACGCCGAAATCGACAAATGGGCCCGTGTGGTCAAGGCCGCCGGGATCAAGATCGACTGACTCTGAAGGAGCGACTCTTACCATGGCACTCACGCTTACTCCTCTTACGCCGGGCTTCGTCGCCGATGCTTCCGGCCTGGACATCAGCCGTCCGCTGGACGACGCGCAGATCCGCGCGATCGAGAAGGCAATGGACGACTACGCCGTCCTGGTATTCCGCGACCAGCCGCTGGACCAGGACCAACAGATCCGTTTCGCCAAGTATTTTGGCCCGCTGGATCTCGGGCTGCGCAAGGTCAAAGGCGGCGCCCACCGGTTCGACTATGCCGAGCTGGCCGACATTTCCAACGTCACCACGGATGGCGAGGTGGCCCGCAGGGACCACGCGAAAATCGTCGGCAACATCGCCAACCAGCTCTGGCACAGCGACAGCTCGTTCCAGCGCCCGCGCGCCAAGTACTCGATGCTGTCCGCCGTCGTGGTGCCGGAAGACGGCGGCGAGACGGAATTCGCCGACCTGCGCGCAGCCTATGACTATCTCCCTGACAAGATGAAGGCTTCGATCGAGGGCCTGCGCGCCGTGCACTACGCGCTGCATTCGCGCTTCCTGCTCGGCGACACCGACTACACCGAGGCCCAGCGCAACGCCATTCCGCCGGTGCAGTGGCCGCTGGTGCAGACCGATCCGAGATCCGGCCGCAAGATACTGTTCGTGGGCATCCATGCGTGCGAAGTCGTCGGCATGACCCTGGCCGAGGGCCGCATGCTGTTGCTGGACCTGCTCGAGCACGCCACGCAGCGCGAATTCGTCTACCGCCACCATTGGCGTCCAGGGGACCTGGTCATGTGGGACAACACCGCGACGCTGCACCGCGGCCGGCACTTCGATTTCGCGCAGCGCCGCGAGCTGCGCCGCGCCACCACCGAGGAAGTGGAACTGCCGATCGAAGCCCGGGTCGCCGCCTGACGCGCACTGGCGCACCGCGCCGGTGCGCCAGTGCTGCCGCTCGCGAGCCGGACGGCGAACGACGGGCGATGCTAGAATGCGAGCCTTGCCGGATCCCAGCCGCGGATCCTTCGAGGCTCGCCATAGTTCAATGGATAGAACAGGGTCCTCCTAAGACTCAGATGCAGGTTCGATTCCTGCTGGCGAGGCCACCGCCATGCATGCTGCAATGCCGGGCTCAACGGCCCGGCCCATATCCAGCGGGGTGACCATGGACCTGTTCCGAGTCAAGAGCATCGACAGCATGATGGAACAGCGCAAGGCAGCCGGCCTGCGCAAGAGCCTGTCCACATTCGATCTCGTCATGCTGGGCGTCGGTGCTGTCATCGGCTCGGGTATTTTCATCCTCACCGGCACGGGCAGCCTCATCGCCGGTCCCGCCCTGTCGCTGTCCTTCGTCCTGGCCGCCGTGGCCTGCTTCTTTTCGGCGCTTTCGTATGCCGAATTCTCGTCATCGCTGCCGGTATCCGGTTCCGTCTACACCTATGTCTACGCGACATTGGGCGAACTTCCCGCCTGGCTGATAGGCTGGATACTGATCCTGGAATTCGGCCTGGCCGCCTCCGCGGTGGCCGCCGGCTGGTCGGGCTACCTGCAGTCCCTCATCGCCAGCCTCGGCATGCAGCTGCCCGACGCACTGCGCGCCGCGCCGGGCGCGGTTCCTGACAGCACGACGCTGTTCAACCTGCCGGCCTTCCTGGTCATCGCCGCGGTCACGGCCCTGCTCTCGATGGGCATACGCGAATCCAAGCGTGTCAACAACATCATGGTGCTGATCAAGATCCTGGTGGTGCTGCTGTTCATCGGCGCCGGGGCCGTGCATGTGCGGACAGAGAACTGGACGCCCTTCATGCCGTACGGAATGGGCGGCGTCTATGCCGGAGCGGCCCTGATGTTCTATGCCTTCATCGGCTTCGACGCGGTGGCCTCGTCGGCCGAGGAAGTCCGGAACCCGCAGCGCTCGCTGCCGCTGGGCATCCTCGGTTCGCTGCTGATCTGCACGGTGCTGTACGTGCTGGTGACACTGGTCATGACCGGCATCGTGCCCTACCGGGACTTCGCCGCCAACCCCGACCATCCGGTTTCGCTGGCGCTGCAGCGCACCGGGCAGCTGGGCCTGGCCGGCGTGGTGGACCTGGGGGCGATCCTGGGCATGACGACGGTCATCCTGGTCATGAGCTACGGCCTGACGCGCATCCTCTATGCCATGGCGCGCGACGGCTTGCTGCCGCGCGGGCTGGCCGCCCTGCACCCGCGCTACGCCACGCCGTTCACGCTGACCTGGTCGGTGGGCCTGATCTTCGCGCTGATCGCCGGGCTGGTCCCGCTGGCCGTGCTGGCCGAACTCATCAACATCGGCACCTTGACGGCATTCTCGCTGATCTCGCTGGCGGTCATCGTGCTGCGCCGGACACATCCCGGCCTGCCGCGCGGCTTCCGCTGCCCCGCCGTGCCCTACGTGCCGCTGGCCGCGGTCGCCTGCTGCGTGTTCCTCATCGCGCATCTGGACCGCGTGACCTGGCTGGCCTTCTGCCTGTGGTTGCTGGCCGGGCTGGCGGTGTACTTCCCTTACTCCCGCCGCCGCGCGGTACTGGCCACCGCTCCGGTCACGCAGCCGCGCTGAGCCCGGGCGGCGCGAAGGCTTCCACGTCCGGTACCGGCCCTTCCCATTTGGCGATATCCACCAGCGCCGACAGCGCGCTGGGCGCCTGCGTCAGGCGGGAGGTCCCCTGGTCCATGGTGAGGACGTTGGGATTGCCGTGGCGTTCGAGCCCCGAGCCGGCCGGATCGAACCAGGCGCCCGTCGACATGATCAGCACGCCAGGCATCACACCCTCCTGCACCGCGGCCGCCGCCATGCAGGCGCCCCTATCGTTGAAGACTTTGACCAGGTCGCCATCGGCAATGCCTCGCCGGGCAGCATCGGCGGGTGACATCCGGACGCGTTCGCGCCCGTGGACCTTGGACTCGACGGAGACCTTGCCGGCGTCCAGCTGGGAATGCAGCTTGTCGCCCGGCTGGGAGGTAATCAGGTGGAAGGGGTAGCGGGACGCGAGATCCGCCCCCAGCCATTCCCCTGGCGCCAGCCACGCGGGATGGGGCGGGCAGTCGTCATAGCCGAAGCCGGCAATGCGGTCCGAGTAGATTTCGATCTTGCCCGAGGGCGTCTTGAGGGCATGGGCAGCCGGGTCCTGCCGGAAATCGGCGAACAGCACGAAGTCGTCCCCGGGCTCGGGCAGCTCCAGATAGCCAGCGGCCCAGAAATCCTCGAAGGCCGGGGCGTCGAATCCGGCATCGCGCCAATTGGCCGCCATGCCGTCGTAGATGTGCCGTATCCATTGGAACTCATCGCGCCCGCCGGTGAAGGCGGCCTCGTAGCCGCCCATGGCGGCGAGCTCGCGAAAAATATCGAAGTCGTTACGGCTTTGGGCATGCGGGGCAAGCGCCTGGTGCATGGCCAGGACAAAGCGATCGCGCGACGAACCGCCGATATCGTTGCGTTCCAGGGTGGTGGTCGCCGGCAGCACGATGTCCGCACGGCGCGCCGTCGGCGTCCACCAACTGTCATGGACCACGATGGTCTCGGGCCGGCTCCAGGCGCGCATCAGCCGGTTGAGGTCCTGGTGATGATGAAACGGGTTGCCCCCCGCCCAGTAGACCATCCTGATGTCCGGATAGACGTCGGTGCGGCCGTTGAACTCGAACGGCTCGCCGGGCCGAAGCAGCATATCGGCGATGCGGGCGACCGGGATCGATCGCCCGATGGGATTGCTGCCTGCGGACATCTCCGGCGCCGCGACTCCGGGCCGGGGATTGCCCACACCGTTCATGGACCCGTGCCCGAAGGCAAAACCGCCGCCCGGCAGGCCGACCTGCCCCAACGCGCTTGCCAGCGCGATCACCGCCCAATAGGGCTGTTCGCCGCGGTGCGCGCGCTGCAG
Source organism: Pigmentiphaga sp. (assembly GCF_033795525.1). GTDB lineage: Bacteria > Pseudomonadota > Gammaproteobacteria > Burkholderiales > Burkholderiaceae_B > Pigmentiphaga. The sequence goes on from NZ_JARYGM010000001.1 coordinate 458,535, forward strand.
CGACCATGTGCAGGTCAATAGCGTGCGAGAGGCTGCGGCGCGCCGCGCGAGATCACGGATCTCTTCGGCGGGGACGCCGCAGATGCGCTCGGCCCATTCCGCGCTCTTGGGCTGGCCGTCGGCCTTGCCGGTTACGTAATCGGCGAAGCGATCGAAGCCGCTGCAGTACCTCTGCACGAAGTCCTGGTCATGGCGCCCCTCGGTCAGCAGCACATGTGTCATGGCCAGCATCAAGGCTGTGTCGGTATTGGGCCGGATGGGAACCCAGCGCGCCGCCAGCCCTTCGGGAATGTCGGCCCGCGTCGGGCTGACGACCACGAATTCCACCCCTGCCTCGCGCGCCTGCGCCAGCCAGCGGGCGGTCGAGTGTTCGCCCGCCCCGCCGGAAGTCACTTGCGTATTGCGCAGCGGCAGTCCGCCGAACGCGATGAACAACCGGGTATGGGCAGCGACGTTCCGCCAATCCGTCACGCGCCCGGTCACGGGCGCGTAGGTGCCAATGACGTGAGGCAGCAGGAACTGGGCTGCGCCCCAGCTATAGTTGCCCGCCTGGTGTACGCAGCCGCCGCCCGCGTTCAGGAACCGGTGCGTCAGGGTACGCGCATGGTGCAAGCGCCCGGCCGAGGACCAGCCGTACGACCCGCCGAAAATCGCTTCGTGACCGTGTTCGTTCCGCGTGCGCGCCAGCTCGCCGGCGACTAGTTCCAGGGCGACTTGCCAGTCCACTTCGACGAACGGCTCTCGGCCCCGCGCGGAGCGATCGGACCGGCCGCGATGCCGCAGCCATCCCTCGCGCACCGCGGGCCGCGCGATGCGCAGCGGGGAATGCACCATGCCCGGCATGGACTGGAGGATGGGCGATGGGGCCGGATCGAGCGGAAAAGGCTCGCAGGCTTGCAAGCGGCCATCGGCGACCACCGCGGTAAAAGCGCCCCAATGCGACAGGGAAGGAAAACGTTTGACGTCCATAGCCATGGCTGTCCCGGCAGATTCACGAATAGTCCAACGGCAGGGCCGTGGTGTATTTGAGCTCTTCCATCGCGAAGCTCGAACTGACGTCGAACAACTCCACGACTTGGATAAGTTTCTTGTACACCATATCGAAGCCCTGGATGTCGGGCACCACGACCTTCAGCAGGTAATCGATCTCGCCACTCATCCGGTAGAACTCCACCACCTCGGGCATATCGCGCACGCCAGCCGCGAATTTCTGCAACCATTGCAAGTCGTGGTGATTGGTCTTGATCGCCACGAATACGGTGACGCCGACCCCCAGTTTCCGGCTATCGAGCAGGCATACCTGCTTGCGGATCACGCCTTCCTGCGTCAGCCGCTGGATACGCTTCCAGCAGGCCGTGGGCGAGAGGCTGACGCGCTCGGCGATCTCGTTCCCCGAGAGGGTGGCGTCCTCCTGCACGATGGAAAGAATATTCCTGTCTTTTTTATCCATGGAAAAATTACCGCCGCCGTCCTGGAGAATTGATAAATAATTTTGCCATTCTCTGGCAGAATCGTGTTCATAAGCGAAAATTGACCGGTCCGCCCGCCGCTGCTTCCCGGCGGTATCATGTAACCGTTATCCCAATCGGTGGAATTGCAATGGCTAAGATGAAAATCGAAGGGTCGTTCGTCGCCCTGATCACCCCTTTCAACAAGGACGGCAGCGTCGATTTCGAAGGCTTCCGGACCTTGCTGAAGTTCCACGAAGACAACGGCACTGCGGCCGTGCTGATCATGGGCTCGACGGGCGAAGTCTCTATGCTGTCGCAGCAGGAGCGCCAGCAGATCATCGTCGAAACCGCGAAGATGAAGACCGGGAAGATGAAATTCTTCTACGGCTGCACCGGCAACAACACCGCTACCACCATCGACTACCTGCGCTTTGCGCACGCCAACGGGGCCGATGGCGCGATCCTCGCCGCGCCTGCATACATTTGCGGCTCCGAAGCCGACATCGAGGACTACTTCCTGGAAGTGGCCGATGCCACCGACCTGCCGCTGGGCATCTACAACAATCCCCCGCGGGTGAAGACCGACCTGCACTGGGACAACCTGCTGCGCATCTTCAAGCACCCCAACTACGTGGTGCACAAAGAGTCCACCACCCGCGTGGGCCAGGTGGCGCAAGTGCTGCGTGCCCGTCCCGACGTTGCCGTGATGTGCTGCGATTCGCCCAACCTTGGGCTGGTCGTGCCCACCATGAGCCTCGGCGGACACGGCACCGCCAACATGACGGGCAACATCGCGCCGGCCGAGATCGCGGTCATCTCGCGGCCCTGGACCACGCCCGACGTGTCGGTGAGCTTCCGCGACATGTACCTGCACATGCTGCCCATGCTGCATTTCTCGTATTCGGCCATCAACCCGGTCGCCATCAAGTCCTTGCTCAAGGCGGTAGGGTTGCCGGCGGGCGACTTGCGCAAGCCGCTCAAGGGGCTGGCCCCCGAAGCGCTGCAGAAAGGCTTGCGTGTGGTGCGAGAGCTCGAACTCGACAAGAAGTACGGCTGGAGCTCTCCCGAGCTGAAGTCGCTCTAAAGACACGGAGCGCAACCCATGGACCTGGGCATCCAAGGCAGGCGGGCGCTGGTGTTCGGCGGCAGCCGCGGCATGGGGCGCGCCTGCGCGCTCCAGTTGTCGCAGGAAGGCGTACACGTCACCATCGCGGCCCGCACGCTCGCCACGCTGGAACAAGCGGCGGCCGAGATCAGCGCGCAGACCGGCAATCCGGTCCGGCCCGTCGTTGCCGACATCACGACCGAAGCCGGCCGCGATGCGGCGCTGGCGGCCTGTCCGACGCCGGACATCCTGGTCAACAATGCCGACGGTCCCGCGCCGGGCGACTTCCGCGAATGGACGCTGGATGACTGGCACCAGGCCCTGGATTCGATGATGCTCGGCCCCATCGAGATGATCCGCCGTACGGTGGACGGCATGATCGAGCGCAAGTTCGGCCGTATCGTCAATATCGTGTCGCGCAGCGTGAAAACGCCGCAGGTCGAGCTGGGCCTGTCCAACGGCGCCCGTTCAGGACTGGTCGGATTCGTCGCGGGCCTGGCGCGCCAGACCGTGCGGCACAACGTCACCATCAACAACCTGCTGCCCGGAGTATTCGCCACCGATGCGCAGCGCCGGCACATCGAAGGCATGCTGGCGAGCACCGGCAAGACGTTCGAACAGCTCTGGGAAGAACGGGGAAGCGGCAATCCCGCGGGACGCTATGGACGCGCCGAGGAACTGGGCGCCCTGTGCGCGTTCGTCTGCTCGGCGCACGCCGGCTATATCACGGGCCAGAGCCTGCTGATCGACGGCGGGGGCTATCCCGGAACGTACTGAGCGCCGCTTGGCGCCGGGAGACGAAGGGGGCCGGCCCCGGCTGGTTCTTTTCTAATAGCCGAAAAATATAACGAAAACGGAGACAATCCTGTTTTCGAATATGGGGGAAATCATGAACCGCTCTACCCGCCGTACTTTCCTGAACGCAGCCTTGAGCGTTACCGGCCTGGCCAGCGTCGCCGCGTTCTCCTCGTCCGCCGTCGCCCAGAGCGACTATCCCTCGCGGCCGATTACCATCGTCGTTCCGCATGCGCCGGGCGGTGCGGTCGACAGCACCGCGCGCTTGTTCGCCGACAAGCTGAAGGACGAACTCAAACAATCGGTGGTGGTCGAAAACCGGGCGGGCGCCTCCGGCATGATCGGGGCCGCCCATGTCGCGCGCGCCGAGCCCGATGGCTACACGCTTTACTTCAACGCCTCCATCCACGCCATCAACCCGCTGCTGTACAAGAAGAACATCAAGTTCGATGCGGTCAAGGATTTCACGCCCATCAGCATGCTCGCCCAGGGCGCGCTGATCTTCAGCGTCAATCCCCACGTGCCGGCGCAGAACGTGCGGGAACTGGTGTCCGTGCTCAAGGCCCAACCCGACAAATACACCTTCGTCACCAGCGGATTCGGGTCGGCGGGCCACCTGGGTGCCGCGCAGTTCCTGCACGAAGCCGGCCTGACCGGCAACATCCCCATCGTGCTGTACAAGGGCGCCGCGCCGGCGCTCCAGGACCTGGTGGGCGGCCAGGTGTCGGCCATGATGGACCCCATGCTTTCGTCGCTGCCCCACGTCAAGGCCGGCAAGCTGCGCGCGCTGGCAGTGACCGGCCGCGAACGCAGCCCGCTGCTGCCCGACGTACCCACCATGCGCGAATCGGGCTTCAAGGACTTCGAGTTCTATTCCTGGTATGGCCTGTGGTCGCCGGCCAAGGTGCCGCCCGCGGTAGTGGCCAAGCTCGATGCAGCGTCTGCCAAGATCATGGCTTCGCCGGAAATCCGCGAGCGCCTGGCTTCGCTGGGCTTCGAGTCGGCCTACAAGAATTCGGCCGACTTCGCCAAGTACATCGAGTCAGAGATGAACCGCTACCAGAAGATCATCGACGCTGCCAAGATCACCGTCGAATGATCCAGGCGAAGCGTCCATGAAAGTACTCGTGCTGGGCGCCGGCGTGGTCGGCGTCGCGACCGCCTACTACCTGTGGAAAGACGGCCACGAAGTGACGGTCGTCGACCGCCAGCCCGGGCCCGGCCGCGAGACGAGCTACGGCAATGCCGGCGGGCTGTGCCCCAGCTTCGCCGGCCCCTGGGCCGCGCCCGGCATGGTGGCCAAAGTCCTCAAGCTGTCCTGGCAACGCAATTCGCCCATCCATTTCTCGCCCGTACCCGAGCGGCGCAAGGTCGACTGGGTACTGCAGTGGATGCGCAACTGCAACGTCGAACGCTTCCGCACCAACAAGCTGCGCATGCAACGCGTGGCGCACTACAGCCTGCATTGCCTGCGCGACATCGCCGGCCGCGAGGACCTGCCCTCCTTCGACTTCCATGAATGCGGGGTGCTGCAGATCTTCCGCACACAGGCCGAACTGGAGTTGGGCCGCTTGTCGGCCAAGACGCTGGAAGAATACGGCGTGCCATGGCGGCTGCTGGAAGCGGACCGGCTCGCCGAAGTAGAACCGGCCATGGCTCGCAGTTCGGTCCGCTTTTCCGGCGGCTTGCACTTGCCGGCCGACGCGTCGGGCGACAGCTACAAATTCGCGCAAGGCCTGGCCGCGTTCCTGCAAGCGCGCGGCGTGGACTTCCGCTACGGGGCGGCCATCGAGTCGCTGGAACGCGAAGCCGATGCAATCGCCGCCGTCCGAACGACCCAAGGCCGCTTGCAGGCGGACGCCTATATCGTCGCCTTGGGTAGCCAAGCGCCTTTCCTGCTCCGGCCGCTGGGCCTGAAGCTGCCGGTGTACCCGCTCAAGGGCTATTCCATCACCGTGCCCGTCTCCGACCCGCACGCGGCCCCCCGCATGGCCATCATGGACGAGCACAACAAGATCATGATTTCGCGCCTGGGCGACCGTATCCGGGCCGCCGGCATGGCCGAACTGACCGGGTACGGCCTGGGCTTGAACCCGGCCCGCAAAAAGTTGCTGGCCGGGGTCGTACGTGAGCTCTTTCCGCAAGGACTTTCGTGGGAGCACGTCGAATTCTGGGCCGGGCTGCGCCCCATGACCCCGGACGGCCCGCCTATCCTGGGCCGCACGCCATGGCCTAACCTCTTCCTCAATAGCGGCCACGGCTCGAACGGCTGGACCCAATCCTGCGGCACCGCGAAGATCGTTGCCGACATCGTCGCCGGCCGGCGCCCCGAGGTCGATCTCGAGGGCCTCACGGTCGAACGCTTCCTGGCCTAGCCGGCCGCAGCGGCGCCGGCGGCACGGCGCCGCTGCAGAACACTTACTTTTTTTACCTCCCGCCCGCGTCACCCTCCGGGCCGTATGCGGCATGCTATCGGTCGGTCATCGCGAAAGAGAACAGCATGACAAACGAGCAATACCGACTTGCGGAGGGCCGCCCCTATCCGTTGGGCGCCACATGGGACGGGCGGGGCACCAATTTTGCGCTGTTTTCGGCCCACGCCACCAAGGTAGAACTCTGTCTGTTCGATCCGGGCAGCGGCCGGGAAACCGACCGAATAGAACTGCCGGAATTCACCGACGAAATCTGGCATGGCTACCTGCACGGCCTGCCGCCTGGCACGCTGTACGGATATCGGGTGCATGGGCCGTATGCGCCCGAAGAAGGCCACCGTTTCAATCCCAACAAACTGTTGCTCGATCCCTACGCCAAAGAGCACGCCGGCGAACTGCGCTGGTCGCCCGAGGTCTTTGGCTATCAGATCGGGCATCCCGACGGCGACCTATCGTTCGACGATCGCGACAGCGCACCGTTCGTGCCCAAGTGCATGGTGGTCGGCGCAGCAGGCGGGACACGCCCCGAGCGTTTGCGCGTGCCCTGGGACATGACGGTCATCTACGAACTGCATGCGGCCGGCTATACCAAGCTGCATCCCGGCGTGCCCCCCGAGTTGCGCGGCACGATCGCCGGACTGCAGCGGCCGGAAGTGGTCGACTACATCCGCAGCCTGGGCGTTACCTCGGTCGAACTGCTCCCTGTTCACACCTTCGTCAACGACAACTACTTGCTCGAAAAAGGCCTGACCAATTATTGGGGCTACAACACCCTGGGCTTCTTCGCGGCCGACCCGCGCTACTTCGCGGGCGAAGCGGTAGAGGAATTCAAAGGCATGGTGGACCGCTTCCACGATGCCGGCCTGGAAGTCATCCTGGACGTGGTCTACAACCATACGGCCGAGGGCAACGAACTGGGCCCCACGCTCTCATTCAAGGGCATAGACAACGTCTCCTACTATCGGCTGTTGCATGACCAGCCACGCTACTACATCAACGATACGGGAACCGGCAATACGCTCAATCTGAGCCACCCGCGTACCTTGCAAATGGTGACCGACAGCCTGCGCTACTGGGTCACCGAAATGCAGGTGGACGGATTCCGCTTCGACCTGGCGACCATCCTGGGCCGGGAGACGCACGGCTTCGATGAAGGCGGCGGCTTCCTGGACAGCTGCCGGCAGGATCCCGTGCTCTCGAGCGTCAAACTGATTGCCGAACCGTGGGACTGCGGTCCCGGCGGATACCAGGTGGGAGGATTCCCGCCCGGCTGGGCCGAATGGAATGACTGCTTCCGCGATACCGTACGCAGCTTCTGGCGGGGAGACGCCGGCACGGCCGCCGACTTCGCGACCCGCATCACCGCCTCCGGCGATAAATTCAACCGCCGCGGACGCAAGCCCTGGGCCAGCGTGAACTTCATCACTGCCCACGACGGCTTCACGCTTAACGATCTGGTTTCATACAACGACAAGCACAACGAAGCCAATGGCGAAGACAACCGTGACGGCCACTCGGACAACCGGTCGTGGAACTGCGGCGCGGAAGGGCCGACCGACGACCCCGGGATCAACGCCCTGCGCGAACGCCAGAAACGCAACCTGCTCGCCACCTTGCTGCTCTCGCAAGGTACGCCCATGATCCTGGCGGGGGACGAATTCGGACGGACGCAGCGCGGCAACAACAACGCCTATTGCCAGGACAACGAGATCAGCTGGGTAGACTGGCAGGGCATCGACGAAGCGGGCCATGCCTTGCAGGAGTTCGTGCGCAAGCTTACGTACCTGCGCCGGCGGCTGCCGGTCCTCAGGCGCAATCGCTTCCTGACGGGCGAATACAACGAAGCACTGGACGTGACCGACGTGCAATGGCTGTCGCCCAGCGCGACGCCCTTGACCACCGAGCAGTGGGCAGACGAAGCGATGCGCTGCTTCGGCATGCTGATCGACGGCCGGGCGCAAGCTACGGGCATCAAGCGGCCGGCCTCGGATGCAACCCTGCTGCTTGTATTCAATGCTTACCACGATACTGTTGACTTTACCCTACCTGACGTGCCAGGCCCCGATGCCTGGACCTGCCTGATGGACACCAACGTGCCGGTCCGGGAGGACCTGCCGGTGTTCAACGCGGGCGACGTCTACCAGGTCACCGGCCACTCGCTGCTGCTGTTCGCGCTGGAAGCCAAGGGGGCCTCAGCCCGCGTCCTGGCCACCATCGAAACCCGGATGACCGATACGCCGGAATAGGATTTCACCCCTCCGCCGCCCGGTGGAGGATCTCCGGGCATTCCCTCGGCAAAATGAAGTAGGTACAATTCGGCGCGGACGAATTAGTAACCCTTTATTTCAGTTGATAATCAACCCCGATATCGGCTGACCGAGCGAGCCTCAAATTGACCGATGCCGGCGCCGTCCCTCCCAAGCCTGTTTCTCTCCCGCCCCCGGTCCGCGGGCGGGGCCTCATATACGGGTCCTGCGCGGGGACCCTGCTCGCTTGCGCCGCCACCGGCGGGCTGCATTGGCCGATCGCGCTGCCGCTCATCGCCACCCTGGTCGCGGGCGCCGTCCTGCTGCCCTTGCGGGAATCGACGCTGCTCGCGATGGCCTCGGTCCTGTTCACATCGGGGCTGGACTTCTGGGGCTGGCTGGTCGGTCCCCTACCTCGGATCTGGCGCATGCCGGACATTCCGGCCGCGCCACTTTTTGCGGTCACCGCGCTGTTTTACGTCGCCGCCGTGCACATCTGCATGTCGTGGGCCCGAACGGCCTCCGAAACCCGCGCCGCCCAAGCGGCAAGGCAGGCCGCCGAGCGTCCGCCCCAGCGGGTGGAGCCCCTGCTGGACAGCCTGCCCCACCCGGTCGCCATTCTCGATGCCCGCGGCGCGTTGACCTATGCCAACGCCCCCTACCTGGCGCTGATCGACAAACCGGCATCCATCGCACTGGGCCGCACCGTCGCCGAGCTGTGGCCGCGCCGCGCCGCAGCGCTCTATGGGCCGCACCTCGAACAGGCCGCCAGCGGCCAACCCGTGTGCTTCCGGCTGCCGTTCACCGGCCCCGACAATGCCAAGCGGGAATTAGACGTGTTCCTGTCGCCCCATGCCACCGACCAGCGGGCCACGCGCGCCATGCTGACCATGCTCGTGGACGTAACCGACGCGGTACGGGCCAAGCGGGGGCTGATCGAACGCGAATCGATGTACAAAGCGGTCATCGAGCATGCTCCGGTGGGTATCCTGAGCCAGGTGGACGGCCTGCTCATCTACGCCAACCCGGCCGCGTTGCTCATGCTGTCGGCCGACTGGTCGGGCCGCGCCATTGGCCGGCCCTTCGCCGATTTCATCATCGAGAAAGACCGTGAAGAGGTCCGCCGCCGCATCGAGCAGCTTTCCCACGCGCCGGGCTTCGCCGAATTCAAGCCCTATCGGCTGGTCACCCTGGACGACCAGACACGGGACGTCGAATTGGCTGCCATCAGCGTCACGCGGGACGGCAAGCAACGTGTAGAGTTATTCTGCGTCGACGTCACGGAACGAAAGCGCACCGAAGGCAAGATCCGCCAGCTGAACGAGACGCTCGAACTGCGGGTAGCCGAGAGGACCGCCGAACTCGAAGCGTTCACCAGTTCCGTCAGCCACGATTTGCGGGCGCCTGCGCGGCAAATCATGTCCGCCGCCGACATCATGCTGCGCAAGACCGGCCAGCCCGGCAGCGACCTCAAGCCCATGCTGTCGGCGCTGCTGACCACCGCCGAGCGCATGAACCGCACGATCGACGCGCTGCTCGAACTCTCGCGCCTGGGCCGGGCCGGCATCGTGCCTTCGCTGTGGCCCCTCGGGACGATGGTCCAGGAAATCCGCTCCGAATTGACGGCAGGCCTGGGCGAGCGCTGGATTTCATGGCGCATCGACAATTTGCCGCGCATCTTCGCCGACCCGCACCTGATCCGCCTGGTCATGGTCAATCTGCTGGACAACGCCGTGAAATTCACGCGCTACACGCCCGATGCCCGGATCGAAGTGTGGGCGGACGAATACGAGCAGACCGTCGCCATCAATGTTCGCGATAACGGCGCCGGGTTCGATATGCGCCATGCAGGCAAGCTGTTCACCATGTTCAGCCGCCTGCACTCGAACCGCGACTTCGAGGGCACGGGCGTCGGGCTGGCGCACTGCCGCCGCATCATCGAACGGCACGGCGGCCGCATCGTCGCGCACGGAGAGCCCGGCAAGGGCGCCACTGTGCGGTTCACGCTGCCGCACGAACCGCACCGCGGATAGGAGCGGCACGGGCAAGGCGCGGGGCGTTCAGACGGCGCGCTGCACGCGTCGCTACGCGGCCAGCGCCAGCCGCCGCGTCGCCTACTTACCCGCCTGCTGGTAGCGGGCGATGCTTTGCGTAATTTCCTCGCGGGCCGCGTCGGGACCGTCCCAGCCCTTGACCTTGACCCACTTGCCCTTCTCGAGATCCTTGTAGTGCTCGAAGAAATGCTGGATGCGCAGCAGGTACTCGGGCGGCAGGTCCTCGGGCTTCTGCCAATCCCGGTAGATCGGAAGGATCTTGTCGACGGGGACGGCGAGCAGCTTGGCGTCGCCGCCGGCTTCGTCGTCCATGTTCAAGATGCCGATGGGGCGGCAACGTACGACGGCGCCGACGGTAACCGGATGCGGCGTGATGACCAGTACATCGGCAGGGTCGCCGTCATCGGACAGGGTCAACGGCACGTAGCCGTAATTGCACGGATAGTGCATGGCGGTCATCATGAAGCGGTCGACGAACAAGGCACCGGTTTCCTTGTCGACTTCGTACTTGATCGGATCCGCGTTCATCGGGATCTCAATGATGACGTTGAATTCTTCCGGCGCCTTTTTGCCGGGACCGACTCGATCGAGATTCATAACTGCCTGGATGGTTGGAAGAAAAACATATTGGACCGGCCGCCGTGGGCCGGCGTGAATGGAAGCTGGCGGCGCAGCGCTACAAGCCAGCGGCCCGGTCGGGCGCCACAGCATCGTCGCTTTCGAACTGCGGCGCGGCGCCCGGGCCGAACAACACAGCCTCGTCAGCCTTGAGCACGGGCAGGCCTATCATGCCTTCCGTGGCGAGCCGCCAGTGGCGAACCGCCTCTGCGGCGCGGTCGGTGCGGTCGAACAGGCTGGCCAGCAGAGCATGCGTACGCGGATCATCACGTTCGCTCAAGCTGCGTTCCAGGTAGCGCTGCGCCGGCCCCCACAGACGTCCGCACAGGCACAGCGTGCCAAGCGCCTGCAGCAGGTCGGGATCGTTGGGATGCTGGCGCAGCCAGCCCTCGGCTTTCTCGAGCCGGGGTTGTATCTGCTCGGGGCTGCAGCGCGCATACGCCTGCAGCAACGCAGGCGTCAGCTGGACGTCCAGGGCGCTCTCCAGAACCTTGCGGGTCCGCGCTTCGTCGCCGTCTGCTTCGAACACGGCAGCGCCGGCAAGCGCGACGTCGGGCAGGACGCGCTCGTCTTCCTTGAGGTCTTTCCAGATTGCGCGCCGGGTCGCGGCGTCGCTGGCCGAACGCAGCAATTCCGCGGCAGCCGTCGCGATCATGCGCGTGCTGGCCGCGGGATGCAACGCGTTGCGCTTGGACAGCGTGCGAGCGAGTTTCAGTACTTCGGCCCAATGCCCGAGGTCGCGATGCGCGCGCAAGGTGAGCCGCAGCGAATGCATGTGGCGAGGCCCGCTTTCGTGCAATTGCGACAGCAGCGCCAGCGCTTCCTCGGGACGCTGCTGATCGAGCAGCATGTCGGCCTCGACGATGGTCACGGCGGGCTTGAGCGCCGCATCGGAACCAGCGGCCTCGCGTGCCTGCGCCAGAAGCATGTCGCGCCGCCCGAACTCCTGCATGGCATGGGCGGCACGCGCTGCCGACAACGTGGCGAGCACCCGGCGCGACGGGACGTCGGTCTGCCCGGCAACGCCGCTCATGTCGGATTCGGCCTTGGCATACCGGCCTTCCAGCAGGTTGATCCAGCCCCGTTCGAGCAACTCCTGCTGCTGGGCCAGCGCCCGGCGCGCGCGCCAGCGGCGCACCCGCACCGGCAGATCGAGGGTCCAGGAGATGGCGCGCAACGCTGCATACAGCGCCGCGAACAGCACGACCAGGATCAGGGCGGCCAGGCTGGCCGACAACTCGACGCGGTAAGGCGGCAACAACAGAGCCACATTGCCGGAGTGGTAGCGCAAACCGACCGCAAGGCCGACCGCGGCGACCAGGAGCAGCAGAGTCCAGAACCAGGTGCGCATGCCTTACCTCTGCACGCCCGGGGCGGCGCTGCGCGGCAGCACCGACCGCACTGCCGCCAAGCTGTCATTGAGGCTGGGTAGCTCGATCGAAATGTCGGTATCGCGGATTTGCTTGAGCAGCGACATCGCGTTCCGCGTGGCCGGCGCCGTGGTATCGAAATAGGCCGGCAGGGCCTGCGCCACGGCCTCGAGGTCTGCCTGCCAGGCCTGCTCCTGCCGGGACAACAGCGCCAGCCGCGCATTGAGCAGCCGCATCTTGAGGTTCTCGCGAACCATCGCGCCTTGCTCGGCGGAGACCAGCAGCGCTTCGGGCTTGTCGACGCGACGGATCCGGATGAGGTCGCGCATGTCCTCCATGAACCCGTCCCGCAGGGGTCCCCACCAGGCGAAGGCCCGCTTCCACCAGGGCGCGGCCTCGCCCTCGCCCGGGCTACCGGCGGGTTCGGCGGCAGGCGCAGCGGCTTCGGTCGGGCGCGGCTGCACCTCCGCCAGCAGCGGCATGCGATCGAGCAGCCCGATCATCTGGTCGATCTTGGCCACCAGCCCCGGCACGTCGATGGAGGGCAGTCCCCTCAGGCGCTCGAGATCCTCGGCGATGGCACGGCGCACCACGGTGAACTGCGGTCTGTCGGCACGTGCCAGCCGCGCATCGGCCACTTGCAGCGCCGCGATGGAATTCTGCACGTTACCGGCAAGTTGCAGTTGTTGCGCGGCGATGGACAAGGCCTGTTCGACCTCGATAAGCGTCCATTCGTCCTCGCCGCGGGACAATTCCTGGTAGAGCTGCTCGAGCGCCGCCTGCTGGCTCTGCGACTCGAGCAGCTTGGATTCGAGCACGGCCAGCTTGTCGGTATTGCCCTGCGAGATGGACAAAGCCTGGCGCGCCCTCGCCTGCGCATCGCGCGCGAACGAATCGATTTCGTTGAAACGGCGTGCCGATTCCCGGCCGATGGCGTCGACCAGTTGCTGCTGGCGCCACAGCGCCGCCGCCAGGACCACGATCACGATCAGCGCAAAGGCCAAGCCGGTTCCGAGCCAGGGAAAGGAGCGGTTGCCCCGGTTCTTGGCAGCGCGGCTGGACACGCGCTCGGTGGCGGGACGGGAATCGTTGGGCACGGGACCCTGCGCAGGAGCGGGGGAGGCGTTCTCGGATGCAGTCATGACACCGATTCTATCGCGGCCAGGATGTCCTCATCCCTGGGCGCGCAAGTTTGTAACATTGGGGGACCGCCCCGGCCGGGCAAAGCATCGGCGATCACCGCTATTAAATGCCGGGCAATCCGGGGATGGGTTGCAACGAGGCGACAATCGGCCCACCAGGCAAGCAGTTCGTGGGACGCCAACTGTGCCTGGATCGCGTCGACTCCCTCGGAACTGGTCAGTAGCCAGGTCGCCTGCACGCGCTCGCGGGCCCACTGGCGCAGCCGTTCTACCTGCTCGGCGGTCCACTTGCGCGGTTCGCGGCGGTAGGCCCGGTATACCGAAAGAATGGCGCCCGCCCCGCGCAGCCGGTCGGCCAGCCACTCGCGGCCGCTGCCCTGCTCGCCGCGCCCGCCGCGGACAATGAGAACCCGCGCCCCCGGTGCCTGAGCGGCCAGCACGCTCCATAAGGCTTCGGAATCGAACTGCGGGCTGTCCGCCGGCGGCTGCACCACCCGCGCCGAATTGCCGTATGCGGGATGCCGCCGCAGCGCCTGGGCGCTGGCGGGGCCCACCACCGCCGCGGCCGTGCCTGCCGGCCAGGACCACGCCGGGCCGCCGATGGCGCGCCATTTATCCAGGAACATTCTGACCGCATTGCCGCTGACGAATACGACGAAATCGAACTGCGCCGGATCCGGCGCCGGCCCATCTTCGGGCGTCAAGTCGAGCGCAGGCAAGTCCATCACCTGCCGGCCGCGTGCGGCCAGCGTGCGGGCCAACGCTTCGTTCTGCCCGTGCGGACGGGTCAGGATGACGACGGGAACACCGGACGATGCGGATGCCGGGGCCGACATGGCTTAGCCGAGGCTGGCGAGAAGCTCGGCCGCGCCGGCTTGCAGGAGCTCCTCGGCCACGGCCAGGCCGAGCGTTTCGGCCTCGTCGATGGAGCCTGTGCGCTCGGCCCGGACGAGACGGCCGCCATCGGGCGTGGCGACCAGCGCCCGCAGGCGCAAGCCCGTACCGGCCGCTTGCGCATACGCGGCGAGGGGCACCTGGCAGGACCCGCCCAGGCGCCGCGAGACGGCCCGTTCGGCCAGCGCCTCGGCGGTGGTCTGGGCATGGGACAACGGCGCCAGCGCGGCGCGCAGATCATCGCGGCCGGCCCGGATCTCGAGTCCGAGCGCCCCCTGGCCGGCTGCCGGCAGGCTTTCTTCAGGGGCGAGCAAGGTCCGGATCCGATCGGTCAGCCCAAGACGCCGCAAGCCCGCCGCGGCCAGCACGATAGCGTCGTAGTCGCCGCGGTCGAGCTTGGCCAGCCGGGTTTGCACATTGCCGCGCAAGGGCTTGACCTGCAGTTGCGGATAGCGCGCCCGTACCTGGGCCTCGCGCCGCAGACTGGAGGTGCCGACCACGGCACCGGCCGGCATTTCGGCCAGGCTGCCGTAGCGCGGCGATACCAGCGCGTCACGCGGGTCGTCGCGCTCCATGACCGTACACAGCTCGAACTCCGGCGACATGTCGACCGGCATGTCCTTGAGCGAGTGCACGGCCAGGTCGGCGCGCCCATCCAGCAGCGCCGTCTCGAGTTCTTTGACGAACAACCCCTTGCCGCCGACCTTGGACAAGGTGCGGTCCAGGATACGGTCTCCGCGCGTGGTCATGCCGAGCAGGTCGACCGTGCAATGCGGGTAGAGAGCACGCAGCCTGGCCTGGACGTGCCGGGCCTGCCACAGGGCCAACTGGCTTTCGCGCGTGGCGATGATCAAACGGTCGGGTTTCAATATGGGATCTCTGGTTCAGGGCGGTGCGGACTTGCGCAGCCGCGAGGCCACCCTTCGGGATTATAGAAGTATTCGATTGCCGGCCGCCTTTCGTGGCATGCTTGTCGCGGCGCCGGCCGGCGCCTTCCCGCAGCAGCCACCACACCGACAACAACAAGCTCGACGCGCCATGACCTCATCGCATCACGATCCGGACCTTCCTTTGCGCAACGACATACGGCTGCTGGGGCGCCTGCTGGGCGACGTGATCCGCGCCAGCGAGGGCACGGGCGTCTTCGACACCATAGAGACCGTACGCCGCATGGCGGTGCGGTTCCGCCGCGACGGCAACGCCACGGACGGACGGGCGCTGGAAAAGCGCCTGAAACAGCTGACGCCGGACGAGGTCAATTCCGTGGTCCGGGCCTTCAGCTATTACCTGCATCTGGCCAATATCGCCGAAGACCGCGATCAGAACCGGCGCCGGCGGGCGAGCCTGCTGCAGCAGGAAGCGCCGGCGCGCGGCAGCCTGCAGGACGCCGTCGCGAGGCTGCGCGCGGCGGGGATAAGCGGGGCGCGCATGCGCCAGCTGCTCGACGACACGCAGATTTCACCAGTGCTGACGGCCCACCCGACCGAGGTCCAGCGCAAGAGCACACTAGATGTGCACAAGGAAATCGCGCATCTGCTGCAGGAACGGGACCTGCCCCACTCCAGCGACGAGACCTTCGAACAGACGCTCGCGCTGCTGGGCCGGATCGCGACGCTGTGGCAGACCCGCATGCTGCGTAATTCGCGGCTGACCGTGGCCGACGAAATCGAAAATGCGCTTTCGTACTACCGCAGCACCTTCCTGGCCGTCATCCCCCAGCTCTATGGGCACCTATCCCGGCTGCTGGGCCGCGAGCTGGGCGATCCTTTCGGCCCGCACCCGGGCCCGCTCAAGTCGTTCCTGAGCATGGGAAGCTGGATAGGCGGCGACCGCGACGGCAATCCCAATGTCGACGCCGGCACGCTCGACCTGGCCCTGCTGCGGCAAAGCATCACGGCCTTCGAGTATTACCTGGACGAGACGCATGCGCTGGGCGCCGAACTCTCGATGAGCGCCCTGCTGACTCCCGCATCGCAGGCGTTGGGCGAGCTGGCCGAACGAGGCGGCGACGTTTCCGAGCACCGGCGCGACGAACCGTATCGCCGTGCATTGGTCGGCATTTATGCGCGCCTGGCGGCCTCGGCACGCACCCTCACCGGCCGTGACCTTGCCCGCCGGGAAGCCGCGCCGGCCCAGGCCTACGCCGGTCCCGGCGAATTCGCCGCCGACCTGGGCGTGATCGCAGACTCGCTCAATGACCACCACGCCGCGCCCGTCGCCCGGCTGCGGCTGTCAGCGCTGCGGCAGGCGGTAGACGTATTCGGCTTTCACCTGGCTACCATCGATTTGCGCCAGAGCTCCGACGTGCACGAACGTACGCTGGCCGAACTGCTGGCGCGCGCCGGCGTGGAACCGGACTACGGCCGCCTGGACGAGGCGTCGCGCGTCGCCCTGCTGCGGCGCGAGCTGGCCCAGCCGCGGCCTCTGGCGTCGCCCTGGATACCCTATAGCGAGGAAACGACTCGCGAACTGGCCATTTTCCGGACGGCCGCCGAGGCCCGCCGGCGGTTCGGCCCGCAAGCCGTCCATCACGCCATCGTGTCCCATACCGAAACCGTGAGCGACCTGCTGGAGGTGCTGGTGCTGCAGAAAGAGACCGGCCTCATTCCACCCGACCATGGCGCACCCGGCGGAACGCCGCCATCCGAAGGCGAAGGGCTGATGGTGGTACCTCTGTTCGAAACCATCCCGGACCTTGCCAATGGACCGGGCATCATGGCGCAGTTTCTCGACCTGCCGGAGGTCAAGGCCCGCGTGCGGCATGCCCAGCGTGGCATACAGGAAGTCATGCTGGGCTATTCCGATAGCAACAAGGACGGCGGCTTTCTTACCTCGAACTGGTCGCTCTACCAAGCCGAACGCGCGTTGGTCGAAGTGTTCAAGGCCCGCAAGATACGGTTGCGGTTGTTCCACGGGCGGGGCGGCACAGTGGGACGTGGCGGCGGGTCCAGCTACGACGCGATCCTCGCCCAGCCGCCGGGCACCGTGGCCGGCCAGATCCGGCTGACCGAGCAAGGCGAAGTCATCCAGAGCAAATACAAGGATGCCGACATCGGCCGCTGGCATCTAGAACTGCTGACTGCCGCCACGCTCGAGGCCAGCCTGGCGGACAGCACGGAAAGCGCCTCGGCCGAGGACGCGCTGTTCGCCCGCTATGGTCAGACCATGGACCATCTCTCGGCCGCTGCCATGCGCAGCTACCGCTCACTGGTCTATGAAACACCGGGCTTTGCGGAATACTTCTTTGCCTCGACCCCTATTTCCGAGATTGCCGAACTGAACATCGGCTCGCGACCCGCGTCGCGCAAGGCCACCGGCCGCATCGAAGACCTGCGCGCCATCCCATGGGGCTTCTCCTGGGGGCAATGCCGATTGCTGCTGCCCGGGTGGTACGGCATGGGCTCGGCCATCGACGACTACCTGCGCCATGGCGAAGGCAACCGGCGCGACCGCGTCCGGCACCTGCAAGCCATGGCACGCGAATGGCCGTTCTTCCGGACGCTGCTGTCCAATATGGAGATGGTCCTGGCCAAGACAGACCTGGTGATTGCCTCGCGCTACGCACAACTCGTCCCGGAAACGGCATTGCGCAAACGCATCTTCGGGCGGATCAGCGACGAATGGACGCTAACGATGAACGCCCTCAGGCTGGTCACGGGACAACGGCAGTTGCTGGCCGACAACCCGTCGCTGGCGCGGTCCATCCGCGACCGCATTGCCTATATCGACCCGCTCAACCATCTGCAGATCGAGCTGATCCGGCGTTACCGCGCGGATCGCGGGAAAAGCGGCCGGATCCGCTCCGCACCGGCCAGCGGCCGGACCCAGAACGGCATCCACCTGACCATCAATGGCATCGCGGCCGGCTTGCGCAACACCGGCTGAGGCAGATGGCCGGCGGGCCGCCGATCAGCGCAAGTACGACACGGCGACCGCCACGGCCACGCCGATCACGCCCAGCAGCACCAGCAACTGCATGAGCGTCATACCTTCTTGAAGCTTCTTCATAATTTCCTCTGGCACCGCCCCACGGGGGCGGCGGTTATCGCGGCCAGTCTTGTCGCAAATGAGAACGCCCTGCCGGGCGGCAGGGCGTTCGGTCACGGTCATGGCCCGGTGAAAGGGCCCGCCCCCGATCAGGCGTGTTCGGTCTGCCCGGCCTTCTTGCGACGCGCGAGCAACGTGCCAACCACCACCACGATCAGCGCGCCGACGATTTCCGCGCCGTATTTGAGCTCGGTATTGTAGGCTGCGAGCGAGCTCGGCTGGATCAGGTTGTTCTGCACCGCAACGTCGGTGATCAGCATGCCGCCGGCAATCCAGCCCAAAAGCGCGCCGCCGAAGGTGACGACGAGCGGGAAGCGATCGATCAGCTTGAGCACCAGCGTGCTGCCCCAGATGATGATGGGCACGCTGACCAGCAGGCCGAAGATCACCAGGCCGATCTGGTGGGCCTCGTCGGCCTGCTGGGCGGCACCGGCAATGGCGATGACGTTGTCCAGGCTCATGACGAAGTCGGCGACGATGATGGTCTTGATGGCGCTCACCAGCGTCGAGCCGCCCTCGATATTGTCGTGCGCCTCGTCCTCGGGAATCAGCAGCTTGATGCCGATCCAGAACAGCAAAAGACCGCCCACCAGCTTCAGGAACGGAATCTGCAGCATCGTGACGGCGAACGAGATCAGCACCACGCGCAGGATGATTGCGCCCGCAGTTCCCCACAGGATGCCCTGCATGCGGCGCTTCGGAGGCAGGTTGCGGCAGGCAAGCGCGATCACGACAGCGTTATCCCCGCCCAGCAGAAGGTCGATCAGAATGATTTGGAATACAGCGGCCCAACTGAGCGTCTGCAAAAACTCAAGCACGTATGGCTCCCTAAGAGAGATTCGGACGAGCGAATCTTCCGGATCGGAAGATGGCTCTCCCGTATTGTTGGAATTCGATGCGATCTCCAGGCCACTCGCCGCGACGCGCGACCCGGGAGAAAACGCCGGCCCGGCATCGTAAGCCAGGCCGGCGCCCTAGGACAAGTACAAACTGCCCCTAGCCCCTTGCGGCGGGCTGGTCGCCGGACCCGCGCCGGGCCATCAGTACTTTGCCGACGGCCAGCACGATGAGCGCGCCGACGATGCCGGCAGCGATCTCCGCACCATGATGGGTCAAGCCCATCGAGGCTTCCAGGGACTCCGCGTGCAGCGCCGGGTCGTTGACGAACAGCTCGCCGGCGATGAAGCCCAGCAGGGCCGCTCCCGCCCAGACGATGAGCGGGAAGCGCTCGATGACCTTGAGCAGCAGCGCGCTGCCGAAGATCACCAGCGGGATGCTGATGGCCAGGCCCAGCACCAGGAGCGTGGTATTACCCATGGCCGCAGCGGCCACGGCAATCACATTGTCCAGGCTCATGACGAGATCGGCAATCAGGATGGTCCGGATAGCGGCCATCAGCCCGTTCTTGGCCAGATTGCCCTCGTCCTCTTCACCTTCCGGCAACAACAGCGAGACACCGATGTACAGCAACAGCAACGAACCGATCAGCTTCAGCCAGGGCAGTTGCAGCAACTGGGCCGCAACCAGCGTCAGGATGATGCGCATCACGATGGCGGCCGCAGAGCCGATCACGATAGCTTTCTTTTGTTGATGGGCCGGCAGCGAACGCGCCGCCAGCGCGATGACCACCGCGTTGTCCCCCGACAACAGGATGTTCACCCAGATGATTTGAATGAGGGCCAATATGAAGGCCGCTGAACCGAATTCCACGCCTATCTCCTGAAATGCCAACGGGCGCGGCGATGTTCGCCGCGCCCGTCGTCCTCATTGTTGTTACAGCACGGACTTGAGCAGCTTGCCCATCTCGGACGGGTTCTTGGTCGTCTTGATGCCGCAGGCTTCCATGATCTCGAGCTTGGCTTGGGCCGTATCGGCGCCGCCGGAGATCAGCGCGCCGGCGTGGCCCATGCGCTTGCCCGCGGGAGCCGTGACACCGGCGATGAAGCCGACGACCGGCTTCTTCATGTTGTCCTTGGCCCACTGGGCGGCATTGACTTCGTCCGGTCCGCCGATTTCGCCGATCATGATAACGGCGTCGGTATCGGGATCGTCATTGAACATCTTCAGCACGTCGATGTGCTTGAGGCCGTTGATGGGATCGCCGCCGATGCCCACGGCGCTCGACTGGCCCAGGCCCAGCTCGGTGACCTGCGCCACCGCTTCGTACGTGAGCGTGCCCGAACGGCTGACGATGCCGATGCGGCCCTTGCGGTGGATGTGGCCGGGCATGATGCCGATCTTGATTTCGTCGGGCGTGATGAGGCCGGGGCAGTTGGGTCCCAGCAGC
The DNA here is from genome assembly GCF_033795525.1 of Pigmentiphaga sp. Lineage (GTDB taxonomy): Bacteria > Pseudomonadota > Gammaproteobacteria > Burkholderiales > Burkholderiaceae_B > Pigmentiphaga. Next base: position 478,976 of record NZ_JARYGM010000001.1, read on the forward strand.
AGCGTGCGCTTGTTCTGCGCGCGCATGCGGTTGCGCACTTCCAGCATGTCGCGGACCGGGATGCCCTCGGTGATGCAGACCACCAGGTCGAGGTCGGCCTCGACGGCTTCCCAGATGGCGGCGGCGGCGCCCGCGGGCGGCACGTAGATGACCGAGACATTGGCGCCGGTGGCGGCCTTGGCTTCGGAGACGTTGGCGTAGATGGGCACGCCTTCGAAATCCTCGCCGGCCTTCTTGGGGTTCACGCCCGCCACGAAGCAGTTCTTGCCGTTGGCGTACTCGCGGCACATGCGGGTATGGAATTGACCGGTCTTGCCGGTGATCCCCTGCGTGATGACCTTGGTATCTTTGTTGATCAGAATCGACATTTCGAGTCCTTAATATCCTTTGCTGAGCGCAACGATTACTTCTTGGCGGCGGCCACGACGGCGGTGGCGGCCTCGGCCATCGTGTCGGCGCTGATGATGGGCAGCCCGGAATCGGCCAGCATCTTCTTGCCGAGCTCTTCGTTGGTGCCCTTCATGCGCACCACCAGGGGCACGCTCAGGCTGACGGCCTTGCACGCGGCGATCACGCCCTCGGCGATGACGTCGCAGCGCATGATGCCGCCAAAGATGTTGACCAGGATGGCCTTCAGGCCGGGGTTCTTCAGCATGATCTTGAAGGCCTCGGTCACCTTCTCGGCCGTGGCGCCACCGCCTACGTCCAGGAAGTTGGCCGGTTCGCCGCCGAACAGCTTGATGGTGTCCATGGTGGCCATGGCCAGGCCGGCGCCGTTGACCAGGCAGCCGATGTTGCCGTCGAGCTGGATGTAGGCCAGGCCGAACTTGCTGGCCTCGATTTCGGCGGGATCTTCTTCGTCGGTGTCGCGGTAGGCCACGATTTCGGGATGGCGGAACAGCGCGTTCGAATCGAAGTTGAACTTGGCGTCCAGGGCGATGATCTTGCCGGAGCCGGTGACGATCAGCGGGTTGATCTCGGCCAGGTCGGCGTCGGTTTCGACATAGCAGGTGTAGAGCTTCTGGATCTGCTCTGCCGCATCGGCGATCGAGGCGTCAGGCACGCCGATGCCGCGGGCAAGCTCGGAGGCTTCCTCGGTGGTCAGGCCCTTGGCCGGGTCGACGAACACCTTCAGGATCTTCTCGGGCGTGGCGTGGGCGACCTCTTCGATCTCCATGCCGCCTTCGCTCGAGGCCATGACGCAGACACGCTGGGAGCTGCGGTCGGTGACGATGCCGACGTAGAGTTCCTTCTTGATGTCGGCGCCTTCTTCGATCAGCAGGCGGCGCACTTTCTGGCCTTCCGGGCCAGTCTGGTGCGTGACCAGCTGCATGCCGAGGATCTGGCCGGCCAACGTGCGCACTTCCTCGATGGAGCGGGCCAGCTTGACGCCGCCGCCCTTGCCGCGGCCGCCCGCGTGGATCTGGGCCTTGACGACCCATACCGGGCCGCCCAGTTGTTCAGCGGCCTTGACGGCCTCGTCCACCGAAAACACGGGGATGCCGCGCGGAACGGTGACGCCAAATTTTTTCAGAAGCTCTTTGCCCTGATACTCGTGGATTTTCATGCGGAGCCTTCGCTGTCGGGGAGACGTTGAATGTTCGGTTGATGAAGACCAGCGCGATGACGGATCATGCGCCTGGGTACGGATGGGGATAGCGCTTGAATAGCCGCGGCCGGGCAAACAAACGCCCACGCACCTGTGCTCTGGGCGAGCAAGGCCGCGGGCGTTCGCATAGCGAGGCGATAGGCGGTCAAGGACATGCGCTAAGAATGCCCGGTGCATCGGGGCGCGGCAGGTTCTGGGCGCAGCCGGGACACAAGGGGCGGGCGATGAAACGCGAAGAGTATAGCACTGCGTCTCCCGCCCCCTACGGGCGGGCTCAGCCCTCCCGCAGTACGCGCGCCGCGGCGACCATTCTGGACAAGGCTGCCTCGGTCTCGGGCCAGGCGCGGGTCTTGAGTCCGCAATCCGGGTTAACCCATAGGCGCTCGCTGGGAAGGCGCGCGGCCGCCTTGCGCATGAGCGCGACCATCCAATCGACCTCGGGTACGTTGGGCGAATGGATGTCGTAGACGCCCGGGCCGATGTCGTTCGGATAGCGGAAATCCTCGAAGGCCTTGAGCAGCTCCATGTTCGAGCGCGAGGTCTCGATAGTGATGACATCCGCATCCATCGCGGCAATGGATTCGATGATGTCGTTGAACTCCGAATAACACATATGGGTGTGGACCTGGGTGTCGTTGCCTATGCCGGCCGTGCTGAGCCGGAAGCAGTCGACCGCCCATGCCAGGTATTCCGCCCAATGCGCGCGCCGCAGGGGCAGACCTTCACGAAATGCCGGTTCGTCGATCTGGATGACCCGTATGCCGGCAGCCTCGAGGTCCAGCACCTCTTCGCGCAGCGCCAGCGCCAATTGCTCGCAGGTCTTGCTGCGCGGCTGGTCGTCACGCACGAACGACCACTGCAGCAGGGTGACCGGCCCGGTCAGCATGCCCTTCACCGGTTTGTCGGTCAGCGATTGCGCATAGGCGGTCCATCCCACGGTCATGGCTGCCGGGCGCGACACGTCGCCGAAAATGATGGGCGGCTTGACGCAACGCGATCCATAGCTCTGGACCCAGCCGTTCTGCGTGAATGCGAAACCGGCCAGCAATTCGCCGAAATACTCCACCATGTCGTTGCGCTCGGACTCGCCATGCACCAGCACGTCCAGCCCCAATCGTTCCTGGAAGGCGATGCTGTCGGCGATTTCCTGGCGGATGGCCTTCTCGTAGGCGGCATCGCTGACCACGCCGGCCCGCCAGTCGCGCCGCAGGGCGCGAATCTCCGGCGTCTGAGGAAACGAGCCTATGGTAGTGGTGGGAAACCGGGGCAACCGCAGCCCGGCCTGCTGCGCCGCGATGCGATGCTCGAACGGCGCGCGATCGCGCGGCAGGTCCGGCGCGGCCCGCAAGGCTGCCTGGACCGCCGGATTGTGGATGCGGCTGGAAAGCATGCGCGCCCGGCAGGCGCGGCGCTGCGCGGCCAGCGCATCGGCGATGATGGGTGGCGTATCGCCGGCGGCGTCGCCGCATTCCACGGCCCGCGCCAGCAGCGCCAGTTCGTCGAGCTTCTGGTGGGCAAAGCTCAGCCAGCTTCTGAGCTCATCGTCGAGCTGCTCTTCCGCCGAAAGGTCCACCGGCACGTGCAGCAGCGAACACGAGGGCGCCAGCCACAGGCGATCCCCCAGCGCTGCGGCGTACGGGGCCAGGCGTTCGCGCCATGCGTCCAGGTCGGCGCGCCAGATATTCCGTCCGTCGATGACGCCTGCGGACAGCACCTGGTCCGCGCGCAAGCCGGCCGCAACGGCCTGCAATTGCCCGGGCGCCCGCACCAGGTCTATGTGCAGCCCCGCCACCGGCAGATCCAGCACAGTCCCCAGGTTGTCCTCCAGCCCGCCGAAGTACGTGGCCAGCAAGATGGCGACCGGCGATCGGGCCAGGCGTCGGTAGACCCGGGCGTATGCCTCGCGCCAAGACCCGGGCAGGTCGAGCACCAAGATGGGTTCGTCGATCTGGACCCATTGCACGCCTGCCGCCCCCAGGCGCGCCAGGATCTCTTCATAGACGGGCAGCAAGGCCTCCAGCAATTCCAGCTTGGAAGCATCGCCAGCGGCGCGATAGGCCTCACCCTTGCCCAGCCACAGCCAGGTGAGGGGACCGGGAATGACCGGCTTGGCCGCCAGGCCTAGCGCCCGGGCCTCCGCCACCTGCTCGAACAAGTCCGTACGCGCGATGCGGAAGCGCTGCCCCGGATGCAATTCGGGGACGAGGTAGTGGTAATTGGTATCGAACCACTTGGTCATTTCGCACGCGGCCGCCGGCGCGCCGGTCGGCGCGCGGCCCCGGGCCATTCTGAACACGGTGTCCAAGGACACCGGCCCGGCCTCGGGCTGGCCAAAGCGGGACGGTACTGCACCCAGCGTCGCCGACCATTCGAGCATGTGGTCGTACCAGGCGAAATCGCCCACCGGTACGAGATGCATGCCGGCCTGCGCTTGCACCGTCCAATGGCGGGCGCGCAAGCCCCGGCCGGTGGCCTCCAGTTCGTCCAGCGACGACCGCCCGGCCCAGTAGGCATCCAGGGCCCGCTTGAGTTCGCGGCGCACGCCTACCCGCGGGAATCCCAGGTTATGCAGAGTGACCATGATGTTTCGCTATCCAATGCCGAAGAAGTCCGACATTGTGGCTGCCCGTACCAGTGAATCAAAATCAAGTTCTGCATATCTACTATGAGAAAAATTCACGTTAATATGGCGCCATGATAGAAATCCGTCACCTCGAGACACTCACGGCCATCCGTGAGGGGGGCAGCCTGGTCGAAGCGTCGGAGCGCCTGCACCTGACGCAGTCGGCGCTGTCGCATCAATTGCGCGAACTGGAAGAGCGCCTGGGCACGCAATTGCTCAATCGCAGGACCCGGCCGCTGCGTTTCACCACCGCCGGCCTGCGCGTGCTGGCGCTGGCCGACGACGTGCTTCCCCGGATGCGGGCGGCCGAGCGTGAACTCAAGCGCCTGGCCGCCGGCCGCACGGGCCGCCTGCACCTGGCCATCGAATGCCATTCCTGCTTCCAGTGGCTGCTGCCGGCACTGGACGTGTTCCGGGAGCAGTGGCCGGAGGTGGTGCTGGACCTGTCGGCGGCCTTTTCCTTCGCACCGCTGCCCGCGCTGGTGCGAGGCGACCTCGACCTGGTCATCACGTCCGATCCCGTCCGTCTGGAAGCGGTGCGGTACGTGCCGCTATTCCGCTACGAACTCATGCTGGCGGTGGCGCGCAACAGCCCGCTGGCCGGCTTCAAATCCGTCGAACCGGAACAGTTGCGCGAACACACCTTGATCACCTATCCCGTGGACCGCGACCGCTTGGACATCTTCACCGCCTTCCTGGACCCGGCCGACGTGGAGCCGGCGGGCATACGGACCACGGAGCTCACGCCCATGATCATCCAGCTCGTGGCCAGCGGACGGGGCGTAACGGCGATCCCGAATTGGGCGCTGAAGGAATACCTGGACCAGGGACTGCTGCAGGCGTGCCGCCTGGGGCAGGAAGGCGTGTGGCGCACACTCTACGCCGGCGTGCGGGTCGAAGACGAGGACGCGCCCTACATCCAGAATTTCCTGGACATCGCGCGCGAACTGACCTTCCGGAACCTGACCGGCATACGGGCCCCGCGTCCCGGGCGCACAGCGGAAGAAGCGCGCCCCGCTACTGGACGACGATCGTCAGCGCCGAACCGGCCGGCACCGTAATCGACTCGGAATATATCGATCCGCCGGGCCGGCGTTCCACCGGGAAATGACCGGAAGCCTTGAGCGTGGCCGGGACGCTGCCGGGCAGGCGTCGCGAAGCGGCATAGTCGCGTCCATTGACGGCGGGCAGGCTGTAGCCGCCTTCGGCCCGCGCCGGATGGCCGAACCCCGCCGGCGGCGCAGCGGGCAGCAAGGCGATGGCCGCCCCCCAATCCCGCAGCGCGGCGCGGGCCCCGGCGCCGCCGGCCTGCCGGATTGCATGATCGAGCAGCGCAAACGAATCGGTCGAGGAAGTATCGCGCAGCAGGTTGCGGTAGAAACCGATACCGTGCTGGCGAAGCAGGTATCCCCCGAAGCTGTTGGCGATGGGATAGGAGAAACAGCTGGACGAGGCGTCCGCGTCCCATTCACGGATGTAGTCGCAATTGACGCTGCGGCTCAGCCATGTGGAGAAATCGCTGTCGCGCAAGGGACTGAAACCGGGCAGGACGCGGCCGGACGCGATGTCTTCCATCATCAAGGCCGAGGTTTCCTCGAGCCAGAGCGCAAAACGATTATCCGGGTTGATGCCGGTGCGGGCCGCCCGCTGGTAGAAGTTGACCATATGGGTCATTTCGTGGGCCAGCGTACTGTACGCGGTATTCCGGCCCGCTTCACCGCCGAGGGTCAGGGTCTCGGTATCGACGAACAGCGCCAGGGCTTCGTTGCTGAGCGGCTCATAGCTTTTCAGGAAAGTATTGGCGCTGAAGAAATAGCCGACCAGTCCCCAGGCCTGGCCGTCGGGCGTCAGGTTCGACAGCACGATGTGCAGATCTTCGTTCGGCCCGATATAGCCGCCGCCCACCGTGGGTCCCCACGGGGCGCCGGCCAGGTCGGTCACGATGGGATAGACCGAGTCCGGGCCGGAGGAAAACCGCGCGACCAGGTCGTCGAGGATGGACTCCGGAACATCGACCGGATGCGCGTCGCCTGACTGGCGGTCCTGGACCCACAGATTGAGCATGCGCCCGTCATGGGCAGGCCAACGCCGCTCAAGCGTGGCCGGGAACGTCCTCCCGCTGCTGTCCATCCACTCGTGCTTGTCGCCCACCGCGGTGGCCCGCACTGCCGCGGTCACCCTGTCCTGCCGCGCCGGGGCTTGCGAGGCCTGCTCCAGCGGCGGACGATACTCCCGGATGTGAGGCGGAATCTGGTTGAAACCGGGACGATGCGCGGGCTCGGGCGGGTCTTCCGCTTTCACGGAGGCGGAACCACCGGAGGTCTGCAGTCCGATGGACGGCATGCTGACTTCCTGGTCGGACACGTTGGTGAAAATCAGCATGACGGAGCGGCCGCTCACGCCGTTGAGCGTAACCGGCACCTCGGCGCGCGACCGGGACCCGCTATTGTCGTAGCGCCATATGCCGACGCCGCCCCCTCGGTAGGTCTGGGCGTCGGAAGCGCCGCACTGGGCACCGCTGCACGCCAGGGACAGTGCACCGGGCGCCGCAGGTCCGGCCCCATCATCACCACCGCCGCCACAGGCAGCCAGCAGCGCCGTCAAGACTGCCCCGGCCAGAACACGGGACCTATGCAAGAAATGCCGAGTCATTTTGCACCCGCCGGAAAACGGACTTCCCCGCAACATACCACGGGTCGATGTCCATCACTGTATGGACTGCACCTCCAGGCGCAAGGGCAGGCCGGTGCCGGCACCTCCCACCGGGCCTACCACCTTCCCGGTCACCGCTACGGTCCGGGACTGAAGAGCCAGTATCTGGGCACGGGTCAGGCCACGCAGTTCCCACTGCTGGTTTCCGGTATCGAGCACGGCAAGGATGAAGGGCTCGTTTCCCTTGAGGACGACCCGGCCCTCGACCGTGACGACCTCGCCCTCCCGGGGCGCGGGCGGCGTACAGGCCCCCAGGCTCGTGACGGTAAGGCAGATGGCCAGCAACAAAGCGCGCATAAAGGCCTCGCAGCGAAACGCGTGGAGAAAGTGTACGGGTTTTCGCAGGCCTGCCCTAGTCGAGGTCGTCGAACTCCACCCCTCGCAACACCTGCCGTATGGTGGCGTGGCTGAACCCCCGTGCGGTCAGAAAGCGTATTTGCTTGGCACGTTGGTTGGTATCGGCGGGTAGCGCGCCGAAACGCTTGCGCCAGACCTCTCGGGCCCGGGCAAGCTCGGTCGCTTCGAGTTCGCCACGCAGGTTGGCGATTTGCGCATCGGCGACGCCGTGCTGGCGCAGTTCGTGGACGATGCGGGCGGTGCCCTGCTTGGCCGCCAGCCTGTGCACCACGCTCTGGGCATAGCGTGCCGTGGACAGCCAGCCTTCTTTCTCGAGGCTGTCGAGCACCGCGCGCACCTCGTCTTCTTCGCCAAAACGGGCGAGCTTGCGGCCGAGCTCCAGACGGCTATGTTCCCGCCTGGACAAATAGCCTACCGCGCGGGCCTTCAGCGTAAGCCCGGAGGCAGGCTTGCTGTCGTCATTCGTCTTCAAACGCTTCGGCCACGCCGCCGCCCACGCGCGCGGTGACGCCCAGGCTTTCGCGTACGCGGTTCTCGATCTCTATAGCCATGTCCGCATGTTCCTTCAGGAACTCACGGGCGTTGTCCTTGCCCTGGCCGATGCGCTCGCCACCGTAGCTGAACCACGAACCGGACTTCTCGACGATGCCCGCCTGGACGCCCAGGTCGAGGATTTCGCCTTCGCGCGAAATACCTGCCCCGTACATGATGTCGAATTCCGCGCTCTTGAAGGGCGGCGACACCTTGTTCTTGACAACCTTGACGCGGGTTTCGTTGCCGATGACCTCGTCGCCCTTCTTGATCGAGCCGGTGCGGCGGATGTCGAGGCGCACCGAGGCATAGAACTTCAGCGCGTTGCCGCCCGTGGTGGTTTCGGGGTTGCCGAACATCACGCCGATCTTCATCCGGATCTGGTTGATGAAGATCACCATGCAGTTGGTGCGCTTGATCGAAGCGGTGAGCTTGCGCAGCGCCTGGCTCATCAGCCGTGCCTGCAGGCCGGGCAGCGAGTCGCCCATTTCACCTTCGATTTCCGCCTTGGGCACCAGCGCGGCGACCGAGTCGATGACGATCAGGTCGACCGCGCCCGAGCGCACCAGGGCATCGGTGATTTCCAGGGCCTGTTCCCCGGTGTCGGGCTGCGAAATGAGCAGGTCGGTGAGATTGACGCCCAGTTTCGCGGCATACTGCACGTCGAGCGCGTGTTCGGCATCGATGAAGGCGCAGGCGCCGCCGAGCTTCTGCATTTCGGCGATGACTTGCAGCGTGAGCGTGGTCTTGCCCGACGATTCGGGACCGTAGATCTCGATGACACGGCCACGCGGGAGCCCGCCCACGCCCAAGGCGATATCCAGACCCAACGAGCCGGTGGAGACGACCTGGATGTCGTGCTCGACTTCGTTGTCGCCATAGCGCATGACCGAACCCTTGCCGAACTGCTTTTCGATCTGGGACAGTGCGGCGGCGAGGGCCTTGGTTTTTTCGGTCTGGGCAGCTGCGGCGGCCTTGGAAGCTTTGGTGTCGTCCATTCTGATGTCCTTGGGTTGATGGGCGAATTATGGCACTGCCGATACTGTATAAAAAAACAGTATAGGACTGCAAGCTCCAAGATCAATTAACAACGAAATATCCTGGCGCCTCGCCGCTACAATTCCCGCATGCGTATCCTCATCGCCGAAGACGACAACATCCTTGCCGACGGCCTGTCCCGCTCGCTGCGCCAGAACGGCTATGCCGTGGATGCCGTGCACGACGGGGTGGAGGCGGATTCCGCGCTGGCGGCGCAGCCCTTCGACCTGCTGATCCTGGACATCGGCCTGCCGCGCCTGTCCGGCACCGAAGTGCTGCGGCGCCTGCGCGCGCGCAACTCCCACCTGCCCGTCCTCATCCTCACCGCGGCCGACAGCGTCGAGCAGCGGGTCAAGGGCCTGGACCTGGGCGCCGACGACTACATGGCCAAGCCCTTCGCCCTGTCCGAGCTCGAGGCCCGCGTCCGCGCCCTGACGCGCCGCGGCGCGGGAGGCGGCCCCACCGTGCTGCGCCATGGCCGGCTGGCCTTCGATCAAGTGGGCCGCGTCGTCACCATCGACGACCAGGTGGTGGAGCTGTCGGCGCGCGAAGTCAGCCTGCTCGAAGTGCTGCTGGCGCGCAGCGGCCGCATGGTCAGCAAAAAGCAGCTGGTCGACCACCTGTGCGAATGGGGAGAAGAAGTCAGCACCAACGCCATCGAAGTCTACGTCCATCGGCTGCGCAAGAAGCTCGAGCCGGGCGGCGTCAAGATCGCGACGGTGCGCGGCCTGGGATACTGCCTGGAGCGCGAGCCGGGCGCCCACAGCGGCGCCGCCTGACCCGGTCCGGCGGCCATGGACGACGACCGCAAAGGGCTGCCGCCCGTTCCGGCCATCGAGCGGCCCGCGCGGTCCCTGTTCGGCGAGATCCTCGATTGGATGCTCGTGCCGCTGTTCCTGCTATGGCCGATCAGCGTCGCCATCACCTATGTCGTGGCGCAGTCCATTGCCGTGGCCCCCTATGACCGGGGCTTGGCCAACAACGTGCTCGCGCTGGCCCAGCAGATCAAGGACGTCAACGGCCGCGCGCGCCTGCAGCTGCCGGTCTCCGCGCGCGAAATGCTGCGTGCGGACGAAACCGACAGCGTGTTCTATCTCGTGCTGGGAAGCCGCGGCGAATACCTGGGCGGCGACCGCGAGCTGCCCCTGCCCTCGCTCGAGCGCCCCCTGCCCGGCATCGTCCAGTACCGCGACGACGTCATGCGCGGCTTTGCCGTGCGGGTGGCCTATACCTGGGTGGCGCTGCCCACCAGCCCGACCGGCGCGCAACCGGCGCTGGTGCAGGTGGCCGAAACCCTGGAAAAGCGCTCGCAGCTGGCCAACGAAATCATCAAGGGGGTGATACTGCCCCAGTTCGTCGTCCTGCCCATCGCGGTGGTACTGGTGTGGTTCGGCTTGTCCCGCGGCATCGCGCCGCTCGGCAAGTTGCAGGAACGGTTGCGCGCGCGCCGGCCGGACGACCTGTCGCCCATAGACGAACGCGAAGTCCCGCAGGAGATCGCGCCGCTGGTCGGGGCCATGAACGATCTGTTGCAGCGCCTCTCGGCCAACGTCGCCGCGCAGAAACGCTTCGTGGCCGACGCTGCGCACCAATTGAAGACGCCGTTGGCCGGCATACGGACACAGGCCGAACTGGCGCTGCGCAACGCCAGTCCCGAAGACATGGAGGCCAGCCTGCGGCATCTGATCGCCGGCGCCGAGCGCGCCACGCGCCTGGTCAACCAATTGCTGGCCCTGGCGCGGGCCGAGGATACCGGCAGCCCGGTGGATACGTCGACCCGTGTCGACCTCCAGGAAGTGGCGAGCGAACAGACGCAGCACTGGGTGCACGAAGCCATGGAACGCGGCATCGATCTCGGGCTGGAAGGCACGGAGGGGCCCGTGCCGGTCGTGGGGGATGCCCTGCTGCTGGCCGAACTGCTCAACAACCTCATCGACAATGCGCTGCGCTACACACCGCGCGGCGGAACCGTCACGGTGCGCGTCATGGCGCAGGACGATGGTCCCGCGCTGGAGATCGAAGACTCCGGCCCCGGCATTCCCCCCGAAGAACGCGAACTGGTGTTCGACCGCTTCTACCGTATCCTCGGCTCGAACGCCGAAGGCAGCGGGCTGGGCCTGGCCATCGTGCGCGAGATCGCCCAGCGCCACGGCGCCGCCTTGACCATCTCGGACAATCCCCAGAGCACGGCCCCCGACATGCCCGGAACGCGCGTGCGCGTGCATTTTCGCCGGCCCGCCGCGGCCGCCTCCTGAAGCCGGCTGCGGTGCGCTTGCCGCACCGCATCGGGATTTCACCAAGCCGTGAAAATTCAGCATTCTGTAAGAATTCTGTCAGCTGCGCGTCAGTAAGTGTTTCTACTCTGGCTGCAAGCCCGTGGCTCGCGTGGCTATGGGCAAGTCTGCAATCCTCATTACCTCTACAAACGCAGGCCCTACCCGAGGAGACACCCCTTCATGAGCACCACCGTCAGCAGCACCGGGGCACCGACACCGGCCGCACGCCCAATGACCAAGGAAGAACGACGCGTGATTTTTGCCTCGTCGCTTGGCACGGTTTTCGAGTGGTACGACTTCTATCTCTATGGATCGCTCGCCGCCATCATCGCGCGGCAATTCTTCTCGGGGGTCAATGAGACGGCGGCTTTCATCTTCGCGCTGCTGGCCTTTGCAGCCGGGTTCGCGGTCCGGCCGTTCGGCGCGCTGGTGTTCGGCCGCCTGGGCGACCTGGTGGGGCGCAAATACACATTCCTGATCACCATCCTGATCATGGGCCTGTCGACGTTCATCGTGGGGATACTGCCCTCGTACGCATCGATCGGCATCGCCGCTCCCATCATCCTGATCATCTTGCGGCTGGCCCAGGGCCTGGCGCTGGGCGGGGAATACGGCGGCGCGGCGACCTACGTGGCCGAGCATGCACCCCAGGGCAAGCGCGGCGCCTACACCAGCTGGATACAGACCACGGCGACGCTGGGCCTGTTCCTATCGCTGCTGGTCATCCTCGGCGTGCGCACCGCCACGGGGGAAGAAGCCTTTGCCGCGTGGGCCTGGCGCATTCCCTTCCTGGTGTCCATCGTCCTGCTTGGGATCTCGGTCTGGATACGGCTCAAGCTGAACGAGTCCCCGGCGTTCCAGCGGATGAAGGCCGAAGGCAAGCAATCGAAAGCCCCTCTGACCGAATCTTTCGCCCGCTGGAGCAACCTGAAGCTGGTGCTCCTGGCCCTGTTCGGCCTGACCGCCGGCCAGGCCGTGGTCTGGTACACGGGCCAGTTCTATTCACTGTTCTTCCTGACCCAGACGCTGAAAGTCGACGGCACGACAGCCAACATCCTGATCGCGCTGGCGCTGCTGATCGGCACGCCGTTCTTCGTGGTCTTCGGCGCACTCTCGGATCGTATCGGGCGCAAGCCCATCATCATGGCCGGCTGCCTCATTGCCGCCCTGGCCTACTTCCCGCTGTTCAAGGCCATCACGCACTACGCCAACCCCGCGCTGGAGGCCGCCCAGGCCAAGGCCCCGGTGGTGGTCGTGGCCGATCCGGCAACTTGCTCCTTCCAGTTCAACCCCGTCGGCACTGCCCAGTTCGTCAGCTCTTGCGATCAGCTGAAGTCGTTCCTGGCTTCGAACTCGGTGAACTACAGCAACGAGGCTGCGCCTCCGGGAACGCTCGCGCAGGTCAAGATCGGCAATACGGTCGTCCAGTCGTTCGAAGGGGCAGGCTTGCCGCCCGCCGAGCTGAAGGCACGTAGCGACGAACTCAAGACGCGCCTGACCAGCGAAATCCGCGGGCACGGCTATCCGGCCCGCGCCGATCCGGCCCAGATGAACAAGCCCATGCTCGTCCTGCTGCTCACGCTGCTGGTGATCCTGGTCACGATGGTGTATGGGCCGATCGCAGCCATGCTGGTGGAGATGTTCCCCACGCGCATCCGCTATACGTCGATGAGCCTGCCTTACCATATCGGCAATGGCTGGTTCGGCGGCTTCCTGCCCACGACGGCCTTCGCCATCGTGGCAGCGACGGGGAACATCTACAACGGCCTGTGGTATCCCATCGTCATTGCCGTGATGAGCCTGGTGATAGGCACCTTCTTCGTCCGGGAAACCAAGAACAACCGGCTCGAAGATTGAACGCCGGCGGGGCGCCGCGATGGCGCCCCGCCGCCGGTCACAGGAAGCGGTCGAGGATCCGGCGGCTGGCGCGATCCAGGCGCTCGACATTGCGGATCAGGAAATGGATGCCGTGGCCGTCCGAGACCAGCAGCCGGGTGTGGGAAATACGCCGGATGTCCTGCTCGCTCTTGAGCCAGAGGCGGGCCTCGCCGCGGTCGGTCTCGACCGTCCAGGTCGTAGGCGTCACATAGCCGGACACTTGCACGATACGCAGTATCTCCGGCATGAATTCACGGTGCCGCAATTCCTCCCGCACGAGTTCCCGGGCCTCCGGCGGCAGCTCCGCCAGCCTGGCGATCCAGGCAAGCTCGTGTCCGCCCGGGCCGACCAGCGAAATGTGCCCGGACTCGGCATGGATGGGGAACGCGCGCACCGGCACCACTTCTTCGGCCGGACCGCCTTCCGGCGTATAGATCAGCTTGCCGAAAGCGTTGCGGGTCAAGGTAAAGGCAGTCATGCCTGCTCCTCCTCTTCGCCGTCCCAAGTGCTTTCGCTGCCGGGAGGATCGAGTTGCCGCGTCTGCGCCTGGTGCAGGCGGTAGTACGCGCCCTCTTTTGCGATCAGCTCTTCATGGCGTCCCTGTTCAACGATGCGGCCGTGATCCAGCACCACCAGGCGGTCGGCCCGGCGCAGCGTGCTGAGCCTGTGGGCCACGGCGATCGTGGTGCGGCCTTGGACCAGGTTGTCCAACGCTTTCTGGATCTCCTGTTCGGTAGACGTATCGACCGAAGAAGTGGCCTCGTCCAGGATCAGGATGCGCGGATCGATCAGCAGGGCGCGCGCAATGGAAATACGCTGGCGCTCACCGCCGGACAAGGCCTGGCCCCGTTCGCCCACCAACGAATCGTAGCCGTGCGGCAGGCGCAGGATGAACTCGTGCGCATGGGCCGCGCGCGCGGCCGCGACGATCTCCTCCAGCGTGGCGTCGGGCTTGCCGTAGGCGATGTTCTCGGCCACTGTGCCGAAAAACAGGAAAGGTTCCTGCAGCACCACGCCAATGTTGTGGCGGTACTCGGAAATCGACAACGAGCGGATGTCTACGCCGTCTACCTTGATAGCACCTTGCGATACATCGTAGAAACGGCAGATCAGGTTGACGAGCGTGCTCTTGCCCGAGCCGCTATGGCCAACCAGGCCGATCATCTCGCCCGGCGCGATATCCAGGTCGATGCCGCGCAGCACGGCCCGCGTGCCGTAGCGGAATACGGCATCGCGGATTTCGATGCGTCCTTCCACGTGTTTGAGTGGAACCGGATCGGCGGGCTCGGGCACGCTGGAAACGCGGTCGAGGATATCGAAGATGCGCTTGGCACCTGCCGCCGCTTTCTGGGTAACCGATACGATGCGGCTCATGGAGTCCAGCCTGAGGTAGAAACGGCTGATGTAGGCCAGGAATGCGGCAAGGACGCCGACCGAAATGTGGTGGTTGGCAATCTGCCAGATGCCGAATATCCACACCACCAGCAAACCGACCTCGGTCAGCAGGACCACCGTGGGCGAGAACATCGACCATACGGTGTTGACGCGGTCATTGACCACGAGGTTGTGGTCGTTGGCTTCCCTGAACCGGGCCACCTCGCGCTTTTCCTGCGCAAACGCCTTGACCACGCGGATACCTGGAATGGTGTCGGCCAGTACGTTGGTGATCTCGGCCCAATTGCGGTCCACCTTCTCGAACCCATGGCGCAGCTTGTCCCGTACCAAGTGGATGAGCCAGGCAATGAAAGGCAGTGGCAGCAGGGTCACCAGTGCCAACCAGGGGTCGATGGAAACCAGGATGCCCGCCGTCATCAGGATCATCAGCACGTCGGTCGCGAAATCGAGCAGGTGCAAGGACAGGAAGACGCAGATGCGATCGGTTTCATTGCCGATGCGGGACATCAGGTCGCCCGTGCGCTTGCCGCCGAAGTACTCGAGCGACAACTGTTGCAGATGCTCGTAGGCAGTCGTGCGCAGATCGGCGCCGATGCGCTCGCTGACCCAGGCCAGGACATAGGTGCGCGACCAGCCCAGCACCCACGCCACCAGCGCTGCCGCCAGCAGGCCGCTGAGGTACATCCCCGCCAGGCGGTAATTGATGGGCTGGCCGTTCTGGAACGGAATCAGCACGTCGTCCATCAAAGGCATGGTCAGATAAGGCGGCACCAGCGTGGCTGCCGTGGACAGGACGGTGAGGACGAAGCCCAGCACCAGTCGCCCCCGGTAGGGCCGCGCGAAGCGCCGCAACCGCAACAGCGCCCAGCCCGTGGATGCCGCGGGCGCCTTCGCATCGCAGGCAGGACAGCTGGTCTCGCCCGGCGGCAGCACGGCGTGGCAACGCGGACATGCGGGGGGCGGCGCCAGCGCGGCCGTGCCCTGCGCCAGCGCCTGGATCTGTCGTTCGAACTGCTCGGCAAGGCGGACCGCGCCCACGTGATGCGCCATGGTCGTGCGCCACTGCGCCAGGCGCCCGCCCGCATCGACGAGCTCGAGCGCCACGACCCCCGCATGGTCCGACAACGTCAGCCGTACCCCCTCGCGCACCGGCCACTCGGCCCAGCCGGACGCATCGGCACCAAGCAGCCGGGAGCCGGTCAGCACCAACATGCCGGTCGCATAGTGCAAATCGGTATCGAGGTCCAGCTCGACCCATGCATGAGGCGTTTCGCCCTTGGCCAGCGGCGGCGGGGACGGCCCGCGCCAAGTGCCGGGCAGGAAAGAAAAGGCAGCAGCAGTCATCGACGGGCAGAGCCCCAAATAGGCAACGCGGGATTTGTAAGCATTTCTAATTCATGGAAAAATGTCAGTCTCACGTAAGTATTATAGTTGGCACCGTCTTGCCGCCGTCCGAGAAACCGATGCGTTGTAGCGTCGCATCTAGGGCATTCCCTAGACCTCTTGTCTGTCCTTGCCTGCGTCGCGCGGCGGCAATACATTCCGCTCATCAGCCTGTCACCGGACCGATTCCAGTACGTCTCGAGAGCGTACACCCAGCCCGCTCCATCCCACCCGGACCCTCGTCCCAACCACCAGCACACACACCGCCTGCCCGCTCCGGTTCTTCGCTCCGCGCCGGGCGCCCCCGCCCCCACCGACCTCCAAGATGAAACGCAAACACATTGAATTTCTCGATGTGCTGTCCCTGCGCGGGCCCAGCATGTGGACCTACCCGCCGGTGCTCGAGGCCTGGATCGACATCGGCGAACTCGAGGACTATCCCTCGAACCTGATTCCCGGCTTCTATGAGCGGCTGCAAGCCTGGCTGCCGACGCTGGTCGAACACCGCTGCAGCTACGGCGAACGCGGCGGCTTCCTGCGCCGGGTACGCGAGGGGACCTGGCCCGGCCATATCCTCGAGCACGTCACGCTCGAGTTGCAGAACCTTGCCGGTTTGCCGGGCGGTTTCGGCAAAGCACGCGAAACATCGACCCGGGGCATCTATCGCGTGATCGTCAGCGCCTACCAGGAAGAGGTCACCCGGGCCGCGCTCCATGCCGCGCGCGATCTCGTGATGGCGGCGATCGAAGACCGCCCGTTCGACGTCGCGGGCACGGTCGAATCGCTGCGAGACCTCGTCAACGAATATTGGCTCGGCCCGAGCACGGCGAGCATCGTCCAGGCGGCCGAAGAGCGCCGTATTCCCTATATCCGCCTCAACCAGGGCAACCTGGTGCAGCTCGGCTACGGCGCCGCCCAGCACCGGATCTGGACGGCGGAAACCGACCGCACCAGCGCCGTGGCCGAGAGCATCGCCTGCGACAAGGACCTGACCAAGAGCCTGCTCCAGGCCTGCGGCGTGCCCGTGCCGCAGGGCCGTACCGTGCAGGACCAGGACGACGCCTGGGAGGCCGCGCAGGAAATCGGCTTGCCCGTCGTGGTCAAACCCTGCGACGGCAATCATGGGCGGGGGGTGTTCCTGGACCTGCGGACGCGGGAAGCCATAGAAACCGCCTACGAGGTAGCCAGCGGCGAAGGCAGCGGCGTCATCGTCGAACGCTTCGTGCCGGGCAACGAACATCGGCTGCTCGTCGTCGGCGACCGCATGGTGGCTGCAGCGCGCGGCAAGACCGCCTCGGTCGTGGGCGATGGCAGATCCACCATCCTGGCGCTGATTGCCAGCCAGCTCAACTCCGACCCGCGCCGCGGCAGTACCGAAGAGCACCCGCTGAACCTGGTGACGCTGGACTCCGCAGCCCGCATCGAGCTCGAACGCCAGGGCTACCACGGCGAGTCCGTCCCGCCCGAAGGCGAGGAGGTGCTGATCCAGCGCAACGGCAATGTGGCATTCGACGTTACTGACGAAGTTCATCCGTCGGTGGCTGCCCATGTGCGGCTGGCCGCACGCGTGGTCGGGCTGGACATTGCCGGTGTCGACCTGGTGGCCGAAGATATTTCCCGCCCCCTGGAAGAACAAGGGGGAGCCATCGTCGAAGTCAATGCCGGCCCGGGCTTGCTGATGCACCTGAAGCCGGCCGACGGCCGGCCGCGCCCGGTCGGACAGGCCATCGTGGACCATCTGTTCCCCGATAACGGCGAAGGACGGATCCCCCTCGTGGGCGTCACCGGCAGCCACGGCAACGCCCTGGTCGCCCACCTGATCGGCGAATTGCTCCGGCTGGCCGGCTACAAGATGGCGGTGGCGTCTCGCCTGGGCCTGTTCTTCGGCCCGCGGCAGCTAGACCGCGATCCGGCGGACTGGGCCGCCGCCCGGCGGGCATTGATGAACCCGCTGATCGAAGCGGCCGTTATCGAGAACGGCGCGCGGGCCATCCTGACCGAAGGCCTGGCCTACGACCGCTGCCGGATCGGCGTGGTGACCGGACTGGACGCGTCGCAGACCCACCCTGACCTCTGCATCGTCGAACCGGGGCAGATCTACAGCGTGCTGCGCACACAGGTCGATGTGGTCCTGCCCAGCGGTTACGCGGTCCTGAATGCCGCCGATGAACGCGTGGCAGAAATGGCCGAATTGTGCGATGGCGGCGTAATCTTCTTCGCGCCCGATGGGACGTTGCCGCGGATCGTGGAGCACCTGGCGCAAGGCAAGCGCGCGGTCTTCGTCCGTTCGGGCTCCATCGTGCTGGCAAGCGGCCGCGACCAGACGGTCCTGATGAATCTTGCCGATGTGCCTTGCCTGGCGCCGGCGACGGCGCCGGCTCAACACACCTCCAGTGTCCTGGCTGCCATCGCGGCGGGCTGGGGCCTCGACTTGCCGCTGGACTGCCTGCGGGCCGGCATCGGCACCTTCGACGCCCCCGCTCCCCTGCTGGCCTGAACAAAGGAACCCGCCCGGCGCACGGCGCCCGCATGACAGGAAATGCATGATGGAAGTCTCACGTATCCGCGCGCTGCGCGGTCCCAACTTGTGGAGCCGGCGTACCGTGCTCGAGGCCATTGTTTCGTGCGCACAAGCCGAACGGGCCATTGGCAGCCTCCCGGGTTTCGAAGCCCGCCTGCGCGCGCGCTTTCCCGCCATCGGCCTGCTCCAGCCCGCCGGGCGGGAACGCTCGGTATCGATGGCGCGCGCACTCGGCGTCGCGGCGCTGGCGCTGCAATCGCAGGCCGGCTGTCCCGTTACGTTCACGCGCAGCGTATCGACGGCCGAGCCCGGGATCTACCGGGTCGTCGTGGAATACACCGAAGAAGAAGTCGGCCGCCTGGCACTGGAACTGGCCCTGGAACTGTGCATGGCCGCCGAGCAGGATGAACCGTTCGGACTTGAACCGGCCCTGGCCAGACTGCGCGAGCTGGACGAGTCCGTGCGCATCGGTCCCAGCACCGGCGCCATCGTCCATGCAGCGGTGCGCCGCGGCATTCCCTATCGCCGGCTGACCGAAGGCAGCCTCGTCCAATTCGGCTGGGGCAAGCGGCAGCGCCGCATCCTGGCCGCGGAAATGGATCGCACCAGTGCCATCGCGGAATCGATCGCCCAGGACAAAGAGCTGACCAAGATCCTGCTGCATGCCGCGGGCGTGCCCGTGCCCGAAGGCAGAACCGTGACAAGCGCCGAAGAGGCCTGGGCCGCCGCGCAGGAAATCGGCCTACCCGTCGTGGTCAAGCCGCGTGACGGCAACCAGGGCAAAGGGGTGGCCGTCAACATCGCCTCCCGGGAACAAGTCCTGGCCGCCTATGCGGTTGCGGAAAAATACGGATCGGCCGTGCTGGTCGAGCGCTATATCCCCGGCCACGATTTCCGGCTGCTGGTGGTCGGCGATACGCTGGTCGCCGCGGCACGGCGCGAGCCGCCCCAGGTGATCGGCGATGCCGTGCACACCATTCGCGAACTGGTCGATGCGGTCAACGAGGATCCGCGGCGGGGCGAGGGGCACGCCACCAGCCTGACCAAGATCCGGCTGGACGATGCCGCCATCGCCACGCTGGCCGAGGCGGGCTACACGCCCGGCTCTGTGCCCCCCAAGGGCGAGCTCGTCATCCTGCGCAACAACGCGAACCTGAGCACGGGCGGCACCGCCACCGATGTAACGGACGAAGTACACCCCCAGTTCGCGGCGCATGCGATTACCGCAGCCCGTACCGTGGGACTCGACATCTGCGGGATCGACGTGGTCGCCAGCACCGTCATCCAGCCGCTAGAAAACCAGGGCGGCGCCATCGTCGAGGTCAATGCCGCGCCTGGCCTGCGCATGCACCTGGCGCCGTCCTACGGCAAGCCGCGTGCGGTCGGCGAGGCCGTGATCGACAACATGTTCGCGCCCGGCGACAACGGCCGCATCCCGTTGGTGGCGGTGGCCGGCACGAACGGCAAGACGACGACCGTACGGTTGATCGCCCACCTCCTGGGGGCTCGAGGCCATTTGGTCGGCATGACCAACTCCGACGGCGTCTATGTAGGCCGGCAACGCATCGACACGGGCGATTGCAGCGGCCCACGCAGCGCCCGCAACCTGCTGTTGCACCCCGACGTGGACGCTGCCGTCCTGGAAACCGCGCGCGGCGGCATTCTGCGCGAAGGACTGGGTTTCGACCGCTGCGACGTCGCGGTGGTCACCAACATCGGCATGGGCGACCACCTCGGCCTGGATTTCATCAGCACCGTGGAGGACCTGGCCATCGTCAAGCGCGTCATCGTGGAGAACGTCGCACCGACGGGCACGGCAGTGCTCAACGCCGCCGATCCGCACGTCGCCAATATGGCCGGTAGTTGCCCGGGCTCGGTCATCTACTTCTCGCACGACCGCCAGCATCCGCTGATCACGACGCATCGCACCCGGAACCAGCCCGTGGTCTATCGCGACGGCAGCGCCCTCGTGGCGGCGCACGGCAACGACGAACACCGGATCCCGCTCTCGGACATTCCCCTTACCTACGGCGGCGCGGTGGACTTCCAGGTCGACAACGCCATGGCCGCGGTAGCCGCGGCTTGGGCATTGGGCCTGGACTGGCCGGTCATCCGGCGCGGCCTTGCCAGCTTCGTGAGCAATGCGCAAACCGCGCCGGGCCGGTTCAACCGCTTCGAGTTCCATGGCGCCACGATCATCGCCGACTACGGGCACAACCCCGACGCCATGCTGGCCCTGGTCAGGGCGATAGAACGCATGCCGGCCCGGCGGCGTTCGGTCGTCATCAGCGGCGCGGGGGACCGGCGCGACATCGATATCCGCAGGCAGACCGAGATCCTGGGGACGGCGTTCGACCAGGTCGTACTGTACGAGGACCAGTGCCAGCGCGGCCGCGCGGACGGCGAAGTACTGGCCTTGCTGAGGCAGGGGCTGGAGGGCGCCCCCCGGACCCGCGACATCCGGGAGATCCGGGGCGAGTTCCTGGCCATCGACACGGCGATGGCCGGGCTGCAGCCCGGCGACCTGTGCCTGATCCTGGTAGACCAGGTGGAAGAAGCGCTGGCCCATATCGGGCGGCGCATCGCCGACGAACAAGCAGCCGGCGCCCGGGTTACCTGCGGCGGGTCCTGAGCTTGATGCCCTCAGTCGTGGAGCGGCCGTGCGTCGGCTGGCCAGTCGCGGCGCGTGGAAAACATCGGCAGCAGACGCTCATGGTCGATGCCCATGGGGCCGAGCGCCGGATGCAAGGCCCGGGCCTGCGCCGCAATGGCTTGCCGGTCCGGCAAGGGCCCGGCCGTAGCGAGAATCACCCGGTTGGCACGGCGCAAGTTGTAAAAATCGCCGAACACCTCGGCATAGGCAGCCGATTCGCTCGCGTAGGAACCGCTGGACGAAAACGTATTGGCCGCCAACACGCCGCCGGGCTGCAGTATGCCCCGCACCTCCCGGATGAACTCCAGGGTCGACAAATGCCGGGGGATGTAGGTTTCGTCGAAGGCATCGAGCATGACAATGTCGTAGCGGTCGTCGCGCCGCGCAACATCACGCACGAACTCGCGGCCGTCGGCGACATGCAGGCGCATGGATGGCCCCGTCTTGAATCCGAAGAACCGCTGGGCCACACGCGCCACCGCCGGGTCGATCTCGACGACGTCGATCTGCGCCGCCGGCACCGCCGCGGCCAACGCCATGGGGAGGCTGCCGCCTCCCAGCCCGATAACCAGGATACGGCGCGGATCCGGCCGCAGATAGAGCGAGGCCATCATCATGCGGGTGTAGTCGAACAGCAGCACCTGCGGCTGGCGGGGCGACTGGCAACTCTGGCGGCCCGGCGCATGCACGCTGCCGAATTTCATGCAGCGCTCGCCCTCGGACTCGTACACCACGATGTCCTCGAAGGCCGATTTTTCCTGGTGAATGACGGTTTGCGCCGACACCGGCAGCGATATCGCCGCCAGTGCCAGCAAACCCGCACGCGCCCTCAGGCGCCATCGCCGCATGAACATGGCATCCGCTCCGATGCCCTTGCGGACGATCAGGGCTATTGATTGAGAATGATGCTGGTAATGATGCCCGAAGCCACCGCGACCAGCAGGAACTCGGAACCGACGCGTACCCACTGGTAGCCCGGCCGCGGCCGGTACAGGCGATGGGCGCGCCAGTCGTTCACGACATAATAACCGCCGCGATAGTAGTCGGGCAGGCGGTCGCCCCGGACCCACCGGCGCGGAGGCGGCGGCGCCCGGTGAATGACGCGCGGCGCCGACCGGTAGCCGTCGCGGAAGCCGTGGCGATAGTCGCGGTCGCGCACGTGCCCGCGATCACGATCCCACCGGCCGTGCTTCTCGAAATGGCTGTGACCCTTGCCGTGGCCGTGGCCGCGGCCCCAGTCACGATCGCCCTTGGCCTGGGCCGCAGCACCCAGGGCGAGGCTGGCGCACGCCATCGCTACGATCAATGTTTTCTTGATCATGATGTCATCCCGATAAAACCCGAACCGCCATGCCGCATCGATAAAAAGCAAGCACACCTGGCTTTCGGTAAGCTGACTGTACACCGCCGCTGTGTTTGTCCACTGCTACATAGGTAATCAAACGTGACCTATAGGCCGCCAAAGGTTGTTTCCGCGGCCACACAGCAAGGTAGACGGATGTTGCAACCGTATGCCAGGACCCCTGCCGGGCGTCGCTATGGCGATACACCGCATCCTAGGCCCGGCCTTCCCGCTCCCGGACAAGCAGCTGCTTCATGATACGCCGGATGCGGATCGAGCCGGCATCGGTCGCCAGCAGCGCCGGTGCTGCGTCGAAAAGATCGGTCTCGCCCAGCAACCGCTGCTGCGCCTCGATGATGGGCTTGTCCTCCTCGATGAATACCCGGGTCATCAGCTCATGCCTCAACCGGGTCATTTCCGCATCGTCCTGGCGGTATTCCCGCGTCAGCCAGTACCAGTAATGGGAAGAGGTACGGGTCTCCGGCGTAACGATATGGGCGTTGAAGGTCTGCAATCCTGCTTCGCGCGGCATTCCCAGCGGCGTCACGCTGATATCGAGCTTGAGCAGGCCTGCGGGGACCCAGGTCACACGGTTCACGAAATCCACGGGCACCCCGGGCTGCGGCAAGAAGCGGTCGTAGACCGGAGGCGCGTTGCGGCCATGGCTGGACAACTCGATGACCACCTCGTCGCCGGACTCCGACACCACAGGCCGGTTCTCGACGAACGCCCCGCCCCCGAGGGTGGTCGCGTGCAGATATTCGACGTGGCTCAGGTCGGCGACATTGTCGACGATCAACTGGTAATGGCAGGCCGACGGCATGGAACCGCGGGACTGCGCGGCGGCCGGCACGCGCGCCATGTGGCTCAAGTCCGGTACGCGGGCGGGATCGGCAGCCGTGCGCTCTCCCATCCAGATCCACAGGATACCGTCGCGCTCGGCCACCTCGAATCCCTGCACGCACGCCTTGGCCGGGATGGCGCCATGCGGGTTCTCGACGCATTGGCCGGCGGCATCGAAGCGCAACCCATGATAGATGCAGCGCAACGTATCGCCGACCAGGGTCCCGCGGCTCAAGGGCGCGACGCGATGGGGACAACGATCCAGCAGCGCTGCCGGCCTCCCATCGCCCCGGCGGAACAGCACTACCGGTTGCTCGAGAAAAGTGCGGGCCAGCAGGGCGCCTGCGGGCAATTCCTCGCTCCAACCCGCCATGTACCAGCAATTCTTCAGGAACACCATGCAGCCCTCACGACATGCGGCACTGCGCATGGAAGCTGTCCTTGGCATCGGGCAAGGGCTTGGACACCGTTTTCAGGCTGACCCGCCCCTGTCCATCCTTGGCGGCCACGAACATATAGAGGTCCTGGATGGGATAGTTATTGTTGTTAAACCGGAAGTTGCCCCGCACCGACTTGAACGCGGCGGCCCGCAAGGCCTTGCCCAGCGCCGCCTTGTCGTCCACCTTGCCTGCGGTGGCCTTGAGTGCCGCCCCGATCAGCCGGGCCGAGTCATAGGACTGGGCCGCATATTCCGACGGGATGCGGCCGTACTTGGCCTCGAAGGCCTGCACGAACTGCCGGTTCTCGGCATAGGGCAGATCAGGTCCCCAGTTGCTGCTGTTGTAGACACCCAGCGCGGCCTCCTTCAAGGCAGGCAGGTTGGTGCCGTCGGCGGCGGCATTGGTCAGCAGCGGGATCTTGCCCAGCAGTCCGGCCTGCCCGTACGCGCGAACGAATGCCACACCGTTGGCGCCGGGATAAAAGGCATAGACGGCATCGGGCTTGGCGGCGGCAATGCGCGTGATCTCCGCGGAAAAATCGAGCTGCGCCAGCGGCGTATAGACTTCGTCGGCCAACGGCTGTCCGTAGTTGCGCTTGAAGCCCGCAACGAAATCCTTGCCGGCCTGGTAGTTGGGCGCGAGCGCGATCACGCGCCCATACCCCTGTTGCTTGGCATACGTACCGCTTGCCTCGGCGAACTGGTCGTTCTGCTTGGCGGCCGAGAAGAAAAATGGCGTACATCCCGAACCTGCCGTAGGCGAGGGACCGGCATTGCCGGACACCATGTAGACCTGAGCCGCGGCAAACTTGCGGTACACCGCCATTGCCACATTCGAGAAGGTCAGGCCCGCCACCAGCGGCACCTTTTCCCGTTCTATCAATTCGTCGGCGATCTGCGTGGCGACTTCCGGCTTGAGCTGGCTGTCCCGGCGCACGACGGTCACCGGCACGCCGCCCAGCTTTCCGCCTTCCTGCTCCACGGCCAGCATGAAGCCGTCGTACATGTCCTGCCCCAGCATGGCTTGCGGGCCTGACAGCTCGGCTATGAAGCCTATCTTGACCCGTGCCTGGGCATCGGTAGCGGCCAGGCCGGCCAGGCACGCGATGACCACTGCCGGCGTTTGCCGGAGGTATTTCCTTTGCATGAAACCTGTCTCCTTGGCAGCGATGCCGCCTTGTCGTTATCGAGTCATGGACCACCGACGCTCGTGCGATCCGGCGTGCTGGCAAATGTACCGACCGCACGAAAATTCCAATAGCAAATATTCCTGATTTCTTGTATTTGCTAATCAAATACTCCCGCTTTCCCGACCGGCATGAAAACCGACCTCAACCTCTTGCGCGTGCTGGTGGCCATTTACGACACCGGCAGCGTCAGCGCCGCGGCAGCGCGCTTGGCCATGAGCCAGCCGGCCGCCAGCGCTGCGCTTGCCCGTCTCCGGGCGTCCTTGGGCGACCAATTGTTCGTGCGGCGGGGGCCGCGTATGGAAGCGACGCCCCGCGCCCAGCGCATCATTGCGCGCACACGCGAAGTGATTCAGGTCATCGACCACGAAATCCTGCCCAACCCGGAATTCTCGCCCGCCAGCTTTTCGGGGGAACTGACAGTCTGCATGAGCGAGATCGGCGAAGCCGTGTTCCTGCCCGCGCTATATCAGCGCATACGCGCCGAGGCGCCTGGCGCGCGGCTGCGCACCATCGGGCTTTTGCCAGCGGAACTCGAAGGCGCCTTGTACGAAGGCAGGGTGGATTCGATCCTGGGCTACTTCCCGGACCTGCGCTCGAATTTCATCTTCCAGCGGCGGCTCTATTCCCACGACCTGACCTGTCTCGTGCGGCAGCAACATCCTATTGCCGGCCCGCGCATGACGCTCGACCAGTTCCTCGGCATGGAACACGTACTGGTCCGCGACGACGGCCGCAGCCAGGAGATGTTCGAACAGGAACTGGCCACGCGAGGCATCGAACGCCGGATAGCCTTGCACACCTCCCACTACATGAGCCTGGGCACGCTGATCAACGACAGCGACCTGATCGTGGTCCTGCCCCGGGCCGTCGCGGAGCTCCATGTACGCAGCGCCAACGCGCGCATCGTCGAACCGCCCTTCCCCATCCGGCCGTACGATCTCAAGCAATACTGGCACCGCCGGTTCCACCACGACCCCAAGAGCATCTGGCTGCGTTCGATCATCCAGGAAGTCCTGGGCGAGCCGTCCACCCCGCCTGCCTCCGCGTAAGCGCACGCGGAACTTGCCTCGCCGACGGCCTCCCCGCCGCCGGTTCGCCGCTGTACCTCTCCACCGCCGCGCTTTTCACTTCATTGTCACCGGGGCCCGGTAGCCTGCCGCTCCTCCCACTCTCGTGACCGAACATGACCGATCAGACCTCCCGCCGCCGCTTTCTGCGCGGCGTAGCAATAGGCGGCGCCAGCGTCGCCTCCAGCCTCGGACTGGCCGCCTGTGGCGGCGACGACTCCGTCGACGTCAGCTTTACCCATGGCGTGGCCAGCGGCGACCCGCTCGCGGACCGCGTGGTCATCTGGACCCGGGCCGTACCGGCCGAGGGCACGAGCGCCGAGATCACCTGGGAAATGGCCACCGACGATGGCTTCAGGAACGTGGTCAAAAGCGGCTCGGCCTCCACCAGCGCCGACCAGGACTACACGGTCAAAGTGGATGTCACGGGGCTGGCAGCGGGCAATTGGTACTGGTATCGCTTCAAGCACGAAGACGAGACCTCTCCGGTGGGCCGCACCCGCACCCTGCCCGCGGGCGCCGTGGAGCGCGTACGGCTCGCGGTGTTCTCGTGCTCGAATTTCCCGGCCGGCTATTTCCACGTCTACGCCGAAGCGGCCAAGCGGGGCGACCTGGATGCCGCCATCCACCTCGGGGACTACATCTACGAGTACGGTCGCGAAGGCTACGCGTCGGGACAGGCGCAAGCCATGGGGCGCGAGTCCGACCCGGTCCATGAGATCGTGGCGCTGGCGGACTACCGCCAGCGCTATGCGCAATACCGCAGCGACCCCGACTTGCAGGCGCTCCACGCGGCATTGCCTTTCATCGCCGTCTGGGACGATCACGAAATCACCAACGACACCTGGCAGGACGGCGCGGAGAATCATCAGCCCGAGACAGAAGGCGACTTCGGCCTGCGCAAGGCGGCCGCCGTGCGCGCTTACCACGAGTGGCTTCCCACCCGGCCCCAGTCGCCGCTGAATGTCATCTACCGCAGTTTCGACTTCGGCGACTTGCTGTCCTTGCATATGCTCGATACGCGCGTGCTCGCGCGGGCCCAGCAGTTGTCCTACGGCAGCTACCTGGGCGCATTGCTGACCGCCACCGACCCTGCAACAGGCCTCGCCGAATTCGCAGCCGGATTCACGGCCGATGTCTCCGACCCCGCGCGCGAACTGCTGGGAACGGCGCAGACGGCCTGGCTGCAGGAACGCATGGCGGCCTCGTCCGCGACCTGGCAAGTGCTGGGCCAGCAAGTCCTGATGGGCCCCGTCCATCTGCCCATGCCGGTACTGTTGGGCCTGCTGTCCTCGACCGGCCAGCTTGGCGACGTTTCCATACCGGCGGAGTTCGCAATGGACCCCGCGGCGTACGCCGGCCTGGTCGCACGGCAGCAAGCCGGCGATCCGACCTTGACGGCCCAGGAGCGCGCCATCCTGGCAATGCCCTGCATCCCCTACAACCTGGACTCGTGGGACGGCTACTGGGCGGCCCGCGATACGGTGCTGAACACGGCCAGGCAGCTGGACAAGAACCTGGTGGTCCTTGCCGGCGACACGCACAACGCCTGGGCCAGCGAACTGCGTGACAAAGATGGGAACGCCGTGGGCGTAGAGTTCGCGACCTCGTCGGTTACCTCGCCGGGGTTCGAGGAATACCTCGGGAATGGCGTGCCACCGGCGCAGCTGGCCGCGCTGCTTACAGGCCTGGCCAATCTCTCCACCCTGGCGGCCGGCAATAAATGGGCGGGCAGCCTGAAGTACGTCGACACCAGCCTGCGGGGCTACATGGTGCTGACGGCCACACCCGATCGCATCCGCGCCGACTGGCATTACGTCGACACCGTACACGACCGGGCCTACCAGACCACGCTAGGCAAAAGCCTCGCCATGCTGCCCGGCGCGGGCAACCGCAAGCTGACGGAGGTCTGAGCCGGAACACGCGTCCGCCACGGTCCGGAAGCACCGGAACGGACCGTGGCGCGCGCCATCACGGTGCACCCTGAACCGCTATTGTGCGTTGCAACATTTTCCTTGGCGAGCCAGCGCGACAGGCGCTACCATCAACGCAACTCCCTCGGATTCACTGAACATGCAATGCACAACGACACTCGCTGCACTCTCTTATCGGCGGCCATTGCCGTAAGGTCGGAACTCCAATTCCACTACCACGGCGCGACCCGGATCGCCCATCCCCATTCGCTGGGCACCACGACCGACGGTACCGTGGTCGTCATCGCGTGGCAGCTCGACGGCCGCCCCGGCGATCCACCCGGATGGCGCTTGTATAACGCCCACAAAATGAATCGCCTGGCTCGCACCGGACGGCGCTTCGATCCCCTGCCGGCACCTCCGTACAAACTCAGCGGCCTGATCAAGACCCGCCTGGGATCTCCGTCCGACGTGCCGGACAACCTGATCCACCTGCCTCCGCTGGTCGCGCAACAACGCAAGACCCGCACACGGTGGCTGCGCACCGCCTGAGACGGCACCGCCTCGGCCCTCCCTCGGGGCCGGGGCCATGCTCACCAGGGTGCCATGGAAAATGCGACGGCAATCAGGACCACGATTACGACGAAGGTGAGTAGACGGGTCGTTTTAGGACTCACGGGGGCTGCCTCCTGCAACGGTTTCTCTCCGCTCAGCCATTTCCATGCCCGGAAACCGTGTCAGCTACCGACCAACGCCGGGAAGCGTCTCGTGCGCGAGAATATTCACCAGCCGGCCAAACGGATCCCGGACGTAGAAGCGGCGTACGCCCCACGGCTCTGACGCCGGCCCATACTCGATGGGGACTCCCGCCGCCATCATATTGGCGTAGACCTCGTCCAGATTGTCTACTTCGACGGAAAGATCGGGCACCGGTGTACCGTTGCCGCCTTCGCTGGCGAATGCCACCTGAGCCACCGCCTTCTCTGCGCTGGCAAAGGTCGTGATCCAGCCATGATCCATTACAACCTCCAGCCCCAGCAGGCCGCCATAAAACCATTGCGCGTCCATGGGCCGGGTACACGCGATGTTGGCCACGATACGTTTAACGGTCATGTCTTTGTCCTGAGCAATCGATTAATTCATGTAAATTTTCGAATTCCAAAATGAAATCTCCCGGCATAGAGTACGGCGGACAAGAAATCCACCCCCACCTCGCCGCGGCTAGAAGATCGACAACGAGCGCGGCGCCGTACGAAAGGAGACATCATGGGACACCCGCATCCCGCGAGCGCCGCTTGGCCCCTCGCCCTCATCCTGGCCGCCTCCCTTGCCGCTTGTGGCGGCGGGGGCGGAGACGATGACGATACGGCGGGCCCGCGGCCCGAGCCGCCTGGAAGCGTCGCCCGCGCCTGCCAAGCCGAAGATTTCGCCGATGTGCAGATAGCCGGGGCGCGCATCACGGGCGTCTCGTCCATCCCGGCCGGCACTTACCGCCCCGCCGACAGCCGCCAGGATCTGGATGGCCTGCCTGCATTCTGCCGCATCGACGCGGTCGCAACGCCCACGGCCAGCTCGCAGATCAATTTCCAGCTCTGGGTGCCCGAGGGTGCGGCCTGGAACGGCAAGCTGGTGGCTACCGGCAACGGTGGCTACAGCCCGGCGCTGAGCTATGGCGACATGGCCTATGCAATGCGCCAAGGCTATGCCGTGCTGGGAGGCGATACCGGCCACCAGACGGAAGACATGCTGTGGGGCGTGAACAATCCCGAGAAAATCATCGATTGGGGGACCCGGTCGATCAATGCGATCACGACCTCGGGCAAGCAATTGCTGACCGAACTCCGCGGTACCGCGGCCAGCCGCGCCTATTTCCTCGGATGCTCGACGGGCGGCCATCAGGGGTTTGCGGAGGCGCAGCGCTACCCTGAGGATTTCGACGGCATCATTGCCGGCGCGCCGGGCAACAATCGCACTGCCCTCAATATCGAATTCATGTGGCGCTTCCGCTCCAACCGGCCGACCAACGACAACCTCACGCAATTCCTGACGCCGGCCAAGCTCCGGCTCATCACCGATCGCGCAGTCGCCGCCTGCGATGCGCTCGACGGCGTCACGGACGGCGTCATCGACGACCCCCGAGCGTGCACCGCGGACAAGTTCGACGTCGCGAGCTTGCAATGCACCGGCGGCGATGCTGCCGACTGCCTCACCGCCGATCAGCTCGCCGCCGCGCGCAACATCTACCAGGGCCCGCGCAATCCCCGTACGAACGCCCAGCTTTATCCCGGATGGCCCGTGGGCAGCGAATCGGGCTGGTCCGGCTACATGGGATCGACCGAACCGGTACGGGCAGATTTCTGGCGCTACTGGGTGTTCGACGACCCGCAGTGGAATTGGTGGACGTTCGATTTCGACCGCGATGTTTCATATGCCTACGCCAAGATTGCGCCGCTGGTCGACCAGACCAGCGCCGACCTGTCGGCCTTCAAGGCGGCGGGCGGAAAACTGATGATCTATCACGGCTGGAGCGACCCGGTAGTCAGTGCCTACGACAGCATCGGCTACTACGATCGCGTGCTGGCCGCGCAAGGGTCCCGGACCGCGCTCGACGAGTTCTACCGGCTATTCCTGGTTCCGGGCATGGGCCACTGCAGCGGCGGCCCCGGTGCGACCTCCCTGCGCGCAGAAGGAGACGCGGCCCCGGATCCCAGCCGCGACCTTCTGGCCGCCATGGACCGCTGGGTCGAACAGGGCACGCCGCCGGACGACTTCGTCGCCGCGCGGATGGCGGCAGGATCGGTGCAAAGAACGCGGCCGCTTTGCCCCTATCCCACGCAGGCGGTCTATGGCGGGTCGGGCGACCCGAATGACGCGGCCAATTACGCCTGCCGCTAAGGCTGTTGGAAGCCAGGCCGGGGGGATTTGCACGGTCCGCCAGAGCCTGTATATAATCGCGGTCTTAGTTTTTTGGCGCATTAGCTCAGCCGGTTAGAGCGACGGAATCATAATCCGCAGGTCCCCTGTTCGAATCAGGGATGCGCCACCAGTTTTTCCCAAAAGCGCCCACTCATGTGGGCGCTTTTTTTCGAGCCGGGGTTCCATGCGGGGCGAGCTCACCGCAGCTTTCCCCGTACGCAACGGATGAGCTGCCCCCGAACCGCGCCCAGGCGCAGCTGGCATCGACGCACGGCGCGCACAAAAAAAGGCCCGACAATCGCTTGTCGGGCCAATAGGGAGCACACAATGCCGCGCCTCAATATGCTCGCGGGGGAAGCGCGGTATCGGTGTCGGATGAATCGCTCTGCCAAGTACCGAAGATCTGCGGATTCCGCGGCACCCTTTATGGCAAAGCAACCATCTGAGCTTACAGTCTAGCCCCGGGGTACTGACAGAGTCCTGAACAATGCACCGGCAGCTGGCACGCCGCCCTCCCCCGGTGCACCGGCCAGCGTGCCGGGGGTCGTGTCCGTGCCTGCTCTGCTAGAATGGAAGGTCCGAACGCGCCCTGCCGGCCCCATGCCAGCGGGCTTTTCCGCTTTTCTGCCCCCGGGCTATAACCCCGCTACGGCAACCGCCATGAAAACGAATTCCTCCACTCTTTTGTCCGCCCCGCGGGAGATGGCATGAGTACTTCCGCGCCCCGCAAACTGTACATCCGCACGTTCGGCTGCCAGATGAACGAGTACGACTCAGACAAGATGGTGGACGTGCTCAACGCCGACCAGCCGCTGGAAATCACCGATCGCCCCGAAGAGGCCGACATCATCCTTTTCAACACCTGTTCGGTGCGCGAAAAAGCACAGGAAAAAGTGTTCTCCGACCTGGGCCGGGCACGCATGCTCAAGCGCGAGAAACCCGACCTGGTGATCGGCGTGGGCGGGTGCGTGGCGAGCCAGGAAGGCCAGGCCATCGTCGAACGCGCGCCCTACGTCGACGTGGTGTTCGGGCCGCAGACGCTGCACCGCCTGCCCGAGCTGATCGCCAAGCGCCGCAGCTTGGGCGTCTCCCAGGTGGACATCAGCTTTCCCGAGATCGAGAAGTTCGATCATCTGCCGCCGGCCCGGGTGGAAGGCGCGACGGCGTTCGTCTCCATCATGGAAGGCTGCAGCAAGTATTGCAGCTTCTGCGTGGTGCCCTATACCCGGGGCGAGGAAGTCTCGCGTCCGTTCGAGGACGTGCTGACCGAGATCGCCGACTTGGCCGACCAGGGCGTCAAGGAGGTCACGCTGCTGGGCCAGAACGTCAACGCCTACCGGGGCAAGATGGGCGACACCGGCGAGATCGCCGATTTCGCGCTCTTGCTCGAATATGTACACGACATTCCAGGCATCGAGCGGATCCGCTATACCACCTCGCATCCCAAGGAAATGACGCCCCGTTTGATCGAGGCCTATGCACGCCTGCCCAAGCTGGTGTCCTTCCTGCACCTGCCGGTGCAGGCAGGCAGCGACCGCATATTGATGGCGATGAAGCGTGGCTACACGGTGCTGGAATTCAAATCCATCGTGCGCCGCCTGCGCGCGGCCCGGCCCGGGCTGACGCTGTCCTCCGATTTCATCGTCGGTTTTCCCGGCGAAACCGAGGACGACTTCGAGAAGACCATGAAGCTGATCGACGACGTGGGCTTCGATACGTCTTTCTCTTTTGTCTATTCGCGACGGCCCGGCACGCCCGCGGCAGACCTGTCCGATGACACCCCGCAGGAAGTGAAGCTGGCCCGCTTGCAGCGCCTCCAGGCCCGCATCAACGAACAGGCCGCCGAGATCAGCGCACGCATGGTCGGAACGGTCCAGCGCGTGGTGGTCGAAGGGCCGTCCCGCAAGAACGCCAGCGAGCTGATGGGCCGCACCGAGAACAACCGCATCGTGAACTTTCCCGCACCGGCGCGGCTGATCGGCCAATTGGCCGACATCCGCATTACCGCGGCACTGTCGCATACGCTGCGCGGCGAAGTCGTTACCTATGAAACGGCGGTCGAGCGGGAGCGGGGTATGCCCGCATGACGCCTCCGTCCAACCGCACCTCCCCGCGGCGCGCTGCCCCGGTCGTCGTCACACTCGACGAGGACAATGCCCGGCTGTCGAATCTTTGCGGGCCGCTGGACGAGAACCTGCGCCAGCTGGCGGCGGCCTACGGCGTCGAACTGGCCCGCCGCGGACACCGGATCACCGTCGACGGCGAACGCTCGGCCGCGGCCGCGGCCGCGTTGCGGTACTTGTACGAACGCGCCGACCAGCCTTTGTCGGTGGATCAGCTGCAATTGAACCTCGTCGAGCTCGGCGCCATGACGGCCGCGCATGACGCCGACGAAGACGCGCCGCCGCAAGGCGCCCCGGACGAGGCCGAAGTGGTGCTGCGCCTGCCGCGGCGGCAGGACCTGCGAGGGCGCACGCCGCGCCAACGGGAATACCTGCGCAATATTCTCGAGCATGACATCACGTTCGGCATGGGCCCGGCAGGGACGGGCAAGACCTACCTGGCCGTGGCCTGTGCGGTCGATGCGCTCGAGCGCGAATCGGTACGGCGCATCGTGCTGACGCGTCCAGCCGTCGAGGCGGGCGAACGGCTGGGCTTCCTGCCAGGCGACCTGACGCAGAAGGTCGACCCGTACCTGCGGCCCTTGTACGACGCCCTGTACGACCTGCTCGGCTTCGAACGGGTCAACAAGCTCTTCGAGAAACAGACGATAGAAATCGCGCCGCTGGCGTACATGCGCGGGCGGACGCTGAACCATGCTTTCGTCATCCTCGACGAGGCGCAGAACACCACGCCGGAACAGATGAAGATGTTCCTCACGCGGATCGGGTTCGGCAGCAAGGCAGTCATCACGGGCGATCCGTCCCAGGTGGACCTGCCCAAGGGGCAGCGCAGCGGCCTGCTGGACGCTTCCCAGGTGCTGTCGGCGGTACACGGCATTTCGTTTACCCAGTTCACCAGCGGCGACGTGGTCCGCCATCCGCTGGTGGCCCGCATCGTCGACGCCTACGACAAACATGCCCAGACGTCCCCGGGCCGCTGACGCGGGTGCGGAGCGCCCGGTTTTCCCCGCGCTCTCGCTTTCGGTGCAATACGGCAAGGACGAGCCGCGCCTGCCGCGCTGGCGCTTGCGGCGCTGGATCGCCCAGGCCTTGCGGGCCCCGGAACTGGCCGGGGTGGCGGGCGTCGCGCTGACGCTGCGCCTGGTCGGCACGGCCGAAGGCCGCCGCCTCAACCGGGAATTCCGGCAGCGCGACTACGCCACCAACGTGCTGACCTTCGAATACGGGGCCGACCCGGACGGCGTGGTGGCAGGCGACATCGTCGTTTGCGTGCCTGTGCTCGTCGCCGAGGCGAAGGCGCAGAAAAAGCCGTTTTTGCATCACGCCGCCCATCTGGTGGTCCACGGCGTGCTGCACGCCCTGGGCTACGACCACCTGAACGAACGGGACGCCAAGCGCATGGAAGCGCTGGAAACCCGCATCCTGGCCGAGATGGCAATACCCGACCCGTATCGGGTATCCTAAACTTTTGCAACTGTCCTCAAAGGACGATGTCAGACACCTCCCCTAGTCCGGCGTACGCCACGCGTACGCCCAAACACACTCCCAAAACCTTCTTCGAACGGCTGTCGGCGCTGATTCACCGCGAGCCCGAGGACCGCGAGGATCTCAAGGCCGTGCTCGAGGCCGCCTACGGCCGCGACCTGCTCGATGCCGAAGCGCTTTCCATGATCGAAGGCGTGCTGGCCGTATCCGAACTGACGGCGGGCGACATCATGATCCCCCGCTCGCGCATGGATATGCTGGACGTCTCGCAGCCCATCGACGCGCTGTTGCCCACGATCATCGAAACGGCGCATTCCCGCTTTCCGGTCTACGAAGACAGCCGCGACAACGTCATCGGGATCCTGCTCGCCAAGGACCTGCTGCGCTACATCGTTGACCGCGAACTCGACCTGCGCACCTTGCTGCGGCCGGCAGTCTTCATTCCCGAATCCAAGCGCCTGAACGTGTTGTTGCGCGAATTCCGCAGCAACCGCAACCACATTGCCATCGTCGTCGACGAGCACGGCGGCACCGCCGGCCTGATCACGATCGAGGACGTCCTGGAACAGATCGTCGGCGAGATCGAAGACGAGTTCGACGACGCGAGCGTCGAACAATCCATCTTTCCGGATGGTAAAAACCGCTGGCGGGTCATGGCCTTGACCAACATCCGCCGCTTCAACGAAACTTTCGGCTCGTCCCTCGACGATGACGAGTACGACACCGTCGGCGGTTGGATGGCCGGCACGCTGGGCCGCATCCCCCGCCGCGGCGACCGTATCGAGCGCGATGACCTGCGCATCGACGTCATCCGGGCCGATGCACGCCGCGCCCTCTGGCTGCGCGTCTCGCGCTTGCCGTCCAGTGGTACTGCGGTGCCGTCCGCGCTTTCCGACCAAGGCTGACCCGACCCGTGCTTATCCCCAACGCCGCGCTGGCCGGTGCGCTGATTCTCGGCATGCTGCACGGGTTGGCGTTCGCGCCAGCCCCTTTCCCGGCCTGGTTCCTGCCGCTGCTGCAGGGGTCGACCTTCGGCGCGATGAGCTGGCTGGTATGGCGTGCGGCCACGTTGCGGCGCGCAATCTGGACGGGTGCCGCCTTCGGCGCCGGCACCTTCGCGGTCGGCATTTCGTGGATCTATGTCAGCCTCCATGTGTACGCGTACATGGCGGCGCCGCTGGCGGCACTCGGCGTGGGCCTGCTGGCCGCCTACCTGGCGCTTTATCCCGCCCTCGCCACCGGGGTGGCATGGTGGCTTTCTCAGCGTCCTTCCGCGGACGGCGCTTCCCCTCGCCTGGCCAGCGCGCTGGTCTGCGTGCTGGCGATGGCTGCCGCGTGGACCGGTGCGGAGTGGCTGCGCGGCGTCCTGTTCACCGGTTTTCCCTGGCTCAACATAGGCTATGCCCACGTCGACGGCCCCTTGCGCGGCTGGGCATCGCTGCTGGGCGTCTACGGCACCGCGTTCGCCGCCGCGCTCACTGCCAGCGGACTGGCGTGGACGATCGCGGCGCTCTGCCGGCGCGACGCTTCCCAGCGCCGCGCCACGCTGCGCGCGGGATGGCCGGCGGGAGTCGCGGCGCTGGCCATGCTGGCGCTTGGGCTGGCTGCCGCACAATGGTTGTGGGTGCGGCCCTACGGCTCGCCTCTGACCGTGCGGCTGGTGCAGGCCAATATTCCGCTTTCCGACAAATTCGATCCGGCCCAGATCTGGCACGGCATGGACTTGCACCGCGACTTGGCCGAGCGCCCCCGCGGCGACGGCCGCCCCATCGCGCTGACGGTGCTGCCCGAGACCGCCGTCCCGGTTTTCCAGGACCAGCTCAGCGCAGCGGCGTGGAAGGAATGGGTGGACAGCGCAGCCACGCACGGCGGCACGTTTGCCCTGGGCGTCGCGATGCGCGACATCCGCGCCGACCGCGACTACTACTACAACAGCGTCATCACGCTGGACGGAAACACCGCGCCCGACCGCCTCGTCAGCGGCCACGTCGAGCGGCGCTACGACAAGCGGCACCTGGTGCCGTTCGGCGAATTCGTCCCTCCGGGATTCCGCTGGTTCGTCGACGAGATGGTCATGCCGCTGGGCGACTTCGACCGCGGCGCGGCCCGGCAGAAGCCGTTCGATATCGGCGGCCAATACATCGCCATGAACATCTGCTATGAAGACGTTTTCGGCGAAGAACTGCTGCCCGCCGTGCGCGGCGGTACGTCGGACCCGGGTGGCACCATCCTGGCCAACGTCAGCAACCTGGCCTGGTTCGGCAATTCGCTGGCACTGCCGCAGCACTTGCAGATGTCGCGGATGCGCGTGCGCGAGACCGGGCGGCCCATGCTGCGCGCCACCAATACCGGCATGACGGCGGCCATCGACGCCCAGGCCCGAGTCATCGGCAAACTGGCTCCCCATACCGCCGCGGCCCTGGACGTTACCGTGCAAGGCACGACCGGACTGACGCCCTACGCCCGTACCGGCAACGCGCCTGTCCTGGTCCTTGTCGCAACGATACTGGCCGTCCTCGCCGGCCTGCGCCGGACCCGCCAGCCGAAGCGATGAGCAGCCGCGCGCCGGCGCCGGCGCGCATTTCATCGGGGCCAGTTAAAATCCACGGTTTGGCCGTGCCGGATGGCCGCCGGCGGCTGCATCTATTCCAACACCATGCTGACATTTCAACAGATCATTCTTCGACTCCAGGAATACTGGAGCCAGCAAGGCTGCGCCCTGCTGCAGCCCTTCGACATGGAAGTCGGTGCGGGCACGTCGCACACCGCCACGTTCTTGCGGGCCCTGGGCCCCGAGCCCTGGCGTGCGGCCTACGTGCAGCCCTCGCGGCGCCCGAAGGATGGACGCTACGGCGAAAACCCCAACCGGCTGCAGCACTACTACCAGTACCAAGTGGTGCTCAAGCCGTCGCCTCCTGACATCCTGGACCTCTACATCGGGTCGCTGCGCGCCCTGGGCATCGATCCGGGCGAACACGACATCCGCTTCGTCGAGGACGACTGGGAGAACCCTACGCTGGGCGCGTGGGGCCTGGGCTGGGAAGTCTGGCTCAACGGCATGGAAGTGACTCAATTCACCTATTTCCAGCAGGTCGGCGGCATCGATTGCAAACCCATCATGGGCGAGATCACCTACGGGCTGGAGCGGCTGGCCATGTACCTGCAGGGTGTCGAAAGCGTCTACGACCTGGTCTGGACCGAGTCCCCGGATGGCGCCCGCGTCACCTATGGCGACGTCTACCACCAGAACGAAGTCGAGCAATCGACCTATAACTTCGAGCACTCGTCGCCCGAGATCCTGTTCCGCCATTTCAACGACTACGAAGCCCAGGCCAAGCGGCTGGTGGAAGTACCGCTGGCCTTGCCGGCCTACGAAATGGTGCTGAAGGCTGCCCATACCTTCAACCTGCTCGACGCCCGCGGCGCCATCAGCGTGACCGAACGCGCGGCCTACATCGGCCGCATCCGCAACCTGTCGCGCGCCATCGCGCAGGCGTACTACGACTCACGAGAACGACTGGGCTTTCCCATGCTTGCACGCAAGGAGGCCGCGTAAATGCCGGCCGCTCTCCCCCTCCTGCTGGAACTTTTCACCGAGGAACTCCCGCCCAAGGCGCTGAACCGCCTCGGCCTCGCCTTCGCCGACGGCATTGCCGCCGGCCTGCAAAGCCGCGGCCTGCTGGCCGATGACAATACCGCCACGGCATACGCCACGCCGCGACGGTTGGCCGTGCGCCTGTCAGCCGTGCTGGCCCAGGCCGCCGATACCGAATTCTCGGAAAAACTCATGCCGGTCAGCGTCGGCCTGACGCCAGACGGACAGGCCACGCCTGCGCTGCTCAAGAAGCTGGCTGCCAAGGGCCTGGAAGGCGTGGACGTCACGCAGCTCGCGCGCGAGTCGGACGGCAAGAATGAACAGCTCGTCTACCGCGGCATCGCCAAAGGCGCGGCCCTGGCGCCCGCCCTGCAGGCAGCGCTGGACGACACGCTCGGCAAGCTGCCCATCCCTAAGATGATGAGCTACCAGTTGGCCGACGGCGTGACCACGGTCCGCTTCGTGCGTCCCGCACACGGCCTGGTGGCGCTGCACGGCGCAACGGTCGTGGAGGTAGGGGCGCTGGGCTTGCGAGCCGGCCGAGCCACCCAGGGACATCGCTTCCAATCTCAGGGCCCGATCGAGCTGCCCGACGCCGACGCCTACGAAGAACGCTTGCATGCCCAGGGGCGCGTGATACCGTCGTTCGAGCAGCGCCGTGCCGCCATCGAGCGACAGCTGCGCGATCAGGCCAGCCGCCTGAACGCCTCGCTGGGTGATGAGGCCGACGTGTCGCCGCTGCTGGACGAAGTTTGCGCGCTGGTCGAATATCCCACCGTGTACGTGGGCGAGTTCGAATCGGAATTCCTGGCGGTGCCGCAGGAGTGCCTGATCCTGACCATGCGGCTGAACCAGAAGTATTTTCCGCTGTTCGACGCGGCCACCGGCAAGCTGACGCACCGTTTCCTCATCGTCAGCAACATGGCGCTGGCCAACCCGTCCAACATCGTGGAAGGCAACCAGCGGGTCGTGCGGCCGCGCCTGGCCGACGCACGCTTCTTCTTCGAAACCGACAAGAAGGTGCCGCTGGCAGACCGGGTGGACCAGCTGGGCACCATCGTCTATCACAACAAGCTGGGCTCCCAGCTCGAACGGGTTCAGCGTGTCCGCGCGCTGGCTCGCTGGGTGGCCAAGGCCATCGGCGGCGACCCCGAACGCGCCGATCGTGCCGCCCTGCTGGCCAAGGCCGACCTGGTCACCGGCATGGTTGGCGAGTTCCCGGAACTGCAGGGCGTCATGGGCGGCTACTACGCGGCCGCCGATGGCGAACCTGCCGACGTCGTGGAAGCCATCCGGCATCAATACCGCATCCGGCTGGAGCAACCCGTCGATGACCCGAGCGCCACGGCCACCGCATTGTTCGTCGCCGAGCGCGCCGAAACGCTGCTGGGCATCTGGAGCATCGGACTGGTCCCCACCGGCGACAAGGACCCCTTCGGGCTGCGCCGTGCCGCACTCGGCCTGATCAGTGCCTTCGAGCAGCTCGCCGCCGGCGGGCGCTTGCCGGCCGACGGCTCCGGATTGACTCTGGACGGCCTGCTGGCGCAGGCGGCCGCGACTTTCGCCGCGCCGCCCACCGCAGCGCAGATCGAGGAAGTGCGCGCCTTCGTATTCGAACGCTACCGCAACCAGCTTGCGGGGCAGTTCGACCGTGCCGCTGTCGATGCCGTTGTCGCGGTCTCGCCGCCGCTGGCGGAGGTACCCGCGCGGGTACGCGCAGTGGTGGCGTTCTCGGCGCTGCCCGAGGCGGCGGCCCTGGCCGCGGCCAACAAACGTATCGGCAACCTGCTCAAGAAAGCGGAAGGCCAGCCGGGCTCCATCAACGAAGGCCTGCTGGCGGAGCCGGCGGAACAGGCACTGGCCCAGGCGCTGCGCACGCTACGCCCGCAAGCCGAGGGCAAGTTCGCACAAGGCGACTTCACCGGCGCCTTGACGGTACTGTCGCAGGCCCGCGATCCGGTCGACGCGTTCTTCGCCGACGTCATGGTCATGGCCGAGGACCCGGCGGTGCGCGCCAACCGGCTGGCATTGCTGGCCGAACTGCACCGGGTGATGAACCACGTGGCCGACCTGTCGCGCCTGGCGGCGTCATAACCATGCCTAGCGCCGCTGCCCGCCCCAAGCTGGTGATCCTGGATCGCGACGGTGTCATCAACCAGGACAGCCCCGATTTCGTCAAATCGCCCGACGAATGGATCCCGCTGCCGGGCGCGCTCGAGGCCATCGCCCGCATCAACCAGGCAGGCTATCGCGTCGTGGTGGCCACCAATCAATCCGGCCTGGGCCGCGGACTGTTCGATGCCGCCACCCTCAATGCCATCCACGCCAAGCTCAAGGCGCAGCTGGCCAAGGTCAATGGCGCCATCGACGCCATCTTCATCTGCCCCCACGCGCCGGACGCGGGTTGCGACTGCCGCAAGCCGCTCACGGGTCTCTACCGCAGCATCGCCCAGCGCTTCGAGATCGACCTGCGCGGCGTCCCCTCGGTGGGAGACTCCGCACGGGACCTCGAAGCGGCGGCCGCGGCGGGCTGCACGCCGTGGCTCGTATTGACCGGCAATGGACCGAAGACCCTGGCCAAAGGCCAGCTTCCTCCCGGCACCGTCGTCTGGAACGACCTCGGCGCGGTCGCCGATGCGCTCGAGGCTTCCGCCCAGGCAGAGGAACACTGATGCGCTGGCTGCGATCGCTGCTCTTTTCCATTTTCTTCATTTCCACGATGGTGCCCTACGCCATCGCCTGCGTTCTCTGGCTGCCGTTACCGCTGCACTGGCGCTATCGGCTCACCCAGGGCTGGCCGCGGCTGATCGTCTGGGGGGCACGATGGATCGTCGGCATACGCTGGCAGACCAAGGGCTGGGAAAACCTGCCGGACCGGCCCGTGATCGTCCTCTCCAAGCATCAGTCCACCTGGGAGACGCTGTTCCTGGCCGGCTGGCTGCCGCATGAGATCTGCTACGTCTATAAGCGCGAACTGAATTGGGTGCCTTTTTTCGGCTGGGGCCTGGCAGGGCTGCGCATGATCGCGATCGACCGCAAGAAAGGCAGCGATGCGTTCGAGCAGGTTGTCGCGCAAGGACGCGAGCGGCTGGCCGACGGCCGGTGGCTGGTCATGTTCCCGGAAGGCACGCGCATCGCGCCGGGCAAGAAAGGCAAGTACAAGAGCGGCGGCGCGCGCCTGGCCGTACGCACCGGCGCATGGGTGGTACCGATCGCGCACAACGCGGGCGAATGCTGGCCGCGCAAGACGTTCATCAAGCGTCCCGGATTGATTACGATATCGGTCGGCCAACCCATCGACCCCCAGGGGCTGACCGCCGATCAGATCAATCGCCGCGTCGAAGACTGGATCGAAAACGAAATGCGTCAGCTCAATCCCGAACGCTATCCCGACACACGAAGCGCCGAGCGCGCCGCAAGCTAGCATCCATGGCCAGGCGTCTCCCTACCGCTCCCTCGTTGCCGGCCACCCAGCGCGGCGCCGGATCGGCACCGGCGGCGCAACTCGATCTGTTCGCCGATCCGCCCCGGGCAGCCGCTGCGCCGGCGCCTGCCCCCATGGCGCCGCAGCCGCCGCTCGAACTGCCGCCCGGCGCGCGCTGGCGCGAAGTCGTCGCCGAAGGTCAATTGATACGCTTCGTCCTGCAGCGCTCGCGGCGCCGCACCATCGGGTTCCTGGTGGGCGACGACGGTCTGCGGGTCACCGCGCCGCGCTGGGTAGGCCTGGCCGAGATCGACGCCGCGGTTCGCGAGAAAGCCCGCTGGATACTGTCCAAGCTGCACGACTGGCAGCTGCGCAAGGAACGCCTCGCGCTGAACGAGACGCGCTGGGAAGACGGCGGGGAACTGCCCTACCTGGGCAGGCGTATCGTCATGCGCCTGGATGCACAGCGCAGCACATCGCTGGCCTCGGCAGATCCCGATGCCCCGGCCGATGGCGACATTCTGTGGCTGGGCCTGCCGCACGATGCCACGCCTGCGCGCATACGAGACGCGGTGCAGGCCTGGCTGCAGGGCCGCGCCGGCATCCTGTTCGAAGCACGGCTGCAGGCGTTTCTTGCTCGCACCGGCTTGTCGATCGCCCGCTGGCGCCTGTCCTCGGCGGCCACCCGCTGGGGTTCGTGCACCAGCGAAGGCAAGATTCTGCTCAATTGGCGCCTGATCCACTTCCCGGTCGATATCATCGACTACGTCATCGCCCATGAACTCGCCCATTTGCGCGAGATGAACCACGGTCCCGGCTTCTGGGCCGAAGTCGGCCAATTGCTGCCCGGGTTCGAAAGCGCCCGTGAAACGCTGCGGCGCCACGACCCAGCCAGCCTGCCGAAGTTCGACTAGCTCCTGTTTAAACTAATGAGGACCCCTCACAAAGGGACTCCTTTCCGGCGGGTGACCCGTTCCCCTTTTCTCACGAGGCAAAACATGCGACTCCTTCACACCATGCTACGCGTCGGCGACATGCAACGCTCGATCGACTTCTACACCAAGGTACTGGGCATGCGCCTGTTGCGCAGCAAAGACTATCCCGACGGCAAGTTCACGCTGGCCTTCGTCGGCTACCAGGACGAGCAAGACGGTGCGGTCATCGAACTCACGCATAACTGGGGCGTGGACAAGTACGAGCTGGGCACGGGCTACGGCCATATCGCTATCGAAGTCGACGACGCCTATGCCGCCTGTGACCGCGTGCGCGAACGCGGCGGCAAGGTCACGCGCGAAGCCGGGCCGATGAAGCACGGCTCGACCGTCATTGCCTTCGTCGAGGACCCGGACGGCTACAAGATCGAGTTCATCCAGGCCAATACGCGCCAGGACTAAGCGTCCGGACCAGTCCCCTGGCCGGGGGCGCCCAGCTGCGCCAGCGCGGCAAAGAAGCTGTCCACCTTGCTCTGTCCGTCCCGCCGCAGCTCGAGATCGCGGCGCTCGCAGCTGCCGGCGTCCTCCAGCGCCCCCGCCTGGCCGACCTGCCTCGAGACGTCCTGCACCAGCTTGCATGCGGGCGCGCGGCGCTCCCCGAACTCCCGCAATGCGTCATCCAGCGAGCCGGGCCCCGCCAGTACCTTGGCGAGCACGACCGCGTCCTCCAATGCCATGGCTCCGCCTTGCCCCATGAAGGGCGTGGAGGCATGGGCCGCATCGCCGATCAGTACCACGCGGCCCCTATGCCACGGCAGTGGCGCGATCACCTCCTCCACGCCGGTGTAGAGCACTTCGCTGCCGGGGCCGAGCTGGTCCAGGAACCGCGCCGCCGGCTCGCGGAACTCGGCGAATCGCTGCCGCATCAATGCCGGCCACGCGGCGGGGTCGTACCAGCTTCCTTCGGGTTCCAGCATGACGCCGAACAGATAGAGCTTCTCGTTGCTGATGGGCATGATGCCCAGCCGTTTGCCGATCCCCATCATCATGATCTTGGCATCGAGACCGGCGGGGCGGTCGTGGACGCTGCGCCAGACACCGAACCCCGAATAGACAGGTGTAACCGCAGGGAAGACCTCGGCCCGCACCTGCGAACGAATGCCATCGGCGCCGATGACGAGGTCGAAGCGTCCGTGCGAGCCGTCCGACAGCGCGACGGGCAATGCCTCGCCGGCATCGGGCCGAGGCAGCCGCAAGGCCGTGGTGCCCAGCTTCAGCGTGATGCCCAGTTCGTCGATGCGGCTGGCGAGCACACGGTGCAGCTCGGCCCGCTTGATGCCGACGATGGCGGGAAGGCCTTCGGGCGAGGGGTAGATCGTCTCCACGATGGGGCGGCCATGGTGGTCGAAATAGGCGTTGCGGCCGCCGGGGACGGCAAAACCCGCCTGCAGTATCTCGGGCAGCACGCCGATGTCGCGCAACGCACGCAAGCCGTTGCTGTAGATGAAAAGCCCCGAGCTCTGGAATTTCCAGGCTTGTTGCTTCTCCACCATGGTCACGCGTATGCCTTGCTGAGCCAGCGCGATCGCCGCTGAACAGCCCGCGATACCCGCGCCGACGATCAAGGCATGGTCGATTCTAGGCATGATAATCTCCGTTCCGATTCCCGTAGTGTCGGCGCCTGGAGCCTGGGCCTCAACCCTCGAGACGCCGGATCCGGGAACCCGGCGTCCGGAAATCCGGTCCG
The DNA here is from genome assembly GCF_033795525.1 of Pigmentiphaga sp. GTDB lineage: Bacteria > Pseudomonadota > Gammaproteobacteria > Burkholderiales > Burkholderiaceae_B > Pigmentiphaga. Next base: position 522,968 of record NZ_JARYGM010000001.1, read on the forward strand.
CCGCCCTACGCAAGACCATACCGACCAGACCATGCCTGCACGCCCCCGCGATCTCCTCAGCCGCCTGCTGGCTCACTGGCGGTCCGAGCGGGCAGTCACGGCGCGCTTCTCGCTCTCTACACCCTGGTCGCTGCACTCGTCCGGCGTCGAAGGCGCGCTTATCCGGATATGCAGCGGGGCGCCCTACTGGCTGGCGCTGGACGGCACCCAACCCGTCCAGATCGAAGCGGGCGACATCGTCATGCTGCCCCACGGCGATGCCCATACGGTTGCATCCGCCCCCGGCCTCGCGCCACGGCCGTTCCAGCCCCTGATTGCGACACACCAGGTCGGCGCGCACGGCGACCAGCCCATCGTGTTCTCGTTCGGAGGAGACGGCCCGGTCACGGAGTTGTTTTCACTGCATCTGTGGATGCCGGAAGCCGGCCTCGCCCCGCTGGTCGATGCTCTTCCCCGGCTCATTGTCGTCCGCCGGCGCGACGTGCCGATGACCAGCGTGCTGGCCCTCACGGTGGAATCCCTGGTCAACCAGACACTGGAGCAACCTCCCGGCTGGCAGCTCGCCACCGCCCGCATGTCGGACCTGCTCCTGGTCCATATCGTCGCGGAACACCTGCGGCCCCTGGCCGAGCGGCAGGCGAGCACCCTGCGCGGCATGCAGGATCCCAACATCGCGCGCGCCCTGCTGCAGATCCACGAGCATCCCGAACGACCATGGAGCGTCGCCACGCTCGCGGCCGCCGGCTATCTGTCGCGCACGGTCTTCAGCGAACGCTTTCGCCGCCTCGTCGGCATGACGCCTATGCAATATCTCGCGTCCCACCGGATGGCCGTCGCGGCCGAACGACTCAAGGATCCAGCAGCGGACCTGGACCGGGTGGCCCAGGCGGTAGGCTACGAATCCACCAAGGCGTTCTCGCGCGCGTTCCGCCGCTGGAACGGCAAGACCCCAGCCGAATATTGCCGGCGCGGCTGACTCCGTGTAGCGACTCGCTACAATCAGCGGGTTTGCCGCGCCCGTCCTGCCGGGACCGGGCTCTCTCTGACCCATGCTTTCCTTGCGCGCATGCTGAACAAACTCTGGCTGGGCTTTTTCATCGTGGCGGCCATCGCCGCTCTGGCGCGCTGGGGGCTCGGCGACGACCCGGCGGTGTTCCAGGCCATGGTAACCGCCCTGTTCGAGATGGCGCGGCTGTCGGTGGAAGTCATGGTCCTGCTGTTCGGCACCATCACACTGTGGCTGGGTTTCCTGAAGATCGCCGAACAAGCCGGCCTGGTCGATGCGCTGGCGCGGCTGCTGGGGCCGCTCTTTGCCCGCCTCATGCCGGAGGTCCCACGCAACCATCCGGCCATCGGCCTGATCACGCTGAACTTCGCCGCCAACCTGCTGGGGCTGGACAACGCCGCCACGCCCATCGGGCTGCGGGCAATGAAATCACTGCAGACCCTCAACCCGAGCAGCACTACGGCCAGCAACGCCCAGATCTTCTTCATGGTGCTGAACGCGTCGTCGCTGACACTGCTCCCCGTGACAATCTTCATGTACCGCCTGCAACAGGGCGCCGCCGACCCCACCCTGGTTTTCCTTCCCATCCTGCTCGCCACGACCGCCTCCACCGCGGCCGGTTTCGTGTGCGTAGCCCTCATGCAGCGGCTGCGCGTATGGGACCCGGTCGTGCTGGCCTGGATAGGCGCAGGCGCCGTCCTCCTGGGCAGTTTCATTGCCTTGCTGTCGACCCTATCGGCCGCTGCCCTCGCGGCCCTATCGTCGCTATTGGGAAACCTGACGCTGTTCTCGCTGATATTGCTGTTCCTGCTAGCCGGCGCGGCCAGGAAAGTGCCGGTCTATGAGAGCTTCATCGAAGGCGCCAAGGAAGGTTTCGATGTCGCCAAGGGACTGCTGCCCTACCTGGTCGCCATGCTGTGCGCGATCGGCGTGTTGAGGGCCTCGGGCGCACTGGATTTCGCCCTCGACGGCGTACGGGCTGCCGTGCAGTGGCTCGGGTTCGATACCCGCTTCGTGGATGCGCTGCCCACCGCGCTGGTCAAGCCATTTTCGGGCAGCGCGGCACGCGCCGTCATGATCGAGACCATGCAAAGCCATGGTGTGGACAGCTTCCCCGCACTGCTGTCGGCCACCATACAAGGCAGCACCGAGACCACCTTCTACGTGCTGGCGGTGTACTTCGGCGCCGTGGGAATACAGCGTACCAGGCATGCCGTCGGCTGCGCGCTGCTGGCGGACCTGGCCGGTGTGGTCGCCGCCATCGGCGTCTGCTATTGGTTCTTCGGCTGATCCTGTGCGGCAATCGGCTGTGCGCCCTTTGCGAGGGCGAATTCCTGCAAGGACTCCAGCATCAAGGCCTGCATGTGCGCAGCCGCCGGGGAAAGCGACCTGCCTGCACTGCGCAGCAGTCCCACGCAGCGTTCTATCCGTGGAGCGGTCAGGGGAACGAATGCCAGGTCATGCTCGGGTGCCGGCTGGGCCAAGGCAGGCAGCACCGTGATGCCGAGGCCGGCCTTTACCGCCGCGATCAAGGACGTGCGGTTCTTGATGACCATATGCGGACGATCGAGCAGGGCGCCTCGAGGCTGGTCGCGCAACGCGTGGAAAGTGGTGTTTTCGATGACCGGTTCCCCACGTACGGCGCGCCACGTTACCGAGCGCCGTTGTTGCGCAATACGGTGATCCCGGCGGCACACCACCCCAAAAGTATCGCGGGCAACGGGAACGCATTCCAGGCCGGCCGTCTCGCCGCTTACACCCGCCACGCCAAGCTGGGCTTCGCCGCTTGCGACCATCGGCCCCACCTGGGGCGACGAAACGTCGGCAATGCGCAAGCTCACGCCGGGATGCGCGGCGGCAAAGCGCCGCAACAACTGCGGCAACCACTCTTCGGCAAGCGAGGGCATGACGGCGAGGGCCAGGGACCCTTGTTCGCCGGACGCCAGCAGCTCGACTTCGTTCTGCACCCGGTCATGCACCGCCACCAACTCTCGCAATAGCGGCAGTACGGCGTCGCCCAAGGGTGTCAGGCGCGCCTGGTGGCCATGCTCGAAAAGACTGCCGCCTATCTGGGCTTCAAGGTTCTGCATGGCCAGGGTGACGGCTGCCTGCGTCCGGTGGGTTTCTTCGGCTGCCGCACGCAGGCTTTGCCGGGAGGCAGCGATCACGAATTGCCGCAACTGGGGGATCTTGAACGCCTCGGCCATCGGGGACTCCTTTTCATTAACACTTAATTTTAATTAAAAAAATTAAAATTGTTAAAAGCCCGGCATCAGCGGATAGTGACTGCCATCGCGGCGGCTCGGCCGCGCACAACAGCTCGGAGACCCTATGCCCCCTCATGCCTCTATCTGGCCGGACAACGCGCGTATCGTCGTCGCACTCACGTTTCTTATCGAGAGCTGGTCGGAAGGCAAAGCCCCGCCCTACTCTCCCATGACCAGTCCGCCCAAGCCGGGCGCCAAGGACCTCGCCGGCATCACCTGGTCGGAATACGGCGCCCGGGCCGGGGCGTACCGGCTCATGCGCCTGGCGCATGAGCGAGGCCTGCCCGCGACCTTCTGCGTCAATGCGCGCGTTGCGGAACTGTTTCCCGAAGTCGTCCGTGCCATCGTCGACAACGGCTTCGAGCTGGCGGGCCACAACTACGCCCAGGACGAAGTGCTGCCTGGCCTGGACGAAGACGAGGAACGCGCGCTCATCCGCAAGAGCCTGGACATTCTTCAGCGCACCTCCGGTGTACGGCCCCGCGGCTGGCTGAGCTCTACCATCGCTACCACCGAACGCACCGCCGACCTGCTGGCGGAAGCCGGCATGCTGTGGCACGGCGATTACAACTACCTCGACCTGCCCTGCCAGATCGAGACCCGGCACGGCAGCATGGTCGCGATTCCGCACAGCGACTTCGCCGACAACCGGGTATTGCGCGCCGCGCCGCGGGATTTCTTCCAGTGCTACCGCGACACCTTCGATTTCCTCTATCGCAAGGAACCCAATGCCTTCATCAACATTACCGTGCACGGGCATTTCGGCGGCCGGCCGCTGATAAGCGCCATGCTGGACGAGGTGCTGGACTACATCGGCGCGCACCCGGGCGTCTGGTTCCCGCGTCACGACGAGCTGGCTCATTGGGTGAACAAGCACCGGATTGGCTTTGTTCCCTATACGCAGCGCTTTCCACTGGCCACCTGAGGCCGCCGGCCGCCATCGCAGCGGTTGCAGCATAACGAGGAGACATCATGAAATACTTACGAGCGGCGCTCGCCGCCTTCTGCCTGATCCCATCGCTGTCGGCCGCACAGACCTATCCGGAACGTCCGGTCAGGATGGTCGTACCCTTCGCCGTGGGCGGCGCCGCCGACACCGTCGCGCGGGCCGTCGCCCATAAACTGACCGAAACGCTGGGGCAGACCGTCATCGTCGACAATCGCGCCGGCGCCAACAGCATGATCGGGTCGGAACTGGTCGCGCGCGCCGACCCGGACGGCTACACCTTGCTCATGCAGCTGGGTCCCCCTCACAACACCCTGCCGTTCTTCTCCCGCAACGTCCCTTATGACCCCGTCAAGGACTTCACGCCCATTGCCATCATCGGCACGGCGCCCCAGGCCATGGTGGTCAATGCCTCGCTACCGGTAAAGAACCTGAAGGAATTCATTGCCTACGCCAAGGCGCGGCCGGGCAAACTGTCGTACGGCACGTCGGGAGTCGGGTCTTCCCAACAGCTGGGCGGCGAGCTGCTGAAAGCCGCGACCGGCATAGACATGACGCACGTACCCTACAAAGGCGGATCGCCGGCGCTCAACGACGTGGTGGGCGGACAGGTGCCGGTGGGCATTCTCGTGCTGTCCAACGTCCTGCCCCATGTAAAGAGCGGCAAGCTGCGCCTGCTGGGTGTGCTACAGGCGGAACGCGCAAAAGCCGCGCCGGAAGTACCCACGCTGGCGCAGGCAGGAGTCGAAGGGTTCGCCGTACCCGACACCTGGGTCGGCCTGCTCGGCCCCGCCGGCATGCCCACCGCCGTGGTGGAAAGACTACGCAGCGGCATCGAGCAAGCCCTGGCATCGCCAGACTTGCAGACTCGCCTGGCGACAGCGGGTTTCGAAGTGGAGGCGCATCCATCACCGGCCAAGTTCGCCAGGCTGTTGGCCGGCAGCGTGGATACCTACCGGGATATCGTCGCCAAGGCGGGTATCGAGCCCGAATGACGGCGCACCGTCATCAAGCGGCGCGCCGCGCACAGGCTCAGCCGACCACGCCGGCTTCGTGCAGCGCATCGGCCAGCGCGATGAACTGCGATACCGACAACTCTTCGGCCCGCGCCGTCTCGGGGATACCTAGGGCTTGCCATGGCACGAGCCGCGCCCAATCGCCCAGCCCTCGCCGCAGCATCTTGCGGCGTTGGGCGAACGCCTTGGCCACAGTCGCCGACAAGGCTTCTTCGCTGCGCGCGCGGGGACGATCGGCGGGCAGCGGGATCATGCGGACCACCGCCGACACCACGCGCGGCGGCGGATCGAAGGCCTCGGGCGGCACGTCGAACAGCTTTTCCATCCAATACCGGGATTGCAGCATGACCGACAGCCGGCCATAGTCGGCGTCGCCAGGCCGCGCCACCATGCGGTCGATGACTTCCCGCTGCAGCATGAAATGCTGATCCCGCACCTGGTCGGCGTACGCCATCAGATGAAACAGCAAAGGGCTGGAGATGTTGTAGGGCAGATTGCCAACCACCCGGAGCGATGCCCCGAACGGCGCGAAGTCCACGGTCAATACGTCGGCTTCAGTCACCTGCAGGCGGTCGGGCGTATATCGCTCGCGCAGGCGGGCCGCGAGGTCGCGGTCGATCTCGATCACTTTCAGGGCGTCGAGCCGGTCCAGCAAGGGCCCCGTCAGCGCCGAGAGGCCGGGGCCGATCTCGACGACATTGTCCGCACGTTGGGGATTGACGGCGCGGACGATGGATTCGGTAATGCTGTCGTCGACCAGGAAATGCTGGCCGAAGCGCTTGCGCGCCTGATGCTTCATGAGGATGCTCCGGAGCTCGCCCCCGGCGCGGCAGATGCGCGCGCCATGTGGAGTGCGGTCACGATGGCCTCTTGCAGGCTGCCCGGATCGGCCTTGCCTGTACCGGCGAGGTCGAGCGCGGTGCCATGGTCCACCGAAGTACGTACATAGGGCAGGCCCAGCGTGATGTTGACGCCGCGTCCGAAGCTTGCGTGCTTGAGGACCGGCAAGCCCTGGTCATGGAACATGGCCAGGGCGGCGTCGAACTGCGCAACGTGGGACGGGACGAACAAGGTATCGGCGGGCAGCGGCCCGCGCACATCGATGCCGGCGGCCCGGGCACGTGCGATCGCGGGGGCGATGACCTCGATTTCCTCGCGTCCGAGGTGACCGCCTTCGCCGGCATGCGGATTCAGGCCGCACACCGCGATACGGGGCCGGGCCAAACCGAAGCGCGAGCGCAAGTCGGCATCCAGTATGCGCAGCACCTGGTCCAAGGTTTCGGCGGTAATGGCATCGGGCACCGCGCGCAGGGGCAGGTGCGTGGTCGCCAGCGCCACGCGCAGGCCGCCTCCTGCCAGCATCATCACCACCTTGTCCACGCCTGCGCGTTCCTGCAGGTATTCGGTATGGCCCGAGAAAGCGACACCGGCATCGTTGATCACGCCTTTGTGCACCGGCGCTGTAACGATGGCTTGGGCCTCGCCGCCCTGCACCATGGCGATGGCCGTATCCAGCGTATCGAGCACATAGGGCGCATTGGCCACGGCCAGCTTGCCGGCCTCGGCCGGTACGCGCAGCGCCACGTGGCGGATACCGACCCCGGCCAGCGCCGACGGATCGATACCGCCGCGTCGCGCCAGGAGGTCGCGATCGCCCACCAGGACCAGCTCTGCGTTGGCGGGCACGGTGTCTCCGCCCCGCATGCGCGCGAACCACACCGCCGCCGCGGCCGACAACTCCGGCCCGATGCCGGCGGGTTCGCCAGTCGTCAAGACCAGCCTACGCGGTGCATGCATATCGATTCTCCACGGGACGGCCATCCCCGGGCCGCGCCCCATACGGAACGCAGGCCCGGCGGAACCGCCCAGCCTCGTGCCGGATGGCCGATCCCGGGCCGGCGGGCCTTAGCGCGCGGGGGCGGACTCGCCCCCCAGCCGGATCTCTACGTAGGCCTTGTCGCGCAATTGCCGCGCCCAATCCTCGTAGGCCTGGTCCAGCTTGCGCTGGAACAGCGCCTGGCGGGCGGCGGCACGCTGCCGCTCGCGGCCGATGTCCTGGGTACGGCGCTCGACCACCTGGATCAAGTGCCACCCGAACGGCGACTGCACGGGTTCGCTGACCTGCCCCGGCTGCAGCGCATCCATCGCGCGCTCGAACTCGGGCACCGTTTCCTGAGGCGAGATCCAGCCCAGGTCGCCGCCCTGGGGCGCCGAAGCGTCGTTCGAGTACTGGCGCGCCATATCGGCGAAATTCGCCCCGCCCTGCAAGATACGCTGACGGATATTGACCAGGCGCTCCCGCGCCTGCTCCGACGTCACGACCTGGGTCGGCCGGATCAGGATGTGACGGGCATGGGTCTGCTGGACAGGCATCGCAGTGGCAGTGGCGCCGCCGTCGAGCGACTTGCGATCGAGCAGCTTGATGATGTGGAAACCATTGCCGCTCTGGACGATATCGCTGACGCCGCCGGGCTGCAGCTGCGCCACGGCTTCGACGAACATGGAGGGCCAGCGGTCTGCAGGACGCGTTCCCAGCTCGCCGCCGTGCAGGGCTTCCTCGCCATCGGACGAAGCGGCCGCCAGGCGCGCGAAATCGGCGCCGCCGCGGGCCTGGGACAGCAGGTCCTCGGCCTTCTGGCGCAGCCGCCCGACCATGTCGGAGGAGCTGCCTTCCGGCACGCGCACCAGTATCTGCGCAAGCGTCAATTCCGGCGGTGCCGCGTCATGCTGCTCGGACAGGTAAGCGTCGATTTCGGATTCGGAAATCTGAATCTGGCTGTCGACCGCCCGTTCGCGCAGCCGCAGCAAGGTGATCTCCTGCCGCAGGTCTTCACGGTAGGCCGGAAACGGCAAGCCGTCGCGCTCGATCTGGTCCCGCATCTCGGACACCGACACCTTGTTCTGCTCGGCGATGCGGCTAATGGCGCGATCGAGCTGCATGTCGTCGATACGGATGCCGGTCTGAGCCGCCTCCTGCAACTGGGTTTTCTCCACGATCATGCGCTCGAGCACCTGCCGCTCCAGGGAAGCTTCGTCGGGCGCCGCGATCTGCTGGCTGGCCAGTGTCGCCTTGGCGGCCTGGACACGCAAATCGAGTTCGCGCCGGGTGATGACGTCGGTGTTGACCACCGCGACAATGGCGTCACCCAACTGGATGCGCGAGCTCGTCGGGCCTGGGCGGGCCGGCGCGGCGGGCGTCTGCGGAGCGGCCGGGGATGTGGCCGGCGGCGCGATCAGCGAGGGCCCTCCCCCGTCCGTACTGCCGCCCCCGAGGCCACCTCCCATATTGTCGGGCAGGCGCAAGCCCTGGGCCAGGACCGGCTCGCCGGCGAGGGTGGCGAGGCAGCAAAAAGCGACGAGGCGCGTCGCCGTGGTCATGCGGGGCAATACCTTGAAAACCATCATTCGTACCTTTCAAACACCGTCCCTTGCTCAGGCGGCGGGTTGATGACCTGATAACCCGGGATGCTCCGGCGCAGCGTCGACATCGGATTGGCGCCGATACCGCCGAAACCGGTCAGCTGGAGCTGAAAGAACATCGCGGTCGTGGCGTTTTCCTTCGCCACCGCGTAGCGCTGGCCGACCAGGCGGAACGCCCAGCAGCATCCGCCGTTGTATTCGATCCCGGCCACGGCTTCCGCGATCCGGTTCTCGAACAGCGAGTAGTTGATGCGCCCGATGCCGAACCAGCGCGGCGCCAGGGGCCACTGGAAAGCAACGTCCACCAATTCCTGGCCGGGCAAGCTGACCGATTCGCGCTTGTAGCGATAGGCCAATGAAATCGTGCTGAGTCGCTGCGGGCTCCAGCGCGCACCGATGGTGGATCGGGTCACGCGGTCGAACTCGGGATTGTATTGCACTGTGGTTTCGCCGCTGAGCGTGGATGTAAGCGCTCCGTACACGGAAACCAGGAAATCGGAACGTCCGTCGGAGTCGGGCTCCTCGCCCGGCAGCATGACACGCTGGTCGCTGAAGTACAGGCGCTGCGCCCCCATGATGCGGGCGCGTTCGACGCCGGTCTTGGGGTCGAGCCAGCGTGTGGTGAGCGCCGCCGTCAACTGGTTGGCCTCGGCGATCCGGTCCCACCCCGAATAAAGATTCTCGGAGAAGATCTGCGCGAAATTGAAATCGGCCAGCGCCGTATCGTAAATCGGCAGATTCGACTGGTCGCGGTACGGCACGCGCAGGTAGTAGAGCCTCGGCTCCAGCGTCTGCCTGGCCGGCTGCCCGAGCAGCGAGCCGTCGCGCTCGAAGATCAGGCCCGTATCCAGCGACATGATTGGAACGGTGCGGCTGGCATCGTACGAGGCGGCGCCCTGGAAGGAATCGGTGTTGTAGCGGGTGGAATGGATCCCGATCTTGGGGATGAAGAAACCGCCTGGCCGGATGATGGGATAGGACACCGACGGATAAGCATACGCGCGCGAGCCGTTGACCATGGTATCGCTGCGGAAGCGGGTTGCGTCCGCCTCCAGCCGCAGGTCGAAACCGTTCCAGTCGAAGCGCTGTCCGGTCAGGTGCAGCTGCGGCTCGCGGCCGTAGGGCGGCACGATGGGGGCGAGCGGATCCTGCAGCGTCTGGTAGGAAATGACCCGGCCGAAAGCATCCCAATAACCGCGGTTCCAGTTCAACGTGAACGAACGCTCCAGCGTCGCGGTCGAGGCCAGGCCCGTGCCCAGTACCGAGAGATCGCGGAAATAGGCGTCGTCCGAGGCGCGCGACACGTTCCAGTTGAAACCCAGGTTCGGGGTCAGCTGCTGCCGGTGCTGCGAACTGAAGAAGTAGCGCTCACGCTCGGCGACCCGGTCGTTGGGCAAGTAGGTCAGCCGGGTTTCGCCGCTGAACGACGGCTCCAGATAGCGGAACTCGCCCGACAATTGCAGGCCGCGGCGCCCCATGAACTTCGGCGTCAAGGTCGCGTCGCGATTGGGGGCGATGTTGAAGTAATACGGAATGGCGAATTCCGGGCCACTCTTGCTGGTCAGCCCGAACGTGGGCGACAGAAAGCCCGACTTGCGTTCGTCGCTGATCGGAAACGACAGGATGGGCGAGGCCAGGATGGGTACGTTCTTGAAGTACAACACGCCGCCGTAGCCCAGCGCCTGGCCCGCGTTGTAGTCGAAATCCACCCGGCGCGCGCGCAGTTCCCAGTCCGGCACCTCGCAGTCGCAGCCGGTATAGCGCACACGGTCGGCGCGAAGGCGGTTCTGGCCCAGCAGCACGATCTGCTCGGCCGACCCGCTGCCGCCGTTCAGGCCGAAGAAGAACTTTGCATCGCTGATTTCGCCGGTCCCGCTGCTCATGTTGAGCTTCAGGCGCGGCCCGGTCAGCAGGTTGCCGTCGCGGATCAGGCGGACATTGCCCAGCGCCTCGAGCTCATCCTCGACCTGGTCATACTGGATGTTGTCGCCCTTCAGTATGGTGTCCCGGCGCCGCACCTGGGCATTGCCTTCGAGCGTGAGGATGTCCTCGCCCTCGGCGGTCATCTTGTCGCCTTCCATGAACACCGGCAACTGGTCCGGGTCGTAGGTATGCATCCGCAGCCCTGGCGACAGGCGCAGGCCCTGGCCGGCAACGGCGCCAGCGGCGGCCGGCGGGTCGGACGGACCTTCTTGCGCATAGGCCAGAGGCGCTATCGCACATGCTGCAAACAGGCTGAACCACCGGATCAATCGCACGGGCCTCGAGGAATCAAAAAACGGAAAAGTCGAAGAATACGCGACCCGGCGGCCGCGCGCGGCAAAAAGATAGCGGCCCGCGGCCTTCCGGCGTGGACCGTCCCCGGAGGGGCCGGCTCGTTCCGGGAACCGATATCGGTCGGTATTATAGGAGGCATGAATGCCAATACCGACCATGCCGCCGGCCAGTGCGGCACCGATCCGCGCCGCGCCCAGCTCGCCGCCTGGGTTGCCGGACTTCCGGCGGAACTCGAACTCGACCCGTCTTCATTGGAGCCCGCCTCCAGCGATGCCAGTTTCCGGCGGTATTTCCGTCTCGGAATGGGCGCCGGCACCGCGGTGATCATGGACGCACCGACCGACAAAGAGGACTGCCGCCCGTTCCTGCATGTGGCCGGGCTGTTGCAGCAAGCCGGCATCCACGTGCCGCGCGTCCTGGCGCAGGACCTGTCCCAGGGCTTCCTGCTGCTGTCGGATCTCGGGCGGACCACCTACCTGGACTATCTGCGCGGCACTCCGGCTCCCCACGAAACGCACCGTATCTACATGGACGCCCTGGGCGCCCTGGTCAAGTTGCAACAAAGCGCAACCACCGGACTCGCGCGCTACGACAAAAATCGGCTGGCGAACGAACTCCAGCTTTTCCCCGAATGGTATGCGGCGCGCTACCGGGACCTCCCTCTGGATGCGTCCGACCGCGACGCCCTGGCGGCCGTCTTCGACACGCTGATCGACGCCAATCTCGCCCAGCCCTTCGTCCTGGTGCACCGCGATTTCCACTCGCCCAACCTGATGGCGACCAACCTGGCCGGCCGCCCGGACTACGGGCCGAACCCCGGCGTCATCGACTTCCAGGATGCGGTGGTAGGCCCGATCACCTATGACCTCGCCTCGGTGCTGACCGACGCCCGCACCACCTGGGACGAGGCGCAACAACTCGATTGGGGCATACGCTACTGGGAAATGGCGCGCAAAGCGGGCTTGCCGGTGCCGGCCGATTTTGCCGAATTCCACCGCGCCTACGAGTGGATGGGCCTGCAGCGCAACCTGCGTATTCTTGGCGTGTTCGCCCGGCTGGCGCACCGGGACGGCAAACAGGGCTATCTGGACCACATGCCGCGCGTCAATGCCTATGTACGCCAGGTCGCCGAGCGCTATTTGGCCTTCAAGCCATTGATCCAACTGCTCGACAAACTCGACGGACGGCAGCCGGTGGCGGGATACACCTTCTGATGCGGGCCATGATTCTTGCCGCCGGGCGCGGCGAGCGCATGCGGCCGCTGACCGACACCACCCCCAAGCCCCTGCTCCCGGCGGGCGGCAAGCCGCTGATCGTCTGGCACATCGAACGGCTGGTCGCGGCCGGCCTGCGGGACATCGTCATCAACCATGCATGGTTGGGTGCCTCGATCGAACAGGCGCTGGGCGACGGCGCGCGCTGGGGCGCGCACCTGAACTATTCGCCCGAGGCCCGTGCCCTGGAGACGGCGGGCGGCATCCGGCAGGCGCTGCCGCTGCTGGGCGACGAGCCCTTCCTGGTCATCAACGGCGACATCTGGACCGACTGGGACCCCGCGGCGGCATACGCCGCCGGCGCCGCCCTGCTTCGGGACGATCGCCTGGGCTGGCTGGTGCTGGTGGACAACCCCGCCCACCATCCTGCCGGTGATTTCCACCTGGCGCCATCCGGCCTGGTGCAGGACGCCGACCCCAGGCTCACCTTCGCCGGCATCGGCGTCTACCGGCCGGCACTGTTCGACGGCCTGCCCGCCGGCGAACCGGCCCGGCTCGCGCCACTGTTGCGCGCGGCCATGGCCGGCGGGCGAGTCGCCGGGGCGCACCATGCAGGCCGCTGGACCGACGTCGGCACGCCGCAGCGCCTGGCCGAGCTCGACGCGAGCCTACAATAACCTTCGTCACTCCGCGTACGGATTCCCCGCCATGAGCATTCCCGCACTGGACATCTCGCCTTTTGCCGCACGGCGCCAACGCCTGCTCGATGCCATGCGAGCGCGCGGCGGCGGCATCGCCATCCTGCCCACGGCGCGCGAAGTCGCGCGCAACCGCGACAGCGAATTCCCGTTCCGCTTCGACAGCGACTTCTTCTACCTGACCGGCTTTCCGGAACCGGAAGCCTGGCTGGTCCTGATTGCCGGGCGCGAAGACCGCAGCCTGCTGTTCTGCCGCGGCAAGAATCTGGAGCGCGAGATCTGGGAGGGCTACCGCATCGGACCGGAAGCGGCGGCAGAGCAATTCGGGTTCGACCAGGCCCTGCCGGTCGATACGCTGGCCGACGAGCTGCCCAAGCTCATTGCCGACCAGCCGGCACTGTTCGTGCCCATGGGAAGCGACCGGCTGTTCGACCGGCGCTTGCGCATCTGGCTGGACAAAGTGCGCGCCATGGGCCGGGCCGGCGCCACCGCACCGGCATGCACCTACGACCTGCGTGCCATGCTTGCGGAAATGCGCCTGGTCAAGGACGCCAGCGAGCTCGACACCATGCGCCGCGCCGCAGCCATCTCGGCGGGCGCGCACGCGCGCGCCATGCGCGCCGCCCGCCCCGGCATGCACGAATACGAGATCGAAGCCGAACTGCTGCACGAATTCCGGCGCCACGGTTCGCAGGCGGTGGCCTACAACTCCATCGTCGCTACCGGCCACAATGCCTGCGTTCTGCACTACCGCGCCGGCGATGCCGAGCTCAAGGACGGCCACTTGCTGCTGATCGACGCCGGCTGCGAACTGGATGGCTACGCGTCGGACATTACCCGGACCTTCCCGGTCAACGGCCGGTTCAGCGGCCCGCAACGCGCACTGTACGAGATCGTGCTGGAAGCGCAGAAGGCGGCCACGGCCAAGACACACCCGGGAGCACGCTGGAACGACGGCCACGATGCCGCCGTCCGCGTACTGGCCCAAGGCATGCTGGACGAGGGCCTGCTGACCGGCACGCTGGACGGCGTGCTCGAATCGCAGCAGTACACGCGCTTCTACATGCATCGCACCGGCCATTGGCTCGGCATGGATGTGCACGACGTCGGCGACTACCGCGAACCGGGCCCGGCCGCGGCGGACGAAAGCCGCCCCTGGCGCCTGCTGCGTCCCGGCATGGTGCTGACGATAGAACCCGGTATCTATGTGCGGCCTGCGGCCGACGTACCCGAACGCTTTTGGGACATCGGCATACGCATCGAGGACGACGCGGTGGTGACCGAGTCCGGTTGCGAACTCATCACCCGCGGCGTGCCCGTCGCGGCGGACGAGATCGAAGCGTTGATGCGCGGATGAGCCGGCCATGCACGCCGACGTCACGATTCTAGGTGCAGGCCCCGTCGGCGCCACGATGGCACTGCTGCTCGCCCGCGGGGCTGCCCGGCCCGAGCGCATCGTGCTGTGCCGTCCGCGCCGGCCGATGGTGGCTTCGCCCGCCGCAGCCACGGACCCGCGTTCCATGGCGCTCAACCACGGCAGCCGCGTGCTGCTGGAGTCGCTGGGGGCCTGGCCGGCCGGCGGCGCCGACATCCTCGACGTCCATGTCTCGCAACGCGGCCGCCTGGGCCGCACCCATATTTCGCATGCCGACTTCGGCGTACCCGCGCTCGGTACCGTGCTGCCCTACCTGTCCATCGTGGAGGCGCTCGACGCCGCGCTGGCCCTGACCGGCATTACCGTACGCACTGGCCCCCCGGCCACCGTGCTGCGCCACGAGAACGGCCACGCCGTGGTGCGCCAGGACGAAGCGGAGTGGACCAGCACGGTGTGCGTGCACGCCGAAGGCGGCACCTTCGACAAGCAGGTCCGCGGCGACGTCCATCGGGGCTATCGCCAGCATGCCGTGCTCGCCATCGTGCGGGCCAGCCGCCCCCGCCCCGGTTGGGCGTGGGAACGCTTCACCGACGAAGGACCGCTGGCCCTGCTGCCCTACCCCGCCGGCGCTGCCCACGACACCGGCCGCTATGCCCTGGTGTGGTGTTGCCGCCCCGCGCGCGCGGAAGAATTGGCGGCCATGGACGACGACCGGTTCGCCCTGGCATTGGGCGACACTTTCGGGAGCAGGCTTGGCCGGTTCTCCCTGGCGGGGCCGCGCCACCGCTACCCCCTGGGCATCAATCTGCGACGCCGCGTCGTCGACCAGACCGGCGTGGCGATAGGCAACGCCGCCCAGACGCTGCACCCTGTGGCCGGCCAGGGCATGAATCTCGGGCTGCGGGATGCTGCGCGCCTGGCTGAAGCGCTCGCGCCGCTGCTGCGGGACCCGGGCACTCCCGTTGCGCCGCTGCTGGCCGCCTACACCCGTGCGCGCGCCGCCGACCGCTGGATTACCAGCGGCCTGACCGATTTGATGCCCCGCATCTTCGCCACCGGGCTTGCCCCCGTGGAACATGCCTGCGGCCTGGCGCTGCTGGGACTGGACATGTCCCGCACGCTACGGGGGCCGCTGGCCCGCCAACTGATGGAAGGATTGCGAGGCTGAGCCGCGGCCTTCCCCAGCCGGCGGCCGGCGCGTAACAACCCTCGGGGCCCGACAGCGGTACAATCCCCGCCTTCCTCAGACTTTTTCGTCCCGGCGCGCCGACCCTCCCCGTACGAGGCTAATGGCGCATTCAGTCATGCACATTGGCCCCTACGAACTGCCGAACAACGTCTTCGTCGCCCCCATGGCGGGCGTCACGGATCGTCCGTTCCGCCAATTGTGCAAGCGCCTGGGCGCCGGCCACGCCGTTTCCGAAATGGCGGCCAGCAACCCCAGGCTATGGAACAGCGTCAAGACGTCGCGGCGCCTGGACCATGCGGGGGAAAGCGAGCCCATCGCCGTCCAGATCGCCGGCAGCGACCCGGACATGATGGCCCAGGCCGCCGTGTTCAACGTCGGCAAGGGCGCGCGCATCATAGACATCAACATGGGCTGCCCGGCCAAGAAAGTCTGCAACGTCGCGGCAGGGTCGGCGCTGCTGCGCGACGAAGACCTGGTGGCGCGCATCCTCGAAGCCGTCGTAGGCGCATGCGCGCCGCTGGGTGTCCCGGTCACGCTCAAGACCCGCACCGGCTGGAGCCGGGCCGAGCGCAACGTGCTGCGAGTGGCCCGGCGCGCCCAGGATATCGGCATCGCCGCGCTGGCGCTGCACGGGCGCACCCGGGAAGACCTCTACGCCGGGGAAGCCGAGTACGAAACCATCGCTGCGGTGAAGGCCGAGCTCTCCATACCGGTCATTGCCAACGGCGACATCGATACACCCGAGAAGGCCCGCCGGGTCCTGGATGCCACGGGGGCCGATGCCGTGATGATCGGCCGCGCCGCGCAGGGCCGCCCCTGGCTGTTCCGGGAAATCGACCACTACCTGCGCACCGGCGCGCACCTGCCGGGCCCGACGCCTGCTGAAATGCGCGACCTGCTACTGCAGCACCTGGACGACCACTATCGGTTCTACGGCGAATACACGGGCGTACGCACCGCGCGCAAGCACATCGGCTGGTACCTGGGCTCGCTGCCGGGAGGTCCGCAGTTCTGTGCCCAATTGAACCTGATAGACAACACGCGCGACCAATGGCACTCGGTGGCCCGGTGGTTCGACCGCGCGATCGACCCCAGCGGCCCGCGGCTCGCCGCCTAGCCGCGCATAAGGAAACCACATATGAAAGAACACACGCTTGAAGAATGCGTACGCCACACCTTGGACCGCTACTTCAAGGATCTGGACGGCGAAACCACTTCCGGCATCTGGAACATGGTGCTGACTGCCGTCGAGCGGCCGATGCTCGAGGTGGTGCTCGAAAAAGCCGACCACAACCAGTCGCGTGCCGCGGAAATGCTCGGCATCAACCGCAACACCCTGCGCAAGAAGCTCGACCACTACCGGATCAAGGTCTGACGCGGCCTTATCGACATTCCATTGCTTCGTGCCTGCCCTGGCACCCCATCACTGCCCATCTCACCATGAAAATCGAACGCGCGCTTCTTTCCGTTTCCGACAAATCCGGCATCGTCGAATTCGCCAGGGCCCTGCACGATCGCGGCGTGCAACTGCTGTCCACCGGCGGCACCGCCAAGCTGCTTGCCCAGTCCGGCCTGCCGGTGCAGGAAGTCTCCGACTACACCGGCTTTCCTGAAATGATGGACGGCCGCGTCAAGACGCTGCACCCCAAGATCCACGGCGGCCTGCTCGCCCGCCGCGACGCCCAGTCCCACCTCGACGCCATCGCCAGCCACGGGATCGGCCGCATCGACCTGCTGGTCGTGAATCTCTACCCGTTCCGCGAGACCGTGGCCAAACCCGGCTGCACCTTCGAAGACGCCATCGAGAACATCGATATCGGCGGTCCGGCCATGCTGCGCGCGGCTGCCAAGAATCACGGCACCGAGGCTGGCGGCGTGACGGTCGTGATCGACCCGGCCGACTACGCCGCCGTGCTGGCGGACATCGATGCCACCGGCGCAACCTCCTACGCGCTGCGCCTGAACCTGGCCAAGAAAGTCTTCGCCCATACCGCCGCCTACGACGGCGCGATCGCCAATTACCTCACCAGCCTGGCCGACGCGCCGGCCCAGCAGGCCGTGCCCGAGCGCGCGGCCTACCCGGAAATCCTGACCTTCCAGGCCGCCAAGAGCCAGGCCATGCGCTATGGCGAGAACCCGCACCAGTCGGCCGCTTTCTACAAGGATCCCGCGCCGGCGGCCGGCCTGCTGGCCAACTATCGGCAGCTGCAGGGCAAGGAACTGTCCTACAACAACATCGCCGACGCCGACGCCGCCTGGGAATGCGTGCGCACCTTCGATGCGCCCGCCTGCGTCATCATCAAGCATGCGAACCCGTGCGGCGTAGCGATTTCGACCGACGCGCTCCATGCCTACCAGCAGGCCTTCAAGACCGACCCCACGTCTGCCTTCGGCGGCATCATCGCCTTCAACCGCCCTGTCGACGCGGCCACCGCGCAGGCGGTCAGCAAGCAGTTCGTCGAAGTGCTGCTCGCGCCGGCCTACGACGAAGGCGCGCGCGAGATCTTCGCCGCCAAGCAGAACGTGCGCCTGCTTGAAATCCCGCTTGGCGACGGCGTGAACGCCTTCGACGTGAAACGCGTGGGCGGCGGCTGGCTGGTACAGCAGCCCGATTCCTTCAACGTCTCGCGCGACCAGCTCAAGGTGGTCACCAAGGTCGCCCCCACCGAAGCACAAATGGACGACCTGCTGTTCGCGTGGAAAGTGGCCAAATTCGTCAAGTCCAACGCCATCGTCTTCGCCGGCGGCGGCATGACGCTGGGCGTCGGCGCGGGCCAGATGAGCCGCGTCGATTCCGCGCGCATCGCCTCCATCAAGGCCGAGAACGCCGGCCTCTCGCTCCAGGGCTCCGCCGTGGCGTCCGATGCCTTCTTCCCGTTCCGCGACGGCCTGGATGTCGTCGTGGACGCCGGCGCGACCTGCGTCATCCAGCCCGGCGGCAGCATGCGCGACCCCGAAGTCATCGCGGCGGCCGACGAGCGCGGCATCGCGATGGTGCTTACCGGCACCCGTCACTTCCGCCATTGATGCCGTGCGCATACTAGGCGTAGACCCGGGCCTGCGGCGTACCGGATTCGGCGTCATCGAATCGGACGGCCACCGCCTTCGCTACGTGGCCAGCGGCACCATCGTGGTCCCCGCCGAGGACGACCTCTCCGGCCGGCTCAAGGTCATCCTCGACAATCTACGGCAGATCGTGCGCGACACATCGCCCGAGTTCGCCGCCATCGAGAAAGTCTTCGTCAACGCCAATCCGCTGTCCACGCTGCTGCTCGGCCAGGCCCGCGGCGCCGCGCTTTGCGCACTGGCCGACAGCGGCTTGATGGTGCACGAATACACCGCCCTGCAAATCAAGAAATCGGTGGTGGGCACGGGCCGCGCGGCCAAGACGCAGGTGCAGGCCATGGTCCAGCATCTGCTGGCCCTGGACGGCTCGCCCGCCGCCGATGCCGCCGATGCGCTGGCCTGCGCCATCTGCCATGCCCACGTTGCGCCGCTTGCCGATCGCCTGCGCGACAATGGCGACCATCCGGCATTCGCCAGGCGCGGTACGCGCTTGCGCGGCGGCCGGCTGGTATGACGATGCCGCCTACAACCCTGTTGCCAAGGTAGCCCCATGATTGGACGCCTGACCGGGATCCTGGTCGAAAAACAGCCCCCTACCGTGTGCCTGGACGTAAACGGCGTGGGGTATGAACTGGACGTGCCCATGAGCACGCTCTACTCGCTGCCCGAACTCGGCGCCAAGGTCACGCTGCTGACCCACCTCGCCATACGCGAGGACGCCCACGTGCTTTACGGCTTCGGCACCGCGGCGGAGCGTTCGACCTTCCGCGAGCTCATCAAGGTCAGCGGCGTCGGCGCCAAGATCGCGCTGGCGGTGCTGTCCGGCATGACGGTTGCCGAGCTGTCGCAGGCCGTCACGCTGCAGGAATCCGGCCGCCTGACGCGGGTGCCGGGCATCGGCAAGAAGACCGCCGAACGCCTGTTGCTCGAACTCAAGGGCAAGCTCGGCGCGGACCTGGGCGCAGCGGGGGGCACCGTCGCCGTCGACGGCCAGACCGATATCCTCAATGCGCTGGTGGCGCTGGGGTATTCCGACCGCGAAGCCGTGGCGGCGGTCAAGGGCCTGCCGGCCGGCGTCGGCGTATCGGAAGGCATCAAGCTCGCGCTCAAGGCCCTGGCCCGCTAGCCGGGCCGCACACGGTGCGAGCCGGCGTCCTGCGCCGGCCCGATGCCGCTTCACCGAGCCGGCGAGTCCGGATAGTCCGCCTTGCGCGCCCGTTCGATCTCGGCCACTGCCCGGTCCGTGGCCTGCGCCGACAAGCCGGTATAGCGGGCCGGATCCAGCTGGCTGGCCAGGTCCAGTTCGTCCACGTGCGGCGCCAGCGCAGGCCTGCGCCGTATGGCTTCGAGCAGCGTGGTGCCGTTGTCCCAGGCTTCGCGCGCGGCCAGGCGCACCTCTTCGTGCGCCGTGTGCTTGCCTACTTTCTGGCCCAGTACGAACATGGCGTGTTCGGCCATGATCAGGCCATTGGTGCGATCGAGATTGCGCCGCATGTTGGCCGGGAACACCCGCAGCTTCTGCACCATGGGCACTGCGGCCTTGAGCAGCTTGTCCATGGAGACGCTCACCTGGCCCAGGACATCGGCGTTGCTGATCTGGTCGCGCTCGTGGATGGATATCATCCAATCCAGCAGTATCTCCGCCTCGTGAGGCACCACCCGCGAATACTGCACGACCGATCGCGAGTACGAAGGATTCACCTTGTGCGGCATGGTCGACGAACCCACGCTGTCGCTGGGGTCCTCGAGCTCGCGGATGTCGTCGCCCTGCAGGATGAAGACTTCCTGCCCGATGCGGCCCCAGGTCTTCGCGCTGATGGCCAGGAGCGCGCCGTACTCGGCGAACATGTCCTTGCTGCCCTTCCAGTCGGCGGGCCACGGCTGCCCCAGCCCGAGTTCGCGCATGACCTCGGCCTCGATCTGGAAAGCCTGGTCGCCCAGCGCCGCATAGCTTCCCACCGCGCCCGACAGCATGCCGGTATTGGTACGGGCGTGCCAGCTCTTGAGCCGCTCGATATTGCGCCGGTTCTCGGCCAGCCAGCTGGACACCTTCAGCCCGAAGGTGATGGGTAGCGCGTGCCGCCCTACCGTGCGGCCGATCATGGGCGTATCCCGGTGCTGGCGCGCCAGGGCAAGCATGGCCTCTTCCGCCTGCCGCATTTGCTGGATCATGATGGCGACGGCCTGCCGCAGCTGCATCACCTGCGCCGTATCGTAGATATCCTGCGTCGTCGCCCCGTAGTGAATCCACTCGCCGGCGCCGTCGCGCGTAGCGTCGGCCCAGGTGTCGATCAACGCCACCATCGGGTGCCCGACTTTCTTGCGGCGCTCCGCCACCGCGGCGGGCGGCACGGCTTCGAGGTTCGCCGTCCGGGCAATCTCGTCGGCGGCGGCCTGCGGAATGATGCCGTGCCGGGCCTGCACCCGGGCCAGCGCCACTTCGATCTGCATAAGCAGCTGCTGCTGGTAGGGCGGACTGAACACTGCCGCTACCGACGGCGGCGCCGCCTGCGCCGCCCATCCGGCCCCCGGCATCGCCACCAAGCAAGCCAGTACCGCCCGCCGCCACAAGACCTGGAACATATCTGCCTCCCTTTTTATCCGCTGTCGTTGTATTCCGGACTGCCCGGGCATCTTACATCGCTACCTGGGCCGGCCCCCAATGTCCGGCCTGCCGCGCCTGGGACGCCGCCAGGAGTTGCGGCGCGGAACGGGCTGACAGGAACGGGCTAACATACAGGCAGTTCAAGGCAGACTATCCCCATGGCGATCCAGCCCGACAAACTTTCTTCCCGAGACGACGCGCCGGACACGCGCGTCATCTCCCCGCGTCCGGCCTCTCCCAACGAGGAAGCCATCGAACGCGCCCTGCGCCCCAAGGCGCTCGACGAATACGTCGGGCAGCGCCGCATCCGCGAACAGCTGGAGATTTTCATCGCCGCCGCGCGCCAGCGCCGCGAGTCGCTGGACCACGTCCTGCTGTTCGGCCCCCCCGGGCTGGGCAAGACCACGCTGGCCCACATCGTGGCCCGCGAAATGGGCGTCCAGCTGCGCCAGACATCGGGACCGGTGCTCGAGCGGCCCGGCGACCTGGCAGCCCTGCTCACCAACCTCGAAAAAAACGACGTCCTCTTCATCGACGAAATCCACCGGCTTTCCCCGGTGGTCGAGGAAATCCTCTATCCGGCGCTCGAGGACTTCCAGATCGACATCCTGATCGGCGAAGGACCGGCGGCGCGCAGCGTCAAGCTCGATCTGCAGCCCTTCACGCTGGTCGGCGCGACGACCCGCGCCGGCATGCTGACCAACCCGCTGCGGGACCGCTTCGGCATCATTGCGCGCCTGGAGTTCTACACGGCCGACGAACTGACCGCCATCGTCACCCGCAGCGCCAGCCTGCTCAATGCCACCATTGCCGAAGACGGCGCCCGGGAAATCGCCCGCCGCTCCCGCGGCACGCCCCGCATCGCCAACCGGCTGCTGCGGCGCGTGCGCGACTACGCGGAGGTGAAGGCCGGCGGCCGCATCACCGGCGAAGTCGCCCAGGCCGCGTTGTCCATGCTCGACGTCGACCCGGCAGGATTGGACATCATGGACCGCAAGCTGCTGGAGGCCATCGTCTACAAATTCGACGGAGGGCCGGTGGGACTGGACAGCTTGTCGGCCGCCATAGGCGAGGAACGCGACACTATCGAAGACGTAATCGAGCCGTATCTGATCCAGCATGGCTATGTGCAGCGCACGCCCCGCGGCCGCATCGCGACGCAGGGGACTTACCGGCACCTGGGCTTGACGCCGCCGCCCCAGGCCGGCAGTGGCGATCTGTTTACCGGCTGAAGTCCGCCCGCGTTCCACCCATGAAAAAGCCCGTGCCTGGGCATCCCCCAGGTCACGGGCTCGACTGTGCAACGCACAGTTAACACCAGTCGGCCTCCATCCTGCCCGCCACGCGTGACGTCGCCATGACAGGTTGAACGCCGGAAAAGAAGATAGGTGGAAGCGTCGATGACCCGGACGGCGCCACCCACGCACCCGAAGCCGTACAGGCTTGCTATCAACGCTCCCTGGCGTCTGACGCCCCCGGCGCGCTAAAGTTTCCCGCTTTACAAGCCGTCACAATTGGCATGTTGGCGCGATGTCGCGCAAGTGTGCGGTGCCAGCCGGTTGTTTACAATTTCGGCCCGGGGGTCCGCCTGGACCTCACGTTCGCTCGACTCATCCCAAGGTTTGCTTCGTGTCCAACCCTGCCCGCGACGATTTCCGGTTTCCGATCCGGGTCTACTATGAAGATACCGACGCCGGCGGCGTGGTCTACTATGCCAACTACCTGAAGTTCTTCGAGCGCGCGCGCACGGAATGGCTGCGGGCCCTGGGTGTCGAACAGCGTGTACTCGCCGAGGAAACGGGATGCATCTTCGTGGTACGCGGCGTCGAGACCCAGTACCGCAGACCTGCCTGCCTGGACGACTGCCTGACCATACGCAGCAGGGTCTCGCGGCTGGGCAAGGCTTCCAT
This sequence comes from Pigmentiphaga sp., assembly GCF_033795525.1. Taxonomy (GTDB): domain Bacteria; phylum Pseudomonadota; class Gammaproteobacteria; order Burkholderiales; family Burkholderiaceae_B; genus Pigmentiphaga. The sequence continues at coordinate 545,957 of NZ_JARYGM010000001.1, forward strand.
CGATTTCCTGCAGTTTTGCGAGCGCGGCGATGAACTGCTGGCGACCGGCAAGGTCCTGGTAGGATGCGTCGATCGCGCCACACTGCGTCCGCGTGCCCTGCCCACCGGCCTCGTGGAAACCCTGGCTCCGCTGGCAGCAGAACCCTCAACCGACTAACCCTTCCAGCACTTTTCTTATCCGCCCCCCAAAGGACTTTGCATGAACGTCAACCAGGACATGTCCATCCTGTCCCTGATTACCCAGGCAAGCTTTACCGTCCAGTGCGTAATGGCCATCCTGGCCATCGTGTCGCTCATGTCCTGGACCTACATTTTCCGCAAGCATTTCGCCATCAAGCGCGCGCAGCGGCAGACCGACCGCTTCGAGGCCGACTTCTGGTCCGGCGGCGATCTCAACATGCTGCACCAGGCGGTCACCGCGCGCCGCGGCGAGCAAGGCGCGCTGGCGCGCATCTTCGAAGCCGGCATGGCAGAATTCGTGAAGGGTCGCCAAAGCAAGTTCAACGACGTCAATTCGCTGCTCGACGGCGCACGCCGCGCCATGCGGGCGGCCTACCAGCGTGAGATGGATTCGCTCGAGGCGCACCTGGCCTTCCTTGCTTCCACTGGCTCGGTCAGCCCCTATGTGGGCCTGTTCGGCACGGTATGGGGCATCATGCACGCCTTCCGCGGCCTGGCCAACGTCGAACAGGCCACGCTGGCCAGTGTTGCGCCGGGCATCGCCGAAGCGCTGGTCGCCACCGCCATCGGCCTGTTCGCTGCCATTCCGGCCGTGGTCGCCTACAACCGGTTCTCGCACGACATCGACCGGCTGTCGATTCGTTTCGACAGCTTCATCGACGAGTTCCAGAACATCCTGCAAAGACAGGTGCGCTGATGCCTTCCATCCGTTCCAGCAACCGCGGCGGCCGTGGCGGACGCCGTTCCATGAACGAGATCAACGTCGTGCCGTACATCGACGTCATGCTGGTGCTGCTGGTGATCTTCATGGTCACCGCGCCCATGATGTCGCCCGGCCTGATCGACCTGCCTACGGTGGGCAAAGCCTCCGAAGTGCCGGTCAAGCCGCTCGAGGTGATCCTGGCGGCCGACGGTACGGTCACCATCCGCGACCGCGAACGCGGCGACACGGCGCCGCGCGCCGTCCCGCGCAACGACCTGGCGCGCGTTGCCCGCGAACGCCAGACCGAACACCCGAACCAGCCGGTCGTCATCTCCGCGGACCGCAAGGCCCAGTACGAGTCCGTGCTGAAGGTCATGGACGACCTGCAGCGCCAGGGCGTCACCCGCGTCGGCCTGCTGGTCAAGCAACAAGGCTCCTGATCGTCCATGGCGCCCAACGATAACGACCGCTCCCGCCAGCCACGCCACCAGCCGCCTCCCGAACCGGGCAAATGGAAGGCATTCGGCCTGGCGGTGCTGATGCACCTGCTGCTGGCCGCCGCCCTGATATTCAGCCTGAACTGGAACCGGCGCACGCCTGGACCGGTGCAGGCCGAACTGTGGACGGCCCTGCCCTCGCCCAACCAGCCCGAGCCGGCGCCCACGCCGCAGCCCGAACCCGAGCCGGTCACGCCCCCGCCTCCTCCGCCGCCCCTGCCTGAACCCAAGGTCACGCAGGAGAAGCCGGACATCGCCATCGAGCAGGAACGGAAACGCAAGGAAGAAGCGCAGCGCCGGGAAGCCGAGGAACGCGAAGCCGAGCGCCGCCGCGAACAGCAGAAGCTCGAAGAACAAAAGCTCGCCGAGAAACGCGCCCAGGAAAAGAAAGAAGCCGAACGGCGCGAAGCCGAGAAGAAAAAGGCCGAGCAGCTTGCCGCCGAAAAGGCGGCTGCCGAGAAAAAGGCCGCCGCCGAGAAAGCTGCGGCGGAAAAGAAGGCCGCAGCCGAAAAGCAGGCCCAGGCCGAGCGCGACCGCAAACTGCGCGAAGCCTTCCGCAACGATACCGCGCGCGCGGCCGGGCTGGACGGTGGCCGCGAGGGCGGGACCGCCGACCGCAACCAGGCCGGTGGCGGCGGCGGGGATCCCGGCTATGCCGACCTGGTGCGCGCTTGCATCAAGCCGGGAGTCATTTATAGTGCAACTGGCAGCGCTGCCAACGGGAACCCCACCGCCGTGTTCCGGGTCCAGTTGCTACCCACCGGCGAGCAAGCCGGAGCGCCGCGGCTGGTGCGTTCATCGGGGGTGCCGGCGTTCGACCGTGCCGTCGAAGTCGGCATCCGGCGCTGCGATCCTTTCCCGCGGCCTTCGTCCGGCCGCTACCAGTCCAACATAGAAGTTCAATATCGGATGTTCGACTAATGACTTTTGCAAACCCCGCTTTTCCTTCCTCGTCCGCCATGTCCGGCCGCGCCCGCTTGCGTGACCTCGGCAGCCGGCTTGGACGGCGGTTGCTGCAATCGGCTGCCGCGTTCGCCGCGGCCGCCTTCGGACTGGGCGCTGCGCCGGCCCATGCCCAGCTTACCGTCCAGATCTCGGGTGCCGGGGCGACCCAGTACCCGGTGGCCATCGCCAATTTCGAGTCGAACGACCAGCAAGGCCGTGCAGTCGCGGAAATCATCCGCGCCGACCTCAACCGGACCGGCCTTTTCCGGCTGATCGACGCCGGCGATACGCCGCTGTCCGATTCGGCCGTCATCGGTTTTGCCGCCTGGAAGACCCGCGGGGCCGACGCCCTTGCCGTCGGCAGCGTGCAGCGCACCAGCGACGGCCGCTACGACGTGCGCTACCGCCTGGTCGACACGGTCAAGCAAGCCCAGATCGACGGTGTGGCGTTTTCTTCCGGCCCGAACGAAATGCGCCGTACCGCGCACCAGATCGCCGACCGCATCTACGAAAAGCTGACGGGCGACCGTGGCATTTTTGCAACGCGCATCGCCTACGTTCTCAAGCGCGACAACATCTACGAACTGCAGATTGCCGACGCCGACGGACAGAACGCCCAGACAGCCCTGCGCTCGCGCGAGCCCATCATCTCGCCCTCGTGGTCGCCCGACGGCACCCGCCTGGCTTACGTCAGCTTCGAGTCGCGCAAGCCTGTGGTGTACGTGCACACCATCACCACCGGCCAGCGGATTCCTGTGGCCAACTTCAAGGGCAACAACAGCGCGCCGGCCTGGGCCCCGGACGGCAACCGCCTGGCGGTGGTCCTGACGCGCGACGGCCTGTCCCAGATCTACCTGCTCAACGCCGACGGCTCCGGCCTGCGCCGGCTGACCCAGTCCCCCGGCATCGACACCGAACCGACTTTCACCACCGACGGACGCGCCATCCTGTTCACCAGCGACCGTGGCGGCAGTCCGCAGGTCTACCGGCTGAGCCTCGACAACAACCAAGTCGAGCGCGTGACGTTCAAAGGCAATTACAATGTGTCCCCCCAGTTATCGCCTGATGGCAAGACCTTGCTGTACGTCACCCGCCGATCCGGCTTCCAAATAGCTTCGCTGGACCTGGCCACCGGTAATGAGCTCGTGCTCACCAACGGCGGCCGGGACGAATCTCCCAGTTTTGCACCCAACGGAAAGATGATTCTTTATGCAACATCGCAGTCCGGCCGCGGTGTCTTGGCTGCGGTTTCGAGCGACGGTCGCGTCACCCAGACCTTGTCTGTGCTCAACGGTGACGTGCGCGAGCCTACCTGGGGGCCTTTCCTGAACAATTGATTACATGGAGCGGGCCATGCTGTCGCGGTGTCGCATCGTTGTCACGTCTTGCAACGTTGTGCGCCGCGTGGCCCATGTGACACTTTAAGATCACGTTTCCGTTAGTCATTGTCTTTTCCCAACCCACTATCGTCCTCCGAAACCCAAGGAAAAATCATGTCTACTCGTGCATTCAAAATGTTCGTCATAGCGAGCGTTGTCGCGGTAGTCTCGGCTTGCAGCAGCCCCGTCAAGCTTGATGAAAGCAGCAACGTCCCGGTCGAAGACCGCTCCGGCCAGACCACCGGCGCCGACCCCAGCGGCGTGGCGCGCGTCGACACCACGCAACAGGGCCTGGACCCGCTCAACGACCCGCAGGGCGTGCTGGCCAAGCGCTCGGTGTACTTCGACTTCGACAGCTATGTCGTCAAGGACGAATTCCGCCCCATCGTCGAAAACCACGCCCGCTTCCTGAACAACAACCGCAACCGCAAGGTCGTGATCGAAGGCCATACCGACGACGTCGGCAGCAGCGAGTACAACCTGGCCCTGGGCCAGCGCCGTTCCGAGGCCGTCCGCCGCATGATGGTGCTGCTGGGCGTGGGCGAAGACCAGGTCGAGGCCATCAGCTTCGGCAAGGAAAAGCCCAAGGCCACCGGCACCGACGAAGCCTCGCGCGCCGAAAACCGCCGGGCCGACATCGCCTACCGTTAAGGATCCGCCCCTATGACGCTCCGCATTTCCCGCCTCCGGCTGCTGGCCGCCACGTTTTGCGTGGGTGCCAGCCTGTCGGGCTTCTCCGCCCAAGCGGCCTTGTTTTCCGACGACGAGGCGCGGCAGGCCATCATCGACCTGCGCCGGGAAGTGCGCGAGCGCTCCGATCAGCAAAACCGAAAGCTGGCCGACGACCTGGCCCAGAGCCAGCGCAGCCAGCTCCAGCTGGCTTCGCAGATCGAGCAGCTGCAGCAGGAAATCGCGCGCCTGCGCGGTCAGATAGAAATCCTGACCAAGCAGGTGGCCGATACCCAGCAGGCCCAGAAAGACATCTACCTGGACGTCGACACGCGTCTCAAGCGCCTCGAGCCGCAGACGGCTTCGATAGACGGCCAGGAAACCACGGTCGATGCCAACGAAAAGCGCTCCTACGACGCCGCCATCGACCTGTTCCGCAACGGCAACTATGCCGACGCCATTCCCGCGCTGTCCGAATTCGTCCGCCAGTATCCGGATAGCCCGTACACGCCGGCGGCGCAGTTCTACATCGGCAGCAGCCATTACGCGCTCAAGGACTACAAGGCCGCGATCGCCCAGCAGCAAACGCTGGTGAAGAACCATCCCTCCAACGTGCGCGCGCCCGATGCCCTGCTGGTCATCGCCGGCAGCCAGGTCGAACTCAACGACCGCCGGGGTGCCCGCACGACCTTAGAGCGCATCGTACGCGACTACCCCGGCACGCCTGCGGCACAAACTGCCAAGGATCGCCTCGAACTGCTGAAGTAAGACGGCTTGGAAAAAAGCGGGCCACATGGCCCGCAAGATTTGACAAGTCCGAATGAACTCGTCATAATTTAGGGCTTCGGGTCGTTAGCTCAGTTGGTAGAGCAGCGGACTTTTAATCCGTTGGTCGCGCGTTCGAGTCGCGCACGACCCACCACGAATACGCAGTAAAAAACGAAAAAGCGCCTCCCTAACCGGTGGCGCTTTTTCTTTGGACTTTTTCTGGACTTTCGCTTCGAGCGAGCCCGACCATTCTCCAATGGCGGGACAAGCGCGTCCGTTGCTGTACCCCAGGCCGGGATGGGATTGTCGTTGCTCGGAGCGTCGGGAATGGAGATCAGCGTCGGGTCGGGCTGGAACTGGCGCACGACATTGTCGATGCGTTCTTTTTGCCAAAGCAGATCCAGCGACGCCCGTAGCGCGCCTCCCCTATAGTCCAGCGCCACGGAGCCGAGACTTCCGCGCGTGGATTGCCCTTTGATCGGCGTATCACCGGCCCGGGTCATCGCGTTGACGCGTATGCCGAAGGCCTGGTCCGGGCCGCATCGGGCGCCGTTGTCTGAGCCGCGGCCCCGTTACGATAGGGTGTGCGCGATGCCGCGCTTCGTCACTCCGACCGCGGCATCATCGACCGGATCCGTTCGGCCGCGCGCAGCAGTACGGGCAAGCATGCGCTCTCGAGTTCCGACGCCTTACGGCTGCCCAGCACTAGGCTCACGCTCAAGCCTGCCACCATGCGGCCGTCGTGGCGGTGCAGCGGCACCGCCACACCGGCGAAACCGTCCACGAGTTCGCTAACGGAAATGCAGTAGCCATCATTGCGTACCTGCTTGATCAACTTGCGCAAGGCCGGCCGGGATACGGTGGTGACGGGCGTCAACCGCTTGAGTTCTACCGATTGCAGATAGGCGTCGAGCGCGGCGTCGTCCAGGCCGGACAGCAGTACGCGGCCCAGCGAGTGCGGATACGCCGGCAGCCGGCTGCCCACGGACAAGTCCAGCCTGAAGGGCTTGGGCGCATCCTCGCGGGCGAGGAACACCACGTCTTCACGATCCAGCACGCCCAGCGAACACGTTTCCCCCAGCGTATCGGCCACCTGCCGCATGGCCGCCCGCGCCAGCTGAGGCAGCTTCATGGTGGCGAAGTACGCGTAGCCCAGGTCGAGCACTTTGGGCGTCACCGAAAACTGCCTGCCCGCCTGGCTCACATACCCGAGCTTCTCCAGGGTCAGCAAAATTCGCCGCGCCGCGGCCCGCGTCACATTCAGGCGGTCGGCCACATCCTGCATGGTCAACGCCGGGACACCGCTTGCGTAGATCTGCAACACCTGCAGGCCGTTGGCCAGGCCGTCGAGAAACTCCTCCTTCTTTTCCTTTTCTTCGTTCAGCGTCATGTTGGTTCGTATCCGGTGGCACCGGGGCCGATTGTAGTTTGACAGCATGGACCTCCGGGCGTAAATTTTAAATAGCGAACATTTGTTCGCTATTTGAGGGTGTTGCCTAGACCCCAGGAGGAGACATGATGGAGAAGACATCGCCGTTCAAACTGGCGCGTGCAGCGGTGGCCGCGGCCTGCCTGTCGGCCGCCGGCGCCGCTAGTGCCGCCGACACCTACCCGGCCAAGCCTATTCGCTTCATTGTTCCGGCCGCCGCGGGCGGACCGACCGAGATCGTCACGCGCCTGCTGGCCGAGAAGATGTCGGACAGCATGGGCGTTCCCGTGGTCGTCGAAGCCAAGCCGGGTGCCGGCGGAAATATCGGCGCTGACGCCGTCGCCAAGTCGGCGCCCGACGGCTACACCATTCTCATGGGAACCATAGGCACACATGCCATCAACCAGACGCTGTACCGCTCGCTGCCCTTCGACCCGATCAAGGACTTCGTGCCGGTAACCCAGGTGGTGTCCTATCCGCTGATGGTGGTGTCCAACCCCAAGCTTCCCGTGCGCAATGTGGCCGAGCTCATTGCCTATGCCAAGGCCCACCCCGGAGCGTTGAACCGCGCCTCCGGCGGCAGCGGCACTTCCATGCATATGTCGGGCGAGCTGTTCAACGAAATGGCCGGCATTTCGATGCAGCACATTCCCTACAAGGGCAGCCTGCCGGCCCTGACCGACGTCATGGGCGGCCAGGCCGATCTGGCCTTCGACAGCATGGTGGTCGCGCTGCCGCTGGTCAAAGCCGGCAAGCTCCGTGCGCTGGCCGTGACCGGACCGGAGCGGTCGGCGGCCGCCCCGGATGTCCCGGCCATCGCCGAGACCGTGCCGGGCTATGCCATGACGTCCTGGATAGGCGTGTTCGCGCCGGCAGGCACGCCCCGCCCCATTGTCGACAGGTTGCAACGCGAGATCGCCAAGGCGATGACCGATCCCAAGGTCAAAGACCAACTTGTTTCGCAAGCGGCCGACCCGGTCGGCAGCACTCCCGATGAATTCGCCCGCTTCGTGCGTGAGGAAACCCGGAAATGGGCGCCCATCGTCAAGGCGTCGGGCGCATCGGTTTCTTGATCCACGGAGGCACATTCATGCAGGCCATCGACTTTCATGCTCGGCGCGGCAACGTCGCCCGCCACGTCCGCGAGGCGGGTTTCGACGCCTATCTGGGTACCCGCCAGGGCGCGCTGCACTACCTGAGCGGCGCGTTCATGCCGTGGCGCGGCGCGGTGCTGGTTACCGCAAATGGAGCTTGCGAGTTCCTCTATTGGGCCATGGATGCGGCTCGTGTTGTGACCGAGGGCCGCGACGTCGCCATGCATACGTTCGAGTTCTCGGACTTCCCTCAGCTCATTGCGCAGCGGCTGCGTCACCATGGACTGGATGCCGGACGCATCGGCCTGGACCTGGCCCATCCCGGCGCCGCGCAGGTGGCGCCCGGCATGCTGACCGCCGCCGAGTATTTCGAGATTGCCGGCCAGTTGCCCAAGGCCCGGCTGGAAAATGGCGTCGACCTCATCGACGAAGCGATGCTGATCAAGGATGCGGCCGAGATCGAACGGCTGCGCCAGGCGGCCCACGTGTCGGACCATGGCTTCGAGCAGGGCCTGGCGGCCGTGCAGCCGGGCGCAACGGAGAACGAGGTGGCCGGGGAGATCGAACGTGCCATCCGCCACCGCGGCAGTACCTGGTCCTGGGCCGTTACCGGCGGGACCGAAGTGGGCGCCGGAGAGCGCACGGGCTTTCTGCGTGGCGTGACCCAGCAGGCCACGGACCGCCGCATCGGCAACAACGAATTCGTCATTCTCGATCTGCACCCCATGATCGACCTTTACCTGGCCGACACGGCGCTGCCGGTATTCGTCGGCAAGCCCGACGCGCGCCAGCAAACCATGATCGATTGCTGGGAAGCCACGGTGGAAACGATGTTGGCCGGCCTGCGTCCCGGACGTCCCATTCCCGAATGCGTCCAGGACGGGCTGGCCGTATTCGAGAGGTTCGGCTTGCGCGAATTCGGCCTGCCCTTGTTCGGACATGGCCTGGGCACGTGCGCGCGCACGCGGCCTTTCATCAACCTGCGCAGCCAGGACGTCGTACGGCCCGGGATGGTGGCCGCGCTGGGTACGCACCTGTACCAGCCCGGCGTGGGCGGCTTGCGCCTGGAGTATCCGGTGCTGATCGGCGAGCACGGCGCCGAACCGCTGGTACGCACCCCGGCCCGCGTGCATCGCGTTTCTTGACGGCAAAGGAGCCTGCCATGCAGATTACGCCGCTGAGTCCATTGATAGGCGCGGCCGTCCGGGGAGTGGACCTCGGCCGGCTGGACGATGATACCTATGCGCAGGTATACCGGGCATTTCTGGATCACCAGCTCCTGGTCTTCAAGGACCAGGCGCTGTCACCCGGGAAACAGCTCGAGTTCAGCCGCCGCCTGGGCCCACTGGACATCCATGTACTGTCGCAATACAACCATCCGGACCATCCCGAGATTTTCGTGTTGTCCAACGAGGTGAAGAATGGCGTGCCCGCCGGCATTGCCGACGGCGGTTCGTACTGGCACTCGGACTTCGCATTCCGCGAAAAACCGGCCAAGGCCACCATCCTCAACGCTCAAATCATCCCCCCCGAGGGCGGCAATACGCTGTTCGTGAACATGTACCGTGCGTACGAGGACCTGGACGCCGGCGTACGCGCCCGCATCGAGGGCCAGCAGGCGATCCATCGCTATCGGCCCCGCCAGGACAAAACCGAGGACAGCACGCGGGTAGTCATGAATCGCAGCCAGCTCGCGCAGACGCCGGACGTGGTGCACCCCATTGTGCGCACCCACCCCGAGACGGGCCGGCGCGCCTTGTTCGTCCATCCCGGCATGACGGTTGAAATCGTCGGCTGGCCGGAGGCGGAAAGCCGCGCCATGCTGGATGACCTGTTTGCCCATTGCACACAGGAACGCTACCAATATGCGCTGCAGTGGTCGCCCGGGGACGTGGTCATGTGGGATAACCGCTGTGTGATGCATAAAGCCACCACCCGCAACCTGCCGGCCCATCTCACGCGGACCATATTCCGCACGACGGTTTTGGGCGAACGGCCGGTGTGATGGCGCGCGTGCCAGGGTCGGCCGGTGTCTACGCCGCACCCACGCTGCGGCTCGACAGCGGGGAAGAACTGGCCCCCGCGCGCCTGGGCTGGTGCCGCTATGGCCCCGAGCCGGCGCAGGCCGAGCGGGTCGTCCTGTTTCTGCATGGCATTTCGGCCAGCCCGCAGGCGCTGCCCTTGGACGGAGAGGAAACAGCGCCCGACGCGGGCTGGGGCGAAGGCTGGATTGGGCCGGGACAGTACCTGGATACGCGCACTTGCTGCGTGCTGGTGCCCAATGCGCTGGGCTCGTGCTTCGGGTCCAGCGGACCGGGCTCGCAGCGCGAACCGGAACACTTTCCCGCCGTTACCATTGCCGATACCGTGCGGCTCCAGGGCCAATGGCTGGCAGCCCAGGGGATCACACAGCTGGACGAAATCATTGGCTATTCCTATGGCGGCTACCAGGCTTTCCAGTGGGCGGTGGCCGGCCCGCAGCGCCCGCGCCGCGTGGTGGTGCTGGCCTCGGCACCCCGGGGCAATGGGTCGGCGGCCGAGCTCGACCGGCTTTGCCGCCTGGCCGCGGCCTGGCAGTCCGGCGATGCGCAGGCCCGGATCCAATGGCGGACGTGGCGGCAGTCCGTTCTAGCGCGCTACGGCGTGCGGGCTTGGCTCGCAGCGCAGGGATGTCCGGATCCCGAAGGCCGCATCGCGGCCGAGGCGGCGCGCTGGGCCGACCGGTTTTCGCCGTGGTCGATGGCGCGCTTGCGCGGGGCTGCAATGGATTTCGACGTACGGGCGGCATTGGCTTCCTGCAGCGTCCCGCTGTTCTGGCTGCGCGGCCGCACCGATGAGGTGTTTCCGCCGGGCGGCGAACCGCTGGCGTGCCCCTGCGTCGCCCAGGCGACGGTGGACGGGCGGGCGGGCCACCTGTCGCCGCTGCTGGAAAGCCCGGCTTGGCAAGAGGTACTGTGTGCGCTTGTCCAACAGCCGCTGCCCGGATCATTGCATCAAGGTTACGAAAAGCTCTAGCCGGCCACCGCGTAATCTGCCGTAGGCGGCCGCCGTTGCGTTACAGCCTCTTGCGATTCCAGCCGCCGCCTCCCCGCACGACCGGCGTTAAGCTAGTCGGGACAGTCAGGAGGCGACCATGAAGAAATCAGCATCAGCCGTCTGGCAAGGCGGCATCAAAGACGGCAAAGGCACGCTGAAGACCGAGAGCGGCGTGCTCGACAATACCCCCTACAGTTTCCATACCCGTTTCGAAGACGGCAAAGGGACCAACCCGGAAGAATTGATCGGGGCGGCCCATGCGGGCTGCTTTTCGATGGCCCTGTCCGCGGAACTGGGCAAGGCCGGCATGACGGCCGACAGCATCGAAACCACGGCCACCGTCACGCTGGACAAGTCCTCGGACGGGTTTTCCATTACCGCCATCCACCTGGACGTGGTGGCTGCCATCCCGGGTGCCGCCCAGGCCGCCTTCGAGGCCGCTGCCAACGCCGCCAAGTCGGGCTGCCCGGTTTCCAAGGTGCTCAACGCGCAGATCACCATGGATGCGCGCCTCGAGGCTTGAGGCCGGCCGGGGAAGCCCGCCACGAGCCGCCCGCCTGTGATTCAATAGGGGCCGCGCGGCAATGCCGGGCACGAAAAATACATCCTGGTCGTGGAGGAAAAATACCGTGCAGATCGATGCGGACACCACGACAGCGTGGTCCGCGCAGCAACTGACCGCCACGGCGTATCGCCTGGCCATACAGTCGGCGCCCTGTGGCATGTTCGTCTGCGATGCCCATGGCATCTTCACCATGGTCAACCCGGCCTATGAACGCATTACCGGCTATTCCGCCCAGCAACTGGTAGGCCGGCGGCGGTTCGAAGACTTGCACGACCCTTCCGAGGCGGCGGTCCGCCGCATCGAGCTGATCAATCCGCCGACGCGCGATGTCGTGGCCGTGCAGCCCGGGGAACCCCTGACCGCCAATCAGGGCGCCGAAGCAGACTGGACCTACATCCGCCGCAACGGCGCACGCATTACCGTCACCCTGTCACTGGCGCGGCTGGCGCATGCCGACGGCCGGACCGCCGGCTACGTGGGCGCGGTCTTCGACAGCTCGCGCCGCCATCGCGATGGTCTGCAGCTGTGGCATCTGCTGCATCACGATCCGCTCACCGGCCTGCCCAACCAGGAACTGCTGGAAGAGCGCCTCGGACTGGCGTTGGAACGGGCCAAGGCTCGCAATGAACCCGTCCTGCTGGTCCTGGTGGAGCTCGACAACCTGCGCAAACTGCGCGATACGCTGGGACAGGCCGCCGCGGACGCCGCCGTCAAGCAGGTCGCCGCCCGCTTGAAGCGCCTGTGTGGCGACGACCACATGCTGGGCCTGATGCGCGACTCGCTGTTCGCCATGATTTCCTGCGGGCACCAGACGCTTTCCGCGGAACGCGAGGCGGCGCTGCTGGCCGAGGTTGCGCGGCCGATTCCGTTCGCGCCGGCTACCCTGCACCTGACGGCGAGCGTGGGCGTGAGCTCCTATCCGACCGCCGGCAACGATCCGCGGGCCCTGCTGCAGCGCGCGCTGCTGGCCTTGACTGCCGCCAGCCGCAGCGGCGGAGGCACCGCGCGTCACTTCGATTTCGGCATGCAGACCCAATCGGTACGCCGCAGCCACCTGGAAACCCTGCTGCGCGAGGCCGTCGATACGCAGCAGTTCTCGCTCGCCTTCCAGCCGCAGGTAGACTTGCACAGCGGCCGCATCACGCGCGCGGAAACGCTGCTGCGTTGGCGACATCCGCAGCTGGGCGCCATCGGGCCGGACGAATTCGTGCCGCTGGCGGAAGACCTCGGATTGATGGACCAAATCGGCAGCTGGGTATTGGACGCCGCCTGCCAGCAGACAGTGCGCCTGTTTAGCAAGTTCGGCCGGTCGCCCTGCATGGCTATCAACGTGTCGCCTACGCAATTGCGCGACCGCAAGTTCTACGACATGGTATCGGCAGCGCTCGAACGCTGGCGGCTGCCCGCCGGCTGCATCGAGCTGGAAATCACGGAAGGCCTGCTGCTCGACCACAGCCGCCAGGTCGTCGACACGCTGCATGCCTTGCGCAAGCTCGGCGTGGAAGTCGCCATCGATGACTTCGGCACGGGGTATGCGAGCATTGCCTACCTGACGCGCTTTCCGTTCAACCGGATCAAGATCGACCGCTCGCTGGTGCGCGCGATCTCATCGGTCAAGAACGGCGACGCCATCATCAGCGCCATCATAGGCATGGCGCATGCGCTCGGCATCAAGGTCACGGCTGAAGGCGTCGAAACGGCGGCCCATGCCGGCCGGCTGGCGGAGCTGGGCTGTGACGAGGCGCAGGGCTTCTGGTTTTCGCGGCCGCTGACGGCGCAGGCACTGGAGAACGCGTTGTCCCCGATCGCGTAGCGGCGCGCGGCCGGCCCCGCCCTGCCCTCAATCCGGCTCGGGCTGGCCGCCTTGGCTCTGAGCCAGGGTCTGTGCCAGCGCCGGTTCATGCACCGGCTTGTAGGGCCCATGGCCCGGCGCGAGCGGCGGGTCGGAACGCATGGGGGACCGACCCGGCGGCAGCGCCGATACCGGCGTCCACTGCGGGTCGGGGATCTCCGCGAACACCTGCCGCAGCCGCGCGCCCCACGACGTGTGAATCATGTCGAAGTACTCGTTGTCGTGGTCGATCAGGGCAAACTTGGTTACCCGCAGGCTGTCCTTCTCGTACACGAGCAGATCCAGCGGCAGGCCGACGGACACGTTCGAGCGCAAGGTCGAGTCCATCGATATCAGCGCGCACTTGGCCGCTTCATCCAGCGGCATGTCGGGCGTGAGCACCCGGTCCAGGATGGGCTTGCCGTACTTGGCTTCGCCGATCTGGAAATACGGGTTCATGGTCGAGGCTTCGATGAAGTTGCCGGCCGCGTAGATCTGGAACAGCCGCACGCCCTGCCCTTGAATCTGCCCGCCCAGCAAGAAGCTGCAATTGAACTCGATACTGAAGTCGTGCAGCGCCTCGGCATGCATCTTGTGGACCTCGCGCACGGCCTTGCCGACCAGGCACGCCGCCTCGAACATGTTGGGCACGTTCCAGAGCGTCGGGTGATCGGGTTCGGTGGGCTCGGCCAGGATCTGCGCGACCGACTGGGTCAAGGCGAGATTGCCCGCCGTCAGCAGTACCAGGACACGCTCGCCGGGCTGCTCGAACACGGTCATCTTGCGAAAAGTGCTGACGTGGTCCACGCCCGCGTTGGTGCGAGTATCGGCCAGGAATACCAGGCCCTCGTCCACGCGCATCGCCACACAATAAGTCATACCCGCTTCATGCTCGTCAAAGTATCCGACGATTCTAGCGCTTGCGCCGCCCGCCCGCATGGACCGCCCCGGCGTGCAACATCATTGCTCGGCCGCGGTTCCGACCTTGACGTCCACGGTCATGGCTTCGGCGCCGCCGCCGATCCGCATCCCGCGCACCGGCGCCGCCGTGTCGTAGTCGGAGCCGACCGCGATCCGGCAATACGGACCCGACGCATAGCATCCGTGGGTCACGTCCACGGACACCCAGCCGGCATCGTCCAGCCAAACGTCGGCCCAGGCGTGGCTGGCAGCGTGCGGCACGTCGCCGGGATCGATATAGCCGCTGACGTAGCGTGCGGGCACGCCCCGCGCCCGGCAGCAGGCAATCAGCAAATGGGAATGGTCCTGGCAGACGCCCTGCCCCAGGACCAGCGCCTCGGCCGCCGTACTGGTGACCTGCGTGATGCCGCTTCGGTAGGCGACCCGGTCGCGTATGCGGCGGGCCAGCTCGACGACCGCCGACGGCCGGTCCAGTGCGCCGGCGGCATGCGCCAGTTCGCGTACGGCATCGCTGGCCTCGGTCAGGCGGGTAGCGCAGGTGAAATGCTCCAGCGGAATGCGCCCCGGGTCTTCCTGCAGACGGCCGTCCCGCAGCGGCAAGGTCTCGACTTCGCCGCGCACCGAGAAACGCATCTCGGACATCGGCCGCGTCATGACGAGCATCTGGACCGTATTCCCATACGCGTCCGTCGACGCATCGAGCTTGCCCGGCACGTTCAGGTCCCAGTGCACCACGACCTGGGCGGTCCCGGAACCGGGCACCAGGCGCAATTGCTGGATGGAGTAATGCACCGGGGTGTCGTAGCGGTACGTAGTTTCGTGACGAATGGAAAGACGCATGGCGGCACCTGTCAGGCAGTGAGCGGCAGGAGGAACGTCGCACTGATCTTGTTGCCCAGCACGGCTATCCGTCCCAGGAACTCGGTCAGGTACTCGTGCAGGCCGCGCGCGAGGATGGGCCGGATCTCGCCGTACAGCAGCTCGGCACGCAATTTGCCGGCATAGCGCTCGCAATCGCGGGAAGTCGCGGTGCTGAGCCTGGCCAGGTTCTCGCACACCCGGTCCAGCGAGGCCAGCAGCGACCGCGGCATGGACGGATTGAGAATCAGCAGTTCCACCACGCGCTCGGGCATCAGCACGTCGCGATAAACCTGGCGGTAGATTTCCAGGCCCGACACGGAACTCAGAAGAGAGGTCCAGTAATAGAAGTCGCCCAGCTGCATGCTGGCCGGCACGCGCGCGCCCGGCGCACCATCCGCGAAGCGCACGTCCAGGATGCGGGCCGTGTTGTCGGCGCGTTCGAGGAAAATACCGAGTTGGGTGAAATAGAAAGCCTCGTCCTTGAGTGCCGTTCCCAGCGTGACGCCCCGCCACAAATGGGAACGCAACTTGACCGATTCGAATACCGAATCCGGGTCGATGTCCAGCATGCCTTCGTCCAGCTGACGATTGAACTCCAGCCAGGTATGGTTGATGGTTTCCCAGGATTCGGTCGTCAATGCACCTCGCACCGCCCGCGCGTTCTCGCGCGCGCTGCGCAGGCTCGAAAGAATGCTGGAGGGGTTGCCGGGGTCCGCGACCATGAAGCGCAGCACGTTCTCGGCCGTCACCGCGTCATAGCGGGCGGCGAAGATCTCGCTCAACTCGGAAATGGCCAGTACCGAGCGCTGGCTGCGCATGGCGTTTTCGTCGGTCTGCGGCAGCAGCAACTCCTTCAGGACGACATCCATCAGACGCGCCGTGTTCTCCGCCCGCTCGATATAACGGGCCATCCAGAACAAGTGATCGGCCGTGCGGCTCAGCATGCTCGTCCCTCCGCCACGGTCGCCATGCCGAGGGCGCCCACGGCAAATCGCGCGCCGCCACGCAGGGGTGGGTCCAGCACCCAGGTGTCCTTGGTCCCCCCTCCCTGGGACGAATTGACCACCAGCGATCCCTCCCTCAGCGCCACCCGCGTCAACCCGCCGGCAACCATGGCGATACTGCTCCCCGACAGGACGAACGGCCGCAGGTCGATGTGGCGCGGCGCGACGCCCTGGTCGACGAAAGTCGGGCAGCAGGACAGCGCCAGCGTCGGCTGTGCGATATAGCCCTGCGGGCGTTCCATCAACCGCGCCCGGAACGCCTCGATCTCGGCGCGGCTGGCAGTGGGCCCCACCAGCATTCCATAGCCGCCTGCGCCATGCACTTCCTTGACCACCAGTTCGGGCAAGTGCGCCAATACGTAGGACAGCTCGTCGGGTTTGCGGCACTGCCAGGTCGGCACGTTCTTCAATATGGGTTCTTCCGACAGATAGAACGAGATCATGTCGGGCACGAACGGGTAGATGGACTTGTCGTCGGCCACCCCCGTGCCGATCGCATTGGCCAGCGTGACCCGCCCCGCCCGGTACACCGAAAGCAGCCCCGGCACGCCCAGCGCCGATTCGGCGCGGAACGCCAGCGGATCCAGGAAGTCGTCATCCAGCCTGCGGTAGATCACGTCCACCCGTTGCGGCCCGCGCGTGGTACGCATGAAGACCGTGTTGTCGGCGACGAAGAGATCGCTGCCTTGGACCAGCTCGACGCCCATCTGCTGCGCGAGAAAGGCGTGTTCGAAATACGCGGAGTTGTAGATGCCCGGCGTCAGCACCACGACGGTGGGATCGTCCACGCCCACCGGCGCCACGGACCGCAGGTTCTCCAGCAGCAGGTCGGGGTAGTGCGCGACGGGTGCGATGCGGTTCTGCACGAACAGCTCGGGAAAGAGCCGCATCATCATCTTGCGGTTTTCCAGCATGTACGAGACCCCTGAGGGTACCCGCAGGTTGTCTTCCAGCACGTAGAACGTGCCATCCCGGTCACCGCCGGCCTTGACGATGTCCACCCCCGCAATATGCGCGTAGATGTCGCGCGGCACGTCCACGTCCTGCATTTCGGGCCGGTACTGCGCATTGGTATAGACCTGCTCGGCCGGGATCACGCCCGCACGGACGATGCGCCGGTCGTGGTACACATCGTGGATGAACATGTTCAGGGCCCGCACTCGCTGGGCGAGCCCGGCCTGCAGCAGTTCCCATTCGTCCGCGGGGATGATGCGCGGGATCAGGTCGAAGGGGATCAGCCGCTCCACGTTGCCGGCATCGCCGCCGAGCGCAAAGGTAATACCGACCCGGCGGAACACCAGGTCGGCCTCGGCGCGTTTCCTGGCCATGGTTTCGGCGCTTTGCCGGTTCAGCCAGTCGCAGAAGCGCTGGTAGTGGCGGCGGACGGCACCGCTCTCGAACTGCATTTCGTTATAGGAAAGCATGGCGCCCCGGGTGTTTGCAGATTCCACCCAAGCAAAGCAAAGCCCGTACCGGGCTGCCAGGACGGCTTTGGCTGTGGCCGCGCACCACCGCGGCGAGTTTCCGGGGCCACCGGACGTCATGGCGCACGGCCTTGGTGCACTTGATGGTGGCGGATCGCCTGCCTGGCTCTGCCATGCTGGTATCCATATGGTTGATAAGATAATTTCATATCGTTTCGTATACCTCGGGGCATACAATGAGGCGATATGGCCGGCGCGGCGATGGCGCGCCCCCGGCCGCCAGACTGGCGGTGGGCACAGCCCGCCCCAGCCTCGCCAGACACGGAGACACCCATGCTCGACAAGACTGCTCCCGACGCCGCGCGCCGCGCCTACTACGACCGCATCGCGCAAAAAAATCTCAGCCCCTTGTGGGAATCGCTGCATACGCTGGTGCCGCCCCATCCCCAACCGCGCTGCATTCCCGCCATCTGGAAGTACGACAAGCTGCGCGCGGACGTGATGGAGTCCGGCTCCATCATCAGTGCCGAAGAAGCGGTGCGCCGGGTCCTGATACTCGAGAACCCCGGCCTGAAGGGCCAGTCGGCCATCACGCAGACGCTGTACGCGGGACTGCAATTGATCCTGCCCGGCGAGATCGCGCCCAGCCATCGCCACACGCAGTCGGCGCTGCGCTTCATCGTCGAAGGCAAGGGCGCCTACACGGCGGTCAACGGCGAACGCACCACCATGCACCCGGGCGACTTCATCATCACGCCGTCCTGGACCTGGCACGACCACGGCAACCCCACCGAAGCCGAAGGCGGCGAACCGGTGGTCTGGCTCGACGGCCTCGACATCCCGCTGCTGCGCTCGCTCGACGCGGGCTTCGCCGAGAATTATCCCGAAGCCTCCCAACCCGTGATGCGCCCCGAAGGCGACAGCTTCGCCCGCTATGGCTACAACATGGCGCCCGTGCGCCATACCTTCAGCGGCAACTCATCGCCTATCTTCAACTATCCGTACGAGCGCACGCGAGAAGCGCTCGACCAGTTGGCCCGGCGCGGCGAACTCGACCCCTGGGACGGCGTCAAGCTGCGCTACGTGAACCCCGCCACCGGCGGCTACCCGATGCCCACCATGGCCACCTTCATGCAATGGCTGCCTGCGGGCTTCCAGGGCAAGACCTATCGGACCTCCGACTCCACGGTATTCAGCGTGGTCGAAGGACAAGGCAACGCCCGTATCGGCAACGAGGTCTTCCAGTTCGGTCCGCGCGACGTGTTCGTCGTGCCGCCCTGGCAGCCGGTGCAGCTGGCCGCGCTCGAAGACGCGGTGCTGTTCAGCTATTCCGACCGGCCGGTGCAAGCCGCGCTGGGCCTGCTGCGCGAAGAGCGCATCGACTGATCTCCCTTTCATCCATCCACCGAGGTTTGCGATCCATGTCGTACGTTTTCCAACCCGAACCGGCCGCCACGCTTCCCGTCGCCGGCAGCAATGATCAATTCCCCGTGCGCCGCGTCTACTGCGTGGGCCGCAACTACGCCGCCCACGCGCGCGAAATGGGCTTCGATCCCGATCGCGAGCCGCCGTTCTTCTTCTGCAAGCCGGCCGACGCCGTCGTGGCCGTGCCTTACGGCACCACGCTGGACCTGCCCTATCCGTCCGAAACCGCCAACTTCCACTACGAGATCGAGCTCGTGGCGGCCATCGGCAAGTCCGGCGCCAACATCCCGGTCGAACAGGCGCTGGACTACGTGTGGGGCTATGCCGTCGGCCTGGACATGACCCGCCGCGACCTGCAGATCAAGATGCGCGAAGTAGGCCGGCCGTGGGAAATCGGCAAGGCCTTCGACCAGAGCGCGCCCACCGCGCCGCTGCACAAGGCAGCCGACGTCGGCCACTTCGAGAAGGCCGAGCTGTGGCTGAAGGTGAACGGGCAGGACAAGCAGCGCAGCGATACGTCCAAGCTGATCTGGTCCGTCGCCGAGACCGTGGCCTACCTGTCGAAGTATTTCCGCCTCGAACCGGGCGACCTGATCTTCACCGGCACGCCCGAAGGCGTGGGCCCGGTCGTCAAGGGCGACGTGATGGAAGGCGGCGTGGAAGGATTGGGCACGCTGAACGTGCGAGTAGTCTGAAGCCGGGCGAGGCATCATGGAACTCTACAGCTTCTTCAACAGCTCGACCTCGTACCGCGTACGCATCGCGCTGGCCCTCAAGGGCCTCGCGTACGAGTACCGTGGCGTCAACATCCGGACGCTGGAACACCGCGCGGCGGAGTACGTGGCCAAGAATCCCTCGGCCAACGTGCCGCTGCTGGTGGACGGCGACGTGCGGCTGGGGCAATCGATCGCGATCATCGACTACCTCGACGCCACCTACCCCGAACCGCGGCTCATCCCCGAAGACAAGATGCTGCGCGCACGGGTGCTCGAGCTCTCGCTGGCCATCGCCTGCGACATCCATCCGGTCAACAACCTGCGCATCCTCAAATACCTGACGGACGTGCTGCGCGTGACCGAGGAGCAGAAAAAGGCCTGGTACGACCACTGGGTGCAGGACGGGCTGGCTGCCGTAGAACGCCTGCTGCAGGCCCATGGTTCCGGCCCCTACTGCTTCGGCGACGCGCCCACGCTGGCCGACTGCAGCCTGGTTCCCCAGGTGGCCAACGCAATGCGCATGGGCTGCGACACCTCCGCCTATACGCGCGTCATGGCGGTGTACGAACACTGCCAGAAACAAGCGGCCTTCCAGCAGGCGGAACCCGCCAGGCAGCCTGACTATACGCCCCCCCCCGCGCGCTGACGCGCGCCCCGGTCCGGCGCTCCCGGCCGCGAACCGGCCCCGCTCAAGGGGCAGGCGCAGCTCGGGAGAACCCCGGCCGGGCTGTCTTACCCCGGGCAGCAGCCCGGTTACCCTACCCTTTCCAGCATCTCCCGGACCGTCCCGAACAAGGTCTGGATCTGCGCTTCGTCGATAATGAGCGGCGGCGAGAAGGCCAGGATGTCGCCGGTGAAACGCACCAGCACGCCGGCTTTCAAGCAGGCCAGGAAGGCCTCGTAAGCGCGGGCGCCCGGCTGTCCGGGACGCGGTTCGAGCTCTACCGCCGCCGCCAGTCCGATATTGCGGATGTCCTTGACGTGCGGAGCGCCGCGCAGCGCATGGACCGCGGACTCGAACGCCGGCTCGAGCCGGGCGGCGCGCTCGAACAGGCCTTCGCGGGCATAGAGATCCAGCGTAGCAATGGCCGCGGCCGCGGCGGCGGGATGGCCGGAATAGGTGTAGCCATGGAACAGTTCGATGGCATTGGCCGGGCCCGCCTCCATGATGGCGTCGTGAATGGATCGGGCGGCCGCCACCGCGCCCATCGGGACAGTGGCGTTGTTGATTCCCTTGGCCAGCGTAATGAGATCCGGCGTCACGCCGAAGCGCTGCGCCGCGGTGGCCGCGCCCAGGCGGCCGAAGGCCGTGATGACTTCGTCGAAAATCAGCAGTATGCCGTGGCGCGAGCAGAGTTCGCGCAAGCGTTCGAGGTAGCCCAGCGGCGGCACGATCACCCCGGCCGACCCCGCCATGGGCTCGACGATCACCGCGGCCACCGTCGAAGGATCGTGCAGTGCCAGCAGGCGCTCCAGCTCGTCGGCCAGGTGCGCGCCCCACGCCGGCTGGCCGCGCGAGAACGCCGCCTCGGCGATATTCAGCGTGGCGGGCATGTGGTCGGCCCCGGGCATCAGGTTGGCCGCATAGGCCTTGCGGTTGGCGCCGATGCCGCCGACCGACATGCCGCCGAATCCGACGCCGTGATAGCCGCGCTCCCGGCCGATGAAGCGCGTGCGCTGGCCTTCGCCGCGTGCCCGGTGGTAGGCCAGTACGATCTTGAGCGCCGTATCGACCGACTCGGAACCCGAGTTGGTAAAGAAAATGCGATCGAGTCCGGGCGGGAGGATGGCCGCCAGGCGATGGGCTGCCTCGAAGGCCAGCGGATGCCCCATCTGGAACGGCGGGGCATAGTCCAGCGTCTGCATCTGGCGATGCACGGCGTCGATGATTTCATCGCGGCAGTGGCCGGCATTCGAGCACCATAGACCCGCGGTGCCGTCGAGCACCTGCCGGCCATCCGCATCGGTGTAGTACATCCCCTTGGCCGCGACCAGCAGCCGCGGCGCAGCCTTGAACTGCCGGTTCGCGGTAAAGGGCATCCAGAGGGACTGAAGGTCGGGCAATTCGGCATGCATGTCGGACTCCTTGATGGCGGAAAGCCGCGCGGTCCGCTGGCCGCGGCGCCGGGGCCTCGCGCTTTCCTCGATACGGCCGCTGCCGATAGTGTATTGAGTTATCCGGCCGCGGGGGCAAGCATCCGCTTCCCACGCAAGGGTAAACTTGCCGGGATTCCCATCGAGGACGTTGCCATGATGCTGATCCTTCCCGACGTGCTGGCGGCCGAGCAGCTGGCGCAATGCCGGCACGCGCTGTCGCGCGCGCAATGGATCGACGGCCGCTCGACAGCCGGGCACATGGCCGCCCACGCCAAGCACAACCAGCAGCTGGCCGCCGACGATCCGCTGGCCGTCCAGCTAGGCAACCTGATCCTCGATGTGCTGGGTGTCAATCCGCGCTTCATTTCCGCCACCTTGCCGCTCAAGGTCCTGCCCCCGGCCTTCAACCGCTATGAAGGCGGCGGCAACTACGGCAACCACATCGACAATGCCATCCGCAGCCTGCCCGGCACGGCCCACCGGGTGCGCACCGACATCTCCGCGACGCTCTTCCTGACGCCGCCCGAAGAGTATGAAGGCGGCGAGCTGGTCGTCGAAGATACCTATGGCAGCCACCCGGTCAAGCTGCCGGCCGGGCACATGGTGATCTATCCGGGCACCAGCCTGCACCGGGTGAACCCCGTCACGCGCGGTGCCCGCATCGCGGCGTTTTTCTGGGTGCAGAGCCTCGTACGCGACGAAATCCAGCGCGAGACCCTCTACCGCATGGACACCGCCATCCAGCAGCTCACCCGCGAAGTGCGGGACAGCGCAGCCTTGGTACAGCTGACCGGCGTCTATCACAACCTGTTGCGGCAATGGTCGCAGACCTGAACCGGCCTCCCATGCCCCTGCCTCCGCTCGCACAGATTCCGCCGCAGATCGCGGCCGTGGCCGACTACGAAGACTATGCGCGCGAACGCATGAGCGAAGCGGCGTGGGCCTACCTGGCGGGAGGCGCGGCGGACGAACTGACGCTGCGCGCCAATCGCGAGGCCTTCGACCGGATACGGCTACAACCTCGCGTGCTGGGCAAGCTGGCCGGTGGAAGCACCGCGCTGGAGTTGCTCGGTGTCCACCTGCCCTACCCCATCTTGCTGGCACCCGTGGCCTACCAGAAGCTGGCGCACCCGCAGGGGGAACTCGCCACCGTACTGGCGGCTTCCGCCATGAAGGCCGCGATGGTGGTCAGCACGCAGTCCAGCGTTGCCCTGGAGGACCTCGCCCAGGCGGCCGATACGCCGCTGTGGTTCCAGCTCTACTTCCAGGCCCGCCGCGACGACACCTTGAAGCTCGTCCGCCGTGCGGAAGCGGCAGGCTACCGGGCGCTGGTGCTGACCGTCGATGCGCCGGTCAATGGCGTACGAAACCGCGAACAGCGCGCCGGCTTCTCGTTGCCACCCGGCATCGAAGCGGTCAACCTGCGCGGGCTGCGCCCCATGGGCCAGACGGTGGCCCGGGCGGGCGAAAGCGCCATTTTCGGCAGCGGCATGCTGGACCACGCCCCGTCGTGGGACGATGTGGCCTGGCTGCGCAGCCAGACGCGCCTGCCGATCGTGCTCAAAGGCATCCTCTCGCCCGTCGATGCGCGTCTGGCGGTGGAGGCCGGCGCCGCAGCCATCGTGGTTTCCAATCACGGCGGCCGCACGCTGGACGGATTGCCGCCCACGCTGGAAGCCTTGCCGTGGGTCGCGGACGAAGTCCAGGGCCGCATCCCTGTCCTGATGGATGGCGGCGTGCGCCGGGGCACCGATGTTTTCAAGGCCGTCGCGCTCGGCGCCGCCGCCGTCCTGGTCGGCCGGGGCTATGTCCACGGACTCGCCGCGGCGGGCGCGGTCGGCGTCATCCACGTCCTGCACTTGCTGCGCACCGAACTCGAAATCGCGATGGCGCTTGCCGGCTGCGCGACACTGGCCGACATCGGCCGCCAGGCGCTGTGGCCGCAGGCCTGGCAGGCGCCAGCCTAGCAGCCGCCGTTTCCGCCCTTACATGGGTTCGATGCCCGCGGCTTTCACCAACTGCGCATTGGATTCGATTTCATCCTTGATGTAGGCATCGAATTTTTCCGGCGTCAGCAGGAAAGCATCGGCACCCACCGCCGCAAAGCGGGTCTTGACCTCCTGCGAAGCCAGCGCCTTGGCAACTTCGGCCTGCAGCTTCTGGACGATGGGCCGCGGCGTCTTGGCGGGCACCATCATTCCTATCCAGAAATTGAACTCGGAACCGGGCACGCCCGCTTCCGCGGTGGTGGGCACGTCCGGCAGGATGCTGGAACGCCGCGGCGAGCCTACGGCGAGCGGCACCAGTTGCCCTTCCTTGATCTGGCCGATGACCGGCGCCACGGGCGAAAAGTAGTAATCGACCCGCCCGCTGATGACCTCCGCCACGGCCTCGGGCGAGCCTTTGAACGGGATGTGCGTGGCATCGATCCGGGCCTGGAGCCGGAAGCGCTCGGCATTCAAATGCGTGGCGCTGCCGGTCCCGGACGACGCGTAGTTCAGGCTGCCCGGCCGGCTGCGGGCCGTGCTTAGCAGGTCCTGCAGCGACTTGATGTTCTTGGACGGCGCGATCACCAGCACGTTGGGGAGCGTCGAAATGGGGGTGACCCCGGCAAAATCCTTGACCGTGTCGAAAGGCAGCTTGGCGAAGGTGGACGGATTGACGGTATGCGAAGAAGAGTGGATCAGCACCGTATAGCCGTCGGGCGCCGCCTGGGCAACCTGGGCCGCACCTATCGTGCCGCCCGCGCCGGCGCGGTTCTCGACCACGACCGGCTGGCCCATGCTCGCCGCCAGCTTGTCGGTAATGGCGCGGGCGATGATGTCGGTGGTACTGCCCGCGGTGAACGGGACGATGACTCGAATGGGCTTGGCGGGATAGCCGGCTTCCTGTGCGCGGGACGGCGCGTGAGCCAGCGCGATCAGGCAGAACACCGGCGCAAGTGCTGCGGCACGGACGAGCTTCATGGTTGTCTCCTGGCGAATTCTTTTATAGGTGTGAACCGGCGGGGCACGCGGAACGCGCCCTCTGCGACCTCTTCGGGTCGATGGTCTTTAATTCACCTTTTGGTGAATTGTGGGGAATAATGGAATACGGCAGCGCCAACGTCAATCGCTGTGAGGACCTCAAGACCTCAGTACATTCCCGTAGAGCGAGGGGACGAACGCGGGCCGCCACTGCCGTGGCGGCCTGGGTGAACTACGCCTTCAGCGGCGGGGCTCGGTATGCAGCCATTGCTCGAACGCCTCGTTGACGGCGTCCGGCTGCTCCATGGTGGTCATGTGGCCGGATTCCTCGATCGCGGCCAACCGCGCGCCGGGGATTTCGGCGGCCAGTGCTTCATGGCGCGACAACGGGCTCCAGGTGTCCTGGCGTCCGCACAAGACCAGCGTGGGGCACGCGATGCGCGCCAAGTGGGGTGTGGCGTCGGGGCGAGCCAGCAGCGCGCGGATCTGCGCGGCGAAGATATCCGGCGTACGGCGTTCGAGCATGTCGAGAATGGACTCGAACAGCGGGCCCTCGACCCGGTCGGGGTGGACCATGCCGCGTGCCCAGATACGTCCCATTTCCCGCATGCCCTGCTCGCGCGCGGTCTGCAGGAGCGCCAGGCGGCCGGCGCGCTCGGATTCGCCCGCCGGGCCCGGCGCCAGGGCCTGGTAGCCCGTGTCGAGCAGCGCCAGGCGCAGGACACGCTGCGGCGCGAGACGAACCACCTCGAGGGCGACCCGCCCGCCCATCGAGTGGCCGGCCAGGCTGAAGGTGTCGGCCGGCGCGTGGCGCAGCACGTGTTCGGCCATCCCGGTAATCGAATCGATCAGGCCATAGTCCGGCACCTGGCATTCGTATTGCGAGCCGAACCGCGCGCACTGGTCTTCCCATACGGCACGATCGCACAAAAGGCCCGGCAGCAGGACCAGCGGCGGATTCGATCGAGTCATGGCTTTCCCTCCGTGCCGGCCCGGTTAGCGAGCGTCCGGCACGCGCCGGGTCTTCATGAATGCCTCGAAACTTTCGCCGCGCATGATGGCGTAGATCTCGAGGTTGGTCTTCTTCACTACCCTGCCGAATTTCTCGAGCACGAAGAAATTCACGCCGTACTGGACCAGGCCCAGCCAGTCCCGGGCACGCACCAGGGCCTTTTCCCGCTCGGTCAGGCCGGCCGCTTCCATGGTGCCTTCTTCATCCGCGATGAAGCGGTCGCGCCAGTCCGCGCGGATCATGTTCCAGAAGAAGCGGTTGATCTTCAGCGTCCGGTTGCTGGTACGCAGGTCGAACGCGTAGGTGCCGGGGATATCCTCGATGCCCTCGAGTTGCGGATTCATGGCTTGCTCCTCATGCTGTGGCCGATTCGGCCCGGCGGGCCGGCGTGCCGAGCGGCTCGCCTTCTTCGTAGAGGACCACGGTCATGGCGGTGGTCGTGGCCAGGTAGTAGTTCTGGTGCAGCTTGCGCAACGGCCCCGTCCCCAGCGCGCCCCGCATGGACAGCCACATGATCTGCTCGACGCTTTCCGCGCCGCCGAGGCGCACGTAGTCGGCATGCTTCATGCGCATGAGCGCTTCGGGATCGTTTTCGAGGAGCTCCAGGAACTTCATGTCCCAGTCGGTGTTGTTGAAGCCGGTGCGCTCGCCATGGATCTGGTGCGACAACCCGCCTGTGCCCACCACCACTACCTTCAGGTCCTCGGGATAGGATTCGATCGCGCGCCGTACGGCCTGGCCCAGGCGGTAGCAGCGCCGGGCCGTGGGCAGCGGATACTGCAAGACATTGATGGCGATAGGTACCACGGCGCCGGGCCAGTCGGGCTGGTGCGGCCACAGCAGCGGCAGGGGCGAGGCGCAACCGTGGTCGATGGGCTTGTCCTGGAAGACCGTGATGTCGAATTCGTCGTTGACCAGGCTCTCCGCAATGTGGGCCTGGAGATCCACATTGCCGCGTATGGCCGGCAGCTTGCGCAGGCCCGCGCCTTCGTCGGCGATGGGAAAGCGTTCTCCCACCCCTAGCGCGAAGGTGGGATACATGTCGAAGAAGAATGTCGTGCAATGGTCGTTGTAGAAGAACACCAGCACGTCGGCCTGCTTCTCGGCCAGCCATGCGGCGACCGGCTTGTAGCCGTCGAACAGCGGTGCCCATGCCGGGTCGTTCTGCTTGCCCTTGTCGTAGGCCACCGCGATGGTCGGTACGTGCGAGCTGCCTATCCCGCCGATGATTCTTGCCATGATCGAGACTCCGTATAAAGGAGAGGAGAAGCCGTCGGAAGATTATACGGGATCCCAAACCAAAATAATTCCGGATTTTTTGCTCGCTTCTGACGGATTTTGGATCCCGCTTGGGATCCCGGGCCTTATACTTGCCGAACCGCCGCCCCGCTCTGGCGGCCATCGACATCTACAGGAGGGTTCATGCAGCAGACCACCACCATGCTGCATATCCGCGAAATGATCCTGCGCGGCGAACTCGCGCCCGGGGAACGCGTGCGCGAAGCGGACCTCGCCGCCCGCCTGGGTACTTCCCGTACGCCGGTGCGGCAGGCGCTGCCGGCGCTGGCCCAGGAAGGCCTGTTGGTGCAGTCGGGCGCGCGTGGCTTCGCGGTGCGGGCTTTTTCCGCCCGGGAATGCATGGAAGCCCTACACCTGCGTGCCGCGCTCGAGGGCCTGGCGGCCCGGGCACTGGCCACCCATGGCGCAGACGGCGACCTGCTGGCGGCCTTGAAAGACTGCCTCGCCCAGGGCGATCGCATCTTCGAGCACCGCACCTTGTCGGACGACGACGAGATCCGCTATGCGGAAATGAACGCCCGCTTCCATAGCTTGATCCTCGAAGGCGCGCAGATGCCCTTGCTGAGCAACCTGGTCAGCCGCTGCAACATCGTGCCCTTCACCGATCCGCTGACCCTGGCTTTCGATACGCAGCGTCGGGACGCGATGTTCGACTTCCTGTTCTACGCCCACCGCCAGCACCACGCGATCGTCTCGGCCATAGAAAGCGGCCAGGCCGACAGGGCCGAGAACCTGTTCCGCGAACACGCCTATACACAGGTACAGAGCCAGGGCGGGGACTTCGAGAAAGAAGCGGGGCTCGCTCCGCCGCAGCACAGGCGGCGCGCGGCCGGGGGCCTGGTCTAGAACGCCGCAGACGCCGCGGCGCCCGCAATCAGGACACGGCAACCACCGATACCTGGCCCTGCAGGCTCTGCGGCGCCGGCACAGGCATGCGCCGCTCCATGAACAGGTCGGCGAATACGCCGCGCAGCCAGCGCGTCCCGTCGTCCTGGTGGCTGCGCTCGTGCCAGAACTGCTTGACCTCGAACTCGGGCGCCTCGAACGGAAGCGGAAGCGTCTTGACATGACGCAGCGGCATCATGAGCCTGGCCACCGTGCTGGGAATCACCACCAGCAGCTCGGTGGCGGCGAGAATGTCGGGCACGATCGTGAAATGCGGCACACGCAACGCAATATGGCGGCGCAGCCCCAGCTTCTCGAGGTATTGCTCGATGAGCGTGGTAGTCGAGCAATGCAGCGCGGCGCGGCTATAGCGCGAACCTGCCGGCTCGATCATGATGTGCGACTCTTCGGTGAACTGCTGCAGGTTGAGCGTCGCCCCGATACGCGGATGGTCCGCCCGCACCAGGCAGACGTGGTAGTCGCTGAACAGCCGCTGCTGGTAGAAGCCCGCGGCAAGCCCGGGCAGGAACCCTACCGCCAGGTCGGCGTCGCCCGATTCCAGGGCCTCGCGATACCGTTCCCGCGGCAACTGCAGGATACGCAGGCCGATGCCCGGCGCGACCTGCTTGAGGTGCCGCATCAGGCGCGGCAGATAGACGACTTCCCCCAGGTCGCTCAGCAGGATCTGGAAGGTCCGCTCGGAGCGGGCGGGATCGAACGCCACCGCCTCTTCAAGACCGGCCTGCAGGACGGCAAGGCCAGCCCGCACGCTGGGGCCGATACGCAACGCGAACGGCGTCGGTTCCATCCCGCTCTTGACCCGGACGAACAAGGGGTCGCCGCACAACTGGCGCAGCCGCGTCAAGGCATGGCTCATGGAGGGCTGCGACAGCCCTACCCGCTGCCCTGCCCGGGTCACATTGCGTTCCTGCATCATTGCGTCGAATGCCACCAGCAAATTGAGATCGATACTCTCGATATTCATCGTCGCCCTCCGTAGAACGCGATCGTCGCTGGTGGCCGCCTCTTGCCTGTTCAGGCCTCGAAGCGATTGGCGCCATACCGGCCGGACAGTGCGCCGGCCGAGATGATCATCCGCTGCATTTCGGAAGACCCTTCGGTAATGGTGCGGCTGCGCGCATCGCGGTACATCAGCTCCAGCGGCAATTCGCGCGACAAACCCAGGCCGCCGTGGATCTGGATCGCCCGGTCGACCACCCGTATCAGCATCTCGTCGGCATACAGCTTCACCGCGGACGCCTCGAGATGATAGTCCTGCCCCTGGTCCACCTTCCAGGCCGCATGGAAGACCATGGACCGCGCCGCGTGCAGTTCCACCAGCGAATCGGCAATCATCCATTGAATGGCCTGGCGCTTGGCCAGCGGCTGCCCGAAAGTATGGCGCGTGTTGGCGTAGGCAATGGCCAGGTCGAGAGCACGCTGGGCGCGTCCTATGGATTTTGGCCCATGGATCAGGCGCCCCATATCGAGGAATTCCCGCGCCAGGTCCCAGCCCTTGCCCACTTCCCCGACGAGCTGGGATGCCGCTACCCGGACATTGTCGAACAGCAGTTCCCAAGGACGGTCCGGCGACATCAGTTCGAAGCTCTGGCCCAGCTGCAAGCCCGGCGTACCCTTGTCGACCAGAAAGCAGCTGATGCCCAGGTCCCGGTCGCCGTCCATCGTCCTCGCGAACACCTGGACGAAATCGGCCTTGTCGGCACCCGTAATGAAGACCTTGGCGCCGTTGATGATGAAATGATCGCCGTCGGCGCGTGCCGTCGTACGCATGGCGGCGGGATCAGAGCCGGCACCCGGCTCGGTGAGCGCGAAACAGGTGCGCTTCTCCCCTCGCGCCACGGGCAGCAGGTACTTTTCCTTCTGCTCCCGATTACAGTGGAACAGCACCGGTCCCAGGTAAGGCGTCAACACCGTGGGAGCGCGAAACGACGGCACATTGCACTTGGCAAGCTCCTCGAACACGACGCACATGCCGACCGCGCCGATACCGCCGCCGCCCACTTCCGGCGGCAGGTCGAAGGCCCAGAAGCCCAGTTCCTTCGCTTTCTCCTGCAACCGGCTCCGTATCTCGGCGGGAATATCGGCCTCATTGGCATAGCGGGGCTCCAACGGCAACAGCTCCCGCTCGACGAAACGGCGGACCGCATCGCGCAGCATACGCAGTTCCGGCGCCAGTTCGAAATCCATCATCGTCCCCTCTTTGCTAATCCAGTTTCACGTTGGCATTGCGTATGCTTGCCTCGTATTCGGCGCGATCTTGCGCAAGAAAGCGCTCGAATTCCTTGGGTCCCTGGTTCAGGGGCTCCAAGCCGACGCCGGTCACGTACTTTTCCTGGAATGCCTGCTGCGAGACCACGGCGGCCACATCCGCGGCGATCTTGTCGACGACCGCTTGCGGCGTGCCGCTGGGCGCGACCAGCCCGAACCAGGCCTGCGAAACCATTTTCGGAAAACCGAGCTCGGCCAACGTCGGCGCGTCGGGGAAAGCGGCAATGCGCTGCGGCGCGGCCACGCCGAGCAGCTTTACCTTGCCGCTCTTGACCATGGGTATGGAAGGCGGAACGCCGACCCACGCCATGTCGATCTGGCCACCGACGAGAGCCGCCATGACATCGGCCACGCCTTTGTAGGGCACATGATTCAGCCGTATGCCCGCCATGGAGGCAAACGCCTCGGCATCGAGCTGCGCCTTGCTGCCGACGCCGTACGAACCATAGCTGACCTCTCCCGGCTTGGCCTTCGCGCGGGCAACGAGCTCCTGCACGCTGTCGATCCCGGAACCGTTGCTCGCCAGCAGGATCTCGCGGGTCTGCACCAGATTGATCACCGGCACGAAATCCTTGACCGGGTCGTAGGAAAGCTTGCGATAGAGATACTGGTTCAGCGACAGCGTCGGGTCGTTGGCCATCAGCAGGGTATAGCCGTCAGGCGCCGCCCGGGCCACGTATTCGGCCGCGATGATGGTATTGGCGCCGGGCCGGTTCTCGACGATGACCGGCCGGGCCCACCGGGTGGTCAATTCCTGGGCGATACCCCGGGCCAGCACGTCCGATAGCCCGCCGGCGGTGAAAGGCACGACGATCCCCGAGTCCCGTCAACGAAAAACGCCCGGGCCATGCGGCGCCGGGCGTTGCCCGCCGGGTTACCACGGGTCGGCTACGCCGTAGCCGCTTCCTTCTTGGCGGCCTCGACGTTGCTCTCGCTCTCGGCAAGGGCCGTGAGCTTCTTGTCCGTCGCCTTTTCTTCTTCCAGTGTCTGTTTGAGCAGCGGCAATGCTTCCTTGAATCCCAGATGTTTGGCGAAGGTCAGAAGCGTGCCGTAGCCTGCGATCTCGTAGTGCTCCACTTTCTGGGCGGCTTCGATCAACGCGGCATCGAGCAGCGGGCCTTTCTCGATCTCATCCATCAATTCCCTGCCTTCCTCGATCAGGCCCTCCATGGCGACGCATTTCATGCGCTTGAGCTTGAGATGGCACACCTCGACCACTTGGTCGATACGCTCGATCTGGCCCTGGGTTTCCTCCAGGTGGCTTTCGAAGGCGGCGGCAAGCTTGGGGTTGCTGGCCGCGCGCGCCAGCTTGGGCAGCGCCTTGGTCAGCTGCTTCTCGGCGCTGTAGATGTCCGATAGCGAGTGAACGAACAAGTCTTGCATGGTCTTTGCGGTCATGGGCGTCTCCTGGCAAGAGGCTGTTGAAGAGCCTGCCATGGAGCAGGAAGCGTTCCCGTAGAGGAGGTCGCGCCTTACGGCGGGCGCTCGTCTACGCCGCGAGGAGCCGCCAAGCCGAGAAGCGCACCGAAGGCTGCCAGCGCCAGCAAGCCGGATAGCCACAACGCGCCCACGCCCCAGCGGTCGAGGCTGATGCCGAAAAGCCAAGGCGCGGCCGCCTGGGCGATCCGCGCCGGTACCATCAGCACGCCTTGCCGGCGGCCATAGCCCTGCGGTCCGAAGAGCGCCAGCGGCAGGGTTCCCTTGGCAGTGGTAAGGATGCCATTGCCTGCCCCATGGCAGACCGCGAACACCGCGGCGGCCGCTTCATAAAGCCCGCTGCCCATCCCGACACCGGCGATCACCGCTGGCCGGCTGGACGCCCGCATGCTCAAAGCGCCCGTTGATTGACGCGCCGCGCAAGCTCTTCCGCGCTTTCCTTGCGCTCGCTGTACCGGTCCACGAGGTAGCCGCTGATGTCGCGCGTCAGCAGCGTGAACTTCATCAGCTCCTCCATGACGTCCACGACACGGTCGTAATAGCTCGAGGGCTTCATCCGGCCGGCGTCGTCGAACTCCAGGAAGGCCTTGGGCACCGACGACTGATTGGGAATCGTCAGCATGCGCATCCACCGGCCCAAAACCCGCATCTGGTTCACGGCATTGAAGGACTGCGACCCGCCCGAGACTTCCATCACGGCCAAGGTCTTGCCCTGCGTAGGACGCACCGCGCCGATGGACAGCGGAATCCAATCGATCTGCGCCTTCATGATTCCCGTCATCGCGCCGTGGCGCTCCGGCGACACCCACACCATGCCTTCGGACCACTGCACCAGGTCGCGCAGCTCCTGCACCTTCGGATGGGTGTCCGGCACACTGTCTGGCAGCGGCAGTCCGGTTGGGTCGAAGAATCTGGCCTCACCGCCCAGGGCTTGAAGGAGACGCCCCGCCTCCTCGGCCAAGAGACGACTATACGAGCGTTGGCGCAAGGAACCATAAAGCAGCAGGAATCGCGGCGGGTGCTCCGCCCGTGGCCCTGCCGGCCACAGTTGGGCCGCGTCGGGAACGGAAAAATGGGCGTCGTCGATATTCGGCAGGTGACGCTGCGGACTAGACACGGCGTCCCTCGGCATCGACCACGACCTCGCCGTCCTCCTTCACGAACGGACCTTGTTGCGGGCGCGGCAGGATGTCCAGCACCAACTCGGATGGCCGGCACAGCCGCGTGCCGAGCGGCGTCACCACGATGGGCCGATTCATCAGAATCGGGTACTGGCCGATGAAATCCAGCAATTCGTCGTCGGTCCACTTCGGATCGCCCAGGCCCAGCTCTTCATACGGAGTGCCCTTGATGCGCAGGACGTCGCGGACGCTCAAGCCGGCGTCGGCGACGAGCTTGACGAGGGTCGCACGCGAAGGCGGCGTCTTGAGGTACTCGACCACGGTGGGCACTTCTCCGCTATTGCGGATCATGGCAAGCGTGTTGCGCGACGTGCCGCACGACGGGTTGTGATAGATGACGATATTGCTCATGAGTAAGCTCGCTGAGAGAAGCGTCAGGCACGTTCGTACCAGCCGCGGGAACGGTTGACGATACGGACCACGAGCAACATGACGGGCACCTCGATCAATACGCCCACTACCGTCGCCAGCGCGGCCCCCGACTGGAACCCGAACAGGCCGATGGCGGCCGCCACGGCGAGCTCGAAGAAATTGGAGGCGCCGATCAGCGCCGACGGGCACGCGATATTGTGCTTTTCTCCCACACGCCGATTCAGCCAATACGCCAGCCCCGAATTGAAGAAAACCTGGATCAGGATAGGCACCGCCAGCATCGCGATCACCAGCGGCTGCTGCATAATGGCCTGGCCCTGGAAAGCAAACAGCAGCACCAGCGTCACCAGCAGCGCCGCTACGGACAGCGGACCGATGCGCGCCATCGCGTGGTCGAAGGCTGCCCGCCCCTGCCGCAGAAGCGAGCGCCGCCACAGCTGGGCCAGGATGACGGGAATGACGATGTAGAGGACGACCGAGATCAACAAGGTGTCCCACGGTACCGTAACGGACGAAATGCCCAGCAGCAGCCCGACGATGGGCGCAAAGGCAAACACCATGATCGTGTCGTTGAGCGCCACCTGCGACAGCGTGAACATCGGATCCCCGCCCGTAAGCCGGCTCCACACGAAGACCATGGCGGTGCAAGGAGCGGCGGCGAGCAGAATCAGCCCGGCGATGTAGCTGTCGAGCTGGTCTTCCGGCAGCCAGGGGGCGAAGACGCGCCGCACGAACAGCCACCCCAGGAAGGCCATCGAGAACGGCTTGACCGCCCAATTCACAAAGAGCGTCACGCCGATGCCGCGCCAATGCTCCCGGACCCGGCCCAGGGCGCCGAAGTCTACCTTTACCAGCATAGGGATCACCATGACCCAGATCAGCAGGCCCACGGGCAGATTCACCTGCGCCACCTCCATCCGCCCGATGCCCTGGAAGAGGGACGGCGCGAGCTGCCCTGCCGTAATGCCAGCCACAATGCAGAGCAGGACCCATACCGTTAGATAACGCTCGAAAACGCTCATCGAGGGGATGGGCCCGGGTCGGCCGGCGGCGGCGTTGTGTGCCGAAACGCTCCCCTCTCTCATTTTTGGCCGATACCATGCAACTCGCGCTGGAGGGAAATCGCATCCAGTTTCTGGATAGGCAACGCCAGGAACAGTTCGATACGGCGCTTGAGCGCGATGGCGGCGTCATGGAACGCCTTGCGCTGCAGTTCCTCGTCTCCGTCCACCGCGGCGGGGTCGGGCACGCCCCAATGGGCCGAGACCGGCTGGCCGGGCCAGATGGGGCAGGCCTCGCCGGCGGCGTTGTCGCAGACCGTGAAGATGAAGTCCAGCTGCGGCGCATCGGGACGCGCGAACTCATCCCAGCTCTTGCTGCGGTATCCGCTCGCCGGCAGGCCCAGGCGCTCCAGCGTGGCGATGGCCAACGGATGCACAAGGCCCTTGGGCATGCTGCCCGCCGAATAGGCGCGGAAACGCTCCTTGCCCAACCCGTTGAGCAGCCCTTCAGCCAGGATGGACCGTGCCGAATTGCCGGTGCAGATGAACAGTACGTGGTAGACCTTGTTTTCCATGGTTGCCTCGTTGGCGGAGTTCATAGGCGTCAGCATGCCGCACACGCATCGGCGCTGCCGACCTGGCAGGCGGCCCCCTGACAGCAGTGTTCCGTCAAGTAGCCGAGCAACCCATTCATCTGTTCGTAGTTGGCTCGATAAATGAGATTGCGCCCCTGTTGCTCGACCGTGACCAAGCCGGCATGGGCCAGCTCCTTCAAGTGGAAGGACAGCGTATTGCGTGCGACGGCGAGCTGATCCGCAAGACTGCTGGGCGTCAAGCCCCCGGGGCCGGCGACCACAAGCGCACGAAAGACCCGCAGGCGTTGCATGTGGGCCAGCGCCGAAAGCGCGCCGATGGCTTGATCTTCGTTCATCATTCAATAATACAACATTTATCGAACTATTTTATGACAAGTACGTGTCAGCCAGAGTGAACAGCAGCCGCGGTCAGGCGGCCCGGGTACGGACCGGCCGCGCGCGCTTTTTCTTTTCGTGGGCGACCGCGATGCTCTGCTGAGCCTGCGACACGATATGGATCAGGCACGAGGCCAGAACGGCCTGGAAGTCATCCAGCGGTTCGCCGGAGGCACCGGCTATGGCATTGCCGTCCTGCATGGCAAGGGTAAACATGCTGAGCTTCTTGGGCAGCTCCGGCATGTGTTCCAGCAGCGCTTCCGGCAAGGTCGAACTCCACCAGCGCGCCAGTTCTTCCCGTTGGGTCTCGCGTATTTTCAGGAACTGCTGCGCGACGCGCGAAGACAGATGGGCGCGTGGAACCAGCGGTGATGCAGGGACCGGGCGGTCGTTGCGGGCCGCGTAGAATTGTCGATATCCGCCAAACCATTCACAGGAAAGGAGATGGCCATGAACCAGGAAGAAGCCATCGTCGAGCTTGCCAAGCTGCTACGAGAACAGTTGAACCGCCTCGATGGGCTCACGATCGCCGCGCGCGTGCTCGCACGACAACGCATGGCATCGGACGAATTCCGGGAGGCGGTGGAGCACGAAATGCACAGATTCACGTCGCTGCTCCAAGACACCCGGCGCGCCGCAGAAATCGAGATCGAAGTCGCCCGCATCTTCGACCGGACGTCCATTCATCCCGGTGGGCCTGCCCGGCCGGAAGTGTAGAAAAACGTGGCTTGGCCGCGATGGAACTCGCTTCCACCGCAAAGACCGTGTCGATGTCGGGTTCGGCCAGGCCGGAAAAAGAAAAACGCCCTGGGCGGTTGAGGCCTAGGGCGTTTTTTTGTGAATTCTGGTGGGCTGTGAGTGGCTCGAACACTCGACCTACGGATTAAGAGTCCGCTGCTCTACCAACTGAGCTAACAGCCCGATGACGGCTTCCCTCAGTTGCCTGCCGACACGCATCGCAAAAAAACCGAAGGAACGCGATTATACACGGCGCGCACGCCGTATCAAACGCAACCTGACCGTCAGGCCGCAAGCCGCGGCGGAGGCAGTGGCCCCAGGGCGTTTTCGATGGCTATGCCGATTCCCAGCAGGGCGGAGTCAGTATCCGGCAGGCCGTCCAGCTCCAGGCCTACGGGCAGGCCTTGGGACGAAAGCCCCGCGGGCAGGCTCAGCCCGGGGAAACCGATACCTCCGGTGGCCGGGGTATTGCGTATCAGCAACAGCCCGCGATTCACCCGCCGGCCGTTCAGCTCCACGGTTGCATCACTGCGGTCGCCCCCTTTCAAGATGAGAGGGGCCACGACGGGCTCGGTGGGAAAAGCCAGCGCCTCTATGCGACGGCTACGGAAAATCTCTCGGTATTCAGCCACCAGGGCGGGCAGGGTCTGCCGGCGCAGCACGGCCATGGCTTCGTCGCTCGGGTGCGCGGGCCAGGGCACGAAGCGGCTCTTTACGTCCGCGCTGGCAAGCTGCTCGATGACCTGATCGAGGGTCAGTCCCGGCATGCGTACGGCCAGATAGGAGGCCAGGTCGCGCCCGAAGCCCGCGGCGTTCATCTGGTTGTAGACGTCCCGCGCCCGGCGTTGCAAGCCCTTCATGTCGATGTCGATGAACGCGACGCCGTGTTCGCGCAGGCGCGCCATCGCGGACTCCAGCGTGTCGAGCACACCGGGCCCCAGGTCTTCCCAATAGTCGGCACGCGGCACGCCTATGCGCAGGCCCTTCAGGGACGCCGGCGACGGCACCCGGCGGCCGGAAATGGCTGCGTCCAGCAATGCCACATCGGCGACCGTCCGAGCCATCGGGCCGATCGTATCGAGCTCGAACTCCAGCGGCACGACGCCATCCAGCGAGTAGGCGCCGCGCCGGCCCGCCGTCGTAGGACGTAGCGCGGCAATGCCGCAGAAGGCGGCGGGAATACGGACCGACCCGGCGGTATCGGTGCCCAGGCCCGCTGGCGCGATACGCGCCGCGATCGCAGCCGCCGTACCGCCGCTGGATCCGCCCGGGATGCGGTCGGTATCGTAAGGGTTGCGCACGAAGCCGAACGCGGGATTGGAGGACGTGCCGCCGATGGCCAGTTCGTGCATGTTGGTCTTGCCCAGCAGCACGGCGCCCTGGCCGAACAGCTTGTCAACGACCAGCGCATTCATGCGCGGAAAGTTCTTCTTGAGGCTCGGGGTACCGGCAGACGTGGGAAAACCGACGGTATCGATGTTGTCTTTTACAGCCAGCGGAAGTCCGGCCAGCATGCCCGGGGACTGGCCTTGGGCACGCGCGAGGTCCACCGCGCGGGCGCTTTGAAGCGCGCTGGATTCGTCGAGCCAGGTAAAGGCGTTGAGCGACCGATAGCGGCGGGCACGATCCAATAGGACCGACATGTATGCCTCGGCCTTCATATCGCCATCGCGGATGTGACGCACCGCCTCGGTCGCGGTCAGGTCAGCCACCCCGCTGGATCGGTCAGGGCCGGCGGCTGCGCCTGGCGCGGCGCAGCCGCCGGCCATCGACAGCATGGCCGCTGATGGCACGCCCACGGCAACGGCACGCAACACAACGCGGCGGGCGTGGTCAGGCAACGCATCTTCGAGCCGCCCGATATCGGCGGTGTCGGGAATGGCGCGGGGCGACTGGTTCTTCGTCATGGTCTTCTCCAGGTAAGGATCCGTCTTGCGCAGAATTCCCGGTGCCTGGCATCGGCATGAGCCGCGTGCCGCCTGTGCTTTTGTGGTTACCGCCGTGCCCGGCCCCGCGTTCCCAGGCAATGGCGGCCGGCACGGCCCCGGGCCATGGCGTGGCATGGCGTCCCGATCATAGCGAGCGAAGGAAAACAACTGAAATAAGGATGGTTGATGGATCGACAACAAAAACATATCAATACCTCGGCGCCGCCACCGGTCGGCGACAACATGGGTAGGTAGAATCAAGCGTTCCAACTCGCCTTCTTCGCCCTGATGCCAATGAAGACCTCGTTCTCGTGTCGCTGCATCGCCCTGTTCTTTTTCCTGTTCTGCACGGCCTGGCTGCCGTCCGCCCATGCCGCCGACGCGCCCGCCGAGCCCGTTATCACCCCTGTCCAAGCCAATCAGGTGCTGGAGATCCTGCGGGACGACGCGCGGCGCGCGGAGCTGGAACGAACGCTCAGCGTGATCGCGGAGGCGGCTGGCCGGCAGGCACCGGCTACTGAAGCCGCCCCGCCGGCGCCGGTGGCACTCGAGAAGGACGGCGTCATCGCGCAAACCTTCGCGCAGGCAGGCAATTGGATGGATACAGCCGTGGCCGAGTTGCGGCTGACAGCGAGCACCTTGCTGCAGCTGCGCTCTGCCCGATCATGGTGGCGGGACTATGTCGGCACCCCGGAGGCCAGGGAGGCAACGCTGCTCGGTATCGGCACCATTTTGCTGATCCTGGCCGTTGCGCTAGGCGTGGAGGCGCTGGTCGCGCGCCTGCTCAAGCGGGCGCGCAGCCGCCTGGTGGCGTTTGCCGAGCAGCGCCGCCTGCAAGAAGGAACAGGGCCCTCGGCCGATGCCGGGGGCGCAACGAGCGGCAGCGAGGCGGTTACCCGGGTCCGCCATTTGTCCGTGCTGCGTCGGGTGCCCTACGCCATGGCATACATGCTGTTGACGCTGGTGCCGCTGGCCGGATTCCTGGCCGCCACCACACTGCTGGCCCCGATTTTCGGCGGCCCTGCCGCGGGGTTCTATCCTTTCATCCTCCCGCTGGCCGGCGCCTACCTGGCAACGCGGCTGGCCATGGCGGCGCTGCGGCTGCTGGTGTCGCCGGTCAGCCCTGCCCTCCGGCTGTCCCGGCTGGGGGGCGACTCTGCACGCTATCTCGATAAGTGGCTGCGGCGCCTCGTGATCGTGGCGGCATTCGGCGCCGCGGCAGCTGAGATTGTGCAGCTGCTGGGTGCGGCCCCCGATGTTCGCCATGTGCTGACCAAGTTGGTAGGCCTGATCCTGCACGGCATGCTCATCGTGATGGTGGTGCAACGCCGCGCGCAGGTAGCGCGCTGGCTTCGCGGAGAAAAAACCGGCGGCATTCGCGCCGCGCTGGCTGACGCGTGGGCGCCCACCGCGATCGCGATCATCGCGGGGCTTTGGGTAGTCTGGGCCTTGGGCGCCGCCGCGAGTTTCTCGCAGTTGCTGCAGTACGTCTGGCGGACGGCGCTGGTCATGCTCTTGGCTTCGCTTATTTCCATGCTGCTGCTGGGTGCGATCGACCGCCTGTTCTACGGCGGCGCACCGGGCGCCGGCGAGGAGGCGCCCGGCGAGCGCCCCTATCAGGCGCTGGCGCAGCATACCGTGCTGGCCGTGCTGTTCGCGGTCACGATCATCGCGCTGCTGGAAGTCTGGGGTATCCATGCCCTGGGGTGGTTCGAAGCCGGCACGGTGGGCCGCCGGCTGGCTTCGGCGGCAGCAACCATTGCCGTGGCCTGCGGCCTGGCATTGCTGGCCTGGGAAGCCGTGACCGTATCGATCAACCGGCGCATCGAACGCTGGGCCGCCGCCGGCGACCTGATGCGCGCTGCGCGCTTGCGGACCCTGGTGCCGATCCTGCGGGCGACGCTGTTCATCGTCATCGCGATGATCGTCCTGCTGACCGCCCTCAACGAGCTGGGCATCAATATCGCCCCGCTGCTGGCCGGCGCCAGCATCATCGGCGTGGCGATAGGCTTCGGTTCGCAAAAGCTGGTCCAGGACTTCATTACGGGCATTTTCCTGTTGATGGAGGACGCGATGCAGGTAGGGGATTTCGTCAGCCTGGCCGGCGTGTCCGGCACGGTGGAGAACCTGTCGATCCGGACCGTGCGGCTTCGGGCGGGGGACGGTTCGCTGCACGTCGTTCCCTTCAGTTCGGTCAGCACCGTCTCGAATACCAATCGAGGCATCGGCAACGCCTCGATACGCGTCAGCGTCACGGCCGACTCGGATCTCGACACGGTTATCGCGGCGATACGCGCGGTGGGTGAGGAAATGCGCAACGATCCAAACCTGGGCCCCCTGATGCTGGCCGACCTGGACCTGTGGGGGGTGGACCAAGTGGACGGCGCGTCGATCACCCTGGCCGGGCAGATTCGCGCGCTGGACCGTGGGCGGTGGACAGTGCAGCGCGCGTTCAACCAGCGCATTTATCGCCGTTTCCGGGAACTCGGGATACAGTTGACGAATCCCCAGGCCAGTTTCGTCCAGCGCCTGGAGGAGCCGGAAGCACCCGCCAAGGCGGACGGCACCTCCTCCTCCCCGCCGCTAGGCGATGCGGGATAGGCAGTAGGCCGGGCACGGCACTTGCCGCTCGGCCGTGTCTGAACTTGCGGAGCATGGCATGAAAACTGAACCGAAAGACCGCCGGGACAAATCGTCCAAGGACAAGGACCATGACAAGGCCAAACAGGCCGACGAGGGCCTGCCCACGTACCAGGAGCTGCTTGACGATTCGCTCGAGGGCACGTTTCCGGCCAGCGATCCCATCGCGCCGGGAGCTGCCGCCGATGCCGATAGCGAAGTCAAGACATGCAAGGATGACAAAGACTGGAAGCTCAAGCCCAGTCATCCCAAGAAATAGGGCCGGGTCCGTTTCCTGCTGAATGGATGACCGCCGGGGCCGGCGTCTTCCGCCCCGGCGCACTCGCACTATCCAGGAGACGACGATGGCCCGAGATGTGACGACCGTATTGAACGACCTGATCGAAACCTGCAAGGACGGCGAGTACGGCTTTCGCCAGGCCGCCCAGGATGCCCACGACCCCGAACTGAAGACCTTGTTTTCCCGCCGTGCCGCCGATTGCGCGGCCGCCGCGGCGCAGCTACAGGAACAAGTCGCCAGCCTGGGAGACGAACCGGAGGAAAGCGGCACCGCCGCCGGCGTGCTGCATCGCGGGTGGATAGGACTGAAGACCGCCGTTGCGGGACGGACCGACCTGGCGATATTGGAGGAGTGCGAGCGCGGCGAGGACGTCGCCAAGAGCCGCTACCAGGCCGCGTTGGGAGAAGAGCTGCCGCCCCAGATTCTCGCCCTCGTGCAGTTGCAGTACGAGGGCGTCGTGCGCAACCACGACCAGGTGCGCGAACTGCGGGACCGCATGCGGGCCCACGCCTGACCCGACGGCCCTGCGGCCGCTACCGGCGTTCCACGGTGGCGGTCCGCGCCAGGCTCTGTATAAGTCCCACCAATTGCGAAAATTCCACTGGCTTGACCATGTAGACCTGGAAGCCGCTGGCCAGCGCACGTATCCGGTCTTCCCGCTGGCCGGCCGCGGTCAGCGCGATGGTCGGCGTAGGCGCTGGAAAACGGTGGGGCGCGCTGCGCTCCAGCTCCCGTATACGGGCCAGCAGGTCGCATCCGCCCAGACCGGGCATGGTGACATTGCTGATCACGACTTGCGGCAGAGCGCACTGGTCCGCTTGCTGCAGATGCTCCAAGGCGGCGGCGCCGGTCTCGCAGGCGGTGACCGCCGCGCCGGCCTGGCGGAGCGAGTCCGCCAAGGCGCCCCGCGCCTGCGCATGGTTCTCGACCAGCAAGATGCGAATGTCGGCCAGGGCATCGGCCGGTACCTGTCCGGTTCTTTCGGGCTCGGCGGCCGGCTTGCCGGCAGCCAAGGGTAGATAGATCGAGAACACTGCGCCCTGCCCTTCACCGCCGCTATGCGCCGCCACGCGGCCGCCATGCAGCTCGGCCAGGTGCCGGACCAGCGTCAGCCCCACCCCCAGCCCTTCCGAACGCCGGGAGCGGAAAGTATCGAGTTGGCGGAACGGGTCGAACAGATAGGGCATGACGTCCGGGGCGATGCCTTTGCCGGTGTCGCCGACGGCGATGCAAGCCTCGCTCCCTACCGCCTCGATCCGCACGGAGACTTCGCCGCCCGCCGCCCCGAATTTGATGGCGTTGCTCAGCAGGTGGTCGACCATTTGCTCTAACCGCTCCGCGCAGGCGCGAACCTGGATATCGTCGCCCGGCCATTGGGCCCGCAATGTCAAGCCGCGTTCGGAGGCAGACTGCTCAGCCTTGGCGAGCGAGCGCCGCACAACCGGCTCCAGCGACAGAAGCTCCATCTCGAGCTGCAGGCGCCCGGTCATCGCATGGGTCACGTCCAGCAACTCGTCGATCAGCCGGACCTGCTGCTGGACGCCTGTTTTGATGCCTGCCAGGGCCCGCGTGACCCCCGGTATGCTGGCATCGACCCGGCTCTCCAACACGTGCGCCCAGCTCTGGATGCCATTGAGCGGAGAGCGTAATTCATGCGACACGACGGACAGGAACTGGTCGCGCACGCCCGCCGCACTTTCCGCTTGGGCCCGCGCAGCCTGCTCCCGCAGCAGCAAGGTGTCGAGTTCGACCTGTGCGAGGACCCACGCGGTGACGTCGGTCGTCACGGCCAGCACCCGGGAGGCGTCGGGATCGGGCGTTGCCCGGACACGGAAATGGCGGGTG
Source organism: Pigmentiphaga sp. (assembly GCF_033795525.1). Classification (GTDB taxonomy): domain Bacteria; phylum Pseudomonadota; class Gammaproteobacteria; order Burkholderiales; family Burkholderiaceae_B; genus Pigmentiphaga. The sequence continues at coordinate 588,345 of NZ_JARYGM010000001.1, forward strand.
TCGGCGCCCGTGTCGATCCGGTAATTCACGGTCTGCATCTTCCCGGTGGCGAACGCGTCCGCCACCGACTGCTCGTAGACCGACGCGATGTAGGGCGTCAAGCCGAGTTCCCGCGCCGTCTTGCCGGCAAAGGTCTCGGGCTCGATTCCGAAAAGCCGGCCGGCGGCCGCGTTGGCATATACGTATCGGATCGAGGGGTCGAAGGCCATGAACGCGTCGGGTACAAGATCCAGCATGCGTCGCACCGCGCCCTCGTCGCCGCCCTCGGCAGCTACGCCCGTGGCCGGCTCCTGATACTGCAGGCAGGTGCCGCTGAAGCCGACGAACTGCTGATTGGACTGGAAACTGGGGTGGGCCTGGGTATGGACGTTCAACAAGGCGTCTTCCTGGCCCAGTAGTCCATGGACGATGTCGAATGCCGCTGCGGCCGCGGCGCCCTTGGTAAAGGCTGCGCGCACACGCTCGCGCTGGTTGTCCGGGACACGGTCCAGCCAACCCCATCCCGCGGCCTTCCCGGCGGGCTGGCCGGTAAGGCGGGTCCAGGCGGGATTCACATAGGTCCAGGAGCCGTCAGCGGCGGCCGACCACAGCACGCACGGCGCGTGTTCCGCCATGCGACGAAAAACAGGATCGGCGGCAGGGGGCTGCGGAAGAGGTCGCGCGCCCATGCTCAACGAGGAAAAGGGGTAGACATGATCAAGGGTTCCTTGCTTTCAGCAATCAACGGGACCACTCCCGCTCATACCGCTCTTCCGCTTCATCGGGAAGGTGGATGAAGAACGTCGCGATGAAGGCTCCCAGCGAAACCACGAACAGGACAATGGCGATGGTAGCCGCGCTCGCGACCAGATCGCTCAGGCCGACGACCGCAACCAGCAAGGGAATCACGAAAAAGATAGTAGCCCAACGCAGCATGGTCTTCTCCTCGACCTTCCCGTAAAACCTCGGCATCCCGGCGCAAGGACCACGCCCTGCGGATGCCCTGCCCTTCCTCCCGAGCAGATTCCGTACCATGTTGCGGGCGCGCACCCGACGTTGGCCTTTCCCAGGGAAACAGGGACGTCTTGAGGCGCGCGTTATAAGATTTTCAGCCACCCCCTCACCGATCCGGGTAAAAACTACATGCAGCTTTTGCAAAATAGCGCACCCGACAGGCGCTGCCTAGAAGATCTACACTGAAGGCTCACCGGAGATCTCCATGGATATGTCCGAACTGTCGGCCGTGGTGGCGCGACGCTACGATGATGAGCTCATTCCCTTGCTGATGGACTATGTCCGGATCCCGGCCAAGTCCCCGATGTTCGACCCCAGCTGGGAATCGCACGGCCACCTCGCCGCGGTCGTGGAAGCGGCCGCGCAGTGGGCGCGCGCGCAGCCGATTGCCGGCCTGAAAGTCGACATCGTCTGCATCCCCGGCCGCACGCCGTGCCTGTATTTCGAGGCCCCCGCCACGCAGGGCCTGGGAAATGATCGCAGCATATTGTTCTACGGCCACCTGGACAAGCAGCCGGAGATGACCGGATGGCGCGACGGTCTGGGTCCATGGACGCCCAAGGTAGAAGATGGACGGCTCTACGGCAGGGGCAGTGCGGATGACGGCTATGCGGTCTACGCGGCGCTGACCGCGCTGGGAGCGCTCGATGCCCAGGGCGCACCCCGGCCCCGCTGCGTGGGCTTGATCGAAACCTGCGAGGAAAGCGGCAGCTACGATCTGCCCGCCTACCTCGACTTGCTCGCCGGCCGCATCGGTACGCCTACGCTCGTTGTCGGACTGGACTCGGGCTGCGGCAATTACGAACAGCTCTGGGTGACGACGTCCCTGCGGGGGCTCACCGGCGGCGTCCTGACAGTCGAGGTCTTGAGCGAAGGCGTCCATTCCGGCATGGCCAGTGGCCTGGTGCCCTCCTCCTTCCGTATCGCTCGCCAGTTGCTCAATCGCCTGGATGACCCAGCGACCGGACGAGTGCTGCTGCCTGAGCTGCACGCCGACATCCCGCCCTACCGAGTGGCGCAGGCCCAAACGGCCGGGCGCATCCTCGGAGACCAGGTCTGGAAGCAGTTCCCCTGGGTCGGCTGCTCGCATGGGCCGGACGGCCATGCCCACGCCCAGCCCACCACCACCGACCCAGTGGAAGGTATCTTGAACCGGACCTGGCGGCCGGCCTTGTCCGTGACCGGTGCTGCCGGCTTGCCGTCCATCGACCAGGCCGGCAACGTGCTCCGTCCCAAGACGTCGCTCAAGCTCAGCATGCGCCTGCCCCCGACGGTAGACGCAGAGCGGGCCGCCCATGCCATGAAGCAGGCGCTGGAGAGCGCGCCGCCCTATCAGGCCAAGGTCAGCTTCAAGACGGAAGGCAGTGCCTGCGGCTGGAACGCGCCGCCCACGGCACCGTGGCTGGAAGACGCCCTGGATGCGGCCTCGCACGCCGCTTTTGGGCGGGAAACCGCGTGGATAGGCGAAGGCGGCACGATTCCCTTCATGGGCATGCTGGGCGAGAAATTCCCCCAGGCGCAATTCTTGATCACGGGCGTGCTGGGCCCCCAGTCGAATGCCCACGGGCCCAATGAGTTCCTGCACATTCCCTACGCCAAGAAACTGACGGCCGCGGTGGCCTACGTAGTGGCCCAGGTACGCTGACGGCCAGGCCCCGGCCAACTACTTGAGGTCGTCCAGCGCCTGCACGATGTGCTCGAGCACCTGCAGGCGCGCGGTCCGCTTGTCGTCATGGGCAACAATGAACCACGGGGCATGCAGGGTGTCGGTGCGCGCCACCATGTCGCGGGCCGCGTCCATGTACTCACCCCATTTGCGGCGGTTGCGCCAATCGTCCGGGGTGAGCTTGAAGCTCTTGAAAGGGGACTCGCGCCGTTCGCGAAAACGGCGCAGTTGTTCATCGCGCGAAACCGAGAGCCAGAACTTGAGGACCAGCGCTCCGCTGCGGACCAATTGATCTTCGAAATCGTTGATCTCGGCATAGGCCCGTCGCCATGCCGCGGGCGTTATGAGCGCATCGACACGCTCCACCAGTACCCGCCCATACCAGGAACGGTCGAACATGCATACCCGGCCGTGCAGCGGCAACTGGCGCCAGAACCGCCACAAGTAGGGGTAGGCGCGCTCCTCCCCGGTAGGCGCCGACACGGGCACGATACGGAAGTGGCGCACATCCAGCGCGTGGGCCACGCGGCGGATCGCACCGCCCTTGCCGGCGGCATCCACGCCCTCGAACACCAGCACCAGCGAGCGCTGCTGAAAACGCTTGCTGCGCGCATGCTCAGCCAATTGCGCCTGGTAGGACGCCAGCCGCTTTTCATAGGCGTCGCCGTCCAGCTTGCCACCCCCTGGACGCGGCGCCATCGCCAGTCGCCGATGACGGCGAAGCGCGACCGCGGGCGGTGGCGCACGCCGCGCCACGGCGGGAAGCGGACCGGCCAGCGCATCGAGCACTGCGCTGGCGGTCTCCACGGTACGCAGCCTGGCGTCGGCGCCGGGCACCACTCGCCAGGAAGCGTGGGGCGCCTGCGTGGCCTCCAGCACGATGCGGCCGGCGGCACGCAGGCGCTTGAATCGCTTGCGCACGCGAAGGTCGGCCTCGGACACCCGCCACGCGGTGGCGGGGTCGGCAAGCTGCTCGTCGATGCGCGCAATCTGGGCCCTGCGCGACAAGTGATACCAGAGCTTGACGATGCGCACCCGCTCGGCTGCGAGCATGGCCTCGAAACGGCGGATCCTGGCCGCCATGGCAAGGATGCGTTCCATGTCGGGACTCTTGCGGGCCGCCTCTTTCAGTAGCGGCGTATACCACGCGTCAAAGACGATGCCGCTTTGTCCACGGGCAGGCAAGGCGTTCCAATAGCGCCACATGGCCGGCCGCTGCGCTTCCTCGGGAGTCGGTTCGCCGAAGGCCTGCGTGCGTATGTGCCGCGGGTCCATCCATTCGTTGAGCAGGTTGATGGTGCTCCCCTTGCCTGCGCCGTCTATGCCCGCCACGACCACCAGCACGGCGCGGTCTCGTTTCTCCAGCAGCTCGTACTGCCGCTGCAGAAGCTCCGTCCTGAGGGCAAGCTCGCGCCGTTCGTACTCCTCTTCGTCGATCGCTGGATCGAGTTCAGCCCGCTCGAACACGGTACGCTCTCCCAAAGTGGCACCGCCCCTGGTCTACCACAGTCGCCATCGGGGGCACAAGCCAAACCCAAGGGCTCTTCTGCTAACCTGAATGGAACAGGCCCGCACGCCGGGCTCCCGGCAGGCAAGGAGATAGACATGAGCATGCGTGTTGAGAAAGACACCTTCGGCCCCATCGACGTTCCCGCCGAACATCTCTGGGGCGCTCAGACCCAGCGTTCGCTGCAGTTCTTTTCGATCTCGACGGAAAAAATGCCCGAGCCGCTGATCGTGGCGCTGGCCCAGGTCAAGCGTGCCGCCGCCCGGGTCAATGCCGAACTGGGGCTGCTCGACCCCAAGCTAGCCAAGGCCATAGAGTCGGCTGCCGACGAAATCGTGGCCGGCCGCTGGTCCGGAGAATTTCCTCTCAGCGTGTGGCAGACGGGCTCGGGCACGCAGACCAACATGAACGTCAACGAGGTATTGGCCAACCGCGCTTCCGAGCTGCTGGGCGGCCAACGGGGCCAGGCGCGGCTGGTCCACCCGAACGACCACGTCAATCGCGGCCAGTCGTCCAACGACGTGTTTCCCACCGCGATGCACGTGGCGGCCGCGCTGCAAGTCCATACCCGGCTGCTGCCGGCGCTGGCCCGCCTGCGCAAGACCCTGGGCGACAAGGCGCGCGCGTATGCCGACATCGTGAAGATAGGACGTACCCACCTGCAGGACGCCACCCCGCTGACGCTGGGACAAGAACTCTCAGGGCACGAGGCGCAGCTGGTGCTGGCCGAGGAACAGATCCGCTACACCCAGCGCGGTCTGCTGCAGCTGGCCATAGGCGGCACCGCCGTCGGCACGGGTCTGAACACCCATCCGGAGTTCGGGGCGCGCGTAGCGGCCGAACTCGCCAGGGAAACCGGCCTGCCGTTCGAGTCGGCGCCCAACAAGTTCCAGGCCTTGGCTTCACACGAAGGACTGCTGTTCGCCCACGGCGCGCTCAAGACCCTGGCTGCGGGCTTGATCAAACTGGCCAACGACATACGCTGGCTGGCCAGCGGTCCGCGCTCGGGCCTGGGTGAGATCCGCATTCCGGAAAACGAACCGGGCAGCTCCATCATGCCGGGCAAGGTCAACCCTACCCAATCCGAAGCGCTGACCATGCTGGGCGCGCAGGTCCTGGGGAACGATGTCGCGATCAACATCGGCGGCGCGAGCGGCAATTTCGAGCTCAACGTATTCAAGCCGCTGCTGGTCCATAACTTCCTGCAGTCCGTGCGCTTACTCGCCGACGGCATGGAGAGCTTCGAGAAGAATTGCGTGGCGGGGCTCGAGCCCAATGCGGAACGTATTGCCGAGCTGGTGGAGCGGTCGCTGATGCTGGTTACCGCGCTCAATCCGCACATCGGCTATGACAAGGCGGCGCAGATCGCCAAGAAGGCGCACAAGGAAAACCTATCGCTCAAGGAAGCCGCCCTCGCGCTGGGCTACCTGACCGAAGAGCAATTCACCCAGTGGGTGGTACCCAAAGACATGGTCAACGACGGCCGCTGACCTCGGCGCCGGCGCCGGGCGCCAAGCGGCGGAAGAACAGCACGGACAGCACCATCGCGCCGCCGATCACCAGGTATCCCGGCATGACGTCGTACGCATCCAGGACCGTGGTCCCGCGGGCCGCCATGCTGGTCTTGAGCGCAAAGGCGGCCACCGCCACGCCTAGGCTGATCGCCAATTGCTGGACCGCACTGGCCATTCCCGTGGCCCGGCCCATCTGATCCGGGCCGATGTCGGCGTAGGCCAGCGAGTTGACCCCCGTCAACTGCAGCGACCGGAAGAACCCGCCCAGCAACAGCACGATGATGATGACCGCATGAGGGGTCGCAGGCGTGAACAGCACGCAGCCCACAATGGAAATGCCGGTGAGGAAGGCGTTCACGACCAAGGTGCGGCGAAAGCCGAAACGCTTGATGATGGGACTCGCGGTCATCTTCATCATGAGCGCCCCCACGGCGCCGGCGAAGGTCAGCAGCCCGGCGGCGAAGGGCCCCATGCCGAACGCCACCTGCAACTGCATCGCCAGCAGGAAGGGGACCGCGCCGACCGCCAGGCGGCACAGGTTGCCGCCCAGCAGCGAGATGGAGAAGGTCGGGATTTTCAGCAGGCGGAAGTCGAGGATGGGATGCGGCGAGCGTTCGGCGTGCTTCACGTAGGCCACGCCGCACAGGGCGCCCAGCACCAGCAGCGCGATTACCATGGTGGACGACAGCACACCGTGGCCGACCGCCTCGAAGCAGAATACCAGCGTCCCGAGGCAGACCGCCGTGAGCAGGAAACCGATGAAATCCAGCGGCTGAGGCTTGCCGCCGTCGATGTCCTTGATATAGCGCAGCACCAGCACGACCCCGAGGATGCCGATGGGCACGTTCATGAAGAAGATCCAGCGCCAGGATCCGTATTCGACCAGGAAACCGCCCACCGCCGGCCCGAATATGGGGCCGAGCAAGGCCGGCATACTGAGAAAGGACATGGCGCGCACCAGGTCGGACTTGGGTACGGTACGCAGCAGCACGATGCGGCCCACCGGCACCATCATCGCACCGGCGAAGCCTTGCAGCATGCGGCCGGCGACGAGTTGCCCCAACGACTGCGACAGCCCGCACAACGTTGAGCTGACGGCGAACAGGACGATGGCCGAGGCAAACACCTGCCGGGCGCCGAACCGGTCGGCGGCCCAGCCGCAGATCGGTACGAACACGGCAGCGCTGAGCAAATAGGCCGTGATGGCCACATTGAGCTTGACCGGGTCCTCGCCCAGGGAGTGGGCCATGGCGGGCAAGGCCGTGGCGATGACCGTCGAATCGAGCATCTGCATGAACAGCGCGCAGCCGACGATCAAAGGCACCATCATGGGCGACAGGCGCCGCGCGATGCGTGCCGCGAAGGAAGCCCGGTTGTCCGCCGACGAAGACATGTCCTTCACTCCCCCAGACGCGCCAAGGCGGCCACCGCCCGCCCAAGCGCGGCACGGGACTCAGGATCCAGCATGGCAATGCGCCCTGCCAGCCAATCGGTGCGCCGCTTGCGCACGTCGGCCACCAGCTTGCGGCCCTTAGGCGTGACGGCGAGCCCTACGCGGCGCTTGTCGGCATGCAGGGTCTGGTCGCGATGGACGTAGCCGGCCGCCTCCAACTGCTTGACGTGGGCGCTCATGGTGGCAGCCCGCGTATTCTCGCGATTGGCCAGGTCGTTGACGCCAATGCCGGGCTCTTTATCGATGGCCGACAGCAGCATGACGGCCAAGGGGGAAACGTCGAACGCCTGGGTTTCACGCCGAAGCAGCCGGTTCAGCCGCAAGATGGCCGGCCGCAAGTGGGCGGCGATTTCGATGGCGTCGTTGCTCGACAAGTCCTGCATGATTCCGTGCGGCCCGCATAGACCCGCGCACCGTAAAAAGTTAGTTAGTTGAACTAACTATATCGCTGCGGCGCGGCAAATGCAACCGGCAGCGGGCGGCATGCCCGCCCGCTGCCGGCCAGACGCTACATCACGGCCGAAGCACCGCCGTCCAGGTTGATGCTGGACCCCGTTACGTAGCTGGCAGCGTCGGAAGCCAGGAACACGATGACGTTGGCCGCCTCTTCCGCTTCCCCTACGCGTCGTAGCGGGATGTCTTGCGCGAACTGCCGATAGAGATCGTCGGGATCCCGGCCGGCCGCGGCCGCCGCGCGTTCATGCTGGCCGGCCTTGATCTTCCCTATGCACACCGCGTTCACGAGGATGTTGTCGGCGGCGAATTCCCGGGACAAGGCCTTGGTCAGCGCCAGGCCGGCGGCGCGCGACACCGAGGTGGGCATGGATGCGGCACCCGGCTGCTTGCCGCCTATGGTCGAGATATTGACGATCCGCCCTCCTCCCTGCCGCTTCATGTGCCCGACCGCCAGGCGGGAACAGCGTATGGCGCCATACAGCTTGAGTTCGAGATCGGCATCCCACTCGGCATCCTGCAGTTCCAGGAACGGGCCGCGCATGGAGGTCCCGGCGTTGTTCACGAGGACGTCGATACGGCCGAAATGGGCCGCCACGGCCGCGAAGAACCGTTCGATTTCCTCGGGCTTGGCAACATCGGTCGGCAGGCCGAAGACATCCCCGCCTTTGCCGCGCAGCATCTCTATCGTCGCCTCCAGTTTCCCGGCATTGCGGGCGCACAGGGCCACCTTGGCGCCTTCCTCGACAAACTTGAGCGCCGTGGCCAGCCCGATGCCGGCCGTCGCACCCGTCACCACCGCGACCTTTCCCTCGAGTCCCAGTTTCACTTATCTCTCCGTCATAGAATCAGATATACGCGCGGCTGACCGCCGCATCGCTCAACCGTCCGCCGGCCCCTGCCATGCAGCCAGATACAGACCACACACCCATCATTCGTGCCTTCCACGCACACGTCTACTACGATCCGCAGGCCACGCGCCAGGCGGCGGCCATCGTACGCGAACAGGTGGTCGAACGCTTCCCGGTACGCGCCGGCCGGTGGCACGACGTACCGGTCGGCCCCCACAGCCGGGCCATGTACCAACTGCTGTTCGAGCCGGAAACCTTCGGCACGCTGGTTCCCTGGCTGATGCTGAACCGGCAAGGACTGGACATCCTGGTGCATCCGGACACCGGCTTTCCGCGGCGCGACCACCTGGAGCACGGATTCTGGCTGGGCCACGTCCTTCCGCTACGGGCCGAGCGGTTGCCGGAACGGGACGACTGACCGGCCCGCCGGCACGGATCAGGCTGGCGGCTGGTCCAACCAGCCCAGCTGCCGCGCCGCCTCGGCCGTCAGCCGGAACGATTCCAGGCGGGCGTGATGATCGTACACCTGGGCCGTGACCATCAACTCATCGGCACCGGTGCGCTCGGCGAACTCTCTCATTCCCTCCTGGACCATGGCAAGGTCCCCGACCACCGTGCAGGCCAATGAACGCTCGACATGCGAACGCTCGGCGGCGCTCCAGACCCCGTCGATGTCGTCCACGGGCGGGTTCAGCTTGCCGGGCGTCCCCCGTATGAGATTGACGAACTGCAACTGCAGTGACGTGAAAAGGCGGCGCGCCTCGGCCTCGGTGGCGGCCGCGAATACGTTGAGTCCCAGCATCACATAGGGCTTGTGCAGCGACGCGGAGGGCTGGAACCGGCTCCGATAGAGATCCAGGGCGGCCGTCATGAAGCCGGGGGCGAAATGCGAGGCGAACGCGAATGGCAGGCCGAGCTGGGCGGCGAGCTGGGCGCTGAACAGACTGGAACCGAGCAGCCAGATCGGCACGTCCAGGCCGCCTCCCGGCACCGCCTGCACCGCCTGCCCTGGCCGGGGGGGCCGGAAATAGGCCTGTAGTTCGGCAACGTCCTGGGGAAAACGCTCGGCCGTATCGACACCGTGGCGGCGCAATGCCCGCGCCGTGGCCTGGTCGGATCCCGGCGCCCGGCCCAGCCCCAAGTCGATGCGCCCCGGGTAGAGCGACGCCAGCGTACCGAATTGCTCGGCGATCAGCAGCGGTGAATGATTGGGCAGCATGATGCCGCCCGCGCCTACCCGGATGCTGCGGGTAGCTGCGGCAACGTGGGAAATCACGAGCGATGTCGCCGCGCTGGCGATGCCGGGCATGTTGTGGTGCTCGGCCAGCCAATAGCGCCGGTACCCCCAGCCTTCGGCATGCTGCGCCAGGTCGCGGGTATTGCGGAATGCGTCGGCGGCCGTACCGCCCTCGCAGATAGGGGAAAGATCAAGAATCGACAGTGCGGTCATTGCAGCTCCGGCACGCGGAAATCAAAAAGCGTCCGGGCATCGTAACCCTCCGGCCGCCTCCGTGACCCAGAAGACCTTACCGATTCAGGGTTTATATAGTTGAAATCGACAACTTGTTCATGTATCGTTGCGGGCGTCCATAGTTGATATACACAACAATCACGGCCGCTACCGGAGACGCTGCGGCCGGATGCCGATACGAGGAGGCCACATGTCCGTCACCCCATTCCTGCGCGCGGGCGCAATTGCCGTTGCCATGGCCGCCGCCCTGCCGGCCCAGGCCGAATCTGCCGCCGAGTATCCTTCGCGGCCGATACGCATCATCGTTCCCTATACCCCCGGGGCCATCAACGACGTCCTGGCCCGCCGGATCGCCCAGCGGCTTTCCGAGTCGCTCAAGCAGAGCGTCGTGGTCGAGAACAAGCCCGGAGGCGGCACCGTGATCGGTACCGAGTACGTGGCCCGGGCCGATCCGGACGGCTACACCCTGCTGCAGACCGCAGCGGCCCACTCCATCAACCCGAACCTGATGTCGAAGCTGCCTTACGACACGATCAAGAGCTTCAGCTTCATCACGCTGGTGGGCACCTCGCCATATGTCATGATCGCGACGCCTAACCTGCCCGCCAATACGGTGCCCGAGCTGGTGGCGCTGGCGAAGTCCAAGCCAGGCACGATTTCCTATGCCTCGACCGGCAACGGCGGCAGCGCCCACCTGATGGGTGAATTGCTCAAGGACATGGCCAAGATCGATCTCATGCACGTTCCCTACAAGGGGCTGGCGCAGGGCTTGAACGACCTGAGCAGCGGACAGGTGCAGCTGTCCTTCAGCACCTACACCGGGGCGATGAACTATCTCAAGCCCGGCCGCGTGAAGGCGATCGCCGTCACGGGCAAGGAGCGCATGTCGGTCCTGCCGGACGTGCCCACCATCGCCGAAACCTTCCCCGGCTACGATGCCTCGGGCTGGTGGGGCTATGTCGCGCCGGCCGGCACGCCGCAGCCCATCGTGGACAAGCTCAATCGCGAATTGGTCAAGATCGTGCAGTCGCCCGACTTCAAGGAACAATTCAAGTCGGAAGGCGTGCAGATGCTCGGTACCACGCCCGGGGAATTCAAGGCCCACGTCGAACGCGAGATGGAAATCTGGGGCAAGCTGGTCAAAAAGGCCAATATCCGCATGGATTGAGGTCATGAAAATCGCCCGCTGGTCGCTGGACTTCTATCGCCTGGCCTACCGTGACCGTATCGTTTGGGCCAACGCGATCGAGGACGCGGGCGTCTACGCCTTGCTGCGCCTGGAATCCGATGACGGCTTTGCCGGCCTGGCCGAGGGCACCGTCAAGGCGACCTGGTCCGGCGTCTCGCCGGCTTCGCTGTCGGCGGCATTCCGCGATCTCATCATGCCGGCGGTCCACGGCACGGACCTCGCCGATGCCCAGGCCGTCCACCAGGCGCTGGCGGCGCTGCCCGAAAACCGGCTCGCCAAGGGCATGCTGGAAACCGCCTGCTGGATGTTGGCTGCTGCACGCGCGGAGCAGCCTTTATGGCAATACTGGGGCGGCACGCAGGAAGTGGAAGTGTCGTGGACACTGACCCGCCGGCCGCCCGGGATCATGGCGCGCGAAGCCGCCGAGGTCGCCTCGCGCCATGGCATACGCGCCTTCAAGGTCAAAGGCGGCCAGGGCATGGACATCGACCGGCAGGCGCTGCGGGCCATCCGCCGCGCCGCGGGCGACGATGCGGTGTTCAGCGTGGACGCCAACTCCGCCTACGGCCGGGACGAGGCCGCCGCCTACCTGCGGTTGCTGTCCGACGAGGGCGTGCAGGCGGCGGAAGATCCGTGCCCGCTGTGTCCGGACGCGCATTTCGAAGCGCTGCAGCAAAGTACGCCGCTCCCCATCATCGTGGACCGGTCCTGCACCACGGCGGCGGACGCCGCCTTGTTCCTCGAACGCGGCGCTCGGGCGCTGAGCGCCAAACCCGGCCGCGTCGGCATGACCGAGGCGATGGCCATAGGGAGCCTGGCACGGCAATACGGCGCCGGCGTGGCGACCGGCATCTACGCCGAAAGCGCGCTCGGCACGCTCATCAACCTGCAGCAAGCAGCGGCCGTTCCGGCCAAGCACTGCGCCTTCCCCGCGGAACAGACATTCTTCCTGGGCCTGACCGAGCAAATCGCCGCGCAGCAGCCGGTCATCCGGCAAGGCCGGATCGAACTCCCCGCCGCGCCCGGCGTGGAAGGCTGGATAGACCCGGAACACCTGGCTCGCTACCGGCTCCGGCTCGACGCCTGAAAGCCTCGCACTGATCCTGCAGCCAGGCGCGGAAGTTCGTGAGGGTGGGGTCCGTCGCCTTTTCCTCCGGGTACGCGAAGTAATAGGCGCCCTCGCTGCGAACCGGAAGGTTGGACAACACCTTCAGCTTGCCCGACCGCAGCTGGTCGCCAATCAGGAAACGCGGCAGCAATGCGACCCCCATTCCGGCACAGGCGGCGCTGATCAGCATGGATTGCACCTCGAACCGCGGGCCGCGCATCACATTGACGTTACCCAGTCCGGCCGTATCGCACCAACGGCGCCAGGCTTCCGGACGGGTCATCAAATGCAGCAGCCGGCGGCGGACGACGGTCTCCGGACGCAGCGAAACCTCGCCTTCCAGCAGCGAGGGGCTGCCCACCGGCAACAATACTTCGTCGAACAGGTAATCGGTGCGGGCGCCGGCCCAGTCGGGCGCGCCAAAATACAAGGCGCCGTCGAGCGCGCTCTCGCTGAAGAAGAAACGGGTGCTGCGCGCGCTGACGTGCACCGTCACTTCGGGCTGCAGCGCGTAGAAAGAAACCAGCCGCGGCACCAGCCACTGCGATCCCACCGTTGGCAGCGCGGCCACCTCCAGCACCGCGCCGTCGCCTTCGTGCCCCATGACTTCCAAGGTATCGCGCTCGATGCGCTCGATGGTCTGCACCACCCGGGCGCTGTACATGGCGCCCGCGCGAGTGAGCGAGATGCGCTTCTTGATGCGATGGAAAAGCCTGACGCCGAGTTGCTCTTCCAGCAGCGAGATTTGCCGCGAGACGGCGCTTTCGGTCAGCGCCAGCTCGGCGGCGGCGCGCGTAATGCTGAGGTGCCGGGCCGCTGCATCGAAGGCCGTCAGCGCACCAATACTGGGCAACCTGCGTCGCATTGGTTCATTCCAAAAACTCAAGATGTCTCCAGAATAAATCGTTTGCTGCGGCCGGAACAAGCCTCCTAGTATGTGCCGATCCCTCCACACAGCAGCAAGCCATGACCGCAAAGAACGAACGAGTCCTGATCGCCGGCGCCGGCCCTGTCGGCCTGGTGGCCGCTAACGTATTGGCCGATGCGGGTATTCCCGTAACGGTCTTCGAAGCCGAGCCGAACCTGCCGCAAACCCTGCGGGCCTCGACCTTCCAGCCCGCCACGCTCGATCTGCTGGCGCGTCTCGATGTTTCGAAATTACTCATCAACATGGGATTAGTCGCGCCGCGGATGCAATACCGCGACCGCAAGGGTTGGGTCGCCGAATTCAATTTCGGCAGCATCAGCGATGAAACCCAGCACCCCTACCGGCTGCAATGCGAACAGTTCAAGCTGAACGCCCTGCTGGTCGACCGCCTCTCGCGCATTCCGCATGCCAGCGTACGGTTCGACGCCCGCGTGACGAACGTCGAGCAGGATGGCCAGGGAGTCACGCTCACCGTCCAGAACGCTGCCGGCGAGTCTTCCACCGAGCGCGGCACCTGGCTGATCGGCGCTGACGGCGGCCGCAGCGCCGTGCGCGACCTGCTCGGCGTGGTGCTGGAAGGCTTTACCTGGAGCGAGCGCTTCCTGGTAGCCAGCACGCCGTTCGATTTCGCCGACGTCATTCCCGGCCTGGCCGAGGTGAGCTATTTCGCCGATCCCGAGGAGTGGTTCTTCCTGTTGCGTGTGCCGGGGCTGTGGCGCGTCATGCTGCCGGTGGGCGCCGACGAGCAGGACGCCGACATCCTGTCGGATGCCAGCATCCAGCGCCGGCTGCAGCGCGTGTACGCGCGCCCCGAGGAATACAAGATCGAGCACCGCACCATCTACTCGGTCCACCAGCGCGTCGCGCCGCGCTACCGGGTCGGCCGGGCCTTCCTGGCCGGCGATGCCGCCCACCTGAACAATCCGCTGGGCGGCATGGGGATGAACGGTGGCATACATGATGCTTTCAATATCGCCGACAAGCTCGCCCGCGTCTGCCTCGGCCAGGCCGAGGACGCGCTGCTCGATCGGTACGAAGCGGAGCGGCGGCCGGTGGCCCTCGACTACGTGAACAAGATCACCATCGCGAACAAGAAAAATCTTGAAACGCGGGACGAACTGGAACAAAGGACCTGGCGCGAGGAGATGACGCGCACCGCCGGCGACGGGCAGCTGGCCAAGGAATATCTGTTGAAGGTTTCCATGATCAGCAGCCTGCGACGGCCCGAGATGCACCAGGGCGCGTGAGCCTCGCCGCCGCGCTCCATCCTTCTACTCGTTTCTCCATCGGGAGTTCTGCATGTTCAGCAAGCTAGCACTAAGCAGTATGCTCGCGCTGGCGTCGTTCGCGATGCCGGCGTGGGGCGACTCGTACCCCAACCGCACCATCACCATCGTTACGCCGTTCCCTCCCGGCAGCACGAGTGACATCATCCCGCGCCTGCTGGCTCCCCATCTGTCCCAGGCGCTGGGTACCACGGTAGTCGTCGAGAACCGGCCGGGCGCCAATGGTTCGCTGGGCGCGGCCAAGGTCGCGTCCTCGGCGGCCGACGGCTATACGCTGCTGATGGCCACCACCGGCGTGCTGGCCATCAATCCGTGGGTCTATACCAAGCTGTCCTACTCGCCCACCAAGGACTTCGAGCCCATCATCAACGCCGCCTCCACGCCCAACGTAGTGGTGGCCCATCCCAGCGTCGCCGCCTCGGACCTCAAGGAACTGGTCAACCTCGCCAGGCAGAAACCGGGCGACCTGACCTTTGCCTCCGCGGGCAACGGCAGCACCAGCCACTTGTGCGGCGAATCGCTCAAGTCCACCGCGGGCGTGGACCTGGTGCACGTGCCCTACCAGGGCCCGGCGCCAGCCATGCAGGACGTGCTGGCCGGCCGCGTGGCGTTGATGTGCGACAACTTCTCCAACGTCGTCCAGTACGTCAAGAGCGGCCGGCTGAAAGCCATTGCGCTCACTGCCAAGGAGCGTTCGCCGCTCGCGCCGGAGATTCCCACCTCTACCGATGCGGGCTACGCGGACGTACAGGCCGGCAACTGGTACAGCTTTCTTGCCCCCGCCGGCACGCCGCGCCCCATCGTCGACCGTCTGAACACGGAATTCGCCAAGGCCTTGCGCAATCCGGAAGTCACGGCGCGCCTGCAATCCATGGGGCTGACCATCATCGCCGACAAGCCGGACGAATTCCGCGCCTTCATCGCCGAGGAATCCGCGCACTGGCAGAAAGTGGTCAAGGCCGCCAACGCCCGCCTGGATTGACATCGCCACCTTGTCTTTCTGCCGGCCCTGGCCGCCCTTTCCCGTGGGCGGCCAGGGCCGGCATTCCTCAATGAGCCCACCATGCTACTGAATCTCATCACCCGCGACGGCACCCGCCAGTACGACGCGTCCATCGCTCATGCCGTGATTGCCGGCTGGACCGGCCGCGACCGAGCCGCCATGGAAAAACACATTGCCGAACTGGAAGAGCTGGGCGTTCCCCGCCCCGCCACCACCCCGGTCTACTACCGCGTCGCTGCCGCGCGCCTGACCACGCAGCCGCGCATCGAAGTAAGCGGGTTGGACTCCAGCGGCGAAGTCGAGTTCGTCATGCTGCGAGCCGAGGGACGGTTGTGGGTAGGCATAGGGTCGGACCATACGGACCGCAAGGTCGAAACCATAGGCGTCACCATCTCCAAACAACTATGCGAAAAGCCCATCGGAACCGACTGGTGGCTGTTCGATGACGTCGCCGGCCATTGGGACGCCCTGCAGCTGCGCTCCACCATCGAAGAGCATGGGCAGCGCGTCGCCTACCAGGAAGGCCCCGTCACCACCATGCAGGATCCGCGGGACCTCATCGCGGGCTATGCCGACGGCAGCTTGCCGGAAGGCGGCATCATGTTCTGCGGCACGCTGGCCGCGAAGGGCGGCATCCGCTTCTCGCCCAGCTTCGAGTTCGAACTGCACGATCCCGTCCTGAACCGGACGCTGCGCCACGGATACCGCGTGGAAGCACTGCCGGTAGCGGGTTGATATCACTCAGACCACCAGGAGCACTTCATGGCTGTCACCAAGAAACACGATGAATTCCACACGCTCGACATGGAGAGCGGCTGGCAACTGCCCGCGGGCTACGACCCGGCCACCGGGGCGATGGAGAAAATCCTGTCCGGTTCGCTCGACGAACTCAACAAACGCGGCAGCCGCACCCGCCTGCTGCGCTTCCCTCCGGGTTTCCACACCAAGCAGGCCATCGTCCACGACTACTGGGAAGAAGTGTTCCTGGTCAGCGGCGACCTGACCGTGGGCAATGACGAGAACGGCGAAGGCGGCACGCCCTTCTCCGGCTACACCTACGCCGTGCGTCCCCCCGGTGCCTGGCACGGTCCGTTCAAGTCCAATGACGGATGCCTGCTACTCGAAATACACTATTACGATCCTGCATGATCGAGAAACCGCGATGTCGCCATTGATTCCTCTTGAAGAACTGAGTGCCGCGCTGGATGCCGGCAGGCTGACCAGCCGCGCGCTGGTCGAAGACTGCCTCGCCCGCATCGAGGACCCGTCCGGCGAGGGCCCCCGCGTCTACATCCGGGTGGACGCCGACGGCGCCCGCCGCGCTGCGGACGAAATCGACCAGGCACGTGCGCGCGGGGAGCGCACCCGGCGCTATGCCGGCATTCCCGTCTCCATCAAGGATCTATTCGACATCGAGGGGCAAGTCACCACGGCGGGTTCGCGCGTGCTGGCCAAGGATGCGCCGGCCGCCCGCGACGCCGTCGCGGTCGCGCGGCTGCGCGAAGCGGGCTTCGTCATCATCGGCCGCTCCAACATGACCGAGTTCGCCTACTCGGGGCTGGGACTCAACCCGCACTACGGGACGCCGCTCAATCCTTATGACCGGCAGACCGGCCGCATTCCCGGCGGCTCGTCCTCGGGTGCGGCGATCTCGGTCACCGACGGCATGGCAGCCGTCGGACTGGGCACGGACACCGGCGGGTCGTGCCGCATCCCTGCTGCGGTCACCGGCCTGACCGGCTTCAAGCCCACCGCCTCGCGCGTCTCCAAGACCGGCGCCTTCCCGCTGTCCACCACGCTGGACAGCATCGGCGGCATCGGTCCCACCGTCAATTGCTGCGCCATCGTCGACGCCATCCTGTCCGGCGACCCGGTCTACCTTACCGAACGGGCGCCGCTTTCCGGCCTGCGTATCGGCGTCCCGCAGACCATCGTGCTGGACAACCTCGACAGCCATGTCGCGGCCACTTTCCAGGCGGCGCTGCATCGCCTGTCGCAAGCCGGGGCGGTACTCATCGACACACCCTTTGCCGAATTCGGCGAAGTAGCAGAGATCAACGCCAAGGGCGGCTATACCGCGGCCGAGGCCTATCCCGTGCATCGCGACATGATGGCCCGGCATGGCGACCTCTACGATCCCCGGGTCAAGGTCCGGATCGAGAAAGGCGCTCAGCAGACCCCGGCCGACGTAGCCGAACTGCACCAGCGGCGCGCCGACTGGATCCGCCGCACGGCCCGTCATTTCGAGGCGTTCGACATCATCGCCTGTCCGACGGTGCCCATCATCGCTCCCACGCTGGCGGAACTGGCCGATGACGACGCGTATGGCCGGATCAACTTGCTGATGCTGCGCAATCCGACCTTCATCAATTTCATGGACGGATGCGCCATCTCGCTTCCCTGCCACGAACCGGACACCGCGCCCGTGGGCCTGATGCTGGCCGCCAGGACCGGCCAAGACCGCCGTCTCTTTGCCGCGGCGCGGGCGGTAGAAGCCTTGTTCGCGGCCCGCTGAGCGGGCATGCCGCCCCAGCCCCGGGGCGGGGCCGGCGTCCTTGCTTGCCGTCAGTCGCGGCGGCGGGCGAACTCGAGGTAGTCCGGGTCGAACGTCATGCCCCACCCCGGGCCGGTGGGCAACGTATAGACACCGTCCACGAACGGCCGGTCGGGCTGGTTGGCAACCAGCTTGTAGAAGAACGGGTCGCGCCACGGCAGCATGACTTCGGCATAGCGGCCGTTGGATACCCCCGCCGACATCATCAGGCCGATCTGCGGCTCCAGGTGCTGCATGATCGTGACATTGAAAGCCGACGCCAGCATCGCGACCCGGCGCCACTCGGTCGGACCGCCGCCCCAGCTCGCGTCGAAATTGCAGATGTCGATCGCGCCGGCGGTCAGCAGATCGCGGCAGCCGAAGCGTGACAACTCGCTTTGGCCGGCGGCGACCGGAACGCCCCCCACGGCCCGCACCACCGCCATGTCGGCGCGATCGTTGTCCCACCGGCAAGGCTCTTCGAACCAAGCCAGATTCAGGTCGCGCGTGCGGCGCACGAACTCCAGCGCTTCTTCGCGCGTCCAACCCTGGTTGGCATCGCAGGCGAGCACGAACGCATCGCCGCCGGCCTTGCGCACGGTTTCGGCACGCAGCGCATCTTCCGCCGGGGTCTTGCCGCCCAGCTTGAGCTTCAGGCCATGGATGCCGAAAGCCTTCAGTTCCGCCACCTCGTCCGCCAGAGCCTCCAGGTCGCCGCTCTGGCGGTAATAACCGCCCAGCGCGACGACCGGGACCTGCTCGCGCGCACCGCCCCACAACACATGCAGGGGGGCGCCCGCCAGCTTGCCCACGGCATCGTGCAAGGCACTGTCCACGCACGCCTGCGCCCGCAGCGCCACGCGCCGATCGCGCAGGAAAGGCTCGGTAGCCTTGCGCGTCAAGGCCCAGGCCTCGTCGACCGCGGCCACGCGGCGGCCGCGCAGCAGCGGTTCGAGTTCTTCATGAATCAGCCGGATGATGGCCGGCTGCAGCTCGTCGTCGTTGCCGTTGAAGCACTCCCCGATGACGCCCGCGTCGGTATGGACGCGCGTCACGATGGTGCAGCGGTGCGTCAGTTTCAGGGTCGACCCGGTGGCCGGCCGCTCGAGCGCCACGCGCAAGGGAATGGTTTCGATGCGGGTGATGCGGGCGTCCACCAGTGCATGCCCGCCATCTTGTCGGGTTGCCGGATTCATGATGCTCCTTTGCCGGGTTCGATCGCAAAAAGCCGCTCGCACATGACCCGGCGCGTATTCTGGAAATGGGGGCGCACGCGGCTGCTCCAGTCGGTGGCACGCACCGCCAGCCACGCGGGGTCCTGCTTGATCGCGGACGTAACGAGGTCATAGCACGCGAAGGACCGTTGGCTGCCGTCGGCATTGGCCGCGACCAGGCGGCGCGCGCGGATATTGCCCGGCACTGCCGCCAGTCCGGGCAAATGCTCTTGCTCGTACCACCCGTTCAGGTCGCGGGCCACCTCGGGCCGCACGTCGGTTTCCACCACATAATGGAAGTGCGCGGTCTGGCCGTGCGACACGCCCGGCAGGTCCAGCACTGGCGTCAGCAAGAAGATTTCCGGCGTGACCTCGGGGACCAGGCGCCGGCTCAGGCTGGCGAGACCCGCCGTCGGTTCATCGCCGGCGATGAAGGGATCGCCGGACCAGAAATACAGGTACAGGTGCGCTCCGTCCAGCGCGCGATTGGCATCCACGCGTTCGAATTTGCCGGGATACCGGGCCACGGCCTCGGCGGCCACCCTTTCCAGGGCGGCCACGTCGCCGGGGGCCGGAGAATACCGCAACAACAGCGCGGCAGGTTTACTCATAAGCTCGCTTCCAAAAAAGTGAAATGCGCCTTCCCTGCATGCAAGACTCAATCGGCCTGGATGCCCAGCCGCTTGATCAGCTCGGCCCACTTCGCGGTCTCGCTTGTCAGGAACTCGCCGAACGGCGCCGGGGCGAGATAGGCCACCGTAGCGCTTTCCGCCTCCAGTCGCCGGCGCATGTCGGGATCGGCAAGAATATCGGCAATGGCCTTGCTCAGCTTGTCGACGATAGGCCGTGGCGTTCCCGCGGGCGCCAGCACACCCCACCAATTGTCGCCGTCATAGCCGGCCAGTCCTGCCTCCTCTACGGTGGGGACATCCGGCACCACCGGCTGCCGCTGGCCGCCGCTCACCGCCAGCGGGCGCAACCGGTTGGCCTTGACGTGGGGCAGTGCCTGCAACACGGTGCCCACCGATACCTGCGCATGGCCCGCCGCGACGTCGGCCAGCGCCGCCCCCGCGCCCTTGTACGGGACATGGGTCATCGATATGCCGGCCCGGATCTCGAACAACTCGCTGACCAGATGCTGGGAACTGCCGACGCCCGATGATACGTAGTTGAGCTTGCCCGGATTGGCCTTGGCATAGGCAATCAGCTCCGACAGCGTCTTGACGGGCAAGCCGGGATAGACGGAAATCAGCAACGGCGCCGTGCCGATGCGGGCGATCGGCTCGAAGTCCTTCACCGGGTCGTAGGGTAGTTTCTTGTACAGCGTCGAATTGGCCGTATGCGGCGTAGAGATGAGCAGTAGCGTGTAGCCGTCGGGCCGCGACTTGGCCACCAGCTCGGTGCCGATGGTGCCGCCGGCGCCGCCACGGTTGTCGACGATGAAGGGCTGCGCCAGCCGCTTGCTCAGCTCTTCTCCGATCAGGCGGCCAACGATGTCGTTGCTGCCGCCCGGCGCGAACGGGATCACGATGCGTACGGGCCGGCTGGGATAGTCCTCGGCATGGGCTGCCGTGCCCATCATGGCGCCCAGCAGCATGGCGGCCGGTGCAAGGAATTTGCGGGAAATATGCATGGGGTCTCCTCTCCGGTGCCGCGTTGGAAAACAACTTCCACGCGGTCTCGTGTTTAAAAGGCGGCATTGTGCGGACAGGCCGCCACTGCATCAATAAAATAGCGTCTACATCTGATATCCGAAAATTAAATACCATGGACCTGCAACAGCTCGAGTCCTTCGTCCGCGTCGCGGAACTGGGCAGCCTGACCCGCGCGGCGCTGGTGCTCGATGTGTCCCAGCCTACACTCAGCCGCCACATCCGCCTGCTGGAACTCGACCTGAAAACCCACCTGCTGCTACGCACCGGGCGGGGCGTCGAACTGACCGAGTCCGGCAAATGCCTGCTTTCCTATGGCAATGCCATCCTGAAACTGACCCGCCAGGCGCGTGCCGATATCCAGGCGCTGAGGGACCAACCGACCGGCAGGTTGACCGTGGGGCTGCCGCCGCGCATCGCCCATGTGCTGACGCCCGAGCTCGTCAAGCAGTTCCGCCGCCGCTATCCCGACGCCTCGATTTCCGTGTCGGAAGGCCTGAGCGTCGCACTGCGGGAAGACCTGATCCTGGGCAAGATAGAAATCGCGCTGCTGTTCGACCCGCCACCCAGCCCGAAGCTGGAATACCGCAGCCTGTATCGCGAAGAAATGGTGTTGTGCGGCCGGCCCAAGCCCGCGTTTCCTCTGCCAGAGCGCCTGGCCGCCAAAGAGCTGGAACGGTATCCGGTGCTGGTTCCCAGTATCCCGAACGCCATCCGCAATGTGATCGAGGCCAGCTGCCGGCCTCACGACATCAAGCTGAACGTGGTCGCGGAGGTAGACGCGGTCCATACCTTGCTCAAGCTGGCCATGAGCGGCCAGGGCTACGCCATCGTCCCGCGCAGCGCCGCTCCGGTGTCCCGCAAGCTGGGGGGCCGGCCGTTCAAGGTATCTACTATCGGCGCGCCACGCATGCTCAACAACCTCGTGCTGGCCACCTCGCGCCAGCGGCCGCTGTCGCAGCTGGCGCAAGGAATGGTCACCCTGCTCGCCGAACAGGACATCGGCCGACTGTTCGGCGGGCCGAAATCCGCATGACCCGCACCCGGCGATCAGCGGATACGGCCGGCCCCTGGTTTATGCGCGACGACGTCGCCGAACTCCTTGGATTGGAGAATGGCGAGCCGTGCATCATCGATAACCGCTGCGTGCTCGCGCGCGCGGCGCCGGCGTTCGAGCAGGATGAGCCGCTTGGTTTGCGCGACGGCGGCGGCTGAATTCGATGCAATGCGGCGCGCCAGCGCCAATGCCGCAGCCGCGCTGTCGGGCGCCAGCTGATCGACCAGGCCGATGCGCAAGGCCTCTTGGGGATCGATCAGCCGGGCCGTCAGCATCAGATCGAGCGCGCGCGGCTCGCCCACCAATCCGGGCAGGGTAACGGCGCTCACGCCCGAAAGCATGCCATGCTGCACCTCCGGAAAACCGAGCTTGCCGGTCTCGGCCGCAATCCGGAAATCCGCATGAATGGCCAGCGTCAGGCCCATGCCGATGGTGAACCCGTGCAGCGCCGCGATCACCGGTTTATTCAGTTCCACCCCAATACCGGGAATGGCGTCCATCAAGGTCTGCGTATCGACCATGGTGCCGGTCGCCTGCATTTCCTTGATATCGGAACCGGCACAGAACGCTTTCTCGCCCGCCCCGCGCAAGACAAGCACGCTCACGGCCGGATCCTGCGCGGCCTCGCGCCAGATGCGGCCGAGCTCCCGTTTGGCCGGGACGTCCAGCGCGTTCATGCGCTCGGGCCGATTGATGACGATCTCGTAGATGCCGCCATCGAGCGGCCGGTAGTCGATACTCATTGAAGCCTCGCATTGGAGTGACAACGGGCGCGCGTTGACAGCCGGGCCCGGGCTATGCAAACTATATCGCAAATGTGTAAATAGTAAACATTATGTGCATATAGTGCACAATCAATTTGGCAAGGGGTACCCCGACATCATGAAAGCCGTAATTCTTTCCTCCTTCGGATCGCCCGACGCGCTGGAGATCCGGGAAGTCCCCACACCTTCTCCGGCCGCGGGCGAAGTGCTCGTCCAGGTCAAGGCGGCGGGCATCTGCCATCACGATATCCTGCATCGCGCCGGCAAGCTGCCGGGCGCCAAGGCCGGCGTCGTGCTGGGCCACGAAACCGCAGGCGAAGTCGTGGCCGTGGGCACCGGCGTCATCACACACCGTGTGGGCGACCCGGTCGTCATCTACCAGCGCCAGTTCTGCGGAATGTGCCGCAACTGCCTGCGCGGCAGGCAGGACATGTGCCGGGCCCTGGGCCTTCCGGCCGTGGACACGGTCGGAGGCTACGCGGAGTACGTCTGCGTACCGGCGCCCATGGCCATCCAGGTTCCGCGCGGCCTGCCATGGCAGGCCGCGGCGCTGTCGTGCTGCCCCATCGGCACCAGCCTGCGGGCCTTGCGCACGCTGGCCGGCACCAATCCGGGCGACACCGTCCTGATTACGGGCGCCAGCGGCGGCCTGGGCATACACCAGATACAGATCGTACGAGCCCTGGGCGCCCGCTCCATCGCCGTCACCTCCAGCCCGGCCAAGGCGGAACACCTCAAGTCCCTCGGCGCGGATGAAGTCATCGTGTCCCCGGACTTGAAGTTCAGCGCGCAGGCTTGGCAGCTTACGAACAAACAGGGCGTGGACGTCGCCATCGACAACCTTGGCATGACATTGCCGGAAACCTTGCGCGCGATGGCGCAGGGCGGGTCGGTAGTCGTGCTCGGCAACATCGACGGCAAGCCTGTAGACGTGCTTCCGGGCCTGCTGATCGGCCGCCGGATACGGGTCATGGGCTCGGGCAGCGCCACGCTGGAAGATATCCGCCACGCGCTGTCCATGCTGGCGTCCGGGCAGATCCGTCCCATTATTTCCGCCGAACTGCCGTTCACCGAGATCCGCACGGCCCACGCGATGCTCGATGACAAGTCCGTGGAAGGCCGCGTCGTCATGCAGGGCTGGACATGAACATCGGTGCCCTGCTCCAGCGATGCGCGCAGCACTGGCCCGACCGGCCCGCAGTCGTGGATGCGCGGGACGGCAAGGTCTTGACCTTTGCCCGATTCACGTCGCACGTGTTCGCGCTGGGCCGCATGCTGCGCAGTACGGGCCTGCAGGAACAGGACCGGGTCGCGATACTGGGGGACAACACCCCTTCCTACCTGTTGTGGGACTACGGCTCGATGTCGGCCGGGCTGGTCAGGGTACCGCTCGATCCTGGCCTGAGCGCCGATGAACAGGCTGCGCAACTCAACGACGCGCAGGCCAGGATGCTGGCCTATGGCAGCGAATACGCCGAACGTGCCCACGACCTGGCTGCACGCGTGCTGGGCCTGGCGCTGCGGCCGCTCGATGCCGCCGTGACGCCGGCCGAAACGGGGCCGGCCGCCGCACCAGCCCCGGCCGCGCTCGCCTCGCTCAACTATACCGGCGGCAGCACGGGCGCTCCCAAGGCCGTCATGATCACCCATGGCAGCATCACGTCAGCGCTGCAGAACATCGTGCTGGCACGGCAGCACGGCCCCGGCGACATCATGCTCAATATGCGGCCCCTGTGGCCGATCGCCGCCATCATCGTGCTGGCGCAGCTGGCCGCGGGCGGGACCGTCGTCCTCGCCGGCCGCTTCCATCCACAACGCTTCCTCGAGTTGCTGTCGGCGCACCGCGCCACCTCGACCTCGCTGGTCCCGACGCACTTGGTGCGCCTGCTCAAGGAAACCCGGCCCGCGGATCACGATCTCTCGTCGCTGCGCACCATCGACGTGGGCGCCGCGGCCATACCGCCGGATACCTTTCTTGCTGCCATCGACGGCTTCGGGCCGCGCCTGGGCATTCTGTACGGACTGACCGAAGCATCGTGGAGCTGCTACCAGCCGCCCTGCGCGCTGGCCGACCCCGCCGTGCGGGCCCAGGCCATCCGTACGGTAGGACGGCCGGTCTTCGGCTGCGAGATCCGTATCGAACGGGAAGGCCAGGCCGTTCCAGCAGGCGAAGAAGGCGAGGTCCTGATACGCGGCAATCATGTCGCGGCCGGCTACTGGCGCCAGCCGGAACTCAGCGCGCAGGTATTCCGCGAGGGCTGGTTCCATACCGGTGACCTGGGCGCCCTCGATGACAGCGGCGTGCTGCGCATTACCGGCCGCCTGAAGGAAGTCATACGCAGCGGCGGCAAATCGATCCTGCCGGACGAAGTGGAACGTGCCTTGTGCAGCCATCCGGCGGTGGCCGATGCCGCCGCGGCCGGGCTTCCCGATCCCGAATGGGGAGAAATCGTCGCTGCCGCCGTGGTCCTGCACGAGGGTGCGGCCGCGACGGCAGAGGAGCTCATGGAGCACTGCCGGCTGACGCTGTCCGGATTCAAGAAACCGAGAATCGTCCGGTTCGTGCCCGCCATACCGAAATCGCATTACGGCAAGGTACAACGCGCCAAAGTGCGGGCTCTGCTGGCCGACGGCGCCTGACGGAGGCTTCGCGCGGCCCGCATGGCGCGGGGCGCGCGAGGGTCACTGTTCCGCGATATTGGCCAGCTTGACGATCTCGTGCGACTTGGCCGTTTCCTGGTCGATGAAGGCACGGAAGCTCGCGCCCGTCACGCCGGCGGGTTCGAGCCCTTGGCGTTCAAACCACTCGCGCACCTGCGGCTCGGTCACCATGCGCTTGACGGCCGTCTCGAGCCTGGCGGCCACCGGCGCCGGCAGGTTGGCCGGTGCCCACAAGCCGTACCAGGTGGAGAAATTGACCTCGGGATAACCGGCCTCCGTGAAGGTCGGGACGTCGGGTGCAAGCGGGCTGCGCCGTTGGCCGGTGATGGCAAGCGCCGTCAGTTTGTTGGCCTTCACCGGCGGCAGCGACGAAAGCAGCGGGTCCATCATGCCGCTCACCTGACCGCCCATCAAGTCGACCAACGCCGGCGCGGTG
Source organism: Pigmentiphaga sp. (assembly GCF_033795525.1). Classification (GTDB taxonomy): domain Bacteria; phylum Pseudomonadota; class Gammaproteobacteria; order Burkholderiales; family Burkholderiaceae_B; genus Pigmentiphaga. The sequence goes on from NZ_JARYGM010000001.1 coordinate 614,084, forward strand.
CCTTTGTAGAGAATGGTCGGGACCGCCAAGCCGGCGCGGTATTTGAAGGACTCCACCGCGAGATGGCCCGCCGCGCCGAAGCCGCCCACCGCGAAATTGAACTTCTCGGGCGCGGCCTTTGCCTTGGCAACGAACTCGCGCACGGAGGTGACTCCTGTCGACGGCGGAGTCACGAATAGCAGCGGCCCGGACGCGACCAGCGCGAGATGGGTGAGATCGCGGGCCGGATCGAAGGGCGGCTTGTCCTTCATGATCAGCGGATTGACGACCAAGGTCGAGGCGGTCAGGAGCAAGGTGTAGCCGTCGGCCGGCGACCGGACCACGGCCTCGGCGCCGATGTTGCCGGACGCGCCCGCCCGGTTCTCGACGATCACCTTCTGGCCGAGGTCTTCCGACAGGCGCGCGGCCACGGTCCGCGCCACCGCATCCACCGCCCCACCGGCGGCGAACGGAACCACCAGGCGCAGGGGCCGCGACGGATAGGAATCGGCGGCGGCGACCGGACCGGCTGCAAGCGCCAGCAAGACGGAAAACCGCGAGACAACGTGCAGAAACGACATGACAACACTCCCGCTGCGGGCCCATGCCCGGATATGGCGCGGCGCATGATACGACGCGCAGGACGTGTTCCCCCGCCCTCCGTCATACATTATTGTTATGTGCATATTACGCACAAAAAGCTTGCAATACGCACCGACAGATTAGCGATACCATGTCGCGTCGTCAACGCTCGACCACCCTCGTTCCATGTCCCGCCCGCCCTTCGACTCCACCGCCGCCGGCAACCGCGTCCAGGTCATAGACCGTGCCATGGTATTGCTCGATGCCTTGATGCGGCTGCCGCGTGGGGCATCGGCGCTCGAGCTGGCGCAGGCCACCGAACTCGACCGCACCACCGTCCACCGGGTGCTGCGCACGCTGGCCTACTGGGGCATGGTCCAGGCGCGCGAAGGCGTCTATACCCTGGGTCCGCAATGTCTCGTGCTGGGAACGGCCCAGCATGACCGCCTTGCCATCAGGCGGGCCGCCCTGCCGCACGCCATCGAGCTGCAGGAAAAAGGCGTGGCCAAGCGCCGCGCCATCGTGTCGATCTCTATCCCGGCCCTGGACGAGGTCGTCATCATCGAGCGAATCTGGACCCCGTCAGTCCCGCTGAACATCATCACCGACATCGGGACGCACTTTCCTATCGACGGCAGCGTGAGCGGCAGGGCCATCCTGGCGGCGTGGCCACGCGACAAAGGCGTCGCCCACCTGGGCGAGGAACGGTATGCGGCGGTAAGCGACCGGCTCGATGCCGTGCGGGCGCAACGAGGCATATCGTTCGGACTGAGCGAAATGCGTCCGGGGGTCGGTACCCTGGCATGCCCGATCCTGGGCCGCGGCGATGAGGCTGTCGCCGCGCTGATCGTCGCGGGGCTCGCGCTGGAAGACGAATTGCATCCGGAATCGCCGCTCGCCCAGCATGCGCAGCGCAGCGCGGCCGCCATCTCGGCGGTGCTTCAGGCCTCATGACCGCCCCGACCTTCCTGCTGTACCTGGTCTGCGTAGGCCTGGCCGCGTACTGCCAGAACCTGACGGGCTTTGCCTTCGCCCTCTTGCTGCTGGGCATGGTGGGGGCATTCGGGCTGATGCCCATTACCGATGCGGCCAACGTCGCCAGCGTCCTGAGTCTCGTCAACATATTGGCCTACTGGCGCTATAACCGCGTGACGTTCGACTGGACCGTGCTGCGCCCTATCCTGGCCAGCAGCCTGCTGGGAGTGGTGGCCGGCGTGCTGCTGCTCGACTGGCTGAGCACCAATGCCGTCGCCATCCTGAGCCTGCTGCTGGGGGTGGCCATCATCGGCTGCTCGCTGCTGCTCCTCGTGCATTCCACCCCGCGTCCGACACCGTCCGGCAAGCCTGCCTTGTGGTTCTACGGTGCCTTGTCCGGCCTGCTGGGCGGCCTGTTCTCCACCTCGGGGCCACCCATGGTCTATCACCTGTATCGCCAGCCTATGGATCGCGCCCAGGTGCGGGAATGTCTATTCATGATGTTCGCCGCCAGCTCGGCGCTGCGTCTGCTGCTGGTGGCAGGGAGTGGTCACTTCTCCTGGCGCTCGCTCCTTCTGGCCGTTTCTGCCATACCGGTGGTCGCCGCCGTGTCCTGGTGGCAGGCTCGCCATCCGACCCGCCTGTCCCGCAGGGGAGTCGAATGGCTGGTGTGCGGTTTGCTCATGCTGGCCGGCGCCAGTCTCATCTGGGCCAGCCTTTCGGCTGGGTGATCGGCCAATAGTGCGATGCACAACACAACCGTCTGAAGGAGAGGTTAAACCCGCAATTACCAGGCATTTGTAAGCAACACCTCGCCGAGACATGCGAATCTGGTGTTACCGATGCGATATCCGCACGGCAACACCCTTCAACTCTCGCGAGGAAGTCAAATGTCTTACGAAACCGCCTACGCCGCCCGTTCGGACCTGCTCCTGCCCCTGGCCGAACAGACTCAGGAAAACCTGCCTTTCACGGTCCGCGTCGCCCGGGACGGAGACGCACTGGAGAAGGCCATCGCCTTGCGGCAATCGGCCTATGGACGACACGTCCCGGAGATTGCCGAGAAGCTGGGAACGCCCGAGCTGTACGACAACGATCCCGGCTCGGTCGTCCTGCTGGCCGAGTCGAAACTGGATGGCGCTCCCCTGGGCACCATGCGCGTCCAGACCAACATGTGCGGCCCCCTTTGGCTGGAACAATCGGTCACGCTGCCCGACTGGCTTACCGGGCACGCGCTGGCCGAGGCCACCCGCCTCGGGGTTGCGAGCGAGCGTATCGGCCGCGTCGCGAAAACGGCGCTCTTCAAGGCCTATTTCCTGTTCTGCGTGCAGGCCGGTATCGACTGGATGGTCATTGCCGGGCGGTCGCCGCTCGATCGCCAGTACGAGGCGCTGATGTTCCGGGAGGTTTTTCCGGGCCAAGGGTTCATCCCTATGCGGCACGCAGGTAACATTCCGCACCGCGTACTGGCTTTCGAAGTGGCCACCGCAGAGAAGCGCTGGCGCGAAGGAAACCACCCGTTGTACGGCTTTGTGTTCAAGACCCATCATCCGGACATTCGGATTGATGGGAATTTGATTAACATTGATGCGCTGCGTAATGCCGCGGCGGAGCAGGAGGCCCTCCTTCAACCGCAGGCTTGAACAGCACGGTTGGCGGTCCGCCCATCCGGCGGGCCGCGCATGAGAAAGCCCACTCTTGAAAAGGCGAACATGTTGCCTCGTTCGGCGGAACCTTCAACCGGCATGGCCGGGGTAACAACCACGATCGACTGGTTCTTAAGCAACTTCTCGTATTACATCGTCCCGGCCGCCATCTTCATTTTCTCGCTGGTTGCCCTTACGCTCGAACCGAGTATCTACGGCACGGCCGGCGACCGGGCGCTGCCCTTTTCGGTAGCCGCCGCGGACGGCGCCAACCAGACCCCCGGCGAGGCCCTGGAATCCCTATCCGCCGCGCCGCCGGTGCGGTTCCACGACACACGGCTGGCCGAAACACCGTTCTGGTTCCGTTTCCGTGCGCCGCCCTCGCGCACGCCCCAAAGCATAGACCTTCCCTCGCGCCACGCGCAGGAGGTCGCATGCTGGAATACCACGGACTTGTCCCCCCTCGGTTCGGCCAACCGGAACGGCACGACAGGGCGCATCAAGCCATCCAAAGCCGGCTTCTCGCTGGAGCTGGGCAGCCACGACAATCCACGCGACATCCTGTGCAAGGCCCACTTTTCGGGCCCGGCCCGCATTACCGTCGAAGCATGGCCGCAATCCGAGCTGGTGTTGTCGCGCCTGGCCTACCACCATGCCACGGGCGTCCTCGAAGGCGGTCTGCTGACCTTGGCCGTGCTCACGCTCATGACCGCACTGATCAACCGCGACGCCCGCTACGTACTGTTCGCGATCTGGCTGGTGGGCAACCTGCGGTTGGGCGGCATCACCATGGGCTTCGATACGCAATGGCTGGGACGCGCCATCCCGGCAGAATGGATGGCGATGACCCGCAAGCTGACTATCGCCGCCTACTACATCATCACCTACACCCTGTTCAGCCAGTTCCTGAAAACCGAGCTCAGCCGGGTAGGCCATGCCTGGCTGCTCAGGCTGGGTTCGCGCGCCGGGATCGTGCTGCTGGCGCTGGCGCTGGTACTGGATTTCCCGGACTTCCTGCCCTCCATGTGGGTCGTGGCCTCGCTGGGCATTTTCATCGTGATCTTCTTCCTGGCGCGGATGGTGCTGATCACGCGCTCCCGCATCGCGCTGTGGTACGCCGCGGCGCTGGGCATCGTCCTGTTCTCGACCTTCTCCGAGGTAATCGCGGCCGCCTTCGACTTCAAGGCCCTGGTCGGGGCGCTCAACAGCGTCACGGCCGCCCTGGCTTCCAGCCTGGTGGCGGCGTTCGCGTTCGCCGAGCAGATCCGCGTGGAGCGGGTCGAGCGCGAGCACGCCGAGGCCGAATTGCAGCGCGCCTACGAAGTCACCCCGGTGGGCTTGTTCACACTGGAGCCCGACGGCACCTTCGTGCGGGCCAACACCGCCATGCAGGAACGACTGGGCCTGGCGGGCCGGCCGCTGCACGAACAACGCTGGCAGCGCTATTTCGAGGCCGGGGCCTGGGAACGCCTGAAGGAAATCGCCGAGCGCGGCGGCGAAGCGGAAATCGAGGCCCTGCCGCTGGGCGGCGCCGAGCCCCGCTGGTACCTGGTCAAGGCGACCTTCGCCCAGACCCGCATAGAAGGATCGCTGCAAGACATCACCGAGCGCCGCAAGGCCACCGAACGCCTGCGCTTCCTTGCCAACAACGACTCGCTGACGGGCGCGCTGAACCGGCGCGGCATCGAACACATACTCGAGACCGCGCTCAAGCACTTCGACGTCTCCCGCCCGGTGGCGCTGGCCTACCTGGACCTGGACCGGTTCAAGCTCATCAATGACCTGTATGGCCACCAGACCGGGGACGAGGTACTCAAGCAGGTCTGCCAACGGGTCAAGTGGTCGCTGGGAGAAAACCACTACGTCGGCCGCATCGGGGGCGACGAGTTCATCCTGGTGCTGCGCGACACCCCCATGCTGGCCGCGACCGAAGTGTGCCGCCGCATCGTCGCCGATATCTGCGACATGCCGTTCCAGCTCCGCCGGCGCTCGTTCCAGATCAAGGTGTCGATCGGCTTGATCGAGGTCACGCCTGAAATGCGGGTCCAGGAAGCGGTTTCCGCAGCCGACCGTGCTTGCCGGGAAGCGAAAAAAGGCAAGCATGGGCACATCGTGATCTACAAGCAGAACGCGCCGGCCTTCCAGGAACGGGCCGAGGAGCTGCGCCTCATCGAGGAACTGGGCAGCACTTTTTCGCCCACGGGGCTGTCCCTGGTGATGCAGCCCATCATGTCGCTGCGTGCGCCCGAGGCCTCGCTCGACTTCGAGGTCCTGGTCCGCATGCAGGACTCCTCGGGCGCCATGATCCCGGCGGGCAGGGTCATCGCGGCGGCCGAAGCGAACGGGACCATAGGCGAACTGGACAAATGGGTGCTGACGTCTACGCTGGTGTGGCTGACCGAGAACCTGTCCCGCCTGCCCAATACCCGCTTTGCGTGCGTCAACCTGAGCGGGGCATCGCTGAACGACGAAGCCTTCATCGAAGACACCTTCCGCATTCTTTCCCGCTTCGGCCCAGTCGTGAAGTACCTGTGCATGGAGATCACCGAAAGCGTGGCGCTGCACGACATCGGAAACTCGCGGCGGTTCATCGAACGGCTGAAGTCATGCGGCGCCCGGATCGCGCTGGACGATTTCGGCGCGGGCTACACCTCGTTTTCCTATCTCAAGGAATTCGCGGCCGATGCCCTGAAGATCGACGGCTCCTTCGTCAAGGAAATGCACGAGCATCCGGCCAACTACGCCATCGTCGAAGCCATCGTCGAACTCGCGCGCAATCTCGGCATGCGCAGCATTGCCGAATGGGTGGAAGACTATGACACGCTGGAAGCGCTGGCCGAGCTCGGCGTAGACTATGTGCAAGGCTGGGTAATCGCCAAGCCCATGACGCCCGATGAAATGCTGGGCGCGACATCGTCGGCCAGCTTCGTCACGGACGAGCGGGTCCGCGCTTTCGTGGCAGCCGCATCGGGCCCGAAAATGGACCGCACATGACTCGCCTCTTCATCAGCTCCCTTATTCTGGCGGCCTGCCTGGCCTGCACGCCGCTTCCCCGCTCGGGCGGGGACTCCTCCGGCAGCAGCGACGGCATCAGCGTATACGGTACGATCGACACGGGCATCGTCATCAAGCCCTGACACGCTCGCGTCCGCCCCGCCCGCCCACGAAACCGTGCGCGGTGCGCTGTCGCCCTCACAAGCAACGCCATCCCGCACCAGCCCGGGGAATCCGGGCCTCCGTGGTGCATCGGCGCGCCATCGCTGTGCGGGCCTAAGCGTATTCCCGACCTTCTCTCCAGCGCGAAAAAATGGTTTTATTAATAGCTAAATAAGTTAGCTATTTCATTACGCGACGCACGGGAATCAGCAGGGAGCAAAGATGGCCGAGCACATACCTGAAATCATCGATACCGACTTCCGGAGCGCGCTGCGCCGGCTGGTGGAAGCGGGCCGCCTGCAGACCTATGCGCCAGAAGCCGATACCGAGCTGGAAATCGCCGGCATCCTCAAGCGCCGGGACGGCGACCGCGCGCTGCTGTTTCCCAAGGTCAAGGGCTTCGATATTCCCGTCATGGGGAACTTCCTCTGCTCGCAGGCCAACTGCGAAGCGGCGTTCGGCATCGACTTCCGCGGCATACGCAAGCTCATCGGAAGGGCATTGGCGAATCCGCTCGAGCCCAAGGTTGTCGACGATGCCCCGTGGAAGCAGAACGTACATCTGCGCGACATCGACATCGGCGCGCTGCTGCCGGTACTCAAGCATACCGAGAAAGACCCCGGCCGCTTCATCACTGCCGGCATCGTCATCGTCAAGGACCCGGAAACAGGCGTCTACAACGCGTCGTACCACCGCTTGCAGCTCGTGGGTCCCGACCGCACAGCGGTCAAGCTCGATTTCGGCCGCCATCTGCGGCTGGCCTTCGAGCGCGCGCAGCGCCGCGGCATGGACCTGCCCATCGCGGTCTGCATAGGGACGGACCTGGGCGTGCTCTATACCGCCGCCACCATGGGATCGCAAATGCCCGAGACGTCGGACGAAATCAAGGCCGCCGGCGGGCTGGCCGGCCGGCCCGTGGAAGTCTGCCGCGGCGTCACGCAGGACCTGCTCATTCCCGCGGGTACCGAGATCGTGCTGGAAGGCGTGCTCAAGCACGATCAGTTCGTGCATGAGGGCCCCTTCGGCGAATTCATCGGCTACATGTCGGCCGACGGCGACGCGCCGGTATTCCAGGTCACTTCCCTCTCCCACCGGAACGCGCCCATCTATTTCGCCATCAACGGCTTTGGCCGCGAAACCGTCATGCTGCGCAAGTACGTGATGGAAGCCAGCCTGCTCAAGGTCCTGGAGTCCGCCGTCCCTATCGTCAACGACGTGTGCATGACGGCCGGCGGCCTGCACCGCTTCCATGCCGTCATCAGCCTGCGCAAGGGTTCTCCCCAGCACGATGGCCTGCAGCGCAACGCCATGCTGGCCTCGTTCGGCGCCCTCAAGGATCTCGACCAGGTGATCGCCGTGGACGACGACATCGACATCCACGATCCGTTCGATGTCGAGTATGCGCTGGCAACCCGCATGGAAGCGTCACGCGACCTGCTCGTCATTCCCGACGGACGGGGGCACGAGTACGTACGCGTGGGACGCAACGGCATACGCGCCAAGCTGGCGATAGACGCCACGGTTCCTTTCGAGCAACGCGGACGCTACACCCGGGTGCAGTTCAAGGCCGTCGATATCGACGACCGTGATTTCGTATCGACGGACCCGCGGCAACTGTCGTGGCTCGCCGGGCAGGCATGACATCAGCGGTCCGGGCGCCTGCGCTCCGGGCCCCATCCTAGGAAGCCGGCCGCAGCGCCGGCCAGAACAAGATTCGGCAACTCGCTGGGGTCGAGGCACCGAGGGGCACGCTCGCGCCATAGGCGCGGGAAATAAACGCTAATCAACCGTTCTCAGGGGTCCAGTATGTACAAGTCCGCTTTGGCTCTGCTCTTTTCTTTCGTGCTGGCGTTCGACGCCACCGCGGCATCCGCCGACTGGCCGACACGGCCGGTACGCATCGTCGTGCCCTTTGCCGCCGGCGGCAACACCGACGCCGTCGCTCGCCTGCTGGCCACGAGGCTGCAGGACAGACTCGGCCAGACCTTCGTCGTCGAAAACCGCGCGGGCGCGGGCGGCGTGGTCGCCACCGGGTACGTGGCGGCTGCAGCGCCCGATGGCTATACGCTGCTGATGTCTTCCACCGGGGCCCATGTCATCTCGCCTCACCTGATGGACAAGCTGCCCTACGACCCGCTCAAGGACCTGGTCCCGGTCAGCAACGTGAGCAGCAACGCGCAAGTGCTGCTGGTCAACCAGAAATTGCCGGTCCAGTCGGTGGCCGAACTCATCGCCTTGGCGCGCAAAGAGCCGGGCAAGCTGAACTTCGGTTCGGCCGGGCCTGGCGGCACCACGCATCTGGCCGGCGAACTGTTCAAGTCCATGGCGAAGGTCGAGATGACGCACGTGCCGTTCCGCGGCGGCGCGCCGGCCACGCTGGCGACCGTCGCCGGCGACGTGCAGCTGACGTTTGCCAACCTGTCGGATGCCTTGCCGCAAATGAGATCGGGCAAGCTGCGCGCGCTCGCGGTGACCAGCGCTGAACGCCAGCCGCAGGCGCCCGACGTGCCGACCATCGCCGAATCCGGATTGCCCGGCTACGAGAGCATCGTCTGGAACGGTGTGGTCGCTCCCGCCGGCACCCCTGCCGATATCGTCGCCAAGCTGTCGTCGACCATACAAGAGATCTGCCGCGAAGAGGCGTTCCGCAAGAGCCTGTTCGATATCGGCTCGGTGCCGATCGGCGATACGTCCGCCCATTTCGACCAGTACGTCCGCCAGGAACTGGAGCGCTGGGGCAAGGTCGTCAAGGCATCCGGCGCAAAAGCGATGTAATGCGCCTTCCGGCCGGCGGCGGGACCAAGGGGATGCCCCGCCCCGCTCCGGCCAGCTTTTTCCCGTCAGGTCTACTGAGGCTGCACGCCAAGTTCGGCGAACAGCTTGCCCTTCGCCTCGTAGTTGGCGCGCGCCTCGGAGGCAAAGGATGCACTCTTCATGGGGACCACGGCCGCGCCCTGGTTCCGGGCGGTCGTCTGGTACTCCTCGGTCTCTACCGCCTTCACGCACATATCCTCGAGCTTGGCGATCACGGGCTTGGGCGTTCCCTTGGGCGCATAGACGCCCTGGTAACCGGTAAAGAAGCTGGAATAGCCCAGCTCACGGACTGTCGGTACGTCGGGCAGGGCCGGGTGGCGCCGGTCCCAGAATACTGCCAGGGGCCGTACGTCGTTGCGGCTGGCCACCGACACCACCGAGTTGATCGTAAATTCGAGATCCCCCGCCAGCAGGCGCAGCAGGTTGGGGCCGTCGCCCCGATAGGCGATGTCCTGCACCTCGATGCCGGCCTCGCGCGCCATGGTAAGCATGTTGAGGTGGACGTCGGTATAGGTTCCCGAGTGCCCGTAGTTGAACTTTCCGGGTTTCTTGCGCGCGGCCTCGATCAGATCCTCCAGCCGCTTGTAGGGGGCATCCGCCCGGACCGCCAGCACGAAAGCGTTGACGTTCAACTGGCAAACGAAATCGAACGAGTCGAAGCCGTAGGGCAGATCCTTCTGCGTATACGGCAGATTGGTCATCACGATGGACGGCCCGATCATCAGTGTATAGCCGTCCGGCTGCGCGCGGGCGACCGACGCGGCGCCTATGGCTCCGGAGGCCCCTTCACGATTCATATAGACGAACTGCACGCCCGCGATCTTCCCCATCGCCTGGGCGAACACGCGGAACAGCGTATCCGTTCCGCCGCTGCCGAAGGGGTAGATCAACTGCACGGGGCGGGCAGGATAGGCATCCTGTGCCGCCGCCGGGGCGGTCAATGTGACGAGCAATGCGAGCATTCCTATCCATTTGGCGCTTTTCATGATGCAATCCCCCTCAAGTTGACGAGTCATCGAAGATCTCCCCTGCCCTGCTGGCGGCGGCCCGCCGCATAGTTCACGCTCCGGGCTGCGCTGGCCGGGAGCCTGCGCGCTATGCCGTCAGGCGTCGACGCGCTGCACCTTGGTCGAAGGCCAGATGCGGCCATACAGGTAAGTCAGGATCTCGCCGCAAGTAATGGGGCGATCGCCGGCCACCGAAGTCGCGAACTTCGGCATGGACGCGGCCCGCTCCCGGTCGGGATTGGCAAGCAGCGGCGTAATGACGGCATCGAAATCCGGGGTGGCGAAGAACGGCATCGAATAGCGCTCCAGGCCATAGCGGTTGATGACGCGGTGCGGCGTGGCCGCATACATGCCGTCGGTCCAGACCTTCATCATTTCGCCGATATTGATGACGAAGCTTCCGCGCAAAGGCGGCACGCTGATCCAGTCGCCCGACGGGCTGAGGATCTCCAGGCCGCCGACCTCGTCCTGCGCGAGAAACGTGAAGGCGCCCGAGTCCGTATGCGGACGGGTGCCGAGATGGTCGCCCGACTCGGTCGGCTCCTGGGGCGGGTAGTGCATGATGCGCAGCTGCATCATCGGGCACTGGAAATAGCGCGTGAACGAGTCCGGCGGCAGGTCGAGGCCGACCGCGAACATGCGCAGAAAGGTTTGAGACAGCCCGGACATGTCGCGGTAGTAGTCCAGCATCGCGGTCCGGAGCTCCGGCAGCGAAGGAGGCCATTGGTTGGCCCCGTGCAACGGCTTGCCTGCCAGCACCGCGGGATGGTCCGACGGCAGTTCGGCGTGGATCTGGAACGCCTCGTGCAGGTTTCCCTTGAGGCTGGGATCCGCGCCCATCATCTTGAAAGGCAGGTAGCCGCGGTACTTGTCCGACAGCGCCAGGCGGATGGCCATCTTTTCTTCTATCGGCAAGGCGAAGAAGAAGCGCGCCACATCGAACATGGCATCGATGCGGCTGACAGGCATGCCGTGGTTGACTACATAGAAGAACCCTATCGTGTGCGAGGCCTCGGCAATACGGTGGGCGATGTCCCGGTACACGGCTGCATCGCCCGATTGCAGGGCCGAAAGATCGATGATCGGGACTTCGTGGGTAGACACTTTCTTGAATTCGGGTAAAGCCATATCCATCCCCATCGAAATGCGGGCCGGTGCCCGGCTGGTTGCTAAAGATGCGTCGGAGCGACTGGAGCGCCGTGCCTCCCCTCAGGCGGACGCCGATCGCGCGGCGGCCACTTCCCTGGCCAGCCTCATGCTCGTCATGGCGGCCGGAAAGCCGCAATAGACCGCCGCCTGAAGGAACACCTCGGCCACCTCCTCCATGGAAAGCCCGTTGTTGAGCGCACCCTCGATATGGGTCTTCAGCTCGGTCGAGCGATTCAGGGCGGTGAGCATCGCGATGGTTGCGATGCTCCGTTCGCGCAACCCCAGCTGGGGGCGCGACCAGATGTCTCCCCAGGCGAACTCCGTCAGCAACTGCTGCAGATCGGCGTTCAGCGCGCCCCGCGAGGCTTCCACCCGCTGGCTCACGGGCGCCTCTCCCAGTACCTGCTTGCGCATGGCAAGGCCTTTCTTGAACCGCTCTTCCATGGTTTTCTCCCTGTTGGCCGATACGCCGCTCAAGCCGCGGCGCGGCTGGCCGGCTCGGCTATACCCGCGAGCGCGCGGTCGACCAGCGTGGTCGCGGCATCGAAGTCGTATGCTCGGAACATGTTCTGCTTGACGAGGAACGACGCCCCGCCGTAGAACTTTTCGTACTGCTGGTGGCGGCCGGCGAATTCCGTGCCGACGAGATCCCACGCCATCTTTAGCAACGCCACGCGGTCGCGCGCGGGATGCCCCGGCGAAGCGATGTAGCGCTCCAGATCCCTGCCCGCGTCGGGGTGGTCGAAATCCGACAGCGAAGGCGGCAACATGATCATCGAACCGCCGGAAAGCTCTCGCAGCATATCGACCATGCGGGCATTGAGTTCAGACTGCAGGGACATCACCGAGTAGAGGGCCGTCTTGGCCGGCCACACCGCTCCCTCGGCGTCGATGGTCGCTCGCGTCTCCTGGGCGTCGATCATCAGGTCGACGATGGTTGCGAGTGCGGCGAGCTCGCCCAGCTGGACCCGCACCGGCGGCATCGCGCCGACCCCGGTGATCTCGGTTACCCGCTTGGCAAGCCCCAGCAGGAACCGCAGCTTGGTCGCATAGCGCACCTGGGCCTGGTAGTTGCCATAGGAATGCGCGGGCGTCTGCCACCACTGGTTCCAGCACACCTCCAGGTTCCGGTAGACGAAGACGTGCTCCCAGGGCACGAATACATCGTCCAGCACCAGCAGGGCATCCGTCTCGTCGAAGCGGGACGACAGCGGATAGTCGCGAGGGTCGCCGGCATGGGCGAACGAGCGCCGGCTTTAGACCTTCAGCCCCGGCGCGTTCATGGGAATCACGACGCCGAAGGCGTGATTCTCGTCGCCGGGCTGGAGCGGATGAATGCAACTGACATACACGTAGTCGGACAGCACCGCCCCGGTTGCCAGTTGCTGCGCACCCTTCAGCACGATGCCGCCATCCCGCTCGGCGACGACGCCCGCGTACAAGGTAGGGTCGGACTGCTGATGCGCCGGCTTGCTGCGGTCGATCTGGGGCGGGACGATGGCATACGACACATACAAATGCCGGTCGCGGGCGAACTCGAAGAACCGCTGCACGTTGCTGGCATAGTCTTCGCCGCCCGCGGCGAACACCGACGGCTTGGCGGCAAAGCCCGACAGGAAACCGGCCACGTGGTCGGGCGTGCGGCCCATGAGGCCGAACGTAGACTCGGCCCACGCGGCCGACATGCCGCGGGCACGGCGAAGATCGTCGACCGAACGGGGAACGTGATAGCAGCACAGCGCGCGCCGGCCCGACCCGTCGATCTCGTAGGTCATCCGCTGGCGGTGCTCCGGGTGGGCGGCCAGGTCATACAAAGACGCGATCGATGCGACCGCCCCCTTGAACGCCGGATGCGCCGCCACGTCGCGCACGACCTCGCCGTTGTAGTAGATGGTCCTGCCATCGGCTCGGATCGCGTTCAGGTAGTCCGCGCCGGAACGCAGGCCGGCAGGCGCGGCGGACGGCCGCAGTACAGGCATGGTCATGCTGTTCTCCGAATGATGCTATCGCTCTTGAGGGGGGGACTGGGTGGACGCCGACAACGAGCCATAGTGGCCATCGGCATAGAGCAGGGGCGGCTGGGTAGCCGCCAGCGCGACGCGCTGGACCGAGCCGATCACCACGGCATGCGTATCCATGACCAGCATCTGCTCGACCGAGCATAGGAAGACCGCCAGGGCATCCCTCATGACGGGCACGCCATCCGCCATGTCCCACACCTGTTGATCGAACATGTGTTGGGAACACCTGCCCGCACGGGAAAACTCGCGGGCAACGGGCTCGTGACGGTCGGCCAGCACGTTGACCGCCATCTGTCTGCCGGCGCAGATCAGCCGGTAGGTGGCGCCATGCAGGTTGACGCAGGCCAGCAGCCTTGGGGGCGTGGCGGTCAACGAGCAGACCGCCGTGGCAGTCAAGCCCATGCGTTCGCCCTCGTGGCCGGCCGTAATAATCGTGACGCCGGCGGCGAGCCGCCTCATACCCTGCCTGAAATCTCCTGCATCGCAACCCATTCGCGGCCTCGCAGATAGAGTGGCCCGTCACGTCCGAGCCCATGCCTACATCCTAGAGTCACGCAAATATATTTGTCAACTAGTATAGTTAACTAATATAAATCCCGGGCAGGGGCAGCTGTTTACAATGCCTGCCAAGGCTCTTGATAGGGAGGTCGTTACGTGCCAGACACCATAGACGCCAGGAAACTGGAGAAGCGCCGCCAGGCCACGGTCCGGTCGCGGGCGAAGAAAGACAAGCACGTCTATTTCCAGGGTGTCGCCAATGCACGCTATGTGCTGCGCAAGGTCTTCCGCATGGTCGAGGAGCGCGCGCGCCGCGCCCATATCGATCCTCTGGCACACCAGGCGCTCATCCAGATCTACGGCAGTCCCGGCAAAAGCCTGCGCGTCAAGGACGTCGCCGACCGGCTGGACATCTCCCAGGCATTCGCCTCCAGCCTGGTGCGCGTTCTCGTGGATGGTGGATTTGCCGCCCGCAGCCGGGAAGGCGAAGACAAGCGCGAGACGCAGGTAACCGTCACCGAGCAAGGCATCGCGCTGCTGACCGGTATCGATAGCGCGGTGCAGGCCGACGTCGACGCCTTCACCGAAGGCCTCAGCGAAGAAGAAAAAGAGCAGGCGCTTTCGATCCTGCTCTTTTATGTCGGGACCTCGATCGAATCGTCGGACGGTACCGACGGGCGCGACCTCATGCGATGACCGACGCCGCGCCGCCAGCCACCTCGACGCGGTTGCGCCCGAGCCGCTTGGCCTCGTAAAGCAGCGCATCCACACGGGCGACGAAGCCGTCCATCGACTCCCAGGGCGCCCGTTCCGCCACGCCGAAGCTCGCGGTAATGCGCACGCTCTCGGGCAGGCCCGCGTACCTCTGGGTCTCTATGGCTATACGAATCCTTTGCGCAACCCGGTAGGCATCTACCGCGCGCGTGCCCGGAAGCAGGATCAGGAACTCTTCCCCGCCGGCGCGGCTGCCTGCGTCGCCTGCACGCAGCGTGTGCCGGATCAACCTAGCCGTCTGCCTGAGCACCTGGTCGCCGGCGGCGTGGCCATACCGGTCATTGATTTGCTTGAAATGATCGATGTCGCAGGCAATGAGGCTCACAGGCCCGTCCGTCCCGCGCCGCCCAAGCTCCGCGGCATACTCGTCGAAGCCGCGCCGGTTCAACAATCCGGTCAGATGATCTTCGTTGCGCTCGCGGTTCAGATCATCGATCTTGTCCATGGCGGCGGCCAGTATCAGGACCACCGCCAGCGCGATCCCGAACAGCACGAGCGTCATATGCAGCGCTATCCAGAAGCTCGACGTGCCGAAGGCCCGTGCTCCCATCCCCACATGGATCTGGCCCAGCGTCAGCCAGGTCCTGGGAAAGAAACTCAGCGCGAAGGCCAGGAACAGCCAGAACAGCACCTTGTCGACCGGGCGGCCTTTGAGCAAGGGGGACAGCCGCACGGCAGACAGCAGCAACACGGCAGCTGATCCGAAGTTCAACACGCAGATCCTCGCGACCAGATCGTTCGAGACGTAGTAGAAGTAGTACATCCCGCCCACGATCACGAAAAAGGCCGCCAGCTTGAAGGCGGCGCCCTGCCGCGCGCCGACACGGCCAAGCACCCCTTCAGCCAGGAAGATGACGCATCCGGCATACAGGGCCCCGGAAATGATGGCGTTCCAACCTACATCGGGCGGGATGCCGAGGATCTGGACCACGGATGCCAGCGCGAACAACAGAAAGGACAGCGCCAGTACCTTGAGGTGGCGGGCGCGCGCGTTATGGTGCGCCAGGGCCAGAAAGCTCAGCGCGAACAGCCCCGCGATGCTGGGGCTGCCGAGGGTCAGTATCTGTACGGCGGAAAGGTTGGACAACATGCCATCGGCCCCGGGCTGCGTCGTCGCCGCCGGAACCCTGGCGGCAACGCTGGATTCCGCGATTATGGCATTCCGGGTCGCCGGGCCGTCCCTGGCACCGCCCGCCGCCCGCTTCAGCGGCCGGACTTCAGGCGCCGTTCGATGGCATCGGCAATCGCCTGCGCGGAAGCGGTGAGCGCCGCGGCTCCTCGGGCGGCATCGGCCGCGGCGGGATCGCCGAAGTAGCCCAGCGGCGTCTTGCGCTTGGCGTTCTCGTAGCCCTTGCGCCACTCGGCCAGATCGGCCGGGCCGTAGTCGGTGGACTTGAGGTCGCGCCGGACGGACTCGCGCACCAGCCAGGGGTAGGCTGCCATCATGGTCGAGGTTTCCGGGTCGCCCGCGTGGACATCCACGAATTTGCCGGGCGCACCGCCGTCTGGCGCCTGGAGGGTGATGGCGCGGTCGGCCGGATCGATCCCCAGCCGCTTGGCCAGCACCTCGGTGGTCACGAAGCTGATGTCCAGGCCGGTGCCCTGGATGCCCGCCCGCGCTCCTTCGAAAATCGTCTTGTTATGCAGCGCATCGCCATGTCCCGAAACCAGGAATACATGCTTGAAGCCCTCCTTGGACATGCTGGCAAAGACGTCCTGCATGACGGCAATCATGGTCGGGGGCTTGACGTCGTAAGACGCCGGGAAGCTGCCCGACACCACGTTCACGCCCCAATAGTACGGCGGAACGATCAGCGCCCGGATGCCCTTTTCCTCAAGGATCTTGCGGACCTCGCGCAGGCGCGCCGAGGGCACGTATACGTCCGTACCGGTAGGCAAGTGCGGCCCGTGCTGCTCGATCACTCCGAATGCCCACAGGAGCACCGCGCCGTCCTTCGCCGCCTGGGCTACTTCCGGCCATGTCATCTCCGCGATCGTGCCGGAGAAGACGCCCGAGCGGGCACGCTCGGCGTCTGCCTGTCCCGGCATCTGGGCACAGGCAGACAGCGTCAGCACCAGCGCCCCGGCTAATAAACGAAGGCCGGCAGACTTGCGGAAGTTCGGGATCATATCGTTGCTCGCAGTGGGGGTTTATCGGCAGGCGCCATCGAGTGTGCGCCATACAATCGATGATGCAATAGGCAATCGATTATAAGAACGAGACCCCCGCGGCGACGGTCCGGAATAACCCCTAAGTTGCTTGAGCACGGGATGTCCCGCGCAGAGGCACCGTCACGACGTATCGCGGTCCAGCTCTTGTGCCAATGTCCGCACCAGGTCGGCTCCCCACCGCTGGGCACTGGAAGAACGGGTCGAATGCAGGTAAAGCAGTCCTATGGTCACGGGCGCGATCGGAAACGGGGGCGCCCTCAACTGCAAGCGATAGCCACCCTCCGCAAAAACGCCGCGCGCCAGCGTGGCCAACAATTGCGAACGCTCGAGGATGGCCGGGACCTGCAGGTAGTTGGGAACGATGCAGCGCACTTCACGCCTATGGCCCAGCGCATGCAGCGCCGCGTCCACGACGCCGACCTCGCTTTCCTTGGCGGTCACCCGCAAATGAGCGGCAGCCAGGTAGGCCTGCATATCGAGCGGCCCATCGCCACCGTCGGCGGCCGAGGCCACGACAAAGGGGTCCGACAACAGCTCGTCGCACAACACCATGGGATGGTCGAGTACGGGATTGCCGATAAGCGCCAGGTCGATGGAGCCGTCCAGCAACATGCTTTCGGCGGTATAGCGATCCACGGTGTGGATCATCAGGCGCACTTGGGAAGTCGTGCGCTCGAGGGCCTCCCATATGCGCGGAGAAAAAATCCTCTGGGTGTAGTCCGACATGCCGACACGCAGATTCAAGGCGTCGCGCGCCGGATCGAACGCACGCTTCCTGACCTGCAGCGAATCGATCAAATCCACGGCCTGCCTGATCCGGGGATAAAGCCGCTGGGCTTCCGCAGTGGGCCACATTTCGCCCTCGCGCACGATGAAGAGATCGTCCGCCATCAGTTCCCTGAGCTTGGACAGCGAATGGCTCAAGGCGGAGGGGGTCCGGCCCAGCCGGCGCGCCGCATGGGACACGCGCCGGTCTTCATAGACGGCCAGGAACGTGAGGAGATGCTGGATCTCGACACCGAACGGCCGTCCGGCCTCATGCGCGGGTGGGGGATGTCCAAAACTGTTCATGCAGGCACTGAGCAATATTCATACCAAAAATCGAACAGCATGCGGTCGCGCCATTATATTGAGGCGCACGACATTTCCCGGGACCAACCCCATGGATGCACTGGATGCCTCGGCGCGCAGCGAAGAAGAAGAACGATATCTGATGGACCATCCGGACTCCGACGAGGAGATCCCGGTCGTCGACATCGCCGACTACCTGGCCGGCCGGCCCGGCGCGCGTGAACGCGCCGCCGCCCAATTGCGCGACGCGAGCGAGAACGTCGGCTTCCTGTACCTGACCGGGCATGGCGTGGATCCGGTGCTGTTCCCCCGCATGTTCGACGCGGCCGCCCGGTTCCATGCCCTCCCTCTCGCCATCAAGCAGGCGATTGCGCTCAACGAGCACAACGCCGGATACCTGGGCATGAGCGAGACGCTCAGCGCAGTCTCGTCCATCATCAAGCACAAGCCCAACAGGAACGCCGCATTCCTGATGAACCGCGAACGCAGTCCGGACGATCCCGAAGTCCAGGCCGGCACGCGGTTCCACGGCCTGAACCAGTGGCCGGACGAGTCGGCCATCCCGGGTTTCCGGGCCACCCTGCTCGAGTACTACGCGGCCATGGAGTCCCTCGCCCGGCACATGATGCCGCTATGGGCGGTCGCGCTGGGGCTGCCGCCGGGCTTCTTCGATGCAGCCTTCGAAAAACCGCACATCATCATGCGGGTGTCGCACTACCCGCCACATCCCGATCGGCAGGAAGGGCAATACGGGCTGGCGCCGCACACCGACAACAGTCTCATGACCCTGCTTGCCCAGGCCAACGTGCCGGGACTCGCCGTACGCATGCCCTCCGGGCATTGGCGTCTCGCTCCCCTGACGCCGGGCGCGCTCATCGTCAACACGGGCAACCTGATGGTGCGATGGACCAACGGCCGGTTCCTGTCCACCAAGCACCGCGTCATCAACACGGGAGACACCGACCGCTATGCGTTCCCGGTATTCGTCGGGCCCAATGCCTCCACCGTGATCCGGACATTGCCCACCTGTCTCGACAAGACAGGTGGTACCGAGTATCCGCCCGTGCGCTACCAGGAACTGCTCGAGTGGTACTTCCAGAAGGGCAATCGCTAGCGCTCCCTCCCCCCATCTCTTCGAAGGAAGAAGCATGAGCCGCACCTCCGCGTTCTCCCTCCTGGCCTGTCTGCTCATCGCGCTGGCCGGCCGCTCCGCGCTCGCGGCATGGCCCGAGCGGCCCGTCACGCTGGTGGTGCCCTGGCCGGCCGGCGGCGCCACAGACATCCTGGCCCGGACGATCGCGCCGCTGCTGTCCGCCGAGCTGGGACAACCGGTCATCGTCGTCAATCGCGCCGGCGCCACCGGCAACCTGGGCGCCGAGGCTGTCCTGCAACAGCCGGCAGACGGCTACAACATATTCTTCGGCGCAGCGTCCCACCTGATGAACGCGGCGCTGTACGCCTACAACAAGCAGCCGCTGCGCTACGACATCATCGGCGACTTCAAATACGCCGCCGTAATCACCGACTCGCGGATGGTACTGGTGGTCAATCCCGGCGTCCCGGCCAATACCCTCGCAGAATTCGTGCAGCTGGCCAAGTCCCGGCCGGGCGGGCTCAGCTACTCCAGCAGCGGGACGGGCTCTATCCAGCACCTCAGCGCCGAGCTGCTGCTGCAGACGACCGGCATCCGGATGCTCCATGTCCCCTACAAGGGCATCGCGCCTTCGGTCAACGACCTGGTGGCAGGCGTTGTCGACGCTAGCGTCGAAAGCCTGACTGCAGTCCTCCCCTTGATCAAGAGCGGCAAACTGAAGGCCGTCGCGGCGCTGACCGAGCATCCCCTCCCCTCGTTGCCTGAGGTCCCTACCGCGGCCTCCCAGGGCTATGCGGGGCTATGGGTATCCGGCCCACAATTTGTCGGCGTGCCCAAGGCCACGCCCGACGCGGTGGTGGATAGGCTGAGCGAGGTGTTCGGACACGTCCTGACCAGGCCCGAGGTAGTGGCCAGGCTCGACGCGGCCGGCATCGTGGTGCACTACCTGCCGCGAGAGCCCGCCAATTCCATGATCCGCAGCGAGAGCGCGAAATGGGGACGGCTCATCCGGGAAGCGAACGTGCGGATCGACTGAGCCGGCGGGCAGCATTCTCTTGGGACGCGACCCACGGCTCTGCTACCCTATCGCGCGATGCCTCCGCAAGAACCGCCATGCGCCTACGCTATGCTGCCGCCGCTTCGGTACTAATCCTTCTCGCGCTCCAGGCCTGGGCAAAACACGAGGGCTGGTTCACTCTGCCCGATACCGCCTTGCAGGCGCTGCTACTGGGCCTGCCCGTGACATTCCTTCCGCTGTACTTGGAAGGACTGCGCGAAGGCAGACTCGTCATGCCGCCCAGCGTAATCCACCGCCGCAAGACACCCCTTCTCTTCTGGTTCGTGGCCGTGTTCCAGGCCATTGCCATCGCGGCACTGCTGGTCTACCTGGGCGCAGGACTGCTGCGCAGCCTGGGAGCGGATTGAGCTTACGCCCCGGGGGGCCTATTCGCGCGCCGGGGCGGCCGGCGGTATCCGTACCTGTACAGGCTGCGCCCGGCCCGATGCGTCGACCACCTGCAGCGTCACGATGCCGCCGGGAGGACGCATCCGCCGCGCCCGCTCGACCAGTTCCGGACTCGTGGATACGATGCCGCGGGCCGCGATGCGCGCAGACGGGATTGCCGAGGCGAATGACACTTCCCCCTCATGCTCTTCTGTGCCGGGCGGGATCGCCTGGGCGTCCGGCTTCAGGATCTCGGTCGGCTTGCTGATCAACTTGGTCGTTCGGCCTACGGCACCCAGCGCCTTGAAGCGGATATTACCCAGCGGCACCGTGCCTATGGGCTCGTTGAGCGACGTACCGTTGACCATGACGACATGCAGGACGTTGCCCTCTTTACGCCATTGAACGGCCGGAGTAACCCGGCCGGACGCTACCGGCTCGATACCCAGGATCTCCAGTGCCGCCGGGTCGTAGGTGACCGTGGCCTGCGCCGCGCCGACCGGGTTCGTACCGGCAAACACGGCCAGCTGTATGGTGCCTTCGGTGCCCGGCACCACAGCTACGGACGGCTCGACAAAAAACGCATCGCCGAGAAATTGTGCGTACGCGGGACCGCTGAGGACGGCCGCAAACAGACCCGCCGCCAAGGACCGAAAAGTAAACGAGCTCATACGCATGTTATTCGACCTCGAGGAGGAAACGCTTGGTCACGCCCGGCGTGAGATCGGACCCGGAGAGCGCGTCGCCGGATACTACAGTCGCCCCGCTGAAGGTGATGAAATAGGTGCCGACCTGGTCCGGAGCGGCCAGGCCGCGCATCAACACCTCGTTCAAGCCTCCCCCCAAGGGTAGCGTGGTCGATACACTGCGCACCGGCTGGTTACTCGTCAACACCGAGCGGCCGTTGATCACGACCTCGAAAATGTCGTCCAGCAAGTTTCCGTTGTCCCCCATCGTGATGCCCACCTGCGCCGGGGTGCAGAAAACCTTCTCGCTCACCTCCGCGGTCTTGCCGCACATCGGCCACATCCCCCGCAGCGTGATCTGGCTTTGCAGCACGGCAGGCGCACTGGGGCAAGTGTAGTTGGCGGTCCCGTCGGCATTGAAGCTGTAGCTGCCCTGGTCGGAAGGCAGCGGCAGCATGACCCGCTGGGCCGGCATGTTCGCTCTGCCGGTCGGAATAATGGCGCACTGCTGGGTCACGAACTCCGAGAAGGCACCCATCAGCCCCGACGCATCGAGCGCCCGGTACGCCGCCTCTTCCAGGCTTTCCAATAACGAGACGTACATATCTTCCGCATACTTCGCGAAAAAATCCGCCAGCAGGCGAGCGCCAGTATTGTTGCGCAGGATTGCCGCTACTATCCGCTTGCCAATGATCTGCCCGACGACAAGCTCGGTGAGCCCGCTGGAGAACATCCCGCACAGGTGCTGGAGGCCGACAAACGTCACTTCCGGTTTGACCAAGGCGTTTTCGCCACGGTCCAGGAACGTGGGAGTCACCGTAAGGTAGAGCCGGGGATCGATAGGCTTGACGATCTCGCCCAGCGTCGAGGCCGTCGAGACGATCGCACTCATGGGAACGCAGAACTTGACGAACGCTGCCACTGCTCCCACCTCGATCGCCGGACCATCAGCCGGAATGATCGCTCCACCGACAAAAATGGCAGCACTCACGGCGCTGCAGGCAGCCTCGGTAATGGACGCCGCGTTGCCGAGCTGTTCCGCGCCCCGCTTCAGTCTGCAGAGCTCGGGCAGGATGATGTCGCATATCTGCTCCGGCGTGGCTACTGCTGCCGCCGAAACCGCCGTGCTTTTTCCGTTTACCTCGCCTGCCACGCCCTGGCTCGCCGCAAGGAACTCCCTCATGCCGTTGGCAAGCAGCGCCTTCTGGAACAGCCTGGCCAACGTGTCTCCATTAGGCCCGGCCAGCGTCCGCTCCAACTCCAGGCGGGCATTACCGAAGGCATCGCGCCCGGCAGCCGCCAGCGTGCGCAATTGCGCGACGCTTTCGGTGCTCAATCGGCCCGGGTCGGCGACGATGGCGTCGTGCTGTGCCTGCAGCAAACGATCGATCTGATCGAAGAATGCACGGATATCGTCGGCCGCCGGCGCGGTAGGCTCGGCTGCGGCCAACAGGTCCAGCGATAGCCTGTCACTCGGCACGCCGTTGACCGACACCACGACTTCCGCCGCGGCGTTACGAATCAGGCCGGCAGGTACCAGGAACGACGCGTAGCCCGGTAACGCCCGGAACACTTGCGGCGAAGCCACGCCGTCCACCGTGATCGATACATCGGCATTCGGGTCGAGCAACATGGGCGATACCATAGCCACCACCGCCCCGGGATAGGCCTGGGGCCGCAGCAGCGCCGACGGCAGCGCCTGCCTCGCCGCGGCGGCCTGCATGGCGAGATTTCGGTCGATCTCGTCGACCTTCCCGTCCAGGTCGATGTCGGCATGCGCCACGCGGATATCTTCGGGGCCGACCACTCCTTCGATGTACTGCGCGATGCGCATGGCGTCAACCAATCCTGGCCGATCGTTGCCTGTCACATTGCCGAGTCCGGAAGGAATGCCGAACGCCTCGAAAGGCGAAGCGCCGGCGTCCACCACGACCACCGCCGCACTCGCCTCGGCCACCGCCTGGCCGCCGGAATAGGCCTGCACCGTGACGGTTACCGGCCCGGACGCAGCGAACGAGGCCGACACTTCCTGCCCGGTGGCCTGCTGACCATCGCTGAACGTCCACCGGTACTGCTCTATCCGGATCCCGTCCGTGACGGCCGACGCGCGAAAGCCGACCGGCTGGCCGACCGACGTCATGCTGCGCGCTGCTTGCGCCTCTATGACGGCCCTGGCGTTCTCGACCGGGGGCGGCTCTCCTCCCCCCGGGCTGCTGTCTTCACCACTGCCGCATGCGGCCAGCGCGAGAACGAGCGCTCCCCCTAACGCGGCGCATAAACGGCGCGCGTTCGTACCGATTTCGTGCATCGGAATCCCCCCTGCCAAGTGCCTTTTTTGCGCCAAGTTTGGCAACGCCTGCTCACAATTTCAATGCAACATCTCGTCATAGTTGCAACTAAACGCATCGGCTGTTTAAGTGCGGATTCATCGATCCATCGAGCTTTCCCGGGAGGAACTTTGGAGGCTGACCGAATACGGGGAAAAGGGCAGCCTGTTACGGGAACACGAAACACATAGATACACCCCACGGAGTCCACCGCCGTGCCCCGCGGCCGCAACGGCTCCGACTGTGCAGCGGATCAAGGCGCCGCTCAACCGGCGTCTTCCTGGGCATAAGCTGCCGATGCCCGGCGGAGCAGGTCGCGCGCTGGAACCGCTTCCGGAGCAACTCCCACGTATAGGTCGATCGCCCCGCTGCGCAGGCGCGATTCCACGACGGATAGAGCCCTTCGATGATGTGCAGATGAATGTGGGGTATCGACGACGGAATGTGGCCAGTGTGGCAGGCAGCAGCGCGACATGCCCGACGCTCGAGATGCACGCCACTACCGTGCCATGGACTTCTCCTTGCAATTGGCCCCAGCATTTCTTCGGCGTCTTCGGGCTGGGGCTTCGAACGCGGTGACAACGACATCCAGCTCACCGCGGCCGACGGCCGCAGCTGGGGCCGGCTGATCGGGGGCAAGCCAAAATCCCTGGCTTACTTGAGCTTCCATTGTTTCGACGGGGACCTGCCGGTGACCATCCGCCCGAAGACTCGCTGTACCTCTGGGGTCCGGACGTGCCACCGTACTTCGTGGCCAACACCGAGGCCTGATGCATCAGGCAGGCGGCGCCAACGCCGCCTGTACCGACTCCACCTTCGATACCCAGCCGAAGAACGTCTCGATATTGAATTCAGTCGCGGCCTGCATGTAGCTGGGGCCGACCGCCATGCAGGCATCGCTCACCATCACGCCAAAATAGCCCGCGTGATAAGCCGAGCGCAAGGTGGATTCGACGCCCACGTTGCTGGAGATGCCGCACACGAACAGTGTGCGCACATCGCGCGCCCGCAGCAAGTGATCCAACCGGGTCCCGGTGAAACCGTTGTCGATATGCTTGGAGATGATGATCTCATCGTTGCTCGGACGAAGCACCTCGATGAAGTCGTAATCCCAGGTGCCATGGACCAGTATCCTTCCCTGCTCGGCCGGCGTAGCCCGCATATAGCGCAGTGCGTTGGACTTGTGCCACAGCGGCGTCTCCGGACCTGGCGCCTCGCGCAGATCGGCAGAGAAGCCGTTCTGCAGAAACACCACCGGCATGCCGGCTGCGCGCGCCATATCGCGCAAGGACCGGATCTTCTCGACCACGGCGGGCACCCGGCTGAGGTCGAAACCGATCCGGTCGATATAGCCGCCCGGCGAGCAGAACGCGTTCTGCATATCGTTGATCACCAGCGCCGACCGCTTCGGGTCGAACGCCAATGGCTGGGGCCGCGCGTCGAGCCGGGTCATGCCGTCATCTGCCCATCCAGGCTCCAGGCGAGGATCCACCTCAGATGGCCTTGCACTCGCCCGCGAAGGAATCCTGATATTTTTCCAGCAGCAAACCCTGGGACTTGTTGGTGAGCTTGCCATCCGCGCCACGCACAATCTGGCGGGTGTAGAAGTCCATGATGGGATGGTTGTTGGTGTTGTACGAAAAATTGCTGCGCACCGAATCGAACTTCACCGTGCGCAGGGTCTTCGCCACCGCCGCCTTGTCGTCCAGCTTGCCGCCCAGCGCGCGCACCGCGGCATCGATGTTCATGATTACATCGTAGGCGTGGGCCGCGTAGAAAGTCGGGTTGCGGCCATAGGCCTTGCGGAACTCGGCGACGAACTTCTTGTTGGCCGGCGTATCCAGTTCGTAGATATAGGGCGAAGCATTGAACACGCCCAGCATCGGGTCGCCCACAGCCGCCACCATGTCTTCATCTGCCGACGGCGCCGCCGTCACCATCTTGATGTCTTTGGACAAGCCGGCGGCCACGAACTGCTTGATGAAGTTGATGCCCATCGCGCCCGGCAGCAGGAAGTACACCCCTTGCGGCTTGTCCGCGCGCAGTTGCGCGATCTCGGCGGAGTAATCGATCTGGCCGACCTTGGTATAGACCTCGCCGACGATCTCACCCTTGTAGCGGCGCTTGAAGCCTGCAATCGCATCCTTGCCCGCCGGGTAATTCGGCGCGATCACCACCACACGCTTGAAGCCTTGCTCGTTCGCGACCACGCCGCCCGGCTCGTGCAGCATCTGGTTCTCGAAAGCCGTACCCAGGTAATAGGGCGAGCACTTCTCGCCTGCCAAGGGCGTAGGGCCGGCATTGTTAGACAGGTACGGCACCTTGGCGGCGATCAGGGCCGGTGCCACCGCCAGCGCCACGTTCGAGCTGATGGGGCCGGTGAAGAAATCGATCTGGTCGCGCTGGATCCAGCGGTTGACCAGTTGGCGGGCCTGGTCGGGGTTGCCGGTCATATCGGTCTGGAGAAACTCGGCCGGGAAACCGCCCAGCTTGTTGCCGAGCATCTTGATCGCCAGATTGAAGGCGTCCTTCGCTTCGGCGCCATTCGCGGAAAACGGTCCCGACATGTCGAGTGCCATGCCCACCTTGATCGGCTCGGCGACGGCAGCACCACCCCAGGCGCCCAGGCACAGAACGGCGGCCGCGGAAACGACGAAAGATCGGAACTTCATGAATGCACTCCGGAGCAAGATGGAAAACAGACCAGGCCATGCACGGGATTGGGGCATGAGCATGGCTGGCAGCTGGGGATGCAAGACGCATGCCAATCCGGGGCATCGACCGGGTTACTGCCGCAGCCGCGCGGCTTCGAACCAAGTGGAAGCGCTGCCATTGCACGCGCGGCGCCGTCCGGCATGGAGGCCGCCTGAAGGCTTAGATCCGGGGACTCACCGTTTCAAATCCAACACGCCTTCGAGTTCCTGCGCCAATGCCAATAGCCTGACATCGGCCCCGGGCTTCATTGTCAGCTGCACGCCGATGCCCTCTCCCGCGGAACGACCGGGCACGGGCAACGAGATCGAGGGTGCGCCGACCGCATTGGCGAAGGTCGCATAGACTGCCGCGCTGCGAGGCCCCGCCTCGGCGCCGGCGATGCGGGCCGGGAAAGGTGCATCAAAGGCCCAGGTGAAGCTGGGCGATGCGGGGCTGACCAGCATATCGGCCGATTCCCAGATCAGGTTCGAAGCCGCGCGCAGCTCCACCAAGGTACGCATGGCTTCGTAGAAGACCGTGGCCGGCATGGCCGCGCCGCGCTCGGCCAGCGCGCGCATCGGTGGAGACAGCAGTGCCGTGTCCAGCCCCAGCTTCGTCACGGCGCCATGCACGCCGATTGCGATCAGCGCGCTCCACACGGCTTCCACCGCGGCCAGCTCGTACGGTGCGTCGCCCCACCGCACCCGGTGGCCGGAGGCGGAAAGCCGGGCGGCCACCGCTTCCAGCTCGGCTGTAATAGCCGCCTCTTGCAAAGGCGCGGGCCTGAGCATCAGCACGTCCAGGCGCGACTGGCCGGCCAAGGCGTCGAGCCGGCCGCGCGGGTCTTGCCCCAATTCACGCAGGCGCTGGCCATCCATGCCCGGCGCCGCGATGGTGGCGGCCAGCAGCGCGCAGTCGGCGACCGAGCGCGCAATCGGACCGATGACCTGGAAATCCAGCGACGTCGAAGGAAAGCCGTTCGAGGCCAGCACGGTGACACGCGATGGCTTGAATCCTACTGTACCGGTATAGGCCGCGGGCCGGCGAATCGAACCGCCGGCATCCGTGGCAAGGGCAAAAGGCGTCATCCCCAGCGCCACGCTGGCTGCCGCGCCGCCGCTCGAGCCACCCGGGGTCAAGGCCGCGTCGAAGGGATGGCGCGTGGGCCCGTAAACCGCGTTGTCGGTGATCGCGGCCAACGCGAACTCGGGCACATTGGTCTTGCCCACCAGCACGGCGCCGGCCTGGCGCAGGCAGGCGACCGCGGCATCGTCCGTGTCCGGCCGGAAATCGCGCAGCGTTGCCGAGCCCCAGGTGGCGGGCCAGCCGCGTACCCACAGGTTGTCTTTCACCGTCAACGGCAGTCCGTCGAGCGGCCCCAATGACTGGCCGGCGGCGCGGCGCTTGTCTGCCTCGTGGGCGGCGTCCAGCAAGGCCGAGGACGACTCCAGGTGCACGATGGCATTGACGCGCGGGTTGTGGCGGCCGATGGCGTCCAGCGCGGCTTCCATCAAGTGAGCGGCTTTCAGCGTGCCGGTGCGCATCAGCGCCAGCGCTTCGCAGGCGGTTGGGTAGAGGTTGGGATCGAGGGCGGGCATGGTGATGGACGGTGCGTGTAAAAGGCTGGAGGGCTTCGTTGACACTATATCGCAAGTAAATTAAATTGCTATCTAACTAATTTGCGCAGGCGTAACGAGACCCCGATGAGCGTCCTTGCCATCCAACAGTTGATCTATGACCTCAAGCGCGACAAGAAGCTCGCCGTGCGCTGGGCCGCCAACCGCGAAGACGCGGTGCAAGGCTATGAGCTGAGCGCCGAAGAGGCCCGGGCCGTGGTTCAGGCCGACCTCGCCGCGCTTTACGGCATGGGCGTGCACCCGCTGTTGCTGGCACCGTTCTCGCGCATGGCGAAACTTACGCGCGAGCAATACGCCGCTGCGCTCGCGCCGCTGAAAGGCAGCCGCCCGTTCACTAGTACCTACGAGCTTGCTTCGCGCAAGAAGGACAGCCATGAGTAATCTGCACTTTGCCGGCGCGATGAGCCACGCGCCAGGCATCGCCGCCTTCCGGGACGCGGCCTCGCCCGCGCAGCGGCAGGCCTTCTTCGGCGGCACAGACGCGCTGCGCGAAGCCGCGGGCAAGGCCCGGCTGGACGCGCTGGTTGTCATTGCCCCCGACCACTTCTCGAACTTCTTCATCGACAATATGCCCGCCTGCTGCGTGTCGATGAACGAAAGCTATATGGGCCCGGTCGAAAACTGGCTGGGCATGGATAAGTACCAGATCAAGGGCGACGCCGAGCTGGCGCGCCTGATCATGCACCACGCCTATGCCGCCGGCATCGAGCCGGCGTCCTCGGCCAAGACCGATCTCGAGCACAGCGTCATCGTGCCGCTCAGTCTCATTACGCCGAAGTTCGATGTGCCGGTCGTCTGGGTCATGATGAACTGCCAGGTGCCGCCGCTCATGTCCCTGCGCCGCTGCTACGAACTGGGCAAGGCCATCCGCGCCGCCATCGAGGCCTCGGGCAAGCGCGTGGGCGTGCTGGGCAGCGGCGGGCTCTCCCACGCGCCGGGGGCGCCCGAGGCCGACACGCTGGACCCGGATTTCGACCGCTACTTCCTCGATCTGCTCGACCGCAATGCGGTGGACAAAATCCTGGCCATCCCCCCCGAGCGGCTCGACGCCGCCGGTTTCGGATCCTGGGAGATCCGCCTCTGGGTGGCTGCTCTTGGCGCGGCGCACGACCGCAGGCCGCGTACCCTGGCCTACGAACCCATCGTCGAATGGGACACCGGCTGCGCCGTGGCCATCTACGAATGAACACGGAGCTGATCCGCCTGGCCCTGGGCCTGCGCTCCACTGCGCAAAGCCTGGGCATGATCGGCCGCGACACCGGCGCCTTCGAGCGCCACGGCGTAGACCTGCACATCGTGCGCGAAGAAACCGCGGGTCCCGAAGGCGCCCGCATGCTGCTCGAGGGCGAGTGCGATGCCGCCGAGTTCGGCGCAGTGCCCGTGGTGCAGAATGCCTTCGAGGGTAAAGACCCGGTCATCGTGCTCGCGGCCGAGCAGATCAATGCACTGCATGTCTTTGGCGCGCGCGGCGTGATCCAGCCGCAGGACTTGATCGGCCGCTCCGTAGGCGTACTGACGGCCGCAGGCCAGACCGGTGTCAGCGCGCGCCAGATGCTGGCCCGCTGGCAACTGGACGGCCAGGTCGAGCTGGAGGAACTGAAGAGCTACCCGGCAATCTATGCGGCGCTGCGCGAAGGGCGCATTGCCGCCGGCGTGCTGTCGGCCGACTACGGCATTGCCGGCAGCGAAGCCTACGGCTTCTCGCTCCTGGCCGACCTGGGCCGGGAACTGGGCTACCAGGCGCCCGTCCTGGCCGTGACCCGCCGCACCATCGCCCAGCGGCCCCAAGCCGTGCAGCGGCTGGTGGCCGCCTACGTAGACGCGATCGCACGGTTCAAGGCGGACGCCGAAGGCGTAGCGCCCATCATCGAGCGTCACCTCGGTTTCGTCGACCGCGCCCAGGCGCTGGCCATCCAGCGCTTCTATGCACCGCGCTTCCAGGCCAAGCCCTACCCCTCGGAAGCCGCGATCCAGCGCATTATCGATATGTTCGCCCCCCAATACCCCCGCTGCGCCCCGGTCACCGTGGCGCAGGTCTACGACCCCAGCTTTCTGCGGCAGGTCTGTCCGCAATAAGGCAAGTCGCCGCTTCGGAGAATACGCATGGCATTCGATCTTACCGGCCGCACGGCCCTCGTCACCGCGTCCAGCAAAGGCATAGGCAAAGCCTGTGCCCTTCAACTGGCCTCCCAGGGCGCCAACGTGGTGATGTGCGCCCGCGGCGCGGACCTGCTGGCCCAGGCTACAGAGGAAGTGCGTGCCGCCGCCCGAGGCGGCGCAGTCTGGTCCATGCCGGCCGACCTTACCTCGCACGACGACATCCTGCGGCTGGCCGATGCCATCGACGCGAAACACGGCGGCGTGGACGTGCTGGTCGCCATTGGCGGTTCGCCCAAGCGCGGCGGCTTCGACGAGATCGACGAGGACGACCTGCGCGCCGCCTTCGAAATGTCGGTCATCGCCATTACCCGCCTGCTCAAGCGCCTGCTGCCCGGCATGCGCGCACGGGGCTGGGGCCGCATCGTCACCGTGCAATCGCGCTCGGTACGCGAACCCATTCCCGACCTGGTCACCTCGGCCGCCACCCGCCCGGGCGTGCATGGGCTGTTCAAGTATCTGTCGAAGGAAGTAGCGGCCGACGGCGTGCTGCTGAACACCATCGTGCCGGGCCGCATCATGACCGATCGCTTCCGCGGGGGCCAGGCCCATGCCGGCGACCAAGCCGCCGAATACACCAAGAACAAGCTCAGCGGCATACCGGTGGGCCGTTTCGGAGAACCGGAAGACATCGCGGCCGCCGTAGGCTTCCTGTGCAGCAACGAGGCGTCTTACATCAACGGGGTCGCGCTGCCTGTGGACGGCGGCGTCATCAACGGCCTGTAAAAGCACAAAAGCCCGTCAACGGGCTTTTGTTTATTCCTCCTCATCGACCAAGCGCGGCACGAAGCGCCCATTGTCGATGTTCTGGCGCACCTTGCGCAAGATCTGCCGCAAGACCTCCAGCTGTTCCTTGGTAACCCCCTTCAGTGCGAAGCGGTTCAACTCCTTCAGGATGGGCAGGATCCGGGCGCCGACCTTGCGCCCTTTATCCGTCAGGAAGATGCGCATGCGGCGGCGGTCTTCGGCGTCTTTCTCGATACGCACGAAGCCGTACTCCTCCATATCCCGCAAGGCCTTGACCGTCGTGGGCTGCGTCATGCCCACGCGGTTGCTCAGCTCCTTCTGGGTCAGCCCGTCCTCCTCGAACAGCACCCGCAGGAAAAACCACATCCCATAGGGAAAGCCTTCGTAAGCCAGCGCCTCGGTCAGATGTTTCTTCAAGCGCCGCTCGGTAATCGTGATCATGAAGCCGACGCTGTCGTCGAGCTTGTATTCCAGTACCTGGCGAGCCAGGTCGGCCTTTTTCGTTTTCGCCATTCAATTCCTTGAGCACCTAACGTGGGCGCCCCGCCGGCCCTTGGCGTGGGGCTCCCACTTCCTTGCAGGAATTTACTACGTGCGGGCGGAAATGGCCTGTGCCTCCTGCTCGGCAAGCTTGCGTTCGATCATCCGCCGGAAACGGATCGCCCCGGCATCGAAGGAAATATCGATCTCAGGCGCGTCGGGGTTATCAAGAATGGCCTGCTGCTGCATGGCCAGCACCTCCGCATCTTCAGCCAGGGTCAGCGCCATCTGCGCACGCAGAGATTCGCCCACGGCCGGGTCGTCCAGGCCGAAATTACGCACTTCGGTCCAGAACAGGTGCGAAGAGGTTTCGGTTTCCGGCGTGATGCAATTCAGGTTCCAACGCCGGAAGGCGTGGTCGCGCCGGCCCTCGAGCGCACCGGTGCCCACCGCCGCGCCGCCGACGTCCAGCCACACATAGCACGGCGCCGCTGCACGGGCGATCTGCCAGCGGTCGATATTCCCGGTGAAACCGCCGAGCTTGACGAACATGGGCGGCGGGGGGACGTCTTGCATCCAGCGCGAAACGATGACTGCATCGCCTTCCCGAACGGTCTGCACCGGCGTGCGGGCAACATCGATCGTGCCGATGGTGCGGGCATGCACATAGGCGATGTGGCTGAGATCGAGCAGGTTGTCGATCGCCAGCAGGTAATTGCAGTCCAGGTGCAGGGTCTCGCCCAACGCGGCCCAGCCCGGCTGCTCGGTAACGCTGAAGTCGGGAATAAGGCTTTCGTCGGCCCGTTCCGGATCGCCCATCCAGAGCCAGACCAGCTGCCATTTTTCGACGGCCACATAGGCCTTCACGCGAGCATTGGCAGACAGCTTTTCCTGCCCCGGCGCATAGACGCAGCAGCCACGACGGTCGAACTCCAGTCCATGGTAGGCGCACTGCACGCGATCCTCCACCAGCTTTCCGATCGACAGCGGCACGTGGCGGTGGCAGCAGCGGTCTTCGATCGCGGCCACCTGCCCGTCCAGCGTGCGGTACATGACGATGGGCTCGTTCAGGATCTTCCGCCGCAACAAGGAACGGCCCACTTCGCCGCCGCGCGCGGCGGCATACCATTGGTTCCTGAGAAACATGCGCATCCCCGACTATTAATTAGCAATCTATATAATTGGCAATATTAAAAGCCGGTAGCCGTGCTGTCAAAGCAGATCAGCCGGCTCTCCGGCCCGTACCCGGCCCGCGCTATTGCGCGGTGATACCCAGCTTCCTGATGGCCCCGCCCACCACTTCGTATTCGCGCAGATTGGCCTTGGCCAAGTCTTCCGGCGTGCCGCCCGCGGGATAGGCGCCGTATACGGCAAGCTTCTCCACCACATCCTTTTCTTTCAGGACCTGGTTCATGTGGCGATTGATCAGCTCCACCACCTCGGCGGGCGTACCCTTGGGAGCCATGAACCCGCTCCAGGAAGCCGTCACGCTGACGTTCTTGTAGCCCTGCTCCCGCAAGGTCGGCACATCGGGCGCGATCGCGGCACGCTCCGGATCGGTAATCGCCAACTGGTTGAGCTTGCCCGCCTTCACGTACTGCGCCACCGAGCCCAGCGTTACCCAAGCCGTTTGCACGTGGCCCGCCACCACGTCGGTGACTGCCGGCGCCACGCCCTTGTAGGGCACCAACTGGGTCTTCACGCCGGCCTCTTCGTTCAAAAGTTCGGCCGCCACGTGCATAGGCGAGCCTACGCCCGGTGCGCCGTAGGCGATCTGCTTGCCGGCCTTGGCAGCGTCGATCATGTCCTTCACCGTCTTGAATCCGGTGCGGGCATTGGCGACCAGCACCAGCGGCTGCCAGGAGGTTTGGATGATGGGGGTGAAGCCGTTCACCACGTCGTAGCTGGACGACGCCGGCAAGTTCAACGCCACCGGCGCGGTACTGAATGGCGCGGGAGTAAACAACAAGGTATAGCCGTCCGGCGCCTGACGGCTGACATAGATATTGCCGACCGTACCGGTGGCACCCGCCCTGTTCTCGACGATCACCGGCTGCTTGAAGCGCGCACTGAGCTTTTCTGCGAACAGGCGCGCGATGCCGTCGGTATCGCTGCCCGGCGGATAGGCCACCACCACTGTGACCGGCTTGCTGGGATAGGCTGCAGCGGCCGCGGCAGCCTGCGCACCGCCAAGGGCGAGGCCGGCCAGCGCACATGTGAGGATAAGGCGGCCCATACGGCCGGAATGACACGAAAATACCTTGTGCTGTTTCATAACGCCTCGCAAGAGAAAAGGTGTCGGGCAGAGTTCTTAGCTAAAAATATTGATAGCTAAGTATTTATTTATCCTGCACCAGTTACCGCGAGATTCCAAGCGTTTTTTGGGTCTTTTCGCGCGGGCGCCTTGCGTTTTTTCCTGGTTCCCCATCGCGGTGCAGAAACGGCACTCATCCGCACTCTGGTGAACAACGATGGTGCGATGCATCGCCGACTGACGAGACGCGGGCAGCTATGCCGGCCACGCCAACATATGGACGAATCAGGACCATATTGAGACCACACGGCACTGCGCGAACGCTACGATGAACGTCCAACTCATGGAATGGTCAGGACCGAGGTGAGAGATCCGTCCACGGCGACAGCCATCTGGGCCACGTCTTCCCGGATGGTCCAGCAGACCGCGGGGGCCTGCGCTACTGCATCAATTCCGCATCGCTGCGGTTCATCCATCGCGACGACATGCAACGTGAAGGCTACGGCGAGTATCTCGATCAAGTTGAAGAGGCTTGACATGCCGGGCACAGCACTCGCAGGCCAATCTTCCGCCGGCCATCCCATCTTTGCGCGCTGGCCGGCGCGGATGGCGAGCGGTAGGGCTCAAACAGAAATCATCCGAACGGCTTATTCACGGCACCGGCGGAAAATTCGAGGGAAACAGCGCACGCTGGGTCTCCTCATCATTCACCTTCTTGAATTCGATATCGGCTCCCACCCGCCGCGCGCGGGCAACCGCCGGCCTGGCATCAATCGCTTGAAACCACCGCTTGATGTTGGGATAAGGCGCCAGGGGGTCCTCAGCGCCTTTCATCACCCGGGACGCCCTGTCCAGCCAGCCCCAGGCAGAGATGTCGGCAATGGTGTATTCATTGCCGACAATGAACTCCCGGCCGGCCAGATGGTTGTCCAGTACCTGGTAATGACGCTCGGCTTCGCGGCGGTAGCGGTTCACGGCATAGTCCAGGCCGGCAGGCGCCGCATACTGGAAATGCACCGCCTGCCCCGAGAAAGGCCCCAGGCCGCTGGCCAGAAACAGCAGCCATGACAACAGCTGGGGGCGGTCCTGGGGCTGGCCGAGCAGGCGCCCGACCTTCTCGGCCAGGTAGATCAGGATAGCCGTGGAATCGAACACCGTCGCCGGCTGCCCACCGGGCCCATCCAGATCCACGATTGCGGGAACCTTGCCGTTGGGATTGATTTTGCGGAACGCCGGGTCATGCTGCTGGCCCTTGCTGGTATCTACCGGCACCACCTCGTAATCGAGCCCGGTCTCTTCAAGAAAAAGCGAGATCTTGGCGGGATTGGGCGTCGGATGATAATAAAAACGGATCATTTGCAATGTCTCCTCTTTGGCAATATCGACAATGGCGACAGGCGCCGGACGCCTGGCGACCAGAAGCGGATCAGTGCGGCCTTGTGTTTTAAATCAATCGATCTAAAATGGTCAAGTCATAGATAAACACCTGAGTAGTGCCAGGCCGCCTGGCCACCGCAATATGGGCCGACCAAGAGAATTTGATGAACCTGAAGCCCTGGCTGCCGCGATCGACTGCTTCTGGGAACACGGCTACGAGGCCACCTCGATCAGGGAACTGGCCGACCGGATGGGCCTGACCGGCGCCAGCCTGTACAACGCCTTCGGCGACAAGCGCAGCCTGTACCGCAGGGCGCTCGATCATTACGTCGACACCACTTTTGCGGATCGCGTGCGCCGGCTCGAAGGCAGGCTGCCCCCGCTACAGGCAATCAGCGCATTTTTTGCGGAAATCATTCAGCGTTCGCTGGACGATAAGCTGCGCAGAGGATGCATGCTGGTGAACTCGGCGCTGGAAGTCGCGCCCCATGATCCGGAATTCCGCCAAATCGTGACCGGGGTGCTTGAACATATCGAGGGCTTCTTCCGTCGATGCGTCCAGGCTGGCCAACTGGACGGAACCATCACCACGTCCCAATCCGCCGCAGACCTGGGCCGGATGCTGCTGGCTGTGCACGTCGGATTACGCGTCATTGCAAGAACCCAGCCCGAACGCGCCCTGCTCGAGGGAATGGTTCGCCCCGCGCTGGCCAGTCTTGACCCCAAACAAGTTGCACACAGGAAACCGCACCATGATTGAGCTCTACTACTGGCCCACGCCCAATGGCCACAAGATCACGATGTTCCTCGAAGAGGCCGGCCTGGATTACCGGATCCACCCCGTCGACATCAGCGCGGGCGACCAGTTCAAGCCGGAATTTCTGGCCTTCTCGCCCAACAACCGCATGCCGGCCATCATCGACACCTCGCCGTCGGATGGCGGCGAGCCCATCACGGTCTTCGAATCGGGAGCCATTTTGCAGTACCTGGCCGAAAAAACCGGCCGGTTCCTGCCGGTCGACGTGCGCGGGCGCAAGACGGTGATGGAATGGGTGTTCTGGCAGGTTGGCGGGCTGGGCCCCATGGCTGGCCAGAATCATCATTTCGGCATCTACGCACCCGAGAAAATCCAGTATGCGATCGACCGCTACGTCAAAGAAACCAACCGGCTGTACGGCGTGCTGGACCACCGCCTGGCTGGCCGCGCCTTTATTGCCGGCGATGAGTACACCATCGCCGATATGGCGGCGTACCCCTGGATCGTGCCATGGCAGCGCCAGCAACAGGACCTGCAGGCTTTTCCCAACCTGCACCGGTGGTTCCGCCAAGTGCAAGAGCGCCCTGCCACACTTCGCGCCTATAAGAAGGGCGAACCCTACGCGAACCGACCGGCGGTCACTGAAGAAGGCAAGAAATTGCTGTTCGGACAGACGGCGCGAAGCGTACAAGCACGTGCTTGATCCCCGCGCGACCGGATGCCGCCTTGGCGTTCGGTATTGGAGCGGGCGAAGGGAACTATCCCCGGCATCCAACCCGTTGATTGATAACGGGTTTTTCCCATTCGCTACACGGGATAAGGCCAGATATTGTACCAGTCTGGCGTGCTAGTCAACGCAGCGCTTCCATCATCGTCCGGTGACGGCTACCCACAGCCATCGAGGTTCAACGTCAGTCGGTGATCGGTGGCAGGCCATCATCTGGCGGCGGGCTCATGCCCTTCACCCGCCCGATGAACCGCTTCATCGGTTCGGAGGGTTCGCCCTGCCGGCGCAGTAAGTAGGTGGTCAGCGTGGGCGGCGCGCCCGCCAGCGACCGAATCGCAATGTCCTGGCGTTGCCAAGTCTGCACCTGCGAACCGATGCAAAAGCCGATGCCGTAGCCGGCTCCCACCAGCGTCAGCATCACACCCAGGCTCGTCACGCGATCCGCCACCTTGGGCGCGACAGCAGCGCCTCCGAGCACCGCCTCGATCTGGTGGTGGCAGCCTGAAGCTGCCTCGGGATGGCACAGCACCAGCGGGAACTTCAAAGCGTCGTCCAGCTTGACCTGCGCGTGCGCCAGCAGCGGGTGGCGCGTCGGCACGATCACCGACAGCGGATCGCTCCAGGCCGGCTCGGCGACCAACCCATCGTTG
This sequence comes from Pigmentiphaga sp., assembly GCF_033795525.1. Taxonomy (GTDB): domain Bacteria; phylum Pseudomonadota; class Gammaproteobacteria; order Burkholderiales; family Burkholderiaceae_B; genus Pigmentiphaga. The sequence continues at coordinate 650,958 of NZ_JARYGM010000001.1, forward strand.
ACCGCATCCGACAGCGCAAAGCCGATGTCCAGCAGGTCGTTGTGCAGCCCCTTGAGCTGCTGCGAGAACGGCAACTCGAAGACCCGAATCCCCAACTCGGGCTCTTCCTCGCGGCTTCGCGCAAGTAAGGTGGCGACGCGTGGTTGAGCCAGGCTGTCGCAGATAGCAATGCGCAAATAGCTCTGGTAGCCTTGTGCCGCCCCTTTTGTGGCCTGGATGGCCTGATCCAGCGTCGTCAGCACGCGCCGGCACTCCACTAACAGCACTTGGCCGGCCCAGGTTAAGCGTGTCTGGCGGTTGCTGCGGTCGAATAGCGCCACGCCCAGTGCCTTTTCTAGGTCGCGCATCGCACGCGACAGCGGCGACTGGTCGATGCCCAACCGCTCGGCGGCACGTGCCAGGTGCAGTTCCTCAGCCACCGCCACAAAGTAGCGGAGCAATCTCAGTTCCATGACGGCCTCCTTGTTCGTTGTTCTGGCTCGGCCGTTCCGACCCGTTTCATTCGATCCATGCAGCAATCCCTTCGATGCCATGCCCGTCTCTACGAGGTGTCCGCGGTGCTTCGACAGTTCATGGTGTTCGTGAGAGGTCCGGTCGATCGCAGTCCACCGCGATGCAAAGGCAGGACCAGGCAACAGCCTCCAGCAGGCTTGCCATCACGTCCGACGGATAGTGGGCTCCAAGGTACACGCGGCCGAACCCCACCACCAAGGCCATCGGCACTGCAAGAACCACAGACGCCCCGCGCCAACCGGACGATGTTGTTTCGCGCCAGGTCAGATGAATGAGCATGGCCGCCACGGCGGCGGCTGCGATCGTGTGACCACTGGGAAATGCATAGCCATGAGCGGATACCAACGCATCCACCTGGGGTCGGGGCCGTTGAAAGACATTTTTGGCTAGCAGGTTCAGGAGCATGGCGCCTGGACCCATGATGAGCAGGAGGCAGAACTGGCGCCAGCGGCGCCGATAGATCTGCGTCGCGAGGATCACGATGACGAGGCTGGCGATGACCTTATCGTGGACACGGTTCACCCAAAGCAATACGGATGTCAGCACCTCCATGCGCAGCGTACTCAGCACCTCCATCCAGTAGAGTTCCAGGGCGCCGTGTTCGTGCTCGATCACCGCTTCATGCGCCAGCAAGAAGAAGAGTCCCGTGGCAAGAATGGTGACAGAGAATGGAAGCCGCGCCCAGCCAGGTTTGCGCAACCAGCGAAGCTCAAGACGGCTGATCATGAGAATCGCGCCCACAGTGCCAGGCACCAAACTAATCCGCACAGCACGAGCGCAATCAGCACAGCCGCGCTACCCATGTCCTTTGCGCGCTTGGACAGTTCGTGCTGCTCATAGGAAATCCGGTCGATTGCGGCCTCGATGCCCGAGTTGAGCAACTCGACGATCAGCACCAGAAGGAGCGAGCCAATCAGCAGCGCAAGTTCCCTCCAATCACCAGCCACCCAAAGAGCCAGTGGTGCGAGCACGAAGGCGAGCAGCACTTCCTGGCGAAATGCACTCTCCCCCATGAAGGCGGCCCTGAGTCCTTCCGCCGAGTGGGCCAGGGCATAGCCGATTCGTTCGAGCCCCGTGCGGCCCTTGTGCGGGTTGACGGCCCTCATGGCGCACTCCGCTGCCGCCGGCAGGCGCCGATCAGGTCCCGGTCAGCGACGTAGCGTTCCGTTTCGATGCGAAAGAGCCCCAGCACCGAATGGAACAGATTGTCGTGATGCGCCGGCTGGCTCGCGCGTCGGCGCAAGCAGGCCTCATCGATGCCGTCCCAGCCACGCGCGCCGGTTCCGCCAAACCACCAGACCATTGGCACGGCCAGTTGCTCCTGCGGTGCAATCGCATAGGGCATGCCGTGCAGATAGAGCCCCTTTTCCCCGAGTGACTCGCCATGGTCGGAAACGTAGATCAGGCCGACATCGAACCGCGCCTCTTGCGTAGCAAGCAGGTCTATGATCGATGCGACGATGTGATCGGTGTAGAGGATGGCGTTGTCGTAGGCATTGACGATCTCGTCCCTGCTGCAGTCTCGCAGTTCTGCCTTCTTGCACTCTGGTTTGAATTGGGCGAACTCTTGAGGGTAGCGCTTCGCGTAGGCAGGACCGTGATTACCCAATTGATGCAGGACAACCACGGTATCCTGCGCCGGCCCCTTGCTGGCGACATCAATGATTTCGCGCAGGCCTTCCACGAGAACCCCATCGAAACAGCGGTTGCCCGGACAAAGGGGCGAGTCGATGCTGCTGGAGGACACATCCTTGAACTCGACGCCCGCGCACACATTCTTGCAGCCGCTTTGGTTATCGAGCCAGACGACACGCATGCCGGCGCGAGCCAGCAATTGGATGAGCGACTCGCTTGCCCGGATGCGCGCCTCGTCGTAGTCGGCACGTCCTTGGGACGAGAACATGCAGGGCAGCGACACCTCCGTCGAAGTTCCGCACGCGCTCGTCTGCGGGAAGTTGATGATGGAGCGCTTGGAGAGTTCTGGATTTGTCGGTCGCGGGTAGCCGTTGAGGGAGAAGTTCATCGCCCGCGCGGTTTCACCGACGACCAGAACCAGCAGCCGCGGCTTCTGGCCAACCGCAGCGCTCGCAGTCCTGATCGGCATCAACGGTTCAGCAGTCCGCGCAGCATCTCTCAGATCGTCGGCGAGTACGCGAATCGTTGAATAGATGACGTTCGCAGGAGTGATTCGATAACGCAGCCCCTTCTGGTTCCGCATGGTTGACGAAAAGTCCTGGAATCCGAGCAGAAGTGCACCGATCCCTACTACGCTTACACCAACCACCGTGAGCACTCTCACACCCAGCGCCCTGCGCCACGAATGTTGGCGCAGCGGGATACGCCAGATTGCGACCGCAGCCACGCTGGCGAAGCACACATTCGCGATAAACCATGGCGTAATAAGTTCCGAGGCCTCTCGCACGTCGGTGCGCAGTGCATTGCGCAGCATCGACGGATCGAGTACCACGCCATACTGCCGCATCATGTGCTGTGCAATCAGGGCGCTCAATACGAACAAGGTCAACACTGGCCGCACCGTGAAGCGCGTGCTCAGAATCAGGGCCGGCACAGCGTGCAGCCAAGCAATGAGCATCGCGGTGGAGAAGACGAACTGCCAAGTCTTCGGATCGTCGAAACTCCGGCCGGCCAGCGCGATTTGCCAGAAAGGCAGGTTCGCAAACACCACCAGCAGGCCGATGACCACAAGCACCAAGCGCTCGACAGACCATTGCTTCGGGGGTGTTGCAGCGATCTCTTGTCTGACGTCAGCTTCGATCCGGCCTTGCGATGTCAGGCCGCTCATTGCTGACCCTCTGCTGAGACAGAGTTCGTATACGAGGGGGAAGCTCGGCCCGGGGCCATCAGCGGGCTGAACACCAGTGCCGCCATCCACAGGTCGATCGCTGCCGCCCACAAGTTGTGGCTCATGAAATGAGCCCCTTTAGCGACCTGCAGAATGCTGAAAGAAGCGCCGACGCCAAGCCCCAGCCAAAGGCCTGCTCGGCACAGCCTGGGGCGACGCAGCACTGCCCCGGCGAATGCGACCGCGACTATCGAGAAGCCGCCAGCCGCATGTCCACCCGGAAAGCAGCGACCTGCCTCCACGCGGGACACGAACCAAGTCGCGCTGTATTCGGCGGCACCGCCATAGGCCTTCAGGCTCCATGGGCAGGCGTGGCTGTTGATGTTCTTGAGCAGCGTGACGACGACTGGCCCGAGCGCCATGGCCAGAACCAGTGTCCAGACCAGCCTGCGATGCCGGGCAAATCCTGGAATCCTCGGAGCGGCAATCGCGACGGCGAGCAGCAGCATCCAACAGACCAGGACGACAGACTTGCCGACGCGATGGCCCAGCAGTTCGATCCAGCCATTGGTGCCGACCAGAAATCGGTGCTGCGCGGCATCGTAGAAATAGCTGCTCAGCGCGGCATCGAGTCCAGAGTATCTGAACAGCAGCGCGCACGCTGCAAGCCCCACAGGCAGCAACACGCCGACACGGAGCCAGAAATGGCTATGGGGCGGCCATGTGCCGCAATCTGATCGGAACATCGGAAGACTCCTTTTTCAAAGTCTTCAGCAGTGTATTGACAGGGTCGTGAGGCTCCCGTCGATACCTCGTCAAAGTTCCGTCAAATCGCCTGGGCTTCTTTAAAAGAAATCGAGAACTGCGTCCCTCTAGGGACTGCTGCAGTGACGCTCAGATGCCATCCATTGGCCTCGGCGACCTGCCGCGCAATGGCCAGGCCAAGCCCGCGCTCGAAGTCGCTCGCCGAGTGATTGGCGTCCTGAGCGGCGGGTGCGTCGGCGAGCCGCCCGCGGTAGTAGCGATCGAACACGAAGGCGCGTTCCTCTTCAGGTATGCCCGGCCCGTCGTCGGCGACGATCAGTTGCGTTTCCGCATAGCTGACCCGCAATTTGGCTGGAGCGGCATGCTCCGCCGCGTTGCGAAACAGGTTGCGCAGGATCGCCATCAACGCCTGCCGGTCCACGACTGCAACCACCTTCTTGCCGACTTCGTTGGATAGGGTCAGTGCCCGCTTCTCCGGCAGATCTCCAAGGCTTGCCCACGCATCGTCAATGCAATCAGCCAGCAGGACAGGTTCGGCCGGCGACGCCTGACCCGTTCGCAGGGCACGCATCGACTCCAGCGCGCCGGTGATCGCATCGATCGCGATGAGAGCTCTTTGAAGGCGCTGTGACGGCGTGACTCCCCTGGAGGCTTGTGACGACGCATGATCGCCATCGCGCAGGCCCTGGCTCTGCAGCATCTCAAGGTCCGTGCGGAGTGCTGTAAGCGGTGTACGAATCTCGTGGTGGATGTCGGTCAAACGCTCGTTCTCCCGAGCCAATCCCAGCTCCCAACGGGCTTGAACACGCTGGAAGGCCTTGAGAACACGTTGTTCTTCATCGGCAGGAGGCGCCTCTCCGGGCTCGGATGCCGGAGCCCAGTGGTCAAGCAATTGAGCGACCTTCTCCAACGGCGCGATCAGCACGGCGGCGACATACCTGGCAATCCACGCCGCCAGTCCGATGAAGACCAATGCCAGCGCGAAAACTTGTACGGCAAAGGCGCGTACCTTGTCTTCGTTGCGGACGGCGTTGTAGCGAACATATAGACGTCCCTCCGCCACCGGCATCACCATGATGTGATATTCCGCCCCTGGCGAGCTGTCCCGATGCGGGCCGTCCGTCAGGTCTTTCATCTCCGCCGGCAGTGGGCGAGGCACGGAACCGCCCTTGCCAACCCACCACGCCTCGTAGCTTTTCGGCAATAGGCTGTTGCTTATTGCGGCGGGGCCGCTCTCCGCGAGTCGAAGGGCCAAGCGATGGGTCTCGGCCAGGACAAGTTCGTCAACGAGTTCATCTTCCTGTTCATGTAGGGACAGCACTGCGATGCCGCCCTGGATGAGGGTGAACAGGGCGACCAGAGAGACCAGTGCGGCCATGACGCGTCGGCGCAAGCTCATGCTTCGTCCGCCGTTTGCAATCGCCAGCCAAGACCGTGGCGGGTTTCCACGCCATTGAACCCCTCTTGACTGAGCGCCCTGCGCAACAAGTGGATCTGGCTTCGCAGTGCGTCGCTGTCAGGCGGGCCGTCCGGCCAGAGGGCTTCCTCAAGCTCCGCTCGCGATACCAACCGACCGGGGTCTCGCATCAGCACTTCGAGGATTTTAAGGCAACGCGGCGAAAGGTGGACAACCTTGTCGCCAACAAACGCTTGCTGCGCTCGCAGGTCCAGCCTGAGCGGTCCTGCGCGAAGCGGGCCACTCGACATCGCACCAGTCGCTCTACGATGTAGGGCATGGACTCGTAGGGAAAGCTCCGCCAGCGAGAACGGCTTGACCAAGTAGTCGTCCGCGCCAGCCTCGAAACAGGCTTGTTTGCTAGACATGGCTTCCCGCGCGGTGAGCACCAGCACCGGGAGGGTTAGTCCCAGTTGGTGACGTAGTTGCTGCAGGACTTGCTGACCATCGAGCCGCGGGAGCCCCAAATCGAGCACCAGCACATCGAAGGTCTGCTGCCCCAACTGCACCAAGGCGGCCTTTCCATCGTAAGCGATGTCAACCGTATACCCTTGCGCTTCCAAATATTCGACGACGTTTTGCGCGATCGTCTGCTCGTCTTCGACGACGAGAACATGACACCTCGACATAGGCAGGAGTTTCCTCGCGGCAGTTAGCATGGGTATGCGTTTGAAGTTCTCACCCAAGGGTCCGGCAAATCTTTCTGAAGTCTCGTTGGCCTCGCCGGCTGGAGAGTTGCACGTTTCTACTTTGCTTGTCTGCAACAGGTTCAACATGGCTGAATCCGGCGACTGGCTAGTTTGCGCGCTGCTGTCTGCGATATTCGCGGCTGCGATAGCGGTCTGGCCAAGACTGGAGTACAGGGAATCGACACTGACCTGGTTACCCTAGTATGCACTGTTTTCATAGGTGTCCTTCTATCGCTGTTTGTGCTATTTACCGGCAAATGGAGTAATCCGCTCCAACGCTCCAACTGCCTAATAGATCGTTATTGTTTCTCTTTTTGTCGGCCGTTGCTACCGGCGCATCCTGGGTTTGCTGCTTCAGGACACTGCAAGTCGGTCCAGTTTCACTCGTGGCGCCCATCGATAAATTGAGCATCGTGCTGGTAATCGCGTTCGCTATCTTGTTTCTCGGGGAGCGTCCATCGCTGCGTTAATGGCTGGCAGTTTGCATCACCGGCGCGGGCGTCGTCATGCTCGCGCTTAAGAAGTAGCCCCACGTCAAGCCAAACCGGGTAGTGTCCCGCTCGCCACGACCCACCTTTCCGCTGCGGCGGTCCATCCGTAGCTCCTGCGCTGATGGTACGGCTGGTCAGGCCTTACCGGGCTGCGACGGTCGGCCGGCCACGTTGCTGATCGCACTACCACGCCAGAGGGTGAGAACGGGCCGCGTCGGTAGCGTGCAGGAGGAACACGGGACTCAGTGGAACTGCCGACGCCTCGACTGGCCGGCGTGTCCCGCACGCTGACGAAGCCGTTGTGGCCAAGGGCGGGGGCGTCGCGGTACGCCTGTTGGCCGGGGCACCCCACATCGTACTTACTGCGCCCCTGCACGTCATTGACCGAAACCCAAGAACGCTTCGCACAGCGCGCGCGCTCCACATCCTGATGTTGTGGCATGAGGCTGACGCGGCGAAACTCACGACACCTCGCCGTCGGCCGAGACGTGGGCGAAATGCATCTGAGCATCACCCTCGGGACGGTTCGCATTCCGATACAGACGTGATTCTTCCGCGCCGGTTCGGCTCCCTACGATCATGTGGACTGATCACATCAATAGGGAGCAAACATGAACTTACGCCATCTTCGCTGCTTCATCGCCGTGGCCGAGGAACTGCACTTCGGCCGAGCCGCTCGGCGGCTCCACATAGAATAGTCTCCACTGTCACGCACGATTCGCAAGCTGGAGATGAATCTGGGCGTGACATTGCTCAGGCGCACGCCGCGCGGCGCCAGCCTGCCGGCTACACGCTGCTCGCGGCGCAGGTATCCACGCCAGGCACGGCCAGCCCCCCGGCCCAGCCGGTGGCTCCAGCGCCCGTTGTGCGTGTTGGTGGTCATGCTCATATGCCTCGGCTTCAGTGGTGCCTCACCTCGCGGAGCGGCCGGTCGTGGCCTGCCCTCCAGCATAGACCGCGATCAGGAGGGCGGGTTGCGGCCGGCAGAGCCGGGTTGGCTCGGGTCGCAGATCGATTAGATTCTGCACGATAAATCAAGCCTTATGCTACTTTCCATGCACGTTCTTGCAATCGCTCTAGGGGTCGATTGGATTCTGTGTTATTTTTATAACATGGATGGAAATTCTCGGCACCAGGTAATCAAGCGACTATGGATGGAAATTCTCGGCACCAGGTAATCAAGCGACTGCAGGCGGGACTCCCCCGCGGGGCGCCGTTCGACCTTGCCACCCTGAGCCAGTTCGGGGTGTCGCCCCAGCTCGCCGCCCACTATGCCGACGGCGGGTGGCTCGTGCGCCTGGCCCATGGCGTCTATGCCTTCCCGAACGATGAGTTCGGGGTCTACGGTGCGCTGAAGTTCCTGCAACAGCGCGTGCCCGGCCTGCACGTCGGCGGCAAGAGCGCCCTGGCCCTGCAGGGCGTGCGGCACAACCTGGGCAGCCGGGAGACGCTGGTGCTGTGGGGCGACGGTCGTTTCGCGTTGCCCGCCTGGTTCACCTCGCGCTTTCCGGCCCGCTATGTCCACGCCCGCCTGTTCGACTGGCCGGATACGGCGCTGGCCAGCAAGACTCTGACCACGCCGCCTGGCCTGCCCGAGGATCTGCGGGTGGCTGCCTCCGAGCGTGCCGTTCTGGAGCTGCTGTACGAAGCCGGTGTCAAGCAGAGCCTCGAAGAGGCCCGCAACATCTTTGATGGACTGCGTTCCCCCCGCAAGGACTTGCTCGGGCAACTGCTGTCCTGCTGCGCCAGCGTGAAGGCCGTGCGCCTGTTCCTCACCTGGGCGCGCGAGACCAGCCTCGTGGATGTCGACGCCCTGCTGGAGCAGTACCCGGTTCGCACCGGCAGCAACACGCGCTGGATGAGCCGGCTCGATGACGGCACCCTGCTGAGCCTGAGACCTCATGGATAAGACCTACGCGGATACCGTTCGCCTGCTGCTGGCCGTCGCGCCCGACGTGTTCGCCAACGACATCTTCGCCATGAAGGGCGGCACGGCCATCAACCTCTTCGTGCGGGACATGCCGCGCCTGTCGGTGGACATCGACGTGGTGTACCTCCCGTGGCAGACGCCGCGCGACGAAGCGCTGCAAGCCATCAACCAGGAGCTGGCCGCCATCGCCACGCGCCTTGCACCACTGGGCGTGCAGACACGCCTGGTTCGGGCCAAGGACCTGGGGGACACCAAGCTGATCGTCGAGAACGACGCCCACCAGGTGAAGATCGAGGTCAACGTCGTGTTTCGAGGCAGCGTGCTGCCCGTCGAGCGGCGGCCTCTGAGCGCCAAGACCAGCGATCTGTTCGGCGTCGAGTTCGAGTTGCCGGTTCTGGCACCGGACGAGTTGTACGCCAGCAAGCTGGTGGCCGCGCTGGATCGGCAGCACCCCCGCGACCTGTTCGACGTGTGGCAGCTCTACGAATCGGGCGACATCAGCGACGGCATGGTCGAGTGCTTCGTGATCTATCTGGCGGGCCACAACCGGCCGCCCCACGAAATGCTGTTCGGCAACGACAAGGATATCGCCGGCGAGTACGAGCGGGCCTTTGTCGGCATGACCGAAGTGGACTGCTCGCTGGAGACACTGCTCGACGCTCGCGCCAGGCTGCGGCGCGAACTGCCACAGCGACTGAGCACCGCGCACAAGCAGTTTCTGAGCGGGCTGGCGCGCGCAGAACCGGACTGGTCGCTGGTGCAGTGCCAGCACGCCGCGCAACTGCCGGCACTGCGCTGGAAGCTCGCCAATCTCGAAACCTTCCGCAAGCGCCGTCCCGACGACTTCACAGCGCAATCCGCCGCCCTCGACACCGGCTTGGGCCAGAGCTGACGAACATCCCGCAGCGCCCCACTTGCCGGGATTGCCCCATGCCGCATTCATCGTGGCACCCGCGCAGCAGCGGCCCTATACCCAAAGGCTTCCGACAAAGGCCAAAGGGCTGGGAAGGGGCAAAGGAAGGGCGCCAAGGGGAAAGGCCCTATCCTGAAAAGGCCAAAAGGCTCCCCCGACCGGCCACCATCCGGGGTTCGCCATGCTCTCGCTGTTCCAACGTAAACGGCCGCCACCGTCCTCTCGCGCGGGGCCGACACCCACACCTCTCGCCGATCCCGGCAAAGGGCTGATGCGGCCGGAGCCGGCCGCATCTCTGCTGGCAACGCCGCGCCGGCAGCGGCTGCTGGAACACATCTGGCAGCGCACCTCGCTGTCACGCCGACAGTTCGCCACGCTCTACCTCGGCCCACTGGAGCGCTACGCCGAGCTGGTCCAGCAATTCCCGGCGTCTGAAAGCCATCACCATGCCTACCCGGGCGGCATGCTGGACCACGGCTTGGAGATCGTCGCCTACGCGCTGAAACTGCGGCAGTCGCACCTGCTGCCCGCCGGCACCACGCCGGAGGCGCAAGCCGCCCAGGCCGAAGCCTGGACGGCAGGCACCGCATATGCGGCGCTGCTGCACGACGTCGGCAAGGTCGCCGTCGATCTGCACGTGGAGTACGCGGACGGCACCGTCTGGCATCCCTGGCACGGCCCGTTGCGGCGGCCGTATCGCTTCCGCTATCGCAAGGAGCGCGAATACCGGCTGCACAGCGCCGCCACCGGACTGCTCTACGTCCGGCTGCTCGATCCAGGCATCTTCGACTGGCTCGCCGACTACCCCGACCTGTGGGCTGCGCTTCTGTACGTGCTGGCCGGCCAGTACGAGCACGCCGGCACTCTTGGCGAACTGGTGGTGCAGGCCGACCAGGCCTCGGTGGCCCAGGAACTCGGCGGCGATCCCAGCAAGGCACTGGCCGCGCCCAAGCACGCCCTGCAGCGCAAGCTGCTCGATGGCCTGCGCTTCCTGCTGCGGGAGGAATTCAAGCTGAACCAGCCCCAGGCCTCGGACGGCTGGCTGACCCAGGACGCACTCTGGCTGGTGAGCAAGACCGTCTCGGACAAACTGCGCGCGCATTTGCTGCAGCAAGGCATCGACGGCATCCCGGCCAGCAACACGGCGGTGTTCAACGTGCTGCAGGACCACGGCATCGCCTTGCCCACGCCGAACGGCAAGGCGATCTGGAAGGCCACGGTCGCGAGCGATGCCGGCTGGTCGCACAGCTTCACGTTCCTGAAGCTCTCGCCCGCACTGATCTGGGAGGCGGCCGAACGGCCCGCGCCGTTCGCCGGCCAGGTGCGGGTCGAGCAGGAGGACGTAGCGCAGCCGGAACCCCCTGCGCCTGGTGCGGCTCAGCTGGGGCCTGCGCCGAGCGCTGCGCCGCTGGTCCTGTCCACGGCTGCGGACAACGGCGTGGGTGCGCTGCTAGATCTGCTGGACATGGCACCTGCCGCGTCGGCGCCACTCTCGACGCCGCCCGAGCCCGTCGCCGACGCGCGGGCAGATGCCGAAGGAGATTCCTTGGCCAGCGCGCCGCCGCCGCCGACAACACCAGCTTTGACACCCCGCCCACAGGCCGAGCCCTCCGGCGAAGACTTCATGGCCTGGCTGACCCAGGGCGTGGGATCGCGCAGGCTCATCATCAACGACGCCAAGGCTCTGGTGCATACCGTCGCTGGCACGGCCTACCTGGTCAGCCCCGGCGTGTTCCAGCGCTACGCGCAGGAACATCCGCAGGTCGCGGCCGTCGCCAAGCAGGAGAAGCTGGAGGCGTGGCAGTGGGTGCAGAAGCGCTTCGAGAAGTTGGGGGCGCACCGCAAGCAGGCCAGCGGTCTGAATATCTGGACCTGCGACGTGACCGGCCCGCGCAAATCGCGCCGGCTGCACGGCTACCTGCTGGCGCGGCCCGAGGCGCTATTCGGGGAAGTGCCGCCCGATAACCCTTACCTGCGTCTCGCCACCAAGCCCCCAAAGCGCGAAAATCCCGCAGTTCAAAACGATAACGACGAGCAGGGATAGGTAGGCGGCCACGCCCCGGGCCGGCTTCAGTCCTCTGACTTGGAGGGAGCCGGTTCGGCCAGCTTGGCTTCGGTCAGGGCCATCAGGTGGGCAGAACTGCATTTCAGCGCACGGGCGATCTTGAGGATCAAGGGGAGCGTGGGTGTGTGCTCGCCGCGCTCGATTTTTCCTACGTGCGAGCGCTCGATGCCTGCCAGGTGAGCCAGCGTTTCCTGGGCGATGCCCTGGCTGGTTCTCTCATCGCGAACGGCGGCCCCAAACGCGATGGCTGGTTCTGCTTCGTAGGTGGTCGTGCCGGTGGGTCGGCCTCTCTGAATCGGGCGCTTCTGCATCAGCAAAAGCGTCGAGCATTGCCCGTAGATAAACCACGTTAAACTTAACTCAAAAGCGCGATTGCACGTTTGATGCCTTCGCCCCCACGAGTCTGTGCCTTGGGAGGAAGCAGTACCGTGACATCAAGCGACGCCTCCACCGCGATCCGCGTGGCCGTGCTCGGCGAGTGGGTGCCTTCGCAGCTCGCCGACGTCCTGGCGCTGCAGCGCGCCGAAGAGCCTGAAACCGCGGCCGCTCTGGTCGAATGTGCGGGCAGCACGCCGGTAAGTGAGGTGTCGAGAGACGGGTTCGACTTCGCGTTGTCAACCGTGGATGTGGCCTGGCCAGGCTGGGTGTGCGAACCGCTGTGGCATGACACGCTGGCCGTCGCGGTCGCCAAGCGTTCGCACCTGCTGATTCATCGCGAAGTGCCGTGCCATGAACTACAGAAGCAGCCTCTCATCTGCGCGCAATCGACTGCGGACGAACCTTGGCAGGCCCTGGTGCATCGACTGGTCGGGGACGCACCAACGATGCACGAGCAGGTGGTCAGCACCTTCGACATGGCGATGACGCTGGTCGCTGCGGGGTACGGCATCGCCATCGCACCCGCCGCGCGGCTGGCCGGCTACCAGTGCAGAGGCGTCGCGGTGCGGCCGCTGGCCGGTGCTCCGCCTATCGTGATGGCCTACCTGGTGCACACGTGTGCGGCCCTGACCGAACCGCAGGAGCGGTTCGCGCGCCGCGTCCGCTCCGTGTCCTGAAGGCCAACCGCCTCAAGGTTCCATCAGGTCTTCGGCGGCATCGGCCGTGATGGCGTCCTGCACCAGGCGCTGCACGCTGCGCCGTACCTGCACCGGGATGTCGGAGTCCTCATGATCGTCCGCAGCGATGCTCTGCGCCGCGACCAGGCGCGCGGCCAGGTGTAGGTTTTTTGGGTTGACCGCCTCGATGGCGGCTCGCCCCCCGAGCGCGTCATAGGGCTGCAAGAGCGCGTGGTAGATGGCCCAGGTATTCAGCCCCCGAGGCACCTGCTTCAGCACGGACTGCACGAGCCTGCGCTTGAGCGGGTCGAGCTGCCAGTCCGGCACGCGCTGCCCACGGTTGCCCATGTGGATCGACAGCAGGTTGCCGGCCTGGATCTCGTAGGTGATCCAGCGGCGCGACTTGCCCGCGAGCTTGGCGTAGTCCGCCACCGAAAGGTTGTGCGGCGCTTCGAAGGTCTCCAGCACCTGCAGGCGTTCGCGCTGCACCTCCGACAGCCGCGGCCGCGCGTACTCGGGCATCCGCACGGCCGACAACCGCTGCACCGATGCCGGCGCTGCGGGCATGTCGGGCGTCGGCGCGGTCACGATCAACTGCGGCGCGGTAAGGTCGACCACCGGCGGCTGCACGGCCGCCTGGCCGGCGATGGTCGGCAGGCCCTGCAGCGTGATGGTCAGGTGGCGGCTGGCGACCTCGACCTGGTTCTGCTCGAACAGGTCCAGGCGATCGGCCCAATCCTGCATCATCACGCGGCGCTGCTCAACGTACTCGGCATGGTTGTAGGTCGCGCTGATCTTGTCCGGGTCGGCGTGCGAGAGCTGGGCATCCACCCACTTCTTCGGGTAGCCGAGTTCGTTGAGCGCGGTCGAAATTGTGGCGCGGATGCCGTGCCCCGTGAGCTGGTCCTCGTAGCCCATGCGCTTAAGCGCCCCGTTGAATGTGTTCTCGCTAACGGGATGCTTTAGGCACCAGTCGCCCGGAATGAGGTAGACCTGCGCCGGCTTGCACTGGTCCAGCAGATGGCGAACGATCTCCTGGGCCTGCACCGGCAGCGGCACGATGTAGGGCGGGATGTCTACCAGGCGCTTGCGTTTCTTCTTGGTGAGCAATGCGCGCTGCTTGAGCCTGGCCACCGGGATGATCCACAGGCCTTGTTCGAGGTCGAACTGGTCGGGCGTGGCGAAGCGCAGCTCGCCGGTGCGCACGCCAGTCAGCATCAATAGCCGCAGGCCCAACTGCGTGTTCAGGCGGCCGCGGTACTTGCGCAGCGTCTGCAGCATGATCGGCAGCTCGGGCATGCGCAGGAACGGGTTGTGATCGACCGGCGGCAGCGGCAACGCGACGACCTCCAAGTCCTTGGACGGGTTGTCGTGCATGTTCGGGATCGCCACCGTGGCATAGGTGAACAGCTGCGTGAACCACGTCCTGAGCTTCTCGGCCACCGACAGCGAGCCGCGTTTTTCTACCTTGCCGATGATGTCCAGCAGGTGCGCGCGCGTGATGTCGTAGATGGTCAGGTGACGCAGCACCGGAAACACATCTTTCTTGAAGACGCGGGCGATCTGCTCCAGGCTGGTCTGCCGTCCTTCCTCCAGCGACAGCCTGCGATGTGCCAGCCACTGGTCGTAGACCGCCTGGAACGTGTGTTCGCCCGCCAGCACGATGGCATGGCGCTTGCGCTTGCGTTCGCTGTGCGGATTGACGCCCTTGGCGAGCAGGTTGCGGGCTTCATCGCGAAGCTCGCGCGCCTCCTTCAGGGAGAGCGCCGGGTAGCTGCCGAAGGACATGCGATCGCGCTTGCCGCCCCAGGTGAAGCGGAAGTGCCAGGCCTTGGCGCCGTTGGCGGAGACGAAGAGGGAGAGGCCGTCCGAATCGGCCAGCGTGTACGTATTGCCGGTCGCCTTGGCTTGGCGAACCATGAGGTCTGAGAGCATGAGCCCAACTCCTGAGAATCGAGTTGGCTGCATGGTCCTGTCCGACCCCGCGCTGCTCCAGCAACTATGCGGAAGCGGGAAGCTCCGCTTTCCGATGTACCACTTGATGTACCGTTTTGTACCGGCAGTCAGTGGTTTTCGCTGGAAGTCACTGGATTCAGCGATGGCAAAAAAGCTGAATGGTGACAATCACTTGCGACGTTCCTCGGTCTTTTCTGGAAGTCCCTGGAAAGTCGAAGTGGAGCGGGCGAAGGGAATCGAACCCTCGTATGCAGCTTGGGAAGCTGCCGTTCTACCATTGAACTACGCCCGCGCAGGCGGCAATTCTACGCGTTTTCCTCGCGGCTTAGCAAACGCCGCGGCGCCGTGATCCGGCCGCGGGGCGATGCTGCCGCCCGGGCCGGACCGCGCCTGGCCGGCGCCTCCTTTAAAGGGTCACTTTGCTTGCCGACTCGTGCCAGGGAATCAGCATCTTGCGCAGCGAACCGACCGCGAAGTAAAGCGAAAAACCGATGGCTGCCAAAAGCAGCACCACGGCGAACAGCGTATCGACCTCGAGTTCCTGCAGCTTGATCGTGGCGAGATAGCCGAGACCGCGCGTGCCTGCCACGAACTCTCCGACGACGGCGCCTATGATGGCCAGCACGATGGCCATTTCCATGCCGGTCAGGATGTACGGCAGCGAACTGGGAATCACGAGCAGGCGGAAGCGCCGCGATTGGCGCGCGCGGCCCACGGTGAACACCTCGGACAGGCCCCGGTCGACCGATTTCGCCCCCAGGTAGCTGTTGGCAAAGACGGGAAAGAACGCCAGCACGGCCGACACGATGATCTTGGATTCCAGCCCGAAGCCGAACCACAGTATGAACAGCGGGATCAGCGCGACCTTGGGCGTCACCTGCAACGCGATCACGAACGGCTTGAAGATGGTGTCGAGGATGGCGACGCGGCCCAGCAGCTGGCCGATGATGGTGCCGAATACCACGGCGAAAAGAAAGCCGCCGAGGCATTCGGTCAGCGTAATGCCCAGGTGATAGTACGTGTCGGAGGTCCCCAGCAGCCGAACCAGGGCGACCACCACCAGCTCCGGCGCCGGCAGCACCAGCGGCGAGACCTCGAAGAAGTGTACGTATCCCTTCCAGATCAGGAAGAACGCCAGCACGGCGGATACCTGTAGAGCGATTCGTTTCATGGCGGCTACAGCTCCAGTTTTTTCCGGATGTCGCTGCACAGCTTGGCGAACTCGGGCGAACCCAGGACGTCGGTACGGGGACGCGGCAGGTCCACGGGAAATTCCGCCACCACGCGTCCGGGGCGCGCGGACATGACGATGACCCGGTCCGCCAGGTGTACCGCCTCGCTGATGGAGTGGGTAATCAACAGCGCGGCGAACCGCTGCGCGGTCCAGATGCGTTCAGTGTCTGCCGTAATCTGCTCGCGCGTGAGCGCATCCAGCGCGCCGAAGGGTTCGTCCAGCAGCAACAGTTCAGGATCGGTGAACAGGGCACGCGCGACTGACGCGCGCTGCTTCATGCCGCCGGATAGTTCGGCCGGCCGCCGCTGCTCGAAGCCGGTCAGGCCGACCAGGCTGCACAGCGAGCGGGCGCGTTCGATATCCGCGGCCGCGGCCCGGCCCAGCATGAGACGGGGCAGCATGATGTTCTGCTCGACGCTGAGCCATGGCAGAAGGCGGTGGTCCTGGAACGCCACGCCCATGCGCGGGGCTTCACCGCCCCTTCCCCAGTCGACCCGGCCCTGCGTCGGCTGCTCCAGGCCGCACAGGATGCGCAGGAGGGTCGACTTGCCGCAACCCGAGGGCCCGACGATGGCAACGAATTCGCCCGCCCCGATGGACTGGCGTATGCCTTCGAGCGCATGCACGGTGCCCGACTTGGTCTCGAAACGTTTCGAGATGCCATCGAGGCGTACGACAGGCTCGCGCTCGGCGAACGCCGCCGATGCGTCCGCCGCCACGCTCGCCGCGCGTTCAGCCATTGGCGGCCTCCCAGATTTCGTTGGTGTAGAGCGGCTTGGTAGTGGGCTGCTTGAGCAGGCCGGCCTGGCGCAGCAGGGACTCGCCTTCGGCCCACTGCGACTCGACGTTGCGCAGCACATGCTTGGGGTCGGCCGTCATCCACAGTTCGCGGTTAGCGCGCATGTCGGCCAGCGCAATCGGCGTATTGTCCGATCCGGGAATGTCGAACTTGCCGCGCATCAGCGCTACCGCCTTTGCCAGCGCGGCGTCGTCCATAGCAATCAGCTCCTGGGCCGAGCGGTAGGCGGCGCGCAAGAACGCCACGAAGGCATCCTTGTTGGCGGCCAGCACCGAGTCCTCGGCCACGTAGACCTGGCCGGGCACGCCGTCATCCATGCGCATGGTCTCGACGGGATAATTCGCGGCGGTCAGGCGTATGGCCGCGCTGGTATTGCCGAGGAAGGCATGCACGCGTTTGGACTCGATCATGCCGAAGGAGGCGGCAGAGTCCGCGACGCGTTCCCGCCGCACCGATTTGGCATCGACCTTGGAGCGCAGCAGCATGAGGTCGAGCGTGGCCTCCATCGAGCCCCCCGCCGACTGCACGCCCACGGTCTTGCCCGCCAGGTCCTGAGGCTTCAGGATGGGCGCGTCCTTGGACGAGATCACCGCGAAGGGCGAACGCTGTGCGATGGTGGCGAAGGCGATGACCGGCGCCTGGTTGTTGACCCTGGCCATCATATAATTGCCGCCGCCCGTGCGGCCGGTCTGCACCTGTTTGGCTGCCGTCAGCTGCACCACTTGGGCGGCCCCACGGCCCGCTTCCACTTTCAGGTCCACGCCTTCCTTGGCGAAGATCCCGGCGGCCGAGGCATACAAGATGGGCGAGAAGGCCAGCGAGAACGACGAGGGCGTGAGGAAGGTCAGTTTGCCCTTCTCCTGGGCGTGCACGACCGGCATGAGGCCCGGAAACGGCAAAAGCGTGGCGGCAGCGGCAGCCGCGCTGCCGAGAAATTCACGACGTTTCATGAAATGCTCCAGTTGCGGCCGCACGCGCAGTCGTGACGGCCTGGCCAAGACCCGGCGCGAACCCGGGTGGAGAGGGATAGGGAGATACTGGCCTTAGCCAGTTGTGCCATATATAAAACGTTGGTTTACATATGGCAAAGAGGGATAGTAGGTCACGTTTGGAAACGGGTCTATCGGGTTAACCCGGAATCCGTCAGCGCCTCGACTCGAGGACCCGGCCATCCGTTACCGACCTGACCTGGAACTGTCGGCAACAACGGCCTGGACGGACTAAAATCGCGCCATGAATATCGTATTGAACGGGGAATCCCGCAGCATCGAAGCGCCTCTGTCGGTGGCCGATCTCATCCAGATGCTCGGATACGCTGGCAAGCGCGTCGCCGTCGAGCGCAACGGCGAGATAGTGCCCCGCAGCGCCCATCAGCAAACTCTTATCGCGCACGACGACCGGATCGAGATCGTCGTAGCCGTCGGTGGAGGCTAGGATCACGATGAATATGAACACTCCCTCCCCCGCCCTGCCACCCCAGCCTGCGGACCCGCTCGCTACGGGCCGCGAGTTCGCCGGGCCGGCGCGCACGGCCACCCACATCCGCAGCTTCGTCAACCGGCGGGGCCACATCACGCTTAGCCAGAAAGAAGCGCTCGAAACGCTGGCCGATCGCTGGACGCTTCCCTATACGGACCGCCACATCTCGTTCGCCCAGGTGTTCGGCCGCGAAGCGGCGACCGTGCTCGAGATCGGCTTCGGCATGGGCGAAACCACCGAGAAAATCGCACTGGCCCAGCCTGAACGCAACTTCCTGGGCGTGGAGGTCTTCAATGCCGGCGTGGGAGCCATGCTGCGCCGCATCGAGAGTTCCGGGCTGCGCAATGTCCGCATCATCCAGCACGACGCGGTAGAAGTCCTGCGCGACATGGTGCCGCCCGCCTCGCTGGCCGCCGTGCATATTTATTTTCCCGACCCGTGGCCCAAGAAGCGGCATCACAAGCGGCGGCTGATCCAGCCCCCGTTCGTCGAACTGCTGGCGAGCCGCCTTGCGCCCGGTGGCTATCTGCACTGCGCCACCGATTGGCAGGCCTACGCCGAACAAATGCTGGAAGTGCTCAATGGCCAAGCCTATCTGGTCAATACCTGCGAGGGCTATGCCGAGCGTCCCGCCTGGCGGCCCCAGACAAAATTCGAAACACGCGGCCTGCGCCTGGGCCATGGCGTCTGGGACCTCATCTTCGAAAAACCGCCGTTCTCCCGCTTCAGCCCGCGCGCGGATGTCTGAACCGGCCTGCCCGCTACTGCCTGTCCGCCCCTGAGCGGGCGGAAACGCAAAACCGCCGATGATACGGTCCATTTCGCGCGCACTCGCGGTATTGCGCGCCATGAACGGGCGCATGCACTCCACACTGGCGGAGCTGCACCGGGATACCGGCCTGCCCAAGCCCACGGTCTTCCGCATCCTCGAGACGCTCCGCGCCGAGGGCTACGTGCGTGACGTCGACGGGCGCGGCAGCTATCAGCTGACGGGCAAGGTCAGGGAGCTGAGCGACGGCTGCTCGGAACGGCTCCGGATCGTCGATGCCGCCATTCCCTGCATGATCCAGGCTACCCGGCGAGTGAAGTGGCCGCTGGGCCTGTCCACGCTCGACGGCAATCGCATGGCGGTGCGCTACAGCACCATGCCCTATAGCCCGCTTGCCTACCTGCCCACGACCTATGGCCGCCGACACCCCATGACGCAGTCCTGCGTGGGACTGGCCTATCTGGCATTCTGCTCGGACCCGGAGCGCCGCTTCCTGTTGCCCGAAGGGGCCTCCGCGGCGCTGGAGGAGCGGCTGCATGCAACGCGGGCGCGCGGCTACGCGGTGCGATTGCCGTCCAGCCCCGGCGACAGTGCGACTTGCGCGGTACCCGTAGCCGACGAAGGTGAACTGCTGGCCGTGCTGAGCATGACGACCTTCGGCGGCATCATG
The DNA here is from genome assembly GCF_033795525.1 of Pigmentiphaga sp. GTDB lineage: Bacteria > Pseudomonadota > Gammaproteobacteria > Burkholderiales > Burkholderiaceae_B > Pigmentiphaga. Next base: position 670,545 of record NZ_JARYGM010000001.1, read on the forward strand.
ACGGCGGACTTCCAGGAGCGCCACGTGCCGGTGCTGTGGCAAACCGCCACGGAGATCCTCGCGGCCTATCGCGAGCTCCGCCGCGATCAAACTGAGTTGGAACCCAGTATCCCGGCAGCCGAGAACGCCTCGATCTCTTCGGGCGCATAACCGGCCTCGGCGAGAATCTCCCGGCCGTGCTCGCCAAGCCGCGGGGCCGGTCGCGCCGATACGCCGCCGCGCGCGCTCATTTGCGTCGGATCGGCAAGGTCCCATATCCGCCCTTCGCTCGGGTGCTCGACCGCCTTCAGCAGGCCGGCGGCCTGCACCTGCGGATCGGTGCGCAAGCTGTCCAGGGTGTTGTAGGGCATGGCCGGGATGTCGGCTTCCTTGAGCAGCGCCAGCCATTCGGCGGTCGTGCGCTTGGCCATCTCCTGGGCGCGAATGGCGAAGTATTCGCGGCTGTGGGCGGCCCTCGCCTGCTTCGTGCAGAAGCGCGGGTCGGTCTGCATCTCAGGCCGCCCCATGACACGCATCAAGGCAAAGGCCTGGGCATCGGTATTGGTCGTCAGGCACACATAGCCGTCCAGCGTCTTGACCGGCTTGGCCTGCGGGTCGATCAGGCGCAGGTCGCCCGGCTGGGAAAGCGGCGGATCGAAGGTCGCGCCGTAAAGATGTTCGCTCAGCACCAGCGCGGCCATGTTCTCGAACATGGGCACTTCTATGCGCTGGCCGGTACCGGTGCGTTCGCGCTGGAACAGCGCCATCATGACCGCATTGAGCGCCATCAGGCCTACCGTCCGGTCCGCCACCACATAGGGCACATAGCGGGGCTCGCCGGTGGCCATCTCGGCCAGCGCCGCTACGCCGGCACCGCCCTGGATGATGGAGTCGTACGCGGGCGTGTCGCGGTAGGGGCCGGGGCCGAAACCGACCATCGCGCAATAGACCAGCCGGGGATTGCGCTCGGCGACCGTCTCGTAGTCCAGTCCCAGCCGTTGCACCGCCTGGGGGCGCATGTTGATCAGCAAGACGTCGGTCCGCGCCACCAGCCGCATAACGGCCTCGCGGCCCTCCGGCCGCTTCAAATCGAGCACGATGCTGCGCTTGCCGCGGTTCAGGTGGAGGAACTTGCCCGACATGCCGGGCGTGGGCGACGGACCGGCGATCCACCGGATCACGTCGCCATCGGCCGCTTCGACCTTGATCACGTCGGCGCCATGGTCGGCCATGATCTTGGATGCATACGGCCCCACCACGGCAGAGGTGAGATCGAGCACGCGAATACCGGTCAGTGCGCCCTGGGCGCGGGTTGGAGAAGCGTCTGGCATGGCGGTAGAAGCCGATCGAACGGCGGGAGAACTCGGATGCATGCAGCATAGCCGCGGCCGCTGCCCGGCGTGCCAGGAATCTCGGGACGTTTCGACAGACGAAACGGGCGGACCGGCGGTGCTCCCGCCACGGCCAAAAGGAAACCGGCCGCACAAGGCGGCCGGCGATGGGACGCGAGAGCCGCGGACGAGGCCGCGGCCTATCTGGGCTAGACGCTCAGTGCGCGGCCCACTGGATAGAGTTCAGGTCTATGCCTTCCTGGTACATCTCCCAGAGCGGGCTGAGTTCGCGCAGCTTGCCGACCTTGTTCTTGATCAGGTCGACCACGAAGTCCACTTCCTGCTCGGTGGTGAAGCGGCCCAGCGTAAAGCGGATGGAACTGTGGGCGAGCTCGTCGCTGCGGCCCAGCGCGCGCAACACAAAGGAAGGCTCGAGCGAGGCCGACGTGCAGGCCGACCCGGACGATACCGCGACGTCCTTGATGGCCATGATGAGCGATTCGCCTTCGACGAAGTTGAAGCTCATGTTGAGGTTGTGCGGCACCCGGTGCTCGAGGCTGCCGTTGACATAGACCTCGGGAATCTCCAGCAGGCCGGCCAGCAGCCTGTCGCGCAGCTTGCCCACGCGAGCGGACTCCAGCGGCATTTCCAGCTTGGCGAGGCGGAAGGCTTCGCCCATGCCGACGATCTGGTGCGTAGGCAGCGTGCCGGAGCGCATGCCGCGCTCGTGGCCACCGCCGTGCATCTGGGCCTCGATGCGCACGCGCGGCTTGCGGCGCACATACAGCGCGCCTATGCCCTTGGGACCGTACAGCTTGTGCGCGGTGACGGTGAGCAGGTCCACCGGGAACGCCTGCACGTCGATGGGAATCTTGCCGGCGCCCTGCACCGCGTCGCAGTGGAACAGCACGCCGCGTTCGCGGCAGAGCTTGCCTATGGCTTCCACGTCCTGGATCACGCCGATCTCGTTGTTGACCAGCATCACCGACACCAGGATGGTGTCCGGACGGATGGCGTCGGCCAGCCGGTCCAGCGGCAGCAGGCCGTCTTCGTTGACGTCGAGGTAGGTGGCCTCGAAGCCCTGGCGTTCGAGTTCCCGGAACGTATCCAGCACCGCCTTGTGCTCGGTCTTGACCGTAATGATGTGTTTGCCGCGCTCGGCATAGAAATGGGCGGCGCCCTTGATGGCGAGGTTGTTCCCTTCCGTGGCGCCGGAGGTCCAGACGATTTCGCGCGGATCGGCGTTGAGCAGGGCTGCCACGTGACCACGCGCCGTTTCGACGGCTTCCTCGGCCTCCCAGCCGTAGGCATGGCTGCGCGAGGCGGGATTGCCGAACTTCTCGTACAGGTAGGGCACCATGGCGTCGACCACACGGGGGTCCACCGGCGTCGTGGCGCTGTAGTCCATGTAGACGGGCAGGCGCATCTGGGTTGGGGGCATGTTTCGCTCCTGGAGCTAGCTAATACAGTATTGACCACAATAGTAGCCCGGCTCGTCCCGCAATAAGTTAATACCCCGGCTGGCAGCATTGAAAAACGTAGTTTTTGGCCTCCATTTGCCTCGAATTCCCCCTGGCCTTGCCCCATAATAGTGACCACCTTCAATCCAGCCCGCACGCCGGCCTCGATGAGCACCGCTTCCGCCAAGTCCAAGCCCCCCCTGACCATCACCCAGCCCGCTTGCCTCGTCGACGGCAGCGACGCGCAATTCCGCCAGCTCATCCACGCCATGGTCGCCTTCTCGGCGCGCCTGCTGTCCGTGCGCGACGGTTTCGGCACGCTCATGGGCATCACGGGCATCCAGTACTCGATACTGGTGTCGATCGCCCACCAGAAGCCCCATACCAAGGTCACGATCAACAAGGTCGCGAGCCACTTGCACCTGAGCGGTCCTTTCGTGACCATCGAGACGGGCAAGCTGCACAAGATGGGTCTGGTCGAGAAGACCACCAACCCCAAGGACAAGCGCGAAGTCCTGCTGGCCATCACGCCGGAGGGCAGGAAACTGTTCGAGCAGATCGCGCCCGATCAGCAAAAGATCAACGACGTGCTGTTCGAAGGGATTACCGCGCGCGAGTTCAAGACGCTGTGCTCGATCTTCGAGCGCATGGTGGACAATGGCGACAGGGCGTCGATGGACATCATCCATTTGATCGCCCGCCAGAGCAAGGCGTGAGCGCCGGGTCCCGGCGGGCAGCATCGCCGGGGCCGCCAAAGAGGATCAAAGCCTGCCGGCGCGCGGCCAGCGTTCCGCCAAAAACCCGAGTATGCCGCTGCGGAACGACAGCACGCATATCATGAATATGGCGCCGGTCACCATGGTGACGGACTCGCCCAGGGTACTGAACCACTCGATGCCCGAGACCTGGGTCAGGAACGCCCCGATGTCCCCCAGCTTGTTTTCCAGGGTAACAACCAGCAGCGCGCCGATGACCGGACCGGCCAGGGTTCCCACGCCCCCGATGAGCGTCATGAGCACCACGGTGCCGGACATGGTCCAGTGCACATCGGTCAGCGTGGCAAAGCCCAGCACCAGCGCCTTCAGCGATCCGGCCAGACCGGCAAGCGCGGCCGACAGCATGAACACCAGCAGCTTGTAGCGGTCGACGTCGTAGCCCAGGGAGGTTGCCCGGGGCTCGTTCTCCTTGATGGCGGCCAGCACCTGGCCGAACGGGGAATGGACGGTGCGGACGATCATCAGGAAAGCAGCGGCGAATATGGCCAGCGCCACGTAGTACATGCGCATATCGTCGGCCAGCGAGAACAGGCCCAGCAATTCCCCTCGGGGAATGCCCTGCAAGCCGTCCTCGCCGTGCGTGAACGGCATCTGCAGCCAGAAGAAGAACAGCATCTGCGCCAGCGCGAGGGTGATCATCGCGAAGTAAATGCCTTGCCGCCGGATGGCCAGCACGCCTGCGCCCAGGCCTATCAATGCGCCGGTCGCGGTACCCAGGAGCAGCCCTACTTCCGGCGTCACGCCCCAGGCCTTCATGGCGTGGCCGGCCACATAGGCCGCGCCGCCGAAGAACGCCGCATGGCCGAGCGACAGCAGCCCGGCATAGCCCAACACCAGGTTCAATGCGCAGGCAAACAACGCGAAGCACATCACCTTCAGCACGAAGATGGGGTAGATGCCCACGAGCGGAGCCACTGCGAAGCACGCGAACAGCAAACCGTACGAAACCTTCTTGTTCATCGTCATCCCCGCATCACTTGCCCTTGCCGAACAGGCCCGAGGGGCGCAGCAGCAGGACGATGACCATCACCACGAATACCACCGTGGCCGAGGCCTCCGGATAGATCACCTTGGCCAGGCCCTCGACCAGCCCCAATCCGAGTCCGGTCAGGATCGAGCCCATGATGGACCCCATGCCGCCGATCACCACCACGGCGAACACCACGATGATGAGGTTCTGCCCCATCAGCGGGGACACCGGCATCAATGGCGCCGCCAGCACGCCCGCGAATCCAGCCAGGCCGGTACCGAAGCCGTAGACCAGCGTCACGATCAAGGGCACGTTGATCCCGAAAGCCTCGACCATCTTGGGATTCTCGGTCGCGGCCCGCAGTGTGGCCCCCAGGCGGGTCTTTTCGATCAGGAACCAGGTCGCCAGGCAAACGGCCAGCGACGCGGCGATGACCCAGGCGCGGTAGTGCGGCATGACCATGAAGCCGAGGTTGGAGACGCCGGACAATGCCGCTGGCGGCGAGTACGGCAGCCCCGACACGCCGTAGAAGGAGCGGAACACACCTTCCAGCACCGAGGCCAGGCCCAGGGTGAGCAGGAATCCGTATAACGGATCGAAACGGTACAGGCGGCGGAGCATGGTGCGTTCGACCACGATGCCGAACACCCCCACCAGCACCGGGGCCACGACCAGCATCACCCAGTAATCGAGCTGGAAGTAGTTCATCCCCATCCAGGTGAAGACCGCCCCCAGCATGAACAGCGCGCCGTGCGAGAAATTGATGATGTTCAGCAGTCCGGCTATGACGGCCAGGCCGAGGCTGAGCACCGCGTAGAACGATCCGTTCACCAGTCCCAGCAGGAGCTGGATCATGATGACCGGCAGGGGAATGGCCACATCCATATTGACTCTCTTCAGACGCCGAGCAGCTCGGTGAGGACCGGCATCTTTTCCTGCAGCTGCGGGGCGGAAAAATGCTCGACGATCTGCCCGTGCTCCATCAGGTAAAAGGTATCGGCCAGGGGCGCGGCGAAATGGAAGTTCTGCTCCACCATCACGACGGTGTAGCCCTTCTTCTTGAGCAGCCGGATCATGTCGGCAAGCGCCTGAACTATGACGGGGGCCAGGCCCTCAGAGATCTCGTCCAGCAGCAGCAGGTTGGCGCCGGCCCGAAGAATACGCGCCACGGCCAGCATCTGCTGCTCGCCGCCAGACAGCTTGGTACCGGGACTCGTGCGCCGCTCGTACAGGTTGGGAAAGATCTCGTAGAGCTCGTCCACGCTCATTCCGGCCCCGGTGCCGCGCAACGCGGGCGGCAGCAGCAGGTTCTCCTCGCACGAAAGGCTCGAGAAGATGGCGCGTTCTTCAGGACAATAGCCGACACCGAAGTGCGCAATCCTGTGCGTAGGCAGATGAATGGTCTCGACGCCACCGATCTTGATCGACCCCTTGCGCGTGACGGCCAAGCCCATGATGGCGCGCAGCGTGGTCGTGCGCCCCGCGCCGTTGCGGCCCAGCAGCGTGACGACTTCGCCCCGTCTGGCCTGGAGATCCACGCCGTGCAGGACGTGGGATTCGCCATACCAGGCCTGCAGGCCGCGAACGTCGAGCGCGACTTCCGCATCCATCAGTGCGCCCCTTTCAATTGGCTGTCGGCGCTGCCCATGTACGCTTCCTTGACCCGGGGATCGGCCGATACCTCTTCATAGCTGCCTTCGGCCAGGATGGCCCCGCGCTGCAGGACCGTGATGCGGTCGGCGACCCGCGATACCACGTTCATATTGTGCTCGACCATCAGGACCGTCCTGCCCGCCGCGACGCGGCGGATCAGCTCGGTAACGAGACCGACGTCTTCGTGGCCCATGCCCTGGGTCGGTTCATCGAGCAACATCAGCTCGGGTTCCATCGCCAGCGTGGTCGCGATTTCCAGCGCCCGCTTGCGCCCGTAGGCCAGATTGGCGGCGCGCTCCGCCGCGAAGGATTCCAATCCCACCTGGCCGAGCAAGGCCATGGCACGGTCATTGAGTACGTCCAGGCTTTTCTCGCTGCGCCAGAAGTGGGTCGACGTGCCCAGTTGACGCTGCAGGCCCACGCGGACGTTCTGCAGTACCGTCAGGTGCGGAAACACCGCCGAAATCTGGAACGAGCGGATCATGCCGCGCCGCGCGACCTGCGCCGGCTTGGCACGCGTGATGTCCAGGCCGTTGAAGAAAATCCTCCCGGCGCTGGGTTCGAGGAACTTGGTCAGCAGGTTGAAGCAGGTCGTCTTGCCAGCGCCGTTGGGACCTATCAACGCATGCACCGAACCGCGCCGCACCGAAAGGTTGACGCGATCGACCGCGGTGAAGCCCTTGAAGGAGCGGGTCAGGTCCTGCGTGCTCAGGATGATGTCGTCGCTCGCGGAAACCATGCTGCCTTCCGTTCAGCCGCGCACCGGCAACACGCGGATGTCATAGGCGGCGGCAATCGTCCGCCCCAGGACCGGGTCGTGGATTTCATACTCGAAACGGTCGCTCGGGCGTATGCCGCCCATGACGGCAAGCGTGCCGCCCAGCATCGCGGTTCCGTCCTCGAAGACTTCGCTGCCCGCCATCTTCTCGAGCAGGTCTGCCGGCGTACGCAACGCCCCGACGCTGCCTTCCTGGTAAGTGACGAGCTTGCCCTGTTCCCGTATGCGCGAACGCAGCTGCAGGCTGTCCCAGTGCCCCTCGACCTCGTCCAGGGGCCAGAGCGTGGCGGCGCACGGCTTGTCGCACATCTGCTTGGAAACGGTCACGCCGTAGGCTTCGACCTCCCGGTCGGTGTGGTCGGAGGCCACGCCGACGTAGATCTTGCCAGCGTGGCGGACCAGCAGGTATTCGACTTCGCCGCTGCTGGCGGGGCCGGTGCTTTCCACGCAGCCCGCCTGCGTCAGGCGCGATGCCGAAACACGATAGAACAGCGGCGTGGACGCCGGCCGCTTGATGCCCAGCGCCTCGAGCTCCTGGATATGGTGCTCGATGGCGGCCATATCGCGGCCGGCCCATCCCGCAATAATGAGGGAATCAATGAGAATGTCGACCTGCTGGCTTCCAGCTTGGCTTTCGATGGTAAATCGCATGGGGGATAGATCCGGAAGTCAGCTCTTGGCAAGCGAGCAGGCGCTCTTGGACAGCGGCATGAAAGCCTTGTCGCCCGGGATGGTCTGCAGCACCTGGTAATAGTCCCAGGCGCCCTTGGACTCGGACGGCTTCTTGACCCGCACCAGGTATACGTCGAACACCATCCGGCCGTCGGCGCGGATGACGCCGTTCTTGGCGAAGAAGTCGTTGACGGGAGTGGACTTCATCTTGGCCAGCACGGCATCCGGCGCATCGGTCCCGGCGGCCTGGACGGCTTTCAAGTAGTGCATGGTCGACGAGTAAACGCCGGCATGGTCCATGGTCGGCATCTTGCCCGCCTTGGCAAAGAAACGCTTGGACCAGGCCCGGGTTTCATCGTTGCGGTCCCAGTAGAAGCTGGTGGTCAGCACCATGTCCTGGGCCGCGTCCAGCCCTGCGCTGTGCACGTCGCTGATGAACAGGTGGTTGCTGGCGAGGACTTGCTTGCCGTCCTTGCCGATCATGAATTGCTTGGCGCTCTTGATGGCATTGATGGCATCGCCGCCAGCGTTGTTCAACGCGATCACCTTGGCGCCCGAGGCCTGGGCCTGCAGCAGGTAGGACGACAGGTCGGCGGTATTCATGGGATGCTTGATGCGGCCGACCAGCTTGCCCTTGTGCTCCTTGATGGCGCTTTCAGCGTCCTGGTCTAGCGAAGCGCCCAGCGCATAGTCGACCGTGACGAAATAGTAGGAATCCTTGCCCATGGCGGACAACGCGCCCACCGTACCGTGCGTCAGCTGGTACGTGTCGTAGGTGTAATGCACCGTATAGGGAGAGCAGTCCTCGTTCGTCAGCCGCGTCGTGCCGCCGCCATTGACGATCACCACGCGCTGCTTCTGCTTGCCGACCTGGGCCACTGCCAGCGCCACGGACGAAGGCAGCAGGTCCGTCACCATATCCACCTGCTGGGTGTCGAACCACTCGCGGGCACGGCTGGCCGCCACGTCCGTCTTGTTCTGGTGATCCGCGGCAACGACCTGGACCGGCTTGCCCAGGACCTTTCCGCCGAAGTCCGCTACCGCCATCTCGGCAGCGATCACCGACCCTTTGCCGCCGATATCGGAGAAGATCGAGGACATGTCGGTCATGACCCCGATCTTGACGACGTCATCGCTGACTTTCTGCTGCTGACCGGCCGCCGGCGCAGCGGCAAATAGCGCGGCAAGCGCGCCTGCAACCATACTGTAGGCAAACGGGTGAATAGCCATGGCATCCTCGATCAATAGGGAAAAATGCGCTGCGTGCGCCGGGCTGCGGCCTGCACCATGGCAAGCCGCCCGGCGCCCCGTCACGCGGGGTCGTAGTAATGGATTTCCAGCAACAGGCATCCGTCGTTGGACTTGAACGGACCGTGCCAGGCACCGGGGGGACGCACGGCGTAGGTGTAGCCGGAGAAGGGCGTGCCGCCTTCGCCGTTCTCGTCATTGCCCACGGTCAGGTCGCCGCTGACCAGGAACACTTCTTCCCAGTAGTCGTGGACGATGGCCTGCTTGGTGTGGAAACCCGGGGGGAAGCGCAGCAGGCGGGTGCGGCTGCCGCGTTTGTTGAGTTCGTCGAGCGAACCGGACAGGATTTTCTCCATCGCCCCGGTGGCCGGGTCGTAGCCCGCGGGCAGTTGCCAGCCGCTCTCCATGTCGAGCGTGTGGAATTCATCGTGTTTCTTGGTGACAGCCATGGAATCCTCTTGCGTCAGGAAGCGGTTTCAAGCGGCGCGGCTGGTGGCCAGCTCGCCTTCCAGGGAATAGCTCTGGAGCAGCCCGTCCACCAGCGCGGTGGACCGCTTCCAGTCGTAGGTGCGGAAAGAATGGCCCTTGACCACGAAGCCCGCGCCCGCGTAGAACATTTCGTACTGCGTATGGCGCGATGCAAATTCCGAGCCAACCGCGTCCCATGCCAGTTTGAAGAATTTCACCCGCTCTTCCGACGATGCAACCGGCGATTGCTGCGTCTTGCCTATCAGTTCGGCCAGCATGGGGTTGCGAAAATCGTCGATGCTCGAGGGCAGCATGATCATGCCGCCGCCCGCGAGATCGCGCAGGCGGGTCAGGATCTGGCCGTAGAGTTGCTGCGTCAGCACCTGGCAGCTGTACAGGATGCTCTTGTTCGGCACGAAATAATCGCCGTACCGTTCGCCCTTTACCTCCATGGCGTCCACCAGGGCAGCCACCATGTTGGCCTCGGCGGCCAGCTGCCCCAACATGTCGCGCACGGGCGGCAACCCGATAATGCCGTTGATCTCGGCGGTCTTGTAGGCGATACCCATCAGGAAGCGCAGCTTGACCGCCAGGCGCACCTGGCACTGGTAGTTCTGGAACACATGCGCGGGCGTGGCATGGAACTGCTTCTGGCACATCGCGACGTCGCCATTGATGAACACGCGGTCCCAGGGCACTTTCACGTCGTCGAAGTAGAGCACCGCGTCGTTCTCGTCGAAACGGCTTGCCATGGGGTTGTCGAAGGATGAAACCGCATGCGCCTCATAGGACTTGCGCGACAAGACCTTCAAGCCCGGGGTGTTCATCGGCACCGCGAACGACAGCGCGTAGCGCTCGTCGCCAGGCTGCAGCGGCTGGATGCAGGACACGAACACCTCGTTCGCCATGATGCCGCTCGTGGCCAGCATCTTCGCGCCGCGCACGGTGATTCCTTCCGCGTCCTCGGAAACCTTGCCCAGCGTCAGGAAGGGATCGGCCTGCTGGTGCGCCGACTTGCTGCGGTCGGCCTGGGGGTTGATGATGACGTAGGTCAGGAACAGGTCGTTATCGCGCGCATGGCGGAAGTAGTTGTCCAGCGCCTCGGCACGTGCCGGGTCGTAGGCGCGGAAGACGTCCAGCCCCATCACCATGCCGCCCAGGCAGGACGCGACGTGATCGGGCGAGCGCCCCATGAATCCGTAGTGCAATTCCGCCCATTGCTCCAGCGCCTGGCGCCGCTCGACCAGCTCGTCGAAGCTCGTGGGCAACTGCCAGCACCGGCTGACCAGCGCGTCCCCGGACGGCGAGGCGAACAGCATCTTCTGCTGATTCTCCGGCCGCGACTGGAAATCGTAGAGAGCGGCATAGCTGCCGATGGAGTTCCGGAAGGCGGGATGCACCGTGACGTCCTCGACGGGCTTTCCGTCGATATAGACAGCCCGGCCATCACGCAACGAAGCAATATGTGCGGCACCGCTCTTGATCATGACTCCGATTCCTCTTTATGCAATGCTTGAACTAGGCGACCTCGGCCAAGGCCGCGTACCGGCCGCCGAAGAAAACAAGGGGACGTCCCGCGCCGCGCTGCTCGACGCGCAGCACGCGGCCCACGAAAATCACGTGGTCCCCGCCGTCGTACTGGGCGAACTGGGCACATTGGAAAGTGGCCAGGCAGTCGTCCAGCGTAAAAGGCAAGTCATCGTGGTTACGGATCGGGACACCCGTCCATTTGTCGCTGCGGGCCTTGGCAAACCGCGCGGAGACATCCTGCTGGCCTTCCGAGAGGACGTTCACGCTGTAGTGGCTGGCGGCCTCGAGCCCCGGCAGGCTGTAGCTGTTGCGCCCTATCGAGAACAACACCAGCGGGGGATCGAGCGACACCGAATTGAAGGATGTCACCGTCATGCCGATGCGGCTTCCATCCGGCGCCTCGGCCGTGACCACCGCGACGCCAGTCGGGAACTGGCCAAGCGCCGACCGGAACTCCAGCTGGTCGATAGGCTTGATCGCTGATGACTCGGTTTGCATTCCATTCCTCTTCTGACCGTGAACGACGGCTCGAGCCATCGCTCCACGCATCAAATTATCTTTATTAAATAGCTTTATTTGCAAGCTATTTTTCAAGCAGAAGAGGAAGGGTTTTCCCTCTGGCGGCAGCAGCCCAAACCATGCCGGTGCAATGCAGCACAAGCCCGGTGCGAAGCGCACCACGCCTGCGCCGGCGGGACCTTCATTTTCGAACATTGCTTTTTAATAAAGCTATTTTTAGAACCTAAGTATTTTCCCGGAAAAGACTGGGCGAAGCGGCCCCGTTCGCGAACCACGCAAAATGCGTACCAGTTTCACCGGCTGGGGGAACCGGCATACCTGCGGGCACGCCGACGCTAAACAATGCCAAACCACTGGGAAGTGTGGCGCAAGAACCTCATAGAATGCCGCGGTCGTTGCGTTCGTAACTATGTAGATGCATGCTCGTCATGCAGCTCAACCATGCAGTCACAACCACAATGAGGGGAGAGGTATGAGTAAGCGGCTTTGTGCTGAATTCCTGGGGACATTCTGGCTGGTGCTGGGCGGATGCGGCAGCGCCGTACTGGCAGCGGCGTTTCCCGAACTGGGCATCGGGTTTGCGGGCGTATCGCTGGCCTTCGGCCTGACGGTCGTCACCATGGCCTACGCGGTGGGCCACATTTCCGGCGGCCACTTCAACCCTGCCGTCACCGTCGGCCTCGTCGCCGGCGGCCGCTTCCCGGCCAAGGACGCCATCCCCTACCTCATCGCGCAGGTAATCGGCGGCCTTGCCGCCGGCGCGGTCCTCTATTTGATCGCCAGCGGCAAGGCCGGCTTCGACGCCGGCGCCGGGTTCGCCTCCAACGGCTACGGGGAGCACTCGCCCGGCGGATATTCGCTCACGGCCGCCATCGTTTGCGAGCTCGTGCTGACGGCCTTCTTCCTGATCGTCATCCACGGCGCCACCGACAAGCGGGCTCCAGCCGGCATGGCCCCATTGGCCATCGGCCTGGCTCTCACGCTGATCCACCTGATCAGCATCCCGGTGACGAATACCTCGGTCAACCCCGCCCGCAGCACCGGCGTCGCGGTGTTCCAGGGAAGCTGGGCGCTGGAGCAGCTCTGGATGTTCTGGGTCGTACCGCTGATCGGCGGCATCGTGGGTGGGCTGATCTACCGCTGCCTGCTCGAAAAGGAATAAGCGCCAGGCGCGCGCCGCTCGCCCCGCCCGGGACGAGCGGCGATAATAGCGGAGGGGTTCTCCCCGCGGCCCGGCCCGGGCCGCGCCATCAGCCTGGATCCGCAGACAATGACTCAACGCTTGACCGCCTTCGGCGGCTGGAAGCCGATGTTCTGGGCGGCCGCGCTCGGCATACTCGTGCTGTCCCTGCTGCCGCCCGCCACGCCCCTGCCCTCTACCGGTTGGGACAAGACCAACCACCTCCTCGGCTTCGGGGTGCTTGCCCTGTTGGCCCGCTTCGCCTATCCCGGTCCCGCGTGGCCCCGGCTGGCAGGCCTGCTGGCCTATGGGGCGCTGGTCGAGGTGCTGCAGTCGCTGACCCCCTACCGATCCGCGGAATGGACAGATCTGATTGCCGACGGCCTGGGCATCCTGATCGGCTGGGGAGGCTCCTGGCTCGCCGCCTACGGTGTCCAGCGCCGCGCCTGAGGCCTGGCAGGCGGCCGGAATTTGAGCGCAAAAGCCGGGGTGCCGGGCGGCGATGGGCCAGCTACATTGGTCACAACTTCCGCTGACGCTCAAGCAACATGAAACTCACTCCTCCTCCCGCCCTCCCAGCCGGTGTCCCGACCGAGCGGGATCCGCGCTGGCAGGCCCTGCTGGCCCGCGACCCGGCGGCCGACGGCCAGTTCGTCTACGGAGTCAAGACGACGGGCGTCTATTGCCGGCCCAGCAGCCCGTCCCGCCGGCCCCGCCCGGAAAACGTCGAGTTCTTCGACACGCCCGAAGCCGCCGAGGCGGCCGGCTACCGCCCCAGCCGCCGGGCAGCCCGCGACCGCACGACGGTAGCGGCTCACCACGCGGCGCTAGCGGCCCAGGCTTGCCAGTTGATCGAAACGGCCGACGCAGTACCTTCCCTGGCCGAACTGGCCGCCCGTGCCGGCCTGAGCATGTACCACTTCCATCGGGTATTCAAGGCCGTGACGGGCTTGACGCCCAAGGCGTACGCCGCGGCCCATCGCGCCCGCAAGCTGCGCCGACAGTTGCACGGCAGCACCACCGTAACCGACGCCATCTACGAAGCAGGCTTCAATGCCAGCAGCCGCTTCTATGAAAGCTCCGACGGCCTGCTCGGCATGCGGCCGACGGACTACCGGGCAGGAGGCGCCAACGCCGTCATCCGCTTCGCGGTCGGCCAGTGTTCATTGGGAGCCATCCTCGTCGCCCAAAGCGAGCGGGGTGTATGCGCCATCCTGCTGGGCGACGACCCCGAGCTGCTGGTGCGCCAGCTGCAGGACCAGTTCCCCCGCGCCACGCTGGTAGGGGGCGACCGCGATTTCGAACAGGTCGTGGCGCGGGTAGTAGGGCTGGTCGAAGCGCCCGCCGTCGGGCTGGACCTGCCCCTGGACGTACGCGGCACCGCCTTCCAGGAGCGCGTCTGGCAGGCGCTGCGCAAGATCCCGCCCGGGACCACTGCCACCTACGCCGAGATCGCTGCCCTGATCGGCATGCCGCGGGCCGTGCGCGCGGTGGCGCGGGCTTGCGGCGCCAACCCGCTGGCGGTCGCCATTCCATGCCACCGGGTCGTGCGTAGCGACGGGGCGCTGTCGGGATACCGCTGGGGCGTCGAACGCAAGCGCGCGCTGCTGGAGCGCGAGGCCGATTAAAGCAAGAAGCGCAGCGGGCAATGGGCGCGCGCGCAAACCGGCCATGCCTGACTGGCATGGAAAAGAAAATGGTAGGGAGGATTGGTGGGCGGTACTGGGTTCGAACCAGTGACCCCTGCCGTGTGAAGGCAGTGCTCTACCACTGAGCTAACCGCCCAAAGACATGGCGAATGCCGGTCTTTGGCCAAAGGCTTCCGCCTTGCGCGCAAGCCCAGCACTATAGCATACTTTCCTATTGGGCGGAAAGCGGCTCCCACTTGCGCCACAGCGTCTGGCCCTTGGACTCCTTGTCCAGCCCCGCCAGGTACGCCTGGTGCGCCGCCAAGTCGGCCTCGCTTACCGCCGCCACCGGCAGGACACCGGGATCAAAGCTGCCGAAGCTGGTCGCAACCTGGCCGCCGGTATCGCCCAGGTCGATCACCAGGCTGTCCTGCCCGCGCGTCATGGCCAGCCAGACTTCGGCCAGCAGCTCGGAGTCCAGCAAGGCCCCGTGTAGCACCCGGTGGGCGTTCGAAATGCCGTAGCGGTCGCACAGCGAGTCGAGGGAGTTGCGCTTGCCGGGGTGCAGCTCACGCGCATGCTGCAACGAATCGACCACGCTGAGGCACAGCCCACGGAAGTCCCCGCGCTGGAGGCGGGCGAGTTCGGCATTCAGGAAGCGGATGTCGAATTCGGCGTTATGAATGATGACGTGGCCGTCCCGCACGAAGTCGAGGAACTCGTCCACCTTGTCCTCGAAGCGCGGCTTGTCGGACAGGAACTCGGTGGTCAGGCCGTGCACTTCCAACGCGCCGGGATCGCTATCTCGATCGGGATTGAGGTAGGTATGGAAGTGCCGCTGCGTGACGCGCCGGTTGACGATTTCCACGCAGCCGATTTCGATGATGCGATGCCCTTGCTGGGGATCGAGGCCGGTGGTTTCCGTATCCAGGACGACGTAGCGCATTGTTGCGAGCACTCAAAGAGAAAAAGCGAAGGCCCAAGTGTAGGGCATTTGGCAGCACCGTCGGCAAGCCGGTTGGGGGGCGGGCAGGCAGGCGGCGCGGCAGGCCCCAACCCGGGCTGGCGAAGCCGGTTCCGGCTGCGCCGGAACTTCCCGCGGCAGGTAGGCAAAACGGGGCGGGCGTGAACTCGCGCGGGGACAGCCCCCCGGGCTGTCCCTAAACCGCGCTCAAACATGCACGCCCTTGCTTCCCCGTTTTGCCTACCCGCCGCGGCGGCTCCGGACAGCCCGGGTTGGGGCCTGCCGCGCCGCCTGCCTGCCCGCCCCCCAACCGGCTTGCCGACTCCCCTACCCCACCGATTCCGGCGCCGGAGCCACCGGGGCCGTGTGCGGATCGGGTTCGACGGGATGGTCACCCACCGGGAGCGGCCGCTTGCGCTTGCCGGCGATCAGCGCGTAGACGCAAGGCACCACGAACAAGGTCAGAAGCGTGCCCAGGCTCATGCCGCCCACGATCACCCACCCGATCTGCACCCGCGACTCGGCGCCCGCGCCGGTGGCGAAGGCCAGCGGCACCGCGCCCAGCACCATGGCGCCGGTAGTCATCAGGATAGGCCGCAGGCGCAGCACGCTGGCCTCGGCCACGGCGTCCAGCAGCTCCTTGCCCTGGTCGCGCAGCTGGTTGGCGAACTCCACGATCAGGATGCCGTGCTTGGTGATGAGGCCCACCAGCGTAATCAGGCCGATCTGGCTGTAGATGGATAGTGTCCCGCCCGAGAACCAAAGCGCCAGCAAGGCACCGGTCATGGACAACGGTACCGACAGCATGATGATCAGCGGATTGCGCCAGCTCTCGAACTGGGCCGCGAGCACCAGGTAGATGAAAGCCACCGCCATGGCGAAGACCAGGTAGATGCTGCCGGACGAATCGCGGAATTCGCGCGACTGGCCGTTGAGGTCGGTCTGGGAGGTGGCGGGAAGCACGCGTGCGGCGATGTCGTTCATGACGTCGAGCGCTTCGCCCAGCGCATAGCCCGGGGCTAGCGAGGCCGAAATAGTGACGGCCCGCATGCGGTTGAAGTGGTTCAGCGTCTGGGGCGACACGCCTTCGCGGACGGACAGCAGGTTGGCCAGCTGCACCATCTCGCCGCTGCGGGCGCGCACGTAGATGTCGGAAATGTCGTCAGGGTTGGAGCGGTCGCGCGGCACGACCTGGACCAGTACGTCGTACTGTTCGCCGTTGTCCTTGAAGCGGGTGACCTGACGGCCGCC
Source organism: Pigmentiphaga sp. (assembly GCF_033795525.1). Lineage (GTDB taxonomy): Bacteria > Pseudomonadota > Gammaproteobacteria > Burkholderiales > Burkholderiaceae_B > Pigmentiphaga. The sequence goes on from NZ_JARYGM010000001.1 coordinate 686,952, forward strand.
CAGCATGGATTCGAGCGTGCGGCCCACGCGGTCGACGTCCACGCCCACGTCGGCCAGCTTGTCGCGGTTGACCAGCACCCGCAGCTCCGGCGTGTTCAGGCGCAGGTCGGTCTGGACGTTCTGCACGCCGGGATACTTGGCCAGCTCGGCCAGGAAAGTGTCCGTCATGGTGGCCAGCTCGGGGTAGGAGACCTGGCTCATGATGACGAACTCGATGGGCGACGATCGCGGCGACTGTCCCAGCGACGGCGGATTCGACGGGAAGGCCTGCACCCCGGGCAGCGCCGCAAAGCGCTGCTGCAGCGAGCGGGCGATTTCCTGCTGAGTACGGGTGCGCTCTTCCCAGGGCTTGAGGCGCAGCACGGCGTTGCCGTCGGTGACCACCGGAAAGCCCGCCACCGACTGGTAAGCGGCCATTTCGGGGATGTCCTTGTAGATGTCTTCCATCCGCTCCAGGTAGCTGGTGGTATAGCCCACCGTCGCCCCTTGCGGTGCGACGACCCGGCCGTAGATGACGCCCCGGTCCTCCACGGGCGACAGCTCGCTCTTGATGGTCTTGAACAACGGCGCGCTGCAGGCGCCCACGGCCAGCCCGAGCACGACCACCCAGCCGCGATGGGCCAGCGCCAGCGACAATGCGCGGCGATAGCCTCGCGTCAACGCTTCCAGCCCGCTTTCGATGAAGTTGTAGACCCGGCCATGGGAGGTCTGGTGGCGCAACATAATGGAGCACATCATGGGCGTAAGGGTCAGCGCGACGAAGCCGGAAACCAGCACGGCGCCGGCCAGCGCCAGCGCGAACTCGATGAACAAGCGGCCGGTACGGCCTGTGGCGAAGGCCAGCGGCGCATAGACGGTGACCAGCGTCAGCGTCATGGCGATGACGGCAAAGCCGATTTCGCGGGAACCGATCAATGCCGCCTGCAGGCGCGACTTTCCTTCCTCGATGTGGCGGAAGATGTTCTCCAGCACGACAATGGCATCGTCCACCACCAGCCCGATGGCGAGCACCATGGCCAGCAGCGTAAGCGTGTTGATCGAAAAGCCGAAGGCATACATCAGCGTGCAGGCGCCGATCAGCGATACCGGAATGGTAACGATGGGAATGAGGCTGGCGCGCAGGTTCCGCAGGAACAGGAAGATCACCAGCACCACCAGCACGATCGCCTCGGCGATGGTGTGAAACACCGACTCGATGGATTTTTCGATGAAGACCGACGTGTCGTAGGACATGTTGAGCTTCATCCCGTAGGGCAGCGTGGTGTTCAGCTGCTCGATCTCGGCGCGTACGGCCTTGGACAGGTCCAGCGGGTTGGCGGTGGACTGCTTGACCACGCCGATGTTGAGCGCCGGCTTGCCGTTGAAACGGGAGGTCACGCGCTCGTCGACAGGCCCCAGGCCGACGGCGGCCACGTCGCCGATACGCACGCTGTAGCCGCCCACATTGGCGATGATGACGTTCTCGAATTGTTCCTTGGTGCGCAGGTTGGTCGCTGCCACTACCGAGAATTCCCGCGCGCTCGACTCGATGCGGCCGGAGGGGATCTCGACGTTCTGCTTGCGCAAGGCGTCTTCGACGTCCTGGACCGTCAGCCGGTAGGCCGCGAGCTTGCTGCGGTCGACGTTGATGCGCATGGCCGGCAGGCGTTCGCCGAATACCCGCACCTCGGCGGCCCCGGGCAGCACCGACAGCCGCGGCTTGATGAAGCGGTTGATGTAGTCGGACGCTTCCATCGAAGAGAGCGAACCGGCCTCCACGGCCAGGTACATGACGGGCTGTGAGTCGGCCTCGACCTTGGCGATGATGGGCTCGTCGATTTCCTCGGGCAGGCGGCCGCGCACCCGCGCTACCTTGTCGCGGACGTCGGCCGCCGCGGCGTCGGGGGACACCGACAGGCGGAAACGGACGTTGATGTTGCTGCGCTCTGCCCGGCTGGTGGAGGTCATGACTTCCACCCCCTCGATGCCGGACAGGGAGTCCTCCAGCGGCTTGGTGATCTGGGATTCGATGACCTCTGCCGATGCCCCCTTGTAGACGGTACTGACCGAAACCACCGGCTCGTCGATCTGCGGATACTCGCGCACCGTGAGGCGGCTATAGGAGATCAGGCCGACCAGCAGGACCAGCAGCGACAGGACGGTGGCGAAGACCGGGCGCTTGATGCAGACTTCCGACAGGACCATGGCGCCGCCTTCAGAGGGTCGAGGCAGCGGTGGCGGCCACTTTCACCGGCACGCCGTCGCGTAGTTTCTGCGTGCCCGCCACCACCACGACATCCCCCTCCGCCAAGCCCGAGGTGATCTCGACCAGGGCGTCGCGCCGCTGGCCGACCTCGACCTGCACGCGCTCGGCCCGCCCTTCCCGCACACGGTAGACGAACTGGTCGTCGCCCACGGGCACCAGCGCCGCCTCGGGCACGGCCAGCGCCTGGGCGGCGGCGTCGAACAGCAGCCGTACGCGGGCGAACATGCCCGGGCGCAATTGCCCGCCCGGGTTCTTGACCTGGGCGCGCATGACGATGGACCGTCCTCCCGTATCGATCAGCGGGCTGATGGCGTAGACCGTGCCATTGAAGGCCTTGTCGGGCAGCGCGTCGAGCGAAATCTCCAGGGTCTGCCCCGTGCGGATCTGCGGCAGGTAGATCTCCGGAATACGGAAATCGACCTTGAGCGGATCGATCGCCTCGAGCGCGACCAGATCCTGCCCCACCGCGACGTAGTCGCCCACCGACACGTTGCGCAGCCCGATCACGCCGCCGAACGGCGCGCGGATGGCGTTCTTGTCGAGGCGGACCTGGGCCAGCACCATGGCGGCCTCCTGCACCTTCATGGCATTGTCGGCTTCGTCCTTGGCCTGCTTGCTGATGAAGCCCTTCTGCTGCAATTCGATGGACCGGTCGTAATTGCTCTTGGCCAGCGAATAGTTGGCCCGTGCCTGCTCGAACTCGGCACGCGGGACGGAATCGTCGAGCCGTATCAACACCTGCCCTTTCTGCACCCGCTGGCCTTCCTTGAACAGGATCTGGCTGATGCGCCCGGCCACCTCGGGCCTGAGCGTGACGGATTCGTCGGACCGCAGGCTCCCCACGGCGGTGATACCGCGCTCGAACGGCCGCCGGGCCACTTTCCGGACCTCAACGGTGATGGCCTGCGGACCTCCGCCCTTGTCCGACGGCGCGGAAGCGGCTGCGCGCGGGGTATCCGGGGGTACGCCCTCTGCCAGGAAGCGCGGGGATAGATAGCCTATCCCGGCCCCGACGGCAAGGGCGAGGACGGCGACGAGGGGAACGGAAGTCTTCATGCTGGCAAGCAGGGAAAGGGCAACAAGGTGTATCGCTCAATGTAGCATCGGACCATGGCGATTGCGCATGTCATGTGCGTCCCGAGGCCCGGAAAATCAGAGAAAAGCTGTTACAGCGCTCGAAGGCGGCCGCTGCCTGCCTGTCGTGCCCGGGTCTTCCCTTAGTCCAGTTTGCCGATGCGGCGGACGATGCCAGCCGTCAGCCGCAAGCCTATGAAAAATACTTGCGGACAACCGGGAGCCAACGGCGCGCCGAAACGCACCAATTGGTATAGAAGACAGACGGCGCTAGCCCAGAACTCCCAATGCGCGCAGCACCCGCTCCGGCGTGAGCGGCAGGCAGTACACGCGCCCGCGGCCCGCCGCCGCCAACGCGTCGTTCAAGGCGTTCATCAAAGCGGCGGCCGCACCCACGGTGCCGGCCTCGCCTACGCCGACAATACCCAGGCCGTCGTCGGTCAAGGGCGGGCTCTCGGCGTGGACGAGTTCTATGTCGGGCAGATCGATGGCCATGGGCATCGGGTAGCTCGACAGCGACGATGCCAGCGCGCGGCCGCGTTCGTCATAGGCACATTCTTCCATCAGCGCCGCGCCCAGGCCCTGGGCCACGCCGCCGCGGATCTGCCCGTCGACCAGCAGCGGATTGACGATGCGCCCGGCTTCGTGCACGACGACGTGGCGCAGCAGCCGGATCTGCCCGGTGTCCGCATCCACCTCGATGCGCGATAGCTGGATGCCGGTACCGCAGCGGTAAGGCTGCGTGAGCGGGCCGTAGGTGGCGCTGGCCACGAGCTGCGGCTGCACACCGCCGAATTCGTAGGGCCGATAGTGAGCAGCCTCGGCCAGGGCTCGCAGTGCGAGCCTCGGCGCACCGTCTTCCCGGCCCACGATGTCGCCGCCGCGGATGGACAACGCGTCGGCGTCGGTGTGGAGCGCGATCGCAGCGAGCTGAAGAATTTCCCGGCGCAGGATCGCCGCCGCTTCCCAGGCGGCTTGGCCGCCTATGGCCATGCCGCGCGACCCCCAGGTGCCGCCACCGTGCGCAGTGGCCGCCGTATCGCCGGTCATCACCTCGACCCGGTCCAACTCGACGCCGAGCGCGTCGGCGACGACCTGGCGCACGCCCATTTCGGTCCCCTGTCCTTGTTCCGTCACACTGGAAATGCAGCGGAACGCGCCGGAGGGCTCCAAGCGCAGCGTGCACCCGTCGCGGCTGGATACCGCCTGCTCGCCCTGGCCATAGAACCATGGACCGCGGGAGGTCTGCTCGACGAAGGCAGCGATGCCCAGGCCCTGGATGCGGCCTTCTTCGCGGGCCTGCGCGATCTCGGCGTGCAAGGCCGGCAGGTCTACCGCGCGCTCCAGCGCTTCCAGGCTCTGGCTGAACGCCAGCCGCTCGAAGCGCGTGCCGGTGGGCGCCACATACGGGAAGTCTCCGGGCCGCAGGAAATTGCGGCGGCGGATCTCGACCGGACCGATGCCGCAGGCCCGGGCGGCTTCGTCCACCAGCGCTTCGGTGACCGCGCACGCCAGCGGATGACCCACGCCGCGATAGTGGCCGGCCATGACCTTGTTCTGGAACACGATGTCGGACGACGCGGCGAAGGCATCGAAACGATACGGCGCCCCGCACAGGCCCATGATTGCGCGCGGCTCACCCAGGCTGGAGCGTGGATACTGCGAATACGGCCCGATGGCATAGAGGTCTTGCACGTCGAAGGCCAGCAGGCAGCCCTCCCCGTCTACCGCCAGCCGGCCTTTCACCTGATGCTCGCGGGCCTGGATGTCGGACAGCATGGATTCGGCGCGATCGGCGATGAAACGCACGGGGCGGCCGAGCAGCACGGACGCGGCGCACACCGCCAGCTCGTCGCCGTACAGCTGCTGCTTGACGCCGAACGCGCCGCCGACGTCGGGGCAGACCACCCGTATCCGGTGGGCGTCGAGCCCGAGCAACTGCGCGAACTCCTGTTGCATCTGGTGGGGGCATTGGTGGCTCAGGTGCACCGTAAGCCGCCGTTCCGACGGTTCGAATTCGGCCACCACGCCGCGCGTTTCCATCGGCACGCCGGTATGGCGGTTGAAACCGAACTCGCACTCGACGACGTGCGCGGCGCCGGCGAACGCGGATTCCACCTCGCCCGAGCGCTGGTCCAGGTGCAGTACCAGATTGTCGGGCAGCCCGGCGTGAATGGCCGGAGCGGTCAGCGCCGCGCGCGGATCGGTCAGCGCCGGCAATTCTTCCCATTCCACGATCACGCGGGCGCAGGCATCTTCGGCGCGTGCGCGGCTATCGGCCACGATCATCGCGACAGGCTCGCCGTTCCACATGGCCTTCTCGATCGCCAGCGGATACTGCACCGGCGCGCGCAGCGCGGGAAACGCCGCCGTCGCGCCCCGGTAGCCGCGGCAGACGGCGGCGATGTCCGCCCCCGTGAACACGGCCTCCACGCCGGGCATTGCCCGCGCGGCCTCGGTGTCGATGCGGACGATGCGGGCGTGCCCGACCGGGCAACGCACGAAAGCGGCATGCAGGCAGGCCAGGAAGGGGAGATCGGCCACGTAGCGGCCCCGGCCGGCCAGCAGCCTGCGATTGCGCGGCGGCGGGACGGCGCCGCCCATGCCTTGGGCCACGGTATGGGAGGCGTCATGCATGGCGGCGCATCCTGGCAGTATCGACGACGGCATCGACGATCGCCTGATAGCCGGTGCAGCGACAGAGGTTACCGGTCAGCGCCCGCCTTACACCGTCACGCGAGATGGACGGCTCCTTACGCAAGGCATCGTCGGCGGTGATCAGCATGCCCGCCGTGCAGAACCCGCATTGCAGGGCGGCGTGGCGGTGAAACGCGTCCTGCAGGTCGGCCAGTTCTCCGCTGGCGGTCAGGCCTTCGATAGTGTCGATGCACATACCCTCGGCCTGGACAGCGAGCATCAAGCAGGCACGGACCACCTTTCCGTCGGCGCGCACCGTGCACGCGCCGCAGGCTCCCTGTTCGCAGCCCAGATGCGTGCCGGTCAGGCCCAGCACCTCGCGCAGGTAGTCGGCCAAGGTCATGCGTACCGGCACATCGTCGGCGCGCGCACGCCCGTTCACAGTACAGCGCAGTCTGAGCGTCATCTCGTCGTAACTCATGGCTGGGGCATTCCGTCCAGGTGCCGGCACAGCGCGGCCCGCGCCCGCTCGAGCAGCGTGGCGGCCAGGTGCAGGCGGTAGGCCGCATCACCGTCGGGCACGAAGCGAGCAAGTTCGGCACGCATGACGGCCCGCGCACCGTCGGCGTCCGTAGGGTGGCGAGCCAGGCCGAGAGCGGTCGTGCCAAGCAGCCGCGGGCGGTCCGACACGCCGCTGAACGCCAGGCGGACCTCGGGCACCTGTCCGGGCCGGCAGCGGGCCAGCAACGCTACGCTGGCGTAGGCCGGCGCGGTCGGCCGGCGGGCGATTTCATCGAAGAAGTGGTAGTCGTGAGGGCCGGCGCAGGGAAGCCGCACTTCGGCCAGATACTCGTCGGAACGGCGCGCGGTGGCGAACGCACCGGTGAAAAAATCTTCTGCCGGCAGGATGCGCTGGCCCTGGCTAGATCTCAGCGTAAAACGTGCATCCAAGGCCACCATTGCCAAGGGAAACTCGCCCGCCGGGTCGGCATGGGCCAAGGCCCCGCAGACCGTGCCACGATTGCGGACCGCGGCGTTGCCGACATGGGCGGCCGCCATGGCCAGCAGCGGCGCATGCGCGCGCACCAGTTCGTGGGTGGCCGCTTCGCCATGCCGCGCCAGCGGGCCGATGCGCAGCTCGAGTCGGTCGCCGCCCTCGCGCGGAGCATGGCCGATACCGCCGGCCCCGGCCAGCTGATTGATGTCGATCACGACGCGCGCCGCACGGCTGCGCAATGCCAGTTCTGGAATCAGGCTCTGGCCCCCGGCCAGGATGGCGGCATCGGTGCCATGCCGCGCCAATGCCGCCAGCAATTCCGTCTCGGTGCGCGGACGCAGATATTCGATGGGTGCGAGCTTCATGCCGAGTCCCGGGCCGCGTCAACGCACCCGGGCGTGACGCGTGAGCCGCCGCTCGGCGGCACCGACCAAGCCCATCATGACCATACCGAGCAGGAACACGATCATGACCAGCGCCCAGAAGCGGGCCATCTCGAAACTATGCAGGTAACTGTCGAAGAGCTCGCCGAAGCCGACCACCGCCACCACGATCTGGCCGATGATCACGCCCTTGATACCCCGCACCACGCTCAGGCGTATGCCGGTCATCACTTCCGGCATCGCGGAAGGCAGCATGATCTTGCTGAACATCTGCCAACGGGTGGCCCCCAGGCTGCGCGCCATTTCGACCAGGGAACGATTGATGCCTATCATCCCTTCGCGCGTGTCGATGATGATCACCCACACCGCGAACAGGAAGACTGTCGCAACTACCGTCGTCTCGCCGATGCCGAGGATAGGCATCAAGGCCGGGACGACGGCGGTGAGCGGCGCCGAGATGAAGACGTTGACCCATACGTTCAGGATGCGGTCGATGGGCTTGAACCGGCCCATCAGCGCGCCGACGGGAATGCCGACCAGGATCGAGAGCAGCATGCCTATCGCAAAGGCGCGGGCGGTAATGACGAGCGCGCTCTTGAACGATTGCAGCCCGGTCAGCTCGAATGCCGTCTGCACCACTGTCGATAGCGGCGGGAACATGTCGTTGGCCGTGTAGCGCGCAGCGAGTTCCCAAAGGATCGCCCAGGCCAGCAGCGACAGCAGAACCGGTTTCTGTTTGGCCATGATTCAAAGAAGATACTGTTTGAGTTGGGACCAGATGTCGTCGACAGCGTCCAGATAGCGCCGGTCGCGGCGGATTTCGTCGGGACTCGCGTCGCGATCCATGCCAGGCCGTACGGTCTTGACGACTTTGCCCGGATGCCGCGTAAGCAGCACGATTTCGTCTGACAGATAAACCGCTTCCTCGATGGAATGGGTGACGAAGATCACCGTTTTTTTCTCGACCCTTAGCAGCGACAGCAAATCCTCCTGCAGCTTGCGGCGCATCTGCTCGTCGATCGCCGAGAAGGGCTCGTCCATCAACAGCACGTCGGCATCCACCGACAGCGCCCGCGCGAGGCCGGCACGCTGGCGCATGCCGCCCGACAGCTCGTTCGGGTATTTGTCCTCGAAACCCGCCAGGCCGACTTCGTGGATGTAGTGGCGCGCAATCTCTTCGCGCTTCTCGCGCGGGGTGCCGCGCAGCTCCAGGCCGAAAGCGACATTGCGCAGCACGGTGGCCCAGGGCATCAGCGCGAAGTCCTGGAACACGAAGGCGCGGTCCGGCCCCGGACCCCGCACGGTCTTGCCGTTCGCGCGGATTTCGCCTGCGGTGGGTTCGATCAGGCCGGCAATGATTTTCAGCAAGGTGGTCTTGCCGCAGCCCGACGGACCCAGCAGCGTGACCAGCTCGCCGCGCGGAATGTCGAGGGAAACGTTCTCGAGCGCCGTGACGCCGTTCGGATAGCACATGCTTATGCCGAGCGCCTTGATGATCGGGTCGGACGCGGGATTGATGACGGCGGGAGCGGCCGCGACGCTGGAATGGGTGGTCATTTCTGGGTATGTAGCTGTCCGAGGGCGGCAAAGATGCGCCGCTCGATGAGTTGCACGGCTGTCAGCACCAGCGTGGCGAGCAGGATGATGGACAGGATGGCGGCGAACATTTCCGGATAGCGCGCAACCGAGCGGTTGTAGCTGATGGTGTCGCCGATTCCGGTGGGCGTGATCAGCAGTTCCGCCAGGACGATGCCGATGAAGCCACCCGAGATGCCGAGACGCAGGCCGGCGAAGATCATGCCGCTCGCATGCGGCAGGATGATCTTGGTCACCTGTTGGCGCCGCGTGCCCATGAAGGATCGGGTCATCTCCAACAGCGAGGCATTGGTCTGCCGGATGCCGCTGTAGCTGTTCATCGCGACCATGGGCAGCGACAAGATCACCACGGCGATGATCTTCGCCGTCACGCCTATGCCGTACAAGAAGGTGATGAGCGGGATGATGGCCGCCATGGGCGCGGTCTGCATGATCACCATCGCGGGATAGAACGCCCATTCGGTGACGCGCGACAAGCCCATCGCGACGCCGCATGCCACGCCGAACACGGCGGTGATGAGCAATCCGGCCAGCAGCGGCGGCAGCGTGTCGGCATAGGCCTTGAACAGTTCGCCGCTGGCCAGCAGCTGGACGAGCGCCACGACCACTTTGGAGAATGGCGGAAACGCCAGGCTGATCGGAATGCGCCCGGCTATTTCCCATAGCCCGAAGAAAAGCGCGAAGGAAGCGAGCTTCCACAGCAACGGGGCATGGCTGCGCCAGCGCGCGATGCGCGCTCCGCCTACGATGTCGGTGGCGGGCGCGATAGCCGCGCCCGCGGTGGTGGTATGCGGCATGATTCCCACGCGTGCTTTATCTGGTTGCAAGAGCCTGCTGCGCCACCTCGAGCGGCTTGAAGTCCCAGAATGTCTCGAGATTGCCGTCCGACTTCAGCTTGCCGGCCTGGCCGAGGAAGTCGATGTCCGCCTGCGCGGCCGTCCTGCCACCGCCGTCCACGGGGAAGATGTTCGCGGCCACGGCGCGCTGGAAGTACGGCGTGATCTCGGCCACTTCCTTGGCCGACAGATCGGGCAACAGGCCCAGTTCCTTGCGCTGCGCGGCCGGCCATGCCGGATCGGCGACGGTGGCCTTGGCAGCCTTCAGCAGCTCCTCGACCAGGATCTGGACGGCACGCTGATTCTTTTGCAGGAATTCGGTGTTGACATAGAAGGTCGAATCCGAGGCGTCCTGGTCCTGCACGGGCAGCGCGCCGAAGCGCTTGGGATCGCTGTCGATCAGCACCTTCGAGCTGGTCAGGTCGAGATAAGTGGCCTTGATGTTGCCGCGCTGCATTGCCACCACGCGCACTTCGGAACCCGGCACGTAGCTGATCTTGCCGAACTTGATGCCGGCCTTCTTTTCCATGATCTGGGCCATCGTCTCCGTACCCGAGCCGCGCGAGTGCACCGCGAAGGTCTGGCCGTTCAGCGACTTCCAGTCGGGGTATACGGTCTTGTCGACCACCGGCACGTAGGCCAGCTTGCGGACCTGGTAGATATTGCGGATAGGCGCCTTCAGATTGGCGATGGCCTCATAGGAATCGCCCACGCCCATGTCCACCTGACCGTTCAGCACGGCCTGGAACGCGATGTCGTCCGACTTCAACGCGGTGACCTGAATATCGACCCCGCGCTGCTTGGCGCGCGCGTACGCGATCAGTTGGGGCAGGTCTTCGGCCGAAAACGAATCGGCCTCGGCAATGCGGATTTTCCCAACGCTTTGCGCGCTGGCAGCGCCCGCGGTGAACGCAATGCCCAGTGCAATACCCACGATATTAAGCAGCTTCATGCATACCTCTCTATGGAATGTTCGTCAGGAAGACGGTGTGGCCGGAATGAGCGAGGGCCGAATCCGGCTACAGGCGAAATACACGACTCGGCTGCCTTGGTACTTGGCATGCAGTTGGTATTCCGGACGTATACCGGTGACATACCTTCGAAAGGCAAGTTGTGTGCCACCGTCGGCGAATCTGCGGCACTCTCTCGTGCAGGGCATGTCGATCGTCTAGAAAATCGATACGGGTCGCATAACGGTGCCTCCATGCACACGTACCGCGCCGCACATGCCCGGAATTGGTGCGTACGTTCCGATTTGTGAGACGAAGCCGTGCGCGACAGCCCGCGCAAGCATTGGCACACGACTTGCATTACGGCGGTATACCAACGGGATACAACCCAGTCCGCCACGCGGCGGCAACTTTGGAGAACCGCGGCGATGGCCGACTCTTTACCCTTGCCAGAAGGCACTACGCTCTGGATCGCGAACGCACGCGTCATGGCCCCGGGCGCCGACTGGCACCAGCCTCCTGTCGCCGACATCGCCATCGCCAATGACGTCATCCTTGGCGTCGCGCCGCGCTATGGCCTGCGGCCCGGCCAGACGCCGCCCGAGAAACTCGACGCAACGGGCCACTTGGTGCTGCCCGGTTTCGTCAACGCCCACTACCACTCGCACGACGTACTGGCGAAAGGTACGCTGGAACAGGTGCCGCTCGAACAATGGCGTCTCTATGCCCTGCCGGCGCAGTACCCGCCACGCTCGAAAGAGGAACTGCGCGCGCGGACCCTGCTGGGCGCGCTGGAGTGCCTGCGCTCGGGCATGACCACGGTGCAGGACATGCTGACCCTGTACCCCTTCGAACCCGAACATCTCGACACGGTGATGCAGGCCTATGAAGACGTTGGCATCCGGGTCGTGTTCGCGCTGCAATACGGCGACCGCAAGGGCCTGGACACGGTCCCCTACTGGAAAGAGGTGTTCCCGCCCGAATACCACCACATGCTGTCGAGCGCGGCCGAGCCCGAAAAGCGGCTGGACCTGCTCGACTACTTCGAACAGGCCTGCCTGAAAGCGCCCGCCAAGGCCCGCCGCCATTGGGCGCTGGGCCCCTCGTCGCCCGAGCGCTGCACCACCGAACTGATGGCGCGCACCATGGACCTGGCCAGACGCTACGACCTGCCGGTGTATTCGCATATCTACGAGTCCAAGGGCATGGCCCTCACCGCGCGCCAGGAGCTGGCGCAGTACGGCGGCTCGCTGATCCGCCGCCTGCATGCCGAAGGCTGCCTCGGCCCCCAGATGAACTTCGCGCACAGCGTATGGCTGGCGCCCGACGAGATCGATCTCCTTGCCCAGACCGGCGCCGGCACGGTGCTGAACCCCCAGGGCAACCTGAAGATGCAATGCGGCCTGCCGCCGATCAAGATGCTGATGCGCGCCGGCGTGCGCATCGGCCTGGGCTGCGACAACTGCAGCTGCTCCGATGCGCAGAACATGTACGCGGCGATGAAGCTCTTCTCGCTGCTGGCGGTCGTCAGCGACCTGCGCAAGGGCCCGCCCCCCGCAATGGAGGCGCTCAAGGCAGCGACCGAAGGCGGCGCTGAAGGCGCGCGGCTGGGCGACACCATCGGCCGCATCGCCCCGGGCTACCAGGCCGACCTGTCCATCGTCGACCTCGCCGACCCGAGCTTCGTGCCGCTCAACAGCGTAGCGCGCCAGCTCGTCAACATCGAGGGAGGACGCGCGGTCAAGCACGTGATGGTCGATGGCCGCTGGGTCATCCGCGACCGCCGCGTCACCACGGTGGACGAGGCTGCCGTGTTCGAGGAAGTCGAAGCCGTCATGCCGACTTTCCGCAAGGACTTCGACGCCATCACCCGGCGCATCGCCACCCTCCAGCCCTGGCTGGACGAGGCACAGGAAAAAATGGATGCGGCCGATGTGGGCATCGAACGCCTGCCGCGCCTGACATGAACGCGGCAATCAAGAGCAAGGATGACGACATGAGCTTTCTGGTCCAGGAGCCCGAACCGCTCGACACCGATGCCGATGCCTCGCCCGAACCGGGCGGCCTGGTGGCGCGCGTACATGCCCAGTTGCACGACATGGTGCTCAAGCACGAAATCCCGCTGGGCACGCCGATCTCCGAGCGCCAGCTCTCGCTGCAGTTGGGCGTCTCCCGCACTCCGCTGCGAGAAGCGCTGCGCCGGCTCGAAGGCGAGGGTTTCATCCGCCGCAGCCGCGGAGTGCTGGAAGTCCGCCGTATTTCGCTGGAAGAATTCCTGGATCTGCTCAAGATCCGCAAGGTGCTGGAAGCCGAGGCGGCCGGTCTTGCAGCCGGGGCCATCGACGCCGCCACGATCGACGACCTGCGCCAGCGCCTGACCGGGCTGGCCGAGGCCGAGCGGCCCGACAACCACGAACGCGTATCGCTCGACCTCGAACTGCACCGCACCATCTGTGCCGCCTGCGGCAACGAGTCCATGGCCAGGCTGATCGAGGAACTGCGCCGCAAGTCGATGCTGTTTGCCGCGCCGCCCCCGCCGCAGGACTTCCGGGCCTCGGTGGCCCAGCACCTGGCCCTGCTCGACGCCCTGGCCGCCGGCGACAGTGCGGGCGCACGCCAGGCCATGGCCGACCACCTCGACAAGACCCTGGCCAACGTTCTTTCCCGTCTTCTCAAGCGCTGAGCGCCCTCGCCCGGCCTCTCCTCCATCCAACCAGCGAATCCATCATGACCGACACCACCACCGAAGCCACCCGGCTTCCCCTGATGTTCCAGCCGATCACGCTTCGCGGCCTCACCGTGAAAAACCGCATCGTCGTCTCGCCCATGTCGCAGTACAGCGCCGTCGACGGCGCCCCGACCGACTGGCACCTGGTCCATCTGGGCAAGTTCGCCTCGGGCGGCGCGGGCATCGTCTTCTGCGAAGAAACCTCCGTCTCGGAACGTTCGCGCAAGACCTATGACTGCCCGGGCATCTACACCGACGCCCAAGCCAAGGCCTGGCGCCGCGTGACCGATTTCATCCGCGGCCAAGGCGCGGCCGCCGCCATCCAGCTCGGGCACGCCGGCCGCAAGGTCGCGACCCGGGCGCCGTGGGACGGCTTCGCGCCGCTTGGTCCGGCCGATGCCGAAGCCGGCCGGCCGCCCTGGTCGGGCCTGGCGCCCAGCCCCATTCCCTTCAAGGAAGGTGCGATGGCGCCCAAGGAAATGGACCGCGACGACATCCGCCACGTGATCCAGCTGCATGTCGATGCCGCCAAGCGTTCGCTCGACGCCGGCTTCGACATCTGCGAGATCCATGGCGCGCACGGCTACATCATCCAGCAGTTCCTGTCGCCGATCACCAACCATCGTACCGACGGCTACGGCGGCGACATCGAAGGCCGCATGCGCTTCGGCCTCGAACTCATCGAAGCCGTGCGCGCAGCCTGGCCCGCCGACCGGCCCCTGTTCTTCCGCGGTTCGTGCGTGGACGGCCGCGGCGGCATCTGGAGCATGGACGACACCGTCGTACTGGCTGGCCGCCTGAAGGAGCGCGGCGTGGACGTGTTCGACTGCTCCTCGGGCGGCATCGAAGGCCCGCTCACGCTGCACGTCGTGCCGCGCGTGCCCGGCTACCATGTTCCCTTCGCGCGCCGCATCCGCAAGGAAGTCGGCATCCAGACCATGGCCGTGGGCCTGATCCGCGAAGCCGAGCAGGCCGAAAGCTACTTGCAGGCCGGCGATTGCGACTTCGTCGCCCTGGCGCGCGAAATGATGTGGGATCCGAACTGGCCCGTGCACGCCGCCGCGGCGCTGGGCGTGCCGAACCCGCACAACCTGCTCCCCCGCAATTATTCGTGGTGGCTGCAAAAGCGCGTGGAAACGCTCGCACTGGCAAGCTCCCAGCAGACGCAGTAAGTGCGCCGCGGCCGGGCCGCCGGCCCTGCCCCTTGCGTACGCGTCAGCGTGCGCGGGGGGCTCAATCCACGGTGTTCTCCAGTGTGCCGATACCGGCGATCTCGATCTTGATCACGTCGCCGCTGCGGACGAACTTCGGCGGATTGAAACCTATCCCCACGCCCGCGGGCGTGCCCGTGGCGATGACGTCGCCGGGCTGCAGCGTAATGCCGGCAGAGATAGTCTCGATCAGGGTCGGGATATCGAAAATCAGCTGGCGGGTGTTGGCCTCTTGCCGCAGCTCGCCGTTGACCCAGCAGCGGACGTCGACGTTGGCGGGATCGATTTCGTCGGCAGTGACCAGCACCGGCCCCATCGGGCAGAAGCCGTCCAGCGACTTGCCCAGGAACCACTGCCGATGGAGCTTTTGCAGGTCCCGCGCGGTGAAGTCGTTGACGATGGTGTAGCCGAACACGTGGTCATAGGCCTGGGCCTTCTTGATGCCTCGCCCCGGCTTGCCGATCACGACGGCGAACTCGGCCTCGTAGTCGAGCTGGGTGGCCACGCCGGAATGCGAGGGAATCGGCACGCCGGGGCCGATGACGGTCGATGCGGGCTTGGTGAATACCACGGGCGCTTCGGGGATGTGTTCGCCTTCCTTTGCGCTGGCATCGAAGCCGGACTTGCTGAACTCGGCGGCATGATCGTGGTAGTTCTTGCCTACGCAGAAAATATTGCGGCGGGGCTGGTCAATCGGCGCCAGCAGCCTGGCCTCGCCCAGGGGCCGGCCTTCTCCCCGCGCCGCCAGGCGCGACTTGATCCCCTCGAAATCCTGCACCAACTGGACCATATCCCCGGCAAAGCCCGGCGCCATTTCGGGCAGCGGCCAGTATCTGCCCTTGTCCGGGTCCACGAGGGCAATGGTCTTGGTATCGGCGGTCTGCACGTTGGCGAATTTCATGATGCTCCGTATGGTCCAATTGGTATTTATATATACCAATATAAAACCAAATTGGATCTACGGCAAGCCTGTACCACCGGCGAATTTGACCAATTGGTACCATTGAATTAAGGTAGCGTCACAACGAGGGACAGCTACCATGGACGACGCAGCGCATAGCCCGATATCACGCGCCCCCGGCGCAAAGGAACTCTTGCAGCACTTGCTGGGGGAGATCTCGAGCGGCAGGCTGCACGTCGGCGTCAAGCTGCCGCCCGAACGGGCGCTCAGCCAGCGCTTTGCCATTTCGCGCGGGTCGGTGCGGCGGGTACTGGCCGATCTCCGCGCCCGCGGCTTGATCGTCCAATCGGTGGGCAGCGGAACCTTCGTGGCCGAAGGGGCGCAGGAACTGGCGGGCGGAGCCGCTCCGGCGCCGGCGATCAACACCAGCCCGGCGGAACTGATGGAAGCACGGCTGCTGATCGAACCGCTGATGCCGGCGCTGATCGCCCGCAATGCCAACGCCGCGGATTTTGCCCGCATGCAGAAATGCGTCGACGAATCGGAAGCCGCGGCAAGCATCGAGGCCTTCGAGCATTGGGACGGCGAGCTGCACAAGTCCTTCGCCGAAGCCACCCACAACGCCTTCTTCCTGCAGATCCTCGAGTTGACGAACCGGATCCGCGAACAAGGCGAATGGGGCCGGCTCAAGCGCCGGTCGCTCACGCCGGAAAGGCGTGCGCAGTACGAGCGCCAGCACCGCGCCATCGTCGAGGCCCTCAAGGACCGCGACGCCGCGCAGGCGCGCGAACTCTTGCTGGCGCATCTACAGCAGATCCGGCACAACCTGTTCGACAACTGAATCAGCGCGGCCGGCGCCTTTTCCGCGGCGGCTCCGCAGGAAGGACTGCGGTGCCGGCTAGCGCCGCCACCGGAGCCACGCGCGGGCAGCACGCAGGGAATGGGCCTCTCGCGAGGCAGCGGCCACGGCGGCGCGCCGGCGGGATGCCTTGCGTTTCTTCCAGGGCGGGACAATGAGCCGCAAGCCGACGGTCCGCTTGATCGCAGACACAATGTACACACCGCCGCATACCGGCCACCAGCGCTCTCCGGCCCGTTCCATGAAAGCATGCCGGCGCAGCCATTTATCGGTGCGACACGGCGGGACGTAGGCACCGAACCGCCCGCTCTCGACCTCGAACGACAAGAGCTTGAGCCAGTCCTTGAGCCGGGCCGGGGACAGCGGTTGTATGCCCGCCGGCAGGAACGGCTCGCGGCGTCCCAGCATGCGACCGGCGCCCCACAGGCTCCAGGGGTTGAATCCGGTGATGACCAGCCGCCCTTCGGGAATCAGCACACGCTCCGCCTCCCGCAGAAGGCGGTGGGGATCGGACGAGCATTCCAGGGTGTGCGGCAAAACCAGCAGGTCCAGGCTTTGCGCGTCGAACGGCAAGGCTTCCAGGTCGGCCACCACGAATGCGTTCCAGTTCGGCCGCAAGCCTTCGGCCGGCAGGGATTCCGCCACATAGCCCTTGAAGGCCATCCGGTTGGCGCGCAGCGCGTCCAGCTGCGGCAAGCCGCCCTGCATGGCGTAGAAGCCGAAGACATCGGACACCGCCTCGTCCAGCCGGGCCTGCTCCCAGGCGAGCGCATAACGGCCGGGATCGGTCGCCAGCCACGCGGCAAGCTCTACAATCGGGGTATCCTGGGCGTCAGATGGCAGCATCGATATGAAAGACTCGGTGAAAGTGAACAAGCGCGCGGCCGGTACGCAGGACGCCGGCACGGCAGCCGGAATAACCGGCATCCCCGCCTTCAATGACAATTACCTGTGGCTGATACGACAAGGTACGCTGGCGGGTGTGGTGGACCCCGGCGACGCCGCGCCGGTCCTGGCGGCGCTGCAGCAGCAACGCCTGCAGCTCCGTGCCATTCTACTGACTCATCACCACAAGGACCATGTGGGCGGGGTTGCCGAGCTGGTCGAGCGCACCGGCGCGACCGTGTTCGGCCCCGCGGGCGAGAAGCTGCCGCACTGCGACCGCCGGCTGGCCCAGGGCGACCGCGTCACGCTGCCTGAACTGGATCTCGATCTGGAAGTCCTCGACGTGCCGGGGCACACAGCGGGCCACATCGCCTACGCCGGCCGCGCGGCCGGGGTCGAGCCGCTGGTCTTCTGCGGCGATACGCTGTTCGCCTCGGGCTGCGGCCGCCTGTTCGAAGGCACGCCGCAGCAGATGAAGGCGTCCTTGGACAAACTCGCGGCGCTGCCCGGCAAGACCCGGGTCTACTGTGCCCACGAATACACCTTGTCGAACCTGGCATGGGCGGTCGCGGTCGAACCGGACAACGCGGCGCTGCAGGTCTGGCACCAGCAGGCGCGCCATCTGCGTGACGAATCCCAGCCTACGGTGCCCACTACGCTGGACCTGGAACGGCAGGTCAACCCGTTCCTGCGCACTGCCGTACCAGAGGTGGCGGCGGCGGCCCAGGCCCACGCCGGCAAGCCGCTGGCAGACGAAATCGAAGTGTTCGCGGCGTTGCGCGAGTGGAAGAACAACTTCCGGTAGAGTAACCGGATCTTGCGCCGATTTCCTTACATAGTCCGGCAAAAGCGCCGAATTTTTGTAAAAGCGGGTTGACGAAAACCGCCCTCGTTCGTACCATCCGGCGCTAAATATGCTGTAAGTCGATCCGGCTTCGAAGCCGCGCTTCTTCCGCCGTTGCCGGGGACTTGCGGCACCCGATTCGAAACTGCCTCGCTTGGCCCCGTCCTCCTCCCGGACGAGGCCAAGCGAGGCACGTGGTCAAGGACATGAAAACATGCAATTGCGCCCCCGCGGCGTCTGGAATCTGCGGGCTGGTGTCCGTATTGGTCGTCCAGCCTTTCCCTGCAAGATTCTGATCGCCGGTTGCGTGATGGTCCTGGCGGGCTGCGCCTCCATGGAGCGCCCCGCCGCCACCGGTCAGAACCAGCACGCAACGACATCCGCCTCCGCCAGCCAGATCGACATCCCGGCCGGCTTCTCTTCTCCCCGAGCTACCCGCGCACCGCAAGCTGTCGTCTCCGGCCGACGGATCGATGCGCCGCTGGCGGTCCAGACGCCCGACGACGGGTTGGAACCGCAGACGGTCGACCTGACCGTGCAGCCGCCCGACATCTGGACGCGTATCCGGCGCGGCTTTGCGGTGCCCAACATCGACACCAGCCTGGTCAAGGAATGGGAGAACTTCTACGCCTCCCGCCCGGACTACCTCCAGCGCACGGCTGAACGCGCCGGGAAATATCTCTACTACATCGTCGAGGAAATCGACCAGCGCGGTATGCCCACCGAGCTGGCGCTCCTGCCTTTCGTGGAGAGCTCCTACGACCCCTGGGCGCTGTCGCGCTCGCAGGCGTCGGGGCTGTGGCAGTTCATTCCCGCCACCGGACGGGGCTTCAACCTGAAGCAGGATTGGTGGCGCGACGAGCGCCGCGACCCCATCGCCTCGACCAAGGCGGCCCTCGACTATCTGCAATATCTGTTCGATTTCCATGGCGACTGGCACCTGGCCCTGGCCTCGTACAACTGGGGCGAAGGCTCGGTCAAGCGGGCCATGGACAAGAACGCGGCGAGAGCCCAGCCGACCGACTATCTGTCGCTCGACATGCCGGACGAAACGCGCAACTACATCCCCAAGCTGCAGGCGATCAAGAACATCATCGCCAACCCGTCGGCGTTCAACATCGCGCTGCCGGCGATCGACAACCAGCCGTATTTCGTCACCATCACCAAGAGCCGCAATATCGACGTCAAGCTGGCCGCGCAGCTCGCCGAAATGCCGCTGGAAGAGTTCAAGGCGCTGAACCCCTCGTTCAACCGCGGCGTCATCCTGGGCAGCCACCAGCCGACGCTGCTGCTGCCGGCTGACCGCATCAGCGTGTTCGAAGCCAACCTGCGCGCCTACAGCGGCTCGCTGTCGTCCTGGCACACCCATGAGATGTCCCGCGGCGAAACGCTGACCAGCGTCGCGAAAAAATACGGCACCTCGGTCGCCACGCTGCGCAAGGCCAATGGCCTGGGCCGGCGCTCCCGCGTGGGCGCGGGAGACATCCTGATGGTGCCCACCGGCAGGCAGCCCGAACCCACGCTGGTCGCCAGCGCCGGGCCCACCCCGGTGCGTACTGCGGCGGAAACCGGCGCCCGCGGCAAGAAACAAGCCCACGTGCGGACGCACAAGGTCCGCAAGGGCGACACCCTGAGTTCGATCGCCCAGCGATACGGCACGTCGGTGCAGCAACTGCGGGCGCTGAACCGGGTCAAGGGTTCTACCCTGAGCATCGGCCGCACGCTGCAGATACCCGGAACGGGCGTAAGGGGCTAGCCGGCCCCGGCCCAGCCGGGCCGCATCGCGCTTCGGTTATAGTCGTGGCCGAACCCCGAGAGTAAGCTTGGGGCAACGCATCAACTCAAGCCTTCCCCCAGCCGCTGCTCCCCTTCCGGGCATGACGGATCCGGCGTCCGCCGATCCGCCACTACCGACGCCGGGAGCGCACGCAGCGTACGAGGAAGGCCCCTTTCTACAGGACCCAACACATGGGCTTTCTCGCCGGTAAACGCATCCTGGTCACCGGGGTGCTGTCCAATCGTTCCATAGCCTACGGCATCGCCAAGGCCTGCCACCGCGAAGGCGCCGAACTTGCCTTCACCTACGTGGGCGACCGCTTCAGGGACCGCATCACCGAGTTCGCGGCCGAGTTCGACAGCCAGCTCATCTTCCCCTGCGACGTGGCCGACGATGCGCAAATCGAAGCCGTGTTTGCCGACCTGGGCAAAAGCTGGACCAAGCTGGATGGCCTCGTGCATGCCATCGGTTTTGCGCCGCGCGAAGCGATCGCAGGCGACTTCCTGGATGGCCTGTCGCGCGAGAATTTCCGCATCGCACACGACATCTCGGCTTACAGCTTCCCCGCCATGGCCAAGGCCGCCCTGCCCCTGCTGCAGGGACCGGACGGCAAGGGTTCCGGTTCGGTACTGACCTTGAGCTACCTGGGCGCCGAACGCGTGGTCGACAACTACAACACCATGGGCGTGGCCAAGGCCGCGCTGGAAGCCGCCACGCGCTACCTGGCGACGTCGCTCGGCCCCAAGGGCATCCGTGCCAATGCCATCTCGGCAGGCCCCATCAAGACGCTGGCCGCCAGCGGCATCAAGGATTTCTCCAAGATCCTGAATTTCGTCGAAACCTATGCGCCGCTGCGCCGCAACGTGACCATCGACGACGTAGGCAACGTCGCTGCCTTCCTGCTGTCGGACCTGGCCGCCGGCGTGACCGGCGAAGTGACCCACGTGGACGCCGGCTTCTCCACCGTGGTCCCCGGCATCGGCGGTTGACGCGCCTGTTCCCGGCGGGCTACCGGGTCCCCACGGAGGCCCTCGCTTCGCCGGGAACGAATTCGCTGCGGTCTATGCCGTGGCGCTGCAGCTTGTCGTAGAACGTCTTCCGGGGAATGCCCAGGGCCTGCAGCGTGGCCTTGACGTCGCCGTGGTGGCGGGCAAGCGCCTCGCGTATCAGGTCGGCTTCGTAACGCTCCACCCGCTGCGGCAGGCTGGCCTCGCCCGGCGGCGCCTCCTGTGCGGCCTCCTCCACGCCCAGCACGACCCTTTCGGCGTAATGCATCAATTCCCGCACGTTGCCGGGCCAGGCATGGGTACGCAAATGCTGCCGGACGGCCGGCGGAACAGGCGGCGTTTCCACCTTGAAGCGCGCCGCGGCGCGGGACAAAAAGTAAGAAAAGAGCAGCGGAATGTCGTCGCGCCGCTCGCGCAGCGGAGGCACGCGTACCGTCACCACGTTCAAGCGATGGAACAGATCTGGCCGGAAGTCGCCGCGTTGGGCCGGATCGCTCAGGTCAATCTTGGTCGCCGCCACCACGCGCAGGTCCACCGGCCGGACTTCGTTGGTGCCCAACGGCGAGATTTCGCGGGTTTCCAGCACGCGCAATAACTTGACCTGGGCCGACAGCGGCATGCTTTCGATTTCGTCCAGGAACAGGGTCCCGCCGCTGGAATGCTCGATGCGCCCGATGCGGCGGCGCTGCGCGCCCGTGAACGCGCCGGCTTCATGGCCGAACAATTCGCTTTCGATGACAGTATCGGGCAACGCGCCGCAATTGAGCCCGACGAAGGCCTGCGCGCGGCGCCCTCCCCAGTCGTGCAGCGCCTGGGCCACCACTTCCTTGCCCGCCCCCGTCTCTCCCAGCACCAGGACATCGACGTCGGCGGTAGCGAGATGCTGTAGCGTTTTGCGCAAGCGCTGCATGACCGGCGTCTCGCCGATCAAGGGCAGGCTCTCGCGCGCCTCTTGTGCCAGCCGCTGCAACCGGCGGTTCTCCAGCACCAGGCGCCGCTTGTCCAGCGCGTTGCGGGCCGCGGTGGCCAGCCGCTCGGCCGGATAGGGCTTGGCCAGGAAGTCGTAGGCACCTTCGTGCATCGCGGAGACGGCCATATCGATGTCGCCATGGCCGGTGATGAGAATGACGGGCAGGTCGGTGTCTTGCTCTCGCAGCCGCCGGAACAACTGCAGCCCGTCCATGATGGGCATGCGCACGTCCGTCACTACGATGCCCGGAAAATCGGCAGGGATGCGTGCCAGCGCGTCGGCCCCGGACGCAGCCACCTCGACCCGGAAGCCGGCCAGCTCCAGCGTCTGGAGGTTGGCCTCTCTCATGGCGGGGTCATCGTCCACGAACAACACGCGGTCGACAGTCGCGGCGGCTGGCGGAAGGGATGGCGATGCGTTCACTTAGCTGCCTCGGAAAGATGAATGATGAATCGCGCGCCGCGGCCGGGTTCGGATTGCACGGCCAGCGTCCCGCCGAACTCGGCGACGATGTCGCGGCTGATGACCAGCCCCAGCCCCAGGCCGCGCGGCTTGGTGGTGACAAACGGGGTATAGAGAGCCGCCATGACGCTCTCGGGCAAGCCGGGCCCGTTGTCGGCGATCTCGATCAGGACCTGCCCTTCGTCGCGCGCGATGCGGATACGAATATGGGGGTCCGGCGTCTGCTCGAGGGCATCGATGGCGTTCTGCAACAGATTGACCAGGACTTGCTCGAGCCGGACGCGCTCGGCCCTGACTTTCAGTCCCGGCTCCGCCGTGACGCGCTCGAGACGGATGCCCTGCCGGCGCAGCGGCGACGCCAGCAGCGTAAGCGCGCCCTCGACGACGGCCTCCACCGGCACGGGACCGATCGGAGCGCCCGCGCTTTTGCGCGAGAACGTGCGCAGCTCGTCGGTAATGACGCCTATGCGCTGCGTGAGCGCAGCGATCGCAGCCATGTTGCCGCGAGCCCGGTCGACCCGGCCGCGATCCAGGTAGGCAGCCGAATTATCGGCATAGCTCCGTATCGCGGCCACGGGTTGGTTGATCTCGTGCGCGACGCCCGCCGTGATCTGCCCCAGGAAAGCCAGCTTGTTCGCTTGCACCAGCTCTTCTTGCAGCTTGTGCAGCTCGGCCTCGGCGCGCCGGCGGTCCTCCATCTCGGCCCGGAGCTGGTCGTTGGCAGTCCGCAGCTCGCTGGTGCGGGCCGCCACCCGTGACTCCAGTTCCTGGCGCGCAGCCTCCTGCGCCAGCACCAGATCATGGGCGCGATGCCGCCGGTGCAGCCAGATGCCGGCAATGAACAAGGCGCCCAGCACCAGCAAGGCGGCGGTGGTACGGGCCGCGGCCGCAGCGCCCGCCATCGCGTCCCGGGTAGCGCCCAACAGGTGGAATTGCCACGAGGTTCCCGGAACCGGCACCTGCACATGGACGAACGATTGCTCCGCGTGGCCCGGCAGGCTGGCCCTGACCCGCTCGCCGGAGGCGTCAGGATCGGGCCGCACCGGCAAGGGCGACAGCGGCGCGTCGCCGAACTGCAAGCTGGCGCGCATCGCTTCCCGCTGTGCCGGGGCCAAGGGCCCGTGGACCAGGAAGCGCCACTCGTTCAGCGACGACAACAGCACGACCCCGGACTCGTCCGTGACGAATACCGGATCGGGAAAGCGCCGCCAGCCGGCTTCCACACCGTCGAATTCGACCTTGACGACGATGACGCCCAGCATGCGGCCGTCCTGCACCAATTGCCGGCTCAGGTACAGGCCGGGGTGATTGCTGACGTTGCCCAGCGCGAAGTACTCCGCCTTGCCGGTCTGCGCCGCACCCTGGAAATAGGGCCTGAACGCGTAGTCCGAACCGACGAAGCTGGTGGGTTGGTTCCAATTGCTGGCCGCGACCCCGCGGCCATGCGTATCCAGCAGATAGATGACGGCCGCCCCCGTGTCCCGGCTGAGGGCCTCGAATTTCACGTTCAAGGCCTGGTAGGCAGCCGCACTGCCCGTAGTCAAGGCGGTCCTGACTTCCGAGTCCTGCGCCAGCACGAAAGGCAGCGACCGCTGCTTGTCCAGCTCGCTGGTCAGCAGCGCCACCTTCAGGGCTGCCGCATTGCGGGCGGCGTCCAGGACGCCGGCATGGGCCTGTTCACGGCCCACTCCTCCCGCCGCCCACCAAGCCGCTGCCAGCAACAGGGCGCCAACCAGGGCGAAGCAAGCCCACGCACGCCGGTGATCCGGGGCGCGCAGCGCGGGGGCCGAGGCCGGCATAACGGTAATTGGCCTAGGAGGGGAAGACATGGCGGGAATCAGGTAGACATGTGCGGATTTTCGCACATCACGCTCGCAAACGAGCGAAAAACCGCACAAACGACGCGTCCATCCGCTGCCGGAGAAAAAATTTCTTTTTACATATCAATGACTTACCCCCCTAACCGGTGACACCCCAAACCGGCACGCCGATTGCATTACCAAGTGCAACGAGGCTCGCCCGAGCCTTGAACCGTTGAAAACGAGGCCTCGTCCCGTCCGCCACGGCCGGGACGAACAGCCGCTGGAAGGGGACATCCCGAAATGATTGACATACCCAGCACGGCGCAGGCGCCGGTGCGCAAGAAGAAGCTCTATCAAATCCTGTACGTGCAGGTGCTGTTCGCCATTGCCGTCGGCATCCTGCTTGGCCACTTCTACCCTCAGCTCGGCGAAGCCATGAAGCCGCTGGGCGATGCCTTCATCAAGCTGGTCAAGATGATCATCGCGCCGGTCATCTTCCTGACCGTCGCCACCGGCATCGCGGGAATGCGCGACTTGCAGAAGGTGGGCCGCGTCGTGGGCAAGGCCATGATTTATTTCCTGACCTTTTCCACGCTGGCCCTGGTCATCGGGATGGTAGTGGCCAACGTGGTGCAGCCCGGTACGGGCCTGCACATCGATCCGGCCACGCTGGACTCCAAGGCCGTCGCGACCTACTCCGCCAAGGCCCATGACCAGACCCTGGTCGGGTTCCTGATGAACATCATTCCCAACACCGTGGTGAGCGCATTCGCCAGCGGCGATATCCTGCAGGTGTTGTTCTTTTCGGTCCTGTTCGGAATCTCGCTCGGTGCGGTAGGCGACAAGGGCACGCCGGTCCTGGATTTCATGCAATCCATCTCGTCCGC
The DNA here is from genome assembly GCF_033795525.1 of Pigmentiphaga sp. GTDB lineage: Bacteria > Pseudomonadota > Gammaproteobacteria > Burkholderiales > Burkholderiaceae_B > Pigmentiphaga. Next base: position 712,003 of record NZ_JARYGM010000001.1, read on the forward strand.
CTTCTTCAAGCTGGTCTCCATCCTGATGAAGGCCGCGCCCATCGGCGCGTTCGGCGCCATGGCGTTCACCATCGGCAAATACGGCATCGGCTCCATCGCCAACCTGGCCTTGCTGGTGGGTACGTTCTACGTCACCTCGCTGCTATTCGTGCTGATCGTCCTGGGCGCGGTCGCCCGGTACAACGGGTTTTCTATTCTCAAGCTGATCCGGTATATCCGCGAAGAGCTGCTGCTGGTGCTGGGGACCAGCTCGTCCGAAGCGGCCTTGCCCACGCTGATGGAGAAGATGGAGCGCGCCGGATGCTCCAAGCCCGTCGTGGGCCTGGTCATTCCCACCGGTTATTCGTTCAACCTGGACGGCACCAATATCTACATGACGCTGGCGGCCCTGTTCATCGCCCAGGCCATGGACATCCCGTTGTCGCTGACGGACCAGATCCTGCTGCTGCTCGTGGCGATGCTCAGCTCCAAGGGCGCTGCCGGAATTACCGGCGCCGGCTTCATTACCCTGGCGGCGACCTTGTCGGTGGTGCCGGCGGTCCCGGTGGCCGGCATGGCGCTGATCCTGGGCATCGACCGCTTCATGTCCGAATGCCGCGCCTTGACCAACCTGGTGGGCAATGCGGTGGCCAGCATCGTCGTGGCCCGCTGGGAAGGCGAGCTCGACAAGGACACGCTGAACCAGGCCTTGAACGCCACCCCTGGCGCAAAACCGGCCCAATCGGCGCTGGGCAGAGACAGCGGCCTCGTGGAGATGCAACGGTAGGACAGGACGGGCGCGGATTCCGTGCCCACCACCCGCCGGGGTACCAATAGAAAAGCCACCCATGCGGGTGGCTTTCTTCATTCATGCGTGATGCGCACTGCGCATCACGTCGGGCAAGACGCCATCAGGCGCGCTTGACCTTCTCGAGCATCTTGAAAATGCCCTTGGGCGCCCCAACAAATAGACGTTTGAAGGGCTTGCCAAGGCACCGGCGCTCGAGGGTGTTGCGGCGCGTGCGTTTCTTTTCCGCCATGTCGATCTCCAATCGTTGAATCCGGCAAACCCGGTATTCTAGCCGATATTGGTCCCATGCGGCGATGCCGCGTCACCGCCGGGGAGTGCCGCCCAGTACTTCCGTCGTTTTCTGCTCGGCCATGCCCAGCACCCGGGACAAGGCCTTCTGCGTCTGGTACCAGACTTCGTGCCAGGTGCGGCCGACTTCCGGGACGGTGTGGACCGCCACCGTTCCCGCGAGCAGCGCCAGCGCGATCCCTACCAGCACCGCCACGCGCAGGCTGCGCGGGGGCGGCGGCACGTCCCCCAGGGTGGGCGGCGGGAGGTACATCCCGGCCTCGGCCCCGAGCAGATCGAGAGGGGAGGATTTGCGCTTGCTCATGTCGTTATCCTAACTTGGCGCCCGGGGTACGGCCGGTCTGTCTTGTTACCCACTATTGTCAAACGTTGCGATTTTCGCAGCATCCGCTAAACGGGCTACGATTGAAAGATTGCCGGCCCCTTTCCGGCTGAGAACCCACGATGTCTTCCGCCCCCTCCTCTACCGACCTCCCCCAGGACGCCACCGAACCCGAGATCCGGGTGGTCGGCGCGCGCCAGAACAACCTGAAGAACCTGAGCCTGACCATTCCGACCAACGAACTGGTCGTGGTCACCGGCGTGTCCGGATCGGGCAAGAGCTCGCTCGTCTTCGATACGCTGTATGCCGAAGGCCAGCGGCGTTACGTCGAAACCTTCTCGCCCTATGCGCGCCAGTTCCTGGACCGCATGGACAAACCGCAGGTCGACCGCATCGAAGGCATTCCCCCCGCGATCGCGATCGACCAGACCAATCCGGTACGTACGTCGCGCAGCACGGTCGGCACCATGACCGAGCTCAACGACCACCTCAAGCTGCTGTACGCCCGCGCCGGCCGCCTGTTCTGCCGCCAGTGCGCCCGGTCCGTGCAAAAGGACACGCCCGATTCCATCTATGAATCGCTGGCGCGCCGCTCGGCCCAGGCAGGCGATCCGCGCCTGGTGGTCACCTTCCCGGTGCAGGTCCCGGCCAACTACAGCGAGGACGAGATCCGCGGCTTCCTGGAAAGGCAGGGCTATACCCGCGTGCATGCCCAGCGCAAGGTCGGCTCGGGCAAGAATGCCGTCCAGGTGCTCGACGTCGTGCAAGACCGCTTTCGTTTCGGCAATGCCGAACGGGCGCGCGTGATGGAAGCGCTCGACGCCGGGTTGCGCCTCGGTGCCGGCCGGGTGGACGTGCGCGTGCTCGACGACGAGGGCAACGAGGCAAAGCTCTGGAAATACAGCGACGAGTTGCACTGCGCCGATTGCGACATCGCTTATTCCACGCCTACGCCCAGCTCGTTCTCGTTCAACTCGCCGCTGGGCGCATGCGAAGCGTGCCGCGGATTCGGCCGGGTGATAGGGGTCGACTACGGGCTGATCGTGCCCGACGAAAGCAAGACCTTGCGCGGCGGGGCCATCAAGCCGTGGCAAACGGCAAGCTACAAGGAATGCCAGGACGATCTCGTCAAATACGCCACCCGCGCCGGCATTCCGCTGGACGTCCCTTGGCGCAAGCTGACCGGCGCCCAGCGCGAATGGGTGCTGCAAGGCACGCCGGACTGGAAAGGCGGAAACGAGGCCTGGAAGCACCAATGGTACGGCGTGAAGCGCTTCTTCGACTGGCTCGAGACCAAGGCCTACAAGATGCACATCCGCGTACTTCTGTCGAAGTACCGGGCGTATACGCCCTGCGCGGCGTGCAACGGCGCCCGGCTCAAGCCGGACTCGCTGCTCTGGCGCGTGGGGTCGAAGGCCGAGGCCGACCAGGTGCTGCCCGAGACGGATGACCGCTACATCCGCTTCCGCCCGGTGAACGTATCCTGGAACGAGGAGACGCTGGCCCGGCTGCCGGGGCTCTCCATCCACGACCTGATGCTGCTGCCTATCGAGCGGGTGCGCACCTTCTGCGACGCCCTGCACTTCGACGGCGTCATGGACGCCGCCACCGAACTGCTGCTGCAGGAAGTGCGCGCGCGCCTGAAATTCCTGTGCGACGTCGGGCTGGGATATCTCACCCTGGATCGCCAGAGCCGCACGCTCTCCGGCGGCGAAGTCCAGCGGATCAACCTCACGACGGCGCTCGGCACCTCGCTGGTGAACACGCTGTTCGTGCTGGACGAGCCCTCCATCGGGCTGCACCCCCGCGACATGAACCGCATCGTAGAAGTGATGCACCGGCTGCGCGATGCCGGCAACTCGCTGGTGGTGGTCGAGCACGACCCGCAGGTCATGCTGGCGGCGGACCGCGTGATCGACATCGGACCCGGACCCGGCGAGCGCGGCGGCCATATCGTCTTCAACGGTTCGCCTGCGCAATTGCGGCAGGCGAGCACGCTGACCGGCGACTACCTGTCGGGCCGGCGGCACGTGGCCGCACCGCGGCCCATGCCGGTCAACGGGAATACCCCCCGGCTGATCGTGGAAGGCGCGCGCGAGCACAACCTCAAGAACGTCACGGTCGAATTCCCTCTGGGGCGCCTGGTATGCGTAACCGGTGTGTCGGGCTCGGGCAAGTCCACGCTGGTGCAGGACATCCTGTATCCTGCCCTGCTCAAGCTCAAGGGCAAGCCCACCGAGGCGGCCGGGGCGCACGACCGCCTCCTGGGCGACGACTGGATCGCCGACGTCGTCATGGTCGACCAGTCGCCCATCGGCAAGACGGCGCGCTCCAACCCGGCCAGCTACGTCGGGGCGTTCGACGGCGTGCGCAAGCTTTTCGCGCAGGCACGGCTGTCGAAGGAACGAGGCTACACCGCAGGCATGTTCAGCTTCAATGCGGGCGACGGCCGCTGCCCCACCTGCGGCGGCACCGGTTTCGAACACGTCGAAATGCAGTTCCTGTCGGACGTCTACCTGCGCTGCCCGGATTGCGACGGCACGCGTTTCCGGCCCGAAGTCCGGGAGGTCACCATCGAGCGCAAGGGCCGGGCAGTGTCGATCTCGGACGTGCTGGAGATGACCGTGACCGAGGCGCTCGATTTCTTCGAAGGCGAGCGCGACATCCAATATGGCCTTGCACCGTTGGCCGACGTGGGGCTGGAATACGTGCGCCTGGGCCAGCCCGTCCCGACCCTGTCCGGCGGCGAAGCGCAGCGGCTGAAACTGGCCGGCCACCTGGCCGAGGCAGCGCGATCGGGCATTTCCACCATCGGCGCCAGGCTGTCAAAGAAAGGCAGCCTCTTCCTGTTCGACGAACCCACGACCGGCCTGCACTTCGACGACATCTCGCGGCTGATGGGCGCGTTCCGCAAGCTGCTCGCCGCCGGCCATACGCTCATCGTCATCGAGCACAACCTCGACGTCATCCGCGCGTCGGACTGGTTGATCGACCTTGGCCCGGAAGGCGGGGACGCCGGCGGGGAGATCCTCGCCACCGGCACGCCGCAGGACATCATGCGGCATCCGGCCTCGCACACCGGACAGGCCTTGCGCGAATACGAAGCCCAGATCGGCGGAGCCGCCGATGGGGCGCCGGCCGCGCCGTCCGGAGGCTCGCCCCAGTCCGAAGCCGGCCAGCTCCAGGTGGCCGAACGTTTCGAACCCTACGTGGTGGCCAGCAACGACGCCGATGCCGGCGTGCCGCTGCAGAACCTGCTCTCGCGGCGCCGCCATGCCTCGCGTGCGATCGAGATCAAGAATGCGCGCGAGCACAACCTGAAGAACGTCGACGTCGAGATCCCGCGCAACACCTTCACGGTGATCACCGGCGTCTCGGGCTCGGGCAAGTCCACGCTGGCCTTCGACATCCTGTTCAACGAAGGGCAGCGGCGCTATCTGGAATCGCTGAACGCCTATGCACGCTCCATCGTCCAGCCGGCGGGCAAGCCCGACGTGGATGCCATCTTCGGCATCCCGCCCACCGTGGCGATCGAACAGCGGACCAGCCGCGGCGGGCGCAAGTCCACCGTTGCCACGATGACCGAAACGCACCACTTCATGCGCCTGCTGTACATGAAGCTGGGCACCCAGCATTGTCCGAAGTGCGACATTCCCGTCGAACCGCAGACCTTCGACCTCATCGTGAGCCGGATCATGCGCGAGCTCAAGGGCCAGCACATCGGCGTGCTGGCACCGCTGGTGAGCGCTCGCAAGGGCTACTACACGGACCTGGCGAAATGGGCCGCCAACAAAGGCTATACCCACCTGCGCGTGGATGGCGCCTTCATTCCCACCGCGAAATGGCCGCGGCTGGACCGTTTCAAGGAACATGACATCGATCTGCCGGTCGCCGACTTCGTGGTCGATCCCGCCAACGAGGCGCAACTGCGCGCCGCGGTGCACGAGGCGCTGGAACACGGGCACGGCGTGATGAGCGTGGCCTGGCCGCTGCAGAAGCTCCGGGCCGCGATGGCGGGCGGCGCGGACGCGCCGGCCCCCGAACTCGAACAGCGGGTCTTTTCGGTCAAGCGGGCGTGCCCCTCGTGCGGCCTCAGCTTTCCCGAGCCCGATCCGCGCATGTTCTCGTACAACTCCAAGCATGGCTGGTGTCCCGCGTGCTTCGGTACCGGCGTCAAGCTGCAGGGCTTCGACGCAGAGCAAACGGGCGAGGAAACCGCCTGGAACGCCTGGTACGAAGGCGAGGTTGCGGCGTGCGGCGAATGCCATGGTCAACGATTGAATCGCAACGCGCTGGCCGTGCGCTGGCGCGACCGGTCGATCGCCCAGCTGGCGTCGCTGTCGGTACGCGAGGCGGGCACGTTCTTCCGCGAACTCGAGACCTCGGGCCGCGAGGCCGACATCGCCCGCGACATCCTGGCGGAACTGCGCAGCCGCCTCGAATTCCTGGAGGAAGTCGGCCTGGGTTATCTGGCGCTGGACCGGGCGGCGCCGACGCTGTCCGGCGGCGAGGCACAGCGCATACGGCTGGCGGCGCAACTGGGCTCCAACCTGCAGGGCGTCTGCTATGTGCTGGACGAACCGACCATCGGCCTGCATCCGCGCGACAACCGCATCCTGCTCAACGCCTTGTCCCGGCTGGAAGGCAAGGGCAACACGCTCGTGGTGGTGGAACACGACGAAGACACGATCCGCCGCGCCGAGCACGTGATCGACATCGGTCCCGGCGCCGGCGTGCGAGGCGGCACCGTCGTCGCCCAGGGACGGGTACAGGACATCATCGCCAATCCGGCGTCGTTGACCGGCAAGTATCTCGCCCAGCCCTTGCAGCACCCGCTGCAGCCGCGGCGGCCCGTCACGCCGGATACGCCGCGGATGACGGTGTGCAAGGCGCGGCTTCACAACCTGCGCGACGTCGACGCCAGCTTCCCCATCGGACGGCTGACGGTGGTAACCGGCGTCTCCGGTTCCGGCAAATCGACCCTCGCGCGCGACGTGCTGCTGGACAATCTGCAGCGGCGCCTGGCCAAAGACAGTGCCGGCAAGCCCAACGGCTGGACCGGCTGCGCCGGCATCGAAGGCTGGGAGGGCATAGACCGCGTACTGGAAGTGGACCAGACGCCTATCGGCAAGACGCCGCGGTCTTGTCCCGCCACCTACGTCGGCTTCTGGGACACGATACGCAAGCAGTTCGCCGATACGATGGAAGCACGCATGCGCGGCTGGGCCGCGGGGCGCTTCAGCTTCAACACCGGCGAAGGCCGCTGCCCCGTTTGCGAGGGCCAGGGCATGCGCACCATCGAAATGAACTTCCTGCCCGACGTCAAGGTGCCCTGCGACGCCTGCAACGGCGCGCGCTTCAATCGCGAGACCCTTGCCGTGCACCTGCGCGGCAAGAGCGTGGGCGAAGTGCTGGCCATGGAGATCGACGATGCCGTCGAATACTTCGCGGCCCACCCTTCCATCCTGAATCCGCTGCAATTGCTGCAAAGCGTGGGCCTGGGCTACCTCACGCTGGGCCAGCCCTCGCCGACGCTGTCGGGCGGCGAAGCGCAGCGCATCAAGCTGGTGACGGAGCTGGCCAAGGCCAGGCTGGACGAGGGCACCCTGCGCACCGGCCGCGCCTACAAGATGCCGCACACACTCTATGTGCTGGACGAGCCGACGGTCGGCCTGTCGATGGCGGACGTCGAAAAATTGATCCGGGTCCTGCACCGCCTGGTGGACGCGGGGAACACGGTCGTCGTCATCGAGCACAACCTGGACGTCATTGCCGAAGCCGATTGGCTGATGGACATGGGGCCCGAGGGCGGCGGCGAAGGCGGCCAGCTGGTGGTGCAAGGCACGCCCGAACAGGTCATGGCGCAGCGCGCACGCTCGCATACCGGCCGTGTCCTGGCGGAATTCCTGGCGCCGCACTCCGCCGTGTCCAAGGCGTCCTGACATGCGCCCGGCGCTGATCGAGACCATCCGGGTAGAAACCGACGGCCGCATGCCCTTGCTGCCCTGGCACCTGGAACGGCTTGGCCGCTCGTGCTCGCAACTGGCCTACCGATGGTCCGTGGATGCGATACAGCGGACCATTGCACGGACGGCCGCCGCCTTGCCGGAAGGCGTGGCGCACCGGCTGCGCGTGCAGGTCGCGGACAACGGCGAGGTCGGCATCGAAACCAGCGTGCTTGCCCCCTTGCCCGCCTTGCCCAAGGTCGGCCTCGCGCCGGTTTCGCTGGACTCGGGCGCGCCATTGCTGCGCCACAAGACCAGCTGGCGCCCCTGGTACGAGGAGGCGGCCGGATGGCTGGCCGCCCATCCGGACCACTTCGATCTCCTGTACCTGAATGAACGCGGTGAATGGTGCGAGGGCAGCCGCAGCAATCTCTACCTGCTGCTGGACGGCCGCTGGGTCACGCCTCCGGCCTCGTGCGGCTTGCTGCCCGGCGTGCAACGGGCGGCCCTGCTGGACGACGAACAAGTCGAGGAACGCGTCCTGCGGCGCGAAGACCTGGCGCGCGCCCAGGGGATCCGGCTCTCGAACGCCTTGCGCGGCTGGTTCGACGTCGCGCTCGGATAGTCCTTCAGCGCTCGGCGGGAAAGACCACGCGCAGCACTTCGTGGGCGGCGGCCAGGCCCATGGCCGCCGTCACCGTCACGGCCGAACCATAACCGGCGCAGGACAGTCCCTGGGGCGCCTCGGCCGGCGCCTCCACGTCCTGGGCCCAGGCCGCCGGCAGCCTGGCCGGCTGGTCCACCCATAGCGCGCGTATTTTCATCTTCGGAATGCGCCGCGGCGGCTTGCCGGCCACCGGCGCCGCCTTGGGATAGCCGTGATGGCGCCGCAACTGGTTGCGGATCTTCGCCAGCAAGGCATCGTTGGTGGCTTCCGACAAGTCTCCGGCGCGCAGCGCCAGCGGATCGGTCTTGCCGCCGGCCCCGCCGCAGACCACCAGGGGCGCGCCGGTACGCCGCGCATGCAGAATCATCGCGATCTTGGCGGCCACCTGGTCGGTGCAATCGACCACCACGCTGCCCGGATCTTCCAGCAGCCTCGCCGCATTGTCCGGATCCAGAAAGTCGTCGACCAGGTTCAGGACGCATTGGGGATGGATGTCGCGTATGCGTTCGGCCATGGCGTCCACCTTGGCCTGCCCTACTGTCCGCCCCAGGGCGTGGACCTGGCGGTTGATGTTGGATTCGGCGATGTGGTCCAGGTCGACCAGCGTCAGCGTTCCGATTCCGCAACGCGCCAGGGCTTCCGCAGTCCACGAGCCCACCCCGCCCAACCCCACCACCGTGGCGCGCGCCGCACGCAGGGCGTCGAGGGCGCCCGGCCCGTACAGGCGGTCGAGGCCGCCGAAGCGGCGTTCGGTATCGATGTCGCAACTCATGGCTGGTAGTCGGTGCGGGATCAGGGAAGCGGAATCGCCCCGATAGTAGCAGGCGGCAGGCGGGCCATCGCATTCCCGGCATGCAGCGGTAGAATGGGAACCAACACAAAAAACCATCCGAGACGCCGGCGCCTGCCCCGGTCGCCGCTTCCCATCTTGTCCGACTCGCCCGCGCACCCCGAGATCCCGGTTACCGAGCCGCGCCTTGCGCCGCTCGATGAGCGCGGCGTCGCCATCTTCTGCGTGCTGGCGATCCTGGCCCATCTTGCGCTGACGGGCGGCCGCGTCACCGTCTCGCTCGGTGCGCTGTCGCAGGGCGCGTCCAGCTTCACGGTGGGCGTGCTGATGGCTTTGTTCGCGCTAGTGCCGATGCTGCTGTCGGTCCACGTCGGGCGGTGGGTGGATCATGTCGGGGCGCGGCGGCCCATGCGGATAGCCACGGCCTTCCTGATCTTCGGCAACCTGCTCCCCTTCGCCATGCAGGAAACCGCAGTCTTGTTCGTGTCGAGCGGCCTGACCGGCATAGGTTGCATGGTGTTCCAGATCTCGGTCCAGAACGTCCTCGGCCTGCACGCCACGCCAGACCGGCGCATCCTCAATTTCTCGCGCCTGTCGCTCTCGATGTCGATCTCCGGGTTCGGCGGTCCCCTGGTTGCCGGACTCTCCATCGACCACCTGGGCTTGCGCTGGGCCTTCGGCGTCCTCCTGCTATGCCAGCTGACCGCGCTCGGCGTCCTGCTGCGCAGCCAGCATCTATTGCCGCGTGCCGCCCCGGTGGAGCGCCGGCCGTCCGGCGAACAGGTCGGCGACCTGCTGGCCAGTCCCATCCTGCGGCGGGTGTTGATCGCCACTGGCCTGCTCTCGGGCGCCTGGGACCTGAACTCATTCATGGTGCCCATCTTCGGCGCGTCCATCGGATTGTCCGCGACCACCATAGGTGTCATTCTTTCTTCGTTCGCCGTGGCGACGTTCGTCATCCGCATCCTGCTGCCCTGGATCCAGCGCCGCCTCGCGCCCTGGACGCTGCTTCGCACCGCGATGCTCACCGCCAGCGTGATCTACTTGATATATCCGTTCTTTCGCGACGTCCCCATCCTGATCGCGCTGGGGTTCGTGCTGGGCCTGGCACTGGGCAGCGGGCAACCCAGCCTGATGGCGCTGCTGCATACCCATGCCCCGCCCGGCCGCGCGGCCGAGGCGCTGGGACTGCGCATGGCCACCATCAACGGCGGCCAGTTCGTCCTGCCACTGGCCTTCGGCAGCCTCAGCGCGCTGGCGGGCGTGGGCCTGCCGTTCTGGACCGTGGCAATATGCCTGTTCGCGGGCGGGATATTCAACCGCCCGCCGCGGCCCTAGCCGGGTGCCGGGCAGTAATGGCGTCCGGAGCGGGCAACTTCTACAGCGACGAACCGCACTGAAGACCCGGAGTACACGGGCGGCGACGGGGGCGATAGAATTTCTCCATCGCCCGCTTCCCGCCCCGTACCTTGTCCGCTGCCGCCTACCCCGCCGAATACGCCCCGCTGCTCCTGACCCCCGCCCAGCGCCAGGCCTCGATCGAATCGGCGCTGCGCGGCTGGGACCGGCGGCAAGACGTCTGGCTGTTCGCCTACGGCTCGCTCATCTGGAAGGCCGATTTCCCGCTGCAAGAACGCCGGATGGCGACGGTGCGCGGATACCATCGCTCGCTGTGCCTGTGGTCGCGCATCAACCGGGGCACGCTGGCCGCACCCGGGCTGGTGTTCGGGCTGGACCGCGGCGGCAGTTGCCGCGGGGTGGCGCTGCGTATCGCCGCGGCCGATGTGGAGCCGGTCTTCGTTGCGCTGTGGGAGCGCGAAATGATGATGGGGTCCTACCACCCGCGCTGGTTGCGCTGCGAAACGGCCGGCGGGGCCGTTCACGCCCTGGCCTTCGTCATCGACCGGCGCGGTTCCGGCTACGCCGGCGGCCTGGAGGAACCGGAACTGCTGGGCGCGGTGCGCCGCGGACGGGGCCGCTACGGCGCCTGCCTGGACTATGTGCGCGACACCGCGCATGCGCTGCGCGAGCACGGCATCCGCGACCATCGACTGGAGCGGCTGGTACAACGGCTGGCGGCGCCGCACGAGGCCGGGTCCGACAAACCGTTATAGTGACAGCTGGAATTTCTTCTTCGCGCCGATCATGTCCATTGCCGACATCCGCCAGAATTACCAGCAGGGCGCCTTGCTGGAGGCCGACGCGCCCGCCTCGCCGTTCGAGCTGTTCGGCGCCTGGTTCGGCCGGGCCGTCTCGGATCAATTGCCCGACCCCAATGCGATGGCGCTGGCCACCGTCGACGAACGGGGCCGCCCTGCTGCCCGCACGGTGCTCCTGAAGGGCTACGACGAACGCGGTTTCGTGTTCTACACCAACTACCAGTCCCGCAAAGGGCACGACCTTGCGCACCACCCGTACGCCAGCCTGCTGTTCTTCTGGCCCGCGCACGAACGCCAGGTCCGTATCGAAGGGCGGGTTGAACGTACCTCCGAGCAGGAGTCGGACACCTACTTCCACAGCCGGCCGCTCGGTTCGCGCATAGGAGCGTGGGCCTCGGACCAGAGCATGGAGATCCCCAACCGCGAGGTCCTGCGCGAACGCGAGACCCGACTGCGCGCCGAACTGGGCGAACACCCACCCCGGCCGGCACACTGGGGCGGATACCGGGTCGTACCCGATGCCATCGAGTTCTGGCAGGGCCGCCCGTCGCGCCTGCACGACCGCCTGCTCTATCGTCCGTTGCCGGAGGGCGGCTGGAGCATCGTGCGTCTGGCCCCATGAGCCCGGCATGACCACGCACGGCCGCCCGGGCAAGCGAGAGCCGGCGGCGGATGGCAATGCCACTCCCCCGGCCGGGCAGGGATCGTTTTTCGACGACGCGCCGGCTCCCGTCGCCAAACGCAAGAGCAAGTCCAGCACCGTGCCGGCCGCCGAGCATCCGCCGGCGCTGCGTGAGCTCGCCGCCTCGCTGCCGGGGCGCTTGTACCTCGGCACCTCGTCCTGGGCCTTCTCCGGCTGGAACGGCATGGTTTACGGCGCCAAGGCCAGCGAATCGCTGCTGTCGCGCGAGGGCCTGCCCGCGTATTCCTCGCACCCGCTGCTCAACAGCGTCAGCCTGGACCGGACCTTTTATGCACCCCTGACCGCCGAGCAGTACGCCCACTATGCGAGGCAAGTGCCGGCAGGCTTCCGCTTCGTCGTCAAGGCGCCCAATCTCATTACCGACGCCGTGCTTCGCGATGACCGCGGCGCGCCCACCGGCCCCAACCCGAGCTTTCTGGACCCGGTTCTTGCGAACGACCATTTCGTCGCGCCCTGCCTGGAAGGACTCGGCGACAAGGCCGGGCCGCTGGTGTTCCAGTTCTCGCCCCTACCGGCCGAGATCCTGGCCGATCCGGCGGGATGGGTGGCGCGCCTGTCGGCTTTCCTCGCCGCACTGCCGTCGCTGCCGGCCTCCCGCGGCCACGAACGACCGTTCTACGCGGTGGAGTTCCGCGACCCGCAGGTCGTCACGCCGCGCATGATGAGAATGCTTGCCGAGCGCGAAGTGCGTTATTGCGTCGCCATCCACGCCCGCATGCCCTCCGCCGAGCGCCAGATGCAGGCGGTCGCGGCGACCGGTCCCGGTCCGCTAGTGGTGCGATGGAGCCTGCTGGCGGGACAGCGCTACGAGGCTGCCAAGGCCCGTTTCTCGCCGTTCGACAAGATACAGGTCGAGGACCCCGTGACACGCCGGGTCCTGGCCGAAGCAGCACGCGCGGCGCACGCCGCGGGGCAGCCGGCATGGATCGTCGCCAACAACAAGGCCGAAGGCAGCGCGCCGCTTACGCTCGAGCTGCTCGCGCGGGAAATCGCCGCGCACCGGCCTGCCGGCTAAAATGGAGCTTTACAGCAACATTAGCCGCGCAACCAGCGACCTGGGTGCGTCTGCCCTCCCCTGGATGCCTGCAGCCCTACCGGACTTCGACTCGACCGCCTTCCGCTCCGCCCTTGGCCGCTTCGCCACCGGGGTCACCATCGTCACGGCCATCGGCCCCGAGGGGCGGCCCATCGGCCTGACGGTCAGTTCGTTCAATTCCGTTTCGTTGTCGCCGCCGCTGGTGCTGTGGAGCCTGTCGCTGGCCTCGGGCTCCCTCCCTTCGCTCGAAGGCGCCAAGCACTACACCGTCAACGTACTCGCTGCCGACCAGCTCGACCTGGCCAAGCGTTTCGCCACGCGCGGCAACGCCGCCGACCGCTTCGAGCAGACCCCGTGGCGCCCGGGAAGCAACGGCGCGCCGCTGCTCGAGGGTTGCACGGCCTGGTTCGAGTGCTATAACCGCAGCAGGTACCGCGAAGGCGATCACTGTATTTTCGTAGGCGAGGTCGAGCGTTGCGGCCATACGGATGCCATGCCGCTGGTGTTTCATGCCGGTGGGTTCGACCTCACCCCGCAGCGCTCGCGCAGAACGCCACCCGTTTCCTAATCCGCTACCAGGTCCCAGGCCCGCCATGCACCGCCGCTTCGCACTCGCCCTGATCTGCGCCGTTTCCCTGACCGCCTGCAACGGCTACTTCGGCTCGTCGGAAGGAGACGGCGGCGATGGCGGCGGAGGCGGCGGGGACAACAGTGACGCCCAGGGCATCTGGACCGGCACGGTCACGAGCGACATTCTTTCCCTGCACATGCTCGTGACTCCCACCAATGAACTGTGGGCCATGTCTTGGAACGAAAGCTTCAGCCAAGTGCGGCGGCTCACGCGCGGCACCGGTTCGCTGAACGGCAGGGCCTACTCGGGAACGGGGACGACCTTCGGCACAGGCGACACGACGGCGGAAAACGCCGACATTACCGGCACGGTGACCAGCGCCAGCACCTTCGACGGCAACCTCGGGCAGAACGTGACCTTCACGTCACAATTCGATGGTGTGTATGACCAACCCTTCGACCTGGCGGCGTACGCGGGCAATTGGGTGGGACGGGACAGTGCGAGTGCCAGCGGCGTCAACTTCACGATCCAGTCCAACGGCAATTTCGAGGCCCGCATGACCGTCAGCGGCCGCCCCGATACCTGCAACGTCAGCGGCGCGGTAGCCGAATCCGCGTCCGGCAAGAACTACGCCACCACGACGTTCTCGTTCGGCAATGCGACCAACTGCCTGAGCCAGCACGCCGGCACCAGCATGCAAGGCGTTGCCATCTTGCTGACGCCGCGGGACGAGCCCCCCTTGCTGCTGATGATGGCCACTAACAACGACCAGACCGCGGCCTGGTTCGCCTACGCGCGCAAGCAGCAGTAAGTAGTTTCCCGAGCACGCGAAGGCGTGCCTGCCGGGCGGCCGTCAGGCTAGCGGGTGCCCGACCCCACGCAGGCTCGTCCCAGGCGATCCCGTATGGCGGCCCAGGCCGGCGTTGCGGGCGGGCTCTCGAGCAGCAGCATGTCCAAGCCCTGCCCATCGAGCTCCCGCAGCGTGGCGTACAACGCCTGTGCATACGCCTCCGGCTCGGACGGCGCCGGCAGCCACACAGTGGCACCTGCCGGTTCGCGTGCCGACCAGACGCCTACGGTTGCTCCCTGGCCCCGGGCGGCCGCCACTTCGGCCGCCAGGACATCCGGATCGGCCAGCCGTAGGGCCGTGCGCGGCGCGTAATGCGCCGACAAGGCGCCGGAGACCCGTGGCACTTCACGCCGCGTTTCCATTTGAGCGGGGGTGAGCACCGGGCTGCCCAGCACGGCAGACAACGCCGCTGCCGACACGTGCCCCGGGCGCAGCAGAATGGGAAGCTCGGTAGAGACGTCGACAATGGTGGACTCGATGCCCACGGCGCAGGGCCCGCCGTCCAGGACCAGGGGAACCGTCTGGTCGAACTCCTCGGCCACATGCTGCGCCGTGGTGGGGCTGACCCGGCCGAAGCGATTGGCCGAGGGCGCCGCCAGCCCACCGCCGAAGGCGGACAGCAAGGCTTGCGCCACGGGATGCGACGGGCAGCGCAAACCCACCGTATCCTGTCTGCCGGTCACCGCGTCGAGCACGCCGGGAGCACGCGGGAGGATCAGGGTCAGCGGCCCTGGCCAGAATCCGGCCATGAGCCGACGGGCGGCCTCGGGTATGCGCGCCGCCCACCGCGATAAGTCGGCGCCGGCGGCCACATGGACAATCACGGGGTGGTCGTTCGGCCGGCCCTTGGCAGCGAAAATCCTGGCCACCGCGTCGGCGCTGGAAGCATCGGCCGCCAGGCCGTAGACCGTCTCGGTAGGCATGCCGACCAATTGCCCGGCGCGCAGCAAGGCCGCCGCTTCGGCGATGGCCTCGGTGGAGGGAGGCAGGATGCGGGCGGCCATGTACGTCCTACGGAAAAGCGATGCCCAGCGCGGCCGCTACCTGCGCGGCGCTGCGCTCGGCCTGCGCGCGGTCGGCGCCGAGGCAGGTCACATGGCCCATTTTGCGGCCGCGCCTGGCTTCCGTCTTGCCATAGAGGTGCAGCTTGGCCCACGCGGACTCGAGGGCCCGGCCCCACGGCGGCTCGGCGGCGTGCCCGCCTTGTGCGAACCAGATATCGCCCAAGACGTTGAGCATGACGGCCGGGGCCAGCAGGTCGGTAGCGCCCAGCGGCATGCCGGCCAGCACGCGTACCTGCTGCTCGAACTGGCTGGTGACGCAGGCATCGATGCTGTAGTGGCCGCTGTTGTGCGGGCGCGGCGCGATTTCGTTGACGATGAGGCGGTCGTCCTGCAGGACGAAGAACTCCACGCACAGCACGCCGCAGTAATCCAGGCCGACGGCCACCTGCAGCGCCGCTGCGCTGGCGCGGCGGACGATGTCGGCAGAGGCGCGGGGCGACGGCACGGTGGATACGGCCAGGATACCGTCGCGATGCACATTCTCGGCCACGGGATAGGTGACCACCTCGCCATCGAAGCCGCGCGCCACCACGACCGACACCTCGAACTCCAAGGGCAGCCGCGCCTCCAGTACGCACGGCACATTGCCGAACGATGCGAACGCGGCGCGCGCCTCGGCCGGCGACTCGACCCGGGCCTGTCCCTTGCCGTCGTAGCCCAGTCGCGCCACCTTCAGAATGCCTGGGAACAGCGAAGCCGGCGCACTGGCGATATCGGTCTCGGACCGGATCTCGGCATACGGCGCGACCGGCACGCCGATCGAGGCGATGTAGCTTTTTTCGGCGATGCGATCCTGTGCGATGGCCACCGCACCGGCCGCCGGGCTCACCTGGCAGCGCTGCGCAAGCTTCTCGAGGCTGGCGGCGGGGACGTTCTCGAACTCGGTGGTCACGGCGGTGCAGCGCTCGGCCAACTGCGCCAGGCCTGCCTCGTCATCGTAGGCGGCGCGAATGTGCAGATCGGCCACCGCGCCGGCGGGACAATCGGCAATCGGGTCGAGCACCGCGACGCGATAGCCCATGCCCTGGGCCGCGTGGCAGAACATGCGTCCGAGCTGGCCGCCGCCCAGCAGGCCGAGCCAGCCGCCCGGCTGCACCGTACGCGCTTCGGGCACGCGTATACCCTCTCGCGGTGCGCTCATGCCTGACCTCCCGGCGGCAGCGCCATGGCGCGCGCGGCCGCGGTCTGGCGGGCGCGAAAGGTTTCCAGCTTCTGTCGCAGGCCGGCATCGGTACAAGCCAGCGTGGCCACCACATGCAGCGCGGCATTGGCGGCGCCTGCCTCGCCGATGGCGAACGTGGCGACCGGCACGCCCTTGGGCATCTGGACGATGGAAAGCAGCGAGTCCTCGCCGCGCAGGTATTTGGAGGGCACCGGCACGCCGAACACCGGCACCGGTGTCAGCGCGGCCAGCATGCCGGGTAGGTGGGCGGCGCCGCCCGCCCCGGCGATGATGGCCCGCAAGCCGCGCCGGGTCGCCTCGGCACCGTATTCGACCATGTCGAGCGGCATCCGGTGGGCCGACACGACGCGCGCCTCGTGGCCCACGCCGAATTCATCGAGGATGGCGACGGCGTGCTTCATGATCTCCCAGTCGCTGGAAGACCCCATGACGACGCCGACCTGCACCGCCGCGGAAGAAGGGAGAGGGGAAGAAGAGGAAGGACTGGACATGTATGACCCTGCGAGCGCCCGGTGCGCCGGAGCGCGGGGCGAGCATCTAAAGGCGGGATTTTAACCTGCCGCCCGCCCGGCGGATCGCAGCGCGCCAGCCACGCGCTGCGCCCAGGTCCGCCTTAGCCGAACAGCCGGTTGACCAGCGCGCCGCCGCCCAGCAGCCAGCCGAAGAGGAAAGCGGCGAGCAGCAGCGGCCGCAGGCCGGCCCGGCGAATGGCACCCACGTGAGTCGTGAGCCCCAGCCCTGCCATGGCGATGGCCAACAGCAAGGTGTCGAGATCGAGCGCCAGCGAAACGACCTCCGGGGGCAGCGCGACCAGGGAATTGAATGCGACCATGGCGACGAAGCCCACGGCAAACCACGGGATGCACAAGCCGCCGCGGTCCGCCCCGCGCCCACCCTGCCGCGCGCCGTCCCAGGCCAGCCAGGCCGACAGCGCGAGCAGGAACGGCGCCAGCATCATCACCCGCACCATTTTCGCGATCACCGCCGTATCGGCCGCCTCGGTCCCTACCGCGCGCGCCGCGGCAATCACCTGGGCCACCTCGTGCACGGTCGATCCGACATAGACGCCGAACCCGCGCGCACCGCCGGGCACCAGTTCCCAGGCGGCATTGAGCTGGTACAGGAAGGGGTACAGGAACATGGCCAGCGTCCCGAACACGACTACCGTGGCGACCGCCACGGCCACCTGGTCGGCCTTGGCGCGTACCACGGGGGCCGTGGCCATGACCGCCGCCGCCCCGCAGATGGAGCTGCCGGCGCCGATCAGCCAGGCGGAGGTGCGGTCCAGCTTGAATACACGCGTGCCCACCAGCCAGGCCAGGCCGAAGGTCGATAGCAGCACCACGGCGTCGGTCAGCACGCCTGCCACACCCACGCCGCCTATGTCCTGCCAAGTGAGCCGCAGCCCATACAGCACGACGCCGGCGCGCAGCAGCGTCTGCTTGGCAATGCCCACGCCCGCCGCGCTACGGTCGGCGATGCGGGGATAGACGGTATTGCCGACCAACATGCCAAGCACGATGGCGATGGTCAGGGCGCTGAGGCCCCGGCTGGCGAACGCCTCCCATGTGCCCACGCCCATGGCCACGGCACCGAGCCCACCGGCCAGCAGCAGTCCCGGGCCCGCCTGCCGTAGGAACGCGGCCAGCTTTCCGGAGCCGGCCGAAACCGATGGGGTGGACATAGATGGGTATGGCATAAGCTAATAACTTCCAGCATTAACGCCCTCCACTCTACGCAGCGGCTCCTAACGGGTAAAACGGTTTATTTTTGTATATTCAAACTGCAAAAGTGGTTATTGAGTGATATGGACGCCCTGCGCCTGACCCTACGCCAATTACAGATATTCACCGCCATCGCCGACAGCGGAAGCACCAGCGGGGCGGCGGCGCTTGTGTCCTTGTCGCAATCGGCCACCAGCGCCGCGCTCAATGACCTGGAACGCGCACTCGATATGGCCTTGTTCGACCGGGTCGGCAAACGCCTGGTGCTCAACGACAACGGGCGCGAATTGCTGCCGCAGGCACGCGAGCTGCTGGACCGGGCCGCCGCGATCGAACGATGGGCGCGCGATGGTCCGGGGCATGTCGGCCTGCTCCGGATAGGCGCCAGCACCACCATCGGCAACTATGTGCTGCCCATGCTGCTGGCCGGTTTCAGGCGGGATCTGGAAAGCAGCGGCCAGCCGAGCTGGACCGCCCATGTCGCCATCGCCAATACGCTGACGATCGCCACCCAAGTGGTGAACTTCGAGCTGGACCTCGCGCTGGTCGAAGGCCCCTGCGAACAACCGGAGCTGACGGTCGAACCCTGGCTGGCCGATGAACTGGTCATCGTGGCGGGCGCGCGCGACCCCATCGTGCCGGCGCCGGGCGTCCGCGTCTCCATGGAGCAATTGCGCGCCGCCACGTGGCTGTTGCGCGAGGAAGGCTCAGGCACCCGCGAGACGATTCGGGAGGCGCTGACCCCGCATCTGCTGCACATGAAGTCCGGCATCGAGTTCGGAAACTCCGAAGCCATCAAGCGCGCAGCGGCGGGCGGCCTGGGCATTACCTGTTTGTCGCGCTGGGTCGTGAGCGACATGCTCCAGGCCGGCGAGCTGGTCGAGTTGCCGACCGGCCTTCCCAGGCTGGTCCGGTCGTTCTACCTCATCTCCCATGCGCGCAAGCAGGCAACGCCCGGCGTGCGCCGGCTGAGCGACTACCTGCGGGCGTTTGCCCGGACCTCGCCGCAGCCGGTGCCCTGACCGGGCGACCGGGCGTCCCGCCGCGGCGAGCCGCAAGCCCCAAAATGAAGCACAATCTCCTTTTCGCTTATTGCTTCATAGGATTCCCGGTATGGATGTCACGCTCGCCAATTTCGAGCGCGAGGTATTGTTGGCCTCGCGCGAAAAACCGGTCCTGGTGGATTTCTGGGCGCCCTGGTGCGGCCCCTGCCGCTCGCTCACGCCGGCCCTTGAAAAACTCGAACGCGAGTATGGCGGCCGCTTCAAGCTGGTTAAGGTCAACGTCGACGAAAACCAGCAACTGGCAGCCCATTTCCAGGCGCGCAGCATTCCACTGGTAGTGGCCATCCTCGACGGACGCCCGGTCGACCAGTTCACCGGCGCACTGCCCGAAGGGCAGCTGCGCGCCTTCATCGACCGGCTGCTGCCGCTGCCGCACGAGCAGGAACATCAGCAGGCCCTGGCCGCCATGCAGGCCGGCGACGCCGCGGCCGCCGAGAAACATCTGCGCGCGGCGCTCATGCTGGAAGCCAGCTACGATCCGGCGCGCATGGACTACGTCGAATTGCTGCTCACCACCGGACGGCCGGAAGACGCCAAGGCGCAGTTCGAGCTGCTCACGCCCCAGGCCAAGGCCGATCCCCACTATGCCAACCTGGAAACGGCGCTCAACGCGGTCGAGCAGGCCCAGGACACGCCCGAGGAAACCGAGCTGCTGACTCGCATCCAGCAGAATCCCGACGACCTGCAGGCGCGGCTGGATCTCGCCAACAAGCGCATCGCGCGCCGCGCCTGGGCTGGCGCCATGGACGAACTGCTGGAGATCGTGCGGCGCGACCGCAGCTTCCAGGACGAGATCGGCCGCAAGACCATGATCGCTGTTTTCGACATGGCGTCTGCGCAACCCGAACTGGTCGCGCAGTACCGGCGCAAGCTTTCGTCGTTGCTGTTCTAGCGGGCCGGCGGACCGGACCCGACGCCCGGCCGGCCCCGCGACCTACTTGCGGGGCCGCTCAGGCCCCCACCAACCGGACCTTGGCTTCGCGGTACTTGTCGGAGGTCCGTTCCAGCACGTTCTGCGGCAGCCGCGGCGCAGGCGCGGTCTTGTTCCAGGGCTGGGTTTCCAGCCAGTCGCGCACGAACTGCTTGTCGAACGACGGAGGGCTGGTGCCCGGCACATAGGAGTCCGCCGGCCAGAAGCGCGAGGAATCCGGCGTCAGGACCTCGTCCATCAGGTGCAGCACGCCCTGGTCGTCCAGGCCGAACTCGAACTTGGTGTCGGCGATGATGATGCCGCGCTGGGCGGCGTACTCGGATGCAACCTGGTAGATGCGCAGCGACACGTCGCGGATCTGCTCGGCCAGCTGCGGGCCGACTTCCTTCACGACGTGCTCGAAGCTGACGTTCTCGTCGTGGGCGCCCAGTTCGGCCTTGGCGGCCGGCGTAAAGATCGGGGCGGGCAGCTTCTGCGCCTGCACCAGCCCCTCGGGCAGCTTGATGCCGCAGACGCTGCCGGTTTCCTGGTAATCCTTCCAGCCTGAACCGATCAGGTAGCCGCGCACCACGGCTTCGACCAGCACCGGCTTCAGGCGCTTGACCACGACCGCGCGGCCGGCCACCTGGTCGCGCTCGTCGGCGGCCACCACCGTCTCGGGCGCGATGTCCGTCAGGTGGTTGGGAATGAGATGCCCGAGCCGGTTCAACCAGAAGTTGGTGAGCGAGTTCAGGACCTCGCCCTTGCCCGGTATCGGATCGTCGAGGATGACGTCGAACGCCGACAGGCGGTCGGTCGTGACGATCAGCAGCTTGTCGTCCCCGACAGCGTACATGTCGCGCACTTTGCCGCGACCCAGCAGCGGCAGGGAACGGATGGTGGACTGGTAAAGCGGTGCGGACATGACGCTGCCTTGTGGGGTTGGAGAAGACTCAGTTGACGACTTGGGCCAGCTTGCCGGAAGCGTACTCCGACGCGATCACGGTAAGCGGGATCGGCTTGATCTTGCTGGCGTTGCCGGCCGTGCCGAACTGGGTGTAGCGCTCGACGCAGATCTTCTTGGCGGCCGCGCGCGCCGGCTTGAGGTACTCGCGCGGGTCGAACTTGGAAGGATTCTCGGCCAGGAACTGCCGGATGGCGGCCGTCATCGCGAGCCGGATGTCGGTATCGATGTTGATCTTGCGCACGCCGTGCTTGATCGCTTCCTGGATCTCCTCGACGGGCACGCCGTAGGTTTCCTTCATATCGCCGCCGAACTCGCGGATGACGGCGAGCAGGTCTTGCGGCACGCTGGAGCTGCCATGCATGACCAGGTGAGTGGTCGGCAGGCGGCGATGGATTTCCTTGATGCGATCGATGGCGAGGATGTCGCCGCTCGGCTTGCGGCTGAACTTGTAGGCGCCGTGGCTGGTACCGATGGCAATGGCCAGGGCATCGATCTGGGTGCGTTTGGCGAAGTCGGCGGCCTGCTCCGGATCGGTCAGCAACTGCTCGCGCGTCATGGTGCCCTCGGCGCCGTGGCCGTCTTCCTTGTCGCCTTTCATGGTCTCGAGCGAGCCCAGGCAGCCCAGTTCGCCTTCGACGGAAATGCCTTTCTCATGGGCCATGTCGACCACCTTGCGGGTGACTTCGACGTTGTAGTCGTATTCGGCGATGGTCTTGCCGTCTTCGCGCAGCGAGCCGTCCATCATGACGCTGGAGAAGCCCATGGCGATGGCGCCGCGGCAGACGTCGGGCGACTGGCCGTGGTCCTGGTGCATGACCACGGGAATGTGCGGGTACGACTCGACGGCGGCGGCGATCAGCGCCTTGAGGAAACCTTCGCCGGCATATTTGCGGGCGCCGGCCGAGGCCTGCATGATGACCGGGCTGTTGGTTTCATCGGCGGCCTCCATGATGGCCTGGACCTGCTCCAGGTTGTTGACGTTGAAGGCCGGGATGCCATAGCCATTTTCTGCCGCATGGTCGAGCAGTTGACGCATGGAAACGAGTGCCATTGTGAACTCCTGAAAGAAAAATAGGATGCCGGTTCAGCCGTGCTGGCCTATCCGCACGATTTTTAGAGTATTGGTTCCGCCCGGCGAGCCCATGGGCTCGCCCACCGTGAAAACGACGAGATCGCCAGGACCCGCCACGCCTTTGTCCACCAACAGTTTCTCGGCGGCCAGCAGGGCCGCGTCGCGGTCGCCCGATTCTTCCAGCTGCAGCGTCCGGACGTTGCGGTACAGCGCTACTTTACGCTGGGTCGCCACGCGCGGCGTCAACGCGTAAATAGGTGTTGCACTATCGTGCCGGCTCATCCACAGCGTCGTCGCACCCGAATGGGTCAAGGAACAGATGGCTTTGCATCTCATATGGTGGGCCGTGAACAGCGCCGCATAGGCGATGGACTGGTCCACCCGCTGGAAGGTCTGGTCCAGGAAATCCTTGTCCAGCTCGAAATGCTGGGATTTTTCGGCTTCCAGGCATATCGACGCCATGGCTTCGACCGTCTCCACCGGATAGCGTCCTACCGCCGTCTCGGCCGAAAGCATGACCGCATCCGTGCCATCCAGCACAGCATTGGCCACGTCCGAGACTTCCGCCCGCGTCGGCATGGCGTTGACGATCATGGACTCCATCATCTGGGTGGCGGTGATGACGGTGCGGTTGCGCGAACGCGCGAGCCGGATCATGCGTTTCTGCAGCGCGGGCACCGCTGCAGTGCCGACCTCGACCGCCAGGTCGCCGCGCGCCACCATGATGCCGTCCGAGGCGTCGATGATTTCCTCCAGCACGCCGATGGCCTCGGCCCGCTCGATCTTGGCGATGAGCTGCGGGCGGGCGCCAATGGGGGCGCCGGCGATGGCCACCAGCTGCCGGGCCATCTCCATGTCGGTGCGGTTCTTAGGAAAGCTGATGGCGATGTAGTCCACCCCCATCTGCACCGCGGCGCGGAGATCTTCCATGTCCTTGCCGGTCAAGGCCGGCGCGGTCAAGCCCCCGCCTTGCCGATTGATGCCCTTGTTGTTGGACAGCTCGCCCCCGACCACGACCTCCGTGTGGATCTCGTTGCCGGATACGCGGCTCACCCGCAGGCGGATCAAGCCGTCGTTCAGCAGCAGGATGTCGCCGGCATGCACATCGCGCGGCAGGTCGGGATAGTCCAGGCCGACCCGGCCGGCATCGCCGATATCACACGAGGCATCGAGGATGAACGGCTGGCCGGCCTCGAGCTGGACACGGCCTTCGGCGAATTTGCCGACGCGGATCTTGGGTCCCTGCAGATCGGCCATGATCGCGACCTCGCGGTCGCAAGACAAGGCCGCAGCCCGCACCAGGCCGGCGCGGGCCGCATGGTCTTCCACCGTGCCATGCGAAAAGTTGAGCCGTACTACGTCGACGCCGGCGCGGATCATCCGCGCCAGCGTGTCGGCCGAGCTCGAAGCGGGGCCGAGGGTAGCCACGATCTTCGTGGCCCGGGCGGAAGTAGCGTCCACAGCTTCAGGCGCCGGGCGCGGCGCGCTCCTCCAAAATGGCGACCGCAGGCAAGGCCTTGCCTTCGAGGAACTCCAGGAAGGCACCGCCGCCGGTCGAGATATAGCCCACCTGGTCCGCGATGCCGTACTTGGCGATCGCGGCCAGCGTATCGCCGCCGCCGGCGATCGAGAAAGCCGGCGAGGCCGCGATGGCGCGCGCCAGCGTCTCGGTGCCGTGCGAGAACGCATCGAACTCGAACACGCCCACCGGCCCGTTCCAGACGATGGTGCCGGCCGCCTTGAGCAGCTGCGCCAGGCTGTCGGCCGTGGCGGGCCCGATGTCCAGGATCATGTCGTCGGCCGCGACCGCATCCGCGGACTTGGTCTCGGCCGGCGCGTCGGCGGCAAAGGTCTTGGCGCAGACCACGTCGGTGGGGATGGGCACGGCTGCGCCGCGCTTCTCCATCAACGCGATGATGGCCTTGGCTTCGTCCACCAGGTCGGGCTCGGCCAGCGACTTGCCGATGGGCAGGCCCTTGGCGAGCATGAAGGTATTGGCAATGCCGCCGCCGACGATGAGCTGGTCCACCTTATCGGCCAGGCTCTTGAGGATCGTGAGCTTGGTCGAGACCTTGGAACCGGCCACGATGGCGACCAGCGGCCGCTTGGGCGACTGCAGCGCACGCCCCAGGGCATCCAGCTCGGCTGCCAGCAGCGGGCCGGCGCAGGCCACCGGCGCATGGCGGGCGATGCCATGCGTGGTGGCCTCGGCCCGATGGGCGGTCCCAAAGGCGTCGTTGACGTAGACGTCGCACAGCGCGGCCATCTTGCGCGCCAGCGCGTCGTCGTCCTTTTTCTCGCCCTTGTTGACGCGGCAGTTCTCCAACAGCACCACCTGGCCCGGCTGGACGGACACGCCGTCGACCCAATCGGCCACCAGGGGCACCGGCTGCCCCAGCAGCTCGGCCAGGCGCTTGGCCACGACGGCCAGCGAGTCCGCGGGGGTCAGAACGCCTTCGGTGGGGCGGCCCAGGTGCGAGGTCACCATCACCGCCGCGCCGGCATCCAGCGCCAGGCGTATGCCCGGCACCGACGCGCGGATGCGGGTGTCCTCCGTGATGTTGCCCTGGTCGTCCAGAGGCACGTTCAGATCGGCGCGGATGAACACCCGCTTGCCGGCCAGTTGTCCCTTGGCCGCGAGGTCGGCCAGCGTAATGACCTGGCCCATGCTTATTTCGCCGACATCAGCGCAACGGTGGTGTCCAGCATGCGGTTGCTGAAGCCCCACTCGTTGTCGTACCACGACGAGACCTTGACGAGGTTGCCGTTGACCTTGGTCAGGGTGGCGTCGAAGGTGCTGGAAGCGGGATCGTGGTTGAAGTCCGACGACACCAGCGGCTCGGTCGAGTAGTTCAGGATGCCCTTGAGCGAACCCTCCGAAGCTTCCTTCAGGATGGCGTTGACCTCCTCGACGGTCGTGTCGCGCTTGGCAACGAAGGTCAGGTCGACGATCGAGACGTTGATGGTCGGGACGCGGATGGCGTAGCCGTCGAGCTTGCCGTTGAGCTCCGGCATGACCAGGCCGACCGCGGCGGCGGCGCCGGTCTTGGCCGGGATCATGTTCTGGGTGGCCGAGCGGGCGCGGCGCAGGTCCTCGTGGTAGACGTCGGTCAGCACCTGGTCGTTGGTGTAGGCGTGGACGGTGGTCATCAGGCCCGAGACGATGCCCAGCTTGTCGTGCAGCGGCTTGACCAGCGGGACCAAGCAGTTGGTGGTGCACGAGGCGTTCGAGATGACGGTGTGTTCCGCCTTCAGCACGTCCTGGTTCACGCCGTAGACGATGGTGGCGTCCACGTCCTTGCCGCCGGGGGCGGAAATGACGACCTTCTTGGCGCCACCCTTCAGGTGGGCGCCGGCCTTTTCCTTGCTGGTGAAGAAGCCGGTGCATTCCAGCACCACGTCCACGCCCAGTTCGCCCCAGGGCAGTTCGGCCGGGTTACGGTTGGCCAGCACGCGGATCTTGTCGCCATTGACCACCATGTAGTCGCCCTCGACCGTGACGGTGCCCGGGAACTTGCCGTGGGCCGTATCGAAGCGCGTCAGGTGCGCGTTGGTCTTGGGTGCGCCCAGATCGTTGATCGCAACGATCTCGATGTCGTGCTTCTTGCCGCCTTCGTAATGGGCCCGCAGGACATTGCGGCCGATGCGGCCATAGCCATTGATCGCGACACGGATAGTCATGGTGTTTTCCTTTGACGAGAAGAATTTTTGACGACGTATGGCGGACGGATGCTCCCCGCTCAGCCCACCACCTTCCGGACGGCCTCTACGACCCGTTCGGCGGTAAACCCGAAATGCTTGAACAACACACCGGCCGGCGCGGATTCGCCATAGGTATCGATCCCTACGACCACGCCGTCCAGGCCTACATACTTACGCCAATAGTCGGTGACCCCCGCCTCGACCGCGACGCGCGGCAGGTGGCGCGGCAGTACGGACTGGCGCCAGGCATCGTCCTGCCGGTCGAACGCCTCGGTGCACGGCATCGACACCACACGCACGAAAATGTCTTCCTTGGACAGCGCTTCCTGCGCCGCCAGCGCCAGCGCCACTTCGGAGCCGGTGGCGATAATGATGGCGCGCGGGTTCAGCGCGTCGCGCAGCACATATCCGCCGCGGGCAATGTCCGCGATGGTGGCCTGGTCGCGCTCGACGAAGGGGAGGTTCTGGCGCGACAGCAGCAGCGCGGTCGGACCGCCGGCCTTGACGTCCATGCCCACGCTGGCGGGACGGCTGACCGCCGCCCCCCAGGCCACCGCGGTCTCGGTGGTGTCGCAGGGACGCCAGACGTCGAGGTTGGGGATCAGGCGCAGGCTGGCGGCGTGCTCGACGGACTGGTGGGTGGGTCCGTCTTCGCCCAGGCCGATGGAGTCGTGCGTGAAGACGTGCACCACGCGCTGCTTCATCAGCGCGGCCATGCGCAGCGCGTTGCGCGAATAGTCGGAGAAGGTCAGGAAGGTACCGCCGAACGGCAGGTAGCCGCCATGCAGCGCGATGCCGTTCATGATGGCGCTCATGCCGAACTCGCGCACGCCATAGTTGATATGGCGGCCGAACTCGATGCCGTCCTGGCCGGCGCGTACCGGTGCGACGCCCTTCCAGTCGGTGTAGTTCGAGCCGGTCAGGTCGGCCGAGCCACCCAGCAGCTCGGGCAGCATCCCGGCCAGCGCCGTGATGGCGAACTGCGAGGCCTTGCGGGTAGCGACGGTTTCCTGCTTCTGGTTGGTCTCGGCCACGAACTGCGCGAGCCGGTCGGCGAAGTCCTGCGGCAGCTCGCCGCGCATGCGCCGCTGGAAATCGGCGGCCTGCTCGGGGAATTGCGCGGCGTACTTCTCGAATAGTGCGTTCCACTCGCCCTCGGCCTGGGCGCCCTTGGCCTTGGCGTCCCAGAAGGCATAGACCTCGGCCGGGATCTCGAACGGCGGATAGGGCCAGCCGATGGCAGCGCGGGTAGCAGCGATTTCCTTGTCGCCCAGCGGGGCGCCATGCACCTTGTCGGTACCCTGCACGGTCGGCGCGCCCTTGCCGATGACCGTGCGGCATTCGATCAGCGTCGGTCCGCCATGGCGTCCGGACTGGGCCTTGGCCTGGGCGATGGCGGCTTCGACGGCCTGGGCGTCGTGTCCGTCGACATGGCGGATGACGTTCCAGCCATAGGCTTCGAAACGCTTGGCGGTATCGTCGGCAAACCAGTACTTGATGTCACCGTCGATGGAGATGCCGTTCGAGTCGTACAGCACGATCAGCTTGGACAGCTTG
The DNA here is from genome assembly GCF_033795525.1 of Pigmentiphaga sp. Classification (GTDB taxonomy): domain Bacteria; phylum Pseudomonadota; class Gammaproteobacteria; order Burkholderiales; family Burkholderiaceae_B; genus Pigmentiphaga. The sequence goes on from NZ_JARYGM010000001.1 coordinate 739,367, forward strand.
AGGGTGCCGGCCAGCGAGGCGACCTCGTGCGAGACGCCTTCCATCAGGCAGCCGTCGCCGACGAACGCATACGTGTAGTGATCGACGATGGGCAGGCCGGGACGGTTGAATTCGGCCGCCAGCAGCGCTTCGGCCAGGGCCATGCCCACGGCGTTCGAGATGCCCTGGCCCAGCGGGCCGGTGGTGGTTTCGACCCCCGGGGTGATGCCGACTTCGGGGTGGCCCGGCGTCTTGGCGTGCAGCTGGCGGAAATTGCGCAGCTCGTCCATGGGCAGGTCGTAGCCGGTCAGGTGCAGCAGCGAATAGATCAGCATCGAGCCGTGGCCGTTGGACAGCACGAAGCGGTCGCGGTCGGGCCAGGCGGGATTGGCCGGGTTGTGGCGCAGGTGTCCGTGCCAGAGAGCGAGGGCGATTTCAGCCATGCCCATCGGCGCGCCCGGATGGCCCGAGTTGGCTTTCTGGACGGCGTCCATGGACAGGGCGCGGATAGCGTCCGCCATGTTGAGTTGAGGGGCGGCTTGATTGCTCATGAAGACACTCGTTCTGGCGGGAAATCCCGCTGCTACAAAGCTTTCGAGTTTAACATTCGTCCAGGTCCCCCACCCTTCCGAGGGGGCCGGCGCTAGTCAAAAGTTACATCGCTCACGCACCATGCCGCTTCCCCGCTTCCACGTCGACCTTCCGCTGTCCGCCGGCGCCCGTGTGGCGCTGCCCGATTCCATCGCCCATCATGCGCTGCGCGTATTACGCCTGCAAGCGGGAGCAGGGCTGGTCGTGTTCGACGGGCGGGGCGGCCAGTATCCGGCCGTCCTGGAGATCGCCGGCAAGCAAGGCTATGCCGTGCTCGGCCCGCACGATCCTCGCGAGGCCGAGCTTCCGGGACGCATCGTGCTGGCGCAGGCCATCCCGTCCGGCGACAAGATGGACTGGGTGGTCGAAAAAGCGGTCGAGGTAGGCGCCGCGGCCGTGCAGCCCCTCGCGGCGGCCCGCAGCGTGCTCCGGCTGTCGGGAGAGCGGCTGGAGAAACGGCTGCAGCACTGGCGGCGGGTCGCGGTGGCCGCATGCGAGCAATGCGGACGCAACCGCATTCCCGAGGTCGCCGCGCCGCTCACGCTCCAGCAATGGCTGGACCGCCCCGCCGCCGATGGTGCCGTGCGGCTGCTGTGCGACCCGGATGCCGAGACGCGGCTGACCGACTGGGCCGCCGCCCTGCCCGCCGCGCCCGCCGCCCTGGAGCTGCTGGTGGGTCCCGAAGGCGGCTGGTCCGACGCGGAATACGCGCTGGCCCGTCGCTACGGCGTGCGCATGGTCCGCTTCGGCGACCGCATCCTGCGCACCGAGACAGCGGGCACCGCGCTGATCTCCGCGCTCAGCGCCAAGCTCGGCTGGGTCTGACGCTCGTTCGACGGGCGTCCCGGCCTATTGGATGACGCCGCAGGCGGTCCGCGCGCCGCCGCCGCCCAGCGGCGCGGGATGGTCGGCGTGGTTGTCCCCGCCCTGGTGCACCATCAGCGCCCGTCCCTTGATGTCGGACAGGCTTTTCAGCCTCGGCGCCAGCACAGGGTAGTTCGCCTTCCCTTCGGCATCGACGTACAGCGCGGGGAGGTCGCCCAAGTGGGCGCCGTCATCCCACGGCTCGCCATGCTTGCCGGTTTTCTTGGGATCGTAGTGTCCGCCCGCCGCCAGCGCGGCCACGGGCTTGCCATCCTGCTGGCCGGGATCGCAGCTGGGATTGGCGTGCACATGGAAGCCATGCTGGCCCGGCGGCAAGCCCGTGAGCGCCGGCCTGAAGACCAGGCCATAGGCGGTTTCCGTCACCGTGACGGTACCTATGTCGCGCCCCTTGCCCTGGGCGTCGACAGTCGACATGGGGATGGACAGATCGGCGAGCGCCGGAGCGCTGGCCAAGGACGCCGCCAACAACGCGAAACCCACACGGTGCTTCATCGGGGACTCCTCCTGGTTGCGCCAGCCGGTTGTCAGCTGGCGGAAGATGGCCGGGCCGGCGCAGCTGCGCCGTCGGCCCTGTCGAGAACGAACGCGAAGGTCTTGCCGTTCTCGCGCGCGAACTCGACCACGTCCTCGCCTACCTGCGCAATGGCCGGCGCGTGTTCGGCCAGGCCGGGGTCGTCCTGGTGCAGCTGGCGCAGCGCCAGTACCATGCCGACCTTCTGATCCAGGACCGCATCGCACAGGCTGTCGTACAGCGCATCGAGATTGCCGCCGAAATGTTCCGGGAAGTCGAGGGCGTTGGCGATCGCTCGCAGCACGGCCGATTTGCTCTTGGCGCGCGAACAATCCACTTCGAACACGGCCAGCTTCAGGCCCTCGGCAGCACGCCTGAGGGCCTGCGTATCGATACCCTGGCCATGCACGGCGCCCCCGGACTGGAGGCACTCGCTCAAGGTTCTCGAGTTCAAGGACATGGATCACTCCCGTATGCGCCGGAAGGACGCATAGTGATCGGACGTATACCAATATTCGCCGCTGGTGGCCGGATCGCCGGTGTCGCCCTGGCCGGCGACGATGCGCCTGGCCCCGCGATTGCGGGCCCCGGGGGTGGGCACCGTGTACTCGGTATAGTACCCACGAGGACGCAGCGGCAGAAGCCGCTCCCGGTTATAAAACGTCACGCCGTCCCGGGGATGCGTAAACCGGTGGCCCGACTTGATCTGGGCCAGCACTTGCCGGGCCTCGGGCGGCAGGTCGCGCACCGACACCGTTCCGGCTTCGCCCTTGGCACAAGCGGCAGCACCCAGCACCATGGCCAGCAGGCCCCCAGCCAGCCAGGCCACCATCAGGCGGCCGGCGGACCAGGCACGCAGGGATTTTGAAATATTCCTGCAAAACATCGTCATTCCTCGTCGGTGCGGAAGAACGCAAGCACTTCCGCGCTGCGGATGAGCGTATCGCCAAACCCGAGGGCGATCAACTCACGGGTGTATCCCGGCTCGAACAACAAATAAGAGGCCAGGGCCGCGCCCGTCATCCCATCCGGCCCGGACGAGACGCCCATGCTGCGCAGCAACGCCCGCATGGCGCCGGGCAGGCTGGCCAGATGACGGCCGGCGATCTCGTCCAGTCTCTGGCTGGGCGAGATCGAGAGCACCTTGACCGGCCGCAACGGGCCGCGCCAGCGTTCTTCCGGGGACAGGCGCGACAAGGTCTGATTGATGCGCTGGAGGCGCTCGATGTCGGCATCCAGGCTATCCAGAAAAATATTGGAGAGCGCGTGACCGCCGATCTGGGCCAGCGTGGGATAAGTGGCGGCGCCGGCCCGCCGGTCCGGATCGGCTTCCGCGCGGCCTCCGCCTATCACCAGCACCCGCCCGGCTCCCAAGTGGATCGCCGGGCTGATGGGCGCCAGTTGCCGCATGGAGCCGTCGCCGCACCACTCGGGCTCGCCGTGCACGAGCAGCCTGCGCGCGGGAAAGACAAAAGGAATCGCACTGGACGCCAGCAGGTGTTCGACGCCGATGTCGGCCCGCACCGCAATCCGGAGCGAGCGGCGCCACGGCTCGATCTCGTAGGCCGATTGATAAAAGGTGATGTGCTGGCCCGATGTATAGCCGGTGGCGGCGATGGCCAGTGCCTGCACCACGCCATCGGCGAGGTTGGCGCCCAGGCGGTGGAAATCGAGCACGCCGCGCAGCAGCTCGCCCAAGGGCTGATTATCCAGCAGCGAGGGCCGCTTCTTGCGTCCGACGCGTGCCAGCGTCAACCCGAACGACAGCATGGACATCCATCCGCCATTGCCGCGCAAGCCCTCCAGCGTATCGGTGCGGTAGACCTGTTCGGCGTGGAAGTTCTCCCAGACCTGCAGCATGTGTTCGACCGTCGTGGCGAGACGATCGGCGCCGCACGCCAGTACGGCGGCATTGATGGCGCCGGCGGACGTGCCGCACAGGATGTGGAAAGGGTTGGCGGAAAGACCGCCGGGGCGGTCGCTCAGGATACGGACGATGGCCTTGAGCACGCCCACCTGGTAGGCGGCGCGGGCGCCGCCGCCAGCGAGCACGAGGCCGGTGCTGGCTGGCCGCAGCACCGGCAGGGAGGAGACCCCGCGCGAGGGTTCCGGGGAAGGATCAGCGCCCGCCGCCTGCATCCATCCGGGAAGCGTTGGCGTCCATGACGGTCAGCGCCGTCATGTTGATGATGCGCCGGACCGTGGAACTCGCGGTGAGGATGTGGACGGGCGCCTTGCAGCCGAGCAGGATGGGACCGATGGCCACATTGTTGCCGGCCGCCGTCTTGAGCAGGTTGTAGGAAATGTTGGCCGACTCGATGGTGGGGCACACCAGCAGGTTGGCCTCGCCCTTCAACGCGCTGTCGGGCATGATCCGATGGCGGATCGCCTCGTCGATGGCGCAGTCGCCGTGCATTTCGCCGTCGACTTCCAGCCACGGCGCGCGTTCCTGGATCAATGCCAGCGCTTCCCGCATCTTCACCGCGGACGATGCGTTGCTGGAACCGAAATTGGAGTGCGACAGCAGCGCCGCCTTGGGCTCCACGCCCAGGCGCTTCATTTCCTCGGCCGCCATGATCGTGATCTCTGCGAGCTGATCGGCGGTCGGGTTCTCGTTCACGTGGGTATCCACCAACACCACCGTGCGCTGCGGCAGCACGAGGAAGTTCATCGCGGCATACACCTTGGCATTGGGACTGCGGCCGATGACCTCGTCGATGAATTGCAGGTGGTTGCCGTACGGACCCACGGTGCCGCAGATCATGCCGTCGGCGTCGCCCTGGTGCACCATCATCGCACCGATCAGCGTCAGGCGCCGCCGCATTTCGATCTTGGCGTATTCCTTCGTGATGCCCTTGCGCTTGGTCATCTCCCAGTACGCCTGGGAGTAATTGCGGTGGCGCTCGTCGAACTCGGTGTTCGTCACTTCGACGTCCTGGCCCAGGCGCAGCCGCAGGCCGAGCTTCTCGATACGCTTGGCCAGCACGGCCGGCCGGCCCACCAGGATGGGCTTGGCCAAGCCATCGTCGACCACGGCCTGCACCGCGCGCAGCACGCGCTCGTCCTCACCCTCGGTGTAGACGATCCGCGCCTTGCCGCCGTCGCGCACGGTGCGGCGCGCGGCGCCGTACAACGGACGCATGAATGCACCCGAGTGGTAAACGAACTGCTGGAGCTGCTCGACATAGGCGTCCATGTCGACGATCGGCCGCGTGGCCACGCCCGAATCCATGGCGGCGCGAGCCACCGCAGGCGCGATCCGCACGATCAGGCGCGGGTCGAACGGCTTGGGAATCAGGTACTCGGGACCGAAGGAAAGGTCCGACACATCGTAGGCGGCCGCCACGATTTCGCTTTGCTCCTGGCGCGCGAGCTCGGCAATGGCGTGCACCGCCGCGATTTCCATTTCGCGCGTGATCGTGGTGGCACCCACGTCCAGCGCCCCGCGGAAGATGTACGGGAAGCACAGCACGTTGTTGACCTGGTTCGGGTAGTCCGAACGCCCCGTCGCGATGACGGCGTCGTCCCGCACGGACTTGACCACCTCGGGCAGCACTTCCGGCGTGGGATTGGCGAGCGCGAGGATCAGCGGCCGCTTGGCCATCGCAGCGACCATCTCCGGCTTGAGCACGCCGCCGGCCGACAGGCCGAGGAACACGTCCGCGCCTTCTATCACTTCGGCCAGGGTACGCTTGTCGGTCTCCTTGGCGTAGCGTTCCTTGTCGGGGTCCATCAGCGTGGCGCGGCCCTTCCAGACGACGCCGTCGATGTCGGTCACCCAGATGTTGTCGGCGGGCACGCCCAGGTCGACCAGCAGGTTCAGGCAGGCCAGCGCCGCTGCGCCGGCGCCTGAGGTCACGAGCTTGACTTCATTGATCTTCTTGCCGACCACCGCCAGCCCGTTCAGGAAGGCGGCCGCCACCGTGATCGCCGTGCCGTGCTGGTCGTCGTGGAATACGGGGATATTCATGCGCTCGCGCGCCTTGCGCTCGACCACGAAGCACTCGGGCGCCTTGATGTCCTCGAGGTTGATGCCGCCGAAGGTCGGCTCGAGCGCGGCAATGATATCGACCAGTTTTTCCGGGTCGGTTTCGTTGACCTCGATGTCGAAGACGTCGATGCCGGCGAATTTCTTGAACAGGACGGCCTTGCCTTCCATGACCGGCTTGGAGGCCAGCGCGCCGATCGCGCCCAGGCCCAGCACCGCGGTGCCGTTGGAAATCACCCCCACCAGGTTGCCCCGCGCGGTATAGCGGAACGCCGCCGCGGGGTCGTCGACGATGGCCTCGCAGGCCGCGGCTACCCCCGGAGAATAGGCCAGCGCCAGATCGCGCTGGTTGACGAGTTGCTTGGTCGGAGCAATGGAAATCTTGCCCGGACGGCCGGACTCGTGATATTCGAGGGCGGCCTTGCGCAAGTTGGGATCGAGGGGTTGAGCCATTGAAAAATAACGCCCCGGTGGGGGTCACACAAAGTTATGCGAGGGTCGGATTATCCGCTCCCGGCACGGGTTACACAACCGACGAGGGGAAAACGCCCCCTGCGTCGAACGTAGCCTTGACGAAGGCATCGAGCCGGTCGGCGGGAGTCTCCCGCCCCGCGCCGCCGGCTTCCCGAGCCGCCAGCGACAGCGCGGGCGGCGCGATCCCGGCATCCCGCAGCCGCAGCCGGAACCGGGCGGGCCACGCCAGCGTGCCTTCGCTGCCCAGCAGGAAATGCGCGGGATTGGGGACCGGCGTCACGCCCTCCGGGCCCACGCGCGGCGACAGCGCGTCGAGGCGGTATCCCGCCGGCCAGGCCGGCTCCTCCAGCATGGACGCCATGGCCGGATCGCCCGCCAGCTGGAACAACTCGGACACCAGCCGGCTGCCTGCGGCGGAGCGCAGAGGCTGGGTGGAATCGGCCCCGAACGGGCCGAATTGCTCGAACGAGCCGTCGGCCAGCAGCACGAGGGCGGCGTCCAGCCCCGAGTCCGCGCAGCGCCCGGGCAACCAGCCGCGGGTACGCATCAGCCATTCTCCAACCAGTTCCTGATCGTCGGCCGCGTGCCAGCGCCAGGAAGTGCCTGCCAGGCGATCGTGCAATTCCCCCATGGGGCATCCGGCCTGCACCACGGCCAGGCCGCGGCGCTCATCCAGCATTTCGATGGCGGCAAGCCGGGAAAGATCGAGCCGCAGCCAGTCGCGATCCACGGGCAATGCGGCTTCGCGCGCGCCCGGCTGGACCAAGAGGACACCCAGTTCACGGCACAGCGCGGCGGCGTGGTAGACGTCTTCCTCGCGGCCCACGACCAGCCGTGCCCTGCCCGGCACCCCGGGCTCCGCCGTCTCGTCGTGCACCGGGCCTTTCGCCACGCGGGCCAGCCGCTGGCAAAACGCCGGCCACGGCGCATCGGACAGCATGCCGGGGAGTAGGAACGCGCGGCGGCCTGGTTTCATCGCGAGCGGTCCGGCTGGCACCCCGGGGACGCCAAGGACAAAGGCGTCGCCCCCTGCCGCCGCTGGCGGGCACGGTGCAACCGGAAGCAAATCGAGCGTGGCATGCGGCCATTGTAGCGGCCTGGTGCGCAAGCATGGCCACTTGCCCACCCGGCCGCGCCTGCAGTCTGCAGGCGATACGCACTAATATGGAGCCTCTGGCGCCGCCGCCTTCGCTGCCTGCCTCTTTCACTCCGGTTCGTATCCCATGCTACGCCTCTCGCCCCGCGTTGCCCGCATCGCCCCGTTCTATGCCATGGAAGTCGTCAAACAGGCCGCGGCGCTGCAGGCCGCCGGACGGGACATCGTGCAGATGAGCATAGGAGAGCCCGACTTCACCGCCATCCCGGCCGTGGTCGAGGCACTGGAGCGCACCGCGCGCGAGGGCCGGACCCAGTACACGGAAGCCGTGGGCATCGCGCCACTGCGCGAAGCCATTGCCGGTTTCTACCAGACCCGCTTCGGCGTCGGCGTCGACCCCTCCCGCATCATCGTCACTGCCGGCGCGTCGGGCGCACTGCTGCTGGCCTGCGCGGCACTGATCGACACGGGGGCCCAGGTGCTGATGCCCGATCCCACCTACCCTGCCAACCGCCACATCGTCACCGCGGCGGGCGGCGAACCCGTGCTCGTCCCGGCCGGGCCGGCAGATCGCTTCCAGCTCGCCGCCGAACACGTACGGCGGCACTGGACCCCCCGTACTGCCGGGGTCGTGGTGGCGTCGCCCAGCAATCCGACGGGGACCTCGATCGCACCCACTGCCTTGGCCGAGCTGGCCGAGGAAGTACGGCGCCGCCAGGGCTTCGTCATTGTCGACGAGATCTATCTCGGCCTGAGCTACGAAGGCGACCGGCGCTCCGCATTGGCGCTCGGCGACGACCTGGTCATCGTCAACAGTTTCTCCAAGTACTTCCACATGACCGGTTGGCGCCTGGGCTGGCTGGTCGTCCCGCCGCAGCTGGTCTCCGCCTTCGAGAAACTGGCCCAGAACCTCGTGATCTGTCCTTCCACGCTCGCGCAGCACGCGGCGGTGGCCTGCTTTGACCGGGAATCGCTGGAGATTTTCGAGGCGCGCCGCGAAGCGTTCCGGCAGCGGCGCGATTACCTGCTACCCGAGTTCGAGCGCCTGGGCCTGCGCGTTCCGGTCAAGCCGGACGGGGCCTTCTATATATATAGTGATGTAAGCGCGCATGCGCCGGACAGCGCCAGCTTCGCCACCCGGCTGCTGCACGAAGCCGGCGTGTGCGTGGTGCCCGGCCTGGATTTCGGCGCCGCGGACACTGGGTCCTACGTGCGCTTTTCGTATGCCACGGACCTCGCCAGGCTGCAGGAAGCCGTGGCGCGGATGAGCAAGCTGCTCGGTACGGCTACATGACAGCCGGGGCGTCCGGATCCGGGCTCTTCACCGATACCGCCTCGGATGGTTGGGTAGGAATAGGCTGGGCCTTGGCCGAGCGCTCCGCGGCGGCGGGAGCGGCTGGCGCATAACCCGGCAGGTCCGGAGGCAGGCCGGCGGCCGAAGCAAGGCGGCGGCGTTCGGCCAGCACCTTGTCGCCATAGGGACTGGACCCATCCGGCCCTACGCCCACGTACATCCGCAGGCCCGCCGCCAGCGAACCGCCGCGCTCGATGTATTCCTTCAGGATGGAAGCGCCGACGCGAATGTTGGCGACCGGGTTCCAGGCGGCTTGGTCGCCGCCGAAAGGTTCGAATCTTTCGCTATGGACACGCGTCAGCACCTGCATCAGGCCTTGGGCGCCCACGTGGCTTTCCGCGAACGGGTTGAAGCTCGACTCGATGGCAATGATGGCCAGCAACAGAAGCGGGTCCAGCCCCATTTCCTGGCCCACCCCGTACGCGGTAGAGATCAGCATGCGGGTGGCTTCGTTCGACACCCGGTACTTACGGGCGATGTAGCGGCCGAGCGACTCGGTCTGCACCGCGGACACCTTGACCACCGGCAGCTTGCGCGCGACCTGGCCATCGCCCATGGACCCCAGGAAGGCAACCGTGTGGCTGTGGGAATGGACCTGGGTCTTCAGTACGGCAGACTTGGCCGGCACCGGCGAGGCCGCCGGGACAGAGCCGGCCGGTTCGCTGTCGAGCTCGGCCGGAGCGGCGGCCTCTGTCTGGGCCAAGGGCTCGGCCTGCGCCGCCTCGACGCCGACCAGGGCATCGCGGAGTTGAAGGATTTGCGTGCGCGACTGGGGCACGGACACAGCAACGACGGCCGCCACCAGCACGGCCAAACTACCATAACCAATCATTGAGCGAGACCACTTCGCCATACCCTCTCGGACATGAGCGGCAGCCTGCTTGAGCGACGAACGCGACTGCGCGTCGGGCATGCTTACCTCCTTGCATCGGCGGGCCACAAAAAATCCGCATCCGGCGACTGTGTGGAAAACCACTCCGGACGTCAGGCCACGACCTGCTTGGCTGTACATCGCGCCACCGTCAGGACGACGAGCGGCACACCTGCATGATCGCTATCGCAGAGATAGCTCGGGACCATGCCTGTTTCGGGCGGACGGCGCGTTTGCGCCAGAAAGAGAACTCCAGTATGGTGGGCGCCCGATAGCCCGTTGAATCAACCCGGTGGTTTGGTCCGTCCTCAAGGACAGCCAGGGGCATCCTGGACACAACGCGGGTCTACGCTGAAAGTGCCCGGATTGTAGGAATGCGGTTTGGACAGGTCAACCGTAATTCCTCACCATTTTGGTGCATTCCCTGGGAAGCCCCCATTATTGCCATTTTCTATTGGCGATGATGTGACTGTATGCGGAAACATCAGGAAAAGTAAGCGCGTACTACCACGGAGATCGCGTCACAACCTGAAACATGGGTAAAATCTGCCCTATTTCACGGCTGCCGGCGCGTCCGATCGCCGCCGTCCCGCCAGAGCAAAACCCTGCTCGGCCGCCGGCGTACCGCGGCGAGCCGGGTTAAATTGGCGTCCCCTCGTGTTCCCCGAATAGGTGCCGTGCAAGTGAAATACCGCGACCTCCGAGACTTCCTTCGCCAGCTCGAAACCCGGGGCGAACTCAAGCGCATCTCTACCGCGGTATCGACCCACCTCGAAATTACCGAGATCAGCGACCGCGTACTAAGGTCGGGCGGGCCTGCCCTGCTATTCGAGAATGTCTTGCAGCCCGGGCGGGGCAAGGCCGACATGCCCGTGCTCGCCAATCTGTTTGGAACGGCCCGTCGCGTCGCACTGGGCATGGGCGCCGAGGACGTCGGGGCGCTGCGCGAAGTAGGCGAGTTGCTGGCTTCGCTGCGCGAACCGGAGCCGCCGCGCGGGTTGCGGGACGCGCTGGGCAAAGTCGCGATGCTGAAGTCGGCGCTTTGGGACATGGCTCCGCGCGAAGTGCGGGGCGCCGCGTGCCAGGAGGTCGTGCTCGAAGGCGACGAGGTGGATCTGGGCCGGCTGCCTATCCAGCACTGCTGGCCGGGGGACGTCGCGCCGCTGCTGTCATGGGGACTGGTCGTGACCCGCGGTCCCAACCGCAAGCGGCAGAACCTGGGCATCTACCGGCAGCAGCCCCTGGGACGCAATAAACTCATCATGCGCTGGCTGTCGCATCGCGGCGGCGCGCTCGATTTCCGGGACCACATGCTGGCGCATCCCGGCCAGCCCTTTCCGGTTGCCGTCGCGCTGGGAGCCGACCCGGCCACCATCCTGGGAGCCGTCACGCCGGTGCCCGACGCGCTGTCCGAGTTCCAGTTCGCCGGACTGCTGCGAGGCGGCCGCACCGAGGTCACGCGCTGCCTGGGCAGCACCCTGACCGTCCCGGCATCCGCCGAGATGGTGCTCGAAGGCCACCTGCTGCCGCTATCCGATCCGCGCGCCCAAGCGCGGCAAGCCGCGCCTGGCGTCGCGCCCCCGCCCGACAACGGCTACGAAATGGCCCTGGAAGGCCCCTACGGGGACCACACCGGGTACTACAACGAACAAGACTGGTTCCCGGTATTCACCGTCGAGCGCATCACCATGCGGCGCGACCCTATCTATCACTCCACCTATACCGGCAAGCCGCCCGACGAGCCGGCCGTGCTGGGGGTGGCCTTGAACGAAGTGTTCACGCCGCTGCTGCGGCGGCAGTTGCCCGAAATCGTGGATTTCTACCTGCCGCCCGAAGGCTGCAGCTACCGGATGGCCATCGTCTCGATGCGTAAGCAATACCCTGGCCATGCCAAGCGGGTCATGTTCGGCATTTGGAGCGTATTGCGCCAGTTCATGTACACCAAGTTCATCGTGGTGGTGGACGAAGACATCGACATACGCAACTGGCAGGACGTGGTGTGGGCCATTACCACGCGCATGGATCCGGTTCGCGATACCGTCCTGGCGGACCGCACGCCCATCGATTACCTGGACTTCGCCTCCCCGGTATCGGGGTTGGGCGGCAAGATGGGGCTGGACGCCACCAACAAGTGGCCAGGCGAAACCGACCGGGAATGGGGCCGGCCCATCGTCATGGACGCCAATGTGAAAAAGCGGGTGGATGGCCTGTGGAAGGAACTGGGTCTCGATTGAGAACGGCAGGGCGGTCGGCCTCTGGCGGCGCGCGCCGCCATGCCGTACGCGTATCTAGCGCGGACTGCCGCTCCGCGGTGGGCGGTCGTCCTGCTTGAACGCGCGCCAGAGCTTGTACCCCTGGTAAGCGGCGACGGCAACGCCCCCCAGCTTGAGCAGCTTGAAAATACCGCGCCCGCGAACGCGGGCGAGCAGCATTGGCACCGCCGACGATACGATGGGATAACGCCGCAGCATGCGCCACGCGCGCATGGCGGTCGTCACGCCGCCCGCGCCGCCCAGGCGCGGCAAGACCGACTTGAGCATGGCACTGGGCGCAGCCGCCGCCTTGATGCGATGGACATGTGCAGCCAGCTCCATCCGCTCTATGGAGGAGCGGGCGAGCAACAGTTCCTTGCGCGCCTGCATGTCGGTGTGGCGGCCGCGGCTCATGAGCGGTCTCCTCCTCGGTCGGCATCGGCTACCGCGGCCAGCATGTCCCGGTCGCGCTGGAGTTCGGCCAGCGTGTCGTCAAAGGCGATCGGCGCGTGCGAAGCCTGCCGGCGGACCATGAACAGCATGACCAGCCCCACCAGCAGGTAGGCCGCACCGACCAACGCAATGGCGAGATGGCGGTACTCGGTATCCCAGAACACCACCACGATCAGGAACGAGAACATCATCAGGCCGAGCGTCAGGCACAACAGGGCTGCCAGCGCGACCAGCAGCATACCCATCAGCCGCGACTTTTCCTCGGCCAGCTCGATGGCGACGAGCTCGAGCCGCGTGCGAAGGATGCCGACACAGGTGGCAGCCAGCGTGCGCAGCGAGCTCAGCAGGTGCGGCGACTCGGACACGCCGTGCGATCAGCGACGGTTGTTGACCAGGAGGCCGGCGAGAAAGCCGACCGCCGCCGCAATACCGATGGCGCGCCACGGGTTGTCGTGCACGAAATCGTCGGTCGCCCGGGCGGCGGCCTTGCTGCGCTCCAGCATGGAGTCCTGGACGTCGAGCAGCTTCTCGCGCGCACGCTTCAGCGAAGTCAGCGCACGCTCGCGCAGCTCCACGGCGCGGTCGCCGGTGCTGGAGGCAGCTTGCTTGAGCAGGTCTTCCGCGTCGTTCAGCACGACCTTCACGTCGGAGAGAAGTTTTTCTTTGCCTGCGTTGCTGGTATTCATGCTTGCGCTCCCTGCGTTGTTTTTCGGTTGGACGGACCGATCATAGCAGTCGCCCTCGCATATCGAAACCCTTCGGTCGGGCGGGCAGCATCGGGTAACACCTGCAACCGGGTTCTTGCATCCTGCATCACTGCTGCATCACTGGGCGGACAGCCAATCGATCAGTTTGTCGTTGAAACCGTTCGCCTGTTGCGCCCGCTCGTCGTTCACCACGCTGACCACCAAATAGCGATGGCCGCTGGCCGACAGGACGTATCCGGCCAGTGCCCGCACGTCGCGCAGCGACCCGCTCTTCAAATGGGCCAGTCCCGCGGCCTCGGAATCGCGCAGGCGCCGCCGCACGGTCCCGTCGACGCCGGAGATGGCCAGCGACGAGACGAACTCCGGCATCACCGGCGAGCGCCAGGCCGCGGCCAGAAGCCGCGCCAGGCTATCGGCGGAAACCCTGCCGTCGCGCGACAATCCCGAGCCGTTGTCCACCACGAGCTCGGGGAAACGCAGGCCGCGGCCGGCCAGGATGCTTTCCACCGCCCGGCCGCCGCTATCGACCGTTGCCGGCCCCGGTTCATAGTTGGCGCCCAGAGACAGCAGCAACATGCGCGCCATGACGTTATTGCTGAATTTGTTGATATGGCGGACGACTTCCACCAGCGGCGGCGAATCGTGGGTGACGAACAGCACCGCGTCCCCCGGCACGCTGCCCGGACGGATCCGGCCGGTAACGCTGCCTCCCATTTCCTGCCAGAGCACACGGAAAACAGCCTCGGCATGCCGCGGCTGGGACAAGGCCAGCCGGTAGATGCTGAACTCGCCGCAGCCGCCCGACACCGTGCCCGTCAGCCGTAGCGAGACACCCGACGAAGTCAGGAACGGTTCGGTTCCGACCGACGGCGGGCCGGGACACAGGGCGTCGGACCACTTGACGGTACCGTCGACCTCGACGCCAGGCACGGGCGGATCGAGCGTCACCCGCCACCGGCGGGCGCGCGGGTCCGGCGTGAATAGCAGGCGGACGGCACCGAACCCCACCATCCAGGCATCAGGACTGGCGTTGTAGGGCCGCGAGGCATCCCCATCGAAAGCGCCGGGGTCGATGGCAACCGGCCCGAACACCGAGCGGTCCACCACGAGTTCCGGAATCTTGCGCACGCCGCGCAGCCGCAGTTCCCGCAGCAATTGCCAAAGGTCTTCGAGCTTGAACAAGGGATCCCCGCTGGCCCGCAGGTACAGCGGTCCGGACAGCGTGCCGTCGGCAGCAACGGTCGTGCCCGGATCCACGAGCAGCTGGGTGCGCCAGACGTACGCCGGCCCCAGGCTGTCGAGGGCGGCGAAGGTCGTCACCAGCTTCATGACCGAGGCAGGATTGCGCGGCTGGTCGGCGTTGACCGACACCATGCGCGGGCCGTCCACCCGCTCGACGACGACCGACAGCGAGCTCTCGGGCAGGCCGGTGGCGGCCCAGGCGGCCGACAACTCCGGCGGCAAGCCCTGTGCCCATGCCGCCGTGGACACCAGGACCGCCAGGAGCGCCACCGCCGCGTTCCGCGAAAATGACCGCCATTGCCTGCGGAAAACCGTCATTTCCCGACGATCCGTGACCGGACCGGTTTGCTCGCACCCGTGCAGCAACGCTGACTCCCTCTGCCTGTGACGTATTTCGGACAGGCTAGAGCATAACGGTTCCGTGGGCCGGCCTGCCTCAGTGGTAGAGCGAGGTTTCGTAGCGCGCCAGCGATTGCCGCATGTCGCCGACGGTGCTCTTGAGCACATCGGTGGCCTGGGCCAGGGATGCGACCGAGTCGGAAGTGCGTTCCACCTCGCCGGAAATGCCCTCCATGCTTTCCGCCACTTCCTTGGATGCGGAAGACTGCTGCTGCAGCATGCCGGCGATGTTGCGCGCGCGTTCGACCACCAGCGACGAAGAACGGCGCACCCGTTCGAAGAACCCCGCGCTTTCGCGGATCTGCTCGCCGCTGTACTGGACCGAGGTCACGGCCTGCTGCATGGAAGCCGACGTTTCGGTCGCGAACCGGGTAATCGCTTCGAGCGCGTGCCCGATGTCTCCGGTGCTGCCGGCCGTGCGGTCGGACAAGGTCCGGACTTCTTCGGCCACTACGCCGAAGCCCCGGCCGTTCTCGCCGGCGCGGGCGGCTTCGATGGCCGCGTTCAGCGACAGCAGCCGGGTCTGGCTGGCGATCTCACTGATGGCCTGGGTGACGCCCGAAATGGTCGATACCAGGTCGTGCAACGAACCGATCTGTTCGTTCGTGCGGCCGACGGCTTCGGCCACCGAATGCGTTCCCCGCACCGAGTCGCCTATCTTGGCTTCCGCCGTATCGACCTCGTTCAGCGCGGACTCGGACAGCGACAGTGCCGTGCTGGTGTGCTGCGACGCTTCGCGGATGGCCACGCTCATCTGCTCGACGGCCGAGGCAATGCGCCCGAGGCGGTCGCGCTGCTCGTCGATCACTTTGCGGATCGAGGCGATTTCGCCGTCGACGCGGGCGGCGCTGGCTTCGACCTCCCGGGCGACCTGCAGCACGTCGCACAGCGTTGAGCGCAGGTGGATGCGCGTCGACTCGACGCGCATGGGCAATCCGCCGAGGTCGAACTGATGGCGCCCCTCGATAGGGACAGACAGGGTCCCTTCGCCTATGGCCGCCAGCGTTTTCTCGATGCGGCGCAGGGGACCGGCGACCCGCAGCCGCCAGACCGCGACCGCGGCGCCGACCGCTCCGGCCTGGGCGAGCATCCAGCCCCAGTGCGGCAACAGCCATTCGCCCAGGACCGCCCCCAGGGCCACGACCGCCACGCCCGCCCCCCAGGGGGTGGGATGGTGCCACCAGCGCGGGCGGGGCGTCGCGGGAAACGTCGCCTTGCCCTGTGCCACCTCGGCATACAGGGCCTGGGCGGCGGCCACCTCGTCCCGGTCGGGAGCGTTGCGCACCGACATGTAGCCGACGGGCCGGCCGTTCTCGGTCAACGGCGTGACATAGGCCTCGACCCAATAGAAACCGCCGTCCTTGCAGCGATTCTTGACCAGCGCACGCCACGGCTGCCCGCGCTTGAGCGTCTCCCAGAGATCGGCGAAGGCCTCCGGCGGCATGTCGGGATGGCGGACGATGTTGTGCGGCTGCCCGATGAGCTCGTCGCGCGAGAACCCGCTGACTTCGATGAACGCGGGGTTGGCATAGGTGATGCGCCCCTTCAGGTCGGTGGTAGTGACCACTGGACGGTTTTTCTCGACGAACCGCTCGAGCGAAGTAATGGGCAGATTCTTGCGCATGGTTCTTATAATCGACAACGACTCATGACGTTGACGGCAGGAACGCCGCTGACTTGAGGAGTATTTGCCGGATCGTCACCCGCGGCCCGCCGCACTACAATCCCGGGCGAGACCCACGATTGCCAAGGAGCCCCCCCACATGAAGACGAAAGCCGCAATCGCCTGGAAGGCAGGCGCGCCCCTGACCATCGAAGAAGTGGACCTGGAAGGCCCGCGCGCCGGCGAGGTGCTGATCGAGGTCAAGGCCACCGGCATTTGCCACACCGACTACTACACGCTATCGGGCGCCGACCCCGAAGGCATCTTCCCTGCCATCCTCGGCCACGAGGGCGCCGGCATCGTCGTCGACACCGGCGCGGGCGTGACCACCCTCAAGAAGGGGGACCACGTCATCCCCCTCTACACGCCCGAGTGCCGCCAGTGCAAGTTCTGCCTGTCGCGCAAGACCAACCTGTGCCAGGCCATCCGCACCACCCAGGGCAAGGGCCTGATGCCGGACGGCACCAGCCGCTTCTCGCTCGACGGCAAGCCTATCCACCACTACATGGGCACCTCCACGTTCTCCAACTACATCGTGGTGCCCGAGATCGCGGTGGCCAAGATCCGCGAAGACGCCCCCTTCGACAAGGCCTGCTACATCGGCTGCGGCGTCACCACCGGCGTGGGCGCCGTGGTGTTCAGCGCCAAGGTCGAGGCCGGGGCCAACGTGGTGGTCTTCGGCCTGGGCGGCATCGGCCTGAACGTGATCCAGGGGGCCAAGATGGTCGGCGCCGACAAGATCATCGGTATCGACATCAACCCTGAGCGCGAAGCCCTGGGCCGCCAGTTCGGCATGACCCACTTCGTCAACCCCAAGAACGTCGAGAACGTGGTCGACCACATCGTCCAGCTCACCGACGGCGGGGCCGACTACAGCTTCGAGTGCATAGGCAACACCACCACCATGCGCCAGGCGCTCGAGTGCTGCCACAAGGGCTGGGGCCAATCCTTCATTATCGGCGTGGCCGCCGCCGGCCAGGAGATCGCCACTCGCCCGTTCCAGCTCGTCACCGGCCGCGAATGGAAAGGCTCGGCCTTCGGCGGCGCCCGCGGGCGTACCGACGTGCCCACCATCGTCGACTGGTACATGGACGGCAAGATCAAAATCGACGAACTCATCACGCATACCCTCCCGCTGGAACGCATCAACGAGGGCTTCGACCTCATGAAGAGCGGGCAGTCGATCCGTTCGGTCGTTCTCTATTGACGTCGGCCGGGGCGCGGCAACGATGCCGCCGGCGCAGTCCGCGGTTGCGGATGCTGCGCCTTCCCCGGGGTCAGGGAATACGGGCTTCGATAAGGAACGGCCCGCGCCGCGCGCATGCGCCGCGGAACGCATCGGCCAGTTCGGTCACCGTCTCCACGGCGACGGCTTCGACACCTTGACCGTTGGCGAGCGCCACCCAGTCGAGCTCGGGAGCAGCAAGATCGAGCATCCGGCGCGCCTGCTCGCCGGGCTGCTCGATGCCCACGCCTTTCAACTCCCCCTGCAGTATCCGGTAGCTGCGATTGGCCAGGATGATGGTCACTACGTCCAGCCGCTCGCGCGCCTGCGTCCACAGCGCCTGGAGCGTATACATCCCGCTGCCGTCCCCTTCGAAGCAGACGACCTTCCTGTCCGGGCAGGCAACGCTCGCCCCGGTCGCCATGGGCAGTCCGGAGCCTATCGCCCCGCCCGTAATCTGCAGGTAGTCGTGCGGCGCCGCGCCATCCGTAAACCGGAAAAGGGAGCGGCCGGACGACACGGACTCGTCGCACAGGATGGCTTGCTCCGGGAGCAGAGCGGCCATGGTCTGCATGACCGTATCGGCATCGAGCCGGTCGGCGGCAGGCAATGCCGGCGCATCGGCCATGGGGACCGGCTGCGCCGTGCGCGGCAATCCCAACTCGTCCGCCAGCCACGCCAGCGCATGCAGCACGTCGCCGCCCGGTTCGACCAGCGACTGGATCTCGCATTCGGGCGGCGTCTGCATCCGGGGCTTGCCGGGATAGCCGAAGAATGCGGCGGGCGGATGGCTGCCCACGAGAATCAGTACCTCCAATCCGGCCAGCGCGGCGACCGCCTGGTCGACCGCGAACGGTACACGCGGGACGACCAGCCGCCCCCGGCCGCGGGCGAAGCGGCGATTCGATTGCGAACTCATCACCCGGATGCCGGCAGCCGCCAGTCGCGCGACCACTTCGAGGCCGGCCTCTTCGAGGGCCCGGCCGGTGACCAGCAACGCGCAGCGCTTGCCCGCACGCATGGCCTTCACCGCCCGCCGCATGGCTTCAGCCGTGGCCTGGACCAGGGGCGGCGGCGCGGATGCGGCGACCGGCGTGCCGCCCGGGCTCCATGCAGTATCGGCGGGAAGAATCAGCGTGGCGATCTGTCCGTCCCGGCTGCGGGCGGCGGTAACGGCATCCGCCGCGTCCTGGGCGATCTGCTGTCCGGCGCGGCCGACCCGCCACCAGTCGGATGCCAGCGCCGCGGCAGCCGGCACATCGCTGCGCAGCGGGCTTTCATGCTGCAAATGATCGCTGGCGTGCTCGCCGACGATGTTGACGATGGATGACCGGGCCTTGCGCGCATTGTGCAGGTTCGCCATGCCGTTGGTCAGGCCGGGTCCCAGGTGCAGCAGCGTCGAGGCGGGCCGGCCAGCCATGCGCGCATAGCCGTCGGCCGCACCCGTGACGACGCCTTCGAACAGCCCGAGCACGCATCGCATGCCCGGCACCCGGTCGAGCGCGGCCACGAAATGCATTTCCGACGTGCCCGGATTGGCGAAACAGACATCCACGTTGGATGCGAGCAGGGTCCTGACTAGCGACTCGGCGCCATTCATCATGCGGCACTACCTATTAATGAGCGTTGATGACAAGGTCGCGAAGCGCTTGCCTGCCGCCGCGACAACCCGGGCTTTGGATCAGTTCACCGTAATATTCGCATCCCTGATCACTTTCGCCCAGCGCCGGATCCTCGCCGTTACCCCGGCGAAGCTGTACAGCTGGGAACAGGCCTGAGGCCCGCCGCCAGCCACTGCGGCCCCAAGTGCGAAACGCCGGGACAGCCGAGCAACGCCAGCACGCGGTCGATGTCCTCGCGCACCAGCCCGAGCGCGGCCGCCACGCCGGCCTCCCCGGCCGCGGCAAGTCCATACATGGGCAAGCGGCCCATCAATACTCCGCGTGCGCCCAGGGCCAGCGCCTTGACTACGTCGATCCCGCGCCGCACGCCGCCATCCAGCAGGACCGGCCGGCCGCCCGCGGCGTCCACCACCGCGGCCAAGGCATCGAGGCTGGCCATCGCGCCGTCCAGCTGGCGGCCGCCGTGATTGGAGACGATCACGCCGTCGACTCCTTCCTGGCAAGCGCGGCGGGCATCGTCGGCATGCAGGATGCCCTTGACCCACAGCGCGTGCGGCCAGCGACGGCGCAGTCGCCTCAGATCCTCCCAACAAAAGCTCGCGTCCATCCGCCGTTGCAGCAGCGCCGCTTGCGCCTGCGCGTCCCCTGCCGCAGTGCTGGCCAGGTTGGCGAGCTGCGGCGCGCCGTGCCGGCCAACCTGCGCCAGCCAGCGCGGATGGCTCGCCACGTCCCACACGGTAGCGGCGCGCCAGCGCATCGGCAGCGAGAAACCGTTGCGCAGATCGCGCTCGCGCCGGCCGCTCACCGGCACGTCCGTGGTCAGCACGAGGTGGCGATAGCCGGCCGCGTGCGCGCGGTCAACCAAGGCGTCGGCCATTCCCCGTTCGATCACGTACAGCTGGAACCACGGATTGCCGCCCGCGCGGGCCACCGCCTCGAGCGTGCTGCTGGACGCGGTCGACAACACATAAGGAACGCCTGCAGCGGCCGCCGCTCGCGCCGCTGCGATGTCGCCCTGCGGCCAGAACAGGCCCGCCAGGCCGACCGGCGCAATGCCCATGGGCGACATCCAGGTTTCGCCCAGGACCTGCACCTCTTGGCGCCGGGTGCTCACGTCATTGAGCGCACGCGGGCACAGCGTCACTCGCTCGAAGGCCTGGCGATTGGCACGCAGCGTGGTTTCGTCCTCTGCGCCGCCTTCCAGGTAGTCGAAGGCCAGGCGCGGCAGGCGCCGCCGCGCGAGGCGCCGCAGCTCGTGCGCATTCAGCGGCTTCATTCCCCTGGCTTGAAATCAATGCGCCGACCGACGTCGGCCCAATGGCGCAGCTCGCTGGCGACGAAGGCCGGAAAATCCTTGGCCCCGGGTCCGTCGACCGTGGCTCCGTAGTCCTTCCACAGGGCCTTGATCTTGTCGGTGGCGAGCGCTTGCGCCATCAGTGCGCGCATGTGCTGGCTCACCTGGGGAGGCAGCTTGGCCGGACCGAACAGGCCATACCAGGTCGTCACCGCCAAGTCCGGCACACCTGCCTCGGCCAGCGTAGGCGTATCGGGCAAGGCCGGCGAGCGGGCGGCCGAGGTGACCGCGAGCGCCCGCAGCGAGCCGCTGCGGATCTGGCTCAAGGCCATGGGCATGGTCTCGAACATCAAATCGATCTGGCCGCCCAGCAAGTCGGTGATGGCCGGCGCGCTGCCACGATAGTGAACCGCCTGCATTTTGGCGCCGGTCAACAGCTTGAAGTGCTCGGCGGAAAGATGGTGCAGCCCGCCCTTGCCGCCGGTTCCGTAGTTCAGTCCCTGCTGCGAAGTCTTGCCGGTCCGGACCAGGTCGTCCAGGGTCCTGAACGGCGAGTCGCTGCGCACCAGCACGACGTTCGGCACAGTCGCGATCAGCCCGATGGGCGTAAGGTCGGTCGCGGTATCGTAGGGCATCTTGGGATAGGCAATGGGCAGGATCACATGGTGAATGGCCCCGAACAGGAAGGTATAGCCGTCGGGCGCCGCCTTGACCACGTTGTGTGCCCCTATCATGCCGGCCGCACCGCCGACGTTCTCGACAATGAAGCGCCCTCCCGACAAGTCCGACATTGCCTGGGCCAGTGGGCGCGCCAAGGTATCGAGGGAGCCGCCGGCGCTGGCGGGAACGACGAGGCGTACCGGGCGGCTGCCGGGCCAATCCCCCGCGGCGGACGACAGGGCCGGCGCCGCGAGGGCCAGCGCAACGAAGAGGTGAAGGATGATACGCATGAATGTCTCCTTTATAGGTGGTATAGGGATGGAGGCGGCCGCTATCCCTTGCCCTTGCCGGCCGAGGACGGCAGCTTGGCGATTTCCGCGATGGCGGCGCGGTCGGGTTCGAAGCCCAGGCCCGGCTTGTCGGGCAGGTCGAGCCAGCCGCCATGGGGCTGGGGAATGTCGCCGTAGAGTTTTCTCATCATCTCGACTGCCACCAGGTGCCACTCGACCCGCCCCCCATGCGCCAGACCGCCGTGCAGATGCATGTTGTGCAGCGGGAAGGCGCCGCCGTTGGCAACGGGGATGTTGAAGGCCTCGGCCATGCCGGCGATCTTCGCGGCCTGCGTGTAGCCGCCGCTGATTATCACGTTCGGCTGCACGTAGTCGACGGCGCCGGCGACCAGCATGTCCCGGAAGCGAAAGGCCAGGCCTTCGTTCTGCCCCGCCGCCAGCGCCATGCCGGTACGGCGCCGCAGGTCCGCCATCAGGCGCACGTCGTTCTGCGTGACCGGCTCCTCGAAGAAGGCGATGCCGCAATCGCGCACCGACAGCGCCAGCTTCTCGGCATGGAAGCCATCGAGGCTGCAGTTGGCGTCGATATAAAGGGACGGCTCCTCTCCTACGGCGTCACGCACCGCCCGCACGCGGCGGGCGTCTTCGCGGATCACTTCATCCAGTGGCCGCGGTTCGTCGCGCCGCTGCAGCGCGCCATGGCCCACTACCATTTTCAGGTGGCCGAAGCCGTCCGCCACGCATGCCTGCGCCGCTTGGGCCAGCGAATCGCGGTCCAGGAAGTTGAATCCGAAGGTGGTGTAGACCGGCACGCGCGGGCGGGCCCCACCCAGCAGTTTCCAGATGGGCTGGCCCAGCGCCTTGCCTTTGATATCCCACAATGCCACGTCCAGCGCCGCCACGGCATGCATGCCATAGCCGGTCTGCCCGCGCGGGCAGAGCAGCCAGTAAAGGCGGTTCCATGCGGCCTCGTGCTCCATCGCGTCCAGCCCGGCCAGTGCCGGCCCGGCGACCTCATTGACGATGCCCGCAACCACTTCTTCTTCGGTAATGGCGGTCAAGCCGTGTCCAACCAGTCCTTCGGCGGTCTCGACCTCGACATAACAGGCCGATAGCGAGGTCGAGCGGCGCACGCCGCCGGCGGCGTAGTCGAGCGGGACGTTCAATGGCGTGGCATGTACGCGTGCAATCTTCACCGGCATCTTCCTTGGATCGTGATACGAAAGTAGCGGCCGCGCATGGGCAACCGCCCGCTATGCTGACAAAGCCAGCCGCAGGCAGCCATTGCTATTTTTTTCACGCAGGTTTCGCGTTTCGTGTACGCGAGGCGCTCGTCAGGTCTGCAACATCGCGCGGCGTTCCGGCTGCGCCAGGAATTCGGCCACCGACAGCGCCGCCGAGGAAATATCCGGAGCATGCCGATGGCACAGCACGAACTGCCGCCGCGCCCATGGCTCGTCGATCTCGATATGGCGGAATGCCTTGCTCATGGCCAGCCACCGCGCCACGCCGAGCGGCACCAGCCCCACGCCAAGCTCGGCCTGGATCATGGCCAGCATCGTGTCGAAGCTGCGGGCCCGCACCCGCACGTTGAGCTTGCCGTCGTGCCCGGCGGCCAGGCGTACCAGCAGCATCGACAGCGCTGAATCCTCGTTCAAGCCCACGAGGTCGCAAGGCAGGATGTCGGCGAAGCCGACCCGGCTCCGGCGCGCCAGCGGATGCGCCTTGTGCGTGACCAGCACCAGCCGGTCCTCCCGATAGGGGCGGGTGCGCATCATCTCGGGCGGGTTGCTTACCCCGGCCTCGTAGATGCCGACTTCGGCAGTCCCTTGCACCACAGCTTTGATGACGCCATAGCTGGTCCCCTCCTGCGTCTCGATGTCGATATCGGGAAACAGCGCCTGGTGCGCGCGGATATCGGCAGGCAGGAACTGCAGCGCCGCCGACGTACAGGCCGCTACCCGGGCCAATCCCTTGTGTCCCTGGGCATGAGCCACGGCGTCGTTATGCATGCGCTCGACCGACTGCAGCAGCGCACGCGCGTGGGCGAGCAGGCTGCGGCCGGCGTCGGTCAGCACCATGCCGTGCGGCCGGCGCTGGAATAGTGCGACGCCGAACTGGGCCTCGAGCTCGGCGATGCGCCGCGAGGCTGCGGTGACGGCAACGCATTGCTGCTCGGCGGCACGGGTGATGCTGCCGTGCTCGACGGTGGCAATGAACAGGCGGATGGACGTAAGATCGAACCGGATGCGTTCTAGCGCTTTACTCATGGCTTGCTTGTCGGCCCCTGACGATTCCTGTTAGCCTCGCGTGCCAGCACGCGAGGCGCCGGCCCGGCGAAGACCGGGCTGCGGCCTCAAGCGTACCCCGAAAGATTCATCGCTTTGCCGCCCGGCCGGCGGCTGCAAGGATTCCACATGCTTGAACTGATCAGCCTGCACCAGTGCTTCGGCGGCCAGCAACGCTTCTACCGCCACGCCTCGTCCACGATCGGCCTGCCGATGCGCTTTTCCGTATTCCTCCCCACGCACGCGAGCGCCGGCCCCGTACCCGTACTGTTCTACCTGGCCGGCCTGACCTGCACCGAAGAAACGTTCATGATCAAGGCCGGTGCCCAGCGCTTCGCGCAGCAGCACGGCATCATGCTGGTCGCACCCGATACCAGCCCGCGCGGGGCCGGCCTTCCGGGCGAAACCGACAGCTGGGACTTCGGCGTCGGCGCAGGCTTCTACCTGGATGCGACCCAGGCCCCCTGGAACCGCCACTACCGCATGTACAGCTACATCGTCGACGAGCTGTTCGGCATCGTCACCTCGGAGCTGCCTGGCGACCCGGCGCGCGCCGGCATCTTCGGGCACTCCATGGGCGGCCACGGCGCGCTGGTACTCGCGCTGCGCAATCCCGCCAAATTCCGCTCGGTCTCGGCCTTCGCCCCCATTGCCCACCCCAGCGACTGCCCGTGGGGACACAAGGCCTTCGGCGGCTACCTGGGACCGGACCGGCAGGCGTGGGCCCAGTACGATGCCACCGAGCTGATGCGCGCCTCGCACCAGCCGTTCCCGGGCGGCATTCTCGTGGACCAGGGCTTGTCCGACCAGTTCCTGGACGCCCAGCTGCGTCCGGAGGCCTTCGAGGCCGCTTGCCGCGAAGCGGGCCAGCCGCTGGAGCTGCGGCGTCATGCGGGCTACGACCACGGCTACTACTTCATCTCGACCTTCATCGAGGACCACCTCGCCTTCCACGCCAAGACGCTGGCCGGCTGAGGCCGGCGCGCGGCTGGCCGCTATTCGCGCTGGCGGCCGGCGGTGAACATGGCGTAGGATTCCTGGAACAGTGCCTGCGCGTCGCGCTCAAGTTCCCGGTCGTGAGGCGCCGGATGCAGTTGGCCGGCCGCATCGACGAACTCTGTCTGCAGGGCCTTGCCGAAGCCGAGCGTGGCGATTTCGCCGCCGCGCATCAGCGCCACGTCGCGATTGTGGTTGAACAGGGCGTAGCCGTCGTCCCGCCGCATGCGAAGGATGTCGCGTCCGGGCAGCCGCGAAGCATAGGACAGGTGCAGCAAGCCGAGCAGCGTCGGGCCGATGTCGACCTGGCTCGCCAGCGTATCGACGCGCCCCGGCCGGACATAGGCCGGCGCATGCACGATGAAGGGCACGGGGTAGGTCGCCACGGGAATCTTCGCCCGTCCGTAGACGCGTGCGCCATGGTCGCCCGTCACCACCAGGATCGTGTCGCGATACCACGGCCGGGTACGCAGCTCGTCGAAGAACTTGCCCACCGCATAATCGGCATAGCGCACTCCCGCCTCGCGTCCCCCACCTTGCTCGGGCACGCCCGGGATGCCCGGCGGGAAGGTAAACGGTTTATGGTTGGACGTGCTCATCACCACCGAGAAAATCCGCTCGCCGCGCGCTACCTGCCGGTCGAAGACCGCGAGCGCGTTGTCGAGCAATTCCTCGTCGGCGATCCCCCATATGTTGGCGAACTTCGGGGCCGGCATATCGGTACGGTCGATGGTTCGCCAGCCGTTGGCGCCAAAGAATTCGTTCATGTTGTCGAAGGTGCCGTAGCCGCCGTAGATGAAAGTCGGCGCATAGCCGGCCTGGCGCGCCACGGTGGCCAGATTGAACAAGTGTTCGTTGCCCGTGCGCTTGACGACCGCTTCGGGCGGCACCGGCGCCAGGGACGTGGCTAGCGCTTCCATGCCGCGCACGGTCCGGGTACCGCTGGCGTAAAGATGGGTGAAACTGAGGCCCTGCGCGGCGATGCGGTCGATGTTGGGGGTCAGCTTCCGCCCGCCCAGGCTGCCGACGAACTCCGAGCCCATCGATTCCTGCAGCAGGATGATGACGTGCAGCCTGCGAGGCGGGCCGAGATCGCTGTTGTCGACTTGCCGTGCGAACGGCTGGCCGGCCGCGGACGACGACGGGCGCGTATTGGCCTGCGTGAGCAGGTGCCGTACGCGGGCGGCGGCCTCGTTGTCATCCAGGGTGGCGTAGTAGCGGGGATAATCGATATTGGCGTTGTGCAATGCGCTGAAGAATGCGTAGACCCCGTTGTCGGCGAGTTCGCCGGCGATGCGGTTGGTCGATCTTCCCTGTGCCGTTTGCAGATCGAGCCCGGCCAACGACAATGCAATCAAGGCCGCCATCACGGCCATGCCGGCCGTCCGCGCCCGCCATCCCGCCTGGTCCCCGAAACAGGCGGCAATATGCGGACGCAGCCATCGCGTCACCGCCAGTCCGACAAACAACGCGGCGGCCAACGCTTGGCCGACCGGATAAGAATCCCGGATGTTGGTGAAGACCTCTGTGGGATAGATCAGGTATTCGACCGCCGTATAGTTGAACCGGGCATTGAACTCATCGAAGAAGAAATATTCGGCCGCGGCAAGATAGGCGAACCCGGCGGCGGCGAGGAAGAATCCGCCCAGCACCAGTGCTCGCCCCGCGCGTGCGCGAAACAGGCGGGCCGGCGCCATCCACAGATAGAGCGCGAACGGTACGCATATGTAAAGCCCGGTAACGGCATCCATCAGCATGCCCATCGCGAATACGCGCGGCAGCATCGACCACGTCACCAGTCCGGCGTGCAAGCTGACCGCCGACAGGGTGATACGCGTGGCAAACGAGAAAACAAGATAGACCAGCCACAGCATGACGAGCAGCCGCAACCGGCCTGCCGCGGGCGCGCCCACTGCGGCGAGCCGGGTCTTGGTCGACGACATCGACATTCCCCTCTGAAAAAACCTAAGGGTAGGTAGATGGCGGTCGAAGACCCGTCGAAGGCATGTCGAGTTTTTGTCGCGCCGCCATGGACGCGCGGGGGATCAGGAAAAGCGCAGCAGGAACCGGGTACCCCGGTCGGGTCCTTCGCGGCTGGAGCTTACGGCCAGCCGCCATCCTTGCAGGTCGCACACGCGCTTGGCGATCGCCAGCCCCAAGCCGCGTCGCCCGCTGTCTTCGCCGGCATCTGCCGCGCTGTCGCGCAGGCGGCCGCGATAGTAGCGCTCGAAGACGAACGGCAGGTCCTGCGCCGCAATGCCCGGCCCGTCATCGGCCAGTACCAGGCATTCGCCGTTCCACGTCGCCCGCAAGCTTGCCGGCGCCGCATGGTCGACGGCGTTGCGCACCAGGTTGCGCAGGACCATCAACAAGCCGTAGCGATCCAGCGTTGCCACCGCCGCATCGGGAATCTCATTGGTCAGCGTCAGCCCGGCCCGGTGCGCTCGCTCCGCCAGTCCGCTCCAGGCATCGTCCAGGCAAGCCCGCAGCGCGACCTCCTCGCGCGGCCCAGGACGGGCGCTGCTGATGGCGCGCGCGGTCTCCAGGGTCGCCGCTATCTCGTCGACGGCGCGCATGATGCGGGCCACGCGAAGGCCCGTTTGCGGCGGCAGCTCGGTCTCCATCGTCACGAGTTCGGCGTCGGTCCGTATGCTGGTCAGCGGCGTGCGGATCTCGTGGCTCAGATTGGCCGAGAACTCGCGCTCCTGGGCAATGGACTGCTCCACCTTGTCCTGCATCCGGTTGAACGCTTCGATCAGGCGGCCCGCCTCGTCGCTGCGCTCTACCTTCAATACCGGGCTCCCCGGCGCCCAGGCCTCGATCCGGTCCGTAACCGCCACCATTGGACCCACCACGCGCCCCGCCAATGCCCGGGCCGTCCAATACCCCACGAGCGTACAGGCCAGCCACAATCCCAGCAGGACCGATCCGAACTCATAGACCCGCCGCTCGTTCTCGGTGGCGTCATAACGCAGGTACACCCGGCCTTTGCTCGAGTCGGCCACCGCCACGTGCCAGGTCTGGCCATTGGGCGCCAACTGGTACTGGCCCGGCGCCAGGCCGGCAATGACGGACGGCACATCGCCGCCGGCGCCTACCCAGCCTTGCAGACTCGGCCCGAGGAGGATGTCGCCGTTGGCCTGGGTGACTTCTTCCCCCGCCTCCACGCGATGCACCAGACGCTGCGCCTCGGTCAGCACGATCTGGTCGACGATCCGGTCCTCCTGCTCTGCCAGCACCAGATAGGCGACGATCGCCTGCACGCCCACGAAAATCGCAATCGCGGCGGTCAACGCCCAGATGACCCGCTGCTTGAGCGTCGCGGCCCCCGTCATCCACGGCGCTCCTGGCTATCGGAAAGCCGGTAGCCGATGCCGTGCACCGTTTCCAGGCCGTCGAAGCCGGCTTCGGACAAGGCTTTGCGCAATAGGTGGATCTGGCTGCGCAAGGCGTCCGTTTCCGGCACGTCGCGGCCCCACAATGCCGTCTCGAGCTCCGCGCGCGAGACCACCCGGCCCGGATCCCGGATCAGCGCTTCGACGATGCGGTTCGTCTTGGGAGTCAGCCGCACCAGCCGGTCCGCTACCCGTACTTCCCTGGTCCGGGCGTCGTAGGACAAAGGGCCGAAGCGCCGCACCGGGTTGGCAACCGCACCCGCCGCACGATTGAGCAAGGCCCGCACCCTGGCTTCGACCTCGGCCAGCGCGAAGGGCTTGGTGACGTAGTCGTCGGCGCCCTGGGCGAAGGCGTCCAGTTTCTGTTCAAGCGCGTCGCGTGCGGTCAACAGCAGGACCGGGGTCGCCTGCCGCAGTTCGGTGCGCAGCCGGTGGAGGACCGTTACGCCATCCGCGCCGGGCAGGCCGATGTCGAGCAGGATCGCGTCGAAGGTCTCCGTAGCCAGGCGATACAAGGCGGACTGGCCATCGTAGGCGACGTCGACGACAAAACCCCTGGCTTCGAGATAGGCGCATAAATTGGCCGAAATCGTCATTTCGTCTTCGACGACGAGTACGCGCGGATGAGGCGTCGGCATGGCTGGCCGGAACGGAAAGAAACGCTGAGGGGCACCAGTGTAAGCTGCTTTGCAGCCGGCCGATGGTAAGGTCTCGGTCGTACCGGCGGCCTGTCCGCCCCGAAGGAAACTGCCCATGGAATTTCTCGCCCGCGTATCACTGCTGCTCTGCCTGACCGGCGCGGCATGGGTATGCGCACCGGCATCGGCCCAGGACCTGGACGTCGATGCCAACCCCGAAGCCCAGACCGCCTACGTACCCAAAAAGGCGGTTACGGGGCACCGCTTCATGGCCGTCACCGCACATCCGGCCGCGAGCGAGGCGGCTTACCGCGTGCTCGAACGCGGCGGCAGCGCGATCGACGCGGCCATCGCGGCGCAGATGATGCTGGGGCTGGTCGAACCGCAGTCTTCGGGCCTGGGCGGCGGCGCGTTCATCCTTTATTACGACGCCCGCCGCGATCAGGTGAGTGTCTTCGATGGCCGGGAGACCGCGCCGGCCGCGGCGGCCGCCGACCGCTTCATGCAAGGGCCGCGGCCGATGCGCTTTGGCGAAGCGGTGGACAGCGGCAAGTCGGTCGGCGTGCCGGGCGTCTTGCGTGCCCTGGAACTGGCGCATGCGCGCCACGGCAAGCTCCCCTGGCCGACCTTGTTCGACGATGCGATCGCCCGCGCCCGCGATGGTTTTCCGGTATCTCAACGCCTGGCCGCGCTGCTGCGCGGCAACAAGCGGCTCGCCGCCCAGCCGGCCGCTCGCGCCTATTTTTTCCATGCCGACGGCTCTCCCGTGCGCGAAGGCGAAACCCTGCGCAATCCCGAGCTGGCCGCGACGCTTGCGCGCATCGCCCGCGATGGCGCGGACGCTTTCTACCGCGGCCCGCTGGCAAGTGCCATGGTGGAGGCGGTGCGTACGCACGTCCGCCCCGGCGACTTGTCGCTGGACGACATGGCCCGCTATACCGCCCGCGAACGGGCCGCCCTGTGCGCCCCCTATCGTATCTACCTGGTCTGCGGGGCGCCGCCGCCCAGCTCCGGCGGCCTGGCCGTGCTGCAGATGCTGCAATTGCTGGCCCGCACTCCGATCGCCGCGGCACCGCCGGTCTCCGTTACCACGGTGCACTATTTTTCCGAAGCCGGGCGGCTGGCCTACGCCGACCGCGACCGCTACGTTGCCGACCCCGACTTTGTCCAGGTGCCGCTGCAGGCCTTGCTGGACCCCGGGTACCTGGCGCGCCGCGCCGCCCTGATCGATGCGCATCGCTCCATGGGCCGCGCCGCGGCCGGCGAACCGGTACGAGGAGCCTTGGCCCGGCACGGCATAGACGATACGCCGGCCCTGCCCTCCACCACCCATCTTTCCATCGTCGATGCCGAGGGCAACGCGGTATCCATGACCTCGACCATCGAGCAGGCCTTCGGCAGCAAGATCTTCGTCGGCGGCTTCCTCCTGAACAACGAACTGACCGATTTCGCGCTTTCTCCCGTGGATGAGCATGGCGTGCCGGTCGCCAACCGGGTCGAAGGCGGCAAGCGGCCGCGCAGCACCATGGCCCCCACCATCGTCCTGCGCGACGACCGGTCCGGCCCGCGGCTGCGCCTGGTGATCGGTTCGCCCGGGGGCAGCGCGATCGCGAACTATGTAGCCCGGACACTGGTCGCCAACCTGGCGTGGGGGCTGGACATCCAGGCCGCGATCGACCTGCCGCACTATGGCAGCCGCAACCGCGCGACGGAACTCGAGCGCAGCGCCGAGCTGGAAAAGCTCGCCCCCGCCTTGCGCGCCATGGACCATCCGGTGGCCTTCCAGTCGCTGCCCAGCGGCCTCCATGGCATCGAGATCCTGGACACCGGGCTGTTGCGGGGCGGGGCCGACCCTCGCCGCGAGGGCACTGCCCTGGGGCGCTAAGGGAACCAAATCAGTGAAAATTGCGTCCATCAGGGCGAGATTGGCCCCAAGATGGCTACATCCGGTAGTACCTGGTAGTACATCTGCGCAGGCAAAGCTCCCTGGGGACGGCCATACCCTCTAAAATCCCTGTTTCAGAATTCCAAGCCACGCCGGACGTACAAGATCCGTGACTGAATTGTCCCTTCTTTTTCCAAGAGGGCGCGCGCGCGCGTCCCGCACTCTTCTCTCGGCCCTGGCATTGTCAGCAGGCCTTCTTTCGGCATCCCCGGCCGGCGCGTTCGACTTTTTCGACGTCGCGCGCCAGGCCAAACAGCTCGCCGGGGAAAAATACAAGGCCCCGACCAGCCAGTTGCCCAAGGAACTGCGCGAGCTCAAGTACGGCGACTATCAGCAGATCCAGGCCAAGCGCGACAAATACCTGTGGGCGGACAGCCGCTCGCCGTTCCAGATCGCCTTCCACCACCAGGGCATGGCATTCGACCTGCCGGTCAAGGTCAACGAAATCGATGCCGAAGGCGTCCGCGAAATCAAATACGATCCGGCGGATTTCGATTTCGGACCGCGCCAGCCCGACCCCAAGCTGCTGCGCGACCTGGGCTTCGCGGGCTTCCGCATCCTCTACCCCCTCAACGATCCCGCCAAGCGCGACGACGAACTGGCCTCCTTCCTTGGCGCCAGCTACTTCCGCATGGTGGGCAAGGGGCAGGTGTACGGAATATCGGCACGCGGCCTGGCGATAGACACCGCCGTGCCCTCCGGCGAGGAGTTCCCGCGCTTCCGGGAATTCTGGATCGCCCGTCCCGCCAACAGCGACAAGCACGTCGTCGTCTATGCGCTGCTCGATTCGCCGCGCGCCACCGGCGCCTACCGCTTCACCATCCATCCCGGCGAAGACACCACGGTGGAAGTGCGGTCGCGCGTGTACTTGCGCGCCCCGGTCGCCAAGCTTGGGATCGCGGCCATGACCAGCATGTATCTGTATGGCGCCGCGCAACCTTCGGGCACGCTCAATTTCCGTCCCGAGCTGCACGACTCCGACGGCCTGGCTTTCCATTCGGGTAACGGGGAATGGCTCTGGCGTCCGCTGAACAACCCGCGCCGGCTCGCCAACAGTTCCTTCGCGGTCGAGAACCCGCGCGGCTTCGGACTGCAGCAGCGGGCCCGCGACTTCCGCCAGTACGAAGACCTGGACGACCGCTACGACTTGCGGCCCACGCTGTGGGTAGAGCCCAGCGGCAACTGGGGCAAGGGCCGGATCGAACTGGTCGAGATCCCGACTGCCGACGAGACCAACGACAACATCGTCGCGTTCTGGGTGCCGGAGCAACAACCCAAGCCCGGTACCGCGCTCGACCTGAATTACACCTTGCGCTGGACCCGCAACGAAGCCGCCTTGCAGGATCCGACGCTGGCACGGGTGCTGCAGACGCGGCGCTCGACCGGCGAGACCAAGGGCGCCGACCTGATCCGGCGTCCCGACGGCAGCACGGCCTTCGTCATCGATTTTTCCGAACCGGCTCCCGCCAAACCCAAGGACCCGCCATTGCCGGTATCTCTGAACTTTTCCACCGGCGGCAATGCCGACGTGATCGAAAACAGCTTGCGCCGCAACCCTGTCACCGGCGGCTGGCGCGTCACGCTGCGGATCAAGGTCAAGGACACGACCAAGCCGGTCGAAATGCGGGCAAATCTGGTCAACGGGCAGACGCCGGTCTCCGAAACCTGGAGCTACCAGTTGCCCGGCTATGAGACGGGCGAGTGATGCCATGGCCGGGACTGTGAACGACGATTCGGTGCAACAGGGCGAGGCGGCCGCCGTAGAGCGGACGCTGGTCGAGGCCTACGGCCCCGAGCTCGATGAATACGGCGTCATCCGCCGCGACGAGGCCGGCCGGGTGTGCGTCCAGACCGCGCCGGCCATCCAGCGCTCGTCCATGGTGCCCGAGCCCTGGGTCACCAATCCGTTCGTGCGCGGCTGGCGGCGGATGCGCGGCCAGATGCACAAGACGCGCGCCGAGCGCTTGTCCCGGCCGCCCGAGCCACGCTGGAAAGCCGCCGGCCGGCTGCGCCGGATGATCCTATTGGTAGCCGTGCTGGTGCAGACCTCGGTCGCCACGTGGTACATGAAAGCGGTGCTGCCCTACCAGGGCGGGCAGATCCTCGAAATCGCGATCCTGCTTTTGTTCGCGCTGCTTTTCTGCTGGGTCTCGGCGGGGTTCTGGACCGCGCTGATGGGATTCCTGCAGCTGCTGATGGGCCGGGACCGCTACAGCATCTCGGCCACCGTGGCCGAGGGCGTGCCCATCTCGCCCAAGAGCCGCACGGCCGTCGTCATGCCTATCTGCAACGAGGACGTGGGGCGGGTGTTCGCCGGCTTGCGCGCCACCTACGAGTCGGTGGAACGGGCGGGCGTGCTCGACAAGTTCGACTTCTTCATCCTCAGCGACAGCTACAAGCCCGACACCTGCATCCAGGAACAACAGGCCTGGGTGGAGTTGTGCAAGACGGTCAAGGGCTTCGGCCGCATCTTCTATCGGCGCAGACGGCGCCGCGTCAAGCGCAAGAGCGGCAACATCGACGATTTCTGCAGGCGCTGGGGGGGTCAGTACGACTACATGGTGGTGCTCGACGCCGATAGCGTGATGAGCGGCGAATGCCTGAAGCGCCTGGTGGTGCTGATGGACGCCAACCCCGAAGCCGGCATCATCCAGACCGCTCCGCGGGCCTCCGGCATGGACAGCCTCTATGCGAGGGTGCAGCAGTTCGCCACCCGCGTCTACGGACCGCTGTTCACCGCGGGGCTCCATTTCTGGCAACTGGGCGAATCCCATTACTGGGGCCACAACGCCATCATCCGGCTCGAGCCGTTCATCCAGCATTGCGCGCTGGCTCCCCTGCCGGGCAAGGGCAGCTTCGCCGGCGCGATTCTGTCCCACGACTTCGTCGAAGCGGCATTGATGCGGCGTGCCGGATGGGGCGTGTGGATCGTCTACGACCTGCCGGGCAGCTACGAAGAGCTGCCTCCCAACCTGCTGGACGAACTGCAGCGCGACCAGCGCTGGTGCCAGGGCAACCTGATGAACTTCCGGCTGTTCGCCATCAACGGCCTGCATCCGGTGCACCGTGCAGTATTCCTGACCGGGGTCATGTCCTATCTGTCGGCGCCGCTGTGGTTCCTGTTCCTCGCCCTGTCCACCGCCCTGCTCGCGGTGCACACGCTGACGGAACCGCAGTATTTCGTGACGCCCCACCAGTTGTTCCCGATCTGGCCGCAATGGCATCCGGAAGAGGCCATTGCCTTGTTCTCGACTACCGTGGTGCTGCTGTTCCTGCCCAAGGTGTTGAGCGTGCTGCTGGTCTGGGTCAAGGGATCCAAGGGCTACGCGGGGGCCGGCAAGCTGTTGTCGTCCATGCTGCTGGAAGTGCTGTTCTCCATGCTGCTGGCGCCCATACGGATGCTGTTCCATACCCGGTTCGTGGTGGCGGCCTTCCTGGGGTGGAAAGTTCAGTGGAAGTCGCCGGCGCGGGCCAATAACGAAACGCCCTGGAGCGAGGCCTTCAAGCGTCACGGGTTGCAGACCCTGCTGGGCATATGCTGGGGACTGCTGGTCGCCTGGCTGAACCCGAACTTCCTGTGGTGGATGATTCCTATCCTTGCCTCGCTGTTGCTGGCGATCCCGCTGTCGGTGCTCTCCAGCCGGGTAAGCCTGGGCCGCGGCGCCTTCGAGGATGGCTTGTTCTGCATCCCGGAAGAAACCTCGCCGCCGCGCGAGCTCAGCGACACCGAGCGCTACAACGATCAAAACCAGGCGCGCCCGGCGCGCGGCTTCATGGACGCGCTGATCGATCCGGTGATCAACGTCCTCGCGCGTGCCGTGGCAACGGGACGCCACCGCGCAGGCCATCCGCTGATCGAGGCCGCACGCGCCGACATGGTCAGGCAAACGCTCGAAACCGGGCCGGAAAACCTGGATGACACCAGGCGGATGCGGCTGCTGGACGATCCCGACGTCCTCGCGCGCGTACACCGGGCGCTTGTCGAACCGGCTCAGCAAGCCCGGGCGGCCTGATCAGGCCGCAGGAGCCGGGGCCGCCTGGGCGGCCCCGGCTCTACCGATGGCTATCAAAAACTCACCGTGTTGTTGCGATCCGTTCGGAAAATGCCGCGGTCGCTATCGTTTCCCGGCAGCCCGTGCTGAAATGGCGCCGAGGGATCGAATGCCATTGCCACGCGGCGGCGCTTTCAACCGGAGGAAATGTGAGCGGACCACGGACCGGAACACCCCGGCGCAGCCTGCCAAAGGCCGCCGCTACCTGGCTTTTGCCAGGACTCTTGTTGATGGCCTGGGAGGCGCGGGCCGAACCGCCGTGCACCGGCGTGGCCGCCGATCTGAGCGCCGCCCAAAAAGCCGACTACGCGACATTGGTGGCCGAGGTCGTCGGCCATGGCGTGAAGCCTTCCGAGATCGTGCTGTATCGCTACCTGCGCAGTGGCGACTGGAGCGCAGTCCACGCCGGAACACCGCGCACCGATCCCGGCGTTCTCTTCTTTCAAGAAGTCGACGGCCACAAGCGCTTCAAAGAGGCATGGGGCGGATGGGCCTCGCCGTCGGACCAGCCGGCCCTCGCCAAATGGGCGAGACGCCTCGGCGCGCCGACCGACCTGGCCCGCTGTTTCGCTTATGTCGTGACGCACTGATGCGAACGGCACTCATCATGAACGACACGGAGGAATGATGCGACGGTTGCTAGGAGCCTGCATGGCAGTTTGGCTGGCGGCAAGCCTTCCTGCGCTCGCCCACGCGCAAAGCGCTGCCGACATGGACGCGAGACTGGACACGCTTTTCGGCGAACACGTGCCCTATCGGAACTTCTTCGAAAAACTGCAGAAGGCCGTGGCCACCGACGACAAGGCGGCCGTGGCCGCGATGGTGCAATATCCCTTCCGGGCGCGGCTAGGCGGCAAGGCGCACACCATCCGCGACGCCGGGCACTTCGTCGCCGACTACGACCAGATCATGACACCGGAGGTCAAACGCGCAATCGCGGCGCAAACCTACCCCGAGCTCTTCGCCAACTGGCAGGGCATCTCGATCGGTTCGGGCGAAATCTGGTTCTCCGGCATCGGCACCGGCAAGGACATCAGGATCATCGCCATCAACCACTGACCGCGCGGACGCTATGGCACCCCGGGCATCACTCCCCGGGCGCCTACAGGTCCTTCCCGTTTTTCCCCAGCGCATCGCGCCGCAATTGCGTCGGGGTCGCGCCCCGCAGCCGGCGCATCACGGCCGTCATGTGGCTATGGCTCGAAAAACCCGCGGACCTGGCGATCTCTCCCAGCGGCAAGGTGGTGGTCGTCACCAGCCGTTCGGCCAGCGCAGTGCGGACCGTCAGTATGTACTGGTGGGGCGGCTGGCCGCAGGTCTGCCGGAATGCCCGCAGGAAATGGCTGGGCGACAGGCGAGCGACGCTGGCCAGTTGTTCGATCGTAATGTCGTCGGCGATATAGCTGTGGATGTAGTCGTTCACCCGTCGCCAGGTAAATGGCGCCAACCCGCCCTTGGGCCTGGAGCCGCCCCGCTTCGCCAGCGTCGAGTAGTGGCGAAGCAGATGGACTGAGAACAGGGTCAGCAGGGCGTCCACGCACAGGCGGTTCGCGCTTTCGCCGCGCTCCAGCTCTTCCTTGAGCATCTGTGCGAGGGGAAATGCCCGCGCATCGAGCGTTCCCAGCCGGGGCGGGTGCAACTCGAAATCGGTACGGCCGAATTCCAAGCCCGCCAGGGTCGAGAAACGCTGCGGATCCAACGCGACCAGCACGTTTTCTTTTTGGACGGACCACCGGGCGGAAAAATCAGAGCCGGTCGGGATGATCTCCAATGCACCCGATGGCGCCAGGCCCGTCATGCGGCTATCGCTATTCAGAGAGATCTGGCGACCGGGCTGCGGCGTGAGCAGCATCAGGGCCAAATGGACCGGGGGACGAAGGAAAATTTCGTTAGGTCCGGTCCGCGTACGAGTCGCCGCCCCGCCGGGCAGTTCTAGCTTGGGTCCCCATTGATCGGGAATGTCGTCGAGTAACACGGACATCGGAACGCTCCCTCCGCTTCATCGTTCCCCGTGAAATGCAGTGCGAACTGCCCCGCCCCCGCAAGAACAGCAGCACGCTCGCCCTGCAGGCTTCGCACATACCGCAATGTCTCTCCAACGATGAGCTGCCTGCCCTATCAGGAAGCCATCGTTTGTCAGATTCCTATCGTCTTATTTGTCGATCCGGGAATCTATGTGTGAGTGATTGCTACCATTATCGTCCGGGAAATACGGGATGTAAATACCGCTGAGAAATCATGCATTTTCTCAGAACCACACACGGAGATTGAAAACAATGAAAGCTGCTCGCGTTCGGCACCTGGCCACTACGCTCCTCATGGCAACGATGCTTGGAGGATGCGGCGCAATCGACTTCGACAAGATGGAGCGGGAGGAGTACCAGCATGCCTGCGACAATCTGGGGATCGCACGGGGCACGCCGACCTACGACCAGTGCATGCTCCAGCAGCAGGCCATACGGGATTCGGATACCCAGAAGATGCTGGATCGCGAAGCCATGCAAAAACACCGCCACTGATCGGTGTACCGCGGGCAACCAGGCGGGGCCGCAGCGCGCATGGCGCGCTAGCCCACCGCCATCACGGCTTGGCGCTGGCCGCCGCCACCGGCGGCGGCGCCTTGAAGCGCGCGCCCGCCTCCCATAGCGCGATGCCGATCGCCAGGCCGGCGACATGGGTCAGCGCCAGCCCCGGCGCCGTGCCGAACACCAGCGGCGCCACCAGGCCGGAAATGAATGCGAACAACAGCATTTGCATGAATCCCTGCATGGATGCGGCAAGGCCCCGCATCTCGGGAAACACGCTCAAGGTCATGACCATCATGCTGGGCGAGGACAACGACAGGCCGAAGGTGTACACCATGAAGGGAAGCACGGCATACGGCACGGCGGGGGTGAAGATACTGACGTAGGCCAGGCTGCTGGCAACGCCCAGGCCCATGACGGCGAAACCGGCCCGGATCATCCGGTCGGGCGGAATGCGATGCGCCAGGCGGCTGGCGGTGGCCGACCCGGCCATCAGTCCCGCCACCATCGGAATGAACAGCCAGCCAAACGCGGTTTCGGGCTGGTGCAGGATGTTCATGACGTAGGCCGATGCGGAGCCGACGTACAGCGGCAGCCCCGAGAAGACCATGGCGATGCCGCCCGCCATCAACAGAAAGCGCGGGCTGCGAAGCGACCGCAGGTAGTTGGCGCTGATGCTGCGCAGATTGAACGGGGTCCGCTGCTCCAGCGGCAGCGTCTCGCGCAACACGCTGCGGCTGACCGCCCACATGCCGGCGCCGAACAAGGCCAGGAACCAGAATACCGCGCGCCAGCCGAACGCTGCCTGCAGCCATCCACCCAATACCGGCGCCAGCGCGGGCGCGAGGCCGAACACCATCGTAATCATCGCCATCATCCGCTGGGCGTCGCCGCCGCGGAACTGGTCCTGCACCATGGCGCGGGCGATGACCAAGCCGGCTCCGCCGCAGAGTCCTTGCAACACGCGGACCGCGACGAGCATTTCGATGCTGGTCGCCAGCGCCGCCAGCACGGACGTCACCGTGAACAGCAGCAGCGATACCAGCATCACCGGCCGCCGGCCGAATGAATCCGACAGCGTCCCGTAGAACAGCATCATGATGCTCATGCCCGCCATATAGAAGCTCAGGGTCTGCTGGACCGCAAGCTGCGAAGCGCCCAGCGATGCGCCGATGGCATGGAACGACGGCAGGTAGGCGTCTATGCCTAGCGGCCCGACCATGGTCAGCAATGCCAGCACGATGGTCAGGGCAGATCGGGACATGAAAGCAACCTAGGGGAAGGAGGGCGCACATTCTACCCGTAATGCGTCACCGATTAAGGGAAAACCCTTGTCGGCGGCATGGCCAGCCTGCGCGGTCACACACGGTTACGGGGCCAAAGGTTATGTTTGCATGACATAAGAACAAGACGCCAGCAGCGGGCCACGCCGCGGCGCCCGCCCTGCCAGGCGGCTATGCAGGAACCGTGCAACGGGCTTTGCACTCGCGGAAGGCCACCCTCTTGGAGATGTCCATGACCGATCCCGCCTCCCTTCCCCCGCGCCGGGGCCGCAGCCTCCCGCTGTCGATCTTCGGCATCGTGCTGGCCCTGGTCGGCCTGCCCCTCGTCATCGGAGGCGCACGGCTGATATCGCTGGGGGGCTCGTGGTATTACCTCATCGCCGGCCTGGGGCTGGTGCTTTCCGGCCTGATGTATGCCGGCAGGCGGCGCGCAGGTGCATGGCTGTATGCCTTGGTGTTCATCGGCACGCTGCTATGGGCATTCTGGGAAGTGGGCCTGGATTTCTGGCAACTGGTGCCGCGCCTGGTCGGAGTCATCGTGCTGGCGCTGGCGGCAGCCCTGCTCCACCCCCTCCTGAGAAGGCCGGATCGCGCCGGCGGCAACACGCCGGCCTTCACGGTAGCGGGGCTGATGGTGCTGGCGCTGGCCGGCTTTGGCGTGCTCATGTTCCAGCCGCACTTTACCGTGCGCGCCACGGGCGATATGCCCAGCGCCGTGCCGGCGGCGGCCTCGGGCAGAGACTGGCAATACTACGGCGGCGATGCCGCCGGCACCCGCTACGCGCCGTTCACGCAGATTGATAAAAGCAACGTGGGGACCTTGCAGGTAGCGTGGACCTTCCGCACGGGCGAACCGGCGATCAACGGCGCGGAAGACCAGAACACGCCCATCCAGGTCGGCGACACGGTATATCTGTGCACCCCGCACAACCAGGTCTTTGCCTTGGATGCCGAAACGGGCGAACAGCGCTGGAAATTCGACCCCAAGGCCAGCTCGCCTGTCTGGCAGCGCTGCCGGGGCGTCGGTTACTACGACGCCGGCGCGTCCATGCAGAACGCCCCGGCCGGCGCGGCCTGCCGGCAACGCATCGTCCTGAGCACCATCGACGCCCGCCTGATCCAGCTCGATGCCAGGACGGGCCGGCCGTGCGCCGAATTCGGCAACGGCGGAACGGTCGACCTGAAAGCCGGGATGGGCGAAGTCAAGCCGGGCTACTACTTCCAGACGTCGGCGCCCACGGTAGCGCGCGACCTGATCATCATCGGCGGGTGGGTCTACGACAACCGCGCGGTGGACGAGCCCTCGGGCGCGGTGCGCGCATTCAGCGCCCGCACCGGCGAGCTGGTCTGGGCCTGGGATCTGGGCAATCCGGCCATCGTCAAGGAGCCGCCGGCGGGCGGCTCCTATACCCGCGGCACGCCCAACGTCTGGTCCACCCCCGCCTACGACGACCAGCTTGGCTTGCTATACCTGCCCACCGGCAACGCGCCGCCCGACTTCTGGGGCGCCCATCGCAGCAAGGCGGCCGAGGAATATTCGTCCTCGATCGTCGCCCTGGACATCGAAACCGGCCGCGAGCGCTGGAAATTCCAGACGACCCACCACGACCTCTGGGACTATGACGTAGGCACGCCCCCCACGCTGTACGACGTCCCGGACGGCAAGGGCGGCACCGTCCCCGCGCTGATCCAGGGCACCAAGCGCGGACAGATCTTCCTGCTCGATCGCCGCGACGGCACGCCGCTGGCCGAGGTCAAGGAAGTACCGGTACCGCAGGGCGCCCAGGAAGGCGACTGGACGTCGCCCACGCAGCCGTATTCGGTCGGCATGCCGGGCATCGGCACCAAGCCCTTCACCGAGGCCAGCATGTGGGGGGCCACGTTCTTCGACCAGCTCTGGTGCCGCATCGAATTCCGGAAAATGCGCTATGAAGGCGACTTCACGCCTATCCGCAGCGACCGGCGCACGCTGATCTTTCCGGGATACTACGGCGGCATGAACTGGGGCGGCCTTTCGGTCGTGCCGACGGTGGACTACCTCGTCATCAACGACATCCGCATGCCGCAATGGGGCCGCCTCATCCCCCGCCAGGAGACCCCCGACCCGGCCCAGGCCGCCTCGGTCCATGAAGGCTACGCGCCGCAAGAAGGCACGCCCTACGGCATCTCGAAAAACGGCTTCATGTCGCCACTGGGCGTCCCTTGCCATGCGCCCCCGTACGGGACCATGACGGCGATCGACCTGAAGACACGGCAGATCGCCTGGCAGGCGCCGATAAGCACGCTGGAAGACACCGGCCCGCTGGGGATCAAGACCGGGCTGCGGATCCCGATCGGCATGCCGACGCTGGGTGGCCCGCTCACGACTGCCTCCGGGCTGGTCTTCTACGCCGGCACCCAGGACTACTACCTGCGCGCGCTCGACCTCTATACCGGCAAGGAACTGTGGAAAGGCCGGCTCCCCGTGGGCGCGCAGGCCACCCCCATGACCTATGTTTCCCCGGAAAGCGGACGACAGTTCGTCGTTATCTCGGCAGGAGGCGCGCGGCAATCGCCCGACCGCGGCGACTATGTCGTCGCGTACGCGCTGCCAAAGGGGCGTTAGCTCCCCGGCATGATTACGAAGCCGGGCCGGCAGGCATCCTGGCGGCCCGGGCGGGAAGGCCGTACCATCACGGCTTTACCGGTACCCCCGCATGACCTCGCCGCAGCTCAACCGCATCCGCCTGCAACACATCCGCTGCCTGCTCGCCACCGCGCAACACGGCAACATGCGCGCCGCGGCGGAATTCCTGTCCATCACCCAGCCGGCGGTCAGCAAGATCATCAAGGAACTGGAGGAAATCGTCGGCAAGCCGCTGGTGGTCCGCCAGCGCCACGGCGTCGTGTTGACGCCTGCGGGCATGGCTTTCGTCCAGCATGCCCGGCAAGGCGTCATGGCGCTGGAGATGGCGCTGGGCGAAGCGCGCGATCCCGAAGGAGACGCCGTCAAGATAGGCCTGCTGCCGTCCCTGGCGGTGGACCTGCCCCAAGAGATCCTGCAAAGCTGGCGTGCCCGCGGGCGGCACGGGCCGGTCCGCCTCGAGACCGGCCTGAATCCCGAATTGCTGGCGCGCCTGCGCCAGGGCGAACTCGACGTGGTGGTAGGACGCCTGGCCGAACCCGACCACATGCTGGAACTGCGCTTCGAGCCGCTATGGAGCGAACCCTTGGTGGTCGCCATGCATCCACGGCACCCGCTGGCACGCACCGAATGGCCGGCCTGGCAAAGCCCCGGCCATCCAGTGATCCTGCCGCTGCCGGGCACCAGCATCTACCAGGCCGCCGACAGCTTCCTGGGTCAGTTGCGCTCCGGCGCGAGCCATGACCGGCTGGAAACCCTGGCCGTCCCGTTGGCGCGCAACCTCGCGCTGCACAGCGATGCGCTATGGTTCGCCTCCCTCAGCACCGTGAAGGAAGACGTCGAGAACGGCATACTGGTGGCGCGGCGCGTGCCGGGCGCGGCCACCGAGGCCATCGGCCTGTTCACCCAGGCGCAGGCGGGAGCCAGCCGCCCACTGGCCGGCGACATGGCCGACGCCGTGCGCAGTGTCGCGGTGCGCTGGCGCGCCGCCTGCGAGCATCTGGGCTGGGATCCCGCCTGAACCGCCAAGGTATTCCTGAACGTTATACCAAACCGGCAGATTCTTCACTTGCCCCAGTGGGCCGCGGTGACTACAGTTGCCGCTGCAAACATTTCCACACAACGGTACAGAGACATGAGCAATCCCCTTCTGCCTCCCTCGACGACCGGCGTCTTCGTGCAACGCGATCCCGAGGCGCATCCGCCCGCGTACACCCCGGGCTACAAGACGAGCGTGCTGCGTTCGCCCCGCAAGGCGCTGATCTCCAACGTCGGCACCCTGTCCGAGATCACCTCCCCGGTCTTCCGGCCCGAGGAACTCGGTCCCAAGGACAACGACCTCATCACCAACTTCGCCAAGGACGGCCTGCCCGTCGGCGAGCGCGTCATCATCCACGGCTTCCTGCGCGACCAGTTCGGCCGGCCGGTCAAGAACGCCCTGATCGAAGTCTGGCAGGCCAACGCCAGCGGCCGCTACCGCCACAAGAACGATACCTACATCGGCAGCCTCGACCCCAACTTCGGCGGCTGTGGCCGGATGCTCACCGACGAGAACGGCTACTACATGTTCCGCACGATCAAGCCGGGCCCCTATCCCTGGCGCAACAGCATCAACGATTGGCGGCCCTCGCACATCCACTTCTCCATCCTGGCCGACGGCTGGGCGCAACGCCTGATCACGCAGCAATACTTCGAGGGCGACCCGCTCATCCCGCACTGCCCCATCCTCAAGACCATCAAGAACGAAGACCAGATCCGCGGGCTGATCGCCATGCAGGACATCGGCAACTTCATCGCGCTCGATAGCCGCTGCTATCGCTTCGACATCACGGTGCGCGGGCGCACCGCCACCTGGTTTGAGAACTGATCGAGGGCAGGACCATGAGCACCCAAATCACCTTCCTTCCTGAAACCGCCTCGCAAACCGGCGGCCCCTACGTGCATATCGGGCTCGCCCCCAAGCAGGCCGGCTTCGACATCTTCGAGAACAACTTCGACAACAACCTGGTCCAGCCCGAGACCAAGGGCGAGCGCATCCGGCTCGAGGGCCAGGTGTTCGACGGCAGCGGCACCGTGCTGCGCGACGTGCTGATCGAAATCTGGCAGGCCAACGCCGCGGGCAAGTACGCCCATCCGGCCGATACCCAGGACAAACCCATCGACCCGGCCTTCCGCGGCTGGGGCCGCACCGGCGCCGATTTCGATACCGGCTTCTACAGCTTCGAGACGATCAAGCCCGGCGCCGTGCCCGGCGCCAAGCCCGGCACGATGCAAGCGCCCCACATCTGCCTGATCCTGTTCGCGCGCGGCATCAACATCGGCCTGCACACCCGCGTCTACTTCGAAGACGAGAAAGAAGCCAACGCCAAGGATCCCATCATCAACGGGATCGAATGGGAAGTGCGCCGCGACACCCTGATCGCCAAGCGCGAAGAGCGTGACGGCAAGGTCGTCTACCGCTTCGACATCCGTATCCAGGACACGCCCGACGGCGGCAAGGAAACGGTGTTCTTCGACGTCTGACCGAGGTCCGGAGCCGGCAGGACGCCGGCTCCGCCTGGTCTATTCGAGGTAATTCCCTGCGGCAAAAACGATA
Source organism: Pigmentiphaga sp. (assembly GCF_033795525.1). Taxonomy (GTDB): domain Bacteria; phylum Pseudomonadota; class Gammaproteobacteria; order Burkholderiales; family Burkholderiaceae_B; genus Pigmentiphaga. Next base: position 783,264 of record NZ_JARYGM010000001.1, read on the forward strand.
GGCGGTTGATCCCGATCAAAGCTCACGCCGATCGGGTCGCCACCCTCCGCCACGATATCCAGCTGCTGCTTGAACAGGCGCCGCAGCAGCACCAGGCCACGATCCGAGGTCGCCAGGTGCTCTTCCGAATGCCGGGCGATCGGGCCCTGGCTGACCTGCGCCTCGTAGTCGCCCGGCATGCGCTGGTGCTCTTCCTCGGTCAGTTCCTCCCATAGCTTGCCGTTCATGCGCGAGCGCGAACGCGCGATGTCGCCGGCGCGGCGCACCCGGCCCGCCGTGTAGATCCGGAAACTGGTGTCGTCGATGGGCAGTACCCAGCCCAGCGACTCCACGGTGCCGTAGTGGGCCAGCCTCGGGCTCGGAATCACCCGCAGCGTCGGCAGCGCCGCCTCGCCCACGCGGCGCAGCGTCTTGCCGTCTTCCAGCCGGCGCACCGCAGTGGCGCTGACCCCCGCCGGCGTATAGTCGAACGTCACTTCGGGCATCACGCCCATCTGCGGCACGAATTGCGTCCCGCTGAAACTCGAATGCAGGATCACGACGTGGAAGGGGTCCACCACGTTCTCGAAGTGCTGCAGCCAATTGCACGGGATGATCTGCGGACCGCCACCGCCTATGCTCTGGTCGTTGGCCTCGATGAATTCGCCTTCGGCCAGCGCCTCGAGCGCGGCGTAGCGGGGCAGGACCGGCTTTTTCCCGGGCGGGCCCATGTAGGCGAAGATCAAGCCGTAGCGCTCTTCGACCGGATACCACGGTTGCCGCACGCGGTCGCGCGATGCGCCGCCATTCGGCTCGCAAGGCTGGTCGATGCAATGCCCTTGCACGTCGAACAGCCAGCCGTGGTAGCAGCAACGTATGCCGTCCCGCTCCACCCTGCCGTAGTACAGCGACGTGCCGCGGTGCGCGCAATGCGGATACACCAGCCCGGGCCTGCCCTTGCCGTCGCGGAAAAGTATCAGGTCTTCGCCCAGCGCCCGCACCTTGCGCGGTACCTCGGTAGCGTCGCTCGACAGGCCGATCGGGTGCCAATACCGGCGCAGCAGCTCGCCCATGGGCGTGCCTCGTGTCACTTCGGTCAGGGCGGCATGGTAGCTGGGCGGTTTGCGCTCGTAAGCAGTACCTGTGTCCGGCAGCGTTGCACTCATCATGTTTCGTTTCCTTCGAAGCGGCCTGGCGTTCCAGGCTCTTCTTGCCAAATGCCGAGCCCCGCGCGATGCGTACGGGATCGGCCGTCCCTCAGTTGCCCGGTTTCATGCCCGCGGTATCCACGAGCTGCTTGAAACGGGCATAGTCGATGCGGGCATTGGCCGCGAATTCCTCTGGCGTGTTGGCAACCGGCCTGAAGCCGATATCGACGATGCGCGCGGCTACCTCGGGCGAGCGGGTTGCGGCTTGCAGACTGGACACGAGCTTGTCCCGCACGGCCTGGGGTATGCCCGCCGGCGCATAGGCGCCGATCCACCCCTCCAGCTCGAAGCCCTGGAACCCCTGCTCCAGGAACGTGGGGACGTCGGACAGTATTTCCGTACGCTGCCGCCCCGGGACGCCGAGCACTTTCATCCGGCCGGCCCGGGACATGGTCCGGGCCGTCCCCGGATTCGCCCAGGCCAGATCCAGGCGCCCCGCCTCCATATCCTGGTGCGCGGTGGACTCGGTCTTGTAGGGCACGTGTATCAGGCCGGGTACCGCCTGTTGCTTGAACAGCTCGCCGAACAGGTGTGCGATGGTGCCGTTGCCCCAGGTGCCATAGGTCAGGCTCGGACGCTTGGCAGCGTAGTCCACCAGTTCGCGCAAGCTGGAAAACTGCGCGGCTTTGGGCGCCACCAACACCGGCCCGGACCCGATCGCCAGCTGCGAAAGCGGCTGGAAGTCCTTGACCGGATCGTAGGGCAGCTTCTCGTGCAAGATGGCGTTGTTGATGTGGGTGGTCTGCAAGGTGATGAGCAGGGTATAGCCATCGGCCGGCGCCTTGGCCACCGCATCTGCGGCCAGTATGCCGCTCGCGCCCGGCCGGGGGTCGACCACTACCGGTTGGCCCCATATCTGCCGCAGGCGCTCGGCATAGGCGCGCGCCAGCACGTCGATCGGGCTGCCGCCCGGGCCGTACGGCACGATGCGTACCACCCGTGACGGGAACGCGTCTTCCGCCCCCCGGGCCGGAGCCCAGGCAGCCCCCAGCAGTGCCACGGCAACCACTGCCCCGTACCGGGCGGCGACTGCCAAGCTCCGCCTTGCCTTGCCGATGCTGGCCATGTCTGTCTCCTCCGGGCCATGGCGCTTGGCGCTCTATGCACGAGTCGGCCCGATGTATATGTAATAACAACGAAAACGGAAAATATCGCTATGTCATTGCAATGTCAACGATGTTTGCTCATCGATTCCGTATCGACCGGGCGCCAGACCTCCCCCTATCATTGGGCTTTTCCGCCAGCCCCGCGCCATGCCCGCACCCAAGAAGAAGCCGCCTTCCTTCAAGACGCTTCCGGCTTTCCAGCTGGAAATGCTTGCCGCCCTGGTTGCCAGCCGCAATGAACTGCGGCACCAGCGGCGCTTTGGTCTGCGCAGCGTCGAATGCCACATCCTCGGTATCGTCGGCGCGCAAGCGCCCATCTCGCTGCGCAAGTTGTGTTCCGAGCTTGGACTGGACAAGAGCAATGGCAGCCGGCTGGTCGTCAAGCTCGAAGAACGGGGCTTGCTGGAGCGTTACCCCGACCCGGTCGACAAGCGTTCGTTCTACTTGTTGCTGACCGGCACAGGGACGGAGATGCACGCGCGCATCCACGCCGACGCCGTGGAGCGCAACGCCGAATGGCTCGAGGGCCTGGCGGCATCCAAGCGGGGCGTTTTCCTGGAATGCATTGCACAGTTGACGGCGCACTCGCGGGCAATGCTGGTCCGGGAGGCGGCGGCGTCGGGGCAGCCGGCAGTTGTCCATGAAAGCCATGGCAAGACCGACCCTGCCCAGGAGCTGGTGCTGGTCGAGCGGGCCCGGCTGGAACAATTGCACGCGCAGCTGGGCGCGCTGCTGAAGCGGGGATGAAGGAAGGATGCGGCGGGCCGGCTTTTGCTCAGTCCAGCTCCAGGAGCATCCGGGCCAGCGCATCGGGCGCCGTCACCATGGCGTCGTGGGCCGTGGCCAGTTCGAGGTACTGCCAATCGGTTCGCGCGCGGGCCTGCGCCGCGCTGTCGGCTATCGGCCCATAGGCCGGCGCGGTACAGCGTATGTAGGTCACAGGCAGGCCGTTGCCCAACGGGTTCGACAACTGGAGCGGCGTGGTATAGGCGCCCAGCGGGTGCGGCGTAAGCCGGCGCGCCAGCCAGGCCGCCGCGTGGGGATCCGCCACCCCGAAGGCCTGCGCCGGCGGCGGAGGAATGGCGCCGCCCTGGCCGGCGGCACGCACATCGGCCAGACGCGCCTCCCGTACGTCAGCGGGCAGTGCGTCCCACGCCGCCTTGCCGGGCTCGGGCAGGCCCGCATCGAGCAAGACCAGCCGGCGCAGGCACGCGCGCAGCCGGTCCGCCACCCCGCACGCCACGCGTCCCCCGAAGCTGTGGCCGACCAGGTAGACGTCGCGAAGCTCTTCGGACTGCAGCACATTGGCGATATCCTGCACGAAGGTGTCCAGCGTGATCCCCTCGTGCAACAAGTGCCGCCGTTCGCCCAGGCCGGTCAAGGTCGGCGTGAAGACTGCATGGCCGGCTTCCCGGAGCCGTCCGGCCACGTGGCGCCAACACCATCCGCCATGCCAGGCACCGTGCACCAATACATAATTGCGTCGTGCCATGACCTATTCCAACCGGATGCCGAGCCGCTTGATCGTCGGCGCGAGCGCATCCGACAGCGCCTGCATCTCGGCCGCCATCTGCGCCGAAGACATCACGGTTGCCTCCATGCCGGCACCGGCCAGGCGCTCCTTGACGTCGGGCGACCCGATCACCTTCGCCAGCGCGCCATCGATCCGATCCACCACGGCCCGGGGCGTCTTGGCCGGGGCAAACAGCAGGAAATGCACGCCTCCATACAAGCCCTTCAGGCCGAGCTCACCGGTCGAGGGCAGGTCGGGGAACAAAGGTGAACGTTTATCCTGCATGACCGCCAGGGCCCGCAGCTGGCCATTCTTGATGAAGCCCGCCACCGTTGCCGCCAGGAAACTGGCGAAGTCCACGCGCCCCGCGAGCAGGTCCGCCATCCCGGCGCCGCCCGCCCCTTTGTAGGGTACGTAGACGAACCTGGCGCCGGTGCGCGACATCACTTCTTCGATCGCCAGGTGCTGCTGCAGGCCGTAGCCCGCAATGCTGTAGTTCAGGGTATCAGGCTTGGCCTTCCCGGCCGAGACCAGGTCCCCAAAACTGTTGAACGGGCTCTTGGCCGGTACGACGGTGAGCGTGGGCGTGATACCCACGCTGCCGACCGGCGCCAGATCCTTGAAGGGGTCGTAGCCAAGCTTGGGAAAGCTGTGGACGAAGGTCGCGATGACCGTGCCGTTCATCAGCAGCGTGCATCCATCCGGCCGGGCGCGCGCCACCTCTTCCGTGCCGATGTTGCCGCTGGCTCCCGGCTTGTTCTCCACCACCATGCTCTTGCCCAAGGCCGGCCCGAGGCGCTCGGCCACCACCCGGGCCGCCAGGTCCGCCGAAGCGCCGGGAGAATAAGGAACGATGATTCTCAGCACCTGGCATTGCTGCGGAAACTCCTGCGCCAGGGCCGGTCCGGCGGCGAGCGCGCCCAGCAGCAGGCAGGCGCCCGCTGCGGCACGAGAAGGAAAGGGATTCATGCTGTCTCCTGTTGTTTGTTATAGGTGGGCGCCGTCAAGGGCAGCCGCGCGCCATTATTGCGCCGGTGGCTCCGCAAAGACAGGCACGATCCCGAATTTCTGTTATTGATCTTGTTGATACGGTCGCCATCCGCCGGCCCGCGACTTGCGCAAGGACGCGATCGCGTGGCCTACTGCCGGTGGCGCCGGACATCGGCCCCCCCTGTCAACGACCGTCGAACAACAGATGCCGATAACAAAAATCGCAGCAGGAGCGATTGGCCTCGCCTTGTGCCTGCATGCCGCCTACGCCCAGACGCCTTCCCCGGCCCCCGTGCTCTCCGCCCGCGCGTGGCTGCTGCTCGATGCCGCCAGCGGCGACGTCCTCGGATCACGTGAACCCGATACCCGTATCGAACCGGCCTCGCTTACCAAGCTGATGACCGCCTACGTGGTGTTCGAGGCGCTGCAGGACCGGACCATCACGCTCGATCGCAAGGTCACCGTGTCTAAACGGGCCTGGCAAGTCGCCCCGGGCAGCTCCAAGATGTTCCTGGAACCCGGCACGCAGGTCAGCATCGAGGAATTGCTTTACGGCTTGCTGGTGCAATCGGGCAACGATGCCGCCATTGCCCTGGCCGAGGCGGTGGCCGGCTCGGTAGAAGCGTTCGTGGCGCGCATGAACGAGCAGGCGGGCGAGCTGGGCCTGGTTTCCACCCATTTTTCCAACCCCCACGGCCTGCCCGATCCTGGCACCTACTCCACCGCGCGCGACCTGTCCGTCCTGGCCGTGCGCCTGGTGCGCGACTTCCCCGGGCTGGCCGGCAAGTACGACGCCACCAAGCAATACACCTACAACCGCATTACCCAACCGAACCGCAACCGCCTGCTATGGCTGGACCCCAGCGTCGACGGCATGAAGACCGGGCACACGACATCCGCGGGCTACAGCCTCATCGCCACGGCCCGGCGGCCCGACCACCATGGCCCGCGCCGGTTGATTTCGGTCGTGGTGGGCACCGCTTCCGACCGCGCCCGCACCGAGGAAAGCCGGACCCTGCTCGAATGGGGATTCCGTAATTTCGAGACAGTCAGGGTCTATAAGGGTAACGAGGCGGTCGCCATCGAGCCGGTCTGGAAAGGGGCGCGCAGTACGGTGCCGGTAGGTTTTACACGGGATATCTACGTGAGCGTACCGGCAGGGGCCCGTGTGGAGCGGGTCCTTCGGCCAGCTACTCCGCTGGTTGCACCACTGGCTGTCAACGCGCCGGCGGGGGAGGTCCAGGTACGCGTGAACGGGCAGGCCGTGCGCCGGATGCCCCTGGTTACCCTCCAGCCGGTAAGCCCGGCCTCATGGGCCGGCCGCACCTGGGATGGACTGCGGCTTTGGCTGCGGGCAGTGGCCGGCATGCATTGAGGGCGGTCTCCTGCCCGTTTGGCCCGGGTCGGCCCCCGCGCCCATGACCCCGCTTGAAAGCCCCCTGTCCCGCCCCTATAATTAGCACTCGCTTGCCGAGAGTGCTAACAACGCCTCCGCGGCGTTGCGGTTCCGGCAAGAGGCTGTGTACATCCGCCGAGCGTGATCAAGCCGAACTCCGGCTTTCGGCCTCTTTTCCTACAACTAGACCTCAACTTCGAACATCAGGAGTTTGTATGGCCCTCCGTCCCTTGCACGATCGCGTGATCGTCAAACGCCTGGACAACGAGCGTAAAACCGCTTCAGGCATCGTTATCCCCGAAAGCGCTGCCGAGAAGCCTGACCAAGGCGAAGTGCTGGCCGTTGGCCCGGGCAAGAAGACTGAAGACGGCAAAGTGCTGCCGGTCGACCTCAAAGTCGGCGACAAGGTCCTGTTCGGCAAATACGCCGGCCAGGCCGTCAAGGTCGATGGCGAAGAACTGCTCGTCATCCGTGAAGAAGAGATCCTGGCGGTGATCCAGTAAGGCGCCCCTGGCCCCTGCTGTATAGATCTCCCCTCTTCTGCAACCCACATATCAAGGAATTTACATGGCTGCCAAACAAGTACAGTTCGGTGATGACGCCCGCGCCCGCGTCGTACGCGGTGTCAACGTCCTCGCCAACGCCGTCAAGGTTACCCTCGGCCCCAAGGGCCGCAATGTGGTGCTCGAGCGTTCCTTCGGCGCCCCCACCGTCACCAAGGACGGCGTCTCGGTCGCCAAGGAAATCGAACTGAAGGACAAGTTCGAGAACCTGGGCGCCCAGCTCGTCAAGGAAGTCGCTTCCAAGACCAGCGACAACGCCGGTGACGGCACCACCACCGCCACCGTGCTGGCCCAGGCCATCGTGCACGAAGGCCAGAAGTACGTGACCGCCGGCCTGAACCCGATGGACCTGAAGCGCGGCATCGACAAGGCCGTGGCCGCCGCCGTCGAAGAACTGAAGAAGCTGAGCAAGCCCTGCAGCTCCAGCAAGGAAATCGCCCAGGTCGGCTCGATCTCGGCCAACAGCGACAACTCCATCGGCCAGATCATCGCCGATGCGATGGAAAAAGTCGGCAAGGAAGGCGTCATCACCGTCGAAGACGGCAAGTCGCTGGAAAACGAACTGGACGTCGTCGAAGGCATGCAGTTCGACCGCGGCTACCTGTCGCCCTACTTCATCAACAACCCCGACAAGCAAGTCGCCGCGCTGGACGACCCGTACATCCTGATCCACGACAAGAAGATCAGCAACATCCGCGAACTGCTGCCGGTGCTCGAACAAGTCGCCAAGGCCAGCCGCCCGCTGCTGATCATCGCTGAAGACGTGGACGGCGAAGCGCTGGCCACCCTGGTGGTCAACAACATCCGCGGCATCCTGAAGACCACCGCCGTCAAGGCTCCCGGCTTCGGCGACCGCCGCAAAGCCATGCTGGAAGACATCGCCATCCTCACGGGCGGCACCGTCATCTCCGAAGAAACCGGCCTCTCGCTCGAAAAAGCCACGCTGCAAGAGCTGGGCCAGGCCAAGCGCGTCGAAGTGGCCAAGGAAAACACCACCATCATCGACGGCGCCGGCGACTCCAAGGCGATCGAAGCCCGCGTCAAGCAGATCCGCGTCCAGATCGAGGAAGCCACCTCGGACTACGACCGTGAGAAGCTGCAGGAACGCGTGGCCAAGCTGGCCGGCGGCGTGGCGGTGATCAAGGTCGGTGCCGCCACCGAAGTCGAAATGAAGGAGAAGAAGGCTCGCGTCGAGGACGCCCTGCACGCCACCCGCGCCGCGGTGGAAGAAGGCATCGTCCCCGGCGGTGGCGTGGCCCTGCTGCGCGCCAAGCAAGCCATCAAGGACCTGAAGGGCGACAACCCCGACCAGGACGCCGGCATCAAGATCGTGCTGCGCGCCATTGAAGAGCCGCTGCGCACCATCGTCGGCAACGCCGGCGACGAGCCCAGCGTGATCGTCAACAACGTGCTGGGCGGCAAGGGCAACTACGGCTACAACGCCGCCACCGGCGAATACGGCGACATGGTCGAATCCGGCGTGCTGGATCCCACCAAGGTCACCCGCACCGCGCTGCAGAACGCCGCTTCCGTCGCGTCCCTGCTGCTGACCACCGAAGCCACCGTGGTCGAGCTGGTCGAAGACAAGCCCGCTGCACCCGCCCCCGGCGGCATGGGCGGCATGGGTGGTATGGGCGGCATGGACTTCTAAGCAAGTCCCGCCCCTGCCTTTTCCGGCTTCGGCCGGGGAGAACCGCGCGGCATTCGCCGCGCGGTTTTTTTATGCTGCGGCTACTCGACCTTGGCGCCGGACGCCTTGACCACGGTCGCCCAGGTATCGACTTCCGACTTGATGAAGGCGCCGAACTCCGCCGGCGTGGTCTTGGCCGTGACCGCCCCGAGGTCCTTGAAACGCTGCTGCACATCGGGTTTGGCCAGCGCCTTCTGGACCGAGGCGTTGAGCTTGTCGACGACATCCTGCGGCGTGCCGGCCGGCGCGATGAGCCCGAACCAGGAGGACACGTCGAACTTGTCGAAACCCGCTTCCTTCATGGTCGGGATGTCCGGGGCAGTGGCGGAACGCTCGGCCGTGGTTACGGCCAGGGCGCGCAGCTTGCCCGCCTGTACGTGGGGCCATGCCGACGGCATGTTGTCGAACATCATCTGTACCTGGTTGCCGATCAGGTCCGTCATGGCCGGCGCGCTGCCCTTGTAGGGAACGTGCATGGCCTCCACGCCGGCCCGCAATTTGAACAGTTCGCCCGCCATGTGGATGGAGGTGCCGCTGCCGGACGACGCGTAGGCGACCTTGCCGGGGTTGGCTTTGATATAGCTCACCAGCTCTTGCACGTTCTTGGCCGGCACCGAGGGGTTGACCACCAGGATATTGGGCACCTTGACCACCAGGGCGACCGGCGCGAAATCCTTGACGATGTCGAAGCTCAGGTTCTTGTACAGGGTCTGGTTGATGGTGCTGGTGACCGCGACCATGTAGAGCGTGTAGCCATCGGGCTTGGCCCGGGCCACCAGTTCGGCGCCGATGTTGCTGCCCGCGCCCGGCTTGTTCTCGACCACGAAACTCTGCCCGAGGTCGTCGCCCAGCTCCTTGGCGATGATTCGCGCGGCGACATCGGTAGTGCCTCCGGCCGAAAAACCGACCACGATACGTACGGGCCGCTCGGGATACGCCGCCGCGGCGGCCGGGCCGGCCAAGCCCAGGGCGGCCAGCACGGCCGCGCAGGCCGGTAGGGGGGAATGCCTCATGAATGCGTCTCCTTGTCGTTCGATGCCTGGGTACCGTCCGGGCGGCTGGCATACAGGCCATTCCAGCCCGGGTTGTGGGCAATCTATGTCAACATTGCCCTCTTGCGCAGGCTATTGTTGCAAACCCCAAGCATGCGCCGCTCGCCCGATTCAAGGTATCCTCCGGGCGATCTTTCCGTCCCGGCGATCTTTCCGATATTCCTCTTCGATGACCGATCACCCACACTCCCCATACAAGAGTACCGGCGGCCTGCGGCGGGTTCTTCGCGCCTGCCGCTATTCGCTGCAGGGCCTGGGCGCCGCGCTCAAGTACGAAGCCGCATTCCGCCAGGAGCTCGCGCTGGTCGTCGTGCTGGTCCCGGCGGCGATCTGGCTGGGGCGCGATACCACCGAGATCCTCCTGCTGCTGTTCAGCATGCTGCTGGTGCTGGTCACGGAACTGCTCAATTCGGCGGTCGAGGCCCTGGCGGACGCGCTATCGGTGGAAACGCACCCGCTGCTGGGCCGCGCCAAGGACCTGGGCAGCGCAGCCGTGATGCTGTCCCTGCTGTTTTCGGGGGGACTCTGGGCCCATGTGGTGATCGGCCGCCTGACGGCTTGAGCCCGGACCGCCAAGGTCCGCGAGGGCGGCGGCCGGGCAGGTTCGCGCTACCGGCCGGTTGCTCCTACAATGGCGGGTCGATTCCGCTTCCGCCTTCCACGATGTCTTTCATCCGCAAGCTGACGCAGGCCTGGGCCGCGTCCGACTCCCTCCTGACCGTCGGCCTGGATCCGGATCCCGCCCGTTTTCCGGCAGAACTGCGCGGCCGGGCCGACCGGATCTTCGATTTCTGCCGTGCCATCGCCGACATCACGGCGCCTTACGCATGCGCCTTCAAGCCCCAGATCGCCTATTTCGCCGCGCGGGGCGCGGAGGACCAGCTCGAGGAGCTGTGCCGGCACATCAAGACGCACCACCCGGACATTCCGCTGGTGCTCGATGCCAAGCGGGGCGACATCGGATCGACCGCGGAGCAATACGCCATCGAGGCCTTCGAGCGCTACGGCGCCGACGCCGTCACGGTCAGCCCCTACATGGGGTCGGACTCGATCGAACCGTATTTCGCCTGGCCGGACCGCGGCGTGATCGTACTGTGCCGCACGTCCAATCCAGGCGGATCGGACCTGCAATTCCTGGAAACCGATGGTGAACCGCTCTACCTGCGCGTAGCCGGCCTGGTCGCGGACCAATGGAACCGCCATGGGCAATGCGGCCTGGTGGTGGGTGCCACGTTCCCCGCGGAGCTGGCAGCGGTGCGGGCCCGGATCGGCGCCGACATGCCGCTGCTGGTTCCCGGCATCGGCGCGCAGGGCGGCGACGTCCAGGCCACCGTCCAGGCCGGCTGCAATGCCGCCGGGACAGGCATGATGATCAACTCTTCGCGCGCCATCCTCTACGCCAGCGGCGGCGACGACTGGCGCGAGGCTGCCGCCCGCGTGGCGCGGGCAACCCGGGACGACATCAACCGCTTCCGTCCCGGCCGCAGCTAGCGGCCAGGACGGCCGCCGTCATTTCTCCACCCGGATGCCCGCGGTCTTGACGACCTTGGCCCAGCGCTCGCTTTCCGCCAGGATCAGCCGGCCGAATGCTTCCGGCGTGGGGCTGGGCACCACCTCGGCCCCCTCGTCCGCGATCAGCTTCTGCACTTCCGGATCGGCCAGCAAGGCGACGATTTCCTTGTGCAGCCGCGCCACGATGGGAGCCGGCGTGCCGCCGCGGGCCACGATGCCGAACCAGGTGCCGGTCTCGAATTCCATGCCGGCCTCCCGGAAGGTCGGAACCTCCGGCAGGTTGGGTGAGCGCCTGCCGGCCGCCACCGCCAGCGCCCGCAGCTTGCCGTTCTTGATGTGGGTCATGACCGGCACCAGGCTGGGGAAAAGCAGCCTGGTCTCGCCCGATAGCGTAGCCAGCACCGCCGGGCCGCCGCCCTTGTAGGGCACGTGGTAAAGCTTGACGCCGCTGCTCTGCTGGAATAATTCGGCGACCAGGTGCGGCGCCGTTCCCACCCCGTAGGACGCATAGTTGACCTGGCCCAGCCGTTCGCGCGCGTAGCCGATGAGCTGCTGCAGCGACGACACGGGCATGCCGGGATTCACCACCAGTACCGCCGGCGCATTGGCCAATTGCGACACCGGCGCGAAGTCCTTCTTCAAATCGTAGGAAATGGTGCTGTACAGGCTGCCGTTCGAGCTGATGGCCGTGGTCGCCATGAGCAACGTATAACCGTCGGGGGCGGACCGGGCCACGGCTTCGGCACCGATGATGCCGCTGGCTCCCGGCCGGTTGTCCACGATAACGGGCTGCCCCAGGCGCTCGCCCAGCTTCTTGCCCACGACTCGAGCGATCATGTCGGTACCGCCGCCGGGAGCGAAAGGCACGATCAGCCGCACGGGCTGGGTGGGATAATCCTGCGCGGCGAACGCGCATGGCGCCCAGGACAATGCAGCCGCGCAAGCCGATGCCGCCGCGGCCGGCAAAACTACGGATCTTTGCATGGGCGTGCCTCAGGTGGCAGAAGGCAGGTCGCGGATCGGCACGCCGCGGTCGATGGCCTCGCAGCGCGCGTCTTCGGCGGCGGCCCGCTTGCGCGACAGCTCCAGCACCTCGCGGGCCCGTTCCCGCGGGATGAAGCACACACCCGTGTCGTCGGCCACCACGACGTCGCCGGGGTTCACGCGTATCCCCTCGATCTGCACCGGGCCGTTGATCTCTATCGTTTCAATGCGCCACTTGCCGGTGATCGGCGACACCTCGGTCGCCCACACCGGAAAGCCGACCCGGCGCGAGTGCGCCAGGTCGCGCACGCCGCCCGATACGATGGCCCCGATCTCGCCCTGGCGCTTGGCCACCTGGGCGGAGATGCCGCCCATGTTGGAAAGCCCGGGCACCCCTTCGATGACCAGCACGTCGCCCGTCTCGGCAATGTTGTGCGCCTCGATTTCGGCCATGCCGTTCCGGTAGGCCTTGGCATTGTCGGTCGGGTGTCCCGACATCACGGTATTGCGCAGGGTCAGCGCCGGACCGACGATGGTAGCGCCGGCGATGGTGGGCTTGAGTAGCGAACCCGGCAGCGTCCCGATAATGCCGAGGTTGTCCATGACGTCCGACACGATGCCGGTGGCGTCGCCCAGTGCCTTGAAGCCCTCGATGAGATCCTGCGGCGGCCGTTCGATGTCGAGGCTCTTTACCCGTTCCGGCGCGAGCTTACCCAGCAGTGTCTTGGTCATGCGTTGTCTCCTGTGGAATCGAGCGGCACTGCAGTCGTGCCGCCATGTGTGAAAAATTCTCATCGCATTCCCCCGCTGCATCAATCGATTTATAGTCAATATCATTGACTTTTATTCAATTGAATGAGCGCTCGCCTTCCCCCTCTCAACCCGCTGCGTACCTTCGAGGCCGCGGCGCGCCACCTGAGCTTTACCCGGGCTGCGCGCGAGCTCCATGTAACGCCGGGCGCGGTCAGCCGCCAGGTGATGGTGCTGGAAGAATTCCTGGGCGCCCGGCTGTTCGAACGCGTCAACCGCGAAGTCCGGCTCACTGCCGTGGGTCAGCGCTATCTGGACGACTTGCGCGAGGTGTTCGACCGCATCGCCGGCGCCACCCATCGCGCCATGCAGGGCACCCGCGACAAGCCGCTGCATATCTGGTGCCCGATGACCTTCGCCATGCGCTGGCTGGTGCCGCGCCTGCCGGCCTTCCATGCCGCGCACCCGGGGCGCGACGCCGTTTTCACGACCTCGCTCAAGCCCGTGGATTTCACCGTGCACGACGCCGACGTAGCCATCCGCATGGGCCAGGGCGATTGGCCGGGCGTGATCTCGCGCTTCCTGGTAGGCATCGAACTGGTGCCGGTATGCCGCCCGCGGCTGCTGCAATCCGGACCGCCGCTCAAGCAGCCTCGCGACCTCGCCCATCACACACTGCAGCAATCCGTAGCGCGGCCGGACTACTGGCGCATATGGCTGGAGGCGGCCGGCGCCAGCGACATCGATCCCGACCGCGGGCTCACCTTCGAAAGCGTGAGCCTGGCCTACCAGGCGGCGCTGGAAGGGCTGGGCGTGGCGATGGGACAGCATGCGCTGGTAGCGGACGATCTGGCCGCCGGACGGCTGGTGGCGCCCCTCGGACCGCGTGTCCCGATCGACAACGCCTTCTACCTGATTTACCCGGAACGGCTGGAGCACGATGCCCATCTGTGCACGTTCCGCGACTGGATACTGGCTGCGGCGCAGTCCGACGAGGCGCGCCGCGCGTCCCAGGCCGGCTGAGGCAGGCCCGGCCTACGCGGCGGCCGATACGGCAGGCGTGGTTGCCGGAAACCGGACGCTGACGCGCAATCCCCGGCCATGCAGCCCGGTGCCGACCTCGACGGCCGCCGCGTGCAGTTCGGCAATCTGCGCCACCAGCGAAAGGCCAATGCCGCTGCCGCGCTCGGCGGTACCCGCCACGCGGTAGAAGCGGTCGAATATGCGCCTGTGTTCTTCCTCAGGCACTCCTGGACCGTCGTCGGCCACCGTGAGCACCACGTGGCTGGCCCCGGCGCCGGCATCGCGCCGGCACGAGATGGCAATGTGCGCATTGCGGCCGCTATAACGCACGGCGTTGTCGATCAGGTTGCGCACGAGGATGCCCAACGGATCGACCTGGCCACGCACCACGCACGCCTCCGTCTCGAGTCTGATGCGCTGGCCCCTGTCGGCGGCGCTGGTCTCGAAATCACGCGCGACCACCGAGACCACCGTGTGCAACGCGACCTCGGCATTGTCGCCGTCGCGGCCGTTGGCATCCAGCCTGGCCATGTCCAGCAGTTGCTCCGAGAGCCTGGCGCTGCGCTGTGTGGTCGCAAGCAGCTTGTCGAGTTCCGTGCGCAGCTGCTGCGGGTCCTCGCACCGCAACGCATTTTCGGTCTGCACGGTCATGACGGCGAGCGGCGTGCGCAACTCATGTGCGGCATCGACCAGGAAACGCCTCTCATTCTGCATGGCTTCGTCGAGCCGACCGAGGAGTCGGTTGAAAGACTCCACCAGCGGCCTGAGCTCGGCCGGCAAATCGCCGGTGGGCAGGGAGTGCAGGTCGGTCGGCCGCCGCCCCATGATCTGGCGCGAGATGCGGGTAACAGGACCGATAGACCAATGGACGACCCAGCCGACGACGCAGGCCAGCGCCAGCGCCAGCACCCCGACGAACAACAGGCCCCGCGTCAGTCGCTCGTGCAATTCCTCCCGCAGCATGGATTGCGGCTTGCCGACCTGGACCTGTATACGGCTTTCCGCGTCCGTCACGGCATAGACGCGCCATGGCTCGCCATCCACCAGCGTGGTGGAAAACCCGTCCTGCATGTCCGGTACGAGCGGAGCCTGGGGCGCCCCAGGAGAATGCAGAACGCTGAAGCCGTTCGCCAGGCTCCACGCCTGGAAAATCACACGCACCTCGCGGCTGTCCAGACGCTGCTCGTTCGGCAGCGCAAGACTGCGCTCGGCCACCGTGTTCTCCAGTCCGCTGGGCAAGGACAACAGCGTCAGGTAGGCGATCTCGCGCAGCACCGAGTCCCATTCGCCGGTACGTTCGCGCGTGACCTCGGCACGGTACCAGAGGAACAGGCCGGCGCAAGTGGCCAGCATGGTCGCCAGGATACCCACCATCAGCCGTGCACGCAGCGACTTCAACGCTATGCCCTCATCCGGTAGCCATAGCCGTGCACGGTCTCGATGAGGTCCTCCCCGAGCTTGCGCCGGAGCTGGTGCACGTACACTGCCACCGTGTTGCTTTCGATGACGCTGTCGGAGCCATAGACCGCATCCTCCAGCGCCGTGCGCGACAAGGCCTTGCCCGGTTTCTCCATCAATGCCAGCAGGGTCCGGTATTCGTGCGTACTCAGAGCAACCGGTACGCCGCTGCTGCTCACGGCGCGCGAGGCGGGATCGACGACCACGTCGCCGCAGCGCAGGACGGGCGCGACGCGTCCGAGGCTGCGGCGCAGCACGGCGCGCAGCCTGGCTTGCAGCTCGTCCACCGGGAACGGCTTGACGAGATAGTCGTCGGCGCCGGCATCCAGGCCCTCGATACGGTCGGTGAGCCGGTCGCGCGCAGTCATGATGATGACCGGCGTCGTATCGTAGCGCGCTCGCATGGAGGCCAGCACGGCGAGCCCTGAACCACTGGGCAGGCCGAGATCCAGCAGGACGGCGGCATAGTCGTGGTCCACCAGCGCCAACCGGGCCTCGGCCGCGTCGCGCGCCCAGTCGATTACCACGTCGCGCTGCCCCAGTGCGGTGGCGAGCGCATCGGCCAGCATGGCATCGTCTTCTACCAGCAATATACGCACGGCGGCTTTCCAGGAAAGGTCACGGGCATGGGCGCCTGCGGCTGCGGCTGCGAACCGCGGGGCAGGCCGGAAGAGTATGGCCGGCAGGTTTTAAAAAGTTCTTAAACCGCCGCCCCCAGAATGGCCTGCGGCGGTTGGTTCGCGCCTATGCCCGGGCCGGGCTGGCCGCCACCTCCCCCTTACATCGATCACCACGGCCGCGCCCGCGCGGCGCCGCGGCCCAGGAGAATATTGCATGATCAACGATCCACGCAGCCTCTGCCTTTGCTTCCTGCTGGGGACGGTTCCGCCGGCCATGGCGCAGGACCTGGTGGGCGGCGGCATTGCCGTGGCGCCCTGGTACCCCGGCGCGGACAGCTATCGCATTGTGCCGCGGCCCTTGGTCAATTTCCAGCGCGGCCCCTTCTTCATCTCGACCGGCCAGGGACTGC
This sequence comes from Pigmentiphaga sp., assembly GCF_033795525.1. Taxonomy (GTDB): domain Bacteria; phylum Pseudomonadota; class Gammaproteobacteria; order Burkholderiales; family Burkholderiaceae_B; genus Pigmentiphaga. The sequence continues at coordinate 799,518 of NZ_JARYGM010000001.1, forward strand.
CGGGCGTCGGCCTGAAAATGAACGTGGCTCCGGACGTGGCCGTAGGCGTGCGGATCGGCCTCGGACTGGGACGCGATGAAAAACGGTCCGAGCGGCTGGAAGGCCTGGGCGACATCGACAGCCATGCGGAATACGGTGTGTTCGCCGAGTGGAAGCCTGGGCGGTGGAGCGCCTCGATCGCGTACAGCCAGGCGGCCAAGAGCGGCTATGGCGGCACGTTGAGCCTGCGCGGCTCTTACGCCATCTGGCAGCAAGGCCGGCACAACGTCCAGGTTGGCGCCGGTCTGGAATGGGGCAACAGCGACCATATGCAGACCTGGTTCGGCGTCACCCCGGAACAATCGGCGCGCAGTGGCGCCGGGCTGGCGACTTATCGGCCGTCGTCGGGATTGCGATCGGGCGTGGCCTTCGCGTCGTGGACCTACCGCCTGACCGAACGCTGGCACGTCACCAGCGTCCTGGGCGCGCAAACGCTGGTGGGCGACGCCGCCGACAGCCCTATCGTGGAACGCAAGACCGCCGCCTACGGCGGCGTGGGCCTGAGCTATTCGTTCTGACCGACCAGCCGGCAGTCAAGGCTGCAAGAGGCCCCGCAGCGCGATCTGCACCGCCTGCATCCGCACTTCGGCGCGATCGCCTTTCAACAAGTGCGTTGCCGTGCGCACCCGCACGCCGTCGTCCCCAGCCCAGGCCCAGCCGAAGCACACCATGCCGACGGGCTTGCCTGGCGTCGCGCCTCCCGGACCGGCAATGCCGGTCGTGGATACGGCCACCTGCGCGCCTGCGGCGCGCAGCGCCCCCGCTGCCATCTCCCCGGCGGTCTCCTCGCTCACGGCGCCGTGTGCTGCCAGCGTTGCCGGCGCCACGCCCAGCTGCGCCATCTTGGCGGCATTGGTGTAGGTAACGAAGCCGCGGTCGAACCAGGCGCTCGAACCTGCCACCGCCGTGACCAGGCCGGCTACCAGTCCGCCGGTGCACGACTCGGCGGCAGCCAGCATCTGGCCTCGCGCCAGCAGCACACGCCCGACTTCGGCGGAAAGCGCCATCGATTCGTCGTCGAACATGCGGCCTCCCTTGGCAGCGTTCAGCCTGCAATGCGCAGGTACAGGGCAAATACAAGCAGCGTATAGAACGCCGCGATGAGATCGTCCCACATCACGCCCAGCCCGTTCTTGAGCCGGCGGTCGAAGTGGGCAATGGGGGGCGGCTTGAGGATGTCGAACAGGCGGAACAGCAGGAAGCCGAAGGCCTGGGCAACCGTCGAGCCGGGAATCAGCCACAGCACGATCCAGAAGGCGACCATTTCGTCCCATACCATGCCTCCGTGATCGGGCACGCCCAGGTCCCGGCCGGCGCGGTCGCACGCCCAGACCCCGAGGGCGAAGGCGGCCAGCAGGAAGATGCCCTGGTGCACTGGGGCCTCCAGCACGCGCACGATGGGCAGCCAGAGCACCCAGGCGAGCAGCGTACCCCAGGTGCCGGGCGCGGGCCGCACCAAGCCGCTGCCGAGGCCGAAGGCGATCACGCGCGACAGGCGCGCCCGCATCCACGTAAAGCTGGGACTGGCCGGCAACACGCCGGGGGAAGAGATGTCGGTCATCGCGTCTCAAGCAAAATGATCGAATCCCGCATGCGGCAATCCGGGCAGCGGCGCGCCGGCGCCGTCCACCACCCGCAGCCCGCTGGCCGCTTCTATCGTGCCGATACGGGTAACAGCCGCACCCGTGTCCGACGCGGCCTCGGCAACGCGGGTCCGCGCCTCGGGAGGCGCGGTAAAACACAATTCATAGACGTCGCCGCCGGCGAGTGCGCACTGCCGCCGCCACGCCGGCGGCAAGGCCGACACGGCGGCCGACACCGGAACCTCGTCCGCGCACACGCGGGCGCCGCAGCCGCTCGCCGCCAGGATATGGCCGAGATCCTGCAGCAAGCCGTCGGAGATGTCGATGGCGGCGTGAGCCAGGCCGCGCAAGGCCAGGCCCAGCGCCACCCGCGGCGCGGGCCATTCGAGCGCGCGGCGGGTGGCGGCCAGCGCGGCGGCGCGGTCGTCCACCGGCACGGCACTGTCGCCGCTGAGCAAACGCAGCGCCAGGTCGGCATCGCCCAGCGGTCCCGATACCCAGATATCGTCGCCCGGCCGGGCGCCTGCGCGCCGCAGCGCGCCATCGGCCGGCACGGCGCCGAACACGGTGACCGAGATCGTCACGCCGGCCAGGCTGCGGGTCGTATCCCCGCCCACCAGCGGACACCCGTGGGCGTCAGCCAAGGCGAACATGCCCTGCGCGAAAGCCGATAGCCAGGCGTCGTCGATCCGCGGGAGGGCCAGCCCCAGCACGAAGGCCGTGGGCCGCGCGCCCATCGCAGCCAGGTCGGAAAGGTTGACGGCCAGCGCCTTGTGGCCTAGCGCGCGCGGGTCCACATCAGCAAAGAAATGGCGGCCTTCGATCAACAGGTCGGTGCTGACGGCCGTAGCGCAGCCCGTGTCCGGCAGCAATGCGCAATCGTCCCCCACGCCGAGCATGCCGGCGGGAGACGGGCGGGTGAAATGCCGCCGGATAAGGTCGAATTCGCCGCCCGCCACGATGTCCGCCTGCAGCCCTCAGCCGCGGCGCCCCGCCTGGACCTCGGCAGTCCGGACCTCGGCCGCGAGCTTGTCCAGTACGCCGTTGACGAACTTGAACCCGTCGGTGCCGCCGAAGGACTTGGCCAGCTCGACGGCCTCGTTGATCACCACCTTGTAGGGGATCTCCACATGATTGACCAGCTCGTAAGCGCCGATCAGCAGGATGCCGTGCTCCACCGGCGACAGCTCGGTCACCTGGCGGTCGAGGAAGGGTGCGAAACGCTCCCGCAGGCCGGCCGCATCGCGCGAGGCACCATAGAGCAGCGCCTTGTAATGGCCGAGGTCCGCTTCGGCGAACCCCTCGCTATCCTGCATATGGGCATCGATCTCGCCCATCTCGCCCGCGTCGCCGCCCTTGAGCAGCCATTCGTAGACGCCCTGCAAGGCGAACTCGCGCGCGCGCCGGCGCGCGCTGCGCCCGCTCTGGCGACTCGCTTCAGTCATCGCGGCCTTCCTCGTCGTCGAAGTCCTCATCGTCTTCTTCTTCGTCGTCGTCCCCGTCGTCTTCCTCCGGCTCGAGGGCAGCCAGCAGATTGGCCATTTCCACCGCGGTCTGGGCGCAATCCCGTCCCTTGGCGGCGGCCCGTTCCAGGGCCTGCGCCTCGGTATCGGTGGTGAGCACACCGTTGGCGATGGGAATACCGGTTTCGAGCGCGACACGGCTGATGGCCGCCGCGCTTTCATTGCTGACCACCTCGAAGTGGTAGGTCTCGCCACGGACGACCGCGCCGAGCGTGATCAGGGCATCGAACTCGCCGGTATGGGCCAGCTGCGCGAGCGTTACGCCGAGTTCAAGCGCGCCGGGGACCGACAGGACCATGATGTCGCGTTCGTCCACGCCCAGCTTGCCCAGCTCTTCAAGGCACGCCTGCAGCTGCTGTTCGCCGATGTTCTCGTTGAAGCGGGAGCGCACGATGCAGATATGCAGCCCTTCGCCATTCAGATCGGGAGTCATGGTATAGGGGTTCATGATGGGGCGCCGTCCTTGGTGGGGGGTTGTTCGTGGCCGGCCTCGTAGCCGGTCACGGTAAGAGAAAAGCCGGTCATGCTGGGCATCCGGACGGGACGCGCCAACAGCTTCATGTTGCCGACATGCAGGTCCCTCAGGATCTGTGCGCCGACGCCGTACGTGCGCAAGTCCATGCGCGGCGGCGCATCGCCGCACGCCGCGCCGGTACGGTCCTGCTCGATCAGCTGCTGGAACTCGGCCACGAGGTCGGAGGCCGTGCCGTCGCAGTTGAGCAGGATGACCACGCCGGCATCGGCCTGGGAAATGGCCTCGAGCGCACTGGGGACGCTCCAGCTGTGCGTGCTCCTTGCAACTTCGAGCACGTCGAGCAGCGAGGTCGGTTCATGGACGCGGACCAGCGTCTCGCGATCCGGGTGGATGTCGCCGTGGACCAGCGCGAGATGGGGCGCGCCGCTGGGCGTATCCCGGTACATCACCGCCCGGAAGGTACCGTGCGCGGTACGGATGGGGCGCTCGGCCACGCGATGGACGAGCGACTCGTGTTCGCTGCGGTATTGGATCAGGTCGGCGATGGTGCCGATCTTCAGGCCGTGCTGCTGGGCGAATTCGATCAGGTCCGGCAGGCGGGCCATGGATCCATCGTCCTTGAGTACCTCGCAGATCACCGCCGCGGGCGTGAGCCCCGCCATCGCGGTGAGGTCGCAGCCGGCCTCGGTATGGCCGGCGCGGGCCAGCACGCCGCCGCGGGCGGCCTTGAGCGGGAAAATGTGCCCCGGCTGCACGAGATCCGCGGGCTTGGCATCGCGCGCCACCGCAGCCTGGACGGTACGGGCCCGGTCGGCCGCCGAGATGCCGGTGGTGACGCCCTGCGCGGCCTCGATCGATACGGTGAAATTCGTGCCGTGCTTGGTGCCGTTGGCCGACACCATGAGCGGCAGGTTCAATTGCCGGCAACGGTCTTCGGTAAGCGTCAGGCAGATCAGGCCGCGGCCGTAGCGGGCCATGAAGTTGATGGCCTCTGGCGTGACGTGCTCGGCCGCCATCACCAGGTCGCCTTCGTTCTCCCGGTCTTCTTCGTCGACCAGGATCACCATGCGGCCGGCCCGCAGCTCGGCCACGATTTCCGGTACCGACGAAATGGCCGAGGAACCGCCAGGGGCGGGAACGGGAGAAATGAATGCAGACATGGCTGTCGTCCGGCGCGGGGTTGCTTGCGGTACCGGCCGGGGGGGCCGATACGGGAAACCGGGTATTTTACCCGGATGGCGCGAAAAATCGCCGAACGGGCGCCGAAATGCGAAGCGTGCCCGGCCGGTGGGCCGCCCGGGGCCGCTGCCACGCCCCGGCGGGGCTGGAATGCCTACGGGGACTCGGCCGGCTGGTCCATGCGCGGGCGCAGGTCCGGATCCAGCGCCTCCCTGCCGTCGAACACGAAACAGCTGCCGACGAAGCCCTCGCCGCCGGTTTCCTCGAAATATTTCAGGATGCCGCCCTCGAGCTGGTAGATGCGCTCGATGCCCGCTTGCGCCATATAGATGGCGGCTTTTTCGCAGCGGATGCCGCCGGTGCAGAAGCTCACGACGGTCTTGCCGGACAGCTCATGCTTGCGGGCCTGCACGGCAGCCGGAAACTCGGTGAACCTGGCGATGCGCCAATCGATGGCACCCTGGAAGGTGCCTTCGTCGACCTCGAACGCGTTGCGGGTATCGAGCATGACGACTTCGCGTCCCGCATCGTCCCGGCCCTCGCGCAGCCAGCGCGCGACTGTCCGGGCGTCCACGGACGGCGCTCGTCCGGCCTCGGGCCGGATCGCCGGGTGGTCCATCCGGATGATCTCGCGCTTGATCTTGACCAGCAGCTTGCGGAACGGCACGTGGCCAGACAGGCTTTCCTTGACTTCGATATCCACCAGCCGGCCGGCGAACCCGGGCCCGTGGCGCAGCCAGTGCAGCCACGCGTCGATGCCGTCGCGCGTTCCGGCCAGGAACAGGTTGATACCCTCCGGGGCCAGCAATACCGTGCCCTTGAGGCCGCACGCCAGCGCCTGTTCCCGCACCGCGGCTTGCAGCGCGGGAAGGTTCTCGAGGCTGAGAAAGCGATAGGCGGCGATATTGACGACAGCGGGCACGGCAACGGTCCGGAAACGACAAGGCGCGATAGTTTACGCGCTAGCCGTGTTCTCGAATTCCAGCGTACGGTAGCCGTAGCGCTCGGCGGTCATGTGCGCGAGGATGGCCACCGCGATCTCGGGTGGCGTCCGCGCGCCGATGCGCAGCCCCACCGGTCCGTGCAGCCTGGCCACGTCTTCAGGCGTGAGATCGAACTCCACCAGGCGCTCGCGGCGCTTCTTCTGGTTGGCGCGCGAGCCGATGGCGCCGACATAGAAGGCATCGGACTTCAGCGCCTCCAGCAATGCCAGGTCGTCCAGCTTAGGGTCGTGCGTCAGGGCCACGATCGCGGTATGCCGGTCCGGCCGCATCTCCAGCACCGTGTCGTCCGGCATGGTGGTCACCAGCCGGGCCCCCTGGACTTCCCACCCCTGCCCATACTCCTCGCGCGGATCGCAGACGATGACCTCGTAGTCCAGCGCCAGCGCCATTTGCGCAAGATACTGCGACAGCTGCCCCGCGCCGATGATCAACAGGCGCCAGCTCGGCCCATGCGTCGATACCAGCTCGGTATCGGTCAGCACCAGGGTGTCGGCGCGATCGCTCGCCGCTTCCAAAGTCGCTTTGCCGGTGGACAGGTCCAGGCGCCGCAATACCCGCCGGCCCGCGCTCAGTTCGGCAAGCAGATCGTCCACGCCGCTCTGGGTGCCGACGGGTTCCAACACCAGTTCCAGCGTACCGCCGCACGGCAAGCCGAAGCGGTTGGCCTCCTCGGCTGAAACGCCGTAGCGTACGACGCTCGGCGCCAGGCCGCTCCAGGCGCCCGCGCGCACCTTGTCCGAGAGGTCGTCTTCGATACAACCGCCCGATACCGAACCGGCAATGGCGCCGTCGTCGCGCACCGCCACCATTGCTCCTATGGGCCGCGGCGCCGACCCCCAGGTGCGCGTCACCGTGCCCAGCACGACCTTGCGTCCTTCCTGCCGCCATTGGACCAGGCGCCGCAAGACATCCAGATCGACGTTGTCCATCCTTCTTACCACTCCAGCTCGTTCGCAGAACGCCATAATAGTGCAGCGCGGGGGCAGCTGCCGAGAGCCCCGTGCGCCAGCCGCCGGCGGCGACGGCACCGGGGTTCCGGCCGCGCCGCCAGGCGCTACACTTCCCTGAGGTTGGACGCCACGCGCATCCGGACAAAGGCCGGGCGGCGGCATCTTCCAGGAGCGAACGCCATGACTGCCGACTACACGACATCCCTGCGCGACCGCGTGGTACTGATTACCGGCGGCACGCGCGGACTGGGGCGGGAAATGGCCCTGGCCCTGGTCGAGGCCGGCGCCCGCGTGGCCATTACCGGTGCCCACGCCTCGGACGCCATGCACGACACCATGGCGCAGGCCCAGGCGCTCGCCGGTATCGGCCGCATGTTCGCCATCGTCGCCGACGTGACCCGCTTCGACCACTGCGCCCGGGCCGTCGCGGAAATCCGCGAACACTTCGGCGCGCTCCATGTGCTGGTGAACAATGCCGGAATCGGCATGGGCGTCATCAGCAACACCTTCAACACCGAGCCCGCGCGCTTCTGGAAGACCGATCCGCAGGCATGGCGCGCCATCATCGACACCAACGTCAACGGCGCCTTCAACATGGCGCGGGCCGCCGCGCCACTGATGGTGGAACAGGGTTTCGGCAAGATCATCAACATCTCCACCAGCGACCTGACCATGGTGCGCCGCGGATACTCCCCGTACGGACCCAGCAAGGCAGCGCTCGAAGCGGCCTCGCGCATCTGGGCGCAGGACCTCGCCGGCACCGGCGTCGACGTGAACGTCTACTTGCCGGGCGGTGCTGCCGATACCGACTTCCTGCCGGCCGGCCCCGACAAGAAAGGCGCCGACGGCAACCTGTTGCCGCCTTCCATCATGCGCCGCGGCATCCTGTGGCTCTGTTCCGATGCCTCCAATGGCCGTACCGGGGAACGCTACATCGCGCGGCTCTGGAACGACTCCCTGCCGCCCGACCTGGCGGCCGAAGGCGCCCGCGCCCCGCACGCCGAGAAGCCGGCCATCATGTAGCGCCGGTCCGCGCTGCCGACTTCGCGCGCCGCCTCCCGGACGATGTCGCCGGACCGCTCGCCGTGCTAGTCTAAGAGGCTTGCCGCTGACAGACGGCTGGCCAGGCTGGGCCATTCCTTTCCCTAATCCTTTTTCGCTTTTGGCGACCGGGACCTTCGGCCGCCGCTCTCAGGAGACTGGCATGTATCAGGATCTCGCCCTTTACATCGATGGCGAATTCATTCAAGGCGGCGGTCGTCGCGAGCAGGATGTCATCAACCCGGCCACCCAAGAGGTGCTGGGCAAACTGCCGCACGCCACCCGCGAAGATCTGGACCGTGCGCTCGCCGCGGCGCAGCGGGCCTTCGAAAGCTGGAAGAAGACCTCGCCGATGGAAAGGTCGCGCATCCTGCGCAAGGTTGCCGAGCTGGCCCGTGAACGCGCCCAGGACATCGGCCGGAACCTGACGCTGGACCAGGGCAAGCCGCTGGCCGAAGCCGTGGCCGAAATCATGACCTGCTCGGAACACGCCGAATGGCATGCCGAGGAATGCCGGCGCATCTATGGCCGCGTCATCCCTCCGCGCACCCCGGCGGTACGGCAGTTCGTCGTGCGCGAACCGGTGGGCGTCTGCGCCGCGTTCACGCCCTGGAACTTCCCGTTCAACCAGGCCATCCGCAAGGCCGCCGCCGCCATCGCGGCCGGCTGCACCATCATCCTCAAGGGCCCGGAAGACACGCCCAGCGCCGTCGTGGCCATGGCCCGCCTGTTCCATGACGCCGGCCTGCCGCCAGGGGTGCTCAACCTGGTGTGGGGCGTACCGAGCGAGATCTCGACCTACCTGATCGAGTCGCCCATCGTCCGCAAAATCTCGTTCACCGGCTCGGTGCCGGTGGGCAAGCAGCTGGCGGCGCTGGCCGGTGCCCACATGAAGCGCACGACCATGGAACTGGGCGGCCATTCGCCCGTGCTGGTGTTCGACGACGCCGACGTCGAACCGGCGGCCGAAATGCTGGCGCGCATGAAGATCCGCAACGCCGGCCAGGTATGCGTGTCCCCCACCCGCTTCTACGTCCAGGAAAAGGCCTACGACAAATTCGTGGCGCGCTTTGCCGACGCCATTGCCTCCATCAAGGTGGGCGACGGCCTGGGCCAAGGCATAGAAATGGGCCCGCTGGCCCATGAGCGCCGGGTGATGGCCATGCAGACCTTCCTCGATGATGCCAGCCAGCGCGGCGGCAAGGTGGTGACCGGCGGTTCGCGCGTGGGCGACAAGGGCTATTTCTTCGCGCCGGCCGTGGTCACCGACATTCCCGACGACTCCAAGCTGATGACCGAAGAGCCCTTCGGCCCGATCGCGCCCGTGACCCGTTTCAAGACCACCGAAGAGGTCCTCAAGCGCGCCAACAGCCTGCCCTTCGGCCTGGCCTCCTACGTCTTCACCAACTCGTTGAAGACCGCCACCGAAGTGTCCAACGGCCTGGAAGCCGGCATGGTCAACATCAACCACTTCGGCATCGCGCTGGCCGAGACGCCCTTCGGCGGCGTCAAGGATTCCGGCATCGGCAGCGAAGGCGGGGTCGAGACCTTCGACGGCTATCTCGTGACCAAGTTCATCACGCAGGTCTGATGCGCGGGGGGCGCGGAACCTCGCGCCCCCTCACATTACCGACAATCCGCCGTCCACCATGACATGCGTGCCAGTCATGAAGGAAGCCTCGTTCGAGGCCAACCATAGAATGGGCCACGCAATCTCTTCCGGGGACGCCCAGCGCCGCAGCAGGGACGTATCGGTGCGCTCCTGCTTCAACTGCTCGACAGCCTTGCCCCGCGCCTGCGCCCGGCCGACGTGGAACTCGGTCAGCGTCGACCCGGGACACACGGCGTTCACGCGCACGCCATGCGGCGCTTCCTCGAATGCCAGCGTGCGCGTCATGGCCAGCAAGCCCGCCTTGGTTGCATCGTAGATGCCCATGCCCGCCCGGCCCGTAACTGCATAGCAGGACGAAACGATGACGATGCTGGCGCCGGCGGCGGCACGTAGGGCGGGCAGCGCGGCGCGGCAGTAATTAGCCGTGCCGACCAGGTTGACGTCGACCATGGCGTGCCATTCCTCCGGCTTGGCCTGCGCCAGCGTGGAGTAATTGCGCATGGCTGCGTTGCACACCAGGATGTCCAGCCCGCCCCAGGCTCGCGCCGCCATGTCCGCGGCCCGCTGCGCGGCGTCTGCGTCCGACACGTCGGCGGCCAGGCATTCGACGCGCGCGCCCGGGTGGGCCTCCCGCAATGCGGCCGCCGTACCCGACAGCGCCTCGGGATCGCGGTCCACCAGCAGCACGGCGGCGCCTTCCTGGCAGAACAGCCGGGCAGTGGCGGCGCCTATGCCGGATGCGCCGCCGGTAATCAAGGCCTTGCGATCGGATAGTCGGGCCATGACCTAACCCGCCTTCGCGCCGGTGGACTTGATGACCTTGCCCCAGCGCTCGACTTCGGTCCGTATCCACGCGCCGAACTGTTCCGGCGTATTGCCCACGACTTCGAATTCCATGTCGCGCAGCTTCTGCTGGACGTCCGGCATGTGCAGGACCTTCACGATTTCCTTGTTGTAGCGGTCGATGATCTCGCGGGGTGTACCGGCCGGGGCAAGAAAGCCTATCCATGACGTGGCGACGAAGCCGGGATAGCCGGACTCGATCATGGTGGGCACGTCCGGCGTGCTGGGGAAGCGCTTTTCACCGGTCGAAGCCAACAGCTTCAAGCGCCCTTCCTTGACGTATTGCTGCACGTTGCCGGGCACGAGGAACGCCGCCTGCACATTGCCTGCGACCAGGTCCACCAGGGCCGGCGATGCGCCGCGATAAGGAACGTGCGTAGCTCCAAGCCCGGCCGCCTCGTTGAGCATTTCCATGGTCAGGTGCGACGCGCTGCCGGTCGCGACCGAACCATAGGACAGCTTGCCCGGGTTCGCCTTGGACCATGCCACGAGGTCGGTCACGGTCTTGACCGGCATATTGGGATTGACCACCAGATACTGCGGCGAACTGACCGCCAGCGTAATCGGGGCGAGGTCCGTTACCGGGTCGTAAGGCATGTTGTCGAACAGGGTCTTGTTGATGGCGATCGGCCCGTTGTAGCCCACCAGCAGGGTATAGCCGTCGGGTGGCGACTTGGCGACCAGGTCGGCGCCGATATTGCCCCCCGCGCCGGGCTTGTTCTCGACGATGACGGGCTGCCCGAAAATGCCTTCGAGCTTGGATGCGACCAGTCGTCCCAGGACGTCGTTGGTGCTGCCCACGATGGGCACGATGATACGCACGGGCTTGGTCGGCGCCCACTCTGCGGCTGCGGCGGCCGTATGGATGGCGGTACAGGCGGCGAGCGCCCAGGCCGCCTTGCGGAACAATGCAAGCATGAAAGTCTCCTTACCCTCTCGTTATGGGAACAGCGGCCAATGGCCGCGCCGCTACACGCTGTAGACGGGTTGGTTCAGCCCGTCCGCCAGGTGCTCTTTTGCCCATGCCATGGGATCGGCCGAACGCTCCAGCAATACGCCGGCCGCGCGCACCCGCTGTGTCGCGCCGTCCAAGGCTGGCGGCTCGATGCCGTCGCGCAGCCCGAGCGCGGCCTCGTGCAGCATGCGGCGCGCCATGACGATGGCGCGATCAGTCGGCAGCAGACGCTCGGCTTCGTGGTTCTGGATCGGCCCCATGCTTTCCTGCAGCGAGGCATCCTGCATGGCGAAGCCGAACACGCCGCTATAGCTGCGCTTTTCCTTCTGGGCCTGGCGATCGATCAGGTAGTCGTTGTCCTTGTTGGCCAGCGGCCGGAACGTCACCGGATCGCAAGGCGCATGGATGCCCTTGCCCGCTTCCAGGTCCGCGCGCTCCTGGGCCGACAGCGGCTTGTCGGGATGGAAGTTGATGCTCCATGCCCAGCAGTTGTGGTCATCGATGGGCACCCAGACGTGGCCGCCGAGAGCGTGGTTGCCGAACGGCGGGATGAGCGTGAACCACGGAAACAGCCACTGCGTGATCCGCCAGTAGTAGGAGTCCGGTTCGCCGTTGCGCCGTCCGTAGAGCGTGAGGCCGAAGTCATTCTTCTCGATGTCGAAGACCACATTGCCGTCGGCCTTGATGTAGTCGTTGGCCTTGGTGCCCTGGTGCAGAGGATCCACGTCGACTTCGTAGCGGTGCACGTAGGAAACGTGGCTGGTATCGATGCCGCCTTCCATCGCCTGGAGGTAATTGCATTCCTGCAGCCGCTTGGAGACATAGATATGGCTTTCCGGCAGGCTGCACCACTCGACTTCCGGCAGGCTGGGCTGCAGCTCGGGAGGCCCCATGTAGGCCCAGACGATCGTGCCGCGCTCGATGCAGGGATAAGCCTTGATGCCCATGCGGCTGCAGCTTTGCGGCGCCGAAGGCACGTCCACGCATTCGCCCATGCGGTTGAACTTCAGTCCATGGTAGGCGCAGCGGATGCCGTCTTCTTCATTGCGGCCGAAATACAGCGACACGCCCCGGTGGGAACAGAACTCGTCGATCAGTGCCGGACGGCCGCTGCTGTCGCGAAAGGCCAGCAGCTTCTCGCCCATGATCTGCACCCGTACCGGCGGACAGTCCGGTTCGGCGATCTCGCTGGATTTGAGAATGGGTACCCAGTACCGGCGCAACAAATTGCCCATGAGGGTACCCGGCCCCGTACGCACCAGGATTTCCGACGTTTCCTTGTTCATGACTCCTTAGCCTCCTGACATATGTCCATTGTGTGATAATTAAGTCCATTCTACGGACACACATCGTTTTGTCAACAGAGGGCAGGCAACAAGGACGAGCCCCGGCTCGGCTACGATGTCGGGCTTGACGGACAGACAGCGGGGAAAGGCGTGGCCGAAACCGAAAAACTTGGCGACAGCGTGCGGGCCGTGGACCGGGCCCTCGAAATCCTGCTGGCCTTTACGGCCACGGACTACGAACTAACGGTGGGGCAGTTGCTCAAGCGGGTGGATTTGAGCCGGCCGACCTTGTATCGCCTGCTGTACACCCTGGAGCAGCGCGGCTTCGTCGTTTCAGAGGGCGATCCGCAAAAATTCCGCCTCGGTCCCGCGGTCGGCCAACTGGCGCACGTATGGACCTCGAGCCTGGACTTGAGCGCGCTGGCCGCGCCGCTGATGGAGAAACTGCAGGAGCAAACCGGCGAAACGGTGGCCTTGTTCGTGCTGGAAGGCGGCGACCGGCTGTGTATCGCCGAACTGCCCAGCGCCCAGCCCCTGAGCTTCAAGCGGGGCATCGGCTATCGCGAGCGGATTTCGGTGGGGGCAAGCGGCCGGGCCATCCTGGCCCATATCGGTGCGAACGACGAAGAGCGGCGCCGCTACGCTGCCGAACGCGGCGTGGACGTCGCGAACCCCGTGGAGGACCTCGACATGGTCAAACGGCGCGGCTATGCAGTCAGCAAGGACGAACTGATCCAAGGTGCGGTCGCGATCGCTGCGCCCTTCTTCGACCGCAGCGGGCAGGTGGCCGGCTCGCTGGGCGTGTTCGGACCGAGCGCCCGGCTGCATGCCGACCGGATCCGGCAATTCGGCGAAATGCTGATACAGGAAGCGGCGGTACTGTCCCGCACGCTGGGCAAGCGCGAGTCTCTGTAAGCGGGCCGCCCTGCCCGGCTAAGCGCGCAAGGCGGGCGTTGCCGCGGCGCTTGCCTGGGCCAGGCGGGCCGGGTCCTGCGCCCGGACGCGGATGTCCGCACCAATGCGGCACACGTCGATGAACTCGAAACGGCGTGCCTGCTCGAGCGCTTCCAGCACCGGCAAACGGGCCATGCCCGCGCCTTCGCCGAGCAGCATAGGCGCCATATAGACGAGAAGCTCGTCGACGCACCCGGCCTGCAGCAAGGCGCCGGTAAGGGTAGCGCCCGCTTCGGCATGGACTTCATTGATCTCGTGCTGGCCCAGCCAACGCATGACGGCCGCCAGGTCGACACGGCCGGCGGCATCGGGCAGGCAAATGATCCGGGCATTGCGCGCAGCCAGCTCCGCTGCCCGGCCCGCGTCCTCGCGGGCAGTGAAGATCCAGGTTTCGGTTCCATCCAGCATGCGCGCGTCCGGCGGCATCCGCAACGTCGAATCGAGCACGATCTTGCGGGGCGGGCGCGTGGTGGTCACATGCCGGACATCCAGCCGCGGATTGTCGGCCAGCACGGTGTCGATCCCCGTCAGGACCGCGCAACTGCGCGCCCGCCAGTGATGGCCGTCGGCGCGGGCCGCTTCGCCGGTGATCCATTGCGACCGCCCGTTCGGCAAGGCGCTGCGGCCGTCCAGCGAAGCGGCCATCTTCGCCCAGAGCCACGGCGTACCGCGGCTCATGCGCGCCACGAAACCGATATTCAATGCCAGCGCTTCGTCCCGGCATACGCCGGCCGCCACGGCGATCCCCGCAGCGCGCAAGCGCGCCAAGCCCTCGCCATTGACGCGGGGATTGGGATCGCCCATGGCCACCACCACGCGGGCGGGGGCGGCCGCGATCAACGCATCCACGCAAGGCGGCGTGCGCCCATGGTGGCTGCACGGCTCCAGCGTGACGTAGACGGTGGCGCCCTGCACCGACTCGCCGCGCGCCTGTGCATCGCGCAGCGCGCACACCTCCGCGTGCGGCCCGCCGACCGGCTGAGTCGCGCCTTCGCCAATGACGCGGCCATCGCGCACGATCACGCAGCCGACGCGCGGATTGGGCGAGGTACGGTACATGACGCCCTCGGCGAGCGCGAGCGCCCGCCGCATCCAGGAAGCGTCGCCGGCTTGTTCGGTAGGGTCGGGAATCATGCGGGAAAACGTCAGGACTTGGCGCCGGGAAGCGGCGGCCCCTGGATTTCGCGGACGACGTCGGTGAATTCGTCGACGTCCTCGAAACTCTTGTAGACCGAGGCAAAGCGGATATAGGCGATCTTGTCGAGCTTCTTGAGCTCCTGCATGACCAGTTCGCCCACGCGCTCGGACGGCACCTCGCGCAAGCCGCTGGTCATCAACGCTTCTTCGATGCGCGCCACCGCGGCTTCCACCGCGTCGGCACTCACGGCGCGCTTGCGCAGCGCCAGCATCAGACTGCCGCGCAACTTGCCCTGGTCGTATTCGGAACGGCTGCCGTTGCGCTTGACCACCGTCGGCAACGACAGCTCCACCCGTTCGTAGGTCGTGAACCGGCGATCGCACTGGGAGCAGCGGCGTCGGCGGCGGATGGCACTGCCCTCTTCAAGCACCCGGGTATCGATCACCTGGGTGTCGTCATGACGACAGAAAGGACACTTCATGCGCCGTTCTCCATAACATGACGTGCATGCTAATTCCCTTGGCCCACGCACCATCCGCGCAGCATGGGCTTCATCTTCAGCCGTAGACGGGGAACTTGGCTGTCAACGCGTTCACGCGTTCGCGTACTGCGGCGATATGGGCCTCGTCGCGCGGATTGTCCAACACGTCCGCAATGAGATTCGCCGTCAGCCGGGCCTCGTCTTCCTTGAAGCCGCGCGTGGTCATGGCCGGCGAGCCGACCCGGATGCCGCTGGTGACGAACGGCTTTTCCGGATCGTTGGGGATGGCGTTCTTGTTGACCGTGATGTGGGCCTGCCCCAAAGCGTGCTCGGCTTCCTTGCCGGTGATGCCCTTGGCGCGCAGGTCGACCAGCATGACGTGGCTCTCGGTACGGCCGGACACGATGCGCAGGCCGCGCTCGACCAGGGTCTCGGCCATGACCTTGGCGTTGGCCACGACCTGGGCCGCGTATTGCTTGAACGACGGATCCAGCGCTTCCTTGAAGGCCACCGCCTTGCCGGCGATGACGTGCTCCAGCGGACCGCCCTGGATGCCGGGGAAGATGGCCGAATTCACGGCTTTCTCGAACTCGGCCTTGCACATGATCAGGCCGCCGCGCGGGCCGCGCAGCGACTTGTGCGTGGTCGAGGTGACGAAATCGGCGTGCGGCACGGGATTCGGGTACACGCCGCCGGCGACCAGGCCCGCGTAGTGGGCGATATCCACCATGAACAGCGCACCGTTGGCCTTGGCGATCTCGGCAAAACGCGCGAAGTCGATGCGCAGCGAATAGGCCGAGGCCCCGGCCACGATCAGCTTGGGCTTGTGCTGTTCGGCCAGGCGGGCGACCTGGTCGTAGTCGATTTCTTCCTGAGCGTTCAGGCCGTAGGACAGGAAGTTGTAGAGCTTGCCCGAGGCGTTGACCGGCGAGCCGTGCGTCAGGTGGCCGCCCTCGGCCAGGCTCATGCCCAGCACGGTATCGCCGGGCTTGAGCACGGCCATGTACACGCCCTGGTTGGCCTGCGAGCCGGAGTTGGGCTGGACGTTGACGGCGTCGGCGCCGAAGATCTGCTTGGCGCGGTCGATGGCGAGCTGCTCGACGATGTCGACGAACTCGCAGCCGCCGTAGTAGCGCTTGCCGGGATAGCCCTCGGCGTACTTGTTGGTGAGTTGCGTGCCCTGGGCCTGCATGACGGCCGGGCTGGCGTAGTTTTCCGAGGCGATCAGCTCGATGTGCTGTTCCTGGCGCTGGTTTTCCAGCTCGATGGCGGACCAGAGCTCGGGGTCGGTTTGGGCAATGGTGCGGCTGCGGTCGAACATGTCGGTTTCCTTCCTGTGCAGAGCGAGGCCAACCGGCGGATTCAACGCGACCGGCCAGCCGATATGACGGAAACCGCGCCACATCGCCCTGGCGGCGCCTGCGCGGCAGGACAGCCGAAACGAAGGACGGTGACGCGATCTACGAATCTGCCTAACGGCTGCCCAGGCGAACGGCGGGCGGCCGGCGGCCCCGGATGGGACGAACCGAACCGCCGAAACCCTGCGCTTCCTTGTGGTAAACCCACCTAGGCGCGAAGCCTAGAGTCGCCAGTTACGCAGGGTGAAGGCAGCCTGTAGTTTACCCTAGACCGACGCCCCCGAGAACTTCACGACCTCGGACCACTTGCGGCTTTCTTCCTGGACCTTGCGCGCGTACTCCGCGGCTCCACCCAGCAGCGGCTCGGCCCCCTCGATGCCCAGCTTGGACTGAAATTCGGGGGTAGAGGCCACCTTCAGGATGTCGGCGGCAAACTGCGCCACCTCGGCCTGCGGCACGCCCTTGGGTGCCAGGATGCCGTAGGTGAGCGTGCTCTCGAAGCCGGCAAGCGCCGGCACGCCGGCCTCGGCCACGGTCGGCACGTCCTGCAGCAACGCCAGCCGTTTCGCGCTCGTGACTGCCAGCGCCCGCAGCTTGCCCGCCTTGACGAGGGCCATGGCGGCGGGGATCACGCTGAAGCTGAAATCCACCTGGCCGCCGGCCACGTCAGCCAGCGACGGCGCCGTGCCCTTGTATGGCACATGGACGGCGCGCGCGCCCAGCGCATGCAGGAACATCTCCGCCGTGAGGTGCCCGCCCGTGCCGGCGCCGCTGGACGCGTAGGACAGGTCGGCGTTCTTGGCCTTCAGCGCGTCGGCCAGTTGCGCGACGCTCTTGATCGGCGAGGAGGCAGGCACGACCAGCAGCAATGCCGACGAGGCGAACATGGCAACCGGCTGCAGGTCCGTGGAGGCGTTGAACGACAGGTTCTTGTAGAGAGCCGGGTTGATGGCGATCGTGCCCGTATGGCCCAGCAGGAAAGTATTGCTGTCGGCCGGGGCGCGCACCACCAGTTCCGTGCCCAGGTTGCCGCCGGCACCGGGCTTGTTCTCGACGATGACGTCCTTCTGGCCCATCGCGTTCAGGCTGTACGCGAGCTGCCGCGCAAACACGTCGTTCCCGCCTCCCGGCGCGAACGGCACGATGATACGGGTTACCCGCTTGCGGCCCTGGGCCCAGGCGTGAGGGGCGGCGGCAGCCAGGCCGAGGGCCGGCGCGGTAGCCAGCAGGCGGCGGCGGGTGGGACGGAATGCAGTACGGGAGAGGAAGGTCGCCATATCCAGAGGGTGCGTGGGAATCGGGGGACCAAGCATAGCCCATCCCCAACCGCTGGGGGTCGTCTCATGCGCTCTCCATCAGGTGCCGCACGTCGACCTGCGCGCCGGCCGCCCCCGCTTCGGCCCAGGTCTCGGGCGCGGACCAACGCTCGTCCAGGATTACCTCGACCCCGTTCAAATGCCCGGCGTCCTGGATGGTGCTCATCAATACTTCGAGGATGCGGCGGGTATTGACGGAAAAAGAGCGTAGGTGGCGAGTGGCCAGGCAGACCTCGCGGCAAATGCGGGGTTCGCACAGCTCCCGGAACTTGAATTCATTCAAGGGACTGGCCTGGGCCGCCAGCGCCGGCACGACCGAGATCTTGCCGCCCAGGCCCAGCATGGCGTAAAGCGAATTGGTACTAGATACGTTGTCATGCAGGCGAGTCTTCTCGTGCAGCCCGAGCTCGGGATAGGTTTCCAGGAAGGCGCCTATGCCGGTGTCCCCGGTCAGGCCGATGTAGTCGTAGGGCGCCAAATCCGACCATTTGATCGGGCCGTTGGTAAGCGCCAGCGGGTGGTCGTTGGGAAAGATCACGCCGAACGGATCGGCCAGCATGGGCACGTAATCGAGCTCGGGATAATTATTGAGACGGCTGCACAGGCCGAAATCGACCTCGCCCTCCAGCACCGCGCGCTCGATCTTGTCCGATCCGCCATCGCGCACTGAAACGGTGATCGCCGGGTAAGCCCGGCGGAACGCCGCGAGTGCCGGCGTGAGGATCAGCACGATCAGCGACGGCGCTGCCGCGATGCGCACGTGGCCGCGCTGACTCTTGGCGATGGCCTGCAGATCGCCGATGGCGTTGTCGAAATCCCGCAGGATGCGCTCGGCCACGGCCTTGAAGCGGACCGCGTCATCGGTCAGGACCACCCGGCGCGTGGTACGGTCGAACAGCTTGAGGCCGACTGCTTCTTCGAACTGCTGGATGGTGGCCGTCAGTGACGATTGGGTGTGGAAGAGCCGGGCGGCGGCCAAGGTGAAGGAACCGGTTTCCGCTATGGCGACGAAGCACCGCAGGTGACGCAGGGAAAGCTTTCTCATGATTGCGAGCCCTCTGAAGACACCGCTCGAATCGGCTTGGGCATACTGCCAAGCAGCATCCGTGCCAAGCCCCGCCATGCGGCGTGGGCGGGTCAGGTCTGACCCGCCGTGACTGCCGTCTCGAAACGATCGAAGAACTCCCCCGCGAGTTTCCTCGCTACCCCTTCGATCAGCCTCGCGCCCACCTGGGCCAGCTTGCCCGCGACCTGAGCCTGGGCATCATAGGTCAGGAGGGTACCGCCGTCAGCCGGCGCCAGCACCACATCGGCGCCGCCCTTGGCCAGTCCCGCCGCTCCGCCACTGCCCTCGAACACCAGCCGGCAGCGCGCCGGCGCCTGCGCATCGGCAATGGCGAAGGTGCCGGAAAAACGCGCCTTGACCGGACCGATCGACATCACGACCACCGCCTTGTAGCGCGCCTCGTCCTCGCGCTCGACCGATTCGCAGCCCGGTATGCACTGCTGCAGGATGGCTGGGTCGAACAGACTGTCCCAGGCACTCTGATTATCGACGGTCAGTTGCCGTTCTCCCGTAATTTTCATCGATGCAACGCCCTTCTGTTATGAGTGGGTAACACCGGAGCGATCGGTCCGGGCCAGCCGGTCCCGCGCCATCCCCGTCGCCTTGACGATGCCGGCGTAGCCGGTGCAGCGGCACAGGTTGCCCGCCAGCTCGTTGCGGATCTCGTCCTCCGACCGGCAGCGGCCACGCGCCAGTGCATCGCGCACCATGATGACCATCCCCGGGGTGCAAAAGCCGCACTGCAGGCCGTGCGCTTCGGAAAAACATTCCCGGATGACAGCCATCGCCGCATCGTCCTCCAGACCCTCGATGGTCACCACCTCGCGGCCTTCGACCGCCCCCGCCAGCGTGATGCATGCGCGTACCGGCTCGCCGTCCACCAGCACCGAGCAGGCGCCGCATACGCCGTGTTCGCAACCCAGGTGCGTGCCGGTAAGACCGCAATGATCGCGGATGAAATCGGCCAGCGTCAGGCGATCTTCGATCTCGGCGGCTACCTGCGCGCCGTTCACCGTCAATGCAATTTTCATGCGTGCTCCCGTAAGCGCGCACAGGCGCGCAAAGCCATGGTTCGATGCAGGTGGAACTCGTAGGACGACACGGCCAAGCCCGTGGCCTCCCGTACATCTTCATCCACCGCCAGCGCCATTTGCGGCGCAGCCGGCGGCTCGTCGCCCAGCAACAGCGCCGATGCGCGTTCCAACCGAAACGGTTTGTCCCCGGCCGCACCCAGCACCACCTCCGCCAGTCCGCGCGCCGGATCGCAGACGACGGCGGCGATGGAATGGGCAAACTCGCCGGATTTGCGACAGAACTTCTGGTAGCTCCAGCGGGCATGGCAGGACAGCACGGGCACCGACACGCCCAGCAGGATCTCGCCCGGCTCCAGCGCGGTCTCCATCAACCCGAGCTGGAACTGCGCCAGCGGCAGCCGGCGTTCGCCGCCCAAGCCGCGGATGACGGCGTCGGCGCCGAGCGCCAGCAGCGCGGCGGGCCAATCGGCCGCCGGGTCGGCATGCGCGAGACTACCGCCCAACGTGCCACGGTTGCGTACCGACCGGAAGGCGATGCCGCCAGCCACATGGGGCAGATAGCCGCGCGACGGATCGGCGATCTTGCCGTCCTCGAGCATGGCATGCGTAACGCCCGCGCCGATGAAAATCCGGTCTCCTTCCCGGGCACAGCGCCGCAGCTCACGCAGGTTGGAGATGTCTATCATGATGTCCGCCAACGTCAGCCGCAGATTCATCATCGGCACCAACGATTGGCCCCCTGCCAGGAAGCGGGCGGTTTCGCCGCCTGCGGCCAGAGCCTCGTCCAGGGTCGAGGCACGGCGATAAGAAATCGGCGCGGCCTTCATTGCATCACCTCGTCGGCGCGGCGAACCCGGGTGGTCTCCTGCCTACATCCCGCGGCGACGATGGCGGCGCGCACGCGTTGCGGGGTCATGGGCGTCTCGTTCAGTTCGGCCCCCATTCCGCGCAGCGCATCGCGCACCGCGTTGGCGATCGCTGCCGGCGGCGGGATGGCACCGCCCTCGCCCATGCCCTTCATGCCGTACTCCGTGTGCGGCGTGGGCGTCACCATATGGCCGATCTTGATGGGAGGCGCCTCGGGCGCGCCCGGCATCAGATAATCGCCCAGCGTCGTCGCCAGCGGCTGCCCGTTCTCGTCATAGGGAATTTCTTCGTACAGCGCCGTGCCTATACCCTGCACGATGCCGCCGATGATCTGACCGTCGACGATCATGGGATTGACCACGGTGCCGCAGTCCTCGACGCAAGCGTAGTCGAGCAGGTCGACTTTGCCGGTGTCCGGATCCACAGCCACTACGGCCGCGTGGGTTGCGTAGGTGAATACGCCGGTATCCACCTGCGGCTCGTAGGTCGTCGTCACGTCGAGCAGGGGCTCCATACCCGGCGGCAACGCCTCCTGCCGCAGGTGCGCGATGCGGCCGATCTCGTCGAAGCCCATCGACCCTTCGGGACCGTGCACGCGCCCGTCCTCGAAGCGCAGCGCCTCGGCTTCGCATTTGAGCGTGTAGGCGGCAATCGTCGCCATCTTGGCGCGCAGCAGCCGGCACGCGCGTGCCACTGCACCGCCCGACATGACCATGCTGCGCGACGCGAATGTTCCCATGCCGAACGGCGACACCTGCGTGTCGCCATGTCGCACCGACACATGGGCGGGATCGATGCCCAACTCCTGGTGGGCGATCTGGGACAAGGCCGTCTCCAGCCCCTGTCCGTGCGACACGATGCCCACCATGAGCATTAGCGAACCATCGGCCATCATCCGCGCCGTGGCCGATTCGTAGCCCGGGATCACCGGGGTGCCGCGCGAGACCCACTCGCCGCAGCCATGCGCCGTCTGCTCGGTGAACGCCGCAAAGCCCACGCCTATCAGGCGGCCGTCCGCTTCGCCCCGCTTCTGGCGTGCGCGCACCGCGGCCAGACCGATCAGCTCGGCCGCGCGCCGCACCGACTCGCTGTAGTTACCGCTATCGAAGATCAGATTGGTAATCGAGCGGTAGGGCATGGCGTGCTCGGGCACCATGTTCTCTACCCGCACTTCCCAGGGCTCCCGCCCCACGGCATGGGCGATCTCGTCTATGGTCCGCTCGATGGTGAAGCAGGCGGCTGGACGGGCCACGCCCCGATAGGCACCGATGGGCGACTTGTTGGTGGCCACGGTGTAGCTTCGGCAGCGGTAGCTGGGCACGTCGTAGGGGCCGGGAATGTTCTTGGCCACCATGCCGGTTTCCATGAAGGGACTGTTGGGCCAGTGCGAATAGGCGCCGGCGTCCACGTACACCTCCACGTCCAGGCCCAGGATACGACCCCGTTCGTCGGCGTAGGCCTTCACTTTGTGATGATGCTCGCGGCAATGGATGGCACTGAGCAAATGTTCCCGCTTGTCGTCCAACCAACGGACCGGACGCTTGAGCTTGAGCGCCAGCGCAGCCACCATCAGTTCCTCGGGATACAGTACGCGCTTGGCGCCGAAACCACCCCCCATATCGGGCGAGATCAGGCGTAGCCGACGCTCTTCGATGCCGAGCGCCTGCGCCATGCCGACCCGCGTCTGGTGCGGCGACTGGCTGCCCGTGTAGACACACAGCTCGTCCAGCCGGTCGTCCCATACCGCCAGGATCGCCCGCCCTTCCAGCGGCACGGCGGACTGGCGGTTCATCCTGTACTCACGTTCGATCACCACCGCAGCATTGCGCCGGGCAGCGGCCAAATCGCCGAACTCGGCGTCGCGCGCGACGTACACGTTATCGCCCCAATCCTCGCGGATCAGGGGCGCCCCCGGCAGCGTGGCCGCCACCGTATCGACCACGGCCGGCAGCTCCTCGATGTCGACGAACACCGAGTCGGCGATGTCCTCGGCCATCGCCCGCGTGGGCGCGGCGACCATTGCCACCGGTTCGCCGGCAAAACGGACGCGGTCGGTCGCGAGCGCCGGATGCTCGGAATACTTGAAGCCGTCTATCTTGGGCACCGCCACGATGGGTTTGACGTCCGGGAAGTCCCTCGCAGTAAACACCTGATGCCGGTATTCCTCCGGAATAACGATGTCGCGTAAGATGCCGTGGGCGCTCGGACTGCGAACGAAAGCAACGTCCAGCGTACCCGGCACGCGGATATCAGCCACGAACTGTCCGCGCCCCCGCAAATGCCGCCAGTCTTCCCGGCGGCGCAGGCGCGCGCCCACCCCCTTTTCCGTCATCGCGGCCGAGCCGCTGGTGTCCGTATCCGTCATCAGTCGCGCTCCAGTCCCATTTCCTTGACCAGCTTGCGGTAGGTGGCGGCATCCTGGCGGCGCAGCGCCGAAAATTCGCTGGAACTGATCAGATACGGTTCCGCTCCCAGGATGGCGAGCTGCTTGCGCATTTCCGGTGACTCCACCGCCTTCCGGATGGCGGCATTGAGCTTTTCCACCACGGCGGGCGGCATGCCGGCCGGCCCTTCTATGCCCATCCAGAAGTTCATCGTCGCCGCCGGGTAACCGGCTTCAATGGCAGTAGGCACATCCGGCAGTATCGACGAGCGCTCCTTGGACATCACCACCAGCGGCCGCACCTGGCCGGCGCGGACATACCCGATAGTAGACGGCAGCGAATCGAACACCATGGATACCCGTCCGGATATCACGTCAGGAAAGGCCAGGCCCGACGACTTGTAGGGTACGTGCGTCATGACGATGTCCATCGCGTTCTGCAGGATCTGGCCCGACAGATGGCCGGTGCTGCCCGGCCCGGCCGATGCGAAACTGAGCTTGTTCTTGCCGTCGCCCTTGGCGTAGGTTGCCATGTCGGCCAGCGACCTGACCGGCAATTGGTTGTTGACCGCGAGGATGTTGGGCGTGGTGACCAGCGTGCCGATCGCGGTGAAATCGTCGATCGCGTGATAAGGCAGATTCTTGAGCAGGACGGGCGCCACCGCCACCATGGGCGGACTGGTCAGCAGGATGGTGTAGCCGTCGGGCGGCGCGGCGGCCACGACTGCGGCGCCTATGGTGCCTCCCCCGCCACCGCGGTTCTCCGCCACTACCGACTGGCCCAGCACATCGCTCATGGATTTTGCCAGCACCCGGCCGATCGAATCCGAAACGCCGCCGGTCGCGTACGGAATCACCAGCCGGATCGGCTTGCTGGGGAAAGCGTCGGCAGCCGCCGCCGGGGGGGCGACCCAGGCCACGCATGCCATGGCCACGCCGGCCGCGGCCCATCCTGCCTGCATGAAGGACCACGATCGGGGCTTACGCGCCTTCGTGATTGGCGACTTCACCATACAACACCTGCCAGAGTTTCTCTCGATCATCTCAGCCTCACGTGTTTAGGGAACCAACGGGATGTCGCCTCCTCCATCCGCGAATCAACCTCAGACGGCGGCTACCACCACGATCTCGACCCGGCACGCCGGGTCATTCAGTTCGACCTTGCCGCAGCAACGGGTGGGGGTCTGCCCGGGCACGACCCAGGCATCCCACACGCCGTTCATCGCCGCAAAATCGTCCATGGTCTTCAACCAGATCTGCGCACTCAGCACCCGGCTCTTGTCGGTACCCGCCAAGCCGAGCAGTTCGTCGACCTTGGCCAGCACCTGTCGGGTCTGGCCGGCGACGTCCTGGGTACGGTCGTCAGGCACTTGGCCCGACAGGTAGGCGATGCCGTTGTGGACCAGCGCCCGGCTGCGCCGCGCGTTCTGGTCGATTCGTTTGATCCCGCTCATGCTTCCTTCTCCAGTGATCCATAGGCGCCGCCACCGGCGGTCTCCATCAATACGCGGTCCCGGGCGCGCAGCACGCGCGGCTCGGTGGGATCGACGATCTGCCCGTTGATGGCCAGCCGCCCTGGCTGGCCCGCACCGCCGCCGGCCAGTCCCTCGGGCGCGGACTTGAGCTGGGTCATCAGGAACGACGCCGTCGCGTCGGGTGCGTCGGCCAGCAATTCGTACTCGAAGCGGATACCGCAGCCACCAGGCTGGCGCCCCACGCCGCCGCTGCCGCGGCGAATCTCGCGCCGCAGTACGCGGATGGGCGCCAGGGTCTCCATCATCTCGACCGGGGTATTGCCCAGGTTCGCCGGGAAGCTCAACGCCGAGAAGCCGGGCCGGCGCGCATTGGCGCCCTGCCCGGCGTTCAGGAAATTCACGACGGCGTAGCGCTTGCCACGGTATTCGCCCGACATGGTCATCGACGAATTGGGTGAGCCCGAGGCCCATACCTTTTCAGGCAGCACCTCGGCCAAGGCCTTGAAGACGGCCCCCGGCAGCAAATGACCGATGGCGCTGCGCCCCCCCGACGCGGCGGGATAGGTAGGATTGAGCAGCGATCCAAGCGGCGCCCGCGTCGTGATCGGCAGGAAGCTACCTTCGTTGTTGGGGATGTCCGGACACAGCAACGCCTTCAATCCGTACACGGTGTAGGCGAATACGTAGATCGGCACCACGTTCAGCGCACGCGGCAATTGGGCGGACGTACCGGCGTAGTCGATGTCGATACGGTCGCCCGACACGGTCAACTGGCAGCGGATCACAGTGGGCTCTTCGAAACCATCGTGCTGCACGGTGGAGCGATAGACGCCGTCGGGCAACGCGCGGATGGCCTCGCGCATGGCTTGCTCCGAGCGCCGGCGCACCTCTGCCCCGAGTGCCTCGAGATCCACCGTTTCGAGCGGCCCCTTCAGGCGGTCGGCCATCATCCGGCATGCCGCGACCTGTGCCCATATATCGCCCATGCCCTGCTCCGGCACGCGGATGTTCTGGCTGATCATCTCGATCAGCACCTCGTTGGGTCTACCGTCGTCCAGCAGCTTCATCAGCGGGATCTGCAAACCCTCCTCGTAGATTTCGCGGCTGCTGTTGCTGCGCAGCTTTCCGCCGATGTCAGGCAGGTGGGACACCACTGCGCCAAAAGCCACCAGCCGGCCATCGAAAAAAATGGGAGTGACCGTGGTGACGTCGTGGACGTGGCCCGAGCCCTTCCACGGGTCATTGGTAATGAAGACGTCCCCCGGTTTGATGGTGTCGGCCGGGTACTTGTTCAGAAAATGGCGCACCGTGGCGGGCAGGCAGCCGATGAAGCCGGGCAGGCTCATGGCCGATTGCGCCAGCGAGCGGCCTTGGGCGTCGGTCAGCACGATGGCGAAGTCGTTGCCGTCCCTGACCAGCGTGGAAAAGCAGGTGCGCACGAACGCGGCGGCCGCCTCGTCGACGACGCTGATAAGCCGCTTCCACAGGATCTCCAGCTCGACGGCGTCGAAGCTCGTCTGCCGGGCGGCCGGGCGCGGCCAGGAGGGAGTCTTGTCCATTATTCGAATTCCTTGATGGTGACGGATACGGTCAGGTCCCGAAGGATCGCCACGTCGGCCTCAACGGCGACCACGATGGTGGATTCACGCTCTTCCAGAATCAGCGGTCCCTGCAGGGTGGTTCCGGCCGGCAGCGAATAGCGGTCATGCACCGGCACTTCGCCATATGCCTTGCGCAGCGGCAGATAGATCGGCCGGGAACCGGCCGGTGCCCCAACGCCGCTTGTGCGCGTATCGCCCCACTCGAAATGGCTGCCCTCGGTGCGCGCCTTGCCGACCAGGCGCCAAGTCGTGACCTGCGGCCGCGCATTCGGCACCAGCCGGCCATATAGGCGCTGGTATTGCTCCTCGAAGGCGGCCAGCACGCGCGCGCCGGTGCCGGCGTCGACCTCGGCGTAAGGAATCGAGACGGGTACCTCGGCCCCCTGGCCGTAGTAGCGCATGTCTGCGCCGATGCGCCACTCCACATCGCTGGCCCCCACCGACGCCAGCTCGGCTTCGCCTTCGCGCTTCAGATCGCTCAGCACGCGCGCGACCTGGTTCCAATCGGTCTCGGAGAGCAGTTGCGGGTTGGACCAGGCGCGGTCCACGCGGGCCGGAGCGGCCAGCATGCCCAGGCAGGATCCGGCGCCGGCGGCGATGGGCACCAGCACGCTCGGGATGCGCAGCTTGCGCGCCACATCCACCGCGTGCACCGGCCCGGCACCTCCCGTCGCGACCATAGAAAGATCGCGCGGATCGTGGCCGGTTTCGGCGATGTGGATACGCGCCGCGCTCGCCATGTTCTCGTTGACCATGTTGCAGATGCCCCAGGCCGCGCTTTCGGCGGGCATCTCGAGCTGCTCGCCGAGCCGGGCCATGGCCGCGCGGGTCGCGTCCAGGTCCAGCTCCATATCGCCGCCCAGAAAATTGCCGGGATTCAGATAGCCCAGCAGCAGGTCGGCATCGGTCACCGTCGGCTGCGTGCCACCGCGGCCATAGCACACGGGACCGGGAACGGATCCCGACGACTCGGGGCCCACATTGAGCAGGCCCAGCCGGTTGCAATAGGCGATCGAGCCCCCGCCTGCGCCGATCTCGATCAGCTCGATGCTGGGAATCAGAATGGGCAGCCCCGAGCCGCGCTTGAATCGCTCCACCCGCGCGCACTCGAAGCTGTGCGCAACCGGCGCCTCGCCGTCGATCGCCACGCAGGCCTTGGCCGTGGTGCCGCCCATGTCGAACGCCAGTACCTGATCCACGTCGTTCTGCCGGGCGGTATTGAGCGCTGACAGCACGCCCGCGGCGGGACCCGACTCGAGCAGCATGATGGGCGACTCGGCGCCCGCACGGGCCGAGGTGAAACCGCCGCTCGACACCATCACCCGCAGCGGGATACCCCGGCGGATATCGCCGATGCGCGCCTCAAGCTGCCGCAGGTAGTCGGCCACCACCGGCTTGACGTAGGCATTGGCGGTGGTGGTAGAGGTACGTTCGAACTCGCCGATCTCGCGGGCCAGCGACGACGAGATCGACACCGCGATGTGCGGCAGGTGCTGTTTGATCGCGGCCTCGATGCGCCGCTCATGGCGATCGTCCATGTAGGCATGCAGCAGCGACACCGCGATGGAGGCCACCCCCGCATCCGCCAGCGCCTGGATCGCTGCCGCGACCTCCGCGTCATCCAGCGGTTCAAGCACGTCCCCATGCGCGCCCAGACGCTCGGACACTTCAACGCGCCATTCGGGCGGCACCAGCGGCTGGGGCAGCACGATATCCAGATCGTAGGGGTCATAGCGCCATTCGCGTCCGATGTCGAGCGCATCGCGCATGCCGGCAGTGGTGACAAGCCCGGTGGCGGCCCCTTTGCGCTCGATCAGCGTGTTGGTGACCAAGGTCGTGCCGTGCAGCACTTCGCCCAGCGGCGGCGCCGCCTCGTCCATCGCGCCGGCGACCTGCCGCAACAGGTCGGCGATGACGGTAGAGACCGCCTCGCCGGGGTCCGCCGGCGTGGTCGGCGTCTTGCCGACCCAGATCCGGCCCTGCGGATGCAGGGTCGCCACACCGTCGGTGAAGGTCCCGCCTATGTCAACGGCGACGCGCAAAGTACTGGAACCTGCAGCAGATGTATTCACGCTCTGTCTATCCCATTCAGTTTGAATCGAAGCCGGACCCGCAAACCGGCTAGTAGGCAATGGTGATCAGCCGCTCCTCGGTCATTTCCCGGACCGCGTAGGCCGGCCCTTCTCGACCGTGGCCGCTGTCCTTGACGCCACCGAACGGCATGGCGTCTACCCGTGCACTGGACGCCTCGTTGATGTGCACGCCGCCGAAACGCAAGGCCAGCGCCGTGCGCAGCGCCGTCCGCAGGTCGGCGGTAAACAGTCCTGCCGCCAGGCCGAAATCGCTGGCATTGGCGCCGGCCACCGCCTCGGCGATGTCGTCGAACTCGATGATGGACAGCACCGGCGCGAAGATCTCCTCGCATACGACGCGCATGTCGCGGCGCACGTCGCGCAGGATCGTCGGCTCGAACACGCGTCCGCGCCGGGTGCCGCCGGTCAGCAAGCGCGCGCCTTGACTTACGGCCTCGTCCACCCATGAGGCCGCCCGCCGGGCGTGGTGTTCGCTGATCATGGGACCGATCACGGTGCGGGGATCGGCCGGATCGCCGGCCGGCGTGGCGCGCGCGGCTGCCACCAGCCGCGGCACGAAATCCGGAGCGATACGCCGGTCAACAAACAGCCGCTGCACAGAGGTGCAGACCTGACCTGCCTTGCGAAAGCCGGCGTTGATGATCTTGGGAACCGCCCTCCCGATATCGGCGTCGTGGCACACGATGGTGCTGGCGATGCTGCCCAATTCGAGCTGCGTGCCGCGCAAGCCGACGGCCTGCTGGATCTCGCGCCCCACCTGGGTGCTGCCGGTAAAGGCGTAGTACGCAATGCGCGGGTCGGCCAGCAATTGCCGCCCCAGCGATCCACCTGGCCCGTGCAGCAAGGTCAGCAGCTCCGGAGGTACGCCGGCGTCGATCAGCGCCTTGCACAACTCCACCGCAGATAGCGGTGTGAAGGTCGACGGTTTGATGACCACCGCGTTGCCGCCGGCCAGCGCCGGCCCGACTTTGTGCGCCAGGGTGTTGAGCGGCGAATTGAAAGGCGTGATGGCGCAGATCACCCCGCGCGGCACGCGCACGGTGAACCCCAGCCGATCCTTGACGCCCCGACCGGCTTCCATGGGAATCAAGTCTCCCACCAGCCGCTTGGCCTCTTCGCCAGACAACTCCAACGTCTGGGCGCAGCGCCGCACCTCGTTCTCGCTGTCGGCGCGGGTAAAACCGGCCTCGTCGCGCAACAGGTCGATGAACTGCCGCATTCGGCTTTCGATGATCCGGGCCGCGCCGGTCAAGGCCTGATAGCGTGCATAGGGCTCCATGCGCACGGTCTCGACGGCGCGCTGGGCGGCACCCACTGCCTCGTTGACCTGGGCGGCCGAAGCCACCGCCATCGTGCCGTATGCGCGGCCTTCGTATTTGTCGGTAAGTTGCTCGGTGGACTCTCCATCCACCCAGCGGCCATTGATCAACAGTCTGGACATGGTCTCGCTCCTCAGGCCACCACGCCCAGACCCTGCATGAAACGCAGGCGTATCTTGGCCGGATCGCGTTCGGTCGTGCCGGCGGGCTTTTCAGCGTCAATACGTGCGCCGATGAGCCACGGACCGTCCCCGCTGATCGCCTCTGCGACCAAAGCTTCGAAATGGGCTTCGTCCAACGCCCAGGAAGAGCGTTCCAGCCCTGCGGCACGCGCCATTCCGACCAGGTCCACCGACGAGGAGGTCAGCGTCTTCTGCGATCCCGTGATCTGGTAGATGCCGTTGTCCCAGACGACGATCGCCAGGTTGCGCGGGGCGAGCGCAGCCGCCGTTCCCAGCGAACCCAGCTCCATCAGCAACGAACCATCGCCCTCCAAGGCGAAGACCCTGCGCTCCGGCTGAGCCATGGCCACCCCCAGGGCGATAGGTACCGCCAGCCCCATGCTGCCGAGCATGTAGAAGTTCTGGGGCCGTTGCCCGCTGGCCCACAAATCGAAATTGCTATTGCCTATGCCGCCGACAACGGCCTCTTCCCGTTCCAGCCTGGCTACCAGGCGGCGCGTCAGGTCAGCACGATTCATGACCTTCGCGCTGTTACGGGAAATCGCCCTCAGTTCGCTGTTCTTCATGCGCGTCTCCATCAACGTGCCGCCGCAGCCGCGGGCGTAGGGGGCTTCTTGGTCAACAGCGGCGACAAGATCATCGCGGCCGGCTCCTGGGTGGCGTAGGCCTGGCTGATCATGCTGCCCACGACGAACTCCACGTCATCGCGCCGCTCGATGGCAAAGTGAGGAATACCCAGCGCCGTCAGCACCGGCCGCATCGTGCGGCAGACCATGACCTGACCGAGCTGAAAGTCGCCCATTGCGCCGCGCTCGGAAATCATCATCGGTACCGGAATGCGGTACGGGCTCAGCAGGGAGGCCAGTACGTTGGGCAAAGTGGCGAAGCCGCTGGTCTGCATCAGGACAATGCCGCGCATGCCTCCCATGTACGCGCCGGCCGCAATACCCACGGCCTCTTCTTCGCGAGCGGGACAGACCACGGTGAAATACGGATCGTCGTGGACCAGCCGGATCAAGGGTGCCAGTACGTTGTCCGGCACATAGGTCACCAGCTTGACGTCATTGGCCTTGAGGGCTCGAACAACGGCCTCGTACCAGCTTTCGGCGGAGGAATCGGCCGACATGGATACTCCCTGTCTGATTGGATGAACAAGGGACCGTGTGCCGCAAGGCACCGGCAGTGCCCGCTGGTTCCGCATCGAGGCGGCACGCCGGACAGGCAAGGGCATCCTAAGTTCGAGGCTTTCATCAGCACAAACAATTCGTTTTTGTCCATTCTTCACTTTTGCCGATAGATGGCCGCCGGCCTCTTGCGCCGGGGTGCTACGCACGATCTATCGTCAACGGCGAACAATCCACCAAAACTAGTAATTTGTATTGATCAAAGTCGACTCTTACGATTCCTTCGCCATTCGCGTATCGGACGCAATGCCGGTACGCAACGTCCCGCCTCCCGGTGCGCCGCATGGCGCGCATGCGGCAGGCCCTACTACGCAAGGAATCTATGACTACGACGATGAGAGTGATCGCGCTCAACGAACACGGCGGCCCGGAGCAGTTGAAGCTGGAGCGATGGCCGGCGCCGCGCCCCGCGACGGGCCAGGCGCTGGTGCAGATCAAGGCGTGTGGCCTGAACTACATGGACGTGTTCGTGCTGCATGGCATGCCCGATCTGCACACGACCATGCCGCGCATTCCCGGCGGCGACATCGCCGGCATCGTGACCGACGTGGGTGAAGGCGTACCCCGACACTGGGTCGGCAAA
Organism: Pigmentiphaga sp.; assembly: GCF_033795525.1. Lineage (GTDB taxonomy): Bacteria > Pseudomonadota > Gammaproteobacteria > Burkholderiales > Burkholderiaceae_B > Pigmentiphaga. Next base: position 831,042 of record NZ_JARYGM010000001.1, read on the forward strand.
CGCGTGGCGTTGTTCCCGCGCTTTCCCGAAGGTGGCGTGCTGGGCGAGCACGGCAATGGCGGGCTGTGCGAGTACATCGCGGTGGACCAGCGCCAGCTGATCGAGATTCCCGAAGGAGTGGACTTCAATGAGGCCGCCGCCCTCCCGATCGCCTACGGCACTTCGCATCGCATGCTGTTCACGCGCGGCCGGATCCAGGCGGGAGAAAAAGTATTGGTGCTGGGCGCAAGCGGCGGGGTTGGCGTCTCCTGCGTGCAGTTCGCCAAGATGGCCGGTGCCGAAGTCATCGCCTGCACCAGCAGCGAGGAAAAGGGCCGCAAACTGCGCGACCTCGGCGCCGACCACATCGTCAACTACGCCGAGCATCCCGACTTTTCCAAGCCGGTCTGGGCCGCCACCGGCAAGAAAGGCGTAGATGTAGCCATCAATTTCACCGGTGGCGATACCTGGATCCCTACACAGCGCTGCATGGCCGTGAACGGCCGCATCCTGACTTGCGGCTCGACCGCCGGCCATCTCTGCCCCATCGACATCCGCTATGTCTGGCACCGCGAGATCGACATCATCGGCTCGCGCGCCTATCTGCCGAGCGACATCGAGGCCTGCCTGTCCTACGTCGCCGCAGGCCGGCTGGCCCCGGTCATCGAGACCATTCTCCCGCTCGAGCAGGCACCCGAAGGTGTCAGCCTGCTCGAGAGCCGCCGCATCTTCGGAAAGGTGATCGTCAACCCATGAACGCGCCCATCAAGAACCTCGGCTGCATAGGCAGCGAATTCCGCAACGAATTGCGTCCCGCGGTCATCGACCTCTGGGATCCGGACCATCCGCGCGAAGTCGACTACCCCACCTTCCACGCCTCGTGCGACGCCATCGCTCGCGGGTTGCTCAGGTACGGCCTCGCGCCGGGCGAGCGCATCGGCATCCTGTGCTCGAACCGGCTCGAATTCCTGGAAATATTCTTCGGCGCAATGCGGGCCGGGGTCATTCCGGTGCCGATAGGCATCCTGCAGCCCAAGGCCACCGTCGAATGGATGGTGCGCGACGCCCAGGTGCGCCTGGTGTTCTGCGACGACACGCTGCGACCGAACGTACCGGAGGACGTGCCCTGCGTCGACGTCGACGAAGACGGCCAGCGGACCTACGAGGCCTTCAAGGACGCCGGACCATTCGAGCCCTATGCTCCCGCCTACGACGACGTCGCCTTCCAGCCCTACACCTCCGGCTCGACCGGGCGGCCCAAGGGCGTGCTGCTGTCCCACCGCGCCCACACCTGGGTAGCCGAGACTATCTCGCACGACCGCGACTTCTGCCCTACCGACCGCATGATCGTCGCCGCGCCGCTCTATCACAAGCATGCGATGAACTCGATCAAGTGCGTGCTGGTAGGCGGCTCGGCCGTGATACTGATGCGCAAGTTCGAGCCCCGCCGCTACATCGAGGCCATCACCCGCCACCGCGTGACCGTGCTGTCAGGCGTGCCGACGATCTTCGCCATGATTCTGCAGCAACGCGACCTGATCGAGGGCCAGGATTACTCTTTCGTGCGGCTTGCCACCATGGGCGGCGCACCGGCTTCGGACGTGCTGATCGATGAGGTCGCCCGCGTGTTCCCGCGCGCCGAGATCGTCACGATCTTCGGTACGACGGAAACGAGTGCCGCGCTGTTCGGCCCGCACCCTGAAGGCAGGCCGCGCCCACGCCACTCCGTAGGCTGGCCGGTGCCCGGCAACAGTTTCCGTCTGGTCGGTGGTGACGGCAACTTCGGCACGCTCTACGTCAAGGGACCCGGCATGATGAACGGCTACTACAACAACCCGGAGGAAATGGCCCGCCGTATGAAGAACGGCTGGTTCGACACGGGGGACGTCCTGCGCCGCGATACCGAAGGCTGGTACTACTTCGTAGGCCGTGCCGACGACATGTTCGTCTCCAGCGGCCACAACATCTATCCTGGCGAAGTCGAGCTGATGCTGGAACGCCATCCCGACATCGACCAGGCGGTCGTCGTGCCCGTGCCCGACGATATCAAGCACCGCATTCCCTACGCCTTCATCGTCAAGCGCGCTGGATCGACGCTCACCGCAGACGAAGTCAAGGCCCATTCCCTGGAGAACGCGCCGCCCTACCAGTACCCGCGGCGGGTGATCTTCGTCGAGGCGCTGCCGCTGAACGGTGTCGGCAAGATCGACCGCAAGGCGCTCGAGACCCGAGCCCGCGAACTGAGCGAACAGACCCGCCCGGTCGACGCCTGACCCGCACCCAACCGGCTCATTGAAACGGAGAGGCGCATGACACTACCTGAGATGCAGGATCTGATCGCGCGCGGTCCCTACCTGAACTGGCTGGGACTGGAAGTCCTTGCCCTGGACGAGGACAGCATCGAAGTCCGGGCCAAATGGCGCGAGGAATGGGTGGCCAGCACGCGGCTGATGCAGACGCACGGCGGCATACTGGCTGCCCTGATCGATTTTGCCGCCGACTTTGCCCTGGTCTGCCGCATCGGCCACGGCGTTCCCACCATCGACCTGAGGGTCGACTACCACCGTCTCGCCAAGCCCGGCGACCTTGTCGCCAAAGGACGGGTGATCAAATTCGGACGGCAGTTCTCCACGTGCGAAGCCCAGGTCACGCAGGACGGAGCACTGATCGCCAGCGGCCGGGGGACCTACATCACCGCCCCTCTCCCCGGTAAGCCCCCGGGCGCCTGACGCGCGGCGGTTTTCTCCTTCCCATATCAAAGCGGCATAACAGATCTCCATCAAAGGGCCTATTGCCCGCCGGGCTCCGGCGGCCACAATGCCTCCAAGCGGGACGACACCGCACCGTGGCCATCAGGCCAGACGATCAGGAGACATCATGGACCGCCCTTCATGCCTGCCCGGCCGCGCGCGCCTCGCCGCCCTGCTGCTCGCGCTCCCGGTGCTTCTAGCCGCACCTTGTGCCTGGACGCAGTCCTTCCCCCACAAACCGGTCAAGATCGTCGTGGGCTTCGGCCCCGGCGGCCTGGGCGACACAGTCGTGCGCACCCTGGCACAGAAAATGGCCGAGTCCATGGGCCAGAGCGTCATCGTCGAAAACGCGCCTGGCGCCGGGGGCATCACCGCGGCCTCCATGGTCGCCCGCGCCGCGCCGGACGGCTATACGCTGCTTCTGGTCAGCGGCCAGAACGCCTTCAGCCCCTATCTTTTCAAGTCGCTGCCCTACGATCCGGTGGAAGACTTCGCCATGATCTCCACCATCGGGACCTTCCACTTCCTGCTGGTCGCGGACGAGGACAGTCCGCTCAAGACCGTCGCCGACGTGGTAGAGGCCGCCCATCGCGACCCTGCCCGCTTCAACATCGGTACGATCAGCGTGGGCAGCGCGCAGCATCTGTCTGCGCGTCTGTTCGCGACCATGGCAGGACTCGACGTTCCCATCGTGCCGTTCAAATCCACTGGCGATGTGATCGCGGCGCTGCGCGGACGCAATGTGCAAGTAGCCATGGAGACCGTGACCGGAGCGCTGGGCCAGGTCCGCGGCGGTTCCCTGCGGGCCATCGCCACAACGGCTCCGGCGCGGATCAGCTTTCTGCCAGAAGTGCCGACCATCGCCGAGAGCGGCGGGCCGGCCCTTTCCCGATACGTGTCCGAATCGTGGAACGGCATTGTCGCCCCGGCTGGCACCCCCGCCCTGGTCGTGCAGAAGCTCAACCGCGAAATCTCCAAGGCGCTCGAGGCACCGGACGTGCGGCAGCGATTCGTCGCACTGGGCATAGAACCGCGCGCCAGTACCCCGGAAGCCCTTAAAAACGTATTCCTGAAAGATGCGGCCAAGTGGCGGGTCGTCATCGAAGAAGCCCGCATCGAGAAGCAATGAAGCTCGCCATGGAGGACAGAGTCAAGATGAATAGCGCCGCACTCCCACCTACGCCGAACACCGCCTTCCACCCTTCCATCACCGATGCCGAGCGGCAGGTGCGGACGGACCTGGCGGCGTGCTACCGGCTGATCGATCTGTTCGGCATGAGCGACATGATCCTGAACCACATTTCGGCGCGCGTCCCGGGTGCGGAGGAGCATTTCCTCATCAACCCCTTCGGCATGATGTATGAAGAGATCACTGCCTCGAGCCTGATCAAGGTCGATCTCGACGGCAACATCATCCACAACCCGAACACCAATTACACAATCAACCTGCCCGGCTACGTCATTCATAGCGCCATTCACGGCGCGCGGCCGGATGTGGCATGCGTGCTGCATACCCATACCCCTGCCGGCATGGCGGTCTCGGCGCTCGAATGTGGACTGCTGCCGCTGAACCAGACGGCGATGCGGTTTGCTTCAGGGGTTGGCTATCACGAGTTCGAGGGCGTGGCGGTCGACGTCGACGAACGGCAGCGTCTGGCCGGCAACCTGGGCGACAAGGATGTCATGGTGCTGCGCAACCACGGTTTGCTGGCCGTAGGCCGAACCGTGGCCGAGGCTTTCGTCAACATGCATAGACTCGAACGGGCCTGTCAGACGCAACTCCTGACGCTGTCGGCCGGCAGCGCCCTGCACATGCCTTCCCCGACCGTCGTAGAGCGCGCCTACCAGCAACTGCGCCGCGCGCCTACGCCGAACCTGGACGGCACCCATCCCCCGCACGGCGAACGCGAGTGGCCCGCGCTGCTGCGGATGCTGGACCGCCGAGACATGAGCTATCGTGCCTGACGGCGCGCCCGTCGCCCTCCGACCACAAGGACTTCCACCAATGAAACACCGCATCCTGCAGATCGGCCCCATTACGCCTTCCGTCGATGCCCGCCTGGCGCGCGACTACGATGTCACCCCGCTCTGGCAACAACCGGAGCCCGCGGCCTTCCTGGCCGAACACGGCGCCCGCTTCGAAGGCGTCGCTGTGCATTTGCGCGACGCCTGCGGGGCGCCCCTCCTCGAGGCGCTTCCCAACGCCAAGGTCGTCGCCAACTTCGGCGTGGGGTACGACAAGATCGATGTCGAAGCGGCCAAGCGCCTGGGCATGCAGGTCAGCAACACGCCGCGGGTCCTGGATGGCTGCGTCGCCGACCTTGCCATGGGCCTGGCCATCGACGTCGCCCGGGGCATTTCCACCACGGATCGTTTCGTGCGTGCCGGCGGCTGGAAGTCGGGCCAGCGGCCGTTGATGACGCGCGTGCACGGCAAGAACATGGGTTTGCTGGGATTCGGCGGCATCGGGCAAGCCGTTGCGCGGCGGGCCGCGGGGTTCGACATGGCGGTGCGCTACCACAGCCGCCGGCCGGTGGAAAACGCGCCCCAACGGCACGAACCGTCACTGGTGGAGCTGGCGAAATGGGCCGACTTTCTCGTCGTGGCATGCCCGGGCGGTCCGCAAACACGGCATTTGGTCAATGCCGAGGTCATGGACGCCCTGGGCCCGGCCGGCATCCTGATCAACATTGCGCGGGGCAGCATCGTGGATGAAGCAGCGCTGGTCCGCGCGCTGCAGGCAGGGCGGCTGGGCGGCGCGGGCCTGGACGTGTTCGAAAACGAACCCCACGTACCGGAAGCCATGCTGGACATGGACAACGTGGTCGTCCTCTCGCACATCGCCGGTTTTACGCGTGAATCACGCGCAGATATGGAGCGGCTGGTCTGCGACAACCTCGATGCCTATTTCCGTAGCGGCCACGTCATGACGCCGGTCTGACTGCGGCACGAGCCACGACCATGCCCCGCTTTGCCGCCAACCTCACCATGCTCTATCCCGACCGGCCGTTCCTGGACCGGTTCGCCTGCGCGGCGCGGGACGGTTTTACTGCGGTGGAGTTCTTTTTCCCCTACGCCTATCCTGCTGCCGAACTGGCGGCACGGCTGTGCGACCATGGGCTCCAGCTGGTGTTCTTCAATGCCACGCCCCGTACCGATCCGGCCGAGCGGGGAATCGCTTGCCTGCCTGGCCGCGGGCACGAGTTCCGCGACGGCTTTCTACGCGCACTCGACTATGCCGAGGCACTCGGCTGCGCACGCCTTCACGTCATGCCCGGCCGGATGCCTGCCGATGCAGACCGCCGCCGCTTGCATGCCACCTATGTCGAAAACCTGGCCTGGGCCTGCGGACTTGCCGCGCACGGCCGCCGCACCGTGCTGATCGAACCCATCAATCCACGCGATGTCCCGGACTTCTTCCTGACCCGGCAGGACCAAGCCCATGCGATCGTCCAGGAGGTCGGCTCGCCCTGCCTGAAGGTCCAGATGGACCTCTACCACTGCCAGATCGTGGAGGGCGACCTCGCGGCCAAACTGCGCGAACATCTTCCCACGGGACGCGTGGGGCACTTGCAGATTGCCGGCGTGCCGGACCGCCACGAGCCCGATAGCGGCGAAGTGAATTTCGCCTATCTGTTCGACGTGATCGACTCGCTCGGCTACGACGGCTGGATAGGCTGCGAATACCACCCACGGCAAGGCGACGCGCCTGGCGGCACCTCGGCCGGGCTGGGCTGGCTGCACCGCTCCCGGCGGCCTACATATCCAGACCCAGGACCAGTTCGCGGATGATTTGCTGCATCGCCTGTTGGGTACGGGTCGCCGGCCGCTGTGCGCTGACCGCCAGCGCCAGCTTGCTGCGCAACCGGGGCTTGACGATGGGAATCGCATGGAACACCTCGTCGCGACCCGAGGTGCGCACGGCGTTGACCGACAGCACCGCCGCGCCCACGCCTTCGGCCACCAGGTCCAGGATGGCCGCGATGCCGTCTATTTCCATGGCGATGGTGGGATGGCGGCCGATGTCCGCGAGCTCGGATTCAACCAGCATGCGTATGGTGTTGGGCCGCGTCGGAATGACCAGGGGTTCGTCGGCCAGCTCTCGAACACTGATCGATTTGCGGGCCGGTCCCGGCCCGCGACGAGTAACCAGGTAGAAGTCCTCTTCCAGCAACACGACGCTATCGACATCCGGCGAGGGCACCGGGTTGTACAGAAGCGCGATATCCAGGCGGCCGCTGACCAGCGATTCCTGCAGGCTGGTCGACAGGTTCTCGGAAATGGACAAGGCAGCCTCGGGCAGCCGCTGCCTGACGGCCCGGGTCAACGGCACGGTCAGCATCTTGGCGAAACGGGGCGGCAAACCGATGGCCACGCGGCCCGCCAGCACGCCGCGCACCCGCCCCAGTTCTTCGCGCGTACGCGCGATCTGGTGCAGGATGCCGCGCCCGTGTTCGAGCAGCACCTTGCCCGCTTCGGTAGGAACGACGCCACGTCCGTTGCGTCTCAGCAAGCTTTGTCCCAGCTCGATCTCGAGCTGGCGTACCTGGCGGCTCAATGCGGGCTGGGCGATATTCAGGGCGATGGATGCGCGGGTGAAGCCGCCCAGTTCGGCTACGCGTACGAAATACTCGAGCTGCTTCAGGTCCACAGCGCGCGGCGACGCGCTAGGCCGCGTCGGCCGGTTCTTCCCAGGCGTCGTGCTGGGCCCCGTCCAGGTGAGCCACGTCGCCCCACCCATCCACCCGCCAGCCGGTTTCTTCGACCACCAGGCGGTTGATGCTGACGTTATGCAACGAGTGCTTGCGCTCGGCCCGCAACGAGAGCCCCTGCGCATGGCGATAGGCCGTATCCAGCACGCCGCTGTGCGTGAATACCAGCACCCTCTGGCCGGCGTGCGCGGCGGCAATGCGGCCCAGCGTTGCCACGACGCGCAAGTGGAACTGGCGCAGCGACTCGCCGCCGTCCAGTTCGTAGTCCGGATGCCGCTCCCGTACCGCGACGGCGGCCTCGGGAAAACGCTGAGCCAACTCGTCGAAACTGAGTCCCTCGAATACGCCGTATCGCCGCTCGCGCAGCCCCGGTTCGAGCCGCACTTCCAGTCCCAGCCGGGCGGCCGTGGGCCGGGCCGTGTCGTGCGCCCTGGCGAGGTCGCTGCTATAGACGGCATGCACCCGGTCGCGCGTGGGCACGAAGCGCGCGGCGACGCGCTCTGCCTGCTTGCGCCCGAGCGCGTTCAGCCCGATATCCAGCGTCCCTTGTACACGGCGCGCCTTGTTCCATTCGGTCTCGCCGTGACGAATCAGCCAGAGTTCAGTCATCGGCGGCGATCTGCTTGGGCGCCAGCGCGGGGTTCAGCGTATAGGTCCCCGTGAGCGCTGCCTGCGCCAGCACGTGCTTGTCGATGGCGCGGCGCACGTCGGCGCCGCTGAACCGGCCTTCGACCTCCACCTTGGGCACGTCCAGGGCATAGACCGTGAACACGTAGTGGTGGACGATGGAATCGTTCCATGGCGGGCACGGTCCGTCGTAACCGTAATAGTCGCCGCTCATGTCGTGATCGGCGGCGAACCACCCGGTGTAGTCGTTGACGCCCTGCCGCGTACCGCCCGGCGCGGTGGGGCCCGCCTTGCCGCGCGGCGTGACGCCGTTGCTGAACTCGCCTTCCTCGATTTCGGTCTTGGAGGCGGGCAGGTCCACCAGCACCCAGTGGAAAAAATCCACGCGCGGCAGGTCGGCGGGCACCTGCTTGCCCAGCTGGTTCACGTCGTCGCCTTTGCTGGGCACGTCATAGTCGTGGCAGATGACCGCGAACGATTGCGTGCCGGCCGGTACATCTTCCCACGCCAGGTGGGGGTTGACGTTGTCCGCCAGCGTCACCTGGGTCTTGGGATCGATCTTGCCGAAGGCATAGCGCGCAGGGATGGGTTGGCCATCCAGAAAGGAATTGCTCCTGAGCTTCATCGCGATACTCCTAAAAATCGTTCAGCACGGCGTGGTCTGCCGGCCCGGCGCAAGGCGCGACCGCCCCGGCGGGCCCCGAAAGGCGATTCCGGCCCCTCATCGTACCGTGACGCGCGCAAACTTTCGTTTACCAACTTGTACGACGTAGGTGCCGGCGCCGAGCTTCAACCCCTTGTCCTCGATCTTTACCGTGTCGATGCGCACGCCGCCTTGTTCGACGTTGCGCTGCGCTTCCGAGGCGGAGGCGCACAGCCCCGCCTCGCGCAGCACCTGCAGGATGCCCAGCGGCGCCCCCGCCAGCGACACCTCGGGCATCTGGTCGGGAACGGCCTTCTGCTTGAAGCGGGCTTCGAAATCGGCCAGGGCCTGGTCGGCGGCGGCCGCGGAATGAAAACGTGTAACGATTTCCTGCGCCAGCATCACCTTGATGTCGCGCGGATTGCGTCCCGCCTCGGCCTCGCGCCGCAGGCCGGCGATCTCGTCCAGCGACTTGAAGGACAGCAGCTCATAGTAGCGCCACATCAAGGTGTCGGAAATCGACATCAGCTTGCCGAACATGGACTCCGGCGTTTCCGAAATGCCGATGTAATTGTTCTTGGACTTGGACATCTTCTCGACGCCGTCGGTACCCTCCAGCAGCGGCATGGTCAAGATGCACTGCGGCTCCTGGCCGTATTCCTTCTGCAGCTCGCGCCCCACCAGCAGGTTGAACTTCTGGTCCGTGCCGCCGAGCTCCAGGTCGGCCTTCAGCGCCACCGAGTCGTAGCCCTGCATAAGGGGGTACAGGAATTCATGGACCGAGATCGGCACGCCGTTCTTGAAGCGCTTGGTGAAGTCCTCGCGTTCCAGCATGCGGGCCACGGTGTAGCGCGACGCAAGCTGGATCATGCCGCGGGCGCCGAGCGGGTCGCACCATTCGGAGTTGTAGCGGACCTCGGTTCGGGCCGGGTCCAGCACCAGGCTGGCCTGGGCGTAGTAGGTCTGCGCGTTCGCCTCGATCTGTTCCCGGGTCAGCGGGGGCCGCGTGGCGTTGCGGCCGCTGGGATCGCCGATCATGGAGGTAAAGTCGCCGATCAGGAAGATGACGGTGTGGCCCAGCTCCTGCAGCTGCCGCATCTTGTTCAGCACCACGGTGTGGCCAAGGTGGATGTCCGGCGCCGTCGGGTCCAGCCCCAGCTTGATGCGCAGCGGCACGCCGGTGGCCCGGCTGCGCGCCAGCTTGCGGGCGAATTCGGCCTCGACCAGCAGTTCGTCGCAGCCCCGCCGGACCACGGCCAGATCGCGCTCGACCTCCGGCGTAACCGGATATGTCTCTCCCGCCCCGGACCTGCCTGAGGAAGAAACTGCGGAGAAATCGGGCGATTTGGTATCGGACATGGCGTGAACAGCTCAGAAAAGTGTGTAAATTGTAATTAATCGTATTGGCAGGACACGGCGACTTTCTATATACTCAGCCAATTCCGGCCCCACCCCGTTGTTACAAATGTGTAGGCGCGGTTCGACCCGTTCGAGCCCTGCGACGCCTTTTGTTGTGCCGCGCGTGAACGTTGCCGCATCGCAACGGTCCAAGGTCGGAACCCACCGCGCTTCGGACCCGCACTCCGGAGCAATTCTAGCCCAACCGACCCCAGGGGCCAGGACGCATGAATCGTAAGTTTCCCGGCATCGCCGGGGCGATGCTCAAGGGCATTGCCCAAGCGGTGCGACAAGTTCTATCCCGCATTTCCGCCCATCCCGCCACGCTCACCCTCACCTCGTCGCCCCTCAAGCGCCGCATCGTCATCGGCACCGGTGCCGCCGGGCTGTTCGTGACCGCAGCCGCCATCGGCGTCGCGCCGCTGGCTCCTGACGCCGCACTGCTGCCCACGACCCGCATCGTCCAGTCGCTGGAGCTGCCGGATCTCACCGAGCAGGTCGCGCAACAGGAAGCCGATGCCCCCGATTTCATCCGCGAAGAACGCGTCCAGCGCGGCGATTCCGTCGCCACGCTGCTGAACCGGCTCGGCGTGGACGATGCCGAACTCGAGCGTTTCATCCGCGGCTCGTCCGAGGCTCGCAGCCTCTATCAGCTGTACCCGGGCCGCGTGGTCCAGGCGTCTACCGACGCCCTGGGCGAGATCCGCTGGCTGCGCTATATCCATACGCCGGGCACGGAAGCGGGCGGCAAGGTGGTCTCGCGCATGCTGCAGATCGAGCGCACCGAGCAAGGCCTGACCGCCAAGGACGTCGAACTCGATACCGAGCGCCAGACGCGCACCGCCCACGGCGAGATCTACAGCTCGTTGTTCGGCGCTACCGATGCCGCCAACATCCCGGACTCGGTCGCCACGCAGATCGCCGAGATCCTGTCCAGCGAAATCGACTTCCACCGCGACCTGCGCCGCGGCGACCACTTCAACGTGGTCTACGAAACCTACACCCACCAGGGCAACTACGTCCGCGCCGGCAAGGTGCTCGCACTCGAGTTCGTCAACAAGGGCACCCCCTACCAGGCCGTATGGTTCGACCAGCAGCCCGGCGTAAGCGGCGGCTACTACACGTTCGACGGCAAGAGCCTGCGCAAGGCCTTCCTGCGCTCGCCCATGGAATTCACGCGGGTCACCTCGGGATTCTCGCGGCGCTTCCATCCCATCCTCAAGACCTGGCGCGAGCACAAGGGCGTGGATTATGGCGCGCCCAAGGGCACCCCGATCCGCAGCACGGCCGATGGCACCATTGACTTCATCGGCAGGCAGAACGGCTACGGCAACGTGGTTATCGTCCGCCACCACGGCCAGTACTCCACCCTCTACGCGCACATGAGCGCGTTCGCGCCCGGACTGAAGAAAGGTGCGCGCGTGTCGCAGGGCCAGTTCATCGGCCGCGTGGGCTCCACGGGCTGGGCCACCGGGCCGCACCTGCACTATGAATTCCGCATCGCCGGCAAGCCGGTCGATCCGCTTACCGTCGCGCTGCCCCAGGCGCCGGAACTCAATGCCCGCGGATTGGCGCTGTTCAAGAAGCAGACCGAACCGCTGCGCCACCAGATGAGCCTGCTGGCACAGCTGAAGGACTTCAGCATGCCCGCCGACGATACGGTGGCCAGCCAGTAAGCGGCATGGCCGGGACTGGACGGTACATCGGCCTGATGTCCGGCACCAGCCTGGACGGGGTGGATGGCGTGGCCGCCGAATTCTCGGGCGACACGCCGCGCATACTGGCGCATGCCGACCTCCCGCTGCCAGCGGATCTGCGAGCAGAGCTGCTCGCCCTCAATACCCCGGGCCACGACGAAATCGGCCGGATGTCGCGCGCCGCGCAGGCGCTGGCCGATCTCTACGCCGAAGTGGTCGGCCGCCTGCTGTCCCATACAGGGCTTACGGCAGCCGATTTCCGCGCCATCGGTGCCCACGGCCAAACCGTCCGCCATCGCCCGGACCTGGGCTATACCGTGCAGCTCAATGCGCCGGCCCGGCTGGCCGAACGCACCGGCATCGCCGTCGTGGCCGACTTGCGCAGCCGCGACATTGCCGCGGGCGGACAAGGCGCGCCCCTGGTGCCCGCCTTCCATGCGGCGGTGTTCGGCACCGACCGACCGCAAGCCGTCGTCAACCTCGGCGGCATCGCCAACATCACCCTGCTGTCGCCTTCCGGCGTCATCGGCTACGACACCGGACCGGCCAACCTGCTGCTGGATCTCTGGTGCCATCGCCATACCGGCCGCTCCTACGACGAAGACGGCCGTTATGCGGCATCCGGACAAGTCCAGGATGCCTTGCTGTCCGAACTGATTGCCTCGGAACCCTGGCTGGCGGAACCGCCGCCCAAATCTACGGGGCGCGACCTGTTCAATGCGCCATGGCTGGACCGGCGCCTCGCGGACTGGGAAACACGTCATGGCCCGGTCGGCGCGGCGGACGTGCAGGCCACGCTGCTGGCCTTGACCGCAGAAACGGTCGCCCGCGAGATCCGTCGGCAGATGCCCGATTGCCAAGCCGCCTGGATCTGCGGCGGAGGCGCCCGCAATCCGGTGCTCATGAGTGCCCTGGGCGCCGCGCTGCCCTGCCCGGTCGCCCCTACCGACCAGGCCGGCATCCCGGCCCAGCAGATGGAAGCGCTGGCCTTCGCCTGGCTGGCTCACCGCCACGTCCAGGGCGAAGCCGGCAACCTTCCGGCTGTCACGGGAGCGGCGGGGCCGCGAATACTCGGCGCCTATTATCCAGGCCAGGTCAGGTAGCCTGAACCGGGGTCAGCGCCCAACCGCGACCGCGGCCGCCGCACATTCCGGCAACTCGCCATGATCATGCGTCTCGAAGCGCTCTGCATGCCTGCCGGCGTCGGCCAGGAACAGCGCGCGCGTAACGCCGGCGATGATGCGAGGCGCGGTGTATTTGATATTGCTGTTGGACGCCGCGCTGGGTCCCATAGACAGCGTGGCCGCCCGCGTGATGGTGAACAAGCTGTCCAGCCACGGTGCCGAGCCGGGCGTTTTTTCAGTGAATTGTCCGTACCGCCCCAGGTAAGGAAACCGATCGAGCCGCGGCTCGGCCAACTCAGGCGGCGGCTGATATCGATCGGACCATAGTGCGATATAGGGCAACAACCCCGCAAACTCCGGACGCGCCGACAGATCCACGAATGCGCCGGTAGCCGCGAAGACGAAGTCGAAACGCTCCTCACCGCGGGGCGTGCTGGCCACAACCTGCCCCTGCTCTTCGCGCACGGCCAGCCACGGGGTGGCCGGCCGCATCTCGAAGCCTGGCAGCGCAACGGCCCGGTCGAAGGTGGGTTGAGGCGGAGGCTGGCCGATGTCGTACAAGCGCTGCAAGTACATCCAGCGCTGCGCATCGGGCAACTCGGGATAGTGAGCGAGGAAACCGGCGAATTCCATCCAGCGCCGTGGATTCGATAGCGGCAGGCGGTCGCGGCGGAAACACAGCACAGCCTCTCTTGCGCCGGCCTCGAGCGCGGCAATGGCGGTATCGAAAGCGGCCGCTCCCGAGCCCAGCACACCGATCCGCTTGCCCGCGAATCGCGTGAAATCGATGGGCCATTCACTGGTGTGGGCATACAGGTCCGGCGGCAATGCAGACTCGATGAAATCGGGCACGCTATGGCCGCCCGACCCTTCCGCGCCGCTGGCGAATACCACCGTGCGAGCCCAGGCCAGGCGTTTGCCCTCCGGCGTAGCGAGCGTGAGCCGGAACAGGCTGCAAGACTGGGCATCCGGCCAAGGCTGCACGTCGACCACCTCGACGTCATTGACCATGTCCACGCCCGTCACCTGGCGGTACCACGCCAAGTAGCCCTGCCAGTCCTCGCGCGAAATCCGGAACAGGCGTTGCCAGCCGTCGGCGCCATGCAGGGCCTCGTACCAGGCGCGGAATGTCAGGCTGGCGTTGCCAAGATCGTGTCCCGTGAGGTGCTTGGGCGTGCGCAGCATCTTCATCCGGGCAAACGTGGTCCACGGCCCCTCGCGGCCGCGGGGATTACGGTCAAACACGCGGACCCGGTCGACGCGCTCGCGCCTCAGTCCATGGGCAATGGTCAAGCCGAACTGGCCTCCGCCTATGATCGCGCAATGCAGGACGTCCTGCGGAGCCACCCCGGGCGCGATCTCGGCAAGCTTGCGCTCATCCAGTTCCAGTACCCAGGGCTGGTCGGGATAGGCCAGATATTCCAGGTCACGCCGCACCCTTGATTCCAGCGCAGCCAGTCCTTGTTGCTCCATGTCATTCTCCGTGAAGATGCGGATAGGTCACCCGCGTACAGTCGTCGCGCTTCACCGGCTGTTCCCGGCCAGTGCGATAAAGCGTGCGAGCGTTTGTGAATCGTTGTCCTCGCGCCAGGACAGTGCCAGCTGCGCGGCGTTCTTCCCCTCGGCCAAGGGGCGGTAGATCACATCACGGACCTCGAGGTCGCGCAGCTCGTCGGTAACAATGCCTATGCCCATGCCCGCGGCCACCAATCCCAGTACAGTCGGCATGTGCGTCGCCTCATGGGCAACCTGGAGATGCAGCTTGGCCTTGCTGAGCATGGACAGGAAATGGGAATGGAAGCCCGGGCCGGGCCGGTGCTGGGGCGTGATCAGCGGTTCGTCGCGCAGGTCGGCCAACGAAATCTCTCTATGGCGCGCGAGGGGATGCCGGAAATGAAGCGCAGCGATAAAGGAGCGCTGCGCGATGACGCGCGATACCAGCCCGGGCTGGCCGCTCAGCGGCCGGCCCACGCCGACGTCTATGCGCCGGGCATACAAGCCTTCGATCTGCTTGTCGGTAAGCATCTCGATCATGCGGACCGACAAGTCGGGCAAAACCTCGCGAGCCCGCTGCAACATGCCGGGCAACACATCGAACACACTGGAACCGGTAAACCCTAGCAGCAACTGGCCGGCTGCGCCCTGCGCGGCACGCCGGGTGGCCGCCTTGGCTTCGGGCACGCGTTGCAGGATGTCGCTCGCCTGCCTGGCGAACTCGCGCCCCGCATCGGTAAGCAGGCTGCCGCGCGGGCCGCGGGTCAGCAAGGCCATGCCCAGCTCCGCTTCAAGCTCCTTGACTGCCTGGCTCAGCGACGGCTGGGAAATGTGCAGTGCGGCCGCCGCGCGCGTGACGTTGCCAGCCGCGGCAATGGCCTCGAAATAACGGAGGTGTCTCAGTTCCATCGACGCTCCGGGCTCAGGGCCCGTCCAGACTAAAGGGAACCTCGGCCAGGCCAGGTTCTAGACATCATCGAGGTCCAGGCGGCAGCAGACTGGCTTGCCCCTGGATGCGGCTGCCGCGGGACTCGCGCCACCTTGGTGCATCGGCACTGCCTATGAGCGCCGTACGGCATCGCGCGGACCGCTGCAAAGCCCGTGCCACCGTACGCGCCGCGACTGCTGCGCGATGCCACGTCATAGGTACGGCCTATGCCTCGTCGCCTTACCCCCCGGAATGCCTAGGCATGGCCGCGGACGCGAACCGTCCCGGCCCGGACGGGGCATGGAAGTTGCATGACTCATGGCATGCACCAGAGCGAGTCCCTTTCCCATCCGTCGCGCTACGGCGATCTACGCCTGCGGCATGTCCGCATCGGCACGCAGGCGGCGCCGCAACCGGTGGACCTCGTCATACGGGATGGGATCATCGCCGCCATCGACCCACCGGCGGCAGCTGCCCCCCGGGCCGGGGAGACCGTTATCGAAGCTGGGGCACTGGTTGCCTTTCCCGGCTTCGTCAATGCGCACGCCCACTCCAACGAGCAATTCGAACAAGGCGCCTATGAAGGCGAACCGCTGGAAGTCTGGCTGGCCATGGCCTATCCGCCGCTCGGCGGCATGAAGGTGCCCGCGCGCTGGCATTACTTGCGCGCCATGATGCTGGCAATGCAATCGCTGCGCAGCGGCGTGACCGCGCTGCACGACGATTTTCTCAACCCGGCTCTGGACGCGGCAGCACTCGAATCTACGCTGGACGCCTACGAAGACGCGGGCATACGCGCGACCGTCGCCGTCACCCTGGCGGACCGGGGCTACCTGGACGGCATTCCGGCCGCACGCGAACATCTGCCTAGGGACCTGGCCCGCCAACTCGACGCAGTGCCCGTCGCACCCCTTTCGGCCCAACAGGCTCATTTCGAAGAAGCCCTTTGCCGTCTCGCGGCGCGGCGGTCACGCCGGCTTGCGCTGTCGCTCGGGCCGCGCGGCCCGCAACGCTGCACGCCCGAGCTGCTGCGCCTCGTTGCCCGGCTGTCCGCCGAACACAAGGTGCCGGTCCACATGCATGTCCTGGAATCCCGGGTCCAGGCCCTGACCGCGCAACAGCAGCACGGCCGCAGCTTCATCGAGGTACTGGACCAGCATGGGTTGCTCGGACGGTCCCTCTCGCTCAATCACGCAATCTGGCTGACCGAGGCGGACATTGGGCTCATCGCCCGGCGGGGCGCACGCGTGGTGCACAACCCGCTGTCCAACCTGAAATTGGCCAGCGGCCTCTGCCCCGTCGGCTCGCTGCTTGAGTCGGGCGTCGAGGTCGCGCTCGGCACCGATGGCGCGGCAACGGGTGACAGCGTCGATTACCTGGACAGCTTGCGCATGGCCGCGCTGCTCCACAGGCTGCACCCGCAGGCTGCGCCACCCACGGCCGCGGACGTCGTCACCATGGCCACGACCACGGGCGCGGCGACCATGGGCCAGTCAAGCAGCATGTCCGGCCTGCAGGTGGGTTCACGCGCCGACATCACGCTGTTCGACGCGACCGACCCTGCCTTCGTCCCGCTCAACGACCCGCAGCGCCAGCTCTGCTATGCCGCCACCAGCCGCAGTGTGCACACCGTCATCGTTGACGGCCAGGTCGTCTACCACCACGGGCGCTGCGTCTTGGTGGACGAAGACACCCTGCGGCATGAAATCGCGCAAGCCGCGGACGCCTTTCGTGAGCAGCGCCTGCGCATGCGTGGCCGCCCCGATCCGCTGCTGCGCGCCTTGCAGGCAATGACCGACGAAGCCCGCGCGCCGGCACAACGCCTTTTTACGCTGAACCGCATCCAGCTTCCGTGATGCGCCCCTGCCTGACCAACCGCCGCTCAACCGAGGACATCGCCATGATTCGCACCTTCAAGTATCTTTTGGCCGCACTGGTCGCCTGCAGCAGCGCCACAGCGCAAGGCGACACGCTCGACGACATCAAGACCAAGGGCGTCGTCGTGGTTGCCAACGGCGGCGCCTACCCGCCCTTCGGCTTCGTCGAAAACGGCAAGATGGTGGGCTTCGACATAGACCTGGGCAACGAAGTCGCGAAGCGGCTCGGCGTACAGGCAAAGTGGGAGAAGATCGATTTCAGCGGTCTGCTGCCCGCGCTGAGTTCCAAGCGCGTCGACATGTTGATTACGGCCATGACCTGGACGCCGGAGCGGGCACAGCGCATCACGTTCTCGACGCCCTACTACAACT
The DNA here is from genome assembly GCF_033795525.1 of Pigmentiphaga sp. GTDB lineage: Bacteria > Pseudomonadota > Gammaproteobacteria > Burkholderiales > Burkholderiaceae_B > Pigmentiphaga. The sequence goes on from NZ_JARYGM010000001.1 coordinate 848,643, forward strand.
CGGGCATCGCCGGGGCCTACAAGCCCGGCAACCCGGTCAAAACTCCCGCCGACCTCGCGGGCAAGACCGTGGCCGTCCAGATCGGCTCGGCCGGCGAACGCTTCGTGCGCGAGCTCGGTACGGCCAAACAGGTCAAGACCTACAACGATTTCCTGCTGGCGTTCGCCGACGTCGAGGCTGGTCGCGCCGACGTAGTGGTCAACACCTTGCCTGTGGTGCGCTACAACGCGCTGCGGCGGACCAGCGGCCTGGAAGTCTCGCCCACCTGGGACAAGCGCGACGTCGGCATCAACACCCGGATGGAGGACCAGCGGCTGCTGCAGGCCATCAACGCCGTCCTCGCGGATCTCGAACGCGAAGGCTTCCTCAAGCAGCTCGACGATAAATGGTTCCGCTGACGGCGGCGAATCGCAATGGACTTCGCCTTTCCTATTTTCGTCGAAGCCATCCCCTCCTTGTTGGCGGGAATGGCCGTGACGGCACAGATCGCATTCATGTCGGCCCTGCTGGGGTTCGTTCTCGGCACGGCCGGCGGCCTTGCCCGCGTATCGAGCCGGCGGGTGGTCGCGGCGCCGGCTTGGCTCTACGTGACGCTGATGCGGGCCACCCCGGTGCTGGTGACGCTGCTGTTCCTCTACTACGGGCTTCCGTCCGCCGGCATCCTGATGGACGCCACGACCGTGGCGGTGATCGCGCTGGGCGTCACCAACGGTGCCTACACCAGCGAGATCCTGAGGGGGGGCATAGAATCCATCGACCCGGGACAGATGCGGGCGGCGCGGGCGCTGGGTATGTCGTATCCGCTCGCCATGCGGCGCATCGTGCTGCCGCAGGCGGCGCGTCGCATCCTCCCTCCCATCACCAACGAGCTGATCAGCCTGATGAAGAACACGTCGCTCGTCTCGACAGTGGCGATCTCGGATCTGCTGCGGGCAGGCATGGACTTCATGAGCTGGAAGGCGAATACGTTCAGCCCTTTTGTCGGCGTCGCGCTGGGCTATCTGCTGCTTACGCTGCCGCTGATCGGAATCAATGCCTGGCTTGAAAAACGCTATCGGGTGACATGATGCCGGACCGTCCCATTCTCCGTATCACCAATCTGCACAAGAGCTACGGCGACAACGAGGTCTTGCGCGGCATAGACCTGAGCGTCGCGGCCGGCGAAGTCGTGGTCATCATCGGACCATCCGGATCCGGCAAAAGCAGCCTGCTTTCGTGCATCAACTTCCTCGAACCCTTCGACGCGGGCGAGATCGTGTTCGACGGCAAGCCGGTCGGCTACGGACCGGCAGGCGGTGCGGTCCGGGTACGCCTGGCCGATGCCGAAGCCAACATGCTACGACGCGACCTGGGTATGGTCTTCCAGCAATTCAATCTCTTTCCTCACCTGACGGTGCTGCAGAACATCATGGAAGCGCCCATCCACGTACGGGGCATGGCGCCGGCCCAGGCACGCACGCTGGCCATGCAGTTGCTCGAGAAGGTCGGACTGAGCGCCAAGGCCGATGCCTTTCCCCGATCGCTGTCGGGCGGACAGCAGCAGCGCATCGCCATTGCCCGTGCCCTGGCCATGACGCCCAAACTCATGTTGTTCGACGAAGTCACCTCGGCGCTCGACCCTGAACTCAAGGGTGAAGTGCTGCGCGTCATGCGCAACCTGGCCGACGACGGCATGACGATGCTGGTGGTCACCCACGAGCTCGGCTTCGCTCGCGAGGTGGCCGATCGAGTCGTATTCATGGAGGCCGGCAAGGTCATCGAGACCGGGCCGCCGGACGACATGTTCAATCGCGCGCGCAACGAGCGCACGCAGCGCTTCCTGAGCGCCAGCGCGAACTATTAATCGGCGAGTCGGCGGCCTGCCTACGGCGCAGGCGCGAAGGCAAACTCGTAGCCAAAGACATGGTCCAGTCTCACGGTGTGATGGTCCACCACATTGGTGTCCGCCAGCTCGAGATTGAAGAAGGCCAGGGTATCTCCCGTGTCGAAGAATGGTCCCGCGTGCCAAGTCCCGCGCGCCAGCATGATGGCCTGGTCGCCCTCGACGCGGAAAGCGCGGATACGGGCCGCATCGGGCAACGCCTGGGCATCGTCCGGAGAATCCGGAGGTGCCACCGCGATGAACCACGGCTTGCCGCCCACGGAGGCCAGGCATTGCGTCACCGACAGGTGCCGGGTGATGTGGCGGAACCGCGGTGGGCGGCGATGCAGATTCATGATGTAGAAGCGCGGCGTGCCGCGGTCCAGGACAAGCCGCGCATCGTGCGGGCCGAACGGTACGCCGTCCTCTGTCGCCTCGATCAACGTACCGTAGGGGCGGAAACGCTCGGCAGTGATCCGCTCCAGAGGCAGCTCGATACGACTCGCCGGGATCTCGGCTTCGGGGGATGTATGCATGTCCGGCCTCCAGGTCTGAATACACGGGCAACGCAACTCGCGTGCCACGCACGCCCCTATGCCTGCGAAGGCTTCTTCGACCGGCAAAACATCGGGCGATGCGTGCAGCCACCATCATCGCATCCGATCGCCGGCCCCAGCTTTTGCCAATGCCGGACCTCGATGCCTGCGTGCCCTGCCCTGCGCTGGTGCACCCGCGGCGCGGACTTTGCACAGCTATCGGGCCGCCGATTCAGCTTCGCTTGCTTTCCAGCAATTCCCAGCGTTCCAGCTTGGTCATGAGCTCTTCCTCGATGGCCGTCATGCGCTGCTGGATCGCGGCCGCTTCTTGCGGGTTCTCGCGATAGATCGAGCCGTCGGCCAGGCGTTCGGCCAGGGCATGCTGTTCGGCCTCCAGCGCCGAAATGGCCTCGGGCAGGGCATCGAGCTCCTTGGCCTCCCAGGAACTGAGCCGCGAACGTGCCGCCGGCTTGGCGGCAGGCGTCGCCGAAGCAGACGTCGAGGCGGCGTCCTTCATGTCCTTGGCTGGCTCGCGCACGGGCTTGCCGGCGGCCGGTGCCGCGGATGCCGGCGCGCTGCGCGCACGCTGGGCAGCCCAATCCTCGTACCCGCCTACGTAATTGCGCCAGCGCGCCTCGCCTTCGTAGGCGATGGTCTGGGTCACGACGTTGTCCAGGAACATCCGGTCGTGGCTGACGAGGAACACGGTGCCCGGATAATCCTGCAGCAACTCTTCGAGCAGCTCCAGCGTCTCGATGTCCAGGTCGTTGGTGGGTTCGTCGAGCACCAGCACGTTGGCGGGCCTGGCGAACAAGCGCGCCAGCAGCAGGCGGGCCCGCTCGCCGCCCGACAGGCTCTTGACAGGCGACCGGGCCCGCTCCGGCGGAAACAGGAAGTCGCCCAGGTAGCTCATCACGTGCTTGCGCTGGCCGTTGATTTCTATCCATTCGCTGCCCGGGCTGATCACGTCCGCCAGCGCCATCTCGTCATCGAGCTGGCTGCGCATCTGGTCGAAGTAGGCCACGGCCAGGTTGGCACCCTGGCGCACCGTTCCCGAATCGGGCGGCAACTCGCCCAGGATCAATTTGAGCAAGGTCGTCTTGCCCGCACCGTTGGGCCCGATGAGGCCGATGCGGTCGCCACGCAGGACCGTGGTCGAGAACGACCGGATCACCGGCTTGTCGCCGAAGGACTTGGAGACGTCCACGAGTTCGGCCACCAGCTTGCCGGAGCGCTGGCCCTCGGCCACGTCGATGGACACCTTGCCCATGCGCTCGCGCCGCTCGGCGCGCTGGACGCGCAACTGCTCGAGCCGCTTCACCCGGCCCACGCTGCGCGTGCGCCGCGCTTCCACGCCCTTGCGGATCCACGCTTCCTCCTGGGCCAGCAGCTTATCGAAGCGCGCTTGCTCCAGCCGCTCGGCCTCCAGCATCTCCGCCTTCCTGGCCTGGTAGGCCGAGAACGAACCCGGGAAACTCGCCAGCACGCCGCGATCGAGCTCGACGATGCGCGTGGCGACCGCATCGAGGAATCGCCTGTCGTGGGTAATGAAGACCACGCTGCCGGGAAAAGCCTTGAGCAGGTCCTCCAGCCATCCGATGGCTTCGAAGTCGAGGTGGTTGGTGGGTTCGTCCAGCAGCAGCAGGTCGGGATCGCCCAGCAGCGCCCGCGCCAGCGCGACTCGCTTGCGCGTTCCGCCCGACAACCCGGACACCGGCGCATCGGCAGGAAGGTTCAGCCGGGCCAAGGTTGCCTCCACCCGCGCCTGTACCGTCCAGCCGTCGTGGGCTTCGAGCTCCGCTTGCAACACCTGCAGGCGCGCCAGGAGCTCATCGCGCGCGGCACCGGCCGGCGCCGCCGCCAGTTCGTGCGTCAGGCGCTGATAGGCCCGCAGCAGGTCCCGCCCTTGGGCCAAGCCTTCGCTGACCGCGTCGAACACGGTCCCGGTCTCGTCGAAGGCCGGCTCCTGCTCGACAGTGGCGACCTTCAGGCCGTCCTGGCGGGAAATCAGTCCGTCATCAGGCTGCGCGCGGCCGTCCAGCAGCTTGAGCAAGGACGACTTGCCGGTGCCATTGCGGCCGATCAGTCCTACACGCTCGCCGGCCTCGACCGAAAAACTGGCTTGATGCAAAAGCGGAACGTGGCCGTAGGCCAGCTCGATGTCGGTGAGTGCGATAAGAGCCATATGGACAGCGCTGCGAGCACGCAGCCAAAAAAGCGCCCTGGCTTACGCCAGGGCGCCTTGTTCAAGAAAATCGAGGACGCCTGCGCGGCGTCTTAGACGGAGAACGAGGATCCGCAGCCGCAGGTAGACGTGGCGTTGGGGTTCTTGATGACGAACTGCGCGCCTTCCAGGCCTTCCTTGTAGTCGATTTCCGCGCCCACCAGGTACTGGTAGCTCATGGCATCGATCAGCAATTGCACGCCATTCTTGTCCAGTTGCGTGTCGTCCTCGTTGACGTCTTCGTCGAACGTAAAGCCGTACTGGAAGCCGGAACAGCCCCCGCCCTGCACGAAAACGCGCAGCTTGAGTGCCGGGTTGCCTTCCTCATCGATCAGTTCCTTGACCTTGGCTGCCGCGGCGTCGGTAAAGACGAGTGCGGAGGGAGGCGCTTCGAGATTGGCTTGTTCAACTGCTGCGTTCATAACTGCTCCTTGCATACGCGCCGGCTGACGGCCGGCAGCCGCGCATGCGCTCAAATCATAGATGAATAGGTAATTCAACCGCTATTGGCGCCTGATTTCAACCCCGGCGCCGGAAGGGGCACTGGCGATATGTCGCCGGCCGCCTTCGTCTTGTCCTTCTTTAGATCGGGGCGGGCGGAAGAGGTTCAAGACCGCCCGCCCGCTCATGCTGGAAGGTTGACGGTACTCTGGGACCGCACCATTCCTCCTTCCACCACGCGAACCGTGACGCTGTGGACCACGAAATCCAAGGGCACTTGCAGCGTGCCCTCGGCGCGCTGGTACTGCCGGAAGCGCAGCGCCAGCGGATCCTGCGCCCCGCTGCCTGTGGCCGACTCGTCCACCGGCGTATCTCCGGGCACCAGGAAGGGCTGCAAGTCCATCGTCACCGTGGACCCGCCGCGAAAGCCCGACGCCGAAAACTGCAGCCGCCCCTTGAACTCGCCCGAAGGCCGTCCTCCACGCATGAGCAGCACGCGATAGCGCAACAAGGTTCCCTGCCGCTCCAGTTCGGCCGACCGGATGCTGACCTGTGTCTGCCGCGGATCCATGGGGATCAGCTGGTCGAAAAACGCCAGGTCGTTGCGCATCTCGCCCATTTCTTTTTGCGCGTTGCGCAAGTCGGCCGCCAGCTGGTCCTTCGCAGCGCGTTCGATGGCCAGGCGGCTCTCGGCAGCCACCAGGCTGCCCTGCAGCCGCTCGTTGTCCGCGACCAGGCGCTGGTTCTCGGCCCGCAGCTGGGCGACCTCCGACGCCGATATCTGCGGAGCGCCGCCGACCAGACGGCGGGCGGACTCATACAGCCCCGTTCCGAGTGCGGCTCCCAGCGCCAGCAACACCAGCAGCACGGCCACGCGCCACGGCGACCCTGCCGTCAGACCTTCTACCTCCTGGCGCGCACCCGGCCCCGCGCCACGCCGCAATCGGCGTGGCACCAGCGCCGGGAACAGCGGCCGGCGCTTCATCAGGGCAGCACCGCCACCTGGCCAAGGCCGGCGTCCTCAGGCAGGCCGAACATCAGATTCATGTTCTGCACCGCCTGGCCCGAGGCGCCCTTCACCAGGTTGTCCTGTACCACGAGTACGACCAGCTGGTCACCATTGCCAGGACGGTGCACCGCGATGCGGACCATATTGGAGGCGCGCACCGACCGCGTGTCGGGCGTGCTGCCGGCGGGCATGACGTCGACGAAGGGTTCGTTGGCATAACGCTGCTCGAACAACTGCTGGAAATCGACGTCCCGGGCTTTCGGGTCGATGCGCGCATAAATGGTCGAGTGCATGCCGCGGATCATGGGCGTGAGGTGGGGCACGAAGGTCAGGCCGACCGGACCGCCGTGCAAGGTCTGCAGATGCTCCACGATCTCGGGATGGTGGCGGTGGCCCGACACGCCGTAAGCCTTGAAATTGTCGCTGGCTTCGGAAAAAAGGATGTGCAGCTCGGCTTTGCGCCCGGCTCCGGTTACCCCGGACTTGCAGTCCGCGATCAGCGACGAGGCGTCCACCAGCGGCGACGAAGCGCCGGCCTTGCCTTCCAGGAGCGGCGCCAGGCCCAGCAGCACCGTGGTCGGATAGCACCCTGGGTTCCCCACTACGCGCGCGCCGCGGATTTTCTCGCGGTTGATTTCCACCAGCCCGTAGACCGATTCGCGCAGCACGTCCGGGCACGCGTGAGGCATGCGGTACCAGGTTTCGAACGCGGCAGTATCCTGCAGGCGGAAATCCGCGGCCAGGTCGATGATCTTGGCGCCCGCGGCCAGCAGCTCGCGCGCCTGGGCCATGGCGACGCCGTGCGGCGTGGCGAAGAACACCACGTCGCACTCGGCAAGGGGCGCCTTCTCCGGAGACGAGAAAGCCAGGTCGACCTTGCCGCGCAGGTTGGAAAACATGTCGGCCACCGGCATGCCGTCTTCCTTGCGGGAGGTGATGGCCGCCAGCTCCGCATTCGGGTGCTGAGCCAGCAGGCGCAGCAGTTCCACGCCCGTATAGCCCGTGCCTCCGACGATACCTACCTTGATCTTGGCGGAACCCGCTTCTGTCTTGCTCATTGATATCTCCTGGAGCCCCGCTGCGCGCCTGGCGCAATTACCCGGAAGCGGCGCTGGGGCCTGGGGGAACCGGCCCGCCCGCGCCCGGATCGGAAAGGGGCATTGCCTTGCGGCGATGAACGAAAGAATACCCTAGCTGGCGGCTGTCTATGTGACGCCGCCGTAAGGGCGGCGTGCGCGTATTGCGGCCGGTCAGCAAAGAGAGCCCGCACGCTGGGCCCCGCGGGCCCGGCAGCAAAAAAAAGGCCGCATCGCTGCGGCCTTTTTTGCCCGTCCGCCGGCCGGGGCCGGAACGGAACGAGTGGGATCGAAGCCGATCAGCGCTTGCTGAACTGCTTGCGACGTCGCGCCTTGTGCAGACCGACCTTCTTGCGTTCGACTTCACGGGCGTCACGAGTGACGAAGCCCGCTTGCGACAGAGCCGGCTTGAGCGTGGCGTCGTAGTCGATCAGCGCGCGGGTGATGCCGTGGCGCACCGCGCCGGCCTGCCCGTTCACGCCACCGCCGTGGACGTTGATGTGGAAATCGAACGTTTCCAGGTGGCCGGTGAGTTCGAGCGGCTGACGCACGATCATCCGGCCCGTTTCACGGGCAAAGTATTCGTCGACGGGCTTGCCGTTGACGGTGATCTTGCCCGAGCCCTTCTTCAGGAACACGCGCGCTACCGAGGTTTTGCGGCGGCCGGTTCCGTAATTCCAGTTACCGATCATGCGCGGCTCCTCAGATTTCCAGCAGCTTGGGCTGCTGCGCGGTGTGCGGATGTTCGGATCCTGCGTACACCTTCAGCTTCTTGATCATGGCGTAGCCCAGCGGTCCCTTGGGCAGCATGCCCTTGACGGCCTTCTGGATCGCACGACCGGGAAAACGCTGCTGCATCTTCAGGAACGTGGTTTCGGTGATACCGCCGGGATAGCCCGAGTGACGGTAGTAGCGCTTGTCTTGCGCCTTGTTGCCGGTGACGATGATGTCGGCGGCGTTGATGATGACGATATAGTCGCCGGTATCAACGTGAGGCGTGAATTCAGGCTTGTGCTTACCGCGCAAACGGCGTGCGACTTCGCTGGCCACACGACCTAGGACTTTGCCCTTGGCGTCAATCACGTACCAGTCACGCGTCACTTCATGCGGTTTCGCAACGAAGGTTTTCATGATGGATCTCTGTGACGTAGCGCCGCGCTGAAACGGCGGCGCTTGCGTTATTGCCCGTGAGCCCCCTGTGGGCTTTCCTGACGGCACTCACCTCGAGCCACCTAGGCATTGTCATCTGCAAGTGTGGCAAAGGTAAGCCGGCAATATTAACGCATATTGATGCGCAAAGTCAAAAAGCCCTCCCCAAGCAGGCACGGCCGGCCCTTTCCCTCCATGTTACGGGCGGCTCTCCAGCTGTAACGATCTCCGACGCGGCTCCCCGCATCGCCCGTGATGCCAGTGCCGCGCTTCATGCTTTGATAAACATCCATACATAAGAAAAGATCCCCCCTCCCCGCCAGGACACACACTAGTCGTTCGAAGCCTCAAGGAGAATCTTCCAATGAAAACGATCACGACGATGCTGTCGGCCGGCGCACTTGCTGCCGGCCTGGCGGCCTGCTCGGCCCCGCAGACGCAGGCGCCCACGCAAACCGGCGTTACGCCGCAGTCGGTATCCTCAGACCAGTTGCAGCGCTTTGCCAATGCAGCCCGGAAGGTGAACGCGGTATCGGGCGGCGCCACGGCGTCGGGCGGGACCGCCGCGACGGGCACCACCAGCACCACGCAAGGCGGCCAGCCCACCAACGCGACCTTCGACGAGGCCAACGGACGCAAGGCCCAGGCAATATGGAGCGAAGGACTGACCGTGCAGGAATTCAATGCCATTAACGCGGCAGTCCAGCAAGACCCGGCCCTCAGGGAGCGCTATGGCACGCTGATGCGTGGCTCGTCGGGCTCCGGCGCTATGGGCGGCGGCTCGACCGGTGGCAGTTCCATGGGTGGCGGTTCCATGGGTGGCGGTTCCATGGGTGGCGGTTCCATGGGTGGCGGTTCCACGGGCGGCGGCACGATGATGCGCTAGCGGCCGCGATGCGGCCCGCCGGCGCGGGCCGTGAACTACCACGCCTGGCCGATCCGGACGGGGCCAGGTAAAAAAAATGCCCGAAGCCGCGAGGCTTCGGGCAAATCCACCAAAGGAGGAGGGTGGAGGAGACACCGGTAGATGTGCTTTGCGGTGCTATCCGACGATGCCGAGGGGCCCGGGGCCGTGTCGACATACAAAGCGACATCCGTTGAGTGAATTATAGGGAGGAGTTTTGTGCGTTGCAAGAACTTTTTTCGCTCTTACTTCACAATGCGGCACCCGATTTCAGTAGCCAAAATACCAATAAAAATCAAATACTTAATAGACCTCATCAGCCGTTTTTACCAACGAAGCCCGCGGGCGAGCACTACGAGAAATTTTTTCACGCCGCCGAAATCGACGTTCTTTCATGGCGTTTGACGCAAAGCAGCAAATCTATGTGGCTACAGGACGCGGGCACTGAGACACCAGCAAGCGACGCCACGGGCGGTCTCGGGCAAAAAAAAGCCCGAAGCCGTGAGGCTTCGGGCTAATCCACCAAAGGAGGAGGGTGGAGGAGACACCGGTAGATGCGCTTTGCGGTGCTATCCGACGATGCCGAGGGGCCCGGGGCCGTGTCGGCATACAAAGCGACATCCGTTAAACGAATTATATCAGCGCTGTTTGTGCACCGCAAGAACTTTGAGGGTTGTTGCTTAGGTACAAAAGCCCGGTCTGGGGCCTCAAAAAGAAACTCGGCAAATCAAGCACTTACAGCAAATTCTAGCGGCGTCTTGGCGCCATGGCGAGTGCCAAATAGCAACGTCTTGCAATGCCCCAAGGCCCAGCCGGCCGAGCTCGCCTTTTATTTTGCGCCGCAGCACCGTATCCAACGCAAGCCGCGGGAAAACCGCGGGCGCCACCCGCTATCATGCTTACGGTCGAATTCTTTATCGCAGCACGAGGAAATCATGGAATGCACCGTAAGCTGGGGAGGCCCCCAGGGAATGTTGTTCACGGCCCAGACCGGCAGCGGCCACGTGGCCGTCATGGATGGCGCGCCGGACGGCGGCGGCAACAATCTGGCCCCGCGGCCCATGGAGCTCGTCCTGGCCGGTACCGGAGGGTGTACCGCCTACGACGTCGTGCTCATCCTCAAGCGCGGCCGCCACGCGGTGCGGGGCTGCACCGTCGCCCTCCAGGCGGAACGGGCCGAGACCGACCCCAAGGTCTTCACCAAGATCCATTTCGCGTTCACGGTGAGCGGCAAGAATTTGCCCGCCGCGGCGGTCGAGCGGGCCGTGCAGCTCTCGCATGAGAAGTACTGCTCGGCTTCGGCCATGCTGGAAAAGACGGCGGAAATGACCTGGTCCGTCGAGGTCGTCGAGGCCGACTGAGCCGGCCCGGGTTCTCATCAAATGTAGTAAGCGGTAGAGGTCATGACCCGTGACCCGCACCGCATGGCTGCCCGCGCCGGCGCGGGCAGCGACACGCCGCCGTACTGTTCGGCGGTCACCCGGTGCTGGCGTTCGTCGACCGACATTTGTTCGACGATGGCACGCGAGCGAGTGTCGTTGGCGGGCAGCGATCCCAGGTGGCCATCGAGGTGGCGCTCCACTTGGCGTTCGGTTTCCGCCATGAACCCCAGGTTCCAGGCGTCCCCCACCCTGCCCGCGAGCACGCCCAGCCCGAAAGCGCCCGCATACCAGAACGGGTTCAGGAAGCTGGGGCGGGAACGCAGTTCCCTCAACCGCTCGTCCAGCCATGCCAGGTGGTCGGTTTCCTCGGCCGCGGCATCGAGGAACAGCCGGCGCGTAGCCGGCTTCTCGCACACCAGCGCCTGTCCGCGGTAGAGCGCCTGGGCACAGATTTCCCCGACATGATTCACCCGCATGAGACCGGCGGCATGCCGGCGCTCGGCTTCGGAAAGCGGCGCTTCGCCGTCCTCGCCCGCGGCAGATCCAGGCGCGACGCGCCCGGCCGGATTGGGCCGGCGCGCGGAAACGGAACCGGTCAGCACGCGCACCGCGCGATCCGCCTCGGCAAGCACCCGATCAAGCAAAGAAGCACGACGAAAAGGCACGGCTTCCGACATACGACCTCCGATCCGGCGCTGGCCGGCCTGCAACATCAACCAGGTATCAGTATAGGCAATCCCTTCTTCGTTGTTCATACACAACAGGAATCGGGATATGACGCAACTGTCATTTTCGCCTCATGTTGCGCCGTCATGCTCTCGTCCGAGCACCGAAGCAAGATTTTGCGTGCCACATCACAAATACCACCTGGAGTTCTCAATTGAAAAAGACCCTCATTGCCGCCGCTCTGCTGGTCGGTTTCGCCGGCACGGCGCAAGCCCAGAGCGTGACGCTGTACGGTATCGTCGACATGGGTTACGTCTATGACAAGCTGGACGGCTCGTCTGCCACCAACAAGCTCGACAGCGGCGCGCTGGGCAGCTCGCGCTTCGGCCTGCGTGGCGTGGAAGACCTCGGCAACGGCCTGAAGGCGAACTTCCAGCTCGAAAGCGGCTTCAGCGCCGACACCGGCGTCCAGAGCACCAGCGGCCAGCTCTTCAACCGCCAAGCCTGGGTCGGCCTGTCGGGCGGCTTCGGTGAAGTCCGCCTGGGTCGCCAGGATTCGCTGGGCTTCAACTGGTTCCGCGGCGCCGTCAACCCCTTCGGCAACGCCTACCTGCTCGGCCAGAGCAACACCGTCTTCAACGTGGACGGCGTTGAAGACCGCTTCAGCAACAGCATCTTCTACCTCTCGCCCAAGTTCAGCGGCTTCCAGGGCGGCGTCGGCTACAGCTTCAACACCGCCGGCAGCGAAACCACCGGCAACGATGCCGACAATCCCGCCTACTCGCTGGGCGTGCGCTACGACAACGGTCCCATCCTGGCCGTGTTGACCTACGAACAGCAGAACGGTGCCGACAACGACCCGACCCAGGCCGACATCAAGAACCTGCAACTGGGCGGCGCCTATGACTTCGGCGTGGTCAAGCTGCACGCGGGCTACGGCCAGCTGCGCAACGCCGCTTACGTCAGCGGTGCCGAGAAGCAGAACACCTACCTGCTGGGCGTCTCCGTTCCGTTCGGCGCCAGCAAGATCATGGCCACCTACCAGCGCGTGGACAACGTCAACGTGAACGCCGGCAACGAAGACAAGGCCATCGACGGCTTTGCCATCGGCTACAACTACTCGCTGTCCAAGCGCACCACCCTGTACGCGCTGTTCAACCAGTACAGCGACATCGGCGTGCGCGTCGACAACGGCCGCCTGGCCGACCGTCGCCAGTTCGCCGTGGGCGTGCAGCACAAGTTCTAAGAAACCCCACCCGGTACGCGCGTGACCGGTCTCCCACGCGCATACCGGTAGTTCTTTGCAGCAGTGAGTATTTCCCGCCTTCGGTTCGCCCGAAGGCGGGTATTTTTGCTTGTGCTTTCGGCATGAAAACAACAAACCGGGGTAAGAATCAGTAAAAACCCGAGTCTTCGCCGGCCGTAGACTTGGTAGAAACCCTAGTTTTTGCTGCAATAGCGTCAACTTCCCATCGGGAAGCGCTGGCTTTCCCGCAGCAGGCGGGCACCCGACGATGGACCCGCGCACGCCATCCCCCTTCGCACCCGCCGCCCGCTGCGAATGCCAGCTCAACATGGAGATGTTTCAATGAAGAAAACGTTGATCGCTGCCGCCGTCATGGCGGGCATGGCAGGTGCCGCGCACGCGCAAAGCTCGGTCACCCTGTACGGCATCATGGACATGGGCTACCTGTATTCCAAGACGGATGGCATGAAAGCCCGCAATGCCTTCGATAGCGGCCTGCAGAGCGACTCCCGCTTCGGCCTGCGCGGCTCGGAAGACCTGGGTAACGGCCTGAAGGCCAACTTCCTGCTGGAAGCCGGCATCAATGTCGACGACGGCACCAGCTCGCAGTCGAGCCTGTTCAACCGCCAGTCGTGGGTGGGCCTGTCGTCCAGCACGCTGGGTGAAATCCGCCTGGGCCGCCAGTTCATCCTCGGCTCGCAATTCTTCACCAACATCGACCCGTTCGGCACGACCTTCCGCCAGGCCGGCATGGGTTCGACCTTCATCGCTGCCAACCAGGTCCGCAATAGCAACAGCGTGATGTACTTCACGCCGACCTGGGCCGGTTTCCAGGCCGCCATCGGCTACAGCTTCAACCGCTCGTCCACCGAAACCCCGATCGCCGGCACCAACAACCGCGCCATTACCTCGGGCGTCCGCTATGCCAACGGTCCGGTCGAAGTCGCCTTGACCTATGACCAGGTCGAACCGGCCACCGGCGGCGGCGTGGGCAAGTCGACCCAGCTGGGCGGCACCTACGACTTCGGCGTCGTGAAGCTGCACGCCGCCGTGGCCGACCAGCGCAACGCCGCGGTCAACGTGGGCGACGTGCCGGGCTGGAACGGCCGCTTTGCCGACAAGACCCTCTCGTACATGGTGGGCGCCTCGGCTCCCGTGGGCCCGGGCTCGCTGTTCGGTTCCTACCAGAAGGCCCAGGACTGGGACATCAAAGGCTTCAGCGTGGGCTACACCTACCCGCTGTCGCGCCGTACCAACGCCTATGCTTTCTATAGCGACATCGACAACGTCGGCAACTACGGCCAAGCCGCTGCCCGCGACATCGGCACCCGCCAGTTCGGCGTGGGCCTGCGTCACGCGTTCTAAATCGGCGACGACGCGCGCCTAGCTGCGGCATCCAGAACCCCCTGGATGGCCGCTGGAACCGGACCGGAAACGGTCCGGTTTTTTCATGGACGGCCGTTTCCGATCTTCACGACTTACTCATGCTTTTCGATTACGCTATCGAGTCGTTCACGCACCGATATGGCGCAGGCAAAGCACTCCTCGCCAGCCCGCCCCGCGCCCGTCCAGCATGCCTGTCGCTTTTTCCTCGCCGCTCCGCCCTGCCTCGCCACGCCTTGCGACGCTAGCATCCGTCCTGGCGCTGCTCGTCCTGGCGGCAGGCTGCACGCTGCGGGCCCCTGCCCCGTCGGTGCCTCTCCCCACCCCGGCGAATTGGTACACGCCGCCACCGCAGCCTGATGCGGCCGCTGCTGCGCTGTCGGCGCCGACGCGCCAGCAGCGCCTGCTGGACTGGTGGTCGCAGACTGGGGATCCCGCCTTGGTCGACTTCATCGAAGCTGCGCAGGCGGCCAGCCCGACGACCGCCGCGGCGCGTTCGCGCTTCCTGCAGGCGCGTGCCGCGCGCACCGCGGCCGCCGCCGCGCTCGGTCCCGCCCTGGATGCCACCGCCCAGACGAGCCGCGGCTTCTCCCAGATTGCCGGCGGCATCGCGACCCAGAACCAGGCAGGCTTGCAGGCCTCGTGGGAAGTCGATCTATTCGGCGCCAATACGGCGACGCGCGACGCCGCCCAGGCGCGGCTCGAGGGAGCGCAGGCGCAATGGCATGACGCCCGGATATCGGTGGCCGCCGAAGTCGCCAACGAACTGAACAACTTTCGCGGATGCCGGCGCGAGCAGGCCATCCTCGAATCCGACGCCGCCTCGCGCGCCGAAACCGCTCGATTGACGGACCTCGCGATGCGCGCAGGCTTCCAGTCCACCGCCGACGCGGCCCTGGCCCGGGCCAGCAGCGCCGAAGCCTCAGGACGGGTCAGCCAACAGCGCGCATTGTGCGACATCAGCGTCAAGGCGCTGGTGGCACTGACCGCGCTCGATGAGACGCATCTGCGGGCACGGCTGGCCGAACCGCCGGCCCGGCCACCCGCCGACGCCCTGTTCGCCATCGACCAGCTGCCTGCCGCCGTGCTGGCGCAACGGCCCGATGTATTCAACGCCGATCGCAACGTGGCCGCCGCCAGCGCCGAAATCGGCAGCGCCCAGGCCGAGCGCTATCCCCGCCTGACCTTGAGCGGCAGCGTGGGCGCGGCCTCGTTCCGTGCGCGCAGCATGGCGCTCAATGTGAACACCTGGTCGATCGGACCGCTGGCGGTCACGCTGCCGCTGTTCGATGGCGGCCGGCGCCGGTCGGACATCGACGCCGCGCGCGCCCGCTACGACGAAGCGGTCATCCAGTACCGTGCCACCGCCCGCCAGGCCGTGCGCGAAGTCGAGCAGGCGCTGGTCAATCTGCAAAGCACGGCTGCCCGCGCCGCCCAAGCGCAGACCGCCGTCGAGGGCTACCGGGACTCGTTCGAAGCCGCCGAGCAACGTTATCGCAGCGGCCTGGCCAGCCTGTTGGAATTGGAAGAATCGCGGCGCTTGCTGCTGGCCGCCCGTACGACGCAATCGGCCCTGGAACGCGAACGGATGGCGGCCTGGATCGCGCTCTACCGGGCGGTCGGGGGCGGATGGCAGCCTGGCGACGCGGTGCCGCCGGAACAAGCTGCGTCCCCGGCCCCGTCCGCTGCCGTCCCCGCCGTGCCCGACCCATCCTGATGCGTATAGAAACCCGTGCCGGCGGCGCTGAGCGGAAACCGCGCCCGCTGCCCTGGCCGATCCAGACCATGACTCCTCCATGCCGCTACGCCTACTGATCGCCTCCGCCCTGACCCTGGCCCTGGTCGCCGCCATTTCCGTCGTGCCCGTCCTGCGGGCCGCCAGCGAGGATGGAGCCGCCGCGCAGCGTCCCGCGCTGACCGTGACCATCGCACAGCCCCAGACGCAGCCGATGCGCGTTTCGCTGCAGGCCAACGGCAACATCATGGCCTGGCAGGAAGCCAGCATAGGTGCGGAGATCGGCGGGCTGCGGCTGCAAGAGGTCCTGGTCAACGTAGGCGACGCCGTCAAGGCTGGGCAGACACTGGCCACCTTCGCGTCGGAGACCGTACGGGCGGATATCGCCCAGGCCCGCGCCGCACTGGCCGAAGCCGAGGCCAGCGCGGCCGAGGCGCGCGCCAATGCGGAACGGGCCATGTCGCTGAAAGCCTCCGGCGCCCTGAGCGAGGCGCAGATCAATCAATACGTGACCGGCGGGCAGACCGCGCGGGCCCGCGTCGAGTCGGCGCGCGCCAGTCTCGCCTCGCAGGAACTGCGGCTCAAGTTCACGCAAGTCAAGGCGCCCGACAGCGGTGTCATTTCCTCACGCACGGCCACGGTGGGCGCCGTCGTCAATCCCGGCACCGAGCTGTTCCGCATGATCCGCAAGGGGCGGCTGGAATGGCGCGGCGAAGTCACCTCGGCCGAAGTCGGCCGGATCCGTGTCGGCGGCCCCGTCACCGTCGTCGCGGCCAGCGGCGAACGCCTGCAGGGCAAGGTGCGCACCATCGGCCCCACGGTCGATCCGCAGACCCGCAACACCCTGGTCTATGTGGACCTGCCGGGCGCAAGCGCGGCCGGGTCCTCGGCCAAGGCCGGCATGTTCGCGCGCGGCGAATTCGAGCTGGGCAACGCGCAAGCCATGACGGTGCCGCAGCAGGCCGTCGTCATGCGCGAGGCATTCAACTACGTCTTCGTCGTCGGACCGGACAATCGCGTAGCCCAGCGCAAGGTGCAGACCGGGCGGCGGGACGGCGATCGCGTGGAGATCCTGGAAGGACTCAAGCCGGATGAGCGCGTGGCCGTACGCGGCGCCGGGTTCCTCACCGATGGGGACCTGGTGCGCATCGTCGAAGCGCCCGCGCCCGCCGCCACGCCGGCAACCGCCATTACGCGGTAACCGGAGGCGCCGCGATGAACGTATCGACCTGGTCCATACGCAATCCCATCCCCTCGGTGATGCTGTTCGTACTGCTCACCTTTGCCGGCCTGCTCTCGTTCCAGGCCATGAAGGTGCAGAACTTCCCGGACATCGACCTGCCCATGGTGATGGTCACGGCGACCTTGCCCGGGGCGTCGCCCAGCCAGCTGGAGAACGATGTCGCGCGCAAGCTGGAGAACTCCATCGCGACCCTGCAGGGGCTCAAGCACCTGTACACCAAGATCCAGGACGGCACGGTCACGCTCACCGCCGAATTCGAGCTGGAAAAGCCGCTGCAGGAAGCCGTGGACGACGTGCGTTCGGCCGTCTCCCGCGTACGGGCCGACATGCCGGCCGACCTGCGCGACCCCATCATCAACAAGGTCGATCTCGCGGGGCAGCCGGTGTTGGCATATACCGTGCGCGCGCCCAGCATGGACGACGAGGCGCTCTCGTGGTTCGTCGACAACGACGTGGCGCGCAAGCTGCTCGCCGTGCCTGGCGTAGGGGCGGTCAATCGCGTGGGCGGCGTAACGCGCGAGATCCGGATCGCGCTCGACCCCCAGCGCCTGCAGGCGCTGGGTGCCTCGGCCGCCGACATTTCGCGACAGTTGCGGCAGGTACAGCGCGAGAGCTCGGGTGGGCGGACCGACATCGGCGATAGCGAACAGCCTGTCCGCACGCTTGCCACCGTGCAAACGGCGGAAGAACTCGCGGACCTGCGCCTGGTCCTGAGCGACGGCCGCCCCATCCGCCTCTCCGAAGTCGCCACCGTGACCGACACCATCGCCGAGCGGCGCTCGGCCGCGCTGCTGGACGGCCGGCCGGTCGTGGGCTTCGAGGTGGCGCGCAGCCGAGGGGCGAGCGAGCTCGACGTGGGGGCGGGCGTCCAGCGCGCGCTGGACGAACTCACGGCGCAACATGCCGACCTCGAGATCACCGAATCCTTCAACTTCGTCACGCCGATACAGGAAGAATACGACGGCTCGATGCGCTTGCTGTACGAAGGCGCCCTGCTCGCGGTGCTGGTGGTCTGGCTGTTCCTGCGCGATTGGCGCGCCACCCTGATCTCGGCCGTCGCACTGCCGCTGTCGGTGATTCCGGCCTTCGCCGGCATGTACTTTCTCGGCTTCTCGATCAACGTCATCACCCTGCTGGCGCTGTCGCTGGTCATCGGCATCCTGGTCGACGACGCCATCGTCGAGGTCGAGAACATCGTGCGCCACCTGCGCATGGGCAAGAAACCCTACCAGGCCGCGATGGAAGCGGCCGACGAAATCGGCCTGGCAGTGGTGGCGACGACCTTCACGCTTATCGCGGTCTTTCTTCCCACCGCTTTCATGAGCGGCATCGCCGGCCGCTTCTTCAAGCAGTTCGGCTGGACCGCCTCGCTGGCCGTATTCGCCTCGCTCGTCGTGGCGCGCGTGCTCACCCCCATGATGGCGGCCTACCTGCTCAAGCCTGCCGTCGACGCCGGCAAGGAACCGCGCTGGCTGCAGACCTACATGGGCTGGGTGTCGGCGTGCATGAAGCATCGCTGGCTCACCATGCTCGCGGCCACCGTGTTCTTCATCCTGTCGATCGGCATGATTCCGCTGCTGCCCTCGGGCTTCATGCCGGCGGACGACAACTCGCAGACCCAGGTGGTCATCGAGCTGCCGCCGGGAGCGACCCTGGCCCAGACCCTGGACACCGCCGAGCAAGTGCGGCTGCGCCTGGCCCAGGTGCCCCACGTGCGCAGCGTCTACACCACCATCGGCGGCGGCACCGCCGGCGGCGATCCATTCTCGATGTCGGGCGCGGCCGAGGTGCGCAAGGCGACCCTGACCATCCAACTCGACCCGCGCCAAGAGCGGCCCAGGAAGCAAGGCATCGAAGCGCAGATGCGCACCGCCTTGCAGGATATCCCCGGCATACGCAGCCGCGTGGGGCTGGGCGGATCGAGCAACAAGTACGTCCTCGTGCTGACCGGCGACAATCCGGAGGCGCTGGACAGCGCCGCCCTGGCCGTCGCCAAGGAACTGCGCACCATTCCCGGCCTGGGCAACATCTCGTCCACCGCCAGCCTCATCCGCCCTGAAATTGCCGTGCGGCCGGATTTCTCGCGGGCGGCCGACCTGGGCGTGACCAGCACGGCCATCGCCGACACGCTGCGCATCGCCACCGTGGGCGACTACGACATCTCGCTGCCCAAGCTCAACCTCTCGCAACGGCAAGTCCCCATCGTAGTCCGGCTCGACGAGACCGCGCGCCAGAGCCTGCCGACGCTCGAGCGCCTGTCCGTCCCCGGCACCCGCGGTCCGGTCATGCTGGGCCAGGTCGCTTCCCTGGAATTCTCGGCCGGGCCGTCGGTCATCGACCGCTACGACCGCTCGCGCAACATCAACTTCGAGATCGAACTGGCCGGGATGGACCTGGGCGAAGTCGCCAACCGCGTAGCCGACTTGCCGACGGTAAAGAACCTTCCCGCCGGCGTGCGCCAGGCCACGGTCGGCGACGCCGAAGTCATGGCCGAACTGTTCCAGAGCTTTGGCGTGGCCATGCTCACCGGCGTGCTATGCATCTACGTCGTGCTGGTGCTGCTGTTCAAGCACTTCCTGCATCCGGTTACCATCCTCGCGGCCCTGCCGCTGTCGCTGGGCGGTGCCTTCGTGGGCCTGCTGATCGCGCAGAAGAGCTTCTCCATGCCCTCGTTGATCGGACTGGTCATGCTGATGGGCATCGCCACCAAGAACTCCATTCTGCTGGTGGAGTACGCCATCCTCGCGCGGCGCGGGCACCCCGCCACCGACGTACGGCCCGCCGTGCCAGGCATGAGCCGCTGGGACGCGCTCATGGATGCCTGCCACAAGCGGGCGCGGCCCATCATCATGACCACCATGGCGATGGGCGCGGGCATGTTGCCCATCGCGCTGGGCATAGGCGCGGCAGACCCGAGCTTCCGTTCGCCCATGGCGATCGCGGTCCTGGGAGGCCTGATCACGTCCACCTTCCTGAGCCTGCTGGTGATACCAGTGGTGTTCCTGTTCGTGGACGATTTCGGGCAATGGGTGGCAAGGCTGGTCAAGCGCGCCAGGGGGCACGCTGAGGCGTAAGGCAGAATCGGGCGCGGTAAAAAATGCATACAAAAAAGCGTCCGGCGCCGGGGCCCGGCAAAGCGCCCGAAAACCCTTGAATCCTCTGCGCCAGCGGCCTGCACGCGCCGATGCGCGACGCGGCCCGGGCCATTTCGATGTCATCTTTTGGTCAGGGGGGCTGGCCACAATCGGTCGTCCATTCCGACCACCCCAGGCCACCCATGTCGATGCCATCCTTCGCCATAGCCCCCCACCCGTTTCGTCGCCGCTGCCTCCATGCGCTGCTCGCGCTCGGCACCGCACTATCTCTGGCCGCCTGCGGCGGCGACGATGACGACGCGCCGTCCATCCCGCCCGCCGCGCAAGAAAGCGCCACCGCGCAGCTGGCCCTGCTCGCTTCGACCGACCTGCACTTCAACGTGCGCAGCTACGATTACTTCAAGCTGGCGGAAGATCCTTCCTACGGCTTCGAGCGCACGGCCACGCTGATCCGCGAAGCTCGCCGGGCCCATCCCAACAGCATCCTGGTCGACAACGGCGACACCATCCAGGGCACGGCGCTGGCCGACTACGAAGCGCAGGTCCATCCCGTCCCGTGCGAGCAACAGCTGTCGATGTACCAAGCGATGGCCGTACTCCAATACGATGCCGGCACGCTGGGCAACCACGAGTTCAACTACGGCCTGCCGTTCCTGAACCAGGCGCTGGGCGGGGGCCTGGACGTCGAGGGTGTCGACCCCAACAAACGCTGCGCCGGCCCGGGGTTCCCGATGACGCTGGCCAACGTGAAAAGCCTCAAGAGCGGCAAACCGCTGCTTCCTCCCTACGTGATCCTCGAGCGCGAGATCACCGCCACGCAAGAGGACGGCGACACCGTCAAGCTGCCGATCAAGATCGGGCTGGTCGGCTTGACCACGCCGGGCATCATGAACTGGGACAAGCGCTACCTCGAGGGCAAGGTCGACGTCGTGGGCGGGCGCGAAGCGGCCCAGCAATACGTCTCGCAAGCCCGCGCCCAAGGCGCCGATCTGGTCTTCGTGCTGCTGCACGGCGGCATGAGCGATGCCAACTACTCTGCCGATATGGAGAACCCCGGCCTTTACGTTGCCCAGGTACCGGGCATAGACGGGCTGGTCATGGGCCACCAGCACAACAGCTTTCCCGATCGCGGCGCGAATCCCATCTACACCTTCAACGGCGTGGACAACCAGGCCGGCACCGTCCACGGCGTGCCCGCGGTCATGCCCAGTTCGTGGGGCAAGGCCCTGGGCGTAATCGACTACTCGCTCAAGTGGGACGGCAGCGCCTGGCAAATCGACAAGAGCAAGACCCAGGTCGAGCTGCGCAATACCCTGGTCGACCCCGAGGCCCAGGGCGCCGCCCAGTACGTTGCCGCCGATGCCGCCGTTGCGGCCGCCGTGCAATCACAACACGACGCCGCCGTCCAGTATGTCAAGACACCGATAGGCAGCTCGGACTTCCGCATGAGCACGCTGTTTGCCGATGTGGGCGACCCCGGCGCGATCCAGCTCGTCAACCAGGCCCAGCAAAGCTACGTGAGCCGGTTCATCCAGGACAACCTGCCCCAATACGCTCAATTGCCGGTGCTGTCGATCAGCGCGCCCTTCAAGGCCGGCTTCCAGGGCGGGACGGACTACACCGACGTCGCCGCCGGCGACCTGGCCATCTACCATGCCGCCGACCTGTACCTCTACCCCAACACGGTCTACGCAGTGAAGGTCAATGGCGCCGAGCTCAAGCTGTGGCTCGAGAATGCGGCGCTGCGCTTCAACCAGATCGACCCCGCCAAGACCGAGGACCAGTGGCTCATCAAGGACACCAAGACCGGCCAGGTCCCCGCAGGCAAGACGGCCTTCGCCGGGTACAACTTCGACATGTTCACTTCGCCGGACATCCAGTATGAAATCGACGTGACCCAGCCCGAAGGCAGCCGCATCAAGAACCTGCGCTACCAGGGCGAGCCCGTCGACGGCAAGGAATTCATCGTCGCCACCAACAACTACCGCGCCGAAAGCAGCGCCCGGTACATCCTCGGGGAAGGCAAGGAGTTCGACATCGTCTATGCCTCGCCAGATGCGAATCGGGATGTGGTGATCAACTACATCAAGGAACATCCGCAGATTACCCGCGCCCAGAACGGGTCGGCCCGCAGCTGGCGGTTCACGCCGGTCAATACGGCGGGAGCGGTGCTGTTCAAGTCGGGTAAGAATGCGCTGCCGGTTGCGCAGAGCGCCGGCTTGAGCAATATCAGCCTGGTTGCCGCGGATGACGGAAGCGGCGAAGGGCGGGCGACCTACCGCATCGATCTCGCCCAGCACTAAGGCGGGAAAGCTCCCCGCCGGCCGGCCCCGCTTAGCCGCGGGGACCGGCCCGGCTCCGGAACGGCAGTCCTACAGCCCCGCCAATACCGAGCGGAACTTCTCGGCAACCTTCTTGCGCAATTCGGGACTGGCGCATGCCACCGGCGGGAAGGTCTTCAGCATCTCGAACGGACGGCAAGCGTCGATCACGGCGCGCGAATTGGTGCTGGTCCCGCGTGGAATGCGGGGGTCCAGCGGTCCGCTCCATGCCTTGCGGATGAATTCGATGTCCTCCACCGGGTCGCAGCGAGTGCACATGGCCCAGACCACGTCGAACAGATTGGTCGGGTCGACGTCTTCGTCCACAACCACCACGAAACGCCCGAGGTAGGACCCGGACTGGCAATTCGCGGCCAGCATCGCCGCCTGCCGGGCGTGCCCGGCAAAGGCCTGCTTGACCGAGATGATGTTGAACAGCCTGGCCGCGCCGGCCTCGTGGCACCACACACCTTGTACGCCGCTCAATCCGGCGCGCTCCACCTCGTCCCAGATCATCCCCGCCTTCATGACGCACTTCGAGAACGAGAAATCGGAAGGCGGGCGCAGCGGCGTCGCCATGGTCATGACGGGGTCGTTGCGGTAATAGACGCGCTGCACGCGCACAACCGGCTGGTCGCTCTTGCCGCCCGCGTAGTAGCCCGTGAATTCGCCAAACGGCCCTTCCGGCAAGGTATCGCCGGGATACATCTCCCCTTCCAGCACGATCTCGCTATGCGCCGGCATGGGCAGCTTGTGGACCTCGCTCAGGACCACATCGAACGGCAACCCGCGATGCCCGCCCGAGTAGTCGTACTCGGACAGGCCGAACCGCAGCTCGTTGCCGCCCGCCAGGAACAGCATGGGGTCATGTCCGCACGAGATCAGCACCGGGCACGGCTTGCCCTGCTTGAAGTACTTGTCGCGGATCTGCCTTCCCTGCTTGCCCGGGGACGTCCACAGCCCGACCTGGTTGCGGCTGTGCGCCATGGAGCGGTAGGTGCCGATGTTGATCCAGTCCAGCTCCGGGTCGCGCATGATGACCAGGTCGTCCGTGCCGATATAACGCCCGCCATCCATCTCGTGCAGGAAAGGGATGGGAAACTTGAAGATATCGACGTCGTCATCGCGATCGATGTTTTCCAGTACAGGACCGGTTTCCACGATGCGCGGCGGAATGGGCTCATGACGGCGCATGCGGTCCCGGTAGGAACGGACGACGTCCATCGGCCCCTGGGGGACCGGAAAACCGAGAGTCAGCGCCAGCCGCGCAGAAGAATTGGTTGCTCCCGACAGCAGCCGGAACCCCGGCGGATAGCCCGGGATGTTGTCGAACAGAATGGCGGGCGGTTCCGTCTGCCTCGAGCTGTACACGATCTCGGCCAGCGTGCCGACCTCCAGGTTCCAATCGGCGCCGGATATGCGCAACAGTTCGCCGGCCTTGTCCACGCGGTCCAGCAACTCCCGCAAATCCTGATGAGGACGGTCGTAGTCGTTCCAAGTCTTCTGCATGTTTCTACCTAGTCAGCCTTGATTTGCGCGGCGCGCACCACGGGCGGCCACCGCTTGATCTCCGTAGCCAGCACCTCGGCCATCCGCCCGGGCGTGCCGCCCTGGGGCTCGATACCCTGCTTGGCCAGGCTGGCCACCACCTCGGGGGCCTTCAGCGCCTCGTTCACTTGCTGGTTCAGCCGGTCCACCACCGCCGCCGGCGTGCCGGCCGGCGCCAGCAGGCCATACCAGACGTCGACCTGCACCTTGTCGTATCCCAGCTCCCGGAAAGTGGGCACCTGCGGCAAGGGCGCGACCCGCTCGGTACTCATCACGCCGAGTATCTTCAGCTTCTCGCCCTTGACCAGCGGCAGTACGGTATGCAGCGGCGCAATCATTGCCGACACATGGCCGCCCGACAGGTCGTTGATCGCGCCGCCCGTACCCTTGAAAGGAACGTGGAACAGGTCGATGCCGGCCTCTTGCTTGAACAGCTCCATGGCCAGATGCTGCGGGGTACCGTTCCCCGGCGACGCGTAATTGATCGCGCCCGGCGTCGCCTTGGCCGCGGCGACGAATTCCGCCAGCGTGCTGGCCGGGAACGAGGCCGGGACCACCAGGCACAGCGTGCCGGTGCCCAGCAGCGCGACAGGGGTGAAATCCTTCACAGGGTCGTAGGGCAGCGACTGGTTCACCGCTGCGTTGGTAGCGAAGGTCGTGGCGGCCACCAGCAGCGTTGCGCCGTCAGGCTTGGCGCGCGCGACGTGGTCGGCGCCGATGTTGCCGCTGGCGCCCGGCCGGTTGTCGACCACCGCGGCCACCCCCCAACGGGTGGCAAACTGCTGGCCGATCGCTCGCGCCAGAATGTCCACGCCGGTACCCGGCGACGCCGCAACCACCATAGAAATGGTGTGCTGAGCGGCCGGGGCCGCCGCCGGCCATGCCAACATGGCCCCCATTACCAGAGCTGCGCGGGACCCGAGGTCTCGCGACAGTCTGGACAAGCTTGTCCGAACGTCCATGGCACTCGTCTCCTCCACTGTGTCGTGGTTCGATCGCCATTACAACGCCCGGTCATTTATTATTCAAACGATTTATTATCATAGATTAATGAGGTTTACCAATGAACAGCTTCCACGCCTCGCTCGGCAATCTGTCGCTCAAGCAATTGCGGGCATTCGTATGCGTGGCGGAATCCAGCAGCTTTACCGCCGCGGCGGCATTGCTCAACCTTTCGCAGTCGGCCGTCAGCCTGCTGGTGCGTGAACTCGAGGCGGAACTGGGGCTTAAATTGCTGGACCGCACCACGCGATCGGTGCGCATGACCGAAGCCGGCGCGGAACTGCACCCGGTCGCCAGCCGCGTCCTCCAGGACCTGGGCGCGGCCATCGCCGGTTCAAGGGAACTGGCGGACCGCCGCCGAGGCCGGGTACGCATTGCGTGCTCGCCGCTGCAATCGTCGCTGCTGCTACCCCGGCTGATCGCGGCGTTCAAGGCTAGCCATCCGCATATCACCATCGTCCTGCGCGATACGCCCGGCGGCGAAATCGTCGACCTGGTCGCCAGCGGCGAAGTGGACCTGCGCTGGCGGTCCCGCCTGCCGACACCACCTTCGTGTCGGCCGAACCCATCCTGACCGACGACCTGCTGTTGATCTACCCGCGCGGCTACGGCTGGAACAGCCGTCGACGCATCACCTGGAAAGACATCGCGGCCCATCCCTTCATTGCGCTGGGCGAGCACAACTCGACCCGCTACCTGGTGGACCACCATGCGGCCCAGGTAGGCATACGGCTCGCGCCGGCGTATGAAGTGGCTTTTGTCTGGACCGCGATAGGATTGGTCGAGGCGGGCCTGGGCTTATCGTTGATTCCCGGCCATGCGCGGCCCATCGTGCAGAAGCATCCCGAGGTGGCCATGCGCCCCTTCGAACAACAGCAGATCAAGCGCCCGATCGCGCTGCTCCGGCATCGGCAGCGGACGCTGTCGCCGGCGGCGCAGGCATTCGCGGGGTTTGCGATGCGGTTTGTGGGGCGGGAGAAGGGGATTGCGCGGGGTGGCTAATGGGCCGCCGTTCAGGTCCGTTGACCTTGGCCCCCGGCAAGCGGCCTCAGCATCGACCGCATGCTGGCGACAACAAAGCTCTTGGCAAATCGGACGAGCCCCGCGGACTTGAAGTGCACGCCGTGCGACCAGATGTCCTTGATCGCAAGCGCCAGGTAGCGAGCCACCAAGCCCTTCTCTATCCGACTCAGCGCCCACAGATGCGTATTGATCTTGCACTTCAAGAGATAGCTTTCGATACCCGCATCCGCCCACGCTCCCACCTTGCCGTGCAACCATTCGAAAATGGGAAAGTGCACGAAGAGTCGCTCGTCCCGCACTGCGATGTCTTGGCCTTCTCGTTCTTGCCTGTAGTAGTAGTAGCACTCAGGGATGACCGACATCCGTTTTACCCTGGCAAGGGCCTCGAACTGGAACGGCAGATCATCGAAGCGGGGAATATGCTCGGGAAATTCAATCGCGTTCCCCCGCAGGAATTCACGCCGATAGATCCTGCGCCAGATCGTAGGCTTGACGGTCAAGTACGAGCGGGGATCCTTCACGAGGCCGTAGGTTTCACTGGCCGAAGAACCGCCCCATGCGGTGGAGTAGGGCTCTACCCGCCCTGAGTCTTCAAATGCTTCCAGGTAGCCGCATTGCGCGACATCCGCGGCGTTCAGCACGGCCGATCGGTAGAGCTCCTCGAACATGTGCGTATCGACCCAGTCGTCGCCGTCGACGAAGGCGACATACTCTCCCTGCGCAACCCGTGCGCCGGCATTGCGGGCACTTGCGCAACCACCGTTCGGTTTATGCACGACCTTGACGCGGCCGGGATGCTTGTCCGCCCATTCGTCCAAGCGCTCGCCCGTCGCATCTGGCGAACCATCGTCCACCGCTATGATTTCCAGTGACTCCAGGGTTTGGTCGACCAGGGTCTGCAAGCAGCGGTCTATCCAGGGCAGTACTTTGTATGCCGGCACGACGACCGAGACCTCGAAGGCGGGTGCATCGCCGGTGCCACTGAGCGGATTGGAAAGCCCATGAACGTTC
Source organism: Pigmentiphaga sp. (assembly GCF_033795525.1). Lineage (GTDB taxonomy): Bacteria > Pseudomonadota > Gammaproteobacteria > Burkholderiales > Burkholderiaceae_B > Pigmentiphaga. Next base: position 875,498 of record NZ_JARYGM010000001.1, read on the forward strand.
CAATAGAAACTCGATACCCGCCCCCGGCAGTAACGGTATACCCGTAGCGGATCCGCATCGACCGGGCCGAAAGAGCCACAGATATGCTCGATTTCGAAGTCGTCCAGCAACGCCTTGATGGCGGTCCAATCGAAGGACGCCGCATCTACCCTGACGAGGGCAAAGCGCTTCAGATTCGTAGCGGCCAGCTCCGCGGCCGAGGTGTGAAACACGACCCGGTCGCGCCAGCCTAATCCGGGAACGTTTTCCAGGCACTCATCGAGCTCGCGTTTCAAGTTCCGGTTCGGCTCAACGACTACGACCTTGGCGGTGGCCGAGGTGGTCAGCAAATACACGATCTCGAGGCCGGAGCGGGCGCTCAGTAGAAGAATGGTGGACTGGGGACGAGGCACCCGCAAGCCCAGACCGAAATAATTGCCTTCCAAGCGCGACCGGTCGGTTTCGAGATAAATCTGCAGCAGCGGGCCATTCAACAGCGCAGCGAAGCGAGCGGTCTCTGTTTTTCTTAGCATTGCAACCTTCCTATTTCGCGTGCTGGCCTGCCAGCAAAGTCCTTCCCAATATGAATCGCGTCTTTTGCAAGCCGGCCCGAACCATCGTACGCCGCAGCTTGCGACCATGGCGCCAGCTGAACAACAGCTTCAAAACCCAGACGCGAACGGTCCGGCGGCCCGCGGAGTGGGCTGTCAGGAAACGCACGGCGTTGGCCCGCAGGGCGGACAGGAGAATGGCCTCGCGCCGGTCTATGCCGTGAGCCATGGCATAGCGAGCGGCCGCATCGTCGACATTGGCCTTGAACTGCGCACACGCCGCGGCAAAGAACCGGGCCCTGTCCTTGTTGAGCGTATGCTTTCCACACCAGTACGTCATTCTTGCGGCCATGATGGCGACATAGGCCCGGCCTGCAGTGTCCACATGATGTTTCTTGGCTGCGTCAAATGCCAATTGGACCGATTTCAGAATATCGAAGCGCTTTTCGCTCTTCTGGTCGGTGATTTTTCCCGGCCGGTTGACGCGATAGAAGTAGCCGGTACTGTCTACCAAGAGTACCTTGTGCGCCACTGCCAAAGCTTCCACATGCGTGGGAAAGTCCTCGAAGTGCAGTCCCAGCGGAAACGAAAGGTTTTTTTCCAACACGAAATCGCGTCGCAACAAGCGCGTATTGGCATTGGGTTCGAGCCGGTACAACCTGGGTTCGCGCAAGGCGCTCGTAACCAGGGCCCCCTGTCCATTCAGCGCGAGGTCCCATAACCACGCATCGTAGAAATCATGGTATTCCTGCGATACGCCATCGAAGACGATAGACCGGCATATCGCGACGTCGCAGTTTTCCCGCAGGGCCATCTCCGCCATTCTCAGGTAGCAGGGCATTTCCACGAGGTCGTCGCTGTCGCAGAACCCGATGAATTTTCCTCGGGCGTGCCGGAGTCCGGTCATACGCGCGGCAGACAATCCAGCGTTGGCTTGCCGGATGCAGACCACCGGAAGCTGAACCCTCCCGGTCCATTCCGCTATCCTTTCGGCGCTGCTATCCGTGCTGCCATCGTCGACGATGATGACCTCGATATCCGCATCAGCCACCGATGCAATCGAATCCAACGTCTGAGTCAGCAGATTTTCCGTGTTGTACACGGGGACGATCCACGAAATCAGCGGACCCTTGCCCCGCGGATCTCCGCGGCGATCAACCACTACTTCTTCTTTCATCGTTTGTTCCCACGCGTCTCGGAACGGAATTTTTCGCACTCAGACATAGCCGTCGGGATTGCCCGACTGCCAGCACCAACCATCCCGGCACATATCCTCGACAGTGCGGGTGGCCCGCCATCCCAGCTTCTCGTTGGCCGCGCTCGGGTCGGCCCACATCCCCGCCAGGTCGCCCGGCCGGCGATCCAGGAACTCGTAGGGCACCTTCTTGCCGGTAACGGCTTCGAAGGTGTGCACCAGTTCAAGCACGCTGGTGCCGCGCCCGGTCCCGAGATTGAAGGCTACCCACCCCGGCGTGGCCTGCGCGTATTCGACCGCCTTCACATGCCCTACGGCCAGGTCGGACACATGCAGGTAGTCGCGCACGCCTGTGCCGTCCACCGTCGGATAGTCGCGGCCGAATATCGACAGCTTCTCGCGCTTGCCGACGGCCACCTGGGTGATGTAGGGGAAAAGGTTATTGGGCCGGCCCCGTGGCGCCTCGCCTATCGTGCCGCTCGGGTGCGCGCCGATCGGGTTGAAATAGCGCAGGTTGACCGCCGTCCTGCCGGCGCCTGCCTGGCACCAGTCGGCCAGGATGGTTTCGACCATGGCCTTGGTCTGTCCGTAGGGATTGGCCGGCGCGAGCCGGTGGCTTTCGGTGTAAGGCAGGGAAACCGGTTCCCCATAGACCGTGGCGGACGAGCTGAAGACGATGCGCTTGACCTGCGCGCGGTCCATCGCCTTGAGCAGGACGATGCTGCCATGCACGTTGTTGTCGTAGTACTCGAGCGGCTCGGCGACCGAGTCGCCCACCGCCTTGAGCCCGGCAAAGTGGACCACGCAGTCGACCGGCGCCCCGTCACGCCGGGCTTGCTCGAACAGCGAATCGAGCAGTTGCGCATCGCGGATGTCGCCTTCATGCCAGCGCACCGGCGCACCCGCCAGCTTCTCCACGCGTCGCAGGACCTCGGGGGAGCTGTTGCCGAAGTTGTCGACCACGATGGGGCGATAGCCGGCCGCGAGGAATTCCAGCAAGGTATGCGACCCGATGTAGCCTGCGCCGCCGGTAATGAGTATGGAAGTCGTCATAGGGGTTCCAGGAAAAATGCAGCACCAAACCTATCGAGCAAACTGCTCGGATTGCGGAGCCGGCCCTGTGGGCGACTGATCGAAACGGCGAGCCGACCGCAAGGCCGAGAAAAGCATGGACCGGCGGGCACGCCCGCCTCCGCCGAAAAAGCTCCACGCGACCAGCGCCGCGGTAATGAAATAGGGCTTGAACCGGACCAGCGCGTTCTCGCCATACTTGAACTGCACGACGAAGAAGTTGCGGAACATGTAGAAGCCTTTCCAGGAGTCGAGGGCGTGCTGCTGGACGAAGTCGAGCTGGCGGACCATGACGGCATCGCGCACCGCGGAAATCCTATAGCCGGCGCGGCGTATGCGCAGCGCATAATCGACGTCGTCGTAGAAAATGAAGTAGCGGGCATCGGGATAGCCCACGGCATCCACCACGGACCTATGCACCATGAATCCCTCGAAGGCCACGTTCTCGACGTAGACGACGGGCGGCATGCGCTGGCGCTCCCCGTAGGCCTGGGCAACGGAGCGCCGCTTGCTGCGCAACACCAGCGGATTGCGCAAGTCGAAGCGCAGGGCGGAACGCTCGACCAGCTCCCCATCGGTACCTTGGCGTACGGCGATCATGGCGGGGTCCCCTTGCGCCACTAGCGCCTCGGCGCAGTCGGGTTCCGGCACCACGTCGTCGTCCATCAGCCAGATCCAGTCCCAGCCGCCTTCGTGCGCCAGTTCCATGCCGAGCGAGAAACCGCCCGCCCCGCCCAGGTTCTCGGGGCTGCGCGTGACCCGCAACGGCAGATCGGTCCGAGCCGCCAGCAGCTCGGCGGTCGCATCGGTCGATGCATTGTCGATGACGTACACGGCCTCGGGCCGCAGCGTTTGCCGCGCCAGGCCATCCAGGCAGCGCCCCAGCAGCTCGCAGCGGTTATGCGTAACGATGACGACGGCGATGGTGGCCATGGCTTACTCGATAAAACGCCGGTGGCCGGAGAAGTCGCCCCGCCAGCCATCGGCCAGCGCCCGCAGGCTCAGACGCAGCCGCTCCAGGCTGGGCCGGGAGAACGTATAGAACCAGAGGGTCTTGGCCGCAAACGCCAAGGCGCTGGCCGGCCCCCGGTAGGTCAACAGGTTGACGGTATTGTTGCGGCACAGGCAGTAGTGCTTGAGCGGCGAGCCGGTATTGTTGAAGTGCATCAGGCCGAAGAACATCGGCGCGCCCAGGTCGTCCTGGCGGGGATGAAAGAAGCCGGCGCCGCTGACGGTGGCGATGCGCGCCCCGGCCTTGGCCGCGCGCAGCACGTATTCGATATCGTCGCCCCAGATGAAGAATTCCTTGCGAGGCAGGCCGATCCGGCCGGCCAGCTCACGGCTGACCAGTACGCCGTTGAAGGGCATGACCACGTCCGGCAGCAAGCCCCGGGGACTGGCTTCTTGCACGGCCTGCCGGGTCCTGAGGATGCGCGCCGTACCGGGGATGCGCAGCGGAAAGCACAACTGCTCAGGCCGGGCATCGTCCAGTACCACCGGGCCCCAGAGATCCAGTTTCCCGCCCTCCCGCAATAGGGTTTCCAGGCAATCGCCGGCCGGATAACCGTCGTCGTCCATGAGCCAGGCATAGTCGCAATCCGACTGGAGCGCCGCCGCCATGCCGCGGTGGAAGCCCCCTGCCCCGCCTTCGTTGCGAGGCAGGGTGATCAGTTCGAACCCCGGCTGCGCCAGCATGCCGGCAGTTTCCAGTGCCTGCGCCGTACCATCGGTACTGGCGTTATCCACCACGACGATTCGGTCGGGACGGCGGCTCTGCGCGCGCAACGCCTCCAGGCAGCGGAATAGCAGCGCCTTGCGGTTGTAGGTAACGACTACCGCGCAGACACGCATCGATCAGCCCACGGGGTCGACGTAGAAAGCCTGCAGCTTGCCGCCGTTCTGCAGTACCGCCTTGGCGGAATCAGCAACCTCGAGCGCCTCTTTGATGGTGACGTCCATGTCGAGGTAGCGGTAGGTGGCCAGCCGGCCGACGAAGGTTACGCCCTGCTCGGCGCGCGCCCGGTCCACGTACTGCTGCAGCAGCGCCTTGTCCTTGACCAGGCGGATAGGGTAATAGGGAATATCGTTTTCGCCGCACAGCCGGCTGTATTCGCGGTAGGCGAGGCTTTTCTCGTGCTGTTCCCAGGGCGCGAAATACTTGTGCTCGGAGATACGGGTATAGGGCACGTCGGCATCGCAATAGTTGATGACCGCGGTTCCCTGGAGATCTCCATCGCACCGCACCGTCTCGAAATCCAGCGTGCGATATCCCAGGCGCCCCACGTCGAACCCGAACCAGGCATCGAGCGGGCCGGTCCAGAAAACGTGATCGGCCTGCTGGCGCATGGCTGCATCGTAGCGGGTGCCCAGGCGGACTTCGATGCCCGGATGATCGAGAATGGCTTCGACAATGCGCGTATAGCCGTCCTTGGGCATGCCCTGAAAGCGGTGCGCGAAATAATTGTCGTCGTAATTGAAACGCACCGGCAGCCGCTTCAGGATGCTGGCCGGCAACTCCGAGGGCGCCACGCCCCACTGCTTGCGCGTGTACCCTTCGAAAAAGGCTTCATACAGCGCCCTGCCCACGAATCGCAGCGCCTGTTCTTCGAAAGTCTGCGGCGACTCGATCGACAGGTCCGCCTGGCTCTCCAGGAAAGCGCGCGCCTCGCTGGGCGACAGCGTCTTGCCGAAAAACTGGTTGATCGTATGAAGATTGATGGGCAGCGAATACACGCGCCCCTTGGAAATGGCCTTCACTCGGTTGACGTAGGGCATCATCTCGCCATAGCGGTTGATGTATGCCCATACACGTTCATGGTCGGTATGGAAAATGTGCGGCCCGTAGACGTGCACCATGACGCCGGTTTCGCCATCGCGTGCCGAATGGCAGTTGCCCGCAACGTGGTCACGCTGGTCGATCACCGTCACCCGGTGTCCTTCCTCCGCCAGTTCCCGGGCAATGACCGCTCCGGAAAACCCTGCGCCCACCACGAGAAAATTCTTCATGACCTGATATCCAAAAATAACTTAGGCGGCGTTTTCGACGGGCGCTTCGACGATGCGGCCATGCTCGAGGCGGATCACCTGGCGGCAGATCCGGTTGGCCAGCTCCATGTCGTGCGTCGCCATGACGAGAATGCCCGCGCCGTTGACGAAACTCTCGAGGCGCTCGGCGGCCTTCTGCCGGAAACGCTCGTCACCCACGCTCATCCATTCGTCCATCAGCAGGATTTCCGGCTGCACGCTGGTCGATATGGCAAAGGCCAGACGCAACACCATGCCGCTCGAGTATGCTCTGACCGGCAGGTTGAGAAAATCACCCAACTCGCTGAACTCGGCAATATCGTCAATCAACCGGTTTATCGAGTTCGGTTTAATACCGAGAAAAAGGCTGCGCAGTTTGATATTCTCAAAACCGGTGGCATCGCCATCCATGCCCAGCATGGAATCTAGCAGGCTGGTGACCTTCCCCTGAATCGATACAGTGCCCTGCACCGGCGCGTATACCCCGGCCAGCACACGGAGCAGCGTCGTCTTGCCCGAGCCGTTATGGCCCAGCAGTGCAACGCGGTCACCCTCGCGGATATCCAGACTGATGTCCTTGAGAGCTTCGACTTCGGCAGGCCCGCGCCGCGACTCCAGAATACGGCCGCCGGTCGCGACATTCAGCATGGTCTGCTTGAAGGAACGCTGCTTGGCGTCGTAAATGGGAAACCGAACGGATACGTTGTCCAGGCGTATATGCATAACTGTCACAGCCAATAAGTTACGCGATGCCGGAAACGGGCCAGCAGTGCGATGGTCAATATGCTTCCCGCTACCGCCGCGGCCAGCGCCACTCCCCAATATATGGCGGGAGGCGCGACGCCGAGTATCGGCTGCCGCATCAGTTCAAGCAGGATGGTAAGCGGGTTCAAATGAGCCAGATGGGCCCGGTGGGCCGGTAGTTGATCGACCTGCCAAACAATGGGGGTAATGAAGAACATCAGCGCCATCACGCTGCTGACGACCGGCTGCATGTCCCGGTACCGCGTGCAGAATATGGCGACGACCAAGCCCACCCACAACAGGTTGAACGAAACCAGCAATAGCCCGGGCAATAGCAGCAACAGATTGGCGTTGAGCGACTTGCCGAGCAGGATCATTACCACGGGGTAAATAAGGATGTTATGTCCCAAGATAATGAATTGTCGGTAGATGACCCGAAGAACGAAAACAGTCAGCGGCAGCTTGACCTGCTTTAGATAATGGGCAGAGCCGGAAAATGCATCACAGAATTCGTTGATGCTGCCGGCGATGAATGACCAGAAAATCAGGCCCAGCGCCAAATGGGGAATGAACTCCCCGGGGGAGCGGTCAAACAGCGCACCATACAGCGGCCCCATGGCCGCCACGGTCACCGCGGTGCTGATCGTGATCCACAGCGGCCCCAGCGCCGACCGCCTGTAGCGGGTGCGTATGTCCTGCCATCCGAGAGCAATCCAGAAATAACGTTCACGAAAAGCTGCCGTTATATCAACTAACGCTTCTGAAAAATTCACCTAAAACACCGTTTTATCATGATGCCGTCATGCGGCATCCGCCAATGTGTACGCATTCTAGCCGCGCGAGGGGCGCCGATCGCCGGACTAGTCCGCATGGTGGTATACAAATGTAAAACCCACGAACGAAAAGAAAAGGGCTTCAAACCTTTGCTTGAAGCCCGCGCGTTTTACCAAGTGTGACGCGCTCCCTGGAGGGAAGCTATCGGGAGGTGCAGAGGAGCGGCCAGATCGGGTTAGCGGCCGATTATGGCAGGGGCATTAAGTGCCGTCAAAATCCCGCGGGACGTGAAATATCCGGTTGGCATTCCACGCAAATTGTCAGTCTTGAAGTGAGCATACACCAACTTCACTGGGGGCGTCGTTGGAAGGGGGGCCGCTTCCTCCACGCAAATATGCATCAGCCAGCCGCAGGAAGGCGCCGGCCTGGGGATCGTGTCCTGTCTCGGCCTCCAGCAGCCGGCCGACCTCCTTCGCGAGCGTCCGCGCCCGGGCCGCGTCGAGGAACAACAGCCGCCAACGCCGCGCCAGCACGTCCTCGACGGTGCGGGCGTACTCATGGCGGGCGGCAAATCGCACCATGGCCTCGGTCAACCCTCCTCCCAACTCGCGTCCGGCTCCCGGCAAGGCCAGCACCTCGTCCTGCTCGGAGCCATAGAGGCCCATGCCGGGGACTCCGGCGATGCGGTGCAGGCCCGGCGCCGCGCCGACCAGCGGGTATGCGGCCGTCGAGCACGGACTCGGCGGCTTGAGCAGGCCGGCATGGGCGCAGGCATCCAGCGCATCCTCGGCCATGGCCCGGTAGGTGGTCCACTTGCCGCCCGCCACGGTAACCAACCCGTCCGCATCGATGCGCACCACATGTTCGCGGTTGACGTTTTTGGTGCTGATCCTGGCCACGGGCCGCACCAGCGGCCGCAGCCCCGCCCAGGCACTGAGAATGTCGCGCTCGGCCGGCGGGCGCGACAGGTAGCGAGCCGCTTCGCCCAGCAGGAACGCCACTTCGGCCGACAGGGGACGCGGCTCGAGTTCCTGGCGGGAACGCGGCGTGTCGGTGGTGCCGATCAAGGTCGCGCCCATCCATGGCAGGGCGAACAGCACACGCCCGTCTCCGGTGCGGGGGACCAGCACCGCGCGGTCGCCGGGCAGGAAATCGCGTGACACCACAATGTGCGCGCCTTGGCTCAGGGTCAGCGTCGCGCTGCTGCCTGGCACCTCGCGGCCCAGGTCGCGGACGGCATCGACCCAGATGCCCGCGGCGTTGATGACGCAGCGCGCACGCACCGGGTAGCGCACGCCGGTCTCGGCGTCTTCGCATTGCAGTCCGGCGACCTTGCCGCCCTCCCTCACGATCGCGACGGCGGCACAATAGTTGAGCAGCAGCGCCCCTGCGCTCGCCGCCGTGCGGGCCAGCGCGATGGCCAGCCGTGCATCGTCGAATTGGCCGTCCCAGTATTCGACGCCTCCCCGCAGCCCTTCCGGCCGCAGCGCCGGCTGCCGTGCCAGCGTCTCGCGCGGGTCCAGCCAGCGCGTGTGACCCAGCCCGGCCTTGCCGGCCAGGGCCTCATAGACGACCAGACCGGTGCCATAGAAGGGTTTTTCCCAAAGCCGATAGGCCGGCACCACGAACGGCAGCGGCTGCGCCAGGTGCTGCGCGTTGCGCAGCAGGATGTGGCGCTCGCGCAAGGCCTCGCGTACCAGCGGAAGATTGCCCTGGGCGAGATAGCGCACCCCGCCGTGCACGAGCTTGGTCGCGCGCGACGACGTTCCCTTGGCGAAGTCGTGCGCCTCGACCAGTACGACGCGCAGCCCGCGCGTCGCGGCATCCAGCGCAATGCCCAGCCCCGTGGCGCCGCCGCCGATCACGGCCACGTCGTAGCACTGCGGCTCGGCCAGGCGTGCAAGCAGCGCCGCCCGGTCGGTACGCAAGGGCCGGGCCGAGGCGCTCAATGGCGCGCCCACCCGCGTGAACGCGCCACGGCCTCGCGCCAGCGCTCGACTTTGGCCCGCCTGGCCGTCTCCGTCATGGAGGGCTCGAAGCGCCGGTCCACGTCCCATTGCGCGGCGATTTCGGCACCATCGGCCCAGAACTCCGTGGCCAGCCCGGCCAGATAGGCCGCGCCCAGCGCCGTGGTCTCGGTAATGCGCGGCCGGACCACGGGCACGCCGAGGAAGTCGGCCTGCATCTGCATCAGGAGATCGTTCGCACATGCGCCTCCGTCCACCCGCAGTTCGCGGATGGCCAGGCTGGAGTCGCCCATCATCGCGGTCAACGCATCGGTCGCCTGCAACGCGATCGACTCCAGCGCGGCACGGGCAATGTGCGCGCGCGTAGTGCCACGGGTAAGTCCGATCAATGCGCCGCGCGCATAGGCATCCCAGTCGGGAGCGCCCAGGCCCGTGAAGGCCGGCACCAGGTAGACATCGCCCGCATCCGGCACGCTGGCCGCCAGGGGCTCGATCTCCGGGGCGCTCGAAATGATCTTCAGGCCGTCGCGCAGCCACTGTATGGTAGCGCCCGCCATGAATACCGATGCCTCCAGGCAATAGGCGGTGCGGGTGGCAGGATCGGCCGTGGACGGGCCCTGCCAGCCGACCGTGGTCACCAGCTTGTTATGACTCGGGATGGGAATGGTGCCGGTATTCATCAGCATGAAGCAGCCGGTGCCGTAGGTGTTCTTGACCATGCCGGGGGCAAAGCAGGCCTGGCCGAAGGTCGCGGCCTGCTGGTCGCCCGCGACCCCGGCGATGGGCACGGGTGCGCCGAACAACTCGGGCTCGGTCTCGCCCAGGATGGCGCACGAAGGCACGACGGCCGGCAGCACGCTGGCCGGAATGTCGAAGAGGTCGAGCAATTCGTCGTCCCACGCCATGCGATGCACGTCGAACAGCAGCGTGCGGGAAGCGTTGCTGGCGTCGGTGGCATGCACCCGACCGTTGGTCAGCTTCCAGATCAGCCAGGCGTCCACCGTCCCGAAAGCCAGTTCGCCATTGCGCGCCCGCTGCCGGGCGCCCGGCACATTGTCGAGCAGCCATTGCAGCTTGGTCGCGGAAAAATAGGCATCCAGAACCAGGCCCGTCTTGCGCTGGATCAGCCCCTCCTTGCCTTCCGCACGTAACTGGTCGCAGCGTTCGGCGGTACGCCGATCCTGCCAGACGATGGCGTTGGCCACCGGCCTGCCGGTGATGCGATCCCATAGCACCGTGGTTTCGCGCTGGTTGGTAATGCCTATGGCGATCGCGGGCGCCCGTGAATAGCCGTTGCCGGCCAGCGAGGTAGGCGCCCGGGCCAGGCAGGCGCGCGCCACGGCCAGCTGCGATTGCCAGATCTCTTCCGGGTCGTGCTCGACCCAGCCTGGACGGGGAAACAATTGCGGGAATTCCTTCTGGGCAACGGCTACGATCTGGCCGCCGTGGTCGACCAGCAGGGCGCGCGAACTGGTGGTGCCCTGGTCCAGCGAGAGGATATAGCGCATGCGTACTCCCTCTTTCGATCCGGTGCCAGCACCTTAACCCAAAACCGGGTGCCGCTAAATGCGCCGGATCCCCCTCAGGCGCCGCACCTCCCGGGGCGCTACGCCGTAGTATTGCTGAAAGGCCGTGGCAAAGCTCGATGCGTGACGATACCCTACCGCCTCGGCCACGGCGGCAACAGGCAGGTCGCCGCTGCTCAGCATGTCCAGGGCGGCGGCCATGCGTGCCCTAAGCACGAACTCGAAAACGGTGCAGCCGAACAACACCCGGAAACCGGATTTGATCTTGGCGGTGTTGGTCCCCACGGCTCGCGCGAGTTTTTCGATGGTGTACACCTGGGTCAGGTCGTCCAGCAGCAGCTGCCGGGCCGCCTGCAGCCGCTGGACGTCGCGCGGATGAAGCACGGCGCGGTCCTCGCGCGCCCGGCAATGGGCGGCCCATAGGTCCACCGTCAGGCACAGCAGCTCCAGCGTCTTGGCATGCGCGTAGTGCAGCCGCCGATGCCCTTGGTAGGGATTGGCCAGCAAGCGGGTCAGGAGTTCGATTTGCGGAGGACTGGAGGCGATACGGCGAAAATAGACCTCGCCCCGCCCCACCGAGGCGATTTCCCGCCGGACGTCCGCCACGGCCGCGGCGGGAGAATCGAGCAGCCCGGCGAAGAAATCCCGCTTGACGAACACCGCCACGGCCTTGCGCGGACCGGGCGGCATGTCGACGCGGTAGGCAGCGTCGGGACCCACGATGCAGATCACCAGGTCCAGATTGCCGACTTGATCGGAAAAATTATCGCTATGGACGGAAGAATTGCCGTCCAGCGTGAAATGCAGTTCGACGAAGTCCTCCGGCAGCACGGTTTCCGAGGTCGGGCGCCCATACACGCAATCGGACAACACCAGAAAAATGCTGCGGCCCAAGCGCAGCATCTCCCAGCTGGCGTCGGGGACCGCTACATGGGCGCCATACGCACCCTCGGCGGACAAGGGGTCGCCGAAGGTGCGCGGATCGGTCCGCAGGGCATCGAATGCGTCGACCAGCCGGCTGTCAGGGCCAGCCAGCGCGGTACGGAAACGCCCGGCTTGCGCCCGGGAAGGAGGTTCGCCATGCTTCATGCGGCAGACTGTATCGCATGAAGCCGCTGAAATCACTCAGGCTCGACGCCCGCCCGCTTCAGCGTCTCGCGGTAGCCGCGAACTTCGCGTTCCACCCAGGCCGCCGTCTGCGCGGGGGTCAGCACGTCGGCATAGCCGCCGAGACGCGCCACGTACTGCTTCCACTCGTCCGAGGCCACATAACGCGAAATAGCGCGGTACAAGGTATCGACCACAGGCTGGGGCACGCCACGCGGCGCGAACACGCCGGCCCAGTTGAGCTGTTCGAAACCGGGGAAGCCGGACTCGGCCATGGTGGGCACGCCGGGCAGGCTATCCAGGCGCCGCAGCGAGGTCACCGCCAGTCCCTTGATGCGCCCCGCCTGGATCATGGGGATGGACGCCACGGTGTCGAGGAACATGAAGTCGACATGCCCGCCGATCAAATCGGTCAAGGCCTGCGGACTGCTCTTGTAGGGGATGTAGCGCGCGTCCACGCTTGCGGCATGCCGGTAATTCTCCGCCGCCACGCGAGGGCCGGCGCTACCCGCCGCGAAAGTCAGCTCGCCCGGGCGCCGGCGCGCCAGCTCCGTCAATGCCGCCACGCTCTCCACGCCCAGCTGTGGCTTGGCCATCAGCACCAGCGGAAATACGCCGACACGGGTGATGGGCTCGAAATCCCCGATGGGGTCGTAAGGCAGCGTCTTGAACAGGGCCGAATTGGCGCCATGGGTGGTGTTGCCCGTGAAAAACAGCGTGTAGCCGTCGGGCGCAGCCTGCCTGGCCTCCTGCGCGGCGATGAAGCCATTGGCGCCCGGTTTGTTCTCGATGACGAACTTCCAGCCCTGCGCCTCGCCCACCTTCTGCATCAGCATCCGGGCCGCATTATCGAGGCCGCTGCTGGCTGGGAACGGCAGCACGACCCGGATCGGCCGCGCCGGGTAATCGTCGGCATGGACGGGCGCCATGCCGATCAAGCCCGCCATGCCAGTCAAACACATCGCCAGGAAACGCAGCATCACTCTTTCCTCTCTATCGGTGGAACATCCAGCAGTTCATGCAGACGCACCTGTTCACGCCCCGGTATCCGCACGCGGCGGAACTCCTGCTCGCGCCCCCAGGGCTTGGTGGCATCCAGGATCAAGCGGCCCCAATGATCTTTGTGGGGATCACGGTAGAAGCCGGGCAGGTCTTGAAGGACCGTGGCACGCTGGTCCGGCCGGGCGCGTGTCAGGAACGCCCACATGACGTCGTCCATATTGGCCGGGTCGACGTCGTCGTCGACCACGATGCACATCTTGCTGTAGAAGAAATGCGCCGCGACGGCCGCCATCAACACCTGGCGGGCCTGCCCTTCGTATTCCGGGCGCAGCTGGATCACGGTGCACAACATATTGGGATGGCAGACCACATCCAGCACGCCGGGAAACTGCGCCGACAAGGTCTTGTAGATACGCGCGGCGGTGGACAGCTCGAGCGGGCGCAAGTCATCGTTGGACCCGCACAGCAGAGCATGGAAGCAGGCATCGGTCCGCCGCTCCACTCGCGTGACCTCGAACACGTGCGATTGCTTCTCCGGCATGTAGTAGCCCATCCACTCGCCGAACGGGGCTTCCGGCCGGCGCTCGCCCGGCAGGATGCGCCCTTCGATGACGATCTGGGTTTCAGCGGGAACAGCCAGGCCCGCGATGCCGCTGGGGCGCATGGCGATCGGCCGGCCGGCGATGCACGACGCCAGGGCCAGTTCATCGGCTCCCTCGGGGATGGACGTGCAGGCCGCGAGAAACAGCGGCCCCGACACGCCGACCAGCATGGCGACTTCCAGCGCCTGGCCCCGTGCCTCGGCCCGGGCCTGCATGCGCCCCAGGTCGTGGCGCGGGCCGATGCTTATCCGCAATTCCTTGTCCGATACGCGCAGGCCGCGATGGAACGACAGATTGTGCACGCCGCTATCCGGATCCCGCACGATCACGATACCCGTCGTGATGTAGGCGCCGGCGTCCTCTTCGTGGTGGGTCAGCACGGGCAGCGCGCTCAGCGTGGTTTCCTGCCAGGTGCCGGCCTCCTCGCCCGCCGGGCACGTCGACGTCAGCGACGGCGACTGGCATTCGGCGATGTACCGGTCCAGCGCCGCACAGGCGGGCATGCCGTCCGGCACCCGCAGCATGCGGCGCAGCCGGGCGCGATCGCCGTAAAGGTTCGCGACGACCTGCATGTCGAAGCCCGAGATCCGATGAAAAACCACGACCTGGTTGCCTGCTGCCTGCACCTCGGCGACGATGGCGGCCGCCTCGAACTCGGGAGACACCTCGGCATGGACATCCACCACTTCGCCATGTTGGCGACACTGCTCGATCAGGTCTTTCATTCACGCATGCGTAACGGGAGCCGACGACGTCCGAGTCTAGAGGGCCCCCGCCGATCCGGTCTTGGCGATACGCAGAAAAAGTTTGGCAAGAGGAAGTATGAGCAGCTGCCAAGAACCTCCCAAGGGGAGCGCCTGGCAGCGCACGGAGCGCCCCTGCGCATGCCGGTCGGCGTCTGCCCGCGCCGCCTGCGGCGTCGCAAGACAGGAAAACACGCTATCGGATGACCATGTTGTCCCGATGCATGAGCTCGGGCTCTTCCATGCTTCCCAGCAAGGCTTCGATCTGGCTCGACGGCTGGCGCATGATGCGCCGGGTCGCGCCTGACGAGTAGTTGATGAGTCCGCGCGCGAGCTCCTTGCCGGACGCATCGACGCAGGCCACGACGTCGCCGCGGTCGAACTCCCCTTCCACCGCGATGACGCCGATGGGCAGCAGGCTCTTGCGGTCGCGTGTCAGCGCGAGGGCCGCCCCTTCGTCGACGGTGACGCGGCCGCGTAATTGCAGGTGGTCGGCAATCCATTGCTTGCGCGCCGAAAGCAGGGGCAGTGAGGCACGCAATTCGGTGCCGATGCAAGTGCCGCCGGCCAGCCGTATCAGCACATCGGGCTCGCGGCCCGAAGCGATGACCGTATGCGCACCGCTGCCCGCGGCACGCTTGGCGGCCAGGATCTTGGTCAGCATGCCGCCTTTGCCCAGGCTGCTGCCCGCGCCGCCCGCCATGGCTTCCAGCGCAGGATCGCCGGCTTGCGCATGCGCGACCAGCGTGGCGTCGGGATGCTTGCGCGGGTCGGCGGAAAACAGTCCCGCCTGGTCGGTCAGGATGACGAGCGCATCGGCTTCGATCAGGTTGGTGACGAGCGCGCCCAGCGTGTCGTTGTCGCCGAATTTGATCTCGTCGGTGACGACGGTGTCGTTCTCGTTGATGATAGGCACCACGCCCAGGCGCAGCAGCGCGAACAAGGTCGAACGCGCGTTGAGATAACGGCGGCGATTCGAGAGGTCATCGTGCGTCAGCAGGATTTGCGCGGTATGCAAGGCATGCTGCGCGAAGACGCTTTCGTAGGCCTGGGCCAGGCCCATCTGGCCGACCGCCGCGGCCGCCTGCAATTCGGGCACCAGCGTAGGACGCTTTTCCCAGCCCAGACGCAACATGCCTTCGGCAATGGCGCCGCTGGACACCAGCACGACTTCTTTGCCGAGCGCCCGCAAATGGGCGATCTGCGCAGCCCAGCGCGTCAGGGCGCGCCGGTCCAGGCCTCGTCCCTCGTCCGTCACCAGCGAGGAACCAACTTTGACCACAAGCCGCCGGGCAGCGGCGATCACGGATGGGGTAGTCATCGAACGCCGTGAAGCGAAGAAGTAAAGTGAATCGGTAAGAAGGCAGGGCCGCGCGAGTCAGTCGCCCCCGTCGCCATCGCCACCGGCATCGCCGTCAGCCGTGCCGGGCGCGTCGTCGGGCGTTGGCGACTCGGCATCGCCGCCGTCGGCGGGCGGCGACCGCCGTGCCGGGCGGCGACCGGTGGCCGGGGACTCGGCGGCCGGCGCGGCAGCGGCAAAGCGCGGGTCGTCGGCAAAGCCTTGCTCGATCTCGCGCTGCTCATCCAGCCAGTTCTGCACCGCCCAGGCCAGCTCCTGGGTACCTTCGCCCGCCAAGGCGGAAATGCAGAACACCGGCCCGTCCCAGCCCAGTTCGAGGCAGAACGCTTCTTTCAGGCCCTGCGGGTCGTCGACCATGTCCATCTTGTTCAATACCAGCCAGCGAGGCTTCTCGTACAGCGCGGGATCGTAGCGGCGCAACTCTTCGACGATGGCACGGGCGTCGTGCACCGGGTCGACGGAAGGATCCATAGGCGCCACATCGACCAAGTGCAGCAGTAGGCGCGTACGCGACAGGTGGCGCAGGAACTGGTGGCCCAGCCCGGCGCCTTCGGACGCGCCTTCGATCAGGCCGGGAATGTCGGCAATGACGAAGCTGCGCTCGGCATCGGTACGGACCACGCCGAGATTGGGATGCAGGGTGGTGAACGGATAATCCGCTACCTTGGGACGGGCATTGGACAGCTTGCGAATGAGCGTGGACTTGCCCGCGTTGGGCATGCCGAGCAGGCCCACGTCGGCCAGCACCTTCAGCTCCAGCCGCAGCTTGCGTTGCTCGCCGGGACGGCCCGGCGTGAACTGGCGCGGGGCGCGATTGGTACTGGACTTGAAATGCAGATTGCCCAGGCCGCCGGCCCCGCCTGCGGCCAGCACCACCTTTTGCCCATGGGTCGCGAGATCGAACAGCAGCTCGTTGGTCTCCGCGTCGTAGATCATGGTGCCCACGGGCATGCGCAGCGTGATGTCGCGGCCGCCCGCGCCATAGCGGTCGGAGCCGCTGCCCTGCTCGCCATTCTGCGCGCGATGGAGGCGGGCGTACCGGTAATCGATCAGCGTGTTGATGTTGCGGTCGGCCACGGCATAGATACTGCCGCCCCGGCCACCGTCTCCACCATCGGGACCACCGAAAGGAATGAATTTTTCGCGGCGAAAGCTCGCCACGCCATTGCCGCCTTTACCGGCGATGACCTCAATGGTGGCTTCGTCGACGAATTTCATGTTCCCCCCTACGCGCTGCGCACCCCGCAGGGCGGTACGGGTGGACCGGCCAAGCCGGATCCATCGCACCCTGGACCGGGCGGCGGCGGGGTTCCAAAACTATTAATGAACCGATCGTGCCAGCCTTAATGCTAGCGCCATCATAAAAAAAAAGCCCCCACGCCTGTGGCGCAGCGGCACTGCCCTTCGGGCACCACTTCGAATTCGGTCGCGCGGGCGATGCCATCGCCCGCGGCGGGTCCACCTAGCGCGCATGCGCGCGCCGGGGAGTCCTCAAACGGGTTCGATGGAGACGACGTGCTTGCGCAGCGCGCCTTTCACACCGAACTGCACGCGGCCGTCGACCAGCGCGAACAACGTATGGTCCTTGCCCACGCCGACGTTGACGCCGGGATGGAAACGGGTACCACGCTGGCGCACGATGATCGAGCCAGCCGGGATCACTTCACCGCCGAAGGCCTTGACGCCCAGGCGTTTCGCTTCGGAATCGCGGCCGTTCCGTGTGGAGCCGCCGCCCTTTTTCTGTGCCATGTTTGCACTCCTGCTTGTTCGTTACCGATTCTTGCCTACGTTCCGACAGCCGGCGTCCGCCGGCTTCCGATCAGGCGGAAATCGTGCCGATCTGGATTTCGGTGTAGTTCTGACGGTGGCCCTGGCGCTTCTGGTAGTGCTTGCGCCGACGCATCTTGAAGATGCGGACCTTGTCGTGGCGACCGTGTGCAAGAACCTTGGCCGTAACCACGGCACCGGACAGAAGGGGCGCGCCGATCTTGAGCTGATCGCCTTCACCTACTGCCAGGACCTGGTCCAGCGTAATTTCTTGCCCAATGTCTGCCGGTATCTGTTCTATCTTGAGTTTTTCGCCAGCGGCAACACGATACTGCTTTCCGCCGGTTTTTATGACCGCGTACATGGGATGACCTCTTAGGTGCAAAGAACTGCGATACTGGCCAGCTGCAGGCGCCCTTTGCTTCAAGAGCCCTACAATTGCCCGCACCGCCTGGAAACTCAGTTTCGCCGTGTCGGCTTTCACCCTTCTCCGGGCTTCAACCCTTCCCTGGGTTTCACCTTGGGGTTTCACCTTGAGACTTGGACTGGCTCTCGCCACCCACGCTTAGCTGCCACCCACGTGCAACCAGTCCCAAGGGAAGGTGCTACGATCCGGGGAAAACACGCAGCTAGGGGGAAAACTGAACTATAAAAGATAACATCAGTTGTTATCGGGCGTCAATCCACCCGTCGCACCCCGCCCAGGCTCGTATAATTCTGTTGCTGCCGAGGGAAACTTGCCGCCCGACGGCCCGCACCCGGTTCCACCCAGAATGATTCGCCGCCGGTTGTTCGTATTTCGGCATTTGTCGCACACCTGGCTGCGGCCAGCCAGCTTACCCACGGATTTCCCTTGAGCCTGCCGACCCTGTTCGCCCCCATCGCCGACGACATGAAGAGCGTCGATGCCGTCATCCGGGCAAGACTCGACTCCGACGTGCCGCTCATCCGCACGATCGCCGACTACATCATCGGCGCCGGCGGCAAGCGGATGCGCCCGGCCCTGCTCTTGATGATCGCCCGGGCCCTGGGTTACGAGGGACGGCAACATCATTTGCTCGCCGCCGTGGTCGAATTCATCCATACCGCCACGCTGCTGCATGACGACGTGGTCGATGAATCCGCGCTGCGGCGCGGGCGCGCCACCGCCAATGCCGTATTCGGCAACGCGGCCAGCGTGCTGGTGGGCGACTTCCTGCACTCGCGCTCGTTCCAGATGATGGTCGAGACCGGTTCCGTGCGCGTCATGCAGATCCTCGCCGACGCCACCAACGTCATTGCCGAGGGTGAAGTGCTGCAGCTGCTCAACGTGCACGATCCGCTGGTGACCGAAGAACGCTACCTGCAGGTCGTCCGCTACAAGACGGCGCGGCTGTTCGAAGCGTCGGCGCAGCTCGGCGCCGTCCTGGCCGGCGCCTCGCCCGGGCATGAAGCGGCCGCGGCCGAATACGGCCGGCGCGCCGGCACCGCGTTCCAACTGATCGACGACGTGCTCGACTACAGCGGCGACACCGAAGCGCTGGGCAAGAACCTGGGCGATGACCTGCGCGAAGGCAAGCCCACCCTGCCGCTGATTCGCCTGCTCGAAGTAGGAACGCCGGCGCAGCAGGCGCTGGTCCGCACGGCAATCGAAAACGGCGAAGGAGATTTCGTTGCGGTCGCCTCGGCCATCAAGGAGTCGGACGCCCTCGACTACACCCGGGCCCGGGCCGAAAAGGAAGCTCAGGCCGCCGTTGCGGCGATTTCCAGCTACCCGGTTTCCGCTTTCCGCGAATCTCTGCTAGAATTCTGCGCTTTCGCGATCACCCGAGATCGCTGAAAAGAAAAGCGGTAAGTAGTAGTTGAAGAAGCAGTTGAAAAAGCAGTAGTTCAAGAAGTAGTAGTTCTGGCGTGGCAGCTCGAGTAGAGCTGTGGATCAGTAGCTGGATCGACAAGTCGGGGCGTAGCTCAGCCTGGTAGAGTACTGCGTTCGGGACGCAGGAGTCGGAGGTTCGAATCCTCTCGCCCCGACCATTCATCATGGTCGATCTTCATGATCGAAAAACAAAGCCTGTAGCCAGGCATGCGAACGCACAGTCGACACTGTGCGTTTTTTGTTTGCCGGCTTGTTTTCGCGTTGTTTGCGCGCGCCTTCATCTGCCATTGCTGCTTATCCCTCCGAGGCTTTCTACAAGGCCCGGATACCATCCACCCGCTATGCCGGCCTGCAGTCGCGCGCTACACTGGCACGCTCTTGCCGGAAACCAAGAAAAGCAATCTGCCGGCCCGTGGTCCTACCGACATCGACTGCCATGAAACCCGATCGTCGCTCCGCCTCCGTGGCCCAGCAAGCATTCACCATCGATACTCCCGGCCGCGGCCTGATCGAGATCACTGACTCCATCCGGCGATTCGTCCGCAATAGCGGCATGACCGTCGGCGTGGCGCACGTGTTCGTCAGCCACACCAGTTGCTCATTGCTGGTCACCGAGAATGCCGACCCCGATGTCCGCGCCGATCTGGAGCGATATTTTTCGCGCCTGGTGCCCGACGGCGACTCTCTCTATGCGCACGACGTGGAAGGTCCGGACGACATGCCCGCGCATGTGCGGGCGGCGCTGACCGCGGTCAGCCTGTCCTTGCCCCTTTCCAATGGCGGGCTGGCCCTGGGCACCTGGCAAGGCGTCTACCTGTGGGAACACCGCCAACGCCCGCATAGAAGGCATGTCACGATAACGCTGGTGGGCGGCTAAAACAGCACCGCAGGGATGTCCGCCGGCGTGCTAGACCGCGGCGGCCAGCTCCGCGCACTGCGCGCGCACCACTGCCGGCGTGAAAGGCGCTTGCCGGAAACGCCGGCCGGTGGCGTCGAACAGCGCATTGGCGATGGCCGCAGCCCCGGGGACCGATGCGGACTCGCCGGCCCCCAGCGGAGGCTGGTCCTGGCGCGGCACCAGCACGACATCGATGGCCGGCACGTCGACGAAACCCAGGATGGGATAGGTGCCCCATTCACGGCTGGCCACCCCGGCGCGGTCGAAACTCACGCGTTCCTTCAGCACCCGGCTGACCATCTGGATCACGTTGCCGTGGACCTGGTGGATGACGCCGTCCGGATTGACGACCATGCCGGTATCCTGGCCGACCACGACGCGCTCGACGGCAACCGCCCCCGAAGCCGGATCGACCTCGACATCGGCCACCCATGCGGACCAGGCAGCGCCGAAGCCAGGGAACTTGCTGTGGATGTAGCGTGCATAGGCCAACCCGCGGCCGCGCAGTTTGCCGTCGGGCCCCGGCTGCCCGCGTGAACCCGGCGCACCGGACCGCCAAGCGGCGCGCTCGGCCACGGCGCGCAGCAAATCAGCGGCGCGGGGGTCGTCCAGGTGGCGCAGACGGAAAGCCAGTGGGTCCTCGCCCGCCTCGTGTGCGAGCTCGTCGACGAAGCATTCATGAGCAAAGGAATTGGGCAGCGCCGATACGCCGCGCAGCCAGGCGGCCCGCACCAGCGGCGGCATGTCGTGGCATTGGATGCGCGTGGCCCCATACCGATAAGGCGGCACCGCGGTACGGTCGCCCATCTGCAAGGTGCGAGGCTCGGCCGGTACAGTGCCGGTCAGCAGCAGCGCCAGCATGGGCGCGTCATTCGACGGGTACCAGGTCTGGAAGTCATACGCGGAAAGATTGCCGTGGGCGTCCAGCGCGCCGCGCACCTGCATGAGCTGCGCTGCGCCCTTGGGTTCCCACACATGTTCCTGTTCGCGCGAAAGCTGGACGCGCACCGGCCGGCCCACGGCGCGCGACAGCAGCGCAGCATCCGCGCAGACATCATCGGCGCAGTTGCGGCCATAGCAACCGGCGGCCTCCATGCGGATGACCTCTATCCTCTCCTCGCCCAGCCCGAACAGGCGATCCAGGTCGATGCGCAGCATGTGCGGATTCTGCGTGCCGCTCCAGACGGTGAGCCTGTCATCGCGATAGTCGGCCACCGCACAGGAGGGACCGATCGAGCCATGCATCTGATAGGGCCAGACATAGGTGCGCGCAAGGACGGTGCGTCCACCGGCCAGCGCGGCCTCCACATCGCCTGTACTGGCCAACTCGCGCGGCGAGGATGGCGCGCGCCGCAGCGCAGCCTCGATATCCTCGAGCGCGGGCACGGGCGGCGGCGCCTGCCACTGGATCCGTAGCCGGCGCGCTGCGCGGATAGCTTGTTCTTCCCTTTCCGCGACGATGCCGACGAAGTCGCCCTCGACGACGAGGCGCACAACACCCGGGATGTCGGCGATCGAGGCCTCGTCGATGGCGACAAGACTATGCCCGACAAAGGAGCCCGCATCCCGGCCGGCATAGGGCGGACGAACCACGCGGCCATGAAGCATGCCCGGCACACGCACGTCGTGCACATAGGTGAATTGCCCCGTGGCCTTGGCCGGGATGTCGATCCTGGACAGCCTGCGGCCGACCAAGCGGTGCTCCGACGGCGGCTTGAGCGGCTGGGTATCGTCGAGGGTGAGGTGTTCGCGCCGCTCCTGCAGCAAGGTCCAATAGCTGATGCAAGCACCCGATGCCGCAGCGACCTGCCCATCGGCCACGGAGAGCTCGCTCTGCGCCACGCCCAGCGCATCCGCAGCCCATGCCAGCAGGCGGGCCCGGGCCTGCGCCGCCGCACGCCGCAGCGGCATTGCCGAAATCTGGATACTGGCGCTGGCGATAGTGGGACCCTGGTTGGGGGTGGCTTCCGTATGTCCCAGGATCATACTGACGCGAGCCGGCTCGACATCGAGTTCATCGGCCACCAGCTGGGTCAATGCCGTTGCGATGCCGGTACCGAGGTCGACGTGGCCGTTGAAGGCCTGGACCCGTCCGTCGGCATGGACGGCGATGAACACATCGGGCAGAGCCGGGACATAGCTGGATGCGGCGCCCGGCTGGCCAGGTGCCGGCTGAACGGCGGGCAACGGCGGCCGCAGCACGAGCAGCACGCCGCGGGCCGCCAGCAATGCCGCGCGTTCGGCACGCGGCGTGACGGGAGCGACGTCAGCAGGATCGGCCATCGGAAAAGCGCGGAACGCGCGTCATGACAGGGCTCGACAGTGGAGGCCGACGCCAACCGCCAGGCGTCGGGAAGAGCAGCAATACCGCGTATACGCTTCATTGTGTCATCGCCCTACGGGGCTGGCAAGATACCGGCGAAGCGCGCCGGGCGGCCATGAAACGGCAGTATCCGTAGGTACGAGCAAACCCTTAATGGCTCTAGCCACGACCTGCGTAAAACCGGGTTTACTTGACCCATTGTCGCGCATACACTCATTTCATCGACGGTCGCCCGAAGCCATTCCCGATCCGCCCCTGCCCCATGCCCGCCGCCCCCCGTTCCTTCCAGCTCGACGTCAATGGCGACCGGCACGAGATCACGGTCGAGCCCGACGCCCCCCTGCTTTACGTACTGCGCAACGATCTCGGCCTGAACGGACCGAAATTCGGCTGCGGCCTGGGCGAATGCGGCGCGTGCACGGTGCTGGTAGACGGCGTCGCCGCGCGCTCCTGTGTCATCCCGGTAAAGGGCGTGGAAGGCCGCGCCGTCACCACCCTGGAAGGGTTGGGTACGGCCGGTGCGCCCGGCCGCGTGCAGCGTGCCTTCATCGCATGCCAGGCGGCCCAGTGCGGCTACTGCATGAACGGCATGATCATGACCTCGCACGCCCTGCTCGCGCGCAACCCCCACCCCACTGAAGCCGAAATCCGCCGGGAGCTTCAATACAACCTGTGCCGGTGCGGCACGCACATCGAGATCCTGCACGCGGTCAAGCGGGCGGCGCAGGACCGCACATGAAGCGCATGCCTCTTGCCAGCGGCAGCGCCCCGCGGCCGCCGGCAGCCACGGCGGTCTGTCATGGCGCGGTGCTGCGCCCGCCGGTGCTCCAATGGGACGGCCGCCGCTATGGCGGCGCACGGCTCGCCGGCCTGGCGGCCGGCCAGGTGCGCGCCATGCCGGGCGTACTGTCCGTGGTGGCCGAGCATGATTTCGTCGGCGTGGTGGCCGCCAGCCGCGAGATCGCCGAAGCCGCGGCCGCACGCCTGGCGCCGCAATGGCGGCAACCGGCGCCTGCGATGTCGTCATCGGCGGAAAATACGCCGGGACGGCGCCTGGAAGCCTCGTACTGCTGGCCGCTGGCCACTACCTTCCCCCCGCAGGCGCCGTGGGCTATTGCGCTGCCCGACCAAGACGGCATCACAGTTTGGGCGCCTTGCGATCTGGCGACGTCCCATGTGCTGCAGCAAGAACTTTCCCTGCTGGCCGGCCTGCACGCCGAGCGCGTCAACGTATTCGCCAACGGCCAGCCGCCTGACCCTCGCGCACTCGACATTGCCGCGGATGCGGCGCTGCTGGCCACACTGAGCGGCAAGGCGGTCCGCATCGCGGATACTGGCGTGCCGGCCGCGCCTTCGCCACGGATCACCGTCCGTGCCACTCTGACCGATGACGGCTCGATCGCCGCATATGCGTTGGATGGCGGCCCGCCCTTGTGGCCGCGGCCCAGCCTGGCCCGCCTGCTGGCGGGCGGCGAGGCCATTCCCCGCCCGGTCCCGGCCGCCCTGCCGCCCTATCGCTATGCCGCATCCTTGGCCGCGGGTCCATCGGATCTCGCTGCCGGCCCGGCTGGCCTCCATGACAGAGCATCGGCAACGGCCCGCGTGTTCGCCCATGAATCCTTCATCGACGAAGCGGCCGCTGCCGCGGGCGTCGACCCGATTACCTATCGGCTCCGGCAGCTCGACGATCCCCGCGGCGCCGCACTGATTCGCCAGGTGGCCCGCCAGGCAGGCTGGCAGGGCGCACGGCCTGCCAGCCTGCCTCGGCGTACCGGCCGCGGCTTCGCCTATGCCTCGGTCACCGACGACTCGGTCATGCCGCCACAACGTACCTGGGCGGCCTGGGTCGCCGAAGTAGCGGTCGATCCGGACAGTGGCGCGGTCGACGTCACCCGTATCGTGGTCGGCCACGACACCGAATCGCTCACCCCGTTGCCGGCGGACCGCGCGCGCATGCAAGGCGAGCTGCTGGCGGCGACGCGCAAGGCGCTGCAGCCGCCGGCATTCGACGATCCGGGCGGCATGCCGCCGCTGCGGCGGGAGGCCGCGGGCACAGCGGTCGAGGTCGTCGTGCCGGAACGCGCGCTCGCCCCGGATGCACCCCTGACCTGGAGCGACCACGTCACATTGCCCGCTGCGGCTGCCGTAGCGAACGCCATATTCGACGCTACCGGCGTACGCTTGCGCGAGCCCCCCTTCAATACGCCCGCGGCATCGCGGCAGCTGGCGCTGCCGGCCGCTGCGCGCGGAACCGCGCGGCGCGCCACCGCATGGATGGGAGGCATCGCCGCTGCAGCGGCAGGGCTGCTGATCAGCGGTTCGCCATGGCGTAGCGCGATCCCGCCGGTGGCCTCGCCGGATCTATCCGTGTATTCGGAAGCGGCCATCGAGCGCGGCCGGCTGGTGGCCGCCGCGGGCGACTGCATGGTCTGCCACACCGCCCCGGGCGGCGCGCCCCACGCCGGCGGGCGCGCCCTCGATACACCCTTCGGTACGATCTACACGACCAACATCACGCCGGATCCGGAAACCGGCATAGGGCTATGGTCGCTGGCGGCTTTCGAGCGCGCGATGCGCGAAGGTGTACATCGCGACGGCCGCCGCCTGTATCCCGCGTTTCCGTATACCTCGTTCGCCAAGCTTACCGATGCCGACATCCAGTCCGTGTATGCCTACCTGATGACGCAGCCGCCGGTGAAGGCCACGCCGCCGCCC
This sequence comes from Pigmentiphaga sp., assembly GCF_033795525.1. Taxonomy (GTDB): domain Bacteria; phylum Pseudomonadota; class Gammaproteobacteria; order Burkholderiales; family Burkholderiaceae_B; genus Pigmentiphaga. The sequence continues at coordinate 900,701 of NZ_JARYGM010000001.1, forward strand.
AACCAACTGGCCTTCCCCTACAACATCCGTCCGCTGCTGGCCGGCTGGAACGCGCTGTTTCACGACAAGGCCGTCTACCAGCCCGACCCCTCGCAATCCTTGATGTGGAATCGCGGTGCCTACCTGGTCCAGGGAGCCGGCCATTGCGGCGCCTGCCATACGCCGCGCAATGCGCTGGGTGCAGAGAAATCCGGCAAGCTCGATTACCTGGCAGGCGGCATGGCGGAAGGCTGGGAAGCTCCCGCGCTATCTGCGCTCAGCCCGGCCCCTCTGCCGTGGCGCGAAGAAGACTTCTACCAGTATTTGCGCACGGGCTTCTCGGAACGGCACGGCGTGGCCGCCGGGCCCATGGCCCCTGTGGTGCACAGCCTGGCGGCCCTGCCCGACACCGACATCCGCGCCATGGCCGTCTACCTGGCCTCGCTTCAAGCCGCCGAGTCCGAGACCGGTGCGCCCGATGCCGCGGCTATCGAAACCCTCGAGGCCGGCGCCGGCGACACCGCGGGCGTACTCGACGCCGCAGGCGCACAGACCTTCCGCGGCGCATGCGCCGTGTGCCACCAGACGGGGGAAGGGCCGCAGCTGTTCGGCGTCAAGCCATCGTTGGCGCTCAACACCAACGTGCACAGCAGCCGGCCGGACAACCTGGTGCAAGTCATCCTGCACGGCATCCCCGATCCACCCAATGGCGACCTGGGCTACATGCCGGGCTTTGCCCAGAGCCTTGATGATGAACAGGTGGTGGATTTGGTGCGCTACGTGCGCGCCCGCTTTGCCCCGGACAAGCCGGCCTGGGATGACCTGCCCTGGACCGTGGCACGCCTGCGCGCGCGGGCGGCGGACTGACGCAGCCGCCAGAGAAAAAGACGCCTCCCGCGGGATAGGAGGCGCAAAAAACGGTAGCGCGAGCCGGACTAGTTGGTCTTGCGCAGCTTGCGGACCTCCTCGTCGCTAGGCAGCACCTTGGCACCGTCGACATAGGTGAAGTCCACCATCACACCCTTGCCGTCCTTGACGGCGGTCTTGCCGACATAGGCACCCATGGTGGATTGGTTGTCGATCGACCGGTAGGTGATCTTGCCGAACGGAATCGTGACGGGCAGATCCTTGAAAGCCTTGATCATGGCCTGCGTCTCGGTCGAGCCGGCACGCTTGACGCCCTCGGCCAGCGACACGATGGCGCTATAACCCACCACCGAACCCAGGCGGGGATAATCGTTGAACTTGTCCTGGTAGGCCTTCAGGAAAGCCTTGTGCTCAGGCGTATCGATGGCATACCAGGGGTAGCCGGTAACGATCCACCCTTCCGGCGCGTCGCCGCGCAATGGATCCAGGTACTCGGGCTCGCCCGACAGCACGCTGACCACCGGCAGGTTCTTGAAGAAGCCGCGGGTAGACCCTTCCCGCACGAAACGCGTCAGGTCGGCGGCGAACAGCACGTTGAATAGCGCATCGGGCTTGGCGCCGGAGATGGCCTGGATCACGCTGCCGGCATCGACCTTGCCCAGCGGGGTAGCCTGCTCGGTGACGAACTCCACGTCGGGCTGGCCTTCCTTCATCAGCTTCTTGAAGGTCTCGACCGCCGACTGGCCGTACTCGTAGTTGGGATAGACGATGGCCCAGCGTTTTTTCTTGAGCTTGAGCGCCTCGGGGACCAGCATGGCGACCTGCATGTAGGTCGAGGTCCGGAGGCGATAGGTGTACGGGTTGCCGTTGGCCCAGGTGATCTTGTCCGTGAGCGGTTCGCTTGCCAGGAAGAAGACCTTGCGCTGGTTGGCGAAATCGGTCAGGGCCAGGCCGACGTGCGACAGGAACGAACCGGTCAGCAGGTCGACCTTCTCGCGGCTGATGAGTTCTTCGGCCACGCGCACGGCATCGCCCGGGTTGCCATTGTCGTCGCGCACGACCAGGCTGAGCTTCTTGCCATTGACGCCGCCGGCGGCATTGATCTGATCGATGGCCAGCTCCATGCCTTTCCGGTAAGGCTCCAGGAACGCGGGCTGCGACTTGTAGCTGTTGATCTCGCCGATCTTGATGGTGTTCTGCGCCCAGGCGGACGCTGAGAGCGTGGCGAAGCTGGCGGCCGCAATGACCCGGAAATAGCGTTTGCTGGCGAACATGGATTTTCCTCAGAGGAAGTAAAGGACTTCACTGCGACAACGGCGGCACGGCGTGCGCGCCGGACGTGAAAGATATCGGGCACACACTCAAATCGTCAGTACCAGCGCCACGCCGGCGATCGATACCCGCCTGGCATGACCGGCACGCTGCGAAGATCGCAGGAATCCAGAACTTCACTCCAGGAGTAGTACACGGCGCGCGCAAAGGCGCGTGGTCCAACGCAGGCGTCCCCCCGGCCAAGGCCCGCCCCTCCTCGAGCCACGGCTTTGAGAGTGTGGCAAATTACAGTGTTCACACTGTATTGGGATTAGCCCTAGGCAAGATCCTCGCCCGCCATCTTGCGCAACAGAAAAACGATGGCGACGCGCTCGGCCGGGTTCAACCCCGCGAAGGTGGCCTCGGTAATGTCTTGCGCGAAGGGCACCATTTCACCGACCAGCGCCTTGCCCCCGGCAGTCAGGGAAAGCAGCACCCGCCGGCGGTCATGGCTGTCGTGACCCAGAGAAAGCAGGCGCCGCGCCACCAATCGCTTGATCACCCCTCGCACCGTGGCCTGGTCGATCGCGGTGGCCTTGACCACGTCGCTGAGCGAGCATGACCCCGCATCGCGCACTGCACAGAGAACGACGAACTGCACGACGGTGAGCTGCGAGTCGGGAATGACCTGCTGGAAGATGGCCGTATGCCGCTGGTAGGCCCGGCGGAGAAGATGCCCGACCTGCTCGTTGAAACGGTAGGCGTCGCCGGCCTGTGCGTCCGGTCTGGGTCGCGGTTGTCTTGGCATGAAGGGGGACGTCCCGGAAACACGAGAGGGTCGCGTCGCAAAACTATACCCGACGGCCGCGGTTCCTTCACGTACCTGTCATAGACGCTGCGTATCGTGGCGCCATCGACTTGTCTAGATAACTACACATGAGCCTCTACGCGGTGACCCGGGAAAACGGCGAAGCGCTCTATGCGCAGATTGCCAGGCAACTGGAACAGGAAATCGCCAGCCTGTATTCCCCGGGCGATTTTCTCCCTTCGGAAGGCGTCCTGGCTGCGCGCTTCGGCGTCAATCGCCATACGCTGCGGCGCGCCATCGACGAGCTGGTCGATGCGGGCATGCTCGAGCGGCACCATGGTCGCGGCGTCGCTGTGCTGGACAGCCAGCTGGATTACCAGATCGGCACCGGAACCCGCTTTACCGAGAACCTCGCTGCGCTGGGCATGCTGCCTACCAGCCGCCTCGTGCGCAAACAGACCCTGCCCGCGATCCGCCGCGTGGCCGAGCGCCTGCACATCGACGAAGGGGATCCGGTGTATTGGCTGGAGACGCTGCGCACGGCGGACGAACGTCCGATGTGCGTGAGCTCGCACTTCATTTCCGCGCGGCTTTTCCCGGATCTGTCCAGCCATTACGACGGAGGCTCGCTGCATGCGTTCCTAGCGGACCGGTACGGCTGCCGGCTGCGCAGGACGGAAAGCCTGGTGACGGCGGTGCTCCCGCAAGGCGATGACGCCAAGTGGCTGAGAATGCCGCAGAACCGGCCGGTGCTGCGCGTGAAGAGTGTCAACGTAGACGATAGGGACGGAACCCCCATCGAATACGCAATAACCCGGTTCCGCGCAGACCGCATCCAACTGCGCATCAATCTCTGAAGGTCTCGCAAACCTCGCTTTTTGCCATTCCCCTTGCAGGAGCACAAGTAATGTATCGGAAACTCCCCCTTCGACGCCAGTTGCTCGCCCTGGGCGCGGCGGCCGCCATGGCCATGCCCCTCGCCGCCCTGGCCCAGGCGCAGCACGACGGCAGCGCCGCCAAACCGCTGCGCGTCGTACTGATCCCCGCCGATGGCGGCACCGAAGACGGAACCAAGAAGGACTTCCAGCCCATCTTCTCCGCCATGGAGCAAGCGACCGGCCTGAAGTTCGACCTGAAGGTGGGGCAGAGCTACGCCGCCGTGGTCGAGGCCATGTGCAACGGCGCGGCAGACATTGCCTGGTATGGGCCGGCTTCCTACCTCCAGGCCAAGGGCCGCGGCTGCGCCGAACTGCTGGCGCTGGCCGTGAACCGCGGCGAGTCCGTCTACTACTCGGGCGTCTTTGCCCGCGCCGGCAGCGGCATCGAGAAACTGGCGGACCTGCGCGGCAAGCGCGTGGCGCTGGGCGATATCAACTCCACGTCCAGCTTCAATGTGCCGGTCGCCATGATGATCGAAGACGGACTGAATCCCGCACGCGATCTGGGCGTCATCAATATGGCGGGCACTCATGCCAACGTGCTGAAAGCGCTGTCCGAGGGCCTGGTCGACGCGGGCGGCGCGTCGTTCGACTCGTTCGAGAAGGCGGTCAACGCCAAAGCCATCGATCCGTCGAAGGTAAAAGTCATCGCCAAGAGCGCGCCTATCCCCTATCCGCCGCTCGCCATCCACCCCAAGGTAGATCCGGCCATCAAGGCCAAGCTGCGGCAAGCGTTCAACAACGTCGACAAGCTCCCCGGCATTTCCAAGGACCAAATACGCGGCTATGGCGGCGGCCGGGTCGACGGCTATACGGCCGAAGTCAGCGAAGCCGACATGGCCAAGGCCGGAAAGATGTTCGAACTGGTGACCGACCAGGTCAAGCAAGACATCGTGAAGAAGGCCAGCTCGCGCTGACCGCCCGCAAGCAGTCAGAGGCCGGCACCGGACCCGGTGCCGGCCAGACTCCAGAGAGACCCATCGCCATGATCCATTTCGACAACCTCGACAAGCAGTGGCCGGACGGCACCAAGGCCTTGAGCAACATCAGTCTGACCGTTGCCCGGGGCCAGTTCTGCGTCATCCTCGGCCCTTCGGGGGCGGGAAAATCGACCTTGCTGCGCGCCGTGAACGGGCTCGTGCCGCCCACCCGCGGACACGTGGAAATCGACGGGGTCGTCCTGTCGCCGAGCACGCAGCGCCACCTGCGGCGGCGCGTAGCCATGATCCACCAGCACTTCAACCTGGCCTCGCGGCTCAGCGTCGCTGCCAATGTGCTCTCCGGGCTGCTGCCCGCCGTATCCACCGCGCGCGCCCTGTCCGGCTGGTTCCGGGCGGAACACCGGCGCAAGGCCTGCGCGCTGCTCGAGCAGGTCGGCCTGTCGCCCACTCACCTGAAGCGGCGGGCCGGCGACCTCTCCGGCGGCCAGCAGCAGCGGGTAGGCATCGCACGGGCGTTCATGCTGGACCCTGAAGTGGTCCTGGCAGACGAGCCGGTGGCGAGCCTCGATCCCAAGATTTCGCGGGACATCCTCACCTTGATCCGCGATGCGGCCCGGGAACGCAATACGACGGTCTTGTGCAGCCTGCACCAGATCGAGCTGGCGCGCGAGTTCGGCGACCGGATCGTCGGCATGCGCGACGGGCGCATCGTTTTCGACGGCACGCCGGAAGCCTTCACCGACGAACGGGTGCGGGCGCTCTACCATGGCGCGCAATGGGAAGAGCCGCCCAGGGCTCCGAGCACTGCCGCGCCGGCCTTCGAGCTTGCACATGCCTGAGATCGCCATGCAGACCAAGCCGATTCCTGTTCCGGCGCCGGGGACGGTTGCCCGCTGGCACCTCGACCCGCCCTTTTCCTTCCGCCATGTCCTGATCTTCGTCATGGTGGCCGCGGTGCTGGTCCTTACCGGCCACCGAACCGAGATGGACCGCATGGTCTCGATGACCGTGCAGGCCGCAGGCAACCTGTTCGGGCTTACCGACGAGTCGCAAGTGGTACGCGGGCTGTCGCGCGTCGCCAGTTCGATGTGGCCGCCGGCGGTCGGGGAAAGCGAGGAGGTCTCGCGCCTGCCCGGTCTCGACCGCGACAACCTTCCGGCATTCTCGCGCATCGAAGTGCAAGAGCGGGTCCAGCAGCGCATGAACCCCGACACGCTGGCCCTGGAACCGCACGTCGAGCGGACCGAGGTCCTGGTCCAGCCCCTGGGTTACGTGTGGACCGTGTTCGTCAAGATGATCGAAACGCTGGAGATCGCGCTGTGGGGGACCATCCTGGCGGTCCTGCTGTCGGCACCCCTGGCGTACTTCGCGGCGCGCAACTACAGCCCGAATCAGGCCACCTACACTGCGGCCCGCGGATTCATCAGCCTGCTGCGCTCTGCGCCCGAACTGATCGTGGCGCTGTTCCTGGTGCTGGCCTACGGCTTCGGCCCCATCGCAGGCGTGCTGGCGCTAGGCCTGCATGCTGCCGGCTTCCTGGGCAAGTTCTACGCGGAAGACATCGAGAACGCGGACCGCAAACCGCAGGAAGCGCTCGAAGCGATAGGCGCCGGCAAGCTCAAGACCTTGTGGTACGGCGTGGTGCCGCAGGTCCTGCCGCAGTACATCGCCTACACCGCCTACATCCTGGACCGCAACCTGCGCATGGCCACCGTCATCGGACTGGTCGGGGCAGGCGGGATCGGCCAGGAACTGAAGGGACGGTTCGACATGTTCCAGTACGGACATGTCATGACCATCCTGATCGCCATTTTCCTGTTCGTCTTCGTCCTCGACCAGCTGTCCGCCAGGGTCCGGGCCAAGCTCATCTAGCGACACGATGAACCCCACGACCGTCCTACCGCAACCAGCTTGTCTAGATATCCGTACAAAAGACTCCGTCCATGACAACCTTGCCTGAATTCCCCCGCCACCAGTGGCTGCGCCTATGGTCGGCGCTGCCCGCCGACCGCGTGAAAGCGGCTGCCGGCACGCTGGCGGCGCGCTATCGCATCGACGACCTCGAACTGCCGCAATCCGGCCTGGGCCTGCTGCCGCTGGCCGACGGCGCTCTGGGCCAGGCCTATTTCCTGGGCGAGATCCCGCTTGCCCGTGCCCACGTGCGCATTTCCGACGACCAGGGCCACGCGGCGGAAGGGGCCGCCGCGGTGATGGATGACCGTGCCAGCCTCGCCCGGGCGCTGGCCGTGCTCGACGGCATCGTGGCTGCCCGGCTGCCGGGACATGAAGACGCACGGCAACTGCTGGCCGAGGGTGCGGACGAAGTGGCCAGGACCGAAGCCGAGCGCAGGAAACTGCTGATTGCCACGGGCGTCGATTTTTCCATCCTCGGCACCCAAAGCGGCGAGGACGACGATGCCTGATAGCGCCTCGCACAGCCGCACCTCGGTGCCCTCGGACTGGCAACCCGCCGCGCAACAAGCCGCTTTCCGGCAAGTGCTCGCAGCCTTCTCCTACCCCGGACGCATCGTCTCGTTCGATACCGGCGCGGCCGATGCCTTGCCGCTGTTGCTGGCGACCCTGATCGACGGCAGTGTCAGCATGGCCGATCCGCACGGCTTGGTCGCCGCGGACGACCGCCGCCGCCTGGGCGCGCGGCCAGCCACGCCCGAGACCGCGCAATTCGTGGTCGCCGAGGGCTCGCGCGCGCCGGACTTCGCGCCTGCGCTCGGCTCGCTCGATAACCCCGAACAGGGCGCCACCCTGCTGCTGGCGGCGAACGGACTCGGCTCCGGTTATCGACTGAGCCTGGAGGGCCCCGGTATTGCGGCCCCCGCCACCCTTGCGGTTCAAGGCATCGAGCCGGTCTGGTGGCAGGAACGCGCGGCGTGGAATGCCGGCTTCCCGCTCGGCGTGGACCTCGTCGTACTGGCCGGCCGTTCGGCTGTGGCCCTGCCGCGCACGACCCGTATCGTTATGGAAGGAGCCGCCTGATGGGATACGTCGCAATCAAAGGAGGAGGCGAGGCCATCCGGGGCGCCGAAGCGGCGCTGGAGGCCCTGCGCACGGCCGAGGGCGAGTCGGGCGTCCCGCTTGCGCTCGCCGCCATCGAGAACCAGCTGCGTCTGCTGACGTCGCGGGTGGTGTCGGAAGGCGGGCTCTACCATCCGCGCCTGGCGGCGCTGGCCATCAAGCAGATGCAGGGCGACACGCTGGAGGCCGCCTTCGCGTTGCGCGCCTACCGTTCGACCAAGCCGCGGCTTCTCGATGCGCCGATGCAGGACACGCGCAAGATGCGGCCGATCCGCCGCATCTCCAGCGCGTTCAAGGACATACCCGGCGGCCAGATGCTCGGACCGACGTCCGACTATGCGCTGCGGCTTATGCGCCTGGATCTGGCCGACGAGTGTCCCGAGGCCTTCCGCGGCGTCGCGCGGCGCTTCCTGGAAGACGTCGTCGACGCCGAGCTGCCGGACACCTTTCCCAAAGTGGTCGATGCCCTGCGCGCGGAAGGCTTGTTGCCGGCGCTCGATGCCACCGTCAGCCCGCCCTTCGACATCACCCGCGAGCCCCTGGTGTTTCCGGTTCCCCGCTCCGCGGCACTGGCAACGATGGCGCGCGCGGAAACCGGTTCGCTGCTGGCCATCGCCTATTCGAATATGCGCGGCTATGGCGACGTCCACCCCACCATCGCAGAGCTGCGCGTCGGCTATCTACCGGTATTGCTGCCGCATCCCGCGACGGGCGAACCGGTCGAGGCCGGCGAGGTCCTCATTACCGAATGCGAGGTCGTTGCCATGTACGAAGGCAACGCGGACGGCCCGCCGACCTTCACCCTCGGCTATGGCGCCTGCTTCGGCCACAACGAAGTCAAGGCCATCTCCATGGCCATTCTCGACCGCTCGCTGCAAAAAGGTATGCGCGACGGCCCCGGCAATCCGTCTGAGGATCCCGAGTTCGTCCTGCTGCACGTCGACGGGGTCGACTCCATGGGCTTTGCCAACCACTACAAGATGCCCCACTACGTCACTTTCCAATCCGACATGGACCGCCTGCGCACCACGCAGGCCAAGGCCGGTATCGGCCGGGGAGGACATCGATGAACGCCCCCTATGCGCTGCCTGGCGACGACGTTGCCTACAGCTTCGGCTTCCTCGATGAGTTTGCCAAACGCGAAGTCCGGCGTGCCATCCTGAAAGCCATTGCCATTCCCGGCTACCAGACCCCGTACGCCTCGCGGGAAATGCCCATGGGACGCGGGTTCGGCACCGGCGGCCTGCAGCTTACGCTGTCGCTGGTGGGCCCGGACGACACGCTAAAGGTCATCGACCAGGGGTCGGACGACTCGGTCAATGCCGTCAACCTGCGCCAGTTCGTCGAGCTGACCTGCCCCGGGGTGCAGACCACCACCCATACCCGGCAGGCAAGCCTGATCCAGTCGCGCCACCGCGTCCCGGAAGTGCCGCTGACCGACGCGCAAATCCTGGTGCTGCAGGTGCCCTATCCCGACCCGCTGGTCGTGGTGGAACCTTCGGAGGCCCGGCGCAAGGCCATGCACGCGGAAGGCGACTACTCCCGCCTGCTGACCAAGCTCTACGAGGACATCGTGCAGTTCGACGAGATCACCATTTCCCACCGCTATCCGACCCGGATCAACGGTCACTACGTGATCGATCCGAGTCCTATTCCACGCTACGACGTGCCCAAGCTGCACCAGTCGGCCGCGCTGGTCCTGCTCGGGGCCGGCCGCGAGAAGAAGATCTATGCCGTGCCGCCCTATACCGATGCCGTGCCGCTGGCCTTCGATGACGTCCCGTTCCGCGTCGAGGACTTCCACGACGAGCATGGCCAGCGGCGCGCCTGCTGCCGTTGCGGGGCCACCGACAGTTTCCTGGACGAACTGATTGCGGATGACGGCAGCAAATCGTGGCAGTGCTCGGATTCCGACTACTGCGACGAGCAGCTCGCCGCACACCAGGCGGGAGCCGCGACATGAAGAAGATCCTGGAAGTGCGCAATCTGGCCAAGATCCACGGACCCGGTTGCCCCCAATGCGTCGCCAGCACGGGCCCGCAGGCCGATACCAACATCTGCCCGCATTGCGGCTCGGTGGTGGCCGCCCATGGCGTGTCGTTCGACCTGCATGCCGGCGAGATCCTCGGCATCATGGGTGAATCGGGGAGCGGCAAATCCACCGTCGTCAAGACGCTGTTCTTCGACGAAACGCCCACCAGCGGCGCGGCCCGGTTCCACGACGGCGACCGGTCATGGAACCTGTTCGCCTCCAATCCCGCGCAGCAGCGCTGGCTGCGCAACCACCGCTTCGGCATGGTGTACCAGAACCCGCACCTGGGCTTGAATTTCAACGTCTCGGCGGGAGGAAACATCGCCGAGCGCCTGTTGATGAGCGACCTGGCCCACTACGGCGATATCCGCGACCGCGCCCGCCGCCTGCTGGCACGCACCGAGGTCCGGCCTGACCGCATGGACGAATCGCCGAAGCAGTTCTCGGGAGGCATGCAACAGCGGGTACAGATCGCCAAGGCCCTGGCCACGCGGCCGCCGCTGCTGTACCTGGACGAGGTCACCACTGGACTGGATCTTTCGGTGCAGGCCCGCATCCTCGACCTGATCCTGGAAATACAGCAGGAACTCGCGACCGCCATGATCGTCGTCACGCACGACCTCGGCGTCATCCGCCTGCTGGCGGGGAGAACCCTGGTCATGAAGTACGGCCGGATCATCGAGTCCGGACTGACCGATCAAATCCTGGAAGACCCCCAGCACGCGTATACCCAGCGGCTGGTGGCCTCCGCCCTGTAAGGAGGCCGCCATGCAGCCCATTCTGACCATCGAGGGATTGCGCAAGCATTTTCTGCTGCATGACCAGGACAAGCGCTTGCCTTCGTGCGTTGACGTAAGCCTGTCGGCGTTTCCGGGGCAGCTCTCCGCGCTGGTGGGCCCCACCGGCGCCGGCAAGTCGTCGGTCCTGAAGTGCGTCTACCGCACCTACCTGCCCAGCGCCGGCCGCATCCTCTACCGTGACGGCGGTGGCCGCGAGGTGGACCTCGCCCAGGTGTCGGAGCACGAGATTCTGGCGCTGCGGCGGACCGAGATCGGTTTCGTGACACAGTTCCTGCATTGCCTTCCCCGCAAGCCGGCGCTCGACGTGGTGGCCGAACCCCTGGTCATCCGGGGGGAAGCACGCGATTCGGCGCGGGAGCGGGCGCGCACGCTGCTGGCGCTGCTCGATGTCCCTGAACGCCTATGGGAAGTGCCCCCCGCCACTTTCTCGGGCGGCGAAAAGCAGCGGGTCAACCTTGCCCGCGGCCTGATCGCGCGTCCGCGTCTGCTGCTGCTCGACGAGCCGACGGCCAGCCTGGACCCCGCCACCACAGAACGCGTGGTACGGCTGCTGCAAACCATCAAGCAGGAAGGCGTGGCCATGCTGGCCATCTTCCACCATCCCGAGCTCGTCCGCCGCCTCGCCGACCACGTAGTCGAGCTGGCGCCGCCGGTCGCGGCAACCGACCTCCTGGAGACTTGCCTTTCATGAACCGATTCCTGCTCACCCACGCCACCGTCGTCCTGTCCGACCAGGTGTGCTCCGACCTTGCCATCCTGGTCCAAGGGGAGACGATTGCCGCCATCGATCCCGACGGCACGGCAGGCGCCGTCGAAATAGACCTCTCCGGCCGGATGCTGATGCCCGGCCTGGTCGACCTGCACTGCGACGCCCTCGAAAAAGAAGTAGAGCCGCGCCCCGGCGTCCATTTCCCCCTGGACCTGGCATGCGCCCAGGCAGACAAGCGCAACGCCGCGGCGGGGATTACGACGGTCTTCCATGCGCTGTCTTTCGCCAACCATGAACTGGGCGTGCGCAACAACGCCTTCGCCTCGGACATTGCCCGCGCCATCCATGCCTGGCAAGCCCATGCCCTGATCGACAATCGCGTGCACGCCCGCTACGAAGTCACGGACGAGACCGCATCGCCCTATCTATCGGCGCTGCTCGGCGAAGGCGTGGTGCACTTGCTCTCGTTCATGGACCACAGTCCCGGCCAGGGCCAGTTCCGCGACGTCGAAGCCTACCGGAACTACCTGGCAAAGACCTACAAAACGGGTGAAGCGGCGCTGGACGACATCCTCCAGCGCAAAGCCGAATCGGCGCGCGGCGCACTGTCGCGAATGGAAGCCCTGGCGGCCGCAGCCCGTGACCGCGGCGTAGCCATCGCCAGCCATGACGACGACTCGCCCTCGAAGATCGCCGCGGTCGACGCGCTGGGCGCGGTGATCTCCGAGTTCCCCATCAACCTCGAGACCGCCGCCGCCGCCCGCGCCCAGGGCCTGGCGACCTTGTTCGGTGCTCCGAACGTGCTGCGCGGCAAATCCCAATCGGGCAATATGCGTGCCCTCGACGCCGTCCTGGCGGGCGTGGCCGATTGCCTGTGCGGCGATTATTCGCCCGCAGCGCTGCTGCCCTCGGTGATGCGCCTCCCCGAACTGGCCGGCATCTCGCTGCCGGCGGCCATCGCGCTGGTGACACGTAATCCGGCGCGCGCCGCCGGCCTCGCCGACCGGGGCGAGATCGCGGCCGGCAACCGCGCCGACCTCATCGCCGTCCGGCAATGCGCAGGACTGCCCCAGGTCGAGCGCGTCTGGTCCGCCGGCAGGCCCGCCCTGTCCGCCCATTTCGCCCCCGCCTGAGGCCGTCATGCAAACGCCTTTGATCTATGTCGTCGGCCCGTCGGGCAGCGGCAAGGACTCCCTGATCCGGTACGCGCGCGAGCGGCTGGCGAGCCAACCGGGCGTCTGCTTCGCGCACCGCTACATCACGCGGCCCGCGGATGCCGGCGGCGAAAACCACATCGCCTTGTCCGAGGAGGAATTCGCGGCCCGGGCGAAGGCGGACTTGTTCGCCCTGCATTGGCGCAGCCACGGCCTCTCGTATGGCATAGGCATCGAGATCAACCAATGGCTGGCGAAAGGCGTGACCGTGGTGGTCAATGGTTCGCGCGGCTATCTGCCCCAGGCCAGGAAACGCTATCCGGAACTGCTGCCGGTGGCGATCGAAGTCTCGGACGCCGTCCTGCGGGCACGGCTGCGCGCCCGAGGACGCGAGACGGCGGAACAGATCGAGGCGCGCCTGCAACGTCATCACGAGCTCGGCGGCATGGGCGACTCGCGCGACGTAATCCGCAACGACGGCGAGCTCGCGCCGGCGGGCGAAGCACTGGTTGCGCTGATCCGCAGGCGCAGCGGGGCCCTGGCATGCGCGTAACGTTCCTGGGCACGGGCGCGGCGGGCGGCGTGCCGCTTCATGGGTGCCCATGCGCGGCCTGTGCACAGGCTAGGCGAGACCCCGCGGCGGTTCGCCGCCCGTGCTCGGCCCTGGTCGAGACAGCCGCCACGCGCATCCTGCTCGACGCCGGGCTGACGGACCTGGACCACCGTTTCCCCCCGGGCAGCCTGGATGCCATCGTACTGACGCATTTTCATCCCGATCATGTGCAGGGCCTGTTTCATTTTCGCTGGGGGGTGGGCGAACCGATCCCGGTCTGGGCGCCGCCCGATACCGAAGGCTGCGCGGACTTGTACCGGAACCCTGGTTTACTGGCCTTCCGCCAGGCCGCGAAATTCACGCCCTTAGACATCGGCGACCTGCGCCTGACGCCGCTGCCGCTGATCCATTCCAAGCCCACCCACGGCTATGCCGTCGAAGGGCCGGACGGCGCGCGCTTCGCCTACCTCACGGATACCCTGGATTTGCCGCCGAAAACCGCTGCCTGGCTGGAAGACTGGGCGCCGAGCGCGCTGGCGCTGGACTGCACCTTTCCGCCTTGCGGCAATCCGCGCAACCACAACGACTGGACCCGCGCGCTGGCATCGGTCTCGCAGATCGCGCCCGCGCAGGCGTGGCTGACGCATATCGGCCACGACTTCGACCGATGGTGGATGGAAGGCGGCGTGGACCAGGCGCCGGCCGGGGTGGCGGTCGCGCGCGACGGCCTGGTGGTGGACGTCGCGGGTACGCCGTAAGGCCGCCGGGCGACGGCCCCTGCGCTGCTGCGGTGTCCCGCTACGGGCGCGTTCTACTGCAGGCTGCGGCCGGCCAGCCCGTCTGCGTAGCGCTCCCAGTGCCGCAGCCGGTAAGCGAGGTCCTCGGCTTTCGCGCCGGCAGGGCCTCCACCAGAGCAGAAGACACCGTTGCGCAACACATGCTGGACCGTACCGGGCACCAGATCGCGCCATTCGTCGTTCTGGGCACGCTGCCAGCCGGAACCCGGCCGGTACAGCGCGACGGTGCGCCATTCGCGCGTGCCGCAGCGCACGGATTCATAGGAAATGTTCTCGGCGCCCATGTCGCTCACGGCGCGCAGCGTATAGCGGACGATAAGGCCGGGCGCGATCTCGATGGAGCGGGGATCCACGCCGAAACGGAAGTGCTCGGTGCGGGCGAGCGGTTCGACAGGCAGCACGTCGCCCGCGGTCGGCACGGGTGGCAGCTTCGATTTCAATGCGTCCCAATCGGCGTCCGGCAGGTTGCGCTGGGCATCGAGGTCGTCCAGCAGGTAGTTGCCTTCGCCGCGCGGCTGGCTGCCGCAGGCGGCAAGAAACACGGCCAGGCACCCTGCCCCGGCCCAGGCGGCGAGCCGGCCCAGCTTGCGAACAGGCCGCGCCGCATGCCACCTACCGTAATGAGTATGCATATCCATCTTCCATTGGGACCTAGGCCGCATCATACCGAAGTCGTTCCCCGGCGCCGGTCGCATGGCGGCGCGCCGCCAGCACATAGGCAGCGTTCAGACCTCCGGGACTTCCCGGGACATGGACGACTGGGGATCGGGCTGGCCACGCCGGTGCGAACCCACGTGCTGGCGCAGGTAGCGGGTCTCGTGGCTGCGGCGGAACAGGACGACCGCCAGCTCGTTCAAGGCCAGCGTATAGACGTCGCGCTTGAATTCGATGACCGATTCCAGCGGCACCCAGTAGGAGCTCCAGCGCCACGCATCGAACTCCGGATGCGAGGACGCGCGCAAGCAGACGTCGCTGTCGCGGCCCAGCATGCGAAGCAGGAACCAGATCTGCTTCTGTCCTTTGTAGTGCCCCCGCCATTCCCGCCTGACGAAATGTTCGGGCACGTTATAGCGCAACCAGTCGCGTGTTCTACCCAATATCCGGACATGCTCGGGCCGCAGACCCACTTCTTCGTGGAGCTCGCGGAACATGGCCTGGACCGGGCTTTCGCCGTGCTTGATTCCGCCTTGCGGAAACTGCCAGGAATGTTCGTTGACGCGCTTGCCCCAGAAGACCTCGTTCTTCTGGTTGACGAGGATGATGCCGACGTTGGGACGGTAACCTTCACGATCCAGCATGAGCCACCCCAGCGATTCTCATACAATTGAGTCGATTATAGGCCCAGGGGGCCCAACCCGTATCCACCCACGTGAGCAACGCAATGCGCGCATCGCAGTTCCATATCGGCACCCTCAAGGAAGCGCCGTCCGACGCCGAAATCGTCAGCCATCAACTCATGACCCGGGCCGGCATGATCCGCAAGCTGGCCGGCGGCATCTATAACTATATGCCCATCGGCCTGCGCGTCATCCGCAAGATCGAAGGCATCATCCGCGAGGAAATGGACCGCGCCGGCGCGCTGGAGCTGCTGATGCCGGTCGTGCAGCCGGCCGAACTGTGGATGGAATCGGGCCGCTGGGAACAATACGGCCCCGAGCTGCTGCGCATCAAGGACCGCCACGGCCGCGACTTCGTGCTGCAGCCCACATCGGAAGAAGTCATCACCGACATCGCGCGCAACGAAATCCACAGCTGGCGCCAGCTGCCGAAGAATTTCTACCATATCCAGACCAAGTTCCGGGACGAGCGCCGACCCCGCTTCGGGGTCATGCGGGGGCGCGAGTTCACGATGAAGGACGCCTATTCGTTCGACCGGGACGAAGCCTGCGCGCAGAAGAGCTACGACGCGATGTACGAGGCGTATATGCGGATCTTCTCCCGCATGGGGCTCACGTTCCGCGCCGTGGCGGCGGATACCGGATCGATAGGCGGTTCGCGCAGCCATGAATTCCAGGTCATCGCCGACACCGGCGAAGACCTCATCGTGTACAACCCCGCCACCCAATACGCCGCCAACATCGAACTGGCCGAGGCGCCCTGCCTGATCGGCCAGCGCGGCACGCCCGGCCAGCCGCTGCAGAAAATGCCGACGCCGGGCGCAACCAAGTGCGAGGCGGTGGCCGAACTGCTCGGCCTGCCGCTGGCCGCCCACGTCAAGTCCATCGTGCTTGCCGTGGAGCCCGAGGAAGCCGGTCAGCCGGTCCAGATCTGGCTGCTGCTGCTGCGCGCCGACCACGAGCTCAACGAAATCAAGGCCGGCAAGATTCCTGGGCTGGACCGCGGTTACCGCTTCGCCACCGATGCGGAAATCGTCGAGCACTTCGGGTGCGTGCCGGGTTTCATCGGTCCGGTCGGTACCGCCAAACCGGTCAAGGTCGTGGCCGACCGCACGGTCGCCAACATGCATGATTTCGTTACCGGGGCCAACCAGGCCGACCATCACTACGCCTACGTCAACTGGGGCCGGGACCTGCCCGAGCCCGATCTCGTGGCCGACCTGCGCAACGTCGTGGAAGGCGACCCGGCGCCCGACGGCAGCGGCACGCTGTCCATCCAGCGCGGCATCGAAGTGGGACACGTGTTCTTCCTGGGTACCAAGTACTCGGCAGCGCTCAAGGCCACCTACCTCGACGAAACCGGCAAGCCGGCGCTGATGCAGATGGGTTGCTATGGCATAGGCGTCACCCGCTTGGTGGGCGCCGCCATCGAGCAGCACCACGACCCCCGCGGCATCATCTGGCCGCGCGCGCTGGCGCCGTTCGAGGTGGTCGTATGTCCGGTGGGCTGGGGCAAGAGCGAAGCCGTCCGCGAAACCGCTACCCGGCTCTACGAAGGGCTGAAGGAAGCGGGCGTGGACGTCATTCTGGACGACCGCGACGAGCGGCCCGGCGTCATGTTCGCCGACTGGGAGCTGATAGGCGTACCGGTGCGCGTGACGGTGGGTGATCGCGGCCTGAAGGACGGCGTGATCGAGATCCAGGGCCGCCGCGACGACGCCGCGTCCAAGGTGCCCGCGGCCGAAGGGCTTGCCGCCACCCTCGACAAGCTCGCCCAGGCCAACTGACGCTCCGGCAGGGACGGCCCTGCCGGCGGCCCCTCCAGACCCCTGCGGATGCGCGGCGCGCTACTCCACCCGGATATTCCGCGCCTTGATGACCCGCTCCCATTTGGCGCGCTCGTTGCCGATGAACGCAGCGAACTGGGCGCGCGACATGCCAGCGTCGACCAGGCCGGCGTCCCGCATGTAGCGCTGCACGTGAGGCGCCTGCAAGGCCTGCGCCACGTCCCGGTGGATCTGGTCCTTCACCGCATCCGGCGTCGCGGCCGGCGCGAAAAAACCGAACCAGCTGCCCGATACCACCCCCGGCAGTCCCGCCTGGGCGAACGTGGTCAGCTCGGGTGCCTCGGCCAGGCGCGCGTCGGCTGCCACGGCAATGGCGCGCAGCTTGCCCTGCTTGACCTGCGCCAGCGAAGCCGGAAAGTGGAACATGGCATTCACGTGCCCCGCCAGGAGATCATTCAAGGCAGGACCGGCGCCCTTGTAGGGAACATGCAGGATCGAAATGCCGGCTTCCGATGCCAGCAGCTCGGCCGTCAGGTGCGGACTGGATCCGTTCCCGGTCGAGGCGAAGCGCAATTCGCCCGGCTTGGCCTTGGCATAGGCGACCAGCCCGGCCACATCGTGGACGGGCAGGCTGGGATGGACGTAGAGCACGTTGGGCGCCGTGCCTCCCATGGCGACGGGCGCCAGCGAATCGGACTCGTAGGGCAGCGACTTCATCAGGATCTGGTTGGTCACGAAGCCCGTGCTGGTAAACAGCAAGGTGTGCCCGTCGGCATCGGCCCGCGCCACTTGCGCCGTCCCGATGGTGGTGCCCGCGCCTCCCCGGTTCTCGACCACTACGCTCTGCTTCCACTTCTGGCCGAGCTCGGTCGCCACTTGCCGGACCAGGCCGTCGGTCAGCCCACCGGGCGGATACGGCACCACGATCTGTACGGTGCGGGTGGGAAAGCCTTCCGCCTGGACGGCCGCCATCGGCGCCATGCCGGCGCATGCCAACGCCACCACCCACTGCGCGCCCCTGCCCCAGGCCGGCCGGATCCTGCAAAAACCGCTCATTGTCGTGTCTCCTCTCTATATGTTTGCTTTCAGCGCGCATTATTCGCGCATTAATTGAACAAATCAACTACATAGTTGATAATATCCACAATATAGACAGAACGAAGGAGCGGGACATGGGCGCGACAACGGGGGATCGCTATGAATGCGTGGTGGCGGGCGCCGACATACTGGGCGAAGTGCCGATGTGGTGCGAACGCACCCGGTTGCTGTGGTGGGTCGACGTGCGCCGGGCAGCGCTGCAGTCGTACGATCCGGCCACCGGCCGGCACACGGCGCGGCGGGTGGCCGAGGGCATGCTGATAGGCAGCATGGCACTGCGCCGCAACGGCGGCTTCCTGCTGGCAACCGACTCGGGGTTCTACACCTATGATCCCGATCTGGCGGAGCCTCCGCGCCCGCTGTTCGACCCCGAGCCCGACCATCCCGGCAACCGGCTCAACGATGGCCGTTGCGACCGCCGCGGCCGCTTCTGGGTCGGCAGCATGGTGGACGCCGAGCGGATTCCCGGCGGGCGGCTGTACTGCCTCGAGGCGGACCTGCGCTGCCGCACCATGCTGGAGGGCATCGTGGTCCCCAATTCCATTGCCTGGAGCCCGGACGACCGGACCATGTACTTTGCCGACACGCATCGCCAGCTGATCTGGGCTTTCGACTACGACGCGGACGACGGCGTCCTGAGCCGCCAGCGGGTATTCCAGGACTGGAGCCACCAGAAGGGACGGCCCGATGGCGCGGCCATAGACGCCGACGGCTGTCTATGGAATGCCATGGTTGCCACCGGCCAGCTGGTGCGGCACACGCCCGACGGCCGGGTGGACCGCATCATCCAGCTGCCGGTGTCGAACCCGACCTGCCCGGCCTTCGGCGGCGACGGCCTGGACCTGATGTTCGTCACCAGCCACTCGCAGCGCCTGGGCGACCAGCTGGCGCGCGAACCGCTGGCCGGGGGTCTGTTCGTGGTCGAAACCGGATGCCAGGGCCTGCCCGAGCCCCGCTTCGCCGGTTGACCCGCCGGCGGATCAGCGCAGCGTAACCGCCGCGCCAGCCGGCCGCTCCTGGCGCGCCGCCCAGTCGGCCACTTCGCGGGCCAGGGCATCCGCGGCACGGCCGAAGGCATCCACCACCACCGGCACCGCGGTCCCGTCGGCCGGCTCGGCAACCTCGAACGCCCGGGATGCCACGATCCGGCGCGTAGCCGTCGCGACCAGCTGCGCCTGCAGCGCAATAACGGCGTGCGGCTGGCCTTGACGATATTCGCTATGGAAGGCACGCAGCTCGGTGTCCAGGTCGAGCTCTGCCTGCACATTGCTTTCGGCGGTCGTCACATTGACATAGCCGCCGCCCGACCGGAGGGCCTCGGTGAGCCGGTCGCGCATCATGGCCGGCGGCGTGTCGGCCCATCGCGCACCGGCATAGGTGCTGATGCGATTGGCTTCGGCGATGACCGCGATGCGAGGGCTCTCGAGGCGGTAGGTCGCATGCGGCATGGAGACCCGCAGCGTCCCCCGCCCGCTGGCCGAGGCAGGCGCCGGTGTCAGCGCCGAAGGCAGGCGGTAGATGTCGACCGGGTTCCGCTCGGGCAGGACCGAGCAGGCCGCGGCCAGCGACAGCGCGACGAGGGCGGCCAGCCGGCCGGCATGGCGGACGGAAATCATGGGGTGAACTCCTTGGGTTGTTCGCGGCCCAGCAGGTAGTCGGCGGGGTTGTCCTCCAGGCGCCGCGTAATGGCCCGCAGCGAAGCCAGGGTCGAGCGCAGTTCGCGCAGCGCGGCGCCCAATTCGTTGAGGCTTTGCGCGCCGTTGCCGATCGCGCCGCGATTCTCCTGCACCAGGGTATCGATGCTGACGCTGGCGCGGGCCAGGGACTGCATGGCCTCCTGGGCGCTCTCCATCGTCGGCCGGCCGTGCTCGCTCACCAGACTGTCGGCATGGCCCACCAGGGCCGAGGTGCGCTGCAGCGTCTCGTCGGCCTGGCGGCTCACCCGCGTCAGGCTCTCCACCAGCGCCGCAAAATCCTCGCGCTGGGCAGCGATCGCGCCCGTGGTTTCCTCCAGGTTCTGGAGCACGCGCGTCAATTGCCGGGCATTTTCCTCGGACAGGATGCGGCGCGAGCTGGCGACCAGCTCGTTGACGTTGAGCATCAGGTCTTCGCCGCCGGCCAGCAATTGATTCAGCGGCGACGGCGTAGCAACGATCACCGGCACTTCATCGCCATCGCCCGCCAGCCGGGGACTCTCGGGCGTCCCGCTGCCCAGCTGGATGATGGAGGTGCCCGTGACGCCGGTCAGCCGCAGCTGGGCGCTCGTATTTTCCTTGACCGGCACATCGCTGCGGATGCGGATCCGCGCCACCACCTTGCGCGGATCGACCGGGTCGAGCCGCAGCCGGGCCACGTCGCCGACCCGGATGCCGCTGTACATGACGGCGCTGCCCTCGGAGAGCCCGTTCACCGCTTCGTTGAAAACGACGTCGAATTCGGAGACCTGGGAATCGGAGTGGGTCTTGGCCAGCCAGAGCGCGAACAGCAGGCCGGCGGTCACCACGATCAGGACGAACAGTCCGATCACGACATGATGCGCACGTGTTTCCATCTCATCCATCCATTCGAGCAGAGCGGGCCGCGGCGTGGGCGGCGGCCCGGCCGCGCGGCCCCTGGAAGTATTCCTGCACCCACGGATCGTCGACGTTCTCGACGACATCGAGGCGGTCGGCCACCAGCACCTTCTTCTGCGCCAGCACCGCCACCCGGTCGCAGATGGCGTACAAGGTATCCAGGTCGTGGGTAACCAGGAACACCGTCAAGCCCAGTGCGTTGCGCAAGGTCAATATCAACTGGTCGAATGCGGCGGCACCGATCGGATCCAGGCCCGCCGTGGGCTCGTCCAGAAAGAGCAGGTCCGGATCGAGCGCCAGCGCACGGGCCAGCGCCGCGCGCTTGACCATGCCGCCGGACAAGGACGCGGGGTACTTGTCGCCAGCGTCGGCAGGCAGGCCCGCCAGCGCCAGCTTGACCCGCGCCAGCCGCTCGGCCTCGGCCCGGGGCATCCGGGCATGCTCGATCAAGGGCAGCGCGATGTTCTCGGTCACGGTCAACGAAGAGAATAGCGCGCCTCGCTGGAACAGCACCCCCATGCGCCGCTCCAGCTCCGACCTCGGCCCGGGCGGCAAGGCAGTGAGATCCTGTCCGAACACGCTCACCCGGCCGGCGGTCGGCCGGCGCAAGCCGACGATGGAACGCAGCAGCACCGATTTGCCGGACCCGGAACCGCCCACGACTCCGAGGACTTCTCCCCGGTAGATGTCCAGGTCCAGGTCGCGATGGACCACCTGCCGGCCGAACTGGTTGACCAGTCCCCGCACTTCGACGATGGGCGGCGGGCTCACCATCCCATCTCCATGAAGAACAGGGCCGCCAGCGCATCGAGCAGGATCACCACGAAGATGCATTGCACCACGCTGGAGGTCGTGTGCTCGCCCACCGACTGCGCACTGCCGCTGACCTTGAACCCTTCCAGGCAACCGATGACGGCGATGACGAACGCGAAGACCGGCGCTTTGACCATGCCCACCAGGAAATGGCCGACGCCCAGGTTCTCGCGCAAGATGCCGAGGAACATGGCCGGAGGAATGTCCAGGCTGACCGCGCAAACCGCCATGCCTCCGGCAATGCCGGTCAGCATCGCCAGGAAGGTCAGCAGCGGCAGCGATATCAGCAGCGCCATGACGCGGGGCAGGACCAGCAGATTGATGGGGTCGAGGCCCTGCGCCCGGATGGCGTCGATTTCCTCGTTCGCCTTCATCGAGCCGATCTGTGCCGTGAATGCGCTGGCGGTGCGGCCGGCCATAAGGATGGCTGTCAGCAGCACGGCGAACTCCCGCAGGAACGCAAAACCGACCAAGTCGACGGTATAGAGCGTCGCGCCGAATTCGCGCAGCACCGTGGCGCCCAGGAACGCCACGACAGCGCCCACCATGAAGGTCAGCAAGGCGATGATGGGGACGGCGTCCAAACCGGTCTGGTCGATCTGCGCCACGGTCGCGGTCAGGCGCCAGCGGCGGGGACGGAAGGCGGTGGCAACCAGCGCCTGCAGTGTCAGCCCGATGAATCCGAACAGGCTGATGACGTGGTTCCAGACGACCTCGGCGGCGCGTCCGATGCGGCCGAGCAATTCGCGGCAGGCGCCTTCGCGCCGCGGCACCGCGGCCTCGGCAACCACGGTGGCCGCCCGGGCGACCGTGCCGAGCAAGGCGCGGCGAGCGGGGTCGAGATGGGGATCGGCGTCCACCCACTGCGCCAGCTTGTCCGGGCCGACCGCTTCGGCAAGCAGGGCGGCGCCGGCGGTATCGATGGCGGCAAGGTCCTGTAGCGCCAGTACGCCGACCTTGCCTTGCGGCACGCGCCCCAGCTGCGCGCGTAGCCGGGCGTGATGGGCCAGGGTCCAATCGCCGCGCACGGCCAGCCGGCCCGGTCCGGACGCGTCCCAGTCCAGTGTCCCGGGTTGCCCGGCCTGCCTGTCCAGGTCGCCGGCGGGAGGGGCGCCGGCCCCATCCCCGACGGGAGAGTCCGCCTTCGTCATGATGCGGACACCGTGCACGCGTAAATAAGACCTCCTATATATATATTGAGGCCGGGTCTACTTGAAGCCGGGCAGCCCTTTCATTCCCCGCAACGCCTTCATGCCGCCCATGGCCCGCATCATCTTGGCCATGCCGCCTTTTTTCATCTGCTTCATCATGGCCTGCATCTGCTCGAACTGCGACAGCATGCGGTTGACCTCCTGCACCTGCACGCCCGCGCCGGCTGCGATGCGGCGCTTGCGTGAAGCCTTGATCAACTCCGGCTTGGCGCGCTCGAGCTCCGTCATCGAGTTCAGGATACCTTCCATCCTGCGGATCTGCTTGCCCGCCTGCTTGCTGTCGACCTGGGCCGCCGCCTGGGCGAACTGCGCGGGCAGCTTCTCCAGCAACGAACCCATGTCGCCCAGGTTTTTCATCTGGGCGATCTGGGCGCGGAAATCGTTGAGGTCGAACTTGTCGCCCGACTTGAGCTTGGTCGCCAGCTTCTGCGCTTCGTCGACGTCGATGGCGCGCTGGGCTTCCTCCACCAGCGACAGGATGTCGCCCATGCCCAGGACCCGCTGCGCCATGCGCTCCGGATGGAAAGGCTCCAGGCCGGTCAGTTTCTCGGATACGCCCACGAACTTGAGCGGCTTGCCGGTGATATGCCGCACCGACAGCGCCGCCCCGCCCCGCGCATCGCCGTCGAGCTTGGTCAGCACCACGCCGGTGAGCGGCAGCGCGTCGTTGAAGGCCTTGGCGACGTTGACCGCGTCCTGCCCGAGCATGGCATCGACCACGAACAGGGTCTCGATCGGATCGAGCAGCGCATGGAGAGCGCGGATCTCGTTCATCATGGCTTCGTCGATACCCAGACGGCCCGCGGTATCGACGATCAGGACGTCATAGTGATGGCGGCGGGCATGATCGAGCGCGGCCCGGGCAATGGCTTCCGGGGTCTGGTCCGCCGAGGACGGCAGGAAATCGACGCCGGCCTGCGCCGCCACGGTCTTGAGCTGCTCGATGGCCGCGGGCCGGTAGACGTCGGCGCTGACCACCAGTACTTTCTTCTTGCCGCTCTTGCGCCCGTTCTGGCTGTGACCGCCCTCGGCCAGCCAGCGCGCGAGCTTGCCGGTGGTCGTGGTCTTGCCCGAGCCTTGCAGGCCCGCCATCAGGATCACGGCGGGCGGCTGCTGCGCCAGCGACAGCTCGCTCGCATGGGGGCCGAGATCGCCCCCCATCAGCGCGGTCAGCTCTTTATGGACGACGCCCACCAGGGCCTGGCCCGGCGTCAGGCTGCCGGCGACGTCTTCACCCAGCGCCTTTTCCTTGACGCGGGCAATGAATTCGCGCACGACGGGCAGCGCGACGTCCGCCTCGAGCAGGGCCAGCCGCACCTCGCGCAGCATCTCCTGGGTATTCGCCTCGGTCAGGCGGGCCTCTCCCTTGAGCGTCTTGACGACGCGGGACAGGCGGGCGGTAAGGTTATCGAGCATGAATGGGATTCGCTTACACTTCCATATGGATATGGGAATTGTATTGCACGCACTGGCCGCGGCCGGTTACGCCTTGTTGACGGTGCTCGCCTGGCGGGCCGTCTCCTTGCACCCCGAAACCCGGACCGGCACGGCCGAACGTCTGGGGCTGGCGCTGGTGCTGGTCGTGCACGGCCTAGCGGTCCAGCAGGCCATGTTCGGCGACGGCAACCTCAAGCTGGGCTTTGCGCTCGGGATTTCGGCCGCGCTATGGCTGGGCCTGGTCGTTTTCTGGGCCGAAAGCCTCTGGGTGGCCATCGATGGCCTGCGCCTGTGGCTGATGCCGCTGGGCCTGATCGGCACCATCCTGCCGGTCGTATTCCCGGAAGGACGCATCATCGCCCATGCCGACAGCGGCTGGCTGCGCGTGCACCTGGCCATCGCGCTGGCCGCCTACAGCATGATAACCATCGCGGCACTGCACGCGCTGCTGATGGCCTCGGCCGATCGGCGGCTGCACGACATCTCGGCCAACAACCCGCCCGCGCCGCGCGAATCGGCGCGCGTCTACGCCCGGCTGTTCGATGCCGTCCCGCCGCTGCTGGTGCTCGAGCGCCTGCTGTTCCGCCTGATCTGGATCGGCTTCGTGCTGTTGACCCTGGCCGTGATCACCGGCATCGTGATTTCCGAATCGCTGTCCGGAACTGCCCTGCCCTTCGACCACAAGACCGTGTTCACGCTGCTCTCGTGGCTGACCTTCGGGCTGTTGCTGCTGGGCCGGCAGGTGTGGGGCTGGCGGGGGCGGATCGCGCTGCGCTGGACGCTGGCGGGATTCGCCTTCCTGCTGCTGGCCTACACCGGCACCCGCTTCGTACTCGAATTCGTCCTGCACCGCTAACCTTTTCCGAGTCCCATGGGCAAGCTACTTTTCTGGCTGTTCGTCATCGTCGTGGCCCTGCTGGTGGCCCGCATCGCCGCGCGCAGCGCCGTGCAAGGTCACCGGCGCCAGTCGCGGCGGGCCGACGCCTCGCGCTTTCCCGCGGACGGCATGGTGCGCTGCGCGCATTGCGGCATCCATCTTCCGCCCGCCGAGGCAGTGCGCCGCAAGGGCTACAACTATTGTTCGCTGGCGCATTCGCTCAAAGGACCCCGTTCGTGACTCCCGGCAGACCGCCGGGCCGGCTCGATCGCCAAGGCTGGCTCGACCATCCCGCGGTGCGCATCGTGCCTTCGCCCAACGTCGATGAACGGCCGGCCGGCACCGAGGTCTCGTTGCTGGTTCTGCACAACATCAGCCTGCCCCCGGGGCAGTTCGGCGGCCCTTACATCGAAGCGCTGTTCACCAACACCCTCGATTGCGATGCCCATCCTTGGTTCGCATGCCTGCGCGGACTGAAGGTCTCGGCCCATTTCCTGATCGACCGCGCCGGGTGCATCGTGCAATTCGCCAGCACCGAGCAACGGGCCTGGCACGCGGGCGTCTCGCGCTATGCCGGCCGGGAGCGCTGCAACGACTTCTCCATCGGCATAGAGCTCGAAGGCTGCGATACGGATCCCTATACCGCCGAGCAGTACCAGGCGCTGGCCTGGCTCACGCCGGCGCTGCGCGACCGCTACCCGCTCGAAGCGGTGCGCGGCCACGAGCACATCGCGCCCGGCCGCAAGACCGATCCCGGTCCGGCCTTCGATTGGCTGCGCTACGGCCGGGAAGCCGGCTGGACACTGCGCGAAATGCCGGTCGAGTGAGGTGCCGGCCGCTCTCCAGGCCCACCGGGGCGCTGTTCCACGAAGAGTAAACGCCGCATTTCATCGGCCATTCGTGTGCGTTTCGCCGTGAAACACGCGTGGTTCCTCACTGTCAAATAACAGATGCCCGATTTGTCTATGAAAGCGGGGAGCACACCCTCCAGCAACATTTTTGGACTTGCCGTACAATGCCTCCCCCCCTAGAATTAGTGCCGTGGCGGCCACACACCACTAGATGTAGTAGCCGCGCTGCATGGGAGGGGAAACATGGCTTATCCATACCAGCCCGGATGTGCGGTGGCCGCAGTCATCTCACACTTCGTCGTTAGGCCCCGAGCCGCGCTTCGGTGCGGCCTGACGCCCTTGTAGTCCCAGATTTTTCGCTTCAGATCCCCGAACACCGAGTACCGGCGCGGCTCCATCTCCGCGCCTTCATGCATCCAGGAGGCCTTATGCAACTCACGACTCCCTCGGCCCAATCGAACGCTGCGCCGCTTGCTTCCAAACCCGCAGCGCTCGAGGCCGACAAGAACGCGTACGCCGACTACAAGGTCATCCGGCGCAATGGCGCCGTGGTCGGCTTCGAACCCGGCAAGATCTCGATCGCGCTGACCAAGGCCTTCCTGGCCGTCAACGGCGGCCAGGGCGCGGCATCCGCGCGCGTGCGCGAACTGGTCGAGACGCTGACCAAGCAGGTCGTCCATGCACTGATACGCCGCCAGCCCAGCGGCGGCACCGTCCACATCGAGGATATCCAGGACCAAGTGGAACTGGCGCTGATGCGCTCCGGCGAACATGACGTCGCTCGCGCATACGTGCTGTATCGCGAGAAGCGCGCCCAGCAGCGCGCCATGATGCATACCGAGCCCGACCAGCCCGTGCTCCACGTGACCGAAAACGGCCTGCGCATCCCGCTCGATCCCAAGCACCTGGAGGCGATCATCCAGGCCGCTTGCTCGGGCCTGGAAGAATTCGTATCGGCCGAAGGCATTTTCAAAGAGACCGTCAAGAACCTGTACGACGGCGTGTCCACCGACGAGATCTTCAAGTCCGCCATCCTGGCCGCCCGCTCGCAGCTGGAAAAGGACCCGGCCTACAGCACGGTCACGGCACGCCTCTTGCTGCACACCATCCGCAAGGAAGTGCTGGGCGAGGAGGTCGAACAAGCCGCCATGGCGACGCGCTACGCAGAATATTTCCCGCAATTCATCGCGCGGGGCATCGAAGGGAGCCTGCTCGATCCCAAGCTGGCGGCCTTCGACCTGGCTCGCCTGGGCGCAGCGCTGGACCACACCCGTGACCTGCAGTTCACCTATCTGGGCCTGCAGACCCTCTACGACCGCTACTTCCTGCACATCAAAGGCACCCGCATCGAGCTGCCGCAGGCCTTCTTCATGCGCGTCGCCATGGGTCTGGCCCTCGAGGAAACCGACCGCGAAACGCGCGCCATCGAGTTCTACAACATCCTGTCCTCGTTCGACTTCATGAGCTCGACGCCCACGCTGTTCAACGCGGGCACCCTCCACTCGCAGCTGTCCTCGTGCTACCTGACCACCGTGTCCGACAGCCTGGAAGGCATCTACGACGCGATCAAGGAAAACGCCCTGCTGGCCAAGTACGCCGGCGGCCTGGGCAACGACTGGACCCCGGTGCGGGCGCTGCGCAGCCATATCAAGGGCACCAACGGCGAAAGCCAGGGCGTCGTTCCCTTCCTGAAGGTGGTCAACGACACCGCGGTGGCGGTCAACCAGGGCGGCAAGCGCAAGGGCGCCGTCTGCACCTACCTGGAAACCTGGCACCTGGACATCGAAGAATTCCTGGAGCTGCGCAAGAACACCGGCGACGAACGCCGCCGCACGCACGACATGAACACGGCCAACTGGATTCCCGACCTGTTCATGAAGCGGGTCATGGACAACGCCGAATGGACGCTGTTCTCGCCCTCGGACTGCCCCGACCTGCACGACAAGGTCGGCAAGGAATTCGAGAAGGCCTACCTCGGCTACGAAGCCAAGGTCGCCAGCGGCGAGCTGAAGCTGTACAAGAAGATCCCGGCCGTCAACCTGTGGCGCAAGATGCTGTCGATGCTGTTCGAGACCGGCCATCCGTGGATCACGTTCAAGGACCCCTGCAACATCCGCTCGCCCCAGCAGCACGTCGGCGTCGTGCACAGCTCCAACCTGTGCACCGAGATCACGCTCAACACCAACGAGTCCGAAATCGCGGTCTGCAACCTCGGGTCGGTCAACCTCGTCGCCCACCTCAAGACCAACGACGATGGCTCGGTCACGCTCGACCACGACAAGCTGCGCCGCACCATCCGCGTGGCCATGCGCATGCTCGACAACGTGATCGACATCAACTACTACGCCGTCGACAAGGCGCGCAACTCCAACCTGCGCCACCGCCCCGTCGGCATGGGCATCATGGGATTCCAGGACGCGCTGCACATCATGCGCGTGCCCTACGCGTCGGAAGCCGCGGTCGAATTCGCCGATCGTTCGATGGAAGCGGTGTGCTACTTCGCCTACCTCGCCTCGACCGAACTGGCCGAGGAACGCGGCCGCTATTCGTCGTTCGAAGGTTCGCTGTGGGACCGCGGCATTCTTCCGCAAGACTCCATCAAGCTGCTGCGCGAAGAGCGCGGCGGCTACGTCGACGTCGACGAAAGTTCGTCGATGGACTGGAATGCGTTGCGCGAGCGCATCAAACTGCACGGCATGCGCAACTCCAATTGCATCGCTATTGCCCCGACTGCAACGATTTCCAATATCATTGGTGTATCTGCGTGCATTGAACCGACTTATCAGAACTTGTACGTCAAATCGAATCTTTCCGGCGAATTCACGATCGTCAACGATTACTTGGTGCGTGATCTCAAGAAGCTCGGGTTGTGGGACGAGGTGATGATCGCAGACCTGAAGTACTTCGATGGCAGTCTCGCCAAGATCGACCGGGTACCTCCCGAGCTGCGCAAGCTGTACGCGACGGCCTTCGAGGTGGAACCCCGCTGGCTCGTCGAATGTGCAGCGCGCCGCCAGAAGTGGATCGACCAGTCGCAGTCGCTCAATATCTATATGGCAGGTGCGTCCGGCAAGAAACTCGATGAAACGTACAAGCTGGCTTGGCAGCGCGGACTGAAAACCACGTATTACCTGCGCACCCTGGGTGCCACCAGCGCTGAAAAATCGACTGGACGCGGCGGCGAGCTGAACGCCGTGCCCATGGCATCGTCCAATGCGGGCGCGTCCGCAGCGGGCACCAATCTTCCGGAACCGGAAATCGTCGGGGCGGTATGTACCATGAAACCGGGTGATCCCGGCTTCGAAGAGTGCGAAGCCTGCCAATAACCCCCGCTGAATACCGGAGTCGATCTATGTTGTCTTGGGACGAAGAAGTATCCACCCCCTCCACGCCGGCGCCGCAGCCGGCGGGAGCTGCCGCGCCGGTTCAGCGTGCCGGCGCGTTCGACGAGGTCGCGCTGGCCGCGGGCGCCCCGGCGCCTGCCGGCGCTGCCGCCTCCAGCCGCGTCAATATCGCGGACAAGCGCATCATCAACGGCCAGACGGACGTCAACCAGCTGGTCCCGTTCAAATACAAGTGGGCCTGGGAAAAATACCTGGCCACCTGCGCCAACCATTGGATGCCGCAGGAAATCAACATGTCGCGCGACATCGCGCTGTGGAAGAACCCGGACGGCCTCACCGATGACGAGCGCCGCATCATCAAGCGCAACCTCGGGTTCTTCGTCACCGCCGACTCGCTCGCCGCCAACAACATCGTGCTGGGCACCTATCGCCACATCACCGCCCCGGAGTGCCGGCAGTTCCTGCTGCGCCAGGCCTTCGAGGAAGCGATCCACACCCACGCCTACCAGTACATCGTCGAGAGCCTGGACCTGGACGAGTCGGAAATCTTCAATGCCTATAACGAGATTCCGTCCATTCGGGCCAAGGACGAGTTCCTGATCCCCTTCATCGACGCCATCGCCGATCCGAACTTCAAGACCGGCACGCCCGAAGCCGACCAGACGCTGCTCAAGTCGCTCATCGTCTTCGCGTGCCTGATGGAAGGCCTGTTCTTCTACGTCGGGTTCACGCAGATCCTGGCGCTGGGCCGCCAGAACAAGATGACCGGCGCCGCCGAACAGTACATGTACATCCTGCGGGACGAGTCCATGCACTGCAACTTCGGCATCGACCTCATCAACACGATCAAGCTCGAGAACCCGCACCTGTGGACGCCGGAATTCCGCGAGGAGATCCGCGGCCTCTTCCGCAAGGCAGTCGAACTCGAATACGCTTACGCCGAAGACACCATGCCGCGTGGCGTGCTGGGACTGAACGCGCCGATGTTCAAGTCGTACCTGCGCTTCATCGCCAACCGCCGCTGCCAGCAGATCGGTATCGAGCCGCTGTTCCCACAGGAAGAGAATCCGTTCCCGTGGATGGCTGAGATGATTGATTTGAAGAAAGAACGCAACTTCTTTGAAACCCGTGTGATCGAGTACCAGACCGGCGGAGCGCTGAGCTGGGACTAGAACGCACGTAAACAGGATCAGGCGCTCTCGGGCGCCCGGCAGGGCCGGATGATGTTCAGACGCGGGCGGGAGGGGCGAAAGCCCCCGCCCAGCGCACCATCCGCCCCTGCGCATGCTGCTTTGTCCAACCAAAAGCAGCGGCAGCCGGGCAAACGGGGGGCGTCATCCGGCAGGCGCAGATCGCCTGTCAAGTCATTCGACATGGGTCGCACCGCGAGGCGGGTTATGTCGAATGGCTGTGTGCCGAATTCATTAGCGCAAACTGATTCCGCTGTTGGAGCAGTTTTGTTCAGCAGCAGGGCTTGCGCCGATGAATAGCCCGTGAGGATGGTCCGAGCGGGTTCGTGTTCTGGGTCCCTGAACGTCTCGTAAAGGAGCAGACCATGGCGACAGCCAAGAAGGCCGCGAAGAAAGCGGCAGCCAAGAAGGCCCCGGCTAAGAAAGCCCCGGCCAAAAAGGCGGCAGTGAAGAAGGTAGCAGCGAAGAAGGCGCCGGCCAAGAAAGCTGCAGTGAAGAAGACCGCGGCCAAGAAAGCCCCGGCCAAGAAAGCTGCAGTGAAGAAAACCGCGGCCAAGAAGGCTCCGGCCAAGAAAGCCGCAGTGAAGAAGACCGCGGCCAAGAAGGCCCCGGCCAAGAAAGCTGCTGCCAAGAAAGCCGCACCGGCCAAAAAAGCTGCAGTGAAGAAGACCGCAGCCAAGAAGGCCCCGGCCAAGAAAGCCGCTGCCAAGAAGGCTGCACCGGCCAAGAAAGCTGCGGCCAAGAAGCCGGCCGCCAAGAAGGCTCCCGCCAAAAAGGCCTCGCCCAAGAAGCCTGCTGCCAAAAAGCCTGCCCCTGCGCCGTCCACCGCGGCTGCGCCGGGCGCGAAAACGGCCCTCAACCCCGCAGCAGCTTGGCCTTTCCCTACGGGCAGCCGTCCGTAAGCGATCAATCGGAGCGCCTGCGCTCTGATTCGCCACCCCGCCAGGGCCACGCCTTGGCGGGGTGTTTTTTTGGCCCCCCCCTACGCCCTTCGGGCGCCCCCCAGGGGGCGGCGCTGGCGGACCGGCAGGGAGAGCCCACCCCTCGGCGGCCTTTGGCCGCTCCCCCTCGAGGGGGCGGCGCTGGCGGACCGGCAAAGCCGGATCCGCGGCCCCCTGGGTCTAGTACTGTTGTCTTGAGTCGGGGCGCTTGTGCTTCGCTGGCAACGGCGGCTCGCTATTTGCTTGGTCGCAGCAAAGTTACCGCGGCAGCCACGTCAGTCGATCGGCCCAAACCAAGAAGCTCGCTCTAGATCGAGGGCGCCGCGGATCCGGCTTTGCCGGTCCGCCAGCGCCGCCCCCTGGGGGGCGCCCGAAGGGCGTAGGGGGGGGCCCATTCCATGCGACAATCAGCCTCTGTCTGACCGCCTGCTGAACAGGCGCCTACCGGAGTCCCCATGTTCGGCGACATTGCCCGATTTTTGCTGAATATCCTCTTTACCTTGTATGGTGCCGTGCTGTTGCTGCGGCTGTGGCTGCAGTTCGTGCGCTTGCCGCCGTACAACTCGGTCTCCCGCACGGTGTTCCAGGTGACGGACTGGATCGTGATACCGCTGCGGCGGGTGCTGGGCGGACGGGGAGGCGTCGATTGGGCTTGCGTCGTGGCCGCGTGGCTGACGGCGCTGGTTTATCTGACGGCGGTGATGCTATTGTCGGGCGCCAGCCCGCTGTCCCTGCTGCCCGAAGGACTATGGATCGCGCTGCTGCTGGTCCTGAAGTGGGGGATCAACCTGGTGATGTGGGTCACGCTGCTGATGGTGATCCTGTCCTGGGTCAATCCGAGTGCGCCGGCGATGCCGGTGTTGCACGCGTTGACGGCACCGCTGCTGGATCCTATCCGGCGCATGCTCCCGTCGCTGGGTGGCCTGGATCTCTCGCCGCTGGTGCTGTTCCTGCTGACGCAAATCGCGTTGATGGTACTTTCGCGAATCGGCTTGCCCATATTCGGGCTATAACGCCGACGGCACCGATACCGGAACGAATGCCAGGTATCCGCGGTGCCACTCGCACCGGCGCAACGGGGGCGCGCCATGCGCCCCCGTCTGTTCAAAGATGCGTGACGCGAGTTGCGCCGGTACCGCTGAGCACCCGGACCTTGTCTCCGACGTAGAACATTTCGTCGGCTTCCTGCACGATCGATCGCCGTTCGCCGTTATCGAAACGGACGGTGATTTCCAGGCCGGCACGCTTGGATACGCCGCCTTCGATAGCCTGCCCGGCGATGCCGCCCGCAATGGCGCCAAGCACCGACGAGATGATCTGCCCGCGGCCCCCGCCTATGCTGCTGCCGGCAACACCGCCCACGATGGCACCCCCGGCCGTCCCGACCCCCGTCTGCCCGCGGTCGATCGTGACCTGCCGAACGCCTTCCACCGTTCCAAACCGCACCACCTGTTCGCGCTGCGCCTGGTTGCGTTCGTAGACCGACGCCGAATTGCTGCCCGTCGCGCATCCTCCCAGCAACGCCAGCGCGGATAGCGCGGCGGCGACAGCCATGGTGCGGCTGCGCCGGCCTGCGAAGGAGAGGGACGAAATAGATCGATTCATAGTGCCATCCTGATGGGAACGCGGAAATGTGCCGCAGCACACTTCTTATTAAACAACAGGTTTTGGACCGGATTTATACCCCGCCGGTTCGCGGCCTTGCCGGCTCGCACCGCCCGCGCGGGCGAAAGGTTGTTTCAAACCATGACGCCGGGGAAAAATGGGAATATACGGTTTCGCCAGCCTGGCTGGCAGTCTAGTACAAAAACCATGCCTATTCTGCAACGCGCGGGCAATACGCTGCTCAAGCTGCTCTACCGCTACAGCCATTCCCGGCGTCATCGCCACAATGAAAGGCTGTGGCCGCACGTGAAGATCCAGCGCGACGCAAGCGGCCATATCCGCGCCTTCTCGTACCGCGGGCGCCCCTTTCCGCTGGCCGACCTGGCAGGCGCGCGCCGCGGGAGCCGGGGCCGATGCCATATCATCGCGTCGGGGCCATCGATCAACGACATCGACTATGCCCGCCTGCCGCTGGAACATGTTATGGGCGTCAACGGAGCCATCGCGCTATCGGACCGCTCGCCGGTGCGTTTCGACTATTACTGCTTCAACGATACCGGCTTCGTACGCGCGCGCCCGGACCTGGTGCGGCGGATCGTCGCTCAGGACCTCCTGCTGTTCACCACGCCCCTATGCCTCTGGCATGTCTTGCAGCGGGTGCCGGCCGAAGCGCTGCGCTGCCGCCTGTTCCTGATGGAAAATCCGCAATGGCCGGCATTGCAGCCCGCACGCACGCTGGCCGAAGCCGCCGCGGCCTTTCCCGGCGGCGAGCTGGAAATATTCGACGCCGACAAGGCGCTCGGATTCAGCCACGATGTTCGCAAGGGCGTGTTCGACGTGGGGACGGTTGCCTACACTGCCCTGCAGATCATGGCGTGGCAAGGT
Organism: Pigmentiphaga sp.; assembly: GCF_033795525.1. GTDB lineage: Bacteria > Pseudomonadota > Gammaproteobacteria > Burkholderiales > Burkholderiaceae_B > Pigmentiphaga. The sequence goes on from NZ_JARYGM010000001.1 coordinate 934,512, forward strand.
TACGCCGAGATCGTGCTGCATGGCGTGGATTTGAAGAACGCCGCCGCCGCGCCGCGGTTCTACGAAACGGCGGCAAACCGGCAACCTACCACCCTCGACCAATACGTGCCCCACCATATCGTCCCGGCATTCAGGCAGGCCGCCCGCCGCCTGCGCGAAGCGGGCGTGCGTATCGTGAATCTTTCTCCCGACAGCGCCCTGGAAGGCCCTGAGTTCGACAAGCGCCACTGGCAGGAACTCGCGTCCGCCGCGGGCGCGTCGTCGCAAATACCCCCGGAGGTCCCATGGAAGACCGGATCAGAATCTTTATAGGATGCGACCCCAACGACTGCGATCTCGAGCAGATGATGGTGCTCGAGTACAGCCTGCGCAAGCACGCATCGCTGCCCATCGATATCGAATGGATGCGCCTGTCCAAGGATCCACGCAGCTTCTGGTTTTCGGACGCCGCTACGCAGCGCGGCTGGCGGACCGAGACCTGGGCCACGCCCTTCTCGGGTTTCCGCTGGGCGGTGCCTGCCTTCTGCAACTACGAGGGGCGCGCCATCTATATGGATACCGACATGGTGGTCCTCTGCGACATTGCCGAACTCTGGCGCATGCCCTTGCCTGCCGGCAAGGTGTTGACCGGCAAAGGCCGCAAGCACTCCTGGCGGTTCTGCGTATCCGTGTGGGACTGCGCCGCGGCCCGCGCCCACTTGCCGCCTATCGAAACGCTGCGCAGCGATCCCCAGTCGCACCAGAAGCTGATGCGCTATTTCGCCGACCGGCCCGAGCTGATCCAGCCCATGCCTTCGGACTACAACAATATCGACGGTGAAGAAAAGCCGGTCGAGGCCATACGCATTCTGCACTACTCCGACATGGGAACGCAGTTCTCCCACCGGTATGCCTTCCCGCGGCTCGAAAAAGAGGGCCGGCGGCACTGGTTCGACGGCACCGTCCTGCCCCACCCCCGGCACGATCTATCCGCCTTGTTCGACCGCTACTACGAGGAAGCGCTGGCGCACGGGCTGCGGCTGGACGACTACCGGACGCCGGAGTTGTTCGGCATGACCATCAAGGAATCGCAACGCGACTATGCCGGCAACCGGCGCACACGGAAACGGACGCTCTGGCAAAGGTTGGGCCTGGGCCGCTGATCGCGGCGGCGCGCGACTACGCTAGCTCTGCCGGAAAAGTAACAGCCGGTCGGCGGCTGCCGAGGGAAAGCGCTTGTCGTGCTGTTACTACCGTTACAACATGAAAGGGCTTTCAAACGTATTATTAAACTGACTAGACTTTGCAACAGGGGCCTCAGGCATGAGCAACGTCGCCGCCGATCCGGAGACGGCACCACCCACCCATCCGCTGCAGCGCGACTGGCACGTAGCCTTCGTCATGTCGCCGCGCATCGGCGATACGCTGATCTCGATGGTGGTGGTGCAGAATCTGGTCCGCCAGGGCTGGCGCGTGACGGTCTTCAGCGACCACCTGCGCGCCCTGGAGGCGTGGTTCCCCGGCTTCGACATTCGCCCGCGTTTCACTTCCAAGCAGGCACGCCGCCATCTGGCGGGTACCGATGTCGTGCTGCACGCCTATGCCGCGGACGTGGTCGGCGACGTCCGGCAATGGCATCCGCGGGCGTGGGTCATGGACGAGTGGGCGGTCTACCGGCAGGTCAAGCCCATGGTCGACATCCAGCTCGATGTGTGTCGCCACGCGCTCGGGCTGCATCATGCCACGCGGCATAACGGATTGGTGGTACCGGGTGCGCTGCGCATCGACGTCGTGCGCAACCGCGTCATCATCCATCCCACGGCCAGCGCGCTGCACAAGCAATGGCTGCCGATCAAATTCCTGGATCTTGCCCGCCGTTTGCGCGATGCCGGTTACGAGCCTTGCTTTGTCGTGGCCCCCGCCGAGCTCATTTCTTGGCGTTGGGTCGAGCGCCACGGTTTCCGTGTGGCCGCCCACGGATCGCTGGGCGACCTTGCCGCCTGGCTGATACAGGCCGGTCTTTTCATCGGCAACGATTCCGGCCTCGCCCACCTTGCGTCCAACGTCGGCGTACCGGCCATCTCGCTGGCGATGCGTCCGAGCATCGCGCGCCGCTGGGCGCCGGGATGGGCTCCCAGCATCGCCCTGACGCCGCTGCCGCTGCTGCCCGGCCGCTGGCTGAAAGAAGCTTGCTGGAAGTACCTGCTGCCCGTCTCCAAGGTCATGGGGGCGGTGGATCGCCTGCGGGTACGAATGGCGGGATCCGAACGCGAATTCGGAGTGGATGTGCGCCCCCGCCTGACTGCGCCGGTACATCAGGTGGCCAACGGCGACCCGCTTTCCCCCCTCGCTGCCAAGGTATCCAAACGCAGCACCGGCTGAGCCGTCGCCGCCGGCCGGACCTCGTTCAGCCCCGCGGCAAGGAGAGCCCGTAGTTGCGTTCGAGCCGCGCCGAGATCTCCTCCCGGCCGACGCTGTGGTTTTGCGGACCCCGGCTGGCGATCTTGATCGCGCCCATCACGCTGGCCAGCTTGCAGCAGTCCTCCCAGGCCCAGCCGAGCGTCATGCCGTAGAGCAAGCCGGCGCGATAGGCATCGCCGCATCCGGTCGGGTCGACTACGGCGTCGGCCTTGACCGCATCGATATGGATTTCCTTGCCGCCGGTCAGCAGCGTCGAGCCCTTCTCGCCCAGCGTAACGATGACGGCCTGCAGCCCGGAGGCGATATCGGCCATGCTGCGCCCGGTACGCTGCTCCACCACGTGAGCTTCGTAATCGTTCACCGTCAGCACCTGGGCCAGCGCAAGCATTTGCTCGAGATCCTCGCCGTCGAACAGCGGCATGGCCTGTCCCAGGTCGAAGATGAACGGTATTCCGCGCGCGTGCAGCCGCTTCGCATGAGCGAACATGCCGTCCTTGGCATCCGGCGCGACGATTCCCCAGACGCCCGGTGCACCGTCGAGGTCGTTGCTGGCCGCCGCCGACATCGCACCGGGATGGAAGGCGGTGATCTGGTTGTCCGCCAGGTCGGTGGTGATGAAACATTGCGCCGTGTACGTGCCGGGCACCACCTTGACCCAGTCGACGTTGATGCCGAGCTCGCGCATGCGGCGCAGATAGTCGCCGGCGTCCTCGCCGACCGTCGCGACAGGTACCGGCGTGCCGCCGAGCAGTCTCATGTTGTAGGCGATGTTGCCCGCGCAGCCTCCGTATTCCTTGCGCATCGACGGCACCAGGAAGGACACGCTCAGCGAATGCACCTGCTCGGGCAGGATGTGCTCCTGGAACTTGCCTTCGAACACCATGATCGTATCGAACGCAACAGAGCCGCAGATAATGACGGGGGCAGTTTCGGGATGAGCCATGGCGGTCAAGGGTAGAAAATGGCGACGCGGTAGCCGGTGGCATGCGCATCGATGGTTTCGACGGGAATCCGCAGGACGCGCTCCTGGAGCGGCCCCAGGGGCTCGGCAAGATCCTGTGGCGATAAGTAGACAGACGGCTGCAGGATGCGGCGGGCCACCACAGCATCGGAAAGATCCATCAACGCCAGTTCGATCGCTGGCCAGGATTGCGGAAACTCAGCGCGGTTGCGCAGCACCATGCGCAACGCCAGCCTACGCACCGGCAAGATGACTTCCGCCGGCTCGCCGGCCTCTCCTTTGTCGGCCACGGCCGGCGACTGGGGCGACCAGGGCTCGATCGACGAAGATTCGATGACCAGCAGCTCGGGGGCGCGCGGATAGCCCACCGTGCAGTCCAGGCGTTCGCACATCCCTTCGAGCACCGGCCGCAGGGCCGGCACCCGGGTCGCAAGCTCGGCGCGGAAGATCCATACCAGCTGCGCCAGCAACGCCAATAGCGCGACCAGCCCAGCCGCTCCCCACCACCATTGCGCCCGCCGGCGGCGGCGCCGGTCTTCCTCGTCCAGAAAATCCAGCGCCGGGCCGCCGCGTGTGCGGCTTTCAGCAACGAGCGGAGCCGGCGCGGGGGGCGGAAGCGGACGGCCGGACCGGAGGACGGAGGGCAATCCATCGCTGGACGGCTGCCCGGTGGAGCGATCGGCAGGGTTTTCGTGCGGGGCCGTGGCGAGTGTCGGTTGCGCAGGCTCGTCCCCGGCTGGCACCGCACTGGCCGGCACGTCGCGGGCGAGCGCATCGCCGGCGGGCTCCTCCAACGATGCGGTTGCGGAAAGCCGCGCCGGAGGAGCATCGGACGAGGGGGCGTCCTCTTGTTCGTCATCGCCCCCGGTGGAAGGCACGACCAGCCCTTCGCCCCGGCGCCGCACGACATGCGGCTCGGACGGCTGGTGCTGGACGATACCGGGTTCAGTGGGCGGGTGCTGCGCGATACCCGATTCGGTGGGCCGGTCCTGGGCGACACCCGGCTCGGACGGCGGGTCCTGGAGCAGGTTGGCGCCCGCATCGAAGACTTCGTTGCATACGCCGCACCGCACCCAACCGCCGCGCAGCTTGATCTGATCGGGTACGACGCGGAACGCAGTGGCGCAGTGCGGGCAGCGAGTGGCGAGGACCATGGATGGACCCCCTCAGGGACGGCGACCGTGCAGGCATACCCAGCCGTCGAGGGCACGCCAGACGGTCAGGGTCATCCACGGCGCATAGGCCTGCGCCACCTCGTCGGCCTGGCGCTCGAGGACGCCGGACAGCACCAGGTCTCCGCCCGGCTGCACGCGGTCGCACAGCATGGGCGCCAGGACTTTCAATGGGTTGGACAGGATGTTGGCCACCACGACATCGGCCCGCCATCCCTGGCGCAGGTCGGGCAGGCCGGTCAGGACTTCGACGTCGTTGGCCGCGGCGTTGGCCTGGGCCGACTGGACCGCCTGCGGGTCGATATCTATCCCCACCGTCTCGCCCGCGCCCAGCTTGCGGGCGGCGATCGCCAGGATGCCCGATCCGCAGCCATAGTCGAGCACGCTGCACCCGGGCCTCACGTTGCGCGCCAGCCAGGCCAGGCACAAATGCGTGGTGGGATGGCTGCCGGTGCCGAACGCCAACCCCGGGTCGAGGCGGATCGAGATCGTCCCCGGCCGGTCCGGCACTTCGTGCCAGGTGGGCACGATCCAGATACGCCCGTCGACTTCTATCGGTTCGAACTGGGATTGGGTGAGCCGGACCCAGTCGGCATCCGGCACTTCCCGCAATTGCCACGCGGGAACGTCGTCCAGGCCACAGGCGGCGCATGCATCCGCCAGCAACTGGGCCGGGTCCTCGCCATCGGGCAGCAGCGCCACGACGCGATTGCGCGACCAGGCGTGCGTCTCGGGCTCAAGCCCGGGTTCGCCGAACAAAGGCCGCTCGGCCTCGGTGCCGAAATCCGCATCCTCGACCGAGACCGACAGCACGCCGGCTTCCAGCAGCGCATCGGACAGCGGCTCGGCGAGTTGCTCGGGGCAGTCGAACACCAGTTCGCGCATGGCGGGCTCTTAGTCCGGCCGCTGGGCCAGGCGATGCTCCAGGTAGTGGATGTTGGTGCCGCCCTCGATGAAGCGGGCATCCTGGAGCAATTCACGGTGCAGCGGAATGTTGGTCGAAATGCCGTCCACGGCCATTTCCGAAAGCGCAATGCGCATCCGGGCCAGCGCCTGGTCGCGGGTATCCCCGTAGGCGATGACCTTGGCGATCATGGAATCGTAGTTGGGCGGCACGAAATAACCATTGTAGACGTGCGAATCGACCCGGATACCCGGCCCGCCGGGAACATGCCAGTTCGTGATGCGGCCCGGGCTGGGCGTGAACCGGAACGGATCTTCGGCGTTGATGCGGCATTCGATGGCGTGGCCGCGGAACACGATGTCGCGCTGGCGCAGCCGCAGCTTTTCCCCGGCCGCGATGCGGATCTGCTCCTGCACCAGGTCCACCCCGGTGATCGCTTCCGTCACGGGATGCTCGACCTGGATACGGGTGTTCATCTCGATGAAATAGAACTCGCCGTTTTCATAGAGGAACTCGAACGTACCGGCGCCGCGGTAGCCGATCTTGCGGCACGCATCGGCGCACCGATCGCCGATGCGGTCGATCAGCCGGCGCGGGATGTGCGGCGCCGGCGCCTCCTCGATGATCTTCTGGTGGCGGCGCTGCATGGAGCAATCGCGCTCGCCCAGCCAGACGGCGCCGCGCTGGCCGTCGGCCAGCACCTGGATCTCGACGTGGCGGGGATTCTCGAGGAACTTCTCCATGTACACATCGGGATTGTTGAACGCCGCGCCCGCTTCCGATCGCGTCATGGTGACGGCATTGAGCAGCGCGGCCTCGGTATGGACCACGCGCATGCCGCGGCCACCGCCGCCGCCGGCGGCCTTGATGATGACCGGATAGCCGATCTTGCGGGCAATCTGGATGATTTCCTTGGGATCCTCGGGCAGGGCGCCGTCCGAACCCGGCACGACCGGGACACCCGCCGCGATCATCGCCTGCTTGGCGCTGACCTTGTCGCCCATCAGGCGAATCGATTCGGGCTTGGGACCGATGAACACGAAGCCGCTTTTCTCGACGCGTTCGGCGAAATCGGCGTTCTCCGACAAGAAACCGTAGCCGGGGTGAATGGCCTCGGCATCGGTCACCTCGGCCGCCGAAATAATGGCCGGCATGTTCAGGTAGCTCTCGCGCGAAGGCGCCGGGCCGATGCATACCGATTCGTCGGCCAGCTTGACGTACTTCGCCTCGCGGTCGGCCTCGGAATGGACGACCACGCTCTTGATCCCCAGTTCGCGGCAGGCGCGCTGGATACGCAGGGCGATTTCCCCACGATTGGCGATCAGGATCTTTTCAAACATGAACGAATGTCCTGAAAAAGTCGGACGGCTGGCCCGGGCGGCTTTCTTCCGCGGCGATATGGCAGCAGGCGCCTTGCCGGGATCGGCACGCCGGTCCCGGCGCCCGACTGGTAACACGGTGTGAAGCGCATCGATGGACGAAAGTACCGATGCGCATGAGGGCGACCAGGTCAGCCGATCACGAACAGAGGTTGGCCATATTCGACCGGCTGGCCGTTCTCGACCAGGATTTCCTTGATGGTGCCGGCCTTGTCCGCTTCGATTTCGTTGAGCAGCTTCATGGCCTCGATGATGCAGAGCGGATCGCCTTCCTTGACGGTCTGGCCGACGTCCACAAATGCCGGCGCGCCCGGATTGGGCGCGCGATAGAAAGTACCCACCATGGGCGACTTGACGACGTGGCCTTGCAGCACGGCCGGTGCGGGCGCCGCGGCCGGAGCTTCGGCGGCGGGCGCCGGCGCCGCGGGGGCCGGGGCCTGCGGCACGACCTGGTAGGCCTGGACCGCGTGTCCGGCAGCGACCTGGCCACCTTGCGCAAACTTGACGATGCGCACCTTGCCCTCGCCCTCGGTAATCTCGAGCTCCGCAATACCGGACTCGGCGACCAAGTCAATCAAGGTTTTCAGTTTTCTAAGATCCATGGGGCTTCCCCAGTAAATTTCTTTAATGCGACAGCGCGTAACGCACAGCCGCTTCGTAGCCATCGGCGCCCAGCCCGGCGATCACGCCCACGGCCAGGTCGGAAAAATACGAACGGTGCCGGAAGGCTTCCCGCTTGTGTACGTTCGACAGATGCACTTCTATGAATGGCAGCGCCACCGCAGCCAGTGCGTCCCGGATCGCCACGCTGGTATGCGTGAAGGCCGCCGGGTTGATCACGATGAACTCGACGCCTTCGCCGGGGGCCGCCTGGATGCGATCGACCAGCACCCCTTCATGGTTGCTCTGGAACGAATCGAGCACGGCCCCGTGCTGCTGCGCCAGCGCCTGCAGACACGCATCGATGTCGGCCAATGTCGTTGCGCCATAGATACCGGGCTCGCGCGTGCCGAGCAAATTCAGATTGGGGCCGTGCAAAACCAGTATGCGATGGGCCATATTGCCTGCGATGCGATACGGAAGGGCGCGATTTTTACGCAAAACACGCCATATTGTCTATCAATTGTAACGAATTCGGCGCATTCGCCCCGTACCAGCCCGCTCCTTTTGTCCCGGTTGCCCCCGGCCTCATGCCTCGACCAGCGCGCGGCGCAGGGTCTCGGGCTGGATTCTGCCCGAATATTGATGAACAATCGCCCCTTTTTCGTCGATGACCACGGTAAACGGTAGCCCCCCGCTGGCGTTTCCCAGCTCCCGGGCCAGCTCGGTACCGACATTCCCGGCTATCAGCAGAGGATAACCGACCGGGACTTTTTCGACGAATTTACGCATGTTAGCGGCGGAATCGATGCCGATACCCACGAAGTGCACCTGATTCACGAATTCCTGGTGCAGCTGGTCGAGCTCGGGCATTTCTTCGACGCAGGGGGGGCACCACGTCGCCCAGAAATTGACCACCAGCCGGCGGCCCCGCCATTGCTCGAACGCGTAGTTACGGCCATCCAGCCCCTCCAGGCTCTGGGCATAGAACAGATCGACCGCCCGGTCCGACGCGGCTTTGGGCGCCAGCTGCCGCCAGGCCAAACCTCCGCCCAGTGCAGCGGCAGCCACGCCAGCCGCTCCGTAGAAGAGCAGGCGCCGCCGATTCCTACCGCCCGTCTTCTGCGCGGGGGTCATGCCACGCCCCCTTGCAAATCCGGCACGTCGTCCAGCAGGCGGGCGACGGCGCGCGCATCGCCGCGCTCGGCACGTCCATCGGCGCCAGGCTTGAGCGCCCCCCGCAGCGCCAGGCCGTCATAGATGCTCAACATCACGCCCTCCCCCTGCCACAGGAAATAAAGGGCCTCGACCTTCCCGCGGCCGCGGAAGTCGGGCCGCTCGCCCACTTCGTATTTGATGCCATGGTTGATCAGGAAGATCTCGACTTCCTTGGAGGAATCGGCAAAGCATTGCAGCGCGATGTCGGAATGCTCTCCCGCCGTGCCGTTCCAGACCGGCCCGACCAGATAGGGCCGGAAACGATCGAGCAGCCCCATGACCGACAGCGCCACCCGCCGCAGCGTGGCAAGCCGGGCAGGCTGAGTATCGCCCATGAACAAGGCCTGGTACTCGCGGACCTCGGTTTCTATTTCGTCGTTATCGGGCAGCACGTCGCCACGCGGCAGCGTGCCGGACCCCACCAATTGCTTGACCGCCTTGCGCTTGGCCGTGCTGTAGTCCAGCCCGTCTTCGGCGATCATTCTGGCCGCGGCGGCGGCGATTTCCTGGCGCAAAGAAGAAAACGACATGATTGCTCCAAGGGGGTGACCCCGTCATCATACTTCGTGTCCCGCGGCGCCGGCGGCCGGGCGCGCCAGCGGTCTACAATCCATACCCCGACCGTAAGCAGGCAACCATGCATCTACACATCCTCGGCATCTGCGGCACTTTCATGGGCGGACTCGCGTTGCTGGCGCGCGCGGCCGGCCACCGCGTCACCGGCTGCGATGCCGGCGTCTATCCCCCCATGAGCACCCAGCTCATGGAGCAAGGCATAGACCTGATAGAGGGCTACGATGCCAGTCAGACCAGCCTGAAGCCGGATTTGTTCGTGGTGGGCAACGTCGTGACCCGCGGCAACCCCCTGATGGAAGCCATACTGAACGAGGGCCTGCCCTATACCTCGGGGCCTCAATGGCTGGGCGAACACGTGCTGCCCGGCCACCACGTGCTGGCCGTGGCCGGCACGCACGGCAAGACCACCACCACGTCCATGCTGGCATGGATACTCGAGGCCGCCGGACAGCGTCCCTCCTTCCTGGTAGGCGGGGTACCGCACGACTTCGGGGTATCGGCGCGGCTGGAACCGGCGCAACGGGCGAGCCGTCCGGTCTTCGCCATCGAGGCGGACGAATACGACACCGCGTTTTTCGACAAGCGGTCCAAGTTCGTGCACTACCGCCCCCGTACCGCCATCCTCAACAACCTGGAATACGATCACGCCGACATCTTCCCCGATCTGGCAGCAATCGAGACCCAATTTCACCATCTCGTGCGGACAGTGCCTGGCCAAGGCCGGATCGTCGTACCTACGCGCTCGCCCGCGCTGGAACGCGTACTTGAGCGAGGATGCTGGTCGGAAACCGTCACATTCGGTGAAGATGGCACCTGGCAGGCGGGGCCCGAGGATGCCGCCGGCTCGTTCGAAGTCGCCTATCGCGGCACCGTGGTCGGCCGCGTCCAGTGGGCGCTGAGCGGCGAGCACAACCGGATGAATGCCCTGGCCGCCCTGGCCGCGGCCGAACATGTCGGCGTCCCGCCCGCGGAATCCATCGCCGCCCTGAGCCGCTTCGCCGGCGTCAAACGCCGCATGGAACTGCGCGGCACGGTGAACGACATCCGCGTATACGATGACTTCGCGCATCATCCGACCGCCATCGCCACCACGCTGGCAGGCTTGCGCGCACGCGTGCCGGCGGGCCGCATCCTCGCGGTGCTCGAGCCGCGGTCCAACACGATGAAGCTGGGCGCCATGAAGGCCCAACTGCCTGGCTCGCTGGCCGCGGCCGACTTGGTATTCTGCTTTGGCAACAACGAGGGCAAGCACGCGCTGGGCTGGGACCCGGCCAACGCTCTCGCGCCCCTGGGCGATCGGGCCAGCACCTGGTCGGACCTCTCCGCGATGGTGGAAGCGATCGCCGCAGCGGCACGGCCCGGCGACCATATCGTCGTCATGAGCAACGGCGGCTTCGGCGGCGTACACGACAAACTGCTGCAGGCGCTGGACAGCCGGCGCGCCCATACCGGACGGGGCAAATGATCCTTTACCTGCATGGCTTCCGTTCTTCGCCATCGTCCTACAAGGCCAGATTGCTGGCCGAGGCGCTGGCCGAACGCGGCCGGCAACGCGAATGGGCCTGCCCGCAGTTGCCCGCCAGTCCGCGGGCAGCCATGACCCTCGCCGAAGGGCTGGCGCGGGACATGCTGGCGCCCAGCCACGCAGCGGGTCGCGAGCTGACCCTGGTCGGCTCCTCGCTGGGCGGCTACTACGCGACCTGGCTGGCGGAACGCCTGGGGTGCCGCGCGGCATTGCTCAATCCCGTGGTGCACGCGGCGCGCGACCTCGCCACGCAGGTGGGAGAACACTTGTCCTACCATGATGGGCAGCCGTTCACGTTCACGACCGATCACGTCGAGGAACTCAAAGCCTATGCCGTGGCGCGCATCACCCGCCCCGGCCGCTACTATCTATTGGCGGCCACCGGCGACGAAGTGCTGGACTGGCGCGAAATGCGCGACCACTACCCGGGCGCGCGCCAGCACATTATCGAGGGCGGCGACCATGGAATCAGCGATTTCGGCCGCTACCTGCCCGAGGTGCTGGACTTCGCCGACGCCGCGGCAAATGAAGAATCTTCCCCTGGATAACACGCAATGCATGTCCTTTACGAGGATGACGGCGGGTTCAAAGCCGCCACCATCCTGAGCGAAACCGACGCCAGCCTCCAAGTGGAGGCGACCAGCGGCAAGCGCAGCAAGATCAAGAAGTCCGCCGTCATCGTGCGTTTCGAGCAGCCTTCCCCCGAGGCGCTGCTCAAGCAGGCCGAGGAAGCTTCGCAGGAACTGGACCTGGAGTTCCTCTGGGAATGCGCGCCCAAGGACGACTTCGACATCCCGGTACTGGCCGAGGAGTACTACGGCCACCCGCCCACGCCTGTCGAGCAGGCGAGCATGCTGCTGCGGGTACACGGCGCCCCCGTCTATTTCCATCGCCGCGGCAAGGGGAAGTACCGCCCGGCCCCGCCCGATATTCTCGCCGCCGCACTGGCCGCGCTCGAGAAAAAGAAGCGCCAGGCCGAACAGCAGCAAGCCTGGGTGGATGAAATCAAGGCCGGCGCGCTGCCCGAGCCCCTGGCGCGCCAGGCGGAAACGCTGCTGTTCAAGCCCGACAAGAACACCCTGGAGTGGAAGGCGCTGGACGCGGCCTGCACACAATTGCAGATGCGGCCGGAGCGGCTGCTGATGAACCTGGGCGCATTTCCCAGCGCGCTATCCATACACAAGCGGCGTTTCTACGTACAGCATTTCCCCCGCGGCACGGGTTTCGCGCCGGTGGAGGTGCCGCCCGTCGGGCGCGACCTGCCCATGGCGGATGTCGAGGCTTATTCGATCGACGACATCACCACCACCGAGATCGACGACGCCTTGTCGGTCCAGCCCCTGGACGACGGCACGCTGCGCGTCGGCATACACATCGCCGCACCCGGGCTGGCCGTGACCCGCGACAGCGGCTTGGACGCGATCGCGCGCGCGCGCATGTCGACCGTCTACATGCCGGGCGACAAGATCCCTATGCAGCCCGACGAAGTCATCGCCAGCTTTTCGCTGGATGCCGGCAGGCCGGTACCCGCCGTTTCCCTCTACGTCGTGGCCGACCCGGAGACCGGCGAGATCCTCTCGCACGAATCGCGCATAGAGCGCATCGTGGTACGCGAGAACCTGCGCCACAACGTTCTCGACGAGCGCGTGGATGAAGCCTCGCTAGCCGATCCTAATGCCGAGCTTCCCTACGGACACGTGTTCCGGCCGCTGTGGCGGCTGGCCCAGGCCTTGTCCGCCAAGCGGGATGCGGTGCGCGGCAAGCCCGAATCGAACAACCGGATCGACTTCAGCTTCTATGTGGACGGCGACCCCGACCACCCTGAACAGGCCACGGTCCGTATCGAGCAACGCAAGCGCAACGCCCCGCTGGACCGCCTGGTGGCCGAATACATGATCCTGGCCAACAGCGTCTGGGGCGGCCTGCTTGCCTCATGCGGCGTACCGGGCATCTACCGGTCCCAGCAAATGGGGCGCGTGCGGATGGGAACGGCGGCCGCGCCCCACGACTCCATAGGCGTGCCCCAGTACGCGTGGTGCACGTCGCCGCTGCGGCGCTACGTCGACCTGGTCAACCAGGGCCAGTTGATCGCCGCTATCGATCATGGCGTGTCGGCGCGGCTGGTCGCGCCCTTCAAGCCGCGCGAGGCGGACCTGTACGCGATTATCAGCGCCTTCGAGGCCAAGTACGGCGCCTACGCCGATTTCCAGCAGTCCATGGAACGGTTCTGGTGCCTGCGCTGGCTCAAGCAACAAGGCCTGCGCCGGGTCGAGGCCGTGGTCCTGCGCGAAGACCTGGTGCGCCTCAAAGATGCGCCGTTCTACACGCGCGTGGGGACGCTCCCCGCGCTGGAACGTGGACGGCACGTCATGCTCGAGATCATGGGCGACGACGAACTGGACCTGACGCTGGATTGCCGCTTCGTCGACGTGGTCGAGGCGGCCGACCAGGGCGAGGAGATCGAGGACGAACCGCCCGCCGAAGCACAAGTGGAGGTGGCCGAAACCGATGCCGCCGATGGCCCCGACCCGTCGGACCTACCGCTGGACGCCCCCACGGAACCGGATACCGGCAAGGATCAGGAGCCGAAAACCTAAGACGGGCGGCAGGCCACCACCTTCATCTCGACGATCATGTCCGGCCGTGGAAGCTCGCTGACCGCCACGGTCGTACGCGTCGGACCCCCCGCCTCGAAATACTCGCCATATACCGCGTTGTATTTCGGGAAGTCCCGCATATCGGTCAGGAATACCAGCACGTCTATGCAGTCGGCCAAGCCGGCCCCTGCTTCGGCCAGCGTCGCACGGACGTTCTCGATCACGACCCGGGTCTGGACCTCGATGTCGCGGACCACGCTGCCATCCGGCAGCCGCCACGCGCCGGCTATCGAGCCGTCGGCCAGCCGGGCACTGATGCCCGATAGGTAGATAAAGTCGCCGGCCCGCCGGTAGGGCGCATATTTGCCCAGGGGCTGCGGACGGTCAGAAGACAAAGCGCGGTCTGGCATGGCGAACCTCGAAGCGTACGGGAAAGGAAAGGGGAGGGCGCCCGCTCAGCCGATGCCGTGGAAGAAGTCCAGGATCTCGCGCCCCAGCAACTCTTCCCCGCTGTCGAAGTGGGCCACGATGGACGTATGGTTATGGCGGGTCAGCTGCATGAACCGGGGCACATAGCCCCGCGCCTGCGCAAGGCGCCGGCAGAACTCGAGGCCGTATAGATCCAGGTAGGGATTCTCGTATTGCGCGATCGCGACCATGACGGGCAAATCGGACTCGGCCGCATGGGCCATGGGGGAATCGATTTCATAACGCGAGGTATCGCTGCCGAAATAGGCTTCGACGGCCTTGGCGTTCGGATTGCCGGGCAGCACGTCGGCCTGCAGCCGGGCGCTGATGAGCACCGCGCCGCGCACGCCGCGATCCGGCCGAAAGCCGTGCCGGGGATCGAAGCAATAGGTAGCCACGTGCGTGCCGCCCGCCGAATGCCCGATCAGGAAGAGGCGGCGGGGATTACCGCCGAATTCGCCGACATGGCCGGCCAGCCACCGGACCGCCGCGGCCACATCCTCCGCGCCGCCTGGAAACGGCGCTTCGGCCGCCAGCCGGTATTCCATATTGACGGCGACCAGCCCATGCCGGGCGAACCAGTACGAAACATTGTCGTAGATATGGCCGTTGAAACTTTTGGCGCCGCGAATGAACGCGCCGCCATGGACGAACACCACCACATCGGCTTCATGCGCATCGCTGGGTTGAAAAATGTCCAGCACCTGCCTGGGGCTGTCGCCGTACGGCAGGTCCCGAGCGACCGAGATCCCGTCCTTGGGAGCAGCCGCCACCAGCGGCGTATAGGCGCGCACGACCAGATCGCGAAAACCGTTGATGTCGCTGCCCCATACCGGGCCCGCGCGTTCAAGTTCCGCGGCCTGCGCGGGCGGCAGGCTGCCCAGCGTGCGAGTGGCATCGATCATGGACATTCTCACGTGATGGCGTTGGCGGTTTCCAGGCTTTCGAGCAAGGACGCCCGGCGCATGTACTGCCTGGCACCGGCCCGGTCCTCCGCGATCCGGGCCAGCTCGTCGAACTTCTGCTGGCGGCTGCGTTCGTCCTTTTCTTCCAGCATCTTCTTGTTGGCAATAGTCTGGGCCTGGACGTAAGCCACGGCGGCATGGCGCCGCTGGCGGCTGTAGAGATCCAGCAAGGCTTCGTCCGCTCCGTGCTGCAACACCGCCCCCAGCTTGCCGGCGAGGTTGACCGCATCATGGATACCGCCGTTCATGCCCATGCCGCCGATGGGATTGTTGACATGCGCCGCATCGCCCGCCAGCAATACCCTGCCGCGCCGAAACACCTGAGCCACGCGCTGGTTGACGCCATACACGTTGCAATAAGCGACCTCGTAGCGGCCCGCCTTGGGAAAAAACTTCTGCAGCCGCGCCTCGACGCCCGCCTCGCTCAAGGCCTCTTCCTCGGTTTCGTCCACCCGGGTGGGGAAAATGGCCCGCCACAACCCTTCGCCGTCTTCGCCCCGGACCTTGAACAGATTGCACCACTCGTTGGGGTCGGAAAAATAATTGCGGTAGGCGTAGTCGGGGTGCGCCTTCTGAAAATCGAAGGAAGTAGCGATCTTGATGAACCGTTCCTGGTAGGTGAACCCTTCGAACGGAATGCCGGCGGCCTTGCGTACCGTGCTGCGCCCGCCATCGGCTCCGATCAGGTAGGCACCCCGGTAGCGCCGGAGGCCGTCCGGACCGCGCACATCGATTTCCACACGGTCGGCATGCTGGTGGACGGCCGTCACGGCATGGTCATAGCGCACGTCGAAATCCGATTCGTTGGCGTATTGCTGGGCGATGTCGCGCGTCAGCTTGTATTGCTCGTACTGCAATACGAACGGGAAGCGGAATAGGTCGGCCAGCTGACGCAGATCGAACTCGGCCACCAGCCGGCCGCTCACGCGGTCCCGGTACTGATAGGTTTCCGAGACCAGGCCGCGCGGGACGATAGTGCGCGTCACGCCCAGGTCGTCCAGCATGGCCAGCGTAGTGGGATGCAGCGAGGCGGCCCGCTGGTCCTTGACCGGACCGGGCTCCTGTTCGAACACCGTCACGGGAATCCCCTGCCGGTTCAGCGCAAGGGCGCATACCATCCCCACCGGCCCGGCCCCCACGACCAGCACACGCTGCTCGTCTTTCTGCGTCATTGCTTCGACTCCTTACTCCGGCTTGATGCCGGCCATCTCGATCATGGGTTTCCAGACGGCGATGTCGTGTTGGATGCGCTGGGCGAACTGGTCCTTCGCCTCCGGCAGAGGCGTAATGCCCGCGTCCTCGAGCTTCTTGCGGAACGCCGGATCGGCCTGCGCAGCCAGCACCGCGGCGGAAATCTTGTCTACGACGTCCGCCGGCATGCCAGCCGGCCCCAGCAGGCCGTTCCAGGTTTCGACTGCGGGAATGCCCGGCACGAACTCGGCCAGCGTAGGCACGTCCGGCAACTGCTTGACGCGCTCTTTGCTGGACACGCCCAGCAGCCGCACGCGCGTATCCCTTACATAGGGCACCACCTCGGACAAGTTGCCCGAGTACATATCGATCTGCCCGGCCACCACGTCGGCCAACGCCAACGCCGCGCCCTTGTAGGGCACTTCGACCAGGTCGACGCCCGCATGCTTGGCAAACACCAAGCCCGACAGATGCGTCAGCCCGCCTATGCCGGCGTTGCCCATGTTGAGCTTCCCGGGGTTCTGCTTGGCATAGGCGACCAGCTCCTTGATGTCGCGCGCGGGCACGCGGGCGTTGACCGTAATCACGAAGGGATTGCCCCCCACATTGGCGATCGGGACGAAGTCTTTCAACGGGTCATAGCGGATCTTGTTGGTGAAGGGCGCCGTAGAAATCTGGGTCAGCGTGCCTATGAAAAGCGTGTAGCCGTCCGCCGGTGAACGGGCCACGAACTCCGCCGCGATCAGGCCCGCCGCGCCGGCCTTGTTGTCGATCACCACCGGCGACTGCAGGGCCTTGGACAACTGTTCGCCGATCAGGCGCGCCATGAGGTCGGTGTTCCCGCCAGGTGCATAGGGCACCACGATAGTGATGGGCCGCACCGGCCAGGGCGCTGCCGCCTGGGCAGACGTTGTCCCGGCCGCGGCAGCAGCAAGGACGAGGGCCGTGATGAAGGATCTGCGTTGCTTTTCCATGCTGAGCTCCCTATTGGTTTATGTGGCCCGGTCAGCGCTCCCCGGAGGCATTCGTCCACATGAGCACCCATGCAAATTACATGCCAAATTTATTTTATGTATTCATATCTAACTTCAAATAACTAATTTTGTTGATTTAGTATACCAACACTATAAAATCGAACACCAACAGATGGAACCCCGATATCGGGACCACCCCATCCCCTACCGAGCATGATCAGGAGATCCCATGGAGAAACTCAGGCATATCGCCCTGTCGGTCGAAGACCCGGAAGCCGCGGCGCAATTCTTCGAACGCGCATTCGGCATGCAGCGGGCCGGCAAGGCCATGCGCGGCATCTACATGACGGACGGGGTCATGAACGTGGCCTTGCTCAACTTCGCCAACGAAACCGTCCCCGGCTACGCCGGCCTGAAGGACGTCCGCGGAGTGATCCACTTCGGCATGTGGGTCGAGGACCTCGAAGCCGCCGAAAAGCGCATCCTCGAAGCGGGCGGCACATACCTGACGGGCCGCAAGGAAACCGACCCCAATGTTTTCTATGAGGTGAAGTACCGCATGCCCGACGGCACGGTCTTCGACATCACGGAGAACGGCTGGAAGGGCGCCGTCAAGGAAGTCAAACCCGCCGCTTGAACAACGCCGGGGCGCCCGCCCGGACCAGGCGCCGCTGCACCCGCTCTCCAGGAAAACCCGCCCATGACCGCACACGTGTTGTCCGTCATCGCCCTGCCGCCCAGCTTGCGCGAGGGGCTGGCCCGCCATTACCGGCTCCATGGCGGCGCGAACCAGGCGCCGCTCGATCGGGGCGATCCCCTGCTCGGCCAAGTGCAGGCCGTCGTCACCAACGGCTCCACGGGCTTTACCGGCGAGCAGATGGACTTGCTGCCCAGGTTGCGCGTCATATGTTCCATGGGCGCGGGAACAGAAAACATCGATGTCGCGGCGGCACGTGCGCGCGGCATTCCGGTGACCCATGCCCCGGGCGCCAATGCGGCCACCGTGGCCGACCACGCCATCGGCATGGCGCTTGCCCTGGCACGCGGCTATCGCCCGCTGACGGACAGGCTGGCCCAGGGAGCCGCCTGGACTTCACTGCGCGCGCTGCGGCCCAGCCTCGACCAGTCGCGGGTCGGCATCATCGGCATGGGCCGCATCGGCCGGCTGGTCGCGGCGCGCGCGGCGGCCTGCGGGGCCGACATTGCCTACTACACGCCTGGCGCCAAGCCCGACGCGCCGGGGGTGTATTGCGGGGACCCGCTCGAGCTCGCCCGGCGCAGCGATTTCCTTTTCGCCTGCTGCCCGGGAGGACCCCGCACGCGGCACCTGCTGAATCGCGACATGTTCGAGGCGCTGGGCCCTCATGGATTCGTCATCAACGTCGCCCGCGGCTCGGTGCTGAAAACGGACGATCTGCTGCAGGCCTTGCGGCGCGGCACGCTGGGCGGGGCCGGTCTGGACGTGCTGGACGAAGAGCCGGATCCACCGGCCGCGCTGCTGGCCGAACTGGCCGCCATGGAGAACGTCCTGTTGACGCCCCACATCTCCGGCCGCTCGCCGGCTGCCACGCAAGCCCAGCTCGACATCATGCTGGAAAGCCTGGCCGACGGGCTCGCCGGCCGGCCGCCGCGCTTCGCCGTGCCGGGGCCAAACGCGCCGGCCTGACGCTTTACAATCGCGGGGTGTCGCACCGCCCCGCCCCCCCTTCGTCACCAGAATGCCCGCCTGCCGCGGTTGCCGGCATGCGGCCGCCGTCCCGGCGCACCTCGTCCGCGGACCGGTTCATGCGCGTCTGCGCCGTCATCGGCGCCCGCCTGGCGGAAGACTGGACCACCCGGCCCGACCGGCGCTACCTGATGAGCGCCATCATCATCTCGCTGCTGGCCCACGGTATTCTCTTCGCATTGCATTTCACCACCCCCCAGCCGCAGCGGCCGGAACGGGACGAAGGGCTGGAAGTCGTGCTGCTCAATGCCGGCACCCGGCATGCGCCGCCCAAGGCCGAACTGCGAGCCCAGGTCGCCAGCGACGGCGGCGGCAACGCCGAAGCGGGGCACGCCAAGGCGCCCGTGCCGCACGCGGCCGCCGACCGCGATGGCAAGCTGCTGGCCGAACTGCAGCAGCGCCAAGCCGCGCTGGAGGCGGAGCAGCGGCAACTGGCGGCGGCACTGTCGCAGCGGCACGCCAGGCCGCCCACCCCGTCCGGCGCCCTCAGTGCGCCCGCCACCGAGCGCCGGGCCGCCGAAACCAAGGCCGAGCAACTGGCGCGCCAGTTCGCCGAGATCTCGCAACGTATCGACGACTACAACAAGCGGCCGCGGCGGCATTTCTTTTCGCCCTCGACTTCGGAGTACCGCTTCGCCGTCTACGTGGAGCAATGGCGCCGCCGCATCGAGACGCTGGGCACGCAGAACTACCCCGCTGCCGCCCGCGGCAAGGTCTACGGATCCTTGCGCATGACCGTCTACATCCGCAGCGACGGCACGGTCGAAGGCATAGACATCGACAAGCCTTCGGAACATAAAATACTCAACGACGCGGCCCGGCGCATCGTGGCGCTGGCCACGCCGTTCGCTCCGTTTCCGCCCCAGATCGCGCGCGATACCGATGTGCTGGCCATCACGCGCACCTGGTACTTCACCAACGACAAGCTCATTGCGAAGCCTGGCTGATGCCTCTTGCCGCCCCTACCCGCTACGCCGTGATCGGCAATCCCGTCGCCCATAGCAAGTCGCCGTGGATCCACGCCCGCTTCGCCGAGCAGACCGGCCAACAACTCGCGTACGGCACGATCTGCGCCCCGGTGGACGAATTCGCCAGTCAGGTCCGCGATTTCTTCGCCGCGGGCGGCGGCGGCCTGAACGTGACCGTACCGTTCAAGCTCCAGGCCTTCGACCTCGCGCAGGACCACGCCAGCGCCCGCGCGCGCGCGGCCGGCGCGGTCAATACGCTATGGATGTCAAACGGCCAGCTGCACGGCTGCAATACCGACGGTGTCGGCCTGGTCAACGACCTGCGGCGCCTGGGCGCCCGGCTGGCGGGCGCCCGTGTGCTGCTGGCCGGCGCCGGCGGCGCCGCCCGCGGCATCGTGCTGCCGCTGATCGAGGCAGGCTGCGCCAGCATAGACATCGCCAACCGCACACCGGCCCGAGCGGTGGAATTGGCCGCGTCGTTTGCCGGCGCCGGGCACGGCGCCGCGCTGCGCGGCACGAGCTACGCCGACCTGCCGGCAGGCACGCAATGGGACCTGGTCATCAACGCCACCGCCAGCAGCCTGAGCGACGAGGCGCCGCCCCTGCCCGCCCGCGCGTATGCGGCTGGCGGCCTCGCCTACGACCTGATGTATGCCGCCCGGCCGACGGCTTTCATGCGGCAGGCCGCGGCCGATGGTGCCGCCGGGACGGCCGACGGGCTCGGCATGCTGGTCGAACAGGCCGCCGAGAGCTTCTTCATCTGGCGCGGCGTGCGGCCGGATCCGGCGCCGGTCCTGGCCGACTTGCGGAAACAGCTGTCGGCATGAGCCCGGCCCTCATGAATAGGCTTGCGCAGGCACCCGGCGGGGCGCGATCCGCGTCGCGGGAGGACTGATGGCCGGCCGCCGACCCGTCCGCCGCAAATCGTTCGCCGCGCGCGTCAGCGGCATGGGCCTGCGGCTGGTGGCCGCGGCCGTCGCGCTGGTGCTGCTCTATCAAGTCTGGCTGTTCGGCTGGGTGGTCTGGTATGCCTATGTTCCGCCCGCTTCCACCGCCATCATGCGCGCCGAACTCTCGCGCCTGCAGGCGCAAGACCCGCACCGGCGGCTGAACTACCAGTGGGTGGACTATCGCCGCATCAGCAACCACCTCAAGCGCGCGGCGGTAGCCGCCGAGGACGCCAATTTTCTCGAGCATGGCGGCATCGACTGGGACGCCGTGGAACGGGCCTACGCGCACAACCGGCAGTTGGCCGAAGCCACCGAGCGCGCGCTCGCCCGCGGCCGCAAGCCGCCATCGCGGCCGATGCGCGGCGGATCGACCATCACTCAGCAGGTAGCCAAGAACCTGTTCCTCTCCAACTCGCGCAACTATCTGCGCAAGGGCCAGGAAGTAGTCATTACCTACATGATCGAAATGGTCATGAGCAAACAGCGGATCCTGGAGCTTTACCTGAACATCGCGGAGTGGGGCGAAGGAGTGTTCGGCGCCGAAGCCGCGGCACGCCATTACTTCAAGACCTCGGCGGCCAGCCTGTCGGCCTACCAGGCCGCCCGGCTGGCTTCCATGCTGCCGCGCCCGCGCTACTACGACAAGCACCGCGGCTCGGCCTACCTCGCTTCGCGCACCGACCGCCTGTTGCGATGGATGCCCGGCGCCGCCATTCCGTGACGCTTTTGCAACCAAAGCCGTCATCCTCCCGGCATGCGCTGACGGATGACTTCCCGGACGCGTACAATTGCGGCGTCGTCAACTCCGCAGTACCCGAGTACTGCTTTTCCGGTATGGCCTCACAGCCACGACCTAGACCCTTACTACCAGCCGGCTCTTTGTCCCCCGGTTTCCGTTCGAGCCCTTTCTGAACCCGCCTGCGTAGGCGTCAGATCCCGAGGCCCGTGCGGGGCCGTTTTGTGTTTTCCCGCGCGATGGTCGAACAAGCAACACAATCCAAATCCCTCGAGCGTAACCGGCTCGAAACCGAAGACGCCCAGGAAGCCCTGGAGCACGTCCAGGAACTGCTGCGGCGCCAGCACCTGGTCGAAGAACTCGTGCACCGGCAAGAGATAGGCGACACGCGTGCGCCGCTGGTCGAAGCCCTGGTCCATCGCCAGCACGAAGCGGAACTGGGCGCGCTGCTCGATGACCTGCATCCCGCCGACGTCGCCTTCATTCTCGAATCGCTGCCCAAGGAAGACCGGCAAGCGGTCTGGCAACTGGTCCGCCCCGAGCGCGTGGGCGAAATCCTGCTGGAAGTGGCCGACTGGGTGCGCGAATCCCTCATCGCCACCATGGACCAGCAAGAGCTGGTGGCGGCGGCCGAGAACCTGGAAGCCGACGAGCTGGCGGACCTCGCCCCCGACCTGCCGCCGGAGGTGGTGGCCGAGGTCCAGAAGGGCCTGACCGACGAAGAGCGCGCCCGGCTGACCGAAGTCATGAGCTACCCCGAGGACTCGGTGGGTGCCATCATGGACTTCGAAATGGTCCGCGTGCGCAATGACGTGACCTTGGAAGTGGTGCTGCGCTACCTGCGGCGTCTCCAGGAGCTGCCGGACCACACCGACCAGATCTTCGTCGTCGACCGCCTCGACAAGCTCATGGGCAGCCTGCCCATCAACCGGCTCATCGTCAGCGATCCCGACACCCAGGTCGCCGACGTCATGGATACCGAGATCCTGACCCTGGCGCCGCTGGACGAGGCCGACGAAGCCGCAGCCGCGTTCGAGCGCTATGACCTGGTTTCGGCCCCGGTGGTGGACGCGGTCGGCCGCCTCATCGGGCGGGTAACGGTGAACGAGGTCGTGGACGTGATCCGCGAGGCTTCGGACGAACAAGTGCTGTCCAAGGCCGGCCTGCAGGAAGAAGACATCTTCGCCCCGGTCTCCCAGGCCATCCGCAACCGCGCCCCGTGGCTGCTGGTGAACCTGTGCACCGCCTCCATCGCGGCCTTCGTCGCGTCCCGCTTCGAGGATACGGTCGGCCACATCGTCATCCTGGCCTTCCTGATGTCCATCGTCGCCGGCATAGGCGGCAACTCGGGCAACCAGACCATGACGCTGATCATCCGCGCCCTGGCCGTCGGCCGCATCAACGCGGCCAACGTCGGCAAGCTGGTACGCCGCGAACTGCAGATCGCCTTCCTCGTCGGGCTGGGAGGCGGCGCGGTGGCTGCACTGTTCGCCTGGGCGATTTCCGGCCGCTACTCGCTGGGCCTGGTCATGATGGCCGCAATGATCCTGAACCTGCTGGTCGGTGCCAGCATAGGCATGCTGGTGCCGCTTACCCGCAGCCGCTTCGGCAAGGACCCGGCCATAGGCTCGTCGGTGCTGCTGACGTTCGCCACCGACACGATGGGATTCTTCATCTTCCTCGGCCTGGCAACGCTCTTCTTGCTGTAGGCCGCCCCGCGCGGTTCGCCCGCTGCGTCAGCGCGCCGGCGACGGCCTGTCCTGCCAGCCGTAGATGTCGAGCGAGGTCTCGCCCGCGATCAGCCGCTCGATGATGCGGGCCTCGTCGGCCTCGCGCTGGCGCGCCATGGCCAGCACCTCGTCGGCCCGGGCACGGGGAATGGCCACCACCCCGTCGGTATCGCCGACGATAAGATCACCCGGTTGCACGATCGCGTCGCCGAACAGGGTGGGCGCATTGATCCAGCCGCGCGCGTCGAAATCCTTGCCTGTCCCCCGTATGCACAGCCCCCGGGCGAATACGGGAAACCCGACTTGCTCTAGGATAGCGCCGTCCCGCACGCAGCCATCGATCACCAGCCCGGCCAGCCCGCGTGCCTTGGCCGCCTGCGACATCACCTCGCCCCAATAGCCGGCCTCGTAGTGGCCGCCTACGTGTACCACCAGCACATCGCCCGGCCGGGCCGCCACGATGGCGCGGTGGAGCCAGAGATTGTCCGCCGGCGGCGACTGCACGGTCACAGCCGGCCCGCATACCTTGAAAGAAGGATGTACCGGCTTGATGGCCGAAGGCAGGGCGCCGATCTTGCCGGCCGCTTCGTGCAGGGTCGAACTGGGCAGCCGTGCCGCCTGTTCCACCTGTGCAGGCGTCGGCCGCTCGATATCCGCCACCACCGTAGGCAGCGCCATGAAAGGGAAGCGATCGCGGTTCATTTCTTCCTCGTCTGCAAGGTGTGGTAACCGAAATTGCGGCGCGCCTCGTCCAGGCGCATGCCGCCCCGGGCAGCCTCCCGGATGCGATCCTCCACCATGGCGATCTCCTCCGCCGCGTCGAGCACGGCGTCCTCATGGGTGCGCGGGACCACGATCAGGCCATCGGCGTCGCCCCGCAGCAAGTCGCCGGGCGCAACACGGGCATTGCCGATGTTGACCGGTACATTGCTCGCTTCCACCTGCACCCGGTCCTTGCCCGTACGCATCCAGTGCCCACGGCTAAATACCGGATAGCCCAGCTGCATGCACAAGGACACATCGCGGCAGATACCGTCGATGACCGTGCCACCCAGGCCGCGGCGATGGGCGATCTCGGTCAGGATATCGCCCCACACCGTGCAATCCTCCCGGCCGCCGTTGTCCAGCACGATGACCTGCCCTTCCGGCACGTCGTCGATGAAATCCCCCACCGTACCGGGTGGATTGGACGCGGGGCCATAGAGAATCGTGAAGGCCCGGCCCGCCAGCCTGAAATCCGGTGTGCGGGGCTTGATGCCATGACATTGGCCCGCTATGCCCAGCCTATCCAGTGCATCGCTAAGGGTTGCCGTATCCAGCCTGGCGGCTCGTTCCACATTCTTGTCCATGTCGTCTCCGTTGCTGCGGCCTGGCGGCCACGGCGCTCAACGCGCCAGCATGTTTTCGTAATTGGCGCCCATCACTTCGGTAATCGGCCGGCCGGCCAGCAGCGCGCGCGCCATCGCAGCCTCGCGGGCAGCAATTTCCTCGGCCACGCGCAACACCTCCTGGGCTTGCGCGGCCGCGATGAACACCACGCCACTGCTGTCTGCGACCGCGTAGTCCCCGGGGTGCACCGTGATATCGCCGATACGCACCGGGACGTTGGTACCGCCCTCCGCCACCCGGCCGCGTGCGGTAAACGCCGTAGTGCTCCGGGCATAGATGGGAAAGTCGTATTCGTGAGCTTCGTCGGCGTCCCGTACGGGTCCGTCCGCAATGACACCAGCCAGGCCGCGCACCTTGGCACCCAACGACAGGATGCCTCCCCACGAGCCCGCGTCTATGCCTGTACGCTGCTCGACCACCACGATATCTCCCGGCTGGGCCGACTCGATGGCGGTCGTGCCCAGGTGCCGCGGCGCCCCGTCCAGCCGCGGTGCCTGTTGCGCTTCGACCAGCTTGAGCGTCACCACCCGCCCCGCTATGCGGCGGCTCGCCGACCGCCGCGGCAAGCCCGTCACGGTGCCCTTCAAACCCAGCTTGTCCAGCGCATCCGAAAACGCGCAACTGTCGATCTGCCGCATGCGGCGCACGATGTCCTGGCTATTCATGATGTCCCCTTCCCCGATGCCCTTGCTTTACCGATATGCCTATTGCCACGACGCAAACGCCATGCCGCTGCCGGTGCCTGCCTCCGTGCGATAGCAAGGCACGTAATCGATCAACTCCATTCGCCGCCCCAGATCGTTCATGAGCGCCACTAGCGGATACCAGCTCTTGATCTCGCAGGTGTTGCCTTCGAAATACGACTCCGGCACCGCAGCCAGCGCCGCCTCGTCACCGTCACCCATGGCATCGAGGATGCGCCGGTCCAGTTCCTCGTCCACCACGAAATGCGTAAAGCCGCCCGAAGCGATCACCGCCACGCGCAAATCCGCGGGCAAGGCGTCGATGGCCTTTGTCAGCGCATGGCCCACCTGCAGGCAGCGGCGCGTCAGCGGACGATTGGGCGGCACCCCGACATTGGTGAACAGCGGCACCGAGGGCGGCGGTGCATCTTCCATGATGCGGCGGTAAATGAAACCGAACGCGTGCGGAATGCCATGCTGGCGGTCCGCGCCGCCGGGGAGGCGGTAGGAAACCGCTACGTCGAACCCTCCCCCTACCAACGCGGACACCAGGCTTTCGGCCGTATCGCGGGCGCCAGGATAGACCGCCCCCCCGGGCGGGCAATGCCCTTCCTCGGCGATCGCCACCCCGGGCGGCAGGCGCCGGACCTGTTCCTCGGACAATGGGATGTTGGGAATCTGTTCGCCCGCGTACACGGTAAACGCGGCAGTCAGGTCTTCCCGGAAAACCTCGCGCTGATCATTGCCGAGGATGATGGCCACGTCCGCCCGCGCTTCGCGGAAGCGGCGCGCCATTTCGTCCAAGGCTCGCTGGCACGCCGCGTAGCGGCGCTCGCGCTGCGCCAGGCTCGCTTCCTGCTGGAAGCCCGGCGCGCGTTCAGCCAGCAACGAGGCGTAGTCCATCTGGCGCCCGCGGTACCAGTGGCGCGGATTCTGCCGGTCCGCCCCCGCGCGCAAGTCCCACATCTCGGGCGGCGTGGCCAACAACGGGCCATGCGAACACGCCAGTGCACAAACGATCTCTGCCATAACCGGTTCCCCTTCGGTTGCCCGTGCCGCGGCACGTGGCGGCCGCATTGCCTTTCGGCTTCTTATTACGCATACTGTATGAGTTTACGGCACCCTGCGCAAGACAGGCCTGATCCGTCCTCCCCCCATCTGCTACAGCCAGCCGCTTCCACACAGGAGACATCATGAAACTCATTGGCTTGCCCCCCTCGCCCTACACCGCCCGCGTCCTGCTCTTCGCCCGCATCAAGGGGATAGACCTTCCCCGGGAATCTCCCCCCGGCGGGCTGCGCTCGCCGGAATTCAAGGCACTCAACCCTATTGGCAAGGTGCCCGTCCTGCAAACCGACGACGGCCAAGTGCTGCCCGAGTCCAGCGTCATTTGCGACTACCTCGAGGACCTTGGCGCGGGGCGCACAGGATTACCCGGCGGACCGCTCGACAAGGCCCGTGCCCGCTTGATCGCCCGCGTCTACGACTTGTATGCCGCGCCGCACAGCACGGTACTGATGCGCCAGGTTGGCGAGGCGGATGCGGACCTGAACGCGCGCTCCTCAGCGCTGGCGGGGCTTGCCGCGGGCTTGGCCCATGTCGAAAGACTGCTGGCGGCTTCGCCTTACGCCGCCGGCGATCTCCCTTCGCTGGCGGACTGTGCGCTGCTGCCCCCGGTCGTGCAGCTGAAACGCGTTGCGGTCCCGATGTTCGGCCTGCAAGATCCGACGGCCGGCACAGGCAAGTTCGCGCAATGGTGGCGCGCCATGGAGGCAGATGCCCTGTTTTCCGCCTTCGCAGCCGAATACGACCAGGCCGTGCAAAGCCTGGTCGAGAAAAGGTTGGCCGGGACATAGCGCTTGCGTCACGCGCCCGGCCGCTGCGAGCCGGGCTCCGCGGCTCAGGTCGCCTCTTGCGCCAAGGGGGCGCGATCGAATCCCATGGCCTCGTAGTAGGCCCGGGTGACGGCTTCCGGCTGTCCGGCCTGGAAAATGTAGTCATGCAGGTGCCGGCCGAAGATCGGATGCGCCTTCAGCTCGGCCAACGTCATGCCCTCGGTCAGCACTTCCCGGAACGCCAGGGGCAGTTCCACGCGGCGGTTCCTGTCGGGATCACGCAGCAGCCCTTTGGGCTCCGCGCCGGCGGCCACGGCCTCCAGCTCCTCGAAGAATTTCCTCCGGATCATCGTAATACCCCGGTCGCTGGCGCTCAGGTGCTCGAGCGTACGGTCGGCGATGGTCCCTTGACCAACCCAGGCAACGAAGTCCTGGTTCATCACATGCGTAGCGATCCAGTTCCCGGATTCATCGCGGATAGGACCATACCAGGTCGGTATGCTGTCCTGTACATAAGGCTCGCTTTCCTTGGGAACTCGCGTAAACGACCAGCATACGCTCAGCGTGCGCTGGTCATCTATCGGCACCCGCCATTCGAAATGATCGCCCAGGAACACGGCATTGGGCCATAGGCATACGCGGCCGACCGCCCACAGCGGATCGGCCTTGCTGGCATTGCCCCGCACACGTTTGTAGAGAAACCCGAATTCGAATTCCTCGAAGTCGACCTCCTTGTGCGGCGCCGAGTACGGCTGCAGCACGCCACGCTGGCGCAGGCTCCAGTTGTTGTGCATCCATTCGAAATGCACCGGGTCGATCGAGTTCTCCTGGCATTGGAACCAGTTGCACGGGATTTCGGAAAGAACGATCTGGCGGAATCCGTTGGGCCACGAAAAGGCCTCCCAGTCGGGCAGCAGCGGCGCCGGCTCGGGACCCATGTACGCCCATAGCAGGCCTGCTTTCTCTTGCACCGGATAAGCCTTGATACGCACGCGATCTTTCATGCGCGCCTCGGGATGGGCGAGGTCGTCGTAAGGCTGCTCCAGACAGGAACCGTCCGCCCCGAAACGCCAGCCGTGGTAGTTGCAGCGCAGTCCTTCGAGCTCGGGAAAGCCATGGGTCAAATCGGCGCGGCGGTGCGGGCAATGGCGGTCCACCAGCCCCCATTTGCCGCCGAGGTCGCGATAAAGCACCAAGTCTTCGCCGAAAAGCCTCACCGGCTTGGTGGCCCGATGCTCGAATTCGGTTACGCCGGCGACCGGCATCCAATAGCGCCGCAACAGGTCGCCCATGGGCGTGCCCGGCCCGACGCGGGTCAGTAGCTCGTTCTTCTCTCGAGTCAGCATGGCGGTCTCCTCCAGGCTTCATTGTATATATATATTATATATTACACTTAGACGGAGCAAGCATCGTTTGCGGTCGTCCGCAGCCCGATCCCGGTTGGCGGATGCGGAATCGAGACAGCGCGCCGACCTATAATGCACAGGCTTCGTCAACGCCAGGAAAAGGATCTCTATTGGCCAGCAGACTGCCCCGAACGACCCCGGCATGGACCGCGGTGCCCAATGAAACGCTATCCGGCGGCATCGTGGCCCAGATACGGGCAGCGGTGATGAGCCGGGAAATCGAAGCGGGCCAGTTTCTGGGTAGCGAGGCCGCCCTGTCCGAGCAATTCGGCGTCAGCCGCATGGCCATGCGCGACGCATTGCGCACGCTCGAAGGACTGGGCATCGTCGAAATCCGCATGGGTGCGCGTGGCGGCGTCTGGGTCGCCCAGGGCAACCCGGACCGCCTCGCCGACGCGCTGGCCGTGCACCTGAAGCTGATCGGCGTAACGTCCGGCGAAGTCTTCGATGCCCAGATGGCGATCGAGGAAATGGCGGCCAAGCTGGCCGCCGAGCGGCGTGAAGAAGCGGACCTGGCGCGGCTGAACGCCGTGCTGGCCGAACTCTCCTCGCTCAAGTCGGAACTCAACCGCTTTGCCGATGCGTCGATGCGATTTCACGAAGGCATCGTACTGGCTTCCCACAGCCGGATCCTCCTGGCGCAGTTCCGGGCGCTCAGCATCGTTCTCGAACCCGTATTGCGTCCGCACCTCACCCCTTCCTCCGCGGTGCGCATCATCCGGCACCACAAAATGCTGCTCGCCGCCATCGAAGCCGGCGATGGGCAAGAGGCCGCCCGCATCATGCGGGAACGCCTCACCTACCAGCGCACCAAGACCCTGTCGCAGGAAGCGGCGCCCCGCGCCTGACTCGCAGCTTCTACTACTCCGCCCACTCTCACGCCTGCCTGCGCGGCGGGCGCCCGCGCGCGTCTTTACAGCGCCTTCCGGCTCATGTAGTGTATATGTATATCATAGATAAAAATTCATAAGCCGGGGCGCATGCATCCGGCACCACCAGGAGGAGCACCGCGGACACGTCGGCACAGACGCGGCGCGGCCTTCGCCTGCAACGGCTGCCCTACCCGGGCGGCTCCCTAAGCCGGCTTTGCAGGATGGGAAACATCATGGAGACAGACATGAAGCACGCATCCCTCGTCATCCCGCGGCTGCTTGCCGCGGCCTTGGCATCCGCCTGTTGCATGGGCGCCTACGCTCAGGAGAACGGCAACGCCGCCAAGTATCCCAGCCGTACCGTGAAAATCGTCGTGCCGTACAGCCCCGGCACCAGCGCCGACAGCATCGCCCGGCGCACAGCCGAGCATTTGTCGCATCGACTGGGCCAGAGCGTCTATGTCGAGAACCGGCCCGGCGCCAGCGGCATCATCGGTACCGCCTATGCCGCCGGCGCGGCGCCCGACGGCCATACGCTGATGGTGGGGCCCACCACGCACGTGATCACCCCGGCGTTCCGCCCGACCCCCTACGACCCCGTCAAGAGCTTTACCCCCATCGGCCAGATCGCCGAAAGCGCGCAGGTCATCATCACCGCCACCGGCACGCCCGCGAGCAACTTCCAGGAGCTGGTGGCCTATCTCAAGTCCAAGGGAGACGACGCCGCCTATTCGTCACCGGGCATAGCGTCGACGGCGCACTTGTACACCACGGTGCTGCAGAACATGGTGGGCGCGAAGATGCGCCATATCCCTGCCGGCGGCCTCAACGCCGCGATCATGGATGTCGTGCAGGGCAGCGTGACCATGATGATCGCGCCGATCGAGGCCGCGCGGCCGCTCATCGCCTCTGGCAAGCTCAAGGCGATCGCGCAGACCGGCAGCGCCCGCTCTCCCCTGCTGCCCAACGTGCCGACGCTGGCCGAGCTCGGCCATCCCGACTACCAACTGGCAGTCTGGGTGGGCCTGTACGCGCCCGCCGGCACGCCGACGCCTATCATTGCCCGCCTCAATCGTGAACTGAAGGCCATCTTCGACACACCGGAGGCACGCACCAATCTTGCCGAAAGCGGATTCAATGTCGTCTTGGGCAGCCCCGAGGACCTGGGCCGGCTGACGCGGACGGAATTCGAGCGCTGGACCAAGGTCATCAAGACCGCCGGGATCAATCCGGAGTGAACGGGACCTCAAGCGGCCAACGCCGCATCCCACGCCGCGGCGATCACCGCCCGGTCCAACCCCCTGGTAATGAACACGATGCGAGAGGCCCGGTCATCGTCGGGCCAGCCCGCCAGGCTGACGGGCTCGTGAAACAGGTGCTGGACCGCATGCACTGCCACGGGGGCCGCTTCGCCCCGCACGTTCAGCACCCCTTTGACGCGTAGCAAGGCCGGCCCGTGGAAATAGGCTAGGCCGCCCAGCCAATCGCTCACGCACGCCCAATCCAACGGCTCATCGAACCGGAACGCATACGTACGGATATCCGCGTCATGCCGCAGGCCGGGCGGATGGTTGCAGCCGGGCCCGCAGATATGGCGCGGCATGTCGCCCAGGTAGCGGCCGCCTTCCCCCCCGTCCATCGCCGAGGCGGCCACTTTTGCGGGCAGCAGCGGGATATCGAACACCAAAGCGGGATCGACGACACCCCGGTCGGCGACGACCAGCCTAGCGCCGGGGTTCAGGTGCGCCAGCCGCCGCGCCAGCTGCTCGACGGCTGCGCCGTCGGCCAGGTCGCGCTTGGTGAGGACCAGCCGATCCGCCATGGCCGCCTGCTTGACGGACTCGGGCTGCCGGTCGAGCTGGGCACCGCCGTTGACCGCGTCGACCGTCGTGATGACGCCATCGACCCGGTAGGCGCGGCGCACCCGGGGATCGCGCAGCAAGGAATGCAGTATCGGCGCCGGGTCGGCCAGCCCCGTCGTTTCGACCACGACGCGCCGGAACGCCGGCACGTCGCCTCGCCGACGCTTGGCGTCGAGTTCGCACAAGGTCGCCGCCAGGTCGTCCCGCATGGTGCAACACAGGCATCCGCTGGCCAGCAGGACCGCCTCGCCCTCGACCATCTCGACCAGCTGGTGGTCGAGGCCGATCTCGCCGAACTCATTGATGATGACCGCCGTGTCGGCCATGTCGGGGCACCGCACGAGCCGGCCGAGCAGCGTCGTCTTGCCGCTGCCCAGGAATCCGGTCAGCAGCGAAACGGGAATGCGGGCGTCCAGCCGGTCAGGGGCCATGGCAACAGCCTCGCGGTCGGGGCCGGCGGCGGCTATCGGACAGGCAGCTTGAAGACCTTGCGTGCATTGTCTTCGAAGATCTTCTGCTTATCCGCCGCGCTCAGCCAGTCGAAGCCGTCTATCAGCGGCTTTACGTCATCCATGGACCGGCCGGTATCCGGATCGACGGCCGAGCCCACGCCCGGGCATTCCGTGCCAAACAGGCAGCGGTCCGGCCCCACCGTCTTGATCAACAGGCGCAACGCTTCTTCGGTATAGAGAACGGTATCGAAGTAGAGTTTCTGCATGCGGTCGGTAAAGCGCTCGCCCTCTGGCCGGCGCAGCGTCGGCGCCTGGAACCGGCCCAACTGGTATGGCACCGCGCCGCCGCCGTGGCTGACGACGATCTTCAGGTCCGGGAAGTCCTTGAACACGTCGGAATTGAGCAGGCCGAATACCGCAATCGTTTCTTCATTAATGAAATGCAGCGAATAGGGCACGCGCTCCGAGCGGGATCCCGTGCCATGGATATGCGCCGGCACGTCCAGCTCGCAGAGCTTCTCGTACAGCGGGTACCAGTAGCGGTCGCCCAGCGGCGGCGCCTCCTCGCTGCCGTTCTCGAACGGATCGGGATTGAGCAGGCAGCCGGCAAAGCCGAGCTCCCGTATGCAGCGCTCGAGCTCGGGCAGCACTCTGTCGACCGGCTCGCCGGCTACCTGCGGCAGCCCGGCGACGCCGGCGAAGGTATCCGGGAATAGCTGGGTCTGCCGGTAAATGATGTTGTTGCACTCTTCGGTGAACCAATCGATGATCCGCGCCGGACGCTCGGACTGCATCAGCTGGAAGGGCCGGGGCGATACCAACTGCAGATCGGTCCCATGCTTCTTGAGATAGTCGAGGTGCCCCATCGGCCAGGTCTCCGCCTTGTTGGCGGCCGCGCGGATTTCATCGTCCGTCACCTTGACCTTGCCACGTCCATGGCTCCCGCGAGCGGCCAGCAAGCTGGCCTTGTATGCCCAAAGCTCCGTCGGGGCGCTCACGTGGGCATGGCAATCGATAATCATGATCTCGTCTCCTCGTTGTCGGCGGGCACGGCGCCGCCTGCTGCTATGTCGTGGACGGTCGTTGATGGCGTCTTGTGGCCAGGCAATGCCGCCCGCAAGAATAGGTCAAGCCCCGATGACGTTCAACAACGCATGGCGCCTCTCGTTCGCAACCACCTCGAGCGCGCGCCGCAGGGCCGGGATCAATGCCTCGCGCTGTGTCACGCGTTCAGCCCAGCCCCCCGACGCCTCGGCATACTTCTCGAAGTCCGGCACCGGCTCCAGCGACGATAGCGGGCCGGTCCCCGTGGCGTGGGCCTGAGCGTAGCGCGCGGCATGGGCACCCGGATAGACCGACAGGGCAGAACGGTAGACGGCTTCCCATCGGGCATTGTTGAAGATCACGGTAAGCACTGGAAGCCCCTGGGCAGCGGCAGCGTGGTGGCAGGCCGCCGGATTGGCGAAGATATAGGCCCCGTCGCCGAGCACGCAGATGACGGTCTTGTCCGGCGCCGCCTGCTGGGCGCCGAGCGCGGCGGGCAATCCCCACCCCAGGCCGGCGGCTGGGGAATGCGCGAAATAGGTGCCTGGCTCGTCAAACGTCATCTGGGGCCGGATGGCCGAGTATTCATTGACCAGAATCGCGTCGCGCGGACGCACTTCGTTCAGGCAGTAAGACAGGAACAGCTTGGTGATCGGCCCGTCCTGGGCAAGTACGCGCTGCAATGCGCTGCCGGCCGCCTCGCGCGCCGCACGGGCCGAGGCTTCGATCGCAGCACGGCGCCCGGCGGCGGTCGCCGCGGCGCCGGCCTCGTCGAGCGCGGCATGCAGCGCTTCGATCAACGGCCGGGCGCTGGCGGTCAGCGTCAGGTCGGAGCGGAAACTGCGCACGGGATAGTTGCCGAACAAGGGATCCGTACCGGCATGAGCGACAAAGGCATCGTCCCTCGGAGCCGTCTTGCCGGGAATCCACGGAACATCGGTCTCCAGGAACAACAGCGCATCGGCGCCGGCAAAAACAGCCTGCATGTCATATCCCACGTGCAACCCATGGCTGGAAGGAAAGTTGACATGGCGCGGCTTGGCTTCGGCCACGCCTATGCCGAAACGCTCGGCCAGCGCGACAAGCGCGGCCACCGCGCCTGGGTCGGCGCCGGCAGCGGTTGCGACGATGACCGGATGGGCGGCCGCCGCAAGCTTGTTCGCCAGCTCCCGCACGGCGCGCGTATCGGGATAGGGAGAAGCCGGGATCGCGGGCGGTTTCGAGGGATGGAAACCGTCCAGCTCCTGCGCCAGGATCTCCCGCGGCAGGGTCAAGTACACCGGGCCGCGCGGCTCCGCCATGCTGATGCCGATGGCTCGGTCCACCACCTGTTCCATATTGGAGCCGTCGCGCAGCTCGTAATCCCATTTGACGAGCTCGCGCACCATGCCGCCCTGGTCCCGCATCTCCTGCGCCCAGTGGATCTCGCTGGTCCGCGCGCCCCGCCTGCCCTCTTGGAACAGCGGCGTGCGGCCGGCGGTAAAGAGCATTGGCACCTGGCTGCGGGCGGCGTTCATGACGCCGCACACTGCATTGGCCGCGCCGACGCTCACATGCAACATGACAGCCTGCGGCCGGAGGGACACCATGTAATAGCCGTGAGCCATACCCACCGCGAGGTTCTCGTGGGTGCACAGGATAGCTGTCGGGAAATCGATGCCCGATTCTTCTGCACGCGCGTAGGCCTCGACAATGGATACGGTATCCGTCCCCGCCCCGACATAGAAGTAGTCGATCCCGCGCCGTTTCAACAGCGCAAGATAAGCCTCGCCCACCGATTGCGCCGGCACGGCGCCGCCTTCGGCGGGGAAAGCGTCTGCGCGATCCTGTCTCATCTCGACCCCTTTCTGCGTGGGATGCCCAGCCTCGCTGCGGCCGCCCGCGGGCAGGTCTGCTTCCCGCTTGCCGCACAAACTGTCATACCATTATATAAAAATGGCCAAACCACCACGCCTCAGGGATTTCCCGTGGTGCGCGGCCTTCTTGACATTCCGTATCTAACACGCATACTGTATGTTAATTAGAAAAACGCTGCTCCGGCCGGGAGCGACAGGACGCAAGACGGGAGACACGCACCATGCTCAGCGAGGCAAAGAATCGCCAACTCACCCAGGTCGGGCCCGGGACCCCGATGGGAGAGCTGCTCAGGCGCCACTGGCATCCGATCGCGGCCGTCAGCGAGTTCGACAAGATCGAGACCAAGCCGGTACGCCTGCTGGGCGAGGAACTGGTGCTGTATCGCGACCTGAGCGGAAGCTTCGGGCTGCTGGAGCGCCGCTGCGCCCACCGGCGCGCAGACCTGTCTTATGGCTTCGTGGAGCAGTCAGGACTCCGCTGCAACTACCATGGCTGGCTGTTCGACCAGCAAGGCCGGTGTACCGAGCAGCCATACGAGGACATCGCGGCGCCCCACGCACGGATGAAAGAACGCGTGCGCCTGGCTGCCTATCCGGTCGAGCAGAAGGCCGGCCTGCTATGGGCCTACCTGGGCCCGCAGCCCGCTCCACTGGTGCCGAATTGGGAGCCCTTCACGTGGAAGAACGGCTTCGTCCAGATCGTCATTTCCGAGATTCCCTGCAACTGGCTGCAATGCCAGGAGAACTCCATCGATCCCATTCATTTCGAATGGATGCACAGCAACTGGAGCGTGCGGCTCAAGGGTGCGACCGGTCCGTATGCCCCTACGCACCTAAAGGTCGACTTCGAGGAATTCGAGTACGGCATCGTCTATAAGCGCCTGCGCGAGGATACGAGCGAGGAGCATCCGCTCTGGACTGTCGGCCGGGTATGCCTGTGGCCGCAGGCCTTCTGCCTGGGAGATCACATCGAGTGGCGAATCCCCATGGACGACGAGAACACGCTCAGCATCACCTGGGCCTTCTCACGCGTGCCCAAGGAGCAGGAACCTTACGAGCAAGGACGCATTCCTGCCTGGCATGGTCCGGTCACCGACCCGCGGACCGGCCGATGGATTTCCAGTCACGTCATGAACCAGGACTTCGTTGCGTGGGTCGGTCAGGGCAGAATCGCCGATCGCACCAAAGAGAACCTGGCGTCCAGCGACCGCGGCATCGCCATGCTGCGCAAGCGCTTGGGCGAAGATCTGGACGCCGTTGCGGCCGGGCGGGATCCCAGCGGACTGATACGCGACCCGCGCATCAACGAATGTATCACCCTGCCTATCGCCGGCCGCCATTGGTTCACGGAGGGAATGACGCGCGACCAGCTGCTTGCGCATCCGATCTTCGGCAAGCACCTGGACGACTACCCCTTCCAGGCCGGACAGCCTGCCGAAGTCAAGGCCGAATTCCGAACGGCCATGGGTTTGGCCGGGCGCGACCCACGGCCGGCTAGCGCGGGGCCCGAGGAACCTTGACGACCTGGGCTTCCATGTAGCCTTTCAATCCCAGCTCGGCATACTCCCGTCCCAAGCCCGACTCTTTGCAGCCGCCGAACGGCACGGTCGGCTCGGTCCCCACGTGGTGGTTGACCCATACCGTACCCGCCTCCAGCCTGGCGGCCAGCGCTTCCCCCCTGGCCAGGTCGTTGGTCCACACCGAGCCGCCCAGCCCGAAGCGGGTATCGTTGGCGCGCCGAATGGCATCATCGACATCTGTGTAGCGAATTACCGGCAGCACCGGCCCGAAAGGCTCCTCGTCCACGAGCCGCGTCCCCTCCGCGATGTCGGCAACGATGGTGGGCTCGATGAAATAACCGGGTCCCGGCAAGGCGCGTCCGCCGGTCAGGATGCGTGCACCGCTGCGCCGCGTATCCTCGAGAATGCCGAGCACGCGGTCATACTGCATTTTGTTTTGCACCGGCCCCAGCGCCACCCCGGGGTCGAAGCCGTCTCCCACGCGGGCTTGGCGTGCGAGCGCCACCAGCTCATCGCACATCGCGTCGTAGATACGCTCATGCACGTAAAGGCGCTTGATCGCCATGCAGACCTGTCCGCTGTTGACGAACGCCGCCTGGAACAGGCGTGGCGCGACCTGCGCAGGATCGACATCGTCCAGGACGATGGCTGCATCGTTGCCGCCGAGCTCCAGCGTCACGCGCTTGAGGGTGGCGGCAGCGCTTGCCAGGACCCGCTTGCCGGTCGCGACGGAGCCGGTAAAGGAGATCTTGTCTATCCCCGGATGCTCGGTCATCCATTGGCCGAGCTCATTGCCGCCAGCGACCACGTTCAACACCCCCGGCGGCAGGATGTGCCGGGCCAGCTCGCCGAGCTTCAGCGTGGTCAGCGGCGTATAGGGAGAAGGCTTGACGACGATCGTATCGCCCACATACAGCGCCTGGGTGATCTTGGGTGCGGCCAACACGATGGGCACGTTCCAGGGCGTGATCGCCCCGGCGACTCCCAGCGGACGATAGCGCAGTTCGACACGGCCTTGTGCGTCATCGCGCAACAGGTCCGGCTTGATATCGATACGCGAGAGGTCATCGAACTGCGCCGCCGCGCGCTTGAGTTCGTCACGGGCGCGATCCAGCGGTTTTCCTTGCTCGGAAGTCAGCAGTGGCGCCAGTTCTTCGATGGCCGCTTCGAGCGCCTGGCCCAGCTTCAGAAGATACGCCCGGCGGTCGGCAAACGATCGTTCGCGCCAGGACGGGAACGCCCGCCGCGCCGCCTCGACCGCCCGATCCAGTTGCTCTCGGGAGGCGTCGGGGCACTGCGCGAAGGGCACGCCCCGGGCCGGATTGATGACATCGAAGCGGGCGCCGCTGCCTTCCAGGCGGCCGTCGATGACATGGAAGAACTCGCCGATCCGGCCGGCCTTGGCCGGCCAGCCGCCGCTATCCCAGGATTGGCCATGCCCGGTCTCCTCGCTCGTATGCTTATATCAAACATACTGTATGAGTGATAATCCGGCCATGTCAAGACAACATGCGGCCGTCTCGTCGACGCCTTGTCACCGCCTGCCTGATATCGAGGCCTATGCGAAATCGCGACGCGTCCAACGGGCCAGGCGCGTATACTGGAGCGGGCTCCATCCCACCCCCGACAAGGTTGATGCGGACGATGCAGATATAATCCGTCATACCCTCTGCGGTTTAACGAAACGGTGGAATCCATAACAATGGCACGTACGAGAGCCGACCTGCCCGTGTGGCGCGCGGGGCGCACCGAATCCACGGCAATGCGCGTCGAAAAACAAATCAAAGAAGCGGTACTGGACGGCAAACTGCTGCCTGGCGACTTTCTCGGGTCGGAGAACGACCTGGCCGAACAGTTCCAGGTAAGCCGCCTTCCGATACGGGAAGCCATGGGGCGTCTGCAAGCGCTCGGCGTCGTCGACGTCCGCACGGGGGCCGGCGGGGGAACACGCATCGCCAACGGGAATGACGCCCCTGTCGTCGAAGCCCTCGCGATCCAACTCAAATTGATGGGTGTCGGCTCGGCCGAAGTCTTCGATGCCCAGGTAACCATCGAGGCCAGTGCGGCCGAAATGGCCGCGAAGCTGGCCACGTCCGACGATATCGCGCACATGCGGGCCTGCCTGGCCCAGGTCGAGGAACTGGTCTCGGACCAGGAAGCGTTCACGCCCGAGAAACTGACCAACGCATCGCTGGCCTTTCACCAGTCCATCGTCGATGCCGCGCACAACCAGTTCCTGTCATCGATCATGAAGGCGATTTCGTATGTGCTGTACCGATCGGTGAACCCCTACACCACCACGGCGGTGGGCAAGCGGCTGGTGCAACGGCATCGCAAGCTACTGGCGGCCATCATGGCGAAAGACAGCGCCCTCGCCCGCCAGCTGGTCACCGAACACGTTGCCAAGGTAAGGGCCAAGCACGGCGCGGCGGCCAAGAGTCCTGTCGCCGGCAACTGAACCGCACGGCGGCGGCTGCTGCACGGCGGCCGCTACCATGAAAAACGGCGTCCCAAGGGACGCCGTTTTTCATGCCCATGGCAGGATTGCCGGCTTCAAGCCAGCTTGCCGTGGCACTGCTTGTACTTCTTGCCGCTACCGCAAGGACACGGATCGTTGCGGCCCACCTTGGGAACGACGTTGCGTACCGTCCCGGCGCCGACCGCGGCGGAGGCGGCATTGGCCTCGGCCAGTGCCTCGTCGTAGTCGGAGTGATGGTACTGCACGTTCTGCACATGCGGCAGCGCGGCTTCTTGCTCTGCCTGTTCGACCTGCTCGGCCGACTGTACCCGCACAGTCATCAGGACCTTGACGACATCGTTGCGGATACGGTCCAGCATGCCCGAGAACAGCTCGAAGGCTTCGCGCTTGTACTCCTGCTTCGGGTTCTTCTGCGCATAGCCGCGCAGGTGGATGCCTTGCCGCAGGTGATCCAGCATGCCCAGGTGTTCGCGCCAGTGGGTATCGATGGACTGCAGCAGGATCGAGCGTTCGAACTGGCTCCACATCTCGGCGCCTACCTGGGCGACCTTGCTGTCGTAGGCCTCGGCAGCGGCCTTGAGCAGGCGCTCGAGCAGGTCCTCGTCGGTGAGGTTGGGCTCGCTTTCGAGCATACTGGCCAGCGGCAGCGGCACCTGCCATTCCAGCTCCAGCGTTTTTTCCAACCCGGCGATGTCCCATTGTTCCTCGACCGAGTCTTCCGGCACATACTGGCGGAACACTTCGGTGAAGGCGGCCTGGCGCAGATTGGCGACCATGTCGGCCACCGAAGGCGCTTCCAGCACCTCGTTGCGCTGTGCATAGACGACCTTGCGCTGGTCGTTGGCGACGTCGTCGTACTCCAGCAGCTGCTTGCGAATGTCGAAGTTGCGGGCCTCGACCTTGCGCTGGGCCGACTCGATGGAGCGCGTCACCATGCCTGCCTCGATGGGCTCGCCCTCGGGCAGCTTCAGCCGCTCCATGATGGCCCGCACCCGCTCGCCGGCAAAAATGCGCATGAGCGGATCTTCCAGCGACAGGTAGAACCGCGACGAACCCGGATCGCCCTGGCGTCCGGCGCGGCCGCGCAGCTGGTTGTCGATGCGGCGCGACTCGTGGCGTTCGGTGCCGATGATGCGCAGTCCGCCCGCGGCCTTGACCTGTTCGTTCAGCGGTTTCCATTCGTCGCGCACCTTGGCGATGCGCGCCTCTTTGTCGGCCTCGGACAGCGATTCGTCGGCCCGGATGAGGTCGACCTGCTTGTCGACGCTGCCGCCCAGCACGATGTCGGTACCGCGGCCCGCCATGTTGGTGGCAATGGTGATGTGGCCCGGCTTGCCGGCCTCGGCCACGATCTCGGCCTCGCGGGCATGCTGCTTGGCGTTGAGCACTTCGTGCTTGAGCCCGGCCTTGGTCAGCATGGCCGACAGCAGCTCGGAGTTCTCGATGCTGGTCGTGCCGACCAGGACCGGCTGGCCGCGCTTCTGGCAATCGCGGATGTCTTCCAGGATGGCGTTGTACTTTTCCTGGGTGGTCTTGAACACCTGGTCGTTCTGGTCGGCCCGGATCATCGGCCGGTTGGTCGGCATGATCACGGTTTCCAGGTGGTAGATTTCCTGGAACTCGTAGGCCTCGGTGTCGGCCGTGCCGGTCATGCCGGCCAGCTTCTCGTACATCCGGAAGTAGTTCTGGAAGGTGATCGAGGCGAGAGTCTGGTTCTCGTGCTGGATCTTGACGCCTTCCTTGGCCTCGACGGCCTGGTGCAGGCCGTCGGACCACCTGCGGCCGACCATCAGGCGGCCGGTGAACTCGTCGACGATGACGACTTCGCCGTTCTGCACCACATAGTGCTGGTCGCGGAAGAACAGGTTGTGCGCCCGCAGCGCGGCCATCAGGTGGTGCATCAGGCTGATGTGGCGGGGCTCGTACAGCGATTCGCCGGACGGCAGCAGGCCTTGCCGCTCGAGTATTTGCTCGGCTTTCTCGTGGCCGGCCTCGGACAGGTAGACCTGGTGGCTTTTCTCGTCCACCCAGAAATCGCCGGGGGGTTCGGGTTCGTTCGATTTCGGCTCGGACGCCATGCGGGTCAGCAAGGGCGGCACCGCGTTCATGCGGATGTAGAGCTCGGTATGGTCTTCGGCCTGGCCGGAGATGATCAGCGGGGTACGCGCCTCGTCGATCAGGATGGAATCCACCTCGTCGACCACCGCGTAGTAGAGCGGCCGCTGGCGGCGGTCCTCGACGCGGTACTCCATGTTGTCGCGCAGGTAGTCGAAGCCGAACTCGTTATTGGTGCCGTAGGTAATGTCGGCCTGGTAGGCGGCCTTCTTTTCCTCGTTGGGCTGCTGCGAAACGACCACGCCCACGGTCAGGCCCAGGAAACGGTAGAGCCGGCCCATCCAGGACGCGTCGCGCTGCGCCAGGTAGTCGTTGACTGTCACCACGTGGACCCCGCGGCCGGCCAGCGCGTTCAGGTAGACCGGCAGCGTTGCCACCAGGGTCTTGCCTTCCCCGGTGCGCATTTCGGCGATCCGCCCGGTATGCAGCACGATCCCGCCCAGCAGCTGGACATCGAAGTGGCGCATGCCCAGGACCCGCTTGCCGGCTTCCCGTACGACGGCGAAGGCCTCGGGCAGCAAGTCGTCCAGCGTCTCGCCGTTCTGCAGGCGCTGCTTGAACTCTTGCGTACGGGCCGCGAGTTGCTCGTCGGTGAGAGCGGCCGTCTGGGACTCCAGCGCATTGATGCGATCGACCAACTTGCCATATTGCTTCAGCAGCCTGTCGTTACGGCTGCCGAAAATTTTCTTGAGCAGAGAGGAAACCATGCGCGATATTTGCAAGCAGCCGAGCCACCGGGCGACAGCCTGGCGTCCCAGCCGGGATATGGGATAAGCCAGCCAGTTTAGCACCAGGAGGGCCCACCCCCTACGCCCTTCGCGCGCTCCCTCGAGGGGGCGGCGCTGGCGGACTGGCGCAGTCAGGTCCGCGGCGCCCTGGGCCCGGGGCGGCTGGCTCCCGGCGGCAGCGTCCGGCCCTGCCTGTCGGGTTCGCGCTCGATGGGCGCCGCCGGAGCGCTTCGGGGGGCTACTCCCGGGTCAGCTTGGCCTCCTTGACGATGCGTGCCATCAATTTCTGGTCGTCGGCAAACAGTTTGGCAAAACCGTCGACGCTCCGGGCGTCGGGCGTGACGCCCTGGGTGGCGAGCCGTTCCTTGATGACAGGCATTTCCAGGACCTTGGCCACCGCCGCGTTGATCCGCTGGACCTCCTGGCGCGGGGTACCGGCCGGCGCCAGCAGGCCGAACCAGGATTCGAACACGTACGAGGGCAGGCCCGCCTGGGCGATGGGCGGGACGTTGGGCAGCAGCGGCGAGGGCTGGCGCGAGGTGACGCCGATAATGCGCAGCCGCGGGTCCTGCAGATACGCCCCGACGCCGGCATTGGGCACGATGACGGCATGCGCGCGTCCGCCGGCGACATCGTTGGCGGCTTCCTGGGTGGATTTGTAGGGGATGTGCAGCATGTCCAGCCCTGCCGTACTCAGGAAGTAGGCCATTGCCAGGTGGGTAGAGCTGCCGATGCCTGCCGAACCGTAGTTGAGCTCACCAGGACGCTTACGGGCGTAGGCGATGAACTCGGACACGTTCTTGGCCGGCAGCGCGCTGCTTATCATCAGCACATAGCTCTGGGTGCCGATGTTGGCCACCGGCGTGAAGTCCTTGATAGGGTCGTAGTGCGGCTTGGCGCCCAGCTCGGCCGTGACGAAGTGGCTGGAGGCGGCCATCAGCAGCGTCCGGCCGTCCGGATCGGCGCGCCCCACATTGGCCGTGCCTATGGCGCCGCCGGCGCCTGGACGGCTTTCGATGATGATGGTCTGGCCCAGCGTCTGGCCCAGCTCCTGGTAGAAGGTCCGCGCCAACAGTTCGCGTGCGCCGCCGGCGGCGAAGGGAACGACGATGCGGGTAACGGGGCCATTACCCAGCTGGGCCTGCGCGGGTTTCAACGGTACGGCGGCCGCCATGCAGGCGGCCAGGATTGCGAGCCATTTCATAGTGTCTCCAGAAAGTATAGGAATGGAATGCCAGGGCGGCGGCCCCATGCGTGCTTGTGCCGCCGCCGATCGTCTCTACAGCACGCGCGTGACGTCGTCGAACAATTCGTCGACGGCGTAGCGGCGCGGAATCAGTCGCTGGTCGTGGGCGTAATGAATAATGAGTTCCAGCGCATGTCGATTGGGCTCCACCCCGAACGGCGTGAGATCCGGTGATGTCGCGCCCTGCCTGGCGACGGCCTTGCTATCCCGCAGCAGGCGGTAGACCTCGCGCACGACGTCGGGGTGGCGCTCACACAGCGCGCGGTCGACCGCCACCATATGATTGATCGGTACCATGGCGTGCCGGGCCCCCCAGGCGCTTGCTGCGGCGTGGGGATCGGGCAGTACCGGCGCCAGACGCGGGTCGTCGGGCAGGTCCGTACCGATGATGGCGGCGTCGAGTTCCCCGGCCAGCAGCATGTCCACCATCTTGTGCCCTTCCTCCGCCCGCACTACGCCCGGCGGATCGGGAAACTCCGCCAGGTGCCCGTCTTCGAACGTCACCCAGCGTATGGCGTCCAGGTCCACGCCGTACTCGTCCGCCAGGATGCCGCGTACCCAGGTGACCGTGGTCTGGGCATAAGCGCGAATGCCGATGCGCTTGCCCGCCAGTTCAGCCACGCGCAGCCGGCCGCGTTCGACGTTGTAGACCAGGCAGTGGTGCTGGTAGCGCCCCGCGCCGACCACGGCCGGCATCAGCACCAGCGGCTTGCCATAGGCCTTGGCCTGCAGGAAGGTCACCAGTGCAAGTTCAGCCACGTCGAACGCGCCTTCCCGCACGACGCGCTTGAACGCCCGATTGGCGACCTTGACCGGATCGAACTCGAAATCGACCAGCGGCGAACTGACCTCGCCGCGCTTGAGCGCCAGCGTATTGGGATAATCGCCCAGCAACGTGCGCAGCGTCATCGCCTCCATTACGCCCTCCCTCCGGCCGTGGCATTCAGCGCGGGATACAGCGCCTTGGCCGTACGGTGGAAAATCCACTCGCGCTCGTCGGCGGACAAGGTGGCGGTCGCCTCCAGCGCCTCGCCCA
Source organism: Pigmentiphaga sp. (assembly GCF_033795525.1). Classification (GTDB taxonomy): domain Bacteria; phylum Pseudomonadota; class Gammaproteobacteria; order Burkholderiales; family Burkholderiaceae_B; genus Pigmentiphaga. The sequence continues at coordinate 978,075 of NZ_JARYGM010000001.1, forward strand.
GCAGACTGGCGAGGCTGCCGGCCGATGCCGGGAAGTTGGACCCCCAGGCGATGCGCGAGGCACCGAAGACATCGACGACGCAGCGCAGGAAGCTCGCCTGGGTGGCGGCGCCCTGCTTGGCCTCACGCACGTTATGGGTGGTCAGCTTGAAGAAAAGATTGGGGTAGGACGCCAGAGCGAACAGGCTCGCCGCGGCGGCGTACGGGGGGCCGTCGTCCAGTGTGGGCCGCGCGAAATGATCCAGCAGCACGCGCACACCCGGGAAGCGCCGCAGGATGTTTTCCAGTTGCGGCAGCCCGTCGGCCCGAAGCTGCACGCATACGGGAATATCCAGCTCCTGCGCCCGTTCCCAGGCGGGATAGCCGCGCGGATCGTCCAGCCTGGCCTCCCGGTCGGCCGCAGTGTGGCCGGCGATGAATACCCGCATGCCGTGCAGCCCGACGCTGTGCCAGTGCGAAATACGTTCGACGGCGTCGCCGGCCGTCAGGGCGATCGAATAAACGCCGATGAAGCGATCCGGCCGCGCCGCCACGGCATCGGCGACGTACCGGTTGTCGTGGCCGTAGCACGTGGAGGCCTGCACCAGGGCCACCTTGGCGATGCCGGCTACGTCCATGGCAGCCAGCATGCCCTCGTAGGTAACGGGGCGTTCGCGCGACCACTCGGACTGCTTGCCGGACAGGGGCGCCAGCGGGTAGGCAGACCGGTCCGCAGCGATGACGTGGGTATGGAGATCGATGATCGATGTCGGCTTGGGGAAAGACACGGGGGACTCCTGAGCGAAGGCGCTCATCATGCCCCGTGCAGCATAAGTAAACTACTAAAAAATGCCGCACTATTCATAAGCAATTGCTTATGCTTTTTAGAAGGCCCGATCGATGGCAAGACTCGACTGGTACATCCGCGCGAACCTGAAACCTCGCCATTTGCAATTGCTGGTGGCGCTGGACGAACTGCGCAATCTCGGCAAGGTGGCGGTCAGCCTCAATATCACCCAGCCCGCGGTCTCGCTCGCCCTGGCCGAGCTGGAGAAAGGCCTGGGCTTCAAGCTGTTCGACCGTACCGCCCGGGGCGTACAGCCCAATGTCTACGGCGAATGCCTGATCCGGCAGGCGCGCGTCATGCTCAACACGCTGGCCCAGACCCGCGACGAACTGCGCGCGCTGCTGTCCGGGGCATCCGGCCGCACCGCCCTGGGCGCGATGCCCGCCATGACCTCCGCCCTGGTGCCGCAGGCCCTGGCGGCGCTCAAGCGCGACTCGCCCACGACCACCGTGCACGTCCAGGAAGGCTCGATGGATACCCTGCTGCCCGAGCTGCGGCGCGGCAACCTCGACGTACTGGTCGGGCGCCTGAGCAGCCGGCCGTCGGCCGACTTCAAGGAAGCCGTACTGTTCGAAGGGTCCAGCATGGTGGTCGTGGGCCGGCATCATCCCCTTGCCGGCGCGAAGAACATCGGCTGGGGCGACCTTCGCGGCCATCCCTGGGTACTGCCGCCTGTGGCCTCGCTGCCGCGCGAACCGTTGGAAGCCGCGTTCCAGGACCACGACATTCCCATGCCGAGCGACTACATCGAGACGCTGTCGGTACCGGTGATCGCCACGTATCTTCAAACCACGCAGGCGGTGGGACTGTTGTCGCGGGTGGCGGCCCGCCACTACTGCGACCTGGGGATGCTGGCCATCCTGCCCCTGGAACTGCCCGGGCTGCTGCGGCCGATCGGCTTGACATGGAGCCGGCAGCGCGCCCTGTCGCCGGCCAGCGAGCTGCTGATGAAATGCCTGACGGAGGTTTCCGCGGGACTGAAGCTGTAGAGACTAGTCCAGCGCTCCCGGGGCCGGGAGCGTCACGACCTTGGAAAACGATTCGACAGGCTTCTTGCCCGGGCCGTGGGTGAGGAAGTTATTGGGATTGACGGCCACCCCGCCTAACCGCACCTCGAAATGCAGATGCGAACCGGTGGAACGGCCGGTGCTGCCCACCAGCGCAATGCGCTGGCCGCGCTTGACCAGGTCGCCGGGCTTGACCAGCAGCCGGGAAGCATGGGCATAGCGGGTGACGAGATCGTTGCCGTGGTCGACATCGATCATGTAGCCGTAGCCCGCATGATATTCGGCGGCCTGGACCACGCCGCCGGCAGCCGCCACGATGGGCGTTCCCGACGGCGCGACGAAATCGATGCCTTCGTGTAGCGAACGGGTACCGGTAAAAGGGTCGACCCGCCAGCCGAACGACGATCCGTTATAGCCGTGGGTAACCGGCATGACGGTAGGCGTCATGGCCTTGCGGACCGAAAGCGTGGTGAGCTGGGCATCGAGCACGCTGAGATAGTCGGCACGTTCGGCCAGCTGGGCTTCGAGCCGGTCGAGTTCGGAGCTGACTTCCTGGGCCGACATGGGGTTGGACGACACCAGCAGGCCGCCCCGCCCGGGCACGCCCTTGGCGGAGAAAGCCGGCGCGACGCCTGCGAGCCCGGCCACCCGTTCGCCCAGGGCGTCGAGCTGCATCAGCTTGGCCTGCATTTCGCCCACGCGACGGGCAAGCAGGTTGATGTTCTCGCGCAGCACCGCCTGCTGGCGCGCTTCCTCGCGGCTGCGCTGGACAACGCTCGGTTCGCTCCAGGGCCAGCGGCCGACGGTGGCGTAGTTCAAAAGGAGTGAACCCAGGACGACGATGGCGATGATCGCCGCGATCATCCCCGCAATGAGGCGGGGGGTTATGGTGAGTGTGCGGTCCTCGGACAGACGCGGATGCACTATGATGATCTGCACGGGACGTGCCTCCTGGCTTACAAACAATCGCGCCGTGCGCGGCGCCCGTATCCTCTTTGATGTTCCCGAGACTCGTAGGAGTTCGTGATCGAAACTTTTCGTACCCGGCCGGCTGCGATGACAAGAAAGCGCCGCAAGCAGACCTACACCGATCCCGCGCAGCAGACCGCGGCGCTGTCGTGCCTGGTTCGCGACGGCAAAGGCGCCAGCCTGCTGGGTACGGCACGGCGCCTGATGGATCTGGAGCGACAGGTTCGCGAAGCCTTGCCTGCCCCGCTGGGATCAGCTTGCCGCGTGCTGCGATTCGAGGACGGCCAACTGACGTTGGGTGTGCCAGCGGCCACGCATTCAGCCAAACTGCGCCAGCTGGCGCCGCGGCTGGTGGCAGCCTTGGAAAAGTACGGGTGGCAGGTTAACGGAATCGCGGTCCGCGTTCAAGCGACGCTAACCCGACTCGATGAGACCGAATTGTCACAAACGGCTGCGCGCCGCGAGCCGCCGAGGCCGCTCGGCAAGGAAGGCATCAAGGCGTTCGCCCAGCTGCGCGGGCAGTTGCGGGCGGGTCCATTGGCAGACGCGGTATCGCGGCTGCTGGAACGCCATCAGGAGGAAGATCCGGATGCCAACCGTTAGACCGTAGGTGGGATGTCCATACGGCTGATGGGATGCCGGCCGGCGAACACTGCCGGCCACCGCCTCAAGCGAAGACCCAGTCTTCCTTGAAGGCCTGGGGTGCGGTTGCCTTCGACGTGAAGGTCGCCAGCTCCCACGCGTCGCGCCGTTCAAGCAGCGCCCGCACCAGCTGGTTGTTCATGCCATGCCCCGATTTGTGCGCCACGTAGCGGGAGATCAGGGGCTTGCCGATCAAGTACAGGTCGCCGATGGCATCGAGGATCTTGTGTTTGACGAACTCGTCCTCGTAGCGCAGGCCATCGCTGTTCAAGACGCGGAATTCGTCCATCACGATGGCGTTATCGAGGCTGCCGCCGCGGGCCAGGCCGGCGGCCCGCAGATTCTCGACGTCCTGCATGAAGCCGAAGGTGCGCGCACGGGCGATTTCCTTGATGTAGGAATGCTTGGCGAAGTCGATCTCGGCAAAGTTGGACGTCGCGTCGATGGCCGGATGATGGAAGTCGATGGAAAACGCCAGCGCAAACCCGTCGTACGGTTCGAGTCTCGCCCATTTGGCGGCGCTTCCCTCGCCATCGCGAACCTCGACCGGCTTCAGTACGCGGATGAATTCCTTGGGCGCATCCTGTTCCTCGATACCCGCCGATTGCAGCAGGAACACGAAGGTGCCCGCGCTGCCATCCATGATGGGGACTTCCTCGGCCGTAAGATCGACGTGCAGATTATCGATACCCAGCCCGGCGCAGGCGGACATCAGGTGCTCGACGGTCGATACGCGGACATCGCCCTTTTGCAGGACGGAAGCCATGCGGGTATCGCCCACGGCCAGGGCCGAAGCGGGGAGGTCGACCGGCTCGGGCAGGTCGATCCGGTGGAACACGATACCCGTATTGGGAGCCGCCGGGCGCAGCGTGATTTCCACTCGCCGCCCCGAGTGCAGGCCGACTCCTGTCGTGCGAGTGACGCTTCGTATGGTGCGCTGACAAAGCATGGCGGCTGAAAAGATCCGGGTTAATACTATATTGTAACGTTTCTGTGTTAGAGCGAGGGACCTTTAACAGGTTCCGTGCCCGCTCCGGCTACAAGCGGGCGGCAAAACCGCCCCGACGGCGTCCGCAATTCCCGTGCCACGAAGGCCGGAGCCCGCTCGCAACGCCCGTCAACCCGGCTTGCAGGCACCGCGCCGCCCAGGGAACGGACAGACCCGGCCATCGCCCAGTCCGCCCGCATCGCCCTCGGGCAAGGATGCCGCGGCGGTCTATGCCTACAGTTGCTTGAGCAGGGTTTCGGCGTCGCTGACTTCGTACTTGCCGGCAGCCTCGACATTGAGCTGCTTGACCACGCCGTCTTCGAGCAGCATGGAATAACGCTGCGAACGCACGCCCATGCCGCGTTCGGTCAGATCGAGCTCCAGGCCCAGCGCCTTGGTCCACTTTGCCGAACCGTCGGCCAGCATGCGCACCTTGCCCTGCGTGCCCTGGTCCTTGGCCCAGGCCCCCATCACGAACGCATCGTTCGTGGCCACGCACCAGATTTCATCCACGCCCTTGGCCTTGAGCGCATCGTAATTCTGGACATAGCTCGGCACGTGCTTGGCCGAGCAAGTCGGGGTAAAGGCTCCCGGCACCGCGAACACGGCAATCTTCTTGCCTTTGACGAGATCGCCTACCTGGAACGCATTCGGTCCCAGCGAGCAGCCCTCGGTTTCCACGGCGATGAATTCGGTCAACGTACCGTCGGGCACGCGATCGCCAACTTTGATGGTCATGGAAGACTCCTTGTTATCCAGAAAAAAGGAAAGGCCGGTGGGCAGTATAGGACGCCGCTCGCGCCAAATGCACGATCGCAAGAAAAAATGCCCCCAGCGCCCCAAGGGCCCCCAGCAAAGCCCCCGCCCCGCCCCAAGACGCCCTAACACGTCAGGGCGCCGCGGATCCGGCTCCGCCGGTCCGCCAGCGCCGCCCCCTGGGGGGCGCCCGAAGGACGTAGGGGGGGCCCTGTCAATCAGCCTGCTTGCGCAGGAACGCCGGGATGTCGAGATGCTCCATGCCCGAGCTTTCCAGCGCTTGCACGCGCATGGATGCATCGCGCGGGTTGCGGAAGACCGTGGGGGTGTCGTAGTCGTGGTAGTTGGTGCCGCCGGTCTGGGCGTTGTACGCGGGAATGTTGTCGGTGCCGGTACGCAGCTGGGGCACGGTGTTCTGCACCAACTGGGGCTTGGACTTGTTGCGGCCCAGGCCGGTCGCGACCACGGTCACGCGCAGGTCTTCGCCCATGGCATCGTCGTACGACACGCCGAAGATCACGGTGGCATCCTCGGCCGCGTAGCTGCGGATGGTATCCATGATCTCGCGGGTCTCGCGCATCTTCAGCGAACGGCTGGCGGTGATGTTGACCAGGACGCCGCGCGCGCCGTTCAGGTCGATGCCTTCCAGCAGCGGGCACGCGATGGCCTGTTCGGAGGCCACGCGGGCGCGGTCCACGCCGCTCGCGATGGCCGTACCCATCATGGCCTTGCCCTGCTCGCTCATGATCGTCTTGACGTCTTCGAAGTCGACGTTCACGTTGCCGTCCACGTTGATGATCTCGGCAATGCCGGCGCAAGCGTTGTGCAGCACGTCGTCGGCAGCCTTGAAGCACTCTTCCTGCGTGGCGTCCTCGCCCAGCAGTTCATAGAGGTTTTCATTGAGCACGACGATCAGGGAGTGCACGTGCTGCGACAGGGCGTCGATGCCTTCCTCGGCCATGCGCATGCGCTTGGTGCCTTCGAAATGGAACGGCTTGGTGACGACGGCCACGGTCAGGATGCCCAGTTCCTTGGCGACTTCCGCGACGACCGGGCCCGCTCCCGTGCCCGTGCCGCCGCCCATGCCGGCGGTGATGAACACCATGTTGGCGCCCTGCAGCGCATCGCGGATTTCTTCGCGGGCGGTCTCGGCGGCAGCGCGGCCCTGTTCGGGCTTGGCGCCGGCGCCCAGGCCGCTGCGGCCCAGGCGGATCTGCACCGGCGCATTGGTATGCGACAGCGCCTGGGCGTCGGTATTCGCGCAGACAAAATCCACGCCTTGCACGCCGCGACGGATCATGTGAGCCACGGCGTTTCCGCCGGCACCGCCCACACCCACGACTTTGATAACCGTTCCGCGGGTATCGGTATCGAGCATTTCGAACTTCATAAGAACCTCCGGGGACATTTGGCGGATAAGTGGCGGCTGGGAAATGTGAAATGTGAAATGTGATCGGGCCGAATCGACCATGACCCCGCCTTGGGATCGCGCTTCACGTTTCACCTTCCCCGGTCACGCACCTCCTCGATTCAAAAAAAGGGTTACGACAAACTTCTCAAAACACGGACAGGAACTGCTTCGGCCGGCTTGCGACGACCGGTATGGTCAACGACTTCAAGGTTCAAAGAACGGACACTGCTTCAAGAACGGGTTGGACTCGAAGGACTGCACTCACTCAAAGAACGTATGCGACGGGGCATCGCGTTAAAAATTCCCCAGAAACCACTCTTTCATACGAGCGAAAACCTGTGTGACATTTCCGGTCTGCTGCGCCACCTTCCGGCCGCGCACACGCTGCAGGCGCGCCTCGGACAGCAGGCCCATCACCGTCGAAAAGCGCGGGCTGCGCACCACGTCGGCCAGGCTGCCCGAATACTCCGGCACGCCCAGGCGCACGGGCTTGAGGAAGATGTCCTCGGCCAGCTCCACCATGCCGGGCATCTGCGAAGTACCGCCGGTCAGGACGATCCCCGACGACAGCAGCTCGTCGTAGCCCGACTCGCGGATGACCTGCTGCACGAAGGTGAACAGTTCCTCGACGCGCGGCTCGATGACGGCCCCCAGGGCCTGGCGCGACAGCTGGCGCGGACCGCGGTCTCCCAGGCCCGGCACTTCGATGCGTTCGTCGGGGCTGGCCAGTACCTGCTTGGCCACGCCATAGCGCAGCTTGATTTCCTCGGCGTCGGGCGTCGGCGTGCGCAAGGCAGCCGCGATGTCGCCGGTGATCTGGTCGCCGGCGATGGGAATCACGGCCGTATGGCGGATGGCCCCGCCCGTGAAGATGGCGATGTCGGTCGTGCCGCCGCCGATGTCGACCAGCGCCACGCCCAGCTCTTTTTCGTCCGGCGTCAGGCAGGCCAGGCTCGAGGCCAGCGGCTGCAGGATCAGGTCCTGCACTTCGAGGCCGCAGCGGCGCACGCACTTGACGATGTTCTGAGCGGCGCTGACCGCGCCGGTAACGATGTGCACCCGCACTTCCAGGCGTATGCCGCTCATGCCTATGGGCTCGCGGATGTCTTCCTGGCCATCGACGATGAACTCCTGGGTCAGCACGTGCAACACCTGCTGGTCGGTCGGAATGTTGATGGCCTTGGCCGTTTCGATGACCCGCGCCACGTCGGTGGCGGTGACTTCCTTGTCCTTGATGGCCACCATGCCGCTGGAATTGAAGCTGCGGATGTGGCTGCCGGCGATGCCCGTGAACACGTCGCGGATCTTGCAATCGGCCATGAGCTCGGCCTCCTCCAGCGCCCGCTGGATGGAGTTCACCGTGGTTTCGATGTTGACGACCACGCCCTTGCGCATGCCGCGCGACTCATGCTGCCCGAGACCGAGCACTTCGAAGCGCCCTTCAGGCAGCATCTCGGCCACGACCGCCACCACTTTGCTGGTGCCGATGTCGAGCGCAACGATCAGATCCTTGGTTTCACGAGTCATGGTCTTTTCTGGTTAGGTTGCATGGTTGATGCAGGTTTCCTTGAATTCGTCTTGGTGCTGGCTTCCGGCTTGGCGGTCTTCACCGCGAAGCCGTTCGGATAGCGCAGGTCCGCGTGCTCGAGCCGGCCAATGCGCGCCTCGATCACCGGGATTGCCTGCACGAACCGCTGCACGCGGGATTCGAGCGAAGCCGTATCGGTGCCCGGCGCGGTCGTGGGCTCGCGGCCCAGGTCTATCGTCGCGCCGTTGGACAGCTCCACCTGCCAGGCATAGCGTGGTGTCAGCACTACCCGCAACGGGTCCAGCTTGACCGGACCGAACCAACGCACCAGCTCCGCATAGCGCTGCGCCACCAGCTTTTCCGATCCTTCCGGGCCGGCGAATACCGGCAGATGCCGGTCGTCCTCGACCTCCCCCAGGTTGGCCGTGAACGACTCGCCGTAGGTATTGAGCAAGCGGTTCTCGTTCCACAGGCCCAGCACCTGGTGCTCCTGCACGGTCACCACGAGCGAATTGGGCCACTGCCGGCGCACCGATGCCTGCCGCACCCAGGGCACGGTTTCGAACACCTTGCGCATCTGCTCGAGGTCGGCAGTAAAGAAATTGCCCATCAAGCGGCCCGAGATGGCCGTATGCACACTGGCCGGCGTGACGTGCTGCAGCGTGCCGTCCTCGGCCTCGATCCAGATCGTCTGCAGCGCGAACATCGGCCGCTGCGCCAGCCATAACAGCAGGCACGCCCCCAGCACCAGCGCGGCAGCGAGGTACAAGGTATTGGCAATCAGATTCAGGGTACGGGAGTCGTTCCACACAGAGCGTCCGATTCAAGCGCTTACGAAGAACGGCCCGAAACCTTGCAGCGCGCATCCCGCAGGATTTCCACGCACAAGGCTTCGTAGCTCATGCCGCTGGCGGCAGCCGCCATGGGCACCAGCGAGTGGCCGGTCATACCGGGCGAAGTATTGATCTCCAGTAAATAAGGTTGGTTGTCGGCGTCCAGCATGACGTCTGCCCGTCCCCAGCCCTCGCATCCCAGCGCGCGGTAGGCGGCCAGGCTGATTTCCTGCACGCGGCGGGCCACCTCGGCCGGCAGCGGCGCGGGGCACAGGTAGCGGGTGTCGTCGGTGAAGTACTTGTGCTCGTAGTCGTAATTGCCTTCGGGCGCGATGATCTCGATCACCGGCAAGGCCCGCGCCGACCGGCCCGAGCCCAGCAGCGCAACGGTCAGCTCGCGGCCGCGAATGAAGGACTCCGCGAGCACTTGCTCGTCGTACTGGGCTGCCAGGTCATAGGCTGCGCGCATGCCCGCGGCGTCGGTCACCTTGGTCACGCCTATGGTGGACCCTTCGTGCGGCGGCTTGATGATCAACGGCAGTCCGAGACTGGCGGCAACCGCCTCGAGGTCGGAGTTGCGGTCCAGTGCCTCGAAACGCGGCGTGGGCAATCCTTCGTTGACCCAGATGCGCTTGGTCATGGTCTTGTCCATGGCCAGCGCGGAAGCCAGCGGGCCGCTGCCCGTATACGGCAGGCCCAGCAGCTCGAGCGCGCCCTGCAGCGTGCCGTCCTCGCCATATCGGCCATGCAGCGCGATGAAGACGCAGTCGAAGCCCTCCGCCGCCAGCTCCGCCAGCGACCGCTCGCCGGTATCGAACAGATGCGCATCGACGCCTGACTTGCGCAGTGCCTCGTACACGCCGGTGCCGGACATGATGGACACTTCGCGCTCGGCGGACGTACCGCCGTATAGAACTCCGACCTTGCCGAACTGCGCGCTCATTGCTGTGTCCCTTTCTGATTCGATTCCGTGGCGAACAGCGCCCCGATCCTGGCCGGCATGCCCCCTATGGATCCCGCACCCATCGCGATCACGACGTCGCCGTCGCGCGCGAAATCCACGATGGTCCGGGGCATGTCGGCGATGTCTTCGACGAAGACCGGCTCGACGCGCCCCGCGACCCTGACCGCCCGGGCCAGCGAGCGGCCGTCCGCGGCCACGATGGGCGGCTCGCCGGCGGGATAGACTTCCGCCAGCAGCAGCGCATCGGCCGTACCCAGCACTTTGACGAAATCCTCGAAGCAATCCCGTGTGCGTGTGTAACGATGAGGCTGGAAGGCCAGCACGATGCGATGGCCCGGGTAAGCCCCGCGGGCGGCGGCGAGCGTAGCGGCCATTTCGACGGGATGATGCCCATAGTCATCGATCAGCGTGAAGGTGCCGCCGCCGTTCTCGGCTGCCACGGGGAAAACGCCCGCCTGTGTAAAACGCCGGTTCACCCCCTTGAAGGCGGCAAGCGCCTCGCGAATGGCATCGTCGGCCACGCCGAGTTCGGTTGCGACGGCGATGGTCGCCAGGGCGTTGCGCACGTTGTGCTCGCCCGGCAAATTCAGCACGATCTCGAGCGGCGGCAGTTCCACCTGGCGGTCGCGCCGCAGTACCGTAAAGCACATGCGAGGACCGTCGGCGCGCACGTCGATGGCGCGAACCTGCGCATCCGCAGCAAAGCCGTAGGTCGTCACCGGCCGCGACACGAACGGAAGAATCTCGCGCACGCTGGCGTCGTCCACGCACAGTACCGCCGTGCCGTAGAAAGGCATGCGCTGTGTGAACTCGACGAACGCGCTCTTGAGGCGAGCGAAATCGTGCCCGTACGTGTCCATGTGGTCGGCATCGATGTTCGTGATCACCGACATGACCGGCAGCAGATTCAGGAAAGAGGCGTCGGACTCGTCGGCCTCGACCACGATGAACTCGCCTTGTCCGAGCTTGGCGTTTGCGCCGGCCGAATTCAGCCGTCCGCCGATCACGAAAGTAGGATCGAGCCCGCCCGCCGCCAGCACGCTGGCGATCAGGCTGGTGGTGGTGGTCTTGCCGTGGGTGCCGGCTACCGCGATGCCGCGCTTCAGGCGCATCAGCTCGGCCAGCATCACGGCTCGCGGCACGACCGGGATGCGCTTCAGCCGCGCGGCGATGACTTCGGGGTTGTCGCCGGCTACGGCGGTGGAGGTCACAATCGCGTCGACGCCTTCCACGTGTTCGGCGCTATGGCCCTGTGTAATGCGCGCCCCCAGCTGCGCCAGCCGGCGGGTGGTGGCATTGTCGGCCAGGTCGGAGCCACTGATGCGGTAGCCCAGGTTGAGCAGCACTTCCGCAATGCCGCTCATGCCCGAGCCACCGATGCCAACGAAATGGATGTGTCTGATTCGATGTCTCATGATATTTAACGTCGCGCCGCCGCCTCGCAAATGTCGGCGATCCGCTCGGTAGCACGCGGATGCGCCAGCGCTCGCGCGCGGGTCGCGGTTTCGGCCAGTTCGGCCCGTGTACGTTGCCGCAGCCAGCCGGCCAGCCAGTCGGCCGACAGGGCCGATTGGGGCTGCAGCCATCCTGCCTGCGCCTGGCTCAGGTATTTGGCGTTGGTCGTCTGGTGATCGTCTACTGCATAGGGGAAGGGCACGAACAAGGCCGCCACCCCGGCGGCGCAGACTTCGGCCACGGTCATCGCGCCGGAGCGGCAGATCACCAGGTCGGCGTCGGCATAGGCCTCGGCCATATCGGCGATGAAGGCACGGCAATCGGCGTCCACGCCCGCTTCAGCGTAAGCCGCGCGCAGCGCATCGATGTGCTTTTCGCCCGCCTGGTGCACCACCTCCGGACGTTCGCCGGCCGGCAGCGCGGCAATGGCCTGCGGCACGACGGTGTTGAGCGCCTGCGCGCCCAGGCTGCCGCCGACCACCAGCAGGCGCAGCGGCCCGGTCCGGCTGGCATAACGTCCGGCCGGGGGCGCAACGGCGGCGACTTCAGGGCGGACAGGGTTGCCGGTCAATTCGCCAGGCAAGGCTCCCGGGAAAGCGGTCAGCACCTGGTTGGCCCAGCGAGCCAGGACACGATTGGTCATGCCGGCCACGGAATTCTGCTCGTGGACCACCAGCGGCGTGCCGCGCAGCCTGGCCATCAGGCCTCCCGGCAGCGCGACGTATCCCCCCATGCCCAGCACCACGTCGGGCCGATAGCGGCGCAACGCGGACCGCGCCTGCGCTGCCGCGCGGACCAGCGTGAAAGGCAGCTTGAGCAGGGTAACGGGCCCCTTGCCGCGCACGCCGGAAAAACGTACCGGCGCGAGCGGAATTCCCTGGGGCGGCACCAGGCGGCCCTCCATGGCTTCCGGGTTGCCCATCCATACCACGTTCCAGCCGCGCGCGCGCAAGGCCGCGGCCACCGCGAGCCCCGGCATGATATGGCCTCCCGTACCACCGGCCATCACCATCAGCGTGCGCGGCGCAGCGTTCATAGCCGCCCTCCGCGCATCAGGATCCGGTTCTCGTAGTCCACCCGCATCAGAACGGCGAGCGCCGCCATATTGGCGATGATGCCCGAACCGCCGAAGCTCATGAAGGGCAGCGTCAGTCCCTTGGTCGGCAACAGGCCGAGGTTAACGCCCATATTGATCAGCGCCTGCACGCCTATCCAGAGCACCACGCCCTTGGCAACCAGGCCGCTGAACACGCGATCCATGGCGATGGCCTGACGGCCGATCTCGAAGCCGCGGCGCACGATGACGAAGAACAGCGTCACCACGACCAGCACGCCGACAAAGCCCAGTTCCTCGCCGATGACCGCGAGCAGGAAGTCGGTATGCGCCTCGGGCAGGTAGTGCAGCTTTTCGACGCTCGCACCCAGACCGACGCCGAACCACTCGCCCCGGCCGAACGCGATCAGCGAGTGCGACAGCTGGTAGGCCTTGCCCAGCGCATTGGCTTCGGTCCAGGGGTCCAGGTAGGCGAACAGGCGTTCGCGCCGCCACGGCGCCGCCCAGATCAACAGCAGGAAGGTCGCGACCAGGACGGCAGTGAGACCGCCGAACAGCTTGCCGTTGATTCCGCCCAGAAACAGTATGCCCATGGAAATCGCGACGATCACCACGAAGGCGCCGAGGTCCGGCTCGAGCAGCAACAGCAGACCGCTGGCCGCCATCGCGCAGGCCATAGGCAGGAAGCCGCGCACGAAATTCTGCATGTAGGCCTGTTTGCGCACCGTGTAGTCGGCCGCGTAGATCAGCACGGCCAGCTTCATCAGCTCGGAAGGCTGGAAGTTGACGATGCCCAGCGGCAACCAGCGGTGCGAGCCGTTGACTTCCTTCCCTATGCCGGGAATCAGAACGATGACCAGCAGGAACAGCGCGATGCCGAAGACCGGCATGGACGCCTTCTGCCACGTATCCATGCGGATCGTGAAGACTGCGGTGGCCACGCCCAGGCCCAGCAAGAGGTAGAGCGTATGGCGCACCAGGAAATGGTAGTTGCCATAGTTGGCGAACTTGGGCGAATCGGCCAGCGTGACCGAGGCCGAATACACCATGACCAGCCCGAGCAGCAGCAGGGCGATGGCCGAGGTGACGAGCACCGCGTCGTAATTGAGCATCCGAGTGCGGCTCGGCCGCACGGCATTGACGCTACCGGTCAGTTCGGCGAACAGGCTCATTGCTTCATACCTCCCCCCGGTCGGCCGCGAGGGACTGCACGGCGTCGACGAAGACCTCCGCGCGGTGCTTGTAGTCGCGGAACATGTCGAAGCTGGCGCACGCCGGCGACAACAGGACGGCATCGCCCGGCTGCGCCTGCTCCATGGCGGCGGTGACGGCCGCCGCCAGGTCCCCGCTTTCGATCAGCGGCACGCCGGCCTGGCGCAGCGCCTGGGCGATCTCGGGCGCGTCGCGCCCGATCAGCACCACGGCCCGCGCGTGCAGCGCCACGGCCCGCGCGAGCGGCGCAAAGTCCTGGCCCTTGCCGACGCCGCCGGCGATGAGTACGCACCGCTGTCCCAGGCCTTCGAGAGCGGCCACGGTGGCGCCGACGTTGGTGCCTTTGCTGTCGTCGATGAAATCCACGCCGGCGATGCTGCGCACGAATTCCACGCGATGCGGCTCGCCCCGGTACTCGCGCACGGCACGCAGCAACGGCGCCCACGGCAGCCCTAGACTGCGGGCGAGCAACAGGGCCGCCTGCGCATTCAGCGCATTGTGCGTCCCGCGTATATACAAGGCGTCGACCGGCATCAGGCGATTGATGCGGCCTTCGGGGCGCGTTGCGATCTCGCCCTTTTTGCGCCTTGCCGGCGGCGCATCGACATCGCCGGCGAGCGCTTCGGCCAGCCAGGCCATGCCGTGACTCAGGTCCAGGCCCAGGTCACCGGCCCAGGCCGGCGCTTCGCGGCCGAAACCGCGGACCCGCTCGGCGTCCAGCCGCTCGACCATGGCCGCCACCGCGGGATCGTCGCGATTGACGATGGCCACCGACGCGGCTGCGAGCAGCTTGGCCTTGGCCGCGGTATAGGCTTTCATGTTCCCGTGCCAGTCCAGGTGGTCCTGGCTCAGATTCAGCACAGCGGCAGCATCCGGCTGAAGGCTATGCGTGGTCTCGAGCTGGAAGCTGGAGAGCTCGAGCACCCACGCCTGCGGAAGCTTGTCCTCGTCCAGCGCCGTCATCAAGGCAGTCAGCGCCGCCGGGCTGATATTGCCCGCCACGGCAACCGACAGGCCGGCCGCCTCGAGCAGCTGGCCGGCCAGCGCGCAAACGGTCGTCTTGCCGTTGGTGCCGGTCACGGCCAGCACACGCGGCGAGTAGGAGCGCGTCGCGCCCAGCTCGCCCAGTGCCTGGGCGAACAACTCGATTTCGCCGACCACGGGAATACCGAGCTCGCGCGCGGCGCCGACCAACTCCCGGGCGGGCGCCGCATGCGGCGGCAGTCCCGGGCTGATGACGATGCGGTCGACACCGGCCAGCAGATCCGGATCGAAACAGCGTTCGCCGTTCCGTTCGCACAGCGCCGAATCGCCCAGCCGGAACTCGGCATTAGGAGCACCGTCGCGCAAGTCTTCCAGCCCCGCCGGTTCCGCGCGCGAATCCGCTACGCGCAGGCCGCACCCCGTCCGGACACACCAGCGCACGGCAGCCGCGCCCGATTCGCCCAGGCCCAGGACCAGGGTGAACGGCGCTTGCGGAGTGGCTTGGAACGGAGTTTCCATCGTCAACGATTCGTCCGACACTTAACGCAGCTTCAACGTCGCCAGCCCGACCAGCACCAGCATCATGGTGATGATCCAGAACCGTACGACGACCTGGGTTTCCTTCCAGCCACTGACCTCGAAGTGATGATGCAGCGGCGCCATCTTGAATATCCGGCGGCCTTGGCCATAGCGCTTCTTGGTGTACTTGAACCAGCTCACCTGCAGGATCACGGAAAGCGTCTCCACCACAAACACGCCTCCCATGATGAACAGCACGATCTCCTGCCGCACGATCACCGCCATGGTGCCAAGCGCGCCGCCCAGCGCCAGCGCGCCGACGTCGCCCATGAAGACCTGCGCCGGGTAGGCGTTGAACCACAGGAAGGCGAGTCCGGCCCCGCCCAGCGCCGCGCAAATCACCATCAGCTCCGACGCGCCCGGGATATAGGGAAACAGCAGGTACTTGGAGTAGTCGACCCGGCCGACCACATAGGCGAACACCCCCAGCGCCGCGCCCACCAGGACCGTGGGCATGATGGCCAGGCCGTCCAGGCCGTCGGTCAGGTTGACCGCGTTGCTGCTGCCGACGATCACGGCCCAGGTCAGCGCGATGAAACCGATGACGCCGAGCGGATAGCTCACGCTTTTGAAGAACGGCACGATCAAGTCGGCGCGTTGCGGCAAGTGGTAGCCGAAGCCCCCCGACGCCCAATCGACCAGCAGCGACCAGGTGCCGGCAGCGTCGGGCGCCGAAATCGCGAACGCCAAGTAGACCGAGGCCACCAGGCCGATCAGCGTCTGCCAGAAGAATTTCTCGCGCGCCGGCATGCCTTCCGGATCCCGGCGTACGACCTTGCGATAGTCGTCCGACCAGCCTATCCAGCCGAAACCGAAGGTGACCAGCAGCACCACCCACACGAACCGATTGCTCCAGTCCGCCCACAACAGGGTTGAAACACCGATGGCGATCAGGATGAGCGCGCCCCCCATGGTGGGGGTCCCGCTTTTGACGAGATGGGTTTCGGGACCGTAGGTGCGGACGGCCTGGCCGATCTTGAGTGCAGTGAGCTTGCGGATCACCCGGGGACCCGCGATCAAGCCGATGAGCAGCGCGGTCGCGCACGCGAGCACCGCGCGCAACGTGATGTAGCTGAACACCGAGAAAGCCCGGTAATCCTCGGATAACCACTGGGCCAGTTCAAGCAGCATGCTTACTATTACCAATTGAAGGATGATCGGACGGGAAGCCGGCTTGCAGCGCCTGTACCACCCGCTCCATGCGCATGAAGCGCGAGCCTTTTACCAACACCGATGCGGGATGGGCCGCCATGACGGCGGACGCCACCTGCTCGGCCGTATCGGCGTGCATGCCGCCTTCGCCAAACGCTTGCACGGCGTCCCGTGCGGCCTCGCCCAGGGCGAACAGCGCGTCGATGCCCTGCTGCTTGGCATAGGCGCCGACTTCCGCGTGCATGGCCGGCCCCTGGTCTCCCACTTCGCCCATGTCCCCCAGTACGAGCATGCGCGGCTGCGGCAGAGTCGCCAGCACGTCGATCGCCGCCCTGACCGAATCGGGATTGGCGTTGTAGGTATCGTCGATCAGCAAGGCACCGTCGGGTAGACGATGCCGTTGCATGCGGCCCTTGACCGGCGCGAACTCGGCCAGGCCTCGCACCACGGCGTCCAAGTCGACACCTGCCGCCAGCGCGCACGCGGCCGCGGCGAGAGCGTTGCGCACGTTGTGCAGCCCGGCCGCCGCCAGAACCACCTCGGCCCGCCCTTGCGGGGTATGCAGCAGGAAACGGGTCTCGAACGGATCGAGGCGAATATCCTCGGCCGTGACATCGACCTCGCCGCCCAGGCCGAAACGCAGGCACTGGCGTGTCCCGGCGAGTTCGGCCCAGATGTGGGTGTAGGCGTCGTCGCCGGGAAAGACGGCCACGCCATCGGCGCCCAGGCTGCCGATGACGGCGCCGTTCTCGCGCGCCACGGCTTCCACGGTATGCATGAACTCCTGGTGCTCGCGCTGGGCGTTATTGACCAGCGCCACGGACGGGGCAGCGATGCGGGCCAGCTGGGCGATCTCGCCTGGATGATTCATGCCGAGCTCGACAACGGCGCAACGGTGCGTGTCCCGCAGCCGCATCAGGGTCAGCGGCAGGCCGATCTCGTTGTTGAAGTTGCCTTGGGTGGCCAGGCGCGCCTCCAGACCATGGCGTGCGGCCAGGATGGCGGCAATCATTTCCTTGGTCGTCGTCTTGCCGTTGCTGCCGGTTACGGCCACCAACGGAATGACGAACCGGTTCCGCCACGCCGCCGCGAGCTCGCCCAGGGCGCGGCGGGTATCGGCCACGATGATCTGGGGGATGCCCGCATCATCGACCGGCCGCTGCACCACCGCGGCCACCGCGCCCGCCTCGCCCGCCGCACGCACGTAGGCATGGCCGTCGAAGCGTTCGCCGCTCAGCGCGAAGAACAGTTCCCCGACGGCAACATTGCGCGAATCGGTACCGACGCTGGAGAAGACGGTGCGTTCGGCACCGTCGCCATGCAGCACGCCCTGCATCGCGCCGGCGGCATCGGCGAGGGTCATCAGGCCGGCCGCGGCAGGGGCGGCGCGGTAGTCGGACAGCGCTTTCATTGCTTGCTCGACATCGGAGAACGGATGGCGGACCCCGCCGATTTCCTGGTATGCCTCATGCCCTTTGCCGGCAAGCAAGATAATGTCGTTCGGATGGGCGCCTGCGACGACATCGCGGATCGCGCGCGCGCGATCGAGCTCGGCGCGCACCGCGGCGCCGGCCGGCACCCCGGCGAGTATCTGCTCGATGATGGCCTGCGGTGGCTCGCTGCGCGGGTTGTCGCTGGTCACCATCACCATGTCGGCGTGGATGCAGGCGACCCGGGCCATCTCCGGCCGCTTGCCGGGATCGCGATCGCCGCCGCACCCGAACAGGCAGATGCGCCGGCCGCCGCGCGCCTGGGCCACGGGGACCAGCGCCTCCAGCGCCCGCGCCAGCGCATCGGGCGTATGGGCGTAATCCACCACCACCAGCGGCGCGTCCTCGCCCGGCTGCCGCCCCGGCGCGCCGACAGGCTGCAAGCGTCCCGGCGCGGGCTGGGCGGACGAAAGCGCGGCGGACACCCGCTGCACATTCCATCCCAGTTCGAACAGCACGCCGGCCACGGCCAGCAAGTTGGATACGTTGTATTGGCCGAGCAGCGGCGTCGCGATCTGCACCGCACGGCCCTGCCAGTTCAAGGTGAACATCATGCCGTGGCCGGTGGCGTGCAGGTCCGAGGCCCGCAGCAGCCGCGGCGCGGGATCCGGCGATGCGACCGCTTCCACGGTATAGGCGGTCAGCGAAATCGGCCGGGGCCCCTGCTGCAGCGCGCAGATCAGCCTCCGGCCCGCCTCGTCGTCATGGTTCACGACTGCGGCCGACACGCCCTGCCAGGAGAACAAGCGGGCCTTTTCCGCCTCGTAGGCGGCCATGTCGCCGTGATAGTCCAGGTGGTCGCGAGTCAGATTGGTAAAGACGGCAATATCGACGTGCAGACCGTCCATCCGCCCTTCGGCCAGTCCGATGGACGAGGCCTCGATCGCGACGGCGGCCACGCCATCGCGGCGCATGTCGGCCAGGGCGCGATGCAAGGCCACCGCGTCCGGGGTGGTCAGCCCGGTCGCCAGCGAACGCGAGGTGCCGCCCGAATCCGGCATCTGTATACCCAGCGTACCGATCACGCCGCATGGCGTGCCGTCCGCCGTCAGCACACGCGCAATCCACTGGGTGCAGGACGTCTTGCCGTTGGTACCGGTCACGGCAATGACGCGCATGTCGCGGGAGGGGTCGCCGTACCAGCCGGAGGCCACCACGCCGAGCACCCGCTTCAGGCCGGCCACGGGCAGCGCCGGTATGCCTCGCTCGCCCAGGGTCTGCATCAACGCGGCGGTGCGTCCGGGCTCGGCGTCCTCGAATACGATGGCACTGGCGCCGCGCTCGAGCGCCTGGCCAATGAAATCACGCCCATCGCTGCGGGCGCCGACATAGGCCAGGAAGATGTCGCCACCTTGCACCGCCCGGGAGTCCAGGCGCAAATGCGAGCCTGGACTGACATGCTGACGCAGCCAGTCCAGGATGGACGAGACGGGGGAGGCCGCGGACGTCACAGGCTCTCCTCCAGCGGGTGTTCCGGGATGACCAGCGACTTGAACGGCGCATCGGGCTCCACGCCCAGCATGCGCAATACGCCTCCGGTGATCTTGGAGAAGGCCGGGCCTGCCACCGCGCCGCCGTAGATGCTGCCGGCCGTGGGCTCGTCGATCATGACAGCCACGACGATGCGGGGATTGGACACCGGCGCGAACCCAGTAAACGACGCCACGTATTTCGTGACGTAGGCGCCATTGACGATCTTGCGCGCGGTGCCGGTCTTGCCGGCTACGCGGTATCCCATGACTTGCGCTTGCGAGGCGGTCCCGCCGGGGCCGACCACCGCCTCGAGCATCTGCCGCATGGTGCGTGCGGTCTTGGCAGAGTAGATGCGCGTCCCGGCCGGCGGGCGTTCGGTCTTCAGGAAAGTCAGCGGTACGGTGTCGCCGTCGCGCGCGAACGCGGTATAGGCGTGCGCCAGCTGCACCAGCGACACCGACAGGCCGTAGCCGTAGGACATGGTTGCCTTCTCGATGGGCTTCCATTTGTCGTAGGGACGCAGACGGCCCGCCACCGCGCCGGGGAAATCGAGCTTGGGCGCCTGCCCCAGGCCCAGCTCGGTGTACTTTTCCCACATTTCCTTGTTCTCGAGGCGCTGCGAGATGAGCGTCGTGCCGATGTTGCTCGACTTTTGCACTACGCCGGCGACGTCCAGCTTGCCATAGCCATGCGTGTCGGTGATCGTGCGGCCGTAGAACGTCATGCGGCCCTTGCCGGTATCGACCACCGTGGAGGGCTGCACCCGCCCGAGATCCAGCGCCAGCGCGATCGAGAAAGGCTTGATGGTGGAGCCGGGCTCGAACGTGTCGGTCAATGCCCGGTTGCGCAAACGGGCGCCCGTCAGCGTCTCGCGATGATTGGGGTTGTAGGTGGGCAGATTCGCCAGCGCAAGGATTTCCCCGGTGTGGGTATCCACCACGATAGCGGCGCCGCCCTTGGCCTTGTGGCGCTCGACGGCTTCTTGCAACTGCGAAAACACGAGGTACTGCACCCGGGTGTCGATGGAGAGGGTCAGGTCATGGCCATTGGCCGGTGCGCGCACCGCCTGCACGTCCTCGACTACCCTTCCCAGGCGGTCTTTGATGACCCGGCGGCTGCCCGGACGGCCAGCCAATTGGGAATTGTAGGCCAGCTCGATGCCTTCCTGCCCGCGGTCCTCGACGTTGGTAAACCCGAGCACGTGGCCGAGCACCTCGCCCTCAGGGTAATACCGCAGCGTCTCCCGTTGCTGGTGGATGCCATCCAGGCCGAGCGCGGCCACTTTTTCGGCCACCTCGACCGGCACCTGGCGCTTCAGATACACGAAGGTCTTGTCTTCGTTGGCCAGCTTGCGCTGCAAGTCGCGCAATGGCGTATCGAGCAGCTTGGCCAGCTCGGCCAGCTTGCCCGGCGGCGCCTTCACGTCCTCGGGGATGGCCCAAACGGCCCGCGCCGGGATGCTCGAGGCGACGACCACGCCGTTGCGGTCGGTGATCTTGCCGCGCGACGCCGGCAGGACCAAGGTCCGGGCATAGCGTGATTCGCCCTGTTTCTGCAGGAACTCGTTGGACAGGCCCTGCAAGTACAAGGCACGGACCGCCAGCGTGGCAAAACCCGCGAACAGCAGGAACAGGACGAAGCGCGACCGCCAGGCAGGCAGCTTCAGATGCAAAACGGGATTCTCGGACGAGAACCGCACGCGTTTCATCTCGCTCCTCCCGCCGCCGGCTTGGGCGGCACTGGAACGCCGGGCGGCCCGTAGGGCAGCAGGGCCGGGCCGCTCTGGCCATCGCGCGGTTGCGCGAGGTAGATCGTGCGCGCGGGCGTGACCGGCTCCATCTTCAGCGCCGTACGCGCAACGCTATCGATCAGCGCATGCTTGGCATGATCGGTTTGCTCGAGCTGCAGGCGGCGCCATTCGACGTCGAGGTCGCGCGCCGTCGCCTGCGCCCGCTCGAGCTCGACGAACAGACTGCGTGCCTGGTACTGGCTGCTGACCAGGGCAAGCGCGCAACCCACCAGGGCCGCGGTCAGGACGAAAAGCAGGCGCCCCATGCCGGCCTCCTATGCGCAAGCGAAGGAATGCGCGCGCGGCGTGCGCGAGCGGGCCGGCGGACGCCGCCTGGCACCCGGCGCGTCGGGCATCTTGACGAAGACCTTGCCGCCTCCGGCCGGCAAGTCTGCATGCGTGCGTTCTGCAACCCGCAATACCGCCGAGCGGGCGCGCGGATTGGCGGCGATCTCCTCTTCGCTGGGCAGGATGCGCCCGACGGACTTCAGCACAGGCTGGGGCCGCTCGCTTTCGCGCAGCGGCAGCCGGGCAGTCTCCGCGCCGGGGCGTGCCGCGGCGGCGATGAACTGCTTGACGATGCGGTCTTCCAGGGAATGGAAGCTGATCACCGCCAGGCGGCCGCCCGGAACCAGCAAGTCCAGCGCCGCCGCTAGCGCACGCGGGAGCTCTTCAAGCTCCTGATTGAGGTGAATCCGTATAGCCTGAAAGGTGCGGGTCGCTGGATGCTGACCCTTTTCCCTCGTGCGGACGGCACCAGCCACGATGTCGGCAAGCTCGCCTGTGGTCGTGATAGGCCGTTTCTCGCGGCTAGCTGCAATCGCCTTTGCAATCTGGAAAGCAAACCGTTCTTCACCATAGCGTGCTATGACCTCCCGCATATCGTCGATGCTCGCGTGAGCGAGCCATTGCGCGGCAGTTTCGCCGCGCGTCGTGTCCATCCGCATATCGAGCGGGCCATTGCGCATAAAGGAAAATCCGCGCTGTGCATCGTCGATCTGCGGGGAAGAAATACCCAAGTCCATCATCAGGCCACTGATCCCGGTGACGCCCAACCGGGACAGCTCCTCGGCCAGGGCGCCGAAACCCTCGTGAACCACCGTCACGCGACCATCCTGTCCGGCCAGCGCGCCGGCCTCGGCAATGGCCTGCGGATCCTTGTCGAAAACCACCAGCCGGGCGCCAGGCCCAAGCCGGGCCAGCAATGCGCGCGAATGGCCGCCCCGGCCGAAAGTCGCGTCGACCCACACCCCGGCGCCCACGCCGTCGGCGGGTACAGCCAACGCGTCTATCGTCGGCTCCAACAGAACGGGCCGATGCTGGAATGGGGTCGTCACGGCTTCAGAAAGAAAACTGGTTCAGAACTTCGGGCATGCCCTGCGCCAGCATTTCCTGCTCGCGTTGGGCCAGAACGGCAGCGTCCCAGAGCTCGAAGTGCGCGCCCAGACCGAGCAGCATCACATCGCGGCTGAGGGAGGCGGCGGCACGCAATTCGGGAGCGATCAGGATGCGGCCCGCGTTATCGAGCTCTACATCCTGGGCGTTGCCGAGCAGCAGCCGCTGCAGCGCGCGCGCCTGCATGGGAAATGCGGCGATCTGTTCGCGCTTGGTCTCCCAGATGGGACGGGGGTAGATCAGAAGGCAACCGTCGGGGTGGCGAGTCAGGGTCAGGCGGCCTTCGGCCTGCGCCATCAGCGCGTCACGATGCCTGGTCGGGATCGAGACCCTTCCCTTCGCATCGAGCGTGAGCGCGCTGCTGCCTTGAAACACGACTCGTCACCCCACTTTTTTGCACAAAATTCTACTATTTCCCACTCTAAAGGAGCGCCGAAGCGGGGTCAAGCTGCCCGAAGCAAGTTTCTTCATACGTAACAAGGACTTAGGCGCACTTTGGCCAACATCCACAATGCGAAATGTTCTATAAAATCAGGGCATTGGGATTTGAAGTGAAGGTGGCGCATGAAGAATTGCGAGGCGCCCGCGGCAAAAGGGCCGACAAGGTAACAAAAAACAAGGCATATCGCGGGCCGACGGGCCACGACGGCGGCACAGGCGGCCAGCATCCGCGAAAGAGAGCCCGGGCCCGGGGCGGGATAGCGTATTCCTACGACTGTACGGGCCCATCCCCGCGCTCCAATATGAGTGGCAGAAGAAACGCGCGCCGTATTTCCGGACGCGCGCATTCCGGGAGACGACCATGGAAGCTGCCAGCGCCGGCCGCGGGGCCTGCCTTGCCCTGTTCCTCCACCCCACCGCGCAGACGCAGTCCGGCCGCGCTCTCCGGGGCCGGCAGCCGTGAACGTCGCGCGCTTGCTGGCCCGTGCGGCCCAGGTCCATCCCGACCGGCCGGCCCTCTACCACGGCACGGCGCTGCTGCACGATTACCAAACCCTGGCTGCACGCGCGGCACGCCTGGCGGGCGAGCTGCTGGGCTCTGGCACGGTGGGTGGAGGCTGCGGCAACGAACTGGGCCGCTTCCTGAAGGACGGGGATGTACTGGAACTGGAGGTCAGCGGACTGGGCGTGCTGCGCAACCGTATCGTCGCGCCGCATGTTCCGGAGCCGCCGCCGTTCCCGATCCACATCCCGGTGTAGACCGGCCGTTCACGGGACCGCCGGCAGCGCCAACATGCGGGAAACCAGTTCGCCGACCGTCTTGACCTCGAGCTTGCGCATCAGGCGCAA
Source organism: Pigmentiphaga sp. (assembly GCF_033795525.1). Taxonomy (GTDB): domain Bacteria; phylum Pseudomonadota; class Gammaproteobacteria; order Burkholderiales; family Burkholderiaceae_B; genus Pigmentiphaga. The sequence continues at coordinate 1,001,871 of NZ_JARYGM010000001.1, forward strand.
ACGATAGGTTTCCACCGTACGCGGGCTCAGCATCAAATCCTTGGCGATCTGCTTGCTGGTCCGCCCCGCCAGGATCAGGGCCGATATCTCGCGCTCGCGCGGAGTCAGCGCCATGCCCAGGGGGCGCCGCACGCGCAGATCCTCGAACGCCCAGACGGCGCAGGCGTAGGGTTGCTCGGGATCCACCGGCTGGCCCGACACTGCGCACCAGAACATTTCGCCGTTGCGATGGAGCATGATGCGCTCGTCGCGGTAAATGCCCGCGGCCAGCATCGCACGCACGCCGCGCGCACCGATGTCCTCATACTCGGCGTGCGACGGATACAGCATTTCGGTGGTATGGCCCAGCAGTTGCTGACGGGTATAGCCGAACATATCGGCGAAAGCGCGGTTGCAGCGCTCAATGACGCGGTCGCGCGTCACCAACAGCCCGACGGGCGCAAGCTCGAAGGCGAGATCCGGCAGCGCGGAGGCAATGGGAGTCATGGGCTCGACGTACAGGCCCCGGCGACGCGGCCATGAGGGCGGGCCGGCGCCTCCGAGAACCGGGTCTTTTCCGATGACCGCTTTGTACAATACCTGGGCGCGCGCGGCGACGAGGGATTTACCCCCAAGACGGGGGGCCGCCGACGCAGAATGAAGGCAAAGCAGATCGATAGGCCGGATTCTGTAGACGGGTCACCCCGCCGGCAGTCATTCCTCTAGGCCGCCCGTTGCCGGACGGCTCAAGCCACCTACCCGCATGCTCGGACGGACCGCCCTGTGCGGCCGAAGCCGCGCGCATGCCTATTTGGTGTTGCTCCGGATGGAGGTTGCCGCGTTTCACCCTGCAGCGACTCGCCCCGGCCATGCCGAAGCGAACGGCACGGAAGTGGCCGTACCGGTGCGGCATCCGCCGCCCTCGCCGCAGACTCGTCTCTGTGGCCCTGTTCCTCGGCTTCGCGCCACGGCTTGCACCGCGGCGATCGCCGGACGGCCGTTAGCCGCCATCCTGTCCTGTGGAGTCCGGACCTTCCTCGCTGCCTCGAGGGCACCGCGACTGCCTGATCTGCTCCGCCTTGGTATTTTACCGCTGGCGGGTGCGTCCTGGGCGGAAAACTTCCTTATCGTCGTAGAAGCCCGGCGAGGTATTGTCCGGCCACCAGCCGGGCAGGCCGAGCACCGGCAGCGGGCACAGGTCGCGGGTACTGAAGAAAGGCCAGTTATCCAGCCAGTCCGCCACCAGCCGGTCGACCGTGGCGCGCCGCTGGTGCGGCGAGGCGCGGAAATACGAATCGTCGACCGGAATGATCAGCGTATGCGCGGTGATGGATTTGTACGGGCGCACCAGCTTTTCGAGCAGCCCGTGGCCGACGGCCCAGGGCTCGGTCTGCATCAGCGTGGCCGTCCGCCGTTCGACGAACAGCGTGCGCCAATCGAAGCGGCGCAGGGCCTGGGCCAGCTCGTCGCTGGAGCAGGCGAGCACCAGGCCGTTCTCGTCGAAAACCGTGACCGCGTCGCGCAGCGGCCCTCGCCGCGCCCCGGCCGCCGTCTTTTTCAACGCCCGGGCCTGCAGGGCATTCAAGCGGGCCTTGATTTGCGGGAACCCGAACCAGACCAGGCCGTTGAAAAGGTCGTGCAGGTTGTCTCGAGTCGGGATGCGCCCGGTCTGGTAGATATGGGTCTCGTAAGCCCGGTCTTCAGGCAAGTCGGACTGGGGCGCGAATACCAGTGGCTTGCCCGACGCCGCCCGCATCCTGCCATTGCGGGATCCATTGGCAGCCTCGCCGGCCGTGAGCAGCCGGTTCAGGCTATCGCACAGGGGCTCGGCGCTGGCCCTCGCCAGCATTTCGCCCTTATGGGCAATGCCGGCGAACCAGGGCTGCCCCCAATCGATATGGCTTAGATCGATACCCGCCACGGCAGGGTCTCCCCGCCGGCCAGCGGAACGATAGTTTGCAGGCCGAACGGCAGTTCGTCCGGAATGCGAAACGGCTCCCGCACCAGCGTCAGCTTGCCCGTGTTGCGGGGCAGGCCGTAGAAGTCGGGACCGTGGAAGCTGGCGAAGCCCTCGAGCGCGTCCAGCCTGCCCGCATCGTCGAACGCCTTGGCATAGAGCTCCATCGCATGCAGCCCCGTGAAACAGCCGGCGCAGCCGCAGGCGTGTTCCTTCAGCCCCCGGGCATGCGGCGCGCTGTCGGTGCCCAGGAAGAATCGCGGGTTGCCGCTGGTGGCGACCTCCACCAGGGCCTGGCGGTGCGTCTCGCGCTTGAGCACCGGCAGGCAGTACCAGTGGGGCCGGACACCGCCCTGGAACAGCGCATTGCGGTTGTACAGCAGATGCTGGGGCGTGATGGTCGCCGCGATCGGCCCTTCGGCGTCGCGCACGTACTGGGCGGCGTCGGCCGTGGTGATGTGCTCGAACACCACCTTCAAGCCGGGAAAGGCGCGGCGCAGCGGAATCATGACGCGATCGATGAAGACTTTCTCGCGGTCGAATACATCGATGGCCGGGTCGGTGGCCTCGCCGTGCGTCAACAGCGGCATGCCAAGCTTCTCCATCGTCTCGAGCACCTTGCCGCAGCGTCCCAGCAGGTCCGTGACGCCGGCATCGGAGTTGGTAGTGGCCCCGGCGGGATAGAGCTTGACGGCGTAGACCGCGCCCGATTCACGCGCCCGGGCGATTTCCTCGGCCGCGGTATTGTCGGTGAGGTACAGCGTCATGAGGGGGGTGAAAGACTGCCCGTCCCCGCTTTTGTCGAGCGCGGCCAGAATGCGTTCGCGGTAGGCCAGCGCCTGCGCCGTCGTCGTCACGGGCGGCTTCAGGTTCGGCATGATGATGGCCCTGGCGAATTGCCGTGCCGAATGGCCGACGACGGCTTCGAGCGCCTCGCCGTCGCGCAGATGCAAGTGCCAATCGTCGGGGCGGGTAAGAGTAAGCGTCGAGATAGTCATGAATGGGCCGCAGGCGTGTCAAAGGGTGGGCCGCCACAGCAGGCTCGAACGCCGCGGCGGCCCGGCTGCCTTCCATTTTACGACCCCGGCGTGCAGGCACGCGAATTCCGGCTCGGGGCGCACGCTACGTCAGGTTTCAATCCACGACCGGCATGCTGCGCTCGACGATCGACGCCATGATGCCGGCCCCCAGCGGAATGACGGCGTCGTTGAAATCGTAGCTGCTGCTATGCAGGAAACAGCCTTGCTCGGCTCCTCCTTGCCCCAGCCGGAAATAGGCGCCGGGCCTCCCCTGCAGCATGAAAGAAAAATCCTCGGCCCCCATCGACGGCGTCAGGTCGCGAATCACGTTCTCCTTGCCCAGCATGGCGGTGGCGACGTCTGCGACGAAGTTCGCCTCGCGTGGCGTGTTGATGGTGGCCGGGTAGATGCGCTCGTACTTCAGCGTCGCGGTCGCACCGAACCCGGCGGCAATGGACGCCGACAACTCGCGCAAACGCGACTCCACCATTTCCTGCACGGTGCGGCGAAAGGTCCGCACGGTGCCCACCAGCCTCGCCTCGCGCGGGATCACGCTCATTGCGCCCGGATGGCCCGCCTGCACCGAGCAGATCGATACCACGGCGGAATCGAGCGGATTGACATTGCGGGCGACGATGGATTGGGTTGCCGTAATGATCTGGCCCGCCGCCACGATAGGATCGATGGTCTGGTACGGGTGGGCGCCGTGTCCGCCGCGGCCTTCGACGACGATCTCGAAACGGTCGCAGGCCGCCATCATGGGTCCCGGATTGATGCCGACCTTGCCCGCGGGAAGCCCCGGCCAGTTGTGCAGGGCGTAGATTTCGTTACAAGGAAAGATGTCGAAGAGGCCGTCTTCCATCATCGCGCGGGCACCGCCGCGGCCCTCCTCGGCCGGCTGGAAGATCAGGACCGCGGTGCCGTCGAAATTGCGGGTCTTGGCAAGATAGCGCGCCACGCCGAGCAGGATGGCGGTATGGCCGTCGTGGCCGCAGCCGTGCATCAGTCCCGGCTTGTTCGAACGATGAGCGAAGGCGTTGTCCTCCGCCATGGGAAGCGCGTCCATATCCGCCCGCAGGCCCACCATGCGGCCGCTATCGCAGCGGCGGCCGCGAATGACGCCCACCACGCCAGTCTTGCCTATGCCGCGATGCACCTCGACCCCGAGCAGTTCCAATGCCTTGGCAACGATGCCCGAGGTACGAACCTCTTCGAATCCCAGTTCTGGGTGCGCATGCAAATCGCGCCGCAGCAGCGTCAGGTCATCATGAAACTTGCGTATCGCTTCCAGCGGCGAACGCAGCGCCACCCCAGCTTCCATTCCTGCTCTCCGGTCCTGCGGCCGCCGGAAGGCGGCCCGAATATCAATCGATGGCGGTCCCACCGGGGAGTTCCCCCAGCGCTGTTCGACTTGGTGTCAAAAGCTGAATGTCGCCATACCAGCTTTCCGCGTAGCTTCGCGTGTTGTCGGTGTCCGTCATGACCCCGATGCCGATCAGCCTGCCGGGCACCTCGCCGAACAGCTCGATGTAGTCCTGGACGTAATTGCGCTCGTAATCCAGCCATTGGCCCACGCGGTCGGGGCCGGACTCGACGACCTTGAGGCGAATGCGGGAACTATGCGCGTTGACCATGCCGGTTTCCGCCGGCACGCGGGTGTCCCAGGTGTAGATAAGCGTAGCGTAGGGAATGTCGCGGCCCAGGAGCATGCGCGCCGTCTCGGCCAGCATTTGCTCGCGCAATGGCAGCTGGCGCCGGTCGCCATCGAACGCGAGTACCAGGCGCGCCGTCGCGTCCTCCGCTTCCGGCCGCGAGCCGTCCGCATCGGCGATCAGCGCATCGGCCCGCCACGACCAGCGCACATACGGCATGTCCGCCGCCGGCACATCGACGGGAACCCACATCCCACTGGCGGCCTCCTCTGCCACCGCGTGCAGGACGGGACGTTCATGCCCGTCGATGCGCGCCCGGGCGACCTGATAGCGTGTGCGAGCCTTGTCGGGCCGGATGATCCAAGGCTGCCACCCGGCGGGCGGTCCGCCCACCGGAGAGGCCGACTGGGAAAGCCTCAGCGCCGCAACCCCTGCCGGCTCGCCCGTGGCCCTTTCGTCCCCTGCATCCTGGAGGGGGCGGGCGCAGCCTGAAAGCAGCGCCACAGCAGCCAGGACCAAGACTGGAAACCGGGTACGGAACGGCACGGATACAGGCATCTGGAAGCGCCGACGGGCGCTGCGAGGAACGAGGATATGGCCATTCTACCGGGCGTATCGGCCCGGTAAGCGTTGCATACCCGTCTAAAACCGCGCCGAAACGGCGATTCTGTTGGAATTTTGTTGTGGCCTTCCCCGGCAAGGCGATATGCTGCGCTCGCGGGGTTATTCCGCAGTTCTGGAGTCTGCCTCTCGCGCACTGCGGTGTGGCCCTGCTAACGATCTGACGATTGAACCCTTTTTAGGAGTACAGCATGGCCACAGCCAAGAAGGCCCCGGCGAAGAAAGCCGCGCCCGCCAAGAAAGCCGCTCCGGCTAAAAAAGCCCCGGCCGCCAAGAAAGCAGCCCCGGCCAAGAAGGCCGCGACCAAGGCTCCCCGCAAGGTCAACGCAGCCTTCCTCAAGCCCATGACCCCCAGCCCCACGCTGGCCGCCATCATCGGCCCGGCTCCGCTGCCGCGTACCGAAGTCACGCGCAAGATCTGGGAATACATCAAGAAGCACAAGCTGCAAGACCCCAAGGCCAAGCGCAACATCAACGCCGATGCCAAGCTCAAGGAGCTTTTCGGCAAGCCCAGCGTCGACATGTTCGAACTGACCAAGATCGTCAACGCGCACCTGAAGTAAGCCGCCAGGCACGTCGCCCCGGTCTGCGGGGTCGCAGCAGGCGCCCGGCCGCATCGGTCCGGGCGCCTTTGTTTTTGGGATTGTCGGCAGTGTTTCCGCCCCCGTGCAAGCCCTGGCTCCCCGCCCCTGCACGCCGGGCGGAGGGCTAGCGGAGCGGCGGGGCTAGCGGAGCGGCGGGGCTAGCGGCGCAGTGGGGCTAGCGGAGCAGGGGCTAGCCGGGCGGCGACGCTAGCGAGGCGCCGGGTTCCCGCGGCGCAGCACCAGGATCTGCCCTTGTCTGGCATCGGTCAGCAGATACAACTCGCCTTCCGGGCCCACCTCCACGTCCCGTATGCGGCGGCCCATGTCGGTCAGCAAGCGTTCTTCCCGCACCACTTTCTCGCCGTCCAGCTGTAGTCGTACCAATGCCTGCCCACTCAATGCCCCGGTAAAAAGACTACCGGTCCACTGCGGAATGGCCTGGCTGGTATAGAAGGCCAACCCGCTCGGGGATACCGAAGGCACCCAGCTATGCAAGGGCGGGTCGAAGCCGGGCGGCGAGGCTTCCTCTCCGATCTTGCCGCCGCTGTACTCTTCGCCGTAGGTATAGCGAGGCCAGCCATAATTCTTGCCGGCGCGCGCGATGTTGAGCTCGTCGCCTCCTCGCGGCCCATGCTCGACCATCCAGAGCTCCCCGGTACTCGGATGCAGCGCGGCGCCCTGCGAATTGCGATGCCCCAGCGACCAGGTCTCGGGCAGGGCGCCTTGCCGGCCCCGGAACGGATTGTCCGCCGGGACCGCGCCATCGTCCTCGATTCTCACCACCTTGCCATGATGCGTGTCCAGCGCCTGTGCGTCATTGCGGCGGCTGTACCGGTCCCCCAGCGTCACGAACAGCTTGCCGTCCCGCGCAAAGACCAGGCGCGACCCAAAATGCAAGGTGCTCGAATGCTTGGGGGCTTGGCGGAACACCACACGGGAATCGGCGAAGCGCCACTGGCCGTTCTCTTGCACCAACCGCCCGCGTGCCACCGCAGTGCTGTTGCCGCCGGGGCCCGCCTCGGAATAGGTCAGGTAGACCAGGCCATTGCGTTCGAAATCGGGATGCAGCGCCACATCGAGCAGTCCGCCCTGCCCGCGGGCATCGACCTTCGGTGTGCCCGCCACCGGAGCGGACAATTCGCCTTGCCGCGATACCACGCGCAAGCGCCCGGGACGCTCGGTGACCAGGGCTCCGCCTTGCGGCAGCAGGGCCAGTCCCCAGGGATGCTCCAGGTCCTCGCCCCAGGCCGAGAGCGTCACGCCGGTGGGCAGTGCCGCCTTGGTCATGGGTACATCGCTGCCGGGCCTCGCCGGCTGTGCCTGCACGGCAAGCGTCCCCGCGATGAAAGCTGCCACGCTCCAAGCCATGCACCACACTCGTCGCTTCATGTCGTTCTCCTTGCCCGCGATTCGGATCTTGACCGAAAACCGGCGCCGGCGTTCCCGCGCCGTGCCCCACTGCAGGAGCGTACCGCATGCGAGTCTCGCGCCGCACACACGATTGCGCGGTATGGTTGAGGTTTAGGCCACGCAAGAACTCTCCCCATGATCCTGTTGCACCGCCCTTTAGCCATTACCGCCGTAGCGGTCGCCCTCTGTTTCTTTACCGCCTCGTCGCAAGCCGAACGCGACACCGCCCTTGCCGGCCAAAGCGTGGTCGAACCTTTGCAAGGCGGCCAGCACACCAAGGAATATGGACGCAACGGCCAGCTGATCTACGAGGTCATCGAGCGCTCCAAGGTAGAAGGCGGCCGGACCGTTATCGAGGCCGTCGAACGGGAGTGGAGCGAAAATGGCACCCCGCTGCGCGACCAGACCTTTCTGGGCGGCAACGAAATCCGGGGAACGACCTGGCACATGAACGGCCAAGTCAAGGAGCAACGCGTCGACCAGTCGGTGCGCAACCCCAAAGGACCGCCGGGTACTTATGTAGAGCGGTTCTCTGACTCGGGAACGCTGCTGTCTGCGGGCGTCTTTCAGGGAAAATTCCGCCCTGTCGGTACTCATCGCGAGTATGACGAGACGGGCAAACTGAAGCGGGAAATCACCTATGATGCCCGCGGCATCCGTTTATCGGAGCGGACCTACGACGGCAGTGGGGCGGTGAGCCGCAGCGCGCGATTTCTGCCGGACGGCTCGCGCGTGGGGCAGTGAGGGATGGTGAAGCGGAGTGGGGGCGGTAAAAAACAAAACCCCCACTCGGCAACCGAGCGGGGGTTCTGGGGGTAATTAGCCTGACGATGACCTACTTTCACAGACGTACGTCCACTAGCATCGGCGCGAAGGCGTTTCACGGTCCTGTTCGGGATGGGAAGGAGTGGGACCACCTTGCTATGGTCGTCAAGCTTTGACGGGTTGGCCGGCTGTTGATCGCGCCCGGGGGCGCGCTCGAACAACCTGCCCAATTGGAAGAAGCGCAACAGTGGGGACAGCCGTGCTGTCCGGGATGCAGCGCGGGGCTGCATCGGTGTGTGATTGCGCGGCACGTCGCTACAACCGCCAGGGTTATAGGATCAAGCCGCACGGGCAATTAGTATCGGTTAGCTCAACGCATTACTGCGCTTCCACACCCGACCTATCAACGTCCTGGTCTCGAACAGCCCTT
>NZ_JARYGM010000020.1:0-21266 GCF_033795525.1 Pigmentiphaga sp.
TCTTGCCGTGGTCAACGTGACCGATCGTGCCAACGTTCACGTGCGGCTTGGTACGCTCAAACTTGCCTTTTGCCATGGCTGACTCCCGCCTCTGGATGCCTGCTAGAACTGGATATAACTACGAAACTTGGTGCCCATGACGCGGATCGAACGCGTGACCTCTCCCTTACCAAGGGAGTGCTCTACCACTGAGCCACATGGGCGAATTCTGTATTACCTACCGGATCATCCGGCTACCCACCGGAAGCCCGGGCGCCTGCGACGACCTCGTTGGAGCGGGTGAAGGGAATCGAACCCTCGTCGTAAGCTTGGAAGGCTTCTGCTCTACCATTGAGCTACACCCGCCTGCCATATTTCTACTGCCAACTACTCAACTGCGGACCCCACCGCCTTCCGGCGCCGACCGCTCTTTCGATCGCTCGGCACGCCCCGCGAACCTTCCAGCACGCGAAACCTTCCGGCCAAAATTTTGACCAGCTGCTTGATTACCTGAACAAGCCTCTCAAGCCACTGGCCACACTAGCAATTCCTGCCGGACTGCAAAAGTTTTTGGTGGAGGGGATTGGATTCGAACCAATGTAGGCGCAAGGCCAACAGATTTACAGTCTGCCCCCTTTAACCACTCGGGCACCCCTCCGCCGGGGAACGAAAGATTATGAAGGAGTTTGAATCGAATGTCAATTCAGCTCCTTGGGGCATCCATGTCCGTTCCCAGAGCAGTTCGCTAATATAGACGAAAACTGCAGCTTCGCGCCAAGCGGCGCCCACCCTCACTCGAGACCCCTCACGCATGCTCCAGGAAACCATCGTCATCAGCCGGGCCGGCGGCCCGGAAGTCCTCGTTCCCCAGCAACGCCCCGTACCCGCGCCCGGCCCCGACGAGGTCCTGATCCGGGTCCGCTGGGCAGGCATCAACCGGCACGATTGCGGCCAGCGTTCGCGCGGCCCCAGCACGCATGAATCGGATGTGCCCGGGCTGGAAGTCGCCGGCCACGTCGAAGCGGTGGGCGCCAACGTCCGCGGTCTGGCGCCCGGCGCCGAGGTATGCGCGCTGGTGGACGGCGGGGGGTATGCCCAGTACGCGACCGCCCACCGGGCCTTGGTGCTTCCCCGGCCGGACACCTTGACGCTGCAGGAGGCGGCCTGCTTCCCCGAAGCGGCGTTCACCGTCTGGTACAACTTCTTCTCGGTTGCCGCGATGCAACCTGGCGAGCGGGTGCTCATCCATGGCGGCACCAGCGGCATCGGCGTCTTCGCGATCCAGCTGCTGCGCGCGCTGGGCCATTCGGTCTACGCCACCAGCGGCAGCGAAGAGAAGGCCGCCTTCGCCCGGTCGCTGGGCGCCGCGCGGGTATTCAACTACAAGACAGAAGCCTTCGCCGAGGTAATGGCCCGCGAGGGCCTGGCGGCGGACGTCATCCTCGATATGTCGGGCGGCCGTCACACCGAGCAGAATCTGGCGGCGCTGGCCTACGGCGGCCGCATCGTCCACTTGTCGGGCGGATCGGGCGCGCCACTGCAGGCTTCGCTGCGCGCCATCATGCAGAAGGAAGCCCGCATTACGGGCTCGCTGATGCGCCCGCTGCCGCTGGACAGGAAGACCCGCGTAGCGGAGGCGCTCAGAAGCGCCGTCTGGCCGCTGCTGGGCACCGCCATCCGCCCCGTGATCCACCGCACCTATCCGTTGGCGCAAGCGGCCCAGGCCCACCGCGACATGGAAACGGGGGACCATATCGGCAAGCTCCTGCTGGACGTGCAACCCTCCTGAGGCGCCGGCCGCACAGCCCGGTTTGTCAGAAGCCGAGCGCCGGTGCCTCCTTAATGGTGGACAGTGCAAAGCTGGATCGCATGTCCACCACTGCCGGGTGTTTCATCAGCGTATCCATCGCAAACCGGGAAAAGTGCGCCAGGTCGCGCACCTGTACCCGCAGCAGGTAGTCCATGTCGCCGGTCATGGCATAACAGGCGACGATCTCCGGCCATGCCTGTACATCGCGGGCGAATTGCTCGATCGGGGCATGCCCCCCGTCGACATGTTTTTGCAGGCGCACACTCACATAGGCAAGCAGGCCCAGGCCGACCTTGTGGGGGTCGACCACGGCCATGTATTGGCGTATCACGCCCCGCTCTTCCAGCCGTTTCACCCGCCGCAGGCAAGGACTGGGCGACAGCGCCACCCGCTCGGCGAGTTCCTGGTTCGTCAGCCTTCCATTGCGCTGCAGCTCTTCCAGAATGCGGCGGTCCGTTCTATCCAATTCGACTTCAGCCATCATTGCCCTCTATATCTCGCACTTCCGGCATTTTATTGCCCATACATGGCCATATTGAGCAATTTTTGCAATCATTTGCCTCGGCTGAATTCCTACAATCTTCCTGATTCCCCATCTACCCGGCCGAAGGCCACAGCGGAGACAGCCATGACTACGACCTTCCAACCGTGGGACAACCCCATGGGTACCGCCGGATTCGAATTCGTCGAATATGCCGCCCCCGACCCCGCCGCGCTCGGCAAGGTCTTCGAGGGCCTGGGCTTCAAGGCCATCGCGCGCCACCGGCACAAGAACGTGCTGCTATACCGCCAGGGCAGCATCAATTTCATCGTCAATGCCGAACCGGACTCGTTCGCGCAGCGCTTCGCGCGGCTGCATGGACCTTCGATCTGCGCCATCGCGTTCCGGGTCGAGGACGCCGCGGCTGCCTACAAGCGGGCGCTCGAACTCGGCGCGTGGGGTTTCGACGGCCGCAGCGGCCCGATGGAACTCAATATCCCGGCCATCAAGGGCATAGGCGACTCGCTCATCTATTTCGTCGACCGCTGGCGCGGCAAGAACGGCCGCAGCGGCGGCATCGGCGACATCGACATCTACGACGTGGACTTCGAACCGCTGGACGCGGCCCGGGCGAGCGAGGACGCCAACCACCGGGGCGCGGGCCTGACGACCATCGACCACCTGACCCACAACGTGCATCGCGGTCGCATGGCTGAATGGGCCGACTTCTACGAACGGTTCTTCAACTTCCGCGAAATCCGCTACTTCGACATCGAAGGCAAGGTGACGGGCGTCAAGTCCAAGGCAATGACCTCCCCCTGCGGGCGGATACGCATCCCCATCAACGAAGAAGGCAAGGACGAGAAAGGCCAGATCCAGGAGTACCTGGACCTCTATCACGGCGAAGGCATCCAGCACATCGCGCTGGGGACCGACGACATCTACAGTACTGTCGAAGCGCTGCGCCGGTCCGGCGTCGTGTTCCTCGATACGCCGGACACCTATTACGAACTACTGGACAAGCGGCTGCCGGGCCATGGGGAAGACGTCGCACGGCTGGCCAGGAACCGTATTCTGCTCGACGGCGCCCCCGGCGGCGGATTGCTGCTTCAGATCTTCACCCAGACGGTCATCGGCCCCATCTTTTTCGAGATCATCCAGAGAAAAGGCGACGAAGGGTTCGGTGAAGGCAACTTCAAGGCCTTGTTCGAATCGATAGAGCTGGACCAGATGCGCCGCGGCGTTCTGGCGCCCTCTCGCTGAGTTCCCGCGCGCAGCGGGCCCCCCTGCCGTCCGTTCGACCGCCGCAGGACCAGGCGGGCGCGCGTGCTCAGCGCGCCGCGGAGACGCTGCGTATGCCGTCCGCCGGCGGCAGCTTGGCCGCCGCGATCTCGACCCGTTCGCCGCCCTGGTCGAGCACGATCCCCGTGCCGCGGACCTCGGCCAGCGTCACCCCCTCGGCAAGCCGGCTGCCCACGGCATAGGCGCGCGGGGGGCGCCCATCGATCGCCAGCACCGCTGAACCCCGCGGCCCGGCGGCGATGAGCCCCGCCACGACCACTTGTATCCGCGCGCCGGCACCGGTTCCGAACCAGTCGGCCACCGGCCGCGTATCCGTGCGCAGACTGCCGTCGCTCACGGCGGACGGCGGCGCAGGCGGGGGCGAAGGTGCGAGCAGGATGGCACCCCACACTCCCACGCCCGCGGCGAGCACGAGCATCGCGACAGTGGTGGCCAACCGGGGAAGATTGGGGGATACCCGCATCAGGGACTCCGGCAAGGCCGCTGGCATGCGGCCGGTAAAAACAGACAATCTTGCGGGACAAATATGACAGGGATACCCACATCATGAATTGTCATCTAAAGCAGCGATAATAGTCCCGCGAATTACGACACGGAGTTTACGCGGTGACACGGTCACACTCTATCCAACGCGGGCGCCAGGCGGGTTTTACCCTGATCGAAATCATGGTCGTCGTGGTCATACTGGGCATTCTGGCAGCCCTGGTCGTGCCGCGGGTGCTCGACAGGCCCGACCAGGCACGCGCCGTCGCCGCCCGGCAGGACATCTCGGGCATCATGCAGGCGCTCAAACTATACCGCCTGGACAACGGCCGCTATCCCACCACCGAGCAAGGCCTGCGCGCGTTGGTCGAGCGCCCCGCCACCGGCCAGGCGCCGGCCAACTGGAAGCAGTATCTCGACCGCCTGCCCGCCGACCCCTGGGGCAATCCCTATCAGTACCTGAACCCCGGCGTGCACGGCCCCGACGTCGACGTGTTTTCGCTGGGCGCCGACGGCCAGCCGGGCGGCGAAAACGCCAATGCGGACATCGGTTCCTGGGATCTCTGACTTCCGGCCGGGCGGCCGTGGGAAGCCCCGGCGCGTTCGGGGATTCACGCTTATCGAGCTGATGGTGGTGGTCGTGATCATCGGTATCGCCGCCGCGGCCGTGACCATCCGTGCCTTCCCCGACCGGCGCCAGCTATTGCTGGACGACGCGCAACGCCTGGCGCAGCTGTTCGCGGTCGCCCAGGGCGAAGTCCGCGCCGACGGCCGCCGCATCATCTGGGAAGCCGACGAACAGGGCTACCGGTTCGTCCGCCGCGCACGCGCGCTGACACCGGGCGCGCCGCTGGCGGCCGGCACGTCGGCATCCACGCTCGATACGTTCGCGCGCGACGAATTGCTGCGCCCGCGCCGCTGGGCCGACGGTCCGGTCACAGTGCAGGTGGAGCCTCCCGGCCCGCCCGTGTTCACTTCGGAGTGGATACCGGGCCCGCTCGTCGTGCGATTGCGCAACGCCGACGCGGTCGTGACCATCTTGCGCGATGAGGCGGGACGCTATGCGGTCCAATAATGCCGGCTTCACCTTGGTCGAAGTGCTCGTGGCGCTGGCCATCGTGGGCGTGGCCCTGGCCGCCTCGGTCCGTGCAGTGGGCATGATTGCGCAGAACAACGCGGCGCTGCGCGCCAAGTCGCTGGCGCTGGTCGAGGCCGAGAACCAGCTTGCCGAACTGCGGCTGACGCGTCTCCTGCCCAGCCCCGGACGCCAGGTGGTGGCCTGCGCGCAAGGTGGGCAGGCGATGCAGTGTGCAAGGGTTTTCACCAACTCGGACAACAGCAATATCCGGCAGGTAATGATCCGGGTGCATCCGGACAACGATCCCGACCAGACGCTGGCCCAGGTCAACGGCTTCCTGAGCGCATTGCCATGAAACGCGTACAAGGGGGGTTCACGCTGATAGAGGTCATGGTCGCGATCGCGCTGATGGCGGTGGTCGCGATCATTTCCTGGCGAGGACTTGAGAACGTCAGCGCCATGCAGCATAGATTGGCAGGCGACGCCGACGAAATCGAGAGCATCATCAGGATGCTGGGCCAGATCGAGCGCGACCTGGCCATGCGGGCACCGGACACCTTGCTCGATGGCGGCGCCGAAAGCGGCACGCCGCCCAAGCCTGCGGCCACGCTTCCCCAGAGCCTGCGCATCACCTTCAAGGAAACCCCCGATGCGTCGGCCACGCTCGAAATCATCCGCAGCGATGCCGGCGACCCCGCGGCCTGGCAGCGCGTCGTATGGTTCCTGGACGGCACGGTGCTGCGCCGCGCGGCGGGCCCCTCGGCGCGGCAGTATCCGCTGCCCCCGGCCGCCGGCGGAGCGGCAATCCTCCAAGGCGTCACCCGCTTCGCCCTGCGCGTCTGGGTGCCCGGACAAGGCTGGACCAACCCGCCCTTCCCCACGACAGGCGCCGCGTTCACGGGGCTGGAACTCGCGGCCGAACGCCGGACGGATACGGGCGTGGAACGCTATCGCCGCGTGGTGGTGCTGCAATGACGGTCCGCATGTCCAGGCTCCCGGTCAGCCAGCGCGGCATGGCGGTGGTCAGCGCCCTGCTGATCGTCGCGGCGGTGGCCGTGCTCGTCACAGGGCTGTTCCAACGGCAGGCGGCGGCGGTACGCGCGGTGGAGAACGAGCAGGCGCGCATCCAGGCCCGCTGGCTGCTGCAGGGCGGGCTCGATTGGGCGCGCCTGATCCTGCGCGATGACGCCCGCCGCAACAACACTACGCGGTTGGGAGAGCTATGGGCCACGCCCGTAGCCGACACCCGCATCACTCGCCCTGGCGACGACAGAGTGGCCCTGTTCTCGGGCCGCATCGAAGACGAACAGGGCAAGTACAACCTGCGCAATCTGGCGAAGGCGGGCGTGCCGCAGCCGGCCGAGGTGGCCGTGCTGGAACGCCTGTGCGCCATGCTGGGCCTGCCTCCCAGCCTGGCGCCACGGATCGCCCTGCGCATCGCCAGCGCGCAGGGTGCGCCGGGAGCGTCGGGCACCGCGGGAACGTCCGGAACATCGGGCACAGCCGGCACCGCGGGCACGTCTGGGACTTCGGCCACGTCGGGGAGCCAGGCTGCCGGAACGCAGGCCGGTTTCGGCCTGGATGAAGAATCGGCGGCGGGACGCGGGCCCAGCGCGCCCATGATACGTTCGGTGGACGACCTGGAGGGCATTGCGGAATTGGACGAAAAAACCATCGACGCCTTGCGCCCCTATGTCACGGTGTTGCCCGAAATCACGGCGGTCAACGCCAATACCGCGCCCGCCGAGGTGCTGGCAGCCGTCGTTCCCGGTCTGTCGCTGGGCCAGGCGCGCGCCATCGCCGAACAACGCAACGCCGGGACCTGGTTCAACGACCGGGCCGATTTCGGCAACCGCCTCGCCGATCCCAACATTAATATCAGCGACTCGCAGATCGTCACGGCCAGCAAGTGGTTCCTGGTATCGGGCACCGTGACGCTGGACCGCGCCGCCGTCACCATGCAGGCGCTCATATCGCGGGTCAATGCCAATTCACCCACCGTGGTCTGGAAAAGGGAGACCAATTGAAGACGACGTTGCGGCTGGAGCTGCCCGCGCTACCCATGTTGCATGCCGATTCCCGGGTAGCATTCGCCCTCCTGGACCGGCAGCACGCCGTCCAGCGTACCGGCGAACTGCCGCTGGCCGAGCTGGCGGCCGCCGTACCGGCCAGCCGTGTCGAGGGCATCCTGCACCCGGCCGACAGCGTGGTTACCTCGGTCACGGTACCGCCGCTGCCGGCGCATCGCCTTTCGGCGGCGGTCGCGGGAGCGGTCGAACCCATGGTCCTGGGCGACATCGACACCCTCGCCGTGGCGCACGGCGCGCGTGCCGCGGACGGCTCGGTCCCGGTGGCCTGGGCCGCCCGCGAACAGTTGGCCCGCGCCTTGCGGCTGCTGGCCGACTGCGGCCTGCCGGCCGATGCCTTGATTCCCGCTCCGCTTGCCCTGTCGCTGACCGAATCCGGGTGGACGGTCCTGACGCGTGACGAACACATCGTCATCCGGACCGGGCTCCAAAGCGGCCTGGCCTGGACGATAGATCCGCTGGCCACCACCGACGCCGATCCGGCCTGGGCATCGCTATTGCCTGCGCTCGAACAGGACGCCCCCGCTGTGCTGGCCTGGATCGACCCGCCTTCGGCCAATTGGCCCGAGCTTCCCGGTATCGAAGGGCGCGAGCTTCCCTCGGCGGCGCGCTGGCAAGGTCCTGCGCTGGGCTGGTCGCTGGCCCTGCCCGACCTGCAACCGCATCGCCGGGGCCGTTCGCCGTGGCGGCGGCCGGTCGTCTGGGCCGCAGGGGCGGCCGCCGTATGGCTGCTGGGATTGAACCTGCATGCCTGGCAGCTGGGGCGTGAAGAAGCCACGCTGCGCCAGCGCATGACCACGCAGGTCCGGACGGCGTTTCCCGACATTCCCGTCGTCGTCGATCCGCTGCGCCAGGCCGAACAGCGGCGCGATGCACTGCGCGCGGCCGGCGGCGAATTCGGATCGTCCGACTTCCTGCCGCTGGCGCTGGCGGCTGCGCAGTTGCTGCCTGCCGCTTCCAATAACGTGACGACACTGCGCTATACATCCGGCGAACTCCGGCTGCGGCTGGTGGACGAGGACATCGGCATGGTGGCCCGGCAGGCCGAGCCGGCCTCGCCCGCGCCGCCGCAGGCCCAAGGCGTGCGCCGCTTCATGCCACGCCGCGAATCCTCCGCACCCGCCTCCCCGGCTCCCGCGGCCACCAAGATGGACATCGATCCCGCCATCATCAAGCGCGCCGAGGGCCTCGGCGTGCACGTCGCGCGCGACGACGGCGAATGGATCGTCCGTTCCGCCGCCAGCACCGGCGCCGAAGGCACGCCCCGTCCCGGTGGCCAGGCCGCCGTGCGCATTCAACAGGACAATCCCCGACGATGAGGCTGCCTGCTTTCACACTTTCCACGCCGCCGGCGCTGATCCGGCTCCGGACCGACGCCGGCCGGCGCTGGGCGCGGCTGGCGCCGCGCGAGCGCCGGCTGCTTGCCGTGGCCGGGGCGGTCGCGGCGGCAGCGATCGTTTTCCTGCTTTTTATCGAACCGGCTTGGACCCGATACACCCGCCTGGAAGAACAGCTTCCCCTGTTGCGTACGCAAGCCGCGCGGGTCGATGCGCTGACGGCCGAGGCGCGCAGCCTGCAACGGACGCGTAGCGGCCAGATGACACCCGAGGAAACCCGCCAGGCATTGGCAGAAAGCCTCCAGCGGGCGGGCATTGCAGGCGAAATCACTGCTGCGGAACCGGCATCGGGGCCGGCTGGCGCATGGCAGGTCACCGTCGAAGCCGTGCAAGCCTCGGGCTTCATGCAATGGCTGGCGTCGGTGCCCGGCTATACGCGCCTGCAACTGACCGAGGCGGACCTCGAACGGCCCAAGGACGGAGATGGCCGCCTGCTCACCGGCAAAGTTACCGGTGCGGTCCTGTTTGCGCCCGCCACGGCGGGACAGGAACGCTGATGCGGACCTGGCCCAAGATTCTTCTTTGCGTGGTGGTTGCCCTGGCGGCGGCCGTGGCGGTGCTTCCGGCCCGCTGGCTGATCGCGCTGCTGCCTGCGCAATGGCCGGTCGCCGTCGTCGACGCCTCGGGCACGCTATGGCGCGGCAGCGCGCTGCTTGCCTTGGGCTTTCCCGAAGCGCGCAGCACGCTCCCCACGCCCATCGAGTGGCAGACGAAATGGGCTGCCGGCCCCGTGGTCGAAATCCGCCATCCGTGGCTGGACGGTCCGTTGAGCCTGCGCCTGCAGACCTCCGGCTTCCTGCTGTCGGGCCGGACCCTGAAGCTGCCGGCGTCCACCCTGGCCCAGCTCGGCGCCCCCTTCAACACGCTGCGGCCCGCCGGCGACCTGCGGCTGAAATGGCCCTCGCTGCGCCTGAATGGCCGCATCCCTGCGGGCGAGATACTCGATGCCGAATGGAGCGATGCCGCGACCGCGCTGTCTTTGCTCCGGCCCATCGGGCACTACCGTCTCAGGCTCTCCGGCCAAGGCAATGATGCCCTGGCCGTCGCAGTCTCCACACTGTCCGGTCCGTTGACCATGGAAGGCAGCGGCCGCTGGACCGCACGCACCGGACTGAGCTTCAAAGGGGTCGCCCGACCCGCCCCCAACGCCTCGCCCGAGGTCCGCGCCGCGCTCCAGAGCACGCTATCCGCGCTGGGCCGCCGCTCGGGCGACGAATCCATCTTGCAAATCGGCCGATAACATCATGCCCATGCTCAACCAAGCCTCTCCCCGTACCCGACCAGCCCATGCGCCCACTGCCCGGACGCTGGTTGCAGCGGCCTGCTCGGCCCTGCTGGCGCTGGCCGCGCTCCCGGCGGGAGCGGCCGCGCCCGCCGGCGCCGCCAGTACCGCGGCAGCCGATGGCGTCGTCCTGAATTTCGTCAATACCGAGCTGGAGTCGGTGGTTCGTGCGCTCGGCCAGTTCACCGGCAGGAACTTCCTGATCGATCCCCGCGTGAAGGGCCAGTTGACCCTGGTGTCCGAGAACCCGGTCGATCGCGACACCGCCTATCGCATGCTGCTGGGCGCGCTGCGCATGCAGGGCTTTGCCGTCGTGGAAGTGGACGGCGTCAGCCGGGTCGTGCCCGAAGCGGATGCCAAATTGCAAGGCAGTGCCGTGGGCAGCGCCGCAGCGGCGCGCAGCGGCGGGCAGCTCGTCACCCAGGTGTTCAAGCTCAACTACGAAAGCGCGGCGAACCTCGTGCCGGTGCTGCGCCCGATGATCGCCCCGAACAACCCTATCAACGCCTATCCCGGCAACAACACGCTGGTCATTACCGACTACGCCGACAATCTGAAGCGTATTGCCAACGTCATCGCAAACATCGACACGCCGTCGGCCATCGCCACCGATCTGATCGAAATCAAGCACGGCATTGCCACCGACGTAGCGGCGCTAGTGACCAAGCTGCTGGACCCCGGCAATACCAACGACCCGACACAACGCATCGCTGCCGTGGCCGATCCGCGCACCAACAGCGTGTTGTTGCGGGCCAGCAGTCCGGCACGCAACAAACTGGCCCGCGACCTGATCGCCAAGCTGGACAATCCGTCCGCCCGCGCCACCAACATGCACGTGGTATATCTGCGCAACGCCGAGGCCCTCAAGCTGGCCGAAGTCCTGCGCGGCGTCCTTACCGGGCAGTCGGGCACCGGCACGCTGGGCAGCACGGGAAGCCTGGGCGGCATGAGCGGCGGGCTCGGCGGCGCGTCCGGCCTCGGCGGTACCAACACCATGGGCGGCCTGAATACCGGCGCCAACACCACCGGCACCTCCGGCATGCTGGGCGGGACGACCGGCCTGGGCGGAACCGGCGCCGGCACGACCGGCGGCGGACTGTTAGGCACCGGCACGACCCAGGCCGGCTCGACCGTCTTCACCGGCGGCGGCGCCACGGTACAGGCCGATGCCACCACCAACACGCTCATCATTACCGCGCCCGAACCGCTGTACCGCAGCCTGCGCGAGATCATCGACCAGCTCGATGTCCGCCGCGCCCAGATTTTCGTTGAAAGCCTGATCGTCGAGGTCTCGGCCGAAACGGCGGCCGAGTTCGGCATCCAGTGGCTCACCGGCCTCGGGAACCTCAGTTCGAGCGGCGGCACGGCGGTGGTGGGAGGCACGAGCTTCGGCGGCGCAGGCTCCAATATCCTCACGACCGCGCAAAACATCGGCTCTATCGGCGGCGGCCTGAGCATCGGCATTGCCAAGGGCTCGGTCAACATCCCCGGCATCGGCCAAGTCACCAACCTCGGCTTCCTGGCACGGGCGCTGGAAACCCAGGCCGGCGCCAACATCCTGTCCACGCCAAACCTGCTGACGCTGGACAACGAAGAGGCGAGCATCATCGTCGGACAGAACGTGCCCTTCATTACCGGCCAGTACGCCCAGACCAGCGGCACCTCCACCGTCAGTCCGTTCCAGACCATAGAGCGCAAGGACGTGGGCCTGACGCTCAAGGTCAAGCCCCAGGTCTCGGAAGGCGGAACGGTCAAGCTGGCCATCTACCAGGAAGTCAGCAGCGTCGACGACAGCCGGAGCAACACGGCCGGCATCATTACCAACAAGCGCGCCATCGAGTCCAACGTGCTGGTGGACGACGGGCAGATCATCGTCATCGGCGGCCTGATCCAGGACACGGTGACCGGCGGGGTGGAGAAGGTGCCCGGCCTGGGCGACATTCCCGGGATCGGCGGCCTGTTCCGCTACGACAACCGCCGGCGGACCAAGACCAACCTCATGGTGTTCCTGCGCCCCTACGTGGTGCGCGAGGGCGTCTCCAACAGCAACCTCATGATCGATCGCTACGAATACATGCGGATGCAGCAATCGCTGTCCCAGCCCGGCTCGCACTGGCTGCTGCCCGACCTGCAGGGTCCCCAGCTGCCGCCGCGCGTGCCTGGGGCTGGCGACCCCATCGCCAATGGCGATGCCGGCGCGGGCGTCGTGCCCCCGACCACCATCCCGCGCGATATTTCGGCGCTGCAGTCGAACGATCCGACGGTGGTGCTCCACGTCTTCGGCGCCCCCTCGGAAACCGAAGCGCAGCTGGCCTCCCGCCGGATCACCGACGCCGGCATGAACGCCTATGTCGTGCAGGAGGGCCAGGCCTGGAACGTGCGCATGCGGGTGGCGCGCGACCGCGTTACGATCGACACCACGCTGGCGGCGTTGCGCAATCTGGGCTATGCCGCCGAAATCGTGACGCGGCAATGAACATCGGCTGCCTCCCTACGCGCGTCGCGCAACGTGCCATGGACGACTGACATGAATCCTTTGCCTTACACGTGGGCCCGGGCGCAGCGGGCGCTCCTGAGCCTGCGCCCCGAGGGCAACCTGCTGACCGTCAGCCCGCGCACGCCGGCCTGGGCCATTGCCGAAGTGCAGCGCCGCCACGGCCACGTCCGCATCACCCGTATTTCCGATACCGAACTCGAGACCCGCCTCACGGCCGCCTACGCGGATACCGGCGACGCCGCCGCCGTGGTAGGAGCGGCCGAGAACGAGATCGACCTCGCGCGCCTGATGCAGGACATCCCGGAGGTCGAGGACCTGCTCGAGACGCAGGACGACGCACCCGTGATCCGGATGATCAACGCCCTGTTCACGCAGGCCGCGCGCGACGGCGCAAGCGACATCCATATCGAGCCGTTCGAGACCCACTCGGTGGTGCGCTACCGGGTGGACGGCACGCTGCGCGACGTGGTGAGTCCGCGCAAGGCGCTGCACGCGGCCCTGATCTCGCGCATCAAGATCATGGCCAACCTCGACATTTCGGAGAAACGGCTGCCCCAGGACGGGCGCATCGCGCTGCGCGTGGGCGGACGGCCCATCGACGTGCGGGTTTCCACGCTCCCCACCGGCCACGGCGAACGGGCGGTCCTGCGACTGCTGGACAAGGAGGCGGGCCGGCTCGAGCTGTCCCGCCTCGGCATGGACCCCACGCTGCTGCAGCAACTGGACCGGCTCATCCACCAGCCGCACGGCATCGTCCTGGTGACCGGCCCCACCGGCAGCGGCAAGACGACCACGCTCTATGCCGCGCTCGGAAGGCTGGATGCATCGACCACCAACATCCTGACGGTCGAGGATCCCATCGAGTACGACCTGCCGGGCATCAGCCAGACGCAGGTCAACGCCAAGATCAACATGAGTTTCGCCCTCGCTCTGCGTGCCATCCTGCGCCAGGATCCCGACGTGATCATGATCGGCGAAATCCGCGACCTCGAAACCGCGCAGATCGCGGTGCAGGCATCGCTGACGGGGCACCTGGTGCTGGCCACGCTGCACACCAACGATTCCGTCTCGGCCGTGACCCGCCTGACCGACATGGGCGTGGAACCCTTCCTGCTGTCGTCGTCGCTGCTGGGCGTCGTGGCCCAGCGCCTGGTGCGGCGGCTGTGTCCGGATTGCAAGCAGCCTCACGCCGAACCGGACGGCCGGACCGTCTATCGCGCCGCGGGCTGCGCCTCGTGCAGCCATACCGGCTATGTCGGGCGCACCGGCATCCACGAGCTCTACACCGTGGACGACGCACAGCGCCAACTGATACATAGCGGCGCGGGCGAACAGGAGCTGCGCAATGCCGCGGTCGCGGCCGGCATGCGCACCATGCGCCAGGACGGCGAACGCTGGATTACCGCGGGCGTGACGTCGCCCGAGGAAGTCGTGCGCGTCACCAGGGATGTATAGGATGCGCGCCAGCGGGGCCCCGGCCTTCCGCCGGCCCGCCCCATAGAGGGTTGATATGCCGTCATATCGCTACGAAGCCGCGGATGCGGTAGGAAAACTGGACCGGGGGCTGGTCGATGCCGACAGCCCGCGTGCCGCTCGGGCCCACCTGCGGGCACGAGGGCTGACGCCGCTCGCGGTGGAGGAAACCGGCGGCGAACGTACGGGCGGCGGCTCCCGCTCCTGGTTCAGCGCCAGGATGTCGGACGCGGAACTGGCCTGGGCGACGCGCCAGCTCGCCAGCCTGCTCGCGGCGCGCCTTCCGCTCGACGCCGCGCTGACCGCCACCGCCGAACAGGCCGAGAAGAAACACATTACCGAGGTACTGACCAGCGTGCGGGCCGACGTACGCGCCGGCCATCGACTGGCCGATGCGCTGGCGACGCGCCCCCGCGATTTTCCCGAGATCTACCGCGCGCTGGTGGCGGCCGGGGAAGAATCGGGCGACCTGGCCCACGTCATGGAAAAGCTGGCGGACTACATCGAAGAACGCAATGCCCTGCGTACCAAGGTGCTGACGGCATTCATCTACCCCGCCGTGGTGGCGCTGGTATCGGTCGGCATCGTCATTTTCCTGCTCGGCTACGTCGTGCCGCAGGTCGTCAGCGCGTTCTCGCAGGCGCGGCAGGAACTGCCCATGCTGACACGCGTCATGCTCGGCCTAAGCGACTTCGTCCGCAGCTGGGGCTGGCTGGTCGCGCTGATCGGTGCTGCGGCGCTTACCGGCTGGCGGATGATATTGCGCTCGCCCGGGCCACGGCTTGCCTGGCATTCGCGCCTGCTGAGGCTGCCGCTGGCCGGCCGCTTCATCCTGGGCCTGGACGCCGCGCGCTTTGCTTCCACGCTGGCCATCCTCACCGGAAGCGGCGTGCCGCTGCTGCGCGCCCTCGATGCCTCGCGGCAAACGTTGGGCAACGACCGGTTGCGCGTCAGCGTGGATGACGCCACCTCGCGCGTGCGCGAGGGCGTGTCGCTGGCTTCGGCACTGCAGGCCCAGAAAACCTTCCCGCCGCTGCTGGTCCACCTGACGGCCAGCGGAGAGAAAACCGGTACCCTGCCCGAATTGCTGGAGCGCGCCGCGCAAACGCTGTCGCGCGAAGTAGAGCGGCGCGCCATGGCGTTGACGGCCTTGCTCGAACCCCTGATGATTCTGTTGATGGGCGGTTTCGTGCTGCTGATCGTCCTGGCCGTGCTGATGCCCATCATCGAAATCAACCAGCTGGTGCGCTAGCCGCCCAGGCACGTCATTTTTCCGGAGTCCCCATGGCCACTGTCTACGATTTTTCCGCCACCGATATCGAAGGCAAGGAGGTATCGCTGGACAGCTTCCGCGGCAAGGTCTTGCTGATCGTGAACGTTGCCTCGCAATGCGGCTTTACTCCCCAGTACGCCGGGCTCGAAGCCCTGTACCGGGAATACCGCGGCCGCGGGCTGGAAGTGCTGGGCTTCCCCTGCGACCAGTTCGGCCACCAGGAGCCCGGCACCAACGAAGCCATCCGCAGCTTTTGCAAGTTGAACTACGACGTCACCTTCCCCATGTTCGCCAAGATCGACGTCAACGGCGATTCGGCGCATCCGCTGTACCGCTGGCTCAAGAGCGCCAAGCCCGGCGTGCTGGGCACCGAGGCCATCAAATGGAATTTCACCAAGTTCCTGCTGAATAGGGCGGGTGAACCGGTCGCGCGATATGCGTCCACCGACAAGCCCGAGTCGCTCAAGCCGGCCATCGAGACCGCACTGGGCTAGCCGAACCGGTCGCACGCGGCGCCGCCGCGCCCGGGCCGCGCCTGATCTATGACGGGCGTATGCTGCCCGGCCCCAGGCCGGACTGCTGCTGATCGCCGCGATGAAGCAAACCTTGGGCGATCTCGACCGGGTAGGCAACATCGTCCAGGTCTTCGGCCCGGTCAACGCCACGGCTGAGTACGGGCCGGCCTAGTCCCAATCCTGGTCCGCATTGCGGTAGATGCGTTCCCGGCGCTCTTCGATCACCTCGAGCAAGGTCCGGGTAAATGCCTCCAGAACTTCGGGCTGCTCGCGCCCGCGCTTGATAATCAGATGGAAGGCCAACGACAGGACTGGGTCGGTCAGCAGCGCGGTGGATATTTGCGCATCCATGCCCACCGGCGCCGCGAACGATGGAATGATAGTCGGGCCCGCGCCCGCAGCTGCCATCCCCACCAGCGACTCCAGGCGGTTCATCTTGATGCCGTCGGATCGCGCCACGCCGCAGGCGCTGCGACACTTGTTGATCTGCTGCTGCAGGTCCTGGGAGGGGTGCAGTTCAACGAACGGCACATCGGGCAGATCGCGCCAGCGTATGCGCTTCGCGCCTCGCCGGCCCTCGCGCTGCCTGCCCCGCCAGGGTGAGGTCCGCGATTCCAGGTAGAGGAAATCGAACTCGAACAGCGGCCGTCGCGAGAGCTCCGGCACGCGCCCGGGGAAAACGCCCAGGCCGCAATCCAGCTCACCGCTCCGGACCTGGTTCTCTACCTCGGGCTTGGGCAGGTCCACCACGTGCAGGTCCAGCGCCGGGTGGGTCTTGCGCAGCCTCATATAGACGTAAGGCATGACACTGGCCGAGAAAATGGGCGGGACACCTACCCGCAAGGTGCGCCGCCGCTTCTCGGAAAGCTGGCTCAGCACCGGCGCGATGGTTTCCACTTCGTCGACGACCTGCTGCGCGACCGGTACCAGGCGTTGCCCCGCTGCCGTCAGATGGACCGAACGCGTGGTCCGCTCGAACAGCCGGCAAGACAGCTGGCTTTCCATGTCCTGCATCATCAGGCTCAGCCCGGGCTGGCTGATATGCATCCGCTCGGCCGCCCGCGTAAAGCTGCGGGTGTGCACGATGGCCAGGAACGCCTTGAAATGCCGGATGGACAAATTCATAACCAGTGAAAATCAATAGATATTGGACATATATTAGACAAATCAACGGGATGGTTCCTAGAATCGCCAGCACATAGAGACGCATAGACACTTCACCGGCACGCGCCGGATGGGTGCAAAGGAGACAGCAGCCGTGGCGAAAGACCTCCCCCTCGCATGTCATCACGGCTCCGGCCTCCTGGCCGATCCGCGCGATCCGGCCGACACCGGCAACCGCCTTGCGCCCCGCCGGCGACCTCGGCCAGGCAAATCGTTACCTCTTTGACTTTGCGCTCCGCCGCGCCTGTTAGTGCGCCTGAGCGCGCGCTGTTCTTCCGAATCAACTGAATCGACACGCTGATTGCGCGTCGAGGGACCCGCTTTGCCTCGACATAGGCGCGGCACCGTCACGCCCGCCCCACACCCAGGGAGACAACCCGTGCACGACGACTTGAAAGACGAACTGGAAATCCGGCAAATGGTGGAGCGCTGGGCGGTATGGCGCGACGCCGGTGACTGGGAGCGCTTCGCCACCGTGTGGCATCCGGATGGCGTCATGATGGCGACCTGGTTCCAAGGGCCGTTTGCAGAGTTCATCCGCGTCACGCAAGAGGGCTGGAGCAAAGGCGTCAGCATTCTTCACTTCCTGGGCGGAACTGCGGTCGACATCCGGGGGGACCGGGCGATCGCGCAAACCAAGATGACCATTTCCCAGCGCGGACTTATCGACGGCGTCGTCTGCGACGTCGTCTGCACCGGCCGCTTCTACGACTTCGTGGTCCGCCATGAGGGGCGCTGGAAGCTGCTGCACCGCCAGCCCATCTACGAGAAAGACCGGATCGATCCCGTGGATCCCGCAGCCACCTTGACCCTGGACCCGCAGGAACTCGCCCGCATGCCGGAAGGCTACCGCCACCTGGCCGCCATCCAGACCCGTATCGGCTACCAAGTGAAGATGGACATGCCGATGCTCAAGGGCGAGGCCGTCGAGGCACTTTACCGGCGCGGCGCGCAATGGCTGGCCGGTGGACCGCTGGAACGCTGAACGGAGAACTCGACATGGCAATCGACGGATTCTTCCCGCGGCGCCGCACATGGCTGGCAGCTGCCTTGATCGTTGTCGCGCCTTGGACCGCGGCAACGGAACAATCGACATGGCCGGCGCGCCCCATCACCATCGTGGTTCCCTATACACCGGGCACGAGCATGGACGTCCTGGCCCGCGTCCTCGGCCCCAGGCTGTCGCAGAAGCTCGGGCAGCCGGTGATCGTGGAAAACCGCGCAGGGGCCAGCGGCAACATCGGCACTGGCTATGTGGCCGAATCCCCGCCTGACGGCCATACCTTGCTGATGACAGTCAGCACCTTCGTCATGAACCCCAGCCTGTTCAAGAAGGTGCCCTACGACCCGCTGGCCAGCTTCGTGCCCGTCGGCCGCGTCGCGGTGGGCGCGTTGGTGCTTGCGGTCCATCCCACGTTTCCGGCCGCCACCCTGCCCGAGGCCATCGACGCCTTCCGGTCGCGTCCCGGCCGCTACGCCTATTCCTCGCCCGGCAACGGCACACCGCAGCACCTGGCGATGGAGCTGTTCAAGATGCACGCGGGCGTCGACCTCATGCACGTGCCATACAGCGGCTCTGCGGGCGCTGTCACCGATCTTCTCGGCGGACAAGTCCAAGCCATGATCCTGCCGGCCAATACGGCGCTCGGGCTCCGCCAAGCGGGCAAGCTGCGCGTGCTCGCCGCCACACAGGAACGCCGCATTCCTGTCATGTCGGACGTGCCTACGCTTGCCGAACAAGGCATACGCGGCGCCGACGTCGACCTGTGGTTCGGCATGCTGGCACCCGCCCGTACACCGCCCGCGGTGGTCGCGCGGCTCAATCGCGAAATCAATGAAATCCTGGCCATGGCCGACATACAGGAAACCCTGAGCAAGCAAGGCCTGACGGTGGCACCGGGCACACCGGAAGCGTTCGGCACCCTGGTAAGCGCCGAATACGAACGCTGGGCCGACGTGATCCGCAAAGCCCGCATCACTGCCGACTGATGGAAATGCAGATGGATAGGAAACCTCGAATCATTATCGTCGGCGCCGGCATCGGCGGCCTGACCGCGGCGGCTTGCCTGCTCAAGCGCGGATATCCCGTACGCGTATACGAGCAGGCCTCTGTGCTGGGCGAAGTCGGCGCGGGCCTCCAGTCCAGCGCCAATGCCGTGAAAGTCCTGTACGACCTGGGCCTGCGCGAACAGCTGGAGAAGACAGTGGTGCGCCCCCTGGCATTCGAGTTCCGGCGGTTCGATACGGCGGAACTCATGCACCGCATTCCGCTGGGAACGGCACACGAGCAACACAATGGCGCGCCTTATTTCCACATCCATCGTGCCGACCTGCACGAACTGTTGGCCAAGGCGGTGCTGGCGCTGGACCCCCGCTGCATTACCCTGGGGGCGCAGGCAGCCGGTTTCGAGGAAGCCGACGAACACGTCACGTTGCGGCTGGCAGACGGCAGACGCGCAACCGGCGAAGTGCTCGTGGGAGCGGACGGGATCAAATCGGTCATCCGGGCGCAGATCCTGGGCGCGACGCCGGTCAGCTATACCGGGGACATAGCCTGGCGAGCCGTCATTCCCACCGAGCGCCTGCCGCCGGACATCATGGAAACCGTGTCCACCGTATGGTGCGGGACGAAAAAGCACGCCGTGATGTATTACCTGCGGGCGCGCAAGCTCATGAACTTCGTCGGCCTGGTCGAGCACCCCCATCCCGAAAACGAGTCGTGGACGCAGAAACGCCCCTGGGCCGACCTCAAGGCCGACTTCGAAGGTTGGCACCCCGCCATCCAGACCGTGATCGACGCCATCGACCGCGACGGCTGTTATCGCTATGCGCTGAATGATCGCCCTCCGGCCGACAACTGGAGTACCGCACGGGCAACCCTGCTGGGCGATGCCGCGCATCCCACGCTGCCCTACCTCGCCTCCGGAGCAGCCATGGCGATCGAGGATGGCGCCGTGCTGGCCCGATGCCTCGATGCCTCTTCTTGCGTACCGGAGGCGTTGCAACGCTACCAGCAGACCCGCATGGCGCGTACTGCCATGGTCGTGCGCGAGTCGGCCGGCAATCGCGATCTCTACCGCATCGAAGATGAAAGCGAAATGCGCAAGGCTTTCCACGAAAAAAACATGAGCAAGACCCGCTCGGAGTGGCTGTATTCCTACGATCCGCTGACCGCCCCGTTGGCCGACGCCTGAGCCGCCGGCCCGGCGCGGCGGCCGCCTCATTCATCAGCAAGGAGACGCGATGAGAAAAATAGACATCTACAGTCATGTAATGCCTGCACGGTACCTGGAGATCATGAAGCAACACTCCAAGGACGCTGGCATCGTCAAGCGCATGAGCAACCTGCGCATGCTGTGGGACATGGACGCACGCATGGAAATGCTTGCGCAATGGCCGGAGGTCCAGCAGGTTCTCACGTTGGCGCTTCCCCCACCCGAGTCGCTGGGCGGCCCCGACCTGTCGCCCGGCTTCGCACGCGTCGCCAATGACGACATGGCGGCCATCGTGGCACGGTCACCCAAGACCTTCCCGGCATTCGTGGCGGCACTGCCGATGAACAATATCCCGGCGGCGCTGGACGAAATGGACCGGGCCATCACGCAACTGGGCGCCCGCGGCATCCAGCTGACCACCAACGTCAACGGCCGCCCGCTCGACGATCCCGAATTCTTCCCCGTGTTCGAGCGGGCCACGCAGGTACATGGCGTGCCGATATGGATGCACCCGTTCCGGCCCGCGTCGCAGGCCGACTACCCCACCGAAGACAAATCCAAGTTCGAGATCTGGCAGGTGCTGGGCTGGCCCTACGCTACCAGCGTCGCCATGGCACGCATGGTGTTCTCCCAGATTTTCGACCGTCTTCCCGAGCTGCGGGTCATTACCCATCACTGCGGCGCCATGATCCCATACTTCGCCGGGCGGGCCGACACCCTGTGGGCCCAGCTGGGCAGCCGTAGCGCCGAAGACGACTACAACGACCTGCTCGAGCGCATGGCCAAGAAGCCCATCGATTACTTCAAGATGTTCTACGCCGATACCGTGCTGGGCGGATCCGCGTCCGCGCTGCGCTGCGGCCTGGACTTCTTCGGCAGCGACAAGGTGGTATTCGCCAGCGATTGCCCTTTCGATCCGGAAGGCGGACCGATGTTCATCCGCGAGGGCATCCGGTCGGTAGAAGCCCTGGAGTTGTCGGACGACGAAAAGAAAAAGATATACCTGCTGAACGCGCTCAAGCTGCTCGGCCTGGACCTGCGTACGGCATAGGCCCGGTGGCGGTGATTGCCGAGCTCAATCGTCACGCGCGAGGAATCATCGCCATGCCCGACGTTCGAGACACGCTTTTGAAACAAGGCATGGTTCCCACTTCTAGCAGGCCGTTGAAAAAATCCCCCGCCGACGCTGGCCTCGGCCAGTATGATCTGAAACGATCGGCGAACGACGCG
>NZ_JARYGM010000021.1:0-7426 GCF_033795525.1 Pigmentiphaga sp.
TATTACCCCAGGATCTCGGGTATCACACTCTGGCTTCACAACTCGGGAAGATCAGATTGATCCAAGTCGTGCTGGTCCATTAGGGAACGCAACACATCGCGAGGCTACGAGGCCTGGATCGCAAGGGTCGCCATACCATTGCAGCATGGGATCACGTTCGCGGGACCTTACACCCGATCAAGCCTCCGCGAGAAAATCTCCAACCAACCGGTTGAACGTTTCCGTCCACTCGATCTGGGTCCAATGCCCGCAATGCGGAAACACGTGCAATTGGGCTCGCTGAAGAATCAATGCCAAGTTGATCGAGTTCTGGAGCGGGATGACTCGGTCCTCACGCCCATGAATGATCAGCGCCTCGTGCGGCAACGAACGCAGCTGCTCCTCGGGGGTGGCCAGAGCATCGATGTAGCGTTGGCGCGGCCCCGGAGAAAACATGCGTCCGAACCGCTCCTGCACCCCCGGGCGGATACTCGCGCGATAGCGCAACTCGGCCAATTCGTCGGACACCAGGTTCCGGTCATGTGCGAACACATCCAGCAATCCCTTCATGCTTTGAAGAGACGGCTCGTAGCCCCATACAGCGTCCAGGCCGGGCGTAAGCGGGAACGACGTCCCCACGCTGCCCATCAGCACCAGTCGCCGCACACGATCGGGATACCTTGCAGCCATAGCTAAAGAAACACCGCCACCGAATGAATTGCCGATCAGATCCACTTTCGGCAGCGACAAGGCATCGATGAAGCCGACCAGGTGGTCAACCCAGGTGTCCAAGTCATACGAAGTCGATGGAGGCGCTTCGGTATATCCGAACCCGACCATGTCAGGCGCAATTACGCGGGCGCGCTGAGATAGCGGCCCGATGTTCAGCCTCCAGTTTGCCCAGGCGGTGACGCCGGGGCCGGAGCCATGAATCATCAGCACGGGACAGCCCTGCCCCCTGTCGTGATAGTTCGTTTCGATCTGGCCCACTCGCAGTCGGTTGCCGATTTCCGGATTATTGGCGTCGCTCATGGCCGCGCCTCCTCTTCCTGGGCACACATGCGGGCCAAGATCTCCGCTCCGCGGTTCGCCGCCGAAAGCCCACGAAACAAGAAACACAAATTGACGACTGCCTGCATTTCCTCCCAGCTCGCGCCCGCCTTACGCGCAGCGATGCCGTGCAAAACGGCTGCGTCGCTAAGATCCATGAGCAGCATGCCAAACAGCATCAACTGCGCTGTCTTCACGTCAAAGCAGCCGGGATACATTCCGTGTTCGCGTATTTCCTCCTGAAGACGAAGCATTGTCGGGTCCAGGGCGCCAGTGACATGGAAGCGTGCCTCGATCCGAGGCGGCAGGAAGCCGACCAGTTCCTCGTAGATCTTGGTACGTCTCTCGATGCTTTGACTCTCATCTGCGTACGCACCCATTTGACTGCGAACCTTCTGAACGTCGATCCTTGCTGGAAGCATGTCTCACTCCTTGACTTGTTGAGGCCAATAGGCGAACCCCAGCCCAGTCTTTGCATGATGGGCGGGTATGTAATCCACGACCTCGGCTTTCCACTGACATGCGGCGGCGGCCACTATCCAGGCGCGTATCTCCCCCGAGCCGCCACGCATCGTCGCTGAGTCCACGGTGAAAAGATGCTGAAGATCCTTGCCTCGGTTCGTGGCGATCCGATCAAGAATCCAATGATCCATGGGTGTGTCGATCCATCCGGCGCGTGGGCCGATGGGATCGTGCGAAAGCCCCCCTGACGCATAAATGGCGACCCGCTCTTTGCGATGCGACAAAATTCTTGCGAGCGATTCGCCCAATTGCCAGCATCGAGCCGCCGTAGGCAGCGGAGGAAAGTAGCAATTCAAGTACAGAGGAATGATCGGTACATTCAAATCTGGAATCAGCCGCCTTGCCGGATACACGATCATGTGCGAAGTGCCGCGTTCCGGATGCGGACCCATCGGGTCCATTACGGAGGAACTGGCGATATCGAAACCCTCGTTCAGAAGCTCTTCGAGAAGATGGCAGGACAGTTCTTTGTGAACGGGTAGATGAATCCGCGATGCGCTTGGCGGTTGGTCTACATAGAACGGAGCCTCGGAGCCCCACACCTCGTCGCCCGTGAACAGACACATCGCAGGGTTGCAGCGACTGTCGAACATGTCCTCCTGGTCATCACCGACAAAGATCACGGCATCGGGGCGATACGCTTCCAACTGCCTACGCAGGACCTCGAAGGCCGATTCGATGCGGTTCACGTAGCCGCGAATGACATCTGGTGTTTCCAGCTTGGCCGTATGCGGCTGCGCATCCTTCATGTAATCCGGAATCGCGTCGTAGACCTTGGGCCAGAGCTCTGGCGGGCAGAACATCGCGGGGGCGTGTGAAGACGCCAAGCCAAGACCGATCATTCGTTTTCTCCCTCGGAAAAGGAATTTGAAGCGTGAAGCAGCGCCTGGATCAATGCCTCCGGGTTGGCTACACCCCGGCCAGCGATATCCATGGCAGTACCATGCCCCACCGAAGAGAACATGACCGGCGTACCAATCGACATCGCCGCGGCCATGTTCGGCGCTGCAACCCGCGCCGCGACGTGCCCTTGATCGTGCAACATGACGACGAATGCATCGCAGTCATTTCTGGGCAGCAGAGTGTCCGCGCCCATAGGGCCAAGAAGATCGAACCCTTCGGCACGAAGCTTATTCAAGGTGGGAC
The DNA here is from genome assembly GCF_033795525.1 of Pigmentiphaga sp. GTDB lineage: Bacteria > Pseudomonadota > Gammaproteobacteria > Burkholderiales > Burkholderiaceae_B > Pigmentiphaga. The sequence continues at coordinate 2,698 of NZ_JARYGM010000021.1, forward strand.
CGATGATCTCGATCTCCTCGCGGCCGAACAGGCCCGACTCCCCGGCATGAGGATTCACACCGGAAACACCGATACGCGGTTGTGCCAGGCCCAGCCGGCGCAGGACCTGCGAGGTCATCCTGATGACGTTCTCAACACGAGCGGAGGTAATCGCATCCAGCGCCTCCCGGACACTCATATGCAAGGTCACATGGGCGACCCGCGTGCGGCCCCAACAGAGCATCAAACTCACATCATCCACGGGTGTGCCAGTTCGACGCGCCAGATAGGATGGATGTCCGTCGAACGCGATGCCCGCTTTCTTTATCGCGACCTCATGGATGGGTGACCCGACGACCGCATCGACGAACCCTGCCTGCGCGGCGTCAACTGCCGCATCAAGCGCCGCGATGGCCGCTGCGCCAGACAAGGCGCAGACCTCACCGATCCGAAAGCTGCCATCCAGGCATGGAACGTGGATGAATGCCAGGCCACCCTTCCAATCCTGAACCTCTGATGCCGAGCCAAGCGTGTGATAGTCCTGCGTGAGCCCGCATAGCCTGGCGTGCTCATCCAGCGCGCGCTTGTCGCCGAACAGGACCAGCGACATATGCTTGTGGATGCGCGGGTCTCCATAGGCCTTCAATGCGATTTCCGGGCCAATTCCAGAAGGGTCGCCCAATGTGACCGCGATTCTTCTCTGTTTCATCGGCGGCTCACAGCGGCAATGCAAGCAAGGTATCGATACGCGAGCTATCGCATACGACCACCCGCTCCACGAACAAAGCCTTCGGACCCCTGAAAGAAACCACGTCGCGATACACCCCGGTGGCAAACAAGAGCATTTCGCCCGTTCGCATCGTTCTTACCACCAGAAAACTGGTTTCGGCGCTAACGACTGCGCCGTCGGACGAAAACACCTTTGGGCGCCCAACGACATGCCGATAGCGCTGGCCTTCGTAGATGTTGGCCTCTCTTAGGGACTTCACACGGTCCGCCAGCATGCCCCTGGAATCGGCATAAAGGACGCCGAATGGGTAGCCTTGTTCCTCGTTGTCTGCCGTGGTGATCTTGTAAAGACACTGCTCCTCGAAGAAATTTGGCCACTGCTCCAGCTCGTCCCGGTCTATCGCCCAGGCGTAGTCCTCCATCAGCGAGGCCAGCACCTCCACAACGTTCTCTTTAGCCTCGCTCATGTCACAGCCCCATGTAATTGCGATATTCCTTCCAGAAACCACGAATCGAGTTCTCGGACGCTCTCGAGGAAGACGATTCGGTGCCATCGCCGCCCATCATGACCACGGAAGCCTCGGCACTAGAGCCCGCGATGCCGCGTTGAACGAAACCTCCGACGGCACCATCCTCCATCGATACATAGCCGGCCGGCCCCACAAGATTCGAATGCTTCATCCGAAGCTTTTGTAGTTCCTCATCATCGTCAGTGAACCCGATCAAGGTCCAGACGAGATCTGTTTTATCGGGTCCCTTGGGAAGGATTTGTCTTACCGCAAGACTGTTGTGAATCGCCTGCAGGACGAACCCCGGGAAGACCGACAGAATCTGCACATGGCAACCATCGCCAAACTCATCGACGATGTTGAGGACGCTCCTGTCGTTCAACCGGAAGTTGTCTTCTTGATTGCTCCGCAAAGTTTCGCTCTTGAACTCATCATCCTTTTCCCCGCTGTGGCTTAGTGAATAGCTGACATGATGGCCCCCACTGTCGGCTACGATCACGCCGCCGCCCTGGGAAAGGCGGGACACTTTGAACGTCGCAAAGAATGTATGGAGCAAGCTGGAGTGGTACGTATCCTTGGCGTTCTCGAAGTACAGCTTCCAATTGTTGGGCAAGGCCTGCGTGTACTGGCCATAGATTCTCAAGGGCTTGTGCAACACGCGCTTCAAGCGCGCTGCGACCGCCTCGCCAAGATAGTCTGCGACAGCCGGCGTATGGTCCAAGAGCGTTCCGAAGATCAATCCGCAATAGACCTCGACCCGCAGCTTTCGCGGACCGAACTCGGCCGTATCGAAGCTTTCGGGCATCCCGCCAGCGCCGTTCACCCCCCGCCGAAATGCCACGGTCTTCAGGTTTCCCTGTAGATCGTGGGTCCAGGCGTGGTAGACACAAGTGAACTTGCGGGCACGTCCCTTGTTCTGCAGGGCCAGCAGCGATCCGCGATGGGAACACCGATTCTCAAATGCCCGGACTACTCCTTCCTCGTCCCGGCACACGATGACAGGCATGTCCCCGACAAACGTCGTTTTGTAGTCGCCTGGCTCGGGCAACTCGGCGTCAAGCCCAAGAAAATTCCACGTCGAGCCTTGATAAATACGTTCCTGCTCCCGGCGATAGACTTCCTCGTCGGCGTAGAGTTGATACGGAACGCGCGTAAGCTCTCCCTTAGCCCAATGGCCGTACTCCATGTGTCACCTCCAACGTTGGATATTTTTTCTGACTAGCCCGCCTAGTTTGTCGCGCCTCGCATAAACGCCTGTACCGTCTCCCCCGTCCGCTTACTGTGTGCCTGCAAAAGATCGCATGCCAGGTCGGCATCTCTGGCAAGCACCGCGTCCATGATCGCCGCGTGCTCTTGAGCCACGTTGCGCTGAGGCGGCCTGTTCTTGAGAAAGAGCCGGCGGTAACGATCGGACTGGTCGTGCAGCACCGAGCAGAACTGCGTCACCATCGGCATATCGCAACCGGCAACCAGACAAAGGTGGAACTCGCGATGAGTTCTCTCCCACTCATCCAGGAACGGCACGTACTCATCGCGCTGTTCAATCCGGGTCAAGCGGTGGAAAACCGCAACTAATTTTTCTTCCCAGGCCAGGTCGCCTCGTTCAATCGCATGCCTAAGCGCAAACGGTTCCATGTGCGCGCGCAGCGCCGTGACTTCGGCCAGCTTTTTGACGGAAGCCTCGACGACGCGAAAACCACGCTGTTCCTCGGCAACCACAAAACCTTCCGCGACGAGCCGCAGCAGCGCCTCACGCACCGGGCTCAGGCTGACACCGTACTGCTCACCCAGGGACTCCAGGTGCAGCCGCGATTCGGGCAGCACTTCCCCACTAAGAATTGCCTCGCGTAACCGAGTCGTAAGCGTGCTGGCGATGCTTACCTTGGAACTAGCCATACCTGCTCTCCGCAACCGTTGTCTTGAATCAACGGATTCAACTATATCGAAAATTTCAACGCCTCGACACGACCATCCAATTTATCGAATTATACATAGAATTTCGAAATTTAATTGACAAGAATATCGTGAGTTCCTACATTAGGCGAACCATAAAATCGAGGAGACACCCATGCTGCGCAGATCAGCTCTCGCATGCGGACTTGCCGCGGCCTTCGTAGCCAGCGTCGGCAACGCCCAGCCGAATTACCCCGAGCGGCCCGTGAAAATCATCGTCCCGTACCCGGCGGGGGGCTACTACGACCACGTTGCCCGAGTGATGGCCGAAACATTGCGGACCAAGCTCAAACAGAGCTTCATCGTGGAAAACAAGGTAGGGGCGAACGGGATCATCGGTGTTGCCCAAGTCGCCAAGGCACCTGCGGACGGCTACACCCTGCTGCTGGCCGCGATCGGCCCGAATGCCATCTCGCCCGTCTTGACGCCCAACCTGAACTACGACCCTGTCACCGACCTCGCGCCGATTTCACTGCTGGTATCGGCACCGAACGTGCTCGTGGTGCCTGCCTCGTCCGACGTGAAGAACTTGGACGACCTGATTGCGGCATCGCGCAAACACTCGCTCAACTACGCCCACAATGGCGTGGGCAGTTCTACGCACTTGGCCATGGAACTCTTGAAAGGAGCCACTGGCATGCAGATGGTCGGCGTCCCATACCGAGGCAGCGCGCCCGCGGTGGTCGCGGTGACCAGCGGTGAGGTGCAAGCCTCCTTCGGCTCGGTGCTTGACGTCCTTCCGCAGATACAGGCCGGCCGCCTCCGAGCCCTTGGCGTAGGCAGCAGCGAGCATATTCCAGCTATCGGCCAAGTCCCCACCGTGGCCGAACAAGGCGTTCCAGGCTTTGAATCAACGGCCTGGAGCGGTTTGATGGCTCCGGCAAACACGCCAAAGAGCGTGATCGAGACGCTGAATCGCGCGGTCAATGCAGCGCTAAAAGACCCCGCCATCGGCAAACAGCTGTCACCTGGCGGTGAACTGCAAATACTCGGAGGAAGTGCTGAACACTTCGCCGCCTACCTGAAAGCCGATCTAAAAAAATGGGAAAAGGTCGTTAGCGACAACGGCATCAAAACGGATTGACCATGGAATGCCCCCTTTCCTGCCTCCATCCGGCCTGCCCACCCTAAGCGCTGCCGTGCCAACTCGATTGATCAAGCTTTGCCGCACAGCCGAAGTTCCGCACGGACGACCAATCACGGTCATTCATGCGGGACTTCCACGGATAGTGGTATTTCGGGTAGACGAAAAATTCTTTGCTGCCGTTGACCGATGTTCGCACGGCAACGCCCGCCTCAGTGACGGAGCCCAAAGCCAGGGACTGATCTACTGCCCGTTACATGGCGGGGCTTTTGATATTGCGACCGGTCGCGCTGTAGCTCCACCCTGCCGAACCCCGATCAAGACCTTGCCGGTCGTGGTCCAGGCGGAATGCATCTATGTGGAAACAGTCGCCACCTCGCCTGGTTCCATCATTTGAAACGCGACATGCAAGCAGCTGATTAACGGCCGTCTTACAAAAAAGCAGCCGACTTCGCTGGCCTGGTCGGGGGTAATC
>NZ_JARYGM010000022.1:0-1092 GCF_033795525.1 Pigmentiphaga sp.
CCGTGGGTTCGCGCGAGCTTCGCGTCCGTTTCATCGGCGACCGTCAGCGCGGCCAGAGCCCGGCGCGCATCGCCATACCGAGCCGGGTCCTTGACCTGACCTAATTCCGACACCCATCCCAGCAGGGCGTCGCTATCATAATGGCCATAGCCGCTATAGGTGAGCGTAGCGGCCGCGCCGCCTTGGAACGTCATGAAGGCAGCATAGGCACCCTCGGTCGGGCGATCGGCGTCCCAGTTGCCTGTGACAGCGCGGATGGAGGCGACAGGTCGCCCGATGATGCGTCGCACAACGTCAATCTGGTGCGCGGCTTGGCTATAGACGACGCCGCCGCCCCGGCCGCTGTCCAATTCTTCAGGACGGCGCAGCCGATACAGAAAATCTGTAAAATTGAAGGCTGTGACCAGCCGAACCGGGCCATAGCGGCCAGAGGCCACCAGCGCCGCCGCCTGCCGCACCGGCTCGTCGAAGCCATGGCTGGGGCCGACCATCAGAACGCGCCCGGCGGCGGCGGCGGCGCTCGCCATGGCTCCGCAATCCGCGACCGATGTCGCCATGGGCTTCTCGACCAGCACATGCTTTCCCGCGCGCAGCGCCGCGATCGTCTGCTCTGCATGCAATTCATGCGGGGTCGCTATGTAAACCGCCTGGATGGATGGGTCTGCCAGCAGCGATTCGATAGTGCCATGCGTGGTCCCCCCATAATCCTGAGCGAACCGTTCCAGGGCATCGGCGCGCAGGTCGAAAGCGGCGGCCAGCCGGACGCCGGGATGTGCATTCAGGGCAGGGAGGGTGAGCATGAAGCCCCGGCCGAGGCCAATGATTCCAAGGTTGATTGCGTTCATTCTGCTCCCTTGCCCGCGCCGGGGGTTGAACTGAAGGTTACATCCATGTAGAAGTATTTGCAAGCTGGCGTCACCAGGGGACGAGGCGCTGCCCGGTATATAGCGATAGCGAGGAAGAAGCGGAATAATGACTCCTGAACAGAACGACCTTCTCTGCCGCGTTGAGGGCACCGCACCAATGGGTCGCATCATGCGTGCACACTGGCTGCCCGCCTGCATGATCGAGGAAGTGGCCGAACCGGACGGG
>NZ_JARYGM010000023.1:0-1009 GCF_033795525.1 Pigmentiphaga sp.
GGGTGAACTGCTGGTTCCTGCGTGACCTGCGCACCGCCTTCGGCGGCGCCGGGCAATCCGGCATCGGCCGTGAAGGCGGGGTGCACAGCCTCGAATTCTACACCGAGATCGAAAACATCTGCGTGAAGTTGTGAGCGCCATGGCTGATCAGGAAGTCACATTCGATAGAAGCAACATCGACAAGGCCGCGGCCCAGTTGAGGCACGCCGCCGAGACGATGAATCCTGGCCCGCCGATCCGGGATCTGATCTCGGCCGGCGGCGTCGAGGCCGCTTATGCGGTGCAGGACGCCAATACGACGCACTATCTTGCCAACGGCCGCCGGCTGGTGGGCCGCAAGACCGGGCTCACGTCGAAGTCGGTGCAGAAGCAGCTCGGCGTCAACCAGCCCGACTACGGCATGCTCTATGCGGACATGGACGTGCCCGAAGGCCAGCCGATCCTGCTGACGCGCGTGGTGCAGCCCAAGGTCGAGGCGGAGATCGCTTTGGTGATCGGGCGCGACCTCGACGATCCCGACGTGACCACCGCCGAAATGCTGCGCGCGATCGAATATGTCGTGCCGGCGATCGAGATCGTCGACAGCCGCATCGCCAATTGGGATATCAAGATCTGGGACACGATCGCCGACAATGCGTCGAGCGGGGTGTACACTCTGGGGGCCGTTCCCAAGAAGCTTGACGGGCTCGACCTGCGCACCTGCGGGATGGTGATGGAGCGCCGCGGCGATCCGATCTCGGTCGGTGCGGGCGTCGCCTGCCTCGGCAGCCCGATCAGCGCGGCCTTGTGGCTTGCGCAGGTGATGGCGAAGGCCGGCCGGCCGCTCAAGGCGGGCGACGTGATCCTCAGCGGCGCGCTCGGCCCGATGGCCGGCGTCGCGGCCGGCGACGTGGTCGAGGCGCGGATCAACGGTGTCGGCACCGTCAAAGCTTTTTTCGAAGCGGGCGCCTGAAGGCGCTTTGGGAGATTTACGAATGTCGAAGATCAAATGCGCGATCATCGGTTCCGG
>NZ_JARYGM010000024.1:0-902 GCF_033795525.1 Pigmentiphaga sp.
CTCCGGTTACTTGCCCGTGCAGGGTGAGCGGGTTGATGATGCGGCCCACGTCGTCCACCACCAGGTAGTCGAGGACCTCCACCTGGCCGGTCCGCGGATCGACCGCCACGTGGGCGGCGGCGGTGCCGAAGGTATAGGTGGCCTTCGAGTTGCTGAACGTACCTTCACTATCGAAGCGCTCCACGCCGGCGAAGTCGGCCAGGGCGACGCTGCGGCCGTCCGGCGCGCGGGCGACACCTTGGCTCACGGTCAACTCCAGCGGATTGCACCCGAGCCGGCGCGCGGCGGCTTCGCGGAAGGCCGCCAGAAGGTGGCGTGCCGCGATCATGATGGCCGAACCGCCCATTACCGTGGCACGAGAGCCGTAGGAGCCGAAGCCATCCTTCAGGTAGGTGGTCGAACCGTGGAGGATGCGGATGCGGTCCAAGGACAACTCGGGGTCTCCTCGTTTTCAGTGCAATAAGTGACGGTACGCAAAGCTAGCACTGGCGCGGGGGTGGTCTGGGTAGACCGTTGATTTCATTGACTTTCCTGTTCGCTTTGTAAACGGGTATGGTGGCCTCCCACTTTTGAGGTTCACGATGCAGGGTTGGCACACAACGTTTTTGGGGATGCGTGGGCTCCCCCGCGATATCAGCGACTTCGAGATGAAGGCATTTTTCACCCTCGATGGTGCCGAGCGCGACGCAATCAATGCACGCCGAGGTGATTCCCACAAGCTTGGTCTGGCGCTCCATATTGGTTTCCTGCGCATGAGTGGGCGTTTGCTCGGTGCCTTTCGGGTAATTCCAGTAGCCTTGTGGCGCCACCTTGGCAACGAGCTTGGCATTGCAGCACCAGAAGTCGCCTCGCTGAGAGCCATGTATGAACGCGGGCGCACGCTATTCGATCACCAACAAGTA
>NZ_JARYGM010000025.1:0-848 GCF_033795525.1 Pigmentiphaga sp.
TGGGTCAATTCTCAAGTGTTCGACCACACGTCGGTGCTGCGCTTCATCGAGCAACGATTCGGCGTGGCCGAACCCAATATCTCGGCCTGGCGCCGCGCCGTCTGCGGCGACCTGACCTCGATTTTCGATTTCGCCGCGCCGGAAGGCGCGGGCCTGCCCGGCGGCCTGCCGGCCACGGCCGAACGCGCCGGGCTCGCCTCGGCACTGCCGGGCACGGTCACCCCGCCCGCGCCGCTCCAGCCAGAACGGGCGCGGCAGCAATCCGGCACGCGGCCTTCGCGTCCGCTGCCTTATGCGCTGCAGGTCCATGCCGCCGTGGAAGGGGAACGGGTATCGCTGCGGTTCGAGAATACCGGCACGGCCGGCGCGGTGTTCCATGTGTACGACAGGCTGCGCCTGGAGCGCGGGCCGCGCCGCTACACGGTGGAGGCCGGCAAGCAGCTGGCGGATGCGTGGCCGGCCTCGGCCGACGATGGCCGCTACGACCTCTGGGTACTGGGCCCCAACGGATTCCACCGGCATTGCACGGGACGCGCGGGCACGGCGGGCATGCCGCCGCTGGAAGTCGCGGCCGATCATCAGGGGCCCGGCGTGCCGCTGCGCCTGACGCTGCACAACCCTGCCTCGCGGCCCCGCTCGATCCAGGTGGAGGCCAATGCCTATGACTATCCGCGGCAGCCCCCCGCCACGCTGGCTCCCGGCGAGACGGTCAGCCTGTCGTGGGACATGACCCGCAGCGGGGGCTGGTACGACGTCACCGTGCGCGACGACGCCGAGCCCGGCTATACCCGCCGGCTGGCCGGACGCGTCGAGACCGGCGCGCCCTCCATTTCCGATCCCGCGATGGG
>NZ_JARYGM010000026.1:0-842 GCF_033795525.1 Pigmentiphaga sp.
CCCAAGAACGCGCTGGTCAAGCAGTTCCAGAAGCTGTTCGCCATGGAAGGCGCGGAACTCGACGTGCGTCCTCAGGCGCTGCAAGCCATCGCACAGAAGGCCTTGAAGCGCAAGACCGGCGCCCGCGGGCTGCGTTCCATCATCGAGGCCTCGCTGCTCGATACCATGTACGAGCTGCCCAGCCAAGGCAATGTCGTCAAAGTGGTGCTCGACGAAAATGCCGTCAACGGCGAGGGCGTCCCGCTGCTCATCTATGGCGACAAGCCTAAAGTAGCGTCGAATAAGTAACCCCCTACGCGCTGACGCGCGCCCCCCAGGGGCGGCACTGGCGGACCGGCAAAGCCGGATCCGCGGTGCCCTGGGTCCCGTAGCACTATCTTGGTTTGTCGCACCGGTGTTACGGCTGGCTGCCAGCGGCAGCAACAGTGCTCCAAACCCAGAAAGTTGACTTAGACCCAGGATGCGGGTCGATCCGGCTCCGCCGGTCCACCCGCATCGCCCCTGGGGGGCGCGCGTCAGCGCGTAGGGGGGCCTCACTCGTGCTACATTGGCTTTTAGGGCGTGTCGATCAACGGCCGGAAGGCGAGTGATGGGTCTGCGCCTTTCCTTGGGGCCATGCTTTTTTCCGGGTGCGGGTGCCGGAACAGGGGAATGGCCCGGTTGTTTCTGCAGAACACGCCCGCCGACGCTTGAAATCCACGTTTACGCCCTCATCCTGATTGCATTCCAATTCGAGGACGCATCATGTCTGCGAGCCAGATACTCCCTCCCGAACCGATTGAGTTGCCGCTGCTCCCGCTGCGCGACGTGGTCGTATTCCCGCACATGGTCATCCCGCTCTT
>NZ_JARYGM010000027.1:0-762 GCF_033795525.1 Pigmentiphaga sp.
TGGAGATCATTCGTCCAAACCTGCCGCTTCGGCGCGACCGCAGACCCGACTGCACACATGCCAGCAAACACATCGAGCATGGGGCCGGGCGAGGATCGCTCAACAAGCTCGCTTACAAATGCGGCAAGCTGCCGTTTGGTCCCCATATAACTAACAGGTAGCGGCATTATTCGAACATGACCCCCCTGCGACGAGACTAACCTATAATGACTCGCGGTCAATCCATCCGCTTACCCAACGCGCCATAATATGTGGGGCATTATGTTGGGTTCTCGCTTGCATGTCGATCTAAATCTTATAAAAACAACGATTTATGGTATTTGATGGCGGAAGCGGTGGGATTCGAACCCACGAACGAGTTACCCCGTCGCTAGTTTTCAAGACTAGTGCCTTCAACCACTCGGCCACGCTTCCTTGATCGACCTGCTTCCTAGCGTGGATGGGGCGCTTGCCAAGGGGGAAAGCGTAGCCGGGCTTAATCGGGCGCCAAGGCGCCTGTTGGGCAACAAGGACTTTCGCCGGCCCGCCGGCCTGTGCAACAAGGGAGCGAGGGAGAGTCTTCACGTCATGCGTTTCACCTTCTTGCCCCTCCTACTCGCCCTGGCCCCCGCCATCAGCGCGGACGTGGCCGTCGCGCCGGTCGCGATGGCGCAATCCGATGGCGGATTTCAGGCCTACCTGGAAAGCTTGCGGCCAAAGGCGCGGGCTATGGGAATCCGCGACGCGACGATGAACGCGGTGTTCCCGACGCTGACCTCCAAT
>NZ_JARYGM010000028.1:0-681 GCF_033795525.1 Pigmentiphaga sp.
GATCGCGCATGCCCTGCGCGAGCACGCGCGCGAACGCGCCTCGCAGCAGATGGCGACCAGCGTCGGACGGAGCGTGCTGGCGGCGATCACTGGGTCGCAGGCCACGTCGGACCTGGGCGGGACCCTGGCCAACGTAATGTTCGGTTTGCCCAACAGCCGCCTGCACGAAACCGAGGCCGACAGAATGGGCGTGGAACTCGCCGCGCGGGCCGGCTACGATCCCCGTGCCGCCGTGACGCTGTGGACCAAGATGGGGCAAGTCGGCGGCGCCGCCCCCCCGGAAATCCTGTCCACCCACCCCTCGGCCGAATCCCGCATCGCCGACCTGCGCCAGGCCGCCCAGCAGGTCCTGCCGCTCTACCAGAAGAAGTAGGCTGCGTCCCGGCCCAGGGCACAGCGGATCCGGCTTTGCCGGTCCGCCAGTGCCGCCGGGGGGGCGCGCGAAGCGCGTAGGGGGGAGCCGATACACCTATGGCATAATCAAGAGTTCCCTATACCTGAGCGGGTCCGTCGAGGCTGGTCCTCGCGCCAGAGCGGCGCCGAGAGGCGCTAATCCGTGCGGCCAATGAGCCCGTTCAATTTTTCGACCGGAATCATGCCTCAGACCCTTTACGACAAGCTGTGGGACGCGCATGTCGTCCACCAGGAAGACGACGGTACCTGTCTGATCTATATCGATCG
>NZ_JARYGM010000029.1:0-676 GCF_033795525.1 Pigmentiphaga sp.
CCACCGTGGTGATCAACAAGCCCGGCGCGAGCGGTTCGATTGGCTGGGCCTATGTCGCCAATGCACAGCCCGACGGCTACCGGCTCGTGTTGATGACTCCCGAAATGCTGGTGGTGCCCCTCATGGGAATAGGCAAGACCACGGTCGGCGACTTCCAGCCCATCGCCCGTTTCACCGACGATCCGTCGTCGGTCACGGTGCGGGCCGACGCACCCTGGAAAACGGTGGAGGAGTTCCTCGCCGACGCCAGGAAGAATCCCGAGCGCATCGCGGTCTCCAACGCAGGCATCGGCACCGTGCCGCACATGGCGGCCGCGGCGCTGGGTGAGCAAGCCGGCGTGAAGTTCGTGCACGTTCCGTATCAGGGGTCGGCCCCGGCCATCATGGGCTTGCTGGCGGGCGACGTGCAGGCAACCACGGTAGCCTATGCCGAGCTGCAGCAGCATGTCGAAACCGGCAAGCTGCGCACCCTGGCCGTCATGGCGCCGAAACGGCTGGACAATCTGCCTGCCGTACCCACCATGAAGGAAAAAGGCGCGGACCTGCAATTCAGCGTCTGGCGCGGCATCGGACTGCCCAAGGCAACACCCGCGGACGCGGTGGAAAAATGGCGGGCGGCAGCCCGCCAGGTGGCGCAATCCCAGGATTTCCAGGCGTTGATGCGCAAGCAGAACCT
>NZ_JARYGM010000002.1:0-820678 GCF_033795525.1 Pigmentiphaga sp.
GCGTTTGATGTCTTCTTCCATCTTCGTGCTCAACGTCGTTTCCTTGATTATGACGTGAGCAGGATTTCACTGGGTCATTACAGCCGCTTCCAGCCGCTCGGCGTAAGTCTTCCAGGTGTAGCCGACCTTGTCGGAATCCGGCAGGCCGCTGATCCAGTCCCATTCATTGTTGACGACCGCGACGTCCTGCGCCGTCGGGCCATTGGTGCCCGTGAGGTGGAATAGGCGGTTGGCGTCGGTGCCCGTGTGCATCGAGCAGTGATACGCATCGCAGATCGTGAATGCGTTGGCCAGCGCGAACTGGAACGGAATCTCTTGTTCCTTGAAGTAGCCCATGGACGTGTCGGTCTTGTGGGCCGCCCACTGGTTCATGCGGCCATGGTCCCACGCTTTCTGGCTATCGGACCAGGAATGAGGGGTGCCGCTGGCCCGCTGGGCATTGTTGGCGGTGCCGTCGAGGTGATAGGGTGTGAGTACGGCGCCGTTGGAGCGCTGTTGCTGCCACACGTTTCGTCCGTTGGCCAAGGGGATGGTGAAGCGGTCGCCGAAACCGCGTACACCCTTGAGCGTGCCGAAGTAATGGTCGAAGGAACGGTTCTCCTGCATGAGGATGACGACGTGTTCGACATCCTGGATGGTACCGGTCTTGTTATTGGCCGGAATGGCCAGGGCTTTGCGGATGCTGGGCGGAAACGCTGCCAGCGCGGCGGCGGCAAAGCCGGCGCCGGCAGTGGTCTGAAGAAATTTGCGACGTGAATTCATGAGGACTCGCGGCATGAGGGTAGGGCGGGGCAGGCGTCAGGGCGCGCAGCGCAGGTCGGGTTTGGCTTGCGCCGGCGGTTCGGCGCCGGGAGCGGAGGGGGAGTCGTCGCCGCCGCCGCAGGCCGCTAGCAGGAAGGCCATGGCCAGTGTGGCCGATAGGGTTCGCACAAGATTCATTGTTGGTATGAGGTGTGTTTTGAAGGAGGGGCGTGTCGCGGCCTATACAACCAGCCGGGGCGAGGGCAGTCTAGGTATGCCAGATGACAGGCGAGTGAAGCCCGGTACCCGGGGCAGCAAGCCGGCTATCTCTACCGGCAGACGGGCGCTTTCGCCGTGGGGCCCGAGGTTATAATCGCCCCCGAGCCCACCGACGGAAGCCCGCGAATGCCCCCCTTCATTCCGCCGCTCAACGCATTGCTCGCTTTCGAGGCGACCGCGCGTCACCTGAGCTTCACCAAGGCGGCCAATGAACTGCATTTGACCCAGGCGGCGATCAGCCACCAGATCCGGTCGCTGGAGGATCGCCTGGGAACCACGTTGTTCGTGCGGGCGCGGGGCAAGATCGCGCTGACCACGGCAGGGGCGGAATACCTCGAGACTGTCAGCCGGCTGTTGGTCGAGCTTTCCACGGCAACGGACCGGGTCAGCCAGGGCGGCAATGAACACACGCTTTCCATCAGCTGCCTTCCCACCTTCGCTACCGAGTGCCTGATCCCGCTGTTGCCCGGGTTCCGGGCAGCCTATCCGCATCTGCGCATCCAGCTGTCGACCACGTCGGTGTTCGACGCTTTCCAGATCAATGCCTACGACGTTGCGATCCGCTATGGGTCCGGCAAGTGGGATGGCGTGAAATGCGACTGGTTGTGCGACGAGTATTTTTTCCCCGCCATGGCGCCCTGCCTGCTGGAGGGGAGGGAAGACCTCGGGGCCCGGGCCATCCTCGCGGATACGACGTGGCTGCGCACGTATTTCACTTCGCTGTACGAGGACGACTGGCCGGAGTGGCTGGTGGCGGCGGAGCTGGAGGACGTGCAGCCGCGAATGGAGCTGGGCATGCACATGCAGCTGACCACCTTGGCCGGTGCAGTTCAAGGCCTCGGGGTGGTGATTGCCCGCACGCCTCTGGTGAATCGCGCGCTGCGCAGCGGCGCCGTGGTGTCGCCGTTCGGTCCGCGCCTGAAGTCGAAGTCCGCCTATTACCTGGCCACGCCGGAAAGCCGCTACGAACACCAGAAGGTGGCGTGTTTCCGGCACTGGCTGCTGGAGCAGGCGGCCGTGCATTTTCGCGTGCAGCCCGAAGCGTTGACCTGCCATGGCGAGTGACTTCGCCCAATTCGTTCGCGCTTGTCTCGAAAGGCAGGCGCGCCGCCATCCCGATCGGCCCGCAGTGGTGGACGTCGCGGCCGGCACGGTGCTGGATTGCCGGACTCTGTACGTACGGGTTTGCGAGCTGGCGAAAACCCTGCGAAGGCCGGATGCCTCCCCGCCGGCGCTATATCTGCTTCCCAGTAGCAACGGTGTGGAAAAGCTGGTGCTGTGGCTGGGCGCCTGGGTGGCAGGGGCGGCGGTGCTCAATGTGGACACCGAGTTCCTGCCGGCCGAGAGGGTGCGGTCGTTGATCGCGGCGGCCCGGCCCACGGGTGTGCTGTCGCTGTCGTCGCAGGGGCCGGCCTGCCGGCCCCTGCATGCGGATCACGGAGGGCGTCCGATGCCGGCGCGGACCGTCCTGGTCAACTGCACATCCGGCACGACCGGCCTACCCAAGCTGGTCTATCACTCCTCCGCGGCCCTGGTGCACAACGGCCGGGTCTCGGCGCGATTGATGGCGCTGGAGGAGGGGGAGCCCTGCCTCGAAGTGCGGTCCATGAACTGGTTTTCGGCGCAGATCCTCAGTCTCATGCCTTTCCTGCTGGTGGGCACGCGGCTGCATGTGGCCCCGGCTTTTTCCGCTTCACGGCTGCATGGGTGGCTGGCAGGCCATCGCATACGTTTCATGCCCATGGTGCCCACCATGGTTCGCATCATGCTCGGCGTATCGCCAGCGCTGCCGGCAACGCTCACCCGGTTTTCCTGTAGTTCGTCGGAGCTCGCTGCGGCTGTCTGGCAGCGCGCCGAAGATGCCTGGGGCATTCCCCTGGTCAACCTCTACGGCAGCTCCGAACTCGGGTGGATCTGCGGATCCGACGCGGCTGCCCGGCGCATCGGGCGAGTAGGGTTCCCGGTCGAAGGTGTCCAGGTCGAGGTGCGGCGCGAAGCCGGCGCGCGTGCTGCCGAGCCAGGCCGCATCCTGGTGTCGAGCCCATACGCGGCCTTGGCCACCCGCACCGTGCACGATGGTGCATTGCACGCCTTCGCGATCCCGGCGGACACTCAGGACCTGGGCTGCTTGGATGCGAGCTGCCGGCTGGCATTGACCGGGCGTGCTGACGACATGATTCTTCGCGGCGGCGTGAACATTCATCCCGGCGAGGTCGAAAAGCATGTGGAGAGCGTGCCCGGCGTCAGGGAGGCCGTGGTATTCGCGGTGGACGATGCCATGTACGGGGCGGTGGTGGGCTGCGCCTTTACCGGCGTGCCCGGCCTGCAGGCCGACGACATCGCCATCCAGCTCGCGACGAGGCTGCCGGCCGCGTGGCAGCCGGTGTACTGGTGGAAGCTCGATAGCATCCCGCTGGGGGCCAACGGGAAGATCTCGCGCCGACAGCTCAGGCAGCGGCTGACCGAGTCGCTTCCGCCACCGCTTGCACCTCGATCAGCGCGCCGAAATGAAGCGATCCCACCGGCACGACCGTGCGGGCGCAGCGGTGCGAGCCAAGGCGCCGTCGATAGAGCTGATTGAATTCGTCCCAGAGGCCGATGTCGGCAAGGTAGACCGTGCATTGCACGAGGTGCGGCAATCCCAGCCCGCCGGATGCCAGTATCGCCTCGACGCGCGTGAAGCAAGTATCGAATTGCGAGGCGAAATCCTGGCCGCGCGGCAGGTCGGGCAGGACGCCTGAGAGGTACACCATGCTCCCCGCCTGCATGGCGTAGACATAGTGCCCGGCGGGCTCGCCCAGGCCGGGAACGGACCAGGCCTTCATGGACGGGGGCCCATGTTGAATCCAATCAGCACGACGGCGGCGAGGGCCACGGCTACGGCCAGATATAGCCAAGTGCGCGAGGAGATTCGAGCAGGGCGCGGGCTGGGCGCGGCAATGGGCGGGGCCTCGGCTTGCGCAGGGCGTTCACGGGTCATGCGTTCGTCCAGGCGTTGGAAGAACTCATCGGCCATCTTCTTGGCAACCCCGTCGATCACCCGCGCGCCGACTTGCGCCAGCTTGCCGCCGACCTGGGCGCGCACCTTGTAGCCGAGCAAGGTGCCGCCCGGCGCGTCGCCAAGGGTGACGCTGGCCGTGCCTTTGCCAAAGCCGGCCGGTCCGCCCGACCCGTTGAAGGTCAGGTCGTAGGACGTATTGTCGACTTTGTTGTGCAAGCTAAGGTCCCCGACGAAACGGGCCTTGATGAATCCGACGGCGGCCACCATCGCGATCTTGTAACTGTCGGGGCCGGTCGTCTCGATCGACTCGCAGCCCGGGATGCAAGCCTTGAGGACTTCCGGATCATTCAGGCTGTTCCAGACTTCCGTGCGGGGAGCGGCAATCAGCCGCTCGGCAACCATCTCCATGCAATGCCTCCTCAGTTCCGGCCGGCCAGCCGCTCGGCGGCCAGGCGCACGGCGGCGATGATCTCGGGGTACGTGCCGCACCGGCACAGGTTGCCGGACAGGTAGTGCTCGATCTGGGCGTCGGTCGGCGAGGGATGCAGCTCGAGCAGCTTGCGGGTCATCATCACGAAGCCCGGGGTGCAGAAGCCGCATTGAAAGGCGCCGGTCTCGATGAAGGCCTGCTGGACAGGATCGACGGGTTCATCGCCGGCCACCGCCGCTTCGATCGTCTCGACCTGCTTGCCCTGCAACTTCCATGCCGGGTAGAGGCAGCCGGAGGCCGGCGCGCCGTCTACGTAGATGGTGCAACAACCACACAATCCCTGGCCGCAGCTTTCCCGGGCGCCTTTCAGCCCGCAGCGGGTCAGGAGATCGACGGCGTTGTCGCGGACGTCCACGTGGTGGCGCTCGGGGCGCCCGTTGAGTGCGAATTCGATGTCGATGTGATGCGTGCTCATGCGTGCTGCTCCTGTTGGGCGCGCAGTCCTTCCCAAATTTTCTCGGGGCGGATGGGCAATTCAGTAATACGTACGCCGACGGCATCCTCGATGGCGGACGCCAGGGCGGGTGCCACGCCGAATGCGCCGCTTTCGCCCACCCCCTTGCCGCCGAACGGGCCGTTCGCCTGCCAGGCATCCACCGCTTCGCGGCCGATGGAACGCGGAATGTCCTGGATGCCGGCGATCTTGTATTCCGAGAGCCCGGCATTGCGTAGCTGACCTTGTTCGTCGAATTCCATTTCCTCCAGCGTGACCGTGCCCAGCTGCATGATGGCGGCGCCGCTGATCTGGGTCTGGACCACCAAGGGGTTCAGCGCAGTCCCGCAATCGACGACGTTCTCCATGCGCAGGATGGTGTACATGCCGGTTTCGGTATCGACCTCCACCTCGATGGCGCAGCCGCCTATCATCCAGTTCGGCGTGATGTCTTCGGATTGGCCGGTGCGTTTGTCGGGAGATTGGTAGGTGGGTTTGTAGACCCCCGTGCCGATGACCGTGCCCGCTTGCATGCCGAACTTCCGGACAAAAAGCGTGCCCAGGTCGGCCGGATCGATCTGCTCGACGCCGACCTCGCGCGCCATGGCTTGCAGCCTGGACAGCGCGTCCTCGGCCGCCAGGCGCACCGCGTGGCCCATGTGGAAGGTCGAGCGCGAGCCCAGCGTCGCCATGTCGTAGGGAGAGGCATCGGTGTCGGCCGCGATGACCGATACCGACTCGGCCGGCACGCCGATGACTTCGGAGACGATCATGGCCATCAGCGTGTTCGATCCCTGGCCCATGTCGACGGTGTTGCACTGGACGCTGCAGCTGCCATCGGCCGCGACCGATATCGCCGCGACCGAAGTGGTGGGAGACACGCAGGCCTTGATGCCTATGCCTATGCCGCGGCCGCGCCGCATGCGGCCCGTTCCGCGTTCGATGCCTTTTTCCCAGCCGAAGCGTTCGGCCAGGCGTGTCAGTACGGCCGGGATGGCGGCGTCTTTCATGACGGTGCCGGTCGCATGCCGCTTGCCGTCGGACAGCACGTTGCGCAGCCGGAATTCGATCGGGTCCAGGCCCATTTCCCGCGCGATGATATCGGCCTGGCTTTCATAGGCCCATACCAGCTGGGGAATGCCGAATCCGCGGAATGCGCCGGCCGGCGGGCGGTTGGTGTAGACCGCCACCGAGGTAACGTCCACGTGCTCGATATTGTAGGGACCCGGTGCGGTGAAACCCGACTTCTGGGTAACGCGCGGGCCGATATCGGCGTAGGCGCCGCCATTCCAGATGACCTCGCAGCGGCGGGCCACGATGCGGCCTTCCTGGGTTACCGCGGTTTCGATGTTGAACGTGGTGGCGTGGCGCGTGATCGTATAGAACTGCTCCGCCATGGTGAGCGCGACGCGAACCGGCCGCCGGCACAGCATGCTGAGCGCGACGGCCAGCGGCTCGAGCTTTACGTACAGCTTGCAACCGAAGCCCCCACCCAGGAAGGCGGTCTTGATGGTGACCTGGTTCTCGCGCCAGCCGAGCAGCCGCGCGATCTCGGTGCGCGCGAAGGACGGCGTCTGGCTGGCGGTATAGATGACGGCATGGGCATGGCGTACGTCCGCGACCGAGACCATGGGTTCGAGCGGGGTGTGCATGACCTGCTGCGTCTTGAAGGTGTGCTTGAACACCCGGTGGGCCTGCCGGAACGCCTGGTCCACGTTGCCTTTCTTGACGCCGAAGGTCAGGGCGACGTTGGTGTCGCGGATCCCGTCCAGGTGTTTGAGGTCGGCGAAAGTGCCCGCGGGCCGCAGCGAATCGTGGACGTAGATGTCCGACGTCATGGCTTGGACTTCGTCGAGCACGGCGGGCAGTTCGTCGATGTCGGCGACCACCAGGCCGGCAGCTTCCTCGGCCACGTGGGGGGATTCCGCAACGACCACCGCCACCGGCTCGCCCACGTAGCGCACTTTGTCTATGGCGAGGATGGGCTGGTCGTGGAAAGCCGGACCGTAGTAGGGCTCGGGAATGATCTTCAGGATGTCCGCGCCGGTATAGACGCCGTGCACACCGGGTACGGCCAGGGCATCGTCGACGTGGACGCCGCGCAGCCGCCCGTGCGCAACGTGGCTGCGCACGATCTTGGCGTACAACATGCCGGGCAGTGCGACGTGGTGGGTGTAGTCGGCGCGGCCGGTCACCTTGTCGACGGCCTCGAGCCGGCGAAGGCCCTTGCCGAGCCGGTTCAGGGAAGAGCGGGGGTGCATTGTGGTCATGCGAGCCTCGTTGCCGGTTTGGCGGTTTGCAGGGCTTCTTCGAACACATCGGGAAGAAAGGCGCGTAGCAGCGCCTGTTTGTACTCGGTGGAACCGTGGCTATCGGGAATCAGCTGCGCCTCGGAAACCGCGGTGTCGGCCGCGCGGCGTCCCAGCTCGGCCGACCACGCCTGGCCCGCGAGCAGCGCTTCCGTTCGGGCGAGCCGGGTGGGACGATCGGTCGCGGCGCCAATGAACAGGCGTACCCGGTCGAGCCGGCTGCCGGCGGCCTCGAAGGCCGCGGCAATGCCCAGCGTGGGCCAGTCATGGCGCGCGCGGGTAGTGATTTTCTTGTAGCTGGCACAGGTGGGCTGGGCCGGAAGGACCAGGCCGACGATCAGCTCGTCGGCTTGCAGCGCGGTCTCGTAATAGCCGCGGTAAAGCTGTTCGACCGGAATGTCGCGGCTGCCTCGCAGGCTGCGCACGGTCACACGCGCATCGAGGGCGCTGAGCAGCGGCGGCAGGTCCATGTGCGGATCGCCGTGCGAGAGATAGCCGCCTATCATGGCGACGTTGCGGACCCGCGGGTTTGCCAGCGTGGTGAAGACCCGGGCCAGCACGGGATGCGAGGCCAGCAGGCCGGCGTGGTGCTCCATTTCCCCGAGGGTGACGAATCCGTCGATCTGCGCCTCGCCTTCCGGGCTCAGCCGGATCTGCGCAAGCGACTGGCGCAGGCCTTCCAGGCTGACCAGGGAATCGACGTTCAGTATGCCGGCGCGTCGCATCAGGGAAAGCGCCGTCGAGCCGCTTGCGGGACGCCCGGCGAAACCGGGCGCCGAGAGCATCTGCAGCGCTTCGTCGAGGGAAGCCGGTTGAAGCAATTCGAAAGAAGACATGGGTGATTCCTCCGGCTAGGTCCGCGCCAGTTCAAGCAGGCTGGCCGCGACATCGTCCGGACACTCGAGCGGGGACAAATGACGCGCATGGGGGAGTACGCGCATGCGGGAAGCCGGGATCGCGTCGGCCAGCTGCCGGGCCATGGCGACCGGCGTCGCGTAGTCCTCTTCGCCGACCAGGATATGGGTCGGCGCCGAAATGCCGGCAAGCCCGGCGCGTAAGTCCATGCTGCCGAGCATGCGGCAGGTTTCGCGATAGGCCGGCACGTCATTGGCAAGAAAGACTTGCTTGCAGTGCGCCACGATATCGGGATGGTCGCGGCGGAAGTCGTCGGTGAACCAGCGCGTTTCCTGGAAGGCGATCAGGCTGCCCAGCCCTTCCTGCACCGCTTTTTGCCCGCGCGCCTCCCAATCGGCCGGCGCATTCGCGCCATACCAGGCTGTCGTGTCGAATAGCCCCAACGCCGCCGTGCGGGCGGGGTGGTGGATGCCAAAGGCAAGGGCGACGCTGCCGCCCATGGAGGCGCCGCCTACTACGGCGGCGTCCCAGCCCAGGGCATCGAGTACCGCGGCGAGGTCGTCGGCGAAGGTTTCGACGCGGTAGGGACCGGCAGGCTTGGCGGACTTTCCGTGTCCGCGAGCGTCGATCGCGACGACGGCCGCGTGGTCGTTCAAGCGGGCCGCAACGGGATCCCAGAAGCTGTGGTCCATGGCCAGCGAATGGACCAGCGCGATGCGCCGCGGGGCTCGAGGCTTGCCGTGGACCGCATAGGCGATGCGGCTGCCGTCGGCGGCGTGGGTGTACTGCAGAGGCGATTCGGAAGTCATGGCTCTTTGCTCGTTGTCAATCGACCTTGCCGATGCGTTGCACGGTCTGGATCAGTCCGCTGGCGTCTTGCTGCCAATACTTGGTGAAGTCGGTGGTATCGAGGTATTTGATCGGCAGTCCGGCGCCTTCGATCGTCTTCTTGACTCGCGCGTCTTCCACCGCGAACCGGGCTGCATCCCCCAGCTTTTCGAGCGCGTCCCGCGGCGTACCGGAGGGCGCGAACAAGCCGCTCCATTGGTAGAACTCGAGGTCGTAGCCCAGTGACTTGAGGCTGGGCAGGTCGGGAAACGCCTCGATCGGCTCGTCGCCCCAATGCGCCAGTACGCGCACCGCGCCGCTGTCGACGTGCTGCTTGACTGAGGCCGGGGAGGCCGCCACGGCCTGGATCTGGTTGCCCAGCAAGCCCAGCAGGGCGGGCCCGGCGCCGCCGTAGGGAACGTGGAGTGTCTTCAGGCCCGCTGCATTGGCCAGCGACGCCATGTACATGTGCAGCGTGCCATATACGCCCGAGGAGCCATAGCTGATCTGTTCCTTGCGGCCGTACTCGATGAAATCCTTGATGGTCTTCCATGGACTGTCGGCGCGGACCGCGAGCACCGTGGGGTCGGCCGTGATGCGCGCGATCGGCGTCAACTGATCGAGTTGGTACATCGGCTGGCGTCCGATCAGCTTGTCCGCCGTTGGCATGCTGGAAATCGAGGGCAGGCTGATCAGAATGGTGTAGCCATTGGGGGTGGCGCGGGCAACGTGGGCGATGCCGACCGCGCCACCCGAGCCGGGCTTGTTCTCGACGACCACGGGCTGGCCCAGTTTGCGCGACATCGCTTCGGCCACGGGCCGGGCGACGGTATCGGCCACGCCGCCGGGCGCGAAGGGCACGACCATCGTAATGGCCCGGCTGGGCCACTCGGCGGCATGGGCCGGCCCGGTGGCAGCCGCGGTGGCCAGGGCCACTGCCAACAGATGCTTGTTCATGTTGCTCCTCCGGTTGGATTCATTCTTCGAGCAGGTGTCCCCACTTCTGGCGAGTGGCAGCCTGCAGTGCCTTGCTCGCTTCGGCCACCTCTGGAAAGCGGCCGAGGTAGTCGTAGGGCCGGCAGGCATCGATGACGGCCTTCGAGTTGAAGGGGGTGTCCGTGCCGAAAGTGACGAACATGGGGTCGTTCTTCGATCCCATGCCGCGTTTCACGACATCGATGTCGCGCTCGGGATCGGCACGCGTGGCCACCGCCCACATGACCTCCTGCAGATTGGCCGGGTCGATGTCCTCGTCCACGACCACTGCCCATCGCGACATGTAGGCACCGACGCCGCAATTGAGCAGCAGATGTCCCGCCTGGCGCGCGTGCCCCGGGTAGCGCTGCCTGATCGACACGACGTTGAACATGCGCGCACCGCCGATTTCGTGCGCCCACACCGACTGCACGTCCGGAACGCCGCCGGCCTGCAGGGCGTCCATCAACAGCGCGGACCGCATGACCGCTTTCGAGTAGGAATAGTCGTTGGGCGGCTTGGCCGGCGGACTGCCCAGCAGAATGGGAGCGGAACGGTAGTAGATGCGCTCGATCGTGACGACGGGCGAGACGCCCTGCTTGCCGGGGTAGTAGCCATGGAACTCGCCGAACGGGCCTTCCTCTTTCATATCGCCCGGCTGGGCCCAGCCCTCCAGCACGATCTCGGCGCACGAGGGGAAGGGCAGGCCGGTAACCTGGCCGCGCACGACTTCCACCGGCTGTCCCAGGATGGCGCCGATGTAGTTGTATTCGCACATGCCATAGGGAACTTCGATGCCCGAGATGGTGTAGCCCAGCGGGTCGCAACCCAGCACGATCGCCACCGGGAATGGCTTGCCCGCGGCGACGTGCTTGTCGTACTGGATGGCGCCGTGCTTGCCGGGAATCATGTCCAGGCCCACGTGGTTGCGGTCGTGGACCATGACGCGATAAGTGCCTACGTTGACCCAGTCGGAATCGAGGTCGCGCGTCACCACCATGCAGCCCGTGCCGATGTAGCGGCCACCGTCCTTTTCGTGCCAGAGCGGCGCGGGAAAAGCCGCCACGTCGAGGGCGTCTGCGGCCATCACGTTTTCGAATACCTTGCCCTCGGCCACCTCGACGGGGGGGTATTCGCTGGCGCGGCTTTTCCACGCTTGCGGTTTGCCGCGCAGCCGGGCGACCAGGTCGCCATGGCTGCCGACCTCGCCCAGGCGCAGTATGTGCGCCAACCGCACCGCGTTCGACGTGGTGCAGGTGAGCACGCGGTATCCGGGGGCATAGCCCGGGATGTCGTCGAACAGCAAGGCTTTGGGATCCGCTTTCTTGACGTTCAGCTCGGCGATGGCGCCCAGTTCCAGCCGCCAGTCCGCACCGGAGACATGCTTGAGTTGCTTCATCGCGCCGACTTGGTCGAGCCAGCGCCGCAGATCCAGGCCGTTTGCGTTGCGCACAGTCGTCATTCCTGTTCCTGGTGGTGGCCGCGAACGCGTGTCAGGGCTCGATCCGCGCGCGCTCGATGACGTCGCGGACGTTTTTCAGGTCGAACTCGATGCGCTGCTTGAATTCGGCCGGCGGCATGCCGCCGACGGTCGCACCGGCATCGGCAAAGCGCTGCCGCACTTCCTTGTCCGCCAGCGTGCCGGCGACTTCCCGATGCAGTTTCTCGACGATCGCATCGGGCGTGTTCTTGGGAGCGAACATGCCGACCCAGTTGGATGCGTCGACCCGTGGCACGCCGGCACTCTGGGCGGTTTTCCATTCAGGGTGATCGGCCATGGTGCGTTGGGTCAGCAAACCGACGACGGCAACCCGCCCGGTCTTGACGTGGGGCAGTACCGCGGGCACCGCCACCACGCCCAGGGGCACTTCGCCGGCCGCGATGGCAGCGACCGCCGGCGCGCCCCCCTTATAGGGCACGTGCATGAGCTTGACCCCGGCTTCCAGCGCGAACCATTCGCCGGCGAGGTGGTTATAGCTGCCGGCGCCGGGTGACGAGAACGCCAGCGCCTCCGGTTTGGCCTTCCCCGCCTTGATGACGTCGTCGAATGTCTTGTAGGGCGTGGCGGCATTGGCGACCAGCAACAGCGGCGTGTCGCTGACCAAGGTAATGGGCTTGAAATCGCGTTCCAGGTCGTAGGGAACGTTCTTGAACAGCGCCGGATTGACCGAGAACTCGCCGGTGTGGGCCATGAGCAGCGTATAGCCGTCGGCCGGGGCTTGCGCGACGTAGTTCACGGCAATGAATCCATTGCCCCCGGGCTTGTTCTCGACGATCACGTTCCAGCCCAGTCGCTCGGTCAGCTTTTGCGCCAGCAGGCGTGCCGTCACATCCACCACGCCGCCGGCTGCGAACGGTACGACCATGCGTATCGGCCGATTGGGGTAATCCTGCGCGTGGACAGCGCTCGCGGTGATCGTCAGGAGCGCGCAAGCAAGTGTTCTCGGTGTTTTCACTGGGGTCTCCGCCAAGATGCGCCGGATCGGTCATCCGGTCTGTAGGTCGGGCAAATTGTGCCGACCTCGTCCGGTCGAGCCAAATGAAATGTCCTTATGGCAGGCATGAGGATTTTTATTGGGCTGCGCCGGGCGGCGCGTGTGCGGTGGCAGCGTCCGGGCATGCGCCTTGCCTGCGGCCCCGGCAACGCATAGGAGTCAACGATGGCGGCGCATAGCGATACCGTGGCCGACGTAACGGTGATCCCCGACCAGCAGCCCGCCAGCCTGGAGGCGTGCAGGCGCTGCCGGTTATGGCACGACGCCACGCAAGGGGTAGCGGGAGAAGGGCCGCGGCAGGCCCCCATCATGATGGTGGGGGAGCAGCCGGGCGATAAGGAGGACCTGGCCGGCAAGCCTTTCGTCGGGCCGGCGGGTGCGTTGCTCGATGCCGCACTGGCCGATGCCGGCGTGGACCGCGACGATGTCTTTGTCACCAACGCGGTCAAGCATTTCAAGTGGTCGCTGCGCGGCAAGCGCCGCATGCACAAGACCCCCGGGCAGCGAGAGATCGAGGCTTGCCGGTACTGGTTGGAGAAGGAGTATGCCGCCGTTGATCCGCGGGTCGTGGTGGCGCTGGGCGCGACGGCGCTGAAATCCGTCTTGCACGATTACCGGGCCGGACTGCGGATGAACTTGGGAAAAGTCTTGTCCTGCGAGGGGCGGCTGGTCGTGCCGACCTACCATCCCTCTTATGCTCTACGCGCGCCCGACGAAGCGTCGCGGCACGAGGCCTACGGCACTATCGTGGACGCGCTTCGGCACGCTGGCCGGCTGGTACGCCAGCACGACCGCCGGTAGTACCGGACTTCAGCGCTTGGCCTGGGCCCCCGGGACGCGGGACAGTTCCAGGTAGCGCGCGGCGATCGAGTCCTGGTGTCGTTCCAGCCAATCGGCCATGGCTTCTTCTTCTGCAAGGATGCGTTCGCAGACCTGCTGCGTTTCCGTATCGCCGACGGTGCGTGCGGCGCCGATCAGGTTGCGGTAGGCCGCGATCTCGAGGTGCTCGAACGCGTAGCTGAACATGGCGCCTTTGACCACTTCGTCGGTGGCGAACATGCCAGAGAGGCCTTGCCCCATGGCTACGGCCTTGCCTACCAGATCCTTCAGGGACGAGGTATCTCCACCGCGCCGTTCTATGCAGGTGGCGAGCAAGCGGGCCTGCTGTCTCGTTTCCTCCAGATGCTGTTCGATCCGCAGCTTCAGGTCGGGATAGTTTTCCAGGCGGCGCGCCATGGACGTCAACATGGTTTCGGCCTGTTGTTCCATGGCGTGGGCATCGCGCAGCCAATCCATGAAATGCTCGACGGCGACGTCATCGGTACGAGGGTCCATTTTCGCTCTCCGTTGTGTATCGAAAGGGCGTCGGCCATGTGCGATGGCCTGCCGCCACTTCCTCTGCAGATTTCATGCCTGGGCAGGCCGCGCGGCCGGGCCCGGATGGGTGCACGGCTTTACGGGCGCCGCGAGTGCGCCGCGCCGATCGCCGCGCCGACCAGCAATGCCGCGCAGGCGGCTGCCAGCAGCGGACCCCGGCCGCGGGTAGCCATATGCGTGTAGGCGCTGTGGCGAAGCACGCGTCCCGGCTGCACCGGCTCGGCCCCGTTGCCGGGCGCTTCCAGCCCATCCTGGCGAGCGCGGGCCGGGATGGTGGTGCGCTGGTGGTCGATGAGCCAATGCGTCATCTTGTCGGCCAGACGCGGCATGCGCTGCCCCAGCTGGCCGATCGCCTTGGCGGCGCCGCCGACGTAGATGTCGCGCCGGGGATGTTCCGCGGCGTAGAGGATGGCGCGGGCGGCGACCTCGGGCGCATACACCGGCGGTGGCAGCCTCGGTTCGACATCCATGTAGTTGCGGGCGTTGACGGTAAAGCGCGTGGCGATCGAAGCGGGTTTGACCAGCGTGACCGACACCGGTACGCCTTCTGCTTCCAGCTCCATGCGCAGGGCGTCGGTGAATCCTTTGACCGCGTGCTTGGAGGCCGAGTAGGCGCCCTGCAGCGGCACGGCGCGGTCCGAGACCTCGCTGCCGACGTTGATGAGGGCGCCGCCATGCCTGCGCAGGTGTGCGGTCGCAATCACTGAACCGTAGACGACACCCCAGTAGTTCGTGTCGAAAAGCTTGCGTTGATCGTCGAGCGGGACATCCTCGATCCTGCCGAAGATCGATACGCCTGCATTGTTGATCCAGGTATCCACCTGGCCGTAGGTATCGATTGCTGTCTGCAGCAGCCGCTCATGGTCTTCGCGGCGGCCTACGTCCATCTGGACCGCTACGGCATCCCCGCCCGCCGTGCGCAGTTCCTCCACGAGTTTGTCCAGTTGTTCTTTGTCGCGGCAGGCGAGTACCAGCCGCGCCCCGTGGAGGGCAGCTTCGCGCGCGGTGGCCAGGCCGATGCCGCTGCTGGCGCCGGTAATGACCACAACCTGGTCGGCAAGTCTTTTCAAGCGGTATTTCATGTCGGCTCTCCTGTCTAAGGGGCAGGGGGACGCTTGCGCAGGTAACGTGCCCGGAAAGCCGAGACGGCTGGCGCTATCATGCGCGGACGGCCATTCATCAGGAGTTTGCTATGCGCCCGCCCCAGCATTTCGGATTTATCGGCCTCGGCAACATGGGCTTGCCCATGGCGCGCCGCCTTCTCGCCGCCGGTTATCCGCTCACGGTATGGAACCGGAGCCCGGCCCGCTCGGCGGAACTGGGCCGTGCCGGCGCCCATGTTGCGGCAAATCCCGCGGAGGTGCTGCAGGCCGCCGAGATCGTCGGCATCTGCGTCAAGGATGGCGCTGCGGTGGAGGCAGTGGTGTTCGGGCCCGGCGGGCTGGCAAGCGCGGGCCGTGCGGCATCGCCCCGGGTCGTGGTGGACTTCTCGACCATCGCGCCGGCCCATGCCCGCGACATCGGGCGCCGCCTGGAGGAAAGAACCGGCGCCGCGTGGCTGGATGCTCCAGTGTCGGGGGGCGTGCCGGGTGCGGAGCAGGGTAGCTTGATCTGCTTTGTCGGCGGCGAGGCAGTGGATCTGGAGCGGGCGCGTCCGTTTCTCGCGGCACTGACGTCGCGGGTGACTCACATGGGGCCGGCCGGCGCAGGCCAAACCACCAAGATCTGCAATCAGATGATCGTCGCCGTCAACGTGCTCACCATCGCCGAGACCTATGGGCTGGCCCGGCGCGCGGGCGTGAACGTCGGCAGCCTGGCGCAGGCGCTGGCCGGCGGTTTCGCCGACTCGCAGCCGTTGCAGATCTTCGGCCCTGCCATGGCTTCCCGGCAGTTCCAGCCGACCCGCACAGCGGTCGAGCTGATGGCCAAGGACATCGGAATCTCGCAGGACATGGCGGCCGCGTTGCAGGCCGACACGCCAGTATCCGCTTTCTGTTCCCAACTGTATGCGCGCATCCGGGAACAGGACCCGGCGCTGTTCGATAGAGACGTCTCGGCCCTCGTGCAGCGGTACGGCTGACCCCCCGCCCCATTCACGGTTTCTTCATCGATGTAACAGCGCTCAAGCGGCGCGCGGCCACTCCGATAACCGATCTGACAGGCAACGGCGGGATTCTCCGGAATCCCGCCGTT
The DNA here is from genome assembly GCF_033795525.1 of Pigmentiphaga sp. GTDB lineage: Bacteria > Pseudomonadota > Gammaproteobacteria > Burkholderiales > Burkholderiaceae_B > Pigmentiphaga. Next base: position 15,977 of record NZ_JARYGM010000002.1, read on the forward strand.
GCCATTTTGTGGGCTCGGGTTTTCATCAGGACGTCATGAAGATACGCAGTAAATTGTTTGCGCTGGGGATTGCTGGCATCGTAGCGCTGCTGGTGGTGGCCGGTGGTGCGGTAGCGGGGCTCTTGCGCCTGAGCGCCGCTGTCGATGGTTTCGCCCGGCACCGCGTGCCGGCGCTGGTGGCGCTGGGTGCCTTGCGCGAAGGGCAGGTACAGATTGCCCGTCATAACCTCGAGCCGCTGCAATGGGCCGGCGAATACTCCATCGAAGCGCGCAATGAATGGGAGCGGATGCTGCAGTCCAAGGCCCGGACCTGGGCGGCGTTGGAACAAGCCCGGGCGGCCTTGGCAGCGGATGAGGCGGCGCCAGGCGAAACCGGCGCGCTGCAAGCTTTCGACGCTGCCTTCCACGCATGGGCAGAAAAGGAAAAGCCGCTCACGGATCTGCTCAAGCAGCTCGTAGAGGTGGACTCCGAGGAGCGCCAGCGTTTCTTGTTCCTCAAATATCTGGCGACCTATTCAGCCCAGGAGTCCTACTACGTACAGGCGCAGCAGGCCATGCAGGCCCTGGCGGAGGAGGGCGCCGGGGAGGCCGCGGCCCGTGCCGCCGAACTGCGCCAGGCCAGCCGCAGCCTGGCCTGGCTCATCGCGGGTATAGGCATGGCCGCGGTCGCGGCCATGCTGCTCGGGGCGTGGCGGGCGGGCAGTACTATCGTGGGCGCCCTGGACCGCATGCGAAACCGGTTGGTGTCTATTGCGGGCGATCTGGACTTCCGGCCGCGCGAAGCGGTCCGCGGAAGAGACGAGGTGGCCGACATGGCGCGGGCCCTCGACCAATTGGTAGCACGGGTGCGTACTTCGCTCGCCACGGTGCAGGACCTGTCGGCGGCGATGAATGCGGCCGGTGACGAGGTGACCGCCAGGGCGGCCGGCGTAACCGGCGGCGCGGAGCGCCAAAGCGAGGCGGCGCGCCGCATGGCCGAGGCCATGCAGGCGGTTGCCGCCAGCATGGGACGTGTGGCGGCCTCGGTCGAGGAGGCGGTCGGCTTGTCGCGCACCGCTTGCCGGCTGGCGGCACGCGGCGGCGAGTTGATCGATACCGCCGGCGGCCGGATGGATGCGATCGCCGGCCGCATGGGCGAGGCATCGCGCGCGCTGGAAGCGCTCGGCCGGCATGGCGCTTCGATCCGCGAAGTTGCCCGCCTGATCTCGGATATCGCGTCGCAAACCAAGCTGCTGTCGCTCAATGCCGCCATCGAAGCCGCGCGCGCGGGCGACGAGGGAAGGGGGTTCGCGGTGGTGGCCGAACAAGTCCGGGCGCTGGCCGAGAAGAGCTCGGCCTCCAGTCACCAGATCGGCATGACGGTCGAGCGCATTGCCGACGAAACGATGGTGGCCGCGGAGTTGATGCGGGAAGTGGTCGAGGCCGTGGCGGTCGGCCAGTCCAGTGCCGGCGAGGCCGGGCGCTTCATGGGCGAGTTGCATGCCGGATCGGAGCGGGCGGCCGGCGTGGTCGCCGCCATTGGCCAGGCGCTGGACGAGCAGTCGTCCCTCAACGACGGCGTGGTCCGCCATGTTGCCGAAGTGGCAGGCATGGCCGAGGAGTACCGCGAAGCCGCCACGGCCATGGCGGCCCGCGCCGCGCAACTGCGGGAAACGGTGCGCCGCGTCGACGAGACCGTCAACTCGTTCAGGGTGTCGTAAGCCTTTGAGTATGCGGCTTTTTCCTCGGGAGAAAGCGTCGCAAGCGTTTCAGCGGGCTCAGGGTTTGCGCTATACTTTCTGTCGGACCAGCATGGGTATGAAACATGCGTGTCCGACAGTTACCGGTAAGACAGTTTTGTTTTGCTCCGATTCGCATGGTTCCAGACGCCGCGGTTCGCGCAAAAACATACATCCTTGCATGTAAATGCACGCTGGCGTTTTAGAATGGCGCCGGCCCCGGTCCGGGGCCACAGCAGGCGACATCCCTGGCGCGCCCGCCGCAAGGAAGTCTGGCCAGCATCCTGCCAATTTTGCAAATGACGCTTCGGGCTACCTCGTGCCCGTGGCGTGACTCGAACAGGTTACCTGATGAATATCGAGAGTTACCTTCCTGTCCTGCTCTTCATCATCGTGGGCAGCGTCCTCGGTTTCGCGTTGATGTTCCTGGGTTCGGTGATCGGTCCGCGCCGGCCGGACAGCGAGAAGCTCTCGCCGTACGAGTGCGGCTTCGAAGCGTTCGAAGATGCGCGCATGAAGTTTGACGTGCGCTACTACCTGGTCGCGATCCTGTTCATCCTGTTCGACCTCGAGATCGCATTTCTGTTTCCATGGGCCATGGCCAACGAGCAGGTAGGCCTGCTGGGTTTCGGCACCGTGGCGGTATTTCTGGCCGTTCTCGTGGTCGGGTTCATTTACGAGTGGAAAAAGGGCGCGCTCGACTGGGAATGATCCCAGCGGCATGCCGAAGGACACCGGGTTTCATCCATGGCTATCGACGGAATTCTCAACGAAGGCTTCATCACCACGACCGCGGACAAGGTCATCAACTGGGCGAAGACCGGGTCGCTGTGGCCCATGACGTTCGGCCTGGCCTGTTGCGCGGTCGAGATGATGCACGCCGGCGCGGCGCGGTACGACCTCGACCGCTTCGGCATCATTTTCCGGCCCAGCCCGCGCCAGTCCGATCTGATGATCGTCGCGGGCACGCTGTGCAACAAGATGGCGCCGGCGCTGCGCAAGGTGTACGACCAGATGCCCGAACCGCGCTGGGTGGTCTCCATGGGCTCGTGCGCGAACGGCGGGGGCTACTACCACTATTCGTATTCGGTGGTTCGGGGTTGCGACCGCATCGTACCGGTCGACGTGTATGTGCCGGGATGCCCGCCCACGGCCGAAGCACTGGTGTACGGCTTGTTGCAGTTGCAGAACAAGATCCGCCGCACCAACACCATCGCGCGTTGATGTCGATGCCGGTGCCCGCACTGCCCATCTTTCCCGTTTCGCCCGGATGGCCGTTGGTCCGCCCGGTGCCGTCTTTTTTTAGTCCGAGCGCTCATGACCAAGCTTGAAACCCTGCGCCAGAATCTGCTTCGTGCCTTGGGCGAGGATATCCGCCTGACGCTCGCCCTGGGCGAGCTGACGCTCGAGGTTCCGGTCGACCAGTACGTGAACGTGTGCCGGACCCTGCGCGACGATGACGGGCTGCGCTTCGAGACCTGCATCGACCTGTGCGGCGTGGATTACTCGACCTACGGCAACGAAGTCCAGGAAACCGAGCGCTTCGCAGTGGTGCTGCACCTGACGTCGATCACACACAACTGGCGCCTGCGGGTGCGGACCTACGCACCCGACGACGACATGCCGGTCGTGCCGTCGCTGGTCGAGATCTGGCCCGGTGTCAATTGGTACGAGCGCGAGGCCTTCGACTTCTTCGGCATCCTGTTCGAAGGGCACCCGGACCTGCGTCGCATCCTGACGGACTACGGCTTCATCGGCCATCCGTTCCGCAAGGACTTCCCGCTCTCGGGCAATGTCGAGATGCGTTTCGACCCCGAGCAGAAGCGGGTCATCTACCAGCCCGTGACGATCGAGCCGCGCGAGATCATTCCGCGCGTCATTCGCGAGGACGGTTACGGGGCAGGGCGCTAAATCATGGCAGAGATCAAGAACTACACCCTCAACTTCGGCCCGCAGCACCCGGCCGCGCACGGCGTGCTGCGCCTGGTGCTGGAACTGGACGGCGAAGTCATCCAGCGCGCCGATCCGCATATCGGCCTGCTGCATCGCGCCACCGAGAAGCTGGCCGAGCACAAGACCTTCCTGCAAGCCTTGCCGTACATGGACCGTCTCGACTATGTGTCCATGATGTGCAACGAGCACGCCTACGTCATGGCCATCGAGAAGCTGATGGGCATCGAGGTGCCGCTGCGGGCGCAGTACATCCGCGTGATGTTCGACGAGATCACCCGCATCCTGAACCACCTGATGTCGCTGGGCTCGCACGCGCTCGACGTGGGTGCGATGGCCGTGTTCCTATACGCGTTCCGCGAGCGCGAGGACCTGATGGACTGCTACGAGGCGGTCTCCGGGGCGCGCATGCACGCGGCCTACTACCGGCCCGGCGGTGTCTATCGCGACCTGCCCGACCGCATGCCGCAGTATCGCCCCAGCAAGCTGCGCAGCGAGAAGGAACTGAAGGCGCTGAACGAAGACCGCTCCGGCTCGCTGCTGGATTTCATCGAGTCCTTCACCAATCGCTTCCCCGGCTACATCGACGAATACGAGACGCTGCTGACGGACAACCGGATCTGGAAGCAACGCCTGGTCGACGTGGGCATCGTCACGCCGGAGCGCGCCAAGGCGCTGGGTTTCACCGGGCCCATGCTGCGCGGATCCGGCATTGCCTGGGACTTGCGCAAGATGCAGCCGTACGAGGTCTACGACCTGGTCGATTTCGACGTGCCCGTGGGCGTCAACGGCGACTGCTACGACCGCTACCTGGTCCGCATCGAGGAAATGCGCCAGAGCAACCGCATCATCAAGCAGTGCGTGGAATGGCTGCGGAACAATCCCGGCCCCGTCATGACGAGCAACCACAAGGTCGCTCCGCCCAGCCGCGCCGAGATGAAGACCAGCATGGAAGAGCTGATCCACCATTTCAAGCTCTTCACCGAAGGATTCCACGTGCCGCCGGGCGAGGTCTATGCCGCAGTCGAGCATCCCAAGGGCGAATTCGGCATCTACCTGGTGTCTGACGGGGCCAACAAGCCGTACCGCCTGAAGATCCGCGCCCCGGGCTTTGCCCACCTGCAATCACTGGACGAGATGGCGCGCGGTCACATGATCGCCGACGCCGTCACGATCATCGGCACGCAGGACATCGTGTTCGGCGAGATCGACCGCTGAACCCATGACCGCGTCCCAACCGGATACCACCATGCAGCTTTCCGAACAGGCCCTCAAGAAGATCGACCGCGAAGTCTCCAAGTACCCGGCCGACCAGAAACAGTCCGCCGTCATGGCGGCGCTGGCCATCGCACAGGACGAGAAGGGCTGGCTGTCCACCGAGCTCATCGAAGAGGTCGCGCACTATCTCGAGATGCCGCCCATCGCGGCGCAAGAGGTCGCCACCTTCTACAACATGTACAACCTCAAGCCCATGGGGAAGTACAAGATCTCGGTCTGCACCAACCTGCCCTGTGCGCTGCGCGACGGCGAGAAAGCCGCGCATTATCTGAAGCAGAAGCTGGGCGTCGACTACAAGGAAACCTCCGCCGATGGCCTGTTCACGCTGGTCGAGGGCGAGTGCATGGGGGCCTGCGGCGACGCGCCGGTTCTGCTGGTGAACAACAAGCGTATGTGCATTCAGATGTCCGAGGCCAGGCTCGACGCGCTCGTCGATGAACTCCAGGCCGAGGCGAATGCCGGAGGTGCAAAATGAGCGTGGCCGAACCGGTCATCAGCACGGCGTTCCACAATCGCCACATCGACCCGCAGATCATGGCGGGCCTGGACGGCAGCAACTGGCGCCTGAACGACTATGTCGCGCGCGGTGGCTACGAGGCGCTGCGCAAGATCCTGTCCACCGGCATGACGCCCGAGCAGGTCATCGCCGAGGTCAAGGCCTCGGGCTTGCGCGGACGGGGCGGCGCCGGCTTCCCCACGGGCCTGAAGTGGAGCTTCATGCCGCGCACCTTCCCGGGCCAGAAATACCTGGTCTGCAACTCCGACGAGGGCGAGCCCGGGACGTTCAAGGACCGCGACATCCTGCGCTATAACCCGCACATCGTGATCGAAGGCATGGCCATCGCCGCCTACGCGATGGGTATCACCGTGGGCTACAACTACATCCACGGCGAGATCTTCGAGGTATACGAGCGTTTCGAGGAAGCGCTGGAAGAGGCCCGCGCGGCCGGCTTCCTGGGCGACAACATCCTGGGCTCGAACTTCAGCTTCCAGCTGCACGCGCACCACGGCTATGGGGCCTACATCTGCGGCGAGGAAACCGCGCTGCTGGAGTCGCTGGAAGGCAAGAAGGGCCAGCCGCGGTTCAAGCCGCCGTTCCCCGCCAGCTATGGCTTGTACGGTAAGCCCACCACCATCAACAATACCGAGACCTTTGCCGCGGTGCCGTGGATCATCCGCAACGGCGGCGATGCCTATCTGCAGGTAGGCAAGCCCAACAACGGCGGCACCAAGCTGTTCTCGGTCTCGGGCGACGTGGAATATCCGGGCAATTTCGAGATCCCGCTGGGCACCCCGTTCTCCAAGCTGCTGGAACTGGCCGGCGGCGTACGCGGCGGCCGGAAGCTCAAGGCCGTGATCCCGGGCGGCTCGAGCGCGCCGGTGCTGCCGGCGGACATCATCTTGGACTGCACCATGGACTACGACTCGATCGCCAAGGCCGGGTCCATGCTGGGGTCGGGCGCAGTCATCGTCATGGACGAGACGCGCTGCATGGTCAAGTCGCTGATGCGCCTTTCCTATTTCTACTTCGAGGAAAGTTGCGGCCAGTGCACGCCCTGCCGCGAAGGCACAGGCTGGCTCTACCGGGTCGTCCAGCGCATCGAGAGCGGCAAAGGGCGTCCGGAAGACCTCGAGCTGCTCGACTCGGTGGCGGGCAACATCATGGGGCGCACCATTTGCGCGCTGGGTGATGCGGCCGCCATGCCGGTACGGGGATTCCTGAAGCACTATCGCGACGAGTTCCTCTACCACATCGAACACAAGCACTGCCTGGTGCCCGAGTACGTGTAGGCGGCCAGGTGGCGCAACGAAAGACTTAACGAAACGCACACGCCCGGCCCGACGGCGGGGCAAACGGAAATAAGATGGTTGAAATTACGATCGACGGCAAGAAGGTGGAGGTGGCCGAGGGGAGCATGATCATGCATGCTGCCCAGAAGGTCGGCCTCTACGTGCCGCATTTCTGCTATCACAAGAAGCTGTCGATCGCGGCCAATTGCCGCATGTGTCTGGTCGACGTAGAAAAGGCCCCCAAGCCGCTGCCTGCCTGTGCCACGCCCGTGAGCAACGGCATGGTGGTGCATACCGCTTCCGAGAAGGCCATCGACGCCCAGAAGGGCGTGATGGAGTTCCTGCTGATCAACCACCCGCTGGACTGCCCCATCTGCGACCAGGGTGGCGAGTGCCAGCTGCAGGATCTGGCAGTGGGCTATGGCGGCTCGTCCTCTCGCTACAGCGAGGAAAAGCGCGTCGTCTTCCACAAGAACCTGGGGCCCCTGGTGTCGGCCGAGGAAATGGCCCGCTGCATCCATTGCACCCGTTGCGTGCGCTTCGGCCAGGAAATCGCCGGGGTGATGGAGCTGGGCATGCTCAACCGCGGCGAGCATTCCGAGATCACCACGTTCGTCGGGCGCGCCGTCGAGTCGGAGCTTTCCGGCAACATGATCGATCTGTGCCCGGTGGGTGCGCTGACGTCCAAGCCGTTCCGCTATAGCGCCCGTACCTGGGAGCTGGCGCGCCGCAAGTCGATCAGCCCGCACGACAGCATCGGCGCCAACCTGATCATCCAGGTCAAGAACGACCGCGTGATGCGCGTGGTGCCGTTCGAGAACGAGGCCGTCAACGAATGCTGGATCAGCGACCGCGACCGTTTCTCGTACGAAGGCCTCAATAGCGACGACCGCCTGGCCGCGCCCATGGTGCGCGGCGCCGACGGCCAGTGGAAGGAAGTCGAGTGGGCCGAGGCGCTGGACGCGGTGGCGGCCGGGCTGCAATCGGTCAAGAGCAACTATGGCGCCGGACAGATCGGCGCCCTGGCCGCGCAGTACGCGACTACCGAAGAGTTTGCGCTGCTGGCGCGCCTGATGCGCGCCCTGGGCTCGGACAATATCGATTTCCGCTTGCGCCAGACCGATGCCGGCTTCGACGCGGTCCGAAACGGCGTGCCCTGGCTCGGCATGTCGCTGGCCGACATCGCCACGCTCGATCGGGTGCTGGTGGTGGGCTCGTTCCTGCGCAAGGACCACCCGCTCCTGGCCCAGCGCCTGCGCCAGGCCGCCAAGGCCGGAACACAGGTGGTGCTGGTCGACGTCGCGGCCGACGATCCGCTGATGCCGTTGGCCGGGCGCATTACCGTTGCGCCGTCCGCGCTGCCCACGGTGCTGGCCGAAATCGCCGTCGCACTGGCCCAGGCCAAGCAGACCGCCGTCGCCCCCGAGCTTGCCGGCGTGCAGCCGGGCGAGGCTGCCCAGCGCATTGCCGCGGTGCTGGCCTCCGGCGAGAATGCCGCGGTGCTGTTGGGCAACCTGGCCGTGCAGCACCCGCAGGCGTCGGTGCTGGCAGCCAATGCGCAATCGATCGCGCAGACCGCCGGCGCGCGCCTGGGCTTCACGGTCGAAGGCGGTAACGCCGTGGGCGGCTATCTGGCCGAAGCGGTGCCTGTGCGCGGCGGCAAGACCGTTTCGCAAATGCTGGCCGATCCGCTCAAGGCCTACATCGTGATGCACGCCGAGCCGGCGCTGGACACCGACAATGGCGTAGCCGCCCTGCGGGCGCTCCAGTCCGCCCAGTTCAACGTGGCCTTGACGTCTTACCGTTCGGCCGCCCAGGACTGGGCCCACGTCATGCTGCCCGTCTCGCCGTTTACCGAGACGTCGGGCACTTTCGTCAACGCCGAGGGCAGGGTGCAGAGCTTCAAAGGCACGGTGCGGCCCCTGGGTCAGACGCGTCCCGGCTGGAAGGTGCTGCGCGTCCTGGGCAATGCCCTGGAGTTGCCCGGCTTCGACGACGAGACCTCGGAGTCGGTGCGGGACGCAGTGCTGGCTGGCGAGATCGCGCCGCGCCTGTCCAATGCCATCGGCGCCAAGCCCGGCATGGGCCAGCCGGTACAGGGCCTGCAGCGCGTGGCCGATGTGCCGGTGTATTTCAGCGATGCAATCGTGCGCCGCGCCGAGTCCCTGCAGGCCACGCCCGCGGCCGATGTCCCCGAGGCACGCGCCAACTCGGCCACCGCGGCGAGTCTGGGCCTGGCCGACGGCGACCGCGTGCGGGTGAAATCGGCCACCGGCTCGGTCGAGCTCTTTCTTTCCCTGGATGACACGGTGCCCGCCGGCGCCGTGCGTATTGCCGCCGCCCATGCCGCGACCTTCGGGCTGGGCAGCGCGTTCGAACAACTCAGCGTGGAGCGTGCCTGATGCAGTGGATCGACGTCCTTCAGGCTCATGGAACCGAGCTGATCGGCCCGGTGGCCTGGTCGGTGGTGTGGAATATCGTCAAGATCCTCTGCATCGCGATACCCATCATCTTGTGCGTGGCCTATCTCACGTACTGGGAACGCAAGCTGATCGGCTGGATGCACATCCGGGTGGGTCCCAACCGCGTCGGGCCTCGGGGTTTGCTGCAGCCCTTCGCCGACGTGCTCAAGCTCCTTACCAAGGAAGTCATCGTCCCCAGCAACGCCAACCGCGTCCTGTACGTCGTGGCGCCGGCGGTGGTGCTGATGCCGGCGCTGGCGGCCTGGGCGGTCGTGCCTTTCGGCCCCGAGGTGGTGCTGGCCAACGTCAACGCCGGCCTGCTCTACATCATGGCGATCACGTCGCTGGGCGTGTATGGGGTGATCATCGCCGGATGGGCCTCGAACTCGAAGTACGCGTTCCTGGGCGCGCTGCGTGCCTCGGCCCAGATGGTCTCCTATGAGCTGGCCATCGGCTTCGTGCTGGTGACGGTGCTGCTGGTGTCCGGCAGCCTGAACATGAGCGAGATCGTCTGGAAACAGTCCGAGGGGCAGTTCGCCGGCATGGGCCTGACCTTCCTGTCCTGGAACTGGCTGCCGCTGCTGCCGCTGTTCGTGATCTATGTCATTTCGGCCGTGGCGGAAACCAACCGCCATCCGTTCGACGTGGTGGAAGGCGAGTCCGAAATCGTGGCGGGCCACATGGTCGAGTATTCGGGCATGGCGTTCGCCCTGTTCTTCCTGGGCGAATACGCCAACATGATCCTGTTGTCCGCGCTGGCGTCGATCATGTTCCTGGGAGGCTGGCTCCCGCCGGTCGATGTCGCCCCGTTTACCTGGGTGCCGGGCTGGATCTGGCTGGCGCTCAAGACGTTTTTCGTGGTGTCGCTGTTCGTCTGGTTCCGCGCGTCTTTCCCGCGCTACCGCTATGACCAGATCATGCGTCTGGGCTGGAAGATCTTCATTCCGCTCACGCTTGTCTGGCTGCTGGTGGTGGCGGTCTGGATGCAGACGCCGTGGAACATCTGGAAGTAACGCCCGCAGCGTGCGAGCAACAGAATAGGCAGGATTGAATCATGCAAGCGATCAAGGAATTCTTCGGCAGCCTGATGCTGACCGAACTCCTCAAGGGATTGCGCCTGACGGGGCGGTATGTGTTCGCCCGCAAGATCACGGTGCAGTATCCCGAGGAAAAGACGCCGATGTCCCCGCGCTTCCGCGGTCTGCACGCCTTGCGCCGCTATCCCAATGGGGAAGAGCGCTGCATCGCTTGCAAGCTGTGTGAAGCGGTTTGCCCGGCGGTCGCCATCACGATCGAATCCGAGGTTCGCGAGGACGGTACCCGCAGGACCAATCGCTACGACATCGATCTGACCAAATGCATTTTCTGCGGGTTCTGCGAGGAAAGCTGTCCGGTCGATTCCATCGTCGAGACGCATATCCACGAATACCACGGGGAACAGCGGGGCGACCTGTATTTCACCAAGGAAATGCTGCTGGCGGTCGGCGACCGCTATGAAGCCGAGATCGCGCAGAACCGTGCGCAGGATGCGAAGTACCGGTAACCGAAACCCACACTATGACCGCCATACTGTTCTATATCTTTGCCGCGATCCTCGTAGTGGCCGCTTGCCGGGTCATCGTCGCGCGCAGTCCCGTCACCGCCGTCATGCACCTGGTGCTGTCGTTCTTCACCGCCTCCATGATCTGGATGCTGCTGAAGGCGGAATTCCTCGCCATCCTGCTCGTGCTCGTCTATGTCGGCGCCGTCATGGTGCTGTTCCTGTTCGTGGTCATGATGCTGGACATCGACAGCGCCAAACTGCGCGAAGGGTTCCGCAGCTACCTGCCCATGGGGATCGTGGTGGGCGCGATCATGGTGGCCGAGATGGCCTTCGTGCTGGCCAATGCCTATTGGGATCCCAGCGTGCCCCCGGCGCCGGCCGATTTCAACAACACGCGCGCCATCGGGGTGGCGATGTACACCGAGTACATCTATGCCGTCGAGATCGCGGCGGTGATCCTGCTGGTGGGCATGGTGGCAGCGATTGCGCTGACCTTGCGCCGCCGCAGCGACGTCAAGATCACCAGGCCGTCCGAACAAATCCGGGTGCGTCGCCAGGACCGCGTGCGCCTGGTCTCGATTCCGTCGCAATCCGAAAATTCCCAGGAAGGCGAGGGCGCCCCGGCGCCTGCAGCTTCCGGTTCTAAGGGAAGCCAACCATGACCCTGACTCTTGGCCATTTCCTCGTGCTGGGCGCGATCCTGTTCGCGATCAGCGTCGTGGGCATATTCCTCAATCGCAAGAACATCATCGTGCTGCTGATGGCAATCGAGCTGATGCTGCTTGCGGTGAACATGAATTTCGTCGCCTTCTCGAGCTGGATGGGCGACTTGAGCGGGCAGGTGTTCGTGTTCTTCATCCTGACCGTGGCGGCCGCCGAGTCCGCCATCGGCCTGGCCATCCTGGTTGTACTGTTCCGCAACCTGGACACGATCAACGTTGATGAACTTGACCGGCTGAAGGGCTGACGGTCCGGGCTACGAGAAAATCAAGACATGTCTGTACCTAAGCTCTATCTCCTCATCGCTTTCGCCCCGCTCGTCGGGTCCATCATCGCAGGGTTGTTCGGTACCGGTTTCCTCGGTCGGTGGGTCGGCCGCGCCGGCGCACACTGGGTCACCATCCTGGGCGTCCTGGTCTCGGCGATCGGCTCGGTCATCGTCCTTCAGGACGTCCTCGCCGGCAACACCTTCAACGGCGCGCTCTACACCTGGAGCGCGATCGGCGGCATCAAGCTGGAAATCGGCTTCATGATCGACACCTTGTCGGCCATGATGATGGTGGTGGTCACCTCGGTATCGCTGATGGTGCACATCTACACCATCGGCTACATGAAGGACGATCCCGGCTACCAGCGCTTCTTCGCCTATATCTCGCTGTTCACGTTCTCGATGCTGATGCTGGTCATGTCCAACAACATGCTCCAGCTCTTCTTCGGCTGGGAAGCCGTGGGCCTGGTGTCCTACCTGCTGATCGGCTTCTGGTACACCCGTCCCACCGCCATCTTCGCCAACATGAAGGCCTTCCTGGTGAACCGGGTAGGGGACTTCGGCTTCGTGCTCGGCATCGGCCTGCTGTTCGCCTATGCGGGCTCGATGAATTACACCGACGTATTCTCGCAGTCGGACAAGCTCGCCGGCATGACGTTCCCGGGCACCGACTGGATGCTGCTGACGGTGGCCTGCATCGCGCTGTTCGTGGGCGCGATGGGCAAGTCGGCCCAGTTTCCGCTGCACGTCTGGCTGCCTGACTCGATGGAAGGCCCGACCCCGATCTCGGCGCTGATCCACGCCGCCACCATGGTGACGGCCGGCATCTTCATGGTGGCGCGCTTCTCGCCGCTGTACGAGCTGTCGGACACGGCGCTGTCGTTCATCATCGTCATCGGCGCGATCACCGCGCTGTTCATGGGCTTCCTGGGCATCATCCAGAACGACATCAAGCGTGTGGTGGCGTATTCGACGCTTTCCCAGCTGGGCTACATGACCGTGGCGCTGGGCGCCTCGGCCTACTCGGTCGCGATCTTCCACTTGATGACGCACGCGTTTTTCAAGGCGCTGCTGTTCCTGGCCGCAGGCTCGGTCATCATCGGCATGCACCACGACCAGGACATCCGCAACATGGGCGGCCTGCGCAAGTACATGCCCATTACCTGGCTCACGTTCCTCCTGGGTTCGCTGGCGCTGATCGGCACGCCGTTCTTCGCCGGTTTCTACTCGAAGGAAAACATCATCGAGGCCGCCAAGCTCTCGCACGTCTGGGGCTCGGGCTTCGCGTATTTCGCGACGCTCGCCGGCGTGTTCGTGACGGCGTTCTACTCGTTCCGCCTGTACTTCCTGGTGTTTCACGGCAAGGAACGGTTCGACACGTCGGGCGGGCATGGGCACGATGATCACGCGCATGGCCATGATGACCACGGCCATGACGACCACGGTCACCACGGCGGCGTGCCGCACGAGTCGCCCGGAGTCGTCACCGTGCCGCTGATGCTGCTGGCCATTCCCTCTGTCATCATCGGCGCGATCGCCATCGGCCCCATGCTGTTCGGCGATTTCTTCAAGGGGGTGATCTTCAACTCCCCCGAGCATCCCGTGATGGAGCACCTGGCCGAGCATTTCCACGGCTGGGTAGCCTACGGCCTGCACGCCTTCAGCACTGCGCCGTTCTGGCTGATGCTGGCCGGCGTGGCGCTCGCCTGGTACTTCTACATGGTCAATCCGGCCATCCCCGCCGCCATCAAGGCGCGAGCAGGCTGGCTGTATAACCTGCTCGAGAACAAGTACTACATGGACAAGATCAACGAAGCCGTCTTTGCGCGCGGAGCCCGCGTCCTGGGCGGCGGCCTCTGGCGCATGGGCGACAGGTCGCTGATCGACGGCATCGTCGTCAACGGCAGCGCCCGCCTGGTGGGGTGGTTCGCCTCGGTGGTCCGCCGCCTGCAGTCGGGCTACATCTATCACTACGCGTTCGCCATGATCATCGGCATCATGGCCCTGGTCTCCTTCTTCGTCCTGCTGAACAATTGATGGCAAGCGATATGGCTCAAACTTCTTTTCCGTGGCTCTCGCTTGCGATCTTCACTCCGATCGTGTTCGGCCTCCTGGTGCTGGCCGTGGGCCGAGACAGCAATCCCGCCGCCGCCCGGGTGTTGTCCCTGATCGGCGCGATCGCTGGCTTCCTGGTCACGCTGCCTCTGTACACCGGCTTCGACGCCTCGACGGCGCAAATGCAGTTCGTCGAGAAAGCCACCTGGATCGCCCAGTACGGCGTGTCGTACTACCTGGGCGTGGACGGCATCTCGCTCTGGTTCGTGTTGTTGACGGCGTTCATCACCATCATCGTGGTGCTGGCCGGCTGGGAAGTCATCACCAGCCGGGTCGCGCAGTACATGGGCGCCTTCCTGATCCTGTCGGGCCTCATGATAGGCGTGTTCGCCGCGCTCGACGGCTTGCTGTTCTATGTATTCTTCGAAGCCACGCTGATCCCGATGTACATCATCATCGGCGTCTGGGGCGGTCCGAACCGCGTCTATGCGGCGTTCAAGTTCTTCCTCTACACGCTGCTGGGTTCGCTGCTGACGCTGGTCGCCTTCATCTACCTCTGGTACTCGGCGGGTGGCACCTTCGACATCCTGACCTGGCACAAGCTGCCGCTGGGCCATACCGAGCAGATTCTGATCTTCCTGGCCTTCCTGATGGCCTTCGCGGTCAAAGTGCCGATGTGGCCGGTACATACCTGGCTGCCCGACGCCCACGTCGAGGCCCCCACCGGCGGCTCGGTGGTCCTGGCCGCGATCATGCTGAAGCTGGGGGCCTACGGTTTCCTGCGATTCTCGCTGCCCATCGTGCCGGATGCTGCGCATAGCCTGTCGGGCATGATGATCGCGCTGTCGCTGATCGCCGTGATCTACATCGGCCTGGTCGCGCTGGTGCAGGAAGACATGAAGAAGCTGGTGGCGTATTCGTCCGTCGCCCACATGGGCTTCGTCACCCTGGGCTTCTTCATCTTCAATACGGCCGGCGTGGAAGGCGCCATCGTGCAGATGATCTCCCACGGCTTCGTCTCCGGCGCCATGTTCCTCTGCATAGGCGTGCTCTACGACCGCGTGCACTCCCGCCGCATCGCCGACTACGGCGGGGTGGTCAACACCATGCCGAAGTTCGCCACCTTCTTCGTGCTGTTCTCGATGGCCAACAGCGGCCTGCCTGCCACCAGCGGCTTCGTGGGCGAGTTCTTCGTCATCATGGGCTCGGTGGAGTACAACTTCTGGATCGGCCTGTTGGCCGCCACCGCCCTGATCCTGGGGGCGGCCTATTCGCTGTGGATGGTCAAGCGCGTGGTGTTCGGTGACATCGTCCACCAGCACGTGCGCGAGCTGGCGGACGTCAACCGCCGGGAGTTCTTCATCCTGGGCGTGATGGCACTCGCCGTACTGTACATGGGCGTTTATCCCGCGCCCTTTACCGACGTGATGCACGTGTCGGTCGACGCGCTGCTCAAGCACGTCGCCATTTCGAAACTGTAAGACGCCGGACGTTACGCAATGGAATTTGCCAATCTGAACCTGTCTCTCGCTGCACCGGAGATCACCTTACTGGTGCTGGCGTCCGCCATCTTGCTGATCGATCTCTTCGTCAAGGACGAAGGCCGGGCGCTGACGCACATCCTGTCGCTGCTCTCGCTGGTCGTGCTTACCTGGATGAGCCTCTCAGACCTGGCCGCCGGTGTGCAGGGCACCGCCTTCGACGGCCTGTACGTGGCCGATGGCCTGGGGCACGTTCTCAAGGTCTGCTCGTACATTGCGGTCGGCGTGACGCTGATCTACGGCAAGGCCTACGCCAAGGACCGCGGCATGCTGCGCGGCGGCGAGTTCTACGTGCTGTCCTTGCTGGCGCTGCTGGGCCAGATGGTCATGATTTCCGCCGGCAACATGCTGACCATCTACCTCGGCCTCGAGCTGATGTCGCTGTCCTTCTATGCGCTGGTGGCGGTGCGCCGCGACCATACCGTCTCGACCGAAGCGGCGATGAAGTATTTCGTTCTGGGTGCGCTGGCTTCCGGCCTGCTGCTGTACGGCATGTCGATGATTTATGGCGCCACCGGCACCCTGAACCTGGACGGCATCGCCCGCTCCACCGCCGAGGCCAGCGGCAACCGTATGGTGCTGGTCTTCGGGCTCGTGTTCCTGGTCGCAGGACTGGCGTTCAAGCTGGGCGTCGTGCCTTTCCATATGTGGGTTCCGGATGTGTACCAAGGCGCGCCTACGGCCGTGACGCTGCTGCTGGGCGGCGCGCCCAAGCTGGCCGCCTTCGCCATCGTGCTCCGGCTGCTGGTGGACGGCTTGTCGAGCCTGGCTGCCGACTGGCAGCCGATGCTGGCCATCATGGCCGTGGCGTCGCTGGCCATCGGCAACCTCGCCGCCATCATGCAGACCAACATCAAGCGCATGCTGGCCTATTCGACGATCTCCCACATGGGCTTCGTCCTGCTGGGCCTGATGTCGGGCGTGGTCGAGGGCAGCGCCTTCAATGCGCAGAACGCCTACACTTCGGCCCTGTTCTACGTGATCGTCTATGTGCTGACGACCCTCAGTTCCTTCGGCGTGCTGATGCTGTTGTCGCGCGAGGGCTTCGAGTGCGAGAACATCGATGACCTGAAGGGGCTGAACCGGCGCAATCCGTGGTTTGCCGGCGTGATGTTGGTGCAGATGTTTTCGCTCACCGGCATTCCGCCCACGGTCGGCTTCTATTCCAAGCTGGCGGTGCTGCAGGCGCTGGTGCAGGCCAATCACATCATCCTGGCCGTCGTGGCGGTACTGTTCTCGCTGATCGGGGCGTACTACTACCTGCGCGTGGTCAAGGTCGTCTATTTCGACGAACCGGTCGATCAGGCGCCGCTGCAAGGCTCTGCCGGCTTCCGTACCGTGCTGTCCGTCAACGGCGTCCTGCTGCTGGTCCTGGGCGTGTTCCCCGCGCCGCTGGTCGCCCTTTGCGCCCAGGCCATCTCCAGCTCGCTCGCTCTCTAACGTCCCCCCGCGGTTGCGGTCCGGCAGGCGCCGGTGCCGCCTCCGGACCGGCTTTGCAGCGCCAGGAATACCGCCTTGAAACAGACCCTCGCGATCTACGTCCTGATTCTGCTGGCACTGGTCACTGCCAACCTGCCGTTCCTGTCGGAACGCATCTTCGGCGTAGCAGGCTTTCGCCGGAATGGGGCGCCGGCCATCAAGCCGTTCTGGCTGAGGCTGCTTGAAGTGCTGGTGTGGTATCTGGTGGTCGGCGCCATCGGCGTGGCCTTCGAGGCCAGCCTGGGGAATGTCTTTCCCCAGGGATGGCAGTTCTACGCCATTACGCTGACGCTGTATCTCGTGCTGGCCTATCCCGGTTTCGTCTACCGTTACCTGTTCAAGCGGAGTGCGCGATGAGTGCCGACCGAGCCCTGGAAGAACTGGCGCGTAGCTCCGAGCGCCTGCGCGAAGAACCGCTGACGAGCGAATCCGTGTTCAAGGGCAAGCTGCTTGACGTGCGCCGCGATACCGTCAGGCTGCCCGGCGGCGGGACCGCCACGCGCGAATACATCATGCACCCCGGCGCGTCGATGATCGTGCCGATGCTGCCCGACGGGCAGGTGGTGTTGCTGCGCCAGTACCGCTATCCCATGCATAAGGCCTTCATCGAGTTCCCCGCTGGCAAGATCGACGCGGGCGAGTCTCCGCTGGCGACCGCCCAGCGCGAACTGACCGAGGAAACCGGCTACCGGGCCGGCAAATGGACGGAGCTCACCACGATCCACAACGCCATAGGCTATGCGAACGAGCGCATCGTCCTGTTCCTGGCCGAAGGGCTGGAACGTGGCGAGCAGCAACTCGACGACAACGAGTTCGTGGAAGTGTTCACCGCGCCGTTGGCTGATTTGATGGATTGGATCGCCCGCGGCGAGGTCACCGACGTCAAGACGGTGATCGGCGCTTTTTTCGTCAAGGAACTAGGCGTCCGCTGAGGCGCCGTCCCGTCAGCGCGGGCGGCCCGAGCTGCCTTCGCCCGCCGGGGCCTGCCTGCATCAGGTCCCCGGCGGTTCCCGTCATTCGAGCGTCACGTTGGCTTTCTTGATCAGGCCCTGGTAGGTCCTGGACTTGGCCGCCGTCTGTCGGCGGATTTCGTCCGGCGACCAACTGATGGTCTGGAAGGCGAACGTATCGAGGCGCTTCCTGATTTCCGGGTCCGCGATAATCTTCGCCACGTCGGCGTTGATCTTGTCGCGAATGGCGGTGGGGAGCCCCTTGGGCGCGAGCAGGACGACGAAGGAGTTGACGTCCAGGCTGGCCGGGCCGCCGCTTTCCGCGACCGTCGGCACCTCGGGCATCTGGGGGATGCGCTTGGGCGCCGCGACGGCAATATAGCGTAGCTTGCCGGCCTGGTAGGGGCCCTGGCTGGAAGCGATGGTGGCCATGCTCCAGTCCACTTCCCGGTTGCTCACGGCCGCGTACAGCTGGCCTACTTCCTTGTACGGGACGTGCTGCATGGTGACGCCGCCTTCGCTTTCGAGCGCGATGCCTCCCAGGTGGCCGGGGCTGCCTATGCCCCAGGAGCCGTAGGTCACCTGGCCGGGCTTGGCCTTGGCCGCCGCCAGGAGGTCCGATACCGATTTCCACGGGGAGTTGGCGGACACCGACACCAGGAACGGGGTAATGAACAGCGTGGCGACCGGATCGAACACCTTGTCCGGATCATAGTTGCGGCTCTTGTACAAGTGCGGCAGCGCGGCCAGCTGTTCGCTATCGAGTTGTAGCAGCGAGTAGCCGTCGGGTGCGGCGCGCCTGAAGGCGTCGATTGCCACGAAGCCTGCGCCGCCGGGCCGGTTCTCGACTACCACGCGCTGCCCCCACGCTTTGCCCAGGCGGTCGGCGACCAACCGCAGGACGGTGTCCGGGCCGCTGCCTACGGAAAACGACGTGACCAGGGTGACGGGCTTGTCGGGGTAGCGGTCGGCCGCCTGGAGCGAGGGGTGGACAGCGGCGCTGGACAGGGCTGCCGCGACCGCAAGACGCTTGACGAAATGGCGGCGCGGAAGCAGGGCGGGAGCGCGGCGTACCGGGCGTGTGGACATGGTCTCTCTCCTGATTCGAGTTTTAATTGCCCGTCAAGAATAGTGGCGGCGCATCGTCGAGTCAAAGCAGGACGAGGGGCGCGGTCCACATCGCGCCCCGGGCTCGACCTCGCGGCAGGGCTGGCTCAGGAGTTGGCGCGCGGCCCGGCGAGGAGGGCCGGCGCCGCGCAGCAAGGACGTCAGTGCCTGGCCTTGAACTTGGCCCGGTAGGCGTGCAGCAGCGGTTCGGTGTAGCCGTTGGGCTGGCTGCGGCCTTCGAAGATGAGGGCGGAGGCAGCCTGGAAGGCGAGCGACTTTTCCTCGTTGCCAGCCATCGGCAGGTAATGCGGATCCCCGGCGTTCTGCTGGTCCACGACCTTGGCCATGCGTTTGAGCACTTCGCGTACCTGGGCTTCGTTGGTGATGCCATGGCGCAGCCAGTTGGCAATGTGCTGGCTGGAGATGCGCAGCGTGGCGCGGTCTTCCATCAGGCCGACGTTGTGGATGTCGGGGACCTTGGAGCAGCCGACGCCTTGGTCTATCCAGCGCACGACATAGCCGAGGATGCCTTGGACGTTGTTTTCCAGCTCTTGCTGGATGTCGGCCGGGGACCAGGCCGAGGGGTCGCCCACGGGGACGGTCAGCAGGCCTTGGAGCAATTCTTCGCTGACGGTATCGAGCCGGGTCTTTTCCAGTTCCTGCTGGACGGCCTGCACGTCGACCTGGTGGTAGTGCATGGCATGCAGGGTGGCAGCGGTGGGCGAGGGGACCCAGGCGGTGTTGGCGCCGGCCTTGGGATGGGCGATTTTCTGTTCGAGCATGGCGGCCATCATATCGGGCATGGCCCACATGCCTTTACCGATCTGTGCGCGGCCGCGCAGTCCGGCGTCAAGACCGACCAGGACGTTGCTGCGTTCGTAGGCGGCGATCCAGGCGGAGGACTTCATGTCGCCCTTGCGCAGCATGGGACCGGCCTCCATGGCGGTATGGATTTCGTCGCCGGTGCGGTCGAGGAAGCCGGTGTTGATGAAGGCCACGCGGGCGCTGGCCGCGGCGATGCATGCCTTGAGGTTGACGCTGGTGCGCCGTTCCTCGTCCATGATGCCCATCTTGATCGCGTGCCGCGGCAGGCCGAGCAGGTCTTCCACACGGTCGAACAGTTCGTTGGCGAAGGCGACTTCGGTCGGGCCGTGCATCTTGGGCTTGACGACGTAGAACGAGCCTTTGCGTGAGTTGCGCTTGAGTTTCAGGTCGGGTAGCGACACCAGGGTAGCGACCACGGCATCGAGGATGCCTTCGGGGATCTCGTTGCCGTCCTTGTCCAGCACCGCGGGGTTGGTCATCAGGTGGCCGACGTGGCGCACGAACATCAGCGAGCGGCCATGCAGCGTCAGCGGCGACCCGTCGGCCGCGATGTATTCGCGGTCCGCGTTCAGGCGACGCGTGAAGGTCTTGCCGTTCTTGGTGACCTCCTCGGTCAGGTCGCCTTTGTTCAAGCCGAACCAGTTGCGGTAGATCTTGACCTTGTCGTCGGTATCGACCGCCGCCACCGAGTCTTCGCAATCCATGATGGTGGTGATTGCGGCTTCCAGCAGCACGTCCTTCACGCCGGCCGCATCGGTCGCGCCGATCTGGCTGGCGCGATCGATCTGGATCTCGAAGTGCAATCCGTTGTTCTTGAGCAGGACGGCCGAGGGCGTTTGCGGTTCACCCTGATAGCCTATGAATTGGGCCGGCTGGCGCAGCCCGGTCTCGCCGCGTTCCAGGACGACGATCAATTGACCGTTGCGGACCAGGTAGGCGGTGGCGTCGGCATGCGAGCCTTGGGCCAGCGGCGCGGCCTGGTCGAGGAAGGCTCGGGCGCGGGCGATCACGGACTTGCCGCGTACCGGGTTGTAGCCGCTGCCACGTTCGGCGCCGTCGGTCTCGGGCAGGGCGTCGGTGCCGTAGAGCGCGTCGTACAGGCTGCCCCAACGGGCATTGGCGGCATTCAGTGCATAGCGCTGGTTGGATACCGGGACCACCAGCTGCGGGCCGGCCTGCTCCGCAATCTCGGTATCGACGTCGGCGGTCGTGACGCGGACCTGCGACGGCTGCGGCTGCAGGTAGCCGATACCTTCCAGGAAGGCGCGGTAGGCAGCCTGGTCATGGACCGGACCCGGATGCGCACGGTGCCAGGCGTCGATTTCGGCCTGCAGGCGGTCTCGCTCGGCAAGCAGCTCGCGGTTCCTGGGCGCGAGGTCGTGCACGATCTGTGCGAAGCCTTGCCAGAAGCGGTCGCTGGCGACGCCGGTGGCCGGAAGGACTTCTTCCTCGATGAAGCGATCGAGCAGGGGGGCTACCTGCAAGCCGTGGCGATGGATGCGGTCGGTCATGGAATCAACTCCTGGTCTGGTCCGTTGCGGGCGGCGTACGGTACGGCGCCGCCGGCCTGTATTCGTCGTGCTTCGATGATATACGCTCGTCGGCGCGCAAGCGGCTGGAATACTGTCTCCCATAGTCAATACTCTTTTGCGTCCAGGGCGATAAATACCCCGGTGCAGTGGCCTCAGCCGGCGTTCGGCCGGGTAGCCAAGCCCGCAGGGGAGAGACAGGCGCGACGGGACAAGGCATAATGTATATCTAATTGAGACTGATTCTTCTTTTCGTTTATAGAAATTGTCTGGAACCCCGCCATGTCGTCCTCGCCCCATGCTTCCCCGGCCTCGCTGGCCCTCAAGTTGAAGTCCGAGACCGCCTCGCTGCACGACAAGCTCGATAAGCTGGTCCTGTCGGCCCGGCCTTTCGATAGTCGCGAGAACTATGCCCGGTTCGTCGTGGTCCAGTACCTGTTCCAGCGCGATATCGAATCCTTGTATGACGATCCGGTATTTCTCGCCCGCGTGCCCGATCTGGGCGAGCGCCCGCGGCTGGCAGCAGCGCTTGCCGACCTGCGTGACCTCGGCATGGCCGAACCCCGGCCCCTGGATGAACCGCAGGCGGCGGGCCTGGCGCTGCCGGAAGGGCTGGGATGGCTGTATGTTTCGGAAGGGTCCAAGCTGGGCGCCGCATTCCTGTTCAAGGAAGCCGCGCAGCGCCTGGGCTTGAGCGAGTCCTTCGGGGCGCGCAACCTGGCGGCTCCCGCCGAAGGGCGTGGCGCGGCCTGGAAGCGTTTCGTCCATGCGCTGGATCACAGCGGACTCTCGCCGGTGGAGGAAGGGCGGGCGGTCGAGGGCGCACGCGCGGCGTTCGAGCGTTTCGCGGTGCTGCTGGGCCGCAGCTATGATCTGGCCTACGAATCGCCGCTTGCATGAGGAGTCCTATGTCGAGTTCGAACGCGCCCGGGGAGGCGGCACCGGTCCTGGCGCGCCGGCGGGCGTTGCTTGGCGGGCTACCCGCGTGCCTGCTGCTGGCGGCGGCCGGTCCCGCGGCACACGCCGCCACTCACATGCCCCGTGTCGTTTCGGTGGGCGGCGGAGTCACGGAAATCGTCTATGCCCTGGGGGCGGCGTCCCAACTGGTGGGCGTGGACACCAGCAGCTTGTATCCCGCCCAGGCCTTGGCACTGCCCAAGGTCGGGTACCAGCGCACCCTGGCGGCCGAAGGCGTGATCGCGCTCGCGCCCCAGGTCGTGCTCGCCGGGCGCGAAGCCGGCCCGCCGGCGGTGCTGCGGCAACTCGAAGCGGCCGGTATAAAGGTGGTGCGGGTGGATGGCGCCTACACCTTCGAAGGCGTGGCCGAGCGGATCGCGACGGCCGCCGCGGCCCTGGGCCGCGAGGACGGGGGCAGGGCACTGATATCTTCGCTGTCGGCGCGGTGGGCCGCCTTGCGACAGCGCATGGACGAACAGCCGCTGCGCGGCGCGCAAGGGGGGCCATTGCGGGTGGCTTGCCTGATGCGCCATGGTTCGACGAGCTTGATCGCCGGCCGCGACACAGGTGCGGACGCCATGCTGGGACTGGTCGGGGCGGTCAATGTGTTCGGCGAATCTTTTGCCCAGTACCGGCCGCTATCGGCCGAGGCGCTGGTCCATGCGGCGCCCGATGCCGTGATCGGGACGGTCGACGGCGCGCCCGACGCCTCGGCTCGTGCCGCGCTGCTCGCCACCCCCGGGCTCGCCCTGACGCCCGCCGGCCGCCATGCCCGGGCCATTCCCTTCGATATCGTCCTGCTGCTCGGCTTCGGCCCACGCCTTCCCCAGGCCGCCGAAGCGCTGTATGAGGCGCTGCGGGTATGAGCGGGGGCACGGCCGAAGGGCGCGCGTCCTCCCTCGGGAAGGAAGTCGCGCAGCGACAGCAGGGCATACCTGTGAGCGGGACCCGCCCGTCGGTGTGGGAGCGGATGCGCGCGGGGCGCATGCCGCCGGGCCTGTTGTTCGCGCTGCTGGCCTTGATGCTGGTCGTGCTGTTGGCCGTGGCTGCCGGAAGCGGTGCCTATCCGATTTCGCCCGGCCGGATCGTCGCCATCCTGCTCGCAAAGATGGGCTGGACCCAGGGCGGCTACGAACCCCAAGAGATGGGCGTGCTGTGGACACTGCGCTTGCCGCGCGTGCTGCTGGGCGTTGCGGTGGGGGCACTGTTGGGCATGGCGGGCGCGACCTTGCAGGGGTTGTTCCGCAACCCCTTGGCTGATCCCAGCCTAATCGGCGTCTCCAGCGGCGCGGCGCTGGCCGTGGCGCTGACGGTAGTGTTCGGCAACCTCTGGTGGCCGGGGCTTGCCCGGGCTTTAGGCCTGGCGCTGCTGCCCGTGGCGGCATTCAGCGGCGGCGTGTTGACGACCATGCTGGTCTATCGCATAGGCCGTACTTCGCTGGGGGTTTCGGTGGCGGCGATGTTGCTGGCCGGCATCGCCCTCAATGCGATCGCACTGGCGTTGATCGGTCTTGCCAGCTACATGGCGACTGACGAACAGCTGCGCAATATCATGTTCTGGAATCTTGGCAGCCTGGCCCAGGCGAGCTGGCCGGTAGTCGGCGTGGTCGCCGCCGTCGGCGCCGTTGCGGCCGCCGGCATGTGGCGCCTGCGTTCGGGACTCAATGCGCTGGCGCTGGGCGAGGCAGAGGCCAGGCACCTGGGCGTGGCCGTCGAGCGCCTGAAGGCATGGGCCGTGCTGTCCAGTGCGTTGGCCGTGGGCATGGCGGTCGCCTTCTGCGGCATCATCGGTTTCCTGGGGCTGGTGGCACCGCATTGCATCCGCCTGGTGGCGGGACCGGATGCCCGGGTCGTGCTGCCGGGCGCTGCCTTGCTCGGCGCGACCTTGACCGTGGCGGCCGACCTGGCCGCCCGCACGGCGGTGGCACCTGCCGAAATGCCGATAGGCGTGCTGACTGCGCTCATTGGCGCGCCGTTCTTTCTTTTCCTGCTGCTGCGCGCCAAGAACAGGATGGCCGAAGGATGATGCCCGTGTTGCAGGTCACCCATCTTCGCGTCACCCGGCGCCAGCCGGGCCAGGCGCCGCGGACGGTGCTCGAGGACATAGACTGCGCCGTGTCCGAGGGCGAAGTGCTGATGCTTATTGGTCCCAATGGCGCCGGCAAGTCCACGCTCCTGGCGACCATGGCAGGCGATCTCCATCCCGCCTCGGGCGGCGTTGCGTTCAAAGGCCGGCCGCTGTCCGCGTGGCGCGCGGTCGATCTTGCCCGCCGGCGAGCCGTGCTGCCCCAGCGGGCGGGCCTTGCGCTGCCGTTCACTGTCGCGGAGGTGGTGCGTCTGGGCTGCCTGGCGCGCATGGAAAGCCGGGAGGGCATCGACGCCATCGTAGAGGCGGCCCTCGATGCCGCCGGCGTGGCATCGCTGCGCGACCGCGCGATGCCGGCCTTGTCGGGCGGCGAGCAGGCCCGGGTGCACCTAGCTCGCGTGCTGGCGCAGATATGGCCGGCGCAGGACAGCGCTGCCGACCGCAGCCGCCTGCTATTGCTGGATGAGCCCTGCGCCAGCCTCGACCCGCATCACCAGCATTCCGTATGCATGGCGATACGCGCGTTCGCGCATCGGACGGGCGCAGCCGTGATCGCCACCATGCACGATATGAACCTTGCTGCCCAATATGGGGATCGTATCGTCGCGCTGCGTGAGGGGCGGCTGGTGGCCGATGGAGCGCCCCGGTCAGTGCTGACGCGCGAGTTCGTGCGCCAGTGCTTCGGCGTGGATGCCTCGTACTGGGAGGCCGAGGCGCAGTTGATGGTGGCGACCCGGCCGCTGGCAGGGGCCGCCTGAAAACGCGCGCCCCCGTCAGCCGGGCTGTTTCTACATCTCGTTGTAGACCGGACCTTCGCCGCCTTGCGGGGTCACCCAGACGATATTCTGCGTGGGGTCCTTGATGTCGCAGGTCTTGCAGTGCACACAGTTCTGCGCGTTGATCTGCAAGCGGTCGGCGCCGGCGTCGTCCTTGATGAACTCGTAGACGCCCGCGGGGCAGTAGCGGCTTTCGGGGCCGCCGTAGCGCGCGAGATTGATGTCGACCGGGACCGTCGGATCCTTCAAGGTCAGGTGGATGGGCTCGTTTTCTTCGTGATTGGTGTTCGAGATGAATACCGAACCGAGCCGGTCGAAGGTGAGCTGGCCATCGGGCTTGGGATACTCGATGCGCGGGCATTCGGACGCCGGCTTCAGGTAGGCGTGGTCCGGCTTGTCGCGATGGATGGTCCAGGGCATGTTGCCGCGTAGCAGCCATTGCTCGATGCCGGTCATCAGCGTGCCGACCGTGCGCCCCTTCTTGAACCACTGTTTGAAGTTGCGGGACTTGTTCAGTTCCTCATGCAGCCAGGAGGCTTCGAAGGCGCGCGGATAGCTGGCGAGCTCGTCATGGCCGCGGCCGGCTTCCAGGGCTTCGAAGGCGGCTTCGGCGGCCAGCATGCCGCTCTTGATGGCCGCATGGCTGCCCTTGATGCGCGACGCGTTCAGGAAACCGGCTTCGCAGCCGACCAGCGCGCCGCCCGGGAAAACCAGCCTGGGCAGCGACAGCAGGCCGCCGGCCGTGATCGAGCGGGCGCCATATGCGATGCGCTTGCCGCCTTCGAAGAAGCCGCGTATGGACGGGTGCGTCTTGAAGCGCTGGAATTCCTCGAAGGGGGACAGCCACGGATTGCTGTAGTCCAGGCCGACGATCAAGCCGACGGCGACCTTGTTGTCTTCGAGGTGATAAAGAAAGGAGCCGCCGTAGGTATCGGCGTCCAGCGGCCAGCCGGCGGTATGGATGACGAGGCCGGGCTGGTGCCTGGACGGGTCGATCTCCCAGAGTTCCTTGATGCCTATGCCGTAGCTTTGGGGATCCTTGCCGGCGTCGAGCTTGAATTTTTCGTTCAGCTGCCGTCCCAGGTGGCCGCGCGAGCCTTCGGCGAAGATGGTGTAGCGCGCATGCAGTTCCATGCCCGGCTGGTATTGCTCGGTGGGCTGGCCGTCGCGGCCCACGCCCATGTCGCCGGTGGCCACGCCCTTGACCGAGCCGTCCTCGTTATAGAGGACCTCGGCGGCGGCAAATCCGGGAAACAGGTCGACGCCGGCGCTCTCGGCTTGTTCGCCCAGCCAACGGGCGACCTTGCCCAGGCTGACGACGTAGTTGCCCTCGTTGTGGAAACAGGCGGGCAGAAGCCAGCCGGGGGTGGCGCGGGCGCCCGTCTGGGAAAGAAAGAGAAAGCGATCCTCGGTGACCGGCGTGTTCAGCGGGGCGCCTTTTTCTTTCCAGTCCGGTATCAGCTCGGTCAACGCGCGCGGATCCATGACGGCGCCGGACAGGATGTGGGCGCCGATCTCGCTTCCCTTCTCCAGTACGCAGACCCCGATGTCGCGGCCTTTCTCCGCCGCAAGCTGCTTGAGGCGGATCGCGGTGGCCAGTCCGGCGGGGCCGCCGCCGACGATCACCACGTCATATTCCATCGACTCGCGTTCGTTGCCTTGCATGTACAGGGTTCCTCCGGGTGGGTGGGCGTAAGGGAACCGGCGGCGTCACCGCCAACTCTGGATAGTTCGAAGTATCATCCCGGATTGTATTTCAAGCAGTCAGGGCCGTTGGGCAATACGTTTAGCGAGGAAGACAGCAATGAACAAGGTCTATGCCAGCGCCCGCGAGGCGCTAGCGGACATCGTGCGGGACGGGCAGACCCTGGCGGTCGGCGGGTTCGGATTGTGCGGGATCCCGGAAGCCCTGATCGCGGCGCTGCGCGACATCGGTGTCAAGAATCTGACATGCATCAGCAACAATGCCGGGATCGACGGCGTCGGTCTTGGGCAATTGCTCGAAACGCGCCAGATCCGCAAGATGATCGCCTCGTACGTCGGGGAAAACAAGGAGTTCGAGCGCCAGTACCTGGCAGGCGAACTGGAAGTGGAATTCACGCCCCAGGGGACGCTGGCTGAGAAGCTCAGGGCCGGCGGGGCAGGCATTCCCGCGTTCTTCACGGCGACCGGGGTCGGCACGCAGGTAGCCGAAGGCAAGGAAATCCGCGATTTCGACGGCAAGAAGTACGTGCTCGAGCGCGCGCTGGTGCCCGATGTGGCCCTGGTCAAGGCGCTGGTGGCCGACAAGAGCGGCAACCTCATCTTCAACAAGACCGCACGCAACTTCAATCCCAACGCCGCGATGGCGGGCAGGATCACCGTGGCCGAGGTCGAGCGCATCGTCGAGAACGGCGAACTCGATCCCGATCATATCCACTTGCCCGGCATCTACGTGCATCGCCTGGTATTGAACGCCAGCCCGGAAAAGCGCATCGAGCAGCGCACCGTCAGGCAGGCCCGGCAGTGACACGCCCCCGGGCGATGCGGCAGGGCCCGGTGGCGCACGGTTATGGATATTGAGGAGAGATGAGATGGCATGGACTCGCGATGAAATGGCGGCGCGTGCCGCGCGGGAGTTGCAGGACGGTTTCTACGTCAACCTGGGGATCGGGCTGCCCACGCTGGTGGCCAACCACGTGCCCCAAGGGCTGGAGGTCTGGCTGCAATCGGAAAACGGACTGCTCGGCATCGGGCCGTTTCCCACCGAGGACGAGGTCGATCCCGACCTGATCAACGCCGGCAAGCAGACCGTTACCACGTTGCCGGGTTCGTCGATTTTTTCTTCGGCCGATTCCTTCGGCATGATTCGCGGCGGCAAGGTCAACCTGGCCATACTCGGCGCCATGCAGGTTTCCGAGAAGGGCGACCTCGCCAACTGGATGATTCCCGGCAAGATGATCAAGGGCATGGGCGGCGCCATGGACCTGGTGGCCGGCGTGGGACGGGTCGTGGTCCTGATGGAGCACGTGGCCCGCAAGAAGGACGGCACGGTGGATCTCAAGATCCTTCCGGCGTGCACCTTGCCGCTGACCGGCGTCGGCGTGGTCGATCGCATCATCACCGATCTGGCCGTGATCGATGTTACGCCCCAGGGGCTCAAGCTGATCGAGCTCGCCCCGGGCGTGCCGGTGCAGGAAGTCCTCGACAAGACCGGCGCCAAGCTGGATACGTCCGCCGTTGCCGCGGCGGTTTGACGCCCCCAGGGCGGCACTGGGCGTCGCCCTGGCCGGTATGCTGGCGCTGGCCGCCGGCGTGGCCCGAGCGGAGGCGGCAGGGCCCTACATTCCGGCCGCGTTGGCCATTCCGGCCGTCGCGTCGCGGGCCGAGGCCTTCGTGCCCGAAGGGTTCTCGCTCGAGCGTGAAGTCGAAGGCGATCTGGGCGGGCAGGGCCGCGGTGTTGCGCAGGTCTACCGCAATGCCGGGGGCCGCCGTGCACTATTGCTGGGAACGCGTGGACCCGGCGGCTTCGAGGCCACCGGGTGGGGCTTCGTACTGCCTTGCGCGACGTGCGGCCTGGACCTTCCGGCCGACCGCAACCTCGAGCTGGAGATCCGCCGGCAGAGGGTGATCGTGACCGACCGCAGCCTCTCCAAGGCCGACGCCATTTCCACCTCCGCCCAGCTGATCCTGCAATACGACGGCCAATCGCGCCGCTGGTGGCTGCAGGCCCTGCGCCAGCTCACCGTCTTCACGCGGACCGGCCGAGCCGAGGAATCACGCATCGACTACGAAACCGGCGACACCCGCGACGCCGTGGGCTACTACGACGGCCAGGTCTTCTTCGCCGAAAGCGTCCAGCCGGGCAAGCTGGAAGGCGACCCGCCCACGCTGGATTCGCTGGTCCTGTATTAGTTATGTCCCCGCCCTGCGCGCTGACGCGCTTAGGGGGCATAACCACTGTCTATTGTCGCCAACGGTTACGTCGATGCCGATCGCAGCCTCGAATAACACCCGCTATAATTCCAATTTCCCGCAAGCGCTCGGCTAAAACCGGCGCCATTGGCAATGACCAAGTACGTATTCGTTACCGGCGGTGTAGTGTCTTCCCTGGGGAAAGGCATTGCCGCCGCGTCTCTGGCCGCAATTCTCGAATCGCGCGGCCTCAAAGTCACTCTCCTCAAGCTCGACCCCTACATCAACGTCGATCCCGGCACGATGAGCCCGTTCCAGCACGGCGAGGTCTTCGTGACCGAGGACGGCGCCGAGACCGATCTGGATCTGGGCCATTACGAGCGCTTCATTTCCGCACGCATGCGCAAGGTGAACAATTTCACCACCGGCCAGATCTATGAATCGGTGCTGCGCAAAGAGCGCCGCGGGGACTACCTCGGCAAGACCGTGCAGGTGATCCCGCACATTACCAACGAGATCCAGGACTTCATCGCGCGGGGCGCGGCGGCCGCCTGGGACGGCGCGACCGACGTGGCCATCGTCGAGATCGGCGGCACCGTGGGCGACATCGAGTCGCTTCCGTTCCTGGAAGCCGCCCGCCAGATGAGCCTGCGCCTGGGGCGCGGCGGCGCCGCCTTCGTCCACCTGACGCTGGTGCCGTTCATCGCCTCGGCGGGCGAGCTCAAGACCAAGCCCACGCAGCACTCGGTGCAGAAACTACGCGAGATCGGTATCTATCCGCATGCCTTGCTGTGCCGTGCCGACCGCCCCATTCCCGATGACGAACGCGCCAAGATATCGATGTTCTCGAACGTGCCGCTCGATGCGGTCATCTCGGTCTGGGACGTCGATTCCATCTACAAGATCCCCGGCATGCTGCACAAGCAGGGCCTGGACGATCTCGTGTGCGAAACGCTGGGCCTGCAGGCGCCCCCGGCCGACCTGGCCATGTGGGACAAGCTCGTCGAGGCGCGCGAGAATCCGGAAGGCGAAGTGCACATCGCCATGGTCGGCAAGTATGTCGATCTGACCGAGTCGTACAAGTCGCTGACCGAGGCCCTGGTGCACGCCGGAATCCATACCCGTTGCAAGGTGGTGGTCGACTACATCGACTCCGAGGAGATCGAAAGCGAGGGCGTGGGCAAATTGCGCAAATACGACGCGATCCTGGTGCCCGGCGGCTTCGGCAAGCGCGGGACCGAGGGCAAGATCCAGGCTATCCGCTACGCGCGCGAGAACGGCGTGCCTTATCTCGGCATCTGCCTGGGCATGCAGTTGGCGGTGATCGAGTTCGCCCGCCACGTGGCGGGCCTGGCCGACGCCAACAGTACCGAGTTCGAGCCAGACACGCCGCATCCGGTGGTGGCGTTGATCACCGAGTGGATGGATCGCGAGGGACGCGTCGAGCGGCGTTCCAACACCTCCGACCTGGGCGGCACCATGCGCAAGGGCGCGCAGCGCTGCCCGGTCAAGCCCGGCACGCTGGCGCACCAAATCTATGGCGACGAAGTGAACGAGCGCCATCGCCACCGCTACGAAGTGAACAACGTGTACGCGCCCAGACTGGAGGAGGCGGGGATGGTCATCAGCGCCCGCACGCCGACCGAGAACCTGCCCGAAATGATGGAGCTGCCAAATCACCCCTGGTTCGTCGGCGTGCAGTTCCACCCGGAGTTCACTTCCACTCCGCGCGACGGGCATCCGCTGTTCTCGGCCTACATCCGCGCCGCTTGCAAGCACAAGGTGCAGCGCGCGCCCGCGGAGCAGGCATGAACGGGCCCGCCCGGCCGCCCGAAGGGCGCGCGTCCTTCCCCGGCGCGGACCCCGGCCAGCGGCCGGCGGGCGCAACAGTAAGGGCGGGCGGCAACGCCCCAGGCATACGACTGCCGTACGAGGCGCCTGGCGGCGCCCGCGGCGAGGCGGCGCGCTTGGCGTCGCCAGGAGGGAAACCATGAGTTCACAGCAAGACGCCGCTACCCGCAGCTATTCGGTCTGCGGCTTCGAGATCGGCCTGCAAAAGCCGTTCTTCCTGATTGCCGGCCCATGCGTGATCGAGTCGCAGCAACTGGCGATCGACACGGCAGGTACCTTGAAGGAGCTGACCGGCAAGCTCGGCATCCCGTTCATCTACAAGAGTTCTTTCGACAAGGCCAACCGCAGCTCGAGCAAATCCTTCCGCGGGCTAGGCATGGACGCCGGCCTGAAGGTGCTGTCCGAAGTGCGGGCCCAGCTCGGCGTGCCGGTGCTGACGGACGTGCACGAAACTGAGCAGGCAAAACCCGTGGCCGACGTGGTCGATATGTTGCAGACGCCGGCCTTCCTGTGCCGCCAGACCGATTTCATCCGCGCCTGCGCAGCCACGCTCAAGCCGGTCAACATCAAGAAGGGCCAGTTCCTGGCCCCGCACGACATGGTCAACGTGGTGGCCAAGGCTCGGGAAGCCGCCATCGAGGCGGGCGGCGACGGCGGCAACATCCTGGTGTGCGAGCGTGGTGCATCGTTTGGCTACAACAATCTCGTGTCGGACATGCGTTCGCTCGCTATCATGCGCGAGACGGATTGTCCGGTGGTATTCGATGCCACACACTCGGTGCAGTTGCCGGGTGGCCAGGGCACGACCTCGGGCGGGCAGCGTGAATTCGTGCCGGTACTGGCCCGGGCGGCGGTAGCGGTCGGGATATCGGGGCTGTTCATGGAAACGCATCCCGATCCGGCCCACGCGAAGTCCGATGGCCCCAATGCCGTGCCGCTGGCGCGGATGGGCGAGCTGCTGGCATCGCTGATAGAACTCGACCGTGTGACCAAACGTCACGGGTTCCTCGAAAACGATTTCCAATAACTTTCTTGAGACTGACTACCTATGAGCGCAATCGTAGACATCATCGGGCGCGAAATCATTGATTCCCGGGGCAACCCCACCGTGGAATGCGACGTACTGCTCGAGTCGGGCGCAATGGGCCGTGCCGCGGTACCGTCCGGCGCCTCCACCGGCTCGCGCGAAGCCATCGAACTGCGCGACGGCGACAAGTCGCGCTACCTGGGCAAGGGCGTCCTCAAGGCCGTCGAGAACGTCAACACCGAGATCGCCGAGGCCTTGATGGGCCTGGATGCGCAAGAGCAGGCGTTCCTGGACCGTACGTTGATCGAACTCGATGGCACCGAGAACAAGGAGCGGCTCGGTGCCAATGCGATGCTGGCCGTCAGCATGGCGGTCGCCAAGGCCGCGGCCGAGGAGTGCAGCCTGCCGCTGTACCGCTACTTCGGCGGCAGCGGCGCCATGAGCATGCCCGTGCCCATGATGAACGTCATCAATGGCGGCGCGCACGCCAACAACAACCTCGACATGCAGGAGTTCATGATCCTGCCGGTCGGTGCCTCCAGCCTGCGCGAGGCGCTGCGCATGGGCGCCGAGGTGTTCCATGCACTGAAGAAGCTTATCCATGACAAGGGCATGTCGACCGCCGTGGGCGACGAGGGTGGCTTCGCGCCCAACGTGGACAACCACGAAGCGGCGATCCAGCTCGTGCTGCAAGCCATCGAGAAGGCCGGCTACGAACCCGGCAGCCAGGTCGCGCTGGGGCTGGACTGCGCCAGTTCCGAGTTCTTCCGCGACGGCAAGTACCACCTCGAAGGCGAAGGTGTCTCGCTGACCGCCCAGGAGCTGACCCACATGCTGGCCACCTGGTGCGACAAGTATCCCATCGTCTCCATCGAAGACGGCATGGCCGAGAACGACTGGGACGGCTGGAAGTACCTGACCGAGCAACTGGGCCGGAAGGTGCAACTGGTGGGCGACGATCTCTTCGTTACCAATACCAGCATCCTCAAGCGCGGCATCGAGGAGGGCATCGCCAACTCCATCCTGATCAAGATCAACCAGATCGGTACGTTGACGGAAACCTTCGCCGCGATCGAAATGGCCAAGCGCGCCGGCTACACGGCCGTGGTGTCGCACCGTTCGGGCGAGACCGAGGACACCACGATCGCCGACATCGCGGTTGCGACCAATGCGCTGCAGATCAAGACCGGTTCCATGTCCCGTTCCGACCGCGTCGCCAAGTACAACCAGCTGCTGCGTATCGAGGAAGACCTGGGCGAGATTGCCCATTACCCCGGCCGCGAGGCTTTCTACAACTTGCGTTGATGCAAACAGGCACCGCGCCTGGCGCGCGGTGCCGCTAGCTAGGGGAGGGACCGCATGCGTCTGCTCACTCTGATAATCGCCTTGCTGCTGGTGTTGATCCAGTATCCGCTATGGCTGGGCAAGGGCGGGTGGCTACGCACATGGGAACTCCAGCGACAGCTCGAGGCGCAGCGACAGACCAACGAGGAACTGCGCACCCGCAACGTGGCGCTCGATGCCGAAGTGCGCGATCTCAAGAGCGGCACGGCGGCCATCGAAGAGCGCGCCCGCTACGAGCTCGGCATGCTGCGCCAGGACGAGGCGTTCGTCCAGATCGTCGACAATCCTCCTGCCGGCGCTGCCGTGCGTCCGGGCACGGAACCCGCTTCGCGTTGATGCCGCTAGGGCGCTAGCAGGTCGCTTCCCTTGCCGTGCTCGCGCGCCGGCGATTGCATGGGCAAGGCGATTTCCCTGCGGATGACCAGCAGGCCGGCGGCTCTGGCCTGCCGCACGTATCCATCCCGTTCCGAGGTATTGCCCAGCTGGCGTACCAACTGCTGCAGGCCCGGCAGGTAAGGCGCATGCAGATAGGTCAGGCGCAGCACCAGCGTATTGGCCTGGAACACCGTCTGGCCCGAGCGCGGCCCGACGCCGTGGCGGTAGCGCGCGAGATAGTGGCCATCGTGGTGGAGTCGCTGGTAATCGTAATCGAGCTGCCGCGTGCCGGCCTTGTCCCCGTCACCGGCAGAGAAATCCTCGAAGCTGGCGGGGCGAGGGCTCAGTTGTTCGATTCGCGCCATATGCAGGCCATGGCGGTGCGCCCAGCGCGTCATTCGTGCGCGCACTGCAGTGGCCAGGCTGTCTGGATCGGGTGCGGCATCCACGCCCAGCGCCGGGGCCAAGGCCCGTTCGAAGGCCCGCGCCATTGCCGCCGGGTCAGCACCCGAAACGGTTCCGGCTCGCGCGGCTTCAAACAATGCATACCCGGCCGCCTGGCGCATCAGCAGCCAGCGTCCCGTCTCGAAGGTGCACAGTCCGGCCAGCAGAAGCGGGATGGCGACGACGACGAATTCGACCATGGCGCTGCCACGGTGGCGATGATGGACGGAGGACATGCGCAGCGGGTGAAAAGTCGGTCACCCAGCATGCGTCCTTGGAGCGATGGTGTCGATTGTGGGAACCACGACCGATTGCCACGATCGCGCCGGCGACCGCGCGGCGGGCACCGCGCGATAGGCAACAGCTGGACGCGGCGCGGCTACCGTGCCGCAGGGGTCAGTGCTGGGAGCGGCTTTCGTGCCGTATCGAGGCCGAGGCATTGGCGAACAGCTCGGCGCAGTCCACCGGATCGAAATCGAAACTCTTGACGCAGTAGTCGCAATTGATCTGGACCCGCCCCTGTTCGGCCAGGATGTCGTCGACCTCTTCCTTGCCGAGGCGCAGCAGTACGTCGGCGACTTTCTCGCGCGAGCAGGTGCAGCGATAGGTGATGGTGGCCGGGTCGAAGGCGTGCAGCGTTTCCTGCCAATAGAGCCGGCGGACCAGCGCGTCGGGGGCGAGCGAGAGCAATTCCTCCGCTTTGAGCGTATCGGCGAGAATGAGCGCGCGTTCCCAGGTGTCGTCGGTGTCCGAGGTGGTCTCCGGCGAGGCCTTCCCGCCGTGCTTGGGCAGTTGCTGCAGCAATACGCCGGCCGCGCAGCCCGAATCGGCCGCCAGCCAGATGCGGGTCTGCAGCTGTTCCGAGGTCAGCATGTAGTGTTCGAGCGCCTGCGCAACCGAATCGCCTTCCAGTGCGACGATGCCCTGGTAGGGCTGTTGGCCGGGAAGGCGGTCCTGGGGGTCGAGCAGCACCGAGAAACGGCCGCCGCCGTGCGGATTGAGCAGGCTCTGGAAGGTGCCGTCGTCCGGCACAGCCCGGCCCTCGCGCAGCTTGACCGTGGCCCGCAGCCCGAGGTCGGCGTGGCACTCTACGACGATCAGGCCGATGGGGCCGTCGCCCTGCAGTTGCAGGACGACCGTGCCCTTGAACTTGATATTCGCGGCGAGTAGTGTGCTGGCCGCTACCAGCTCTCCCAGCAGCCGCTGGACCGCTGGCGGGTAGTCGTGGCGCGCCTGGATCTCCTTCCATGTGTCGCGTATGGATACGACTTCGGCCCGGACGGTCTGGTCCTCGAACAGGTATTTTTTGAGCTGATCAAACAAAAAACGCTTCCTCGTAAGAAAAGAATCGGCCGCTTCCAGGGCATCCAGGGGTCAAGCATACCGCCAATGCCGCAACGCGCCGGGTATCGCTGCTGATCCCTGCGTGGCCCAGGGGGATCCGGCCTTGACGGGCCACAGGCGCGCCCGGGTTCCCTGCGGCAATGTCGCCGGGGCGTTCCGTGACTACCCGTAAAATCGGACCATGACAGCCGAATTGGAACTGCGGCAGGCCGCCCGCCTGCTGCTTGCACTGCGGGACCCGGCCGACAAGGCGGCCCGCACCCGCCATCTGGGCGCTACGTCTGTATATGCGGACGCCAGCCTCGACTTGCAAGAGCCTGACGGCATCCCGGGCCGTCCCGAGCGCCCCGCGCTGGTATCGCCGCGCGACGTGCCGCAACGGGGCGTGGCGAACGTCGAGGCGCGGGCCGCGCTGTTGCATGCCCTGGCCCATATCGAATTCAACGCTATCAACCTCGCCCTCGATGCCATCTGGCGCTTTGCCGGCATGCCGCAGGCCTATTACCAGGACTGGCTGAAGGTGGCTAGCGAAGAAGCGCTGCATTACACGCTGCTGACCGGCCATTTGCAGACGCTCGGCTTTGCCTACGGCGACTTCCCGGCCCACGACGGGCTCTGGCAGATGGCCGAGAAAACGCGGCAAGACCTGGTCGCGCGGATGGCACTGGTACCACGCACGCTGGAGGCCCGCGGGCTGGATGCGAGCCCCGCCATACGTGCCAAGCTCGCCGGGGCCGGCGATGCCGTCGCCGCGGGCATCCTGGACATCATCCTGCGCGACGAAATCGGCCACGTGGCGATCGGCAACCGCTGGTACCGCTACCTCTGCGAACGGGATGGCGTGGACCCCGTTGCCCATTATGCCGCGCTGGTTGAAGGCTATGCCGCGCCGGTCTTGCGCGGCCCCTTCAACATGGAGGCCCGCCGGGAGGCAGGTTTCACGGAAGCGGAGTTGCGTTCGCTGGAAGGGACGGCCACTTCCGGACGCGATCGTCCTCGATCTGCCTGAGCGCCTGTCGCCTGACCTTGCCGGACGGGGTGAGCGGCAGCGCGTCGACGAATTCGATGTCCTTGGGCACGGAGGCCTGGTCCAGCTGCGCGGCCATCTCGGACAACAGGGCATCGCGCAGCGTAGTTTCGCGCTGCATGCGGGGGTCGGCGGCCGCTTGCCCCGGCGCAGGTTCGTCGCTCCGTGGCGCCGCGGCGGTCCATTGGGGGACGATATAGGCCTTGATGCCCGTACCGTCCGGTGTCGGGATCGCCACGGCTTCGGCTACCTCGGGATGTTGCCGGAGAGCTTCTTCGATGGGGCCGGGCGCGACCAGGCGGTCGCCAAGCTGGAACATTTCGTCGAGGCGGCCCACGTACCAAAGGTAGCCGTCGTCGTCCATGTGAGCCAGGTCGCCCGTGCGGTGCCATGTGCTGCTGACCGGCCGCCCCGTTTCTTCCCCGCGCCAGTAGCCGGCGAAGAAGGATGGGTCCGGATGGCCGTGGATGTCATAGCGGTTGACGGCGATTTCGCCGTTCTGGCCGGGGGCCACGGGGCGGCCCAGCGCATCGACGATGGCAATCTGGTGCCCGGGGTAGGGGCGGCCCATGCTGCCGGGCCGGGCAGGCCATTTTTGGCTGCTCTGTCCGATGACGGTGCCGATTTCGACCTGGCTGAACGTTTCGTTGGGCTCGACGCCCAGCGCGGTTTTGCATTGTTCGAACAGG
This sequence comes from Pigmentiphaga sp., assembly GCF_033795525.1. Taxonomy (GTDB): domain Bacteria; phylum Pseudomonadota; class Gammaproteobacteria; order Burkholderiales; family Burkholderiaceae_B; genus Pigmentiphaga. The sequence continues at coordinate 53,007 of NZ_JARYGM010000002.1, forward strand.
GCGGCGCCCAACGAGGTATCGGTCGCCGTGACTGCCCGTACGGCCAGCCGATAGCGCTCGGCGGGGCGGGGCACCGCTTTGAGCAGGTGGCGCAGATCCCGGGAAGTGAGCGCGAGGTTGGTGACGCGGTAGCGTTCGAGTAGCGCGAACGTGGCTTCGGCGTTCGGCATCTCGCGCACGCCTACGAGCGGTTGCCCGAAGTACAGGGCGGGCAGGACGGCGGCGAACAGGCCGTGCGGACTGCCCCATTCAGAAGCCGTCCAAAGCACGTCTGCAGGCTGGGGATACCAGTTCTGGGCCGCAACGAAGCCGGGCAGGTTGCCGATGAGGGTGGCGTGGGGCAGCACGACGCCTTTGGGCACGCTGTCTGTCCCGGCCGTGTAGAGCAGCAGCGCCGGGTCGGAAGACGAGGTGGGATGCATGTCGAAGGCGCTTTCCTGGCGGGCAAGCAATGTGCGCCAGGAAAGAACCCGCTCGTCGTCGAGGTCTATGCCCACTGTCTGCCGCAATAGCGGGCAGTGTTCGGTTGCCGGCAGCAAGGCGGCCGCTGCCGCGCTGTCGACCACCGCGATCCGGGCCTCGCTGTCGCGCAGCCGCTGCTCGTAGGTTTGGGCATTCAGCGTGACGGAGAGCGGGACGACGATGGCGCCTAGCTGGTAGACGGCGATGTGGGCAACGATGGCTTCCGGCCGCTGGGGCAGGGCGATGGCGACGCGGTCCCCCCGTTGGATACCCATGCGGCGCAGGCCGTTGGAGAAGCGGTTGGCGTATTCATGCAGGCGGCCATATGTCCAGACTTCGCGCCGGCCTTGGGCGTCTTCCGCGTAGATGGCGATGCGCCGGGCGTCGGCGCTGGTGACGGTCCAGCGGCGGCAACAGACATCGGCAATGTTCAGGCGTTGCGGGACCCACCACCGGAACGTGGTGTAGAGTGCCTGGTACTGGTCTTCCATAACCCTCCGCTGGAATCAGGATCTGGTCCGGCCAGGTCGGCGGACGGGGTGTGCTGCGTGATATAGCAATCATTACTGACCTGACCGACAACCGCAATAACTTTGGTGCCGGGAGGGGTACTCGCACAGTATGCCCCGGCGCGTTTCGCTGCGGGTCCTTTACCGTAACTTCCAGCAACTGCGGACAAGTCCCCATGTACGAACCCATTGTGCCCTCCCGCTCGCACTATGTCGAAATACGGGGTTTACGTCACCATTTTCGTCATTGGGGCGACACCGGGGCACCACTCCTGCTGGCCTTGCATGGCTGGATGGATTCCTCGGCCACGTTCCAGTTTCTCGCCGATGATCTCGGCCAACGGTTCCACTTGGTCGCACCGGACTGGCGCGGCTTCGGACGAACCGCGTGGGGCGGCGGCGATTCCTACGAAGTAGGCGAATATCTCGGGGATCTTGACGCCTTCTGCCGCTATCTTGCTCCGGACCGTCCCGTAATGCTGCTAGGCCACAGTATGGGGGGCAATATGGCGATGTTGTATGCAGGCGTGCGGCCGGAGCGGGTCGCCGCGGTAGTCAATCTCGAAGGGCTTGGACTGCCCGCCGTCCCGCCGCAGGCGGTGCCCGCCCGGCTCCGTCAGTGGCTGGACCAGATCGCCGCCGGGGCGCGGCTGGGCGATTACGAAGACGCTGCGGCCTACGCCCGGCGGCTGGTGCGCGACAATCCTCGTCTCGACCCGGATCGCGCGGCTTTCCTTGCTACGCATAACGGCCGGCTGGTGCAAGGGCGTTGGCGATTGCGCGCGGATCCGGCGCACAAGATCATCAACCGCGTGGCCTATCGGCTGGAAGAAGTGCTGGCGTGCTGGCAAGAAATCACCGCCCCGGTACTGTGGGTGGAAGCCTCCGAGAGCGCGACGCGGGCAAGAATGCTGGCCGAACCCGGGTACGAAACGCGCCTCGCGTGCGTTGCTTCCATACAACGCGTCGTCATGGAAGGGGTGGGGCACATGCTGCATCAAGAACGTCCCGCCGAGGTGGCGCAACTCGTAGCAGATTTCCTCTCGTCCGCTGCAATGGCCGGGGAAGGCCGTCCTACAATGTGACCATGGAATCGCCCATGAACGTCGATCTGCACTGCCATTCGCAAGTCTCGGACGGGCTGCTTGCTCCGGACGAGCTGGTTGCGCGCGCGCATCGCAATGGCGTGGACGTACTGGCCTTGACCGACCACGATGAAGTCGGCGGCCTGGTCCAGGCCGCCGAGGCAGCCCGGACGCTAGGCATGCGCTTCGTGCCGGGCGTGGAGATTTCGGTCACCTGGGCCGGGGATACGGTGCACATCGTAGGTTTGCGCATCGACCCCGACGACGCACGGTTGGTAGAGGGCTTGCGCGAGACGCGTTCGGGCCGGGAGCGGCGGGGACGCGAGATGGCCGAGCAATTGGCAGCCGTCGGCATACCGGGCGCCTTCGAGGGGGCGTTGGCGCACGTGGGCAATCCCCAGCTCATCAGCCGCACTCATTTTGCTCGCTTTCTGGTGGAGCAGGGCGTCTGCCGGGATGTGAGCGACGTCTTCGAGAACTACCTGGTGGAGGGCAAGCCGGGCTATGTGCCCATGCGCTGGGCGGCGCTGTCCGACGCGGTGGACTGGATCCTGGGGGCGGGCGGCGTGGCCGTCATCGCCCACCCGGGACGCTATCACTACACGCCGCTCCAGTTCCATGCGCTGTACGACGAATTTCTCCAACTGGGCGGGCGCGGCATCGAAGTCGTGACAGGCAGCCATACGCCGGAGCAATACCGGGAGTATGCCGAGGTGGCCAAGCGCTACGGGTTTCTCGCTTCCCGCGGTTCGGATTTCCACGCGCCATCGGAAAGCCGTATCGACCTGGGGCGCCTGCCCCCGCTGCCTGCCCATTTGACGCCCATCTGGGGCGAGTGGTTTTGAGTGCCATGAACAAGGCTTTTGTCAAAGAATCCGACGGCCAGGACGAAGAGGACCTGCCCGAACACCTGGCCTTGCCGGCCGGCGTGCGCAATTACATGACCCCCGAAGGCTACGAGCGGCTGCGCGGCGAGCTCGTCCACCTGATGAACGTCGAGCGGCCAGCTGTCGTGCAGGTTGTCTCGTGGGCCGCGTCCAATGGCGACCGTTCCGAAAATGGCGACTACTTGTACGGCAAGAAGCGCCTGCGCGAGATCGATCGCCGGATGCGTTTCCTGACCCGCCGGCTGGATATCGCCGAGGTGGTCGACGCTTCCGCCCAGCCCAATCGGGACCAGGTGTTCTTCGGTGCGACGGTCACCTACCTGGACCGTGCCGGCGAGGAGCACGTCGTTACCATCGTGGGCGTGGACGAGGCCGAACCGCTGCAGGGGCGTATCAGCTGGATATCGCCGGTGGCCCGGGCGCTGCTCAAGGCGCGCGAGGGAGACACGGTGACGCTGCGGACCCCCGCCGGCGTGGACGAACTGGAAATCCTGGAAGTCCGCTACCCCGATCCCCGGCCGCAATGAACCCGGCCTGCCGGCCCGCGCTGCAGCGGGCTAGCCTCCCTTGACCCGGATGATGCGTTGCACCTGAGGCACCCGCCGCAGGTACCGTATGACGCGCGCCAGGTGCTGGCGGCTTTCCACCTGGATGGTGAAGTGCACCGCCACCGTGGACGAGGCCTCGTCCTGCATCGAGACGTGCGTGATATTGGCATCGGCCGCCGAGATTTCGGCTGCCACCCGTCCCAGGACGCCGCGTTCCTGCCGCAGCACGACGTCGATCCGGACGTTGAAATGGCGTGAGGTCTGGTCGTCCCAGGCGACGTCGAGCCAGCGTTCCGGCTCGCGTGCCCGCTGGCGCCGGGCGTTCGGACAGTCTTCGGTGTGGACGACCAGGCCGTGGCCCAGTCGCACGTAGGCGACGATCGCATCGCCCGGGATGGGGGTGCAGCAGGGCGCCAGCTGCACCGCGAGGCCTTCGTTGCCCTGGATGCGTATGGGCGTCGCCGTGCCCTGGTCGGTGTAGCGTTCCACCTGTTCGGCGGTAGTGGAAATCGGATCGCCGTCGGGCATGAAGCGCCGTGCGACGACAGCCGCCAGCCGCTTGCCGAGCCCGATGTCGGCGAGGATTTCGTCGCGCGAACGGGCGCCGCTGCCCCGGGCCAGCTTGTCCCAGATGGGGTCCGTACTGTCGGGCATGGGCATGCTCATGGACTTGAGCGCCTGGGCGAGCAGCCTTTCCCCGAAGCTGACCGATTCCTCGTATTTGACCGTACGCAGGTAATGACGGATTTCCGAGCGCGCCTTGCCGGTGCGCACGAAATTGAGCCACTGGGCATTCGGGCGCGAACTTTCGGCCGTGATGATCTCGACCGCGTCGCCGCTTTTCAATTCGGTACGCAAGGGTACGAATTCACCGTTGACCTTGGCTGCCACCGTCTGGTTGCCGACGTCGGTATGGATGCTGTAGGCGAAATCGATGGGCGTTGCGCCGCGCGGCAGAGAGATGATCTTGCCGCGCGGCGTGAAGACGTAGACCGCGTCGGGGAACAGATCCACCTTCACGTGTTCCAGGAACTCGCTGCTGTCGCCCGTCTGCCGCTGGATGTCGAGCAGGGACTGCAGCCACTGGTGTGTGCGCTTCTGCAGGTCGTTCAGGTTGACGTCGGAGGTCTTGTAGAGCCAGTGGGCCGCCACGCCGCTTTCGGCCACCTGGTTCATGTCGCGGGTCCGGATCTGGAATTCGACCGGGGTGCCGTACGGGCCGACCAAGGTCGTGTGCAGCGACTGGTAGCCGTTGACCTTGGGGATGGCGATATAGTCCTTGAACTTGCCCGGCACGGGGCGGAACAGCTGGTGCAGCGTGCCCAGCGCGAGGTAGCACTCGGGCTGGGAATTGACCACGATCCGAAAGCCGTAGATATCCAGAACTTCGGAAAACGACTTCTTCTGTTCGAGCATCTTGGTATAGATGCCGTACAGGTTTTTTTCGCGGCCATTGACCTCGGCTTCGATACCGGCCGCCGGTAGCGCCGCCCGCACGGCCTCCTGGATCTTGCTGACGAGTTCGCGCCGGTTGCCGCGGGCTGCCAGGACAGCCTTGCGCAGTACCTGGTAGCGGTGGGGGTACATTGCCTCGAAGCAGAGTTCCTGCAGTTCGCGGTAGATGATATTGAGCCCCAGGCGATGGGCGATGGGCGAATAGATTTCCAGCGTTTCGCGGGCCACCCGGCGGCGCTTTTCGGGCGAGACCGCGCCCAGCGTGCGCATGTTGTGGAGGCGGTCGGCCAGCTTGATCAGGATCACGCGCACATCGCGCGCCATTGCCAGCAGCATCTTGCGGAAGCTTTCCGCTTGCTGCTCGGCCTTGCTCGCGAACTCGAGGCGGTCCAGTTTGGACAGCCCGTCGACCAGGTCGGCGACTTCGGTGCCGAAGCGTTCGATCAATTCCTGCTTGGTGACGCCCTGGTCTTCCATGACGTCGTGCAGCAGGGCGGCCATCAGCGCTGCAGCATCGAGTTTCCACGCGGCACAGATTTCGGTGACGGCGATCGGGTGGGAAATGTAGGGTTCGCCGCTGGCGCGGAACTGGCCCAGGTGGGCCTCATCGGAAAAACGGTAGGCCTCGCGCACGCGGCGGACGTCTTCCGCAGTGAGATATTGCGAGACGGTTTCGGCCAAGGGGGCGAACGACACGCCCGCCGGGGGATGCGCCGGACCAGAGGTGAGGGCGAGCGGCTGGGCGCCGGCGGTGGCAACGGCTGCCGGAGGTGTCCCGGCAGCGGAACGCGAGGAAGAGACTGGTAATCCCATGTTCGCCTCAGAAAGAGCAGGCCGGGGATGACCGGCCTGTTCCAGGCGCCGTCGGCGTTATTGCCGGCAGCAAGACCGTAGCGGCCTTGAAAATCAGGTGGGGACCTTTTTCAGCATTTCCAGTCCGGTGACGCCGCTGGCCACTTCCCGCAGCGCGGTGACGGTCGGCTTGTCCTTGGTGTCGAGCTTGGGGGCGTGGCCTTGCGCCAGCTGGCGAGCGCGGTACGTCGCCACCAAAGTCAGTTTGAACCGGTTGGGAATTTGCTTCAAGCAGTCTTCTACGGTGATACGAGCCATAAATACCCCTGAAATCAACGCGTCATCACGCGATATTCACATCGACGCGGGCGTTTGCGGAATGCCCAGTTGCGAGAACAGGTCGGCATGCCGCGCTGCCTGCGAACGAAAACGCAGCCTGGCGGCGGTAACGATAGTCGTCAAATCGGCCAAGGCTGCGCTAAAGTCTTGATTAATAATAACATATTCAAATTCGGGGGCATGCGCGAACTCTCCCCCCGCCGCCAGCAGCCGGCGCGCGATCACGTGAGGTTCGTCCTGGCCCCGCTGGTTCAGCCGCGCCTCCAGGGCCTCGATGGAGGGCGGCAGGATGAAGATGCCGATCGCATCGGGGAACTTGGCGCGGACCTGCCGTGCCCCTTGCCAGTCGATTTCCAGCAACACGTCGTTGCCTGCCTGCGTCTGGCGCTCGATCCAGTCACGCGGGGTGCCGTAGTAGTTGCCGTGGACTTCCGCCCACTCGAGCAGCGCGTCTTCGTGCTGCATCTTCTCGAAGGCCGCCACGGAGACGAAGTGGTATTCCTTGCCGTCGGTCTCGCCCGGGCGGGGCGGCCGGGTGGTGCAGGAAACGGACAAGCGGATGTCCGGCCGCGCCTGGAGCAGGGCGTTGACAAGGCTGGACTTGCCGGCGCCGCTGGGAGCGACGACCATGAATACATTACCGGCGCGTGGAGGCATGAAAAGTCGGGCGCAAAGATACTAGGATACCAAAGCTACCCCCTACGCGCTTCGCGCGCCCGGCATGGTGCGCCGCCGGCCGCCCCCAAAGCGGCCGGCCTCCCGGGCGGCACTGGCGGACCGGCAAAGCCGGATCCGCATGCCCCGGTTCCGGGCCAGCCCCTTAGCGTGCAGGAGGGGTCTCCATCTTTTGGTTACGCGTGGCGAGCGCCTTGATGATCGCGTCGACGCCGCCTTGCGAGCCGATGGACGAGAACTGGTTACGGTAGTTCTGGATGAACCAGACGCCCAGGACGTTCAAGTCGTAGATTTTCCAGCCTTGGTCGGTTTTCTCCAGGCGGTAATCGACGGGAATAGGGTCGCGTTGGCCGTCGGTGACCGTGGTCCGCACGACGACGTCGGTGGCGTCGGGTTCGGCGCGGAAGGGGCGCATTTCTACCTTGGCCTGCGGCGTAATGGCCGAGACCGAGCCGCCGTAGGTCCGCACCAGCATATTGCGGAATTCGCGTACCAGGGCCGTGCGCTGGTCGGGCGTGGCGTCGCGCCAGTAGCGGCCTACGGCCAGCCGGGTGGTTTTCTCGAAATCGACGTAAGGGATGATCAGTTCGTCGATGGCCTGGTTGATCTTCTCGGGCGAACCGGACTTGAGTTCCTGGTCCTTGCGTATGCGCTCGAGTACGTTGTTGGCCGCCTTCTGGACCATGACGTCCGGCGGGTCTTGCGGGCTGGGTGTCGTCTGGGCGCGAGCCTGCGTAGCGGCGAATGCCGCCAAGGCGAGCGCGACGAGCCAGCTGGCCAGCCAGCCCAGGCGGAGCCGGGACAGGGCCGGCGTACGGAGGGTTGAAACGGGACGCGAGTCGTGCATGTGTTCTCCCTGTGCGGACGGCATTCGGATCGCCATCCTAGCAACCGGCGCGGCATTCGCCTACTCCGCGGGTGCCGGCGAGGCACCCGGCCGCTACGGAACGGCCGCCGATATCCGATTGGAGTGCTGAACCGCCCAGGCGTTCCGCCGGACTGAAACATAATGCTGCCAAGTGTGGCGGAGATGGCGGCGGAGCGCCGGCTACCCCTGTGATATGTTCGCCATTCGTTCTCCTTGATCGCGGATCGCGCCATGACTTCCACCTCATCTTCCGCCATACCGCTCGTCAAGCGTTATGACGTGCGCGACTTCTTCCGGAAACCGGAACGCTCGTCCTACCGCATTTCGCCCGATGGCCGGCACCTGGCTTTTCTGGCGCCGGCCGAGGGCCGCCAGAACGTGCACGTCCAGGCACTCGACGATGACGGGGTACCGACCGGACCGCAACGGACCCTGACGCGCGAAAGCGAGCGCGACGTAGGCGGGTTCTTCTGGAAAGGTCCCGGCCATATCCTCTACATCAAGGATTTCGGCGGCGACGAGAACTTCCACCTGCTGTCCGTTCCGATAGATGGCGAGACGCCGCCCACCGACCTGACCCCTTACGAGGGCGTGCGGGCCCACGTGGTGGACGATCTCGTCGACGATGATGCGCACGTGCTGCTCTCGCACAACCAGCGCGATAGGGAAGTGTTCGACGTTTTCCGGGTCAACGTGGCCACCGGCGAAGCGCAGCTGATCGCCGAGAATCCGGGCAACATCACCGGCTGGGCCACCGATCACGATGGCCGGCTGCGGCTTGCCGTGGCCACCGATGGCGTCAATAACACCTTGCTCTATCGCGATACCGAAGCGGAGGCATTCCGTCCGATACTGACCACGGATTTCAAGGAAACGGTGGCGCCGCTTTTCTTCACCTTCGACAACAAGCGGATCTACGTCAGCTCCAATCGCGGACGCGACAAGGCCGCGCTGTTCGAGTTCGATCCGCACACCGCGCGCGAGGGCCGGCTGCTATTCGAGCATCCCGAGGTCGACGTGTCGGGGCTGGCCTACTCGCATCGCCGCAAGGTGCTGACCGAAGTGGGGTACGTCACCTGGAAGCCGCACCGACACGTGCTCGATGCGGCGACAGCCGAGATCTACGCCGACCTCGAGAGCCGGTTGCGAGGCTACGAGGTGGCGCTGCAGAGCGAGACACGCGACGAAACCCGCTTCGTCGTGGCCGCGTACAACGACCGGACGCAAGGCGCGCGCTATTTGTACGACAGCGTCTCGCGCAAGCTGACCAAGCTCGGGGATATCCAGCCCTGGCTGCTGGAACGCGACATGGCGCCCATGAAGCCCGTGCGTTATACCGCCCGCGACGGCATGAAAATCGACGGTTACCTGACGCTGCCGGTGGGCGTCACGCCGCGCAACCTGCCGGTCATCGTGCATCCGCACGGGGGGCCATGGGCGCGCGATACATGGGGCTACAACCCCGAAGTCCAGTTCCTCGCCAACCGGGGCTATGCCGTCTTCCAGATGAATTTCCGCGGTTCGACCGGATACGGGCGCAAGTTCTGGGAGGCGTCGTTCAAGCAGTGGGGGCGGGCGATGCAGGACGACATCACCGATGGGGTGGCATGGCTCAAGCGCGAAGGCATTGCCGATCCCGCCCGGATCGCGATCTATGGCGGCAGCTACGGCGGCTATGCCACCTTGGCGGGCATCGCCTTCACCCCTGACCTGTACGCTGCGGCGGTGGACTATGTGGGGGTATCGAACCTCTTTACATTCATGAACACCATCCCGCCGTACTGGAAACCGTTCCTCGATTCCATGCACGAGATGGTGGGCGATCCCGAGCGGGACGAGCAACTGCTGCATGATGGCTCACCCGTCTTCTTCGTGGATCGCATCAAGACGCCGCTGTTCGTGGCGCAAGGCGCGCGGGACCCGCGCGTCAACAAGGACGAGAGCGACCAGATCGTGGCGGCGCTGCGTGGGCGCGGCGTAGAGGTTGAGTACATGGTCAAAGAGAACGAAGGACACGGTTTTCACAACGAGGAAAACCAGTTCGAGTTCTATACCGCCATGGAGGCGTTCCTGGCCCGCCACCTGAGTCTTCGCGCGGGTTGATGCGCTCAGGCCGCGCGGGCGGCCGGAGCGCAACGTGCGCAACCCCAGGGGCGACGCTAGTGCCTTTCGGCGGCCGGCTCGCCCTGGGCGCTGGAAGGCGGCGTGCGCGCGGGCAGGTTGGAGATGTCGGCGAGCCGTTCACGCCATTCATCGACGCGGCCGAGGAAGCGCCCGGTGTCCAGTACATGCAGCCGGCCTTCGTGCTCCAGCGCAAAGGTCGGAAAGCCCTGGCCGCCTACGTGGGCGAGCAGCGCCCGGCTTTCCGCGATGTGCGCACGCGTGGGTTGCCCTTCGAGCCTGGCATACGTGGCCGTGAAAGCCGGCGCTTCCAGCCCGATCCCGGCTGCCAGTTCGGCCAGTATCTCTGGATCGGCGATGCGGCGGCCTTCGGCATAGTGGGCGTGCTGGATACGCGCCAGCATGTCGAGATCGCGGCCGGGCCCGGCGATCTCGTGGGCCGCCAGGATGGCGGTGATGGGCGGTTCGGAGTCGAAGACGGCGCCGTGGTCGCGCAGCAGTCCGTCGAAATACGGCTCGCCGAAGGGCTGGCCGGTGAGCGCCGCTATACGCCGGTCGTGCGGCATGACATAGTGGCGTAGCCGCTCGCTGACGGGTTGCCGGTTCGGGCCGGCCATCATGCCGCCCGCGTGGGCGATGATGGGAAACCGTTCGCGTGCCGCCGCCACCAGCGGCGCGGCGCCGTAGCACCAGCCGCATAGCGGGTCGTAGATGTAATGAAGCCGGGTTGGTGCCATGGTTCCGCCCAGGGGCGCGCGCGGCGCCCGGTTTGCTGCACCACGCCAGAATAGTTTCAAAAAACGATAATAAAAACCGTAGAATCGGCAATTGTTTGTTGCCACGATCGAGCAGACCATGGATAGGTTGAACGCGATGCGGGTCTTCGTGCAAGTGGTAGACCGGGGCAGCCAGTCGGCCGCGGCCGACGCGCTCGCGTTGTCGCGCCCCGCCGTGTCGCGCTACCTGGCCGAATTGGAAGAATGGGTCGGCGCCCGCCTGCTGCACCGCACGACACGGCGCCTGAGCCTGACGCCCGCCGGGGCAGAGGTCTTGACGCGTTGCCGCCAGATGCTGGAGCTCGAAGGCGACATGCGGGCCGCTGTCGCCAGTCCGGACAACACGCCCAGGGGGGTCTTGCGGGTCACGGCCCGCACATCCTTTGGGCAGACCCATCTGGCTTCGGCCATCGTGGACTACACGCGGGCCTATCCCGATGTGGCGGTCGACATGGTCATGGTCGACCGTACGGTGAATCTGGTGGACGAGCGCATCGATCTTGCCCTGCGCGTAGCCAATGAGCTCGATCCCAACTTGATCGCGCGCCGGCTGGCGGTCTGCCGTTCCGTGTTGTGCGCCTCGCCCGACTACCTGCGCCGGCAAGGCGGTCCGGGCCGCCTGGAAGACCTGGCCCTGCACAACTGTCTTACGCATTCCTGTACAGGCAAGAGCCTGTGGCATTTTGTCCGCGCGGGCGAGCCGGTTTCCGTCGCCGTGAGCGGCAACATCAGTTCCAACGAAGTGGCGGCCCTCGTAGAGGCCGCGGTATGCGGCGCGGGGGTCGCGATGCTGCCCACTTATGCGTTACCGGGCCTGGTCGGCGCCGAACGCTTGCGGGTGTTGCTGCCTGAGTTTCCGCCGCGTGAAATGGCCTTGTATGGCGTCTACGCGTCGCGCAAGCACATGCCGTTGACCTTGCGCACGCTGCTCGATTTTCTGGCGCAGCGTTTTTCCGATCCGCCCTCGTGGGACGTCGAACTGGATCGGATCCTGGCCGAGCAGGCGGCGGGCGGGCGAGAAGTGCGGCGCGCTGCCAAGACCGTCACCAGTAGCCCGTCATGACGGCGTAAGCGTCCGTTTCGGCCGACCCGGACCGGACCCGCCGCCCACCGCGTCCGATGCCGTAGTAGGCCAGTCCGCAGGATTCGACGTAGTCGGGATCGTATAGATTGCGCCCGTCGAAAATGGCACGGCATTTGAGCAGTGCGGCCAGCCCGTGGAAGTCCGGCGATTTGAACTCCCGCCATTCGGTGACCACCGCAAGTACGTCGGCGCCTTCGCACGCGTCCCATGCCGTGGGGACGATGGTCAGGCCGGGATGGTCGATGGCCCGGCGGGCGTTCTCGGCCGCCGCCGGGTCATAAGCCCGTACGGTGGCGCCATCGGCCAGTAGCTCGCGTACCAGCGCGATGCTGGGCGCTTCGCGTATGTCGTCCGTATTGGGCTTGAAGGCGAGCCCCCATAGGGCGATGCAGCGGCCTTTCAGCGACGTGCCCAGGTGTTGCCGGATTTTGGTGGCCAGCACGCGTTTCTGTTCCTCGTTGACGCGCTGAACGCTGTGCAGCAGCGGCGTCGATTCGCCATGGTCGGCGGCAAGCCGGGCCAGCGCCTGGATATCCTTGGGAAAACACGATCCGCCGTAGCCCACGCCGGCATAGAGGAAATGATGGCCGATACGCGGGTCGGCACCCGTGCCATGACGTACCGCCTCGATGTCCGCACCGACTTTTTCCGCGATCCGGGCCAGTTCATTCATCAACGAAATGCGGGTGGCCAGCATGACGTTGGAGGCGTACTTCGTGAATTCGGCCGAGCGCACGTCCGTGTGGATCAAGCGGTCGCGGTTGCGGTTGTAGGGGGCATAGAGGGCGGCCATCAGCCGCAGCGCCTCCGGATCTTCCGTGCCGATCACGATGCGATCCGGACGCTGGAAATCGTCGACCGCGCTGCCTTCCTTGAGGAACTCGGGGTTGGAAGCGATCGCTATGCGCCAATCGACGCCGCGGGCACGAAGCTCCTGGTCGATGACGGCTTGTACGCGATGGCAGGTCCCGACCGGGACCGTGGACTTGATCACGACGACCATGTCCCGGCTGATCGTCCGGCCCAGCGCGGCGCTGGCTTCCAGCACGTGGCCCAGGTCGGCGGAGCCGTCTTCGTCGGCTGGAGTCCCCACTGCAATGAAGACAATCTCGGCGCGATGCACCGCCGAGGCGAGATCGTCGGTGAAGCTCAGGCGGCCGGCTTGCGCGTTGTGCGCGACCAGTTCGGCCAGGCCCGGTTCGAAGAACGGCACGCCGCCGTGGCGCAGGACATCCAGCCGTTCGCTGTTGCGTTCTACGCAGACGACGCGGTTACCCACATCCGCCAAGCAGGCTCCGGTAACTAGGCCGACGTAGCCGGCGCCGATGATCGCGAGGTTCATGGCCTCGATTTATATCGGGCCGGTATTGCAACCTGCTGACAAGCGGTTGAAGGAGGCCGCTAGCGGGTGCGCGGATACCACAGCAGGGACAGCACGCAAGCCATCGTCAGAAGGATGGCGGCGGCCGCGCTCAGCAGAGCGCTCAGCTCCGTTTCCTTGCGCTCCATTGAGAACTTGGCATTCAGATTGCGGTAGACCGAGCTGAGGTCCGCTTCGGAGCTGGCCAGGAAGTACTCTCCGCCAGTCATCTGCGCGATCGCGCGTAGCGTAGGTTCGTCCAGCCGGGCGAAGAAGGACCAGCCTTCGTCGCCGATGGGGGCGCCTTGTTGTGTGCCGAACCCCACTGTATAGACGCGCACGCCCCGTTCGGCAGCCATGCGGGCGGCATCCAGCGGATCGGGACCGGTCGTGCGCCGCCCGTCGCTCAGCAGAATGATGGTACCGGACGTGTACGACCCCGGCAGCACGGGCTGGAGCGGCTTCTGCTTCTTCTTCGCGGCCTCGGCGGCCTGGTCGAGCGGGACCGCACGCCGGCCGGCGCGGGCGGACGGCGTTTCAAAAATGACGGATTCCAGGTCGATGCCGTCATTCGGAAACAGCATGGACAGCGCCAGGATCAGGCCGCTGCCGGTTGCCGTGGCTCGCTGGAGCTGGAAACGGTCGATGGCGTCGACCATGTCCTGCCGGTTGTCGGTCGGCGTCTGCACCACGGCCGCCGTACCGGCGAAGGAAACGATGCCCAGCCGGACGTTCGACGGTAGTTCGGAGATGAAGCGTTTGGCCGCCATTTGCGCGGCCACCAGCCGGTTGGGCGCAATGTCGGCCGCCTGCATGCTGCGCGAGACATCGACGGCCAGCACCACGGTAAGCGTATCGGTAGGCAACGTCACCGTCGCGGTGGGGCGGGCGCAGGCAAGGAGGGCCGCTCCCGTGGCAAGCAGGAACAGCAGGGGCGGGATGTGGCGGCGCAACCGCTGGCCCGGCCCCATGGCGGCCTTGGCCAGGCTCAGGCTGGCGTAGCGTATGGCGGCCTTCTTCCGACGCGCCAAGGCGTAGAAGTAGAGGGCTACGAGCAGGGGGAGAAGGAGCTGCAGCCAGAGAAGGTCGGGCCAGAGAAACCGCATGAGTGCTCCTTGGCGCGCGGGATGTGCAACGGGTGGCTTTAGTATGCCCATGAACCCTTCCGGCGGTAAAGGTATCCGCGCGCCCCCGCCGTTTAAGTGTTACCTTATTTTCGCAGGCCCGGAGCGGTTGAACCGGGGGCCCCCGCCGTTGTCTGCATAAAATCGGGGGGCATGTATCTTGCGGGGACCGTCCGGCGGCGGTCCCGGGCGTTGGCCACGTGGCCGCACTCCGTGACGAACTCCAAGCTGGACGGTAGTGATGAAACGGGTTGCCTTATACAGCAGGACTACCAGGCCGCGCGCTGCCGCGGCCGAACCGCAGCCGGATCACGGCGCTACCGACCAGCCCGGCAGGGCAAGGCGCATGCGCGACTGGGCCGTCCGCTACAGGCATGCTTTCTTCGGTCTTGCGCTGCTCGTGCTCGCCGGGGGCCTCGTTTTCGTTTTGTTGCAACCCCAACAAACTCAATTGACCCAGGACGACATCGATGCCGCCGTCCTGCACACGCTCGAACACAAGAGCTTGCCTTCGCGGCCGGCCAAGGCGGCCGAAGCGGTGCGTCAATCCGTGGTGCTGATACGCGGTTTCGATCATGAAGAGGCGGCTTCCACCGAAGGCGGATCCAAGAAGACGCCACCGCAGGACGGCGCCAAGCCCAAGACGGGCAAGCCGCGCGGCCAGGACAAGCCGGAGGCCAAGAACGACGAAGGTAATGCACCCCAGCACGAAGGCAGCGTGGGGTCCGGTGTCGTCATCGTGGACAACGGCGTGATTCTGACCAACTTCCACGTGATCGCCGGCGCAAAGCGCCTGAAGGTGACCTTCTTCGACGGCTACGAGGCCGATGCCGAGGTCGTGGCCATCCAGCCGGACAAGGACCTGGCGGTCATCCGCGCCAAATCGATACCGGACGACTTGCCCGCTGCCACGCTCGGATCCAGCCTGGACCTGGCGCCGGGCGACGAAGTCGTCGCGGTGGGTTTTCCGTTTGGCATCGGGCCTTCGGTTTCCTCCGGCGTGGTCTCGGGCCTGAACCGGGAGTTCGTGTCCGCCGAGGGCAAGCACGTACTGACGCGCCTGATCCAATTCGATGCGGCGGCCAATCCCGGTAATTCCGGCGGCCCGCTGGTGAACATGAACGGCGAGGTCGTCGGCATCGTCACTGCCATCCTGAATCCCACCGACGCCGGCACGTTCGTCGGTATCGGCTTTGCCACCACGATCGAAAGCGCCGGCAGCGCGGTGGGCATGCCCCCCTTCTGAACCAGGACAGGACTCCCATGAACGAAAAACCGATGAGTGCCATAGACAGCGCCAATCTGATGGAGCGGCTGCTATACGAGGTCAAGCGCGTGGTCGTGGGACAGGACCACTTCCTGGAACGGGTGCTGGTCGCCATCCTGGCGCAGGGACACTTGCTGGTAGAGGGCGTGCCTGGCCTGGCCAAGACCTTGACCGTGAATACGCTGGCCAAGACCATACGGGGCTCCTTCAAGCGGATCCAGTTCACGCCCGACCTGCTGCCGGCCGACCTGATCGGGACCCGCATGTACAACCAGCGTACGGGCGACTTCTCTACCGTGCTGGGGCCTGTCTTTACCAACCTGCTGCTGGCCGACGAGATCAATCGCGCACCGGCGAAAGTGCAGAGCGCGCTGCTCGAGGTCATGCAAGAGCGGCAGGTGACCATTGCCGGCGAGACGCACAAGGTGCCGTCGCCTTTCCTGGTGATGGCGACGCAGAACCCGATCGAAACCGAAGGCACCTACCCGCTGCCCGAAGCGCAGGTCGATCGTTTCATGATGAAAGTCATCGTCGGCTATCCGAGCGAGGAAGAAGAATTCGTCATCGTCGACCGCGTGACCGGGCCGCCCGTGCAAGTGCAGCCGGTAGCCGTCACCGAGCACCTGACGCAGCTGCAGGCGGAATGCCGCAAGGTCTACGTGGACCCCGGGCTGGTCCAGTTCGCCGTCAAGATCGTCGCTGCCACGCGCCGTCCCGAGGCCTATGGGCTCTCGGACCTGTCACGCTTTCTTACCTTCGGCGCCAGCCCGCGCGCGACCATCAGCCTCATCGAAGGCGCCCGTGCGCTGGCCTTCCTGAGGGGGCGTCACTATGCCTTGCCCGAGGACGTGGTCGACCTGATTCCCGACGTACTCCGGCACCGGCTGGTGCTTTCGTACGAGGCCTTGTCCGAAGGGATGGGCGCGGACCAGATCATCCGGCGCATCCTTCAAACCTTGCCGGCCCCTGAGCGGCCATTGGATACGCATGTTCGGGTTGCGGCGGTTCAATAGACGGGAGGTGCCGGCCAACGACGCGGCGCCGCCACCCGGGCTAGCCAAGATCGACGCGGAGGAACTGCTTACCCGCCTCGAGTGGACGGTCATACGCCGGCTCGACGGCGCGCTGCAGGGCGACTACCGCACGCTGTTCCGGGGATTCGGGCTCGACCTCGCCGACTTGCGCGAATACCAGGCCGGCGACGATGTCCGTCACATCGACTGGAACGTGACGGCGCGCCTGCAAGCCCCCCACGTGCGAGAGTTCCAGGAAGACCGCGAGGTGTCGGCCTGGTTCTTGCTGGATCTTTCCGGGTCGGTCGATTTCGGCTCGGGGGGCGTGCGCAAGCGTACCGTGCTCACGAGCTTCGTGGCGGTGCTGGCTCGGCTGTTGACCCGCTACGGTAACCGGGTGGGCGCGATCCTGTACGGAGGCAAGGAGGAGGGCGCCGTCCCCGCGCGCACCGGCCGCCGGCACGTGCTGCATGTCATGGACCGCATCGGCGCGATGCACGCGGATGGCAAGTCCGGCGAAACGCGCCTGGCCGACCTGCTGCAGCGGGCGCTTTCCACCATAGGGCGGCGGTCGGTGGTGTTCGTGGTGTCGGATTTCATCAGTGCCCCGGGCTGGGAACGGCCGCTAGGCGTGCTGGCTCAGCGCCATGAAGTCATTGCCGTCCGCTTGTACGATCCGCTGGAGCAGGCCTTGCCCGACCTGGGGCTGGTGGTGCTGCAGGACGCCGAGACCGGCGAGCAGTTGTTCGTCGATACCCATGACTCGGGATTCCGGCGGCGCTTCGCCGCTGCTGCCGACCAGCGGGAAGCCGCTTTGCGGCAGGCGCTGGCGGAAGCGGGCGTCGACTGTCTGGAACTGGCGACCGACGAGCGGCTGGACGAAGCCTTGCTGCATTTCATGCGGCTCAGGAGGCGGCGCAGCCAGCTCGTCGGCGGGCTGAACGGGCCGTGGGCCCGTCGCGATATCTGACATCACCACCGGACGACCATCATGGCCAACCTGCCTGCCTTGAGTTTCCTGTGGCCCCAGATGCTGTGGTTCCTCGTCGCGGTGCCGCTGCTGGGCCTGCTCTACTGGCGCCTGGACCGCCGCCGCCAGCGCATGGCCGTACGCTATCCCGCGCTCGACGTCGTCGGCGCAGGCTTGCGGCTGTCGCGG
The DNA here is from genome assembly GCF_033795525.1 of Pigmentiphaga sp. Taxonomy (GTDB): domain Bacteria; phylum Pseudomonadota; class Gammaproteobacteria; order Burkholderiales; family Burkholderiaceae_B; genus Pigmentiphaga. Next base: position 70,531 of record NZ_JARYGM010000002.1, read on the forward strand.
TGGCGCCGCCATTTGCCACCCATGCTGTTGCTGGCCGGACTGGCCGTGCTGATTGCGGCGATGGCCCGGCCGCAGGCCTTGATGATGCTGCCGTCCCGCCTGGAAACCGTGGTCCTGGCCATGGACATGTCCGGCAGCATGCGGGCCGACGACATCAAGCCCACGCGGATCTACGCCGCCCAGCAGGCGGCCAAGCAATTCGTCGAGGAACAGCCCGCCAACGTCAGCGTATCGGTCGTTGCCGTCGCGGGCGCTGCCGCGGTGGTGCAGTCGCCGACCCGCAAGCGGGAGGACATCATTGCCGCCATCGAGCGCCTGGAACCCCAGCGCGGCACGGCGCTGGGCAGCGGGCTGATCATCGCCTTGGCGACGCTGCTGCCCAACGCCGGCATCGACGTCGAGCGTTTTCTGGAAGGTGGGGGCGGCCGTTCCCCGGCTCCGCCCAACCTGTCGGCGGCGGGCAAGGCGGAAGCGGCAGCGCCCGGATCCTATCCCGCCGGCGCCGTCGTCCTGCTGTCGGACGGGCAGAACAACACGGGTCCCGATGCCATCAAGGCCGCCGAAGTCGCGGCCGGATACGGGGTGCGGATATTCACCGTGGGGGTAGGCACGCCGGAAGGCGCGACGCTGTCGGCCGACGGCTGGTCCATGCGGGTGCGGCTGGACGAGGACGTGCTCAAGAAAGTGGCGGACATGACGGGCGCGCAATACTTCCGCGCGGAGGATGCCGGCGAGTTGAAGCAGGTCTACCGCACCCTGAGCACGCGCCTGGCGTTCGACAAGCGCGATGTCGTCGAGATCACGGCCTTGTTTACCGCCTTGGGGGCATTGCTGGCGGTGTGCTCCGGCCTGCTTTCGCTATGGTGGTTCGGCCGGGTGCATTGATGGGCGCCTGCGCGCGTCATAAGCATGTCATGTCGATGTAGCAAAAAGGCGGATGTTGGCCCCACTTCTCCCGTCCTATGAGCTATCCGCCGATTTCCGACCAGGAAGAACTGATACAGCGCATCTACCGCGACCTGATCGACAGCTACGATGAAGAGCTGGAGATGGAGATCGAGGACGACGAGCGTGACGAGCAGGGGCAGCCGTCCCGCATCGGGCACGACCGCGATGCGCGCCGACTTTACTTCCGCGAACTGTTTCGCCTGCAGACCGAACTGGTGAAGCTGCAGGAGTGGGTGCTGCACACCCGCCACAAGATCGTCATCATCTTCGAGGGGCGGGACGCCGCGGGCAAGGGGGGCGTCATCAAGCGCATTACCCAGCGCCTGAATCCGCGCGTATGCCGGGTGGCGGCGCTGCCCGCGCCCAATGACCGCGAGCGGACGCAGTGGTATTTCCAGCGCTATGTGTCGCACCTGCCGGCGGCCGGCGAGATCGTGTTGTTCGATCGCAGTTGGTACAACCGCGCCGGGGTCGAGCGGGTCATGGGCTTCTGTACCGATGATGAATACGAAGAATTCTTCCGCTCGGTCCCTGAGTTCGAGCGCATGCTGGTGCGGTCCGGCATCCAGGTCGTCAAGTACTGGTTCTCGATTACCGACGAGGAACAACACCTGCGCTTCCTGGGACGCATCCATGATCCACTCAAGCAGTGGAAGTTGAGCCCGATGGACCTGGAGTCGCGGCGGCGTTGGGAGGATTACACGCGCGCCAAGGAAATCATGCTGGAGCGCACGCATATTCCCGAGGCGCCCTGGTGGGTCGTGCAAGCCGTCGACAAGAAGAAGGCCCGGCTCAATTGCATCCACCACCTGCTCGGCCTGATTCCCTATCACGATATCGAACATCCCCACATCGAGCTGCCCCAGCGCGTGCGCCATGAGGACTACATCCGCCGTCCGGTGCCGGCGAACATGATGGTGCCCGAGCGGTACTGAGCAAAACCGCCGGCTTCGCGCTATCCTGGCTTCATGCCCCTACGCTGGCGCACGCCGCGCCGGCGCTTCTTTTTTTGGCATGAAGGCCAGTCATGGACAAGGAAAGCTTTTTGAAGATGATCGCCGCCGGCCGGGACAGCGCGCTGTTGCGGCTCACTCTCGGCAATCTCTACCTGGAGGAGGGCGAAGCCTCGGCCGCGGTGGAGCACTTGCAGCGGGCGGTGGAGCTGGATCGCGGCTATGCCGCGGCCTGGAAACAGCTCGGCAAGGCCTGGCTCGCGCTGGACCGCAAGGACGAGGCTCGTGCAGCCTGGCACGCCGGGATCGAGGCAGCGACGGCCAAGGGCAGCGTACAGGCAGCCAAGGAAATGCAGGTGCAATTGCGGCGCCTGGACAAAACAGGAGGGCAGCCGTGAGCCGAACCAAGACCAGCGCGTCCATCTCGGCGGTGCTCTCGCGTATCAAGAGCATCAGCCCGTCGCTGGGTCCGGCCGCGCAGCGTATAGCGGATTTCATCGTGCAGTATCCGCAGGAAGTGGTGCACATGTCGGTCAGCGAGGTGGCCGAGCGCACGGGCGCCAGCGAGGGCAGCGTGGTAGGGCTGTGCAAAAGCCTCGGGGCCACCGGCTTCCAGCAGCTCAAGATCCTGCTGGCGCAGGAAATCGTGCAGCCGGTGCAAATCATCCACGAGGACCTGGACCCGGGCGATAGTACCGCCACGGTCATGAGCAAGATCTTCCAGAGCAATATCCAGACCTTGCACGACACCGGCGCGGCCCTGGATGCCGACGCCATCCAGCAGGCGGTGGCTTACCTGCGCGCAGCCGAGCGCGTGGAAATCTACGGCATAGGAAGCGCCGCGCCGATCGCCGAGGATGCCGAGTACCGCATGCTGCGTATCGGCATGAACGTCAAGGCGGTGGTCGATTCGCATGTGCAGGCGATCAGCGCTTCGCTGGCCGGACCCTCGGTGGCGACGCTGACGATCTCGCATTCGGGCAGCACGCACGAAACCGTCGCGGCTACGCGGCTGGCCAAGGAATCCGGTGCCCGAACCATCTGCATCACCAACTTCGGCAAGTCGCCGTTGCAGGCCTTTGCCGACGTGCTGCTGTTCACCATGGCGCGCGAAACGCGCTTCAGGACCGAAGCCATGACCAGCCGCCTCGCGCAGCTCGCCATCATCGACGTCCTGATCGCATGCCTGGCATTGAGCGACTACGACAACGCGGTCGAGACGCTCCGCCACACTTCCAGCGTACTGTCGATCAAGCGGTATTGAGTTGGGGTAGAGCTTGCGCGCCTTGCGCAAGCTGCGCGTGCCCCGGCCGGTCCAGGGCCAGCAGGCCTGCCGGCGAGGCCGCATCGGCCAGCGGTCCGCTCCCCAGCAGCAGATAACGCATCCCCAGCCGTGTCGCGCCTTGCGCATCGGTAGCCGGGTTGTCGCCGATCACCAGCGTTTTTTCGGGCCGAGCGCCCAGGCGGCGCAGCCCTTCGGCGAACAGCATCTTCTCGGGCTTGCCGACCACTAGCTCCGGTAGCACGCCGGAACACGCCGTGACCGCGCGCAGCAGCGCGCCGGTTTCCGGTATCCGCAGGTTGCCGGGGCCGGGATGATACAGGTCGGGATTGGCGGCGATCAGCGTCGCCCCCCGCGCGACCGCATTCGCTGCCGCGTTCAGCTTGGCAAAACTGAAGTGCTTGTCCAGGGCCAGCACCACGAGGTCCGGGCGTTCATCCACCAGCGTGCAGCCCAGCCGCCGGGCATAGTCCCGCAGCCCGCGCGACGCCAGCAACTGCAGGCGTGCGTGCGGACGCGTCGACGCCAGGAAATCGATGGTGAGCTGCCCGGCCAGGACCAGCCTGTCGGCCGGTATGCGCAGCCCTTGCCGCGACAGCCGGCGCGCCAGGCCCCGGGCGGTATCGGTCGAATTGTTCGACACCACCACGTAGCGGCTCCCCAGGCGGTCCAGCAACTGGGCCGCGCCCTCCATCACTTCGTTTTCGCGCACCAGGGTGCCGTCCAGATCCAGCAGGAAATGGTCGTGTGCGGCCAGCCAGGCGGGCTGGGCGTCGTGCGCAGGCGTGGTGCCGACGCTGGTCGGGAAGCGGGGAGCGGTCATGAAAAAGGCGCGCAAAGGCATGTAGGGAGAGCGGCGGGTATTTGAGTTTATTTCAATATGTAGCCTAAATCAAAATGAGCAATATTCATTTATCTGTCACATCGGCTCTCTAATCTGGCGCCGTTTCCCGCCGGGCGCGGTACGCCGGCGATCCATGCCATGTACCCAGTACGCGCACTCTTTTCGTCACCCCACGGAGCTAACTCATGAAAGAACGAATCCTGCCGTATGGCCGCGCGATGCTCGTTGGCCTGCTGCTGAGCTTGTCCCTGGCCGCCTGTGGCGGCGGCGATGACGGGCCGTCGGACACTCCCGCGCCTGGCACGCCGGGTGACCCCGAGCCTCCGAAGGTATCGCTGCGCTGCGCGCCGTAAAGACGCCGTTTCTTCATTTTTCCCATCCGAGACCCGCCATGTCGAATACTCCGTCTTCTTTGTCGCGCCGCGACTTCCTGCGCAAATCCGCCGGCACCATGGGTGCCGCTTCCGCCCTGGCCGCCTTGCCGTTGTCCATCCAGCGCGCGCTGGCAGTTCCTGCCGCGGTGGAAACCGGCACCATCAAGGACGTCAAGCACATCGTCATCCTCATGCAGGAAAACCGTGCGTTCAATCATTACTTCGGCACCATGAAAGGCGTGCGCGGCTTCGGCGACCGGTTCCCGATCCCGCTCGAAAGCGGTAAGTCCGTGTGGTATCAGTCCGACGGCACGAAGGAAGTCCCGCCGTACCACCTGGACAAGGAAACGATGAACGCCATCTTCGTGCCCGGGACGCCGCACAGCTTCTCGGACGCGCAGGCGGCCTGGAACCAGGGCAAGTTCGGCGAATGGGCCAAGCACAAGCTGCCTTACTCCATGGGCTACTACAAGCGCCAGGACCTGCCGTTCCAGTTCGCACTGGCCGAAGCGTTCACCATTTGCGACGCCTACCACTGCTCCATCACGACGGGCACCGACCCCAACCGCATCGTTTTCTGGTCCGGTTCCAACTTCAATCCCGAGCTCGGCCGCCTCGGCATCAACTGTACCGATTCCGACTCCGAGCCCAACAACCTGCGTTGCTGGATCACGGGTGCACTGCCTACACCGGGATATACCTACCAGGGTTCGTCCTTCAAGTGGAAGACCATCCCCGACGTGCTGGAAGAGGCGGGCGTGAGCTGGCGCATCTACCAGGATCCCAACAACAACTGGACCGGCGCCATGCATGGCGGGCTTGCCTTCCAGAGCTTCCGCGAGTCGAAGCCGGGCGATCCCCTGTATGAGAAGGGCATGTCGCATTTCAGCCTGGAGCGGCTGGCGGAAGATGTCCGCAACGACACGCTGCCCGAGGTCTCGTGGGTACTGCCGTGGCCGGCGGTTTCCGAGCATCCCAGTGGCGGGGGCAGCACGGCGCAGGGCGCCGACTACATCTCGCAGGTTCTGGATGCGCTGACCGCCAATCCCGAGGTGTGGAGCAAGACCGTGTTTTTCATGACCTTCGACGAAAACGACGGCCTGTTCGACCATCTGCCTCCGCCCGCCGTGCCGTCTTACGACGCCGAGGGCAATTTGATGGGCAAGTCCACCGTGCCGCTGGACGGCGAATACTTCTACGATCCCGCGCGCAAGTATCTCAAGGCCGAGGACACGATATCCGGCACCACCCGTCCGTGGGGCCTGGGCCCGCGCGTGCCCATGTATGTCATTTCGCCGTGGAGCCGCGGCGGATGGGTATGTTCCGAAGCGCTGGACCACACCTCGGTCGGCCGCTTCCTGGAGAAGCGCTTCGACATTACGATCGATGCGATCAGTCCCTGGCACCGCGCGGTGTGCGGCGATCTGACCGCCGCCTTCGATTTCGCCGCGCCCAACGATCCGTCCTTCCCCGAGCTGCCCGACATGAGCAACTTCGCCGAGCTCGAGGCACAGCAGAAAGCCATGCCCAAGGCCGAGCCACCCGCCACGCCGCAGCCGCTGTTCCAGGAGACTGGCGTGCGCTACTCGCGTGCCTTGCCTTATGAGCTGCACACCAGCGCGCGCATCGAGGCGGGCGGCGTAGTGCGGCTGTTGTTCAGCAACACCGGCACGGTCGGCGCGGTGTTCCATGTGTACGACAAGAACCATCTGGACCTGATCCCGCGCCGCTACACGGTCGAAGCGGGCAAGATGCTGGAGGACACCTGGGCTACCGCCGACGACGGCGGCGACTATGACCTGTGGGTCTACAGCACCAACGGCTTCGTGCGCGTCTTCCAGGGCAATGCCGGGCGGCATGCCGCGGCTGCTGCCAAACCCGAAGTGCAAGTGTGCTACGACGCGCAGAACGGCAACGTCTATGCCAAGGTGCACAACGGCGGCACGGCGCCGGCCCAGGTCAGCATCGTGGCCAACGCCTACAGGAGCGACGGCCCCTGGACGCTCGAGGCGCCCGCGGGCGGGCAGGCCGAACAGCACTGGGAGCTCGCCGACAGCGGCTGCTGGTACGACTTCACGGTCAAGGGCGATGACTTCGAGCGCCGGTTCGCCGGGCGCGTCGAGACCGGCAAACATGGCGTGAGCGATCCCGCCATGGCTTTGCACCTGGGCGCGTAAGCGGGAGACGGCACATGAAAAATCGTCAATCGCGCCGCACGGTGGCGCCGTCGGCAGTGGTCCTGCCCTATGTGGCGGCGCTGGCGCTGAGTACCGTCTCGGCGGTATGCGCAGCGCAGCCGGTTGCCTGGGATCCGGCCACCAATAACCTCGGCATGGGCACCAACGCCGGCACCACCGGCGTGACCGGCAGCAACAACCAGGCCATAGGCAAGGATGCCGGCAACAACGTATCCACCAATTGGAACCTGGCCGTGGGGGAGGCCGCCGGCACCAATGTGTCGGGCGGCAATGCCAACCAGGCGATCGGCTTCAATGCCGGGCAGAACGTGCAGGGTGGATGGAACCAGTCCATCGGCCGCAGCGCGGGCCAGAACGTCACGGGGAACTACAACAACGCGGTGGGATTCTGGGCAGGCACGGGCGTTACCGGTTCCGATAACAATGCCTACGGCACCAACGCCGGCCGCAATGTCACCGGCAACGTCAACCAGGCCTTTGGCAAAGGCGCCGGCAATAACGTGTCGACAAACTGGAACCTGGCCATCGGCGAAGGGGCTGGCACCAACGTCGGCGGAAAGAACGCCAACCAGGCCATCGGCTATTACGCCGGGACCAACGTCCAGGGCGGATGGAACCAGTCTTTCGGCCGCAGCGCGGGCCAGAACGTGACGGGCGACTACAACAGCGGCATCGGTTTCTGGGCCGGCACCGACACCCGCGGCAACCAGAACCAGGCCATGGGTTCGAACGCTGGGCGCAACGTCACGGGCGATTCCAACCAGGCCTATGGGCAGGAAGCCGGCCGCAACGTCACCGGCAACAGCAACCAGGCGGACGGGCAGAACGCCGGCCAGTACGTCAGCGGGGACGCGAACCAGGCGCGTGGCATGAATGCCGGGCAGAACGTCCAGGGCGACTACAACGTCGCCACGGGCGCCTATGCAGGCACGGACGTGGTGGGAAGCAACAACCAGGCGAGCGGGCTGGGGGCCGGCCGCGGCGTGGTGGGGGATGGCAACCTCGCGACCGGCATGGGGGCGGGCTTCAAGGTCCAAGGCAGTGGCAACGTGGCGTTGGGCAATGGAGCGGGCCGCGATGTGGCGGCCGACAACACCGTCGCTATCGGCACCGATGCCCGTGCCGGCGCCGGCAACAGCGTGGCGCTCGGCGCCGGCTCTGTCGCCGATCGCGGCGCCCAGTCAGGCTACGAAGCCTACGGCCTGGATGCACCGCAAACCTCGTTGGGCGAACTGAACGTGGGCAACCGTCAGATCACCGGCGTGGCCGCGGGCAGTGCCGGCAACGATGCAGTCAACGTCGATCAGCTTCGGGGCGCAATGGCTTCGTTCAACCGGTCCATGGGCGGCCTGAACGAGCGGGTGGACCGCGTCGAGAAGCAGGCCTATGCCGGCACGGCGGCGGCGATGGCAGCGCGGCAGGCGCCGTTCGTCCCGGGCAAGTTCAGCTATGCCGCCAATGTGGCCAATTACAAGGGCCAAAGCGCGCTCGGCATCAGCCTGCGCCATACGGCCTCGAGCGGCGCATGGAGCGTTGAAGGCGGCGTGGCCGGCAGCGGCAATGGCGTCGGCGCCTTCGTGGGCGTGGGCGGCGTGTTCTGACCTGGGCGTGCCGTCGCGCGGCCTGCCCGCCATACGCGAGCAGGTCCCGTGGCGGCCGCTGGCCCGGCGCCTGCCCGGCGGGTTCAGCCCAGCCGCTCGAGTAGTGCCATCGCAGCGGCGGGCGCCTTGGGCTTGAAGCCGTTGATCATGTAGACGAACACGTCGCGGGTTCTGGGCGGGCCGGGCATGGCGCCGCTCAATCGCGGCAAGTCCGCAGGTTCTTTGCCGGCGGCCCATGCGCGGGCCCGTTCCGCCCACGCGTCCAGGTCCGCCGGCGAGTAGCCCGACTTGCGGTCTTCCCGGGCCGATTGCAGCCGCACGTAGACGAAGGGCGCGGTGACGTCGTGCAAGTGCGGCACGCCTTCCTTGTCGGCCATGACCACCGCGACGCCATGCGTGCGCAGCAGTTCGACGAAGTCCGGCGTGGCGAAGCTTTCGTGGCGCACCTCGACCGCATGGCGCAGGGAACGTCCCTCGTATTCGGCCGGCAGCAGGGATAGAAAGGCGCCGAAGTCGTCTGGATCGAATTTCTTGGTGGGCGGGAACTGCCAGTTGATCGGCCCCAGCTTGTCCTTGAGCTCCACCACGCCGCTGGCCAGGAACTTCTCGATAGAGGGACCGGCCTCGGCCAGCACGCGCCGGTTGGTGGCAAAGCGGGGCCCCTTGAGCGCAAAGACGAAATCCTCCGGCGTCTCGTCGTGCCAGCGGGCGAAGCTGGCCGGCTTCTGCGTGCCGTAATAGGTCCCGTTGATTTCGATGGAAGTGACATGGCGGCTCGCATAGTCGAGCTCGCGGCTTTGCGCCAGGCCCGCCGGATAGAAGTTGCCGCGCCAGGGTTCGAATACCCATCCGCCTATGCCTACGCGTACCCGCGACGGGGCCTTTGCCTGGGTCATGCGCTTCCTCCATCGAGCCGGCCACGCCTACAATGCCGTTCCGGTTTTCGTCTTGCCCGATATGCTTCTGGACGCCGAACAACTTGCCGATTTCCGCCGGCTCGCCAGCGGGCTGGATCGCCTTGACCGCGACGCCTACGCTGCGGCGGGCCGCGATCCGCTCACGCCTATTCTAGGTCTTGGGCCGGTGCAGGCGCCATTGTGTTTCTTTGGCCGGGACCCCGGAGGCGACGAAGTCAAGCATGGACAGCCGTTCGTCGGCAGCTCGGGCCAGTTGTTGCGTGCCGGGCTGCTCAGGCATCTCGAACCGGATATGGCCTATTCGTTCCAGCAAGGGCTGCGGGTGGGCGAGGCCTTTTTCTGGATCAGCACCGTGCCGTACAAGCCGCTCAACAACAAGGCCTGGCCGCCGGGCGTCAGGCAGCGTTTCCAGCCCTTGATCGCGGACATCCTGTGCCGGCAGTGGGAAGGAAGCCACATCGTCACGCTGGGCAACGAGGCGTTCGAATGGTTTGCCATGGGACTGCAGGGGGACGAACTGCAAGCCTTGCACGCGTTCTGGCGCCGCGAAGACAAGTACGAAGCCAGCCTGGCCGTGCCGTTGCGCAGGGAAGGGCGGGCGCGCACGGTCCACCTTCATCCGCTGCCGCATCCTTCGCCCGCCAATGCCCGCTGGCGGCCGCATTTTCCGCGGCTGCTGCAGGCTCGCCTGAATGCACTGCTGCCTGCGCCATGACCAAGGAGCCGCCATGCAAACCCCGGTAATTTCCATCACGTATTGCACACAATGCCAGTGGCTGTTGCGGGCTGCCTGGATGGCGCAGGAACTGCTGTCCACGTTCGGGACAGACCTCGGGCAAGTGGCCCTGGTACCGGGCACGGGCGGTATTTTCCAGATACGCTACGACGGCGATCTGATCTGGGACCGCAAGGCGGACGGCGGTTTTCCGGACGCCAAGGTTCTCAAACAGCGCGTGCGGGACCGGCTGGATCCGGGGCGGGACCTCGGCCATGTCGATCGCCATGGCGCCAAAGGCGGCTAGGGCGTCCGGGCCTGCCGGCAGACAAGCAGGTGCGCCGGTCTACTCGATATTCTGCGCCTGCTCCCGCATCTGTTCGATCAGCAGCTTCAGGTCCATCGCCGCGCGGGTCACTTCCAGCCCGCCTGCCTTGGAACCCAGCGTGTTGGCTTCCCGGTTCATTTCCTGGAAAAGGAAGTCCAGCCGCTTGCCGGCGCTACCCTTGTCGGCCTTCTTGCCGGCGCCGCCCTTGGCGATGAGCTGCTTGAGCTCGTCCAGGTGGGAGTGCAGCCGCGACAGCTCTTCGGCCACGTCCACGCGCAAGCCGAACAGCGTGGCTTCGTGCGCGAGGCGTTCAGAGAGCTCTTCGCCGCGGATGTGCTGGAAGCCGCCGGGGAAGGCCGCTTCCACTGTGTCGCGCAGTTTGCGCGCCAGCCGGTCGCGATACTCCTGTACCAGTTGAGGCAGGCGCGTTTCGACCTCCGCCACGATGGCGGCGACCGCGGCGGCACGGTCGGCGATCATCGCGGCCAGGCGTTCGCCTTCGCGGTCGCGGGCCTCCTGCATCTGGGTCAGTGCTTCGCCGGCGGCACGCAGCGCCGCTTCGCGCCAGGTGTCTTCCGATTCTTCGGCCGCCTGCACGCCGGGCCAGCTGAGCAGCTCGGCCAAGCGGGGCGGCTGCGCGTCGGGGAAGACGGCCTGGACCTTGCGGAACAAGGTGGCGGCCTGTTCCAGTGCGGCGACATTGATGGAATCGGGGTCGGTGCTGAGACGGCGCTGGATGCTGGCACGGACTTCCACCTTGCCGCGCGCGACGGCGCGGGTCAGCATGTCGCGCAGCGGGGCTTCCAATGCGCGCAGTTCGTCCGGCATGCGGAAATGCAGGTCGAGGAAACGGCTGTTGACGCTGCGCAGTTCGATGGATACCGAACCGTGCTCGGTATCGGCGCGGGCGGCGCCGAATGCAGTCATGCTACGGATCATGGCGAGGCCTTGAATAACGTGGAGTAGGCCGACGGTCGTGGCGGCGGGGCCGGTGCATCTGTCGGCGTGAGCCTGCATGATAAATCGCGGTCGGCGGTTCGTGGGGCCTTGCTCGTACAATGTCCGCAACCGGCCGCCACGGCGCGGCCTCCGGCACGCTCGTGCCGGTTCGCCTATCGATTTCGACGGAGTTCCCATGAGTCTTGTTTCCCCTTCGTTTGCCCGGCCGTCCGGCCGCGGCCCGGCGGCACTGCGTACGGTGACGCTGCAACGCGGCTATACGCGCCATGCCGAAGGGTCGGTGCTGGTGGCGTTCGGCGATACGCAGGTCATCTGTACCGCCAGCGTGGAAGACAAAGTCCCGCCCTTCCTGAAAGGCTCGGGGCAGGGCTGGGTCACGGCCGAGTACGGCATGCTGCCCCGGGCCACGCATACGCGCGGCAGCCGCGAAGCGGCCAAGGGCAAGCAGAGCGGCCGTACCCAGGAAATCCAGCGGCTGATCGGCCGCAGCCTGCGGGCGGTCTTCGATCTTTCACGGCTGGGGGAACGCACTTTGCATCTGGATTGCGACGTCATCCAGGCAGATGGCGGCACGCGCACTGCCAGCATCACGGGAGCCTTCGTGGCCGCCAGCGATGCCGTGGCGCTCCTGATGGCCCGGGGCGAGCTTGCCGCATCGCCCATCCGCGACCATGTGGCCGCCGTGTCGGTCGGTATTTACCAAGGCCAGCCCGTGCTCGATCTGGACTATGCCGAAGACTCCCAATGCGAAACAGACATGAACGTCGTCATGACGGGCAACGGCGCCTATGTCGAGGTACAGGGCACGGCCGAGGGCGTGCCGTTTTCGCGCCGCGAAATGGATGCGTTGCTCGGGTTGGCGGAAGCCGGCATCGCCGAGCTCGTACGCCTGCAGCGCGAGGCCCTGGCCCAGCCGTACCCGGGCCGCTGATGGCCGTGTCGATGCGAGGGAACCGACGATGATGAGGAAACTGGTCCTGGCGTCCAACAACGCCGGCAAGCTGCGCGAGTTCTCGTCCCTGCTGGCACCTCGCGGTTTCGAGCTGGTGCCCCAGGGCAGCCTGGGCGTGCCCGAGGCCGAGGAGCCGCATCCGACCTTCATCGAGAATGCGCTGGCCAAGGCGCGGCACGCCAGCAGGCTGACCGGCCTGCCGGCACTGGCCGACGATTCCGGTGTATGCGTCGCGGCGCTGGGCGGCGAACCCGGTGTCTATTCGGCTCGTTATGCCGCGCTCAATGGCGGCGAGAAATCGGATGCGGCCAATAACGCGCTGGTGGTCGAGCGGCTGCGCGGCGTCGCAGACCGCAGGGCCTACTACTACGCCGCGCTCGTGCTCGTGCGTTCGGCCCACGATCCGCAGCCTCTCATCGGCGAAGGACTGTGGTGGGGCGAAGTCCTGGAGCACCCCCGGGGCGACGGCGGGTTCGGCTACGACCCCTATTTCTTCCTGCCCGAACTGGGCAAGACCGCGGCCGAGCTCTCGCCCGACGAGAAGAACCGTGTCAGCCACCGGGCCCAGGCCTTGGCGGTGCTCATAGGCAAGTTGGACGGCTTCTGATGCCTCGTTCCATCGCGATCCGGCCGGCTGGGCAGGGTGCCCAGGTTCCCCGGGCGGCGACGCCGGGCGCGCCCGGGGCCAGCCTCCTGACGAGCTTGCCACCCCTGTCCGTCTACGTGCACGTGCCGTGGTGCGTGCGCAAGTGCCCCTATTGCGATTTCAACTCCCACACGGCTCCCGGCGAGCTGCCCGAGGACCGCTACCTGCAGGCGCTGACGGCCGATCTCGACCAGAGCCTGCCCCAGGTATGGGGCAGGAAGGTGATATCGGTGTTCATAGGTGGCGGTACGCCCAGCCTGTTGTCGGCCGCCACCCTGGACGCCATGCTGGCATTGTTGCGGTCCAGGTTGCCGCTGCTGCCCGATGCCGAAATCACGATGGAGGCGAATCCCGGTACCGTCGAAGCGGGCCGGTTCGCCGATTACGCCGCCAGCGGCGTGAACCGCATTTCGCTGGGCATCCAGAGTTTCGACGACGCCAGCCTCCAGGCGCTGGGGCGTATCCACGATGGGCATGCAGCCCGTGCAGCCATCGCCATCGCGCAGCGCCATTTCGAGCGGGTCAACCTCGATCTCATGTTCGCGCTGCCGGGCCAGACCGTGGCGGGATGCCTGGCGGATGTCGAGGCCGCGCTCTCGTTCGGCACGGAGCATCTGTCCATCTACCACCTGACGCTCGAGCCGAACACGGTGTTCGCCAAGTATCCGCCGCCGCTGCCGGATGACGATGCGGCGTTCGAGATGCAGGACCGGATCGAGGCCCGCCTGGCACGGGCCGGCTACGAGCACTACGAAGTCTCTGCCTATGCGCGGCCCGGCGGCCGTTGCCGCCATAACCTCAATTACTGGGAATTCGGCGACTACCTGGGCATAGGCCCGGGGGCCCACGGCAAGTTGTCTTTCCACGACCGCATCGTGCGCGAGGCGCGTGTGCGCAATCCGCAATCCTGGATGGACGCCTTGCTGGCGCCGGTCCCTGGTGTTTCCCATCTGGCGGAGTCGCGCGACGTCGGCCCCGAGGAACTGCCGTTCGAGTTCATGCTCAACGCGCTGCGTCTGACCGACGGCGTGCCGGCGAGCAGCTTCCCGGAGCGGACCGGCCTGAGTCTGGCTGTCATCGCCAAGCGGCTGGCCCAGGCCGTCGACCGGGGTTTGCTGGACGAAGACCCGACCCGCTTGCGGGCGACCGAGCTCGGACGCCGGTTTCTGAACGATCTCCAAGGCCTGTTTTTGTAAGGCGCCGGGGTAGGGCGGGCCGGCGTCGTTCGTGCCCGCCTCTAGCGCATGAACGCTGCATAGGGGCCCACCCGCGCCTGTTCCGGCGAGGCGGCGCGGGGCGTGCTGCGGCATGGCGCGGTAGGAGGCACAGAAATGGTGCGAAATTCCCGGTGTTTTCTTTTTTGCACCGATATGGTGACACTCAAATGCAGATTTGACCTATTCTGGTGCGTATGTCGAAATCCATTTCGCACGCCCATGTGCGAGAATGCCGCGCCGTCTGGCATAAGCGGGCCGGGAGTTGTCGGCCATGCTCTGGCATGGAAACTGCTTATTTCGGCGTGCAACCGTTCAGCCCGATCGCTTCCGGTCGCGCTGTGTGCACTACCAGAACGCTTGAACCTCCGGAGTGACCGGCGGCGAGCTTTACGAGACTATCAGGAGCCCTAATGGCAACGCCCAAAGACGTCCTCAAGATGATTGGGGATAACGAGGTCAAATTCGTTGACTACCGTTTCACCGACACCCGCGGTAAGGAGCAGCACGTGTCGGTGCCGGCCCGCACCGTCGATGAAGACAAGTTCGAGAGCGGCCACGCGTTCGATGGTTCTTCGATCGCTGGCTGGAAGGGCATCGAGGCGTCCGACATGCTGTTGATGCCCGATCCCGCCTCGGCGCGCATGGATCCGTTCCGCGAGGAATCGACCCTGATCCTGACCTGCGACGTGATCGAGCCCTCGGATATGAAGGGCTATGACCGTGATCCCCGCTCGCTGGCCAAGCGCGCGGAAGCGTACCTGAAGTCCTCCGGCCTGGGCGACACCGCCTTCTTCGGTCCGGAGCCCGAGTTCTTCGTGTTCGACGGCGTGACCTGGAACGTCGACATGTCGGGCTGCTTCGTCAAGATCAAGTCGGAAGAGGCCTCGTGGTCCACCGGCATCGAGTACGACGGCGGCAACCTGGCGCATCGTCCGGCGGTCAAGGGCGGCTACTTCCCCGTTCCCCCTACCGACTCCTTCCAGGACCTGCGTTCGGAAATGTGCCTGCTGCTGGAGCAGCAGGGCGTGCCGGTCGAAGTGCACCACCACGAAGTGGCGGGCGCCGGCCAGATGGAAATCGGCACCAAGTTCTCGACGCTGGTGCAGCGTGCCGACTGGAACCAGATCCTGAAGTACACCGTCTGGAACGTCGCTGCCGCCTACGGCAAGACCGCCACCTTCATGCCCAAGCCCGTCGTTGGTGACAACGGCTCCGGCATGCACGTCCACCAGTCGATCTGGAAGGATGGCCAGAACCTGTTCGCCGGCAACGGCTACGCCGGCCTGTCCGAGTTCGCGCTGTACTACATCGGCGGCATCATCAAGCACGCCCGTGCCCTGAACGCGATCACCAACCCCGGTACGAACTCGTACAAGCGCCTGGTGCCGCACTTCGAAGCCCCGGTCAAGCTGGCCTACTCGGCCCGCAACCGTTCGGCCTCGATCCGTATCCCGTATGTGGCCAACCCCAAGGGCCGCCGCATCGAGACGCGCTTCCCGGATCCGCTGGCCAATCCGTACCTGGCTTTCTCGGCCCTGATGATGGCCGGCCTGGACGGCGTGATGAACAAGATCCACCCCGGCGACCCGGCCGACAAGAACCTGTACGACCTGCCGCCCGAAGAAGACGCGCAGATCCCGACCGTGTGCTCGTCGCTCGACCAGGCCCTGGAAGCGCTCGACAAGGACCGCGAGTTCCTGACCCGTGGCGGCGTGTTCAGCAACGCCATGATCGACGCCTACATCGCGCTGAAGATGGATGAAGTGACGCGTTTCCGCGCCACGACCCATCCGCTTGAGTTCGACCTGTACTACGGCTACTGATCCAGGTCCGGATCTGTTGTAAGCAAGGCAAAACGGGGCGCTCGGACGCCCCGTTTTGCCGCTGGGCCGCCCCAGGGCAAAAGCGCCCCCCTTGGGGAGGGCCGACGCCGCAGGGCGGCAAGCAGGGGGCCGGTTCGGATTAGCATGAACCCATCGTCTTTCGATACGTCCCATCCTTCCCCCGACGCGTTCGCGGCGTTTGAACTGTTGTCCAGCGCGGTGCTCGTCATCGATCACGATGGCCTGATCCGCTATGCCAATGCGCCGGCCGAGGACCTGTTCGAAGTATCGGTACGGCAGCTCTACGCGGTCCGCGTGTGCGACCTGTTCCGCGACGGCGAGCAGTTGCGCCAGTCGCTGGAAGAGGCGGGGCTGCAGCAGTTTGCCGACAAGCGGCAGATACTCGAGATCGACCGGCTGGGACGCGAGCCCACGCAGGTCTCGGCCACCGTGGTCACTCTGTATGGGCAGCCTTGGCCCGCGCTGTTGGAACTGCGCGAAATCGAGCAGCAGTTGAAAGTGGACCGCGAAGAGCGGTTGCTGGAACAAGCCCAGGCCAACCGCGAACTGCTGCGCAATCTCGCGCACGAAATCAAGAACCCGCTGGGCGGGCTGCGCGGCGCGGCGCAATTGCTGGAAGCGGAGCTGTCCGAGCCGTCGCTGATCGAATACACCCAGGTCATCATCCAGGAAGCCGATCGCCTGCAGACCTTGGTGGACCGGTTGCTGGTTCCGCATCGGGCGCCGCGCATCGTCGGCGACGTCAATATCCACGAAGTGTGTGAACGCGTGCGGTCGCTGGTGCTGGCCGAATACCCGAGCGGATTGAAGATCATCCGCGACTACGATGCGGCCATCCCCGAGTTCCGGGGCGACAAGTCGCAACTGATCCAGGCGGTGCTGAACATCGTACGCAATGCAGCCGAAGCGTTGACTGAACGTATCGAGGCGGGCGATGCGGAGATTACGCTGCGCACCCGGGTGGTTCGCCAGATCACCTTGGCCAAGCAGCGCTTCAAGCTGGCATTGGAATTGCATGTGATGGATAACGGTCCCGGCATTCCCCCGGAACTGCTGGACCGGATCTTCCACCCGCTGGTGTCCGGACGCGAAGGCGGCAGCGGGTTGGGACTGACCCTGGCCCAGACTTTCGTCCAGCAGCACGAAGGTGTGATCGAGTGCGACAGCCGGCCAGGGTTCACCGATTTCCGGCTGTTGCTGCCCCTACCATGAACCGATGAATTTGGATGGATTATCTTTTGCCAGCGTTCCTAGGAAACCAGCAATGAAACCAATCTGGATCGTAGATGATGACCGTTCGATCCGCTGGGTGCTCGAGAAGGCATTGGCCCGGGAAAACCTGCCCAGCCGCAGTTTCGGCACGGCCCGCGAAGCCCTGGATGCCTTGAACGACGACGTGCCCCAGGTGTTGGTGACCGATATCCGCATGCCCGGCGCAGGCGGCATCGAGCTGCTGCAGACCGTCAAGCGGCGTTTTCCGGCATTGCCGGTCATCGTCATGACGGCCTACTCCGACCTGGAAAGCGCGGTCTCTGCATTCCAGGGAGGCGCCTTCGAATATTTGCCCAAGCCGTTCGATGTCGATACCGCCACGGAATTGATCCGGCGCGCGGTCGAGGAGAGCCTGCGGGAAGAGGCCTCGGCAGACGAAACCCTGGTCGGCACGCCCGAGATCCTCGGACAGGCGCCGGCCATGCAGGAAGTGTTCCGCGCCATCGGCCGCCTGTCGCAGTCGCAGGTGACGGTCATGATCACGGGCGAGTCCGGCAGCGGCAAGGAACTGGTGGCGCGGGCGTTGCACCGTCACAGCGCCCGCGCCTCCGGCCCCTTTGTCGCCATCAATACCGCGGCCATCCCCCGGGACCTGCTGGAGTCGGAACTGTTCGGCCATGAGCGCGGCGCGTTCACTGGCGCGCAAAGCATGCGGCGGGGCCGCTTCGAGCAGGCCGATGGTGGAACCTTGTTCCTCGACGAAATCGGCGATATGCCGGCCGAGCTGCAGACGCGCCTGCTGCGGGTGCTGTCGGACGGCAGTTTCTATCGCGTGGGCGGCCACAGCCCCGTGCACGCCAATGTGCGTGTCATCGCCGCGACCCACCAGCCGCTGGAAGAGCGCGTCAAGCAGGGCCTGTTCCGCGAGGATCTTTTCCACCGCCTGAACGTCATCCGCCTGCGGTTGCCGCCGCTGCGCGAACGCGCCGAAGACATTCCGTTGCTGGCCCGGCATTTCCTGGCGCGCAGCGCGCGCGACCTGGGCGTCGAGCCCAAGCGCTTTACGCCAGCCGCGCTGGCCGCGTTGTCGCGTTTCCCCTTCCCGGGCAACGTACGGCAGCTGGAGAACATCTGCCATTGGCTGACCGTCATGGCTCCGGCCCAAACGGTGGACGTGCAGGACCTCCCGCCGGAACTGCTGGAGAAGACCGCGCGCCAGGATACAGGCGATACGGCTGCCGATAATGCCGGCGAGGCGCTGGCGACGGCGCCGGGCGAGCGCAGCGCGGTGGCGGGGTACGGCGCGGCCGAAGTCGCTTCGCGCACCGGCACCATAGGCGTGCCCGCCGATCGCTCCAGTCTATGGCTGGGCGGACTCCAGAGCGATGTCGAGCAACGCCTGCAACGCGGCGAGCCCGACATCATGCAGACGCTGACCCGGCAGTTCGAAAGTACCTTGATCTCGACGGCGTTGCGGGCCACCCGCGGGCGCCGGATCGAGGCTGCGCTCAAGCTGGGCATCGGGCGCAATACCATCACGCGCAAGATCCAGGACCTGGGGCTCGAAGAGGACGATTGACCGGGAGGTACGCCGTGCAGGGGCGCGCGGCGTACCGCTGCTGCGGCCAGGGGCCGTCAGCCCAGCGCCGTGTCGAGCAGCATCATAAGCACGAAGCCCACCATCAGCCCGCAGGTCGCGAATACCTCGTGCCCCTTGCGATGGGATTCGGGGATGATTTCGTGGCTGACGACAAATAGCATCGCGCCCGCCGCAAAGCCCAGGCCCCAGGGCAGCAGCACGGCGGAAAATCCGATGACAGCCGCGCCGATGACCGCTGCCACCGGCTCGACCAGGCCGCTGGCGATGCCCAGCACAACCGCCGTCAGGCGGCCGTAGCCTATGCTGACTAGCGCGACCGCGACCACCAGCCCCTCGGGAATGTCTTGTATCGAGATGCCTGTCGCCAGGGCCGAGGCACGCAGTGTGTCGGTGCCTGCGTAGGCCACCCCTATCGCCAGGCCCTCGGGCAGGTTGTGCAGGGCGATGGCGAAAACGAACAGCCAAGTCCGGCGCACGCGCATCGCGGAGTACTTGGGAGAGCCTTCCACCCCTTTGATGAAATGTTCGTGGGGCAGGTAGCGTTCCATGGCGAGCAGCAAGGCCGCCCCAAGCAGAATGGCGGCGCCGACCACGGCGCCGGCCGCCCAGGGGCCCGCGCCCTGTGCCTTGGCCGCCTCCAGGCCTGGCACGACCAGCGAGAAGCCGCTCGCGGCCAACATGACGCCAGCTCCGAAGCCGAACAAGGTATCCTGCATCCGATCGGACAGCCGCTGCGCAAACAGCACTGGCAGCGTACCGAGCGCGGTCGCGCCCGCTGCCATGGAGCCGCCGATCAGGGCTTCCCGCAGGTGAGGCTGGCCGTCCCACAACGCGGCGGTCAGGCCATGCGCCAGTACGAGCAGTCCACCGAGCGCGATGATCGCGCCGAGCAGCTTGCGCAATGTGCTGCCCAGAGAAGAAGGCGTGGTCGGGTCGCTATGCGTGGTCATCCGGCGTCCGTCTTGGCCCGCAGCCGGGCCCGTGGTGGTTCGTTCAGACCCGGCCGGGAGCGCCTGCTGCGCACGGGCCCGGCGCGGCTTCATGTATCTATAGTAGACATGTTGCCGCAGCGACTCCGCGGATGCATGTGTTACCGATCATGAGAGCGCGCCGGGTGCAGGTCGCATACGGCGTTGCGTACCGCAGCCAGCAGCAGTGCGAGGTCTTCGTCGCTGATGGTGAAGGCCGGGGTCAGATACACGATGTTGCCGAACGGGCGCACCCAGACTCCGGCCTCGATCAGCCGTGCGCGCAGGGCGTCGCGGTCGAACGGCGGAGCCAGTTCTACGACGCCGATGGCGCCGAGAATCCGCACGTCGCGCACCCATGGCAGATCACGGCAGGGGGCCAGGCCGGCCTCCAGCGCCGCCGACAGCGCGGCGACCTGCGCCAGCCGCGGTTCCTGCTCGAACAGGTCGAGTGACGCGTGGGCAGCGGCGCAGGCCAGGGCGTTGCCCATGAAGGTCGGACCATGCATCAAGGCGTGGCTTGGATCGTCGGACCAGAAGCCCTCGAATACGCCTTGGCTCGCCACGGTGGCCGCCAAGGGCAGCGTGCCGCCCGTCAGCGCCTTGGACAGCGTGATGATGTCGGGCCGGGCATCGGCCTGCTCAAAAGCGAACATCGTGCCCGTGCGCCCGAAGCCGGTGAAGATTTCGTCGTAGATCAGCAGCAGCCCGTGGCGATCGGCCAGTTCCCGCAGCCGGCGCAGCACCCCGGGCGGGTGCATCAGCATGCCGCCCGCGCCTTGGACCAACGGCTCGACCAGTATTCCGGCCAGCTCATCGGCGTGTTCCTGCACGATTGCGTCCAGCTGCGCCATGGTTGGTTCGTCGCGCGGCAGTGGGGCCATGACGTGCTGCGTCAGGAGTCCCCGGAACAAGCTGTGCATGCCCTCGTCCGGGTCGCATACCGCCATGGTGCCGAAGGTGTCGCCGTGGTAGCCGCCGCGGAAGGCCAGGAACCGGGTTCGCCGGCGGTCGCCTTGGTTCAGCCAGTACTGGACGGCCATCTTCATGGCTACTTCCACTGCGACCGAGCCCGAATCGGTGTAGAAAACGCGATCGAAGCCTGGGCCGAGCAAGGTACACAGGCGCTGCGCCAGGCGCGCCGCCGGTTCATGGGTAAGGCCGCCGAACATGACGTGCGGCATGGTGTCCAGCTGCCGCCGTACGGCATCGGCGATGGCCGGGTGGTTGTAGCCATGGCAGGCAGTCCACCACGATGCGACGCCATCGACCAGGCTGCGGCCGTCGGCCAGCTCGATGCGGCTGCCGTGCGTCCGCACGACCGGCAGCGGCGGCGCGGCGGTTTTCATCTGCGCATAGGGGCGCCATACGTGGCGGGTGCCGTCGTCGATCCAGGAGGGAAGGGAAGCTGCCATCATTCGTCCAATACCGGCCTTGCCGGAAGTGCGGCCGGCCATTCCACTACAATGCCACGCATTCTACGGTGCGGGCGCCCCGGGCGTACCGCCGCGCTCATGTCGATACTGGATTGTCTCTTTACCCAAGCGTTGGATCGCGCCACGCAGCGCAGCATGCGCCGGCGCCTGCGTGCCGCCGGCGCCGCCGAGGCCGGCCGCTTGGTGTTCGAGGGCCGGGAAGTCGTCGATTTTTCGAGCAATGATTATCTCGGCTTGGCCCGCCGGCCTGAACTGGCCGCGCGCGTGGCGCAGTGGGCCGGCAGCTACGGCGCCGGCGCCCGGGCCTCGCGCTTGGTTTCGGGCAACCTCGATCTGCACGAAGCGGTCGAAGCCAAGCTGGCCCGTTTCAAAGGCACGGAAGCGGCGCTGCTGTTCGCGTCGGGGTGGCAGGCCAATGCGGCCGTGTTGCCCGCGATACTGCGCGCCGCCGCCGCGCAGGGCGAGCCCATGGTGTTCTGCGACCGGCTCAATCACGCAAGCCTCCACCATGGCTGCCAGGCTGCCGGAGTACGGCAGATCCGCTTCCGCCACAATGACCTGGACCACCTCGAGTCCTTGCTGGCCGAGCGCGCCGGGCAGCCTGGCGCCCGGTTGATCGTTACCGAAAGCGTATTCAGCATGGATGGCGATCGCGCCGACGTGCCCGCGCTGTGCGAGCTGGCCGAGCGCTATGGCGCGTTCGTGTACCTGGACGAGGCGCACGCCACCGGCGTGCTCGGCCCCAGCGGGGCGGGGCTGTCGGGCCTGGGCGGCGGCCGGGTCGATCTGGCCATGGGCACCTTCAGCAAAGCCATGGGCAGCTTCGGGGCCTATGTGGCGGGCTCGCGCCAGTTATGCGATTACCTCGTGAACGTGTGTTCCGGATTCATCTACACCACCGCCTTGCCGCCCCCCGTGCTGGCCGCCATCGATGCGGCGCTGGACCTGGTGCCCGGCATGGAAGCCGAACGGCAGCACCTGGCGCACTTGGCGACACGCCTGCGTGCAGCGCTGGCCGGGCTGGGCATAGCCACGGGTGCATCGTCCACCCAGATCGTCCCCGCCATCGTCGGCGACGCAGAGGCGGCGCTGGCCGTGAGCGATGGCTTGCGCGCCCGCGGCCTGCTCGCCGTGGCCATCCGTCCACCCACGGTACCCACGGGTACGAGCCGGCTGCGGATCGCGCTGAGTGCCGCGCACCGCGACGAGGACGTCAGCCGGCTGATCGACGCCATTGCCGGGGCGCGGGGATGACGATGGCGCGTTTGCCGCTCGTGCTCGTGCACGGTTGGGGGTTCGACGCATCGGTATGGGACGCGCTGCGCGCGCATTTGCCGGGATGGACACTGCATGCTGCGGATGCCGGCTATTTCGGCGAGGCAGTCGCCGAGCCCCGTCCGCCCGCCTATGTGGCGGTCGGCCATTCGCTGGGGGCGATGCGCTGCCTGGCGACGACGGATCGCGGCTGCCGGGGTTGGGTATTGATCAACGGATTCACGCGCTTTTCCGCTGCCGACGATTTTCCGGCCGGCGTGCCCGTGCGAGTCATCGACCGGATGGTCTCCAAGCTGGCCACGGATCCGGCTGCGGTCGTGAACGAATTCCGGCGGCGCTGCGGCGCGGCGCCGGCCGCCGGCGTCCCCAATGCGGCGGCACTGGCGGCAGACTTGCTGCAGCTGCGCAACGGCGACGCGCGCAAGGAGTGGGCGCAACGGCGCATACCGGTTTGCGTGCTGGCAGGCGAGGCCGATCCCGTCGTGGCGCCGGCGCTCACCCGGGCATCGTTCGGCACCAGCGTGGCCTGGCAGCCGGACGGGGGACATTTGCTCCCGTTGACGCATCCCGCCTGGTGCGCGCAGCGCATACGCGACTTCGCCGGCACATGCGCCGCGACCGACGCGATCGATCCGGCATGAGCGAGTCCAAGGTTCACCGCCGGCTGGTTGCCCAGCGCTTCGGTCATGCGGCATCCCGCTATGGCGGCCATGCCGGTTTGCAGCGCGAGATCGCCGAGCACCTCGCCGAACGCATCGCCGGCCTGCCGTTGCCGCCGCGTCCGCGCATCCTGGAGATCGGTTGCGGGACGGGCTTTCTCAGCGAAGCGCTGGCGCGTCGTCTGGGCACTGCGCGTTGGACGCTGACGGACATCTCGCCCGAGATGCTGGACGAGGCCAGACGCCGCCTCCATTTGCCGGGCGAATGCCGTTTCCTCGTCATGGACGGCGAGTTTCCCGACCTCGCCCTGGGCCCGTTCGACCTCATCTGTTCCAGCATGGCGATGCAGTGGTTCGGCGATCTCGACGCCGGGCTGTCCCGCCTGGCCGGAATGCTGGCCCCGGGAGGCTGCATGGCCGTGGCCACGTTGGCCGCGGACACGTTCGTGGAGTGGCGCGACGCGCATGCGGCGCATGGGCTGTCGGCCGCCGCACCCGACTACCCGCGTCCCGAGGCGATTGGCGCGGCGCTGCCCGGCCTGCGTCGCACGATGGCATCGCAGCACTATGTCCAGCCGCATCGCGATGGCATCGCCTTCGTGCGCAGCCTCAAGGCCATCGGCGCCGATGTTCCCGTCCGGGGCAGGCGGCCTCTGCCACCGGCGGTGTTCAAACGGATTCTCGATACTTTCGACAGACAAGGGGCGAACGTGACCTACCATCTGGCTTACGGTACCTGGACCAAGGCCGCCGCGCCGCGCGGCGTCTTCGTCACGGGCACCGACACGGGCATAGGCAAGACGCTGGTTGCCGCCGTGCTGGCTCGCGCCTGGAATGCCGACTACTGGAAACCCCTGCAAACCGGCGTGGCGGCCGAACCCGACGACACCGGCACGGTGGCGGCGCTCGCCGGCCTTGCGCCAGACCGCGTGCACGCGCCGCACGCTGTGCTCCAGGCACCGCTGTCGCCTTGGGCTGCGGCACGCGAGGAAGGGGTGAGCCTGGATGCGTCTCGGATCGAGCTTCCCGCCGCATCGGGGCCGCTGGTGGTGGAGGGTGCAGGCGGACTGCTGGTGCCGGTGGATGACCGTTCAACCATGATCGACCTGATAGGCCGGCTGGGCCTGCCCGTCGTGCTGGTCGCGCGCAGCACGCTGGGCACGCTCAATCACACGCTGTTGTCGCTGGAAGCCTTGCGGGCGCGCGGGATTCCGGTCGCGGGAGTGGTCATGAGCGGCGAGCCATCGGCCGGCAATCGGCATGGCATCGAGCACTTTGGCAAGGTCCGGGTGCTGGCGGAGATTCCGCGCCTGCCGGCGGTCGATGCGCAAGCGGTCGCGCAACTGGCCCGCGCGATTCCCTGCTTCGACGAGGTCGTCGCCGGAACCGGGCGGGATCGCCCATAGCCGGAAAAACGCGGGCCTTCAGGACTCAGATTTCGAGCGTGGCCACCACCGGTGCGTGGTCGGAAGGCTGTTCGTTCTTGCGGATCTCCCTCTGGATCACGCAGCTGCTGCAAACCGCCTTCAAAGTATCGGAAAGCAGGATATGGTCGATGCGCAGGCCGGCGTTGCGGCGGAAAGCGAATTGCCGGTAGTCCCACCAGCTGAACGACTTCGGCGGCTGCTCGAACAGGCGAAAGGCGTCGTGCAGCCCCAGCGACAACAGTGAGCGGAACGCCTCGCGCTCCGGCTCGGAAACCAGCACGCTGCCTTCCCACTTGACCGGGTCGTGCACGTCGCGATCGTCGGGCGCAACGTTGTAGTCGCCCAGCACCGCCAACCGGGGATAGCGCGCCAGTTCCTGCTGCAGCCAGTCGCGGAAGGCGCTGAACCACGCCAGCTTGTAGGCGTACTTGTCGCTGCCCACCGATTGTCCGTTGGGACAATAGGCGCTGACCACGCGCAATTCGCCGGCCGGCGTATCCAGCGTCGCGGCGATGACACGCTGTTGCGCATCGTCGTATCCCGGAATGTTCTTGATCACATCCCCAACCGCCTGGCGGGTCAGGATGGCGACGCCGTTATAGGTCTTCTGGCCAGTGAATACCGCGCGATAGCCGATCTCTTCGAGTGCCGCGATGGGGAATTTGTCGTCCGTCAGTTTCAGTTCCTGCAGGCACAGGGCATCTACCGGGTTGGCCTGCAGGTAGGCGATGACCTGCGGGAGCCGCACGTTGAGGGAATTGATGTTCCAGGTGGCGAGCTTCACGTTCTATGACTTGTCGAGGATAAAAATGGCGGTGCTGCGCGCCATAGTAGCCCATCGCCGGCCGGGGCGAACCTCGCCAGGGCACGCGAGCGCCTGGATGCCCGGCCGCGGGCCCGCCGTCCCCGGGTCGGATTCTTGCTGGTGTGCCGCTGGCCGGCCGCGTGCGTTGTCGGCCGGCATCGCGTATCGTATGAGGCAGCGACCATGGCCCTGAAACATGCAAATCCGCTGGATGTGATCGACCTGCATGCCACCGATGAACAACGCGGCACGCACGGCAGCAGCAGTTTGTTGAAAACCGCTCACTTGCAACTTTTGCAAATCGTGCTTCCTGCCGGCGACGAAATGCCGCAGCATCATGTGCCCGGGGAAGTGACTATCCAGTGCCTGGCCGGCGAAGCCGCCGTCACCACGCCGCACGGTACCTGCACTCTCAGGGAGGGCCAGCTGGTCGCGCTGCCGGAGCAGGTACCGCACGCCGTCCAGGCGCGCGATGATTCGACGTTGCTGGTGACGCTGATCCGCAAGCCGGGCGATGCCGGACCGGGCTCGCCTTGAATCCGACGCAGTCAGGAGGCTACATGTCCGCCGACCAGGAGCCGGATACTTCCCCGCCCGCGCGCGATGGCCCCAGCATGCGCTGATGGCCATGCTGTCGTCGCATCGGGATAACATCGCCCGCGTCGCTTCCCAATTGCCCGAATCGTGACGAGCTGTTTCCCCGCCTGGGCGCTGGGTGCCAGGGGGGCGGCGCCATGCCGTGGCGCCAGGGTATGCTTGGGTTCTGCAAACGCGACATTGCCAAATCGGGAGATTCCATGAAGTGGCCGAGCCAGCAGGACCAGAAAAAATCCAATCTTCCTGGCGGGCGCCCAGCGCCTGGCAACCGTCCCACCTCCGGCCCGGCTTCCATGCCGCCGCGGCGGGTATGGCTGCTTTTCCTGATCGTGCTGCTGGTCAACTACTTCCTGGCCAGGTTCCTTTCCCCGGGCGCCGACGAGCCCATTACCATCCCCTACACGGTGTTCAAGGAGGAGGTGGCCAAGGGCAACGTCACGGCCATCTATAGCCAGGGCGAGCGCATAGAAGGGCGCTTCGTGCAGGCGGTCACCTGGCCGCGCACCGCGGCGCAACCCGCGCCCCAGAGTCCGGGCGAGGCGCAGCAGGCGCCTGCCCCTGTGCCTCCCAAACCGGGCACGCAGGAGCCGCCGCAACGGACGTCCACGACCTTCGAAAGTACCTTGCCGGTCTTCGTCGATCCGGGATTCGAAAAATTCCTGCTCGATCACAAGGTGGAGATCAGCGCCCAGCCTATCCAGAGCGGCAGTTGGCTCACCACGCTCATCTTCGGCTTCGGCCCGGCTATTGCCATCATCGCGTTCTACGTATGGCTGTATCGGCGGGCCGCGCGGCAGGGCGGCATGGGCGGCAGCATGTTCGGCCTGGGCAAGAGCAAGGCGCGGCGCTACGACCTCGAAGGGGGAGAGCGGGTGACCTTCGATGACGTGGCCGGCATCGACGAAGCCGAGACCGAACTGGTGGAAGTAGTCGATTTCCTGAAGAACCCGGCCAAGTACACGCGGCTGGGAGGCTCGGCGCCCAAGGGTGTGCTGCTGGTCGGTGCGCCCGGTACCGGCAAGACGCTGCTGGCCAAGGCGGTGGCCGGCGAAGCCGGCGTGCCGTTCTTTTCGATGAGCGCCGCCGAGTTCGTCGAGATGATCGTCGGCGTGGGGGCGGCCCGGGTGCGCGACCTGTTCAAGCAGGCACGCGAGCAGGCGCCGTCCATTATCTTCATCGACGAGATCGACTCCATCGGCCGGGCGCGCGGCCAAGTCGCCCTGGGCGGCTCGAGCGAGCAGGAGCAGACCCTGAACCAGATCCTGACGGAGATGGACGGGTTCTCCGGCCGCGAAGGCGTCATCGTGCTGGCGGCGACGAACCAGCCCGACGTCCTGGACAAGGCCCTGCTGCGGCCCGGGCGCTTCGACCGGCGGGTGGTCGTCAACCTGCCGGACAAGAACGGTCGGGAGGCCATCCTCAAGGTCCATACCCGCAAGATGCCGCTGGGCAGCGACGTGAACCTGGCGGAACTGGCCTCTACTACGCCCGGACTGTCGGGCGCGGACCTGAAGAACCTGGTCAACGAGGCCGCCTTGCTGGCGGCCCGGCGCGACCAGAACGACGTGCGCCACAAGGATTTCAACGACGCGCTGGAGAAAATCGTGCTCGGCCCGGAGCGTCCGCTCATCCTGAGCCATGCCGATCGCGAACGCATCGCCTACCATGAAGGCGGCCATGCGATCCTGGGGTTGCTGGTGCCGGGCGCCGACCCCGTGCATCGCGTGACCATCGTGCCGCGCGGACAGGCGCTGGGCGTCACCTACCAACGGCCGCAGACCGACCGCTACAACTATCCCGAAGCCTATCTGCTGGCCCGCATGGTTGGCATGCTGGGGGGGCGGGCGGCCGAGGAAGTGGTCTACGGCACGCGTACCACCGGTGCCGAGAGCGATATCGAGCAGGTCACCAACCTCGCGCGCAATATGGTGATGCGGTGGGGCATGAGCGACCAGCTGGGCATGGTGCAGCTGGCGCCGCGGCAGAACCCCTACCTGGGCGGAGCAGGGCCGGCCAGCCTGCCGTACAGCGAAGAGACCGCACGGGCGGTGGATGCCGAAGTCCACAAAATCATCCACGACTGCCATGCCAAGGCGCTGCGCCTGCTGCGCGAGCACCGGGCGCAGCTGGACGCGCTGGTGCGGGCCTTGCTGGAGAAGGAAACGCTGGACGAGAAAGAGATCCTCGAGGTCACGGGGCTGCCCCCGGCCCCGACCCTCAACGAACTGCCCGAGGGCTCGCCGCGGGCCGGCGAAGAAGAGCTTCTGCCGCCGCTGTAGACGCCAGCCGGCGGCCCGAAGCCGGCCGGCGTCATTCTTTCTCGATGCCCGCCTTGGCGATGATCTGCGCCCACTTCTGCGATTCGGCAGCCTGGAAGCGGCGCAGCTCGTCCGGCGTGCTGGTCACGAGCTCCGTGCCCGTGGGCCCGTAGAATTTGGCGGCCGTAGGCGTCTTGGCCGCGGCGGTGAGCAGCTCGTTCAGACGCTGCACTATCGGGGCCGGCGTGCCTGCCGGTACATAGGCCGCGAACCAGTAGGTCGACTCGTAATTGGGCACGCCCGACTCGGCGATGGTGGGCACGTCAGGCGCGAGCGGGCTGCGGGACGAGGTCGTCACGCCCAGCGCCTTCAGGTTGCCGCTCTTGGCCTGCGGCAGCCCGGTCGTCATGTCGGTCCACATGACTTGGATTTGGCCGCCCATCAGATCGGTGACGCCCATGGGGTTGCTGCGGTAGGGCACCGACACGATTTCGGTGCTGGTCATTTGCTTGAAGAGCTCGCCGGCCACGCGGCTGGACGAACTGCCGAACCCGAACGAAAGTTTGCCCGGCTGCGACTTGGCCAGCGCGATGAATTCCTTCACATTGTTCACCGGCAGGCTGGGCGGTACGACCATGATCTGGCCGCCCTTGCCCAACAGCGTTACCGGTTCGAAATCCTTGACCGGGTCGTAGGGCAGTTTCTTGAACAAATGCTCGTTGGCCGCATGCGTGGTATTGGTCGTAATCAAGACCGTATAGCCGTCGTTCTTGGCACGGGCCACTGCCTGCGCGCCGATGAACGAATTCGCGCCGGGCTTGTTCTCGACCACCACGGGCTGCCCCGTAGCTTCCGATACGGCTTGGCCTACCGCGCGCGCGATCTGGTCCGTTGCGCTGGCCGCGGCGAAGGGCACGACGAAGGTGATCGGCTTGTCCGGAAAGGCCTGGGCATGGCCGGCTGATAGGCCCAGCAGTGCGGCTGTCAGCGCGGCAAGGTACTGGGGGCGGTGGATAGTCATGATGTCTCCTCGTTGTTTATGGAAATGGGAAGCGTCAATAGCAGGCTGGAAAGCGACTTCCCGTGCGTGTCGAGGTTGAGCGAGTCGTTGACGCCGCCGTCGAGCACATCGTCCAGCACGAAGTTCATGGCCGCCAGGCGCGGCAGCAGATACCGCCTGACGGCCGTCGGCGCACGCGACACGAAAAGGGCCGCCACACGGTCCTCGGTGACCTGATCGACCAGCAGCGGCCAGTTGGCCGGATCGTAGGCGATGACGCTGATGGATGCGCGGTCGCCCTTGTCCCCGGTGCGCGCATGCGCCAGTTGGTAAAGCGGGACGGTCCGGGTGCTCACCGCGGCATCCGCCCGGCGCGCGGCTAGTTTTCGCGGCGTGTTCATGCGGCGAACTCCCAGGCAGGCGACAGCCATTCCCGCGGCACCAGGCAGGAGCCGCTCGCCAAGCGCGGCGTGATGGCGGTACGCACGCCGCCGCCCCCCGCCGGCCCGCAGGTGTAGAGAGCCAGTACCTCCCGCGTGACCTGTTCGGCCTCGGTCCGGGAAGCCGCTGCCGCGGCGATGCGCAGTCGCAGATCCTGCGAGGTGGAGGCGGGGACATCGATGGCGCCGGTCCAGCGGCCTTGGTCGTCGGCGAATACGCTGCTGATGCCGATGAAGTCTGCGCGTATTTTCAAGTGCCCCAATCCCTGTGTCTTGAGCCGCTCGCGCACGATCTCGGCCGCCAAGGCAGAGCGTGCCGCGGCGTTCGGGCCGGCATAGGATATTTCACCTTCCGCCAGCCATGGCCCCTCGTAGCAAAGGGTGGCCTTGACGGTGGCCGGCCGCGGGTGCCCGCGTATGCCGGTGATCTCGACGCGGTCCTGCCCGACCTCGCGTACGTCGGCCTCGGTGATGTCGGCCACCACGTCGGGCGTCAGGTAGGCACCCGGATCATGGATTTCGTACAGCAATTGCTCGATGACGGTACGGCGATCGACGCATCCGCCGGTGGCCTCGGCCTTGGTGACGATGAAACGGCCATTCTCGTGCATTTCGATGATGGGAAACCCCACATGGGCGAGGTCCGGTACATCCTTGACGCCAGGGTCGGCGAAGTAACCGCCGCACACCTGTGCGCCGCATTCGAGGATGTGCCCTGCCATGGTGCCGGCCGCGAGCCGGTTCCAGTCGTCCTCCCGCCATTCGAAATGGGCGAGCATGGGGCCCAGGGCAAGCGCCGGATCGGCCACTCGTCCGGTTACCACGATCTGGGCTCCCGCCCGCAGGGCGCCGGCAATTTCGCGCGCACCCAGATAGGCGTTGGCGCTGACGAGGGGGCGATCGATGGCGGATTGGGCGAGCAGTATTTCCATGCGGTCCGGATCAAGCGTCGTCAGGAGGTCGTCGCCCATGACGACCGCGATGCGCAGCGACGGCAGGCCGAGCGAGGCCGCCAGTTCTTGCAGCCGCTTCGCCGCGCCATGGGGATGGGCGGCGCCGAAGTTGCCGATGATGGGAATCCCGCCGCGCACGCAATCGGTCAGGACCGGCGCGACGAACCTTTCCAGCGACGGTTCCCAGCCCGCACCGGGATGCTGCTTGCGCTGCAACTGCGCCAGCGCCAGGGTCCGCTCGGCCAGGGTTTCGAAGATCAGCGCGCGGGGACCATCGTGTGCCAGCAGCGTCCGGACGACGGGAATCGCCGCATCCCAGCGATCGCCGGAAAAGCCCGCGCCGGAGCCGATACGCAACATCGACGCGGAAGACTCGAGAGAAGAACGCATGCGCACCAGATTCGTTGTCGTCGGTTACCGATGCGGGTCCGGGGTCCGGGCCCGCAAATATGCAACACGATAGATGGCGGTGTGTCTTCCGTGAAACGGATTGTTTGGGATAACTAATCCAAAAAACCGATTAATAAGTCAATTTGCCCCGGGTTTTCACTGATCGTCGCCCGCCACGGCGCGCGCCGTCGACCTGCGGGCGGCGGCGCAGCATGAAATCGAGCAAGGCTTGGGCGCCGATGGACAGGCTGCGGTCCCGGCGGCGAATAACGAACACTTCGCGCGTCAGCCCCGGCGTCTCGATCAATTGCGCGGTCAGGTCCGGGCTGTCGAAGTGGAACAGGGTCAACGCCGGCACGACGGTGATGCCCAGTCCCGCGCGGACCATGCCCGCCACGGTGCTCAACTGGTCCAGTTCCATCACGCCGTTCATTTGCGCCGGGTGGATGGCGGCCTCGATATGCTGGCGCACGCTGCTGTCCTGCGCGAGATGGATGAAGGGCTCGGCGCTCAGCGCCGCGAGGGTGAGCCGGCGCCGGCGTGACAGGGGGTGGTCCTTGCGGCAGACCAGATAGAAGCCGTCCTGGCAGAACGGTTCGGCCTGGAGTTCCGGCCCCACCGAGCGCATGGAAGCCAGCGCGAAATCGGCGCGGCCGCTGCGGACGAATTCGACACAGCTTTCAGACAGCACGTCGGCCACGTCGACCTGGATGCCGGGATACGCCGCATGGAATTCCGCGAGGACGCCAGGCATCCAGCCTGCGGCCAGGGAAGGGAGGGCCGCTACGCTGGCGCGTCCGCGCCGGCCGGCCGCGTGTTCTCCCAGGTCCTCCAGGGCATCGCGCAAGCTGACCAGGACGCGCGTCGCCCCGCCCAGGAACAGCCGGCCTTCGGGCGTCAGTTCGACGCGGCGCGTGTCGCGGTCGAACAGCCGCACCCCCAGCGAATCCTCCAGCGTGCGGATCAGGCTGCTGAAGGCCGATTGGGACAAGTGGCACTGCTGCGCGGCTCGCGTGAAGTTCTTGTGTTCGGCGAGGGCCATGAATGCTCTGACCTGGCGCGTCGAGAGATTCAGGTCAGTTATCTGCATTCTCGATTACTCCATCAAAAAAAAGCGATGCACTCAATGACTCGCGAATCTTACTATCCGCTCGCGGTGGCGGGAATAACGAGGTTCCATGATGAGGAGACAGACAGCCATGAAGAAGGCTTCTTTCACACTGGCCAGCGCAGCCCTCGGCGCGTTGATGGCCGGTTGCGGCGGCGGGGACGGCGGGTCGCCGGGGGACGGCGGTCCTCCGCCCCATGCATCCGCACTGCAGATATCGGTGCTGGGCAATCGCGCCGACCTGGTGTCGGGCGGGCAGGCGCTGGTCGAGGTCGAGGTGCCGGGCGAGTCGGCCCCGCGCTTTGATCAAATCAGGGTGATGCTCAACGGCAAGGACGTGACCGATGCCTTCGCGCAGCGGGCCAATGGCCGCTACCTGGGCCTGGTGGAAGGACTGGCCGATGGGAACAACCAGCTTGTCGCGAGGATAGCCGGCGGGCCGTCGGCCCATCTGTCCATCAAGAACCACCCGATAGGCGGGCCGATTTTCTCCGGTCCGCAGGTGGCCTACTGGGAATGCACGACCAAAGTCGCCAACCCCACGCCTACCAATCCGGACCTCGGCGATCACCTGGACGACAAGTGCAACGTTGCCGCCCCGGTGTTTCGCTACCAGTACCGCACGACCGACGGCAGGTTCGCGGTCTACGATCCGGCCAGTCCGCCGCCGCGGGAGCAGATCGCCACGGTCACGACCGACGAGGGCAAGGCGGTGCCGTATATCGTGCGCATCGAGCGCGGCGTGGTCAATCGCGGCAAGTACGACATTGCCTACCTGGCGAATCCGGAGGACCCGACGCGCGGGTGGACGCCGTATGAAAGGCCGGCTTCCTGGAACGGCAAGCTGCACTGGAAGTTCGGGTCGGGCTGCGAATACGGGCGTACCCAGGCGAACCCGGGCAACGTGCTGGACGATGTTGCGCTGAGCCGCGGCTTCATGGTGGCCTCGTCGGAAATGACCCAGTACGGCAGCCATTGCAATGACGTGACGTCGGCCGAGACGGTAATGATGCTCAAGGAGCACATCACCGAGAACTACGGCGAAATACGCTTCACCATGGCCGACGGCAATTCAGGCGGCGCGCACCAGCAGCACCTGCACGCCTCGAACTATCCCGGCCTGCTGCAGGGGCTGCTTCCCGGGGATGGGTGGCAGGACACCTGGACTACCGGCCGCGAGTTCGCCGATTGCGGGCTGCTCAAGCGCTTCTACGACGCCCGCAAGGCCGCGGGAGCGCCGTTCACCATCATGGAGAAGGCCCACATCAACGGCCATGTGTACGACCAGGTTTGCGAAGGGCCGGCCAATACCAACATGGCTTCGCGCACGCCTTTCTATCTCGATCCCACCGTGGGCGGCGCGGGCTGCGGCACGCACTGGAATGTCTGGTCGGTGGGCAATCCCACCGGCATTCGCTGCACGCTGCAGGATTTCAACATCGCGGTGTTCGGCCCGCGCGACCAGACCGGCTATGCCAAGACGCCCATCGATAACGTCGGCATTCTCTACGGCTTCAATGCGGTCAATAGCGGCAGGATATCGCCCGAGCAATTCGTGATGCTGAACGAGCAAGTGGGCGGCTACGACATCAATGGCCAATGGCAGCCGGCGCGCATGGCGGCCGACCCTGGCGCGGCGGAGATCGCCCACCAATCGGGCCGCGTCCCGCACGGCCGTCCGCTGGGCGAGGTGGCCATCATCCAATCCATTCTGTTCAATGTGATCGAGGAGCACTACGACTTCCGTGGATACGTGATCCGCAACCGCATCCTTCGCGAGCATGGGGATTACGGCAACCACGTCATCTGGCGCTACAAGTCC
Source organism: Pigmentiphaga sp. (assembly GCF_033795525.1). GTDB lineage: Bacteria > Pseudomonadota > Gammaproteobacteria > Burkholderiales > Burkholderiaceae_B > Pigmentiphaga. The sequence continues at coordinate 104,260 of NZ_JARYGM010000002.1, forward strand.
ATGCCGCCCGACTACGCCGCGCGGCGGTTCGATGCGATGAACGAATGGCTTACCAAGGTCGAGGCCGATAAGTCCGCCAAGCCCTTGCGTGAAAAGATCATCGCCAACAAGCCGGCGGTTGCCGTGGACTCGTGCTGGCGGGCCGACGTGGGCCAATGGAGCACGGACCCGGACTATTGCAATACCGGCGCCGACCCCACCTCGGCCTCGACCGTGTCAGGTAGCGGCGAAACGGCGGTCTACAGTCCGGGCGTGGATGAGTGGCCGGTATTCCGCGATACGCGCGTCGCGGCCGGCGAAGGCCTGGCCAGCGACATCATGAAATGCCAGTTGAAACCGCTTTCCCGCGCCGATTTCGACGTGGCCTTCAGCGGCGAGCAATGGGCCAGGCTGCAGGCCGTCTTTCCCGGCGGGGTATGCGACTACTCCAAGCCGGGCGTGGGGCAGACCCCTCCCGAACCGTGGCAAAGCTTCATGGAGGGCCCGGGTGGCAAACCCCTCGGGCCGGCGCCTACCTCTGCGCGGGGGGAAGGCACCTGAACTGACCCGGGGGCGCCGGCGCGCGAGGGTTGACTTTCCCATCATGGGAAGCCCGATACTCGGAAACATGATGATTTCCCGTATCGAGAGGCGAGTATGAATAGCCAGTCATCCCCGGCCGCCGGCGCCGGTGCCACCTGGACGCTGCCTGTCCAGGGCATGACCTGCGCGTCCTGCGTTGGCCGGGTGGAACGCGCGCTGGGCGCCGTGCCCGGCGTGCGGCGCGCCAGTGTCAATCTGGCAACGGAAACGGCCGAGGTACAGGCCGATGCCTCGGTCCAGCCCGGCGCGCTGCGGACCGCGGTCGAAAAAGCCGGCTATGAAGTGCCTGCCGAATCGGTGGACCTGCGGATCGAAGGCATGACTTGCGCTTCGTGCGTCGCACGTGTCGAAAAGGCGCTGTCCCGGGTGCCGGGCGTAACCCGTGCCGAAGTCAATCTCGCCACCGAGACCGCCCGGGTCGAAATGGTGGCCGACCTGGAGCCGGCCGCGCTGGTCGCCGCGGTAAAGAAGGCCGGCTACGATGCCAGTCCCGCCACGGTGCGGGCACAGCCGGCCGCTGCGCCTGGCTTGCCGGGATGGTGGCCGATCGCCCTGGCGGCCGCGTTGTCGCTGCCGCTGGTCATCCCCATGCTGCTGATGCCTTTCGGCATTCACTGGATGCCCAATGGCTGGGTGCAATGGGCGCTGGCCACGCCGGTGCAGCTCTGGCTGGGCGCGCGTTTCTACCGCGGGGCCTGGAAGGCGCTGAAGGCGCGGACCGGCAACATGGATTTGCTGGTCGCACTGGGTACGAGCGCGGCCTATGGGTTGAGTCTCTTCCAGCTGCTACGGCACGGTGCGGGCGGCACGGCGCATCTGTACTTCGAGGCGTCGGCCGTGGTCATCACGCTGGTGCTGCTGGGCAAGTGGCTGGAAACGCGGGCCAAGCGCCAGACCACCGAGGCCATACGCGCGCTCAATGCGTTGCGGCCCGAAGTGGCACGGGTGCGCAGCGAGTCGGGCGAGGCCGAGGTCCCGGTGGCCTCGGTGCGGCCGGGGGACGAGGTGGTCGTGCGTCCTGGCGAGCGCGTGCCGGTGGACGGCCAAGTGCTGGAGGGGGCCAGCCATGTCGACGAGTCGCTGATCACCGGCGAGAGCCTGCCGGTGGCCAAGCGCCAGGGCGACCGGGTGACCGGTGGTTCGGTGAACGCCGAGGGCCTGCTGGTGGTGCGGACGACGGCCGTAGGCGCCGAGTCCGTGCTGGCGCGCATCGTGCGGCTGGTGGAGTCGGCCCAAGCCAAGAAGGCACCCATACAACGCCTGGTGGACCGCGTAAGCGAGGTCTTCGTGCCCATCATCGTGGGCGTGGCGCTGTTGACCCTGCTGGGCTGGGGACTGTTCACCGGCAATTGGGAAACGGCGATTCTCAACGCCGTGGCGGTGCTGGTCATTGCCTGCCCGTGCGCGCTGGGGCTGGCGACGCCCACCGCCATCATGGCCGGCACCGGGGTGGCGGCCCGGCACGGCATCCTGATCAAGGACGCCGAGGCGCTGGAGACGGCGCACCGCGTCGGGGTCGTGGCCTTCGACAAGACCGGCACGCTGACCGAGGGGCGGCCCGAGCTGGCCGCGGCCGAAGCCGTCGACGGCGATCGCGGCCGGTTGCTTGCCTTGAGCGCCGCCTTGCAGGCCGGCAGCGAGCATCCGCTGGCGCGTGCGGTCATGGAGGCTGTCCAGCGCGATGAGATCGCCGTCCCGCCGGCATCGCAGGTGCGCGCGGTGGCCGGACGAGGCATGGCGGCCATCGTGGCCGGCCATGAGCTGAGGCTGGGCAGCAGCCGCTTCATGCAGGAACTGGGCGTAGACCTCTCGCCGCTGTCTGGGCGTGCCGCCGTGCTGCAATCGGAAGGGCGCACGGTATCCTGGCTGGCCCGGGTCGGCGGCGAGCCGATGTTGATCGGCCTGCTGGCCTTCGGCGATACGCTCAAGCCGGAGTCGGCCGATGCGCTGCGCCATTTGCATGGACAGGGCATACGCACCGTCCTGCTGACGGGCGACAATGCCGGTGCCGCCCAGGCCATCGCAGCCACCTTGGGGGTGGACGACGTGCGGGCCGAGGTACTGCCAGAACACAAGGCCGAGGCGATCGAACAGCTGCGCAGCCAGGGCCGGGTGGTGGCGATGGTGGGCGACGGCATCAATGATGCGCCGGCGCTGGCTGCGGCCGACGTAGGCATCGCCATGTCCACCGGCACCGACGTCGCCATGCACGCCGCCGGCGTGACGCTGATGCGCGGCAATCCCGCGCTGGTAGGCGATGCCATCGACATTTCCCGGCGCACCTATGCCAAGATCCGGCAGAACCTGTTCTGGGCCTTCGTCTACAACGTAGTGGGGGTGCCGCTGGCGGCCGTGGGGCTGCTCAGTCCGGTCATTGCCGGCGCCGCCATGGCTTTGAGCAGCGTGAGCGTCGTCTCGAACGCATTGCTGCTGCGGCGCTGGAAGGGCAAGGCGGACGATATACTGGCGCAATGAGCCGTAGGCTGAAGACCCTTCTTGTTGCGCTGCTTGTGCTGGTCCTGCCGGCGCAGGCGTTCGCTGCTGCGCTGCTGTCGCTGTGCGCGGCCACCCATGGCCGCGCGGAAGGCGGCCGGAGCGCTCCGCCGGCCATGGCTCACGCCATGCACCAGGCCGGGGGAGGGCATCACGCCGCCGACCACGCCGGCCATGAGTCCGTCGTGGCGGACGAAGAAGCAGCATTTCTTCCGCAGCACCACGACCCGATGACGGCGCACGGCAAGCAGCACGTCTCGCATTCTTCTCATTCCCCGCATTCCCCGGACGGGAAAGCGGCCGCCGGGGCCTGTGCCGCGTGCGCCGCCTGTTGTCACGGCTGGTTCGCGCCGCCCGGGCTCCAAGCCCCGCTGCCCGGGCGCATCGATCCCATCTACCTTCCCCTGCATGACGCGCTTCGGGCCGGCATTCCCGCCGACCGCCTGGAGCGACCTCCGCGCGCCTGATCGTTCGCCTGATCCGCCCCGCTGACGCGGGTGCACGCTCCGCCTGTGGGCGGACCGATTGATCGCGATACGAGAGGTGTATCCCATGTTGTGTTTTCATACGCCGCGCGCCTGGCGCGCGGCGCTGCTCGCTGTCGCGGGCGTAGTGTGGACAGCCGCCGCCGGCGCGGCCGGTCCCGCGCCTGGACACGCCCCCCAGCGCCATCCTGGCTCCCCCTGCACGCCGCCCGGCAGCGACCCCCTCGATGCCAGCGTCCCGGTGCCCAGCGCCGGCTATGTTTCTGCCTTCGCGTCGTACCGGCGCCTGGGCCAAACCACCATCGAGCCGTGGAAGCCGGCCAATGACGAAGTCGGCCGCATAGGCGGATGGCGAACCTATGCACGCGAAGCGGCCCAGCACAGCCCGCCCGAGCGCGACAACACCCCACCCCCGTCCTGCGCCAGCGGCCCCCTGTCCGAAGGAGGGCGGCCATGAGCGCACCCCGCCCGGCCGCCCGAAGGGGGGCAAAACTCGCCACTCTGGTCGCAGCGACGCTCCTGCTCGGCGCATGCGCCCAGTTCAGCCCGGACAGCGGCTTCGATGCCGTGCAAGAGGTTTCTGCCAAGCACCTGGATCAAGACGCCGTATGGACGCGTACGCCCGCCGAACGGCAGCAGCGGGACGATAGGGTGGCCCAGCTGCTGGCCCGGCCGCTGTCGGTGGACGATGCGGTGCAACTGGCCTTGCTCAATAACCGCGATCTGCAGGCGGCATTCTTCGACCTGGGCATCAGCGAAGCGGAGCTGGTACAGGCCGGACGCCTGCCCAACCCGGGGTTCTCGTTCGGGCGTACCACCCGAGGCAGCGAGATAGAGATCGAACGCAGCGCGCAATTCAGCCTCGCGCGGCTGCTTGCTATGCCGCTGGCCCGGCGCGTCGCATCGCGCCAGTTCCAAGAGGCGCAGCGCGACGCTGCGCTGCGCGTGGTGGACCTGGCCGCACGTACGCGAGCGGCTTACTTCGAGGCGCTGGCTGCGCGCGAAACGGTGCGCTATCGCAAGCAGGTATTCGATGCTGCCGAGGCCGGGGCGGAACTGGCGCGCCGCATGGCGGCCACCGGCAACTGGAACCGGCTGCTGGAGGCGCGCGAGCAGGGTTTCTATGCGGATGCCGCACTGGGCATGGCGCAAGCGCGGCAGGCGGAGACCGCCAGCCGCGAACGTCTGGTCAGGCTGCTGGGGCTCTGGGGCGACCAGCTGGCCTTCCAGCTGCCTGAGCGCCTGCCGGATTTGCCAGCAGAGGTCCGGGCGCAGCCCGACGTGGAACGGCAGGCGCTGGCCGGCCGGCTCGACGTGCAGGCGGCCCGGCTAGCCGTGAACCGTACCGCGGACGACCTGGGCCTGACTCGCGCCACGCGCTTCATCAACGTGCTGGAGGTGGGTGCGCTGCGCAATTCTTCCAACGAAGCACCGACCAAGCGCGGCTATGAAATCGGGTTCGAGCTGCCTTTGTTCGATTGGGGCGAGGCGCGGGTCGCGCGCGCGCAGTCCACGTACATGCAGACGGTCGAGCGAGCCGCGCAGGTCGCCATCGACGCCCGTTCGGAAGTGCGGCATGCCTATGCCGCCTACCGCGCCGCCTACGACATTGCCCGGCACGTTCGCGATGAAGTCGTGCCGATCCGGCAACGGATCGCGGAAGAAAACCTGCTTCGCTACAACGGCATGCTGATCGGCGTGTTCGAGCTGCTGGCCGATGCGCGCGCGCAAATCGCCAGCGTGGAAGGCTACATCGCCGCCTTGCGCGATTTCTGGGTTGCGCAGTCGGACCTGGAACTCGCCATGCTCGGGCGGCCGGCATTGCCGGCCTTTACCGCCGCCGCCGATTGACGCAATGAGGACACCCATGCTTTCGAGAAGAACGTTTCTGGGTAGCGCGCTGGCCATGGCTTCCTCGCCGGTGGCCGCGGCATCGCTGGCCCGCCTGCCCGAGCTGGTCGAGCAGACATCGGCCGCTACCATGCCGCCGCTCGAACCGCCCACGGGGCGCCCGTACCGGCCCGTGGTCACACTCAACGGCTGGACGCTGCCATGGCGCATGAACGCCGGTGTCAAGGAATTCCATTTGGTGGCCGAGCCCGTAGTGCGCGAAATGGCGCCGGGGATGAAGGCCCACCTGTGGGGCTACAACGGCCAGTCGCCCGGCCCCACCATCGAAGTGGTGGAGGGCGACCGGGTACGCATCTTCGTGACCAATCGCCTGCCCGAACACACGAGCATCCACTGGCATGGCCAGCGTCTGCCCAACGGCATGGACGGCGTGTCGGGGCTGACGCAGAAGGCCATTCCGCCGGGCAAGACCTATGTCTATGAATTCGCCGCCCGGCGTCCCGGTACCTTCATGTACCACCCGCATGCGGACGAGATGACACAAATGGCGATGGGGATGATGGGCGGCTGGGTCACCCATCCCAAAGGCCGCCACCCGCTGATCGAGGAAGTAGACCGCGATTTCATCTTCCTGCTCAACGCCTACGACATCGATCCCGGCAGCTATACGCCGCGCATCTCCACCATGACCGAATTCAACCTCTGGTCATGGAACAGCCGGGTGTTTCCCGGCATCGATACGCTCAATGTCCGCCAGGGGGACCGCGTGCGCATACGCATCGGCAACCTTACTATGACCAACCATCCGATTCATCTGCATGGACACGAATTCGTGGTGACCGGCACCGACGGCGGTCCGGTGCCGCCCGCGGCGCGCTGGCCCGAGGTCAGCGCCGACATCGCGGTCGGACAGATGCGGCAGATCGAGTTCATCGCCGACGAGGAAGGCGACTGGGCCTTCCACTGCCACAAGAGCCACCACACCATGAACGCAATGGGCCACGACCTGCCGACCATGATAGGCGTGGACCACCGTGAGGTGGCCAAGAAGATCGCCCGGCTCGTGCCCGACTACATGGTCATGGGTGAGCGCGGCATGGCCGACATGGCGGAGATGTCCATGCCGCTGCCCGACAACACACTGCCCATGATGGGTGGCAAGGGGCCGTTCGGCTCACTGGAAATGGGCGGCATGTTCAGCGTCGTCAAAGTGCGGCGCGATCAGCGGCCCGGCGACTATACCGACCCAGGCTGGTATCGGCATCCGCCCGGAACCGTGGCGTATGAATGGACCGGAGCGCAGGTCGAGCCGCAGCGTGCCGCCCCGCCGCCCGAGGGCGCGGCCGGGAAACCGGATATTTCCATGCAGGTACGCAAGCCAGCGTCCCGACACCCACACTGATCTGGAGGAATTTCTCATGCACGCATTGCACGTACGCCTGTTGGCCGGCTTGTCCGCCGCGTGGATTTTCGCCTCGGTCCAGGCGGCCGATGGCCACGCCGGCCATCACGGGCCCATGGCCGGCGAGTCCGCCCCGGGGCACGGGGAGGCAGGGGCGGATCGCGCCCGGGGTTCGGCCCAGGGCGAAGTCCGGCGGGTAGACCTGGAAGGGGGCCGCGTCACGCTCAGGCACGGCGAGATCGCCGGCCTGGATATGCCGCCGATGACCATGGTGTTCGCCGTCCAGGACAAGCGCCTGCTTGAAGGGTTGAAGGTAGGCGACCAGGTCGCCTTCCGGGTCGTGGAGCACGGCGGCGAGCTGCTCGTGACCGAGATCGCCCCGGCACCCTAGGTGCGGCGTAGCGGGGGCCTCAGGCCGGCTAGGCCTCGCCCCGCATGATGCGGTCGATGCGGTCCAGCGCCCGCATGGCGGGCAGGACGGAGGCGATATCGCAGCGGCTGGGGCGGCCTTCGCGCACCGATGCGATGAACTCGGCATCCTGCGCCTCGAAGGCCGGTTGCGCGCCGGGCATTTCGACCGTCTTGCCGTCGCTGTCGGTCAATTCGTCACGGAACGCGCGGTAGGTTTCTTCTTCGCCGATATAGCGGTAGAAGCCGCCGAACGGCCCTTTGTTGTTGAACGACATGGCCATGGTCAGCAGCGTGCCGCACTTGCGCGACCGCATCGCCACGGTCAGGTCCATGGGAATGCCGAGCTGAGGGTGGTCGGGCCCGCGCTGGCCCCACACGTCGAACTCGGATTCGTCGAGCAGCCAGCACAGCAGGTCCACGGTATGACAGGCATGGTGCCAGAGCAGACTGTCCACCCAGGTGCGCGGTTCGCCGAACATGTTGAGGTTGTTGCGGCGGAAGAAATAGGTTTCGCACACCAGGTGGTGCAGCGTGAAATCGCCGCTCTGTATACGTTCGCGCAGGTAGGTATGCGGCGGCGCGAAGCGGCGGCTGTGGGCCACCATCATCGGTACGCCGGTTTCGGCTTGGATGCCTATCAGCCGTTCGGTGTCCGCCAGGGTCAGTGCCGCCGGTATCTCGATCAGCATGGGCTTGCCCAGGCGGGCGGCCAGCTCGGCATGTTCTGCATGCAAGCCCGACGGCGTGGCCAGCACCACGGCGTCGATGTCCGGGCGGGCGAGCGTGGCCGGGAGATCGTCGCTGCAGTCCGGGATACCGCATTGCGCGGCGAGCTGGCGCCCGCGGCCCAGATCGCCCACCGCCAGGGCGGCCACTTCCACGCCGGGCATGGCGGAAAAAATCCGTGCATGGGTCGAACCCATGGCACCTTCGCCGGCAATGCAGAGACGGATAGGGGCGGATGGTCGGTTGGGCATGGGGTGCGTTCTCCGTGGGCAGGATGGAGGCCGGGGGGACAAATCCCCGGCGTTTGGCGGTATTTTAGAGGGCCGCAGATGCGTAAACTACCCTGCGGACGGCGCGAGACCTCGCCTCGCCCGCCGCTCATCCATCACGAGGGGAGACAAAATGCCTGACACCGTTGCGCCTTTTCGTGCAGATACCGTGGGCAGCCTGCTACGTAGCGCGCCGCTCAAGGAAGCCCGGGCCAAGTTCCAGCGCGGCGAAATTCCCGCCGATGCGCTCAAGGAAGTGGAAGACCAGGAGATACGCAAGATCGTCGCCAAGCAAGAGGAGATCGGTTTGCAGGCGATTACCGACGGAGAGTTCCGCCGTTCGTGGTGGCACTTTGATTTTCTCGAGGGGCTGGACGGCGTGGAGGGCTACGACGCCGCGCAGGGTATACAGTTCGCTGGCGTGCAAACGAAGGCGCGCAGCGTCAAGGTCACCGGCAAGCTGGGCTTTTCGGGCACGCACCCCATGATCGAGCACTTCAAGTTCTTGAAGGCCACCACCCAGCGCGTGCCCAAGATGACCATCCCCAGCCCCAGCGTGTTGCATTTCCGCGGCGGCCGCGGCGCCATCGACAAGACGGTCTATCCCGAGATGGAGCCCTTTTTCGACGACCTGGCCGAAACGTACCGCCAGGTGGTCAAGGGCTTCGCCGATGCCGGCTGCCGCTACCTGCAGTTCGACGATACCGTCTGGGCCTACCTGTGCTCGGAAGAGCAACGCAAGATGATCAGCGACCGCGGCGAAGATCCCTCCAAGCTGGCCGACATCTACGCGCGCATGATCAACCATGCCATTGCCGATCGCCCGGCCGACATGACCATCACCATGCACATCTGCCGCGGCAATTTCCGTTCGACCTGGATTTCCGAAGGCGGGTACGAGCCCGTCGCGGAAACATTGTTCGGCAAGGTCGGCATCGACGGCTTTTTCCTCGAGTACGACAGCGCCCGCGCCGGGGGCTTCGAACCGTTGCGCTTCGTCAAGCCGGGCAAGCAGCGCATCGTGCTGGGGCTCGTCACCACCAAGACCGGCGAATTGGAGAACCCCGACAACGTCAAGAAACGCATCGACGAAGCGGCCAAGTTCGTCGCGCTGGACCAGCTTTGCCTGAGCCCGCAGTGCGGCTTTGCTTCGACCGAGGAAGGCAACAACCTGGCCGAAGAAGCGCAGTGGGCCAAGCTGAGGCTGACCGTGGATGTTGCGCGCGAGGTGTGGAAGGGCTAGCGGCCGCCAGGCCTGGAGCCGAACGCCTGACAGGGATCTCCGCGGGGCGCGGCGTCGACCGGCACCGTGCGGTCGTAGGTGCCGGGCGGCACGGGTTGTTCGGTGAAACCGACCGAAAGGACGGCATGGCCCTTCAGCCAGCGAGGCACGCCTATGTCGCGCCGGACGTGGCCGTTGCCGGACAGCAGCACGACGGGCCGGGAGCGTGCGCCGGACGGTGCGGCCGGCGCACGGCTTGCATGCTCGAGGGCGAGGGCCATGACGGCATCGCGGGCCAGCTGTGCCGTGGCCATGCCGTCGAGCATGGCGTGGGGCAGGGCGCCGCAATGGGCCTCGGCCACTTCCTTGCGCTGTGCAGCGAGCAGGTCGGGCGCGGGCGCATCGAGCCCCAGTTCGCGCAGCTGCGCGGTGTCGAAGACCGAAGCCGGTCCCTGCTTCATCACCGTACCGGCGTCGGCGCGCGAGAGATTGGCGGCAACGATAGGCAGTTTCTCGCGCAGCGCCAGCGCGAGGACGGGCCGGTAGTGCGCCCAGTCCCAGCCGGGCCTGGCCGGCGTGGCGGCCCGGATGACGCAATCGGGGTCGGTGCAGCGCGCCATGGCCTGGTCCAGGTCGGCTTGCCGCTCGCGGTCGAACTGTTCCATGGCGATGGCGGGCCGCCAGCCGGCCCGGATCGCCTCGCCCAGTGCCTCGGCGCGCAGTCTATGGCCTTGCGCGTTGTCGTGCACCTCGCCCAGCAGGACGATGTCGTACTGCGGCAGCTCCGCCGCCAGGGTCGATGTAGCCGCCTTGTCCGGCGGCGCCGCGCACGCGGCCAGGAGCAGCGCCATGGCCGCACCCGCCGCACAATGCCACGCGCGCGGCGCCATCGCCATGATCATGCCGCTGAAGGCCGCGGCGTGCCGGGCGCGATGTCCGCCAGGCTGTCGGCCAGCGCGGTCCATGGAGGGAGTTCCGGTTTGCCGGGTTTGCGCTCGCCGAAGAACTGCACGATCAAGGCGCCGTCGGCGTCATAGCATTCGAGCGACGTCACGATGCCGTCCGATGTCGGTTTGCGGACCAGCCATGCTTCCCGGCACAGGTCCATGCGCAAGTGCAGATTGAAGCCCGGGTCCAGTACGTTCAGCCAAGGGCCCATCGGGGCGATGCGATGTACCGGCCCGGTATGGATTTGCACGCAGCCGGCATTGCCGACGAAAACCATGATGGGGAGTCCCGACTCCGCCGCGGCACCCAGCACCGCATCCACCGCGCCGATGCCCACCTGCCGGGCGAACTCGGGCGGCGCCAGCCGCAGCGCCTGCACGCGGCCCAGTCCATGGCGGCGCAACAGGCCGAAGAACTCGTGCGTGTCGCGCAGCTCGCGCCACTGCTGCCGGAACGCGTCGATGTCGACTTCTTCGTCGGCCTTGTGTTCCGGGGAAGGGCGGGGTTCGGGCGCGACCGGCCGCGGCACATCGGCGTGGGCGGCCAGCAATGCCTCGAAGGCGGCGCGATCGGTGTCCTCGACCACATAGATTTTGTGGACCGCTTCGCCCTGCTGGTCGAACACCTGCATGCTGGGGCGCTCGCCGCCGACCGCGAAGGCATGCCGCCATTGCGAGAGGAACAGACGCAAATCTATGTTCGGGTTCAGCGCCAGGCCCATCTTGCCTTCGATCTGCACGTGCTCGTAGACGCCGGTTTTCTCGTGCACGGCCGCTTCGTTGCGGGTCAAGGCGAGCAGGGGCCCGGCTGCCTTCAGGCCGCCCAGCAGTGCCGCCCACTCGGTTTTCAGGCGAGTCGCCGCCGGGTCGGCGGCAACCAGTTCTCCTTCGCTGGCCCCCAGCCGGGCCGCCGCATCGCGCATGCGCAGCTTGGGCTGTTCGGCCTTCAAGGCCAGGTAGCGGTGCCACAGGGAAGAGGTCGTCATCACGGGCTCGGTCATGCCGTTGAAAAATTGATAATGATAATTATTATTGTTTTATCGGGGGCATACAAGAGGCAGACACCATCCCGCCCATGGTCGAGCCGGCCTGTCGCCGGCGGGCCCGGCCGCGGCGCGCCTGCTTGCTTTCCGACCTATACTATTACGTTCGCCACTCTTTTTCGCGAGTACCGTCATGCCGCAATACCGTTCCCGTACATCCACCCATGGTCGCAACATGGCCGGGGCCCGTGCGCTTTGGCGCGCGACCGGCATGAAGGACGGCGATTTCGGCAAGCCCATCGTCGCCGTGGTCAACTCGTTCACCCAGTTCGTGCCCGGGCACGTACACCTGAAGGACCTCGGCCAGATGGTGGCGCGCGAGATCGAGGCCGCCGGCGGCGTGGCGAAGGAATTCAACACCATCGCCGTGGACGACGGCATTGCCATGGGCCATGGCGGCATGCTGTATTCGCTGCCGTCGCGCGAGTTGATCGCCGATTCGGTCGAATACATGGTCAATGCCCATTGCGCCGACGCCATGGTCTGCATCTCGAACTGCGACAAGATCACTCCGGGAATGCTGATGGCCGCCATGCGGCTCAACATCCCCGCCGTGTTCGTGTCGGGCGGGCCGATGGAGGCCGGCAAGGTCATCGAGGCCTACCATCCGGCGCAGGACGTCAATGGCCAGAAGATCATCAAGGTGGACCTGATCGATGCCATGATCAAGGCGGGCGACCCTACCGTGTCCGATGCGGACGTCGAGAACTACGAGCGTTCCGCCTGTCCCACCTGCGGGTCGTGCTCCGGCATGTTCACCGCCAATTCCATGAACTGCCTGACCGAAGCGCTGGGGCTTTCGCTGCCGGGCAACGGCACGGTCGTGGCCACGCATGCCGACCGCAAGCGCCTGTTCCTGCGCGCCGGCCGCCTGGCGGTGGAGCTGTGCAAGCGATACTACGAGCAGGACGATGCCTCGGTCCTGCCGCGCAACATCGCCACCAAGGCCGCGTTTGCCAACGCGATGGCGCTCGACGTGTCCATGGGCGGATCGACCAACACCGTGCTGCACCTGCTGGCCGCGGCGCAGGAGGCCGGCGTGGACTTCACGATGAGCGACATCGATCGCATCTCGCGCCACGTGCCCTGCCTGTGCAAGGTGGCGCCCGCCACCCAGCAGTACCACATCGAGGACGTGCACCGGGCGGGCGGCATCATGGCCATCCTGGGCGAACTCGATCGCGCGGGCCTGCTCGATACCTCCGTGTCCACGGTACACAGCAAGACCCTGGGCGAGGCCATCGCCGCCTACGACGTCGCCAGCACCCAGGACGAATCCGTGCATACCTTCTTCCGCGCGGCACCGGGCGGCGTACCCAGCCAGGTCGCGTTCAGCCAGGACAAGCGCTTCGACAGGCTGGACCTGGACCGGGCCGAGGGCTGCATCCGCGACAAGGCCCATGCCTATTCGCTGGACGGCGGGTTGGCGGTGCTGTATGGCAACCTGGCCGAGAAGGGCTGCATCGTCAAGACAGCCGGGGTGGACGAGAGCATCCTCAAGTTCACCGGCAAGGCGCGCATCTTCGAAAGCCAGGAAGATGCGGTGGAAGGCATCCTGGGCGATGCCGTGCACGCGGGCGACGTGGTCATCATCCGCTACGAAGGGCCCAAGGGCGGCCCCGGCATGCAGGAAATGCTTTATCCGACCTCCTACATCAAGTCCAAGGGGCTCGGCAAGAGCTGCGCTCTGCTCACCGACGGCCGATTCTCCGGCGGCTCCTCGGGCCTCGTGATCGGCCATGCCTCGCCGGAAGCGGCCGAGGGCGGCACCATAGGGCTGGTCGAAGAGGGCGACATCATCGAGATCGACATCCCCAACCGCAGCATCAACCTGCGGATCAGCGATACAGAACTGGCCAAGCGCCGCCAGGCCATGGAAGCCCGGGGCGAAAAAGCCTGGAAGCCGCTGGATCGCAAGCGTGTGGTGTCGCAGGCGCTGCAGGCCTACGGCATGATGGCGACCTCGGCCGACCGCGGCGCGGTACGGGACATCTCGCAGTTGGTGCGCCGCCCGGCCTGATCAGGGGGGTAGCGCCACCCGTCGTGGCGCCCGGCCCGGCGCCGGGCCGGCAGCAAAAACGCCAGGCAGGAAACGGTTATGCCGTCTCTTGCTTGGCGTTTTCTTCTTTCTGCATACGGTTGAGCAGCCTGACGAATTCGAGGACCAGCTTGCGGTGCCGCGCATCCAGCGCGGCGAAGCTGCGCCGTAGAAGACGTGCGTCGTTGCCGTAGGGAAGGTCGTCGCCGTCGCGCAACTCGGGGCTTGCCGGCCGGACGTGGACGTTTTCGACCAAGGCATACAGGTCCGTCACACCGACGTTCATGGCGCGCGCGATGCGCTCGAGGCGCACCACCGACGGTTTTTGCTTGCCCGTCTCGATACGCGACAGGTTGCCGGCGTCGGTACCGACTTCCATGGCAACCGCCTCGAGCTTGAGCCCGAGGCGTTCGCGCGTGTACCTGATCGCCGACCCTATGTCCATGGCGAGATTGTCCGAGGCGGTTGCCTGACACGCAAAGCGTGGTACGCAATCTATTGGTGTATATTCTGCGTATAGAGCAAATTCGAGAAGACGATCGCGTGGCGGAGGCTGGCCGGCCCCTCCGCCGCCGACGGAGGGGGTTGCGTGTCATGCAAGAAAATCGTGTCGTTACCGAATTGCTGGTACTGAGCGGCATAGACCGCGACGGCCATGTCGCGTGGATATTCGCCCCGGGCGGGTGGGATATCGTCGCGTTGGAGCGCCAGTTCCCGTTTTCCGGGTCGGCCAGCGCCTTGCGCCGCAAGGCCATAGTCACCGTTCCGGTCGCGCGCGAACTGGCCCGCCGCTACGGCAGCCAGCCGCTATTGAAGCTGCCCGGCGAACCCAACCTGGACGACCTCTTGTCGGACGACCTCGCGGCCGTCCGGCTGCTGATTGCGCGGGATCAGGACTCCACGTTCTCGGCCATGCCGCTATGACGGAGCAGGGCCTCGATACTGGGATCACGCCCGCGGAAGGCCCGGAACGATTCAATGGCCGGCCGGCTCCCGCCTACCTGCAAGATCTCCCGCAAGAAGCGTGCCCCGACATCCGGCCGTAGCGTGTCTTCGGTGGCGGCGTCCTCGAAGGCGGAATAGGCATCGGCCGACAATACCTCGGCCCATTTGTAGCTGTAGTAGCCAGCGGAATAGCCGCCGGCAAAGATATGGCTGAAGGTATTGATCCAGCGCGAGATGTCCGGCTGGGGCAATACGTGGAGCCGGTCGTTCACCTCGCGCGACAGCTCGAGCACGCTTTGCGGTCCGTCCGGATCGTAGTCGGTATGCAGGTGCATGTCGGTGGCCGCCAGCGCCACCTGCCGCAAGGTCATCAAGCCGCCCTGGAAGTTCTTGGCCGCCACCATCTTGTCGTATAGCGCCCGCGGCAGCGGCTCGCCGGTTTCGATGTGCGCGGTCATCTGCTCGAGCACCGCCCATTCCCAGCAGAAGTTCTCCATGAACTGGCTGGGCAGCTCGACGGCGTCCCATTCCACCCCATTGATGCCGGACACGCCCATGTCCTCCATCTGGGTCAGCATGTGATGCAGGCCGTGGCCGCATTCGTGGAACAGCGTGATGACCTCGTCATGGGTGAACAGCGAGGGCTTGCCGCCGCTGGGCGGCGTGAAGTTGCAAACCAGGTAAGCGACCGGCGTTTGCAGTTCGCCGCCGGGACGGCGGTAGCGGGTGCGGGCGTCGTCCATCCAGGCGCCGCCGCGCTTGCCCTCGCGCGCGTAGAGGTCCAGGTAGAACTGCGCCAGCAGCGTGCCGGCAGCCGATTCCACGCGGAAGAAGCGCACGTCGGGGTGCCAGGCGGGTGCGCTGTCGGGCCGGATGCGGACCGAGAACAGGGTTTCGATCACCTTGAAAAGGCCGGCCAGTACCTTGGGTTCGGGGAAATATTGCTTGACCTCGTTTTCCGAGAAAGCGTAGCGCGCCTGGCGCAGCTTTTCGGATGCGTAGGCAATGTCCCAGGGCTCGAGCTCGGCCAGGCCCAGCTCGCCGGCTGCGAATTCGCGCAGCTCGCGCAGGTCCCGCTCGGCGTAGGGCCGAGCGCGCTCGGCCAGCTCGACCAGGAATTTCTGCACTTGCTCGGGCGAATCCGCCATCTTGGGAACCAGCGAGACTTCGCCGTAATTGGCGTAGCCCAGCAGGCGAGCTTCCTCGCGGCGCAGGCGCAGCAGCTCCGACATGATCGCGGCGTTGTCCCACTCGGGATTGCCCTGGCCGTGCTCGGGCGCCAGCTCCGACGCCCGGGTGACGTGGGCCTTGTACATTTTTTCGCGCAGTATCCGGTTGTCGGCGTACTGCAGCACGGGGAAATAGGACGGGAAGTGCAGCGTGAATTTCCACGCCGGGGCGTCGTCGGTATCTTCGCCGGCCTTGCGTGCGGCCTCGCGCGCGGCTTGCTTGACGTCATCGGGCAGGCCCGCCAGTTCGGACGCGTCGCGCACGATCAGCGAGTAGGTGTTCGTGGCGTCCAGCACGTGGTCCGAGAACGCCTTCGACAAGGTCGCCTGCCGTTCCTGGATCTCGGCGAAGCGGGGCTTGGCTTCTTCCGGCAGTTCGGCGCCGCCCAGGCGAAAGCCGCGCAGCTCATTCTCGATGAGTTTCTTGCGGGCCGGGGTCTGGTGGCGGAATTCCTCGCTCGCGGCCAGTTTCTTGTAGCGTTCGTACAAGGCCTGGTTCTGTCCCAGGCCGGCCCAGAATTCCGTTACCCGGGGCAGGTTCTCGCCATAGGCGGCGCGCAGCTCCGGCGTATCGGCCACCGCGTTCAAGTGGCCCACCACACCCCAGGCGCGCGATAGCCCCTCGGTTCCTTCATCCAGCGTCTCGACCACGTTCTGCCAGGTCGCCGGCGCATCGGCGGCCTGGTCCGCCTCCAACTTTTCCACCGCTTTCTGCGCCCGTTCGAGCAGCGCCGTGACCGCGGGCGTGATGTGCTCGGGCCGGATGGCATCGAACCGCGCCAGCCCGGAGAGGTCCATGAGCGGGTTGTCGGCCAGGTCGGCGGTCGGGGCGGCGGTCTGCGGCGATACGGGTTGCTTCATGGGGAAACTCCAAAAAGGCGAAGATGGGGCTCGGGGCGGCCACTTATGCCGCCACCGGGCGGCCGGCGGCCGCTATGCACGAGCGCCTATGCAAGGCATGTGGGGACATTCCCGGGGAAATCCAACCCGGCAGCAGGGCCGTCCCGCGGTAAACCCAGGCCGCCGGTGGCCGGCGAGGGGCCGGCCCGGGGTCAGGCGCGTTGCCGGGCGGCGCGTTCCGCCGATTCCAGCGTGTTTGCCAGCAGCATGGTGATGGTCATGGGGCCCACGCCGCCCGGCACCGGCGTAATCCAGCCCGCCACTTCGGAAACGCTGGCAAAGTCCACGTCGCCGCACAGCTTGCCGGCCTCGTCGCGGTTGATACCGACGTCGATCACCACGGCGCCGGGCTTGACCATGTCGCCGGTCAGCGTGTTGCGGCGGCCCACGGCGGCCACCACCACGTCGGCCTGCCGCGTGTGGTGAGCCAGGTCGGGCGTGGCGCTGTGGCAGACCGTTACCGTGGCATTGGCCTGGAGCAGCAGCAGGGCCATGGGCTTGCCCACCGTATTGCTGCGGCCGATGACCACGGCGTGCTTGCCGCGCAGGTCGTAGCCGGTGCTTTCGATCAGCTTCATGCAGCCGTAGGGCGTGCAGGGGCGGAAGCCCTCGAGCCCGGCCATCAGTTCGCCGGCGCTCAGCACCGAGTAGCCGTCCACGTCCTTGCTGGTGGAAATGGCCTCGATCACCTTGTGGGGGTCGATGTGCTTGGGCAGGGGCATCTGCACCAGGATGCCGTGGATGGACGGGTCATGGTTGAGCAGGTCGATGCGGGCCAGCAGTTCGGCCTCGGTCAGGGAGGCTTCGTATTTTTCCAGCACCGAGTGGAAGCCCGCGTCGTGGCATGCCTTGACCTTGTTGCGTACGTAGACGTGCGACGCGGGGTCGTCGCCAACCAGAATGACCGCCAGGCCGGGGCGGGTGCCTTGCTGGGTGAGCTGGGCGGCGCGCTGGGCGATGTCGGAGCGGATCTGTTTGGAGAGGTCGTTGCCGTTGATGAGGCGTGCGGGCATGGTGGGTCGGGGAAGTGGAGGGACAAAGGGCGGAGCCTTTGATTATTTTAGCGCAGGGGGGAGGGGCCCGCGCCCCGAGCACGGCGTGCGCTGTAGGCGGTTGGGGCGGGGCTGTCTCGTCTTGGGCGGGGCGCCTGGCCCCCGCCGACGGGGGCGGTCAGGCCGCAGAAGAGGGGCGGTGGTGCAGGGCGACCTTCATCAGGTCGGCGACGGTGGTGACTTGCAGCTTTTCCATGATGTTGGCGCGATGCGCTTCCACCGTCTTGATGCTGATGCCTAGGTCGTCGGCGATCTGTTTGTTCAGGCGGCCGGCGACGATGCGTTCCAGCACTTGCTGTTCGCGTACCGTCAGGCGCGCCAGCAGGGCCTCGTAGCTGCGCCGGGTGGCTTCGTCGGCGGCGCGGGCGTGGGCCTGTTCCAGCATGTTGGCAATGATTTGGCGCAGGTCGGCTTCGTTGAACGGTTTTTCCAGGAAGTCCACCGCGCCCTTCTTCATGGTGGAGACCGCCATGGGCACGTCGCCGTGGCCGGTTACGAAGACGATGGGCAGGGTGGACTTCCGGGCGATCAGCTGTTCCTGGAGTTCCAGTCCCGTCATGCCGGGCATCCGCACATCGACGATCAGCACGCCGATGACCTCGGGGTCGTACTCGGCGAGGAAGCGTTCCGCGCTGTCGTAGGCCCGTACCCGATAGCCATTGGCTTCCAGCAGCCATCGTAGAGAATCGCGAACGGCTTCGTCGTCATCGACAATGAAGACCGTGCTGGACTGGGGCGTATTGCTCATTAGGTAAGCTCCTTGGGGGCGGATTCCGGTTCGGAAACCGGCTCCGCGGGCAGGATGGGCCTGACCCACGGAAGCGTGAATTTGAAGATGGTCCCTCCGGCGGGATTGGGTTCGGCCCACAGCCGGCCGTGGTGGAACTCGATGATGGTGCGGCAGATGTTCAAGCCCATGCCCATGCCTTCCGACTTGGTGCTGTAGAAAGGCTCGAACAATCGTTCGGGATCGGCCAAGCCATGGCCGGTATCGATGACTGCCACTTCCACCATGTCCTCGCGTACGTTCGCTTCCACCAGCAATTCCCGCCCCTCCGAATCCTGCATGGCTTCAAGACCATTTTTGAGCAGGTTCAGAACGACCTGCTCGATCAGTATGGGGTCGGCGAGAACGTCCGGCAACTGTTCGGGTATTTTTTGAACGATCTCAATCCGTCGGGTCCGGGACTCGATCCCGGCGAAACCGACCGCATTATCCACGATCGTGGGCAAGCTTACCCGCTGGCGCTTGGGTTCGCTACGTTTCACGAATTCGCGTATGCGGCGGATGATCATACCCGCCCGCTGGGCCTGTGCGGTGGTTTTTTCCAACGCCGGCAGCAATTTGGCGGGGTCGGTATCGCCGGTGCGCACCAGCGCGACGACACCCATGCTGTAGTTATTGATGGCCGTGAGGGGCTGATTGAGCTCGTGCGCCAGCGACGAGGCCATCTCGCCCATGGTGATGAGACGGCTGGTGAGCTGGATCTTTTCCTGCTGGGCCCGCGAGGCCTCCTCGGCCGCGCGGCGCTCGGTAATGTCGCGCGCCACCTGCATCCGGACCCGGCGGCCGTCCACCCATTGCAGCATGCGGTGGCGCACTTCGAACCAGCGGTGAGTGGACGACGAATACACCTCGATCGCCTCGTCGGTGAAGCGGCCGCGCCGCCCCGCCGACAGCTCGTCGTGGCCGGTCGCCTGCGAACCCAGCACGCGCCGGTAGGTCTTGTTGGCGAACAGCAATTCCGAGCCCTTGGGCGTTTCGGCGGTGACGGAGATGGCGTCGTCCAGGCCTTCGAGCACGGTCATGAAGCGCTCGTGGGCGGCGGCCAGCGCCTCCCGGATGCGCTTGGGTTCGGTGATGTCCGTCATCGAGGTCATCCAGCCGGTCTGCACGCCGCGCTGGTCCAGAAGGGGCGAGACGTACATGCGGGCGTAGAAGATCGAGCCGTCCCGGCGCTGCGCCTCCATCTCGAAGCCGCTGCTGGGGGCATTGCCGGACAGCAGCATTTCCGTGTTGCGCCACTGGGCGGCATGGTCGCCCTGCGGCCAGTAGGGGTAGGGCGGGGTGCGGCCCAGCAGGTCCGCCTCGTCCCAGCCCATCATGCGGCAAAAGGCCGGGTTCACATAGGTGATGCGGCCTTCCATGTCGAGCACCCGCATCCCCGTCAGCATGGAGTTTTCCATCGCGCGGCGGAAGGCCGTCTCGGCGATCAGGGCCTGTTCCGCCTCGGAGCGGAAGCGGGTGTGGCGCCACAGTGCCAGCAGGCTCCAGATGATGACGGCCGATAGCGACACCACCACCCAGACCAGCATGGTCTGCGAGGTGTCCGTCTGCGTGCGGTAGCCACGGGCGCTCAGCATCATG
The DNA here is from genome assembly GCF_033795525.1 of Pigmentiphaga sp. Lineage (GTDB taxonomy): Bacteria > Pseudomonadota > Gammaproteobacteria > Burkholderiales > Burkholderiaceae_B > Pigmentiphaga. Next base: position 124,223 of record NZ_JARYGM010000002.1, read on the forward strand.
CCGTTGCCGGGCGGGTCCAGCGGCACTTCATAGGTATGGATGGCGCCCTTGTCCGCCCGGGAGGACGACGACACCAACGGCAGGTCGTTGCCGTCCAGGATGGACACCTTGTATTTGCGGGAGGTTTCCTGCGGGATCAGGTGCTGCAGCAGGCCGTCCACCGAATATACGGTGGCCAGCGTGCCGAGGAAGCGGTCGTCCTGGTAGACCGGCACGTACAGGTCCAGGTAGACCTCGTTGTACTGGCCGCGGTAGGGACGGGAATAGGCCGGACGCTGCTCGTCGCGGGCGATCTCGAAGGTGCGGAAGACTTCCGGGTCGGTTTCGCCGGGCGCGCTCATGCGGAAGGTCTGGCCGGCCCGCCGGTCGGGCGTGGAGATCCACACGGCCTTGCGATCCGCGTCTATCCACGCCACGTGGATGATCTCGGGATGTTCCACCAGCAACTCCCGGGCATCGTCCAGAAAGCGGCTTTCGGTCATGTTGGTGCGGACCAGGTCGCGGCCCAGCGCGCCGATCCGGTCGCGCGCCGCCAGCATGCGCAGGCGCATCGATTGCTGCGCCCAGTCGACGTCGCGCACCAGGGTGCCATAGCGCTGGGCGTCGTCGCGGGCGTCCAGCCACCACAGGATGGAGCCCATGACGCAGACGAACAGGCCCAGCGCGATGGCTGGCGTCAACCAGTACCAGCTACGGCGCCGCAACCGCCCCAGGTCTTTGAACGGGGCGGGAATATTAGAAGGATGAACGGTAGACATGAAGAAAGTTTACGCACAGTTGTGCGCGCGAAAGTGCCCAGGATTATTGCGCCGCAAAATGCTTTTATTCCCGATTCGTGCTAGATTTCACATTATGGTAAATGATATCGCTAGGCGAAATTTTTATTGCATCGAAGGCTTCCTGCCTTCTAGAATCGCGCCGGAGTTGCAGAAGGGCCCTAGTTTTACATAGCGAAGGCCGCCGACGGCGACTAAACCCCCGGGCAGCTACAAGCGGCCCGGATGTTACAGAGACTCAGGAGACAGGCATGTCCGCTCTTCCTCAGGTCGGGGCCGGCGTAAACGCGGCCAACGACGAAGATACCCTGGAAACCCAAGAATGGCTCGACGCCCTGGAAGCGGTCCTGGACCGCGAAGGCCCTGAGCGCGCCCATTACCTGCTGGAACGCCTGATCGACCTGGCTCGCCGTTCCGGTGCCTACATTCCGTTTTCGCCCAATACCGCCTACGTCAACACCATCCCGCCGCACATGGAGCCGGCGCATCCGGGCAAGCTGGACCTGGAAAACCGCATCCGCTCCTATATTCGCTGGAACGCGATGGCGATGGTGGTCAAGGCCAACCGCCTGCATCCGCCCGATGGCGGCGACCTGGGCGGCCACATTGCGTCTTTCGCCTCGCTGGCCACGATGATCGAGACCGGCCAGAACCATTTCTGGCATGCCGAGACCGAAGACCGCGGCGGCGACCTGGTCTATTTCCAGGGCCACTCCTCGCCCGGCGTCTATGCGCGCGCCTTCCTGGAAGGCCGCCTGTCCGAGGACCAGCTTAACCATTTCCGCCAGGAAGTCGATGGCAAGGGCCTGTCGTCCTACCCGCATCCGAAGCTGATGCCGGACTTCTGGCAGTTCCCGACCGTCTCGATGGGCCTGGGCCCGTTGATGGCCATCTACCAGGCCCGCTTCCTGAAATACCTGCATGCCCGCGGCATTGCCGACACCAGCAAGCGCAAGGTGTGGGTGTTCTGCGGCGACGGCGAGATGGACGAACCGGAGTCGCTGGGCGCCATCAGCCTGGCCTCGCGCGAAAAGCTCGACAACCTGGTGTTCGTCATCAACTGCAACCTGCAGCGCCTGGACGGCCCGGTGCGCGGCAACGGCAAGATCATCCAGGAACTGGAAGGCGAATTCCGCGGCAGCGGCTGGAACGTCATCAAGCTGATCTGGGGCGGCTACTGGGACCCGCTCCTGGCGCGCGACAAGGAAGGCATCCTGCGCCAGATCATGGAAGAGACCGTCGACGGTGAATACCAGGCCTACAAGGCCAACGACGGCGCTTTCGTGCGCGAGAAGTTCTTCGGCAAGCATCCCAAGCTGCTGGAGATGGTCAGCCGCATGAGCGACGAGGACATCTGGCGCCTGAACCGCGGCGGCCACGATCCGCACAAGGTCTATGCCGCGTTCGACGCCGCGCAGAAGAGCGAAGGCCGCCCGACCGTCATCCTGGCCAAGACCATCAAGGGCTATGGCATGGGGGCCGCCGGCGAGTCGCGCAACCCCGCGCACCAGCAGAAGAAGCTGGACAACGACATCATCCGGGCCTACCGCGACCGGTTCAACATTCCTATTCCCGACGACAAGCTCGAGGAACTGCCCTACTTCAAGCCGGGCGACGACGCGCCGGAAATGAAGTACCTGCACGAGCGCCGCCAGGCACTGGGCGGCTACCTGCCGCGCCGCCGCCAGAAGGCCGACGAGCACCTGCCCGCGCCGGCGCTCTCGACCTTCCAGGCCGTGCTGGATCCCACCGCGGAAGGCCGCGAGATCTCGACCACTCAAGCCTTCGTGCGCATCCTGACCCAGCTCCTGCGCGACAAGACGCTGGGCCCGCGCGTCGTGCCCATCGTGCCGGACGAATCCCGCACCTTCGGCATGGAAGGCATGTTCCGCCAGATCGGCATCTACGCGCCGGAAGGCCAGAAGTACGTGCCGGTCGACAAGGCACAGGTCATGTACTACCGCGAGGCGGCCGACGGCCAGATCCTGGAAGAGGGCATCAACGAAGCGGGCGCGATGAGCTCGTGGATCGCCGCGGCGACCTCGTACTCGACCAACAACCGCATCATGGTGCCGTTCTACATTTATTACTCGATGTTCGGCTTCCAGCGCATCGGCGACCTGGCCTGGGCCGCCGGCGACATGCAGGCGCGCGGCTTCATGCTGGGCGGCACCGCGGGGCGCACCACGCTCAACGGCGAAGGCCTGCAGCACGAGGACGGCCACAGCCACCTGATGTCGGCCACCATCCCCAACTGCGTGTCGTACGATCCGACCTTCGCGCACGAACTGGCGGTCATCATCCAGAACGGCCTGAAGCGCATGGTGGAAGACCAGGAAAACGTCTTCTACTACATCACGGTCATGAACGAGAACTATGCCCAGCCGGGCCTGAAGGCCGGCGACGAAGAGGGCATCATCCGCGGCATGTACCAGCTCAAGAAGAGCGAGGCCAAGGCCGAGCAGCGCGTCCAGCTGCTGGGTTCGGGCACCATCCTGCGCGAAGTCATCGCCGCGCAGGAACTGCTCGAAAAGGACTGGGGCATCGCCGCCGACGTCTGGAGCGTGACCAGCTTCACCGAGCTGCGCCGCAACGGCCTGGACGCCGAGCGCCACAACCTGCTGCATCCCACCGACAAGAAGCCGCAGGTGGCCTACGTCACCCAGGCCCTCGAGAAGACCGAAGGCCCGATCGTCGCGTCCACCGACTACATGAAGTCGTTCGCCGACCAGATCCGGCCGTTCATTCCCAAGGGCCGCACCTACAACGTGCTGGGCACCGACGGATTCGGCCGCTCGGACTTCCGCGCCAAGCTGCGCGAGCACTTCGAGGTGGATCGCCACTTCGTCACGCTGTCCGCCCTCAAGGCGCTGGCCGACGAAGGCAAGATCCCCATGAAGAAAGTGGCCGAAGCCATCAAGAAGTACGGCATCAACCCCGAGAAAGCCAACCCTCAATACGCCTGATCGACGGCCGGGATGGGTAAGATAGGGCCAGCCCTGTCTTGCCCGCCCGGCCGGCGCACGCCTGCCTGCGGCAGGGGTGCCGGTGAGGGTCCGGCTTTCTGGAGACTACAGAATGAGTAATGTGAGCGAGCTGAAAGTCCCCGATATCGGCGATTTCAGCGATGTCGAAGTGATCGAGATCCTGGTCTCGGTGGGTGACACCATCAAGGCGGAGCAGAGCCTGGTCACCGTCGAATCCGACAAGTCGTCCATGGAAATCCCTGCCGCCGAAGGCGGGGTGGTCAAGGCCATCAAGGTCAAGGTCGGCGACAAGGTGTCCGAAGGGACGCCGCTGGTCGAGATCGAGGCCGAAGGCGGCGCGGCCGAGGCGCCCAAGCAGGAAGCCGCACCGGCCCAGGCCCCGGCCGCCAAGCAGGAAGCCGCACCCGCGCCCAAGGCCGAGGCGTCTCAGCCGGCCACTGCGCCCGCGCAAGGCGGTGCCGAGGAAACCGTGGCCGTGCCCGATATCGGCGACTTCAAGGACGTCGAAGTCATCGAAGTGCTGGTCAAAGTGGGCGACCAGGTATCGGCCGAACAAAGCCTGGTCACGGTCGAATCCGACAAGTCCTCCATGGAGATCCCCACCTCGGTGGCGGGCGAGGTGACCGAATTGCTGGTCAAGGTCGGCGACAAGGTTTCCAAGGGCAGCCCCTTGGTCAAGGTCAAGAGCGGCGCCGCGGCGCCCGCCCCGAGCGCCCCCGCCAAGGCCGAGAGCGCCCCCGCGAAGGCCGCCGAAGCCAAGCCGGCCCCTGCTTCGGCGGCGGCCCCGGCGCCCGCTCCGGCAGGCACCCGCCCGCCTCCCGTGCCGGCCGATCCCGCGGCCGAGCAGGCGCCCTCCAAGGCCCACGCTTCGCCCTCGGTGCGCAAATTCGCGCGGGAACTGGGCGTGGACTTGGCCAAGGTGCCCGCCACCGGTCCCAAGGGCCGCATCACCCCGGACGACGTCCGCAACTTCGTCAAGAAAGCGCTGGCAGGCGGCGGCACGGCTGCCGCGGCGCCGGCCGCCGGCGGTGCGGGCGGCGGCCTGGAAGTGCTGGCCTGGCCCAAGGTCGATTTCGCCAAGTTCGGCGAAATCGAAGCCAAGCCGCTGTCGCGCATCAAGAAGATCTCCGGCGCGAACCTGCATCGCAACTGGGTGATGATCCCGCACGTCACCAACAACGAAGATGCGGACATCACCGACCTGGAAGCCTTCCGCGTCCAGCTCAACAAGGAAAACGAGAAGGCCGGCGTCAAGGTCACCATGCTCGCTTTCCTGATCAAGGCCGTGGTCTCAGCGCTGAAGAAATTCCCCGAATTCAACGCCTCGCTCGAAGGCGACAACCTGATCCTGAAGAAGTACTTCCACATCGGTTTTGCCGCCGACACGCCCAACGGGCTGGTGGTGCCGGTCATCCGCGACGCCGACAAGAAAGGCATCCTGGAGCTGGCCAAGGAAACCGCCGAACTGGCCAAGAAAGCGCGCGACGGCAAGCTCTCGCCCTCGGAAATGCAGGGCGGCTGCTTTTCGATCTCGTCGCTGGGCGGCATAGGCGGCACCACCTTCACACCCATCATCAACGCGCCCGAAGTGGCCATCCTGGGCGTGAGCCGCTCTTATATGAAGCCGGTCTGGGACGGCAAGCAATTCGTGCCGCAGCTGACGCTGCCCCTGTCGCTGTCGTACGACCACCGCGTCATCGACGGCGCCGCCGGTGCCCGCTTCAACGCCTACCTGGCCTCGGTGCTGGCGGACTACCGCCGCATCCTGCTGTAAGGAGCAACGATGGCGATAGAACTCAAAGTACCCGACATCGGCGACTTCAAGGACGTCGAAGTCATCGAGATCCTGGTTGCGCCCGGCGACACGATCAAGGCCGAACAAAGCCTGATCACCGTCGAATCGGACAAGTCGTCGATGGAAATCCCGGCCGAGCAGGGCGGGGTAGTCAAGGCCATCAAGGTCAAGGTCGGCGACAAGGTCAGCGAAGGCTCCGTACTGGTCGAAATCGAGCCCGCCCAGGGCGCAGCGGCCGCCAAGCCCGACGTCGCCCCGCCGCCTGTTTCCTCGGAATCGCGCAAGCTCGAGACCGCGCCCCCGGCCCTGCATGAACTGGGCGAGCCCACGTCCGACAAGCCGGATCCCGATCCCGTCCCGCTGCCCCAGGCTGCCCCGGCGGCCGGCAGCTTCGGCGGCAAGGCCGACCAGAGCTGCGACGTCCTGGTGCTGGGCGCCGGCCCCGGCGGCTACTCCGCCGCCTTCCGCGCCGCAGACCTCGGCCTGAAGGTCGTGCTGGTGGAACGCTACGCCACCCTGGGCGGGGTCTGCCTGAATGTCGGCTGCATTCCCTCGAAGGCATTGCTGCACACCGCAGCGGTCGTCGAGGAAGCCGCCAAGATGGCCGAACACGGCATCACCTTCGGCAAGCCTGAAATCGACCTCGACAAGCTGCGCAAATTCAAGGACGGCGTGGTGGGCAAGCTCACCGGCGGCCTGGCCGGCATGGCCAAGGCCCGCAAAGTGACCGTCGTCACCGGCGTCGGCAGTTTCGTCGACCCGCACCACCTGGAAGTGCAGACCCAGGACGGCAAGCAAGTCATCCAGTTCGCCAGCGCCATCATCGCCGCCGGCAGCCAGTCCGTGAAACTGCCCTTCGCCCCGGAAGACGAACGCATCGTCGACTCCACCGGCGCGCTGCTGTTGAAGAGCATCCCCAAGAAAATGCTGATCATCGGCGGCGGCATCATCGGCCTCGAAATGGGAACCGTCTACTCGACCCTGGGCGCGCGCCTGGACGTGGTCGAAATGATGGACGGACTCATGCAAGGCGCCGACCGCGACCTGGTCAAGGTCTGGCAGAAGATGAACGAACACCGCTTCGACAACATCATGTTGAAGACCAAGACGGTAGGCATCGAGGCCAAGGCCGACGGCATCTGGGTCACCTTCGAAGGCGAAAAAGCCCCCAAGGAACCCCAGCGCTACGACCTCGTGCTGCAGGCCGTCGGCCGCAGCCCCAACGGCAAGAAAATCGGCGCCGAGAAGGCCGGCGTGCAAGTGGGCGACAGGGGCTTCATTGCCGTGGATTCCCAGATGCGCACCAACGTGCCGCACATCTATGCGATCGGCGACATCGTCGGCCAACCCATGCTGGCCCACAAGGCCGTGCATGAAGGCCACGTGGCCGCCGAAGCCGCGGCCGGCCAGAAGAGCCACTTCGACGCTACCGTGATCCCGTCCGTGGCCTACACGGATCCGGAAGTCGCGTGGGTGGGCCTGACCGAAGACGAAGCCAAGAAGCAGGGCCGCAAGGTCACCAAGGGCATGTTCCCATGGGCCGCGTCCGGCCGCGCCATTGCCAATGGGCGCGACGAAGGCTTTACCAAGCTGCTGTTCGATGAAGAGACGCACCGGATCGTCGGTGGCGGGATCGTGGGCACGAATGCCGGCGATCTGATCAGCGAAGTCGCGCTGGCCATCGAGATGGGGGCGGATATGGTGGATATCGGGAAGACCATCCATCCGCATCCGACCTTGGGTGAGTCGGTTGGGATGGCGGCCGAGGTGGCGGAAGGGGTTTGTACGGATTTGCCGCCGGTTAGGAAGAAGTAGGGGCTGCCTTACCTCGCTGTTGCGCGCGGCTAGGGTTGGCTGGCCAGATTTCTGGTAGATTTTTAGTCGCTGATTTTCTTCTTTAAAAACAAACGCTTGCATTAAGTGTGTTCCCCGCGCGAGCGGGGATGAACCGAAATAGCGGACGTTATTGGGCGTGAACGCGCGGTGTTCCCCGCGCGAGCGGGGATGAACCGCGGACGATGTGGGTGAATTTGTACGTCACTGGGTGTTCCCCGCGCGAGCGGGGATGAACCGAAAATGGGCGGCCTGGTCAAGCGCCGCGCTGCGTGTTCCCCGCGCGAGCGGGGATGAACCGGATCGTTTAACGGATCGTCGCCCACATCCAGCCGTGTTCCCCGCGCGAGCGGGGATGAACCGTTCGAATGCCTTTCCTTCGAACTGCCCTTCTGGTGTTCCCCGCGCGAGCGGGGATGAACCGTGAATGTCATCGCGACTCGAATCTTGCCTACCGTGTTCCCCGCGCGAGCGGGGATGAACCGCGACATGGAAATCTCTGCCAACATGAACCTGGGTGTTCCCCGCGCGAGCGGGGATGAACCGCCGGGTACTTAGTCTGGAAATGGCGGAGGGAGGTGTTCCCCGCGCGAGCGGGGATGAACCGTGAGGTAGCGTACGGAGAACGAAATTTGCTAGGTGTTCCCCGCGCGAGCGGGGATGAACCGAATGCGCCCGCGGAAATCGGCACTGCCAATCAGTGTTCCCCGCGCGAGCGGGGATGAACCCACTCGGTTTCCTCGCGCCGTTCGCCGGTGTTCGTGTTCCCCGCGCGAGCGGGGATGAACCGCCGTATGATCGGGATTCCCCAACCCCGACCGTGTGTTCCCCGCGCGAGCGGGGATGAACCGCCGATGACAATGCCATCATCGCCCACGTCGGTGTGTTCCCCGCGCGAGCGGGGATGAACCGGCAATTGAATCGGCATATGGCGTACGTCGCAGGTGTTCCCCGCGCGAGCGGGGATGAACCGTTGGCGAACGGTAGTCTCGGGGCCAGACAACAGTGTTCCCCGCGCGAGCGGGGATGAACCGTCACACCAGTCCCTGCCCGTAATCCAGAGCTGGTGTTCCCCGCGCGAGCGGGGATGAACCGCCCGAGCGGCCGTTGCGCCACGCCTTGTTGCCGTGTTCCCCGCGCGAGCGGGGATGAACCGGCTGGGCTCGCAATGCGTCGATCTCATCTAGCGTGTTCCCCGCGCGAGCGGGGATGAACCGTCATGGTCTGCTGATCCGCGCTTGTAGCAAATGTGTTCCCCGCGCGAGCGGGGATGAACCGCCCAGTACCCGCCAGCCATGGCGGATGAGCGCGTGTTCCCCGCGCGAGCGGGGATGAACCGGCGAGGAATTGCAGTTCGATGTCTTCGTCGTTGTGTTCCCCGCGCGAGCGGGGATGAACCGATGGCTAAGAAGCGGGCGCAGATCGACTTCACGTGTTCCCCGCGCGAGCGGGGATGAACCGTCAACGTTCTGATTTCTGCGATTGACCAGATCGTGTTCCCCGCGCGAGCGGGGATGAACCGACCGTCACGAACACCGCCGCGGGGCGGTGACCGTGTTCCCCGCGCGAGCGGGGATGAACCGGCGATTTGAAGGTCATCATCGACGAGGACGAGGTGTTCCCCGCGCGAGCGGGGATGAACCGTCAAAGATCGCGTTTCGTGGAAGGGCGCGAACGTGTTCCCCGCGCGAGCGGGGATGAACCGGCGGATCCTGCTAGTCAGGCATGAGCGCCCTCGTGTTCCCCGCGCGAGCGGGGATGAACCGTCCTACATCAGATATCGATGAGGTTCTTGGGGGTGTTCCCCGCGCGAGCGGGGATGAACCGATGGCCCAGATTCGCGCGAAAGCCTCGACCGAGTGTTCCCCGCGCGAGCGGGGATGAACCGTCACATGGGGCCGGCTCGCGGTCGCAATTGCGGTGTTCCCCGCGCGAGCGGGGATGAACCGGCGGATCTCTTTGCCGATAGATTCGGGACACCGTGTTCCCCGCGCGAGCGGGGATGAACCGTTTTCGTAATTGCCATGGGATACCTTGATAGGGTGTTCCCCGCGCGAGCGGGGATGAACCGCACGGGTTTCTGTTGGTCAAGGCGCCGAATGGGTGTTCCCCGCGCGAGCGGGGATGAACCGCGTACATGGACTGGGTGATTGAGCCCACCATGGGTGTTCCCCGCGCGAGCGGGGATGAACCGACGATCGCGGCCGGCGCATCCCCATGGATATCGTGTTCCCCGCGCGAGCGGGGATGAACCGCAACTCGACGAAGCGCGGGAATTCCTGCGCACGTGTTCCCCGCGCGAGCGGGGATGAACCGAGGACACCTTCAGTAAGCGGTTTGTCTACTGGGTGTTCCCCGCGCGAGCGGGGATGAACCGGTCTCGGATCATTTCCCGACCGCGGCGAAAGTGTGTTCCCCGCGCGAGCGGGGATGAACCGGCATCGGCTTGGGCCCGCGTCCACGCCTTCGGGTGTTCCCCGCGCGAGCGGGGATGAACCGTCGACGATCGCCAAGCTGGCCCACGGGCTGCTGTGTTCCCCGCGCGAGCGGGGATGAACCGGCGGTTGTGTTCTGCTCGAGCATCGCGCACGCGTGTTCCCCGCGCGAGCGGGGATGAACCGACGGTCGCGCTCAAGGAATCGAGCGTGGATATGTGTTCCCCGCGCGAGCGGGGATGAACCGCGACAGTAACCCGAAGTGTCGATGCGATTGCGGTGTTCCCCGCGCGAGCGGGGATGAACCGAATGCCTGGGCCAGATGGGGCGCATAGCTGCTGTGTTCCCCGCGCGAGCGGGGATGAACCGGCCGGCGACGCGGGTCAGCAGGACGATCTGTTGTGTTCCCCGCGCGAGCGGGGATGAACCGAGATCGACCAGCGCCCGGACCTCGGGCGTGTCGTGTTCCCCGCGCGAGCGGGGATGAACCGTTGCCGATGAAGAAATCGCCCGTGATCGTCCCGTGTTCCCCGCGCGAGCGGGGATGAACCGAGGCGGGTCAAGAAGAAAGGCCAGGATGCCTACGTGTTCCCCGCGCGATAATCTTTCGTCCCAGTCAATGTCGTGACTTCGTCCCAGGTGGCTTACCGGCAAAATGGTAGACGCCCGAGTCCCCCGGTGTTTGCGTCCGAGGTTGGGAAAGTGTGCTGCAACCCGCCTCCACTATTATGTCATCTTAGCAATGCACTGGCGTCGTCCAAGGCGTGGTTGCAGCGACAATTTCAGAAGGCGCACTGCGTCGGTTCGGTGGGGGCTTAATTGATGAACGGCGTTGCGGACATGCCGACTTTCTCGCACCTTTCGCCTTTGGCAAGGTCTTTATGGGCGAAGAGCGGAGAACCAGGACATGGGCTCTTGGCCCATCTTCTGGACGTTGCCGCAACGGCACAAGTCATTCTCGAACACGAGCCGGACTCCACCCGACGCTGGGCTGCCGAAGCGTTTGGCCTGGAGCCCAAACACGTTTCGCGCTGGATGGCTCTTTTGGTAGGACTGCACGATTTCGGCAAAGGCATTCCGGGGTTTCAGAGCAAGTGGGAACCCGGTATGCAGGTAAGTCGTGAGGCCGGCTTGACGTATCCTGCAGCAGCCGTCGAGATGGACAGGCATGACCTTGCATCCGCGGCCTTGCTATCCGATTTCATGGAAGGCATGCCGCGTAAGGAACGATCATGGTGGCGGAGCGTTGTCCAGGCAGTTGCTGCCCATCATGGTTTTCATTTCTTGGTTTCTGAAGTTCAGAACGGTCGACCTATCGGCGAGCCTTCCGAGTGGGCAACCGTCCGGTTGGAAATTCTGACGCTTTATCGGAAAGTCCTGGCTCCTGGCGGCGCGACCACGTATCCCAGACTAAGCTTGCCAGCAGTCAATTGGTTGGCCGGGCTCACCAGTACGGCTGATTGGATTGCTTCGAACCCCGACTGGTTTCCCCTAGGGGAGCGTGAGGAGTCGCTTCACGACCATTACACCAATGCATGCCATCTGGCGACCAAGGCTTTACGGACTATTGGTTGGGACGCGTATCGGCCGCTAGTTGGGCTCGATGGTTCACCGACGACGGAGTCGCTGCTCAGTCGGATGACCGGCCGCAATGGCATCCAGCCACGTCCATTGCAGCAGGTGGGAGATTGCCTGCTTCGCCAAGCGCAAGGACCGGCTCTTTTTTTGGTCGAGGCGCCGATGGGCGAGGGCAAAACGGAACTAGCCTTTCTGGCGTTGCTGAGGCTGCAAGCGAGCAACGGTCACCGTGGATTGTATGTGGCGACGCCGACTCAGGCGACGGGAAATGCCATCTTTCGCAGAGCGCTCTCCTTCCTTGAGGAATTCGCAGCAGGACACATCGATATTCAGCTCATACACGGTGGGGCATCGATGGCCGAGGACGTGTGGCGATTGCGGGATATTAACGGCTCGAGGGCCGAGAGTATCGCGGTCTCCGCATGGTTCTCGCAGCGCAGGCGTCCTTTGTTATCTCCTTATGGTGTAGGTACGGTCGATCAAGCGTTGCTCAGTGTGCTCAACGTCAAACACCACTTCGTTCGCTTGTGGGGCTTGGCCAATCGGGTAATCGTGCTTGATGAAGTGCACGCATATGACACCTACACCTCCGGCCTGATCGCTGTTCTACTATGCTGGCTCAAGGCGCTTGGCAGTTCGGTCGTCCTCATGAGTGCGACGTTGCCCAAGTCACTGAAGATAGAACTGCTGCTTCGGTGGGGGGTGGAGGTGAATCGGATACCGGAGCTCGCCTATCCGCGTGTCATCATCGCCGACGCCGCAGGGATTCGTGCTGAGCATTTCGCTGCCAGGGAACAGGCGCCTATCACGCTCTCTGGCCTCGATGAATCCCTGGATTCGCTCGCTGCTCAGGCGCTGTTGCTCGTCGCCGAAGGTGGTTGCGGCGCGGTGATTGTCAACACGGTTGACCGAGCCCAGAAGCTGTATCTTTTGCTGCAGCGGCACTTGGACAGCGATACCGAGCTGTTGCTGTTTCACGCTCGTTTTCCTGCCGAGGTAAGGCGTCAGCTCGAGGATGCAGTGCTGAGACGTTTCGGGCTGGATGGTATCAGGCCGGGCCGTGCGCTGCTGGTGGCCACGCAAGTCGTGGAGCAGTCATTGGACCTCGACTTCGATTTCATGCTGAGCGATCTGGCTCCGGTCGATCTGCTCCTGCAGCGTGCAGGGCGGCTGCATCGCCATTTGCGTCAGCGGCCCGAGGTTCATGCGAGCCCGCGTTTGTGGGTGGCCGGACTGATTCCCGGCAGGCTTCCGGAACTGAAGGAAACCGGTTGGGGGCATGTCTATGACCCATACATTCTGGCACGGACCTGGGCGCTGCTGCATCCCGTCTCTCGACTCGATCTGCCGGCGGACATAGACCGTTGGGTCCAGGCCGTCTATGGCGACACCCCGATTCCTGAAGGCGTCGCCGCAGATGTCGCTTCCCGCATCGATACGGTGTTTCATGGCGAACATCTGGCCAAGGTGCAGCTTAGGCGGAGAGAGTTTCTGAATATCGCCATCGACCCCGGCAGCAGTCCTAGCGACGCCTACGTGAACAAGCCCCGCGGCTATGAAGAAGCTGAACGGGGCGAGGCTGCCGGACTGTTGAATCGCACGAGGCTGGGACCGGAATCCATCACCGTTGTCCCCGTTGAGGTACTTGAAGACGAGCTGTGGCGGGTACATGGGGGCCCCGAGTTTTCACCAAAAGAGCCCGTACCTGACTCGCTCGCCCGCCGGCTTTACGACAGACAAATCACTGTTTCGCGGGCGGCGCTGGTACGGCATTTCCACAATAGCGAGCCCGTTGCAGCCTTCGCGGAGCATCCGCTTTTGCGGAATCTGTTTCCTTTGCCGCTAATCGAGGGACGCTACGAGGCTACAGCCGGGTTCGGCCTTGTCTTGGACCCATCGCTAGGACTGGTGTACGAAACGACAAAGTCTGCGTAATAAAGTCTCCAGCTTTTGCTGTACGCAGCGGAGATGCTGCCCGCCTCTAAAGAAACATTTTGACTTCTTTTGAATTGTTTTGTTAAAAACATCACTCGCCTTCGGTTGATTAAGTGGCGTTGAAGGTCATTTCTGCCGTGTCGCTGTTCGATGAAGCGTGAATCGGGATGGACCAAGGATCCAATCCGTGGAGGGGAATACGTGGACAAGTCGTTTAGCCTCTTGGACGAAGAATGGTTGCCGGTCCGTTTCGGTGATGGGACGGTCGTGCGATTGGGTCTTAAGGAGGTATTCGCCCGTAGTCGCGAGATCGTCGCCTTGGCAGAAACAGCGCCGCCTAGCCTGGTGGCTCAGTACCGTTTGCTATTGGCCATTGTCCACCGAGCCCTGACCCAGGCGCGCGAGCGCTGGGGTGACGAAGACCGGGCGGATTGGCACGCCGAGGGCCTGCCGCTATCCGATATCCACGCGTACTTGGAACGGTGGCGAGACCGCTTCTGGCTCTTTCACCCGGAAGTCCCGTTCCTCCAGGTACCCGCACTGGCCTCCGCCCCTGAAACCCGAGACAAGCGCAAGCCCTGGACACAGATTGCACTCGCCAGCGCTAACGGCAATACGCCGGTAGTTTTCGACCACGCCTGGGATGGTGATCCGGTTACGATCACCGCCGCCGATGCCGTATGCACTTTGCTGGGCTTCCTCCAGTTCACGCCTGCAGGCCTGGTGAAGTCATTGCGAGACTCCGACAAAGCCGGCGCTCTTGTCAACACGGCTGCTGTCGTTCCTTTGGGTCCGAACCTGGCGAGCACCTTGTGTCTGGCCTTGCACCCGGCACCGACTGCTCATGCTGAGCCGGATCTCCCGGCATGGGAGCGTGAGCCGCTGACCACGGATCAAATACGTGCCGAGCCTGTCCTGGCGACCGGTCCTAACGACAGGTACACGCGGCAAAGCCGTGCTGTCCTGTTGGTACGGGAGAATGACGGCGGTGTCCGTTGGTTGCATTTTGGAGCCGGGCAGGCGCTGGGCGAGGATCCGCATGCGCCAGACCCGATGGCTAGTTATCGGGCTGGATCGAACGGGCTTGTTCGCCTGACTTTCACAGAAGGAAGGGCGATATGGCGCGACTTGCCTGCATTGGTTCCCGACCAGGGTAGCGGCGGCCAACCCGCCGCTGTACTGAACTATGCAATCAATCTGCACTTGGCGGATGCCACCAGACCGCCGCATCAGTTGCTGCTGATCGCTGGCGTTGCAAGCGATCAGGCGAAAATTCTCCGTTGGCGCGCCGATAGCATCGTGCTGCCATCCGAGTTGTTAATCAATCCAGACAAGGCGCAGCAGCTGGGTTCATTGCTGCGGGCTGCCGAGTCATTGTTCTCCGATGCGCGCAGACTGGCCACTTGGATGTTGGCTCATGCGCTGCCCGACAGCAAGAGCAAAGATACTCAGGGTCGAGCCAGGGCGCTGCTGGAGGCCGGCCCCTTCGCGGCGACTTATTTTGCGACGATGGAGCGCGCGTTGCCGGGGGCTCTACGTGAGCTTGGAGAGGGCGCCATAGGCGATGCCTCCGATTGGCATCAGGCAATGCGTGGGGCCGCTTTGCGTGCCTGGAACGAGGTTTTGATCTGTCTTGGTCAATCGGCGAGGGCGCTGCGCGCTGATGGCGAGTACACCCCAAGGTTTCACGCTCTATTGAACAAGTGGTGTCCCAAGCCACAGGTCGCGCTTTCTGAAGAGGTATGAATTGGCTGCCCAGGATTTTGTCGCCCATCTTGAGGGACTAGTAAGAAAAAAGGACAACGCGGCATTGGCCAGGCTTCGCCATAGCTTGGCATTTCCGCCAGGCTCCTATCCTCCCGCATTTCCTCATGTCGAAAGGTTCGTGCCTGCTGATGCACATGAGCGTGACGCTTACCGCTTGGCGTTGTATGTGGTGGCTGGGCTGTTTGCCCGTCACCCGCAGCAGACTTCCCGTTCCTTTGCATCCGCCTTCGCGGATCTGCAGCGGAGGCGCGAAAGCGG
The DNA here is from genome assembly GCF_033795525.1 of Pigmentiphaga sp. GTDB lineage: Bacteria > Pseudomonadota > Gammaproteobacteria > Burkholderiales > Burkholderiaceae_B > Pigmentiphaga. The sequence goes on from NZ_JARYGM010000002.1 coordinate 139,587, forward strand.
CAGCATCGAGCAGCGATTCGTCGCCCTGCTCGGGGCTGATCCTGACAACATTGCTAATTATCTGCGGCAGGCGACAACCCTGCTGGCGGCGGATGGCATTGGGTTGGACTATGTGCAGTTGATCGAAGACCTGAGCCGTTGGATGAATCCCTACATCGATCCGGTACGGCGTGACCGTATCCGCCAGCACTGGGCGCGCGATTTCTATCGTGCCGCTCAGGACGAACACAAGAACCCCAAAGAAGGCCAACAAACCAACGGCTAGGACGCCCACGCCGAACCTGATCGTAGGAACCTCATCATGAGCGCATTTCTAGAATTCCACCTGATTCAGAACTTCGCCCCGTCCAATCTCAATCGCGATGATACCGGGTCACCCAAGGACGCTATTTTCGGGGGACAACGCAGGGCCCGGGTCAGTAGTCAATGCTTCAAACGTTCGATCCGGATGATGGCTAGAGATTATGATCTGATCCCGCCGGCCCATCGTGGCGTACGCACGAAAAAGCTTAAGGCGCTCCTACGCGAACGTCTCGCCGATCGTGAACCGGAGGAAGCGGAAGCGAAGATCGAAGTGGCGCTGGGTGCTGCGGGATTGAAGATCAAGGAAGACGGCAAGACCGAGTATTTGCTGTTTCTTGGCGAAGGGGAGATCACGGCATTTGCCTCGTTGATCGCAGAGCATTGGGACCAATTGCCGACCGGAGGTGACAAGAAAAGCAAGAAGGACGCCAAGTCGGCATTGCCACCCGAGCTGCTCAAGAAGGCAAAGGCCTTGCTCGATGGTGGCAAGGCCGTCGATGTTGCGCTTTTCGGCCGAATGCTGGCCGATCTGCCGGCTGCCAACCAGAACGCCGCATGCCAAGTTGCGCATGCCATTAGCACGCATCGTGTCGAGCGGGAGTTCGACTATTTCACGGCGGTGGACGATCGCGGCGGCGACGATGAGACCGGCGCAGGAATGATCGGCCAAGTGGAGTTCAACTCTGCAACGTTTTACCGCTATGCGGTTCTTGATCTCAATAAGCTGCACGAGAACCTGCAAGGTGACGATGATCTCGTCCTTTCCTCGGTCGAGGCTTTCGCCAAGGCGATGGTGCTCGCGGTTCCCACCGGCAAGCAGAACACTTTCGCAGCACAGAACCTGCCTGAATTTGTCGGCATATCGCTTAGGCACGGCGTGCCGATGAGCTTGGCCAACGCCTTCGAAAAACCAGTGACGGCGCGTCTGGATCAGGGATTGTCGGACCAGTCGGTGGAGCGGCTCGTCGACTACGACAATAAGGTTTCGGCCGTCTATGGCTCCGACAACGATCGCTGGCTTGTGCTGGATATCACTGGTCGCTGGCCTGACGGCAAGGGACAAAGGGCCCAAAAGCTTGAAGCACTTGCAGAGCAGGCGCGGGCTATGGCTGCATCAGCGCTCGGTGTCTGACATGGCGACGTTGTTGCTGCAATTGTACGGGCCGATGCAATCGTGGGGGACGACTAGTCGCTATGATGAGCGTGATACCCAGCTTGAGCCGTCCAAGTCCGGCGTGATCGGGTTGGTGTGCGCCGCGCTCGGACGCGAGCGCGAAAGTCCAGTAGATGATCTCGCTGCACTGCGAATGGGGGTGCGTGTCGACCGCGAAGGCATCGTCATGCGGGACTACCAAACAGCCACGGGTGTCGCTATTGCCTCCAGCGGAAAGGCCGATGCCGGACGCACCATCGTGAGCCCACGGTACTTTCTTGCCGACGCGGTTTTCTTAGTGGGTCTGGAGGGGCAGCATAGCCTACTCGATCAGATCGACCAGGCGCTACGCAGGCCGCGCTGGCCATTGGCTCTTGGACGTAAGAGTTTCGTTCCATCCAAACCTGTGCATTTGCCGGGTGCACTCCTGGCGTTGCCGTTGGTGCAGGCCTTGGCGGTCTGGCCGGACCTCGTTGACGATACGCCGGCCGATATGTCCAAACGCGGCGTTGTGGAAGATGCGTCCGAGGGCAGCGTTCGGATGGACCAGCCTATTGCTGCGTTCGCGCAGCGCCAATTTGGCCCACGTTTCGTAAAGCCGGTTTTCTTTCGCCCCGGAGGCAAGCATGCACCTGAGCAGGCTGCGGCTTGATCCGCGCAGTCAGGAGGCCAGACGCGATCTGGCCAACCCGTACGAAATGCACCGTACGTTGACGCGGTGTTTCGTCAACGATAGCGGCGCGTTACCTCCTCGGTTCCTGTGGCGGTCAGAACCCGTTATCGACTGGCACGAGGCGGTAATCCTTGTGCAGTCCGAGACGTTGCCGTCCTGGGATGCGTTGACGTCGAGGGATCGCTATCTCAGGGGAGTACCCGAGTCGAAGGTTCTAATTCCGGAACAGCAGCTGCGGCACGCCACGGATTACCGATTTCGCCTTTTCGGCAATACCACGGTAACGCGGGACGGGAAACGATATGGTCTTGTTTCCGAAGACGCTCAATTGGCGTGGTTGGCACGGCAAGGCGAGAAATCGGGGTTCTCGGTCCTGGCTGCGTTAGTCATGTCGAGCGATGTGCTGAGGGCGCGAAAAGAGAATATGCCGATCAGTCTCCGGCGAGCATGCTTTGAGGGCCGGCTACGGGTGACGGACGCGGTTCTGCTGGCAGGTGCCATGAAACGTGGCATAGGGCCTGCCAAGGCTTTCGGATTCGGCCTCCTAAGCCTTGCACCCTGAAAATGCTTCCTCCGATAAAGCCGTTGCCGATGAAGGACCGTGTATCGATGGTCTTCATTCAGTACGGGCAAATCGATGTTCAAGATGGTGCCTTCGTCGTTATAGACCAGAGCGGCGTGCGTATGCACATTCCGGTCGGCTCGGTGGCATGTATCATGCTTGAGCCGGGCACTCGTGTGTCCCACGCGGCGGTGCACCTTGCCTCTACTGTGGGTACGCTGCTGGTATGGGTCGGCGAGTCCGGCGTACGGCTTTATGCCAGCGGACAGCCTGGTGGAGCAAGGGCGGATCGCCTGCTCTACCAGGCTAAGCTGGCTCTTGACGACGAACTGCGACTGAAAGTGGTGCGCAAGATGTACGAGTTGCGCTTCGGCGAGCCGGCACCCGCTCGACGCAGCGTTGAACAATTGCGTGGTATCGAGGGGGCAAGAGTACGAGAAACCTATAAGCTGCTGGCCCGCCAGCACGGGGTTGACTGGCGATCACGCAATTATGACCGGCAGCAGTGGGATGCTGCCGATATCCCCAATCGTTGCTTGTCGGCGGCGACGTCTTGTTTATATGGAATCACGGAAGCCGCAGTGCTTGCCGCTGGCTACGCGCCGGCGGTCGGGTTTATCCATACCGGAAAACCCTTGTCGTTCGTCTACGATATTGCCGACCTGTTCAAATTCGAAACCGTAGTGCCTTTGGCCTTCCATATAGCAGCGAAGGCTCCGGCCACCCCCGAACGGGAGGTTCGTTTGGCATGTAGGGACCTGTTTCGCTCGACTAAATTGTTGGGTCGAATCATTCCGCTAATTGAGGAAGTGCTTGCCGCAGGCAACATTCTGCCGCCCGAAGCTCCGCCTGAGTCGGTGCCGCCCGCGATCCCGAATCCAGAAAGCATCGGCGATGCAGGCCATCGGACGCAGTAATGAGCTTTGTAGTTGTCGTCACTGAGAACGTTCCGCCACGCCTGCGCGGACGCATGGCAATCTGGCTATTGGAAGTACGTGCGGGCGTATATATTGGGGACGTTTCTAGGCGGACTCGCGAGATGATCTGGCAGCAGCTTTCCGAAGGGTATGGGGACGGTAGTGTCGTGATGGCGTGGGCAAGCAGTCACGAGTCCGGCTACGAGTTCCAGACCTTGGGAGAAAATCGGCGTATTCCCGTTGAGTTCGACGGGTTGAGGTTTGTCGCTTTTCGTCCCCTTGAGAATTCCGGTCTTTAACAATTCGACTCGGTAGACTTTTGCGCGGCCGCTTTTGGGTTATTAATCAAATACTTAAGCTAAGTGTGTTCCCCGCGCGAGCGGGGATGAACCGGCGTGGTGTTGCGCGGTTACGAGGACCCTATCGTGTTCCCCGCGCGAGCGGGGATGAACCGAAAACGGGGGAAAACATAACAAGGGGGTAAAGGTGTTCCCCGCGCGAGCGGGGATGAACCGCGGACGTGCCCAGGCACGCTCGGCAGCGGTACGTGTTCCCCGCGCGAGCGGGGATGAACCGGCGGATTTCCAGTCGCTGGCCCGGTCGATCATGTGTTCCCCGCGCGAGCGGGGATGAACCGGCTACAAAATCGCGCTGCTCGTCCTAACGCGGGTGTTCCCCGCGCGAGCGGGGATGAACCGGCGTCGTAGACCGACATCTTGCCGCCGGTCAGGTGTTCCCCGCGCGAGCGGGGATGAACCGTTGATGTGCCGCAGTAATGGCCACAGCCAGCGGTGTTCCCCGCGCGAGCGGGGATGAACCGCCCATGATGCTGCTATTCGAGCCTATTACGGCGTGTTCCCCGCGCGAGCGGGGATGAACCGACGAACGATCCGCTGAAATGGAGTCAGGAGGCGTGTTCCCCGCGCGAGCGGGGATGAACCGCTCTTCGGCAATTGGGCGACGAGGCACAGCGGGTGTTCCCCGCGCGAGCGGGGATGAACCGCCCTTGTCGAAGTTGACGTGGCAGGCCTGGGCGTGTTCCCCGCGCGAGCGGGGATGAACCGGGTGATAAACTGCCGCATGGAAAAATCGCCTTAGTGTTCCCCGCGCGAGCGGGGATGAACCGCAGCGCGGCTCCAGGAGCGTGATCGAGCCCGTGGTGTTCCCCGCGCGAGCGGGGATGAACCGCCTGGGTGAAAAAGTACAGCGGCAACGGTCCGGTGTTCCCCGCGCGAGCGGGGATGAACCGCCGCGCGAATTCATTGTCACAAAGGAAATGGCGTGTTCCCCGCGCGAGCGGGGATGAACCGGACGTCCTGAAGCTCGCCGACAACGACAAGGCGTGTTCCCCGCGCGAGCGGGGATGAACCGACCACGGCGAAGTTCGGCACCGGCACCGAGTCGTGTTCCCCGCGCGAGCGGGGATGAACCGGCGGCGACCATGTGCGCATCAACGTACCGGGCGTGTTCCCCGCGCGAGCGGGGATGAACCGCCTGGCGCGGCCGTCTATGTCGCGCATGCCGAGTGTTCCCCGCGCGAGCGGGGATGAACCGGCGGAAAGCCGAATCCTATGGTCCGACCGTGAGTGTTCCCCGCGCGAGCGGGGATGAACCGTCGTCCAGCATCGGCCATTCTTGTGCCTGGGCGTGTTCCCCGCGCGAGCGGGGATGAACCGAACTGGAATCACTGGAACGTGTCTCTGTGGATGTGTTCCCCGCGCGAGCGGGGATGAACCGCAACAGCCCGCACGCGGCCTGCGAAGCGGTATGTGTTCCCCGCGCGAGCGGGGATGAACCGCTAACACGGCATCTACTAGCCGCATTGAGCAGGTGTTCCCCGCGCGAGCGGGGATGAACCGTATGGCCCCGGCACCAGCACAGATTTCCTCCAGTGTTCCCCGCGCGAGCGGGGATGAACCGCCAGGCGGCAGTCCGGTGTTGAACGGCCTGGGGTGTTCCCCGCGCGAGCGGGGATGAACCGAACTGATGTCCCATGTTCGCCGGGACCTATCCGTGTTCCCCGCGCGAGCGGGGATGAACCCTGAGGATCTGAACCGAAAGTTCGCCGCCAGCGGTGTTCCCCGCGCGAGCGGGGATGAACCGGTTGAGAGTATTTTTTGCTCGGTTTGCTGGTTGTGTTCCCCGCGCGAGCGGGGATGAACCGAACAGCTCCACACCGAACGCCAGCCCCATCAGGTGTTCCCCGCGCGAGCGGGGATGAACCGAATTTCCCCGTCCGTCATCTGACGAACTTCAAGTGTTCCCCGCGCGAGCGGGGATGAACCGGCGCTGAAGCTCTCCACGTTCAATGCAAGGTCGTGTTCCCCGCGCGAGCGGGGATGAACCGCTGCATTGCCTGGAGCCGCTCGTACATGCTCGCGTGTTCCCCGCGCGAGCGGGGATGAACCGGATCTCGAATGGCAGCTCGCCGCCGTGCGCCAGTGTTCCCCGCGCGAGCGGGGATGAACCGCCGGCGCCGGCGGTGGACACGATCGACTTCGAGTGTTCCCCGCGCGAGCGGGGATGAACCGCCCGAAACCGAGAGATCGCGATGCAGTTTGCCGTGTTCCCCGCGCGAGCGGGGATGAACCGAGCTCGGCCAGGCTGGACGCGCGAATCGCAACGTGTTCCCCGCGCGAGCGGGGATGCACCGCAGCAACGGCAGACCAGCCACATAAATTATCTCTGGGCATATTCGCCCAGTATGCGCAGGAGGCCGACTGATTAACGGCCGACTCAGCAGACTTTGAGAGTCTGGCCGGTAATTCGGCTTTCCAGGCAGCGCACATAAGCCAGCGCCACTTTGCTGGCGGGAATCTGCTCGAAACCGGCGAAGGCGGCACGTTGAGCGGCCGGAGTCTCGATTACGATGCTGGGACTGACCGCATTCAGGCGCAGCCCTGCCGGGAATTCAGTGGCGGCCGCCATCACCCATTTCTCGAGGCCGCCATTGACCATGCTCAACGACGAGCCACCGATGATAGGGTCGTCGCTGGTGGTCCCGGAGGTGAGTGTGACCGACCCGCCCTTGTTCAAGTAATGCCTGGCCAGCAAAGCCAGGTTGACCTGCCCCATCAATTTGTCGATCAGACCCAGCCCATAGGGTGATTCGGCCAAGGGCGCGGCGTCGGCGGCGTCAAGGGGAAAGAAGGCAGCCCTTCCTGCTGCCGATATCACGGCGTCGGCGCGTCCGAGCGTTTCGAACGCGTCACAGACCGAATCGGGATTGGAGAGGTCCAGTTCAATGTCTGCATCTTGCAACCCGCCCGTAATGACTTCGTGCTGGCGAGCCGTCAGCATCTCGTGCACGGCCTTTCCGATGGTGCCGGTCGCGCCGATGAGAAAAACGCGTTGTCGGGTCATCACTTGCCTCCTTCTTGGCGAGCAAAGGTTTTGCCCGCGACGGCCCAATTGTTATGTGCAACTTCATCGAACATCACGTAGATGTGCTCTGGCGCGGAGCCGGTATGACGGACCATGGTGTCGGTGATTTCGGCTGCGATGGCTTCTTTGACTTGGTCTGGCCGGCCTGGGAGGAGTTCTATTTTGACAATTGGCATGGGGAGTAAGGTCAAGAGGGAAGGGCGGTATAGCGAAGCGGAGAGTAGGGAGCAGCATCCAGCGCGGTTGGAGTCCCCGTCATGATCTGGGTAAGGAGCCGGGCGGAGCCGCAAGCCATGGTCCAACCCAGCGTGCCGTGGCCCGTGTTGATGTATAGGTTCTCGAGCGGCGTGGGGCCGATGAGGGGAGAGCCCTCGGGAGTCATGGGGCGAAAGCCGCACCAGGTCTCGGCGCTGGCCAAGTCAGCGGTGCCTGGAAAGCGCGCGTCGTGCATGACGCGCAGTTGGGCCAGGCGCTTTGCGTCTTGTTTGGCGTTGAAACCATCGAATTCGGCAAAGGCGGTGACGCGGATCCGGTTGCCGAAGCGGGCTACGGACACCTTGTCGTGGTCGTCCAGAATCGCGGTCTGGACGCTGCTGTCGCTATCCGTGATCGTTGCAGTTAGCGAATAGCCTTTGACCGGGTAGACCGGCAGTTTGAGTATCTGCTTTAGCAACGGTGAAGACCATGCTCCGGTCGTCATCACGTAGGCATCAGCGTGTATCAGGCCGCTGCTGGTCTGCAGCGCCCGGACGTTCTTGCCGTGGCTGTCAATTGCTTGTAGGACTGTGTTGAAGCGAATATCGACGCCGCCGGCAATGAGATGGCCGGACAATTCGTGGCAGAAGCGGCTGCTGTCAGCGCTGGACTCATCGGGCAGGTGCAACGCGCCAGTGAAGTTCAGCGAGGAGCGGGCCAAGCCGGGCTCAAGTTGCAATAATTGCGCTGGATCGAGTAACTCTGCCCGTTGTCCGCGATTGAGCAAATGGGCGTGCAAGCGTTTTGCCTTTTCCCATTCGTCATTCGTTTGCAGTGTCAGGGTAATGCCTTCATCGCGCTGATCAAACTGCAGCCGCAGGTGCTGGCGCAAGGCATGCCATTCGGCAATGCTATAGCGTGCAAGCGCCTCCATGTCAGTGCGATTTCGGGAGAACGTGGCGGCGCCGCTGTTTTTGAGCGCCAGCCATAACCAGCGCCATTGGAGAGCCGAAGTACTCAGCCTGATACGCAATGGGCCTTGCGGACGGAAGAAGCTTTTTACAGCGGTGCCGATAGTACCGGGGGCCGCCCACGGCGCGCACAGGCCTTTGGAAAGCTGCCCTCCGTTGCCATGGCTGGCGCCGAGCGCCACCGCCGCTTCGCGTTCGATGATGGTGACTTGGAAACCCGCTTGATGAAGATACCAAGCGCTGGTCAAGCCCATCAGCCCGGCACCAACGATACAGACATGCATTCAGGCGCTTCCTTATTGCACCGAGATGCCGAACTGCTTGACGCTCTGTTGATACAGCTTGAAATCGCTGGCGTTCAGTTCCGCCATGCGTTCCGCAGAGCCGCCGGCCGGGATGACGCCCATGTCTTCCATCTGCTTCAGTACTTTGGGGTCTTTCAGCCCTTCGTTCAATGCCGCGTTGAGCTTGTTGACGATGCCTGCCGGCGTTCCTTTCGGGGCGAACACGCCCCACCAGGCATTCAAGGTAATGTCATAGCCCAGCTCTTGCAGCGTCGGCACGCCGGGCAAAACCGGTGTGCGCTCGGACGAGGTCACTGCCAAGGCTTTGAGCTTGTTGGCTTCAAGATGTTGGAAGATGACCCCCGGCGTGACCACGGCAATCGGAATATGGCCGCCAAGTACGTCGGTTGTCAGCGGCGCATTGCCGCGATAGTGCGCGGCGGTGGACTGGATGCCGGCCGCATGAAGCAGCATTTCGCCCACCACGTGCATCGGCGTGCCGGCGCCGGGCGTACCGTAGGAAATGTTCTTGCCCGCCTTCACCTGATCAACGAACTGCTTGATCGAAGTGATGCCACTTTCATTGCTGGCAGCAATCGCGAACGGGGAGGTACCGGTATTGATGATGGGTGTGAAATCGTCTACGGCGTGATACGGAACGCCGGTCGGCAGCACGTGGGGAACGATGGGGTGGGTGTTCGGCGTGAACAACAGGGTGTAGCCGTCGGGCGCGGCGCGAGCCACCTGGTTCGTGCCGATCGAGCCTGCCGCCCCTGCCCGGTTTTCAACCACGACATTCTGGCCCAGGCGCTTGCTCAACTGTTCGGCGTAGAGGCGGGCCAATGCGTCGGTATCTCCCCCGGCAGGCCAAGCGACAACCAGCTTAATAAGTTTGTTCGGATAGCTGTCGGCTGCCTGGGTCAGCATTGGGGCGGCCAGGCCCAGCGCGGCAACGAGGGCGGCAAGATATCGGCGGCTAAGGCTCATGAAAGTCATCCTTGTGATGAAGTGAATGGGAATTGCGGCCAGAGGGGTTAAAGCAGAATGCCTGGATGAATATCGGCCACGCTCTGGCAGCCGCAGAAGGCCATGGTCAGGCGCAGCTCTTCGTGCAGCAGTGAGATCGCCTGATCAACGCCGGCCTGACCGGCGGCGGCGAGGCCGTATAAATGGGCACGACCCAGGTGAATGCAGCGTGCACCTCGAGCCAGAGCTTTCAGCACATGTTGTCCGGTACGGACTCCGCCGTCCAAGTGAACTTCGGCTCGGTCGCCAATGCGCTCCACAATGGCGGGCAAGGCTCGGATGCTGCTGTCGGCGCCATCCAACTGCCGACCGCCGTGATTGCTGACCTGTACGGCGTCAGCGCCCGCTTGTACGGCAAGTGCGGCATCGTCGGCATCCAGCACGCCTTTGACGATCAGCTTGCCGTCCCAGCGCTCGCGGACCCAGCTGACGTCGTCCCAGCCGATGTCGGTTGCTAGTTGTCCCGCTGCCCACTGGGCAATGGCGTCCCGCCCTTGCACGCCGCTCAACTGGCCGTCCAGGTTTCCGAAGCTGCGATGCCGCGTACGAATCATGCTCCAGGCCCAGTTCGGCTTGGTGGCGAATTCGATCAGATGGCGAAAGGTGAGACGAGGAGGAACAGCCAAGCCGTTCTTGGCATCGCGGTGGCGCCTGCCAACCTGGTGCAGGTCGAGTGTGAGCATCAGCGCGGGGCAGCTCAGCGCGCGTGCCCGGTCGATCAGGGACTGGAGAAAACCGCGATCCTTGAAGATAGAAATTTGAAGATTGAAAGGGTGTCGTTGAGTGGCGGCTGACACGGCCTCCATTGAGCAGTTGCTCATGATGGACAGTGTGAACGGAATGCCGTGGTTCTTTGCGGCACGGGCTGCCAGGATCTCGCCATCGCCGTGGATGAAACCGGAGAGGCCGGTGGGCGCGATGGCCAGGGGCAGGCGCTGCCTTCGGCCCAGTACCTCGGTTTCGCAGTCAAGCGCCGCAAGCTTGGCGGCTACCCGTTGCCGAAAGCGCAGCGAATCGAAATCCCCGGTGTTATGGGCGCAAGTTGCCTCGGACCAGGAGCCGCCATCGATGAAGTCGAAAAACATGCGCGGCAGACGCCGCTTGGCCCGGCTGCGCAAATCTTCAATGCAAGTAATCGGTGATGCCATGACGCTCTTTAGTGGAGACCGTGCTCCACGAATCGGCCGGAAGAGTGGGCATCCTAGATGCAACATGTTGATTTTGCAACATGTTGGTTAGGCCCGATGCGATGAACCCGAGGGATGGTTTTTTAGATTCCCTTAATAAATCAAGAGCTTGTGCTGCTTCGACCGCAGTGTTTTGGTGAGGTCGCTAGGGGAAAATCCTAGGGATTCTCGCAGCGTTGCATCAGTTTGATCAGGCTGGTGTATAGCGCCCGACGCTCGCTCTGGCTCAAGGCCGCGAGCAAATCGACTTGCTTTCGTTGGGCGACCGGGACCAAGGCTTGGTAGCGGTCCAGTCCTGCTTTGCTAATCACGCAGACTACCTTCTTTTTGTTGCCGCTGGAGTCCGGCTCCACTGTGCATAGCCCGCTTGACTGCAGTTCGCGCAAGGTGCGGCTGATCTGGCCTTTGTCGAGACCGGAGAGCGTGACGGCGTCCGTAAATGGCAAGGGGCTGTAGCGAGCGATCAGCGCCAGTAAACGCCACTGTGGTACGGTCAACCCATGCTGTCTTGCATATACGCCTGTGACGTTGCGCCGCATCAGGCTGGCCAGCTGCGGTACGAGGGTCGTGACAAATTGCTCGATAGGAATGTCTGCCCCGTCTGCGGATAGCGTCTCCCACGGTCGATTCGTAGCCACGGGGCCGTTGGAAGGTGTGGGCGCGTCGGACGGAGAGGGGGCCCGGGAAGGCATCGGTTTGGCGCGAGGCATGACAGGGAAACGCTTGGAATCAGAAACAAAAACGCGCTAAGCGTAGAGCGTGCAGGCCAGGCGGTCAAACCACTTCCGATAATGAGCCCCAGCGCTCGCGCTCAATCAATCTTGATATTCGCCTTCCGTATCACGTCTCCCCAAAGCCGATAGTCATCCTTGATCATCTTCTCGAACGCCCTCGGCGGGCCGCCAATCTTCTCCGCGCCCAGTGCCGCCAGCCGTTCCTTGAACGCCGGCGTCTCCATCACCCGGTTGATCGCCTGATTGAGCCGATTGACGACGCTATCCGGCGTCCCTGTCCGCGCCACAATCCCAAACCACGAATACAGCTCAAAGCCCTTGACCCCCTGCTCATCCAGCGTGGGCACATCAGGAAACTGCGGAGACCGCTTCAACGCCGTCACCCCCAGCGACCGTAGCCGGCCCGACTTCAGCAGGGGCTGTACCGAAAACTCGATATCGAAGTGAACCGGCACGTCGCCCGCCACCAGCGCAACGTTGGCCGGCGCCGAGCCGCGATAGGGGATGTGCTGCATCTCCACGCCAGTAACCTGCTTGAACCGCTCCGCGCCCAGGTGCGGCATGGTGCCGGAACCGCCCGAGCCATAGTTCATGCGCCCGCCTTCGCGCCTGGCCATGGCGATCAGGTCCTGGATGCCTTGGCCGGGAAAGTCGGGCGCGACGGCCACCTGGTGGGGACTGCGGAACACGCCGACCACGGCGCGGAAGTCGCGAACGGGTTCGAAGTCCATGGAGGGGTAGAGCCACTTTCCGGTGGAGATGACGTTGCTGGCCATCAGCAGGGTGTGGCCGTCGGCGGGCTGTCCCAGTACGAATTCGCTGCCGATGATGGCGCCCGCGCCGGGCTTGTTTTCCACGACGACGGGTTGGCCCAGTTCCTTGCCCAGGCCTTCGGCGATCGACCGTGCGGTGGTGTCGGACGGGCCGCCGGCGGGGAAGGGCACGATCAGTCGAATGGGTTTGCTGGGATAGTCTTGGGCCAGCGCGGGGAAGGCGGCGCCGGCCGTAGCTGCCGTCAATAGGGCAGCTGCCAGCGTGTTGCGTCTAACGGCGTTGTGCATAGTTGTCTCCTTCTTTGATTCATTCAGGCGGGGCGCGCCTCGACCGAGTTCTTGTCCGCGCCGGCCAGTGCGTCGTCCGTCGATACCAAGGCATCCTGGTCGCGCAGCGTCTGGCGCAGCGTGTCGATGGCGGGGTTCTCCAGCGTGGCCTGGCCGCCGGCAACCAGGGCGGCATAGGCGCCCGCCGCATGGCCCAGGCACATGGCGGTGCCCATGTGGCGGGCGCCGCCGTTGGCTTCACGCGTGGCGGAGATGGCCCGGCCGGTGACGACGATGCCTTCGATGGACTGGGGCAGCAGGCAGGCCAGGGGGATTTCGAAGGGGGCGGGCGGCATCCACAGGTCGACGCCGGTGCCGCCGGCTTCGTGCAGGTCCATGGGTCCGGCGCCCAGGGCGACGGCGTCGGCGAAGCGTTTGCCGCCCGTGATGTCTTCGGTCGTGAGGGTGTAGCGGCCGACGATGCGGCGCGTTTCGCGTATGCCGACGCGTTCGGCGATGCCCGCCAGCACGGATTGTTCGAAGCCGGGCACGTGTTCGCGCAGGAAGGGCACGATGGTCTTGATCTGTTGCCGCCCGATCTGTTCGGCCCGTGTCAGTTCCGCGCCGTCCAGCGCGTCGATGCCGTGGATGCGGCTCATGAGGCAGATGGCGTCGGTGTCGCCGGGCGTACTGCAGAAGGATAGGCTTTCCCAGGCGAGCTGGCCGCGCTGCAGTCCGTCCAGGGCGATGGCGCGCTTGCGCTCGCGCGGGATCGCGCGGAAGGTGCGCACGTCTACGTTGGACATGCGGAACACCAGGGTCAGGGGCTGGCGTTTGTCGCGAAGCTCGGGTTCTTCGCCCACGTAGGGAACGCCGGCAGCGGCCGCGATGACGGCATCGCCGGTGGCGTCGACCAGCATGCGCGAGCGCAGCGCGCGGCGGCCGGAAACGTTCTCCAGCAGCAGGCCGGCTACGCGGCCGCCTTCCATCAGCGGGCCGACGACGCGCGAGTGCAGGAGCACGTCCACGCCGGCTTCGCGCGCCATGTCGTCGGCCACGATCTTGACGATTTCCGGGTTGAAGGGGAAGTTGGTGATGGTGACGGGGTTGGCGCTGGCCTCGGCGAGGGTGTAGCGGCGGAAGCCGTCGCTGCCGCCCGCGGCTTGGATGCGCTGGGTGAGTTCGAAGCCTATGCCGCCCACGCAGCGGACGGTGCCGTTGAACAGGCCGATGTACTGCGCGACCATGCCCGAGGTGGCGGTGCCGCCCAGGCAGCCGGCGCGTTCGACCAGCGCGACGCGCGCGCCGCTGCGGGCCGCCGCGACGGCGGCCACCAGGCCGGACGCGCCGCCGCCGGCGACGATGACGTCGTAGTGGCCCAGCACGGGCGTGGCGAGGGTTTCGGTGATGACCGAAGCATTCATGTCGTGTCTCCTTGGAGGTTAGAAGGCCAGAGGCTCGGTCCAGCGGATCTGCTTGGGCCCGACGCCTTCGCGGATGGCGCGGGCGGCGGCGTGGCCGGCGACTTCGCCGGTCTGGCAGCACCAGGGGAAGTTGCGCATGACCATGAAGATGGTCTCGAAGGTGAAGGACAGCGATGCGCCCGTCAGCAGCAGGTTGTTGACCTCTTTGGGCAGGAAGCAGCGATAGGGCACCTCGAAGGTGTATTTCGCGTACTGGTCCCAGAAGAAGGTCTTGGTCATGGGCGGTGTGACGGCGTCGGGAAAGCGCCGTTCCTCGCGCGCGTCGTCGATGGAGAAAACGTATTCGCCTATGGGATGGCGGCCATCCCTCACGCCGACGTAGCGGCCGACGTGGGTCATGAAGGCATGCTGGAATCCCGGCACGTACTTGCGCAGGAAGGTGGCCTCGGCGTCGATCAGCCGGCGCAGCTCTTTCTTGGCGCGCGAGGCGTGTTCGGCGTCTTCGTCCATGTGCAGCGCCCATTCGTAGGGTACGTTTTGCCACAGGATGAAGGTACCCGGCCCCTGGATGGGGCTCATGTCCACCGTCGGATGGCCGATGTAGTGGTCGCCATAGACGCCCTGGTCGGCCAGGCGTGGGCGATAGAGTTCCGGGGGAATGTCGCCCGCCGCGCGCGCCGCGTTGATCAGCTTGCTCAACGCGGGATCGTTCTTGCTCTTTTGGTAGGCCGCCGTCTGCGCAAAGTCGATGCCGCTCATGATCCAGAGCAGGCCCCCGGGGATGGGGCGCTCCAGTGCATCCTTGGCTACGGTTTCGGGTTGCCGTCCGCCGCCGCTTACGAAGGGTGCGCCCGCACGCGCCACCACTTCCGCGGTGCCGCTGCCTTCCACGAAGATGCGTCCACGGATGGCTTGGCGGCCCTGTACCGTTTCTATGATGGCATGGGTGATGCGGCGCTCGTGGCCTTCGGCCTCCATCTCGACATCCGCGAAGGAGGCGCCGTAGAAGGATTGCACGCCGGCTTCCTCGAGCATCTGCAGCATGATGTTGCCCGCGGCATCGGGATTGAAGGATGCCCGGCGGAAGGGCGAGCCTGGCTTGAGGTAGTAGTCGTAGTGCGACAGCGCATTGCCGGCCCAGTCGGGCAGTTCTTTCTCGGTGGCGATGTAGATGGCCCCCGCGTTGGCGAACCGTTCCATCAGTTCGGTGTGGATACCGCCGATGCCTGGGTTGGCGGCGCCCTGGAGGCCCGACGTATGGACGCCTCCGGGCATGTCGAATTTTTCGACCAGGACCACGCGGCAGCCCTCGCGCCGGGCACGCAGCGCGGCCGCGAATCCGCCCGGTCCCGCGCCGATGACGACGACGTCGGCTTCCGCTACGACGGGCACGCCCTTGGCGGTGCAGCCCAAAGGCTTGGTGCTATCGCTTTTCAATGCTCATTCTCCCTGGGTGCTCGGTGCCGACGGTTATTGGTCGGCGGTGATCTTGTTGTCGACGATGACGGGCTTCCAGCGCGCCAGCTCTTCTTGCATGAACGCCTTGAATTGCACCGGCGTGCCGGGCGCGGGTTGCATCAACTGCTGGCGCAGCAGTTCCACGACGTGCGGCTGGCGCAGCACTTCGCCGATTGCGGCACTGATGCGCTCGGCCAGCGCGGGTGGCATCCCGCCGGGCCCAACGAACCCCATCCAGGCGCTGCCGACGATCTCGGGGTAGAACTCCCGCAGGGCCGGCACGTCGGGCAATAGCGACGCGCGGTCGGCAGTGGACACCGCGATCGGGACCACGTTGTTGCCGCGCACCTGTGCCATGGTGGCCTGCGCGGGCAGGCAGCCCATTTGCACCTCGTTCGTCATCACGGCGGTGGTAGCCTGGACCGCGCCGGCGTACATCACGGGGACGACTTGCGTGCCGCTCTTGTTGGCAAGCAGCGTCATGACCAGGTGGCCCAGCGAACCATTGCCCACGTACGAGTAGTTGTATTTGCCGGGATTCTTCTTCAGCACCTCGATCAGTTCGGGCAGCGTCTTGACGCCCAGCGCCTTGGAGGCGATCAACAGGCAGGGCTGGTGCACGCCCAGCGTCAGGGGCGTGAGATCCTTGGCGGGGTCGTAGGCCATGCTTTTGTAGAGCAAGGGGTTGTGGACCAGCGGACCGGCGATGCTGACACCGAAGGTGCTGCCGTCGGGCTGCGCACGGGCGACAAGCGTGGTGCCTATCATGCCTCCGGCACCGGGCCGGGAGTCCACGATGAAGGGCGTGCCGAACTTCTTTTGCAGTCCTTCGGCCACGACGCGCGCTACGGTGTCGGTGGTCGTACCGGCGCTGAAAGGGTTGACCACCGTGGTGGTGCGGCTCGGCCATTCCTGGGCGTATGCCACGGTGGTGGCTGTGGCAAGTATGGCGAAGCAGGCGGTGGTGAACAGTGTTTTTTTCATGGTTGTCTCCTGGGAATCAGGCCGGCTGGCCCTGACTGGCAAGCTGCGCGCGGCGGAAAAGCGCCTGGGCTTTTTCCAGGCTCTGCTGTACCTCCCTGGCGGGGACCGACGAGGGGTTGCGGCCGCTGGCCGCCGCAATGGCGCCGAGTGTGCCTACCGCTTGTCCCATTGCCATGGAGGTCGCCATGTGGCGCGCGCCGGCCATCGCTTCGCGTGTCGCGCTGAGCGTGCGGCCGCATACCAGCAGGCCCTCCACGTTCACAGGCAATAGGGCGCGCAGCGGAATCTCGAAGGGGGCGGGCGGCGCATACAGGCGGATGCCGGTGCCGCCCGGCTGGTGGCGGTCCATGGGACCGGCGCCGAGGGCGATGGCATCCTCGAAGCTGCGCGCCTGCATGATGTCGTCTTCGTTCAGCGTGTAGCGCCCCTCGATGCGGCGCGTCTCGCGCACGCCCACGCGCTCGGCCACATCTGCCAGGATGGCGTTTTCAAAGCCGGGGATCTCGCGTTGCAGGAATCGCACGATGCTGGCGATCTGCCGGCGGCCTTCCTGCTCGGCGCGCGATGCGTCGCGGGCGTTCAGCGCATCGATGTCCTGGATGCGGCTCATCAGGCAGATAGCGTCGGTGCCGCCCGGGGTGCTGACGAAGGACAGGCTTTCCCAGAACAGTTCCCCCCGCTGCAAGCCGCCCAGAACCAGGGCGCGGCGCCGGTCCGACGGCACCGCCTTGAAACGCGGCACGTCCACGTTCGATAGCCGGAAGGACAGTGTGCAGGGCTGGCGGTCGCCGACATCGTTCTTGGACGGTACGCCCGCGCTCGCACACACCAGCGCATCGCCGGACGCGTCCACCACCACGGGCGCGAGCCAGGCCAGGCGGCCCTGTACCGTCTCGACCGTTACGCCTGTGATGGCCCCCTCCTGCAGTAATGCCCGGGCGAAGGTCGTGTGCAGAAGCACGTCCACGCCGGCTTCATTCACCGCGCCGTCGAGCACCCATTTCACCGTTTCGGGATTGAAGGGCAATACCCGCAGCGGAAACGGAGTGCCGGCTGCTTCGCCCATCACGTAGCGGTGGAATCCGTCCGATCCGCCCGCGGCCTGCACGCGTTCGGCCAGTTCGTAGGGAATTCCGCCGACCACGCGCGTTTCGCCATGGAAGAATGCGACCCATTGGGCCACGAGGTTGGCGGTAGCGGCGCCGCCCAGGCAGCCGCCGCGTTCGATCAGCAGCGTGCGTGCCCCCGTGCGCGCTGCGGCGATGGCGGCGACGGTGCCCGAAGCGCCGCCCCCGACGACGATGACGTCATAACGGCCCGCGACGGGCATACTCAGTGATTCCTGGATGTGGGTGGGTTGCGGCATGCGTCTCTCCTGGACAACCTGGGTGGGTGTCTCGTGTCATGCCGTGCAGTGTTGCGCTCAAGAGTGGATACCGCTAGACCGTGTTCTCACATGTGAACACTTTTCACCCGGGATACTTGGCCTGCTCCGTGGCCGCGGCGATCTCAAGGGCGGCCTTGCGCAATACCTTTAGCAGTTTCGGCTTGCGCGCGTCGTCCAGGTGGCTGGCCGGCATGGCCAGTCCCAGGGCCGCGAGCACGCGCCCGTGGACGTCCAGGACGGGCACGGCGAGTCCGACGATGCCGAAGGTGAATTCGCTGAAGGACCAGCCCACGCCGTCCTCCCGGATTTGATGCAACTGCCGCCGCAGGACCGCCACGGAGCGTATCGTCTGCTTGGTGCGCGGTTGCAGCTTGACGCGCTGCAGATAGGCCTCGCGCTCGGCCGGGGGCAACCACGCAAGCAATACCTTGCCTGCCGAACTGGCATACAGCGGCTGCATGACACCGACGTGCACGGAATACAGCACGGCGTCGGGCGATTGAGCGGACGCGATGCGCTCGGCCATGTCGTTGCGCAGCACGCTGAGCCCGGCCGATTCTCCTGTTTCATGCATGAGCCGTTGCAGCCACGGTTCGCCGGCGCGCAGCAGGTCGCGATTGTGGGCGCCGCGCCGTGCGAGTGCATAGGCGCCTTCGCCGAGCTGGAACTGCTGGGAGTCCTGCAGTTGTTCGATGTAGCCGCGGCCCACGAGGTTGTGCAACAGCGCGGTCAGGCTGCTTTTCGGGATGCCTGTCCGGCGCGAGATCTCGGCATGCGTCATGGCGCGCCCCGTGCTGGCCAGGAGTTCAAGTATGTCGAGGACGCGATCCGCGGACTTGACGCTGGATCGTGCATGTCGCGGTTTGGTGCGGGAGCTGGATGCGGCGGCCGGCGGTTTTTCAGTCGTCATGACGCGGCGGAGTTCGGCTGGGTACTATGAACGACTCCGTTTGCCGTTGCACCGATTCCAGATGCAAGCGCATGCGGCGCTCCGCCTCCGAAGCTGAGCGTTTAACGATGGCTTGCGCGATGGCTGCGTGCTCCATATACATGCGCTGGATGTCCTCGGCCATGTTGAAGGGGCCGGCAGGCCTGGCATGTATGGCGGTGCGCACTTCGAACAGGATGTCGGTCAGCGCCTGCAACAGGCGATTGTGCGAGGCCGCAGCGATAGCGCGATGGAAGGATTCGGCCTGTGCCTGGGTTCGAGAGAGGATTTTTTCGCCTTCCATCTGTTGCAGTGCCGCCATAATGCGCGAGAAATCCTGGGCCGAGCCATAGGTGGCCGCCAGGGCGGCTGTCTGCGGCTCGATGATCAGGCGCGCGGTCATGAGCTCGACCGGATTGGTCACCGATGCAATCTTCAAGGGTTCCAGGGACGCGGGCCGACGCGTGGGCCTGCTGAGATAGGTACCACGGCCGACATGGCGCTGCACCTGGCCGTTGGCTTCCAGCTCGGCCAGTGCGTGGCGTAGATGGCCCCGGCTCAGGCCGAGCAGAGGCGCAAGATGGCGCTCTGCCGGCAGGCGTTCTCCAGGGCGCAGTTTGCTTTGGGCGATGTAGCGCGTTACGGCTTGCACGGGCTCGACAGGAGCGTTCTTGCGCATGCGTGTCTTCCTCGGTTCTTGTACGGATTGGTTCGAACCAATCCTTGCGAAGAATGTACCATTCTGACCAATTTGGCGTCATGCAAGGACGATCCCTAGACTCGATCTAAATGAAAGCAAGGGAGCGGGGATGAAACTTGTCCGATTCGACAGTGCACAGGGTGCGCGCCTCGGGGTGTTGGACAACGAAGGCAGTGTGGTGGACATCGCCGCAACGTGCGCGGCTAGCGGCGGGCTCAGCGAGGCCGAACGGACGGTGCTGAGCGACGTCAATGCATTCATTGCCTCCGCCGCGTCGGGACAGGCGTTGGCACGACGCGCGCTCGCGGCCGGCAGTTCGCGGGTGGTGGTACCTTCGGCCCGGCTGTTGGCGCCATTGACGCCTGGCATCATTTTGGCCACAGGCGGCAACTATGCCGACCACCTGGACGAAATTGCCGATCTGGCGTCGACGGGCAAGGATCCGGCGTTTTTCTTCAAGACCCCGCGTGCGGTGATCGGGCCGGACGCCGGTATCGAGCTGGACCCCAGGCTTACCCGCAAGCTGGACTACGAAATCGAACTCGCTGTGGTGATCGGCAAACCGGGACGATGGATTCGGGAAGAAGACGCAGCCGCGCACATTTACGGCTATACCATTCTGAACGATGTGACATTGCGAGATCGTCAGATCACGTTCCAGGGAGGCGTTGCGGTCATCGAGTTGGGGGGCAGCAAGAATTTCGCAACCTCGTGCCCCGTGGGGCCCGTGGTCGTCACGGCGGACGATATTCCCGACCCTCAGCGGCTAACGCTGCGTACCACCGTTAACGGCGAACTGAGGCAGAACAACAGCACCGCGCTGATGATTGCAGGTGTCTATCGGTTGGTCAGCTTCTTCTCGCAGTTCCTGATGCTGCAGCCGGGCGATGTAATCACGACCGGCACGCCGGGCGGAACGGCATGGGCCGGGGACGAGGAGCTGGGAGGCAAACCTTATACGCGTAATGACATCGTCCGTGCGGCGCGCTACCTCGAGGTCGGTGATGTGGTCAAAGGCGAGATCGAGGGAATCGGAGTCCTGTCCAATCCCGTCGTTCCGGCGCCTTGAGCGTACGGGGTCGCATATCAAAACCATAAGCGGACCAGGAGACAAGGATGACATTCGGAAAATGGCTGCTGGCGGCAACGGCCAGCCTTGCCGCCATGCATGCAGCGGCGCAGGAGTTCCCTTCTAAATCCATCACGCTGATCGTACCGTTTGCGCCGGGTGGCTTGGCAGACCTGGTGGGGCGAGTGTTGGCGGCGCAAATGGAAAAGACCCTGCGCCAGCCTGTGGTCGTGACGAACCGGCCGGGCGCAGGGGGGGCGATCGGTGCCTCGGCGGTGGCCCGCGCGCCCGCCGACGGCTATACCTTGTTGATCAGCCTGACCAGTCACGTCATTTTGCCGGAAGCCGATCGCATGCAGGGCAAGGTGCCGGCCTACGAATTGGCGCAATTCCAGCCCGTGGCGCGCATTACTTACGAGCCGACCGTACTGATGGGGGCCATGCGTCCGGAGGGGAGTACGGTCGAGAAGATCGTCGCCCGGGCGAGGGCCAAGCCAGGAACGGTCAGCTATTCGTCCACAGGTTATTTCGCCAATGCGCATGTCGGTGTAGATGGTTTTGCTCAGGCCGCGGGCATACAGCTGCTGCACGTTCCCTACCAGGGCGGCTCCCAGGCATTGATGGCCGTGGCCAGCGGTCAGGTCGATCTATCGACGGGCGGTCCTGCCACCGCGGCTACCTTCGCCAAGAGCGGCAAGGTGAGGGCGCTGGCCATACTCGGCGATGAGCGGCTGTCGAGCATGCCCGATGTCCCGACCTTGAAGGAGCTTGGCTACGACAGTACCTACTATGTGTGGTCCGGTCTTTTCGCGCCGGCGGGCACGCCGCCAAAGGTGATGGCGGCGTTGCGCGCCAGCGTGCGTGCCGCGGTAAACGATGCGGACTTCCAGCACAGCCTGAAAAAGATGGAGGCAACGCTGGCATATCAGGACGCTTCGGAATTCGATCAGTTTCTGGTACAGGAGACCGGACGCCTGTATGCCGTGGTGCGCAAGATGAGCGCGCCTGCTAACCGCTGACCAATACGCCGCCCCTAGCAATCAGTCTATATCGACCAGCGTGGGCAGGCGTAGGGACGTTTGCACGTTCAGGCGGTAGATCACGCCGGCATAGGGCGTGATGCCGCTGCTGTGCTTGAGCTGGCAGGGGCTCAAATGCCGGCCCTGGACCTTATGTACACCCAGCTGTCCATCGAAATCACTTGCTCGAACCGCTTGCCCGTGGACGTTTGTATGACGAACCGGGGACGGTTCTCATCGGCCATGCTCTCGATAAGACGGCTCCAGATCGAACCTTCAGTATCGATGATGTCGCAGTGGTCGCTCACCATGTCGCCGTACATCAGCCAGGTTCCGGCCAGCTCGTGCAGCGGAATGGGGACGGTGTCGCCGTTGAAGTCCACCAAATGCAGGGCGGCGTTGGTGATCTGGAACGGTCGGGGCCCTTGGTTGACGACTGTCATGTCCAATGTCCAGGTTATCCGCGGGAACTGGCGCGGAGCGCCCTGGGCAGCGGACCGGCGACCCTGGATAGACAGGCATGGCTGTTCGGTCTGGTTGTGCCTGGACAGTCGATATGCCGTATAGCCCGCGTAAGCGGAAGCCAGGCCGGCGGCGGCCGTGACGAAGGTCTCGACTACGTCGAGCCACCGCGCTGTGGCGTTGACGGTGGGGGATACGGACATATTTGGGGCGTTTTTGGGCGAAAGACGTCGATTATAAGAAGTCCGTTACAAAAAGTTAAAGCCTGCTGGGCGCCGCCACGGGCATGTCGCTTGCTGGGCTCAGGCCGGTTAGGTCCTGGAGAACTGCCTTGGAAACCGGTCTCGTACCCAGCTCGTCGACGAATGATCGCCCCGTTCGATCCCCCCTCGCGCGCCTGAAGGCGTTCGATGACAGCCGCCCGGATTTCCCGGGCGAGCACTTGATTGTGTTCGGCTTGGGGGTGTTGCTCATGGTGGCCGGGATGCGCAGCCGCACGGCGTTGCGACGGGGGCTGTTCACGGCCGCGGGCACCGCCTTGGTCGGGCGGGCGGCAAGCGGCACGGGCGGTATCGCACGGGTGGCAAGAGTAGTGAAGCGGCTGCGGTGAGCGGAGCAACGGCGCCCGGCCGCTCCAGGCCGCGGCGCGGACAGATAACCCCCATGCAGGAAAAACGGCAATGAATGCAGACGGCGTACTGAACCATCATGATCCGGCCGGCGAGGCGTCGCCGCGGACCGGCTGGCCGGCCGACGTGCGGGCACCCTCGGCCCGGGACAAGGGTCCGAACGTGGGCACGGGCGAACGTATTGCCTCGGGCCTGGGCGGCTTGGTGCTGTTGTGCTGGGCGGCAGGCCGGGACGGGGCAGGCGCCAAGCTCGGCATAGTGGCCGCGGGCGGCCTGCTGTGCCGCGCAGTGACGGGCTACAGCTGGGCCAAGCGCGCGCTGCAACCGTCTCCGTACGAAGACGCCGTGGCGCGGTCGCGCCGCTGGCCCGCCGCGACTGTGTCCGAGTACGCGGTGACCATTGCGCGCCCCCGCGAGGAGCTCTACGGGTTCTGGCGCGATTTTTCGAATCTGCCCCGCTTCATGCGGCACGTCATGCGCATCGAGGTGATGGATGAGCGTCAGTCGCGCTGGACGGTGAAGGCGCCGCTGGGCAAGTCGGTGCAGTGGACCTCGACCATTACCGAGGACCTTCCCAACGAGCGTATCGCGTGGGAAACCGACGAGGAGGCCGATGTTCCCAATGCGGGCTGGGTGGAGTTTCACGATGCGCCGGGCAATCGCGGTACGGAGGTACGCGCAGTGGTTGCCTACCAGCCTCCAGCCGGCCACTTGGGCCGGGTAGCCAGCCGGGTGTTCTTGCCTGAGACGCCTTCCCAGCAAATGACCCAGGACTTGAGACGGCTCAAGCAGATCATGGAGACCGGCGAAGCCGCCGTCTCGCCATTGCAGCCTCAGGCGTAAGGAGAAGGCGAATGCGCGCACTCTGTTGGCTGGCTCCCAACCAGCTAGGCGTTGAACGGGTACCGGACCCGGCCATCCTGAATCCCAAGGACATTCTGGTCCGCGTGGCGATGTCCTCGGTGTGTGGTTCCGACCTGCACCTGATCGGCGGTTTCGTGCCTGCATTGAAGCCGGGCGATGTGTTGGGGCACGAATTCCTGGGCGAGATCGTGGAGACCGGCCACGGCGTGACGTCGTTGAAGAAGGGCGACAGGGTGATCGTCGTGTCCATCCTGGCGTGCGGTTCGTGCGAGCACTGCCTGCGCAAGGCGTTTTCCTGCTGCGACAACACCAATCCCAAGCCACGGCTCACGGAGCTGGCGTACGGCCATGCCTGCGCCGGCATCATCGGCTACAGCCATGCCTTCGGCGGCTACGCCGGCAGCCACGCCGAGTACATCCGCGTGCCTTTCGGCGAGGTGAACGCGTTCAAGATCCCGGAAGGCGTGCGCGACGAACAGGCGGTGTTCGTCTCGGATGCCGTGCCCACAGGCTATATGGGCGCCGATCTGGCGGACATCCGGGAGGGCGACGTGGTAGCGGTATGGGGATGCGGCGGCGTGGGCCTCATGGCCATCTGCTCGGCCTACCTGTTGGGCGCGCATAGAGTGATCGCCATCGACCGCATTCCCGAGCGGCTGCAGCTGGCCGAGACCAAGGGCGGAGCGGAGGCCGTCAACTACGAAGAGGTGGACGTACACGAGGCGCTCAAGGAGATGACCGGCGGGCGGGGACCGGACCGGTGTATCGACTGTGTCGGCATGGAGGCCGATGGGAACGGTCCGCAATACTGGTACGACTACGCCAAGCAGCACACCTTTCTGGAGACGGACAGGGGCATCGTCCTGCGGCAGGCCATCCGCGCGTGCCGCAAGGGCGGCGTGGTGTCTGTCATGGGGGTGTACGGAGGATGGATGGACAAGTTCCCCATGGGTGCCATCGTGAATAAGGCACTGACCGTTCGTTCGGGCCAGCAGCATGGCCACCGCTACGTGCCTCAGCTGTTCGAGTTGATCCAGAGCGGAAAACTGGACCCGTCGTTCCTGCTGACTCATCCTATGCCGCTGGACGACGGAGCACGGGGCTACGCCATGTTCAAGAAAAAGGACGATAACTGCCTGCGGGCGGTGTTCCGGCCGCAGGCATAAGCTCCGCGGCTTCGGCCACCAGCTCCCACGGTAAATACGCCAGGCTCTCGCGGAAAAACCGCCGTTCATCCTTCCGCAGCGATTTCATCAGCTTGCCCAACCGCTCGACCGCGTCATAGGCCTGGGCACAAAGGCCGTTCTCGTAGGCGCTGAACCATGCCGTCTCCAGCAGCACGTTGGCCAGCTGCAAGGCGCCGTATTGGGCATGCCCGGCGTCGTGTTCCTCGAGTGTGTAGCGCGCGACGTTCGACCAGCTGGTATAGCCCTTGGCCGCGGAGAACGGCGCATGGTAGGGCTGTGTGGCCTGCACCACGCGCCGCATGGAAAGCGGCGTTTGGGCCTGGAAACTGCGCAGGTCCAGCCGCCCTTGCGCTGCGCATGTGCCGCGTGCGATGCGAAGCAGGAATACGGTGTTCCAGGCCGAGCCGCCGCCGACGCCGAAGCGGTCGCATATCCATTCGGACAGGCCTATCCACCGGATGGCCTGCAGTTGCACCACTTCAGCGGGCCCTTGCGCCGTATCCAGCAAGCCGTGGGTCCAGAACAGCCACAGCGACCAGCCGATATTGGCGGCGACGTCCTGGGCCGATTCGATGGAATCGGCTTCATAGGCGGCTCGCAGCGCGCCGGAGAGATCCTCGATGGCCTGGGTCGCCGCTTCGGCGCGTTCGGCAAGCGGAACGGTTTGCAGCGCCATGGCTATCGATTTGGACAGCAGCGCACGCAGGTTCAGGAATTCGAAGCGCACGCGCGGGTTATAGCGAATGACGGGTTGCAGTTCCAGGTCGGTCCCAATGCGCGCCAGTTCAGCCTGGGCGGCGGGTACACCGCCTTGGGCATAGAGGTTCCAGGCATGTGCAATGGCCGCCATGGCGGCAAAGGTGGGCAGGCCCGGGCCAGCGTCGCGTGGCAGCAGGTAGGGTTGCAGGCGCGACAGCGCGTCTTCGCTGCGCTCGACCTGCCCGTGGCGGCGCCAGGCGAGGCTTTCTTTCAGGACGGACAAGGCGGCCTGGAAGTCGTCCTGGGCAGCGCGGTGCGCCGCCCGAAAGCGCTGCGCCACACTGCGCTCGGCGGCGCTCGCGGCGCCGTCCTTGGCCATGCGCAGGGCATGCGTGAGTTCGTTCCAGTAGCTGACGTCCTGCATGACGTAGGCAACGGGATCCTCGCGGTCATCCTGCGCGGACTCGGGTCCCAGGAAGTCCGCGACCTGGGGTAACCGCACCGGTTTACCGTCCAGCCTCAAGTCCAGTCGTTGCGCCTGGCCTCGCGCCAGCCAGAACGGGCCGCGGCTGCGCCCCGACAGTTCCAGCAAGGCGGGATCGCGGTCCGTGTTCCGGCCCCATCCGACCTCGATGCCCCAGGCGCGGTAGTCGGCATAGGCGCGCGAGACGATCATGCGCAGCTTGGCGCTACCCGGGAAGCGGGCGAGCAGGGCGGAGACGGGCACGGGACCAGTGCGCGTGCGCTCCGCGTAGTAGAGGCGTACCAGCAGCCATAGCGACTGGTAGCGGGCCGGATGCCCGTTTACTTGAGGGGGGCGAAGTTCTATGCGGACTTTCTGCCTGGGCATGATGCAACGAGAAAAAAGTGGGAAAGGCAAGCGTGCGGGGAATGGAGGTTACACCGGTTACGCAGGCCTGTTTTACCCGTGTCTGGCGCACGCGTAATCTTGCGCTGCCGTTACCCGGGATAGCGTGCACACCAGTCATTCACTCCAGACTTTGCAAGAGACATCATGTTCCGACTGAACCTATTTCGAAAACTCGCCGCGGCTTGCGGCATGACGCTGCTCGCGACCGCACCTGCCTGGGCGGCCCTCCCGTGCGAGGAAGATCCGAACCTGTCCCGCGTGTTTAGCCAGGCCGGGGCCCAGGGAACCTTTGTGCTGCTCGACGGGCAGACGGGCGCACTGGTTTGCCATGACGCGCCCCGTGCGCAGGTAGGATTCCTGCCGGCCTCGACCTACAAGATTCCCAATTCGTTGATCGCGCTGGAAACCGGCGTTGCGAGCGGACCGGACTTCGCATTGCGGTGGGACAGCCGCCGTGCCCCCAGGCAGGACTGGTGGCCGCGGGCCTGGACGCAGGACCATACCTTGGCCACGGCCTTGCCGAATTCGGTGGTGTGGTACTACCAGGAGCTGGCCCGCCGCATCGGTGCTGCCCGCATGCAGGCCTACGTGGACCGGTTCGATTACGGCAACCGGAACATCGGCGGCCGCATCGATGACTTCTGGCTGACGGGCGATCTGCGCATCTCCGCGCTGCAGCAGGTGCGCTTCCTGCAGCGCTTCTATACCGAGAAGCTGGGTGTCTCTCGCCGTTCTACCCGCATCGTGAAGGATGCCCTCCTGCTCGAAGCGACCGATGTCTATCGGCTGAGCGGCAAATCCGGCTGGACCGGGCTGGAACCGGCCAAGGACAAGCAGATCGGCTGGCTGGTCGGCTATCTGGAGCGGGGTGGGAGAGTCTACTTCTATGCGCTGAACATGCGCATGGCGCAGCTTAGCGACGGGCCGGCGCGGCAGGCGATCACCAAGGCCGTGTTGCGCCAGCGTGGCTTGATGCCCTGATCCGGAACGGCCGTTTACACTGGACGGGGTAAATGGCTCATTCCACCCATCTCCCTGGGCCTCGCGGCCCTGGTTCCTAGAACGCCGGCAGGGGCCGCGCAACAGCCGCGGGCGCCTCGTCCGGCAAGTCCTCTCATCCAGGAGTAAACACCATGAGCCAACGTCTCGATTACAGCAAGATCGCCCCGGGCGGCGTGGCCGCGCTGGGAAGCGTCTATAGCTACGTCATGAAGAGCGGTCTTTCCCATACCCTCGTCGACCTGGTCTACCTGCGCATCTCGCAGATCAACAACTGCGCCTACTGCCTCGACATGCACACGCGGGCATTGTTGAAGAAAGGGCAGTCCATCGAAAAGCTCACGCTGCTGCAGGCGTGGGAAGAAGCCGGCGATCTGTTCGACGAGCGCGAGCGCGCCGCCTTGGCGTGGGCGGAGTCCGTCACGCGCGTGGCCGAGACTGGCGTGCCACCCGAGGACTACGAGGCGGCACGGGCCGTATTCGACGAGAGCGAACTGGTCGACCTGACGATCGCCATCAGCCTGATGAATGCCTACAACCGGATGGCGATCAGTTTCAGGAACACGCCGCAGGCCGTGTCCGAGCTGAAACAATAAGGCGGTCGTGTCCTGTGGCGCGCAACGGTCAACGACGCGAAAGCAAACGGTCCGCATAGGCCTGCCAAGGCGACTGGGCGTCCAATCCGTCGAACAAGCCTTCCTGCGCCAGGCCGGCCACCCAGGCCTGCTTGTCGGCGGTCGCGCTAGCCATGAACGGGTCGAAACCGGCCTCGCGCACCGTCTGCGCCGCTTCGCGCATTTCCTCGGCACGCCGCTTGCCGTGTTTGACCACGCGGCTGAAGAAATAGGCGCCTTGCTTGGCCCAGTCGATCTGCGGAAAGGTTTCCCGCAGCGTGGGCAGCACGTGGTCTTCGACGCCATAGTGGCGCGCGGTGGCGTAGCTTTCGATCACCAGCGCTTCCAGGCCCTTGATCATGATGCTGCGGCTCATCTTGATCGCGGATGCCACGCCCAGTTCATCGGACACCGGCTTGGCGTCCATGCCCCAGCCGGCCAGCGTGGCGGCCAGGTCTTGCGCCCGCGCGCCGCCCAGCAGCATGGGGACCCGGATGCCGTAGGGCGGGACGGAGGTCATGACACCGGCTTCGACGTAGTGGGCGCCGGCGGCTTCCAGCGCGGCGGCGGCATTGCGCTTGGTGCCGGGTGAAGCCGAGTTCAGGTCCAGGAACAGCGTGCCGGGACGCACGTGGCGGGCGGCCTCCTCGGCCACGGCCAGCGTGTTGGACGCCGTAACGGCAGAAATCAGCAGCGTTGCCTGTTGGCAGAGCGCCGCCATGCTGCCGACCGGCTCGATGCCTTCCGCGGTAGCGGCCTGGCGTGCCGTGGGGCCGGCGTCGCCGCCGAATTTGAGGTCCCAGGCGCAGACTTTGTCCACGCCTTCCTTGTCGCGCAGGCCGCGGCCAAAGATGCCGCCGACCTCGCCGAATCCGATAATGCCCAGGGTAATGCTCATGTGATCCTCTCTTGCAAAATCATTCGGGCTTGATGCCCGCCAGTCGGGCGGCCTCGCCCGATCGTTCATACTCGGCGTGCAGGAAGGCCGCAAAGCCGCTACGCTGCCGCTGTGCGGTATCGGCCACGTCCAGGCCCAGGCCGCGCAACCGGTCCGCCAGCTCTCCGGAACCCAGCGCCGAATTGGCCGCCTGCTCCAGCTTGGCCTGCACGTCTGCCGGGGTGCGTGCTGGCGCAAGCAGGCCGACGTAGCTTTGCGCCGTGAATTCCGCCACGCCGCTCTCGATGAAAGTGGGGACGTCCGCCGCCAAGGGGCTGCGCCGGGCCGCGGCGACCGCGACGATGCGGGCCTTTCCGGCCTGATGCAGCGGCAGCGCGGTGGAGAATTCCATCGATGCCAGTTGGACGTCGCCGCCCAGCAGCGCCGGTACCAGCGTATTGCCGCCGCGGAAGGGCACGTGCTCGATCCGGGCTCCGGTCTGCGCGTTGAAGCGCGCCAGCGTGAGGTGGGTAGCGCTGCCCACCCCGGACGATGCACAGCCGACGAACTGCCGGGCCGACAGCTCGGTTACATCCCGCAGCGTCTTGGCGGCCAGGCTCTTGTTGGCGATCAGCACATGCGCGACCGAGCCTGCGAGCGTGATGGGGGCGAAGTCCTTCAATGGGTCGTAGGGCAGCCTAGCCTGCACGAAGGGGTTCACGGTCAGCGGGCCGTTCGAGCCGACCATCAAGGTGTAGCCATCGGGCGCGGCCTGTGCCACCAGCGCGGCGCCGACGCTGCCGCCCGCGCCGGCGCGGTTCTCCACGATGATGGTTTGCCCCAGTAGAGGACCCATGGCCGCAGCCAGCAGGCGGCCAACGCTATCCACGTTGCCGCCGGGACCGAACGGCACGACGAAGGTCAGCGGCCGCTGCGGATAAGCGCCCGCCCGCGACAATCCCGGCCAGGCGCCCAGGGCCGGTGCGGCGGCAGCCAGCTTGAGGAATCGGCGGCGCGCGGCCCCCCGTAGGCGGTCATCCATTCTGTGTCTCCTCTGTTGTCGTACTCTTATCTGTTCAGGCATCGTTATCCTGGATGCTCTGGGGAATTGTGCCAACCGGGCACGTGGGCGGGTTGAGTTGTGCAAACCGCCCGTTCGATTCTGTTTATTGGTTACCATGCGACCCGACGCTCTCGACACGCTCTCCCGGCTGGACTTGATTCCCTTGCGCGAACTGCGCGTGTCGGCGGCGGTTGCCCGGGATGGAGGCATCCGCCCGGCCGCCGAAACGCTATTGCGCACCGCGTCGGCGGTCAGCCGGGCCATTGGTCAGCTGGAGCAGCGCCTGCGCGTGCCCCTGTTCGAGCGCCACGGGCGCGGCATGCTGCCGACGCCCGCCGGCCGGCTGGCCTATGCCCGCTTCTGCCGGATCGAACATGAGCTCGAACAGGTGTTGGACGAAGCGGCTCGCGCCGGCCGGACTATCGAGCCCACCACGGCAGCCGTCGAAGGATTGTTCGACGAACGCCGGTTGACGGTGGCATCGCTGCTGGCCGAGACCGGCCATATGCCGACCGTCGCCTGGCGCCTTGGCGTGTCGCAACCCGCCGTCAGCGCCTCGATTGCCCGGCTGGAGGCCGCACTGCACGAACGGCTTTTCCTGCGCACCCCCAGCGGTATGGTGCCCAGCACCCAGGGCGGCCGGTGGCTGCTCAGGTTCGATCGGGCGCTGGCGGAGCTGCGCTATCTGAACCAGGACATCGCGGCGCTGCGGGGCAGCATGGCCGGCGTGATCGCCGTCGGCGCGCTGCCGCTCGCCCGTACCCGCATCCTGCCGCAGGCCATCGCCACGCTCCGCGCTGCGCATCCTGAATTGCGCGTGCATGCGCGCGAGAGCCCCTACGAGCAGCTATGCGCAGATCTGCTGAGCGGCAAGCTGGACTTCATCATCGGGGCGTTGCGTCCCGATGGCGACCAGGCCCTGCATCACGAACTGCTGTTTACCGACGAACTGTGCGTCATGGCCGCGACCACACATCCCCTCGCGCAGCGCCGACGGGTACAACTGGCCGACCTGCGCGGCCAGTCCTGGGTGCTGTCCCGCCCCGGCACGCCGCTGCGCGAGTCGCTGGAGGCCTTCTTCGCCGCCCATGGCGAACCGCCACCCGTTCCCGCCGTGGAGACGGGCGACCTGGCGCTGGTCAGGGGGATGCTGGTGACGGGCGGCATGCTGACGGTTTTGTCGACCCATCAGCTGCAGTACGAGGTCGAAGCTGGGCAGTTGTGCATGCTGCCGGTATCGCTCGACGGGCTGCAGCGGAGGATAGGGATTACGACGCGGAGCGGCGCGCAGTTGCCGGACAGCGTGCGGGCGCTGTTGGATGAGATTCGTGTTGCTTGTGGGGCGGCGGTGTGAACCCCACTTGTTCGGCGGATAAGCGAGGTCTACAGGCAGCCAGCAGATCGTTCACCTGACGCAATGGCGCCGGGCTTCGCGCGGCTTGGCCGGATCGCAGTCGTCCGGATGCCATTGGACGAACTCGGCGTCCTGCATGGCGCGCGGGCTTTGCGCCACGAAGAGCACCAGCCGCCGGCCGTCGGTGAAGTATGGGTCCGCAGCCAGGTTGGTGCGGGGCTGGTCCTGGCTGGCCTGGCCCACGCCAGCCGCGTAGCCCCAGCGCGCCACGTTGCTGGTCATCAGCATGTCCTGCAACAGGTAGTCGCGTGCTTCGTCCACGTCGGGGTCGATCACGTGCGTCGTCAACGTGGGGGAATGGGTGGTGACCTTCACGCCGATGTCGCGGCTGATCTGGCCGATCCAGACGGGCGCATCGCCTACCTGCAGCGGCGTCAGCCAAAGACGCAGGTGGTTGCGCTGCGAGATACTGGCGCGCGCACGCTGCATGGAGAAGTCCTGTTGGCGGCCGTCGAAATGCAGCGCGCTGACGGGCGAGGTGCGGTAGTTCCCGCCGAAGGCAAACACGCTGATCATGCGGCCGACGCTGGACGCATTGATGGTTTCGGTGAAATCCCATCCTGCGCGGACCAGCGCCACCAGTACGTCATGCTCGGACCCGACCATGACCAGGTTGAGGGGATCGCCTTGCTGGGTGCCCGCGGCATTGGTGGTGCAGCAGGGAAGCTTCTCCAGTTCGGCACCCAGCGAACTCAGGTCGACCCGCTTGCGGCGCTCCGGCTGGTAGAGCCGCTCCGGATCGACGGTCTGGTAGTCGAAATGGCCGCCGGGCAGTTCCCGGGCGAAGTCGAAGCGCAGCACGTGCCGCGCGCCCAGCAGCTCGACGTTGATCAGCTTGATGCCCCGCGTGAGGTTGGTGTAGACGAAGCCGCTCGAGGTCTGGCCGGGCGCGACGTGCACCTTGATCTGGCGCTCGGTCAACTTGCGTTCGATCTGCTGGGCCGATGCGCCGCCGGCGCCGGAGTGAAAGAGGTAGGCGGCTTCGCGGGCCGAGTAGAAGTCGCGGTCCATGAACGCCGGCATGAACCAGTACGGCAGCGAGCTGCGGTTTTCGATCTTGACCCAGACGGGCTGCACGCCGCGTTCGGCCATGGGCAAGCCGAAGCTGGCGGCGCTTTCCTCGTCGCGCAAGGCCGCGACGCTGACAGTGACCCGATCGCGTGTCAGGGCCTGGCCGGTCGCGCGGTCCAGGTAGCTTTTCTCGGCCTGGCCCGCGTCCATGGACACCGTCGCCGGTGCGGCGCCAGGAGGCGGGGTGACTGTCGCACAGCCGGAAAACGCCACTATGGAGAGGGAGGCCAGCAGGGCGCGCGCGGCGGCTGCCGCGCTATTTGTCCATTGGGCGTCGCGGATGATGAGCTTGCTCATGGAGTCGCAGGGGCATGAAGGCAACGGCATGGCCCGCGATGATGCCGCAAAACACGTCCGGGACCTCGCGCAGTTTTCAAATAACGATCACTTTTTTGCCGTACCCCGCCGGGTGGGCCCGCGCTGGTCAAATGCCGTGATCATCGATATGATAGTGAAATTTCACTGAAATTTCACATGGCAAGGAGCAGCAATGACGCGCAAGCAGCGCATTATTTCCCCCCACGTCGCCGAGGCGGAGCCCGGGCTGTGGTCCAACTGCCTGCAGGTGGGCGACACCCTTTACTTGTCGGGCCTGACCTCGCGGGCGAAGGATGGCACCACGATCGAAGGCAGCGACGAATACGAGCAAGCGCGCGTCATCTTCACCAAGATCAAGCACTTGGTGGAAGCGGCGGGCGGGAAGATCGACGATGTCGTCACGCTGACGGTCTTCGTGACGCGGATGTCAGGCAACCAGGGCGTCTGGCGTGCACGCAGGGAGTTCTTCACGGGCGATTTCCCGGCTTGCGCGCTGGTGGAAGTCAAAGGCCTGGCCAAGCCCGAGATCCTGGTCGAGATCCAGGGCCAGGCCCGCCTGGGAGCGGGCGGTTGACGCTCGCAGCCATTTGTATTCCGTCGGCCGCGCCGCGTGCCGAGTCCTCTTGTCGTGCCTCGTTCCAGGGAGTTTCCATGAAGCAGTTCGTGCTGGGTTTGAGTTTGTGCCTTCTGTCCGCGGCGGCCGCGGCGCAGAAGTTTCCTTCGCAACCGTTGACGCTGGTCGTGCCGTATGCGGCCGGCGGCTCGTCCGATGCGCTGGCCAGGTCATTGGCCCAGGCAGTGGGCAAGGAGGCCGGGGTCGGCGTGATCGTCGAAAACCGGCCGGGCGGCAGTACCGTGATCGGCGCGCAGGCGCTGCTGGGCAAGCCCGCCGACGGCCATACCCTGTTCATGATGGCGGCGAGCTTCGTCATCAATCCCTACCTGATCAAGAGCTTGCCGTATGACACGCGCAAGGACTTCCAGCCGGTGACGCAATTGGCGTCCAATCCGCATGTGCTGGTGGTGTCGTCCAAGGTGCCTGCCAGCGATCTGAAGGGGTTCATCGATTGGGCGAAGGCACAGCAGGGCAAGGCCAGCTTTTCGTCGTTCGGCAATGGTTCCTCGGGGCACCTCGGCTTCGAACTGTTCAAGCAACGTGCCGGCGTGGATATGCTGCACGTGCCGTACAAGGGATCGGCGCCGGCCACGATGGCGGTGCTGTCGGGCGAGGTTGACGCAACGCTAGGCGATGTTGGCGTAGTGGCGCCGCATATTGCCGCAGGCAAGGTCAAGGCCTTGGCGGTATCGGGATCGCAGCGGTCGGCGGCATTGCCGGGCGTACCGACCTTCGCCGAGGCAGGACTGGCGGGCTTTACCTCCGAGACCTGGATGGGCCTGCTCACCCGCGCGGGCGTCGAGGACGACCGCGTGGAGCGCCTGCATCGGCTGTTCGCGCAGGCGCTGCAGGATGCGGAGGTGCAGAAGACCCTGCGGCAGCAAGGCATGGAGGCCAAGCCGTCCGCGCCGGCAGATTTCGCGCGCTTCCTGCAGCAACAATCGGACCAGTACCGGGTGGCGGTGGACAAGGCCGGACTCAAGCCGGACTAAGCGAGGGAGGCGGGCGGTGCCCGGGAGGCTACAATCGCGGGCGCATACGCTTCATCGCTTCACACCACTTGAACACGCCGCATGCCTAGATCTTCGAAGACCTCGCGTACTCCTGCCGGCGACGGGGCCGATCACGACCTTTCCGCGTTGTCGTTGGGGGAGCAGGCCTATGTGGCGGTCAAGAGGCTGATCCTGTCGCATGAACTGCGGCCGGGCGAGTACATCAACGTCGCCCAATTGTGCGAACGGCTGGGGCTGGGCCGCAGCCCGGTCCACCTGGCGACCCATAGGCTGGCTCGCGAAGGGCTGGTGGAGATCCTGCCGCGCAAGGGCATGCTGGTCAAGGCCGAGACCCTGGATGGCTTCCTGGAGCTGATTGCGGCGCGGCAACTGGTCGAGCCGTTCCTGACTGGCCTGGCGGTGGACAACATGCGGCCCGAAATCGTGGACCAATTGCAAGCGCTGGTCGCCATGGGCTGGGAACGCTATCGGCAGAAGGATCACGCCGGCGGCATGGAGATCGACCGGCGCTTCCACCACCTTTTGTACGAGACCGCCGGCAATCGCACCCTGGCCGAGTTTGCCGCGTTGCTGCTCGACCGCTCCATGCTGCTGTGGTTCCGGCCCAAGGTCGACGCGGCCGAGCGCGCCAACGTCGCCGAGCTGGAGGACCTGCTTGCCTGCATCGTGCGCGGCGACCGCGAGGCAGCCGTGCGGACCATGGAAGCGCACGTGGGGTCCATCCGCCGGAAGTACCTGGGCTAGGGGCCGCCCGGGCTTTCTCCACCGTATTCCGAGCAAAACAGCTGCGCTGCATCGCCAGCGCAGCTTTTCGTTGACACCATGAGTTCTGTCTGTCAGAATTGCGTTCTGAAATTGAAACGCGACACACAAGAGACCGCAGATGACTGATGCACGCTTGGCTACGGAGGCGCCTCCTTGGGCCTCGATCATCCCCCCGCACGAACTGGCGTTGTACGCGCACGCCGGTTTCGGGAATTCAAGCGCCCCGCCGAAACGGCCCGCACTGTTGGTCGTGGATGTGCAGTACCGGTCCGTCGGCCGGGTGCGCGCCCCGATCGAAGAATCCATCAAGCAGTACCCGACCAGCTGCGGGGAGTTCGGCTGGCGCGCCATTCCTCATATCGCGCGCTTGATCCAGGCTTTTCGAGCCAAGGGACTGCCCGTCATCTATCCCCACGTGGCGCCTAAGAAGGCGCACGACGGGCAGCGCTTCGCCGAGAAAGTGCCGGCCATCATGGGTATCCCGCTGGACGGCTATGAATTCGTCGAGGAATGTGCACCCCAGGAGGGCGACATCCTGCTGCCCAAGCACCATGCCAGTGCGTTCTTCGGCACCCCCTTGGCGAGCTACTTGACGACGCTGCGCGTGGACGGCCTGGTCATGGCCGGTACCACTACCAGCGGATGCATCCGGGCCTCGGTCATCGATGGCTCGTCGTTCGGCTATCCCATCATGGTTCCTTACGACGCCGTGTTCGATCGCTCGCAAACCTCCCATGCCGTCAACCTGTTTGACATGAACAGCAAGTACGCCGACGTCATGAAGACCGATGACGTCCTGGCGCTTATCTAACCTTTAATCGAGCGAGCGACTTTTCATGTCAAGCAAACAACATGTTCTTATCGCCGGCGGCGGAATCGGCGGACTGACGGCGGCCCTGGCCTTGTTGCAAAAGGGCTTTGATGTGACGGTTTTCGAGCAGGCGCAGGCCTTGCGCGAGATCGGCGCCGGCGTTCAGCTGAGTCCGAACGGCGTCCGCGTGCTCTATGCGCTGGGCTTGAAGGCCGAGGCCGACCGGCTGGGGGTCGATGCCCAGGGCAAGGAAGTGCGCGTCTGGAATTCGGGCAAGACCTGGCCGCTCTTCAACCTTGGCGCCGAGTCCATCGAGCGCTATGGCGTGCCTTACCTGATGATGCATCGTGCCGACCTGCACAAGATCCTGCTCGAGAGCGTACTCAAGCTCAAGCCCGACGCGTGCGAGATCAACAGCCGCGCCGTGTCGTTCGAGCAAGATGGCTCCGGCGTGACGCTGCAGCTGGAAGACGGGCGTTCGGTCGCGGGCGATGTCCTCATCGGCGCGGACGGCTTGCACTCCAACATCCGCAAGGGGCTCTTCGGACCCGACAAACCGGAGTTTACCGGCGGCTGCTGCTGGCGCGGCATTATCGATATGAAGCGCTTGCCGGCGCACCTGCGTCGGCCGGTCGGTGTCAACTGGATCGGTCCGGAAGGGCACGTCATCCTGTACCCGGTCCGTTCCGGCTCCTTGCTGAACTTCGTCGGCCACGTAGAGCGCGAGGGATGGGCCAGCGAGTCCTGGACGGAAGAGGGCAGCCACGAGGAGCTGCGCCGCGACTATGCGGGCTGGCACGAAGATATCCAGACCATCGTGGGCCAGATAGACACGCCCTATAAATGGGCGCTTTTCCTGCGCGAGCCGCTGCAGAAATGGAGCCAGGGCCGCGTGTCCCTGCTGGGAGACGCGTGCCATGCGACGCTGCCTTACCTGGCGCAAGGCGCCAACATGGCCATCGAGGATGGCCTGGTTCTTGCACGAGCGCTGAGCGAGTTCGACGACGTCGAAGCGGGCCTGCAGCGTTATGAGCAGGCACGCGTGGAGCGCACGACCCGGATCGTCAACAAGTCCGCCGAGAACCTCGGCCGCTTCCACAATCACGCCCTGCTGGATCCCGCGACCGCCGACGGTTACGTCGATAAGGAGTGGGCACCCGAGAAAATCCGCGAGCGCTACGAGTGGATTATGAGCTACGACGCCGTGACTACGAGCCTGTAAGGCCGCCGGCCCCTGTTATTCCCCAAGCTTGAAGAGGATCCCAATGTTCAAACGCAAACTCATCACTTTTCTCGTCGCGATGCTGGCGGGCGGAGTATCCATGGCCGGCAATGGGCCCGGCGGCTATCCCAAGGAACCCATTCGTTTCGTGGTCGCGTTCGCCCCGGGCGGCGGCACGGATCTCGTGGCCCGTCTTGTCGCCTCGGAACTGTCCAAGCGCATAGGCGCGAACGTGATAGTGGAAAACAAGGGCGGCGCGAGCGGCATCATCGCCGCGCAGTACGTCGCGCGTGCCCAGGCCGATGGCTACACCTTGCTGGTGGGCGGCAGCGGACCGATGGTGTTCAACCCCATTACCTACAACACCTTGCCCTACGATCCTAACAAGGATTTCGAACACGTCACCATCCTGGGTTCGTATCCCATCGTGCTGGTGGCGGGCAAGGACCAGCCGTTCAACACGGTCAAGGAACTGATCCAATATGCCAAGGCCAATCCCGGGAAGCTGAACTACGGTTCGGCCGGTGCCTCGTTCCAGGTACCCACCGAGTACTTTGCCGCAGTCGCGGGCATTACGATGATGCAGGTCCCGTACAAGGGCACGGCACTGGCCGCCCAGGCACTGATGGCAGGCGACATCCAGCTGCTGAGCGCCGACGTGGGCCCGGGGGCTCCGCTGGTTGCCTCGGGACGCGCCAAGGCTCTCGCGGTGACTTCCGCTGAGCGCAACCCGATCCTGCCGGACGTTCCCTCGGTGGCTGAATCGGGCATCAAGGATTTTGATTTTTCGCTGTATTCGGCGGTTGCGGCGCCCAAAGGCACGCCGTCCGACATCGTCAAGTACCTGCAGGAAGAATTGCACGCCACCCTGCATTCGCCGGAAGTGGCCGGCCGCCTGAAGCAGATGGGAATCAAGCCCGAAGGGATGCCGCCGGCCGATGCCATGGCGCGATATGCCAAGGAAATCAACCAGTTCCAACCCCTCGTCGATCGCCTGGGATTGAAAGTCAACTAAGGGGCCTTGCTTGAAACCCGGTTCATTCAGCTATCGGCGCCCGCGCAGCGTGACGGAAGCGCTCGATCTTCTTCGAGAGTTTTCGGGCGAAGCCAAGATCATTGCCGGCGGCCAGAGCTTGGTGCCCGCGATGAATCTTCGCCTGGCGGCCCCCGGCGTACTGGTCGACCTGGGCGGGATCCCGGCCTTGTCGGAACTGTCCGTCGATGAGCGCGGCCGCCTGCTCGCCGGACCCATGGTTACGCATGCGCGATTCTTGGACGACCCGCGGGTGCAGGCCGGTTGGCCGGCCATCGGCAAGGTCATGCCTTATGTCGCGCACGAGGCTATCCGTACGCGCGGCACGCTGGGCGGAAGCCTCTGCCATGCCGACCCGGCCGCGGAGTGGCCGGCATTGTGCATGTTGCTGGATGCAAGCATGACGATATGCGGACCGGGCTATAGCCGGGAGGTCGGCGCCCCGGATTTCTCCGTGGGCGTCTACGAGACCGCGCTCAAGGAAGGCGAGTTGCTCGCCGGCGTGGCCTTTCCTCCATTTGCGCCTGGATGGCGCTGGGGTTTCTGCGAAATATCGCGGCGGCATGGCGATTTTGCCCTGGCCGGAGCGATGGCCGGGTTGCGGTTCGACGCCGGCGTAATCCGGGAGGCCCGGCTCGTGGTGTTTGCGGTAGAAGACCGGCCCCGCCGGATGGATGCCGCACTGTCGCACCTGGTCGGGCATGCGCCTGCGGCGGACGGATTGGCCATGGCGGCGCTGTCGGCGGCCACGGCGGTATCTCCCCGCTCCGACCTGCACGCGAGCGCCGATTTCCGGCAAGACTTGGTCCTGGCTTGCGTGGAGCGTGCGCTCGGCGACGCCGCCGGACCCGAACCTATCGGAGCGGCCCGATGACGGAACGCCTTGCAATTTCTTTGACCATCAATGGACAGAGCCATGGCGCGCGGGTGCCTGCCCGGCTGACCTTGGCCGATTTCCTGCGCCAGGAGCTAGGCCTGACCGGCACCCACCTGGGATGCGAGCACGGCGTTTGCGGCGCCTGCACCGTATTGCTGAACGGAGAGCCGGTCCGGGCCTGCCTGATGTTCGCCGTCCAGGCCGACGGGCAGTCCATCACCACAGTAGAGGGACTCACGCCCGAGGGCGAGCTGTCGTCCCTGCAACAGCGCTTCTGCGAACACCACGCGCTGCAGTGCGGTTTCTGTACCTCGGGCATGATCGTGACCGCCGAAGCCTATTTGCGCAAGGGCGGGCGTCCCGATCCGGATGCCGTCCGGCATGCGATCTCGGGAAACATCTGCCGCTGCACGGGATACCAGCCCATCGTCGAGGCCATCGTGGACGAAGCCGCCCGGCGAGGTGAGTCATGAGCAATCGAATGATCGGGCAGGCGGTTCCGCGGGTCGAGGCCACCCGCTTCGTGGCCGGCCGCGGCCGCTACGTGGACGACGTCCAGCGTCCGGGACAGGTGTATGCCCGCGTGGTGAGATCGGCCGTGGCCCACGGCGTCATCCGGGGCATCGACTGCGAGGCCGCGCGTGGGCTGCCCGGGGTGCTCGATGTGATCACCGGGGTGGAACTTGCGCCGTTGCTCAAGCCTATTCCGCAGCGGACCGTTCCGTTGCCGGGCATGGAGCATTTTGCGCAATTGCCCATGGCAGTGGATACGGTGCGCTATGTCGGCGAACCCGTGGCCCTGGTCATTGCGGACGATCCGTACCTGGCCGAGGATGCGGCCGAGCTGGTGCAAGCCCGGATCGATCCGCTTGACGTCGTGGTCGACGCGCACGAGGCCATGAAAGACGAGATCCTGCTGCATCCGGCGCAGGGCACGAACAAGGCCGCCGCATACCAGGTCGGATTCGGAGACGCGGAGCACGCGTTCGAACGGGCCCACCTGGTCGTCCAGGAACGTTTCTATGTCCACCGGCACAGCGCGGTACCGCTGGAGTGCCGGGGCCTGGTTGCCGAATGGGATGCGGGGCGTCAGCACATGTCGGTATGGGGTGCCGCCAAGGTCCCCTATGCGAATCGCGGCATCCTCGCCGGCATGCTGGGGCTCGAACCGGGCCAGGTCGACATGATCGAGTGCGACGTTGGCGGAAGCTTCGGCGTCCGGGGCGACTTCTATCCGGAAGACTTCCTGGTGCCTTATGCTGCGCGGAAGTTGGCGCGGCCGGTGAAGTGGGTGGAAGACCGGCGCGAGAACCTGATGGCGCTCAACCACTCGCGCGAGACGCACTGCGAACTGGCGATCGCGTTCGATGCCGAGGGCCGCATCCTGGGCATGCGCGGCACCATGCTGGTGGATCATGGCGCTTACGTGCGCACCAATACCGGCGTCATGGCGGGCAAGGGCACCCAGTTCCTGCCTGGCCCATATCGAGTGCCCGCTACCCGGTTCGATGTGTTCTCGGTATGCACCAACAAGACGCCGGCCGGGACTTACCGAGGCCCAGGCCGTTACGAGTCGACCTTCGCGCGCGAACGCCTGCTCGACATCGCCGCGCAGAAGCTGGGTGTCGATCCCGTCGTGCTGCGGCAGCGCAATCTGATCCGGCCCGAGGAGCTTCCCTATGACGCGGGTGCGCTCGTGCCCAATATGGGGCCGGCCGTCTACGATTCCGGAAACTACCCAGAGGTCCTGACGCGCGCCCTCCAAGCCTTCCGGTGGCAGGAGCGCATAAAGGACAATGGGAAGCTGCGGGACGGCCGGTATATCGGCTTCGGCCTGGCGTGCTTTGTCGAGTCGACCGGCGGAGGGCCGGGCGAATATGCCCGCTTGACGCTACGCCATGACGGCTGCCTGGATCTGGCGGTGGGCGCGTCGACGGCCGGGCAAGGGCACGAGACTTCCATGGCGCAGGTGCTGGCAGAGGAACTGGATGTGCCGATGGCGGCCATCCGGGTCTGGCATGGCTCGACGACCTTGCTGGATAAAGGATTCGGCGCCTATCACAGCCGATCGGCGGTCATGAGCGGAAGCGCCGTACATCGCGCCGCGCTTGCCATGCGCGAGCGGCTGCTCGAACGTGCGGCGCAACAGCTGGGGCGGCCAGCCGCCTCGCTCGCATGGCGCGACGGCTGCGTGGTCGACGGCGAGACCGGCGAGGCCAGCCTGACGCTGTCCCAGCTGGCGCAAGGCATAGCTCCTCATGACCACCCCACCGATCGGGGCGAAGTCGAGGTCGTGGGAGAGTACTTCTCCGACCAACTCACCTATACGTTCGGTGTGCACCTTGCGGAAGTGGCGGTCGATCCGCAGACGGCAAGCGTCGATGTACTGGACTACTACTGCGTCGAGGACCTGGGCCGCGTCATCAACCCCGAGATCGTCCATGGCCAGGCCATAGGCGCCGCCATGCAGGGGTTGGGGGGCACGTTCCTGGACGAATTCGTCTACGACGAAAGCGGGCAATTGCTGACGGGTACGTTCGCCGATTACCTGCTGCCGACGAGTACCGAATTTCCAGTGATCCGTGGCGACACCCTGGAACTGTCGCCGTCGCCCGGCAATCCGCT
This sequence comes from Pigmentiphaga sp., assembly GCF_033795525.1. Classification (GTDB taxonomy): domain Bacteria; phylum Pseudomonadota; class Gammaproteobacteria; order Burkholderiales; family Burkholderiaceae_B; genus Pigmentiphaga. The sequence continues at coordinate 181,015 of NZ_JARYGM010000002.1, forward strand.
GGGCGTGAAAGGGGCGGGCGAGGGCGGGATCGTGCCCACCGGGGCGGTGATCGGCAATGCCGTGTCGCACGCCCTGGCCGGAATGGGCATCTCTATTACTACCTTACCAATTTCCATGAACAATCTTGCCGCGCTATTGCGCGATGCGCGTTCGCGGCAAGCAGGGGAGCCGATGAAAATCGAGGGTGATTATCTGCTCGAGGCAGAGAAAGGCCGGGTCTGGGATGCGCTGTTGGATCCCGACGTGCTCAAGGCATGCCTGCCGGGGTGCGAGCGTATTACCGCGACAGGGCCCAACGAGTACGAGCTGGAAGTCAAGGCGGCCGTCGGTCCCGTGGGGGTACGCATGCGGTCCAGGATGCGCCTGCTCGACATGGTCGAGCGCGAGTCGTACCGCATGGTGGTCGAAGGCAATGCCGGACCGGCGGGGTTCGCCAAAGGCGAGGTCCGCGTGAAGCTGGACGAACCGGGCGCCGGCAAGACCCGGCTTCGATACGAGGCCAACGGGGAAATAGGCGGCAAGCTGGCGCAAGTGGGGGCCCGGCTGGTCGAGGGCGTGGTCGCCAAGATGACCGCGCAATTCTTCGATCGGTTCCAGGCCCATCTGGGCCGCCCGCAGCATGCGGCGGCGCCGCCAGCCGCCGTGGCGCCTGCGCCCGCGATGCAAGCCGGTGCGGCATCGATCTGGCCGCCTGCCAGCTCTATCCCCTGGCTGATCGCGGCCGCGTCGCTGGGCGCACTGGCGGCCACCGTCGCAATGTGCGCGTTCGGAGGCTGACCGGTGGCCGCGCCATCCTTCTATGGCGCCCACGTGCGCGCCAATGGCATCCGGCAGCACTATCTGCGCTTCCCGGGGCCCGGGCGGGACATCGTGATCGTTCCCGGCATCGTCAGTCCGGCAGCGCTCTGGCAGCACGTCGGCGAGTTCCTGCAAGCCGGCTTCGACGTCCGTATCCTGGATGTGAGGGGCCGGGGATTGAGCGAGCAGGGCAGCCATCTGGATTATCGTGTCGATGCGTGCGCGGCCGATCTCGAGGCTTTCATCGCATCGCAGGCGCTTCGTGCGCCTATCGTGATCGGGCATTCGATGGGGGCCAGGATCGCGGCGCGGCTGGCGGCGCGCGGCGGCGGTATCGGCGAGCTGATCATGTTGGACCCGCCGTGCAGCGGGCCGGGCAAGCGTCCCTATCCCGTCCCGATGGACAGGACCATCAAGATGCTCGAAGCCTGCCGCCGCGGCGAAGGCGACGCCTACCTGCGCGGCGCCAATGTCGCGCCGTGGCCCGAACCGTTGTTGCGGCAGCGGGCCGAGTGGCTGGCAACCTGCGACCCGCGCGCGGTGCACGAGGCTTATCTGGACTTCCAGGAGCAAGACTTCCATGCCGACGTCGCGGGCATCGCGTGCCCGGTCACGCTGGTGCCGGCGCAGGCCAGCGGCGTCATCCTCGCCGATGAGCTGGCCGCGCTGCAGGCCGGCCAGCCCGCACTCAAGGTCGTCGTTGCAGAAGGGGCCGCGCACCAGATGCAGGCGGAGAATATCGACACCTTCTTCACCCTGCTGCGCACCATGCTTCCATTCAAGGAAACCGAAATATGAGCACGATCGATTTCGATCTCGTCGAACTCTTCCTCGAGGAACTCAAGCTTTGCAAGGTGCGCGCAGGCGAGACGGTGGCTGTGCTGACCGCGGGCGATGAATGGGCGCACTATGCGCAGGCGCTGATGAAGGCGGCCTCGCGCCTGGGAGCGCGCACCTTCAATGCGAACGTGCAGCGCAACCAGGACTTGCGTGCGGCAGTCCAGGGACGCCATCCATTCAGCGACCAGCCGTTGCTGCTGGAGACGCTCAAGCAATGCGACATGGTGATTGACCTCGTCGGTCTGCTGTTTTCCCGCGAGCAACTCGATATGCAGAAGGCCGGGGTGCGGATCCTGCGCATCATGGAGCCGGTCAACGTGCTGCGCGCCATGTTCCCCACGCGCGAACTTGCGCAGCGGGTCGAACGCGGCCGCTCCCTGTTGATGGGCGCCCGGCATATGCACATTACGTCGCGCCATGGCACCGACATTCATTACGAGCTGGGCCAGTATCCGGTCATGTCCGAGTACGGCTATACCGACGAGCCCGGGCGCTGGGACAATTTCCCCTCCGGCTTCGTTTTCACGCAGGCCAATGATGGCGCGGTGAACGGCCGCGTCGTCCTGCGGCACGGCGACATCCTGGCCGCGTTCAAGCGCTACCTGCAGTCCGAGGTGGTGCTCACCATCGAAAACGGCTACGTGACCAAGATCGAAGGCCAGGGCATGGACGCGGACCTGATCCGCACCTACATGGACAGCTTCCACGACCCGCGGGCCTACGCGGTGTCCCATATCGGCTGGGGCCTGAACGACGCGGCGCGCTGGTACCAGTTCGAGTCGACCAGGAACCTTCACAACGAGCACGTGATGAACGCGTTGTCGTTCTACGGAAACGTCCTGTTTTCGCTCGGACCCAACGTGGAGCTGGGGGGCGACAACGATACGGCGTGCCACCTGGATATTCCCTTGCGGGGATGCAGCCTGACGCTGGACGGCGTGGAGATCGTTCGTGACGGGGATGTCGTCCACCCCGACATGAGGGTCGAGCGTGCCGTCAATCCTCCGGCATTGTCCTAGCGCGCGGCGGCATCCGGGCGGCCGTGTCCATGGCCGCCTGAGCGCCGGTTCCGGCGCATCGGGACTGGTAGAATGCGCCTAATTTAAACCTCAAGCACTTTCATGTCGGACAGAAGCGACGGAGTCGCGGCGGTCGAACGGGCGCTCGCTATCTTGAATGTTTTTCAGCATAGCGACGAAGCGCTCTCGCTGCACGAAATAGCCAACCGGACCCAGCTCTATAAAAGCACCATCCTGCGCCTGCTGGCTTCCTTGATCCGGTTTCGCTGTGTCCAGCAGCTAGCCGACGGACGCTACCAGCTGGGTCATGCCGTCTTGCATTGGGGCAGCGTCTACCAGGCATCGCTACGCCTGGACAGCATCGTGGTGCCGGTCCTGACGGAGCTGGCCAACCGGACCGAGGAAGGGGCATCGTTCTTCCGCCGCGAGGGGAACGTCCGCCTGTGCTTGTACAGAGTGGATTCCCGGCGTTCCATTCGCGACCATATGCATGTCGGCGATATCCTGCCGCTCGACACCGGCGCCGCGGGCCGCGTGCTGCTCGCGTTCGATCCTTCCGTTCCCAAATTTCCGGAGTCCGCGGTCATCGTGACCATAGGCGAGCGCGAGCCGGACATCGCCGCCGTGGCCGCGCCGGTATTCGGTCCGGGACGGGAGCTGCGCGGCGCCATAGCGATCTCCGGCCCCGCTTCGCGCTTCGACGGCGAGGCCGTCGAGCGTTTCAGCCGCGATGTCCGGGACGCCGCCATCGAACTGACGCGCCGCCTCGGCGGCGACGCCAAACTGTTTGCCGGCTTGCGTTGAGGCGTACCGCCGCAACGCAAGCGCCGGCTTATTCGCCTTTGATGCCGGCCGTCTCGATGATCTTCTTGTAGACGGCGGCTTCCTGCTTGAGGAAAGCAGCGAAGTCGTCCGGTGTGCTGCCTGCGATATCAAACCCTTGCTGTTGAAGCTTCGCTCGCATCTCGGGCTGGGCCAGTATGGCGCCGATTTCCTGCTGGATGCGCCGCACGATCGGGGCCGGCGTGCCATGCGGCGCGACCAGGCCATACCACGAGCCGATCTGCAAGGAAGGATAGCCGGCTTGCCCCAGCGTCGGCGTATCGGGCTGCAAGGCCGAACGCGTCCCGGCCAGTACTGCCAGCGCCTTGATCTTGCCCGCGCGTGCATAGGGCACTGCTTCGGGCAGGTTGGCCATGGTAAACGAGACATGGCCCGTCACGACGTCGGTCAGTGCCGGCGCCTGGCCCTTGTACGGGATGTGCGCGCCATCGATGCCCACGGCCTGCTTGAGCATTTCCGCGCCGAGGTGAGACATGGTGCCAGTTCCACCCGACGAGTAAGTCAGCTTCCCCGGATGCTTCTTGGTGTAGTCCACCAGGTCCGACACGGAGTTCACCGGGAGGGCCTGGTTGACGGCCAGCACGAAAGGCACCGATCCGAGCAGGCTGACCGGCGCGAAATTTTTGAATACGTCGTAGGGCATGTCGTTGCGCAGCAGCGGGTTCGCCACGAAACTGTTGGCAACCGCGGCGAGCGTATAGCCGTCAGGCGCCGCTTTGGCCGCGGCGGACAAGCCGATGATGCCGCTTGCTCCCGCCCGGTTTTCGACCACGACCGGCGCCTTCCAGCGCTGCCCGAGTTCCTGGCCGATCTGTCGGATCAAGGCATCGAGGCTGCCTCCCGGTGGAAAGGGCACGATGATCTGGACCGGACGTGAGGGATATGAGGATTCGGCAGCCATGCCGACAGCCGCGGGCAGCAGCACGCTCGCCAGCATGGGCGCGATGATCATCGAACGACGCGCGCGAGCACCGCGTCGGAGGAAGGCGGAAGGGGTGGTGTTCAAGGCTACCTCGGCAGGTTGGGATAAAGGATGTTCTGTCTATCAGAATCTTGTTCTATTATTGAAAATGATAGCGGCAACTTCGCGCCCCGCGCAAGGCGCGTCAAGGGGACGGGGGAGTAACGGGAAGCGGCCGTCGAGGCGGCGGCGTGTAAACTTCCAGCTTTTTCACTCGGCTCTATGGTCCAAGTGTCCCCGCGGACAAGTTTCAGCGGCTCGGCGCTCATACGCCTGCTTGCACGGCTGGCGGAGCTCGACGTACCCGATTCTCGCCCCAGCCTGGTCGATCGCCTGAGCCAATGGCTGGGCTGGACAGACGCCATCGCGCTATCCGCGGCATTGAACGCGAGTCCGAAGACCGCGCCCGCGGGAACCCGGGAAGCTCCCATGGAAGGGAGCGGCGAATGCGCCCGCTTGCGGGGTAGCTTGGCGGGAGCGATCGCCCAGGACAGTGCGTTCCAGCCGGCACGCAGCGGCGGACGCGGGCCGCATGCGCGGCATGCCGCCAGTGTGGCGCTGATCACCGATTTCGCGTTCTACCGCGAACGCTATCTTTCCAAGCAGCAAGCCATGGAGGTTGCCATCGCGGCCTCGCGCGCCAACCTGCGGACGGCCCTGGCGACGAAGTCGTCCGAGCTGGCGCGGTTGGCGGCGGTGGACGCGGTGATGGAGCGGGTGCTGGGCGCGCAAGAGCGCAACCTGCTGGCAGCCGTGCCCGGCTTGCTGGAAGGGCATTTCGAGCGGCTGCGCAGGGCTGGCGAGGAGACGGCCGACGCGGGCGAGGGGCCGGCGCCATCGCCTCAGGCCGCGGCCGGTCCGGTCCGCTGGCTGGACGCTTTTCGCCAGGACATGCAGCAGTTGCTGATGGCCGAGCTGGATTTCCGATTACAACCGGTGGAAGGGCTGGCCGCGGCCCTTCGCCAGAGCTGAGCAAGCGTCGATGACCCGATATCTGCATCTCATTATCTTCTTGGCCGGCCTGGCCATCGTGGCCTGGGTCGGCGTGGGTTACGTCGGTTCCAACCTGCTGGCGCTCGCCGTCATCCTGCTGATTGGCGCGTTCTATGTGCTGGGGGCGCTCGAGTTGCGGCGCTTCAACGAAGCGACCGCTACCTTGGCCGCTGCCGTGGCCGACCTGGCCACGCCGCCTGCCAGTCTCGGCACCTGGCTGGAACGCTTGCACCCTACGATACGAAATGCCGTGCGCCTGCGGGTCGAGGGCGAGCGCGTCGGCTTGCCGGGTCCGGCGTTGACGCCATACCTGGCGGGACTGCTGGTGCTACTGGGCATGCTGGGGACTTTCCTGGGCATGGTGGCCACGCTGCGGGGCACGGGCATGGCGCTGGAGAGCTCCACTGACCTGGAAGCCATTCGCGCGTCGCTGGCCGCGCCGGTCCAGGGGCTGGGCTTTGCCTTTGGTACCTCGGTAGCCGGGGTGGCGGCGTCCGCCATGCTCGGCCTGCTGGCGGCGCTGTGCCGCCGCGCGCGGCAGGATGCAGCGCAGATGCTCGACACGCGCATTGCCACTACGCTGCGATCGTATTCACTGGCCCACCAGCGCGAGGAGTCGTTCAAGCTGCTGCAGCGGCAGGCCGACATGATGCCGGCGCTGGTCGATCGGCTGCAAGGCATGGCCGAGGCCATGGCCCAGCAAAACCAGGCGCTGGGCGAGCGCCTGGCCAGCGGGCAGGAGCATTTCCACGGCAGGATCGAGGCCGAGTACCGGCGCCTGGCCGCCTCGGTGGAGCAGTGCCTCCAGGGGGCCGTGGCCGAAAGCGCCCGCATCGCCGGCTCCACCATCCGCCCGGCCGTCGACGCCGCCATGGCGGGCATCGCCCGCGAGAGCGCGACGCTGCACGATGCCGTGTCGCAAGCGGTGCAGCGGCAACTGGACACGCTGACTACGCGCTTCGACGCCAGCACGAAGACGGTGGCCGACACCTGGAACACTGCGCTGGCCGAACACCGGCAGGCCAGCCAGGCGCTGTCGGGAGATCTCCATGCCGCGCTCGGCCGGTTCGCCGAGACATTCGAACAACGCTCGGCCAGCATGGTGGATGCGGTGTCCGCGCGCCTGGAAGCGACCGCCGCCAACGTGTCGGAGAGCTGGGAGTCGGCGCTGTCCCGGCATCGGCACGCGAACGACGCGTTGTCGGGAGAGCTGCGCGCGACCTTCGAGCGGTTTGCGCAGGCGGCGGAGCAGCGCTCGGCCAGCCTGCTGGAAGGGGTGGCCACCCGTTTGGAGGCGGCCACGGGGGCCATGTCGCAGGCCTGGGAGACGGCCCTTGGCGAGCACCGGCGCGCCAGCGTAGCGCTGACGGGCGATTTGCGGGGTTCTCTGGACCGTTTTTCCGAAACGTTCGCCGAGCGTTCCGCGACGCTGATCGAAGGCGTGTCGGCGACGGTCGGCAAGGCGCATGCCGAATGGCGTACCGAGCAGGCCGAGCGCGACGAGGCGCGGCAGGCGGCCTGGACCCAGGCCCTCGAGACGATGGCTGGAACCTTGCAGCACGAGTGGCGCGACGCGGGAGCCCAGGCGGTCCGCCGGCAACAGGAAATCTGCGAGACCCTGGCGCGCACGGCGGGCGAGGTCTCGGCCCAGGCCGAGGCGCATGCCCGCAGCACCATCGCCGAGGTCGAGCGGCTGGTGCAAACGGCATCGGAGGCACCGCGTGCGGCAGCCGAGGTCATTGCGGAGCTGCGGCAGAAACTGACCGACAGCATGGCGCGCGACAACGCGATGCTGGAGGAACGGCAGCGCTTGCTGGACACCGTTGGCAACCTGCTCGACACGGTCAACCATGCCAGCACCGAACAGCGGCAGGCCGTCGATGCGCTGGTAGCCGCTTCGGCCGATATGCTGGAGCGGGTCGGCGCGCGCTTCACGGAGCAGGTGGGCGCCGAGACCGGCAAGTTGGAGTCGGTGGCCGCGCACGTGACCGGCAGCGCGGCAGAGGTGGCCAGCCTGGGCGAAGCCCTGGGCCAGGCCGTCAAGCTGTTCAGCGAGGCCAACGACAAGCTGGTGGATCACCTGGCGCGTATCGAGGGGGCGCTGGCCAAGGCTATCGCGCGTAGCGACGAACAGCTCGCCTACTACGTCGCGCAGGCCAAGGACGTGATCGACCTGAGCATGATGTCGCAGAAACAGATCGTCGAGGAGCTGCGGCAACTCGACGTTCAGCGGGCCCCGGCAGGCGAGGCGCCGTGATGGCGGACGACATCGAGTCCAACCTGGAGCCGGCGTCGCCGGTGTGGGCGGTCTTCGGCGACCTGATGTCCGTCATGCTGGGCGCCTTCGTGTTGATCCTGGTGGCGGTGGTCGGCACGCAGCTGGAGCTCTCCGCCCGCCTGGAACAGGAGGTCCAGCGCCGCCAGGCCGAAGCACAGCGCCGGCAGGCCCTGGAGCAGGCGCTGGCCGGCCCCTTGGCCACCGGCCGGGTGACGCTGGACAATGGCCGCATCGGGATCAGCGGGAGCGTATTGTTCGCGCTGAACTCCGATGCCTTGCAGCCCGAGGGGAGGCAGGTGCTCAAGAGCCTGGCGGGGCCGTTGGCCGCCTACCTGCAGTCACGCGATGAAGTCCTGATGGTGAGCGGGTTTACCGATGACAGGCAGATCCGCGAGGGCAACCGCAGGTTTGCGGACAACTGGGAACTGTCGGCCCAGCGTGCATTGACGGTGACCCGCGCATTGATCGACGAGGGAGTTCCGTCCTCGGCGGTGTTTGCCGCAGCGTTCGGTGCCGAGCAGCCCGTGGCGCCTAACGACGATGCCGAGGGGCGGGCGCGGAACCGCCGTGTGGAGATCGCCCCGGTGCCCCGTTCGTCCCATGCGAATGCCAAGCCCCATGGATGAGCAGGCCGCCGCCCGCGAGGCCGCAGCCGTCCTCCAGGCCTGGCGCGAGCAGGGCGCCGATTGCCTGGATCCGGTGCGCTTTCATTTCATGGAAGCGTTGGCGCGGCGTGCTGCCGGCCATGCAGGGCAGGCCCGGCGCATCCTGCACGACAAGCTCGGACGCCTGCTGGCCGCCTATCGGGACGACCTGGAGCGGGTGGCACCCGCGGCAGCGGGCGATGCGTCCGAACCGGCGAGCGGCGTTGAGCCCGGGCCGCTGGCGGCATTGGCCGAGCGCCTGGAGGCGAGCCGCCGCGAGGCCGAGCCGATAATGGGCGGCGCCGACGCTTCCGGCGAACTGGCGGTGCTGGAGTACTTCCGCCAGACCTGGGCAACGCTCAGCGTGGGGCGGGAGTTGCGGCGCTCGTCCGAGAACGTGCCGGAGAATGCCGGCCCGTTGAATTCGCTGCACCTGGTCCACCGGTCGCTCACGCTGATGCAGCAAGTCGCGCCGGAATATCTTCGCCACTTCCTGTCCTACGCCGACGCGTTGTCCTGGATGGAACAACTGGCCGCCGGCCCGGCTCCTCCCCGCGCGGAGGGGCCGAAAAAGACTGCGCGCGGCCGGGCCGCCTGAACGGGGCGACCCGCGTCGCGCCGCTTGCGGTCCACCGGCCCTGGAATGTGTCGCCGGCGCCATCTACGCTATTATTTCCGGTGGAACCGACTGTATCGGTGGTACCGACTGTCGCAACTTCGTTGCTGATACTTCGTCTGCAAGAGGAGGATTATCGATGAAAATTGCCCAGATCGCCCCGCTGATGGAGCGTTGCCCGCCCCGCCTGTATGGCGGGACCGAGCGTGTGGTGGCTTATCTCACCGACGAGCTGGTCAGGCGAGGGCACGAGGTGACCTTGTTCGCGAGCGGCGACTCGCTGACGGCGGCGTCGCTGATTCCTTGCTCGGACCAGGCGCTACGCCTGGACCCCGACGTCCGGGATCCGATTCCCTATCACATCATGATGCTGGACCAGGTGCGGCGGCTCGCCGATGAATTCGACGTCCTGCATTTCCATATCGATCTGCTGCATTTTCCGCTCGTCCGCGAGTTCGCCCACCGCACCGTGACCACCTTGCATGGCCGGCTGGACCTGCCCGACCTCAAGCCTTTCTACCGGGCGTTCTCGGAATTCCCGCTGGTGTCCATTTCGGACTTCCAGCGCCAGCCCATGCCCCCGGTGAACTGGCTGGGCACTGTCTACCATGGCCTGCCGGAAGACCTGCTGCCTTTCCGGGCGGATCCCGAGGGCTATCTTGCCTTCCTCGGCAGGATTTCGCCGGAGAAGCGCCCCGACCGGGCGATCCAGATCGCCGCCCGGGCCGGCATGCCGCTCAAGATCGCCGCCAAGGTCGATAAGGCTGACCAGGCCTATTGGGACCAGGTCATAGGCCCCATGATCGCGGCGCACCGGAACGTCGAATTCATCGGCGAGATCAACGAGCATGAGAAGGCCGATTTTCTTGGAAACGCCGCGGCCCTCCTGTTCCCTATCGACTGGCCGGAGCCCTTCGGCCTGGTGATGATCGAGGCCATGGCCTGCGGCACGCCGGTCATCGCGTTCCGCAGTGGTTCCGTTCCCGAGGTCATCGAAGAAGGTGTCTCGGGGTTCATGGTCGAGTCGGTGGATGCTGCCGTGGCGGCAGTCGAACGGATCAACCGGCTTTCGCGGTCGGCGGTGCGCGCCTATTTCGCCCGGCGCTTCACTGTCCGGCGCATGGCCGAGAATTACGTTTCCCTGTATCGGCGCCTGCTCGGTGGCCGCAAGGCGGAACCCATGCCGGTCATCGAAGGCGTCAACGACAGCGAGTTTCGCGTCATGGCCTAGTGCGTGCGGGAGCAGCCTATGGGAGAACCGATCAAGGACGCGGCTGCGCACGGGCCGTCATCGGGCAGCGCCTCGGCGGCCCACATCGCCCAGTTTTTCATACCCGCGAGCGCTTCCTTGCAGGAGCGCCGCCCGCGTACCCTCAAGCACGGCGACACCTTCGCGGTGTTCGACCACAACGGCGATGCCCTGTCAGGACCCGGCAGCCCGGAAGGTCTGTACTACCGCGACACCCGCCACTTGTCGCACCTGTACCTGACGGTGGACGGGGTCCGGCCGATGCTGTTGAGCTCGACGCTGCGGGACGACAATGCCATCCTGACCTCCGACCTGACCAACTCGGATATCTACGATGCGGACGGCAGGCTGGTCCTGGAGCACGACCTCATCCATATCCGCCGGTCCCGCTTCCTCTGGGAGGCGACGTGCTACGAGCGCATCATGCTGCGCAATTTCAGCGATGCGCCCCAGCGCGTCCGGCTGGAAATCGCCTTCGGGGCGGACTTCGCGGATCTGTTCGAGGTCCGCGGCAGCCGCCGCAAGCAGCGGGGCGCATCCTTGCCTCCGGAGATCGGCAAGAACTGTATCAGGTTGAGCTACGCCGGCCTGGACGGGCTGCAGCGCCATACCTTCCTGCGCTTTCATCCCGCACCCCAGGTTATCGGCTCGGCGCGTGCGGTCATCGAGCTGGAGCTGACCCCGGGCGCCGTGGAGCGGGCCTTCATGGAAGTGCGGTGCGATGCGGCGCCTTCGGACCTCGCACCGCCACGGGCCTACTTCACCGCGCTCAGGGACGCTCGCCGCGCGTTGCGCGCCTCGTCCTCGCGTGCGGCCTCGATAGCCACCTCGAACGAGATCTTCAACGAGGCGATCCGGCGCAGCGTCTCCGATCTCTACATGCTCATTACGGATACGCCGCAGGGGCCGTACCCTTATGCCGGCATCCCTTGGTTCAGCACGCTGTTTGGCCGGGATGCCTTGATTACCGCCTTGCAGACACTGTGGTTCGATCCGGCCATTGCGCGGGGTGTGCTTGGGTACCTGGCGGCGAACCAGGCGACAGAGGTAGACCCCGGGGCCGACGCCGAACCGGGCAAGATCCTGCACGAGGTCCGGCATGGGGAGATGGCCGAGCTGGGAGAAGTGCCGTTCCGCCGCTATTACGGCAGCATCGACGCCACGCCGCTTTTCATCATGCTGGCGGGCGCCTATCTCGACCGTACCGACGATATCGAACTGCTGCGGCATCTATGGCCCAACCTCAAGGCGGCGCTGAAGTGGATAGACGAGTATGGCGACCGCGACGGCGACGGATTCGTGGAGTACGGGCGCCGGACTGGCGAAGGCTTGATCAACCAGGGCTGGAAGGACAGCCACGACTCCATTTCACACGCGGATGGCAGCCTGGCGCGCGGTCCGATCGCGTTGGCCGAAGTCCAGGCCTATGTGTACGGCGCCCGGTGCGCCGCCGCCCGGATCGCGAGCCGGCTGGAGCAGCCGCGGCTGGCCGAGGACCTGGCGGCCAAGGCCCAGGCGCTGCGGGCGCGCTTTGACGAGGCCTTTTTCGACGAGGCGCTGGGAACCTATGTCCTGGCCCTGGACGGCGACAAGAAGCCGTGCCGGGTTCGCTCGTCGAATGCAGGGCATGCGCTGCTGACCGGAATAGCCTATCGCGAGCGAGCGCCGGCCGTGGCTGCGACGCTCATGGCGGGATCGCTGTTCTCGGGGTGGGGCGTGCGCACGCTGGCTTCCACCGAGCGGCGCTACAACCCGATGAGCTACCACAACGGCTCGGTCTGGCCGCATGACAACGCCTTGTTGGCCGCCGGCCTGGCGCGCTATGGGTTCCGCCAGGAAGCCGCGAAGATATTCGAGGGCTTGTTCGCAGCCTCGATCTATATCGACCTGAGGCGCCTGCCTGAACTGTTCTGCGGTTTCTCCCGCCGGCGCAGCCAGAGTCCCACCTTCTATCCGGTCGCGTGTGCGCCGCAGGCGTGGGCTGCAGCGGCCCCTTTGTCGTTGATCCAATCCTGCCTGGGCATGAGGTTCGATCCGGTCACCCGGGAAATCAAGTTCGAACATCCCGTCTTGCCCGATTTCCTGGATGAGGTGGTGCTCAGGCGGTTGTCGATCGGCGAGGAGTCGGTGGACGTGGCGTTGCGGCGGGCCGGCTCGGAAGTGGTGGCGGCCGTGCTGGCGCGCAACGGTGATTTGCGCGTTTCCACGACCGCCTGACCGTTTCCGGTCTCCATGCTCGAGCGGGCCGCAAGGCGCGGTGAAAAGCTCTATGCTTGTCGGGTTTCCGCACGGACCAGGGTCGCGCCCGTGCCGAACCCTTTCCGGAACCCGCGCCATGCCCTTGTTCTACCTTCGCCGGTTGACTGCCGTCGAGCGCAGCCCCCAGGCCAACCGGCATCTTGCGTATTACCTGGCGTTCACGGCCGGTGCCGTCAACGCCGGGGGCTTTCTGGCCGTCCAGCAGTACACCTCGCACATGTCGGGCATTCTTTCGGCCATGGCCGATCACCTGGCGCTGGGTGCGATGGCGGTCTTCCTGCAAGGGCTGGCAGCGCTGCTGTCCTTCATGCTGGGCGCCGCAACCTCGGCCGTCCTGGTCAATTTCGGCCGGCGGGCGCGGCTGGCCAGCGAGTTCGCCTTGCCCCTTTTGCTCGAGGCCATGCTGCTGCTGGCGTTCGGGCTGCTGGGCGGCAACCTGGAACCCTTCCGCTGGCTGGCGGTACCGATTACCGTCGTACTGCTGTGCTACATCATGGGGTTGCAGAACGCCATCATCACCAAGATGTCGCGGTCCGAGATACGCACCACGCACGTCACCGGCATGGTGACCGACATCGGCATCGAGCTGGGCAAACTGTTCTACTGGAACGTCTCGCGCGGCGCCGATCCAGCGCACTTCGTGCGCGCCGATCGCAACAAGCTGCGCGTACTGGGCATGCTGGTGGGGCTTTTCTTCGCCGGTGGCGTGGCGGGCGCGTTGTCGTTCGCGCATTTCGGTTTCGTCTCGACCGTTCCGCTGGCGCTGTTGCTGACGCTGCTGGCGGCTGTCCCGGTGATCGACGACATCCAAGGGTACTGGCGCCACCATTGAGTGCTGACATGGCCTCACGGATCAGCAGTTCGTTCGTGCGAAGTAGAAAAAACACCACATAAGACATGCACGGACCTCACGGGATCCGGGGGTGAAACGCGCGCCGTCAGGGGCCGCCGGGCAAGGGCCGGACTCTGCCGCCTGCGGGAACGGGTCTTGCGAATCCGCGGCCGGTCGGCGTGGCGAGGCTCGTCGCGCCTCCATTCTTTCTTGAACGGGGGTCCGTGTGAAACACCTCTCTATCGTCTTGGCGGCCGGGGCATTGTGGCTGTCGGCCGCCGCCGTTGCGCAGGCGCAATCTACTTCCCCCCAACAACTGGCCAAGCAGCATAACTGCCTGACCTGCCATACCACGGCGACCAAGCTCGTCGGGCCCTCCTACCAGGAAGTGGCGGCCAAGTACCGGGACGATCCCAAGGCGCCCGACTATCTCGCCGGCAAGATACGCAATGGCGGCTCGGGCGTATGGGGCCAAGTGCCGATGCCGCCCAACCCCGGGATCAGTGACGAGGAAGTCAAGACATTGGTGGACTGGATCCTGGCTGGCGGGCCGGAAAAGTGAACCGTTGCGCGGCGTCACCGCCCGCATCGGGATGCCGCTCATCTGCTAGAGAAAAGCAATGGATGAATCCCGTAGAACTTTCCTGAAGGCAGCCGGTGCCGCCGCGGTGGTCTCCGGCAGCGATGTCGCGGCGCAGGCCCGCCTGGCGGCGTCGCAAGAGCCCCAGCACGAAGGGCAGCACGCCGAGGCAGGAGCCGGATCGGCTGATGCCCCTTATCAGTTCTTCAACGCCGAAGAGGCCGCCTTCATGGAGGCGGCCGTGGCCCGGCTCATCCCTGCCGATGACGCCGGACCGGGCGCCATAGAGGCCGGCGTGCCGGGCTACATCGACCGGCAACTGGCGGGGGCCTGGGGAGCCGGCGAGCGTCTGTACCGCAGCGGGCCCTGGCAGCTGGGCACGCCCGAGCAGGGATACCAACTGTCGTTTACACCGGCCGAGCTGTTCCGGCATGGGCTCAAGGCCGTGCGCACGGACCTCGGGCGTCACTACGGTTCGCCCGATTTCGGAGGTCTTCCGGCCGAACGGCAAGATGCGTATCTGGAGGAATTGCGGACAGGCAAGCGAGACCTGGATGGCATGCCCTCGGAGATCTTCTTCGACTCGCTGTGGGCATTGACCGTCGAAGGTTTTTTCTGCGATCCGGTCTATGGCGGCAACAAGGACATGGTTTCGTGGAAGATGGTCGGTTTTCCGGGCGCCTACGCCAACTATTATCACTTGGTGGACCAGCATGGGCTGGCCTTCGACCGGCCGCCTATGAGCCTGGCGCAGAACAGCCAGGGAGTCATTCATTTGCACGCCGTACCGAGCGGCAAGGACGCTGCCGGGGCGACCCAGAAAAAAGGAAACTGATATGGCGACTCGTCTGCAACAAGTGGACGCGGTCCTCATCGGCGTGGGGCTGGTAGGGTCCATGCTGGGTCGGGAGCTGACTCGAGCGGGCCTGAAGGTAGTGGGGCTTGAGCGCGGGGAACCGCGCCATACGGTTCCGGACTTCCAAGGCCCTCACATGCACGACGAGCTCAAGTACTCGGTGCGCAAGGCGCTGATGCAGGACAACACCAAGGAGACCGTCACCTTCCGCAACCACGCGGGGCAGATGGCGCTGCCCATCCGGCGCTGGGAAGGCTTCCTGCCGGGCACCGGTCTGGGCGGGGCGGCCGTCCATTGGAACGGCCAGACCTACCGCTTTCAGGACAGCGACCTTCGCATGCGCACGCAAACCATCGAGCGCTACGGCGCCGACTTCATGGCCAAGGACCTGCTGGTGCAGGATTGGGGCGTCAGCGCGCAGGACCTCGAGCCGTACTATGACAAGTTCGAATATCTGCTGGGCATCAGCGGCAAGGCAGGGCATTTGAACGGGAAGAAAATCCCGGGCGGCAACCCCTTCGAGGATAGCCGCAGCCGTGATTATCCGACGCCGCCGATGAAGGAGCCCTATGGTTCGGCGATGTTCCGGCGCGCCGCCGAAAGCCTGGGCTACCATCCCTATCCGCAGCCCTCGGCCAACCTGAGCCAGCCCTATGTCAACCCCGAAGGGCTCACGCTCAATACCTGCATGTTCTGCGGTTTCTGCGAGCGCTATGGCTGCGAGCACTATGCCAAGTCATCGCCGCAGACCGTGCTGTTGCCGGTGTTGCTCAAAGACAAGAACTTCGAGCTTCGGACCCGGTGCCAGGTTCTGCGCATCAACAAGGATGCAAGTGGCCGGCGCGCGACCGGCGTGACCTACGTGGACGGGATGGGGCGCGAATTCGAGCAGCCGGCGGATTTGGTGATACTGGGCGGCTACGCGTTGAACAACGTGCGTATGCTGCTGTTGTCGGGCATCGGAACGCCCTATGATCCGCAAACGGGCAAGGGCGTCGTCGGGCGCAACTACGCCTATCAGACGATGAGTCCCGTACAGGTGTTCTACGACCAGAACACCCATATCAACCCGTTCATGCGGTCGGGCGCGTGCGGTACGGTCATCTCCGATTTCGTCAGCGACAACTTCGATCACGGCCCGCTGGGTTTCGTCGGCGGCGCCTACATTGGCGAGGTCATGAGCCATGGCCGGCCGATCGAGTTCCATCCCACCCCGCCCGGTACGCCGCCGTGGGGATCGGACTGGAAGAAGGCCGTCATCAAGCACTACAACCATACGTCGGTGCTCAACATACACGGCAGCTCGGTGTCGTGTACCCGCAATTACCTGGACCTGGATCCGACCTATCGGGATGCTTGGGGATTGCCGCTGCTGAGAATGACCTTCGATTTCCACGAGAACGACCTGAAGATGTCGCAGTACGTGACCGGCAAGGCGGTGGAAATAGGCAAGGCGATGGGAGCCAAGGAAGTCTACGGAAGCGCGCGCCGGAGTCCCTACACGATCACGCAATACCAGACCACGCACAATACCGGCGGCACCGTAATGGGAGACGATCCATCGACCAGCGTGGTCAACCGCTATCTGCAGAGCTGGGACATTCCCAATCTATTCGTCATCGGCGCGTCGAATTTTCCGCAGAACGCCTCCTACAACCCCACCGATACGGTAGGTGCGCTTGCCTATTGGGCAGCCGATGCCATCGTCAAACAATATCTCCGGTCTCCCGGGCCCTTGGTGAAGGTATGAAGCCATCCATCTCTGACCGCCTGTGCGCCGCCGGCAGCCTGGCGGCGTTCTTCGCCCTGGGTGCTTCGGCGGTCCACGCGCAGGGTCCGGCTGCCGCGCCGGCATCTCCGCCATCCCAGGCTTCGACAGCCGATACCGGCCGGATGCTGGCGGAACAAGGCGTCCCGGCGCGGGGCGTGGCCGCCTGTGCGAGCTGCCACGGCGCGCGCGGCGAGGGCAACGCCGCGGCCGGGTTTCCGCGTCTTACCGGACTGTCGTCGGTATATATGGCGCGCCAGCTTGTTGGCTATGCCCAGGGCGAGCGCGAAAACCCGGTGATGACGCCTATCGCCAAGTCGTTGAGCCCGGAAGAACGTACCGCGGTGTCGGCCTACTATGCGGCGCTTCCTATTGAAGAATCGCCTGCCGCGGTCCCGCCGCCGGGCAATCAGCCCAAAGGCAATCCCGAGCGCGCAAAAGTGCTGGCCACGGTGGGCGATGAGGCCCTGCAGGTGCAGGGATGCGTGAACTGCCATGGCCCGGGCGGAATGGGCGAGGCGCCCGATTATCCGTTGCTGGCGGCTCAGCACGCGGGGTATCTGGCAGCGGCGCTGGAGGCGTTCAAGAATGGCAGCCGCAAGACCGACCCGTCGGGCCAGATGGAGTTCATCGCCAAGCAACTGAGCAGCGAGGATATCGCCTCGCTGGCGGCCTACTTTTCCAGCTTGCCCCTGCCTGCCGGTATGGCCGCCCAGGCGGCCGAGACCCGGACGCTGCGCCAGCGCGCCCTGAGCGGTACCAGCGGCCCGCTGCGCCGTACCGAGCAAGCGGGCCAGGGCGCCGCGGGTACGGGCACCGAAGGCGGCGCGCCCACGACGGGAGGTGGCCAGGGGCCCGGCGGCGGCGGTGCAAGCGGGGCGGAATCGACCGGCGGCCCGCCACGCAAATAGTCCGGGCCGGCCAGGGCCTTGGAAGAGTGGAGGGAGTCGCCGGAGCGGCACGGGGCTTGCTATTCATAGAGGCCTGTCCTGTTTCCGTCCCGGTCCCGTTCTGCGGAGCGGTCCCACTCTATAGGGGTATCCCATGAAAAACGTAGATCGGCTGGCCGCCGGCGGTAGTTCCTTTGCCCCGAATTTCCCGACTGCGCGCCGCACACTGCTGTGTTTTTCCCATCTTCGCTGGGACTTCGTCTACCAGAGGCCGCAACATTTGATGAGCCGGTTCGCGTCCGAGTACGACGTCCTGTTCCTGGAGGAGCCGGTCCCCGCTCAGGGCGCGCCGTTGCTGGTGGAACGGCGCGCCGCGTCGGGCGTCAGCGTTCTCGTGCCCCATCTTCCCGCCGGTACCGGCGCCGCCGAGAGCGACCGCGCGCTTCGAAGCTTGCTGAACGATCGCCTGCGCCGCGTTCGCCAGAAGAGCTTGCTGCTGTGGTATTACACGCCCATGAGTCTGGCGTTCTCCGCGCATCTGAGCCCAGCGCTCGTGGTGTATGACTGTATGGACGAGTTGTCGGCGTTCCGTGGCGCTCCGCCGCAATTGGTCCAGCGCGAAACGCAGCTTCTGTCCATTGCCGATGTCGTTTTTACCGGTGGGGTCAGCCTCTACGAAGCCAAGCGGGTATTCAATCCCAATACTCATCCCTTTCCCAGCAGTGTCGATCTTGCTCATTTCACCGCCGCGCGCGGGAGCCTTCCCGAGCCGGCCGACCAGGCCGCGATTCCCGGGCCGCGCATGGGCTTCTATGGCGTGATCGACGAGCGATTCGACGTTGCGTTGCTGGACGAACTGGCGGCCCGCCGGCCGGACTGGAGCTTCGTCATGGTCGGCCCGGTGGTCAAGATCGATGCCGCGGTGTTGCCCCGGCGCCCGAATATCCATTACCTGGGGCAGAAGCCGTACTCGGAGCTTCCTGCTTATCTCGGTGGTTGGAGCGTGGCACTGATGCCTTTCGCACGCAACGAGTCGACACGCTTTATCAGTCCTACCAAGACGCCCGAATATCTGGCAGCGGGACGCCCCGTGGTATCGACGCCGATTACGGATGTCGTGCGCATGTTTGGAAACACGGACATCGTGCACATTGCCGCCGACGCGTGCACCTTCGAGCGGGCGATCGAAATTGCCTTGGAGCAAGCGCGCGACCGGCATGCTTTCATGGCGAGCGCGGACGCTGTCCTGCGCGGGATGTCGTGGGATCTGACGTGGCGCAGCATGCATGCCCTGATGCACCGGGCGGATCCGGGGCAAGGCCGGCGTGCGGCACCGGCCGGGCACGGGCATGACGACGAACCGAGGTCTTCCCGTGTCGTGGCCAGGACCGCCTAGAGGGAGGCGGCCATGGAGCCCTTGTTCGAAAGCTTCTTTCAGGCGGGATTCGAGTGCTCTACCCACCGGCGCAAAGATGGACGCCGGCTGGATCTGATCGCATCGACCGGGCACGACCGGTTCGCCCGGCAGGATTACACCGCGGTGGCCGGGCTTGGCTTGCGTACCGTCCGGGATGGTATCCGATGGCACCTGGTGGAGGCGTCGGCGGGACGGTATGACTGGTCCAGCTTCCTGCCCATGCTGCGCGCCGCCCGCAGCGCGGGGGTACAACCCGTCTGGGACTTGTGTCATTACGGCTGGCCCGATCATATCGACATCTGGCGTCCGGCTTTCGTCGATCGTTTCGCTGCCTTCGCAGCCGCTGTGGCCACCGTCGTGCGCAATGAGCTGCCTGGCGTTCCTTTCTACTGTCCGATCAACGAAATATCGTTCTGGGCCTGGGCGGGCGGCGATGTGGCGTATTTCAATCCCGGTACCGAGCGGCGCGGCCTGGCTTTGAAGCAACAACTGGTCCGGGCCGCTCTGGCCGCGATCGAAGCCATCCGGCGGGTCGACGCCCGCGCGCGCATCGTCCACGCGGATCCCGCCATCCATGTAATGGCAGGATCGCCACGCATGCGGCGCCGCGCCGCGAACGCAGACGCCGCGCAGTATCAGGCATGGGACATGATCAGCGGCAAGCTGATGCCCGGCTTGGGGGGCAAACCCGAGTATCTGGACATCGTGGGGGTGAACTACTACCCGGACAACCAATGGATATACGACGGTCCGAAAGTCCGCCGCGGCCATGCACGCTACCGGCCGCTGCGCGAAATGCTGCTCCAGGTCCACGCCCGCTATGGGCGTCCGATGTTCGTGGCCGAGACCGGCGCCGAGGGCGACGAACGCGCCGACTGGTTCGCCTACGTCTGTGACGAAGTGGCGGCTGCCATGGCGCAGGGGGTGCCGCTCCACGGCGTGTGCCTGTATCCGATCCTCGACTATCCCGGGTGGGAGAACGAGCGTCATTGCCCCGCGGGACTGCTCGGTGCGGCCGATCGCGTGGGCAGGCGGCCCGTTCAGGCGGAACTGGCTGCGGAGCTGGCACGGCGGCTGGGATACAGAAACGGCCGTGTCCCCATCCCCGCGGTTGGCTGAGAGCAGGGCGTGAAGCCGAACGCGCCGCTGCACGCAGGCGTTCCGATGCAGGGCGGCACGGTCGCGATCCCGACCGACCCTGCTCAGTTCCTGTTGATCTACATCAAGGCGCGGGCCTGGCAGTTCGGGGCACTGGCATGCATTATCGTCGCAGCCGGGGCATGCGCGGTGGCGGTGCAATATGGCATGAAGCTGATCGTGGACGCGATGGCTACCGAAGACCGGGCCGCCGCCGGCGTCTGGTTTCCGCTGGGGCTGTTCATCGGATTGATCGCCGCGGAAAGCATGCTCTGGCGCCTGGGCGGGTGGCTGGGATGTCGCACCGTCGTGGCGTCGGGGGTGGATATCCGCGTCGATCTGTTCGAGTACCTGACTGGCCATCCGATGCGCTATTTCAACGACCACCTCTCCGGCTCGCTGGGCAATCGCATCACGGCGACGGCGGGATCGGCCGGCGCGATCTTCTCCACCTTTACCTGGAACATCGTGCCGCCCTGTGTCGACTTCATCGGCGCCATTGTCGTGCTCATGATCATCGATTGGCATATGGCGGTGGCGCTGATCCTGTTCGTCGCCGTTGTCGGAGGAATCATCGTCGCATTCGGCGTCCGGGGCCGGCCGCTGCACCGCGAATATGGCGAGCAGGCGGCGCGGGCCGGCGGAGAACTGGTCGATGCCGTATCCAACATCTGGGCCATCAAGGCTTTTACCGCGCGGCACCGCGAGCGGGCCCGCATGGCGCGGCAGCTCGGACTCGAGGCCAGCGCGCAGCGGCGCAGCTGGATGTACCTGGAAAAGGCCAGGGTCATGCATGACGTATGCCTGTGGGTGCTGGCCGGTTCGATGCTGGCCTGGGCAGTCTATTCCTGGCAGCGGGGCCTGCTTACTGCGGGCGACGTCGTGGTGATCAGCGCGCTGACCTTCCGCATCCTGCATGGATCGCGCGACCTCGCGCTCGCTCTGGTGGGTACTTCGCAGGAGTTCGGCGTCATTGCCGAGATGCTCAAGATCATCGGCAAGCCGCACAGCCTGCACGATGCCGCCAACGCGGCGGTATTCCAACCCGGCGGCGGGGGGATCCGCTTCTCGAACGTGTGTTTCGGCTATCCTGGCGCACCGCCGTTGTTCCAACACTTCGACCTTGAGATTCCCGCGGGCCAGAAACTGGGTATCGTGGGGCCTTCGGGAGGCGGCAAGTCGACCCTGCTGAGTTTGCTGCAGCGCCTGGACGACGTCCATGCCGGGGCCATTCTCATCGACGGCAAGCCTATCTCCGGAATGACCCAGGACTCATTGCGGGCGGGGATCGCGGTCGTTCCCCAGGAGGTGAGCCTTTTCAGGCGGTCGGTCATGGAGAACATCAGCTATGGCGATCCGGACGCGCCCGCCGAGCGCGTGTACGAAGCGGCGCGCGCGGCAAGGTGCGACGACTTCATCCGCCGGTTGCCGGCCGGCTACGACACCATGCTGGGGGAGCGCGGCGCGACCTTGTCGGGCGGCCAGCGCCAGCGCCTGGGCATTGCCCGCGCCTTTTTGAAGAATGCCCCCATCCTGATCCTGGACGAGGCCACATCGGCCCTGGACAGCCGTTCGGAACGGGAGCTCCAGGCAGCGCTGCTGCAGCTCATTGCCGGCCGCACGGTGATTGCCGTGACCCACCGGCTGTCCACCTTGTCCGGGTTTGACCGGATCGTCGTGCTCAACGAGGGGCGCATTGTCGAAGACGGGCCGCCCGTGCAGCTCAGGCGCGGCGGCGGCCTGTTCCAGGCGCTGTGGGAAATGCAGGTCCAGGGCGAGCGCCCGGCCTAGCGGCGGTCAAAGGCTGCCCGCAATGGCCGCGTCGGCGAACGCCGCCGCGTCGGCCGTAGCCATTTCGGCGATCGCCGACTGGCGCGCATAGGCCGAGAAGCCGTGCGGCATGCCGGAATACACGTGTAACCGATGCGGCCGATCAGCGGCGTGCAGCAGCTTGGCGAACTGGAACGAATCCTCGATCAAGGGATCGGCGTCGCCTACGCCCAGCCAGACCGGAGGGAAGTCGCGCAGGTCGGTCTTGCACGGTATGGCGGCAGCGGGCGGGGATTCCCAAGCCGGGCCGAGGTATTGGCGCCAGACCCATTTGGATTGCGGGCGCAGGTTTTCGCGGGGACCGCCCAGGTTGCCATAGAACAGCACCAGCGCGGGCACGGCCTCACCCACGCCTTGGTCTTGCAACTGGCGCCAGGCCAGCACGCAGAGCGATGCCCCCGCCGATTCACCCCACAGGACGGCACGCGGCGGCAATCCGAGATCGGCTGCGTGTTCCAGCAACCACGCGGTGGCGGCGACGACGTCGTCGCGCTGGGCGGGAAAGACGCTCTCGGGCGAACGGCGATAATCGAGCGCGAGCACTGGCCTTCCCAGGGCATGGGCAGCCCCGCGGCACACGCCTTCATGCGAATCCAGCCCGCCGGCCCACCAGCCGGCCCCGCGTACGAATACTGCGAAGGCATCGTCGCGCGCTGCTTGCGGCCGGTAGAGCCGCGCGCGGATGTCCCGGCCGGGTGCCGCGACGACCAGATCCCGGACCGACTCCACGGCAGGCAAGTCGGCGTTGACCGCGGCGAAGTACCGGTCCTGCTGCGCCCGCGCATCGGCCAACGGCAAGGAAGTCGGGTCGGCCTGGGCGCAACCGTCGGCCTTCAGTTTGCCCTGGAGCGTGGCCAAGGCGGGATCGACGCCGGCCAAGGGCGGCATGGCTGCGGTCCCGTCCAGCCATGGCGAGGGCGACGCGGCCGTGGGCTTCATGTCCGGTCCTCCGCCGCCTGGGCTTTGCGCATGCTCTTGGGCACCAGCGAAAAGTCCCAGCCGTTGTTTTCCATATTGGCCAGCACCTGTTCGCCGTAGCGGTCGATGATCTTCTGGCGGATGGCCGGCAGGCGTCCCACGTCGTCGAAATCCTCGGGTTGTCCCTGGATGATCACCAACAGATGCGCGTCCTGGTCGGAGATATTGATGAATTGCCGCGCGACGCGCGGCGGCATGGCGATCATGTCGTACGGTTCAAGCTCTATGCTTTCCTGGCCTTCATCGCCCCAGCGTATCAGCCAGCGGCCGGAGAGCGCCATGAAGGTTTCGTGAGTCTTCCAGTGCACGTGCAATTCCGGACCGTCGTTGGGCGCGGCCAGGGCCAGCCCGACCCGGATCACACCCTTGTCGCCATCGACGATGGCGGGATTGGGCGACAGACGCCCGGGCAGCGATGCGGGAGCCATCAAGACATAGTTGGCCTTGGGGTTGAACAACTGCAGCGCTTCGGCCGGAATGCCGAGGTTATCGTTCCAGTGCGAGGCACGCGGCTTGAGCTGCTTGAACCGCGCGATGCGGTGCTGCATGTCGGCCAGGGTGGGGCATTCGGTCTTCATAAG
The DNA here is from genome assembly GCF_033795525.1 of Pigmentiphaga sp. Classification (GTDB taxonomy): domain Bacteria; phylum Pseudomonadota; class Gammaproteobacteria; order Burkholderiales; family Burkholderiaceae_B; genus Pigmentiphaga. The sequence goes on from NZ_JARYGM010000002.1 coordinate 204,385, forward strand.
GGTTCCTGTTGCGGAGGGGAAAATCAGTTCTGGATACTGATGGCGGCCTCGGCTACGACCTTCTTCCAACCGGCGTAGTCGTCCTTGATGAAGGCGCTGAACTCGCCTGGGCCGGAATAAACGTAGTCGATGCCGTTGTCGGCCAGCCGCCGGCGCACCTCGGGCGCCGACAGGCCCTGCTTGATGGCGCGCGCCAGCTTGTCGACGATGGCGGCGGGGGTTCCCTTGGGCGCCAGCACGCCATACCAGGTCGTCACGACCATGTCGGGCAGGCCCACTTCGACGGCCGACGGCACGTCGGGCAGCAGCGGCTGCCGCTCCCGCGTCAGCACGAACATGGCCTTGAGCTGTTGCCCCTTGATCAGCGGAGCGGAATTGGGCAGGCCGTTGATCACCATGTCGATCTGGCCGCCGACCGCAGAGGTAACGGCTTGCGAGGCACCCTGGTAGGGCACGTGCAGAATGTCCGTCCCGGTCAGGGCCTTGAATTTCTCGAAGGCCAAATGGTTGGAGGAGCCTGCCCCTCCCGACCCGTAGCTGAACTTGCCGGGATGGGCGGCGAGCTGTTTGCGCAACGCATCGAAGTCGGCCTGGCCGAACTTCTGCGGATTGACGACGAAAACGTTGGGCACCTCCGCCACCTTGGCGACCGGCGCGAGATCGGCGAGCGGGTCGAACCGCAGGTTCTGGTTGATGGCAGGGGTAATCGTCAGTGTGGGAGAAGCCAGCAGCAGGGTATAACCATCGGCGGGCGCGCGGGCGACGTGCTCCATCGCGATCCGTCCGCCGGCGCCGGACTTGTTCTCGATCACCACCGCTTCGCCCAGCTCGCGGGTCATGGTCTCGGCCAGCATCTGCCCCACTACGAAGGTGGCGCCGGTGGGGAAGGGCAGTACCAGTTTCACGGGTTTGACGGGGTAGTTGGTGTCGGCCGCCGCGGGCGTGCTGCACGCAGCCAGCAGCAAGGCCGCAGCCCAGAGCGTTTTCATGGTTGTCTCCTTGGTACTGTCGTTATCCGCCGGCTCCGGCGTATGGTGCAGGCATGCTACCGGGGCGCGGGCTGGATGAACGCCGCTGAGCGCTTATAAGGAAAATAAGCGGCCGCTAATGGCGGCCGCCGAAAGAGGAGGAGGGCCCCGCAGGCCGTGAGTTCCATGCATCCGTTGGGCAACATCGACTTTCGCACGCTGCAGATCTTTCTTACCCTGATGAGCGAACGCAGCGTGACGCGTACCTCGCTCGTGGTGGGCGTATCGCAGCCGGCCATTACCCAGGCGCTCAACAAGCTGCGGCAGGTGTTCGGCGACCCCTTGCTGGTCCGAGGACAGGCAGGCATGTTGCCCACCGAACGGGCGCTCGCGCTGGAGCGTGAGGTGAAGCGGTTTTTCGACGGGGTGGCCGATATCCAGGCTCCGCCGGAGGATTTCGATCCGGCGCACCTGCAACGCGAGATCGTGATCACGGCGCCCGAGTACCTCGAGCAACTGCTGCTGCCTCATCTGGCGCGGGTGCTTCGCCATGCGGCGCCTGGCATCACGCTCAGCGTGCGGGCACCCGACCAGCGGCGTATTGGCGGCCTGCTGGCCTCGGGCGAGGTGGACTTCAGGCTGGGATGGGTGCGCGATCCGCAGCCTTCCGTGCGCGCCACGCCGCTGTTCGACGACGAAATCGTCGTGATCGGCGGTCCGCGCAACACGGCGCTGGACGAGTTGCTGACCCTGCCGGGCTACATGGCGCTACCCCATGTGCGCCTGCAGGGCAATGGCCGGACTACCTCGGGGCGCGTCATCGACGAATTCGTCCGGCAACAGGGCGGGGAACTGGATGTCCGCATCCATGCGCAGGGGTTGATGGCCTTGCTGGGAACATTGATGGTCTCCGACGTGGTGGCGACCGTCCCGCGGCGCATGGCGCTCAAGATCCAGGAGACGTTTCCCATTCGGATCGCCGCCTTCCCGGGGGCGCTGCCCCGCGTCAGCAACTACCTGTACTGGCACGAGCGCACGCAGCGCAGCGCGGTGCACAAGTGGTTCCGGAGCTTGATCGGCGAGGCGGCGGCCCAGGCCGCCGGGGCGGGGGCGGTGTAAAGACCGGCGATATGCAAGCTGTCAGGCGCCGGCCTGGGCGTTGCAGGCTTGCGCGTACGCGTCCCCGTGGCGCGCCAGTACGTTGCGCACCGCCACCTGGAACTCGGGCTTGCCGCCCTGGCCTTCGACGACCTTGTAGATGTGATAGTTCTGGACGGGATAGTTGTTCTTGTTGAACTTGAAATCGCCCCTGACCGACTTGAACTGCGCATTGCGTATGGCGGCGGTCAGGGCCTGGCTGTCCGACACATTGCCGCCGCGGTCCTTGACCGCCGCGTCGATCAACATGGCGGCGTCGTAGCTGAAGGCCGCGAACGAGGTCGGCGTGCGCCGGTATTTTTTCTCGAAGGCCGCCACGAACTGGCGCGACTGGTCGTTGTCGGCGCTGGGCTGCCAGGATTCGGCCACGATGGCGCCGATGCCGGCCTTGCCCATGGCGTTCACGCTACCTGGTTCGATCGTGTGCACCGAATACATCGGCAGCTTCTGCAGCATGCCGAACTGCTGGTATTGCCGCACGAAGCTCACACCCTGGCTGCCGGGGAAGAACGCAAACATGCCCTTGGCGCCGGACGACCCGGCCGCGGCCAGTTCCGCCGAGAAATCGAGCTGCGTGAGGGGTGTATAGGTTTCCTGCACCACCTTGCCGCGATAAAAGCGTTTGAGGCCGGTCACTTTGTCCTTGGATCCCAGGAAGTTGGGGGCCAGGATCGCGATCTGGTCTACGCCCGCATCGGTGAGGTACTTACCCAGTGCCTCGGCCGTCGTGTCGCTTTGCCAGGAGGTGATGAACAGGTTGGGTTTGCACTGAGCGCCGGCGGTGGGCGAGGGGCCGGCGACGGAACCGATGAAGGGAATCTTGGTGGATGCGATCTTCCCCTGCAGTGCCATCAACACATTGGCGTAGGTCAGGCCGGTGACGATATCGACCTTGTCCCGGTCCAGCAGTTTGGTCAAGCCCTGGACGGCCACCTCAGGCTTCATCTGGTCGTCCTCGCGGACGACACTGACCGGTACTCCGCCCAGCTTGCCGTGCATTTGCTCGATGGCCAGCATGAAGCCGTCGTACTGGTCCTGGCCCACGTCGGCCGAGGGGCCGGACAGCGTGGCCAGGAAGCCTATCTTGAGGTCGGCCGCGGCAGGCGAGCCGGCGGCTGCGGCCGCCAGGCCGAGGATGAAAGCCGAACGATGCTTCATGTGTGTCTCCTTGTCCCACCGGTGCGGAGATGGCCGCCGTCATCGGGGTATGCCCGGATGCCGGATCGCGGCGGCATTATCGCGGTTTATAGTTGCAGCTCCCGGAGTCGAGTATCTGCACAATGTGAACCGCCATCCATAGGTTGGCGGTGATTCCAAACTATTAACGTCGTTGATGGACGGTCCGGTTTCATGGGCCGCGGAGGCAGGACGTGAAAGACTTGAACCTGCTGTACGTGTTCGAGGCCCTCTGGCGCGACCGCTCGGTGACGCTGGCGGCCGAGAACCTCGGCGTGACACAGGGAGCCGTCAGCAGCGCGCTCAAGCGCATGCGGCTGGAGTACCGCGACAAATTGTTCGTATTGGCCGGCCGCCGCATGGAACCGACGGCCCTCGCGGCAGAAATGGCTCCGGCCTTGCTCGAGTCCCTCAATACGGTCCGCAAGACATCCGGCATGTTGTCGTCGTTCGACGCGGCGCAGTCCCGGCGTGCCTTTACCATCCGGACCCGCGACGTCGGCGAGGTAGTCGTGCTGCCGAGCCTCTTCGCCCGTATCGCGCAGCAAGCTCCCGGGGTCAACCTGAATGTGGTGTTCGCGCCTATCGACGAGACCGTGCAAGGCTTGTCGACCGGCCGCATCGATGTAGCGCTGGGATACCTGCCGGCCTTGGAGCGCAATATCCACAAGAAGGTGTTGTTCAAGCAGCGCTACCTGTGCCTGATGCGCAAAGGGCATCCGATTGCCCGGCAAGAGCTCACGCAGAAGCGGTTCGTGGCGCAGCAGCACCTTCTGGTGGAGTACGCGGGCAGCGGCCACATCCTGCTCGAACGCGCGCTGAACGAAGCCGGCGCCAAGGACCGGATCCGGGTCCGCATGCAGCAGTACCTGGCGGCGCCGCACCTGGTGCTGAATTCGGACTTGATCTGGACCTGTCCGGAATCGCTGGTCGTGGAGCTGTGCAAGTATTTTCCGCTGCTCGTCAAGCCGTTGCCGCTGCCGCTGGGCCATTTCGAGGTGGCCTTGTATTGGCATGACCGTTTCCACAAGGATCCCGCGAGCCAATGGTTCCGAGGGCAGGTTGCCAGCTGTATCGACAGCATCGGTTTCCAGCCTTGACCGGCACGTCTTGCTTCGTCGCGCATCTGTGCGGCGCGGGCTCATTGCACGATCGTGAACTGGAACGTGCCGATGTGTTCGATCCATTGCCGTACCACATCGCCGGGCTGAAGAAAGCGCTTGCGGGCGATACCCACGCCGGCCGGCGTGCCGGTCAGGATCAGGTCGCCCGGCACCAGCGTCAGGCGCGAGCTCAAGTGCGCAATCTGTTCGGCAATGCTGAACAGCATGTGCGAAGTGTTCGAATCCTGCATCAGCTCGTCGTTCACCCAAAGCTTCATGGCCAGGTTCATGGGATCGGGTACGAAGCGGGCCGGGGTAATGGCCGGGCCCAGCGGGCAGGCGCCGTCGAAGGACTTCTGGCCGATCCAGTCCCACTTGAAGGGTGAAGCCTCGCCCACGCCGGGGCGGCCGAAGTGCCCGCGCGCCGAGAGGTCGTTGGCCACCACATAGCCCGCCACGCACGCCATGGCGCCATGCACGTCCACCTCCTTGGCCGTCCTGCCTATGACCACGCCCAGTTCCAATTCCCAATCGAGCATGGGGGTGCCGCGTGGCGCCCGTACCTGGGCATCGGGACCGACGACGGTGCTGCGCGAAGCCTTGATGGCATGCCAGGGCAGCAGGCCGGCCTTCTTGGGGTCGGCCTCCAGCTGCATGGACAGCTCGCGCTGCATTTCCTCCACGTGGTCGCGGTAGTTGGCTCCTGCAAAGTAGATGGTAGGAGGGTGGGGAAGCGGGGCGAGCAGCGTCGCGCCGCGGACCGGTTCGCGCCCGGGAAGCGCCCCGTCTAGCATGCCGAGCCTGTCGTCGGCGCGCGGCCAGTCGTCCAGCACTTCCTGCACACACCCATAACGTGGCGAGGCATAGATATCGCCGTCGTGCAGCAGGCCGGTTTTCTGCTGGCCCTCGTGCAGGAAGGTCACGAGCTGGATCATGCAGCACCCTGGTTGCGTATCTTGAGTTCTTCGAGCGAACCGATGTCGGCGGCGTCGTCCATGGAGAAGCGGTCGCCGAAGTCGAACAGGTCGTCGTGCTGGAATCCGTTCTCGTAGTACTGGAGCTCCCACCAGTTGTGGTCCAGGTCTTCGAGATAGAACGAATAGACGCCGTGCATGTCTTGTACCGGCAGTACCTGGCGGATACCGTATTTGTCCTGGCAGCGCAGCGCATCGGCATGCGCCTGCTCGACGGCTTTCTTGGTAGGAAGGTCCAGGCCCCAGTGATTCAGCAGGTTGACCGGATGCACCTGGTCGCCGACCTCCACGCAGATGATGTGAAAGCGCATGCCCAGGCGTACCGCCATGGCCGGCTTACCGTGGCGTACGCACTCCAAGCCTAGGAACTCCTCGTAGAAGCGCCGCGAGGCCTTCAGGCTGTAGCACTCCAGAGTGCCGTGTCCAAGGCAAAAGGGCTTGACGACGGATTCGTGCGCAGGGGGATCGACTCTGCAGTTCTCAGGCAACATGGCTGTCTCCTCGTTCTGAAGATCGCGCTCCGCCGCTGCTGCAGCCGAGGCGCGCCGGTTCATTTATCAGCGGTGGTGAGGAACGAATCGGCGAAGAATTCGTTCTCGGGCAGGCCGCAGCGGCCGACGTAGTCGCGCCGTGCCGTCTCGACCACGACCGGCGCGCCGCAGGCATAGACCTGGTGGCCGGACATGTCGGGAAAATCCTCCATCGCCGCCAAGTGCACCAAGCCCGTCCGGCCGTGCCAGCCGCAGGCCTCGGTCGGTTCGCTCAGCACCGGAACGAAGCGGATATGTGGGTGCTGCCCCGCCCAGGCGCTGGCCAGGTCATGCATGTAGAGATCGGTGCGCCGGCGCCCGCCCCAGTACAGGAAGACAGGGCGCCGGATGCCGCGCTGCAGCGAGTGTTCGATGACCGACTTGATCGGGGCGAAACCGGTGCCGGATGCGACCATGATGAGGGGCTTGCCGCTCTCGCGCAGAAAGAACGAACCCAGCGGCATTTCGAGCTTGAGGATTTCGCGCGGCTTCATGGCGCAGAACACGTATTCGCTGAATTGGCCGCCCGGCATCAGCCGGATGTGCAATTCGACCTGCCGTACGCCCTCGGTCTGGGGCACGTTGGCAATGGAGTAGCTGCGGCGGCTGCCGTCCGGACGGAGGATGTCGAGGTACTGGCCGGCGCGGAACCGTGTCGGTTCGTTCATGGGCAAGCCCAGGGTGACGATCATGACGTCATCGGCCGCCTTCTCCATTTTCAGCACGCGCGCGGGCATGTACTTCGGACGCACTGCCTCGGCCGGGTCGAGTTCGCCTATCTCCACCACCACGTCCGTCAACGGGGTGGCTTTGCACAGGAGCGCCAGGCCCGCCTGCTTATCCTCTTCGCTCAGGTAGTTGGGGTGGACATCGCCGTAGTCCACGCTGCCTTGCGCAATGGTGCCGCGGCAGGTGCGGCAGACGCCCGAGCGGCAGCTATAGGGCATGAACAGGCCCGCATCCAGGCCGGCCTTCAGGATAGGCGTGCCGGGCGGGCAGGCATAGGCGTGGCCGCTGGGCTGCAGGGTGACGGTATGGCTCATGTCTCTCCGGCCGCGCGCGGCGTGCCGGGGCGCGGTTGTTTAGTTTGCCGACAGTCTAATAAGCACGCCGGCGCAGAACTATCGCTAGGAAAGAAGACTTTCTATTAACGCCGTTAATGCGCGGTTTCCCCGAGGGAAAACCCGTGCCCCGGCAGGGGACCGTACCAGGCTGTGCGAGGGGAATTATTGATCGGCGCAATAGTGCCCGTGGATTGGAAGAGCGGCCGCAGCCACCGGGCGGGCCGCCGGGAGCGCACCGTATACTGCCCGCTGGCCAGTGCAGACCAACAGAACAGGGCATTCGATGGAGCCGTCCGCAATCACCCGATCTTCCGCCTTCCTGCAAGCCACCGACGAAGGGAGCGCGACCAGCTTCCGCTGGCTGCTGGGCCAATCCAAGACCCTGACGCTGCCTGAGCAGATCGCCGCGCACGTGGGAGACCGTATCCTGAATGCCGTCATTCAGCCCGGCGAGTGGGTGCGTGAACAGGACATCGCCGACGAGTTCGGCGTCAGCCGCAGCCCCGTGCGCGAGGCCATGCGGCTGCTCGAAAAAGAAGGCATCGTCCGTATCCATGCGCGGCGGGGCGCCCAGGCCACGCAGTTGTCGCTCAAGGAAATCGAAGACTTGCTGGAAGTGCGCCTGGCACTGATCCGGCTGGTGGCGCGCCGCATTGCCGCAGAGGCGTCGCCTGACCTGCTGGTCATCCTGGAGGAGGGCGTCGCCAAGCTTGCCGCGCTGGCCGACGATCCGGGAGGCGGCGATGCCTTCGGCGAAACCTTGTCCCGGCTCACGCTTTGCTGCGCCGCCTATAGCGGCAATGATCGCCTGTTCACCCTGATTACTTCGCTGTCGCTGCAGATGTCCCGCTATACCCGATTGGGATTGCGGTCCACGGACCGCCGCAAGCGGTCGCTGACCCTGTGGCGCAAGTCGGTGCAGGCGATCCGCCGGCACGATGCGGACGAGGCGGAGCGGCTGTGGGCCATGCGTCTGGAGGAAAACAGCAAGGAAATACACCGTGTGCTGAAGGAAAGCGGCGCGGCTTGAGCCGGGACGATGTTGTTCTGGTTTTCCCGCGTGGGGAAGGCGCCGGGCCTGGCGGGATAATGGCCTGAATTGTCGACAATGTTAAAATGCTCAGAAACTAGACACGAGGAGACGACATGAAACCGCAAGGACTCCAACCCATAGTGGGGCCCGAAGTATGGAGCGGTGCCAGCCTGGCCGGTACCACCGACTGGATCTGGCGCCTGGATGCCGACGAGATCCGTGAGCTGGCCCAAGCCACGGCCGCGGCGTGTGCGAAGGGGCTCAAGCCCACGGAGTTCGAAGCGCGGGATTTCCCCATCCCCCGCATGGCCGCACGGCTCGAAGCGGTGCGCCAGCAGCTCGAGGGAGGGCGGGGCTTCGCGCTGCTGCGGGGCCTGCCCATCGGCGATTACTCCGATGACGAGGCCCGCGTGCTCTTCTGGGGGCTGTCCGTGCACCTGGGCGACCCGCAGGAGCAGGACGGCGCCGGCAACCGCATGCACAGCGTGACCAATACCGGCTTGAAGGTATCGAACGACAATTCGGTACGCAGCTATCAGACCGATGACGAGTTGACCTTCCACAACGACGGCGGGGATGCCTTCATGCTGCTGTGCCTGCGTACCGCGAAGTCCGGCGGCGTCAGCAAGCTGGTCAGCGTGTCGACCTTGTACAACGAGGTATTGCGCCGCCGGCCCGACCTGGTCGACGTGCTGCAGCAGCCGTTCCACTTCGATACCCGCGGACAGCACCGGGGCGGCCTGCGCATCCAGACCGTGCCTATTCTCAACTTCTACGAGGGACGTCTGAGCGCCCTCTACAAGCGGCGCTATCTGCGGTTGGCGCAGGAGCTTCCCGGGGTGCCGCGCTGGACCGAGGCGCAGGCGCAGGCCATCGAGCTGGTGGAAGAAATTTGCAACGACCCCCAGGTGCAGCTCAGCTTCAGCATGGAGCCGGGCGATATCCAGATCGGCAACAACTATGCCGTGCTGCATGCACGCACCAAGTACCAGGATTACGACGAACCGTCGCGCCGCCGCCATTTGTTGCGGGCATGGCTGACCCTGCCCAACGGACGGCCGCTTCCTGCCGTATTCGGGCAGACCCGCGAGTTCGGGACTTCGTACGAGCGCCGTCACGGCCAGACTGCAGTATCGGTGTCGTAGGGAGGCCGCCATGAGGGTCAAACACGTAGTGGCCGCCTTGGTCGGCGGCATGCTGGCGTTCGGCAGCGCCGCGCAGGCCGATGAAAGCTTTCCGTCGCGCCCCAGCCGGCTGATCGTGCCCTATACCCCCGGGGGCAACACCGACCTGTTGGGCCGGGTGATCGCCCAGGGGCTGTCCCAGGCCTGGGGCCAATCGGTGGTGGTCGAGAACAAGCCGGGCGCCGCGGGCACGATAGGCGTGGAAATGGTGGTGAAGTCCAAGCCCGACGGCTACACCACCGTGCTCGGATCGTTCGGCAATATTCTGGTTGCCCGCAGCCTGTACAAGAATCTCGGCTATGAGCCCACCAAGGACCTCGAACCGGTGGCGCTCCTGGCGACACCGCCCGTGGTCCTGGTCGCCCATGCCGGGCTGCCGTTCAACGACGTGAAAGGCCTGATCGAGTATGCCCGCCGCAACCCGGGCAAGCTCAATTACGGCTCCTCGGGCAACGGTTCGTCGAATCACTTGTTCGGCGAGCTGTTCGCCTCCATGGCGGGCGTCAAGCTCACGCACGTGCCGTACAAGGGCAGCGGGCCCTCGGTGTCGGACACGATCGCCGGGCTGATCCAGTTGAATTTCGCGCCTTTTCCGCTGGTGCGCGAGCATATCAAGAGCGGCAAGCTCAAGGCGCTGGCGGTGACCAGTGCCCAGCGCTCCCCGGTCCTGCCCGACGTGCCCACGGTGGCAGAGGCCGGGCTGCCGGGCTATGAAGCGGTGGGCTGGTTCGGGCTGATGGCGCCCGCGGGTACGCCCAAGGGGATCCTGGACCGCATCAACCGCGATGTGAACCAGGTGCTCAAATCGCCGGCGGTCAGGGAGAGCCTGAGCAGCGAAGGCGCCGAACCGGCCGGCGGCTCGGTGGAAGACGCCAGGCGTTCCATTGCCGAGGGCGAGCGCAAGTGGGGCAAGCTGGTCGAGAAGTTGAATATCCAGCTGTAACGGAAGGGAAGGCTGCGGGACCCACGACGCGAGGGCAATGCCCTCGCGTTTTTCAATGGCTGGACTCCAGCGAACGCAGCGAGCTTTCCAGCCCTTCCAGCAGGCGATCGGCATCGGCGTCCGGCTGGGGATCCTGGGCGATGGACTGCAGCAGTCCGGCCAGGCTGCCGGCTGCGTCCTGGTTGCGCCCGGCACGGACAAAATGGCGGTCCATCTTCCCGCCGCCGTTGTACCTGGCATGCAGGAAGTCCATCAAGTCCTGCTCGAAATCCGCTACCGCAATGTTGCCGACGCCGAGCAGGCACGCGCACGGGCCACCGCGCAACGGCAAGTGGCTTTGCACCAGCCGCTGCCAGCGGCCAGCCAGCGACACCGCCTTCAGGCGGGGATCCTGCGGCGGCGCGTTCACTCCAGTTTGACCCCGATGTCGCGCGTCAGCTTGCGGAATTTTTCGACCTCGCTTTTCCTGAACTCCGCATACTGGGCCGGCGTGGAGAACAAGGGCTCCTTGGCCGTTTCCGCGAAGGCCTTGGCCAGTTCCGGATCCTTGAGGATCTTCTGCACCGTGGCGTTGATCGACGCGATGACCGGCTGCGGCGTGCTGGCGGGCGCTTCCAGCCCCACCCACGACGACAAGGCGAAGCCCGGTATGAATTCGGAGACGGCCGGCACCTTGGGCAGGCTGGGGCTGCGTTCGCGCGTGGTGACGGCAAGCGCCCTCACTTTGCCGGCCTGTACGCTGGGCAATACCGAGGTGTCGCCGAACAGGTAGTCGATCTGTTCGCCCAGCAGCGCGGTAAAGGCAGGGGCCGTCCCGGGGAAGGGGATGTGCGAGGCCTTGGCGTTTGCAGCTTGGTTGAGCAGTTCGCCGGCCAAGTGCGGGACGCTGGCCGGCCCCGACGAGCCGAAGTTCATCGACGCTCCCTTTTGCTTGAGCGCGTCCAGCAGCTTGGGCAGGCTGTCCAGCGGCGAGCGTTCGGGCACCGTGAGGATGAAGGGACTGTCGCTCAACAGCGCCACGGGGGCCAGGTCCGTCAGGTAGTCGTACGGCAGTTGCTTGAACAGCGATGGCGCAATGGCGTGCTGCGTCACGCTGACCAGCAGCGTATAGCCGTCGGGCTTGGCGCGCGCGACGTAGCCGGCGCCGATGGTCGTGCCACCCCCGGCGCGGGACTCGACGATAACGGGGTGGTTCCATTCGCGGCTGAGATACCTGGCCACCGTGCGCGCCAGGATATCGGCACCGCCGCCGGGCGGGTACGGGACCACCAGCGTGACGGGACGCGCAGGGAAGGTTTCGGCGGCGCCGCCGTCGGCGGGGGCGGCCAATAAGGCGCAGCCTGCCGCCACGCCCAGTGCGGCCTTGTGCCAGGCCTTCGATCCGGACGGGATAAGGTGTTGGATCATGATGTCTCCTCGTTGGTGGGGGCGATCAGCGTGCCGGCATGGCGCGCCTGAGTGCCGTTGTCGCCGCCGCATCAAGCTTGCCCTCGCGGATGGCGACCTTGTAGACGTCCCGTGCACTATCCTCGGACACGTAGCCCTGCCGCACGTCGTTGGCCACGGCTGCAGGGTCGCGCTGCTCGGGCGGGCCGAATCCGCCGCCGCCGCCGGCCAGCAGATGCAGTGTGTCGCCGGCCCGCAGGCGTTCATTGCGGATCTTGCCGGCAATGACTTGCGGGCCGTCGGCGGTATGGCGCGTAACGAAGACCTTGTTGGGATGTCCGGCGTGCCCGTCCTCAAGGCCCCAGGGCGCGCATTGCATGCGGTCCGCCTGTACGTCGACCGAAATGGGCGAGCGCGCACGCACCACCACCTCCGTGCCCAGGCCGCCGCGATATCGGCCTGCGCCGCCGGAGTCCGGCCGCAAGGCATGGCGCTCGATGAGGATGGGGTACTTGGCCTCGAGCTGCTCGCAGGGGCTGTTATGGGTGTCGCCGTCATTGGAGCAGACCACGCCGCTCATGCCGTCGCCGGACCGTTTGGCGCCCCATCCGCCTCCCGTCGGTCCAATGAAGCCGATGAAGAACTTGCCGTCCGCCGGCGAGATGCCATGGAACAGCGCGATGACGAGATCGGCGTGGTGGGCCGCGATCGTGCGGTCCGGAATCGCGGCCGCCATGGCCTTGAAGATGGTATCGACCACGGTCATGGGAAAGGTCATCCACTTGCGCATGGCCGCCGGCTTGACCGCGCTGACGACCGTTCCCTCGGGCACGATGACTTTCAGCGCACGGAAGCTGCCGTCGTTGATGGGATAGTCGGTAGGCGAGGTCAGGCACTTGTATGCCACTTGGGCGCAGGAGTACCCGGTGCTGGGACCGGAGTTGAAGAAGCCGCGCACCTGCGGACTGATGTCGGAGAGATCCACGGTCAGCTCGTCGCCTTGCTTGATCACCCGGACCTTGATGGGCACCGGCTTGCCGATGTCCAGGCCATCGTCGTCCATGAAGGATTCCGCTTCGTAGACGCCGTCGGGAATGGAGCGGGTGCGCTCGCGCGCCGCCGCTTCGGATTGATCCATGATGTTCATGATGGCGCCCAGCACCGGCGAGCGGCCGTAGCGCTCCAGCAGCTCGGTGAAACGCCGCGCGCCGGTACTGACGGCGACGATCTGCGCGCGCAGGTCGCCCATGGCGCGTTCTGGCAGCCGCACATTGGTCTTGATGATCTCGACCAGGTCATCGTTGACGACGCCGGCCCGCTGATACTTCATGACCGGGATCTGGATGCCCTCGGAATAGATGTCCGACGTGACGCCGCCGAGCGAGCCGCCGACGTCCGGCCAGTGCGCCATGCAGCAAGCCCAGGCGGTAAGCTTGCCGTCGAAGAATATGGGCTGGCTGAAGGTAAAGTGGTTGAGATGGCTGCCGGTGATGTAGGCATCGTTGGTGACCAGGATGTCGCCCGGCTCGATGCCGTCGGGGCCGTAGCGCGCCAGCTTTGCCTGGACCGCATTGGCCATGCCGCGGATGAAGCTGGGCAGCCCGATGCCGATCGATACGGTCTGGCCGTCGGCGGTGAACAGGCCCACCGTGAAATCCAGCGCCTCGTAAATGATCATGTTGTAGGCCGTGCGCATGAGATTGGTCTTCATCTCTTCGGTCACGGCCAGGACGCCGTTGCGCACGATTTCGGTCAGCACGGCATCGGGCCGGGGCAGGTCGGTGGGAAGAAGCGCAGCGCTGGGCATTATCGGGAAGCTCCCAATTCGATGTGAAGGTTGCCGTATTCATCGACGGTCAGCCCGTCGTCCGGGAAGACCACCGTGGTGGAGGCATGCTCTTCGATGAGCGCCGGGCCCTGCAGGCGGTGGCCGGCGAGCAGCAGGTCGCGGCGATAGACGGGCGTGGACACGTCCGGCAAGGCGTCGGAGAAGTACACCCGGCGTTCGCCTATCCGTGCCGCCTGCGCCGAGCTGGAGGGCGCGCCCTCGATGCGCTCCATCGGGGGCTTGGGCATCACGCCCGTGGTTGCTGCCCGCAATGTCACGATTTCTACCGGTTCGGCCGGTGCGCAAGTGCCGTAGCGCTGCTGGTGTACCTGGTCGAACCGGGTCTTGATGGCGGGCTTGTCTTCCGCGCGCAGCGCCGCCTCGTCCAGTTCGACGGTGACCGAGTGTTCCTGGCCGACATAGCGCATGTCCGCCGAATAAGTCACGCAGACCTCCGAGGGGGACACGGCGCCCGCCGCGAGCGCCTCGCGCCCCTGGCGGGCGAGGGCGTCGAGTTCTTCCATGATGTCCGCCAGTTGGGCCTCTTCCAGTTTCTTGAAGGTGGTGCGTACATAGTCATAGCGCAGGTCGGAGTGCAGCATGCCAAAGGCGCAGAAGTGGCCGGGCGCGCGCGGAATGATGAGGTGTTTCATGCCGATTTCGCGCGCCACCGAAGACGCATGCAGCGGCCCTGCGCCGCCGTACGCGATCAGCGTGAACGAGGCCGCGTCCAGGCCTCGTTCGGTAGAGACGCCCTTGACCGCGTACGACATCTTGGTGGCGGCGATGCGCAAGATGCCTTCTGCCGCCCGTTGGACGCCGAGGCCCAACGGCACAGCGACCGCTGTTTCGATCGCCCGGTGGGCCGCCTCGACATCGAGCGGCATCTGTCCCCCCAGGAACCGTTCGGGGCTGAGGCGGCCGAGGACCAGGTTGGCGTCCGTGACGGTGGGGGCCGTGCCGCCGCGGCCGTAGCAGGCCGGGCCCGGGTCGGCGCCGGCGCTGCGCGGGCCGACGCGCAAGGCGCCGCCGTGATCGATCTCGGCGATGCTGCCGCCTCCGGTTCCGACCTCGAACACGTCGACCAGCGGAATCTGGACCGGCAGCCCTTCGTTGTACCCGCCTACCAGGGCAAGGTTGCCGGTGAGCACGCGGCCGTCGAGAATGACGCCGGCCTTGGCGGTCGTGCCGCCCATGTCGAACGCGATGGCATTGGCGATGCCCAGCCGGTGGCATAGCGCATGCGCGCCGACGACACCGGCGGCCGGCCCTGATTCGAGCATGCGGACGCATTCCCGGCGAGCCTGGTCCGACGCATACAGGCCGCCAGTGGACTGGACCAGCAGGAACGAGCCCTCGAATCCGTCGCGTTGCAGCCGGGTCTCGATCTCGCCCACGTACCGGCTCACGATAGGCCCCACGTAGGCGTTGGCCACTGCGGTCGAGCAGCGCTCGAACTCGCGATATTCCTGAGACAGTTCGTGCGACGCGGTCACGAAAGCGTGGGGCAGGCGCTGCCGGACGATCTGTTTGACGCGAAGCTCGTGGGCCGGGTTGGCATAGCAGTGCAGCAGCAGGATGGCCACCGCCTCGACGTCGTGGGCCAGCAGCTGGTCGCAAATGCCATGCACTCCGGCATCGTCGAGCGGAACGAGGACTTGGCCGTCGGCGGTCAGGCGTTCCGCGACTTCGAATCGCAGGGCCCGCTCGACCAGCGGGACATGCTTGGAAAAAAACAGGTTGTAGGCATCCGGACGGTTGATGCGCCCGATCTCGTAGATGTCGCGGAACCCTTCAGTGACGAGCAGGGCGGTACGTGCGCCGCGCCGCTCGAGCAGCGTGTTGATGGCGACGGTGGATCCGTGGAGAAAGATTTCAGCGTCCCGGAACCGGGTCTGGGCTTGTTCCACTCCGTTGGCGATGCCTTCGACCAAGTGGCGCGGTGTGCTGAGCGACTTGCCCAACGACAGTGTCCCGGTGGCGGCGTCGAAATGCGCCACGTCCGTAAAAGTGCCGCCGATGTCGGCGGCAAGCCGGCTGCCTTGTCTCATGTCCCTGCCTTGTGGTGTGCGTGTAGGGCGATCCCGGCTCGGGATGCCGTCTCGTTTTTTAAAAGGTAACCTAGGTTACCTCATAAGGTCAACGGGGGCCGAGATAAGGGCAATAGGCCAATAAAATCAATGTGTTATAAATAGGTAACACGGTTTCCCGGATTCCGGCCCAGGGCGCAGCGTGCCCTTTGGGAAGGCGGCCCGAATGCGGCAGGCGCCGGCCTCGCGGGACGGCGCACCGGGCATCATCACAAGGCAGAAGCAAGACCATGAATGAAGAGCAGGGGCAAGGCGAGAGTCCCAAGGGCGAGCAGATCGCCGCGGTCCAACGCGCGCTCGAGATCCTCGAGGCTCTGGCCGATGCCAAGGACGGCATGTCGTTTACCGACATCGTGACGCTGCTGGAGGTGAACAAGGCCATCGCGTTCAAGCTGATCAACACCTTGATCGGCTGCCGGTACGTTTTCCGTGACGAGACCTCGGGGCGCTATTTCCTGACCTTCAAGATGAGCAACCTGGGTCTACGGAAAATGTCCCGCTCCCTGCTGCTGGACCAGAGCAATTCCATTTTGCGCGAGCTGGCCGACAGCACCGGCGAGTTGATCCGCCTGGCCGTGGTCGAGGGCGACAGCATTACCTGGGTCTCGTCCATCCTCGCCCAAAGCCGGTTGTTGCAACTCAATCCCAGCTATGGCTTCGAGGTGCGCCTGCATTTGCACGCCGCGGGCAAGGCGTGGCTGTCCACCATGAACAGCGAGCGGGCCATCGGCCTGGTGCTCAAGAACGGCCTGGAGCCGGCCACCGAACATTCGCTGCGCACGGTCGAAGCGATTCTGGAGGACCTGAAGATTTCGTCAAGGCGCGGCTACGCGATTTCGTACGAAGAACACTCGCTGGGAGTCGGGGCGATAGGGGTCCCCATCCTCATCCGCCGGTTCGGGGACAAGAAAGAATGCGTGGGCGTCATTACGCTCGCGGCACCGTGCGCCAGGATGAATCGGCAGGACCTGGAGGCCAGCGCGCCGCGATTGATCGACGCCGCTGCACGGCTGGCGTCGATCTGGCCGGTGGGCGACGGGCGGACCTACTCCTGATTCCGGCCGCGAGCAGGAAGGCAAATCCGGGTTCCTGCCGGCTTGGCGAGGAGTATGGGCCCTATGATGGGGCCGGCCCGTCGAGCCGGGCCCACTGCCGCGGCGCTATGGGTTCAGGATCGCCTGCAGCACGAGGCCGGTGGCAATGGCTACCAGGAAATAGTCCGGGCCGACGCTGATCCAGCGATAGCCTCGCGGAGGAGGCGACAGCCTGTGGCCGCGCCAGTCGTCCACGACATACTGGGGACCGCGGTAGGGCAGCGGGACGCGATCGCCCTTGGCCCACCGGTGATAAGGGGGGTCGGCCCGGCCGCCGGGATGGGCGTGGACCGGCGGACGCGACGGGCCGGGCCCCATGTGGCCGGGGCCGCCCGGCGCGGGCCGGTTCATGCCGGAATGTCCGGGGCCGTCGTGGCCACGGCCTCCCATGCCTGGACCATTGCCCGGCCTGCCTCCTGGAGGACCTCCCTGCGCGTAGGCAGCCGTGGAGGCCGCCAGCAGGGTACCTATCAACAACTGCGCCAGTAAACGCTTGGCTGCCATGGTGTTCTCCTTGAAGGACCGACGCCGTGGAATTGCGGGCGTCGGAGGCATTCTATGTCTTCGCGCCCCGTATCGGCGGCCCTTGAAGGCGACTGAAACATCTGCGGCGGTATCCTGTCGAGAACTTGCGCATGGGCGCAGGGTCTATCACCAGACCGATACCAACTACTGCGGGGTGTTCGCTTGAGCGCACGTCAACTACTCGATCAACTTCTACAATCCGGCCAGGGCCTCGTCCGCGATGTCGCGGGGTCCCGCAATCGACCAGCCGGTTCCGCCGCCGGCGGCTTGGAGAACCTGTTGCCGGGCTTGACCGGCGGTGCGCTGGGCGCTGGTGCGATCGGGCTGCTCCTGGGAAGCAAGAAAGCGCGCAAAATCGGTGGCAAGGTCGCGCTCTACGGCGGCATGGCGGCGCTGGGCGCGCTGGCCTATCGCGCCTATAACGATTGGCAGGCCAAACAGACCCAGCCCGCCCACGAGCCCCAGACCGCCGACCGCCTTCCCCCGCCCGAGGCCGAGCGCCATAGCCGCGCGATGCTTACCGCGATGATCGGCGCGGCGAAGGCCGACGGCCACATCGGCGAGGAAGAGCGCCGCTTGCTCGAGACCGAAATCGGGAAGCTGGGAGGAGACCCGGCGGATCGACAGTGGCTGGAGGCCGAACTGGCGCGCCCGCTCGATCCCGCGGTTATCGCGCAGGCGGCAGCGACGCAGGAAATGGCGGCCGAAATGTATTTGGCCAGCCTCATCGTGGTAGATGAGGAAAGCTACATGGAGCGGGCCTACCTGGACGAGCTGGCGCGGCAGCTGAAACTGCCGGCCGACCTCAAGGCCTCGCTGGAGCAAAGGCTACACGCGGAAGCGGCCGCCTGAAGCGCTCGGCCGCCGGGCCGTCGCGTCAGTCCACCTTGACGCCGGCGGCCTGCACAATGCCCTTCCATTTCTGGTAGTCGGCCTTGAGCAGTTCGGCAAACTGTTCGGCCGACATGGCTTGCGCTTCGGCGCCCTGGGCATGGATGGCATCGCGAGTCTCCGGCATCGCAAGGAGCTTGTTGACCGCCGTGTTGACGGTGGAGACGATTTCCTTGGGCGTGCCGGCTGGCATGAACAGGCCGTACCAGGTGCTGACGTCGAATCCCTTGTAGCCCAGCTCGGCGATGGTCGGCACGTCCGGCAGCGAGGTGCTGCGCTTGGCGCTCGTGACGGCGAGCGGCCTCAACTTGCCGGATTGGATCTGCGCCATCGCGGACGGCACCGACGACACCATCAAGTCCACATTGCCCGCGAGCACGTCCATCATGGCCGCGTTCGATCCCTTGTAGGGAATGTGTCTTATGTCGATCTTGGCGGCGTCCTTGAAAATCTCGCCGGCCAGGTGGATGGTGGTCCCGCTGCCGGGCGAGCCGTAGGTGATGGAGCCGGGGGCGGCCTTGGCCGCCGCGACGACGTCGGCCAGGGTCTTGAAGCGCGAGCTGGCCTGCGTGACGATGACGATGGGCGTGTAGCCCACGTGCGCCACGGCCACGAGATCCCGCGTGGGGTCGTAGGCAACGCTCTTGTAGAGCCAGGGCGCGACCACCAGGTTGTCCTTCTGGCCCATCACCATCTCATAGCCGGTGGGTTCGGCGCGTACGGCGGTGGCAATGCCTATCGTGCCGCCGGCGCCGGCGCGGTTCTCGGACACGATGGTCCATTTTTCCACTTCATTGAGCTTGTTGGCGACCAGCCTCGACAGGATGTCCGTGCCGCCTCCGGGCGGGAAGGGGATCAGGAGACGGATGGGCTTGGACGGGTAGGCCTGCGCCTGCGCGCCGCCCACCGCGGCCAGCGCCAGTGCGGCGAAGGCAAGGAATTGTCGGAACATGGGGGTCTCCTCGTTCTTGGGGGCGTAAGCATACCGGAAACCGCCCGCGGCCCGGACGGCCGGCTAGAGCATGGCGCTGAGCATGCGGCGGGCGCCCTGGAGTTCCGGCAGCAAGGCTTCGACCATCTGGTCCAGGGTATAGCGGCTGGTGGCGGCCACCAGGCTCATGGCCGCGACGGTGCGGCCCGTCTGGTCGTAGATGGGGATGGCAATCGACCGCACGCCGAGCTCCAGTTCCTCGTCGCTGGTGGCATAGCCCAGGCGCCGCGCTTCTTCGAGCAGGGCCAGCAGCTCCGGAATCTCGGTGCGGGTGCGCGGGGTGAGCGCACGCCGGGGCATCCTGCCGAGCAGGCGGGAAATTTCCTCGGCCGACAGCGCAGCCATCAGTACGCGTCCCGTCGCGGCACAATGCGCGGGCAGGCGCGACCCCATGCCCAGGCCGTCCGACAGGCTCCGCCGGGTGGCGGCACGCGCCACGAACACCACTTCGCCGCCGTCAAGCACCGCCAGGGAGCTCGATTCCTTGGTGCGCTCGCTGATGGTCTCGAGCACCGGCTGCACCAGCTTGGGCAGCGGGCTGGAACTGACATAGGCGTGCCCCAGGCGCAGCGCGCGCGGGGCCAGCCGGAAATACTTGCCGTCGCTTTCTACATAGCCCAGACGCTGCAAGGTCAGCAGCGAACGGCGGGCGGTTGCGCGGGGATGCCCCGTGATCTCTGCCGCTTCGCTCAGGGTCAGCGGGCCGCTGCGCAGGCCGAACGCCTCGATGACGGCCAGGCCTTTTTCCAGGCCGGCCACGTATTCCTTGTCTTCTTTAGTACGTGTATCGGATGTCGAGGTCATGTGCTGCGAGCGTTCGTTTTGCGAACATTCTAACCGATTTTCTTGATTGCAGCTTATACGCGAACTAATATTCGCTTTGCGACTTTATGTTCGGATGGAAAAGAACGCCATCCGCTGTTTTTCATAGACACAGACGAGGTCAAGGATGAGACAACATGCATTGACAGCCTGTGCCGCGATCGCGGCATGGGCGGTTTCCTGTGGCGTGGCGCACGCCGACGCCGGCAAGTTCCCGCAGCGTCCCGTGCGCATCGTCGTGCCGTTTTCGGCGGGCGGGACGGCAGATGTCCTGCCGCGCATCATCGGCGAAAAGCTCAACGCCATGTGGGGCCAGCCCGTCATCATCGACAACCGCCCCGGCGCGGGCGGCAATATCGGCGCCGACATGGTCGCCAAGTCGCAGCCGGACGGCTATACGCTGGTGGCTACACCGCCGGCGCCACTGGCCATCAATCAATACCTGTACAAGAACCTGTCCTTCGATCCGGAGCGCTTCGTGCCTGTGACCGTGCTGGCCCGCGTGCCGAACGTGCTTGCAGTCAAGAACGACCTGCCGGTCAAGACGGCGCAGGAGTTCATCGACTATGCGCGCAAGAATGACGGCCGCGTAACCGTCGCCACGCAGGGCAATGGCACCACCTCGCACTTGACGGGCGCCCTGGTCGCCAACCAGGCCAAGCTGAGCTTCGTGTTCGTTCCCTACAAGGGCACGGCGCCTGCATTGGCTGATTTGATGGGCGGGCAGGTCGACGCGTTTTTCGACAACATCAGTTCGACGTACCGCCAGCACGAGTCGGGCAAGGTGCGGATCCTGGCCGTGACGAGCGCCAAGCGCAGCCCGCTGCTGCCCAATACGCCGACATTGGCCGAGTCCGGGCTGACCGGCTTCGATGTCAGCACCTGGTTCGGCGTCGCCGCGCCGGCCGGCACGCCGGCCGATATCGTGCAGAAGCTCAATGCGGACATCGCCCAAGTGCTGAAGATGCCCGACGTGAAGCAGAAATTCATCGAGCAGGGTGCCGAGGTGGGCGGAGATACGCCGGCGCAAACGGCCGAGTTCCTGGAGGCCGAGCGCGCCAAATGGAAGAAGGCCATCGATACGGCCGACGTCACCATCAATTGATTTTGCATTAACGAGGAAGTCCATGAGCCACAGCGAGACTCACGAATCCCCGCGAACCTGGGAGCCCGGCCTGACCCGGGTGCCTTACTGGCTCTATCGCGATCGGGATGTCTACGACGCCGAGCAGCGGCGGATATTCCAGGGCCCGACCTGGAACTACCTGTGCCTGGAGGCCGAGCTGGCCGAGCCCGGCTCGTACCGCACGACCTTCGTCGGCGAGATGCCGGTCATCGTTACGCGCGATGAAGAAGGCGAGCTGCAGGCCTTCGAGAACCGCTGTGCTCACCGCGGCGCACTGATCGCGCTCGAGGATGGAGGCAAGACGCGCGACTTCGCCTGTGTCTACCATGCATGGCGCTACGACCTGCAGGGCAACCTGCGCGGCGTGGCTTTCCAGCAGGGCGTGAACGGCAAGGGCGGCATGCCGCCGGAGTTCCGCATGGAAGAGCACAACCCGCGCAAGCTGCGGACCGCCAGCGTGGCCGGCATGGTGTTCGGCAGCCTGGACGAGGACGTGCCGTCCATCGAGGAATACCTGGGCGACGAGATCCTGGAGCGAATCGAGCGGGTGCTGCACAAGCCGGTGGAGATCATCGGCCGCTTCAAGCAGACCATACCGAACAACTGGAAGCTCTACATGGAGAACGTGAAGGACTCCTACCATGCGAGCCTGCTGCATGTGTTCTTCACGACGTTCAACATCAACCGCCTGTCGCAGAAGGGCGGCGTGATCGTGAGCGAAACGGGC
Organism: Pigmentiphaga sp.; assembly: GCF_033795525.1. GTDB lineage: Bacteria > Pseudomonadota > Gammaproteobacteria > Burkholderiales > Burkholderiaceae_B > Pigmentiphaga. Next base: position 225,998 of record NZ_JARYGM010000002.1, read on the forward strand.
GCGCACCACGTCAGCTATTCCAAGGTGTCGCACCAGCCGCAGCCCAATACCGAATACAGCGCCGAGAAGTTGCGTTCCGACAAGGAAGGCTACGCGTTGGCCGACCCCACCATGCTGGACGGCTGCGACGAGTTCGGCGACGGCGTGACCTTGCAGATCCTGTCGGTCTTTCCCGGATTCGTGCTGGCGCAGATCCAGAACACGATCGCCATCCGCCAGATCCTGCCCACCGGCCTGGACAAGACCGTGCTGAACTGGACGTACCTGGGCTTCGAAGACGATACGCCCGAGCTGCGCCGGATGCGCCTGAAGCAGTCCAACCTGACCGGGCCGGCCGGATTCGTCTCGATGGAGGACGGCGCCGTAGGCGGCTTCGTGCAACGCGGCATTGCAGGGACCGACGCCGAGGACGCCGTCCTGGAAATGGGCGGCGGCGGTATCGAGACCCAGGAAAACCGGACGACCGAGGCATCGGTGCGCGGCTTCTGGAACGCCTATCGCGGTTACATGGAGATTTGAGCATGGCGGATTTTTCGCAAGCACGGCTGGCCAACCTGAATGCGGCGTACGCGCGCTGCATCGACAACGATGACGTGGAAGCCTGGCCGGCGTTTTTCGAGGAACGCTGCCTGTATGTCGTCAATACCGCGGACAACCATGCGGCCGGCATGCAGGCGGGCGTGATCTATGCCGATACGCGGGCGATGCTGCAGGACCGTGTCTCGGCGCTGCGCGAGGCGAACGTCTACGAACGCCACCGTTATCGCCACATCGTCGGCCTGCCGTTCGTGCTGGGCGTCGACGAGGATGCGGTCCGGGTCGAGACGCCGTTCCTGGTAGTGCGGATCATGCGCGACGGCACGACGGACGTGTTCGCATCGGGACGCTACCTGGACCGCGTCGTCGAAGGCGCCGATGGCCAATTGAAATTCGCCGAACGTATCGCCGTATGCGACAGCCAGAACATCGACACGTTGCTGGCGATTCCGCTATGAACGTGAGCCGCAAGCGCATCGCGATTACGCTGGGCGATGCCAACGGCATCGGCCCGGAGATCGCCGTCAAGGCCGCCTACCAGCTGCGGGACGAGCCTGTGGACTGTGTGTTGGTAGGCGACGGCTTTGTATTGCGCGAGCAGGTTTCCCGTTACGCGCCTGGCATGACCCTGACGGCGTTCGATCCGGCTGCCGGGCGTCGTCCCGGCGAGCTGCCGTGGGCGGAGGTGACGGCGCTGCCGGCGGCTGACTACGCGCCAGGTGAAGTCCGCGCTGCAGCGGGCGCCGCCACGGTGGCCTATGTGCGCGAGGCAGTGCGGCTGGCACAGGCCGGACTGGTCGATGCGGTCGTGGGATGCCCGCATTCGGAAACCTCCGTGGCCCGCGCGGGCATTCCCTTCTCCGGTTATCCAGGCTTGATCGCGGAGTTGACGGGAACGCCGGACGACCGCGTGTTCCTGCTGCTCGTTTCGCCGGAATTGAGGATCGGCCACGTCACGCTGCACGAATCGGTGCGGCATGCACTGGGTCGGATGGACGTGGACCTGGTTGTCGACGCAGCGCAGGCGGTGGTCGAGGCCGTGCGGCGGCTGGGCGTGCCGAAGCCGCGGCTGGGCGTGTTCGGCATCAATCCGCATGCCGGCGAGGGCGGCTTGTTTGGGGATGAAGACCAGGCGATAACGGAGCCGGCGGTGGCCCGGCTGCGCGCCATGGGACTGGACGCAGACGGTCCCCAGGGCGCTGACGTCATGTTGTCGGAGCGACGCCACGACGTATACCTGGCCATGTTCCATGATCAGGGCCATATCCCGATCAAGCTGCTGAGCCCCCGCCAGGCCAGCGCGCTGTCGGTGGGCGGCGGCGTCTTTTTCAGCAGCGTGGGCCATGGCTGCGCCTTCGACATCGCAGGCCAGGGCGTCGGCGACCCGTCGGCCGTGCTACGCACGGTACGCATGTTGGCCGGATGGTAGTTCCCAACCGGCCGAGGATGGAATCCATGCAATACACCATACGCATCGACCAACGAGACATCGAATTTCCCTGTGACGCCGGACAATCCGTGCTGGACGGCGCGCTCGCGGCCGGCTACGAGATTCCGTATTCATGCCGCACCGGCATTTGCGGCAGTTGCCGCGGCCGGATCGTCGGCGGCGAAAGCCGCGGCGGTACCGGCGAAGGCGTATTGGGCGACGAGGAGCGCCGGGACGGGCATGTGCTGTTGTGCCAGGCCAAGCCCTGTTCCGACCTCCAGGTGGCGGTGCGCGATATTGCCCGCCGGGATCCCCAGGCGAGCAAGACGGTGGCCGCCAAGGTCTACCGGCTCACGCGCGCGGCCCACGACGTGACGGTGCTGCAGCTGCGCTTTCCCGCCGGGACGCGGGTGCGCTTCAAGGCGGGCCAGTATCTGCACGTGCAAATGGAAGACGGCACCATCCGGCATTTCTCGATGGCCAATGCGCCGCAGCAGAACGACGGCGTGGAGCTGCACGTGCGCCACGTGCCGGGGGGGAAGTTTTCCGAGTACCTGGCTTCGTCGGTCAGCACGGGCCAGATCCTCGATGTATCGCTGCCCTACGGCGACTTCTACCTGCGCGATTCGGACAAGCCGGCGGTGCTGGTCGCCAGCGGCACGGGTTTCGCGCCGATCAAGTCCGTGGTCGAGGACGCGGTCAAGCGCAAGCTTTCGCGCCCCATGACCCTGTACTGGGGCACGAGGCGCGCCGAGGATATGTACATGGCCGATTTGCCGCGCAAGTGGGCCGACAAATACCCGTGGTTCAAGTTCGTGCCGGTGTTGTCCGACGATCCGGTGCCCGAGGGGTGGGACGGACGGACGGGGTTCGTGCACCAGGCCGTGCTGGACGACTACGCGTCGCTGGCCGACTGCGAAGTCTATGCCTGCGGCGCGCCTGCGATGATCAGCGCCGCCCGGCAATCTTTCGTGCATGACCGCGGCCTGCCGCAGGACGCGTTCTATTGCGACGCGTTCGTGCCCATGGCGGCTGCGGCCTAGCCATCAATCGAGGGTGATCTTCAGGTCGCGGATCAGCTTCTGCCAAAGCTCGCTTTCGCTCTTGATGAGCGCGGCGTAGTCCTGCGGCGTGCTGCCCACCGGTTCGATCCCGAAGTCCACCAGCTTCTTGTTCACCGCCGGCGTTTTGATCGCCGCCGCGACCTGCTTTTGCAGCGCGCCGATTACGTTGGCGGGCGTGCCCGCGGGCGCGACCATGCCGACCTGGGCCGAGGCCTCGACGTCCTTGATGCCCAGTTCCGCGAACGTCGGCACGTCCGGCAATTGCGGTAGCCGCGTGGCATTGGCCACGGCCAGCGGCCGCACCTTGCCGCCCTTGATGAAGGCATTGCCGGCGGCCAGGTCGGTCATCATCGCAGGCAACTGGCCCCCGGCAACGTCGACCAGCGCCGGCGCCGCGCCGCGATACGCGATGTGCAGCATGCGCAGGCCGGTGCGCTCCTTGAGCAGTTCCATCGCCAGGTGGTGCGGGCTGCCCGCGCCCGCGGAGGCGTAGCTGTACTTGCCCGGCTGGCTCTTTACCTTGGCGATGAAGTCCTTGGCATCCTTGAAATCCGTATTAGGGCCGACGATGAGGATCATCGGGAATTTGCCCATGAGCGTGACCGGAGCGAGGTCGCGGCTGGGGTTGTAGCTCAGGCTCTTGTACAGGGCCGGATTGAATACCAACGTGCCATTGTCGGCCGACAGAACCGTATAGCCGTCCGGCGTGGCGCGCGCCGTTTCGGTGGCGCCGATGGCGGTGTTGCCGCCGGGCTTGTTGTCGACCACCACGGCTTGCTTGATGTTTTCCGCAAGCTGCGCGCCTATGGTCCGCGCCAGGAAGTCCGAGCCTCCGCCGACGGCGTAGGGCACGATCCAACGGATGGGTTTGGCAGGATAGGAGTCTGCCGCCTGCGCCGCGCCAGTCCAGAAAACCAGCGCCGATGCGGCCAGTGCCGTCGTCCATTTGCTTTTCATGTTTGTCTCCTGGTTGTCGTCGTTCGGCCCGGTGGCACAGCCGCCGGGCCGTTCAAGCGGACCGCCTAGCCTTGGGTGGGCAAGGCGGGCAGAATGGTGCCGCTGCACTCGCCAAAGCCGACGCGATAGCCGTCGCCCTGGCACCAGCCGGTCAGCGTGACCTCGTCGCCGTCTTCGATGAAGGCGCGGGTTGTCCCGCCGAGGTCCAAGGGCTGTTTGCCGTTGCCCGTGAGCTCCAGCAGCGACCCGTACGAGCCGGCATCGGTGCCGCTGATCGTGCCGGATCCCATCAGGTCGCCGACGCGGGTATTGCACCCCGAGACGGTATGGTGGGCGAGCTGCTGCGCCATCGTCCAATACATGGTCTTGAAATTGGTGCGGGCAATGGTGACGGCCCGTTCGCGGCCTTGCGGACGCAGCGCGACTTCGAGATGGATATCGAAGGCATGCGAGCCGTCATGGCGCAGATACGGCAGGGGCTCGGGATCCTGCGCCGGTTGCCGGGTGCGGAACGGTTCGAGCGCGTCCATCGTGACGACCCATGGCGAGATCGTGGTGGCAAAGCCCTTGGCATTGAACGGGCCCAAGGGCACGTATTCCCAGGCCTGGATGTCGCGCGCGCTCCAGTCGTTGAGCAGCACCATGCCGAAGATTCGCGACTCGGCGTCGCTGCAAGCAACCGGCTCGGCCATGCCATTGGGCACGCCGATGAAAAAACCGGTTTCGAGCTCGAAGTCCAGCTTCAGGCAGGGCGAGAAAACGGGCCGTTCCTGGCCCGGCAGCTTGATCTGGCCATTGGGCCGGTGCACCGGGGTGCCGCTGACCACCACCGATGAGGCGCGTCCGTTGTAGCCGATCGGGATTTCCAGCCAGTTCGGCAGCAGGGCGTTCTTGGGATCGCGGAACAGCGCCCCCACATTGGTGGCATGTTCCTTGGAAGAATAGAAATCGGTGTAGCCCGGTATCTCCACCGGCAGCAGCAGGGTGGCCGATGACTGCGGGACCAGAGCTTGTGCGCGCGCGGCCGCGTCATCGCGCAAGGTCGGCGTGCCGGCGGCCAGCAGCGAACTGATCTGCGCGCGCACGCTGCGCCAGGTCTCGGGGCCACGCGCCATGAACGGGTTCAGGCTCGCGGCGGCAAACAGCGGCGCCGGTGTGCGCAGCAGTCCGGATCGCTCCAGATAGGAGAGGTCGAGGATCTGGTCGCCGATGGCCACGCCTACGCGCGGTTGCGCGCCGGCCGCTGGCCTGAACACGCCGTAGGGCAGGTTCTGGATGGGAAAGTGGCTGTCCGCCGCATTGGCAGTTTCCACCCAGCTTCTGAGGTCTGCTGCGATGGTGGGGTCGTTCTTGCTCATCGGGTCTCCGGCGAAAAATGCTTTTTCAGGTTCTGCCAGCACTGGAAGTACTGGCTTTGCAGTTGTGCCGTTTCCAGCGCGTAGCGGGTCGGCCTGATGACGGTGCGGGTTTCGAACATGAAGGCCATGGTGTCTTCCACCTTGCGTGGGCGCGTGGTGTCGGCGTTCGAGGCTTTCTCGAAGGTGTCGCCGTCCGGGCCATGGCCGGACATGCAGTTGTGCAGGCTCGCGCCTCCGGGCACGAATCCTTCGGCCTTGGCGTCGTAGGCGCCGTGTACCAGCCCCATGAATTCGCTGGCCACGTTGCGGTGGAACCAGGGAGGCCGGAAGGTGTTCTCGGCCGCCAGCCAGCGGGGCGGGAAAATGACGAAGTCCAGCCAGTCCACGCCCGGGGTATCGCTGGGTGCGTGCAGGACGAGGAAGATGGATGGGTCGGGGTGGTCGTAGGTGATCGAGCCTATCGCGTTGAACAGGCGCAAGTCATATTTGTAGGGGGCATAGTTGCCATGCCAGGCCACCACGTCGAGCGGCGAATGACCGATCTGCGCCCGCCACAGGCGCCCGCCGAACTTGGCGACCAACTCGAAGCGGCCTTCGCGATCTTCGTAGGCGGCCCGGGGCGTGAGGAAGTCACGCGGATTGGCCAGACCGTTGGAGCCGATGACGCCGAGGTCGGGCAAGCGCAGCAACGGGCCGAAGTTCTCGCAGATGTACCCGCGTGCCTGCCCGTCGGGCAGCGCCACTTTGAAGCGGCAGCCGCGGGGAATGACGGCGATTTCCTGGGGGACGAGATCGATCGCGCCCAGCTCGGTCGCTATCTGCAGGCGCCCCTGCTGCGGCACGATGAGCAATTCGCCGTCGGCGCTATAGAAATACCGGTCCTGCATGGACCGGTTGGCTGCGTACAGGTGTATGGCGCAGCCTTGCATGGCGTCGGCCGAACCGTTGCCGACCATCGTGACCCAGCCCTCGATGAAGTCCGTCGGCGTGTCGGGCATGGGCAGCGGATCCCATCGCAACTGGTTGGGGGAGGTAGGCGGCACTTGGGCGAAATCCCCCACCAGCCGCGGACTTTCCATTTCCTGGAAGGGCAGATGGACGGCCGCCGGCCGGATCCGGTAGAGCCAGGAGCGCCGGTTGTGGCTGCGGGGCGCGGTAAATGCGGTGCCCGAGAACTGTTCTACATACAGTCCGTAGGGAGCGCGTTGTGGCGAGTTGCGGCCTTCGGGCAGGCTGCCCGGTAAAGCCTCGGTGGCGAATTCATTGCCGAATCCGGACATATAGCCGGCGCTGGCGGGTGAGTCGACGGGTCGGGTGGAAGCGTTCATGGTGGTCCCGCACTGGAAAGGCGGCGCCGCAGCCCGGAAGCGGTGCGGGCGGCCGTGGAGGGTTTGTCTCGCTTTGCCGGTTTGGGGGCGCGTTGCCTGCGATGGAAATGCCAGGAAAAGGCCCGCCAGTTGTTTACGTTCAAAGTAATCTATTTACGATAAGCGTAATTATCGGGCGCTGCTTCGTCAAGCTGTTACGTTGTGCATGCTAGGATTACGCTATACGTAATTCTAAGGGTGCACCGTGAACGATAAACAGGCCGCATCCCCGGGAGTCCCGACGGAACAGGAAGAGGGGACCGGTCGCGCCGGAGGCGTCCAGGCGCTGGAAACCGGTCTGACGGTGCTGGATGTCTTTGCCGATGCAATCCGGCCGATGATGCTCAAGGACATCGCTCAAGCGGCCGGGATGCACCCCGCCAAAGTCCACCGTTACCTGGCCAGCTTTGTGAGGCGCGGGTACGTGGAGCAGGATGTGCAGGGGCGTTACAGCCTGGGGCGGGGCGCGCTGCGCATCGGGCTGGCCAGCCTGGCGGCGCTCGATGCGGTGCGCCTTGCCACGCCGCTGCTGGACGAGTTGAGCAACATGCTGGGGGAAACGGTCCTGGCGGCGGTATGGGGCAACCGTGGGCCCACGGTGGTGCAATGGCGGGATTCGCCGCGGCCTGTCATGGTGAACGTGCGGCCGGGCTCGGTCCTGCCGCTGCTGTCCTCTGCCACCGGACGCGTTTTCGCCGCCTTCATGGAAGAGCGCCTGACCGCCGGGCTGATCGAGGAAGAGCTGGGGGAGCGCGCCGCCCACGGCGCCTATCCGTCGACCGCAGGCGAACTGCGCGAATTGATGGCCGGCGTGCGCGCGCAGCATCTCGGACGCGTGACCGGCGACGTGCTGCCGGGTGTCGATTCGGTCAGTTCGCCGGTCTTCGACTACGACGGCAAGCTGGTCTTGGCCATTACCGCACTGGGCAATAGCGCGCGTTTCGACTCGGATCCCGGCGGCCCGATTGCTGCGGCCGTGCGCCAGGCGGCGCAAGCGCTTTCGCGGCGCCTGGGGTATCCCGGCGCGACGGAGTGAAAACCGGCATCATGCCGGACGGAGTGCGAGCCGCCACAGGGACGTTATCTCCGCCGCCCGTGCGGCATGCAGCGGATCCGATTCCGATTGGGCCTTGGCGTGGCTCGGCCTGGCCTCGAGCCGGTCGATGACCTGCAGCCCGGCGCCCTCGATGAGTCCCAGCAGTTCTTCCCGTGAGCGCAGCCCCAGGTGCTCGGCGAGATCCGAGAGAATGAGCCAGCCTTCGCCGCCCGGTTCCAGATGCGCCGGCAGTCCGGCCAGGAAACCGCGAAGCATGCGGCTGTCCGGGTCGAAGACCGCCCGGTCCAGGCCGGCGTGCGCCGCGCCCGGCACCCACGGCGGATTGCAGACGACCAGCGGCGCCCGCCCGGGTGGGAACAGGTCGGCCTGCACCACCTCTATCCGCCCGGCCAGGCCCAGCCTTTGGACGTTATCCCGCGCGCAGGCAAGCGCCCGGGGATCCGAGTCGGTCGCTACGATGTGCCGTACGCCCCGCTTGGCCAGCATGGCCGCCAGAACGCCGGTGCCCGTACCGACATCGATGGCCTCGCTCGGTTGGGGCAGCGGCGCACGCGCCACGAGATCGACATATTCGCCCCGGATCGGGGAAAACACACCGTAGTGGGGATGGATGCGGGCGCCCAGCGCAGGGATAGGCACGCCTTTTTTGCGCCACTCGTGCGCACCCACGGCGCCTTGCAGTTCGCGCAGCGATACGACCGCGTCCTGTCCGATGTCGCCGTATGCTTCCAGGCAGGCCTGCCGCACGTCCGGTGCGCGGCGCAGCGGTATGCGCAGGTCTGCGTTCAGGGGCACCAGCACCATGCCGAGTACGCGTGCCCGCTGCAGCTGCGCCTGGCGATAGAGGTGGAAGGTCTGCGTAATCGTGGCGCCAGGCTTGAAGGGCTTGCGATCCACGCGCCGCGCCATGGCCTGCAAAAGTTGACGGGCGTTCTGGAAGTCGCCGCGCCACAGCAGCGCAGTTCCCTCGCACGCCCACCGATAGGCGCGGTCGGCCGACACGCTGTCGTCGGCCGTCATCACGCGCCGGGGGGCAGGGTGGCCGCTGGCGGACAGCCAGAGGGCCTGGCGCGGTTCGGGGTCCTGCCAATGCAGGAGGTCGGTGGAGGTGGTCACGGCGTGGCGTCAGTAGGCGGCAAGAGGCAGCGAGTCTACTCTATCGGCGCCGCCATACCGTTGCCAGCCAGGGCTGTTGTGCCCGGGGCAGGCCCGCGGGCCGATAATAATGCTCGAGCTCGTCGAAGCCCGCCGCATCGAGGTAGCGTCTCCATTGCTCCAGGTCGTGATAGACGCCGTACCGGCCCCGGTTCCATCCTTCTTCGTTGTTGCCGCGCGGGTTGGATGAAAACAGGACGCCGGCCGGCTTGAGCGCGCGGTGCAGCGCGGTCAACACCTGCGGCAACTCGCTGCTGGGCACGTGGAACAGGGAGGCGTTGGCGAAGATGCCGTCGAAACGGGAGGCGGGCAGGTCGAGCGCCAGGAAGTCCTGGTGCCACACGTCGCAGCCGCTGTGCGCGCGCGCCATCGCTACGAACGACGGCGAGCCTTCCAGGCCGATGGCCTCATGCCCCATGTCGCGCAACGTTTTCAGGTCGCGGCCCGGGCCGCATCCGAAGTCCAGGATGGAGAGCGGCGGCGCAGCGTCGATGTGCCGCAGCAGGGTATCGATGTTTTGCGACACATCGTGGTCGCGCGTGCCTTCCCAGAACGCATGCGCGTTGCGTTCGTAGTAGTCCAGGGTGGGTGCGGAGATATCGGGGAGCGGAGTCGTCATGATTCGGATGCGGGCGGAGCCGGTCCTACGGGGTATGATCCAAGCCGACGTTATCGATGATTTTGTTGCCGGAGACGTGCTCGATGTCAGCGTTCGACTATGACCTTATCACTATCGGCGCCGGTTCGGGGGGAGTGGCGGGTTCCCGCCGTGCAGCCTCGTATGGCGCGCGGGTGGCGATTTGCGAAGACAGCCGCGTGGGCGGCACCTGCGTGATTCGCGGTTGCGTGCCCAAGAAGCTGCTGATGTATGGGTCGCAGTACGCCGAGGCTTTCGAGGACGCGGCCGGCTATGGCTGGAGCGTGGAGGGCGCACGCCTGGACTGGGGGGCGCTGGTGGCCGCCAAGGACAAGGAGATCGACCGGCTCGAGGGCGTCTACCGGAGGATGCTGGACCAGGCCGGGGTCACGCTGCTGGAAGGGCGCGCGGTGCTCGTGGATCCGCATACGGTCGAAGTCGCAGGCCGGCGCTATACGGCCGAGCGCATCATGATCGCCACCGGCGGGCATCCCATGCTGCCTGACATCCCGGGCATCGAGTTGGCTATTACTTCGAACGAGGCCTTGTCGCTCGATAAGCGGCCCGACGATGTGTTGATCGTGGGCGGCGGTTACATTGCGCTCGAATTCGCCGGCATCTTCCGCGGCGCCGGTGCCAACGTGACGCTCGCCATACGGCGCGACCAGGTGCTGGGCGGCTTCGACGAGGATATCCGTTCCACCATGGCCGATGCGCTGCAGCGGCGCGGCATCGTCATCCGCCCGCATACCCGTGTGATCGGCCTGGCGCGGCGGGAGGGCCGCATCGCGGTGCAGATCGACGATGGCGAAATATTGGTGGTGGACCAGGTACTGATGGCAACGGGCCGCGCTCCGAATACGCGCGGCCTGGGGCTCGAGGCCTGCGGCGTGGTGTTGGGCGAGCGCGGCGCGGTGAAGGTGGATGCGCAGTCGCGTACCAGTGTGCCGAATATCTACGCCGTGGGCGACGTGACCGACCGGCTCAACTTGACGCCCTGGGCCATCGCCGAAGGACGCGCGCTGGCCGAGACCTTGTACAACGACAATCCCATGCAAGCGGATCCGGAGAACGTGCCGGCCGCCGTATTCAGCCAGCCCCCGGTCGCCACCGTGGGCCTGTCGGAGCAGGATGCCCGTGCGCGCTACGGCAAGGTGCGCGTCTACCGGTCGAAATTCCGCCCCATGAAGAACACCTTGTCCGGACGGGACGAGCAGACCATGATGAAGCTCGTGGTGGACGACGCTACGGACCGTGTGGTGGGCTGCCACATGGTGGGGCCGGACGGGCCGGAAATCATCCAGGGACTGGCGATCGCGCTGAAATGCGGCGCGACCAAGCGGCAGTTCGACCAGACCATAGGGCTACATCCCACCGCGGCCGAGGAGTTCGTCACGATGCGCGAACCGGTCGGCGCCTGAGGAGACGAGCATGCACCCACCGGCTTCCATCGCGCCGGACCTCGATGCGCCGCTCATCCTCACCGTTGCCCCCAACGGCGCGTATAAGAAGACTTCCGACCACCCAGCGGTGCCGGTCACGCCGGGCCAGCTCGCCGAGACAGCCCGGCGCTGCCTGGATGAAGGCGCGGCGATCCTCCACATGCATGTGCGCAAGGCCGACCAGTCCCATAGCCTCGAACCCGAGGCGTACCTCGCGGCGACCCGGGCAGTGCGGCAAGCCGTGGGTACCGAACTGATCGTGCAAGTCACTACCGAGGCGGCTGGCGTGTATGCGCCGGACGAACAAGTAGCCGCCGTCATGGCGGTCAGACCCGAGGCGGTCTCGGTAGGGTTGCGCGAGATCGCCCTGGGCCCGCAGGCGGATGCGCGGGTGGCGTCGTTGTTCGGATGGCTGGCGCGCGAGCGCGTCATGACCCAGGTCATCCTGTACGACACCGTCGACGTCGAGCGCTGGCTGGCCTATCGCCGCCAGGGAGCCGTGCCCGAAGCTCCCTGGTTCGTACTGTTCGTGCTGGGCCGCTACAGCGAGGGCCAGACTTCCTCGCCGGCCGACCTGCTGCCTTTCCTGGGCGTCTACGACCATGCGTATCCCTGGGCGATGTGCGCGTTCGGCCGCCACGAGCATGCCTGCGCGGCGGCCGCGGCGGCGCTCGGGGGCCACGTGCGTGTGGGCTTCGAGAACAATCTTTGCCTGCGCGATGGATCGCTGGCACCGGACAATGCTGCGCTGGTGAGGCAAGTCGCAGAGGTCGCGACTGCGCTGGGACGGCCTCTGGCGACGGCGGGGCAGGTCAGGGAACGGTTTCTGGCGGAATAGCGGACGGTCTCAGCGCCTGCGGGCAGGCCTGCGACCCGGAGCCGGGTCGGCCGAAGGGTAGTCGCGACACCCCAGCAATGAAGAGAGATCCCGCGCCGCCTCCTTGACCGCGCGTTCGATGCGGGAGAGCGCGGCGGCCCCGTCGAAGGCCAGTTCGGGCCCCGCCACGCTGATGGCGCAGACTGCTTCGCCCAGCGCATCGAAGACCGGCACCGCGCAAGCGTTGATGCCTTGTTCAAAACCGGAAAAGCTCCACGCGCAGCCGCGCTGGCGGTCCGTCGCCAGCTGGGCGCGCAGCTTGCCGGGATGGGTGCCGGCGAGCGGTTCCTTCGCCAACAGCTCCTCCAGCCTGCGATCGTTCTGCCACGCCAGCAGCATGCGGCCCGGCGTGGTCAGATGCGCTGCGACGCGCGTACCGACTTTCACGCTGCTGATCAGTCCCGCTTCCGGCATGTCGCGCAGCAGGTAGACCACGTAGCCGCCGTCCAGCGCCGCAAGATAGGCCGATACGTTCAATTGCTCGCGTACGGTGGAGAGCACGCGCCGTCCGAGGTCCAGCATGTCGCTGGCTGCGGTGGCTGCCGTTGCGAGCTTGAGAAAGGCCAGGCCGATCCGGTGCCCGCCTTGCGGCAAGGCCTCGAGTACGCCCTCGTGTTCCAGCGTGGCGATCAGTCTCATGACCGTGATACGGTTGACGTCTATGGTCCTTCCCACTTCGCTGAGATTGGAGGTGCTTCCGCCCTCGACCACGTAGCGCAGCAGGCGAAACGCCCGCACCACCGGCGACACCAGGGCACCCGGCTTGGCGGTGGGCTCGTCGTTATCGAGGGCTGCGGCAGGAAGGGACATGGCAATCAGACCAGAGTCATGCTCCAGGCATTGTATTCGTACACCCAGTCGGCATTGCCGCCTTCCTTGAGCCAGTTGTTGCCGCGCGACCCGATCTGGATCTTGGCGGTGCGTTCGCGGCGAACCGCTTCGTAACGCTTGAGCGCTTCGGCGGGCTCATGGGGGGAGGCGGCGATCTGGCGGGCCAGTACCACCGCGTCTTCGATCGCCATGCCGGCGCCCTGCGCCATGAACGGCATCATGGGATGGCAGGAGTCTCCCAACAGCGTGATGTTCCCCCGCGACCACGCGGGCAGCGGATCGCGTACGTACAGGGCGGACTTCAGCACCTCGTCGCAGGCATCGAGCAGCGCCCGCGCCTCGGGATGGAAGTCGGCGTAGGACGCGCGCAGTTCCTCGACGCTGCCGGGCATGGTCCACGATTCATGGCGCCAGCTGTCCTGCGGCGTGGTGGCAAAGATGAAAATGTCGCGCCCGCGGTTCAGGGGGAAGGTAACGATTTGCGTTTCGGGGTTCGGGCCCCACCACTTGGTGAACGCGCCCAGGTTGGGAAGGCCTTCGAGCCTGGAGGCTGGAACCACCGCCCGGTAGGCCACGACACCGGTGAACTCCGGATACTCGTCGCCAAGCAAGTATTTGCGCACGGTCGAGTGGATGCCATCGGCGCCGACGAGGACGTCCACCCGCTGAGAAGTGCCATCTTCGAATCGAACGGTAATGCCGTCGCCGTCCTCTTCGATGGCCACCGTGCGCTTGCCCAAGCGAATGGTATCGGCCGGGACCGCCTGTTCCAGTGTGCTGAGCAGGTCCGCCCGATGCATGGTGAGTTGCGGCGCTCCATAGCGTGCTTCGGCGGCTTGCGACATCTCCAGCCGCGAGGTTTCTTCTCCGGTATCCCACGTGCGGCTGATGCGGTGCGTGGGCCGGGCGGCCGTCTCGCGCAATGCTGCGCCCACTCCAAGACCGTCCAGCGCCAGTACGGCGTTCGGGGTCAGGTTGATGTCGGCCCCCACACGTCCGAATTTGGCGGTTTGTTCGAACACGACTGATTCCAGCCCGAGCTTGCGCAAGGCGATCGCCGCTGCCAGCCCGCCTATGCCTGCACCGCTGATGCCGATGAGAGGCGATGCCATAAGACTCCCCTGTATTGTTTGGAGGTGTACAAAAATGAACATATAGTTCAAAAATTTTATGTGCCAGATATCGGCATGTCAATCGTCCAGTTGCCTTTGCGCGGCGCCCGGGCTCTTTGCAAGGAAACAACTTGAGACCGGCTACCGGGCCGGCGGGCGTAGCCGGTGGTACAGTCCTGCGAAAACAAGGCTGGTGTCATGTCGGATTGCGGATCGAACCTAATGGCCGGGGCGGCCGGCATTTTCTATGATCGTGGCGAGGCTGCCACTAGGGTGGGCAGGCCATGCGCGGCTCGGACCGGGCGGCCCGGCCCAGTGCTTTGACGGGGTCGTGCATGAGAGTCTGGCTGCTGGCCCTGTGCTGGCTGCTCGTTCTGAGCGGCACGGCGAAGGCGGACGAGCGCGTCCTCGAGTTTTTCAGCGATATCAAAGTGGAGCGCGGCGGTGACCTGCTGGTCACCGAGAACCTGCGCGTGCGCTCCGAAGGCAGGCAGATCAAGCGCGGGATCGAGCGGGACTTCGCGCATTTGTACCGGCACGCCGACGGCTCGCGGAACACCGCGCGCCTGGACGTTATATCCGTGCGGCGCGACGGCCGTGCCGAGCCCTTCGTGTCGTCGCGCCTCAGAGATGGCGTGCGCATCTCCACTGGCCGCCAGGACGTCGTCTTTCGCCCCGGCGAGTACCTGTACACCTTGACTTACCGGGTGAGCCGGCAACTGATCCATGCCGGCGGCGAGGACCGGCTCGCGTGGGACGTGACCGGCGCATCGTGGCGGTTTCCCATCGACAAAGTCCGCGTGCGTGTCGTCCTGCCGGATGACGCGCCCGTGTTGCACGCGGCCGTGGCAGGGCAAAGGGTGCCCGGTGTCGTGCAACAAAAAGAGGATGGGCGCGCGGTATTCGTTTCCGGCCGATCCCTGGCGCCTGGCGAAACGATGGCCATCGAACTGGCCTGGCCGGCCGGCCACGTGGTCCGGCCCGGGCCGCTGCGGGCCTGGTGGCTGGGCGTGCAGGACCATGCCGAATCCTGGGTTGCCGCGGCCGGTGCGGCGCTGTTGCTGCTGCATTACCTGCTGGCCTGGGCGCGCGTGCACAGGCTGGGGCGCCGGGACAAGAGCATGGCGGCGGAACCGCCCGACGGTTTGTCGGCGCCTGTGCTGCGCTATGTCTATAAAAAAGGATATGACCGCTGGGTGTTCCTGTCGGGCATGATGGAGCTGCTGGCGCGGCGCTCCATCCGCGTCTGCGTCAAGCCGGACGGGCGGTATGTCGAACGGCTGCGCAACCAGACCGGGACCGATGGCCGCCACGATCCTTTGCTCAACGGCATGCTGGGCCGGTTCTTCTCCGCGGGCCGGACATTGTTGCGGTTCGACGGACTGTATCGGCACTGCTATGACGAAGCGCAGCGCGCCCAGCGCGAGTGGCTGGACGAAGCCTATGCGCGCCGCCTGTTCGTATCCTACGACGAGGCGGCGAGGCGGGGGCTCTATTTGTGGATCGTCATGACCGTGGCCCTGGTGGGTCTGGTCCTCATACGCGAGGGGACGCTGCTCGCGTGGTCCGCATGGGGAATCCTGTTGCCGCTACCCGCGGTGCCGGCATGTTTTGCGGCATACCAGCAATGGCGAACCGGCGCCACCAGTGTGGCGAGCCGGACCGTTCTCGGCCTGTTCGCCGCCGGTTGCCTGGCCGGCGGGGTGGCCGTGATTGCCCTGAATGCGGAATCGGAAACGCTGCTGCTGGTATCGCTGGCCCCGTTGCTACTGTTGCCATGGGTATGCGCCGGTTTTCTGGGCTTGCGGGGCTACACCTCGCAAGGCCGGAAGCTGCGGAACCGGATCGACGGTTTCCGGCGCTTCCTGGCGCGACCCGGTACGCTGCCCGAAGATCCCGAGACGGCACTGGCGCGCTACGAACGCTACTTGCCTTACGCGCTCGCCTTCGGGCTCGAGCGCAAGTGGGCGGCCGCTCATGCGGCCAGGGTGCGCGGCGCCGCCTCGGCGGCGCTGATGGACATGCAGGCCCGCTACGGCGGGAGCCACGATGTACTGGACCGGCCCCGCGCTGTCATGCGGTCGCTGGACAGGTGGACGGCCAAGGCCGCGCCGGCGCGTACCGCACGCCCGGTGCCGGCCCCCCAGTCTGGCGACGGGCAGCGGTAAAATCGCGTAAACATGGAGTCCTGCATGGCAATTACGATCAAGTCCCCGCAAGAAATCGAAGCTATGCGTGTTGCGGGCGGCATGGCGGCCGAGGTCCTGGAAATGATAGGCGAGTACGTGCAGCCCGGCGTCTCGACGGAAGAACTGGACCGCCGCTGCTACGAATACATTACCAAGGTACAGAAGGCCGTCCCGGCCAACGTCGGCTACCACGGCTTTCCCAAGACGCTCTGCACGTCCATCAACGGCGTCGTATGCCATGGCATACCGAAACCTCAGGATGTGCTGCGCGATGGCGATATCATCAACATCGACGTGACCGTCATCAAGGACGGCTGGCATGGCGATACCAGCCGGATGTACTTTGCCGGCAAGCCGTCGCCGCAGGCCGAGCGGCTCGTCAATGTGACGCTGGAAAGCATGTTGCGCGGGATCGCCGCAGTGCGGCCGGGGGCCACGCTGGGCGATGTCGGCGCGGCCATTCAAACCTATGCCGAGGACGCCGGTTTTTCCGTAGTTCGCGACTTCTGCGGGCACGGTATCGGGCGCAAGTACCATGAGCCGCCCCAAGTGTTGCACTACGGCCGCCCCGGCACGGGTCTGCGCCTCAAGAAGGGCATGGTCTTTACCATCGAGCCCATGCTCAACGCCGGCCGCCATGAAGTGAAAGTCCTGAACGACGATTGGACCGTGGTGACGGTGGACGGCTCATTGTCCGCCCAATGGGAGCACATGGTGGCCGTCACGGACGATGGCTACGACATCCTCACCGAGTGGCCCGCGAAGCGCTAAGCGCCGGGCTGCGCAGCCTTTCAGCACCGGCACGCAAGGCCTGTCAGGCCGGCGTCCCATAGTCTTTTTTTCCGGTCGTTTTCATGTCGTCTTCGCAACCTGTTCCCCGCCCCGATGCGCAAAGTCCGCTGGCGCAATGGCTGACTTATCTCGAATCCATTCATGGCCGTCCGATAGACATGGGGCTGGACCGCGTCCGTATCGTGGCGCAGCGGCTTCAGCTCGAGATCGGCGCCGTGACCATCGTGGTCGGCGGCACCAACGGCAAGGGTTCGACCTGCGCCATGCTCGAGTCGATCTTGTTGTGCGCGGGATACAAGGTGGGGCTGTATACCTCGCCGCATCTGCTCGATTTCAACGAACGCGCACGGATCAACGGCGAGCCCGCCGCCGATGCAGCCCTGGCCGAGCAGTTCACGGCGGTAGACGCGGCGCGGGGCGATATTTCGCTGACGTATTTCGAACTGACCACGCTGGCCATTCTCCGGCTGTTCTCCCAGGCGGGCCTGGACGTGGTCGTGCTGGAAGTGGGGTTGGGAGGACGGCTGGACGCGGTGAATATCGTCGGTGCGGACTGCGCCATCGTGACCAGCGTGGACCTCGACCACATGGAGTGGCTGGGCGAGGATCGCGAGAAGATCGGCTGGGAAAAGGCGCACATCTATCGGCCGGGCCGGCCGGCAATCTGTGCCGATCCCGTTCCTCCGCAGTCGCTGCTGGACCATGCCGAGGCCATCGGTGCGGACCTGTGGCGCTTCGGCCGCGATTACAACTATTCCGGCGACAAGCAGCAGTGGAGCTACGGAGGGCGGGGCCAGCGGCGCAATGCGCTGGCATACCCCGCGCTGCGAGGCGCCAACCAGCTCCTGAACGCGTCGGCGGCGCTGGCCGCGCTCGAGGCCTTGCGCGACCGGTTGCCGGTGCCGCAGCAGGCAGTGCGCCTGGGACTGCTGCAAGTCCAATTGCCGGGCCGTTTCCAGATCCTGCCGGGCCGGCCGGCCGTCATCCTCGACGTGGCGCACAATCCGCATGCGGCCGCCGTGCTGGCGGACAACCTCGACAACATGGGTTTCTACCCCTATACCCATGCGGTATTCGGCATGCTGAACGACAAGGACGTCGATGGCGTCCTGGCCAAGCTCGGCGATCGCGTGGACCACTGGTATTGCACCGGCTTGCCCGGTCCCCGTGGCTTGTCAGGGGAGGCGCTGGCCGAGCGCTTGCGGGCCCGGGGCGTGCAGGAGGGCAAGGATTCGTCGATCCAGGCCTACGCCGATCCGGCAACTGCCTTTGCGGCAGCGCAAGAACGGGCGGGCGAGGGTGATAGAATCCTGGTCTTCGGATCTTTCCTTACCGTGGCGGGCGTACTGGCGTCCATGCGTGCGGCCAAGGCCGCCCGCGCGGGCTGAGCCGGGCCCTTGCAAGGCAGGCGCAGGCCGCCGCCGCGTGTTTCAGCCGGACGTATCAATGGGATTGCTCGAGCGCAAGAAGAAGGCGGCCACCACGGCCAAATCCAACCGCGCCGGCTATGGAGCCGGGGCCGACTCGCAGGATCCCGCACAGGAAGCGCGCCGCCGCGCCCGCCGCCGTCTCGTGGGCGCCATCGCGATGGTCCTGGCAGCGGTGATCGTGCTGCCCATGGTGCTCGACTCCGAGCCGCAGCTCCTGCCCGACGACATCCCCATCCAGATTCCCGACCGCAACATGTCGTCCGAGCCGCCTGTCGCCCAGGCTCCGGTGCCCGAGCCTCCCGTGGCCGCGCCCGAGCCTCCCAAGCCGGCACCGGCACCCGAGCCACCCAAACCCGAGCCTGCAAAGCCTGAACCTCCGAAGCCGGACGCGGTCCAACCTGAGCCGCCCAAACCGGCTGCGGCGCCGCCTGCTCCGACACGGCCGGCGCCCAGCGACACGGCCAAGGCCGACGCTGCCCGCGCCGAGGCGGCCCGGGCCCGGGCCTTGCTGGAAGGCGGGGGTGCGGCTCCGGCCGCGCCGAAGGCGGAAAGCAAGGGCAGTTTCGCGGTACAGATCGCGGCCTTTTCCACCGAGGATCGCGCCAACGACATGCGCGACCGGTTGAATGCCGCCGGCATCAAGAGCTTTACCGAACGGGTCAAGACCGGCAAAGGCGACGTGTTCCGCGTCCGCGTGGGCCCCTTTGCCTCGCGCGAAGCCGCCGATGCCGCCCGCGCCCGTATCACGTCGGCCGGCTTCAGCAGTTCGATCGTACCGTTGTGACGACTTTCGACTACGGCGTCTTGCTCATCCTGGGGGCGTCGGTGGTAATCGGCCTGTTTCGCGGCCTGGTCAAGGAAATCTTGTCGCTGGTGGCCTACGTCGCGGCGTTCGTCGGTGCGATGCGGTACGGACCGGCGGTTTACGAATGGCTGGTGACGTACATCGAGAATCCCGTGTTGCGAATGGCGATCGGCTATGCGGGCGTGTTCATCGCCGTGCTGCTGGCGGTGGGCGTCGTCAATGTCGCCCTTGGGCTGCTGCTCAAAGCCACCGGGCTGTCGCTGGCCGACCGGGGCATGGGCGCGGTTTTCGGCCTGGCGCGAGGCTTGGTGATCGTGCTGGTGCTCGTGGTCGCCGCCGGGTTCACGCCCATGCCCAAGGAGGCCTGGTGGACCGAAGCGGCCTTGTCTCCCTATGCCGAGCAAGGCGTGCGGGCGATCAAGCCGTATCTGCCGGAACAGTTCTCGGACTGGATCCGCTATTAAGAAGTTTGTGCTGCTGATAAGAGGCTCTCATGTGTGGAATCGTCGGTGTCGTCTCGCACGCGCCGGTTAACCAGTTGCTCTACGACAGTCTGCTGCTGTTGCAGCATCGCGGTCAGGACGCGGCGGGCATTGCCACGTCGCAAGGCAACACATTCAATATGTTCAAGGCGCATGGACTGGTTCGGGACGTGTTCCGTACGCGCAACATGCGTTCCTTGCCCGGCACCTCGGGTATCGGCCAGGTCCGTTATCCCACCGCCGGTTCCAGCTCCAGCGCGGAAGAGGCGCAGCCTTTCTACGTCAACGCGCCGTTCGGGATCACCTTCGCCCACAACGGCAACCTGACCAACTGGGAATCGCTGCGAGAAGAGCTGTTCCGTGTCGATCGGCGTCACATGAACACCAACTCCGATTCGGAGGTGCTGCTCAATGTCCTCGCGCACGAACTGCAGCGCTCGTCGAACGGCGTGTCGTTGGACGAGGACGCCATTTTCAAGGCGGTATCGGCCGTGCACCGCCGTGTACGAGGCGCCTACGCCGTGGTGGCCGAAATCGCCGGCTACGGCATGCTGGCTTTCCGGGATCCCTACGGTATCCGGCCGCTGTGCGTGGGCAAGGTCGAAACCGAGGCCGGCGTCGAATGGATGGTGGCGTCGGAATCGGTCACGCTGGAGGGCATGGGATTCAAGCTCGAGCGCGACGTCGCGCCCGGCGAAGCCATCTTCGTCGACCACAACGGACGTTTCAGCGCCCGCCAGTGTGCGGACAATCCGCAGCTGAGCCCGTGCATTTTCGAATACGTGTACTTTGCCCGGCCCGATTCGCTGATGGATGGGGTATCGGTATACAGCGCCCGCCTGCGCATGGGCGAGTACCTGGCCGACAAGGTCGCCCGCAACCTGCGCCTGGGCGAGGTGGACGTGGTGATGCCGATTCCCGATTCGGCCCGCCCGGCGGCGATGCAGCTGGCCGCCCGGCTTAACCTGGACTATCGCGAAGGCTTCATCAAGAACCGCTATGTGGGCCGGACCTTCATCATGCCGGGCCAGGCCGTGCGCAAGAAGTCGGTGCGCCAGAAGCTCAACGCCATGAGCGAGGAATTCAAAGGCAAGAATGTCCTCATCGTCGACGATTCCATCGTCCGGGGCACCACCAGCGGCGAGATCGTCGAGATGGCGCGCGCCGCGGGGGCCAACAAGGTGTTTTTCGCGTCGGCTGCGCCTCCGGTACGTTTCCCCAATGTATACGGCATCGATATGCCGACGCGCAGCGAACTGATCGCCCATGGCCGTTCGGACGAGGAAATCGCGCGTGTCATCGGCGCCGATGCGCTGGTATACCAGGACTTGACGGCAATGCGCCAGGCGGTGACCGATATGAATCCCCAGCTCACGCAGTTCGAAACCTCGTGTTTCGACGGCCATTACGTAACGGGCGACGTGACGCCGGAGTACCTGGACCACATCGAACGCATGCGCAATGACCGCGACAACGGCGGGGCGGGCGGCCTGCGCGTCAACATGGGCTACGCCGCCAACGACGGCTGAGGCCCCGGGCCGGGCCGGCGGCGCGCCAGCGGCCGGCGAAGCGCGCACCGCGGGTGCGCGCTGTCGTTTCCGGCGGCGAATATAAGCGCACGTTCTACCTGAACCCTGGCTTTAGACATTATTTTGTATATACACATTACGAACCCTTCGTTTTATTCATAAGCCGGTATTTGTAAGCTGTGCCCGGGGATGCGTTCGTCCTGCGCTAGCGCGCGCTTGCTCCCTGCCGATCGGGCGCGTACCGCCTTCTCCTATTTGGCCACATCCGTAGAGGCTTGCTGCATGTATCAGTACCAACCCATCGATCAGCTGCTGGTCGATCAGCGTGTCGCGCAGTTCCGAGACCAGACGCGGCGTTTCCTGGACGGGCAACTGAGCGAGGACGAGTTCCGCACGCTGCGGCTGCAGAACGGGCTGTATATCCAGCGCCACGCGCCCATGCTGCGCATCGCGATCCCCTACGGCATGCTGGCTTCGCGCCAACTGCGTACCCTGGCAACCATTGCACGCAAGTGGGACCGGGGCTATGGCCATTTCAGCACCCGGCAGAACATCCAGTTCAACTGGCCCCGCCTGGAGGACGTCCCCGACATCCTCGCCGAACTTGCCAAGGTACAGATGCACGCCATCCAGACCAGCGGCAACGACATACGCAATACGACCACCGACCAGTTCGCGGGGGTCGCGCCGGACGAGATCGTCAATCCCCTGGTGTGGTGCGAATTGATACGGCAGTGGTCGACCTTCCACCCGGAATTCGCTTTCCTGCCGCGCAAATTCAAGATCGCGGTGAGCGGGGCGGTAACCGACCGCGCGGCCGTGGGCGTGCACGATATCGGGCTGCAAGCCGTCGAGCAGGACGGCGAAACCGGCTTTCGCGTCTGGGTCGGAGGCGGCCTGGGCCGGACCCCCATCGTCGGCCAGCTGATCAATTCCTATGTTCCTTGGCAGCATCTGCTGACCTACCTGCAGGCTATCCTGCGGGTCTACAACCTGCATGGGCGCCGGGACAACAAGTACAAGGCGCGGATCAAGATCCTGGTCAAGGACCTCACGCCGCAGGTGTTTGCCGAGCAGGTCGAACAGGAATGGCAGCACCTGAAGGACGGGCCGGAAACCTTGACGGCGGAACAGGTGGAGGCCGTCGCGGGCCGCTTCACCGCCACGCCGTACGCGGCCGATCCGGGGCTCGATACCTCCACCCAGCACGCCGGCAACGATCCGCGCTTCGCACAGTGGCTGCGGCGCAATACCCATCCCCACAAGGTGCCGGGCTATGCGGCGGTGACCTTGTCGCTCAAGCGCACCGGCGTGCCGCCGGGGGACATCACCGCCGACGAGATGGATGCCGTCGCCGATCTGGCCGACCGTTTCAGCTTCGGCGAAATGCGGGTCACCCACGAGCAGAACCTGGTCTTCGCCGACGTCGCCCGCAGCCAGCTCTACGCGCTCTGGAAGGAGCTCGACGAGCTCAAGCTCGCCACGCCCAACATCGGCCTGCTGACCAACATCATCGCCTGCCCGGGCGGCGATTTCTGCGCGCTGGCCAACGCCGTGTCCATCCCGGTGGCCGAGGCCATCCAGCGCCGGTTCGACGATCTCGACTACCTGTACGAAATCGGCGAACTCGACCTGAACATCTCGGGCTGTATCAATTCTTGCGGCCACCACCACGTGGGCCACATCGGCATCCTCGGCGTCGACAAGGCGGGCGAGGAGTGGTACCAGGTCACGCTAGGCGGTCGCCAGAGCGGGGCTGCCAAGCCCTTGCCCGATATCGAATCCACGCGGGGCGGCGGTGCCGCCATCGGCCGGGTCATCGGGCCGTCGTTCGCGCGCGGCGAAGTGGCCGACGTCGTCGCCAACCTGGTCGAGACCTACCTCGAACTGCGCGACAGCGATGCCGAGCGTTTCATCGATGTCGTCGAGCGCGTCGGCATCGATCCTTTCAAAACCCGGGTCTATGCCGAACGCAAACAGGCCAAGGCCATTACCGAGGCAGCTCATGTCTGAAGTCCGCCAACAAGCTACCTTGATCCGCGCAGGCAAGCTCGAAGTCGACAACTGGCAGCGCTTCGAGGCGACCGACGCGCAACCTTTGCCGCCGGAAAGCGGAAACTGGCTGGTGCCGCTTCCGCTCTGGCTGTCGGCGCAGGCCCGGTTGCGCGGCCGCAGCCAGCCGGTGGGCGTGCTGCTTGCGCCGGCCGACGACCCGGCCGAGCTGGCGGAAGGCGGCCGCGTCGATCCGCAGGGCCTGGCGCTGATCGCCGTCGATTTCCCGGTCTACACCGATGGCCGCGGTTATTCCATCGCTTACTTGCTGCGTACGCGTTTTGGCTGGCAGGGCGAGCTGCGCGCCGTGGGCGACGTGATGATCGATACCATTCATTACCAGGCGCGCTCGGGGTTCGACAGCTTCGCGGTCAAGCCCGGTCATGACCCGCAAGAGGCGCTGAAGGCATTGGGCACTTTTACCGCCGGTTACCAGAAAACCTACCCCGTGCCGCAGGCCGTCTGACGGTCCAGGGAGATCACCGATGGGCAAGGTATATCTGGTGGGAGCAGGGCCGGGCGCAGCCGATCTGCTGACCTTGCGGGCGGCACGCGTGCTGGCCCGCGCCGATGTCGTCTTCCACGACTCGCTGGTCGACGAATCGGTGCTCGACATGGCACCGCAGGCCCGCCGCGTGGCCGTGGGCAAGCGCTGCGGCCAGCTGTCCACTGCGCAGCATTTCATCAACCGCCAATTGGTCGACGCCGCTAGGCGCCACGGATGCGTGGTTCGGCTCAAAGGGGGCGACCCCATGCTGTTCGGCCGCGCCCAGGAGGAAATCTCCGCGCTGCTCGATGCCGGCATCGACGTCGAGGTCGTGCCCGGCATCAGCGCGGCATTCGGTGCCAGTGCCGCGCTGGGCCGCTCGCTCACTCGGCGCGGGCTGAGCCGCAGCGTAGTGTTCCTGACGCCCGCCGTAGGCACGGGCGAGCGTCCCCATGCGTGGGCCGACGCCGCCAGGGGCGCCGAGACCGCGGTCCTCTACATGGCGAGCCGGCAGGCAGAGGCGATCGCCGGGGGCCTGTTAGCGGCCGGCGTGCCCCCGGCGCGTCCGGCGGTACTGGTCGAGGATGCCACCTTGCCGACCCAGCGGGTCTTGCCCACCACCGTGGCGCGCCTGCCCGAAACGGCGCGGCAATTGGCCGGCGGGCCGGCGCTGATCCTGGTGGGCGAGGTCTATGCCGAACTGATCGAGCAGGGCGCGCAACTGCCGGCCCAGGGAGCAGGGCAGATCGCTGCGGCCTGACCCTATTTCTCTTACACTTCGGTCATGTTGATCGAAGATTTTGGGCTGGCGCTGGGAAAGAGCTTCCTGTTCTCGCTGGCGACGCTTGTCCCTATATTGAATCCCACCGCGACGGCGCCGATATTTCTGTCCCTGACCGAAGGCGCTTCCACAAGCATGCGGGAAGTGCTGGCAGCCAAGATTGCCCGCAACGTTTTCCTGTTGCTGTGCGCCGCCATGTTGATCGGGTCCATCGTGCTCGATTTCTTTGGTATTTCGCTGGCCATCGTGCGGGTGGGCGGGGGGCTGCTGGTGGTGGCCAGCGCCTGGCGGCTGCTCAATTCCAGCGACGGCGGGGCGGAGCGCTCGGCACGCATGGCCGAGGGCTTTACGGCCGAAATGGCCAACCACCGGGCCTTCTTTCCGTTGACGTTCCCCATCGCCTGCGGGCCCGGTTCGATTGCGGCCGCCATTACTGTCGGGGCGAGCCTGCACGATCACGCCACGCTGATCATAAGCGCGACCCGCATCGTGGGGGCCGTGTTCGGACTGGTCATCGTAGCCGTCTCGGTGCTGCTCGCCTTCCGCTATGCGCAGCAGCTCCTGCGCCTGCTGGGCGATACGGGAACGGCCGTGTTCCTGCGCCTGTCCGCATTCATCCTGTTGTGCCTGGGAGTCCAGATCATTTGGGACGGTGCGTCCGAAATGATCCTGAGCATCTTGCGCCAGGCTGCGTTGTATCCACCTACCTGAGCAACCCGCATTCATGAAAACCGTCCTCGTCGATCGCCTGCTCGCGTTTATTGCCATGGCCAGCCTGGGGGCGGTCGCCATCGCGCTGGTGTCGCAACATGTGTTCGACATGCAGCCTTGTGCCTGGTGCGTATTCCAACGCTTGATCTACCTGGCCATCGCGGTATTCGCCGTGCTGGGCCTGGTGCTGCGGCGGGCCGCCGGCGCGCAGAAGGCCTGCGCGGGCGTCGTGGCCTTGCTGGCGGTCGCGGGCGTGGCCGCCGCGGTCTACCAGCACAACGTGGCCTCGCAATTGATGAGTTGCGCCCAGACCTTCGCCGACCGTTTCATGAGCGCGTCGGGCCTGGACGAGGCGGTGCCGCAGGTGTTCGGCATCTACGCCACTTGCGCCGATGCCGCGGTCGACCTGCTCGGCGTGCGCTACGAGCTGTGGAGCCTGCTCCTGTTCGTCATCCTTGCCGTGGCAGCCGGTGCCGCCTTCTTGTTGCGCCAGCGTCCCCGCCCGCTGTTTGCCGGCAATACGCCCTAGCAAAGGAATCTTTCCGTCGCGCTATCGGGTTACTTTCCGCGGGGGAAAGGCGTCTGGCGGCTACTCGAAAAAAACAAGTTGCTTTATATAAACCAAGTTTATATAGTAGGTGCACTAGACGCACGCGCAACCACCATTGCGCCAACTTATCGAGGAGACCCCATGACCGCCAATACCGCATCCCAGTCCCCCGCCGACCGTCCCCCCGTCCTGGTGGATTTCGAAGACGGCATCGCCTGGGTGACGCTGAACCGCCCGGAAAAACGCAATGCCATCAATCCGGGCATCGTCTACAACATGGTCCGCATTTTGGAAGAGTTGGAAGCGGACGACCGCTGCAAGGTCATGGTCCTCACCGGTGCCGGTGATTCCTTTTCTGCCGGCATGGATTTGCGGGAGTACTTCCGCGCGACGGACAACGATCCCAAGGAACGTACCCGTCTGTTCCGGGCCAACGGCCTGTGGCAGTGGCGCCAGCTGCGGTTCTATTCCAAGCCCACCATCGCGATGGTCAACGGCTGGTGCTTCGGCGGCGCTTTCACGCCGCTGGTGTCGTGCGACCTGGCCATTGCGGCCGAGGAAGCCACCTTCGGCCTCTCGGAAATCAACTGGGGCATCATTCCCGCAGGGGTGGTGAGCCGGGCGCTGGCTACCCTGGTGCGGGAACGCGAGGCCATGTACTACGTCATGACTGGCGAAACCTTCGATGGCCGCCGTGCCGCAGACATCGGCCTGGTCAACGAAGCCGTGCCCCTTGCGCGCCTGCGCGAGCGCACCCGCGAACTGGCGCGTGTCCTGATGGAGAAGAATCCCACGGTGCTGCGCCAGGCCAAGATCGCCCATCGCTATGCCGCGGAAATGAGCTGGGAGCAGGCCGCGGACTACCTCATGGCCAAGGTCGACCAGGGCACGTTCCATGATCCCGAGCGCGGCCGCGATACCGCGATGAAGCAGTTCCTCGACGAAAAGACGTTCAAGCCGGGCCTCGGCGCCTATCAGCGCTGATAGCGCAGGGGGCTTCCATGTCTTCCATTGATCTGGACCGCTTGCTGCGGCCGCAGTCCATCGCGGTCGTGGGAGCTTCGCCCGAGCCGGCGTCGGTCAGCGGGCTGCTGCTGGCCAACCTGCGGCGCTTCGGCTATGCCGGGAAATTGCACCTGGTCAGCCGCAGCCGCGACGAGGTCGACGGCATACCGTGCGTCAAGACCATCGATGACCTGCCTGAAGGTGTCGATGTTGCCGTCCTGGTCGTGCCGCAGGCGGCGGTGTGCGAGGCGGTTGCCGCGTGCGGGCGCCGCCGCGTCGGGGCGGCAGTCGTGTTTGCTTCCGGTTTTGCCGAGCTTGGCGACGACGGGCGTGCAAGCCAGGATGAACTGGCGCGTATTGCCCGGCAAGGCGGTGTTGCGGTGCTCGGTCCCAACTGCCTGGGGTTCATCAACTTCGCCGATGGCGTGCCTTTGACGTTCGAGCCGGTACAGCCCGTGTCCGTCGGGCACGGGCCGCGGATCGGTATCGTCGCCCAGAGCGGGGCGATGAGCGGCAACCTGCGGCAGGCTTTCCACGGCAAGGGACTGGGGGTGTCGTTTTCGGTTTCCACCGGCAACGAAGCCGTGCTGAGCACCGAGGATTTCCTTGCCGCGCTGGTAGAGGCGCCCGACGTGGACGCGCTTGCTGTTTTCGTCGAGATGCTGCGCAAACCGGCTGCCTTCCTGCGGGTGGCGGCGCGCGCTCGCGAACTCGGCAAGCCCCTGGTGCTGATGCACCCGGGCCGTAGCCAGCGCGCCCGCGAGGCCGCCAAGTCCCATACCGGAGCATTGGCCGGCGACTACCAGACCATGCGCACCCTGGCCGAGCGCGAAGGCGTGGTGGTCGTCGACACCATGGACGAGTTGTTCGATGTGACAGCCATCCTGGCCCGCTATCCGGCGCCCGTCGCGCAGGGCAAGGCGGCGGTCGCGTCCAATTCCGGCGCGCTGCGAGGCGTGGCGCTCGATTTCTGCGAGGACATCGGACTCGAGCTGGCAGAGTTTGCCCCGGCAACGATGCAGGCGCTGTCCGAGATCCTGCCTGACTTCATGGCGCCCGATAATCCGCTGGACCTGACCGCCATCGGCATGCAAAAGCCGGAGATCTTCGGTCAGTCCGCACGCGCCATCCTCGATGACCCTGACGTAGGCAGCCTCGTCATGCCGCTCATGGGGGGATCGCCCGCCCAGCAACTGGCCAAGGCCGAGTCGCTGTTGCCGGTCATGCAGACCTCCAGCAAGCCCGTCTGTTTTGTAATGATGGGCGACAGTGGTCCGCTGGGCGAGGAATTCCTCGCGCGCGTGAAGGAAAGCGGGATGCCGTTCCTGAGGTCGCCCGACCGCGCATTGCGTGCCATGGCGCACGTGCACCGCTACGGGCGGTTGCGCGCTGCGGCCGGCGATCGCAGCGCAGGCAGAGGGGCCCGGATTCCGGAGTTGCGCCCCGGGCCGCTGGCCGAGTACAAGGGCAAGCAATGGCTGCGCGATCTGGGCATCGGAACGCCTTCGGGCGGCTTGGCCCGGACTCGCGAGGAAGCGTTGGAAATTGCCGGGAGGATAGGTTATCCGGTGGTCCTCAAGGCCCAGGCCGATGCGTTGATGCACAAGAGCGATGCGGGCGGGGTGGCGATCGGCCTGGCCGATGCCCAGGCACTGGAAGCCGCCTGGCAGCGGATCGAAGCGGCAATCGGGCGGTATCGTCCGGGCCTGGTGCTGGATGGCATGCTGGTCGAGGCCATGTCTGCACCCGGGTTGGAACTGGTCATAGGCTGCCGGCGTGATCCGAATTGGGGCGTGGTGGCGCTTGTCGGACTGGGAGGGATCTGGATCGAAGCCTTGCAGGACGTCCGCCTGCTTGCGCCCGACCTGACCGAGGCCCAGATCGTGCGCGAGCTGGGCAAGCTCAAGGGGGCCCGGCTGCTGTCCGGACTGCGCGGACGCCCGGCCGTGGATGTGGCGGCAGTCGCCGCGGCGGTGCGCAAGCTGGCCGACCTGGTGCTGGCCAATCCCGAGATTGTCGAAGTAGACGTCAACCCGCTTATCGCACTGCCCGCAGGGGAGGGCATCGTTGCACTCGATGCCTTGTTCGTCATGGCTGGACAGGAGGCAGCCCACAATGCCGGCATTCGATCATGAGACCTTTCCGCAACTGCTGGATGCCATCGACCGCTTCATCCGCCAGCGGCTGATGCCGCTGGAGCGGCAAGTCGAAGAGCGCGAAGAGGTGCCGCCCGAAATCATCGAGGAGATGAAGCGGATGGGCCTGTTCGGCCTGGGTATTCCCGAGGAGTACGGCGGGTGCGAGCTGGACCTGATGCAGGAAGTACAGGTGCAGATGGCCTTCAGCTATACCTCGCCTGCCTTCAGGCTGGTGTTCTGGCCCAATGTGGGCATAGGCAGCAAGGGCATCGTCCTGGCCGGCACCGAGGAGCAGAAACGCAAATACCTGCCCGGCCTGGCGAGCGGCGACTTGCGTGCAGCCTTTTGCCTGACCGAGCCGGATGCGGGTTCCGATGCCGCCAGCCTGAAGACCCGCGCCGAGCGCGACGGCGACATGCTGGTCATCAACGGCACCAAGCGCTTCATTACCAACGCGACCCGGGCACACGTCTTTACCGTGATGGCCCGTACCGATCCAGGCGTACCAGGGGCCGGAGGCATCAGCGCCATCATCGTCGACCGGGACACGCCGGGCCTGCATGTCGGCAAGCCGGAAAAGAAACTCGGCCAGCGCGGCTCGCCCATCAGCGATGTGATCTTCGAGGATGTGCGCGTCCCGGTGTCGAACGTGATCGGAGGCGAGGCCGCGCTGGGGAAAGGCTTCAAGACGGCCATGCAGGTCCTCGACGGCGGCCGGCTCAGTGTCGCGGCTTCCGCCCTGGGCATGGCGCGCCGCCTGATCGACGAAGCGGCCACTTATGCGGTGCAGCGCCGGCAATTCGGCCAGCCCATTGCGCAGTTCCAGCTTGTTCAGGCCATGCTGGCCGATTCCGAGACCGAGTACCTGGCCGGGCATGCGCTGGTGACGCAAGCGGCCCAGGTACTGCAAGCCGGCGGAGACGCGCGCAGCCAGGCGGCCGCCGCCAAGTATTTCTGTTCCGAGGCGCTGTCCCGGATCGCCGACCGGGCCCTGCAGATTCACGGTGGGTCCGGCTACGTGGCGGAGCACCATGTCGAACGGCTGTACCGGGATGCCAGGGCCCTGCGCATCTACGAGGGGACGAGCCAGGTACTGCAGCTGGTCATCGCCCGCGCCATGCTCAAGCGCTACGAGGCGTGAGCCGCGCGCACTGATCGAAATTGCTTGTTAATCCATCGCAATCCCGTGTTTCAGCCGGACGGCCGTTTCTTCTACAGTAGAGCGCGATACGGCGGCGGCCGGCTGCCGCCCCCGGAACAATAAACGGAGACATCGTGTATCCCTTGAGCTACGTGCGTCCGGCATCGCTGCAGGAGGCGCTGGACTGGCTGGCGCGCGAACCCGAGGCAAGGCCGCTGGCTGGCGGCATGACGCTGATCCCCACGCTCAAGCAGCGGCTGGCGGCGCCGTCCCATCTGGTGGATCTGTCCCGGCTGCAGGAGCTGCGGGGCGTGTCGGCGGACAATGGTTTGCTTCGGGTCGGCGCGGCCACCCGGCATGCGGAGGTGGCCGCGTCGGCCGTGGTGCGCGGCGCCATCCCCGGGCTCGCCAGCCTGGCCGAGGTCATTGCCGATCCTCAGGTGCGCAATCGCGGCACGATGGGAGGCTCGGTCGCCAACAATGATCCGGCCGCCGACTACCCGGCTGCCGTGTTGGGCCTGGGCGCCACCGTGCTGACCGACCGGCGCCGCATCGCGGCCGACGAATTCTTCGCCGGCATGTTCGAGACCGCGCTCGAACCCGGGGAGGTCATCGTCGGTTTCGAGTTTCCCATCCCCCGGCGCAGTGCCTACGCTAAATACCGCCACAAGGCCACGGGCTACGCCGTCGCCGGTGTTTTCATCGCCGAGACCGCTGCCGGGCCACGGGTAGCGGTGACGGGGGCCGGGCCATGCGTCTTTCGCTGGCAGGAAGCGGAGCAGGCGCTTGCCGCCGGCGGTATCGCGGCCGTGGAGGAAGCGGGCCTGGACGAATCCACGCTGAACGAGGATCGCGCCGGCGGCGCGGCCTATCGCGCCAACCTGGTACGGGTCCTGACGCGGCGCGCCTGGGCTGCGCTGCAAGGGCCCGGCGGGGCGGCGGAATAGGTCGGCGCCGGCAAACCGGCACCCAAAACACAGTCGGAGACAACATGGAACTGAAGGGATCGCATCGGCTCGAAGCGCCGCGTGCGTTGGTCTGGAAATACCTCAATACTGCGGAAATCCTGCAGGCTTGCGTGCCGGGTTGCGAATCGTTCGACGAAACCGGCGCCGACCAATATGCGGCTACCGTGGTCGCAGCCATCGGGCCGGTCAAGGCCCGGTTCAAAGGTACGCTGGCGATAGCCGACAAGGAGGAGCCGATCCGCTACCGCCTCGTCGGCCAAGGCGATGGCGGCATGGCCGGCTTCGGCAAGATGGTGGCCGACGTCGAACTGGCCGACGACGGGGAGGGCACGCTGCTGTCGTACCGGGCCCAGGCCCAGGTCGGCGGCAAGCTCGCGCAGATCGGATCGCGGATGATCGGCTCGGTCGCCAACAAGCTGGCCGAGGAGTTCTTCCGGCGCTTCAGCGCCATGGCCGGCGAGAAGGCCCAGACATGATCAAGGTCGAATTGCGCGTGAACGGCGCGCCGGTAAGCCGGGAGGTCGACGACCGCACGCTGCTGGTCGAGTTGCTGCGCTCCGAGTTGGGATTGACCGGCACCCACGTTGGCTGCGACACCAGCCAATGCGGGGCATGTACCGTCAAGCTCGACGGCGCCGCCGTGAAATCCTGCACGGTGCTGGCCGCGCAGGCCAGCGGCGGTGAAGTCGTCACGGTGGAAGGCTTGGGCCGGCCGGATGCGCTGGGGGAGGTGCAGGCGGCCTTCGTGGCGTGCCATGGCCTGCAGTGCGGATTCTGCACGCCGGGCATGATGATGGCGATCGATTACTACCTGGATACCGACGGTTCGCTCGACGACGCTCACATCCGCCGCGCGCTGGAGGGCAACATCTGCCGCTGCACCGGCTATGTCAACATCATTCGTGCCGTCAAGCACGCCGCCCAGGCGCGCATGGCCGCCGGCAAGCCGCTCGGGACGCACCGCCATGGATAGATTCATAGGCCAGCCATTGCCCCGCGCGGAGGATGTCCGCCTGGTCAGCGGCCAGGGGCGCTATACCGACGACATGAACCTGCCGGACCAGGTTTATGGCGTTTTCGTTCGTTCCCCTCATCCCCATGCCGTGATCCGCGCCATCGATGCCCAAGCCGCGCTGGAGGCCCCTGGCGTGCTGGCCGTGCTGCGCGGCCAGGATTATCTCGACGACGGCCATCGGGGCATGGATCACATTCCCAATCCGGCCGATGCCGTCGCCTTCCGCGAACGGGCCTTCACCGAATCCCTGACAGGAGCGATATTCAACCAGCGGCACTTGCCGCTTGCGGTGGACCGCGTGCGGCATGTCGGCGAGCCCGTCGTGCTGGTGGTGGCGCGCAGCGTGCGCGAAGCCCGCGATGCCTGCGACCTGGTCGAGATCGACTACGAACCGCTGCCGGCCGTGGTGGACGCGGTCCGGGCCATGGACGCCGATGCGCCGCAGCTGTGGGACGGCGCGCCCGGCAACCTGTGCTTCCAGACCCGCATCGGCGACGAGGAAGCCGTGCGGCAGGCGTTTGCGCGCGCGCGCCATGTGGTGCGCCAGGAATTCCGCAACAGCCGCATCGTCAATTGCCAGATGGAGCCCCGCTCGGTGCTCGGCAGCTACGATGCGCGCACGGACGAATACTTGCTGATCGCCGGCAGCCAGGGCGTGACGCGGCAACAGCTCTGCATGGCGGATGCGCTGGGCATTCCCCCGGAGCGGCTGCGCGTGGTGTCCCACGACGTGGGCGGAGGCTTCGGCCCACGCAGCTGCGTGAACCCCGACCAGCTCGCGGTGTTGTGGGCCGCGCGCCGGGTGGGCCGACCGGTCAAGTGGACCAGTGACCGCAACGAAGCCTTCCTCGCGGATTACCAGGGCAGGGACCAGGTCATCCGTGCCGCGATGGCCTTCGACGAGCAAGGACGCATCCTGGCCATCGACAACGAAGTCATCGGCAACGTCGGCGCGCACACCGTGTCCTATGTTCCGCTGGCCAACGGCTCGCGCATCATGACCACGGTCTATCACGTGCCGGTGGCCACGGCGCTGCTGTCCGCCGTGCTGACCAACACGCCGCCGACGGGCCCTTACCGGGGTGCGGGCAGGCCGGAAGCCACGCATGTGATGGAGCGGATGCTGGACATCGCGGCACGCCAGATCGGCATGGACCGCATCGAACTGAGACGCCGCAACCTCATCCAGCCTCAGCAAATGCCCTACCGCAGTCCCATGGGACTGACCTACGACAGCGGCCAGTTCGCCGCCAATATGGAAAGGGCGCTCGTCGTCTGCGAGTGGGACGGCCGCGAGGCGCGCAAGCAGGCGGCGCTGAAGAGAGGCAAGTGGCTGGGCGTGGGCTTGGCCAATTACGTGGAGTCACCCGTGGGTGCGCCCCGGGAGCGGATCGAGCTCGTCATCGCGGGCGATGGCAGGGTCGATTGCGTCGTAGGCACGCAGAGTACCGGCCAAGGGCACGAGACGACGTTCCGGCAGGTCCTGGCCGACGAGCTGGGCGTGCCGTTCGAGTCCATAGGAATGCGCACGGGGGACACCGCCTTCGTCAAGGTGGGAGGGGGGTCCCATTCGGATCGCTCCATGCGGCTGGTCGGTCATTTGATCGGGGACGCCGCCGCCCAGTTGCGGTCGTCGGGGGCGCCGGTCGCCGCCTTGTTGCTCGCATGCGACGAGCAATCATTGCGCTTTGAACAGGGGCGCTTCGTGGATCCGGCCACCGGCCGGTCGGCCGGCCTGTTCGAGGTCGCGGCGCGTATCGAGCGGGACGGAATGCCGGGCCAGCCCGAGGTGCGGCGCTATGCGGCCGCCGCCGAGTTCAATGGCCGGATTCCTGCGCATCCGACCGGCACGGCGGTATGCGAGCTCGAGGTGGACCCGGAAACGGGCGATGTCGAGATCGTCCGCTACACGTCCATCGACGATGTGGGACGCCCCATCAATCCGCAGATCGTCGAAGGGCAAGTGCACGGGGGGCTGGCCCAGGGCATAGGCCAGGCCTTGCTGGAGGATTACCAGATCGATCCCGAAAGCGGGCAGGTACTCAGCGGCTCGTACATGGATTACGGCGTGGCGCGTGCCGAGGTCATGCCGCCGCGGCTGGACGTTGAATTGACCGAAGATCCGACGCACGGCAATGCGCTGGGCGTGAAAGGAGGCGGAGAAAGCGGCATTACGCCCGCGACCGCAGCCATCTTCAACGCGCTGGCGGATGCGTTGGAAGCCGTCACCACCGAAGAGCTTCCCATGCCCGCCACGCCACCGGTCATCTGGGAAACCATAAGGCGGGGCCGGGTAGCCCGTTGAGGGCAGCCGCGGACCGGTTCACGGCTCCCGCAAGGCGGCCGTCCAGGCGCATCCGCGCCGCAAGAAAATAGGAGACGAAATCAATGGTGACGAAGTTCCTGGCCCTGCTGGCCACAGTCCTTGCCTGCTCGGCGGGCGCACCCGCGGTCGCGGCGGATTATCCGGCGCGACCCTTGCGCATGTTGCTGGGCTATCCTGCGGGGAGCGGGATCGACAACGTGGCGCGCCAAGTGGCGGCTGGCATGGAGAAGGCGCTGGGGCAGCCGGTAGTCGTCGAGAACAAGGCCGGGGCGCTGGGGAACCTGGCCGCCGATTTCGTCGCGAAGGCGCCGCCCGATGGCTACACCATTCTGTTCACGCCCAATTCCACGCACGCGGCGAATGTGCATCTGTTCAAGAAGTTGCCCTTCGATCCCATCAAGGACTTCATGCCGGTCGGCACGGTGGCGAGCCTGGGCTTCGTGCTGCTGGTCGCGCCCGAACACACGCAGGTCGGCTCCGTTGAGCAATTGACCGCGATGCTCAAGCAGCATCCGGGCAGGTACTCCTGGGGAAGCGGCAATGCGACCGGGCAGGTCGCCGGCGAGCTCTACAAGACACTGGCCGGGGTCGACGCCGTCAACGTTCCGTACAAGGGCGTTCCGCCTGCGCTGACGGACCTGATCGGCGGCCGCATCACCTTCCTGTTCGCCGACGCCACGCTGGCGATTCCCCAGCTCAAGGGCGGCCGGGTCAAGGCCCTGGCCGTCACGGGAAGCACCCGCCCGACCTCGCTACCCGATGTGCCCACCATGGCCGAGGCAGGGGTACGCGGCTACGATCTTTCGGGGTGGTTCGGCATTTTCCTGCCCGCGCACGCGCCCGAACCGGTGCGCAAGACGCTCAGCGCGGCCCTGGCCAAGGTGACCGCCAGTCCCGAGCTGGCCCGCTTTCTGCGGAGCATCGGGGCCGAACCCTTGCCCGGCGGTCCCGACGATCTGGCACGCGTGGTGGCCGTCGACACGGAAAAGTGGGGCAAGATCATACGTGCGGCCGGTATGACGGCGGAATGATACGGGCGGCCGGCCGGCGTCCTTGGACAGGAGAGCAGCTATGGGCAGTCTGGAAGGCAGGGTCGCCGTTGTCACGGGGGCCAGTTCGGGCATAGGCCGCGCGGTAGCCATCGCTTTCGGGCAAGCGGGTGCGTCGGTCGTACTGGCCGCCCGTCACCGCGAGGCCCTCGAGGAAGCCGCAGGCAAGGTGCGGGAGGTCGGGGGCGCGGCACTGGCCTGCGCGGCTGACGTCAGCCGCGAGGACGACGTGGCCCGGCTCTTCGCCGCTGCCGTCGACACCTATGGCCGCGTGGACATACTCGTCAATAACGCCGGCGTGACCACGAGCCAGCCCATCGAAGCCATGAGCCTGGAAACATGGCGGCAGGTGCTGGACGTCAACCTGACCGGCGCCTTCCTTTGCAGCCGTGAAGCTTTCCGCATCATGAAGGCGCAATCGGGCGGGCGCATCATCAACATGGGTAGCGTGGCGGCCAAGGTACCGCGTCCGGACTCCGTGCCCTACACCACGACCAAGCATGGGCTGGCCGGCATGACGCATGCCTTGGCGCTGGACGGGCGCGCACACGGCATCGCGGTGAGCATGCTGCATCCGGGCGTGACCGAATCGGCCCTTGCGGCCAAGTCCGGCCGCAAGTTCGAGCCCGGAGAGTTGATGAAGGCCGAGGATGTGGCCCGCGTGGTCGTGTTGATGGCGACCTTGCCGCCCGAAGTCAACCTTTACGAAAGCACGATCTTTCCTCTCTCCATGCCCTTGCTCGGCAGGGGATAAAATCCCGGGGCATGGACGCTCCGTTTCCTATCCGTAAAGAATGCCCGCCGGGCGCATGCATATGCGACCGCGATCGGCTGCTGGCCGATCCGCAGGGAGACGTGCGCATCCTGCGGCTGACCAAGGAAGAAGAAAAACGGCTGGTGGCGCGCCTGGAGAGTATCTCCAGTTTCGACGACCTCAGGCACATGGAAACACGCATGCAGGCGCAGTTGGGTATCGTGCTGCACATCACTCCGAGTATCTATGGCGTCCGCACGCTGCGGGGCATCAGCATCGAAATCGAAGAGCGGCCGGGATTGTGCAGGAAGACGCGGGAGGCCATACCGGCCGCCATACGGCGTTGTTTCGAAAAGAATCCGGAAATTGTCTACGCGCTGCTCGATTCCCACGACCTGCTGGGCGGAGCGGCATAGCCGCGGCAGGACTCGGCTTTCTAGTCCTTGCGTCCGAGCGCCTGCCGTTCGGCCGGCGTCGGCCCCAATCCCTCGATGGCCAGTTCCAGGAGTGCCCGCAGGCGGGCCAGGCCGGCCGTCGGCTTGGGCGCCGGCTGGCTCAGCCAGCGCCGGACTTCGGATAGGTAGATGGTGACGAACAGTGCCGCGATCAGCTCCGGGTCTGCATTGCTGCCGATGTCGCCGTTCGCCTGCTTGCGCCGGACGACGTCGGCCAGCATGGCGTAAATGCTGGCGCGGCGGGCGTAGAAACGCCGGGTCTCTTCGCCGCGGTCCACCATGGTGGCGAGGAAGTCGGAGGTGGCCTGCACGGCCGGCCGCGATATCTGAGGATTCCTGGCCCAGTACCTGTAGCGCAGGCTGAAGAACCCCATCAGCAGCTCGATGAGCGGGCCGTCCTGCTGCAAGGCCTTGGCGCCCTTGACGTTGACCGCGTCCAAGTCGTTGTTGACGATCATCATCAGCAGGTCGCGCTTGTCTTCGGCGTAGACGAAGATCGTGCCGATGGCCACTTGGGCGCGCTGCGCGATCTCCCGCGTGGTGGCCGCGTCGTAGCCTTTCTCGAGGAACACTTCACGCGCTGCTTGCTTGATGCGCCGGAGCTTGTCCAGCTTGCCGCGTTCGCGCAGACCGAGTTCCGGGGGGTAGGCAGACGAAGCAGTCGGGTTCTTCATGAAAGGGAAGGCGCGCACATGGATAGGAGAAACGGAGCAACCGAAGCAGCCGCCTATTCTAGAAGAAAAGACTGCAAGAAAAGGCGGCGGGATCCCGGGGAAAGTCTTGACTAAGTAAGACAACCTTATATAAGGTATCGTTATTGTTTGGCAGCGTAGCAACTCGTCTTTCCAGGAGGCAAGCGTGGACGCCATGGTCGAGGAACCCGAACGGCTTGCCGTCGTTCACGAAGTATCTTGCGGCGGCAGGGGCATGGCGTGGCGCCAGTGGGGAAGCGGGCCCGTCCTCGTGCTCGTGCACGGGAACAGCGGATCGTGGACGCACTGGGTGCGCAACGTGCTGCCCCTGGCGCAGCATTTCACGGTGCTGGTTCCCGACCTGCCCGGGCATGGGGATTCCGAGCTGCCAGAGGGCGAGGTCTCGTGCGCGAACTTCGCCGATTTGCTCTGGCAAGGCGTCGACCGTCTGACGCAACAGGAAGGTCGCGTCGCCCTGGCGGGATTCTCGCTGGGTTCACTGCTGGTGGAAAGCATGGCCATGCAGCGCCCGGCAAGTGTCAGGCAGGTCGTGCTGCTGCGCGGGAGCTTCATGCGCTCCTCTCCCAAGCCTCCGGAGACCCTGATGCGCTGGCGTGGCATCGACGATCCGGCCGAACGCGCACGCATTCATCGTCACAACTTGGCCGTCTCGATGTTCGGCAATCCTGACCTGATCGACGACACGGCGGTCGCGGTGCAGGCTCGCAACGTAGAGCGTTGCAGGCTGGACGTCCGGCCGCTGCTGGCCAGCCGGCAGATGGAGGCCTTCACCACGCTCAGATGCGACGTCCATGGCATAGCCGGCGAACTGGATGTATACGGCGGCGGCGATGTCGCCGCGCAGGGCCGGGCGTTGCTCGAAATTCTGCCTCAGGCGTCGTTCGATCTTGTCCCCGGGGCGGGGCATTGGGCAGCCTATGAGGCGAGCAGCCAGGTCAACGCGATGATGGTGAATGCCCTGATGCGCAATACCGGTGGATGAGCCATCATGAACGTCGATCAAATTTGAGCTTGATCAAAAAAAGACAACCGGCTGGGCTCGCGCAGCACGGTTGCACACCCTACAAAGGAGACAACGGTGAAGAAGAGCATCTTGGCCGCCGTGGCAGCCGCGACGGCGCTCGCCGCGCCAGCGGTCCTGGCGCAGAATGATTTCCCCAGCAAGCCCATACGCATGATCGTGACATTCCCGCCGGGCGGGAGCACGGATTTGATCGCGCGGGTCATGGCCCCCGTCATGTCGAAGAACCTGGGCCAGCAGGTCGTGGTCGAGAACAAGGGCGGAGCGGGCGGCAATATCGGCGCCGAAGCGGTGGCGCGCTCGGCACCCGACGGATATACCCTGGTCTTCAGCGGCGCGGGTGCGTTGGGCATCAACAGCGTGCTGTACCGCTCCATGCCGTTCAACCCGGTCAAGGACCTGGCGCCCGTCAGCCTGGTTGCCACGTCGCCGTTCGTACTGGTCGGGCCGGCCAATTCCCCCTACAAGGACGTGCAGGCCTTGCTTGCCGACGCCAAGGCCTCGCCGGGCAAGCTGTCGCTGGGGCATGGCGGGCAGGGGACGGTCATGCATCTGGCCAGCGAGCTGTTCAACCAGCTAGGGCAGGTCAAGACGGTACTGGTGCCGTACAAGGGGACGGGCCCGGCCACGACCGATGCCTTGGCGGGCCAGATACCGCTGGCAATGAGCGATACCCCCAGCGCGGTGCCCTATATCAAGGAAGGGCGGCTGAAGGCCTTCGCGGTGACGACCAGCGAACGGTCGTCGTCGCTGCCGGACGTGCCCACCTTGGCGGAGGCCGGCATGAAGGGCTACGAGGCCATGGGCTGGTTTGCGATCGCCGTGCCGGCAGGAACGCCTGACCCCATCATCAAGCGGCTGAATCAAGCCATTACTGCCGCGCTGAACGATCCGCAGGTCATCGAGCGGGTACGCGCCGCGGGCGCGGATCCCAGTCCGACTTCGCCCGAGGAACTGCAAAAACTGATCGCCACCGATATTGCCAAGTGGGGCGACATCGTCAAGCAGGTGGGGCTGAACCTGAATTAACATGAAATAATTGGCGCATGAATATTTCTTTGCGCCAACTACGAGCCTTCCTCGGTGTTGCGGCATCAGGCAATTTCACCAGGACGGCCCAGCGATTGCATCTGAGCCAGGCCGGGCTCAGTGCCACCATCCGGGAACTCGAGTCCCAGCTCAATACCCGGTTGTTCGAACGCACCACCCGCGCGGTGGTGCTGACCGAAGCCGGCAAGGCATTTCTTCCGTCGGCCGAGCTGGTCGAGCGCGAACTGACGGCCGCCGCGGCCCGCCTGAAGGAAATGGGAAGGCAGGAAGGGACCGCGCTGCGCTTGGCGTTTACGCCGCTCATGGCGGCCAACGTGGTGCCCGAGACGCTCAAGCGCTTCCATGCCGAGTGTCCGGGCGTGGACGTCGAAATCATCGCCGGCAGCCCGCTCGAGATCCAGCAACTGGCCGAAACGGGCGAAATCGATGCCGCCTTCGGCGCTTTCTTCACCAAGGTTTCGGGGTTGGTGCGCAAGCCGTTGGCGTCGTCCGGACTGCTGGCCGTCTACGCGCCCAGCCGGTTCAGCCCGGTGCCTTCCGCGCCGGGCGAGGACGACACCACCTGGGAAATCCTGCGTGGCCAGCCGTACGTCGCCCTGACGGGGGACAGCCCCATCCAGCAACTGGCTGAAGAAGCGCTGTTCAAGTACCAGGTGGACATCGGCGCCCGCATGGCTGTCCAGCACCTCGATACGGCGCTGGGCATGGCCGAGCAGGGGTTCGGCATCGCCATCGTCCCCGCATTTTCGCAAAGCGCCTGTGCGCGCTATGCGGTCGAGCTGCGGCGCATCAGCCCGGCCGTGAAGTTCGATTTCAGCTACGTCATGCGCACCGGCGCGCCGGTGCCGCAGACCTTGGCCCGGTTCGCCGCCATCTTCAAAGCGGTGATGGAACAGGACTGAGCCGGTCCCGCGGCTACACCGGCACGGTTTCCACGTCGTAGGTGAACAGCCATTCGTAGCGTTCCTTGACCCGCTCTTCCTGCCACTCGCGGTTGACGTAGGCTGCGGCGCCTTCGGCGTGTGCAAGTTCGCGGTTGTGGAAGCGCTTGGCATTGGCGTTGGAGCCGTTGATGACGCCAGCCGTGCGTTCCTTGCGGGCTTCTTCGTAGCGCTGCAGAGCGTGCTCGGGATCATCGGCATAGGCACGCAGCGCCCGTGCCAGGATATAGCCGTCCTCGAGTGCCATGCCGGCTCCCTGCGCCAGGAAGGGCAGGGTAGGATGGCAGGCGTCGCCCAGCAGCGACACGCGGCCGCGGCTCCAGCTCGCCATGGGATCGCGCACCATCAGCGCCCACTTGTATGGAACGTCGATGGCCCGCACCAGGGTATGCACGTCCTCGTTCCAGCCCTTAAGGTCCGCCAGGCACTCCTCGGTGGTGCCGCGTTCGGTCCAGGATTCGACCTGCCAGTCGGACCGCTCCACCGCGGCAACGAAATTGACCAGCTTGTACGCGCGCAGCGGATAGTGGATGACGTGGGCGCCCGGGCCCACCCAATTCACGCCGACGGGGCGCCGCAGTTGATCCGGCAGCTTTTCTGCCTCGATCACGCCGCGCCAAGCCACAAGGCCCGAGAAAGAGGGACGATCCGCGCCGAAGAGTTGCGCACGAACCTGGGAATGCACCCCATCGGCACCGATCAGCACATCACCCTCGAAGCGACGGCCGTCGGCGGTATGCACCGTGACGCTGTCGGCGTGCTGCTCGAAGCGGACGAACTTGGCGCCCAGCACCAGCGCATCGGGATCCTCTTGCTGCACGCCGGCCGCGATCGCCTGGTGCAGGTCGGCGCGGTGCGCGGTCAGGTAGGGATAGCCATAGAGCTCGCGCGAGACGTCGCCCAGGTTGAAAAGCGTCCAGGTCTGGCCCGTGTTCCAGAGGCGTACGATCTTGCCTTCGGGCTCGCAGGCCTGCTCCATCACGCTTTTTTCCAGCCCCAGCGCGTACAGCACGTGGACCGCGTTGGGACCGAGCTGGATGCCCGCCCCGACTTCCTTGAGCGCGGTGGCCTGTTCGAGGATGCGGACGTCGAAACCTTGTTGGAGAAGGGCGAGCCCGGCGGTGAGTCCGCCCAGGCCGGCACCGGCGATGATGATGCGCATGGATCAGTCCAATGAAGTGTTGGTGCGTTTGATCAGTTCGGCCCAGCGTTGGGTATCGCCAACCAGGAACCGCTTGAATTCTTCGGGCGTAGTCTTGGTCACGTCCTGGCCGCCGCTTTTCATTTGCGCGACCAGTTCGGGATCGTCCTGTGCCGCATGCAGCGCGGCGTTGAGCTTGCGCACGACCTCGGGCGGCGTACCGGCGGGGGCGACCAGGCCGGTCCATGAGTAGGACTCGAAGTCTTGTCCATAGATTTCGCGCACGGTGGGAACCTGCGGCATGTCGGGCGAGCGCGTAGCGCCCGCGGTGGCTAGTACCTTGGCGCGGCCCGATTCCAGGTAAGGCCGCACGACGGTGATCGTCTCCAGCGTCATTTCGATCTGGCCGCCGAGCATGTCGGCCAGCGCCGGCGCGCCGCCCTTGTAGGGCACATGCAGCAGCTTGGCGCCCGATACTTCCTTGAACCATTCGCCGGTCAGGTGGTTGATCGAGCCGTTGCCCGCCGAGCCGTAGGAAACCTTGTGCTTGGCGGCGTACTCGGTCAGCGCCTGCAGACTGTCGACTTCCAGCGAAGCGCGTACCACCAGCAGGATGGGGCTGCGGGCCACCAAGCCTATGTGCTCGAACGACTTGACGGGGGAGTAGGGAAGGTTGCGGTAGAGTCCGGGCGCTACGCCCAGGCTGCTGGTGCTGGCCCACAGCAGCGTATGGCCGTCCGGCTTGGCGCGCGCCACGTAGGCCGAACCCACGGTGCCGCCCGCGCCGGCCCGGTTCTCGACCACGACAGGCTGGCCCAGCTGCCGGGCCAGGGTTTTGCCTAGGAGCCGGGCCGTGGTGTCCGTCGGCCCGCCGGGCGGGAAGGGCACGACTATGGTGACCGGGCCTTCCGGAAAGTTCGCGGCCTGCGGCGCGGCGCCGAATGTCGCGATGGCAGTGGCAAGAATGCCCAGGCATATGCGGCGCCGCGAGGCCGCCGTCTTGTCGGCTGGTGCGTTCATCGTCGTCCCCTCTCTGCTGTTATAGGTGCGAGGGGCAATATAGGACGAGCGCCCAGCCAGTTGAATCACATAATAATTATCGGATCACAAGGAATTTCGATAGAAACGCCGCGTGCCGCCGCAGCCGTCACGCCGACCCGATCCGCCGGCTGCGCAAGTCGTCGATCACGGTACGCAGCAAGCCGCGCAGAGTCTTGATTTCCTTGGCGCTCAGGCTACGCAGCGCATCCTGCTCGAGCATGGCCATTTCGTGGCTGCCGGACTCCACCACGTCGCGCCCGGCGGCGGTCAGCGTGATACGCAGGATGCGGCGGTTGTTGGCGTCTTCCTTGCGTTCGAGCAAGCCGCGTTCTTCCAGCGTAGCCAGCAGCTGGCCCATGGATTGCGGCGTGACGTAGAAGCGGCGGGACAGGTCCGCGGACGAGAGTCCTTCGCGGTGCGCGACCACGGACAACACGGTGAACTGGATGCCCGTGACCCCATAAGGCTTGAGGATGGCATCGCTGAAGTTTCTAAGGGGATGGTGAACCTGAGAAATCAGGTAAGTGGTGCTTGGCCCGTTGAACGGCTCGTTGGCGTGCTCGGTGGACAAGAATGGCTCCGTGGACGACTGGTTGTTGCCAGTGTAAGGCAGACTTATTCGTCCGAGCCAGCGGAGCGCACCGAAGCCACGGCTTCGATGCGGCGGTACGCACGACGTTAGCGGACGTCGACGGCGTCTTTCAGGACCTTGGCGGCGCTGAATGCGGGGGCCTTGCGCGCGGCGATCTGGATGGCCTCGCCGGTGCGGGGGTTGCGGCCGGTCTTGGCGGCTTTTTCTTTCACCGAGAACTTTCCGACGCCAGGCAGCACGACCTCGTCGCCCTGGGCCAGCGAGGCGCGCAGCGCATCGCCCAACGCATCGATGAAGGCTTCGGAGACATTCTTGGGTTGTTGAGTGCGCTCGGCGA
Source organism: Pigmentiphaga sp. (assembly GCF_033795525.1). Classification (GTDB taxonomy): domain Bacteria; phylum Pseudomonadota; class Gammaproteobacteria; order Burkholderiales; family Burkholderiaceae_B; genus Pigmentiphaga. The sequence continues at coordinate 269,316 of NZ_JARYGM010000002.1, forward strand.
GAGCGTCGATCAGTTCCTTCTTGGTGCGCATGCGTACTCCTTAAAAAATACGGCAGACCGCCGGAGTGGCTGGCTGCCTCTGCACAGAGCCGGCATTCAAACAATCTTGGAGAAGAAATGCAAGTCCGGCCACGGGTGACCGCGCCTTGCGCTCATGCCTGCGAAAGCGGCTACTGCGGGCGCGTTGCCCCACCTTACCCCAAAAAAAAGGAAAATTTGCAACAGCCGTAGCGCGCATGTTGCTGAGGAATGCGCTCAAATTCCCGGGGAAGGCAACAATTTCGCCGATTTTTACGTGAAAAAGCGAATTTTACGCATTTGATGATGCGGTGCAGCTTGCTTACCATGTGCGCTGACACCGGCTGCCGGTGCATCGATTGGTTGTGAAGGAGTCCCTCATGCAAGCAGATCCTGCCGTGGCCACCGCGGCTCGGCCCGTTACATCTCGCCGCAATTGCACATCCTGGGATGTGGAGGCGATCCTGGGTTTGTACGAGCTGCCGTTTGCCGACCTGCTCTATCGCGCCCAGCAAGTCCATAGGCAGCACTTCGACGCCAACACCATCCAATTGTCCACCTTGCTGTCGATCAAGACGGGAGGGTGCCCGGAGGATTGCGCCTATTGTCCCCAGTCGGCGCGCTACGAAACCGGTGTCGAGGCCGAGAAGCTGCTGCCTATGGACGAGGTGCTGGAGGCAGCCCGCGCGGCCAAGGCCAATGGCGCTACGCGCTTCTGCATGGGGGCGGCCTGGCGCAGCCCCAAGCCCCACCAGGTCGACGCCGTTGCCGGAATGGTGCAGGCGGTCAAGGCTATGGGGCTGGAAACCTGCGTGACGCTGGGCATGCTGCGCGACGGCCAGGCCGAGCAACTGCGCGAAGCGGGCCTGGACTACTACAACCACAACCTCGATACGTCGCCCGAGTTCTACGGGCAGATCATTACGACGCGCACCTACCAGGATAGGCTCGATACGTTGAACCGGGTGCGCGATGCCGGCATCAAGGTCTGCTGCGGCGGCATCGTCGGCCTGGGCGAATCGCGCCGCGAGCGGGCCGGGCTCATCGCACAGCTCGCCAACCTCGATCCCTATCCCGAGTCAGTGCCCATCAATAATCTCGTACGCGTCGAAGGGACGCCGCTGGCGGTCAACGAGGCCGTGGATCCTTTCGAGTTCGTGCGCACCATCGCCGTGGCGCGCATCACCATGCCGCAAGCAATGGTGCGGTTGTCCGCGGGGCGCGAGCAAATGGACGACGCATTGCAGGCCTTGTGCTTCATGGCGGGGGCCAATTCGATGTTCTACGGCGATCGCCTGCTCACCACCGAGAACCCCCAAGCGGAGGCGGATCGGCAACTGCTGCGGCGACTCGGCATGCGCGCCGATACCGGCGCTCACTAGCCGGGAACGTGCATGCCGCTTCTTCATGTCGCCCCGGGCGTTGCGATCGAGGAGGACGAGGTCGTCGTGACGATGATCCGCGCCCAGGGCGCCGGAGGGCAGAACGTCAACAAAGTGTCGAGCGCCGTCCATCTGCGTTTCGACATCGGCGCGTCTTCACTGCCCGAGGACTGGAAGCAGGCATTGCTGCAGAAGAAGGATAGGCGTATTACCAGTGCCGGCGTGGTGGTGATCAAGGCCCAGGCCTACCGCAGCCAGGAGAAGAACCGCGCCGACGCACTGGAGCGGCTGGGGGTCTTGCTGGCCTCGGTGGCCGAGCCGCCCAAGCCGCGCAAGCCCACCCGGCCAACGAAAGGCTCGCAGCAGCGCCGCCTGCAGCGCAAGGTGCAGCATGGCGAAATCAAGCGGCTGCGGGGCCGCGTGAACGAGGACTGAAAGGGCTGCCCTCGTTTTACAGCCCCAGCTTCTTCCAACCTTCAAGACCGAGTTCCCGCAGCGTTTCGATGTTGTGTTCGTAGATGCGCTCGGCATCCGGGAACGCCTCGACCGCGCGGTCCACGCTGGCTTCGCGCAACAGGTGGAGAATGGGGTAGGGCGAGCGGTTGCTGTAGTTTTCGATGTCGTCCGGTTCCGTATCGGCGAACTGGTAGTCCGGGTGGAAACTGGCGACCTGGATTTCGCCGGCCAGGCCCAACGCTTCCACGGCCGCATCGGCGTCATCCAGGAAATCATTGTAGTCATGGAAATCGGCCAGCGTCCAAGGATGGACAAGCAATAGGGTATCCACGCGCTCCGGATCGCTTTGCGCCAGTTCGCGCAGCGCGCTGGCGAGGTCCTCGAGCAGCGCGTCCGGGTCCCGGGCATCGCTGACCCGATAGGCGATCTGGTCCTTGATATGGACGGCCTTGGCAAAGGGGCACAGGTTCAGCCCGATGACGGCCTTCTCCAGCCACGTACGGACGGCGGCGATGATGGCCTCGTGGGAAAGCGCATCGGAGGGGGACGTGAACATGTCTGTCAGCTTATACGGACGTCGGGCGAGGCCAGGGCTCGCTGTTCGGGTTCAAGGTGGATGACGATCGAACTGCCTTCGACATAGCGCTGGATGGCATCTTCCAGCCGGTCGCAGATGGCATGTGCGGCGGCGACCGGCATGTCGCCCGGAACGACCAGGTTGAATTCGATGAAGACGCGCGAGCCGGATCGCCGCGAGCGCAGCATATTGGCCTGCATCGCGCCCGTCGCGGTGTCGCGGATGATCTGCCGCACGCCGGCGACGATTTCCTCGGGTAGCGCTTCGTCCATGAGGCCGCCGACCGATTCGCGCATCAGCCGCCATCCCGACCACAGTATGTGCAGGGCAACCAGGCCGGCCACGATGGCGTCCAGGCGCAGCCACCCGGTCAGCGCGACCAGGGCTACCCCCGCCGCCACGCCGACCGACGATATGACATCGGTCCATAGGTGGCGGCCGTCGGCCACCAGCGCCGGAGAGCGCCACCGGCGGCCATAGCGCATCAGCATGGCCCCCCAGACCCCGTTGATCAAGGTGGCGGCCAGGTTGATGGCGGTGCCGAGCAGCGGCGTTTCCAGCGGGCGGGGACGCAGGAAGCCTTCATAGGCTTCCCGCAGGATGGTGAACGCGGCCACGAGGATCAGCGTGCTTTCCAGCACAGCCGAGAGGTATTCGGCTTTATTGTGGCCATAGGGATGGTTGGAGTCGGCGGGAATGGCGCTTACCGAAACCGCGATCAGCGTGACGACGGCGGTGGCGACATTGATGATGCTCTCAAGGGCATCGGAGTAGAGTGCAATGCTGCCAGTGAGCAGGTAGCCCACATATTTCATGCCGAGGACGATGACGCCCACGGCAATCGTTACCACGCTGAATCGGGCGGCACGTGTGGGCAATCAGCGGCCTCCCAGCCCGGGCAGCAAGCCTCGCAGGTCCGGCAACTGGAAGGAGCCGCTGGGCAGCTCGAAACGTTGGGACGCCGGAGGGCGGTCATCGATGGCTTCTACCTTGAAGCGGTCACCGAAGCGCAACAGGCCCAGCCCGTCGGCCTGCAGGCGGGCGGCCAGCTCGTCGGCCCCCTTGGGCAGCAGCGTGCCGGCCAGCTTCGCCAGCGTCTTGCCCAGCCTCACCGCTGCCGAGGTCAGTTCGCTCGCCGCAGGGGACGGCGACAGTACCAGCTCCTCGGTGCGGCGCCGCCGCTGGCCGTCTTCATAGGTCAAGACGTAGACGGTACCATCGAGCCCGGCGACCGTTTCCCGCCGCGTCGTCGGCTGCAGCGAAACGATGGCGCTGACCTGCTCGAGCGCGGCGGTGGGGCTCGGCATCAGGCCACCGGCCACCCGCATGAGATCGGCTGCTTCCATTACGACCTGCTGGCCGTTGACGCTGCTGACCGCATAGACCTTGCCGCCACGGGACAGCAGGTAGGTATTCGGCTGCTGGGGCGAGGCGGCACGCAGGTGGTCGCCCGAGTATTCGACGGAGGCGGAGAAGGGGCGGCCCTGGTCATCCACGCCAGCCAGTTTTGCGGTGCCTGCCGCGTGAGCGAGCAGGGGTAGGAATAAAGCCGCCGCGACGGCAATCCGTAGCATCATGATCCTGGCTCCATGCACACCGACGGTGAGCGCCTAAAGGGGCTTGGACCGCCGGGGCCGGATGACGTTGCGTAAAAGTTGTTGCGCCGCCGGTCAGCCCAGCGGCGGGGTTTCCGTGACCGGGCGGAATTCGCCTGTCGCAGGATCGCGTATCAGCAGCACACCGGTCGCCACGCCGAAGTAGGCGCCATGCAATTGCAGCTGGCCGCGTTCGACGAGGATGCGGACACAGGGAAAGCTCATCAGGTTGGCGAGGCTGTGTTCGACCGTCGCCAGCTCGAGTTGCCTGATATACATGGCTGGATTCTCGCCCGGCGGGACAATGCGTTCGACCACCGGCGCGATCTGCTGCATCCACTTGCCGATGAAGTCGCCCGGGGAAAGCGGGTCGGCGCTATTGGCGAAGGCTGAAATGCCGCCGCACAGCGCATGGCCCAGCACCACGATGTGCTTGACGCGCAGGGACTGCACCGCGAACTCCAGCGCTGCGCTGGTGCCGTGGTAGTTCTGGGTGCCGCCTTCATAAGGCGGGACGAGATTGGCAACGTTGCGAACGACGAAGATCTCGCCCGGGCCGGCGTCGAAGATCACTTCGGGGGCCACGCGCGAATCGCAACAGCCTATAACCATGATTTCGGGCTTCTGGCCCTTTTCGGCGAGCGTCTGATAGCGGGCGCGCTCGTCATTGAAGCGGCCGCCGAGGAACGAGCGGTAGCCGTCCGTGAGTCGTGCTGGAAACATTCTTCACCTGTTGCATGCCCGCCGCCAGGGCGGGGAGAAAGAATGATACCAGCCCGGCTGCCGCCTGGAACGGGCCGCGGGTCTTAGCGGGCGCCGTCCTGCCGGGCGCGCAGCCGCAGTACGGCCTGGGAAAGCAGGTGGAGCGGGTCTTCGGAGGCCACGACGGCCCTGTCGTTCAGCGTCAGCACCAGTACGCCGGCCGGAAGCTCGATCAGTTTCAGGGCCCCCGGCGGGATGGCCACCCCTGCCTTGGGCGCAATGATCTTCAGGGTAGTCAGCAGAGCGGCCATTTCTTCCCGGTCGTAGATCGGGTGCCAGTGCGACAGCCGGTCCAGGACCTCGCTGTACAGCGATTCGCCGGGGCTTTGCAGCGATTGCTCCACACCGAAAATCTGGGCGCTCCACAGCCCCCGTTCGTCGGTCTCGATGGTGACGGCGTGCGCCGGGATATCCGGGCGCAGCGGCGAGACGACCGACCGCAGATGCGCCTCGGCGGTATAGCGTGTCTCGCGCGTCGTGGGTGGAATACGCATGGCGGGCGTCCCCTTCGTTCACAGGCCCAGCTTAGCGGCCCGCTTCGCCATGAGGGGTTACAGCGCCGTTGCGGTCATTTCCGGGTTTAACAGGGCGATGGAGACTTATTCCGGCTGGACGCCCGCAGCTTCCGCCACTTTCCGCCAGCGGGTCACTTCGCTGGCGACGAAGGCGGCGAACTGGTCGCCGGACATGGGCTTGGCCACTTCGCTGCCGGTCGCCTCGATGCGCTTGATGTAGTCCGGATCGCTGGCAATCTTGGTGATTTCGGCATTCAGGCGCGCCGTGACGTCGGCCGGCATGCCGGCAGGGCCGAACAGACCGGTCCAGGTCGTGACGTTCAGTCCGGACAGGCCGCCTTCCTTGAAGGTAGGCACATCGGGCAGGGAGGCCGAACGCGCTTCGCTGCTGATAGCCAGGGCGCGCAACTTGCCTGCGCGCACCGAGGAGAGGGTATTGGGGATGGTCTCGAGCATCAGCTCGACCTGGCCGCCCAGCAGGTCGGGCATCGCGGCGCCACCCCCTTTATAGGGAATGTGCGTAATGTCGACCTTCGCTTCGGACTTGAACAGCTCTCCGCCGAGATGCGAGATCGCGCCTATGCCGGCCGAGGCGTAGGACAGTTTGTCCGGGTTGGCCCGGGCATAATCAACCAGTTCTTTCAGGTTCTTGACCGGCAGCTTGGGGTGGACGACCAGCACCAGCGGACCGTCCTGCAGCCTGCCGATAGCGGTAAAGCTCTTGCTGACGTCGAAGGGGAGGGTTTTCTTCAGCACGGCATTGATGGCGTGCGTGCCGATGGTGCCGAACAGTAGGGTGTAGCCGTCGGCCTGGGCGCGCGAGACATAGTCGGAGGCGATGATGCCGCCCGCGCCCGGCTTGTTCTCTATGATGACCGGCTGCCCCAGGCGTTGAGCCAGGGAAGCGCCGAATGCACGCGCCAGGATGTCGGAAGAGCCACCGGCTGCAAACGGCACCACGATAGTGACGGGACGGGCGGGATAACCTTGGGCATGGGCGCCGCCGGCCAGGCCCAGGGATGCGATCGCTGCGGCAACACAGGTGGGCAGCGCATATTTTCTCAAAGCCATGGTAATGCTCTCTCGACGAAAAAATGGGAAGAAAATATTTATCCGGCCGAACCGGCTCAGGTATTCCGGATTTTTATCCGGGTGTCTCTTCCTAAAGTAATTCGTGCAAACCAGACGATTTGCGCAAACCATGGCCGGGTATCAGGAACAACCGATAGATGAGTGATGTAAAAACCCAGTATGGTGTTTCGTATATGGTCCAATGGTTAATTGGTGACACACTATAAGGCGGTGTCTTGGCCTGTCAAGAAATTTTTCCCGCCGCTTGTCAAAACTGGCGTGAGACGGGAAGATAGCAACAAGCTATGCAAATAATGCATTTCTGTTAAGCGAAAAAACATGGATTTCAAGCAGCTGGAGCACTTTGTCCGGGTGGCCGAACACGGCAGTTTCAGCCGCGCCGCCGCCGCGCTCGGGGTGGGGCAGCCGTTCCTGAGCCGGCAGATCCGCCAACTGGAGGTGGAACTGCGCAAGACGCTATTCCATCGCCACGGGCGGGGCATTGCGTTGACCGATGCCGGCGAGCAATTCTGCCTGTTCGCCCGCAGCGTGCTTCAACAGTTCGACGCGGCGACCCAGGTATTGTCCCGCTCGGAAACCGAGATCACGGGCCGCGTGGTGGTCGGCATGCCGCCGTCCCTGGGGCGCGTGCTTACCGTGCCGCTGGTCCGTGCTTTCAGCGAGCGCTTTCCGCTGGCCAGGCTGACCATCGTCGAAGCCTTGAGCATGACGCTGTACGAGCGGCTGATATCCGATAAGCTCGACGCGGCGTTGATGTACGACCCCTCCGTTTCGACGCTGACCGAAATCGAGCCCATCGTCCGCGAGCCCTTGTGCCTGATCCTGCGCAAGACCGAGGAAAGCGGGGACAGCAAGCCGCTGGCCTTCTCCCATCTTGCCGAGCATAGGCTGATCTTTCCCACCGAGCCCCACCCGCTGCGCACGCTCGTGGAAACCGAGGCCACACGCCAGGGCATCGCGCTGGACATCGCCTTCGAGATCGATGGGGTAGAAGCCATCGTGGCGCTGGTGGACAAGGGATTCGGCGCGGCCGTGGTGCCCTACAACCTGGTGCGTGCCGGCATGCAAAGTACCGAATTGCGGATCTGTCCGCTGGTCGAGCCGGTCATCGCGGCCAGCATCGGCCTGGTGACCCACAGCCGGCGTCCCCCGACGCTGCTGACGACAAAAACCGTGGACCTGCTGCGGCAAACCGCGGCCGATACCTTGGTGGGCAGCGAGCCTATCGACTGAGTAATGCGAAAAGTGCATAACTAGTAGTCGAGCTCGATGCTAGCTGAAATGCCGGGCAAGGAGCATGATTCGCTCCATACCGGAGGGGTACGGATTGGGTGCCCTCGCATTTTTATTTTCCGGATTTATTTTCGCCGAGTCAGGGAGCAGATTATGAAATACGAATGCATCACCGTTACCCCGATATCTCCGCATATTGGCGCGGAAATCGGAAATATCGATCTCACCCGGCCCCTGACGGACCAGGAAGTGACCGAACTGAAGGCGGCATTCATCGAATTCCAGGTTATTTTCTTCAGAAACCAGAAAATCAGTTTCGAAGACCAGATCCGTACCGCGAGTTATTTCGGTCCGCTCGGCAAGCACGTCGGCGTCAATACCATCAGCAAGACCACGGATAACCCGTACGTGCGCAAGTTCCACTACGACGAGACCTCCAAGCAGATCTCGGGCGAGAACTTCCATAGCGACCAGTCCTGCGCGCCTATCCCGCCGCTGGGCAGCATGCTGTACAACCACACCGTGCCTCCCCATGGCGGCGGCGACACCATGTTCGCAAGCATGTATGCCGCCTACGACGCCTTGTCGCCCCGGATGAAGACCTACCTCGAGGGCCTCACCGCGACCCACGACGGCACCCGGGTGTTCGGCCCCGGCACGCCCATCTCGTCGCATCCGGTCATCGTCAAGCATCCGGAAAGCGGCAAGAAGCTGATTTTCGTGAATACCGATTTCACCGCGCGCATCAACGAATTGCCCAAGCTGGAAGGCGACCGGATCCTGCAATTCCTGGTGGATCATTGCAACAAGCCCGAATGGACCTGCCGCTTCCGCTGGGAACCCCATTCGATCGCGTTCTGGGATAACCGCTGTACTCATCACAAGGCGATCTGGGACTACTGGCCCCACGTTCGTTCGGGCTTCCGCGTGCAGGTCGAGGGCACGGAGCCGCCGAAGGCCGGCTGACCTCACATCTCCGAGACCCCGGGCATTTAGTTTGCGGCGCCCGGCGCCCTCAGGCATGCGCCCCCGCATGCTTGAAGGCGCCGAGGCGCCGCGATACATTTTTGGCATGCATGCGCGGCGGCGCTGCAGGTTTTCGCCCCGGGGTCCGGCCTGTAGACCGGGCAGGCGGCGAGACGATCGCAAATCGAATCGGAGGCTAGATGGACGTCTTTGAAACGATTTCGGCCCAGGTGACGGCCACCCGATTGCCTATCTACGCGGTTACCGCGGCGACGGTCCCGCGGCGTGATACGCCCATCATTCTTATCATCCACTGGCATGGCTTTGCGCGGGAGACGCCGTTGAGGCTGCCCGGCATCCCGGTGCCGTTGCGCTCGGTGGCGGGCTCGGCATTGCAAATCGAGGCGCGCGGCGAAGGCATCGAAGAGATCGAGCAGTCCTTGCTCGATGCCGCCTGGCAGCTGGGCGCGTGGGACTTGGAGCGCCAGGTGGGCCGGCCCTGGTGGCGGCTGGGCGCACCGGCCAGCGAGGCGCTGGCAGGGCACCGCGCCTTTGGTGACTATCCCGATGCCGATGACGGCGAGCCCGGCGTCGTCATGGAAGCGCCGGACCGCGATGAATTGATGCGCATGGCGGCCCACAAAGGCTACGTGCGCTGGCTGTTCCGCCCCCGCAAGGGGGGCTTGTGGGGGGAGGTCGCCGACGAGGACAGCACCCTCGACAGCGCTGGGGGTAGGGCGCTGCCGTGCCCGTTCGCGCCGTATCCGCTTGAAACGGCCCGCGCCGGGCGGGCTGTTTATCGCCTCGGCAAGGTCGACCGCATTATTTTCTGATTGTTTCAATTGGATACAAATGGCGTGCGCCTCGGCCTCTTGAAGGCCGAGGCGGCGCTCATATTTTCGCTCCGCAGCAATAGCCTGCCAGGCGCCCATCCCAACGGGGGCGCCGGTATCCCTTTTTGATGATCTGCAATCGCTTAGGAGATTGATCATGAAGATTCGTCCCCTTCACGACCGGGTGATCGTCAAGCGGATCGAACAGCAACGCAAGACGGCCTCGGGGATCGTGATCCCGGACACTGCGGCGGAAAAGCCCGAACAGGGGGAAGTCGTCGCGGCGGGACCCGGCAAGACGCTCGATGACGGCAGCGTGCGACCGCTGCAGCTCAAGGTCGGCGACCACGTGCTGTTCGGCAAGTACGCCGGCCAGACCGTGAAGATCGATGGCGAGGAATTCCTCGTCATGCGTGAAGAAGACGTACTGGGGGTCCTCGAGGGTGACCAGGGGGAACTCAAGAAAGCTGCCTGACGATCGAACGGCTACGAGGAGAAAAACATGAGTGCGAAAGACGTCAAGTTTCACGATAGCGCCCGTGCCCGTGTCGTGCAGGGCGTCAACATACTGGCCGATGCGGTCAAGGTGACCCTCGGTCCCAAGGGCCGCAACGTGCTGCTCGAACGCAGCTTCGGCGCTCCGGTCGTGACCAAGGACGGTGTGTCGGTGGCCAAGGAAATCGAACTCAAGGACAAGTTCGAGAACATGGGGGCGCAGATCGTCAAGCAGGTCGCCTCCAAGACCGCCGACGTCGCCGGCGATGGCACCACCACCGCCACGGTGCTGGCCCAGGCCATCGTGCAGGAGGGCATGAAGTATGTCGCCTCCGGCATGAATCCGATGGACCTCAAGCGCGGCATCGACAAGGCCGTATCGACGGTAGTCGACGAGCTGCGCAAGCTTTCCAAGCCTATCTCGACCGGCAAGGAAATCGCCCAGGTCGCGGCGCTGTCGGCCAACGCCGATGAAGCGGTGGGCAAGATCATTGCCGAGGCCATGGACAAGGTCGGCAAGGAAGGCGTGATTACCGTCGAGGACGGCAAGTCGTTGGAAAACGAACTCGACATCGTCGAGGGAATGCAGTTCGACCGCGGCTACCTGAGCCCGTACTTCATCAATGAGCCGGAGAAGCAGATCGTCCAGCTCGATGATCCGCTGATCCTGCTGCACGACAAGAAGATCTCCAACATCCGCGAGCTCCTGCCTGTGCTCGAGACGGCCGCCAAGGCGGGCAAGCCCTTGCTGATCGTGGCCGAGGACGTGGACGGCGAAGCGCTCGCGACCCTGGTGGTCAACGCCATGCGCGGCGTGCTGAAGGTCGCGGCGGTCAAGGCGCCAGGCTTCGGCGACCGGCGCAAGGCCATGCTGGAAGACATCGCCATCCTCACCGGCGCCACGGTCATTTCCGAGGAAACTGGCAAGCAGCTCGACAAGGCGACGCTGGAAGACCTGGGCCGGGCCAAGCGGGTCGAGGTCCAGAAGGAAAACACTATCATCATCGACGGTGCCGGCGAGCAGTCGCGCATCGATGCCCGGGTCAAGTCCATCCAGACCCAGATCGAGCAGGCCACCAGCGACTACGACCGCGAGAAGCTGCAGGAGCGCGTCGCCAAGCTTGCCGGCGGCGTGGCCGTGATCAAGGTCGGCGCGGCAACCGAAGTGGAAATGAAGGAGAAAAAGGACCGCGTCGACGACGCCTTGCACGCCACGCGTGCCGCCGTGGACGAAGGTATCGTGCCGGGCGGCGGCGTTGCGCTGCTGCGTGCGCGAGCCGCGGTCGAACAGCTCAAGGGCGCCAATGCCGACCAGGATGCGGGCATACGCATCGTGCAACGTGCGCTGGAAGCCCCGTTGCGCGCCATCGTCGCCAATGCGGGCGAAGAGCCGTCGGTCGTAGTGTCCAAGGTGCTCGAAGGCAAGGGCAACTTCGGCTATAACGCCGCCACCGGGGAATACGGCGACCTGGTCGCGATCGGCGTGGTGGACCCCACCAAGGTGACTCGCACCGCACTGCAGAATGCGGCCTCCATCGCCGGGCTGATCCTTACCACCGACGCTACGGTGGCCGAGCTGCCCAAGGAAGAAAAGGCCCCGGCTCCTGCCGCCGGCGGCATGGACTTCTAAGCAGCCGCCTCGTTGCCCCACGCAACCGCGCCGTTTCCCCGGCGCGGTTTTTTTTGCTCGTCCCCTGCCGGTGCACGCCTTGCGCCCCATCGACCTAGGGTTTATCCGGCTGTCCGCATGGCGCGGGCGCCGTTGACATCCCGCCGCTTCGTCTCCACTATTCACCAAATAGTGAATTAAGTGCAAACCACCCGCTGATACGGAGACAACGCATGGCTACACAACGACTCGGCCTCATCATGCACGGGGTAACCGGCCGCATGGGGATGAACCAGCACCTGATCCGGTCCATCGTGGCCATACGCAACCAGGGCGGGGTCACACTATCCAGCGGCGACAGGGTCATGCCGGATCCGGTCCTGATCGGCCGCAACGCGGAAAAAATCGAAGCGCTCGCACGCGCCTACGACATTCCGCGGTGGGGGACCAACCTGGACGAGGCCCTGGCCAATCCGGACGACACGATTTTTTTCGATGCGGGAACGACGCAGATGCGTCCTACGCTCCTGGCCAAGGCCATTCGGGCGGGCAAGCACGTCTATTGCGAAAAGCCTATTGCCACCAATCTCAATGAAGCGGTAGAAATCTGCCGGCTGGCCGAGAACTCGGGCCTCAAGCACGGTGCCGTGCAGGACAAGCTCTTCCTGCCCGGGCTGCGCAAACTGGATATGCTCAACAAGGCGGGCTTCTTCGGCAAGATCCTCTCGGTGCGCATCGAGTTCGGCTACTGGGTATTCGAGGGGGACTTGCAGCCCATACAGCGCCCCTCCTGGAACTACCGTACCGAGGATGGGGGCGGCATCATCCTCGACATGGTCTGCCACTGGCGCTATGTGCTGGACAACCTGTTTGGCGAAGTCCAGGCGGTGTCGTGCCTGGGCAAGACCCATATCCCCACGCGCTGGGACGAAGCCGGCAAGCCCTACGAGGCCACGGCCGACGACGCCTGCTATGCCACTTTCGAGCTCGCGGGCGGCGTGGTCGCCCAGGTCAACAGCTCGTGGGTCACGCGGGTCCGGCGCGACGACCTCGTGACCTTCCATGTCGACGGCACGCATGGATCGGCGGTCGCCGGGCTGACCGACTGCCGGACCCAGTCGCGCGTCAACACGCCCAAGCCGGTCTGGAATCCCGACGTCAAGCAGACCATGCCGTTCTTCGAGCAGTGGCAGGAGGTGCCCGACACCCAGGTCTACGACAACGGGTTCAAGGTGCAGTGGGAACACTTCATCCGCCATGTCGTGGAAGATGCTCCCTATCGGTGGACGCTGCCTGAAGGCGCCAAGGGGGTACAGCTGGTCGAGGCGGCGCTGCAAAGCTGGAAAGAACGCCGGTGGGTAGACGTGCCCAGGCTGGATGTCGGGGCCGCGCGATGAGCCTGTCCATCACCTTGCCTTTGAGCCAGGGACTGTCGCGCTACGAACTGCGTGCTGCCGCCCCGTTCGAGCCGCCGGCCACTCCCCGGTTCAATCGCATTGCGTATTCGGCCGCTCATGTGGTGAGCGATCCGTTGGCTGACGTCGATCCTTGGCTGCAGTGCTCGGTGGACTGGGACGCGACTATCGCGTATCGCCAGCGTCTATGGGCCCTGGGCCTGGGCGTGGCAGAGGCCATGGATACGGCCCAGCGCGGCATGGGCTTGGACTGGCCCACCTCGCTGGCGTTGATCCGCCGTTCGTTGGAAGCGGCGCGCGACGTGCCGGGCGCGCTCGTTGCGTCGGGATGCGGGACGGACCAGCTGGCGCCCGAGGCTGCGCGCAACGTAGATGACGTCATCCGCGCCTACGAGGAACAGATGGAGGCCATCGAGGCCCTGGGCGGGCGGCTGATCGTGATGGCCAGCCGTGCCCTGGCCCGGGTGGCCCGGGGCCCTGCCGATTATGAACGGGTCTATGAGCGCGTCCTGGGCCAAGCACGCCAGCCTGTCATCTTGCACTGGCTGGGGGACATGTTCGATCCCGCGCTTAAGGGCTACTGGGGCAGCGAGAACCTCGATGCGGCCATGGAAGCGGCGCTGGGCGTCATCACCGCCCATCCGGGCAAAGTGGACGGCATCAAGATCTCGTTGCTGGACAAGGGCAGGGAAATCGCCATGCGGCGGCGCCTGCCCGCCGGCGTGCGCATGTATACCGGCGACGACTTCAACTACGCCGAGCTGATCGCAGGGGACGGCCAGGGGGAATTGCCGACCCACCGGCACAGCGATGCGCTGCTGGGCATCTTCGATGCCATCGCGCCTGCCGCCAGCGCCGCGCTGGGCGAACTGGCCGCCGGCAACCGCGACCGGTTCAACCAGATCCTGCAGCCTACGGTGCCGCTGTCCCGCCATATCTTTGCTGCGCCCACGCGCTTCTACAAGACAGGGATTGTGTTCATGGCCTGGCTCAACGGCCATCAGGATCATTTCACCATGGTGGGCGGGCAGCAAAGCGCCCGTTCGCTGGCGCATTTCGCCGAACTGTTCCGCCTGGCCGATGCGGCCGGACTGCTCGAGAAACCGGAGCTGGCCGTGCACCGCATGCGGACCTTGCTGGCCCTGCACGGCCTGTAGGACGAATCATGCGAGATTTCTCCAACGATCACTCATGGATGTCCATCAACACGGCCACCGTGCGCAAGGCACAGGGCAAGGAAGTGCCGCTGCTGGACATTCTCGATGCCTGTGCCCGCCACCAGATACGTGCCATTTCCCCGTGGCGGGACCAGGTGGCCGCCGCGGGGCTGCAAGCGGTATCGCGCGCGGTGCGCAGCCACGGCCTGGCCTTGTCGGGTTACTGCCGAGGCGGCATGTTCACGGCCGTGGATGACGAGGGTCTGGCGCGCGCGCGGGACGACAACCGCCGCGCGGTGGACGAGGCCTGCGAGCTGAACGCGGCCTGCCTGGTGCTGGTGGTAGGAGGGCTGCCGGGCGCCCTGGAGGGCAAGGCCGGTTATCACGACCTCGCGCACGCCCGCGGGCAAGTGACGGAAGGCATCGGGCAGTTGCTCGAATACGCGCGAGAACGCAAGATGCCGATTGCCATCGAGCCCCTGCACCCGATGTATGCGGCCGATCGCGCTTGCATCAATACCTTGGAGCAGGCGCTGGACGTATGCGATCTGCTCGATCCGGCAGGCACCGGCGATATCGGGGTGGCGGTGGACCTGTATCACGTATGGTGGGACCCGAAACTGCAGGCGCAAATCGAGCGGGCCGGAAAGCGCCGCTTGCTGGCGTTCCACGTCTGCGACTGGCTGACGCCGACGACGGATTTGCTGAACGACCGGGGCATGATGGGGGATGGCGTGATCGAGATTCCGAAGGTGCGGGCATGGGTGGAGTCCCAGGGTTTCTCCGGCTACAGCGAGGTGGAGATCTTCTCTTCCCGCTGGTGGTCGCGCGATACCGATGACATCCTGCGTACCTGCGTCGAGCGGCATCGCACCGTGGTCTGACGGGCCGGTTCATACCTTGTTACGGCCGTGCGCGGTTTGTGACCGCATCCGCGGTCGAGCTGCCGTAGTCTGGCCTCTGGCAAACATGCCGGGGTGGACCGATGGAAAGCGGACTATGGGAACAGGTATGGAGCGCGGCCTCGCAGGAGTTCTCGGACCTTCCGGACGCGGGCGAATTTACCCGCGTATTCGTGCGCCTGGTGGTCGCCATCGTACTGGGGGGATTGCTGGGACTGGAGCGCGAAAGCCGCGGCACGTCGGCGGGGCTGCGCACCCATATGCTGGTGGCATTGGGCGCGGCCTTGTTCGTACTCGTACCCTTGCAGGGAGGCATGCAAGTGGCGGACATGAGCCGGGTGCTGCAAGGCGTGATCGCAGGCATAGGCTTTCTCGGTGCAGGCGCCATCCTCAAAGATAACAACCGCGAGATCCACGGCTTGACCACCGCCGCCAGCATCTGGCTCACGGCGGCCATCGGCATCGCCGCCGGCATGGGCAGGGAAATGACCGCCATCCTGAGTACATTGTTTGCCTTGGTGATCCTGGCGTTGATACGCAAGTTCACGCATGATCGTAAGACGCCCCCCCCTACGCGCTGACGCGCGCCCCCCAGGGGGCGGCACTGGCGGACCGGCAAAGCCGGATCCGCGGTGCCCTCGATCTAATCCCGCTTTCTTGGGTTGGAGCACCGTTGCTGTCGCGGGCTGCCAGCGGTAGCAACGGTGTGGCAATTCAAGAAATTCTCACTAGACCCAGGGCACCGCGGATCCGGCTTTGCCGGTCCGCCAGTGCCGCCCTTGAGGGGAGTGACCGAAGGTCACTTGGGGTGGGCTTTCCTTCCGGTCCGCCAGTGCCGCCCCTTGAGGGGAGTGACCGAAGGTCACTTGGGGTGGGCCTTCCTTCAGCGCGTAGGGGGGGGGACAACAACAACAGCAACAGCTCAGCAGAAGTTCCGGCTGGAGACCGCCAGCTTGCCCAGGAGAGGGGTCAGGTCGACCAGGCGCTTGGCTAGCAGGTGGTGTACGCCCTCGTGGGATTGCCAGGTGCCGTATACGCCCAGCAGCGGCGCGCCGACGAGTTCGCGGCGCTGGCGTTCTGCCAGGCCAGGCCAGACGATGACGTTGACTTGCCCGGTTTCGTCTTCCAGCGTGACGAAGATGGCGCCCTTGGCGGTGCCGGGGCGCTGGCGCACGGTGACGATGCCGCAGGCGCGCGCGAGGCGGCGGTCGGGGTAGCGCTTCAACACTTCGGCCGGCATGAAGCCGCGCCGGGTCAGGCGATCCCGCAGCAAGGCCAGCGGATGGCGCCGCAGGGTCATTTTCAGGGTCTCGTAGTCGGCGCGGATGTCGTCGGCCTCGTTGGGGGCCTCGAGCGGAGGGGCCGGTTCGTGGACCATCGCATCGCGCAGCAGGTCGCGCTGGGGCGAGCTGTCGGTGGCTTCCCAGAGGGCTGCGCGCCGGTGGCCCGAGAGGGCGCGCAGCGCATCGGCGGCGGCGAGCGCCTGCAGGGCGCGGCGGTCGAGATCGGCACGCCGGGCAAGATCGGGAACGTCCCGGAAAGGCACCTGCTCGCGCGCGGCCTGGATGCGCCGGCCTGCGTTTTCGGGCAGGCCTTGCACCTGGTTGAGGCCCAGCCGCACCGCCGGCCGTTCGCCGGCCGGTTCGAGCCTGGCTTCCCAATCGCTGAGGAGGACGTCGACGGCACGCACTTCTACGCCATGGCGCTGGGCGTCCTGGATCAATTGATAGGACGAGTAAAACCCCATGGGCTGGCTGTTGAGCAAGGCGGCGAGGAAAGACTCCGGCTCATGACGCTTGAGCCAGGAACTGGCGTAGGCGAGCAGCGCGAAGCTGGCAGCATGCGATTCGGGAAAGCCGTATTCGCCGAAGCCCTGGATCTGGCGGCAGATGGCTTCGGCGAACTCACGCTCGTAGCCGTTCATGAGCATGCCGTCGATGATGCGCTCGTAGTGCCGCTCCAGGTCGCCCTTGCGTTTCCAGGCTGCCATGGATCGGCGCAGGCCATCGGCATCGCCTTCGCTGTAGCCGGCCGCGAGCATGGCGATCTGCATTACTTGTTCCTGGAAGATCGGGACCCCGCACGTGCGCGCCAGGGCCTGCTTGATCTTGGGGCTGGGGTAGGTAATTTTTTCCGGATGATGGCGCCGCGCCAGGTAGGGATGGACCATGCCGCCCTGGATGGGACCGGGCCGGACGATGGCGACCTGGATGGTGAGGTCGTACAGGGTCTGGGGGCGCAGCCGCGGCAGCATGCTCATCTGCGCGCGCGATTCGATCTGGAAGACGCCTATGGTGTCTGCTTCGCAGATCATCTTGTAGGTCGCCTCGTCCCCTTGGGGTATGGAATAGAGCTTCAGGTCGGATTGCCGGCGCTGGTTGGCGAACTCCAACGCCCGCCTCAGCGCCGTCAGCATGCCCAGTGCCAGTACGTCGACCTTGAGCAGGCCGACCGCGTCCAGATCGTCCTTGTCCCATTGCACGACACTGCGGTTGGGCATGGCGGCGTTCTCGATGGGTACGAGGCGCGACAACGGGCCGCGCGACATGACGAAGCCGCCGGGATGCTGGGACAGATGGCGGGGAAAGCCCAGCAGCTGTTCGGTCAGGCCGGCCCAAAGCTGTGCCGCTGGCGAATCGGCCGCCAGTCCGCATTCCTGGAAGCGCTTCAGGATGTTCTGCTTGCCGTCCCACCATTGATGGGCCTTGGCGACCCGGTCGACCAGGGCGAGATCGATGCCCAAGGCGCGCCCGACGTCGCGTAGCGCACTGCGCGAACGGTAAGTGATGACCACGCCGGTCAGCGCGGCGCGCTGGCGGCCGTACTTCCCGTAGATGTACTGGATGACTTCTTCGCGGCGCTGGTGCTCGAAGTCGACGTCGATATCGGGAGGTTCGTTGCGCTCCTTGCTGATGAAGCGTCCGAACAAGGTGTTTTCGTGGGGAGGAATGGCCGTGATGCCCAGGCAATAGCAGACGGCGGAGTTGGCCGCCGATCCGCGGCCCTGGCAAAGAATGCCGCGGGTGTCGGCGAATTTGACGAGATCGTAGACGGTCAGGAAATAGGCTTCGTACTCGAGCTCGGCAATGAGCGCGAGTTCCCTTTCGAGCTTTTCCTCGACCGCCGGGGGAATGCCTTGGGGAAACCGCCTGCGCGCGCCTGCATAGGTTTCGCTGCGCAGGTAGGCGGCGGGCGTTTGTCCCGGGGGCACCAGTTCTTCGGGGTACTCGTATTTCAGCTCGTCGAGGCTGAAGGTGCACAGCCGGGCGATGCGCAGGCTTTCGTCCAGGGCCGCCTGAGGATAGACCTTGGCCAGATGCACGCGTGCCCGCAAATGCTGTTCGGCGTTGATGGCCAGTGCGTAGCCGCACTCGGCCACCGGCCGGCGCAGCCGGATGCCGCACAAGGTATCGTGCAGCGGCTTGCGCGAACGCACATGCATTTCCACCTGGCCCGTGGCAACCACCGGCAGGCCTCGTTCCCGCGCCACGCTTTCCACCGTGTCGCGGTGGCGGCCGTCCCCCGCGCGATTGAGCAGGCTCAGTGCCAGCCAGCACCGGCCAGGGAAGGTCGCGGCCAGCCAGTCAGCCTGTTCGCCCAGGTGGCCAGCCTCGATGCCATGGGCCGGGACGAGCAAGGCCAGGCATTCCGGCATGCCGCGCAAATGTTCGTATTCCGCCCGTGGGCGGGCGAGATCATCGGGCCGCAGCCGATAACTGCCTTTGGGTGCGCGCGAGCGGGCGAGCGTGATCAGCTCTGAAAGCTTGCCGTAGCCTTCCTTGTTCATGGCCAGCAGCACCAGTTCCAGGCAAGGGTTGCCGGCGTCGTCTTCGAGCCGGAACTGGCTGCCCAGGATCAGGGGCAGTCCCTGTTTCTTGGCCTGCACGTGGGCCCGGACCACGCCGGCCAGCGAGCATTCGTCGGTGATGGCAAGAGCGGCATAGCCCAGGGATGCGGCGCGTTCGACCATTTCCTCGGGCCAGGAGGCGCCGCGCAGGAAAGTGAAGTTGGTCAGGCATTGCAGTTCGGCATAGCCAGGAAGCCGGACGTCGAGGGAAGAAGGCGTATCCATGGCGGTCAGGCATACAGGCCGTGAAGATACCAGCGCGGTTCGTCCAGGGCGTGGTCGAGATAAATCCAATAGCGGATCTTGTCCTCGCTTTCCGCGACGAAATAGTCGCGCAAGACGGGGATGCCGTCCCACCAGCCGTTTTCGATGCGCTCGGGGCCGTGCAGAAGGCGCAGGGGCGTGCCGTAGTAGGGCCGGTGGTGGCGCATGACGAGCGCAATGGGCTGTTGCAGCAGCCAGAGCGGGCGTTCGGCGGCGAAGTCGCCGGCGCTTTCAGCCCGCTGGCCGCGGTCCAGGATGGGCAACCAGCGATTGGCGGCTTCCGGGCGATGGTCGGGATGCGGGCAGGGGGCCAGGACGCGATCGGGTCCCAGCCGCGCCACCAGCAGTTCCAGGAGGCGGGCATGATCCTGCGGCGTGCCGCCCGGCTCCGTGAAGAGGGTTGCGGAGGGCGTGGCGCGCGATACGATGGCGCCGGCTTGCAGGCCGACGGCAATGGCGGGGGCTTCCAGCACCAGCCGGTCCAGATGTTCCTTGAGCAGGCGTAGCAGGTGTTCGGGTTGCCAACCCGGATCCGCCAGGGCGATGGCCAGGCGGGTAGGGGGGCGGGCGTGGCGGCCGCGTTCGTGTTCTAGGACCAGAACGATGCTGCTCACAGCGGCCTGGGCAGCACCCAGCCAGCCTGCCAGTTGCTGGACGAGGCGCCGGGCCACTGCCAGTATGGCGTGGGAGTGCTCGATGCGGGCGAGCAATTCGATACGGGCCGAGAATTCCAGCGGTGCTTGGACCCAGTCGAAAAGCTCGGGCGCCTGCCCGCGTACCTGGTCGAGTGCCTGGATCAAGGCCGGGCCGCAGCGGCGTTGCAGGCCGGGGCGAGGCAGGCCCAGCAGGGCGGCCAAGGTGCGGCATCCGATGCCGTCGAGCCAGTCCTGGTAAGGACGGGCAGCAGGCAGCAAGGCACACGGGAGCTTCGATACCCGGCGCATCATCGGGGCCAGGCGCAGGACGCGCCGGGGCCCCGGCGCCGGACGGGCAGCGAGTAGCCAGGCGCCATGGGCCGTGGGTGCCATGCCGAGATGGGCATGGCACCCGAGTTGCCGCAGCGTGCCGCGCAGGCGTCGGCACAAGGCAACAGGGCCGCCGAAGGCGCGCAGGCTGGCGCCGACTTCGAGCAGCAGGCTGGCGTCCGGGCCGAAGGCGACTTCGGGGGTGTACTGCAGCATGGCGAGCGCGGCCGCATCGAGCAACTGCCGTTCGCGCAGCGCGTCGCGCTGGACGAATGCCGTGGCGGGTGCCAGTGCGCCGGCGCCTTTCTTGCGCATGCCGGGCCGCACGCCCAGCCGGCTGGCGGCCGGCGTGACGGCCACGACCGTGTCGTGATCCAGCACCGCCAGGGGGGCGGCCGCCTCATCCAGCCAGAGCGGGTTCAGGGCGTCGAGGCTGGGCTGGGTCAGATAGATGCCGATCCACAAACGCATGGCGAGGCTCGGAGGACAGGGGGACGCGGCCGGTTTTCCCGGCCGGAGAAAAGGCCGCCAGCGGCAGTAGCAGCGGCGCATCGGGCCGGGGGCCCCGGCGCTTGAGGACCTCGATCCGCAGGTGGCCGCCGGCGGCTTCCAGTTGCAAGCGCAGCGGAGCAGGCGAGGAAGCGCGCGCTGCCTGGATGGGGCGGAACATGAAGAAAGCGGTGTCGCCGGATTGGGCGGCCAGGTGCAGCCGGCGCAAGGCTGCCGCGTGCGGGTGCGATGACCAACACAGCAGGGCGCCGCAACTGCCGTGCTTGAGGATTTGTTCCGCCGCCCACAGGGCATCGCCTTCGCGCCCAGGGGCGATCCACAGCAGCTGTCCGATGGGAATACGGTAGGCCATCCAGGCCTGTGCACAGGGGACATGCGGCGGATGCAGCAGAACGATGCTGCGACCGGCGGGGACTTGCCGCAGCGCCGGCAATAGCAACCGTACTTCGCCTATGCCGGGCTGCGGGAGTAGCAGTTCGGTCAGGCTGCCCAGCGGCCATCCCCCGCCGGGCAGGCTGCGGGACAGCTCGGGGTAGCCGGTGTCCAGGCATGGACGGCTGGCATGCGCCAGCTGCGACCCCCGCCACAGGAGCGGGTGGATGGGGGCAGGGGCCGAAGACGAGAGGGTTTCCTGGGCAGGCATGACGGGCGAACGACAATGAGCCAATACTGTATAAATATACAGTATTGGCGTCAAGCGGCCCGCCCGCCGCTCAGCTGTCCTCCGAATGCACCCGGTATTGATTCTTCCCGGCCCGCTTGGCTTCGTACATCATCATGTCGGCCATGCGCAGCACATTGGTCGCGCTTGTCCCGGTGCCTGCGCGATACAGCGAAACACCGACGCTGGCCCTGACGCGCACCGCCTGTCCGCGCAATGGGATGGGTTCGGCAATGCCGGCAAGGATACGCTGCGCGATGATTTCCGCCTGTGCGTGGGCCGCGTCGTCGTGAACGATGGCGACGAACTCGTCCCCGGACAGCCGGGCGATCAGGTCGGCCTGGGGCAGCAGGGCGGCCAGGCGCCGCGCGACTTCCTGGAGCAGCAGATCGCCGCATTCGTGCCCCAGCGTATCGTTGACTTCCTTGAAGCCGTCCAGGTCCAGGAAAAATACGTCCAGCACGCCGCCGTGCCGGTCGGTCAGCGCCATGGCCTCGGGCAGCCGTTCCCGGACCGCGCGGCGGTTGGGAAGGTCGGTCAGCGGGTCGCGCCTGGCCTCGAGTTCGGATGCTTGTTCGCGCAGGCGCCGTTCCGTGATGTCATGCACGATGCTGTGGAACCCCGCCAGCCGGTTTTCCGTGATATCGGGGATCAGGGTGACCTCGCCATAGTGCAGCGAGCCGTCGGGATAGGTGAGGGGGATTTCGAACGATACGCGCTTGCGCTCGCGGCCGGCACGCTCGGCGTGCCGCGCGATGTCGGCGGCCTTATCCGGTCCGAATGTCTCGGCCAGGGTCAGGCCGATCACTTCACGTGGCGCCTTGCCCAGCGCCGCCCGATAGGCATCGTTGGCGAATCGATAGCGCAGGCCTTCGTCGAAGTAGCCGATCATGGCCGGCAGCTGGTCGGTAATGGTCTGGAGCTGCTCGTGTGCGCGGCGCAACTCGTGGGTGCGCTGTTCGACCTGTTGTTCCAGCGTCTGTTGCAATGCCTGCAGGGCGGCCTGGGCCTGCTTGCGTTCGTCGATATTTTCGACGATGGCGATGAAATAGCGCACTTTCCCGTCGTTGCCATGGCGTGCCGCGACGGTCAGGTTGACCCAGGCCGTGGCGCCGTGCTGGGCGAGGTAGCGCGTCTCGAGCGAATACAGGGAACGCAGGCCGGCCGCGAGTTCGTGGCGCAAGGCGAGTTCGGCGGGCCGGTCGGCCGGCGTGCTCAAGTCCTGGAGATACATGCCGGCCAGCGCGTCGGTCGAATGGCCGACGATGCGCGCCAGGGCCTGATTGGCTTCGACCAGCCGGCCGTCGGGCGCGACCAGCGCAATTCCCATGGCGGCCCCTTCGAATACCGCGCGAAAGCGCGCTTCGCTGTCGCGGCCTGCCTCCAGGGAAAACTCGCTCGTCTCGCGCACCAGGACCGTGGCTTCGCGCCGGGCGATCTCGTGGTTGACCAGTTGTGCCGCATGTTGCAGCAGCGCCAGCTGGCGCGCGCTCAACTCGCGCGGGACGGAGTCCAGCACGCAAAGGCTGCCCAGGGCGAACCCCTGGGTGCTGCGCAGCGGGGCCCCCGCATAGAAGCGCACGCCGGGCGCGCCGGTGACCAGCGGGCTGTCGAAGAAGCGCTCGTCCTGCAGCGCGTCGGGAACCTGCAGGATCTCCCCGCCCAGGATGCAGTGGGCGCAGAAGGCATGTTCGCGCGGCGTCTCGGATATCTCCCATCCCACCCGCGACTTGAACCACTGCCGGTGCTGGTCGATGAGCGAAACCAGCACCATGGGGACGCCGATCGCCTCGGCCGTCATTCTGGTGATCAAGTCGAAGACGGGCTCGGGCGGCGTATCGAGCAGGTCGAGGGCATGGAGCAGGGCCAGGCGCTCTTCCTCATTGGGGGCGGGCGGCGCTATTTTCATGGCTTGTCGCGTGGAGTCGAGGCAGCCAGCATAGGTCATGCCACCGCTGCGCATCTTATGCAGGAGCGCAGAATTTCTCCCTCAATCCTGGATCTGTCACGAAGCGGTTGCCGGTTCCCTGGATGCGTACGATGCGGCGTTCCCGCTCCCGTTCCCAGGCATCGACCGGATAGGCACGCGCCCAGGTACAGAAAATCCGCCGCTCCAGCGGGCTGAGGCGCAGGCCATAGGTGGCCGCCATGTACATCTGGATGCGGGCGATGCGGCCCCGCACGGCCTGGCGCGGCTGGATGCGCCGTTGCCTGAAGTCCACCACGGTCTTGCATTGGCCGTACATGGGAACGGGATCGTCCACCCAGACCCCATAGCGGAAATTGGAGCGGTCGGCGTTGATTTCGCCGATCTCGGGGACGAGATTCACCAGGTCCCCTTCGGCCTTGCGGAATACGGGGTCGGTGGCCGTGCAATGCTTGCGCCCCCCTTGCTTCCAGCATTGCCGTTGGTGGCCAATGTTCCAGGCGGGAACGACGTGTTCCCATTCCTGGCGCGATCCGCGGCGCTCATCCTTGCGGACGCGATAGTCGCAAGAAGAAAAATCGATGCGTTTTCCTTCGTATCGGCACCCGCAATAAAGAGTCTGTTCCAGACCGGCATAGACGCGGGGCAGTACCTGTTTGGCGCGCTTGAAGTCGCGGTGGCCGACCGCGCCGGGGCGCGTGACCAGGTCTGCCGCATGCGCGGGAAGAACGAGGAGCAGGGTCAATGCAAGGATACGGAAACTCATGGGGCGGCATTGTATGCGCGCCGGCGGCCTGTTCGGCAGTTCCTGGCCAGCGTGCGGCTCACCGCGACGACATGCCGCGGCTGGCAGACCGGATAGAGACGCCGGCGCCTAGCCCGTGGCGCTGTGCCCGGCCACGATGCGCACCACGACTTCGCCGCGGCCGGTTCGCTTGGCGTAGTCCAGGCCTTCGTTGGCCAGTGCGTCGGCCCGCTCGTTGCCGCGATGGCCGTTGTGCCCGCGCACCCACTTGAACGTGGCGCGGTGCCGATCCGCCTCTGCGATCAGCGCTTTCCAGAGTTCGACGTTCTTGACGTCTTTCCAGTTCTTGCGCACCCATCCATGGCGCCATTGCGTCATGCCGTTCACGACGTACTGGGAGTCGGTGTAGACGACGACCTCGCACGCTTGCGGTAGCCAGCGCAGGGCCTCGGTAGCGGCGGTCAGCTCCATGCGATTGTTGGTCGTGTCGGGCGAACCGCCGAAGATTTCCACGGTGGACGACGCGGTGCGGATCAGTGCTCCCCATCCCCCGGGGCCGCCGGGATTGCCGCGGCATGCGCCATCGCAATAGACGATCGCTCCGCCCTCGGGCACGGCTTCGTCCTCGGCGGGTTCAGGGGCCGCCGGCTTGCTGGCCTGAACGGCGGACCCGGCACCCAGCCACCGCTGGAACGGCGAAAGATCCGCCGCATCCTTGACGTACCACTTCTTCTGCGCCGGAGACCATCTGGCCCCGAGCGCCTTGGCTTCGTCTTTCTCGGCAAACGGCACTTTCAGCCAGACAACCATGGAATCACCATCTCGATGCAAGGGGCGTGACCATAATGGGCGGGACGAGCCATTGTCAAGGCAAGACGACGGTGCTCGTTCCCCGTCGATGCGTGCCTATTTTGTGAGCGAAGAACCTCAAAGTACGCAGTGATGCGGGTCCTCTCCGGTTGTCCTGCCGCTGTCCCCAACCTTGTCCACAGGAGGCGGGGATAACCTCGTTGCCTAGCCACCGGCAAGTTCGGCCCGATGACTACGATAAACCGTGCGCGGTGCGGCAAGGTGGAGCGTGAGGCCCCGCAAGGCGTTGAACGCGAGGAACGACAGCCACAGTCCGTGATTGCCGAGCAGCGGCAGGAGGCCGAGGGACAAGGCCAGGAAGGCTGCCCCGCAAAGGAGCATGGACTGCATCAACGCGCGTGTCTGCGTGGCGCCGATGAAAATGCCGTCGTAAAGGTAGGCTGCGACCGAGGCTATGGGCGCGAGTGCCAGCCAGGGCAGGAAATGGCGCGCAGTGGCGCGCAGGGCCGGTTGGTCGGTGAGGGTGTTTACGATCAGCGGACCGGCCGCGAGATACACCAGCGCGTAGGCGAGCGCGCCGCCGAAGGCCCAGCCCATGCAAAGGCGTACGGCGCGGCGCAAGCCGGAATCGTCGTTGGCGCCCACGGCCGAACCTACGAGCGCTTCGGCTGCGTGGGCGAAGCCGTCGAGCCCGAATGCCATGAAAGTCAGGAAGTTCAGCAGCAAGGCATTGGCGGCCAGCACCATGTCGCCCTGGGTGGCGCCCAGGTGGGCGAACCAGCCCATGCTGCCCAGCAGGCAGGCCGTGCGCACGAAAATGTGGAAGTTGATCCCGACCAGGCGGCGCATGGCCGCGGCATCGCGCAGTACCGCCATGCGCAATTTCGGCCAGGCGGCGCGATGGGAGCGCCACAGCAGGAAGCCGCCGGCGAGCGCCCCGGCGCCGTCGGCCACCGCGGTCGCGGCGCCGATGCCCGTCACGCCGAGATCGAAGACATGGACGAACAACAGCACGGCGGCGAGGTTGACCAGGTTGATGAATATCTGCAGCGCGAGCGCCAGACGGACCCGCTGGCATCCCAGCAGCCAGCCCAGCACGACGTAGTTGGCCAGCGCAAGCGGCGCCGCCCAGATCCTGCCCGCGCAGTATTCCATTGCCTGCTGGGTGGCGCTGGCGCTGCCGCCCAGCAGCCCGAGTACGAGGGAAATCAACGGGCCTTGCAGTACCAGCAGCAGGATACCGATGGCCGCTGCCAGAAAAAGGGCTCGCACGACGCTGGCGGCCAGCGCTTGTTCGTCGCCTCTGCCCCAGGCCTGCGCGACGAGCCCGGTCGTTCCCATCCGAAGAAAGCCGAACCCCCAGAATAAAAAGCTGAACAACAGGCTGCCCAGGGCGACGCCCGCCAGATATTCCGGCCCGGGCAGATGGCCGGCGACGGCGGTGTCCACGGCGGACATCAGTGGCTGGGTGAGATTGGCGAGAACGATGGGCAGGGCCATCGTGAGGACACGCCGGTGGGTGAGGGGGGCGGTGGCGGGCACGGCAGTTATCCAGAACGCCCAACGAAACGAAAGAAAAAATGAAAAACGGACGCAGGGGCGTCCGTTTTTCATTGCATCTTGGCTCCCCGAACTGGGTTCGAACCAGTGACCTGCGGATTAACAGTCCGTCGCTCTACCGACTGAGCTATCGGGGATCGAGCCCGTAACTATAGCAGAAAAATGACCTTCGTCAAAAGAAAGCCAGGCGCGCGGTACACTCGTTCCATGAGTTCCCTCTTCACGCTCGAAGCGCCCTGCAGCTGGCGCGAGGAGATCCGCAAGAGCCGCTTCATCGCCCATGCGGCGCCTGTTTCCAGCGCCGAAGCCGCCCTGGCGTTCTTCGACCAGTATGCCGACCCGACGGCTACCCATAATTGCTGGGCTTATCGCATCGGTACCGTCTATCGTTTCAACGATGACGGCGAGCCCGGCGGAACTGCCGGACGGCCCATTCTCCAAGCCATCGATGGCCAGTCCTGCGACCGGGTGGCCGTGCTGGTCGTGCGCTGGTTCGGCGGGACGCTACTGGGCGCCGGTGGATTGATCCGCGCCTATGGCGGCTGCACCGCCAATTGCCTGCGGCAAGGGCGCCGTGTGCCTTTACTCGATCTGGCCGAAGGCGAGGTCGCCTGTACGTTTGCCGAGCTGCCGCTGTTCAAGGCGCGTGCGCGCGACTACGGCGCCGAGGTGGTCCGGGAAAGTTTCGATGAGCAGGGGGCGCGCCTGGTATTGCGAGTGCCGCGGCCTGGCATCGAGCAACTGCGTCAGGTGCTGGCCGATCTGAGCCGGGGCCGGTCGGTGCTCGCGGTCCGGGATGCCCCGTGACGGGCAGCGAGGGAAGTAGGCGCTAGAGGCCTGCGAGCCTGCAGGCGCGTTGCGTGAGGACACCCTCGGGCGAAGCCAGGTCGTTCAGGATCGTGAAGTGGTTGTGGTCCGGGAGCCGCAGGAGTTCGCCAGGCAAGCCGGCGCGCGCGGCGGCGAAGGTCTCGGACTGCCGGCGGAGTTCGGGAAGCTCGGCCGCGCCATAGGCCAGAACCAGTTCGCGCGGGCTGAGCGGGCGCCGCAGCGGGCTCAGGCGCGGCACGTCCGGCGGGCACAGGCATAGGCGGTCGTTCAGCGAACTCAGGCGTATGGGTTCGAGGTCATAGATGCCGCTGACCGCGAGCCCCCCGCATATGCCCGGTTCGTCGAGCATCATGGCGGCCAGGTGGGCGCCGGAGGACCAGCCGGCGACGATGAGCCGCTCCGGGTCGGTGCCCCATTGCATGGCATGTTCGGATAGCCACCTGATGGCCGTTCGGATTTCCCCGATGATGCCGTCCAGGGATTGCTCGGGGGCCGGGGTATAGCCGACCAGCGCGACATGGAGCCCATGGGCGAGGGGGCCCGCGGCGAGGAAGCTGAAGCTTTCCTTGGGGCGGGCGTTCCAGTAGCCCCCGTGGATGAAAACCATCAGCGGCCCGGAGCGGGCGGCGGGGAAGTAATCGAGGCGTTGGCGAGGCGCCGGTCCGTAGCGCAAGTCCAGGTACTGGGGATGGGCCGCGCGCAGCTTGGCGCTGCGTTCGTCGAATTCCGCCATGAGCACCGCGCTGTTGAGGACGGCTGCGGAACTGTTGTAGGAGGCGTCCAGCTCTTCCCGCGACATTCCGTTATACAGCGCAGTCATGCTGCTATTCCGGTCTGGCCGGGAGACGGGGAAATCATGATCACGGATTGCAATCCAGGTGTCCGAGGCAGAAGAATTCATCTATTCGTGCTTGATTGCAAGAGCCGTGCCGGCTTCGTCGCTCAATGATGGTGCCCATGGCCACGGGGCCCGGCACCCGGCGGCTCAACCTTGAAGTCCACCCGGATTTCGCCGGCCTTCTGGAAAACCAGCGTGGCGGGGAAGCGGGAACCTTCTTTCAGGGGGGCTTTGAGCTGCATGAACATGATGTGATAGCCGCCCGGCTTGAGCTCGACGGTCTGGCCGGCGGGAAGCGCGATGCCGTCTACTGGACGCATGCGCATGATGTCGCCGTCCATCTGCATGGTATGCAGTTCAGCCGTGGCGGAAACCTCGCTGCGGATGGCGACCAGCTTGTCGTCCCCTCCGTCGTTGGTCAGCTTCAAAAAGCCGCCGCCGCTGGGCTGGCCGGCGACGGTGGCGCGGGCCCAGGGCTGGCTGATATGCAGATTGCCGACTGAATAATCCTGGGCGTGGGCGAGTCCGGTGGCAAAGAAGGAGAACAGGAAGGGCAGGGCTATGGCGCGGAACTGCATGGCGTATCTCATGGAGGGCATTACCGCCGGCACACAGGCCGGCGGATGCGTAGCAGGCGGTCAGCACAGGAACGGACCGATCATACCGCAGCCTTGCCCACGAGGTGTTTCGCAGCGGCGCGCCTATCGGTCACTCTGGCGTGATGCCGGCCTTCCTGGCCACTTCGCCGAACAATTTCACTTCGCGCGCGATACGGGTCTTCATCTCTTCGGCCGATTCCCGCATCGGCTCGAACCCGGCGGCCCGCAGTTTTTCGGCGTATTCGGGATTGGCGACGACGGCCTTGACGGCATCTACCAATTTCGTCCGGACAGCGGGATCGACGCCGACCGGCAGCATGATCCCGAACCAGATGCTCATGACGACTTCGGGATAGTGTTCGGCCGCGGCCGGCACCTCGGGCAATGCCGGCAAGCGCTTGGGTTCCATGACCGTGAGCGGGATCAACCGCTTGCTCTTTATATATTCGACCGAGGGCGCATAAGTAGCCGCGGCCAGGTTGATCTGGCCGCCTACGGCATCGGCCACGACGGCCGCGGCACCTTTATAGGGCACATGCACCAGATCGATGCCCGATGCGGATTTCAGCAGTTCAACCGCGAAGTGCTGCGGCGTGCCGTTTCCGGAGCTGCCGTAGGTGAGCTTGCCGGGGTTGGCCTTGGCGTAGCGGATCAGTTCGTCCAGCGTCTTTACCGGCGCCTGGGGGTGGGCGAGCAACAAGAGCGGCGTACCGGCGATCAGGCCGATGGGATCGAGATCCTTGGTGATGTCGAACGGCAGGTCCTTTTGCATTGACGGCGCGATCGAGCGCGCGCTGTCGGCGAACAGGATCGTGTAGCCGTCGGCAGGCCCCTTGGCCACCATATTGGAACCGATGACCCCGCCCGCGCCGGGGCGGTTCTCGACGACCACCTGTTGCCCGAGTTGCGCCGACAGGTAGGGTGCGATCAGTCGTGCCACGATATCCGTACCGCCGCCGGGGCCGAATGGCACGACGAAACGGATGGCGCGGGATGGAAAGGTATCGGCCTGGGCGGACGGGGAAATGGCGCTGGCCAGGGCCATTAGCGCGATAGACAGGAATGCGCGTTTTTTCATGGGTCTCCTCCGGTTTTTTTGCGGCGCGAGGCTTCGCGGCCGTGGCATCTGCGGCCTGGTGCGGGGCGTGCCTGCCTGCTGGGGGAGGGGCTCCGGCCGGGCCATTGTGCTGCGGCAAATTACCGGACGGCCCTGCATTGATCAAGATTGAATGTTGAATAAACCTTGAGCAGGTGCGGTGGTCCAGGCGGCGCGGGCAAGGCCGAAGAAGGGACGACCAAGGAAGGGACGACAAGTACAGCGAGAGGGCGTAACGAAAAACGGACGCCGAAGCGTCCGTTTTTCCATTTGCATCTTTCTGGCTCCCCGAGCTGGGCTCGAACCAGCGACCTGCGGATTAACAGTCCGTCGCTCTACCGACTGAGCTATCGGGGAACAGAGCCAAAAACTATAGCATGAATTTCTGCCCGCTCCAAAGAGGCGCGGGCCTCACCGGCCCGCCCGCGGGAGCTCTGGAGGGGCTACGAGGCCAGGACGGCCGCGATGCCGTCCGCCACGGCATCGATATTCCGCGTGTTGAGCGCCGCGACGCAGATGCGGCCAGTGGACACTGCATAAATACCATGTTCCTCGCGCAGGCGATCCACTTGCTCGGCGGTGAGCCCCGAGTAGGAGAACATGCCGCGCTGCTGCAGCACGAAGCTGAAGTCGCGCGCTACGCCGCGTTCCTTGAGCTTGGCGACCAGCGCGGCGCGCATGGTGCGGATGCGGTCGCGCATTTCGCCCAGTTCGGCCTCCCATTCCGCGCGCAGCTCGGGCGAAGTCAGGACCTGGGCCACGACCGTGCCGCCGTGGGTAGGAGGATTGGAGTAGTTGGTGCGGATCACGCGCTTGAGCTGGCTCAGGACGCGCGTGCTTTCTTCCTTGTCGGCGGCTACCAGGGTCAGGGCGCCGACGCGCTCGCCATAAAGCGAGAACGATTTGGAGAACGACGAGCTGATCAGGAAGGTCAGGTCTGCCGCGGCGAACTGACGTACTGCGGTGGCGTCTTCGTCGATCCCGTCGCCAAAGCCCTGGTAGGCGATATCCAGGAAGGGAATCAGTTGGCGGGCCCGGACCACTTCCACGACCTTGGCCCACTGCTCGGCCGAGAGGTCCACGCCCGTCGGGTTGTGGCAGCAGGCGTGAAGCACGACCACGGTATTGGCCGGATAGCTCTCCAGCGCCGCGATCATGCCGGCGAAATCGACACCGTGAGTAGCCGGGTCGTAATAGGGGTATTGGATGACGTCGAAGCCCGCGTACTCGAACAGGGCGCGATGATTCTCCCAGCTGGGGTTGCTGATCGCGATCCTGGCGTCCGGCACCAGGCGCTTGAGGAAGTCGGCGCCGATCTTCAGCGCGCCCGTGCCTCCCAGGCTCTGGGCGGTCAGTACCCGCCCGGCGGTGATCAGCGGGGAGTCCGCCCCCAGCAGCAGCTCCTGTACCGCGCGGTTGTAGCCAGGCAGGCCCTCGATGGGCAGATAGCCCCGTGCGGCGGCTGCGTCGATACGCGCCTGCTCGGCTTTGCGAACGGCCTTGAGGAGCGGAATCCTGCCTTCGTCGTTGTAGTACACGCCGACGCCCAGGTTGACTTTATTGCTGCGGGTATCGGCGTTGAATTGTTCGGTCAGGCCCAGGATGGGGTCGCGGGGAGCCAGTTCTACGGCTGCGAAGAGCGAAGTCATGTAAAGCGTCCGTTAAGCGGGCAGGGTTGAAGGAAGGTACTGTGCGGGGGATAATGCTTGATTGTTTTTTACATTGCGAAATCTGGTCGGCGAAATCTGGTCTGCAGACTTTGGTCGGCGGAATCTGGTCGTAAGCTCCGGTTGGCACTTTCCGGTGGGTACCTTGGCCGCCGAGACGCGTGTCGGCCGAAGGGGTGCCGCCGACTTGCTTCGCCGCCCATGCCTGGCCGCAGTCGCGCGGAACTCCTGGCCCTTTTCGCTGCCGAAGTTTTCCTGATGAAACAAGAGTCTAGCATGCACACTACGCCTGCCGAAGGCCCCGTGTCCCAAGGACTGCGTGGTGCCGCCGAACACGCCGAGCTCATCGCGGCGACGGCCCGCGCGCAGGACTTCAAGCCGGGCTTCGTGACATTCGAGGGAAGCCCCTTCCAGCTCTACCAGCCTTATCCGCCGGCGGGCGACCAGCCCGCCGCGATCGGCCAGCTGTGCGAGGGAATCGAAGACGGCCTGATGTACCAGACGCTATTGGGCGTGACCGGCTCGGGCAAGACCTACACGATGGCCAACGTGATCGCCCGGATGGGGCGCCCGGCCTTGGTGCTGGCGCCCAACAAGACGCTGGCCGCCCAGCTGTACGCCGAAATGCGCGAGTTTTTTCCGCGCAACGCCGTGGAGTACTTCGTCTCCTACTACGATTACTACCAGCCCGAAGCGTATGTGCCCACGCGGGACCTGTTCATAGAGAAGGACTCGTCCATCAACGAACACATCGAGCAGATGCGCCTGTCCGCCACCAAAAGCCTGCTCGAGCGGCGCGATACGATCATCGTGGCCAGCGTTTCCTGCATTTACGGCATCGGCAACCCGGACGACTACCACAACATGGTGATGATGTTGCGGACGGGCGACCGCATGGGCCAGCGCGACATCATTTCGCGTCTGGTCGCCATGCAATACACGCGCAACGATACGGATTTCACACGGGGCACTTTCCGCGTCCGCGGCGAGCTGATCGATGTTTTCCCGGCCGAACACGCCGAGTTGGCATTGCGCATCACCTTGTTCGACGACGAGGTCGAGACGCTGGAGTTGTTCGATCCGCTCACCGGCAAGGTGAGGCAGAAGGTCCTGCGGTTTGCGGTCTATCCCGGGTCGCACTATGTGACGCCTCGGGCAACGGTGCTGCGCGCCATCGAGACCATCAAGCAAGAGCTGCGTGAGCGCACCAAGTTCTTCGTCGACAACGGGCAGCTGGTAGAGGCGCAGCGTATCGAGCAGCGCACCCGTTTCGACCTGGAAATGCTGCAAGAGCTGGGGTTCTGCAAGGGCATCGAGAACTACTCGCGTCACCTCTCCGGCGCCAAGCCCGGCGAGCCGCCTCCGACCCTGGTGGACTACCTTCCGCACGATGCGCTGATGATCATCGACGAAAGCCACGTCACCATCGGACAGGTGGGGGCGATGTACAAGGGCGACCGTTCGCGCAAGGAAACCCTGGTCACCTACGGCTTTCGCCTGCCGTCCGCCATGGACAACCGGCCATTGAAATTCGAGGAATTCGAGGCCAAGATGCGGCAGACCATCTTTGTCTCGGCGACCCCGGCCGACTACGAAAAGCGGCACGCCGATGCCGTGGTCGAGCAGGTGGTACGCCCCACGGGGCTGGTCGATCCGGTGGTGGAGGTCAGGCCGGCCCTGAACCAGGTGGACGATGTGCTGAGCGAGATCAACGAGCGCGTGGCCCGGAACGACCGCGTGCTGATCACGACGCTGACCAAGCGCATGGCGGAGGACCTGACGGACTACCTGACCGATCACGGCATCAAGGTCCGCTATCTTCACTCGGACATCGATACGGTCGAGCGCGTCGAGATCCTGCGCGATCTGCGCCTGGGCACTTTCGATGTGCTGGTCGGTATCAACTTGCTGCGCGAGGGCCTGGACATTCCCGAGGTGTCGCTGGTGGCGATCCTGGATGCCGACAAAGAAGGCTTCCTGCGCTCCGAGCGCAGCCTGATCCAGACCATCGGCCGCGCGGCCCGCAACCTGAATGGCAAGGCCATTCTCTATGCCGATACCATGACGGATTCGATGCGGCGCGCCTTGGAGGAAACCAATCGCCGCCGCGAGAAGCAGCTGCAGTTCAACCTAGCGCAGGGCATCGTGCCGCAGGGCGTGAGGAAAGAAGTGCGCGACTTGATCGACGGCGTGTATGTCCCGTCCGAAGGGCCGTCGGATAGCGCGGAGGCGGCCCGCTACGAGGCCATGGGCGAAAAGCAGATCGCCAAGGAAATCAAGAAGCTCGAGAAAGCCATGCTCGAGTATGCGCGCAACCTGGAATTCGAGAAGGCGGCGCGCGCCCGCGATCAGTTGCTGGCGCTCAAGCAAAAGGTGTTCGGCGCAGGAGGCCAGCAGGCCGACGAGGATGCCCTGAATGCGGCGCGAAGCTGAGCGGGGGTGTCGCGCGGTTCCAATCCCCGGCCGGGTCTTGTGCGTCGCGAAATAATTTCGCACAAAATTGGTGCGGCGGGCCGGTCGGGCAGTGCTTTGTGGTCCGTGCCACAGATGTGCGCGATGTGTCTCTGTGGTGCCAAGCCCCTAGGGACTCATGCGTAAGCGGCTGATTCTAAAGAAGTTTTTTATGCACCACATTTTAGTTGGTTAATAAAAAAAGCTTGAACTATCCGGGGTTTTCCCGCACACTTTCGGACATGATGACCAAGGTACTGTTTGTGTGCATGGGCAACATCTGCCGCTCGCCGAGCGCAGAGGGCGTATTTCGCCGTCTGGTGAAAGAAGCCGGTCTTTCCGACGTTGTCCGTATAGAATCGGCTGGGACGCACGCCTTTCACATTGGCGAGCCTCCCGATGCCCGTATGCAGGCTGCCGCCCGCAAGCGGGGCTATGACATAGGCGAAATCCGCGCGCGCCAGATCCGCGTCGACGATTTTCGTGAGTTCGACATGATTCTGGCGATGGATTGGGACAACCTGTCGCTGCTGCAGCAACAGGCGCCCAAGCAATACCAGCACAAGCTGATGCTGCTGATGCGCTTCGCCAACGAGTACGAGGAAGCGACGGTTCCCGATCCTTACTATGGCGGCCCTGAGGGATTCGCCAAGGTCCTCGATTACATCGAGGACGCCTGCCAGGGGCTGCTGGAAGTCGTGCGCAAACGCGCGACGCAATACCAGGCGGCTTAACGCTCCCGGGCACGGTATCGCCCTGTCGTCATCATTCATTTTCTCCGGGCCCGGTTCATGCCGGGCCTTGTCTTGTCCGCGCAACATCCAGGCCGCGGCAAGCCCGGGCAGCACCGATCGGCCGCTGGCGATCCCCCATCTGCGTAGTTTCCCAAACAATCCCTAGAAAAATATTCGGGAATTGGCTATACTTGAGCAAATCGTTAGGGATTTGCTCTTCGACCGGTTACTGGCCGGCGCGCTTTCCAGGGTAGTCCCCGACGCTTTAGAGAAGGGTCAGAATCAGTGGCCCAGCGTGTGCCGCCCGTGGTGCACATCCTGCATCCTATCCCGGGGCGCTTCGGCCGGCCATGTCAGCCAAGCAGCAGGGAACGGAGGCAGGTGGCGCGTGGGCAGGCCTTACCTCTAGGGGTCTCGAATGCGACTTACTACCAAAGGGCGTTTTGCCGTCACGGCCATGATCGATCTGGCGCTGCGCCAGCACAGCGGTCCGGTCACTTTGTCCGCCATCAGCCAGCGCCAGAACATTTCGCTGTCCTATCTCGAGCAATTGTTCGGCAAACTGCGCCGGCATGAGCTCGTGGACAGCATGCGCGGCCCGGGTGGCGGCTATTCCCTGGCCAAGCTGGCCCGGCACGTGACCGTGGCCGACATCATCTTCGCGGTCGACGAACCGCTGGACGCCACCGATTGCGGCGGGAAGCAGGATTGCACGCGCGGCAACGACGGCAAGGCGGGCAAGTGCATGACGCACGAGTTGTGGGCCACGCTCAACCGCAAGATGGTCGAGTACCTCGATTCAGTCTCCTTGCAGGATCTGGTCGATCAGCAACGTATGCGCGAACTGCAGGAAGCCAACGCCGCCAAGTCGGTGATGGTGGATCGTCGCTCGGGCGCAGCCGAGTCGTCGACCGCGGCGGCCTGATGCTGCCGATAACGGAAAAAGGTTGGATGTCATGATCAAAACGCCGGTCTATCTCGATTATTCGGCGACCACGCCGGTGGACCCGCGCGTGGTCGATGCCATGGTGCCGTGGCTGTACGAGCGTTTCGGCAACCCGGCCTCCCGCAGCCACTCGTATGGCTGGGATGCGGAGCAGGCCGTCGAAACGGCGCGCGAACATGTCGCGGCGCTGGTCAATGCCGACCCGCGCGAAATCGTCTGGACGTCCGGGGCTACCGAGTCGGACAACCTCGCGATCAAGGGCGCGGCGCATTTCTACGCCGAGCGCGGCAAGCACATCATCACCGTCAAGACCGAGCACAAGGCAGTGCTGGATACCTGCCGCGAACTCGAACGCGAAGGCTTCGAGGTGACCTACCTCGACGTCCAGGAAAACGGCTTGCTCGACCTTGAGGCTTTCAAGGCGGCGATCCGGCCCGACACGATCCTGGCTTCGGTCATGTACGTCAACAACGAGATCGGTGTGATCCAGGACGTCGAGGCGCTGGGCGAAATCTGCCGCGAACGGGGCGTGATTTTCCACGTCGACGCGGCGCAAGCCACAGGCAAGGTCGTCATCGACCTCGCCACGCTGAAGGTTGACCTGATGTCGTTCTGCGCGCACAAGATGTGCGGCCCCAAAGGCATAGGCGCCCTGTACGTGCGCCGCAAGCCGCGGGTGCGCATCGAGGCGCAGATGCATGGCGGCGGCCATGAGCGGGGCATGCGTTCGGGCACCTTGCCCACCCACCAGATCGTGGGCATGGGCGAGACCTTCCGTATCGCCAAGGAAGAAATGGCCACCGAGAGCGAACGCGTGCGCATGCTGCGCGACCGCCTGTGGGCCGGCCTTTCGACCATCGAAGAGGTCTACCTGAACGGCGACATGGAGCGCCGTATCCCGCACAACCTGAACGTGAGCTTCAATTACGTGGAGGGCGAGTCGCTCATCATGGCGGTAAAGGAGTTGGCCGTCTCCAGCGGATCGGCCTGCACGTCGGCCAGCCTCGAGCCCTCCTATGTGCTGCGCGCCCTGGGCCGCAGCGACGAGCTGGCACACAGCTCCATACGCTTTACCCTCGGCCGTTTCACCACGGAAGAGGAAATCGACTTCACCGTCAAGCTGATCCGCAGCAAGGTCGACAAGCTGCGCGAAATGTCCCCGCTGTGGGAAATGGTCAAGGACGGTATCGACATCAACACGGTGCAGTGGGCTGCACACTGAACCAGGAGAAAAAACATGGCCTATAGCGAAAAAGTCATCGATCACTACGAAAACCCCCGCAATGTCGGGTCCTTCGACAAGGGCGACGAATCGGTGGGGACCGGCATGGTGGGTGCGCCCGCCTGTGGCGACGTCATGAAGCTTCAGATCAAGGTCAACGAGCAGGGCGTCATCGAAGATGCGCGCTTCAAGACCTATGGCTGCGGCTCGGCCATCGCCTCGAGCTCGCTGGTGACCGAATGGGTCAAGGGCAAGACGCTCGACCAGGCCCTGGATATACGCAACACGCAGATCGCCCAGGAGCTGGCGCTGCCGCCGGTCAAGATCCACTGCTCGATCCTGGCCGAGGACGCCATCAAGGCGGCTGTGAACGACTATCGTGCCAAGCACGGCAACAGTTAAGAGGGAGCCATGTCGGTAACGTTGACCGAACGCGCTGCGCGCCATGTGAACCGCTACCTGGAAAAACGGGGCAAGGGCCTGGGCCTGCGCCTGGGCGTGCGTACCACCGGCTGCTCGGGCCTGGCCTACAAGCTCGAGTATGTGGACGAAGCCCTGCCTGAAGACCAGGTGTTCGAAAGCCAGGGCGTCAAGGTGTATGTCGACCCCAAGAGCCTGCCCTACCTGGCGGGCACGGAGCTCGACTATGCGCGCGAAGGACTCAACGAAGGCTTCAGGTTCAACAACCCCAACGAAAAGGCGTCCTGCGGTTGCGGTGAGTCTTTCACCGTCTGATGCAACACGATCCCGATCACTTCGAATTGTTGGGCCTGCCGGCGGGGTTCGCCATCGACCGCGATGCGCTGGACCGGGCGTGGCGCGAAGTCCAGGCCAAGGTGCATCCCGACCGTCACGCGGCCGGGTCGGCGCAGGAGCGGCGTGTGGCCATGCAGTGGGCGTCGCGGGCCAATGAAGCCTACCGGGTGTTGCGTTCGCCGCTGGCCCGCGCCCGCTATCTGTGCGAGCGGGCGGGAGTCGACCTGCAGGTCGAGACCAATACGGCGATGACGCCCGCTTTCCTGATGCAGCAGATGGAATGGCGTGAAGCGCTGGACGAGGCGAGGTCGGCGCGCGACGCCGCCGCCCTCGAGGCGCTCGCCGCCGAGCTGCAGTCCGCCCGCCGCCGTATGACGGCCGAAGTGGGTGAGCTGCTGGACCAGAAGCACGATTACGCCACCGCGGCCTCAAGGGTGCGCGAGTGGATGTTCATTGAGAAATTCTCCGAGGAGGTCGACGCAGCCGTCGATGCTCTGGCGGAACAAGACTGAAAACGATAGGAACGCATGGCGCTTTTGCAGATAGCCGAACCAGGCATGTCCGAAGCCCCTCACCAGCGTCGGCTGGCAGTGGGTATCGATCTGGGCACCACCAACTCGCTCGTGGCGTCGGTCCGCAGCGGAGCGGCGGAAGTCCTGCGCGATGCCGACGGCCATGCCTTGCTGCCGTCGGCGGTACGCTACCTTCCGGGCGGAGAGGTCCAGATCGGCCGCAAGGCGCTCGAGGCGCAAGCGCAGGACCCCCACAATACGCTCGTGTCGGTCAAGCGGTTCATGGGCCGCGGCCTGGCCGACGTACAAAAGCTGCGCCTGCCCTACGAGTTCGTCGATGCGCCGGGCATGGTGCGCGTACGGACCGTGCAGGGGGACAAGAGCCCGGTGGAAGTCTCGGCGCAGATCCTGGCCAAGCTGCGGCAATTGGCCGAGGACGTGCTGGCCGACGATCTGGTCGGCGCCGTCATTACCGTGCCCGCTTATTTCGACGACGCCCAGCGGCAGGCGACCAAGGATGCCGCCAAGCTGGCGGGCCTGAACGTCCTGCGCCTGCTCAACGAGCCGACGGCGGCGGCGATTGCCTATGGGCTCGATAACGCGGCCGAGGGCATCTATGCGGTCTACGACCTGGGCGGCGGAACCTTCGACATCTCCATTCTGCGGCTGTCCAAAGGCGTGTTCGAGGTCATTGCCACCGGCGGCGATACGGCGTTGGGCGGAGACGATTTCGACGCCGCCATCGTAGCGTGGGTCATGCATGACCAGGGCCTGTCCGAGTTGGGGCCGGAAGACCGGCGAGGACTGCTGGTGGCTGCGCGGCGCGCGCGCGAGGCACTGACCGAGGCGGCCGAAACCGAGTTCGCGCTGACCTTGTCCAGCGGCCGCGAAGTGAAATTGCGGCTGACACGCGATCATTTCGAGACGCTGGCGCGGCCGTTGGTGACCCGGACTTTGTCGAGCGCTCGCCGGGCTCTGCGCGATGCAGATCTGGCTGCAGACGAAGTCAAGGGCGTAGTCATGGTAGGCGGAGCGACCCGCATGCCCATCGTCCGGCGCATGGTCGCGGATCTTTTCGGTACCGAACCCTTGATCAACCTGGATCCGGATCAGGTCGTGGCGCTGGGTGCGGCGATGCAGGCCAATCTGCTTGCGGGGAACCGGACGGCCGACGACGAATGGCTGTTGCTCGACGTCATCCCCCTGTCGTTGGGCCTGGAAACGATGGGCGGGCTAGTCGAGCGGGTGATCGCGCGCAACAGCACCATCCCGGTTGCCCGCGCCCAGGATTTCACGACTTTCAAGGACGGCCAGACGGCCATGGCCATTCATGTGGTCCAGGGCGAGCGTGAGCTGGTGTCCGATTGCCGATCGCTGGCGCGGTTCGAGTTGCGCGGCATTCCTCCCATGGTCGCCGGCGCTGCACGCATACGCGTGACTTTCCAGGTGGATGCCGATGGATTGCTGAGCGTCACCGCGCGGGAGCAGAGTTCGGGCGTGGAGGCCTCGATTTCGGTCAAGCCGTCGTATGGGCTTTCCGACGAGGAGGTCGCCGACATGCTGGCCGACGGCATGAAGAGTGCCGATGCCGACATGCAGATGCGCGCGTTGCGGGAGCAGCAGGTCGAAGCGCGGCGCCTGGTCGAGTCCGTCGAAGCGGCGCTGCAGGCCGACGCCGATCTTCTGGGCGAGGGAGAGCTGGCCGCCATACGCACGCAGCTGGCGCGCACGGCGAGCGCGGCGGAGGGCAACGATAGCGACGCAATACGGGTCGAGGTCGAAGCCCTGGCCGGAACCACCGAGGAATTCGCCGCCCGCCGCATGGACCGCAGCATACGCCGCGCCTTGGCGGGTCGCCGCGTCGACGAAATCGCGTAAGGACGGCGCGCCCTGCGGGCGCTTCCGCCTAGCTTCACAATCAGGTTGCCATCATGCCTAAACTCACCGTGCTGCCGCACGCCGAACTTTGTCCGCAAGGCGCAGTCATCGAGGACGCGCCCACAGGTGTCTCCATCTGCCGCGTACTGCTGGACCACGACATCGAGATCGAGCACGCCTGCGAACTGTCCTGCGCTTGCACGACCTGTCACGTCATCGTCAGGGAAGGGTTCTCCTCGCTGGAGTCGGCCAGCGACAACGAAGAGGATTTGCTGGACAAGGCCTGGGGCCTGACCTCCACTTCGCGCTTGTCCTGCCAGGCGGTCATCGAGGATGCTGACCTGACCATCGAAATCCCCAAGTACACCATCAACCACGCCAGCGAAAACCATTAAGGCGGTAAGCCTCTCCGCCGAACCGGCGGCGGCCCGGCCCGGGTACACTGGGACGGCGGAAGCCGGCTGCTCGGGCGTAGTCAGGGGTGGCCTTTGCGGCGCGGCACTGATGCGGAGAAATCGGATGAAGTGGACGGACATCTACGAGATTGCCGCGGCGCTGGCCGAGGCCCATCCGGATGTGGATCCGGCGCAAGTGCGGTTTACGGATCTACACAACTGGGTGTTGGAACTTCCCGGCTTCAATGACGATCCGAAACGTTCCGGGGAGAAAATTCTGGAAGCCATTCAGATGGCATGGATCGAGGAGGCCTAGCGCCTGTCCGCGACGCCGTTGTGCTGTTGCGTGAGGTGACGCTCGTCGGCCGCTGCGCGGGCGCGTAGCGGGCTGGCCGTCCTGTTGCTGGCCGTGGCATCGATAACGACGGACGAGCATGGTTTTGGAGTTTCTGCATCACTTATCGGAGTCTGGGCGCCAGCGGGTAGGTCGGCGGGCTGCGTTGCTTGCCGCGCTGCTCGCGGCGGGCGGTTGCGCGCCTACGGTGTCGCTGCACGAGCCTCCCTCGGCCTCGACAGTCCCGCCCGGACCGCCTGCCGCGCAGGTCCGGGCTCCGGAACCGGAACTGCCCTATACCTCTGTAGCAATTACCTATCCCGTCCGGGACGCCGGTGCGGTCGCCGCGCCTGCCACGCCGGGCTGGAACCCATCCGCCGACCTGCCGGTGGACGGACGCACCGGGGCCCAGGCCTACGGGATGCCAGGCCCCAAGCGGCAATCCAACTACGAATTCGAGCAGAAGCTCGACGACACCTGGGTGGTCCGGCAGAGCGTGCGCTACGGCCGGCCAGAAAACCAGCCGGAAACAGACTGGGTGACGGGGGCGACGGCGTCCGGACAGGACCCCTTGGCGCCCGGGCTGGGTACGTTCAACGTCGGCACGCAGGCGCAGGCCAAGTTCACGACGCTGGGGCTGCAGCACAGTTTCAAGTTCGGCTTCGACTACCTGAAATCACGCGACCTTTACGAGAGCCGGATCGCCCCTTCGCCTTCATTGGACATTTTCGATGCTGCCTATGGCACCACGATCGGCCAGCCGCGCATTGTCGCTCGTTCGTTCTCCGAGCAAAGCAAGCTGGGTTTTTTCATGCAGGACCAGGTCCAGTACCAGAAATGGACGCTGTCCATGGTGGGGCGCCGCGACCAGAACACCCATCGCACCATAGACCTGAATACTACGGATAGCGGCGAGGGCATCCAGCAGGACGACGTCTATAGCGCGCGCGTGGGGCTGCGCTACCAGTTCGACAGCGGCCTGGCGCCCTACCTCAATTATTCGCAGAGCTACGCGCCGGTGGCGGGCGATGCGACGTCCGCCACGAGCCGGCAGTACGAAACCGGCGTGCGTTATCAGCCGCCGGCCTTGGGCCCGCTGATGACCATTACTGCCTTCAACCAAGTGCAGAACAATACGCAGACAAGCAATGTCCAGGAAGGGTGCGTGCTGGCGGGTTGCCGTGCTTGGGCCGATCTGCGTATCAGCGGCGCAACCGTCGAGAGCCGGATGCAACCGCTGCAGGGGCTGAACCTGGTCGCTTCCTATGCGTTGACCAATTCGATCGTGCTCGCGGCCAGCGACGATGCCTACGGGACCATGCTGGGCAACCGCTATCCCGAGGTGTCGGAGCAACGTATCTCGCTGGGCGCGCAGTACGCCTTCACGCGCGGAAGCTTTGCCGGGCTGAGCCTGGATGGACGGGTGGGGCGTACCGGCGCGGTCTACGGCAGCGCGGCCGAATCGGGAATGTCGGTGTCCTACACCTTGCTGGATGCCGGCATCAATTACGACTTTGCCCATCTGAGCCCCAGCCTCAAGGGGTTGCGGCTGCGCGCCAGCGCGAACAACATGTTCGACTATGCGTATGCCTCGTATTGCTACACCGACGCTTGCACGCCTGGTGCCGGCCGGTCGGTATCGGCCGTCCTGAACTACCAGGTTCCTTGGCCTTGATACCGGCCCGGCGCTAGCGGCGGCGACGGCGCGGCCGGGCGTTCCGGCCGGCGGCTGCCGGGACGGCGGAAGCTGGCCGGATCAACTCGATGATTTGATCGGTCAGCGGCTGCAGCCCATGCCGCGGCCAGACGACGTGGATAGGCCGCATCGGCAGAGGATGCGCAACATCCAGCACCCTCAAGGTTCCATTGCCGGCATGGCGGTAGGCCACCTGCGCGGGCATGACCGCAAGGAGAGACGTGCCGGGCAGCACGCTGGCGATGGCATCGTAGGTGCGGGCCGCCACCCGGCACGGGGGAACGGCGACGCCGTGCTCGTGCCAGTAGCGGTCGAATTCCAGCCGCGAGGGTGTGCCGGGCGCCGGCGCCGCGAATAGGTGGCGTGCGAGGAACTGTGGCGAGAGCGGCTGGTCCGGGATCTCCGGTCCGGGAAGGCCGCATACGAATACGTTGCGATCCAGGTATAGCTTGCGCGACAGCAGCCCGCCAGGCGTTTCCCCGATCAGCGAGAGGATGGCCAGGTCCAGGTCGCCGCGATTGAGCGAGGCCATCAAGGTCAGGCTGTCGTCCTCCCGCAGATCGATCTGGACACGGTCGGCCAGAGGTTCCGGCAGGTGGTGGAGCAGGTCCGGCACCACCAGGTCGAGCGCGCGGGGAATGCAGCCCACCCGCAAGTGCCAGCGGCCGTCGCGCGCCATATCGTGCAGCCGCTGCACGTCGGCCTCGATCCGGCGGGCGACCTGCTCGGCCAGCATGCCGGCGGCCGTGGCGCGGCTGCCATGGGGCGTGCGTTCGAAAAGGCATATGCCTATGCGTTCCTCGGCCTCGCGCAGTAGCCGGGACAACGCTGGCTGGGACGTGCCCAGCAGGGCAGCGGCCTGGTGCAGGGAGCCGGTTTCGGCCGTGGCCAGCACCGCCCGCAAGTGGCGCAGTTCGAGAAGTTTGCTCACGATCGACGGTGAGAAGAGGGGATGCGGATCTGATATTAGTAGATCTCATATCCATATCATTTTCAAATTATTCCGGCTTGCGTACGCTGGGGATCATTCCAAGCGATGCGAGGGGACAAGCCGTGAAAGTACGAACCGCCGAATGCCTGTCTGTCCACCCGGGCTGGCGCAAAAACCTGATCTTCATCCGGATCGAGCTGGAGGACGGCACGATAGGCTGGGGCGAAAGCTACAGCCAGTACGACCGGGATGAAGCCGTCGCGGCCCAGGCGCGCGAGCTGCTGCGCTACCTGGTGGGCCGCGATGTCTTCAATATCCGCTATTTCTGCCAGGTGGCATTCGATGACTATGCACAGCGACGCTCGTCGCTGGAGTTCTGGAGCGCCTTGTCCGGCATAGAAATGGCCATGTGGGACGCCGTGGGCAAGCTGCTGGGGCAGCCGGTCCATCGGCTGGTGGGGGGGCGGTGCCGGGACCGGGTCCGCGTCTATGCCAACGGCTGGGGTTACAAGCTCAAGACGCCGGACGACTACGCACGCGCCGCGGAAGAGGTCGTCGCAGGTGGGCACACCGCCCTCAAGTTCGACCCGCTGCCGCGCCCCTGGCGCACGCACATCCCGCGCGAGCACATCCGGCATGCGGTGGCGGTCGTCCGTGCCGTGCGGGACGCCGTGGGGCCCGACATCGAGCTATTGCTCGACCTCCATCGACGGCTGGCTCCGGTCCATGCCATCGAACTTGCCAAGCAGCTGGAGCCGCTGCATCCCTACTGGATAGAAGAGCCTTGCCAGAAAGAAAACCTGGATGCCATCCTCGAGGTGCGGCAGGCCACCACCATACCCGTCGTCACCGGCGAAGCGCTTTATGGCCGGGCGGATTTCCGTGATGTGTTCCGCCGGCGCGTCGCCGACATCATCAATCCGGACGTCTCGAACTGCGGCGGGATCCTGGAGTTGTTGTTCATCGCCGCCCAGGCGGAAACCGAAATGATCGCCGTGTCTCCGCACAACTACAACTCCACACTGTTGTCGCTGTCGGCCACCGTCCATGCCTCGGCCTGCATGCCGAACTTCACCATCACCGAGTATTTCGTGCCTTTCGAGGATTTTTCCCAACGCGTATCGCACCAGGCGCTCACGCCGGTGGACGGATACATCACGGTTCCCGAGTTGCCCGGCCTGGGGCTGGATATCGACGAACAGGCACTGCGGTCCATGCCTGCGCAGCCTTACCCCACCCGCAGCCTCCGGCACAGCGAGGACGACCTGGCGGCGACGTTCTGAGGCCCATGGGTCCACGACGACCAACGATGACAAGAAAGGAGACAGACCATGAAATCCCTTTGCCGATGGCTTGGAGCCGGCGTATTGGCGGGCGGGCTGGTTGCGGCGGCGTGGCCCGCGGCGGCGGCCGAGTGGCCCATGCGCGCCTTGCATTTCATCACGACCTCCGCGGCGGGCTCGCCGCTCGACAGCATGATGCGTGCGCTGGGCAAGGAGCTCGGTGAAATACTGGGCCAGAC
The DNA here is from genome assembly GCF_033795525.1 of Pigmentiphaga sp. Taxonomy (GTDB): domain Bacteria; phylum Pseudomonadota; class Gammaproteobacteria; order Burkholderiales; family Burkholderiaceae_B; genus Pigmentiphaga. The sequence continues at coordinate 314,017 of NZ_JARYGM010000002.1, forward strand.
CGTAGTCGTGGAGAACCGCCCGGGCGGAACCGGCGCCGTGGGCATGAACATGGCCTTGAACGCGCCGGCCGACGGCTATACGGTCGTGTCGGCCACCGGTTCCACTTCTTTCCTGATGGCCGAGAAGGACAGCCGTTTCCAGCCGTCCGACTTCGTTTTCCTGCGGGCATTGCAGACGGAGCCGTCGAGCGTGGCCGTACGCAAGGACAGTCCGTACCGCACCTTGAAGGACCTGGTCGAGGCTCTGAAGGCGAATCCCCAAAAGGTCAACATCGGGGGGTTTGCGACGGCGGGCTTTCACCAATACGTGCTGTACCGGCTGGAGCAGAAAGCGGGGTTCAAGGCCACGTGGGTGCCTTACCAGGGCGGCAACCAGGCGCTGCTGGCCTTGATGGGCGGACATCTGGATGCCGCCGTGATTACGCCGAGTACTGCCATGGCTCAGATCCGCAGCGGCGACGTCCGGCTGCTCGGCATCAGCAGCGAGAAACGCAGCGCTTTCTTTCCGGAGGTGCCCACCTTCCGGGAACAGGGCTACGACGTGGTGGAAACGCTCTGGCGGGGCGTGATGGTGGTCAAGGGTACGCCACCGGAGGCGACCCGCCGCCTGGTGCAGGCGCTGGAAGCCGTGGAAAAGCGCTCTTCCTGGCAGGCCTTCATGCGCGAGAATCTGCAGGACGATCTGCCCCTGTCCCAGCCGGACTTGCAGCGGTTCGTCGAAAAGGAGGTCGCGGATCGCAGGCAGTTCCTGGCATCCTTGCAGAAGTGACGTGCTGAATCTTCTTAGTTCGGAGCGGGGCGCCCGCGAGCTGATCCAGGCGGGCATCCTGGAGCGATGGCCCGGGCGCCTGCGCCTGGTCGGGCTGGCGTCGCCTGCCGCGTGCTACGCCAGAGTGGCGACCCGGTGGAGCAGGGTTGGCCGACGGGGCGGTATGACCGTTTCCAGCAATGGGTGGCGGAGGTGGACTGGGTATTCTTCGCTTGCCCGCTGTCACCGTCCACGCGGGGCCTGTTCGGTTGGGACACCCTGGAGGCGTTGCGTGCCGAGCGGCCGCTGAACATCGTCAATGTTGCACGCGGTGCGATGATCGACACGCGGGCCTTGCTCGCAGCCCATCGGCGCGGGCTGGTCCGCCATGCTTAGCCCTGGCAGCCAGCGGCGTCTCTCCCGCCGCTTAGGCTATCCTAACCGGATGCCGTTTGGCGCAACGTTCAATGGAAAGCCTCATGGCTACAGACAAAGACAACGATCCCGATTTCCAGGCCCTCATCCAATGGTGCGTGGAGGTCGAAGGCTTTCTGGTGGCCGCCGGCGCCAGCCGCGAAGAGGCGCAGGCCTATATCGAGCAGGAGGCCGAGTGGTTTACGGACCAGTTCTATGACGGACTGACGCCGGAAGAGGCGGCCAAGGCCAGCCTGAACGACAAATAGGCGGCAGGCGCGGCTCAGGGCGCGCCGAAAAACAATTGCTCGACCTTGGCCGACACGCTCATGCCGGCCGCGTGGGCTCGCCGCAGCACGTCCCAGTAGTAGCGGTAGCTGGCCCGGTCGTGCAGGCGTCCGGCCTGGGGGTCGCCATCGCGTATGGGGCCCCAGCCGGCGTGCGCAGCGGCCAGCAGAATGCGCTCGGCATCCTCGACGTCGGCCGCCGTGGGCGAGAGCGCTTGCACGATGGGATCGATCTGCGACGGGTGGATGCTCCACATCCGCGTGTAGCCGAATTCACGTCCAGCCCGTTGGGCAGCCCGGGAGATGACCTGCGGCGCGTTCAGTTCGGTCACGACGTTGTGTGACGGCACTTTGCCATAGGCGTGGCAGGCCGCCGCGATCTCCAGCTTGGCACGGGCCACCAGGGGATGGTCGAACTGGCCTTCGGCCGTCAATGCATGGGCAGGAATGGCGCCGTGGTGGGAAGAGACGAAATCCATCAATCCAAAGGACAGGCACTCGATCGCCGGGTGGGCGGCGATGCGGAAGACTTCCCGCAAGGCACCGTGCGTTTCGATCAGTACGTGGACGGGAATGCGGCGGGCCAGTCCGAGTTCGGCACCGATGCGCTCGATGGATTCTGCGGCGTTGAGGGCGTCGTTGGCGGAGTTGATCTTGGGAACGGTAATGTAGGCCAGCTTGTGGCCGGCGATGCCCAGGAGGATTTCGAGGTCGCCGATGAAGGCCGGGTGGTTGACGTCATGGACCCGCACGCCTACGCGCCCGTGTCGGTTGGCGTCGCCGGCGGCGATCCTGGCGGCCATTTCGGCATGTTCGGCTTCTTTGCCGACGGCGGCGCCGTCTTCGCAATCGAGGGTGACGTCGAATACCGGGCCTGCTTGCGCCTGGCGCTCGAGGCTTTTCAGCATGAGTTTTTCGGAGCCGGCGTAGTGGTCGCAGACGGGGAGGACGGCGGGTTGCCGGCCGGATTCGTGGAGGACTTCGGAGGGGTGTTTCATGGGCGCGTTGTTCTGTCCGGGTTCTTGAGACGGCCGTGTGAGGGGCAAAAAAAAGCACGCGAGACGATATCGTACTCGCGTGCTTCTGTGCCGGGCCGCCCCAAGGCGGGCTTCCCTTTTACAGCAGATGCTTGACGCCGTCGCGCTCTTCCATCAGCTCCTTGAGCGTCAGGTCCATGCGCTCGCGCGAGAAGGCATCGATCTCGAGGTCCTTGACGACGGCGTATTCGCCGTTCTTGGTGATGACCGGTACGCCGTAGATGATGCCTTCGGGGATGCCGTAGGAACCGTCCGAGGGAACGCCCATCGTGACCCACTTGCCGTTGCTGCCCAGGACCCAGTCGCGCACGTGGTCGATGGCGGCGTTGGCGGCGGAGGCAGCGGAGGAGAGGCCGCGGGCGTCGATGATGGCGGCACCGCGCTTGCCGACGGTGGGGATGAAGACGTTGCGGTTCCACTCGTCGTCATTGACCACCGACAGGGCAGGCTTGCCGGCCAGGGTGGCGAAGCGGAAGTCGGGGTACATGGTGGGCGAATGGTTGCCCCAGACGATGAGTTTCTCGATGTCGCCGACGGCGCAGCCGGCCTTGGCGGCCAGTTGCGACAGGGCGCGGTTGTGGTCCAGGCGCAGCATGGCGGTGAAGTTGCGGGCCGGCAGGTCGGGGGCCGACTTCATGGCGATGTAGGCATTGGTGTTGGCGGGGTTGCCCACGACCAGCACCTTGACGTTGCGGCTGGCGACGGCGTTCAGCGCCTTGCCCTGGGCCGTGAAGATCTGGGCGTTGACCGTCAGCAGGTCCTTGCGCTCCATGCCGGGGCCGCGGGGGCGGGCGCCCACCAGCAGGGCCACGTCGGCGTCCTTGAAGGCGGTCATGGGATCGCTATGGGCCGTGACTTCCTGCAGCAGCGGGAAGGCGCAGTCCTCGAGCTCCATGATGACGCCCTTCAGGGCCTTCTGTGCTTTCTCGTCGGGGATTTCCAGCAGTTGCAGAATGACCGGCTGGTCCTTGCCTAGCATTTCGCCGGAGGCGATACGAAACAACAGTGCGTAGCCGATCTGGCCTGCGGCGCCGGTGACGGCGACGCGCATTGCGGGCTTGGTCATGTGAGTCTCCGAAGAGGAAGGTGAGTTGGAATGACGCGACGCGCAGTGTAACTCCGCAAGGGAAGGGCACGGCGCAATGCACGATGGGGAAGAGAGGGAGGAAAGCCGGCATCCACGGCGGGCAGGGAACGGCGATGCGCGTACGGAAGGCGGACGGCGCGGCAAGCGTGGATGGACATGATCCGCCGAGTGTAGAAAAATCGCCACTGGGCGTCAATAAACATATCTTATGTTTTATATAAGACATAAGATTTTTCGCCGTTTTGGTTGGACACCGCCGCTTACGCTGTGACACAATCCGAGCCATGCCGATCAAGCCCCATGCTCCCTGGATGTCCGCCTCGTCCGACGCGCCTGCCACGTCGGGCGGGGCTGCGGCCGACGAACCAGGGGCGCCGGGTGCGGCGTTCAGTCCTTTATACAGGCAAATCAAGGCCTTGATCCTGCAAAGCCTGGACCGCGGCGAGTGGAAGCCGGGCGAGGCCATTCCCAGCGAGCTGGACCTGGCGGCGCGCTTCAAGGTCAGCCAGGGCACCGTGCGCAAGGCCATCGACGAGCTCGCCGCCGACCATATCCTGCTGCGTCGCCAGGGCAAGGGAACCTTCGTTGCAACGCATCACGAAGACCGCGTCCGTTTCCGTTTTTTGCGGCTGGCGCCTGACGATGGCCAGCACGCCGGTTCACGCAGCCGCTTCCTCGAGTGCCGGCGCCTGCGCGCGCCGGCCGAGGTGGCCAAGGCGTTGGAGCTGCGTGCCGGCGACAGTGTCGTCCTGGTCAGGCGGGTGCTGTCGTTCGGCGACGTGCCCACCGTCATCGACGAGATCTGGTTGCCCGGCTCCCTGTTCAAGGGCCTGACGGCAGAGCGCCTGGCCGAATACAAGGGACCGATGTACGGTTTGTTCGAAAGCGAGTTCGGCGTGCGGATGATCCGTGCCGACGAGAAGATCCGCGCGGTCGCGGCCGGCGAGCCCGAGGCCGCGCTATTGGAGATCCCGGCGGGCACCCCGTTGCTACAGGTGGAGCGTATTTCCTTTACCTACGGAGACCGGCCGGTCGAGATGCGCCGGGGGCTGTACCTGACCTCGCGCTACCACTACTGGAACAGCCTCAATTGACGCCGTTTTGGGACACGATTTGATACGGTGGCGATGAATGGGCGAAAATAGCATGTTTGCCTTAACCGGCGGCCTGGGCGCGGCGCTTGTCCGCCGGCCTTCGGACCCCGACGGAAACCCGGCCGGTGGCGCCGGTTTCCCTAGACGAATTCCCTGATGCGCACTTCCGCAGCAATGGTTTTTTTCATGGTTTGCTTACTTTACCCGAGGTCGTGATGTCCGACTCTGCCGCAAAACCCCGTCCACAGTTCAGAAATATCCAGATCTCCCAGATCGCGCGCTACCGCCTCCCGCTGGCCGGCAAAGTGTCGATTCTGCATCGAATTTCCGGTTTCGCGCTGTTCCTCGCGCTGCCCGTGATCCTGCTGCCGCTGTGGGAACGCAGCCTCATCTCGGAAATCGGCTTTGCGCAGTTCCACGATTTCGTCACGCATCCCTTGGTCAAGCTCATCCTGCTGGGACTCATCTGGGCCTACCTGCATCACTTCTGTGCGGGCATCCGGTTCCTGGCGCTGGATCTGCACATGGGACTGGAAAAGTACAAGGCGCAGCGTTCCGCGGGCGTCGTGCTGGTCGTCAGCCTCGCGCTGACCGTCATCTTCGGTTTGAAACTGTTCGGAGTATTCTGATGTCGGCCCCGCAAAATATCGGTCCCAAGCGCCTGGTCGTCGGCGCGCACTACGGCGTCAAGGACTGGATCATCCAGCGCATCACCGCCGTCGTGCTGGTCATCTATACGCTGGTGCTCGGCATCGGCGCGCTGCTCACGCCCGAATTCACCTACGAAAACTGGGTCCGCCTCTTCAATTTCGAGGTGTTCAGCTTCCCGCTGGGCAAGCTGCTGGCCATGCTGGCTTTCCTGTCGCTGGCCTATCACGCCTGGATCGGCGTGCGTGACATCTGGATGGACTACGTCAAGCCGGCCGGCCTGCGCTTGGCCCTGCAAGTCCTGACCGTTCTGTGGCTGGTCGGTTCTGTCGTCTATGCCGCTCAAATTCTTTGGAGAATCTAAGTCGTGGCCGCCGTTAAATCTTCTCTTCCGCGCCGCCAGTTCGATGTGGTGGTAGTCGGCGCCGGTGGATCCGGCATGCGTTGCTCGCTGCAGCTTGCGCAAGCCGGCCTGAGCGTCGCCGTCTTCTCCAAGGTCTTCCCGACGCGCTCGCACACCGTCGCCGCCCAGGGCGGGATCGGTGCTTCGCTGGGCAACATGAGCGAAGACAATTGGTTCTGGCACATGTACGACACCGTCAAGGGCTCGGACTGGCTGGGCGACCAGGACGCCATCGAGTTCATGTGCCGTGAAGCCCCCAATGCGGTCTACGAGCTCGAGCACTTCGGCATGCCGTTCGATCGCAACCCCAACGGCACCATCTACCAGCGTCCCTTCGGCGGCCACACCGCCAACTTCGGCGAAAAACCGGTGCAGCGTGCCTGTGCCGCGGCCGACCGTACCGGCCACGCGCTGCTGCATACGCTCTACCAGCGCAACGTCGCCGCGCGTACCCAGTTCTTCGTCGAATGGATGACGCTCGACCTGATCCGCGATTCCGAAGGCGACGTCGTCGGCGTGACGGCGCTCGAGATGGAAACCGGCGAGATCTACATCTTCGAAGCCAAAACCACGGTGCTGGCCACCGGCGGCGCCGGCCGCATCTGGGCCGCTTCCACCAATGCCTTCATCAACACCGGCGACGGCCTGGGCATGGCCGCGCGTGCGGGCCTGCCGCTCGAAGACATGGAGTTCTGGCAGTTCCACCCGACCGGCGTGGCCGGCGCGGGCGTCCTGATCACCGAGGGCGTGCGCGGTGAAGGCGGCATTCTGCTGAACAAGGACGGCGAGCGCTTCATGGAGCGCTATGCGCCGACGCTGAAGGACCTGGCGCCGCGCGACTTCGTTTCGCGCTCGATGGACCAGGAGATCAAGGAAGGGCGCGGAGCCGGTCCCAATGGGGATTACGTGCTCCTGAAGCTGGACCACCTCGGCGCCGAGACCATCAACAAGCGCCTGCCGTCGATTCGCGAGATCGCGATCAAGTTCGCCAACGTCGATCCCATCAAGGAACCGATCCCGGTCGTGCCCACCATCCATTACCAGATGGGCGGCATCCCGACCAACTACTATGGCCAGGTCGTCGTACCCAAGGATGGCAATCCCAATACCGTGGTGAACGGCCTGTATGCCATCGGCGAATGCTCCTGCGTGTCGGTGCACGGCGCCAACCGCCTGGGCACCAATTCGTTGCTCGACCTCGTGGTGTTCGGCCGTGCCGCCGGCAACCATATCATCGCCGCCAACCTCAAGCAGCGCTCGCACAAGGCGCTGCCGGCCGACGCCGCCGACTTCACCATGGGCCGGGTCGACGCCATGGAAAGCCGCAAGCAGGGCGAGCGCGTGCAGCACGTGGCCAACGACATCCGCAACTCCATGCAACGCCATTGCGGTGTATTCCGTACCCAGACGCTGCTGGACGAGGGGGTGGAGCAGATCAATCAGCTTGCCGAGCGCGCCAAGAGCGTTGCGATCCAGGATCACTCCAAGGTCTTCAACATGGCCCGCGTCGAGGCGCTGGAGCTGGACAACCTGATCGAAGTGGCCAAGGCCACCATCGTATCGGCCGCCGCCCGCACGGAAAGCCGTGGCGCCCATGCGCACAGCGATCACCCCGAGCGCGACGACCAGAACTGGCTGCGCCACACGCTGTGGTATGCCGAGGGCAACCGCCTCGAGTACAAGCCCGTAACGATGAAGCCGCTGACGGTCGAGAGCTTCCCGCCGAAGGCCCGAACTTTCTAACTGACATGCCGTCCCCCCCCCAGGGCGCCGTGGATCCGGTTTCGCCGGTCCGCCGGCGCCGCCCCTGGGGGGCGCGCGAAGCGCGCAGGAGGGGACCAACCCTTTTTGGAGTATTTCATGAGTGCCAAGCGCATTGTGAAGTTCGAGATCTACCGCTACGACCCGGACAAGGACGAGCGTCCCTACATGCAGAAGCTGGAAGTGGAGCTGGGTCCGAACGACAAGATGCTTCTTGACGCGCTGGTGCGCATCAAGAACGACGTCGACGACAGCCTGTCCTTCCGCCGCTCGTGCCGCGAAGGGGTGTGCGGTTCCGACGCCATGAACATCAACGGCAAGAACGGCCTGTCGTGCACGACCAACCTGCGCGACCTGAAAGAGCCTATCGTGCTCAAGCCGCTGCCGGGCCTGCCCGTCATCCGCGACCTTATCGTCGACATGACGCACTTCTTCAACCAGTACCACTCCGTCAAGCCGTTCCTGATCAATAACGCGCCGCCGCCCGAAAAGGAGCGCCTGCAGTCGCCCGAGGCGCGCGAAGAACTGGATGGCCTGTATGAGTGTATTCTTTGTGCTTGCTGCTCCACGTCGTGCCCTTCGTTCTGGTGGAATCCCGACAAGTTCGTCGGTCCCGCCGGACTGCTGCAAGCCTATCGCTTCCTCGCGGACAGCCGCGACGAAGCAACCGGGGAACGTTTGGATAACCTCGAGGATCCATATCGTTTGTTCCGTTGCCACACCATCATGAACTGCGTCGATGTCTGTCCGAAGGGACTCAACCCCACCCGGGCGATAGGCAAGATCAAGGAAATGATGGCCCGGCGCGCGATCTGATCGTGGTGCCGGAATTTTCCCTGCAAGACCGGACGCGCCTGCGCTGGCGCGCCCGGCGCGGCCTGCTCGAGAACGACCTGATTCTCACGCGTTTTCTGGATGCGTACGAATCGCAGCTCACCGATGCGGACGTGGCGGAGCTGACCCGGTTGCTCGAGCTGACCGACAACGAACTGCTGGACTATCTGCTGGCCCGCAAGGAGCCGGAGGGAGACCTGGCGACGCCCGCGATGCAGGACTTGCTGAAAAGGCTGCGTTCGGTGTGAAGCGGCCCGAGTCCGAATGATTGATTTTGATGGAAGAGGAACATCCGATGAAACTGTCCGACAAGAAAGCGACCCTGACCTTCTCCGATGGGAGCCAGAGCGCAGAGTTTCCGGTTTATGAAGGCACGATCGGCCCGTCGGTCGTCGATATCCGCAAGCTGTACGCGCAAACCGGGATGTTCACCCTCGACCCGGGCTTCATGTCGACCGCCGCTTGCTCGTCCAGCATCACCTACATCGACGGCGACAAGGGCGAGTTGCTCTACCGCGGCTATCCGATCGAACAATTGGCGGTCAAGTGCGATTTCCTGGAAACCTGCTACCTGATCCTGAACGGCGAGTTGCCGAACGCCCAGCAGAAGGCCGACTTCGACCACCTGGTGACGCACCACACCATGGTCAACGAGCAGCTGCAGTTCTTCCTGCGCGGCTTCCGCCGGGACGCCCACCCCATGGCCGTGCTGACGGGCCTGGTCGGCGCGCTGTCGGCTTTCTATCACGACTCCATCGACATTACCCAGCCCAAGCACCGCGAAATCTCGGCCATACGCCTGATTGCCAAGATGCCTACGCTGGTGGCCATGGCCTATAAGTATTCGGTCGGCCAGCCCTACGTCTATCCGAAGAACGACCTGTCCTACACCGGCAACTTCCTGCGCATGATGTTCGGCACGCCGTGCGAGGAATACCAGGTGAATCCGGTCATCGAGCGCGCGCTCGACCGCATCTTCATCCTGCACGCCGACCATGAACAGAATGCGTCGACCTCGACCGTGCGCCTGTGCGGCTCCTCGGGTACCAACCCGTTTGCCGCCATCGCGGCCGGCGTGGCGTGCCTCTGGGGCCCGGCCCACGGCGGCGCCAACGAAGCGGCGCTGCAGATGCTGGAAGATCTGCTGGCGGCCGGCGGCGTGGACAAGCTGGGCGAGTTCGTGGCCAAGGTCAAGGACAAGAACTCGGGCGTGCGCCTGATGGGCTTTGGCCACCGCGTCTACAAGAACTACGACCCCCGCGCCAAGCTGATGCAGCAGACCTGCCGCGAAGTGCTGGAAGAGCTGGGCCTGCAGGACGATCCGCTGTTCAAGCTGGCCATGGCGCTCGAGAAGATCGCCTTGGAGGACGATTACTTCGTCCAGCGCAAGCTGTACCCGAACGTCGACTTCTACTCGGGCATCGTCCAGCGCGCGATCGGCATCCCGACTCAGCTGTTCACGGCCATCTTCGCGCTGGCCCGTACGGTTGGCTGGATCGCCCAGTGGGACGAAATGATCTCCGACCCGGACTACAAGATCGGCCGTCCGCGCCAGCTGTACACCGGTTCGGCTGCCCGCGAGGTCAAGGACCTGGACCAGCGTTGAGCCACGGGATGGCCGGCGTCATACACCGGCCGTTGCAACTGGCACGCCGACCCGCCTGTTAGCAGGCGGGTTTTTTTCTGCCTTTCAGGCCACGATTCGCTGTTCGACCTGGCCTATGGCTACGCCCGCGGGCAGATGACGGCCTTCGTCGCGTTGCAGCAAAAAGAGGTCGCGGCGGCCGAGCGGGGCGGGACCGCAGCGCTGGTCCGATCGACCGAAGCGGCCCAGTGCGACGGTCATGGAGAACGGCAGCAAGCAGGATGAACAAAGGTTCCGCAGCGGGCGTTGTTGCGCCGCGCAAAGCGGTCGGAAAGGGTTGCTTCGGCAACCCTTTCTTGCATGCCGCACTGGAACCAAGTGCTGGCCGCAGCTGTCTTGCACAGAGGTAAGGGCGGGACGCGCAAGCGTCGGGTAAACCGCCACACCGGGGTGGAATTTCCCAGCAAGGGATGTCCCTAAGTGCTATCCTTTACAAGTTTATTGATTTTTTGGCCCTGTCAACCGAAAGGTTTCCATCAACCGCCTTCTGCACTCGCTATCCGCTAATCGGCAAAGCCGTGTCGCGGAAGGTACGTCCTGCATCGAACGGGTGAAACACCCGGCAAGGTGAAGCGCAAATCATGTCCAGCATCCAAGAATCCAGCACCTCGTATTTGTTCGGGGGGAATGCGCCGTACGTGGAAGAACTCTACGAGGCCTACCTCGACAACCCGGGTTCCGTTCCCGACAACTGGCGCAATTATTTCGACCAGTTGCAGCACACGCCGGCGGTTGACGGCCAGGAATCCACCCGCGACCAGGCCCATGCTCCCGTCATCGAATCCTTCGCCCAGCGGGCACGCGCCAACGCGTTCCTGCCGCGCACGGCCGAAAGCGATCTGTCGGTAGCCAGCAAGCAGGTCCACGTCCAGTCCATCATTGCCGCCTATCGCTTCCTGGGCGCCCGCTGGGCCGACCTGGATCCGCTGCAACGCCAGGAGCGGCCCTCGATTCCCGAGCTGGAACCCGGTTTCTACGGCCTCACCGAGGCCGACATGGACAAGGTCTATTCGGCCACCAACACCTACTTCACGACCGCCGAGCACATGACGCTGCGCGAGATCGTGAAGGCCTTGCGCGATACCTACTGCCGGACCATCGGCGTCGAATTCATGCACATCACCGATCCGGTGATCAAGCGCTGGATCCAGCAGCGCCTGGAAAGCACCCAGGCCACGCCGAACTTCACCAACGATCAGAAGAAGCACATTCTCGAGCGCCTGACCGCGGCCGAGGGCCTGGAGCGCTACCTGCATACCAAGTATGTCGGCCAGAAGCGCTTCTCGCTGGAAGGCGGCGACAGCTTCATCCCGGCGATCGACGAGCTGATCCAGCATGCCGGCGAGTGCGGCATCCAGGAAGTGGTGCTGGGCATGGCCCACCGCGGGCGCCTGAACGTGCTGGTCAACACCTTGGGCAAGATGCCCAAGGACTTGTTCGCCGAGTTCGAAGGCAAGTACGACGACGGCGGCCTCGCGGCGGGCGACGTCAAATACCATAAAGGCTTCTCGAGCGATATCTCGACCCGCGGCGGTCCGGTTCACGTATCGCTGGCCTTCAACCCCTCGCACCTCGAGATCGTCAATCCGGTGGTCGAGGGCAGCGCCCGCGCGCGGCAGGAACGCCGTGGCCTCGAGGGCGGCAAGCAAGTGCTGCCGGTGCTGGTGCACGGCGACGCCGCCTTCATCGGGCAGGGCGTCGTCATGGAAACGCTCAACCTGGCCCAGACCCGCGGCTACGGCACGGGCGGCACCGTGCACCTGGTTATCAATAACCAGATCGGTTTCACCACGTCCGACCCGCGCGATACCCGTTCGACGCTGTACTGCACCGACGTCGTCAAGATGATCGAAGCGCCGGTGCTGCATGTGAACGGCGACGATCCCGAGGCCGTGGTGTTCGCGACGCGCCTGGCGATGGACTTCCGTGCCGAGTTCCAGAAGGACATCGTGGTCGACATCGTCTGCTTCCGCAAGCTCGGCCACAACGAGCAGGACACGCCGGCGCTGACCCAGCCGCTGATGTACAAGCGTATCGGCAAGCATCCGGGCACCCGCAAGCTGTACGCCGACAAGCTGGTCGTGCAGGGCGTGATCACCGCCGAGGAAGCCGATGAATACGTCAAGCGCTTCCGTGCAGCGATGGACGAAGGCCGCCATACGGTGGACCCGGTCCTGACCGACTACAAGAACAAGTACGCGGTCGATTGGTCGCCGTTCCTGGGCCGCAAGTGGACGGATTCGGCCGACACGTCGGTGCCGCTGGCCGAGCTCAAGCGGCTGGGCGAGCGCATCACCACCGTGCCGGACAATTTCAAGCTGCATCCCATCGTCGAAAAGGTGCTGGCCGACCGCCGGGCGATGGCGCGCGGCGAAATGAATCTGGACTGGGGCATGGGCGAGCACCTGGCCTTCGCCAGCCTGGTGGCCGTCGGCTATCCGGTCCGGTTGACCGGCCAGGATTCCGGCCGCGGCACCTTCACGCACCGCCACGCGGTGCTGCACGACCAGAACCGCGAGCGCTGGGATTCGGGCGTCTACGTCCCGCTGCAGAACGTGTCCGAGGCGCAGGCGCCGTTCCGGGTGATCGACTCCATCCTGTCCGAAGAAGCCGTCATGGGCTTCGAGTACGGCTATTCGACCGCGGAACCCAATACGCTGGTCATCTGGGAAGGGCAGTTCGGCGACTTCGCCAACGGCGCGCAGGTCGTCATCGATCAGTTCATCAGTTCGGGCGAGGCCAAGTGGGGCCGCCAGTCCGGCCTGGTGCTGATGCTGCCGCACGGTTACGAAGGCCAGGGCCCCGAGCACTCCTCGGGCCGCATCGAGCGCTTCCTCCAGCTGAGCGCCGACAACAACATGCAGGTGGTCCAGCCGACCAACGCCGCGCAGATCTTCCATCTGCTGCGCCGCCAGATGATCCGCCAGTTCCGCAAGCCGCTGGTGATCTTCACGCCCAAGTCGCTGCTCCGCAACAAGGAGGCGGGGTCGCCGCTGTCGGATTTCAGCAAGGGTTCGTTCCAGACGCTGATCGGCGAAGTCGACGACACCATAGACGCCGAGAAGGTCAAGCGCGTGCTGCTGTGCTCCGGCAAGGTCTATTACGACCTCGTCAACGCGCGCAAGGACAGGGGCGCCACCGACGTTGCCATTGCGCGCGTCGAGCAGCTCTATCCGTTCCCGCACAAGGTCCTCGCGGCCGAGTTCAAGAAGTATCCCAACGCCACGGAAGTGATCTGGGTCCAGGACGAACCCCAGAACCAGGGCCCCTGGTTCTACGTCCAACATCACCTGTACGAGAACATGTCCGAAGGCCAGAAACTCGCCTACGCCGGTCGTCCCGCCTCGGCCTCGCCCGCGGTCGGCTACTACTCGAAGCACCTGGAACAGCAGAAAGCGTTGCTGGATCAGGCCTTTGGCCGCCTCAAGGGCTTTGTACTGACCAAGTGAACCTCATTCCCAGGGCCGCGCGATGCGCGGCCCTGGCGTTCGGCCGCAGGCGCCGGACAACGAACGAACTCCCCATTCTTGCGGAAAAACTGACATGGCAATAGTCGACGTAAAAGTCCCTCAATTTTCTGAATCGGTGTCGGAAGGCACGCTGCTCTCCTGGAAGAAGAAGCCGGGCGAAGCCGTCTCGCGCGACGAAATCGTGATCGAGATCGAGACCGACAAGGTCGTGCTGGAAGTGCCCGCGCCGGCGGACGGCGTGCTCGCCGAGATCGTCAAGGGCGACGGCAGCACCGTGGCTTCCGAGGAAGTCATCGCCAAGATCGATACGGAAGGCAAGGCGGCCGCCGCCCCTGCCGCCGCTGCCCCGGCCCCCGAAGCGGCTGCGCCCGCCGCTGCCGCCGCGCCGGCACCTGCTGCTGCCGCTGCTGCCCCGGCCGCGCCCGCCACGTCGATTCCTTCGCCCGCCGCCGCCAAGCTGCTGGCCGAGCAGGGCATTGCTCCCGAATCGGTGGCCGGCAGCGGCCGCGGTGGCCGCATCACCAAGGGCGATGCGCTGGCTGCCTCCGAGAACCGTCCCGCCGCCAAGCCGGCTCCGGTCCTCAATGACGCTGCTACGCTGGTCAACGGCCGCCCCGAGCAGCGCGTGCCGATGAGCCGCCTGCGCGCCCGCGTGGCCGAGCGCCTGCTGCAGTCGCAGTCCGAGAACGCCATCCTGACCACGTTCAACGAGGTCAACATGCAGGCCGTGATGGACCTGCGCGCCAAGTACAAGGACAAGTTCGAGAAGGAACACGGCGTCAAGCTGGGCTTCATGTCCTTCTTCGTCAAGGCCGCCGTGGCGGCGCTCAAGCGCTATCCCGTCCTGAACGCTTCGGTGGACGGCAAGGACATCGTCTATCACGGCTACTTCGACATCGGCATCGCAGTGGGCAGCCCGCGCGGCCTGGTGGTGCCTATCCTGCGCAACGCCGACCAGCTCAGCCTGGCCGACATCGAGAAGAAGATCGCCGAGTTCGGCCAGAAGGCCAAGGACGGCAAGCTCAGCATCGAAGAGCTCACCGGCGGTACGTTCTCGATTTCCAACGGCGGCGTCTTCGGCTCCATGCTGTCGACCCCCATCATCAACCCGCCGCAATCGGCCATCCTGGGCGTGCACGCCACCAAGGAGCGTCCCGTGGTGGAGAACGGCCAGATCGTGATCCGGCCCATCAACTACCTCGCCATGTCCTACGACCACCGCATCATCGACGGCCGCGAGGCCGTACTGGGGCTGGTCGCCATGAAGGAAGCCCTGGAAGATCCGCAGCGCCTGTTGCTGGATGTTTGACCCCCCCTGCGCGCCGACGCACGCCCCCCAGGGGGCGGCGCCGGCGGACCGGCGGAGCCGGATCCGCGGCGCCCTGGGACTCCGAGGCTCGGCGCGGGCCGGTGGGTCGGTTCGCGGCGCCTTGGGTCAATCGGGTCCTTCTATGATTCAACTGGAAAGAATGAAATGAGCAAGCAATTCGACGTTGTCGTCATCGGTGCCGGTCCCGGCGGATATATCGCGGCGATCCGTGCCGCCCAGCTGGGCATGTCGGTCGCCTGCATCGACGCCTGGAGCAATGCCAAGGGCGCACCCGCCCCGGGTGGCACCTGCACCAACGTGGGCTGCATTCCCTCGAAGGCGCTGTTGCAGTCGTCCGAGTACTACGAGCATGCCGGACACCATTTCGCCGACCATGGCATCGAGGTCAAAGGCCTGGGCCTGGATCTCGGCAAGCTGCTGGCGCGCAAGGATACGGTCGTCAAGCAGAACAACGACGGCATCCTGTTCCTGTTCAAGAAGAACAAGGTCACCTTCTTGCACGGCACCGGCTCGTTCTCCGGCCAGGTCGACGGAGGCTGGTCGATCAAGGTCTCCGGCCCCAGCGAGGAAGACCTCGTCGCCAAGCACGTGATCGTCGCCACCGGCTCGAGCCCGCGTGCGCTGCCGGACCTGCCCTTCGACGAGAAGCAGGTCCTGTCGAATGACGGTGCGCTCGCCATAGGTGCGGTGCCCAAGCGACTGGGTGTCATCGGCGCCGGCGTGATCGGCCTGGAGCTGGGCAGCGTCTGGCGCCGCCTGGGTTCCGAAGTGACCGTCCTCGAGGCGCTGCCGACGTTCCTGCCGGCCGCCGACGAGCAGATCGCCAAGGAAGCGCTGAAGGTTCTTACCAAGCAGGGCCTGAAGATCAACCTGGGCGTGAAGATCGGCGAGGTCAAGCCGGCCGCCAAGAATGTCACCATCAAGTACACCGATGCCGCCGGTGCCGAACAGTCGTTGGTGGTCGACAAGCTGATCGTCTCTATCGGCCGCGTACCCAACACCCAGGGCCTCAACGCGGAAGGGGTCGGCCTGAAGCTGGACGAGCGCGGTTTCATTGCGGTCGACGACGACTGCCGCACCGGCCTGCCCAATGTCTGGGCCATCGGCGACGTCGTGCGCGGCCCGATGCTGGCGCACAAGGCGGAGGAAGAGGGCGTGGCCGTGGCCGAGCGCATCGCTGGCCAGCATGGTCACGTCAACTTCAACACCATCCCGTCGGTCATCTATACCTCGCCCGAGATCTCCTGGGTGGGCAAGACCGAACAGGCGCTCAAGAACGAAGGTCGTGCCTACAAGGCCGGAACGTTCCCGTTCCTGGCCAACGGCCGCGCCCGCGCGCTGGGCGACACCACGGGCATGGTCAAGGTCATTGCCGATGCCAAGACGGACGAGATCCTGGGCGTGCACATCATCGGCCCGCAGGCTTCCGAGTTGATCTCGGAATGCGTGGTGGCCATGGAGTTCCGCGCTGCGTCGGAAGACATCGCGCGGATCTGCCATGCCCACCCCTCGCTCTCCGAGGCGGTGAAGGAAGCTGCGCTGGCGGTGGACAAGCGGGCGCTGAATTTCTAAGCGATCCCTGTCGTAACCCCAGGAAAGCCCGCCGCGCGCAAGCCCGGCGGGCTTTTTCTCATGGATGCTGCGCCAGCGGCAGTGGGTTTTCCTCGCGTCCCAATGACCGCTGGTCAGCGCCTCGGGCCGCCGAGCAGCCGCGCGGCGGATGCCTGAACCACGCGCGGCATGCGACCAGCTATGCGCACCGCGTCAAGTCGGCCGGAGGGTCTTAAACATCGGTCTTGGGGTCGAAGTCCATCCGCCGCATGGCATCGCTCAGCGATATACGCGAGCGTTCATAGTCGGCCCACGGCGCATTGCCCGTAGCCAGCCGATCGCCCAACACGTATAGCGTCCAGTGTGCCGAGCTCGTCAACGAGTCCAGCTCGTCCCAGGCAACGGGCACGGACACGCCCAGGCCCGGGCGCGCCCGTACCGACCATGCGCAGACCGTGGTGGCGCCAAAGCCGTTGCGCAGGTAGTCGATGAATATCTTGCCGACCCGGTTGCGCGGGCCGCTCTTGGAGACGAAGTGGCGCGGCAGCGTGGTGGCAAGATGGCGGACGATGGCACGGGAGAATGCCTTGACCGTGTCCCAGTCGTACTCCGGCTGCAGCGGGACGATGACGTGCATGCCTTTGCCGCCACTGGTTTTCGGAAATGCCGGCAGGCCTAGTTCCTGCAGGAATACGTGCAACAGTTTGGTCCCTTCCTGGATTTGCGGCCAGCCCACACCTTCGCCGGGATCGAGGTCGAAGGTCATGCGGTCGGGCGTGCCGATGGCATGGTCCACGCCGTTCCACGTGTGCAGCTCGATGGTGTTCATCTGCGCCACGGACAGCAGGCCCTGCAAATCATCGATTTTCATTAATGGTGGATGGCCGGGGTCCAGTTTCTGGGGCAGCCGCACGATGCCGGGCAGGGCGGCCCGGTCGGCATGCTTCTGAAAGAACAGCTCGCCGCCGATGCCTTCGGGCGCGCGCACCAGCGCCACCGGCCGGTCTTTCAGGTGGGGAAGCAGCAACGGCGCCATCGCCGCATAGCATTGGATGAGTTGAAGCTTGGTAATCCCGCTCTGCTTGTCGATGACGCGGCCGGGATGGGTGACGTGGAAGGACGAAGGCAGGCCATTGCTCTGCATGGTTTCGGATTCCTTGGGGGGCGCGGCGGGTTCTTCACGCGTCACGGCATCGGCCGGTTTGTCGGCGCGCAGCCCGCGGAATACACCTTGGCGGACATGTCCGCCGCCGGTCCATTCGGCAAAGGACACTTCGGCCAGCAGCTCGGGTCGCACCCAATGCGCCTTGCCGGCGCCGGCCACGTTTTGCTCGAACGGGGAGTGCGGTGTCGCCAGTTCATCCAGCCGCTTCTTGAGCGATTCCAGCGTGCGCTGGCTGAACCCTGAACCGACGTTGCCAGCATAGCGCAGCCGGCCGTGTTCGTCGTACACGCCTAGCAGCAGCGAGCCCAGGCCGGTACGCGAGCCTTTCGGGTCCGTGTAGCCGCCGATGACGAACTCCTGCCGGTTCTGGCATTTGAGCTTGATCCAATCGGCGGATCGCCCGGAACGGTAGCCGCTGTCCTTACGCTTGCCGATCACGCCCTCGAACCCGAGCTTGCATGCCGAGGCGACCAAGTCCCGGGGCATGGCGTCGAAGGCGTCGCTGAACCGCACGTGGGCAGGGTCGGCGTCGTCGAGCAAGCTGCGCAGGGTGGCCCGGCGGTCGGTCAACGGCAGTCCCCGCAAATCGCGGCCTGCATAGAAGGGGATGTCGAACAGGTAATAGACCACCCCGCGGGCCGAGCCGGTTTCGAACGCGTTCTGCAGTGCCTGGAAGTCCGGTATTCCTTGTTCGTCTGGCACGATGATCTCGCCATCGAGCCAGGCGTCGGCCAGTTGCATGGTCGACAGCGCCTCGTGCAGATCCTTGAGCTTGTGCGTCCAGTCCTTGCCGGTGCGGGTGAGCAGGCGTACGTGGCCGTCTTCGATCCGCGCCAGGATGCGGTAGCCGTCGAACTTCAGCTCGTATTGCCAGTGTTCGTGGTCCGGCGGCGCCGCATTGACCAGCGTGGCAAGCTCGGGCTCCAGCCGGGGCGGCAGCTTGTCGTAGGCCGGGGCAGGGGGCGAGGCTTCTTCGGCATCGGCCTGCGGTCCGCTGACGGCGTATTCGTCTTTCTCCTTGATCAGCAGCCAGGCCGGTTGCTTCTCGGCCTTGCGCATCCGAACCAGCGCCCATTGACCATGCAGCTTGGTGCCGCGCAATTCGAACTTGAGCTTGCCGGCGCGGTAGCCCTTGCGCGGATCCTCCAGCGGGACCCAGGTGCCGGCATCCCAGATGGCGACCTCGCCGGCACCATAATGGCCCTCGGGAATGCGGCCTTCGAAGCTGCCGTAAGAAAGCGGGTGGTCTTCCACCTGTACCGCCATCCGTTTGACACCGGGGTCCAGGCTAGGGCCCTTGGGAACGGCCCAGCTCTTGAGCGTGCCGTCCAGTTCCAGCCGGAAGTCATAGTGCAGGCGGCGCGCGGCATGCCGCTGGACGACGAACGACAAGGCACCCTGGCCCCGTTTGCCGCCTGCGCTCGGTTCGGGGCTGCGGGAGAAGTCCCGCTTGGCGCGATAGGTACTGAGAGAGTCGTTCCTGGCCATGGTCCGCTCCCTGTCGCGTCACGCCCGGCGCCGGGTCTTGCCGCCGCGCGCATGGCTTCCGCGGCTGCCGCCGTCTCCCTTGCTTTCGCCCTTGTTCTTTTCGAGGCTGCGCTTGAGCAGTTCGGTCAGGTCTACGATGTCGGCTGTCGGCCGGGTTTCCTCCATGGCTTCGAGCTGCGTCACGGACTCGGTTTCGTCGGCTTCGATCTTGGTCTGCACGAGTTGCAGGATCTTCTCTTTGAATTCGTCGCGGTACTGCGCCGGATCCCACTCCCCCGCCATGTCGTCGATCAGCTGGACGGCCATCTTCATCTCGCGCGCGGAGATGCCTTCCGCATGGCTGCCTTCCTCGGGCAGGTCGAGGTTTTCCCACGAACGGATCTCGTCGGCCCAGCGCAGCAGGTTCAGGACCAGGCCGGGGCCCGCCGGTATCAGCGCCGCGAGGTGTTGCTTGGTCTGGATCACCACTCGCGCGATGCCGACCCGGCCGGTCTTGAGCAGGGCTTCACGCAGCAGCGCATAGACCTTGGCGCCCTTGCCCAGCGGCGCGAGGTAATAGGGACGTTCGAGGTAGATGAATGGGATCTCGTTGGCCGCCACGAAGGTTTCGATTTCTATCGTCTGCGTGGACTCGGGATAGGCGGCGCGGATTTCGTCTTCGCTCAGGACCACGTAGCGGCCGTCCTCGTAGGCGATACCCTTGACGATGTTTTCCCGCGTGATCTCGCGTCCGGTGCGCTTGTTGACGCGCTTGTAGCCCACCCGGTCCATGGTGCGCTTGTCGAGCCAATCGAAATCCAGCTCGGTTTCCTGGGTAGCCGTATAGAGGGCCACCGGGATGTGGACCAGGCCGAAGCTGATTGCGCCTTTCCAGAGGGTGCGTGCCGTGGTAGCCATGGCGGTGCCTTTTCTGTAGCCGAATCGTCACGTTCCAGCATATCCGAGGCGGCCGCGCCGGATGCGCACGCTGCCCGCGAACTGGTAGCAGACTGTTATCCGGCATGCCGGCGCCTTGGGCGCAAGGCACGCTCGAGGTGCGAAATGTCACGTTTTGGGGCATGCCCGTGTCCGGGGAGAGCGGCGGCACGGCGGTTTGTCATGGCATGACGATTGCTTCGGCGGGGATTGGAGTAGAAGCAGTTAGCTTGCGGCGCCGCTGGCGGCCCGCAGGCGGGACATTGCTCTGGCGGCCGCTGGCCGCTTGCCCTCCGGGGCGGTTGTGGATGGCGACGGCCATGTGCAACAGAGCGGTCCCACGGCGACGCTCCTCCGCACAGACTGCGCTCCCGGCCGCATCCGGCCTTTCTCTGCCTCCATGGAGCGTTCCCATGCTAGTGACCAAGCAAAAGATCCTGCGCCGTTTCTGGTACGCGTTGATGCCGATGTCCGTCCTCGAGGACGGTCCGCGGCCGTTTACCTTGCTGGGCGAGCCGCTGGTGCTGTGGAAGGGAGCCGACGGGCAGCCGGTGGCGCTGGAAGACCGCTGTTGCCATCGCACCGCAAAGCTGTCCAAGGGTTCGATCGAGGATGGGCGCATCGTGTGCGCCTACCACGGCTGGACCTTCGACGCCTCGGGCGCCTGCGTACGCATCCCGCAGGCGCCGGACAAGCCTGTTCCCAAGGCCTGCCGGGTGCGGGCGTACGCCTGCCAGGAAAAATACGGGTACGTATGGGTGGCGTTGGACGATCCGCTGCAACCCATTCCTGACTTCCCTGAGGACGGCGCTCCCGGCTACCGGCGTATCTTCCAGTTCTACCAGACCTGGAAAACGAGTCCGCTAAGGTTCATGGAGAACGCATTCGATTCGGCCCACTTCAGCTACGTGCATAGGGCCAACTTCGGCATCTATGAGCAGCCCCGGCCCAGCATCTACGAGATCAAGGAAGACGCCTGGGGCTTCGAGGCGCATACCGTGGTCCCGGTGAAGAATCCTCCGGCCGGGCACCGGGTCAGCGGCAGCACGCAGCCCTTTATCGAACGGCACTTGTACAACCGGTGGTACATGCCTTCCGTGCGCCGTTTCGGCTGCATCTACGCCGATACCGGCAAGCATCACATCATCTATAACTGCGCCACGCCGATCGACGATTCCACCATCGCGCTGGCGCAGTGGCTGTACCGGAACGATGACGAGAGCGACTGTTCCACCGAGGAGCTGATTGCCTGGGATGCGCCTATTGTCGAAGAAGACCGCGAGATCCTGGAGGCGACCGATTTCGATGCCTGCATCGATACCGCCCGGCGTGCCGAGCAGCACATGGAGTCGGACAAGCCGGGACTGCTGATGCGCAGGATGATGCTGGAGCTGCTGCGCCAGCATGGCGAGGACGAGGTCTACAACGAGCGGCGGGCCTGAGCCCCGGCATTCGTTGCCGCGGCGTGAACGGGTACGGTCGGGCGCAAGACGTATACTTTTGTCTTTTGCCCGACCGCAATGAACGTCCGCGAATACTACGAACACGCCCTGGCCGAGCGCGGGTTCACCCCGGATGCGGCCCAGCGCGCCGCCATCGAGCGCTTGCAGCGCTACTACGATGACTGGGTCGAGTTCAAGTCGCTGCGTTCCAACGCGCTCAAGCGCCTGCTGAACCGGCCGGGCGTGCCGCGCGGCGTCTACATGTGGGGCGGCGTCGGGCGCGGCAAGAGCTTCCTGATGGACGCTTTCTACGCCACGGTGCCGGTGCGCCGCAAGACCCGGCTGCATTTCCACGAATTCATGCGTGGGGTCCACCGCGAGCTGGACGAGGTCAAGGGCATGGCCGATCCCCTCGACGAAGTGGCGCGGCGTATCTCCCGGCGCTACCGCTTGATCTGCTTCGACGAGTTCCACGTCTCGGACGTTGCCGACGCCATGATCCTGTACCGGCTGCTGTTGGGCTTGTTCAACAACGGCACGTCGTTCGTGATGACCTCCAACTACGAACCGTCGACCTTGTATCCCGAGGGGCTGCACCGGGACCGCATCATGCCGGCCATCGCGCTGATCAAGGAAAAAATGGACGTGCTCAATGTGGACTCGGGCGTGGACTACCGGCGCCGGGCCTTGGAGCAGGTCGAGATCTACCATAGCCCGCTCGGTCCCCAGGCCGACGCGGCGCTGGAAAAGGCCTTTGCCATGCTGGCCGACACGCCGCCCATCGAACCACCGGTGTTGTCGATCGAGAATCGGCAGATCCACGCCCGCAGGCTGGCGGGCACGGTGGTCTGGTTCGATTTCGCGACCCTGTGCGGCGGACCTCGTTCGCAGAACGACTACCTGGAGCTGGCCAGCCGCTTTCATGCGGTGATCCTGTCTGACGTCCCGGCCATGGGGCCCAGGCAGGCTTCCGAGGCGCGCCGCTTCACGTGGCTGGTGGACGTGTTCTACGACCACAAGGTCAAACTGGTGATCTCGGCAGCCTGCGAGCCGGAAGCGCTCTACACCCAGGGAGCGCTCGCCAACGAGTTCCACCGCACGGTGTCGCGGCTGCTGGAGATGCAATCGCGCGAATACCTGGACGAGGAGCGGCGCGCAACCGTCTCGCTCTGAAGCCCCGCACGCCGGGGCGGTTCAGTGATGCGCGGCGCGATCACGATGCTTGCCGCGACAAGGCTCGCTCCAGGACCTCGAAAATCCGGTCATCGGTACATTGGGCGACATTAAAGCGCAGGAAGTCGCCCGCGCGCAGTGACAGGCTGAAGGCATTGCCTGGCGCCAGTACCACGCCGTCACCCAGGCAATCACGCGCCATGCGTGCGGCATCGGCACCCTCGGGCAGCCGGCACCAGACGAACATGCCCGATTGAGGAACGAGCCACGGTGTAATGCCCAGCGCGTCCAGGCGGGCGAGTGTGGTCTCCCTTGCTGCGGCCAGCCGGCTTCGTATCGATTCCATGTGTTTGCGGTAGCCGCTGTCGGTCAGCGCGGCCAGCAATACGTGGGCCGCGAGCTGTCCGCCGCCGAAGCTGGTGGCGAGCTTGAGGTCGGCAAGACTGTCGATCCAATCGGCGCGGGCAGCGATGTAGCCGCATCGCAGTGACGCCGATATCGTCTTGGAGAAACTGCCGATCTGGATCACGCGGGACAGGCCATCGAAGGCGGCAAGTCTTGGTGCGGGATGCATCTCGAAGTCGGCGAAGATGTCGTCCTCGACGATGGCGAGGCCTGTGTCGTCCGCGAGTTTCAGCAGCCGATGCGCCACCGCGGGAGAAAGCGACGCGCCGGTGGGATTGTGGATGCCGGAGTTGGTGATATAGAGCCGCGGGGAGTGCGTTTTCATCGCCGCGTCGAATGCCGCGATGTCCGGGCCATCGGGCGTGTAGGGAATGCCGACGGCCTTGGCCCGGTGCGCCTTGAGCAGGGCGTGGAAATTGAAATAACAAGGATCGTCGACCAGCACGGTGTCGCCGGGTTCCAGCAGGAAGCGGCAGATGAGGTCGATAGCCTGGGTTCCCGAGTCGGTCAGCATGATTTGCCCGGCGGACACATCGAGCCCGAACGCGGCCATGCGCCGGGCCAATACCTCGCGCAGCGGCGCAAGGCCTAGCGGCGCGGCGTAGTCGGTCAGGACGGAAGCGTCGGCGCGGGCTGCGGCACGCAGTGCGCGCCGCATGCCGGTGTCGTACATCCACGAAGCAGGCAGCCAGCCGCATCCGGGCTTGAGCGCCGTTGCGCTGGTTTCGAGCGATTGGCGCGATATCCAAAGCGGGTCGACCTCGCGATCGAGCCGGGGGCCCATTTCGGCGAGCGCAAGCGGCGCGACCGGTCCCGCGACGTAGAAACCCGACCCCGGGCGCGAGCCAATCAGGCCTTCGGCGGCAAGGCGCTCGTACGCTTCGACCACCGTCGACACCGAGAGCCGCATGGCTTGCGCCTGCGCACGCACGGACGGCAGCCGCGTTCCGGGCAGGTAGGAGCGCGAGGCGATCTTGGTGCGAATCGCTTCCATGACCGTATCGATCCGGGTGGCGGGGCGCGTCACTTTCTTATCCTTGCAACAAGTCAAAGCCGGGAACCGTACTCGTCAAGCAAGCATAACAGTTCCTTGATACTGTACTGGATTGTGCCTGGGAGAAACTGCCGGGACATGGTGTAGTGCGCGCTCGTGGAAGAGGGCGCAATGGACAAGGCGACAAGCGGGTGGTTGAACGGATTTATCGGCGTAGTGGTTTTTGCCGGCTCGCTGCCGGCGACGCGTGTCGCGGTGAGTGACTTCGACCCGGTGTTCCTGACCTGTGCCCGCGCCACCATCGCGGCCTTGCTGGGCAGCGTGCTCTTGGCAACAGGCCGGCAGCGCCGGCCGACGCCCGCGGAATTGCCATCGCTTGCGCTGGTTGCCCTGGGCGTCGTGGTTGGGTTTCCGCTGTTGACCGCGCTCGCGGTGCAGCAGGTCTCGTCCGCTCACGCGATGGTTTTCGTGGGACTGCTGCCGCTATGCACGGCGGTGTTTGGCGCTCTGCGAGCCGGCGAACGTCCCGGTGCCGCCTTCTGGTCGTTTGCCGTGGCAGGCGGCGTCTTGGTCGCGGGCTACGCTCTCCAGGCGAGGGCGGGGGCGTCGCCGCTGGGCGATGGCTTGATGGTCGCGGCAATCGTCGTATGCGGCCTGGGCTATGCGGAGGGAGGGCGCCTTGCCCGCACGCTCGGCGGTTGGCAGGTAATCAGCTGGGCGCTGGCGCTGTCCCTGCCGGTCATGCTTCCTCTGTCCGGGGCGACCATGCCCGTATCGCTGCGTCATGTCGGCGTGCCGGCATGGTTGGGACTGGCCTACGTGTCCTTGTTCAGCATGCTGCTCGGTTTTGTCTTCTGGTACCGCGGCCTGGCACAGGGGGGCATCGCCGCAGTGGGCCAGCTGCAGTTGCTCCAGCCTTTCCTTGGCTTCGGCTTGGCGGCGCTGTTGCTGCACGAGGCGGTCGACTCGACGATGCTGGTCGTGACGCTGGGCGCGGTGGCATGTGTCGCAGGGGCGAAGAAGTTCGCCGCCTGAGATTCCAGTGGCTAGCGCTTCAGCTTGGCAAAAGCCGCCGCCATGGCGCTTTCCACCGCCGGCGGCGCGCTGCCGGTCCGCTCGCGTCCCCGTCCGCCGGGACGGCCGCCGCCGTCGCCGCTTCTGCGCGCGGGCACCGAATCGTCGTTCAACCGCATCGTCAGCGCGATGCGCTGGCGCTGCAGGTCGACCTCCTGCACCTTGACCTTGACCGTCTGCCCGACGCGCACCACGTCGCGCGGGTCTTTGACGAACTTCTCCGACAGCGCCGAGATATGTACCAGGCCGTCCTGGTGCACGCCGATGTCGACGAAGGCGCCGAAATTGGCGACGTTGGTCACCACGCCCTCAAGAATCATGCCTGGGCGCAGGTCGTTCAGCGTCTCCACGCCTTCCTGGAAGGTGGCGGTCTTGAACTCGGGACGCGGATCGCGGCCGGGTTTTTCCAGTTCGCTGAAGATGTCCTTGACCGTGGGCAGGCCGAAGCGTTCGTCGGTAAATTCTGTGGGCGAGACGCCCTTGAGCGCATCGCGCTTGCCGATCACGTCGCGGATGTCGGTCTGAAGTTTCGCGAGAATGCGTTCGACCACCGGATACGCTTCAGGGTGCACCGCCGAGCAGTCGAGCGGATTCTCGCCATTGGCAATGCGCAGGAAGCCGGCGGCCTGTTCGAAGGCTTTTTCGCCAAACCGGGGCACTTCCATCAGCTTGGTGCGCGACGGGAAGGCGCCGTGCTGGTCGCGCCAGGAAACGATGTTCTTGGCGAGTGCGGTATTCAAGCCGGAGACGCGCGTGAGCAGCGGCACCGAGGCTGTATTGACGTCGACGCCGACGGCGTTCACGCAATCCTCGACCACGCTGTCGAGCATGCGCGCCAGTTCGCGCTGGTTCACATCGTGCTGGTATTGGCCGACGCCGATGGACTTGGGATCGATCTTCACCAATTCGGCCAGCGGATCCTGCAGGCGCCGGGCGATCGAGACTGCCCCGCGCAGGCTGACGTCCAGGTCAGGGAATTCGGTGGCTGCCAGCTCCGAGGCGGAATAGACCGATGCGCCGGCTTCCGACACGACGATGCGCGTCAGGTTCAGCTCCGGATAGCGTTTCATTAGATCAGCCGCCAGCTTTTCCGTTTCGCGCGAAGCGGTGCCGTTGCCGATGGCGATCAGCCCGATCTGGTGGCGGCGCGCGATGCGCGCCAGCGCCTCGATGGAACCGTCCCAATCGCGGCGCGGTTCGTGCGGATAAACGGTCGCGGTTTCGAGCAGCTTGCCGGTGGCGTCGATGGCGGCGACTTTGACCCCGGTGCGAATGCCGGGGTCCAGGCCGATGACCGCCCGCGGCCCGGCCGGCGCGGCCAGCAGCAGGTCTTTCAGGTTCAGTGCGAAGACACGGATGGCCTCGGTCTCGGCGTGTTCCCGCAGGCGGGCCAGGTTCTCGGTTTCGAATGACGGCAGCAGCTTGACGCGCCAAGCCCATCGGCACACCTCGCCCAGCCATTTCTGGCGGGCATCCGGCGCCGCGCCGAATACGCCTTCCAGGCCTACCAGCCGGGCGATGCGCGTCACGCATGGGTGCGGAAGTTGTTCCTCCAATTCCGGCTCGAGTCCCAGACGCAATTCCAGCACGCCTTGCTGGCGCCCCCGCAGCATGGCGAGGACGCGGTGCGAGGGCAGGGTGCGCAAGGGCTCGTTGAAATCGAACCAGTCGCGGAAGTTGGCGCCCTCGGTTTCCTTGCCCTCTACGACCTTGGAATAGACCAGCCCGGTATTCCACAGGTAGTCGCGGAGATTCTCGAGCACCGCGGCGTTTTCGGCGAAGCGCTCGGCCAGGATGTCGCGGGCGCCGTCCAGGGCGGCCTTGACATCCGCCACGCCGGCTTCGGCATTGACGTAGTCGGCGGCGGCCGTTTGCGGATCGATGGCCGGATCGGCGAAAATAGCGTCAGCGAGCGGTTCCAGTCCCGCCTCGCGCGCAATCTGGGCACGGGTACGGCGCTTGGGCTTGTACGGCGCATACAGGTCTTCCAGGCGCTGCTTGGTGTCGGCAGTGGTCAGCGCCTCCTTCAGCTCGGGGGTCAGCTTGCCCTGTTGCTCGATCGATGCCAGGATGGCCGCGCGCCGGGCTTCCATATCGCGCAGATATTCCAGCCGCAGTTCGAGGTTGCGCAGCACGGTATCGTCCAGCCCGCCCGTCACTTCCTTCCGGTAGCGGGCAATGAACGGCACCGTTGCGCCGTCATCCAACAACTCCACCGCTGCGGCAATTTGTGCCTGGCGCGCGCCCAGCTCTTCCGCAAGCTGGGCGATAATGCGAGATTGGGCTTGCGCGTCGAGCGCCTCGCCTCGGTCGGTGACCATAGCCATCGAGTCGTCCTACCTTGGAAATGAAGCCGCGGATTTTGCCATAGTCTGAGAACATGTCCCGAATCGCCTCTCGCCATGCCGTTACCCAATGTGTCGCCGGATTGCGGCCAGCCGCGGCCGGCCGGTTTCCGTCCGCCCTCGCGCTGCGCCGCTTGCTTCTGCTAGTCCTGGCCATGGTCTGCGTGCTGCCTGCCCGGGCCGCCGACAGCGATGCCCAGCCCGCCCAGCCGAAGGCGTTTTCTTCGATAGACGAGGCTACGCGGGCGGCCGCGGCGGCCCGCGAGGAGTCCGATCGGATCAAGCGCCAGTACGAAATGGACGCGGCCGAGTGCATGCACAAGTTCTTCGCCAACAGCTGCGTCGAGAAGGCGCGGGTCGAGCGCAACGAGGGCGTCACCCGCGCCGATGCCGCGCGCCGTGAAGCCGAGCTCTACATCCGCCGTGAGCAGGCCCGGCAGCGTCATCAGAAGCGGGACCAGGAAAACGCAGAGCGCGATGCGCGGGCGGCGGAACGTACCGCCCGCAAGGCCGACGACGCCGCAAGCCGTCAACCCTCCACGCCTGAAGCCCCGCCTGCACACGTCGACTCGGGAGCCTCGGCCGTGGTCACGCCGCCGCCGCGCCCGGCCCGCGACGTGGACGATCCGCAGGTCAGGGCACAGAACCGCGCCAATTTCGAGCGCAAGCAGGCCGAGGCGCGCGAATATGCCGAGAAACAGGCCAAGCAGCGCGAGGAAGCCGAGGGCAAGCGCGCGCGGCGCCGCGCCCAGCGCGAAGAGGAGGCGGCCCGCCTGCGGGCGCGCGAGCAGGAGGTCCGCTCGGGCCTGTCCGCCAGCCAACGATGATGGACGAAACGAAAAGTGCGCTGGCCAAGCGCATCGTCGATTTGCAACTGGAGCACCGTGACCTGGATGCGGCCATCGAGCGGCTGGCCGCCGACCCCGTGGTGGACGAGTTGCGCCTGCGCAGGATGAAAAAGCGCAAGCTTCAGATCAAGGACCAGATCGTTGCGCTGCAGATGCAACTGGTCCCGGATATTCCAGCATGACCGCATTGCCTGAGGACACGGATGCGGGCGTGGGGGAGGCTTTTGCGGCCGACGGTCCGCTGGCACGACGTTTGAAGGGCTACCGGCCGCGCCTCCAGCAAATCCAGCTGGCGCAAGCCATTGCCCGGACCATCCGGGATCGCGGAACGCTGGTAGCCGAAGCGGGAACAGGTACCGGCAAGACCTTTGCCTATCTGGTACCCGTGCTGATGCACGGCGGCAAGGTATTGGTCTCGACTGGAACCAAGACGCTGCAAGACCAGCTCTTCGCGCGCGACCTGCCGGCTGTGCGCGATGCGCTCGGGCTACCCGTCACCGTCGCGCTGCTCAAGGGACGGTCGAACTACCTGTGCCACTACCACCTCGAACGTACCGTGGGCGACGGCCGCCTGGCCTCTCGCGCCGAGGTCGCGCAGCTGCGCAAGATCGAGGTCTTCGCCAGGCACACCCGCAGCGGCGACAAGGCGGAACTGGCCGAGGTGCCCGAGAACGCGGAAATCTGGCACAAAGTGACCTCCACCCGCGACAACTGCCTCGGCTCGGATTGCCCGGCGTTTCGCGAGTGCTTTGTCATGCAGGCACGCAAGCGCGCAGTCGAGGCCGACATCGTGGTGGTGAACCACGCGCTGTTCCTGGCCGATCTCGCGCTCAAGGACGAAGGCATTACCGACCTGCTTCCCGCCGCCGATACGGTGGTGTTCGATGAGGCGCACCAGCTGCCCGGCGCGGCTACGCGCTTCCTCGGCGAATCGGTATCCTCGCACCAATTGCTCGAGTTCGCCCGCGACGCCACCGTGGCAGGTTTGTCGCATGCGCGCGAGAGCGCCGACTGGACGGCACTCGGGCAGGCCGTGGAGCAGGCCACGCGCGAACTGCGCCTGTCCTGTGCGGCAGTGGAAAAAATGCCGGGCCAGCGCAGCACCTTCGATACGCTGCCCAACCCCGAGGCCTTCGACCTGGCCGTGAAGAAGGTCATCGATACGGTCCATACGCTGGGCCGCATCCTCATGGCGATAGGCGAGCGGCATCCGGACCTGGACCTGGTCGCCAAGCGTGGCCCGGAACTCATCGCGCGCCTGGCGCGATGGACCGAGGCCCATGGACTGCCGCCGGCGCAGGAAAGGCCTGATGGTTCAGGCACGGGGCAGACGGCCTGGGACGAAACCCCGCCGGCGCGGGCGGACGACGGCTGGGTGCGCTGGGTGGAAACCGCGACCAGCCACGTACGCTTGCATACCGCGCCCCTGTCGGTGGCGCAGGCGTTCTCGCAATACCGGCCGGCGGGGCAGGCCTGGATCCTCACGTCCGCAACCTTGGCGGTGCGCGACGATTTCTCGCACTTCACCCGTCAGCTGGGCCTCTACGAGGCCACCACGGGCCGCTGGGAGTCGCCGTTCGACTACACCACGAATGGGCGCTTGTTCGTGCCGCATGGCATCCCGGCGCCGCAGGACCCCCGGTTTACCGAAGGTTTCGTCGAGGCGTTGCTGCCGGTGCTGGCCGCCAGCCAGGGCTCGGCACTGGTCTTGTGCACTACCTTGCGGGCCGTGGACCGGGTTGCCGAATTGCTGGACGCGGCCTTCCGCGAACGCGGCTGGGCGTGGCCGTTGTTCAAGCAGGGGGACCGCTCGCGGCGGGAGTTGCTGGAGCGCTTCCGCAGCAGCCAACATGCGGTGCTGGTGGGCAGCGCCAGCTTCTGGGAAGGCATAGACGTGCCCGGCGACGCGCTGACTCTCGTGGCCATCGACAAGCTTCCGTTCGCACCGCCCGACGATCCGGTCCTGGATGCCCGCATACGCGCATGCCGGGAACGAGGGGGGAATCCCTTCTTCGAATATCAGCTGCCCGAGGCGGCGATCGCGCTCAAGCAGGGGGCGGGCCGTCTCATCCGGACCGAGAGCGACTGGGGCGTGCTGATGGTAGGAGATCGCCGCCTGGTCGAGAAACCCTACGGCAAGTTGCTCTGGCGCGGGCTGCCGCCCTTCACGCGGACGCGCAACGCCGAGGATGTCGAGGCGTTCTACGCCGCACGCGCCGCCGCGGCGGAGGCCGAGGCGGGCTAGGGCATCAAGCGCGGCGGGACAGGCGCTACCAGATCTTCCACCACGGACCTTTGTCTTTGACAAAGCCGTGCTTGACGAACTGGCTGTCGGGGTAGTTCGCGTTCAGCACGCGTGCGGTGTCGTCCCGCAGGTCGGTCATACCCATCCGGTCGTAGGCCTGGACCATGATGTAGAGCGCTTCTTCCACCGCCGGCGCGCCCTGGAAGTCGCGCACGGCGGTCTGCGCGCGATTGACGGCCGCCACGTAGGCGCCGCGTTCCAGGTACATGCGGGCCACGTGGACCTCGTTCATGGCAATCGAGTTGACCAGGTAGTTCAGACGCAGCCGGGCATCGGGGGCGTACTTGCTGTCTGGAAAGCGCGTGACCAGCGCCTTGAAGGCGTCGAACGATTCGCGCGCGCCCTTGGGATCGCGCTCGCTGGGATCCTGCTTGGTCAGGCTGGCCAGCAGGGCGCTTTCCTGGTAGAAGCTGATCAGGCCCTTCAGGTACAGCATGTAATCCAGGTTCGGATGGTTCGGATGCAGGCGCTCGAAGCGGTCGATGGCGGCCAGCGCCTGGGCGTTGGAACCGTCTTTCCAGTAGACGTAGGCAATGTCGATCTGTGCCTGCTGGGCGTAGACGCCGAAGGGGTAGCGCGCTTCGAGCTTCTCCAGCAACTTGGAGGCCTGGGGCCAGTTGCCGGTGTCCATCTCGTCCTTGGCCTCCTTGTACAATCTCTCGGCAGTCCAACCCACGGTGGGGTCGACTTCCTTGGTGGCGGAGGCGCAGCCGGCCAGAGCGATGATGGCCAGCAGGCATGCCAGGGCGTAGCCCAGCCGCTGCGCAAGACCGCGCCGCCGGTCCGGGCCGGAATGCCCGTTGCCGGAAGCCGTTGCTTGCATTGCCAGGGTATTCAACTGCATGGTGGTGTCCCTCACCAATAGACTATCCCTGATTATATTCGGGCTTGGCGGCCCGCTTCTCCTATACATGCCATCTTCCCCGCCGATCAACGATCTTGAAGCCCAGGAAGCCGAACCGCGCTTGCTGGATTTGCCGCCAGGCACCCGCGCCGACCGTCTGGACAAGGTACTGGCGCAGCTTTTGCCCCAACATTCCCGCAGCCGGCTCCAGGGCTGGATCGAGCGGGGTGGAGTGCTGGTCAACGGCAAGACCGCCTCGGTCCGCCAGATCGTCGGGCCCGGGGACCAACTGACCGTATGGGAAGAGCCCGCGCCCGAGGCCATGGCCTTTGTGCCGCAGCCCATCGACTTTCCCGTGGTGGCCCAAAGCGGCGATTGGATCGTGGTCGACAAGCCGGTCGGCCTGGTGGTGCATCCCGGCGCGGGCAATTGGCAGGGGACGCTGTTGAACGGCCTGCTGCATCGATATCCGGAACTGGGGCAAGTCCCGCGGGCGGGCATTGTGCATCGGCTGGACAAAGACACATCGGGCCTGATGGTGGTGGCCCGCAATGTGGTCGCCCAGACTTCGCTGGTGCGGCAGCTTCAGGCCCGCACCGTCGGACGGCGCTACGTCGCCCTCGTTTCCGGTCATCTGCGCCGCGGCGGCACGATAGACCGGCCCATAGGCCGGGACGCACGCGTGCCGGTGCGGATGAGCGTCGAGCGGCCCATCGCGGCCAAAACCGCCATCACCCATTTCACGCCGCTGCGCTGGGGCAACGCGCCGACCGGTATGCCGGTGACCGAAGTCGAATGCCGGCTGGAAACCGGCCGCACCCACCAGATCCGGGTCCATCTTTCCAGCATCGGCCATCCTCTGCTGGCCGACACGCTGTACGGGGGCAAACTGGTGGAGCCGGCCTCGCGCCAGATGCTGCACGCCGCGCGCTTGCAGTTCGAGGATCCGGCGGACGGTGGGCAGAAAGTCTTCCATGCGCCGCTCCCGGCGGATATGCGCGCCGTGGCCGAGGCGGTGGACTGGGAAGAGGGCGCGCTTGCTCCGGAGGTGGACCAGTGATGGCCGCCAGGCCGATCTTGCCGGTGCAGGAGGGGCCTCGATGGCCCGGCGTTCGAATGTTTTCCACCACGCGAGCCGGCGGGGTCAGCAGCGGCCGGTACGCATCCCTCAACCTCGGCACCCATGTGGGGGACGCGCCCGAGGCCGTGGCGGAAAATCGTGCCCGCCTGCAGGCCTTGCTGCCGTCGTCCCCCTTCTGGCTGGAGCAGGTCCATGGCACCCATGTGGCCGATGCCGACCAACCGGCCGCTCACCAGCCGGCCGATGCCGCCGTGACGCGCACGCCGGGGAGGGTGCTGGCCGTCATGACGGCGGATTGCCTGCCCGTGGTGATTGCGGCGCCGGCGGCGGGCGTGCTGGCGGTTGCGCATGCGGGCTGGCGCGGCTTGGCGGCGGGCGTGCTGGAGAATACCGTAGCTGCCATGGCGCTCCCGCCCGGCGCAGTGTTGCGGGCCTGGGTCGGGCCTGCTATCGGCAAGGAGGCCTTCGAGGTCGGGGACGAGGTGCGGGCGGCGTTCGCCTCCACGTGTCCTCCCCCCACGGGTGCCTTCTTGCCGGCCGGCACATGCGACGCCGCGGGCTTGCCCAAATGGCGGGCCGACCTGCCGGCCCTGGCCGAACAGCGGCTACGCACCGCGGGCGTAGAGGTCGTCGTGCATAGCGGCCTGTGCACGGTGGCGGACAATCACCGTTTCTATTCGTACCGGAAGGAAGGGGCGACCGGCCGTTTCGCCACACTGGCCTGGCTCGAGCCCTGAATCCCCATACCGCGCGCAGTCCCGGTTCAATCCTTCGATGCGGTGTCGGACGCTGCCGCCTGTCGTCCGGCTTCGCGTTCGCGCCGCCGGCGGCGTGCGCCGGCAGTCAGGACATACAAGAGAATGCCGACGGGCAGCAAACCATAGAACACGAGCGTGCCGATGCCTGCCAGCACCGTCGGCTGCGACAGGGACATCAGTATCGTCACGTATAGCCAGCCGATGGCGACGATGGCGGAAAAATGCATGAGGTGAAAGAAAAGAATGCGCGGCCGAAGTCGCCGGCGCCGGTTAAGTGCGGTGGTGCGAGAATTGACAGGCGCGGGCGCCCTATGCACTATCACATCTCGCGCAATCGAATTATCAAGGTGTTCTTAGTGAGTCAGTCCAGGCAAGATTCTACGAACCCCTTGGCGTGGCTGGAAGCATGGCAGCAAATGCTGGACCCGGCGGCGGTCACGCCGAGGATGCCAGAGCTTCCGAACCCCATCCTCTCCAGCGGGCAGGCGCCTGAAAAGTTGCTGGAAATCCAGCGAGAATTCACCCGCGAATGGACCGAGCTTTGGCAGGCGGCCGCGCGCGGCGAACTGGCGTCCCCGGCCGACCAGCGTTTCTCCGGCGACGACTGGCGCACGAGTCCGGTGCATGCGTTCCTGGCCCATGCCTATCTGTTGTCGGCCCGTACATTGTTGAAGATGGCCGATAGTATCGAGGCACCGGAGCCCGTGCTCAACCGGCTCCGCTTTGCCACCATGCAGTGGCTGGACGCCATGGCGCCGTCGAACTTCCTGGCCTTTAACCCCGAGGCGCAGCGGCGCCTGCTCGAGTCGGGCGGCGAGAGCCTGCAACAGGGGCTGGCCAATCTGCTGGCCGACCTGCAGAAAGGACGTATTTCGCAGACCGACGAGTCCTCCTTCGAAGTGGGCCGCAATCTCGCGACCACCGAAGGCGCGGTAGTGTTCGAGAACCGGCTGTTCCAGCTGATTCAGTACAAACCCTTGGCGACGCGGACGTATGCGCGGCCGTTGCTGATGGTTCCGCCGTGCATCAACAAGTACTACATCCTGGACCTGCAGCCGCAGAACTCGTTCGTTCGCTTCGCGCTCGAGCAGGGCTTGCAGGTCTTCATGGTTTCGTGGCGAAACCCGCTACCGGCCGACCAGGACGGCGTCCAGCACGCTGATTGGGACGACTACCTGGAAGAGGGCGTGCTCGAAGCGATCAAGGCCGTTTCTGCCATCTCCCGCCAGGATCGCATCAACGCGCTGGGATTCTGCGTGGGGGGCACGCTGCTGGCTTCGGCGTTGGCGGTGGCGAAGGGGCGCGGGCAGGACCCGGTGGCCTCGCTGACCTTGCTGACGACCTTGCTCGATTTCACCGACACGGGCGTGCTCGACGTATTTGTCGACGAAGCGCAGGTCATGCTGCGCGAACAGCAGTTCGCAGGAGGCGGGGTGCTGGCGGCGCGCGAACTGGCCGCGACCTTCGCGTTCCTGCGGCCCAATGACCTGGTGTGGAACTACGTCGTCAACAATTACCTGAAAGGGCAATCGCCACCGGCATTCGACCTGCTTTATTGGAACGCCGACGGCACCAATCTGCCGGGCCCGTTCTACGCCTGGTACCTGCGGCATACCTACCTGGAAAACAATCTTCGTGCGCCGGGCAAGCTGCGCGTCTGCGGCGTGCCGCTCGATTTCGGCCGTCTCGACATGCCCGCCTATGTGTACGGCTCGCGCGAGGATCACATCGTGCCATGGTCCTCGGCCTACGCCTCGACCACGCTGTTGCGGGGGCCGATGCGTTTCGTGTTGGGGGCTTCGGGACACATCGCGGGCGTGATCAATCCCGCTGCCCGCAACCGGCGCAGCTATTGGGCGCGGGACGACGACGACCGGCTGCCGGCCAGTGCTGCCGACTGGCTGGACACGGCGCGCGAATGTCCCGGCAGCTGGTGGAACGATTGGGCGCAATGGATCCAGACCTATGGCGGACGGCAGGTCAAGGCCCGGACGGCGCTGGGCAGCGCCGCGTTCCCGGTGATCGAGCCCGCCCCGGGCAGATACGTGCGAGTGCGGGCAACTTGAAAGAATTCGGGCGTAATCTGGGCAATGGCCGGCGGAGTGCTCCGCCGGGACTCAAGGAGGCATTATGAATGGAAAAATAGCCTACGTGACGGGCGGCATGGGCGGCATCGGCACCGTCATTTGCCAGAGGCTGGCGAAAGCAGGGTTCACCGTCGTGGCGGGCTGCGGCCCTAACCGCGACTATGGCCAATGGCTCCAGGAGCAGGCGGCGCTCGGCTATACGTTCCATGCCTCGGTCGGCAACGTGGCGGACTGGGACTCCACCACCGCTGCATTCGCCAAGGTACGCCAAGAGATCGGTCCGGTAGATGTGCTGGTCAACAACGCGGGCATCACCCGCGACGGCCTGTTCAGAAAAATGAGTCTCGAAGATTGGCGCGCGGTCATCGACACCAATCTGAACAGCCTGTTCAACGTGACCAAGCAGGTAATAGGCGACATGATCGAGCGCAAATGGGGGCGCATCATCAACATCAGCTCGGTCAACGGCCAGAAAGGGCAGTTCGGGCAGACCAACTATTCCACGGCCAAGGCCGGCATCCATGGCTTTACGATGGCGCTTGCCCAGGAAGTGGCTTCCAAGGGCGTGACGGTCAATACGGTCTCGCCGGGCTACATCGGCACCGACATGGTCCGCGCGATCCGTCCCGACGTGCTCCAGTCCATCGTCGACAGCATCCCGGTCAAGCGGCTGGGAACCCCTGACGAGATCGGTTCCATCATCACCTGGATCGCCTCGGATGACGCCGGTTTTGCGACCGGCGCGGACTTCTCCCTCAACGGCGGCCTCCACATGGGGTAAGCCCCGACCCGGCTCGAAGCGTTTCGCGCCGGGTTGATCTACACTTGGTGGCGGGGTGCGGTCGCCGGACCGCGCCCGTTTCATACAACACAAAGTTGGGGGCAAGCATGGCGCAGCAAGCTGGAGCCGGCAATGGGTTGCGGTTGATAAAAAAATATCCCAACCGCCGCCTATATGACACGCAGACCAGCACCTACATTACCTTGGCCGACGTCAAGCAGCTGGTGCTGGACAACGAGGCGTTCGAGGTGGTGGATGCGAAATCCGGCGAGGACCTGACGCGCAGCATCCTGCTGCAAATCATCCTCGAAGAAGAAACGGCCGGCGCTCCCATGTTCACCTCCAATATGCTGGCGCAGATCATCCGGTTCTATGGCCATGCCATGCAGGGCATCATGGGGTCGTACCTGGAAAAGAACATCCAGGCCTTCATGGAGATCCAGAACAAGCTCGGCGAGCAGTCCAAGAGCCTCTACGGCGGACAGTTCGGCCCCGAGGTGTGGGCGCAGTTCATGAACGTGCAGACGCCCATGATCCAGAGCATGATGAGCAACTACATCGAGCAGAGCAAGAATCTGTTCGTGCAGATGCAAGACCAGATGCAGAACCAGGCCCGATCGATGTTCACGTCCTTCCCGTTCGCCCCCACCGCCAAGGACGACGAACGCAAATGAAGCAGCCCGGGGAGGGCGCCGCGGCGGCGGCTCCGTAACCCGGTAAAATCTGCGGATTCTGCTAATTCCGGCTGCGGGTTTCCCCGCGAAGCGTCCGATGTCTTCCAAGCTGCCCCGTTTTCCGATCGCCGCGCCGCTCCCGGCGCGCGCCAGACCTTCCTGTCGTCCGTCCCGCGCGCGTGCCGGAGGCCATCCATGAGCGCCGTACCGCGTATCGCCTTTGCGAGCCTGGGATGTCCCAAGGCCGCGTCCGACTCCGAGCAAATCCTGACCCAGCTGCGGGCAGAAGGCTACGAGACTTCCAAGACCTACGAGGACGCGGACCTGGTCATCGTCAATACCTGCGGCTTCATCGACGATGCGGTCAAGGAAAGCCTCGACACCATAGGCGAGGCCTTGCAGGCCAACGGCAAGGTGATCGTCACCGGCTGCCTGGGCGCCAAGAAAGAAGCCGACGGTGCCGGCGTGGTCGAGAAGATCCATCCCAAGGTGCTGGCGGTAACGGGTCCGCACGCCACGCAAGAAGTCATGCAGGCCGTGCACCAGCACCTGCCCAAGCCGCACGACCCCTTCAGCGATCTCGTGCCGCCCCAGGGCGTGCGGCTCACGCCCAAGCACTACGCCTACCTGAAGATTTCCGAAGGTTGCAACCACCGCTGCAGCTTCTGCATCATCCCGTCGATGCGCGGCGACCTGGTCTCGCGCCCCATCCACGAGGTCATGCGGGAAGCGGAAAACCTGGTCAAGGCCGGCGTCAAAGAGATCCTCGTCATCTCCCAGGACACCAGCGCGTACGGCGTGGACGTGAAATACCGGACCGGGTTTGTCGACGGGCGGGCCGTGCGTACGCGCATGAAGGAACTGGTGGGCGAACTTGCCAAGCTGGGGGCCTGGGTCAGGCTGCACTACGTCTACCCCTATCCGCACGTGGACGAAGTGTTGCCGTTGATGAACGAGGTGCACGAGAACGGCGGCCGCGTACTGCCGTACCTCGACGTGCCGTTCCAGCACGCCAGCCCGCGCATCCTCAAACTCATGAAGCGGCCCGCATCGTCCGAGCGGAATCTCGACCGGATCCGGGCCTGGCGCGCCATCTGTCCCGACCTCACCATACGCAGCACCTTCATTGCCGGTTTCCCCGGCGAGACCGAGGCCGAGTTCGACGAACTGCTGGATTTCCTGCGTGAAGCCCAGCTCGATCGCGTGGGATGTTTTGCGTATTCGCCGGTCGAGGGAGCCGCGGCCAACGCGTTGCCCGATGCCGTCCCCGATGAAGTCCGGCAGGAACGCCAGGCGCGGTTCATGCAAGTCCAGGAGGAGATATCCCGCAAGCGCCTGGCCCGTCGCGTGGGCAAGGTGCTCAAGTGCCTGGTGGACGAGGTGACGCCGGAAGGCGGCGTGGCACGCTCCATGGCCGATGCGCCCGACATCGACGGCAAGGTGTTCGTCGCTCCGGTCGACAAACCCTGGAAACGGTACAAGGTGGGCGACATCATCTCCGTTCGTATCGCACAGTCCGACGCCCACGACTTGTGGGGCTCCGTGGCCTGATCTCCGGCGGACGGCACCTGGCGTCTGGTACGTTTCTTGCATTTCACGGTGATGTTTTCCGTGGTGCCGGCACTCGCGGGCCGGCGCGAGATTGCCATGAACGCTTCGACGTCTAGCCGTCCTTTGGACCTTTCCAGCCTGTATCGCCGCTGCGTTTTCCGCTCGGATACGCAGGTAGAGTCGCATCACCAGGTCGCCAGCGCGCTGTCCGACCACGACCTGCGCTGGAGCCGGGGGCCGGCCGATACGGCCTTGTTCAAGGCTGGCGTCAACGACCTGCAAATCATGGCCTTGCGCTACGGCGCCGAAGTGGAGGTTATGCCCGCCGTGTTCCAGGACTTTTCCTTGGTCCATATGTCCTTGCGCGGCGTGATGGAAGTCGAGGCCGATGGGCGGAAAGTGTGCGTCGGGCCGGGACGCAGCGCCTTGATCGCACCAAGGAAGAGCATACGCATGCGGTGGCAGAAGGGCGCCGAGCAGTTGATCATCAAGGTGCCCAAGGCCTTGCTGGAGGAAGTGCGGCATGGACAGGGCGGCGCGGCCGGCCTGGATCCGGTCTTCCTGTTGCCGGAGGCTGCCGTGGCCCAATGGGACCTGCTGGTGCAGTCGCTGCTGACCAGCGCCGACCGCGCGCCGGGCAACGAGGTCGAGCAGGCCTGGCTGCAGCATTTCGAGCGCAACGTCGCGCTGTTCCTGTTGTCCTGTCCGCAGGGGGGCGCGCCGTCGCAGACGCGGCATCCCGAACCGGAGACGTTGTCGTCGTCGGAATCGGTCAGGCGGATGGAGGCACTCGATGCCTATATCCACACCAAGCTGTGCGCTCCCGTCTCGACATTCGACCTGGCCCACGCGATCGGCGTCAGCGTGCGCACCCTCAATCTGCTGTGCCGCCGCTACCGGGGTTGTACGCCGATGGAACTGCTGCGCAACCGGCGCCTCGATGCGGTCCGCGCCCAGTTGCTCAGCAAGCCGGGCGTGAACGTGACGAGCGCGGCCCTGGAGCACGGCTTTGGGCATCTCGGCCGCTTCGCCGCCTACTATCGCGAGCGCTTCGGAGAGCTGCCCAATCAGACCGCTGCGTCGGTCTCCGCGGCGGTGCAGCGGCCGTCCGCCGGCACGATTGCGGGAATCGGATAAGGTTGCGAACCGGTCTTGCACATAGCGGATAGCCACGCTTTTCCGGTCTCTATAGACTTGATTTCAGGATCGAGTCAGAGAGACCATCATGACCACACTTGCCCATTATTCCGAAGCGAAGGCCGAGCGCCGCGTCGTCTTTCCCCAAGCCGACGGTTCGCAGGTCCCCTATAGTGTCTTCAGCTCGCAGGAAGTCTACGAACGCGAGCAGGAGCGTATCTACCGCGGCCCCACGTGGAATTTCCTGGGGCTCGAATGCGAGATTCCCAACGTCAACGACTTCAAGAGCACCTTTGTCGGTGATACACCGGTGGTGGTGACGCGCACGGCCGAGGGGCTGGCCTGTTGGGTGAACCAGTGCGCCCACCGCGGCGCGATGGTCGTGCGCGAAAAGAAAGGCAATGCCGACTCGCATGCCTGTGTCTATCACCAATGGAGTTTCGCGGCCAACGGCGACCTGCTGGGCGTGCCGTTCCGCCGCGGCCAGAAGGGCATGGTGGGCATGCCGCCCGACTTCAAGCCCGCCGAACATGGGCTGCGCAAGCTGCGAGTCGACAGCTACCGGGGCCTGATGTTCGCGACTTTCAGCGACGAGACGCCGCCGCTGC
Organism: Pigmentiphaga sp.; assembly: GCF_033795525.1. Lineage (GTDB taxonomy): Bacteria > Pseudomonadota > Gammaproteobacteria > Burkholderiales > Burkholderiaceae_B > Pigmentiphaga. The sequence goes on from NZ_JARYGM010000002.1 coordinate 354,001, forward strand.
CGGAATACCTGGGCGATGAAATGCGCCCGTGGATCGACCGCATCTTCCACAAGCCCATCGTGTTCCTGGGATGTACCCGCCAGTACTCGAACTCGAACTGGAAGCTGTATCTGGAGAACGTCAAGGATCCCTACCACGCCAGCCTGCTGCACTTGTTCCATACCACCTTCAACATTTTCCGGGTGGGAATGAAGGCTCGCTCGATCCCGGACAGCAAGCACGGCCTGCACAGCATCATCACCGTCACCAAGCCTGAAGACGGATCGGACACGGCGGCGGCGTATGCGGCCCAGAACATCCGATCCATGGACGGCGGCTTCGCCCTCGAGGATCCGGAACTGCTCGGCCAGATCCAGGAATACGACGAGATGACGACCAACCAGATCCAGCCGATCTTCCCCCAACTGGTCATCCAGCAGATCCATAACACCCTGGTGGCACGGCAGCTGCTGCCCAAGGGGCCGGACCATTTCGAACTGATCTTCCATTTCTTCGGCTACGAGGACGATACCCCCGAGCTGCATGCGCTGCGCATCCTGCAGGCCAACCTGGTGGGACCGGCGGGCTACATCTCGATGGAGGACACCGAGGCCACCGAGCTGGTGCAGCAGGGAACGGTACGCGATGGCGACAAGCACTCATACATCGCGATGGCCCGGTCGGCGCCCGACCAGACCGACACCGTCATTACCGAAAACCTGATCCGGCGTTTCTGGACCGGCTATCAAAAGCTCATGGGCTACTGATCATGGAAAACAACCTGCAACTTTGGATGGAATTGCTGGAGCTCCAGCACCGGTATGTCGCCGCCCTCGACGCCAACGAGCTCGAGACGTGGCCCGCCTTCTTCCTCGAAGAAGGGCACTACGAGATCATTCCCAAGGAAAACTACGACCAGGGCCTGCCGGTGCCGGTCATCTATTGCCGCAATGCGCGCATGATGCGGGACCGCGTGGTGTCGCTGCGCAATGCCAACATCTACGAGGCGCACACCTACCGGCACGCCACCTCCGGGCTGGTGATCAAGGGCATCGAAGACGATGTCGTGACGACGCATTCGAGCTACGTGGTCGTATCCACCGGCACGGCAGGGGATACGGTGGTCTACCAGGCCGGCATGTACATCGACGAGGTGGTCAAGCACGAAGGCCAGTGGCGCTATCGCAGCAAGAAGGTGGTGTACGACACCTTGCGGGTACAGACGCTGCTGGCGACGCCTATCTGAGTGCCGATGACCATGAGCGATTGGCACGACGTCGGCGCGCCCGACCAGTTTCCCGAAGATGCCGGCACGCCGGTGCAGGCAGGCGGCGTCGCCATCGCGATGTTCCGCTTGGGGGACGAGTTATTCGCCCTGCGCGATTTGTGCACGCATGGCAACGCGCTGCTGTCCGACGGTTATGTCGAGGACGGCTGCGTGGAGTGTCCTCTTCATCAAGGCCTGTTCGATATCCGCAGCGGCGCGGTGCGCTGCGCGCCGTTGACCGAACCGGTGCGCACGTTTCCGGTGCGCGTGGTGGCCGGAAGGGTGCAGGTGTCCACCGGCGGCGCGCGGGCCGAGGAGCGGCCGGCGGTCACGCAGGCGTCGGCCCGCATCACCGCCATCGGGCGGCCGGCGGCCGATGTGGCGGTGATTTCGCTGGCCACCGAGCCGTTGCTGGACTACCGCCCCGGCCAATACCTGGACGTGCTGCTGGAAAACGGCGAACGGCGCAGCTATTCGATGGCATCGCTGCCCGGGGAGGCAGGGCTGGAACTGCATATCCGCCATATGCCCGGCGGGCTGTTCACGGATCGCGTTTTCGGCGGGCTGGCCAGCGGCGACACGCTGCGCATAGAAGGGCCGGCGGGCAGCTTCACCCTGAGCGAATCCGGCATGCCGGCCATCCTGCTGGCCAGTGGCACGGGTTTTGCACCTATCAAGGCCATGGTGGCCGCCAATGCGGCCCTGTCCCGGCCGCGTGCGATGCATCTCTACTGGGGCGGACGGCGGCGGTCCGACCTGTACATGGATACGCTGTGTCGCCGCTGGGCCGAGCAATATCCGTGGCTGACCTACGTGCCGGTGTTGTCCGACCTGGCGCCAGAGGACGGCTGGCCGGGGCGCACGGGATTCGTGCACCGCGCGGTGATGGAAGACTTTCCCGATCTGTCGGGCCACGAGGTCTACGCATGCGGCGCGCCCCAGATGGTCGAGGCAGCGCGCGCCGATTTCGTGCAGGCGTGCCGGCTGCCGGCGGATAACTACTACGCCGACGCTTTCCTGTCCAAGGCGGACAGCAAGGTTTGATCAAAGATTCACTATGGAGTAATGCTGTGTCATTCCGGTCTTTTACCGTTGCGCCTTGTGCCGCCCTATGTTTGAGCCTGTGGGGAGGTGCGCATGCGGCCGACCCCATCAAGGTCGGCATGGCCCTCGATATGTCGGGCCCGTTCGCCGCCAACGGAGCCGAGGCCAGGGACGCGTTCAACCTGGCTATCAAGATGCTGGGCAACAAGTTGGGCGGTTTTCCTGCCGAGTTCCGGCAGACCGACATGGCCGGCAACCCTGACCAGGCGCGCCAGCTCGCCAATCGGTGGATACAACGCGACAAGATCGACTTCTTCACCGGCCCCATCGGTTCGAATGTGGCACTGGCCGTCGCGCCGACGCTGATCGCCGCCAAGGTGCCTTACCTGTCGAATAATGCCGGCCCCAGCCTGCTGGCAGGGGAGAAGTGCTCGCCGTTCTATCTCGGCACCTCGTACGAGAACCAGATGATGCACGAACCCGGCGGCGTGCTGGCCAACCAGCGGGGTTTCAAGAAAGTCGTGGCGATCGCGCCGAACTACCCGGCCGGCAAGGATGCCTTGACGGGTTTCAAGCGCCGCTACGAGGGCGAGATCGTGGCCGAAATCTACACCAAGGTCGGGCAGATCGACTATTCGGCCGAAATTGCGCAATTGCGCGCGGCCAAGCCCCAAGGTGTGTATTTCCTGCTTCCGGGAGCGATGGGGATCAACTTCATCAAGCAGTTCGTCGCTGCGGGCCTGGCCGGCGACATCAAGATGGTCACGGCTGGCGTATCGGCCGACGAAGACATGATTGCCGCGGTGGGCGAACCCATGCTGGGGCTCTACAACTCCGCCCCGTACGCTTATGACCTGGACAATCCGGCCAATAAGAAATTCGTGCAAGAGTTTCGCAAGGCCTACGGCCGCAGTCCCACGCTGTACGCGGCTCATGCCTACGATGTGGTGATGAACATCGACGCTGCGGTGCGGGCCTTGAACGGCAAGCTGGGCGACCGTGCGGCGGTGGCCAAGGCCTTGCGCACGGCCAAGTTCGAGTCGGTACGGGGCGACTTCTCGTACAACGGCAACAACCACCCCATCATGAACTTCTATACCCGGCAGGTCGTTCGCGACGAGAGCGGCAAGCTCACGAACAAGACGGAGGGCGTCCTGCTCGAAAAGTACCAGGACTCGTTCCATGGTCAATGCAAGGCCATCTGATGGCGTCCGGGGGCATGCCTCCCGGCGATGGAGTTCCTTCCCATGATTTATTTCATTGAACAAACCATGAACGGCATGGGCTACGGTCTCATGCTGTTCCTGATCGCAGCCGGGCTGACGTTGGTCTTCGGCATCATGGATACCCTGAACCTTGCGCACGGGTCCATGTACATGGTGGGCGGCTACGTCGCCGCCACCGTCCATACGCACAGCGGCTCGTTTCTCGCCGCCGTGCTGGCAGGGATCGTCGCTACGCTGTTGTTCGCCTGCCTGCTGGAAATCGTGCTGTTCAAGAAACTGTACGGCAAGGACCATCTGACGCACGTCATTGCCACGTTCGGTGTCATCCTGATCGCCGACGACGCGGTGCGCGCGATCTGGGGCGTGGCGCCGCTCATGGCGCCGACGCCGGCGGCCCTGGCGGCGCCGATCGAGCTGATCGACGGTCTCCCGTACCCGTCCTATCGCCTGGTGCTGCTGCTGGCCGGCCTTGCGGTGGCGGCGGGCCTTTATGTGCTGGTCAATCACACCCGCGTCGGGATGCTGGTGCGGGCCGGTGCCTCCAACCGGCGCATGGCCGAATTCATGGGCATCAATGTCAGCCGGGTCTTCACGTGGATTTTCCTGCTTGGCGCCGCATTGGCGGCGCTGGCAGGGGCGTTGATGGGGCCCATCGCCGCCGTGGAGGTCGGCATGGGCGAGAGCATCATGATCCCGGCCATGGTCGTCATCGTTATCGGCGGCGTCGGTTCCATCCGTGGGGTCTTCATTGCCAGCCTGATGGTCGGCATGGTGGAAACCTACGGCAAGGCCTACCTTCCGACCGCGCTCAAGGCGATGCTGCCCGCGGCCGTGGCCACGGACCTGGGCGCGACCCTGACCAGCATTGCCATCTATGCCTTGATGGCATCGGTGCTGGTATTCAAACCGGCCGGGCTGTTCCCGGCCCGAGGCTGAATCCATGAATCTGCAAGCTATCGTGAAACCCGCGGCGCTACCCGGTGCCGCGAGCGCCGGCAGCCCGCTGGGACGGTGGGCGCCATGGGTGCTGCTGGCGGCGCTCGCCGCCTTTCCCTTCCTGAGCCCGGTGCTTGGCTCGGAGTACTACGTCAGCTTCATGCGCCGTCTCTTCATCATCGTCCTGTCGGTCGCGTCGCTCAACTTCGTACTGGGATATGGCGGCCTGGTCGCATTGGGGCAGGCCGGTTTCGTCGGCGTGGGTGCCTACACGCTGGTGGTGCTGACCGACGCCGGGGTCGAGTCGGCCTGGGTCCTGTGGGGAGTTGCAACGCTGGGCGCGGCGATTGCCTCGCTGATCGTCGGCGCAATTTCGCTGCGCACGCGCGGGACGTACTTCATCATGATCACGCTGGCATTTGCGCAAATGATCTACTACGTCACGGTGTCGCTCAGCGCCTATGGCGGCGATGACGGCTACTCGATTCCCATGCGTCCGGAGCTGGGGCTGGGCCTGGACAGCAACGATGAAGCGACCTTGTACTGGGTGGTGCTGGCATTGACCGTGGCGGTGCTGGCGGTACTGGCACGCATCTCCCATTCCCGCTTCGGCAAGGCGCTGATCGGGTGCCGGGACAATGAAACCCGCATGCTGGCCATGGGCTATCCGGTCTACAGGATCCGCCTGGCTGCCTTCGTCATCGCGGGCGCGGTGGCGGGCCTCTCGGGCGCGCTCCTGGCCACCCACAACAGTTTCGTGAGCCCCTCGATGATCCACTGGACGCAATCGGCGACCGTCATGGTCATCCTGGTGCTGGGCGGTGTCGGCCATCGCTGGGGAGCGGTCGTAGGCACGGCCGTATGGCTGATCCTGGAAGAAACCCTGCGCAACTACACCGATTTCTGGCACTGGCCGCTGGGCCTGTTGCTGATCCTGGCCGTGTTCTGGAAGCCGCGCGGCCTGGCTACGATTTTCGATGGCCGTCGCAAGGAGGAGGCATGAGCCTGTTCGCCGCCCGCCGCCTGGTCAAGCGTTTTGGCGGCCTGACCGCTACCGACCACGTCAGCATCGAAGTGGAGGCCGGGGAGGTGCATGCCTTGATCGGTCCCAACGGCGCCGGCAAGTCGACACTGGTGAACCTGATTTCGGGACTGCTTCCGCCTGACGAGGGGACCGTGGAGCTGGACGGCGTGGACTTGACGCCGCTGCCGTCCTATCAGCGCGTACGCAAGGGCTTGTCGCGCTGCTTCCAGGTCACCAGCATTTTCCCCGGCGCCACCGTGCGCGACAATCTGCTGCTGGCCGCGCAGGCCCATAGCGGTTCCAGTTTCCGCTTCATGGCGCCGCGCAATGCCGAAGCGGCGCTGCAGGACCGCGCCCATGAGCTGGCCGTAAGAGTGGGGCTGGATAAGGAATACGACCGCATCGCCGGCGCACTGCCGCACGGTGCCCAGCGCAAGCTCGACGTGGCACTGGCCCTGGCGGCCGATCCCAAGCTGCTGCTGCTGGACGAACCCATGGCCGGCATGGGGCCAGAAGATTCGGCCCGCATGGTCGAGCTCATCCAGCTGCTGCGCACGGACATGGCCATCCTGCTTATCGAACACGACATGAACGCTGTTTTCCAACTTGCCGATCGCATTTCCGTGCTGGTCTATGGCCGGGTGCTCACGTCCGGCACCGCCGCCGACATCAAGGGCAATGCCGAGGTGCAAAGCGTTTATCTCGGTACGGAGGTGCACGCATGAAGCGCGAACCGCTGCTTTCCGCGCGCGGCCTGCAGGCCGGCTACGGCGCCAGCCAGGTCCTGTTCGGCATAGACCTCGACATCGAACCCGGCCAGATCGTCACCCTGATGGGCCGCAACGGCATGGGCAAGAGCACCACGATCAAGACGCTGATCGGGGCACTGGGCCTGCGCAACGGCGACATCCGCTTTGCCGGCCAATCCACGGCCAAGCTGCGCGCCGACGCCATTGCCCGGATGGGCATGGCCATCGTGCCCGAAGGCCGCCAGTGTTTTCCCAATCTGACCGTGCGCGAGCACCTGGTCGCCTTTGCCGACAATCGCAACGGCCAGTCCGATGCTTGGACGCTGAACCGGATCTACGAACTCTTTCCACGCCTGGCCGAGCGTGCGCAGAACATGGGCAACCAACTGTCCGGCGGCGAGCAGCAAATGCTTGCGATCGGGCGGGCGCTATCGACCAACCCCCGCCTGCTCATCCTGGACGAAGCGACCGAGGGCCTGGCGCCGGTGATCCGCGACGAGATCTGGCGGTGCCTGAACCTGCTCAAGGCGGCTGGCCAGACCATTCTGGTCGTGGACAAGTACGTCGAAAAGCTGATTGAATTGGCCGACCATCACTTTATTCTCGAACGCGGCCAGGTCGTCTGGCAGGGCTCGTCCGCGGAGCTCGACGGCGACCGCGGCCTGTGGGCCCGTTACCTCGGAGTTTGAAACATGCATCCCTTTTCCATCCGGCAGCACATCGTCGACCGGGTCGTCGCCCGCCGCGGCCGCTATCATCTGCACGACCGGCTGCCGGCCCGCAAGACCGCCTTCGTGGTCATCGACATGCAGCCCACCTTCGTGGCGCCGGGCAGCCCTGCCGAGGTGCCGGAGTCCCGTTCCATCGTCGGCAACATCAATCGGCTGGCGGCCGCCGTGCGCGCCAAGGGAGGCCTGGTCATCTGGGTCACGCATGCCAACCAGAAGGTGGGCGACGGGTCGGACTGGTCATCGTTCTACGACCATTTCGTCGCGGCCGATGTGCGCGCCCGCACGATCGATGCGAACGCGCCGCGTCCGCCGCGCGAGTCGCTCTGGCACGAGCTGCAGGTCGAGGAGGGCGACGTGCACGTGAGCAAGAACCGGTACAGTGCGCTGGCGCATGGGTCTTCCGGGCTGGAGCGGGTGCTGCGGAGCGCCGGTATCACGACGCTGCTGATTGCCGGGACCAAGACCAATATCTGCTGCGAGTCGACCGGCCGCGACGCCATGATGCTCGACTTCTTTCCGGTCATGGTGCCGGATTGCCTCGCCGCGCTGTCCGATGAAGAGCACCGGGCCGCACTGGAGACCTTCATCCAGAACTTTGGCGATGTCTACGAATCGGCGGAAGTCATAGAACGGCTGGACTGAGCCGTTCGGCCGCAGCGGCGTACCGGCGCTGCGGGCCATAGCTGAGTCGGTGGGCCGGGCGGCGGGGCTGCCTGGCCCGTTCGCTATCAGGACGCCATCTTGCAGTCCTGCACGTGGGCATCCTGGTGCTTTTCCACCACCATGCCGTCGAGCTTGTTGGTGATGGTTCCGTCCGGCAGCTTGACGATGGTGCGCTGGTAGAACGCCTGCACCGGGAAGTTGTTGGGACCGTAGTTGACGCGTCCACGCAGCGTCTCGAAGTTGGCGGCCTTGAGCGCCTTGAGCAGCGCCGCCTTGTCCTTGAGGTTGCCGCCGACGTCGCGCACGGCGGCGTCCATGGCCATGATGGTGTCATAGGCCTGGGCCGCATAGACCGACGGGAAGTGCCCATATTTCTTCTTGTACGCGGCAACGAACTCGACGTTGGCCGGCACTTTCAGGTCATGGGCCCAATGGGCGGTGTTGGTCGTACCAAGCATGCTTTCGCCTACGGCGCGAATCACGTCTTCATCGGCGCCTGAGCCCGAGATCAGCAGCGGCGTGTCTTTCAGCCCGCCCGCCACATACTGCTTGATGAAATTGATCCCCATGCCGCCGGGAAGGAAGATGTAGACCGCGTCGGGATTGGAGGACCGGATCTGGGCGATTTCGGCGGCATAGTCGATCTGCCCGACCTTGGTGTAGACCTCGTTCTGGATCTCGCCTTTGTAGAAGCGCTTGAAGCCGCCCAGGTGGTCTTTGCCCGCAGGATAGTTGGGCGCAATGATCACGACTTTCTTGTAGCCCTTGGTGTTTGCCAGGATGCCGGCCGTCTCATCGTAGGTGTCGTTCTGGTACAGGCCGAAGAAGTACGGATTGCATTGCTTGCCGGCATATTGGCTCGGCCCGGGGTTGCTGGACAGGAAGGGCACCTTGGCGGCGAACAGCACAGGGCCGGCCGCCAGGGCGGAGTTGGAGGCGATGGGGCCGGTGAAAAAGTCGATCTTGTCGCGGTCGACGTAGCGCTTGACCAGCTGGATGACCTGGTCCGGGCTGCCGGCGAAGTCGTTCTTGAGGAACTGGGCCGGCTGCCCGCCCAGTTTGCCGCCCAGCTTTTCGATGGCAAGATCGAAACCATCGCGCGCTTCCGCCCCGGCTGTTGCGAAGGGCCCCGACAGGTCGAGAGCGATGCCGACCTTGATCGGGTCGGCGGCATGCGCCATGCCGGCAAAGCCGAAAGCGAGCGCGGCAATGGAAAGGGCGAGCGGTGATTTGCGCATAGTGGCTCCCTGTATGGATTGGAGATGGCGCGCCAGGACCAGGTGTCCCGGGCCGGTTGGTGACACTTGGTGACATTGTGGAGGGCGCGCCGGAGCCGGGACAATCCGAATTCGGCAAAGCAGGTCGGCCGGATGTCCGAATCCGGAAACCGGCGGATGGACGGGGAGGGGCGGCCGCGCTACTTGCGGGCCATCAGCAGGGGCGCGATATCGGCCGCCAGCCGGTTCAGCGCCGGAGCGACGGTGGATACCAGGTAGTCGTCGGTGAACAGCGCGCTGGAGGCCCCGCAGGTCAGTACCAGCGTGCGGTTGCGATCGGCCGGCTGCACCGGTACCCCGATGGCGTTGAAGTTTTCTTGCGGATAGCGCATGAAGACCGCGCCGTGGCTCGCATAGTCGGCCAGGGCGGCTTCCAGCCGGCCCGGGTCGCGTGCCGGGTCCCATTCGCCGCGGGTTTGCAGCGTGCCGATGACCTGTTGGCGCTCCCCGGCGTCGAGGGCCGCCAGGTAGGCCAGGCCAAGCGAGGAATCGGTCAGGCCAACGGTGGACCCGATATGCAGCATCACCCGCCGCGCGGTCGCGGGTTCGCTGCGTTGGATGACCACCATTTTCGACTCGTGGCGTTCGCCCAGCAGCACCGTGGTTCCCAGTTCATCCGCTACTGCTTTCATCAGCGGCGCCGCGTACTGGTTGATGTCGGTTTGCGCCACGACGGAATAGCCGAGCAACAAGGCCGCGGCGCCGATACGCAGCTTGTCGTTGGCGGTGGGAACCAGGTAGCCGAGCCTAACCAGTGTCTTGCACAGCCGCCAGGCCGTCGGCTGCGGCAGGCCGGTGAGCTTGGCGATCTCGGTCGTGCCCAGTTCCGGACGGCCAGGGGTAAAGCAGCGCAGCACTTGCAGGCCGCGCGCCAAGGCCGTGACGAACAGTGGATCTTCTTCTTTCATGGAACGCCCTTGACACCGCGCGCGGGCGACGCGCAGAATAAATTCATAAAACGAATTGTATATTCATATAATGAATTGATAAAGCCCATGAAGCAAGACTGCACGCCCGAATTGGCCGAAATGCGGCCGGCCATCCGCCGCTTTGTCACGGAACGCCTGGAGCCGCTCGCCCGCCAGATCGATCGCGAAGGCGTCGTACCGCCAGCCGCGTTGGACCAGATGCGGGGGCAGGGCTACCTGGGCATGCGGCTGCCGGCCGAACAGGGCGGCGGAGGCTTCGACCTGTCGACGTATTGCCTGGTCATGGAAGAGGTGGCGCGCTCGCACCGGATCTTCACCGTCATGCTGGATTGCACCAGCGGCCTGACCCCGATTGCCATCGCCCGGCATGGCACTCCGGCGCAGCGGGAAAAATACGTGGCCAAGCTGGCCAAGGGCGAATGGCTGGCCAGCTTCGCGCTGACCGAGCCGGACGCCGGATCCGATGCGGCCGCCCTGCGAACCACGGCGCAGAAGGTGGCGGGCGGCTGGATGATCCAGGGCGTGAAGCAGTTCATCAGCGCGGCCCATCGCGCACAGGTCCTCATGGTGCTCGCCGTGACCGACCCGTCCAAGCGCGCGCGCGGCGGCATCACGGCCTTCCTGGTCGACCGCGGAACGCCCGGCATGCATATCGACCGCATCGACAAAACCATCGGCTCGGATCCCATTGAATTGGCCGAGATCCGGTTCGAGGGTTGCCGGGTTCCCGACGAGGCCGTGCTGGGACAGGTCGGCGGCGGGTTCGGGATCGCGATGGAGTCGCTGGCCAGCGGCCGCATGGGGGTCTCGGCAGCATGCATAGGGACTGCCGACCGCCTGCTGGAGGAGGCCATCGAATACGCGAAGACGCGCGTGACGTTCGGCCAGCCGCTGGCGCAGCGCCAGGCTATCCAATGGATGCTGGCCGATTCGGCCACCGAGCTGGCATTGGCCAGGTCCCTGGCCTACGACACCATGCGGCGTATCGACGCCGGCGAAGACGCCGGTACGGCCCCGAGCATGGTCAAGCTTTTCTGTTCCGAAATGGTCGGTCGGGTCGCCGATCGTGCGGTGCAGATTCTTGGCGGTTCGGGGTTGATCCGCGGCGTGCCGGTCGAACGCTTTTATCGCGATGTGCGCCACTATCGCATAGGCGAGGGCGCTTCCGAAATCCAGCGCATGCTGATTGCGCGGGCGCTTTTGAAGTAAGGAAAGCGCGATGCCGGCAGACCACGGATCCCATCCTTCCATTGCGAGGCGTCTTGCGTCCTTCGCCCTAGGCTTGCGGCGGGACGATCTCTCGCCAGCCAGGCAGGAAAAAGTGTCGCTGATCCTGGCCGACTTTCTAGGCTGCGTGCTGGCAGGGTCGGTGCTGCCCGAGGCCTCGACGGCCTTCGTGCTGGCTCAGCCCGGCCCGGTAAGGATCCCGGGAGCCCCGGCCGGACTGAGCGCGGAATCGGCGGCCATTGCGATGGGCGCACTGGGCTCGCTGCTGCAGCTGCACGATGGTTTCGGCAACGGCGGCAACCATCCCAGCAACAGCATCATTCCCGCGGTCTGGTGCATGCGCGAAGGACAGTCGATGGAAGCCGTCCACACGGCGATCGCCGTCGGCTATGAAGTGGCCAATCGGCTGGCAGCCAGCGCGCACCCTGCCTTGACCCTGGCCGGGCTGGCACCGACTTCCTGCACCGGCGCCATCGGCGCCGCGGCGGCGCTGGGCCGCTTGCTCGAGTTGGACGAAGCGACGCTGGTCCGGGCGTTGAGCAACGCGGCGTTCTCGTTTCCCGCGGCCGCCTTGCGCGGGCTGACCGGACACGGTTCGGCCGTGCCCTTGCATGGAGGCTTGGCCGCCCGCTGTGCGCTCGAAGCCGTGCGCATGGCGCAGGCGGGGCTGTGCGCCGGCGACCGCATTTTCGACGATGGCGACGATCCCGGAGTGCTGGCAGTGCTGCATAGCCGCGGTTTCGATTGCGCACCCGAGACTTGGCGAGGGGAGATGCTCGACGGCGTCTACTTCAAGGCCATACCGGCATGCCGCCACGCCCAGCCGGCCATCGACGCCATCGAAGCCATTTGGCGCGAGGGACCGTTGGCCGCCGAGGATATCGTCCGCGTCGACCTTCATACCTATCCGGTGGCGTTGCGCTTCGGCAAGGCGCCCAACGCGCGGCATGAGCTGTACGACCGGCTGATGAGCGTGGTCTGGGCCGTGGCCAGCGCGCTTCGCCACGGACGCTACGACTTGTCCAATGTCCGCGCCCCGGCCATCGACCCGGCGGTTTGCGCGCTCTACGACAAGATCCATCTTCATGTCGATGAGGGCTATAGCGCGCTGTACCCCCGTTTCCTCCCCGCCAGGGTCGAGCTTACGCTGTCCGGCGGGCAACGCCGCACCGGCTTGTGCATGATGGAGTATGGCACGCCATCGGAACATGGACCTTACTCGCCATTGGGAACCAATGTGCCTCCCTTGGGCAGGGAAGGGGTCAAACGCAAATTCCTCGGCCTGGCGCAAGCTGCGCTGGAAGCCGCCGAGGCCGAAGCGCTATGGCGTGAAGTACGAGCGGTACCGGGACTGAGCAACTAGGCTGCATGCCGATGCATGGCGAGCTCGATGACCAGCCCATCTAATTGTTCTATTGACAGAACAATAGATCATCCATACAGTTTGTGGGGAATCCTGAATGCATGAGGCAGCGCATGTCTGAAGCCAAGCTCGATCCAGTCACCCTGGCCGTTTTGAAAGGACGCTTGGAACAGATCGCCGATGAGATGGACGCCACGCTTTACCGCAGCGCGTTCAATCCTATCATCGCCGAAGCCCACGATGCCTGCCATGGGCTCTACGACGGCGTGACCGGCGACACTCTCGTGCAGGGAAAATCGGGACTGCCGGTGTTCGTCGGCGCAATGGCCTTCGCCGTGCGGGCTGCGATGGCTGCGGCTCAGCCACTGGGTGGCATGCAGGAGGGCGACGTATGGCTCTTCAACGATCCTTATGAAGGCGGTACGCACGCCAACGATTTCAAGCTCGTCAAGCCGTTCTTCCGTGATGGCCGTCCAGTGTGCTTCCTCGCTTCGGCGGCGCACTGGCACGACGTGGGCGGCAACGTGCCCGGCAACTACAACCCGGCCGCGACCGAGTGCTGGCAGGAGGCCGTGCAGATACCGCCGGTCCGCATGGTGCGTGAGGGGGAGCTGAATGCCGACGTGCTGGCCATTCTGCGTGCCAATACCCGTATGCCCGATAGCTTGTGGGGCGACCTGAACGGCCAGCTGGCCGCGCTGGAACTGGGCGAGCGCCGCTTGCACGAGCTGTTCGACGCATACGGCGAAGAGCGCGTCCTGGGCGCCATGCAAGCGTTGCGCGAACGGGCCCGTAAGCTGATGCGGGCGCATATCGCGTCGCTGCCCGATGGCCGGTATTCGTTCGAGGACTTCCTGGACAACGATGGCATCCGCGACGAGATGCTGCGCATAGCGCTTGACATGACGGTGGACGGGGAGCGGCTGGTACTGGATTTTTCGCGTACCTCGGGCCAGTGCGCCGGGGCGGTCAACATATCGCGCGCGACGGCGGTGGCTGCCTGCTATGTCGCGCTCAAGCACTTGTTCCCCGATGTGCCGGCCAACGCCGGCGTGCTCGATGCGGTGGAGTTCGTGATGCCGGATGGACTGCTCATCACTGCGCAGCGGCCGCGCCCCGTTGGCGGTTATACCGAGACCATCCTGCGGATGATCGACGTCGTGTTCAGTGCGACCGCGCTGGCCGATCCTTCGCGTGCGGTGGCCCAGGCCTACGGCACCATCAATGCGCTCTCTATCGCAGGGCTGCGCAGCGACGACCGGCGCCGCGGACAGCGCTGGGTCATGTTCAGCTTCTTCGGCGGCGGTCACGGCGGCCATGCCGGCGGCGACGGGTTGAGCCACGGCAACGCGCCGATTTCCACGGCCACCATCCCGCCGCTGGAAATCCTCGAGGCGGCCTATCCGGTCCGCTTCACGCAATGGGCGTTGCGGCCGGATTCGGGCGGACCCGGCACCCATCGCGGCGGCCTGGGTGCCGTCTACGAAATCGAACTGCTCGAGCAGAACGCGCAAGCTTTCATCTTCGGCGAACGAGGCAAGTCGCCGCCCAAGGGTATTGCCGGCGGCGGCGAAGGCGCCTTGAACCGTTTCAGCTATTGCGTGGACGGCCGTTGGCATACGCCGCCCATGGTCTCGAAGATGCTGGGCATTACGCTCTCGCGCGGCGACAAAGTCCGGTTGGAAACCCCCGGGGGCGGCGGCTACGGCGATCCGTCCCGGCGGCGCGCCGAAGCGCGCGCCCACGACCTGGCCATGGGGTATGTCACGGAGGAGGGACGGTGAGCGCAGGCAAGCGGGTTGTCGGCGTGGACGTGGGCGGCACGTTCACCGACTTGTTCATCCTGGACGAGGCGGATCACGCCGTGTCCATCGTCAAGGTGCCTTCCACCCGGGGCGAAGAGGCGGTCGGTTTCATGAACGGCATCGGCCGCGCCGGGAGCGGGGAGGCCGGCAGCGCTGATCGCATCGGCACCATCATCCATGGCACCACCGTGGGCACCAATGCGCTGCTCGAACGCAAGGCCGCCAGGACGGGGCTGATCACCACGCGCGGCTTCGCGGACGTGCTCGAGATGCGGCGCCGAGACCGGCCGCAAACCTGGGGGCTGCGCGGCGAGTACCTGCCGCCCATCCCGCGCAATTTGCGCAAGGAAGTCGACGAACGCGTCCTGGCGGACGGCACGCTGCATACGGAAGTGGCGCTCGATCAGGTCGACGCGTGTGTCCGGGCGCTGCTGGACGAAGGGTGCGAGGCCGTGTGCGTCTTTTTCATCAACAGCTATGCCAATCCCGCCAACGAAGCCGCCGCGGTGGCGCGGGTCCGGCAAGCCTGGCCCAACGCCTGCGTGACGGCATCGGTCGAAGTCCTGCCCGAGATACGCGAGTTCGAGCGTGTTTCCACGGCCAGTCTCAACGCGGCGCTGCAGCCTGTCGTAGGCGGCTACTTGCACCGGCTGGAAGGGGACTTGCGGGAACGCGGCTTCGACGGCCAGTTGATGATCGTGCAGAGCAATGGCGGCGTGATGTCGCGCCAGACAGCTTGCGAGCTGCCTGTGCGCACCGCGTTGTCGGGGCCCGCCGCCGGCGTGATCGCCTGCGCCGCAATTGCCCAGGCCGCCGGCTACTCCGACGTGATCACCGGCGACATAGGCGGGACCTCGTTCGACGTATCGCTGGTGGCGGGCGGCCGGGTTGCGCTTGCGGAACAGACCAGCATTGCCTTCGGTATGGTCGTGCGCGCGCCGATGATACAGATCGAGACCATAGGCGCCGGCGGCGGCTCGATTGCGTCGGTGGACGCCAGCGGGATGCTGCAAGTCGGCCCCGAGTCGGCGGGCAGCCGTCCGGGACCGGCTTGCTATGGCCGCGGCAACTCCTATCCCACCGTGACCGATGCCAACGTGCTGCTGGGGCGCATCGCGGCGCAGCGGCCGCTGGGGGGAGGGTTGCTGGGCAGCCTCGACGTGGCCCTGGCGCGGACAGCGATCCGCACCCATGTCGCTGAGCCGTTGGGACTGGACGTCCTGGCAGCGGCGGAAGCCATCCTGACCGTGGCCAACGCCAAGATGGCCGGGGCCCTGCGCCTGGTCTCCATCGAGAAGGGACACGACCCGCGTGCCTTTGCCTATATGCCTTTCGGCGGGGGCGGCGGCCTGCACGTGTGCGCCATGATGCGCGAGACCGGTGTCGCGACCGGCATCGTGCCCCGCTATCCCGGCGTTACCTCGGCGTTGGGCTGCGTCATGGCCGACTTGCGGCATGATGCCGTCCGTACCGTCAACCAGCCGCTGCAGGAAGCGGATTTCGGCCGCCTGCAGGACATCGCGGAGGATTTTCACCGTCGTTGCGAAGCGCATCTGGCTTCTTCGGGCGTGGCCATCGCCTCGATACGCGAGGAGCTGTTCCTCGACATGCTCTACCAGGGACAGACGCATACCGTCATGGTCCCGGTTGCGCGCGCACGCCTCGATGCCGATGCCGTGAAGGCGGCCTTCGAGACCGCTTACCGTGCAGAGTTCGGGCGGCTCCTGCCCGGCATTCCCATCCGGATCATGAACTTGCGCTATGCCCTGGTGGGCGTGCGTCCCAAGTTCGACCTCAGGCTGCTGGCGCCGTCCGCCGGCGGGGCTGCGGTCCCCGTCGGCGTCCAGGCCGTATATGTCGACGGACGCTGGATGGATGTGCCTCGCTATGCGCGGCTGGAGCTGCCGGTCGGCTCGACCATCCGTGGGCCGGCAGTGTTCGAACAGCCGGACACGACCGTATGGCTCGAGCCGGGGTTCACCGCCGCCACCGATGAATACGGCAATCTGATCCTGCGACCAGACTGATGCGGGGCCGGGGCCGCCCGCGTGGATTGTCATTATCACGGCCTGTTGACGATGAGGTACCCGAAATGAAATCCGGCATCAAAGTTCGTGGAGTACTGCCAATGTTGTGTGCCGCCCTGGCGGCATGCGCGGGACCTGCCCGCGCGGCAGACTATCCGTCGCGCCCGGTGATGGTGGTCAATACCTGGGCGCCGGGCGGTCCGTCCGATGCCATCATCCGGCCGCTGCTCGAGAAATTCTCCCAGCGCTTCGGGCAGCCGTTCGTGCTGGAGAATCGCAGCGGCGCCAATGGCAGCATAGGAACCAGCTATGTGGCGCGAGCCCGTAACGACGGCTATACGCTGCTGTTCGCCAACGTCGGCCCTATCGCCATCAGCCCGTGGCTGCCCGACAAGCCGAACTACGACTCCATCAAGGACTTCCAGCCCATCGGGCAGATCGTCTCAGGTTCGACGGTCCTGGTCGTGGCGCCGTCATTCCCGGCCAATACCATGCAGCAGTTCATCGATTACGCCAAGAAGAATCCCGGCAAGATCACTTACGGCTCGGTGGGCATCGGCAGCAGCACGCACGTGGCGGGTGCCACGCTGGCCAAGATGGCCAATATCGAGATGGTCCACGCGCCTTACCGTGGATCGTCGCAGATCCAGGTCGACATCATGTCGGGCCAGATCCAGTCGGCCTTCGTCAATCTGGGCGGCGCCCTGGAGCTGATCCGCGCCGGCAAGCTCAAGGCCATCGCGGTGAGCACGGAGTCCCGTTCATCGGTCTTGCCCGATGTGCCCGCGGTCGCTGAAACCGTGCCTGGTTTCGACTTCAACGTCTGGTATGGATTGATGGCTCCGGCCGGCACGCCCAAAGAGATCGTAGAGACCTTGTCCGCCGCGTTGAAGGAAACCATGGCGCTGCCCGACATCAAGGACCGCCTGCTTGCCAGCGGCCTCGACCCCCATGCCACGGGACCTGAGGAGTTCGGCAAGAAGGTCGAGCAGGACCTCGCGGCCTGGAAACGGGCAGTGGCCAACGCCCATCTCACGCCCTAGCATGCGCGTCGCCAATGCGGCGGAGCGCGCGTTTTTATCGAGAGAGCGATGAACGACAAACGCTACGATATCCCGGCCATCGACGCCGTGGTCAACATATGGACGCCCGAGCTGCTGGCGCAGCGCCCGCCGCGCGACGCGTTCTACAGTGGCAAGATGAACGTCGATACCGGCATCATGCAAGGGCTGTCGCACGAGGAAATGCTGCGCCGCATGGACGCAGCCGGCGTGCAGAAAGCCTTCCTGATCGCCGCCAAGGTGGGACCCTACCAGCATCGCGCCAGCTATCACGTGCCCTATGAGGCCGTAGCCGAGGCGGTCAACCGCTATCCCGACCGGTTCTACGGTCTGGCCGGACTGGATCCCACCGAAGGAATGAACGGGGTCCGGGCGCTGGAGAAAGCCGTGCGCGAATACGGTTTCATCGGCGCGCATTTTTATCCGCACTGGTTCGAGCTGGCTCCGGACCATGCCAAGTGGTATCCGTTCTACGCCAAGTGCGTCGAGCTCGATGTGCCCGTGCAACTGCAGGTCGGCCAATCGATGATCTACGATCCTTCGCATCGGCTGCGCAGCGTAGGGCGGCCGATCTGCCTGGATGCGGTGGCCTGCGATTTTCCCGAGCTGAAAGTCATCGGCATCCACGTCGGCATTCCCTGGACCGATGAAATGATCGCTATGGCGTGGAAGCATCCCAACGTCTATATCGGTACCGATGCCCACAGCCCCAAGTACTGGCCGGAATCCTTCGTCAAATACATCAACAGCTATGGGCAGGACAAGGTCATTTTCGGTACCGACTTCCCCATCCTGGACTTCCAGCGTGCGCGCGACGAAATCGAGGCGCTGGGGCTGCGTCCCGGCGCCAAGGAGAAGTTGCTGCGCGGCAACGTGCTGCGAGTCTACGGGCTGGCCCAATGAGCGGAGGCGATAACATGGCGAGGCACGGCCCCAACATTGCCGATCAACTGGCGCTGCATGCCCGGCAGCGGCCGACCAAACCGGCAATCATCCATCGCGATACCGTCATTACCTACCGGCAACTCGACCTGCTGGTGCGGCAACGGGCCTCTCTGCTGATGGACCTGGGCGTGCAGCCGGGCGAGGTCGTCGGCGTGGCGCTCAAGGACACCCCGGAACACCTGCTCATGCTGTATGCGGTGGCACGGGCCGGCGCGGTGGTGTTGCCGGTCGATTGCCGCTGGCAGGCTGAAGAGAAGCAGCGCGTGGCGGCGCATTTCGGCGCCCGGCGAATCATCGTCGAACCTGGCGATGTATTCGCCGGCGCGCTTTGCGTCGCCGCCGATGCCGCCTGGCTGGAGCAGGCCCGCACGGTAGCGGTACGGGAGGAGTTCCCGCGGGGGGACCGGGGCTTCTGCCTGTCGCTGTCATCCGGCACGACGGGACGGCCCAAGGGCCCGCTGTTGTCGCATGCGCAGTTCATGCACCGGTTTTTCACGCACTATGCTGATCTGGGGTTCGGCAGCCGCGAGGTCTACATCAATGCCACGCCCCTGTATTTCGGAGGAGGGCGGGCGTTTTCGGTGTCGTCCCTGTACGTTGGCGCCACCGTCGTGCTGTGCGCGCCGCCGTACAAGGTCGAAGAGCTGGCAAGCGAGATCACCCGTACCGGTGCGACCATTACCTTCCTGGTGCCGACGCTGCTGCGCCGGATATTGCAAGCCGAGCCTGCCGGCATGGCGCCATTTCGCCGGCTTCGCACCCTGATCGCGTCGGGATCGCCGTTGACGGCCGAAGAACGGGGCCGGATCCGGTCCGAGGTCTGTCCTAACTTCATCGAATACTACAGCTCCACCGAAGGCGGGGGCGTGACGGTCCTGTCGGCGCAAGAGCAGGCCGCCTATCCGGCCTCGGTGGGGCGGCCGGTGTTCGGCGTGGATCTGCAGATCGTGGACGAGCAAGACAGGCCGTTGCCGCCGGGAGAAGTGGGCCGCATCCGTTATCACGGGGCTACCGTCGCCGAAGGTTTCTACCGCGACGACGAAGCGAGCAAGGAAGCGTTTCGCGCCGGCTTCTTCTATCCCGGCGACCTCGGCTACGTGAATGAGGAGGGATATCTGTTTCTCTGCGGCCGGGCCAAGGACATGATCATCCGCGGAGGGGTGAACATTTATCCGCTCGAGATCGAGTCCATACTCATGACCCATCCCGATGTGCTGGAGGCGGCCGTGGTGGGCGTGCCGTCCAAGGAATTCGACGAGGAGGTCGCGGCTTTCGTGCTGAGCCGGAAGCCGGGCGATGCGGCGGCGCTCACTGCCTGGTGCAAGGAGCGGCTGGCTCCATACAAAGTGCCCAAGTACTTCCATTTCGTGAGCGATTTCGAACGCAACTCGGCCGGCAAGATCGTCAAGCGCAACCTGATGGCCACACTGTCCAACGCTTGACGTTTCCTGGCGGTGCCCATTTTTGCGCCACCGCCAGGAAAGCCGCGTGGTTGCTGGTGCTGCCGTATTTGTCCGCAGGCTTTCCCCAGGGTTGTTCACAGCAGCTGGGGATAAATCGGCGGCTGGACGGTAGTATATGAGGCTATCCTGCTTTTCCCGCCAGGAGGTGCCGTGGACCTCAAGCAACGCCAGCCCGCGTCCCAGGAACTGCGCCAAGTGTTGGTAGATACCGGTGCGTATACCTTGCACCAATCGTTCGACTTCGGTGGACGGCTGGATGGAGGCCTCATCCATTGCAGCTTCGAGGCACATGAACTGCACTGCCCGCCGCTGCCGCAGATCGTGCTGCTCGTCTCGCACGAATACCACCTCAAGTCCGCGCTGTTCGACCTCGGTTGGGGCTATCGCGACCACTTCGTCAATTTCGTCAACCCGCTGCATCTGATTCCCCCTGGAACCGCGTTTCGCTGGGTCAAGGACGGTCCGGCCCGGGTGTCCCTGGTCACGTTCGATCAGCGGGCGGCGGTGGAGGTGTTCGACGAACTGGAGGTTGCGCATCCGGTCGATGGCTTGTGGTCCTTGGCGCAACGGGGCTTCGTCAGTCCCTTGATCTACGCGGCACTCGGGTCCTTCGCGCAGGATCTGGGCGCGGGGCACGCGTCCCGGCTGCTGTCCGACACGTTCGGCGCGCTGGTGCTAAACGAACTGAGCAAGAAATGGCGCATCGACGCGGCGCCGCCGTCCGCGTCGAAGCTGAGTGCGCGGGCGCTCCGGAACGTCACACGTTATATGGACGAGCGGCTGGCTGAGGATATCTCGCTGGCGGAACTGGCAGCCTTGTGCGGCTTGAGCCGCTATCACTTCCTGCGCTGTTTCAAGTCCGCGCTTGGCGTCTCGCCGTACCGCTACCTGACGGCCATGCGCGTCGAGCGCGCCCGGCACCTGCTGGCGACGACGGACCATTCGGTGTCGTACATCGCCAGCGCCTGTGGTTTCGCGTCGGGAGGCGCGATGGGCCGCGCCCTGAAGAAGGCGCTGGGCAGCTCGGCGTCCGCCTATCGCGCGCGGCTGGGCCGCTACGACGGCTGAGCATGGGGGCGGTAGCCCACCTTGCGGGGCGCGGTCTCCTTCAGGAAGAAAGAAATAACGACGCCGACCGCCACGCCGCCCAAGGCCAGGTAGAGGGTGTACTGGATGCCATAGTGCTGGGCGATGTAGCCGGCCACGACGGGCGCGACGCCGCCGCCGAAGATCTCTCCCAGTCCGCTGACCATTCCGATGGCGGAAGCCACCATGCCGGCAGGGGCTGCTTCGGTAGCGACCGGCCCGGTCATCAGCGCAAGCAGGCCGAAGCAGAAAAAGGACACCACCAGCAGTACGCCGAACAACGCCCAGGGGCTCGCCCCGACTTGGGCAAAGCCGTAGAGTGCGAGCGCCGCGCCGATGAACGAGATGAACGCGGCGGCCTTCCTGCCGATGAAATCGGAGATGCCGGGCACGCCGAACTCGCCAAAGAAGCCGCCGACGCCGATCGCGGACACCACCAGCCCCATCTGCTGTGGGGTGAGCTTCAGATAGTCGGTGAGGTAGTTGGGCACCATGGCGCCAACGACGAAGATGCCAGTCATGGCGCACAGCATGGAGCCGACCGCCAGCAAGAGATTGCGCCGGCGCAGCAGCTCCCGCCACGACAAGGATGCCGCTGGCGCGGCGGGCAACCCGGCCAGCGCGCCGGCACGCGGTTCGCGGATGACCTTGTACATGAACCAGGCCAGGATCAAGCCCGGAACGGCCGAGAGGAAGAAGACGTAATGCCATGACGGCAGGACGTCCATGAGCTGGGTCGCGATGATGGGCGCGAGGCCCAGGCCGAATAGCGGAAACGCGCTCTGCTGCAAGCCCTGGTTCAAGCCGCGACGCTTGGGATGAGAGGCTTCGCCGGCCGCGGCCACGCTGGTGGGGCAGAACGACCCCTCGGCGACGCCCATGACGGCGCGGATGATGAGCAAGCTGATCAATCCTGTGGCCAGGCCGGACAGTCCTGACAGGCAAGAGAACGCGATGGCGGCGGGAATCAGTACCTTGCGCCGGCCTATGCCGTCCGACACGCGCCCCATGGCGATAGAAAACACGCCCCAGGCAAGTCCGAGCGTGCCGATGAGCAAGCCGAGGTCCTGGTAGGACAGGTCCAGGTCTTTCATCATGAAGGGAAACATCGGCGCAAGCAGCCAGCGGTCGAGCCCCATCAGCCCGAAACCCAGCGCAAGAATTGTGACGGCCTTCCATTCGTACGAGGTGTCGTGAGCCACGGCCTTGTCCATGTTCAGGCTCCTCCCAATACATCGAGCACCTGGCGAGTCGACACGACCTTGCCGAATACCCGGTCGATGGTAGCCAGCGTGGCTTGGTGCGAAGCGTCGTCGAATCCGCCTGTCGCATCGTCGACGAAGAAGACCCGCAAATCGCGCATGAAAGCGCTGCGCGCGGTGGACTCGCAACAGACGCTGGTGACCGTGCCGGTAATGATCACGCTGTCGGCCACATGGGGGCCGCGTATGGTGCGAATCACGGTATCGAGCCGGGTGTTGTAGAAGGCGTCGTAGCGATGTTTGGAAATGACGATTTCTCCGGGCAAGGGCGCCAGTTCGTCGATGATGTCGACCCCCGGCGTACCCGCGCGCATGCCGGCTGTCCGCAAGCGCGGGATCTGCTTGGTTTCCAGCGGCGAGACGTCGAATTCGTCGTACAGTACGTGCCGCGTGTAGATCACGGGCACGCGGGCCTTGCGGGCCTGCGCGACCAGGGCCGCCATGGCGGGGATCCGCTGCCGGGCGGAAGGAACTTCCATGGGTGCGTTTTCGCGGACGAAGTCGTTCTGCATGTCGATGACCAGCAGGACGGCCTTATCTTTTTCGAGCGGGATGGATGAGGGCATCGGACCTCCAGGTGCGTTGTGTGCTGGAGCCGAACATAGCGCTGCGGCAGAGCGGGGGAGTGAGTAAATTGCGGTAGCGCGCAAAAATTGCGCAAAACGAGGCCCGGACCGGGCGAGGACGGCGTCAGGCCGCGATGGACTCGACCGGCGCGCCGTAGCGTCCCAGTCCTTCCAACAGCGGCGTGGCGTGCGTGGGCCCGAGGATGGCGACCAGCTCCTCCTCGGCCTGCCTGACTGCCACGCCGAAGGCGTCCAGCCACGCGCGGCCATGGTCGGTGAACGACACGACTCGGGCGCGCCGGTCGGCCGGATCGGCTTGCCGCTGGACCAGGCCCAGTTGCACGCACTGGTCGATCAGCTCCGTCATGGCGGCGTTGGTCATCGACGCACGCCGGGCCAGCTCGCTCATGCGGGTTCCCTCCAGATCGAGGTGGCGGG
This sequence comes from Pigmentiphaga sp., assembly GCF_033795525.1. Classification (GTDB taxonomy): domain Bacteria; phylum Pseudomonadota; class Gammaproteobacteria; order Burkholderiales; family Burkholderiaceae_B; genus Pigmentiphaga. The sequence goes on from NZ_JARYGM010000002.1 coordinate 377,069, forward strand.
TCAGGTTGACGTGCGTGAGCCGGGTTTCCGGGTAGCCGGCCTGGGCAAGCAGTTCCAGCACCCGGTCCTCGAAGCGCCGCAGCGCGTTGCTCAGTATGCGGCCGGCGTTGGCTTGCCGCCAGCTGTAATCGGGCATTCGTCCGCTGCGGCCGCGCGGCTTGTTTCGCGACATTTATTTAGGTAACCTGAATATAAGGCTGCTGAATTATTGCCAGTATGCCATGTGCGGGGGAGGAGACCATACCGTGCCGATTCTTGATACCGACGTATTGATCGTCGGCGGGGGCCCGTGCGGGCTGATGCTGGCCAATGAGCTCGGACCGCGACGCGTACGCTGTGTGCTGGTCGACATGAAGCCGGGCACGGCATTCAATCCCCAAGCCAATGCGACCCAGGCGCGCACGATGGAGCACTTCCGTCGCCTGGGGTTCGCCAAGGAAATCCGCGCCCTGGGCCTGCCGGCCGACTACCCGACCGATATCGCCTACTTCACCCGCTACACCGGCTACGAGCTGGCGCGCCTGCGCTTGCCCGGCGCTGCGCGGGCGGTGGAAGACATACGCGGCATGAGCGGTTCGTGGAGTGCTGCCGAACTGCCGCACCGCGTGTCGCAGAAGTATGTCGAGGCCTGCTTGCGCCGCCATGCCGAGGCATGGCCAACGAACGACGTGCGCTTTGGCTGGAAACTGCTGGAGTTCGAGGACCAGGGTACCCATGTAGACGCGCGGGTGGCGCCGGTGTCGGGCGGCGAGGCCTTGCAGGTGCGTGCCCGTTACCTGGTCGGCGCCGACGGCCCGCGCAGCCTCGTCCGCACCCGGTTGCACATAGGCTACGAGGGGCAGACGGGCGTGCGGCGGGACTTCATGGGCGGGCGTATGTTCGCCGTCTATCTGCGGGCCCCCGGATTCTACGAGGCCGTTCCGCACGACCGCGCATGGATGTACGTCTCGGTCAACGCCCGCCGCCGGGCGTTCATGGCGTCGGTGGATGGCAAGGGCGAGTTCGCCTTCCACGCTGCGGTGCATGACGACGAGGATGCCGAGCGTTGGACCGAAAGCGACGCGCGCCGCATTTTTGCCCAAGCCCTGGGCAAGGACATTCCCATCGAGGTATTGTCGGTCGGCCTCTGGACCGCGGGCCATGCCCTGGTGGCCGAGCGGCTGCAGCGCGGCCGGGTATTCCTGGGTGGAGACGCCGCGCATCTTTTCACGCCTACGGGCGGCCTGGGCTATAACACCGCCGTCGAAGACGCGGTGAATCTGGGATGGAAGCTGGCCGCCGTGGTAGGAGGCCAGGCACCGGAGGCCTTGCTCGACAGTTACGAGGCCGAGCGCCAGCCGCTGGCCCGGCGCAATACCGGCTACGCCAGGCAGTTCGCCGATTCGATAGGCCTGTTCGTCGCCCGTCCGCAGCTGGACGAGGATGGCCCTGCCGGAGATGCGGCACGCCGGGAGGCGGCGGTGGAGCTGGATCGTCATGTGCGCCTGGAATTCAATATCCCGGGCGTCACGTTCGGCGGGCGGTACGACGCCTCTCCGGTGATCGTGGGCGATGGCAGCCTGCCGCCGGCCGACATGCCGAACGCCTACCAGCCGACGGCCTGCCCGGGAGGACGCCCGCCCCATGTGTGGCTGGCGGACGGGCGATCGCTGTACGACAGCTTTCACCCGGAGTGGACCCTGCTGGACCTGGGGGCGCCGGACGATGCGGTCCAGTCCTTCGTCCAGGCGGCGCGTGCATGCGGCGTGAGCCTGGGCGTCGTCCGCCACGACGAAGATCGCTTGCGCGACTTGTACGAGGCGCGCCTTGCCCTGATCCGGCCCGACCACATCGTGGCTTGGCGCGGCGGGGACGGCCGGGATGCGGGGCAAGTACTGGCCAGGGTCACTGGCCGCTGACCAGGCGCGCGGTCGACGGCAGCAAGGCCGCGGGCCGGTCGGGCCACGTGCCGTGCCGCGCGAGCCGCGCCACGGTGGCAACGATCAACTCGCGGATCGCGTCTACCGGCGCAGAGGCGGCACCGTGGGCCGTTGCCAGGACGACCCGGGCTGTCGTGTACAGGTCGGACAGCGGAGCGGCGTGCACGCGGCCGGCCATCCACTCGTCTATGAAGGATGAGACGATCATGACCGAATGGCCGTTACCGGACGCGATCAACTGTACGGTCTGCGCCATGGAGTCCAGTTCGTGCTTGATCCTGAGCGACAGGCCGCGCCGGGCGGCTTCGCGCGACAGCATTTGCCGCACCCGATGCCGCAAGGTCGGCAGGACGAGATCGAAGCCGGCCAGATCGGCAAAGGGGACCGGCCGGGGCGCGGCATGCCGCTGGCCGGGGGGCGAAACCAGGTATAGCGGTTCGTCGCGCAGGAAGTCGGTAGCGTAGTCGCTGGCGGTGTCGCCCACGGCGAACAGGATGGCCATCTCCAGCTTGCGCTGGCTCAACAGGACCTCCAGCTCGTCTGTCATCGCTTCGACGACCTGCAGCGTGATGTCCGCATGGACGGTTTCGACGGCTTGAAGCAGCGGAACCGCCATCATGCGGCTGATGCTGCTCGGTATGCCGATGCGGACGATCGCCCCGCCATGCGCGGCATCCTGCTTGATGTCGCGTTCGGCGGCCGCGACCATGTCGAGGATGCGGCGGGCGTGGCCGTGGAGTTTGCGTCCGGATGCCGTCGGGCGCACGCCATGCGCGTCGCGCACGAACAGCCGGGTTCCCAGCGATTCCTCGAGTTTCTGTATCTGCGCGCTCAGCGCGCTTTGCACGACGTGCAGTTTCTCGGCTGCCTGGGAAAAGCTGCCGGTTTCCAGAATCGTCACGAAGTAGCGCAGGCGTCGCAAGTCCATGGCTGGTGGGGGCTCGGGTATCGCGAACCCAGATGGCCTCATCTCAAAAAAGCGTTACCCGGGCGTGGAGGTCGGCTGTCATTATAGGTAGCTGTTCTTTTTGTACGGGCACTCCATGTACGGCGCTCCTCCCGAGATCTCCACTCGCATTTTCGCGAGGCTCCCCGCAGCCTTGCATCTTGCCGGCGAATCGTCGCCCTGGATCGCCGCGCGAGGGGCGGGGCCGCTGCATTCGTTCCTCGAGGGCCCTGCCTTTGGCCAGGATGGCAGCCTGTTCTGCACCGACCTGGCCCATGGCCGGATTTTCCGGGTCGATCCTGCGGGACGCTTCGTCCCGGCCTGCCGCTACGAGGGGGAGCCCAACGGCTTGAAGGTTCACCGCGACGGCAGGTTGTTCATTGCCGACCGGCGGCACGGCATCATGGTGGCGCCGGCTTCGGGCGGGGCGCCGGAAGCCTTGCTCGAACCCAGCGAGCGCCGGATGTTGCAAGGCATCAACGACTTGCTGTTCGCTGCCAATGGCGATCTCTACTTCACCGACCAGGGCGATAGCGCCTTGAACCGCCCGACAGGCCGCCTTTGCCGGCTGCGGCGTGGCGGCGCATCGGTGGAGACGCTGGTGGACGGATTGGCCGGACCGAACGGTCTCGCTTTCGCGCCGGGAGAACGGTTGCTGTACGTGGCCATTACGCGGGATAACGCCATCTATAGCGTACCGCTGGATGCCGAAGGACGCGCCGGCAAGGTCGGCCGCTTCATCCAGTTGTCCGGCAGCCCCACCGGACCCGATGGCTTGGCGGTGGACCAGGCGGGCAACCTCGCCGTGGTCCATGCAGGGCTAGGCACGGTCTGGCTGTTCAGCCCGTACGGCGAACCGCTATTCAGGATCCGCTCCTGCGCCGGCCGCCGTACCACCAATGTCGCCTACGGCGGGCCCGGACGCAGCGTTCTCTTCATCACCGAGGCCGAGCAAGGCGCCGTATTGGCGGCAACGCTGCCGGTGCCGGGTTTGCCTCTGTATGGCGACGCCGACGGCTGACCAGTCTCGCGAGACCACTATTCTTCCAACAACGAGGAGACACCATGAAACCCATCGCGCTTGCATGCTTGCTGGCGTGCGCGTTCGGTCCTGCGCACGCCGAGGACTATCCGTCGCGTCCGATACGGCTGATCGCGCCGTTTGCCGCCGGCAGCACGGTCGACATCCTCGCCCGCGCGTTGGCCGTGCCGCTCTCGAAACAGCTGGGCCAGCCCGTGGTGGTGGAAAACAAGGGCGGGGCGGGCGGCAACATCGGCGTCGACATGGTCGCCAAGGCCCCCAAGGACGGCTACACGATAGGCATAGGCACGACGGGGCCGATGACGGTCAATCCAGCGCTGTACGGGGCCAGGATGCCGTTCGACACGAAGCGGGACCTGGCTCCGGTGGGGGTAATCGCCAGCAGCCCCAACGTCCTGCTGGTGCATCCCTCGGTTCCCGCGCGCAGCCTGCAGGAGCTGGTCGAGTATGCACGGGCGCATCCCGGCAAGCTCAATTTCGCCTCGTCCGGCATAGGCAGCACCAATCATCTTGCGGGCGAGCTGTTCAAATCGCTGGCGAACATCCAGGTGGTGCACGTACCTTACAAGGGTAACCAGGATGCATTGACCGATCTGCTGGCGCAGCGCGTGCAGATCCTCTTCAGCGGCGTGCCGCCCGTTCTTTCGTTCATCAAGTCCGGGCAACTGCGAGCCCTTGCCATCGCAGGACCGCAGCCATCGGCGGCGCTGCCCGGTGTCCCCACCGTTGCGCAGGCGGGCCTGGCGGGTGCCGAGGTCGTGGCCTGGTATGGGCTGATTGCACCCGCCGGCACGCCACGCCCCGTCATAGACCGCTTGAACGGCGAGTTGCGCAAGGCCCTGGCGCAGCCGGAAGTCCAAGCGCAGCTGGCTGCCGCCGGGGCGGATCCATCCGATGACGGGCCCGAGGCCTTCGCCCGCCTGATCGATGTCGAGCTGGACCGCTGGCAGCGCGTCATCGCCAACGCCCATATCAAAGTGGAGTAAGCATGCAAGCAACAGGATTGATCGCGGTCTGGCTGCACGTGCCGCCGCACCGCGAGGAGGAGTTCCATGCCTGGTACGAGCTGGAGCATATTCCCCAGGTCGTGGGGCTGGAGGGGTTCGTCAGCGGCCGCCGTTATTGCTCAGATACTGCCTTCCCCAAGTTTCTGGCCCTATACGAGACGCGAGACGAGCGAGTGGAGGACAGTCCCGGATTCCAGCACGTCGTGACGCATCCCACCCCCTGGTCGGGGCGGATCTGGACGTTCTTCGGCAAGGATCGCATACGGCAGAATTTCGCCCGGATCGCGGCAGTGGTGCATCGCGATATGGAGGCCCCGGGCGCGGTTCTGTTGCGGGCTTTCCGTTCCGCCCGGCCGCTGGGCGGAACGGCCGCCCAGGAAGCAGGGGCCGCCGCCGCAGCCCTGGACGGGTGCACCCAGTATCGCTTGTTCCAGCAGACCCGCGATCCGGCCCGTTATCTGGAGATCCTGGACTTCGCCAGCGCGGAACAGGCGGCCGGGCCCGACGTGGACGCATTCCTTGCCCGGCCGGGACGGGGACTGACCGAGGGCGCCGAGGACGTCAGCGCGCAGGTCTACACGGCCACCGGAACGCCGCTGATCAAGCGCTAGGGCACTCAGGGGCGCAGATAACCCAGGATGACGTCGACCATGTGCTCCAGGCGTTCTTCCAGTGCCTGGGCCGCCATCAGGTTCCGGCCGAAGATCTCCGACAGCGTGAACTTGTTCGAAAGATAGAAATAGGCCACGCTGGCAATCGAGATATACAGCTGGACCGGATCGACGCCATCGCGGAACAGACCTTGCTGCTGCCCGCGCCGCAGGATATCGGCCAGCCATTGCACGAATGGGGAGTGCATTTCGCGCACCTGGGAGGAGCGTTTCAGGTGGGCGGCCTGGTGCAGGTTCTCGCTATTGAGCAGACACAGGAACTCCGGGTTTTCCAGGTAGTAGTGCCAGGTGAACTCGACCAGCTTGCGCACGGCATCCGGGGGACTCAGCGCTTCCAGATGCAGTTCCTGCTCGGCTTGGCGGATCGCGGCATAGGCCCGTTCGAGAACGGCCAGGAAGAGGTCGTCCTTGTTGTTGAAGTAGTAGTAGATCAGCCGCTTGTCGACCCGGGCGCGCTCGGCGATGCGATCCATGCGGGCGCCGCCCAGGCCCAGTGCCGCGAACTCGTCGGTCGCGGCCTCGAGGATGATCTGGCGCGTGCGCTCGGCGTCGCGGATGCGGGGCGCTTCCGCGGATACCTTGGCGGGACGTGCTGGCATGGCGAAGGTGTCCTCATAGTGGGCTGTGCGTAACACTACAACAGAAGCGCGCGCGGATCAGCCCAGGGTATCCTCGAACCAGTTCAGCACGCCATCCAGCCCACAGACATTGAGCGCGTAGGTGGTCTGCTCGCGCACGACAGGCTTGGCGTGGTAGGCCACGCTCAGGCCGGCCAGGCCCAGCATCTTCAGGTCGTTCGCGCCGTCGCCCATGGCGATTGCGCGGGCCAGCGGGGCGCCGTGGCGCTGTGCGAACGCCCGCAAGTGGTTGGCCTTGCCGTCGGCGTCCAGAATCGTGCCGACGACCTTGCCCGTGAGCCGCCCGTTTTCCACTTCCAGCGTGTTGGCATGGGCCTCCGTCAATTGCAGGCGCTGCTGCAGCCGGCTGGTGAACCAGGTGAAACCGCCAGACACGAGCAGGGTCTTGAGGCCCAGCTCATGCGCGGTGGCCACGAGCCGCTCGGCGCCGGGGTTGAGCCCTAGCCGTTCCACGTACACCTGCTCCAGGGCATCCAGGGGCAGTCCCTTGAGCAATGCGACCCGGCGCACGAGGCTCTCGCTGAAATCGGCGATCTCGCCGCGCATCGCTGCTTCGGTAATCGCCGCCACCTGGGGCTTGAGTCCGGCCATGTCGGCGATTTCGTCGATGCACTCGATGTTGATCAGGGTGGAGTCCATGTCCATCGCCAGGACCTTCCAGTCCGCCAGGCGCGCCCCGGGCGTTACATAGGCCCAGTCCAGCCGCGCTTCCTGGCAGTAGGCCGCGACCTGGGTCCGCACGGGGGCCGCATGGTCCGCATTGATCAGACGCACGGCGCCGGGAACCAGTTCGACCGTCTTGTCGGCATGCACCAGGCGGGCAAGGTGTTCGACGGCATCGTGGGCAAGGTCGGGAGCCTGGATAACGAGATGGGTCATGAGCAGGAGATGGAGGAAGGGGGTCAGACGAGCGAGCGCAGCACCGTGCGTACGGCATCGACGCGGGCTTTCAGGTCGGTGCCCTTGATCTCGATGCGCAGCTTGTCCTGTCCGGAAAGCCGCATGTGGCGGTTCTTCTGGACCAGGCTGATGACGCGCATCGGGTCGATGGGCGGATTGGGTTCGAACTGCAGGACGGCGGCGCTTTCGCTGGCGTCGATCTTGATGACCCCCACGGCCTTGGCGGCCAGCCGCAGGCGATGGATCTCGATCAGCGCGCGCGCGGCTTCGGGCAGCTTGCCGAAACGGTCGATCAGCTCTTCCTGGATCGTGTCGATGTCCGCCGCATCTTCGCAGTTGGCGAGCCGCTTGTAGATGGCCAGCCGCGCGTGGACGTCGCCGCAGTAATCCTGGGGCAGCAGGGCAGGCACATGCAGGTTGATCTCCGTGGTGGCCGAGAGCGGGGCGGTCAAGTCCGGTTCACGCCCGTTCTTCAAAGCCTTGACGGCCTCGTTCAGCATGTCGGTGTACATCTGGAAGCCGACTTCCTGGATGTTGCCCGATTGGGATTCTCCCAGGACTTCGCCCACGCCCCGGATTTCCAGGTCGTGCATCGCGAGGTAGAAACCCGAGCCCAGCTCTTCCATGGCCTGGATCGCTTCCAGCCGCTTCTTGGCGTTGCTGGTAATGGCGTCTTCCCCCGGCGTCAGCAGGTAGGCATAGGCCTGGTGGTGGGAGCGGCCGACACGGCCGCGCAACTGGTGCAGCTGGGCCAGGCCGAAGCGGTCCGCGCGATGCAGCACGATGGTGTTGGCGGTGGGCACGTCGATGCCGGTTTCGATGATGGTGGTGCACAAGAGGACGTTGTACTTCTGCTGGTAGAAGCCCTTCATCACCTGTTCCAGCTCGCGCTCGGGCATCTGGCCGTGGGCCACCGCGATGCGGGCCTCGGGCACCAGTTCTTCGAGCTTGGCGCGGCGGTTGTGGATGGTCTCGACCTCGTTGTGCAGGAAGTACACCTGGCCGCCGCGCTTGAGCTCGCGCAGCAGCGCCTCGCGTATCGTGCTGCCGTCTTCGCGCCGCACGAAAGTCTTGATCGCAAGCCGTTTTTGCGGCGCGGTCGCGATGACGGAGAAATCCCGTATGCCTTCGAGCGACATGCCCAGCGTGCGCGGGATGGGCGTCGCGGTCAGCGTCAGGACGTCGACTTCCGCCCGCAGGGCCTTCAGGGCTTCTTTCTGCCGTACGCCGAAGCGGTGCTCCTCGTCGATGATGACCAGGCCCAGGTTCTTGAACCGGACCTTGTCGGACAGCAGCTTGTGCGTGCCGATGACGATGTCGACGCGGCCGTCGTTGATCTGCTCGATCGAGGCGTTGACGTCCTTGGTCGATTTGAAGCGCGACAGTTCGACCACCTTGACGGGCCAGTCGGCGAAGCGGTCGGCAAAGTTCTGCGCATGCTGTTCGGCCAACAGCGTGGTGGGACAGAGCAGTGCGACCTGCTTGCCGTTGGCCACTGCAATGAAGGCGGCGCGCAAGGCGACCTCGGTCTTGCCGAAGCCCACGTCGCCGCACACCAGCCGGTCCATCGGCTTGCCGGAGGTCATGTCCTGGATCACGGCCTGGATGGCCGCTGCCTGGTCCGGCGTTTCCTCGAACCCGAAGGACTCCGCGAAGGCTTCGTAGTCGGACATGGGCAGCTTGAACGAATGCCCTTGCCGCATCGCCCGGCGCGCGTAGAGGTTCAGCAGCTCGGCAGCGGCGTCGCGTGCCTGCGCGGCCGCCTTGCGGCGGGCCTTCTCCCATTGCCCGGACCCGAGCTGGTGCAGCGGAGCGGTTTCGGGATCGGCCCCGCTGTAGCGGGAAATGACGTGCAGCTGCGAAACCGGCACGTAGAGGGTGCTGCCGCCGGCATATTCCAGGTGCAGGAATTCCATCTCGCCTTCGCCGATGTCCATGCTGACCAGGCCCTGGTAGCGCCCGATACCGTGCTGGACGTGGACGACAGGATCGCCCACCCGCAACTCGGAAAGGTCCCGCACCATGGACTCGACGTTGCTGGCGCGTTCCTGGCCGCGCTTGCCGCGGCGCACCGCATGGCCCGCGAACAGGTCGCTTTCGGTCAGGAACAGCAGCTGCGCATCGACGAGGCCGAAGCCCGAAGAAAGCGGCGCAATGCCGATGGCGAAGGAATGCGGAGCCGCGAGGAAGTCCTGGATGGCGTCGACCGGATCGGGGTTGAGCCCGAACTCCGCCAGCATCTGGGCGATGGTTTCCCGGCGTCCGGCCGATTCCGCGCACAGCAGCACCCGCAGGTCCCGGCGTCCGGCCACGGCGCGCAGCCGCGCCACGGGGTCATCGGCCTTGCGCTGGACCGCCACGTCGGGCGGCGAGGTGAACGCCGGGTGCGCTTGGCCACCCGTCAGCGCCAGGCGCGCGAAGCGCTTGAGGTGGCCGAACAACCCGTCGGCATCGAGGAAAATGCGGGCCGGCGGCAGGATGGGACGTTCCCGGTCGCTCTTGAGAAACTCGTAGCGGCTGGCCGTGTCCTGCAGGAAGCGGCGGATCGCGTCGTCCGCGTCACCCAGCGTGACCGCGATGGTCTGGTCGCCCAGGTAGTCGAACAGCGTGGCAGTCTCGTCGAAGAACAGCGGCAGGTAGTACTCGACGCCGGGAAACGCGATGCCATTGCCGATGTCCTTGTAGGGCATGGCCCGTGAAGGGTCGCCTTCGAATACCTCCCGGAAGCGCGCGCGGAATTCGTTGCGGGCGGCCTCGTCCATGGGAAACTCGCGGCCCGGCAGCAGCTGTATTTCCTTGACTGGATACAGGCTGCGCTGGGTATCGATATCGAAGCTGCGTATGGACTCGATGGTGTCGTCGAACAGGTCCAGCCGGTAAGGCAGAGCCGAGCCCATAGGAAACAGGTCGATGAGGCTGCCGCGTATGCAGAACTCGCCGGGCGCGGTGACTTGCGTGACGTGCGCGTAATTGGCCAGGGTCAACTGGGACCGCAATGCGGCCTCGTCCAGCCTGTCGCCTTGCTTGAAAGAGAACGTATAGGCCGCCAGGAACGATGGCGGGGCCAGGCGGTAGAGGGCGGTGGTGACCGGCACGGTCAGGACGTCCACGCTCTGCTGCAACAAGGCGTGCAAGGCCTTTAGCCGCTCGGAAATCAGATCTTCGTGGGGCGAGAAGGCGTCGTAGGGCAAGGTTTCCCAGTCGGGAAACTGATGCACGCGCAGTTGCGGCGCGAACAGACGGATTTCCTCGGCCAGCCGCAAGGCATCGACGGGATCGGCGGCCAGCACGACCAGCGGCTTGCCTGCCTGCCGGGCCAGGTCTGCGAGCAGCCACGCATCGCCGGCACCGGGTGGCCGCGGCTGCGCGTAGCGTTCGCCGGGTTTGAGAGCGGCCAGCACGGATTGCGTCAGCGCCGACGGGACACAGGCGGATGGCGTACGGGCAGGGGAGGAGGACGTGGACTCTGTACTGGCTGGGAGGGACATCGGTTTCGCGGGAAGATCGTCGCCTGCGGGCCGGCCCGGGCGTGACGGCAATTCCGTATTATAGAAGCCATGAGACCGAGTACCTCCTTGATCGCCATCGTGCCCGCCGCGGGCACGGGAACCCGCGCCGCTGCCCCGGAAGATGGAGCGCTGCCCAAGCAATATCGCCTGCTGTCCGGCCAGCCTATGCTGCGGCACGCCGTGCGCGCGCTGCTGCGCGATGAGCGCATCACCCGCGTGGTCGTGGCGGTCAGTGCCGGCGATGCATGGGCCGGGGCGGCGCTCGATGGGCTGCCACGGGTCGTTTGCGTGCCGTGCGGAGGCGCCACGCGCGCCGAGACGGTGACCAACGCACTGGCGCGCTGCGAGGCGCAGTCCGAGGATTGGATCCTGGTGCACGACGCCGCACGCCCCGGACTGTCCGAGACCGTCCTGCGTGCCCTCGTCGATGCTTGCCTGGGCGACGAAGTAGGGGGACTGGTCGCGGTACCCGTTGCCGATACGATCAAGGCCCAGCTGGAAGACGCGCCGCCAAGGGTTGAGCGGACGGTATCGCGGGAGGGGCTTTGGCAGGCACAGACTCCGCAGATGTTCCGGGCGGGCTTGTTGCGCAAGGCGCTGGCGCATGCACAGGTGCGGGGCCTGCCGATTACCGACGAAGCCAGCGCGGTGGAGGCCCTGGGCCTGGCGCCGCGGCTGGTGGCAGGCACGCTGTCGAACTTCAAAGTAACCTGGCCCCAGGACTTCGCACTGATGGAAAAATTATTGGACGACGCATGAACCAAGACAAGCACATCGACCCGGCCGCCTATCCCTATCGCATCGGGCAAGGCTATGACGTTCACGCGCTGGCCGAAGGCCGGCCTCTTATTATCGGCGGGGTCAGGATCGAGCATACCCATGGCCTGCTTGGCCATTCCGACGCCGATGTGCTGCTGCACGCCGTCACCGATGCCATGCTGGGCGCAGCGGGGCTGGGCGATATCGGCCGCCATTTTCCCGACACCGATCCTGCCTATGCGGGGGCCGACAGCCGCCTGTTGCTGCGTACGGCCAGGCAGCGGGTGGACGAGGCAGGCTGGATGCTGGTCAACATCGATGCCACGGTCCATGCGCAGGCGCCCAAGATCGGCCCGCACGCCGCTGCCATGGTGGCCAATATCGCCGCCGATACGGGCGTGCCGCCCGCATGCGTCAACATCAAGGCCAAGACCAACGAAGCACTGGGATTCCTGGGGCGCAAGGAGGGTATCGCAGCTACCGTCGTCGCGCTGCTGGCCAGAAAGCCCGACACCTTCCTGGTCGAGGACTTGTATGCCGGAGATTGACCGTGCGGAGCGCCAACTGGTGGCGTGCCGGCCATTTGACACACTAACGAAATTCCCGTTAGAATTTTGCTTCTTTGCTGCAAGACAGCAGGCGCGTAGCTCAGTTGGTTAGAGCACCACCTTGACATGGTGGGGGTCGTTGGTTCGAATCCAATCGCGCCTACCAGATTCCAGAGGCCCGGTACGAGTTTTCGTGCCGGGCCTTTTTGCATGCGGCGCCCGGCATGCGATGCCGGATACCCGATCATGGGCACCCGGCCAGAAGCCTTAAGCGGGCCGGGCGGCTACCGCTGCCCGCAAGGCTTCGTCCTGGTAGTGCAGGGCGGCGGGCCGGGACTTGCCCAGCATGACCTGGAAATAGACCGGTTCCAGGCTGGCGTTCAAGTAGCCATGCATGACGCCGGGCGGGCACGAGATACATTCCCAAGGACCCAGGCGCGTTTCGAAGCGGTTGCCGGCCGCATCCTCTAGGAACACGTCCAGGAAGCCTTGGAGCACGAAAAAGACTTCTTCCACTTCGTGCGTGTGGGCGGCATTGCCCTGGCCGGGCGGCACGAACATGACGCTGAGCGTGAAGCCCAACGGTGGGATGACGGTCGGGTCGCCATGCTTGCTGGAGCCGCCCGCGCCGATGAAGCGGTGCTGGGCTCGCCGGAACCCCTCCAGTTTGGCATCCTCGAAGGCTTCCCAGTCGGGCCGGCGGTCTCGAAAACGTGCCACATGGCGCCGTCCTATCTGTTCGATGGACTCGCCGGCGGATGCGGGAGCGGGGGCGGTAGGTTGCAATGTCATGTTTCCTCCTTCGTGTTGTCTGTGCGTATGGCGCCGCGGCTCAGCCGCTCAGCCGCTCAGCCACTGGCTTAACAATTGGTTGACGGCTGCGGGGTGTTCGAGGGTGGACAAGTGTCCACAGTCCGGGAGCACGCGCAGCCGGGCAGACGGGATGGCAGCGGCCAGCGCGTGCTGGCTGTCCAGCGGGGCGATGGCGTCCTGGTCGCCGGCGATGATCCAGGTCGGGCAGGCGATGCGACCCAGCATCCCGGCGATCGCCGGACGGGTCATGTTGGCTGCCTGCTGTCGTATGAACACGTCGGCGCCCATGGCAAGCGACATGTCCCTGACTGCGCTCACCAGGCTCGCGTCGGCCATGGCGGCAGGCCGAAGCAGGGCGCATAGCAGTTGTTCGATCACCGCCGGGAAGTCACGCCGCGCCAACTCGATCTGCGCGGCGCGGCGCCGGCGCCCGGCTTCGGTCTCGACAGCCTGGGCCCGCGTATTCAGCAGCGCCAGCCGCTGGACGCGGACAGGGGCGCGCAAGGTGGCCAGCGCGGCCATGTAGCCGCCCATGGACAGGCCCGCCAGCGAGAATCGTTCAAAGGGCGCCTCGGCCAGTATCCGGTCAACCGCCTCGGAAAGCGATCGCAGGCCGGAGATGTCGGGGATCCAGATGTGTGCCCGGTCGTGCAGCGCCGCCTGCTGCGGCTCCCAAAGCCTTTCATTGCAGAGCAGGCCTGGAATGAGCACCAGCGGAACGCGGTCGGATGTACCCATCATGCCGTGGCCGGACCCGTTCAGTACGCGGTGATGCCGGCCTGCTTGACGACGGGCCCCAGGCGTTGCAGGTCCTCGCGCAGGGCACGGCCCAGGGCCGCGGCCGGCAGCGCCACGCTTTCAAAGCCCATGCTGGCCATGCGGTCCCGCATTGCGGCGGACGCCAGGCTGCGGTTGATCTCGGCATTGAGCCGTTCGACGATGGCCGGATCGGTGCCGGCCGGGGCGAAGATGCCGTGCCAGCCGGCCGCCACTTCCATGCCCTCCACGCCGGCTTCCTTGAACGTGGGGACGTCGGGAAATATGGACAGGCGATTAGGACCGATCACGGCCAGGGCGCGCAGCTTGCCGGCGTTGATGTGGGGCATGGCGGTGCCGGAGTCGAACATGAAGTCGATCTGGCCAGCCAGAAGATCGTTCAACGCCGGCGCGATTCCCTTGTAGGGAACATGGGTGGCGCGGGTGCCGGTGCGCTTCGCCAGCAGTTCCGCCGCCACCTGGGGCAGCGAACCGTTGCCCGACGAGCCATAGTTCAGTTGTCCGGGGCGAGCTTTCATGGTGGACAGCAGTTCGTCGAGGCTGGCCGCTTTCACGGTGGGGCCGGCCACCAGCACCATGTTGAGTCCGGCAGTCATGGCGACGGGAGCGAAGTCTTTTTGCGGGTCGAACGGTACGCGGTCCAGAACGAACGGGTTGAGCGTAAAGGTACTGGAACTCAGCATCAGCAGCGTATGGCCATCGGGAGCCGCGTTCTTGACATGCATGGCAGCGATGTTGCCGTTGGCGCCCGGCCGGTTTTCCACCACCACCGGTTTGCCGAAGGCCTTGCCGAGGTCTGCCGCGATGGCCCGGGCAATGGCGTCCACCGAGCCGCCAGGGGCGGTGGTGACGACAATGCTTACCGGCTGCTGGGGAAACGACGGCGATTGGGCGCCAGCGAGGAAGGGGACGGACAGGGCGACTGCCCCGAGCATTCTGGATAGCATGGAGGCTCCTGGACAATGACGGGCGGGATGACGGCGAGTGGCCAGTGTAGGTTGCGCAGGCGGCGCGCTTTGCCTAAATTCACTTAACTTCCAGTTAAGGCCATCCTATGCCTCGGGTCCTGACCAGCCGCCACTTGCGGGTTTTCGCAGCCGTCATGAAAAGCCGCAGCCTGGCCGAAGCCGCGCTCAAGCTAGGGGTGTCGGAGGCGGCGGTCAGCAAGCTTCTGCGCCTGCTGGAGCAGGAAACCGGGGTGGCGCTGTTCGACCGCTCGGCAGGTCGGCTCCGGCCCACCGCAGCCGCCAGGCAATGGCTTCCGCACGCCCAGCGTGCCGCCCAGCAGCTGGATTTCGCGCTCGGCATGGCGTATGAGCTGGGAAGAGGCAAGCGCAGCCGGGTCACCATCGCTGCGCATGCGCCGCCGCTGATCGCCATCGTGCCGCAAGCCATCAAGCGGCTGCGCCAGGACTTTCCGGACGTGGAAGTGGATCTGCGGGTCGAGACGCCGCACGATACGCTCGAATTGGTCGCGCACCAGGAGGTAGACCTGGGCGTGACCAACCAGCCGCTGCCGCAGTCGGCCAGCAACCTGGATCTATGCGAGCGCCGCACCGTCTCGGAAGATTTGCTGGTGGCGGCGCTTCCCCCCGGCCACCGGCTTGCGGGGCGCTCGGTGGTCCGGCCGGACGACCTGCACGGGGAAACGCTGATCGCCTTGCCGGACGACTCTCCGACCACGATTCTCGTAGAGGCGACGCTCAATGAAGCCGGCGTGCCCGTACGCGCACCGGTGCTGGCGAGGAATTCGCTGGCGGCGTGCGCGCTGGTGCGGGAAGCGGTGGGTATCGCCCTGATCAATCCCTTGCTGCTGGCCAAGGGCATTTTCCCGGACATCGTCCTGCGTCCTTTCCGGCCGCGGATCGTGCTGTGGACCGAGGTGTATTACTCGGCGGTGCGGCCGCTCGCCCCGGAAGCGGCGGCGCTGGTGCGCCAGATCGAGAGTGCGGCGGCCGACCTCAAGCACCGCACGAGCGTAGACGGCAGGGTGCGGGTTCATCCGCGGTTGCCTGCAAATGGATGAACGTGTTCAAAACCCGTGGCATTTGCGCCACCTATCCGCTAGCATGGCGCAGGCAGCACGGCCGGACCGTTCGGCCGTCGCCAGCCAAGGCCACAGGATGGCCGCGATTCCAAGTTCAAGGAGAAGCCCGTGATCGAATTCACGCTCAATGGCAAGCAGGTGTCGGCCGACGTTGCCGGCGACAAGCCCCTGTTGTGGGTCCTGCGCGAAAATTTCCAGCTCACCGGCACGAAGTTCGGATGCGGCATGGCGCAGTGCGGGGCGTGTACCGTCCACTTGAACGGGCAGCCGACGCGCTCCTGTGTGCTGCCGGCCGAGGCGGTCAAAGGAGCCGCCGTCACGACCGTGGAAGGCCTGATGGAGACGGACGCCGGCAAAGCCCTGCGCAAGGCCTGGATCGCGCACCAAGTGCCGCAATGCGGCTATTGCCAGTCCGGCCAGTTGATGACGGCCGCCGGCATTTTGAAGGAAGCGGACGGTCCGTTGTCCCGCGAACAGGTGCTCGACGGCATGGCAGGCAACTTGTGCCGGTGCGGGACGTACAACCAGATCGCCGAAGCGGTGGTCAGTGTCCAGAAATCCGCGACCTAGGAGACCACGCATGGAAACGAACAAGCTTTCGCGGCGCGCTTTCATGGCAGGGACCGGAGCGGCGGCCGTAGGTGTCATGCTGGGCGGCTGGGGCCCGGTGCAGCGGGGCCTCAATGGCTTGCTGCCGGAGGCGGCCGCGGCCGTGCCCGCCACCGGGTTCAGTCCCGTGGCATGGGTCAGCCTCTTGCCGGACAACACCGCCGTCATTTATTCGCCCGCGGCGGAAATGGGGCAGGGCACCATGACCGCCATTCCCATGATCGTGGCCGAGGAAATGGAATTGGATTGGGACCGTGTCCGTGTCGAACAGGCGCCGGCCGATCCGAAGCGATTCGGCAACCCGGGGTTCGGCGGCGCGATGGTGACCGGTTCGTCGCGCACGGTCAAAGGTTATTACGAGATGCTGCGCCTGTCCGGCCTGCAGGCCAAGCTGGTGCTGGTGCAGGCGGCCGCGCAGAAATGGGGCGTGCCGGCCGCCGAGATCCGTGCCGAGCGCAGCACGCTGGTCCATGGACCCAGCGGACGGCGCATGACCTACGGCGAGCTCGCCGAAGGCGCGAAGGTGCCGGCCGAACTGCCCAAGGTCGACAAGAGCATGCTCAAGCCTATGTCGTCCTTCACCATCATCGGCAAGGACCTTCCGCGGGTCGAGGTGCCGGGCAAATCCGAGGGAACGGCGACTTTCGGCCTGGACGTACGGCTGCCGGGCATGTTGTGGGCATCGGTCCTCCATCCGCCGGTGCAAGACGAGAAGCCGCAGGAAGTCAAGGACGGCGCGGCTTTGGCCGTCCCGGGGGTCAAGAAGGTCTTGCGCCTGCCGTCTGCGGTCGCGGTGGTCGCCGACTCCTTCGCGACCGCCCGCAAGGCCCGGGATTTGCTCGAGGTGAAGTGGACCGAGCAGGCCAAGGCGCGGTCCTACGATAGCGAGGCCGCCCTGAAGGAGTTCGTTGCGCGGGCCGAGCGGCTGGAAGAGGCCGGGGCCGTCTGGCACAAGCACGGCGATGCGGCGCAAAAGCTGGCCGGCGCGGCGCGGGTTTTCCGTGCCACCTACACGACCGATCACGTTGCCCACGTCACCATGGAGCCGATGAATTGCACGGCTCGCGCCGAGGGCGATTCGATCGAGATCTGGGTGCCGTCGCAAACGCCGTCCGGAGTGATAGGCACCGTGGCAGCGGGGGCGGGATACAAGCCCGAGAACATCAAGGTCCACATCACGCTGCTGGGAGGTGGGTACGGCCGGCGCGCCGAGGCCGACTACAGTCTCGACGCCGCGCTTATCGCCAAGGCCATGCCCGGGGTGCCGATCCAGGTCATCTGGACACGCGAGGACGATTTCCAGCGCGCGAGGCCTCGGCCCATGACGGCGCAGCACCTGGTGGCCGGACTCGATGAGCAAGGCCGTATCGTCGGCTGGCGCCACCGCTTGGTTTCCGAAGGCATCTACGCCAGGATTTCGCCCGAGGCCTACCGCAAGTCCGGCGGCCGGGATGCGCCCGTCATGGAGGGCGCCGACGGCGTCTACCGGATACCCGATCAGCTGGTGGAGCACGGCCTGGAACAGCGGGGCGTGGACGTAAGCTTCTGGCGCGCGGTAGGGGCCGGCTATACCAAGTTCTCCATCGAGACCCTCATTGACGAGATCGCGGCCGCGACGGGCAAGGATCCGCTGCAGTATCGGCTCGACCTGACCGCCGATGCGCCCCGCGCCCAAGCCGTGCTGCGCGAGGCAGCGGCCATGGCCGGTTGGGAAGGCCAGCGTGAGCCGGGACATGCGTACGGCCTGGCCTTCTCGGATGCCTGGAACACGTTCATCGCCATGGTGGTCGACGTATCCATGCGCGAGGGCCGTCCGGTGGTTCACCGGGTCTGGGCCGCCGTCGATTGCGGCCATGCCATCAGTCCGGCCAACATCAAAGTCCAGGTCGAGGGGGCGGCGCTGTTCGGCCTGTCGGCCGCGCTGGGCGAGCGGCTGGTGTACAAGGCCGGCCAGGTACAGCAGCACAACCTGGATACCTATCCGTTGTTGCGCGCGAACCAGGCGCCCGTCGTGCAGGTCAAGGTGCTGCCCACCGACAACCCGCCCGGCGGCATGGGCGAAGTCGGCCTGCCTCCGGTGGCGCCGGCCGTAGCCAATGCGGTGGCCCGCCTCACGGGCAAGCGGATCCGCACGCTGCCGTTCCCGCAAACGGTATAGCGGGGCGGAATCACCGGGCCGGGCGGCGTCCTCGCGGCATGCGGGCCGCCGCCCGGGCAGTGCCCCGGTCGATTATGGTTCCATGGCCTTCTTTTTCCACAGTTCCCAAGGCCGGAACATGACTCCCGCCATCATGGTGTCGGCCATTTCCGCTTCAGCCTCGTCCAGGTAGGTCACCTCGCCTCCCAGGCCTATGGCCTTCTGCTGCAGCGCGGCGTTGGTTTCCGTGTACATCGCGCGGTAGACCGCGATCCGGATGTCGCTTCCGACGGTCACGAAGCCGTGCCCACGCATCAGCGAGACGTTCTGCTGCCCCAATGTCCTGGCCAGCTCGACGCCGTGCTCGCGGCAACGTACCAGCAGGTCCGTCGCCCCGAAGCAGCACCGGATGTCGAACACCGGTGCGCCACCCGACAGGAAACCCGCCATGTGATAGATGGGCCGCAGCCGGACCGATGAACTGGCGAACGGGATCACGGATGGCGAATGGCTATGGACCACGGCCTGCACGTCGGGCCGGGCACGATAGATCTCGCCGTGGATGTAGCGTTCGAGGTAGGGCGTGCGGGTATCGCCGCCGACGGGATTGGAGTCGGCGTCGAACTCCATGATGTCCGCCGCGGTGACCAGTTCGGGAGCCAGCGAGCGGGACAGCAGAAAGTGCTCCGGCCGATCGGGGTGGCGGACGCTGACGTGGCCGAAACCGTCGAGGACGTTGTACTTCGCCAGCACCCGATTGGCGACGACCAGGTCGTCGATCAACGTGTCCAGCACATGGGCGCCGGATGAGGTCGTAGTAGACATGCTTTGTTCCTGAAAGAGGGAAGGGAAGGCGGGTAGCGGGGGCCGGCCTTACTCGAGCTTGATGCCTGCCTGCTTGGCCAGCTGCGCGTACATGCCGAGGTCTTTCTGTACCTGCTGAGCCATGCCGTCGGCACCCAGCGCATCCACTTCGTAGTAGCGCGCCTGGAAGTCCTGCCTCAGCTTCGGATCCTCCAGGGTCGCGAGCACCGCCTGTTCGATGCGCTGGCGCACTTGAGGGGGCGTGGCGGCCGGCGCGAACAGGCCAAACCAGACGGTGATGTCGATATCCTTGAACTCG
The DNA here is from genome assembly GCF_033795525.1 of Pigmentiphaga sp. Lineage (GTDB taxonomy): Bacteria > Pseudomonadota > Gammaproteobacteria > Burkholderiales > Burkholderiaceae_B > Pigmentiphaga. Next base: position 396,514 of record NZ_JARYGM010000002.1, read on the forward strand.
GGCGTTTCGGCCATTGCCGGCACGTCCGGCATGAACGAGAGGCGCTTGGACGAGGCGACGGCCAGCATGCGCAACTTCCCTGTCTTGGCGTGCGGCGCCATATTGGGAACGGTGCTGAACAGGATGGGTACCTGGTTGCCCAGCGCGTCGCTGATGGCGGGGGCGCAGCCGTTATAGGGCACGTGCACCATGTCGACCTTGGCGGACTGGTTGAAGGCCTCGCCGGCAAAGTGCTGGGGCGAGCCATTGCCGCAGGACGAATAGTTGGTCTTGCCCGAGTGGGTACGCGTATAGGCGACGAGTTCGGCGATGCTCTTGGCAGGCAAGCCGCTGTTCACGCCCACCGCCACCGGCGAGGACACCAGCAATGCGAGCGGTTGCAGGTCTTTCTTGACGTCGTAGCCCTGAGTGAAATTCAAGGCGGCGTTGATGGTCATGGTGCTGTTGGTCAGCAGCAAGGTGTAGCCGTCGGCCGGGGCGCGCGAAACGTAGTTCGCGCCGATGTTGCCGGATGCGCCGGCGCGGTTGTCGACGATCACCGTCTGCCCGTTCAAGTGCCGGCCGATGTTGGTGGCGAGCATGCGGGCGACGGTGTCGGCGCCGCCCCCGGCTTGGAAGGGCACGACGATGGTGACGGGTCGGGAAGGGTAGGCGCCGGCCTGCGCCATGGCGGGCGGCGCGAGCGTGGCAGCCCCGGTCAGGGCGAGCGCGGCCATGGCGCGGCGTATGCCGGCTGTGTGCTGAGTCATGTGCTTGTCTCCATGTATCGAAGCGGCCGGACGCTTCCGGTTCCGCTTGTATGTGGGTAAAAGTTTATGGATCGATTTACATCGAATCAATCTCGATCGCATAATCGATGTATTGCCATTTTTCCCATGCCGGGGCTCGGGCCTCTCTATGAATGCTCGCTCTGCCGTGGTCGACGCCTGGTCAGCCGGCGGCTTCATCGATTCCCGGGAGGCCTGTCGCATCCTGCAGGTCAAGGCCGCCACCCTTTACACCTATGTCAGCCGCGGGCTGTTGCATCCGGTGGCTCAGCCAGGGCGCAAGACTCGGCTCTACCTCAGGGATGAGGTCGAGGGGCTGCGCACCCGCAGCCAGGCGCGGCTCGGGCACGGCGCCGTCGCGGCGACGGCGCTGAGGTGGGGGCAGCCGGTAATCGATACCGGCATTACGGAAATCACGCCGGCAGGCCCGCGCTACCGTGGCCACCTGGCCAGCGAACTGGTCGATTACCCAGGCATTTTCGAGAACGTCGCCGAACTGCTGTGGACCGGGGTGCTGCCGCATGGGGCGAGTGTCTGGCACGCAGGGGTCACGCCGGCGCGCCTGAGGCTGGCCTTGCGCGGCATGGCCCCTGAGCCGGGTGCATCGCCTCGCATGATCCGGACGTTCCAAGCTGCCGCGCTGGCGCTGGGCGGGGGGTCGGTGGACGAGGAGGTCCGCAGCGGCACCCAGATCCCGGACGCCCGCCAGCTCGTGCTGGCCTTTGCCGGTTGCTGCGGTTTCCTGTCGCCGCAGCGCAAGTATCGACCGCCCGCCGGCGCCAAACCTGTGGCCCATCACATCGCCGAGGCCTTGGGACAGGAGGTCTCCGCGGAGTTGTTGCAAGCCCTCGATGCGATGCTGATCCTGAGCGCCGACCACGAACTCTCGCCGCCCACTTTCAGTGCGCGGATTGCCGCTTCGGTCGGCGCCGAACTGCATGCTTGCGTGGGCGCGGCGCTGGCGGCGCTATCGGGCACCGGGCTGGCGGGCGGATGCGACCGCATCGACGATACGCTTGCCGGCATTCGTTCCTCCGCCCAGCTCGACGCATGGGTGTCCCGCGTGGTGAGCGACCGTGCACGGTCCCTGCCGTTCGGCATCGAATCCTATCCCCAGGGGGACCCGCGTGCGGCCCAATTGATACGGATGGCTCGCGAGCGTCCACGGCAGACGCGGCGTTCGGAGTTGCTGCTGCGTTTTCTCGACGAAATCCAGGCGCGGGTGGGCATGCCCCCCCGGATAGAGTTCGGCTTGGTCGCCGTTTGCGCTGCGTGGGACCTGCCGCCGGGCAGCGCAAGCGCGGTCTGGGGCATGGGGCGTACGGCCGGTTGGATCGCACACGCGCTGGAGCAGCGCTTGAACGGGTTCTTCCTGCGGCCGCGCGGCTTGTTCCAAGCTGGGCCGCAGGGGGGCGCTGTGCTAAAATCCTAAGCAACGTTGGTACACCAACCGTACATATTTACGCAGGACACATTTTGCGCAGGACACGGGGCAAGGGCAGCATGAGCGTTTTTTCCATGCTCGAACGAACTACCTCGGGAAACATCGCCGGTCAGCCGCGTTGACTTTCCCGGGGCGTGTATCGTCCCCTCCCGCCGGGCATGGCGCCCGGTCCTGCAGAAGTAAACGACGCGGCGCAAAGCCGCTTTTTTTTTGACGCAATATTCGAGGTCGCTTCAATGATCAAGGTAACGCTGCCCGATGGTTCCCAGCGTGAATTCCCGGGCCCCGTCACGGTGGCCGATGTCGCCGCGTCGATAGGCGCCGGGCTGGCCAAGGCCGCCCTGGCCGGCCGCGTCACTTATGAAGGCAGCGAACCCACCCTGGTCGACACCAGCTACGCCATAGAGCGCGATGCCCAACTGTCCATCGTCACCGGCAAAGATCCGGAAGGCCTGGACCTGATCCGCCATTCGACGGCCCACCTGCTGGCCTATGCCGTCAAGTCGCTGTATCCGGAAGCGCAGGTCACCATCGGCCCGGTCATCGAGAACGGCTTCTACTACGATTTCTCGTATTCGCGTCCCTTCACGCCCGAAGACCTGGCCGCCATCGAGAACAAGATGATGGAGCTGTCCAAGAAGGACGAAATCGTCACCCGCGAAGAGTGGAAGCGCGACGACGCCGTGGATTTCTTCAACTCGATAGGCGAGAAGTACAAGGCCGAGATCATCGCCTCGATTCCCGCCGACCAGAAGATCACGCTGTACCGCGAGGGCGATTTCGTCGACCTGTGCCGCGGCCCGCACGTGCCTTCCACGGGCAAGCTCAAGGTATTCAAGCTGATGAAGGTGGCCGGCGCCTACTGGCGCGGCGACAGCAAGAACGAAATGCTCCAGCGCATCTATGGCACCGCGTGGGCAAAGAAGGAAGACCAGGACGCCTACCTGAAGATGCTGGAAGAGGCCGAAAAGCGCGATCACCGCCGGCTGGGGCGCGACCTCGACCTGTTCCACTTCCAGGACGAGGCGCCGGGCCTGGTGTTCTGGCATCCCAAGGGCTGGACCATCTGGCAGCAGGTGGAGCAGTACGTGCGGAGCGTCTACCGCGACAGCGGCTACCAGGAGGTCAAGGCGCCGCAGATCCTCGACCGCTCGCTCTGGGAAAAAACGGGCCACTGGGACAATTACCGTGACAACATGTTCACGACGGAGTCGGAAAACCGCTACTACGCGCTCAAGCCCATGAATTGCCCGGGCCACGTCCAGATCTTCAAGGCCAACCTGCATTCGTACCGCGACCTGCCGCTGCGTTACGGCGAATTCGGGCAGTGCCATCGCAACGAGCCCTCCGGCTCGCTGCACGGCATGATGCGGGTGCGCGGCTTTACGCAGGATGACGGCCACATTTTTTGTACCGAAGACCAGATCCTGGACGAGTGCGTGGCCTTTACGTCACAACTGCAGCGCGTCTATCGGGATTTCGGCTTTACCGAGATCCTCTACAAGATCGCCACGCGGCCCGAAAGCCGGATCGGCTCGGACGAGGTCTGGGACAAGGCCGAACATGCGTTGATCGAAAGCCTGCGCCGTTCCGGCTGCGAATTCGAGATCAGCCCGGGGGACGGGGCGTTCTACGGCCCCAAGATCGAATACACGCTCAAGGACGCAATCGGCCGCCATTGGCAGTGCGGGACGATCCAGGTCGACTTTTCTATGCCCGGCCGCCTGGGGGCTGAATACGTGGACCAGAACGACCAGCGGGTGACACCGGTCATGCTGCACCGGGCCATTCTGGGCTCCATGGAGCGGTTCATCGGGATGCTGATCGAGCATTTCGGCGGCGCGATGCCGCCGTGGCTGGCGCCGGTGCAGGCCGTCGTGTGCAATATATCGGAGGCAACCGCGGAATATGCCGAAAGTGTCGCGCAAACCCTGAAAAAACAAGGATTTAGAGTCGATGCGGATTTGCGCGGTGAAAAGATCACCTATAAAATCCGTGAGCACAGCTTGCAAAAAGTTCCCTATATCCTCGTCGTAGGTGAGAAAGAACGGCAAGCTGCATCGGTGGCCGTACGCGCCCGCGGCGGCGTCGATCTGGGGGTACTCCCGCTCGATGCATACTCGTCGCGGCTCGCCGCTGACGTGGCCGAACGCCGCAATCCGGAAGCTGCTGCCAATTCATAGACGCATGGCCGGCCTCTCCGGTCCCGGGCACGGTCCGTGCTGGCGGCGGGGCAGCCCGCCGTGCGCGGCCGTTTAATTAATATTCAGGAGTTTCAGACATCGCTACAGACAAGCCGAATCGCATCAATGGTGAAATTTCCGCGCCTGAGGTGCGCCTGATTGGGGTCGACGGCGAACAGCTTGGCATCGTCAAGCTGGCCGAAGCAGTTAGGCTTTCCGAACAGAATGATGTTGACCTGGTAGAAATTGCCCCCAACGCGCAGCCTCCGGTCTGCCGCCTGATGGATTACGGCAAGTTCAAGTACCAGGAACAAAAGCGGCAGCACGAAGCCAAGCTCAAGCAGAAAATCATCCAGGTCAAGGAAGTCAAGTTCCGGCCGGGTACTGACGAGGGCGATTACCAGGTCAAGCTGCGCAACCTGCGCCGGTTCCTGGAAGAGGGCGACAAGGCCAAGGTGACGTTGCGCTTCCGGGGCCGCGAAATGGCTCACCAGGAGCTCGGCATGCGAGTGCTGGAACGTGTGCGCGACGACTTGGTCGAGATCAGCGCCGTCGAGGCCATGCCCAAGCTCGAAGGCCGGCAGATGGTCATGGTACTGGCCCCCAAGAAGAAGGCTCCTCCGCCGGGCAAGGGCGCAGGCGAATAACGCGGTATAATCGTTGGTTTTCCAAGGCCGCGGGCCATGACGGCGCGCGGCCTTGGGTGAATCCTGGCGCAAAAATTCCTGGCGCCGGGTAACCCGTTCCAGAGGGCGCTTGCAAATCCACCGTAGTCCGGTGGTGCGTTTCAGAATGGGCGGGGCAGGTAAAACAAGTGAATGCGGGTCTGCAAGTCCGGCAAGTGCCGCCGGCACCCGTGAGCATGTAAACGTAACAGGAAGCAGTCATGCCTAAGATGAAGACCAAGAAAAGCGCCGCCAAGCGCTTTAAGGTCCGCGGTAGCGGTTCCATCAAGCGGGGCCAGGCGTTCAAGCGCCACATCCTCACGAAGAAAACCACCAAGAACAAGCGTCAGTTGCGCGGTTCCACCGCGGTCCACGAGGCCGATGTGAAATCCGTGCGGGCAATGATGCCGTTTGCCTGAACCCAACCGCTGATATTGGAGTTTTCGAATGCCTAGAGTCAAACGTGGGGTTACCGCCCGGGCCCGTCACAAGAAAGTCATTAGCGCCGCCAAGGGCTACCGTGGCCGCCGCGGCAATGTTTTCCGCGTCGCCAAGCAGGCGGTCATGCGTGCCGGCCAATACGCCTATCGCGATCGCCGTGCCAAGAAGCGTACTTTCCGCGCGCTGTGGATCACGCGTATCAATGCCGCCGTACGCGAGCATGGCGTTTCGTACAGCGTGTTCCTCGCCGGCCTGAAGAAGGCAGCGATCGATCTCGACCGCAAGGTGCTGGCCGACCTGGCTGTGCGCGATAAGGCAGGTTTTGCCGCGATCGTGCAGCAAGTCAAGAACGCCCTGGCCGCCTGAACTCGCGGTGCCGCGCGTGGAACGCGCATGCCGGCATGCCGGCTGCGTTCCTGCGCTGGCGTACGCCATGAGTGCAACACCCGAACGGGGCTTCTTTCGAAGCCCCGTTCGTGTTTGTGGCGCCGTCTTTTTCCTTACACCGATACGAATCCGCCATGTCCCAGAATCTGGACGACCTGATACGCCAAGCCGGGGAGGCCTTTGCGGCCGCGGCCGACCCCAATGCGCTGGAGAATGAAAAAGCCCGGTTCCTGGGTAAGCAGGGCGCGCTGACCGCGCTGCTCAAGGGCCTTGCCAGCCTGACGCCGGAGCAGAAGCGTAGCGAGGGCGCGCGCATCAACGAGGCCAAGGGCCAGATCGAGTCGCTGCTCAACGAACGGCGCCAGGCGCTGGCAGACGCCAAGCTGGCGGCGCGGCTGGCCGAGGAAACCATAGACGTGACGCTGCCCGGACGCGGGCGGGGCAAGGGAGGCATCCACCCCGTCATCCGCACCTGGGAACGCATCGAGCAGATCTTCCGGTCCATCGGTTTCGACGTCGCCGATGGCCCCGAGATCGAGAACGACTGGACCAATTTCACGGCGTTGAACAATCCCGAGAACCATCCGGCCCGCTCCATGCAGGATACGTTCTACGTGGACATGAAGGACGATCAAGGTTTGCCGCTGCTATTGCGCACGCATACCAGCCCGATGCAGGTGCGCTATGCGCGCAGCCACCAACCGCCCATCAAGGTCATCGCGCCGGGCCGGACGTATCGGGTGGACAGCGATGCCACGCATTCGCCTATGTTCCACCAGGTCGAGGGGCTCTGGATAGACGAGAACATCTCGTTTGCCGACCTCAAGGGCGTCTATACCGATTTCCTGCGGGCCTTTTTCGAAACCGACGATCTGGTACTGCGCTTCCGGCCGTCGTTCTTCCCGTTCACCGAGCCGTCCGCCGAAATCGACATGATGTTCACCTCCGGACCCAACAAGGGCCGCTGGCTGGAAATCTCGGGCTCCGGCCAGGTGCACCCCACGGTCGTACGCAACTTCGGGCTCGACCCCGAGCGCTACATCGGCTTTGCCTTCGGTTCGGGCCTCGAGCGCCTGACCATGCTGCGCTACGGCGTCAACGACCTGCGCCTGTTCTTCGAAGGCGACCTGCGCTTCCTGAAGCAATTCAATTGATGGGCTAGTCATGCAATTTCCTGAATCCTGGTTGCGGTCGTTGACCAATCCCGCCATCTCGACCGAAGAACTGGCGCATCAGCTGACCATGGCTGGCCTAGAGGTCGAGGAAACGGCGCCGGTGGCGCCTGCCTTCAGCGGCGTCGTCGTAGCGCAGGTGTTATCCGTCGAACCCCATCCGAACGCGGACAAGCTGCGCGTGTGCCGGGTCGATGCGGGGCAGGGAGAGCCGCTGCAAATCGTATGCGGTGCGCCCAATGTCGCGGCTGGCATGAAGGTGCCGCTGGCCACCGTGGGCGCGCGGCTGCCGGGGGACATCAAGATCGGCGTGGCCAAGATGCGCGGTGTCGAGTCCGCCGGCATGCTGTGTTCGGCGCGGGAGCTGGGACTGTCGCAGGACCATGCCGGCCTGCTCGACCTGGGCCCGGACGCCACGGTCGGTATGACCGCGCGCGACTGGCTGCAGCTGGACGATACCGTCTTCACTCTGAAGTTGACGCCGAACAAGGCCGATTGCTTGTCGGTCCTGGGGGTCGCCCGAGAAGTATCGGCCCTGACCGGCGCGCCGCTGACCCGGCCCAGCTTGGAGCCGGTGCCGGTTTCCATCGACGATCGCGTGCCGGTCACCTTACATGCGCCTGATCTCTGCGGGCGCTACGTGGGCCGGGTGATACGCGGCGTGAATGCGGCCGCCCCGACACCCGACTGGATCCGGCGCCGGCTCGAGCGCGCAGGCCAGCGCCCGATTTCCGCGCTGGTCGACATCTCCAACTACGTCATGCTGGAACTGGGCCGGCCCAGCCATGTGTTCGACCTGGCGAAGGTGCAGGGTGGCTTGCACGTCAGATGGGGCGAGCCCGGCGAGAAAATCCTGTTGCTGAACGGCCAGACCGTGGACGTCGACGGCGAGGTCGGGGTCATCGCGGATGATCATGGCCCGGAGTGCCTGGCCGGAATCATGGGCGGAGAGTCCACCTCCGTGTCCACCGAAACCCGGGACGTCTACGTCGAGGCGGCCTTCTGGTGGCCCGGGAGCATCGCCGGTCGTGCACGCCGCTACAACTTCAGCACGGACGCCAGCTACCGTTTCGAGCGCGGCGTCGATTACGCCAACATTCCCGCCGATCTCGAATACCTTACGAGCTTGATCGTCCAGGTATGCGGCGGGCAGGCCGGCCCGGTGGACGACCAGGTCGTGCAACTGCCCGAGCGCGCGCCGGTGCGCATGCGCGTGGCGCGTTGCCACAAGGTGCTCGGCGTGCAAGTGCCTGAAAACGAGATCGCTGACATCTTCACTCGCCTGGGGCTGCCTCATACGCGGGAGCCGGGCGTATTCGTGGTGACGCCGCCGTCGTTTCGCTTCGACCTCGAAATCGAAGAGGACCTGATCGAGGAAGTCGCGCGTATCCATGGCTTCGAGCGCTTGCCCGACGTGCCGCCCATGGCGCGTGCGGTCGTGCGCACCACGCCCGAAGAGCGTCGGCCTTTCCACGTGCTGCGTCACCTGATGGCCGATCTCGACTACCAGGAGGTCATCAACTTCAGCTTTGTCGAAGCCGACTGGGAGCGCGATTACGCCGGTAACGACGATCCCATCCGTCTGCTCAATCCCATAGCAAGCCAGCTTTCGGTCATGCGCAGTACCCTGATCGGCGGCCTGGTGGCCAATACGCAGTACAACGTCAACCGCAAGACCACGCGGGTGCGCGTGTTCGAGCTGGGCAGGGTGTTCCGCCGCGATCCGTCCGTCAAGGACGGCCCTTTGACCGTGGGTGGGGTGAGCCAACCCATGCGGCTGGCGGCGCTGGCCTACGGCCCCGCGGTGGAAGAGCAATGGGGGACGCCAACCCGCCAGGTCGATTTTTATGACGTGAAGGCCGACCTGGAAGCGCTGCTGGCAGGGACGTCGCAGCAAGCGCCGCGCTTCGTGCCCGAGCAACATCCGGCGCTTCATCCCGGCCGCAGCGCCCGCATCGTGATCGATGGCGAGCCGGTCGGCTGGATAGGGGAGCTGCATCCGCGTTGGGTGCAACGCGCCGAGTTGCCGCATGCGCCGGTGGTGTTCGAGCTCGACGCAGGGCGCGCCGCGGTGCGTCCGCTGCCCCTGTTGCGCGAAATCTCGCGCCAGCCGGTGGTCGTCCGCGACCTGGCCTTGCTGGTTCCTGAGGCGGCGTTGGCTCAGCAACTGCTTGATACGATCAACCACCTGGTGGCTGACGAGCCCGAGCTGGCGGTCGTCAAAGATGTACGCATTTTCGACGTTTGGCGGGATAAGTCCTTGTTAGAAAAGGAAAAAAGCCTTGCCTTCCGGTTCTGGCTACAGGATACTTCGGTAACCCTGGACGACGCCCGAGTCGAGTCATGCCTGTCTCGCATCCGTGTCGAGCTGGAAGCCCGGCACGGCGCCAGGCTGAGGGTCTAACACCGAGTTTCGCCCCGTGTCTATGCATTCTCTCGTTTCCGACAGCTACGCCCACCTCGAGGACGACCCCGAGGCGTCGCACCAGGGCGGGCTCGACCCCCGTACCCTGACCAAAGCCGAGTTGGCAGACCTGCTTTTCGAGCGGGTCGGCCTCAACAAGCGCGAGGCGAAGGACATGGTGGAGACCTTTTTCGAAGAGATCCGCGACGCGCTGGAGCGCGGCGACATGGTCAAGCTCTCGGGCTTCGGCAACTTCCAGGTGCGCAACAAGCCGCAGCGCCCCGGACGCAATCCCAAGACGGGCGAGGAAATCCCCATCGCCGCCCGCCGCGTCGTCACTTTCCATGCGAGCCAGAAGCTCAAGAGCATGGTCGAACAGGTCGCGCTGCGCGAACAGAATCCGTCTTGAGAGGTTTTATGGCGCGCATCGAGCCCCCGGTCGTTCTTCCCCCCATTCCCGCCAAGCGCTACTTCACGATAGGCGAAGTCAGCGAACTCTGTGGCGTCAAACCGCACGTGCTGCGCTACTGGGAACAGGAGTTCACGCAGCTCAAGCCCATCAAGCGACGGGGCAATCGCCGCTATTACCAGCACCACGAGGTGCTGCTGATTCGCCGCATACGCGAATTGCTGTACGAGCAAGGCTTCACCATCAGCGGCGCACGCAACCGCCTGGACGAGTCCCGAGGCCAGGTCGAGGAAACGCCTCAGATCCCCACGGTTTCCATCGAGGAGCCCGAGCTGCAAGCGATCCGCGCCGAGCTGGCCGAGATCGCAGGCATGCTGAAGGCGGCCCACGAGTCGAGCCTGGCGCGCCTGGGCTGATCCTGTCCGAGCCTCGGCGTGGTCTTATGAACGCCACGGCGCGTCGGCATCTGCCCGTATGTCGTAGCGGGCGATAGCCTGTGCGCATATGCCGGGATCGATGCGTCCTTCCCGCGCCAGCGCATCGAGAGCGGCCAGCACGAGGTGCCGGCGGTCTACTTCGAAGAAGTCGCGCAACGCCGCACGGGTATCGCTACGGCCGAAGCCGTCTGTGCCCAGCGCCGCGAAACGGGCCCCACAATACGGCGCAATGAGGGCCGGCCAGGCGCGCACGTAATCGCTCGCGGCCACGACGGGCGCGGTCCCCGCCAGGCAGCTTTCGACATAGCTGCGGCGTGGCGGGTGTTGCGGATGCAGACGGTTCCAGCGCTCGGTCTCTTGCGCTTCCCGTGACAGCTCGCTATAGCTGGTGGCGCTCCAGATTTCGCTGCCTATGTTCCAATCGCCGGCCAGGGATTCCGCGGCGGCGATTACCTCGCGCAGGATGGCTCCCGATCCCAGCAGCCGGACGGCGGGTTCGTTGTTCCCCCGTACGCCGTAGCGATACAGGCCCTTGACGATGCCTTGGTGCGCGTCGGCGGGCAGCGTCGGCTGGGCATAGCTCTCGTTGGCGAGCGTAAGGTAGTAGAAGACGTCTTCCTCGCGTTCGAGCATGGCGCGCATGCCGTCATCGATCAGCACGGCGGCTTCGGCGGCGAAGGCGGGGTCATAGGCGCGGCAGTTGGGAATGGTGGCTGCGCTGACCAGGCTGCTGCCGTCTTGGTGCTGCAGCCCTTCGCCCCCCAGCGTCGTCCGCCCGGCGGTGGCGCCGAGCAAAAAACCGCGCGCACGCTGATCGGCTGCCGCCCAGATAAGGTCGCCGATGCGTTGGAAGCCAAACATCGAATAGTAGATGTAGAAGGGCAGCATGGCGGTGCCATGCACCGTGTAGCTGGTGGCCGCGGCCACCCAGGAACTGATGGCCCCTGCTTCGCTGATGCCTTCCTCCAGGATCTGTCCGTCGCGGGCCTCCCGGTAGCTCAGTACCGACCCGATATCTTCAGGTTCGTAACGCTGCCCGACGCTCGAATAGATGCCTACCTGCCTGAACAGGTTAGCCATGCCGAAGGTGCGGGCCTCATCCGCGACGATGGGCACGATGCGAGGCCCCAGTTGATCCCGTTTGAGCAGATTGCCCAGCAGCCGCACGAAGGCCAGGGTCGTCGACATTTCCTTGCCGTCGGCCTGCATGGCGAACCCGGCGTAGCTCTCCAGCGGCGGAACGGCGATCGAGCCGGACCGCGACGAACGTGCGGGGACGTAGCCTCCCAGTGCCTGGCGCCTTGCCCGCAGATAGCGGATTTCGGCACTGCCTTCCCCCGGATGGTAGAACGCCAACGATTCGGCCTGCGTATCGGTGAGCGGGAGGTGGAATCGATCGCGGAAGGCGAGGAGGGCATCGCGGTCCAGCTTTTTCTGCTGGTGCGTGGTCATCTTGCCCTGTCCCGCTTCGCCCATGCCGTAGCCTTTCTTGGTCTGGGCCAGAATCACGGTGGGCTGGCCGGTGTGCCGCACGGCCGCGTGGTAGGCAGCGTGGATCTTGACCAAGTCGTGGCCGCCCCGCTTGAGCCCGTCGATCTGCTCGTCGGTCAGGTCTTTCGCCAGCGCGGCAAGCTGAGGATTCTGCCCGAAGAAGTGTTCTCGGTTGAAGCGGCCATCCTTGGCGGCGAAGGTCTGGAGCTGGCCATCCACCGTATGCGCGAACGCCCGCTCCAGTGCCGAATGCGTGTCGCGGGCGAACAGTCCGTCCCAGTCCGATCCCCATAGCACCTTGATGACGTTCCAGCCAGCGCCGGCGAACAGGGCTTCCAGCTCGTCGACAATGCGGCCATTGCCGCGTACGGGCCCGTCCAGCCGCTGCAGATTGCAATTGACGATCCAGGTCAGATTGTCGAGCTTCTCGCGGGCGGCCAGTGTCAGGGCCGACATGCTTTCGGGCTCGTCCATCTCCCCGTCGCCGAAGATGCCCCATACGCGCCGCGCGCCGGTGCCCTGCAATCCGCGGTGCTCCAGGTAGCGCATGAAACGAGCCTGGTAGATGGAGCTGATCGGGCCAATGCCCATCGACCCCGTGGGGAATTGCCAGAAGTCCGGCATCAGCCAGGGATGAGGGTAGCTGGACAATCCTTGAAGCCCGCGCCGGCGAGCGGTGATCTCCCTGCGGTAGTGGCAGAGACCGGCTTCGTTCAGCCGCCCCTCGAGGAAGGCGCGTGCGTAGATGCCTGGCGCCGAATGGGGCTGGTAGAAAACCAGGTCCGCTTCGGCGGCCGGTCCGCCGCGAAAAAAGTGGTTGAACCCCACCTCGAACAAGTCGGCGGCGCTGGCATAGCTGGCGATGTGCCCGCCCAGTTCGCCGTGGGCCTGGTTGGCGCGCAGCACCATTGCCAGGGCGTTCCAGCGCATCAGCGATGCCAGCCGTTCTTCCATGGGCAGGTCGCCCGGATACGCAGGCTGGGCGTCGGTCGGCACGGTGTTGATGTAAGGCGTGTCCAACGGGGGGCGCCATTCGAGACGTGCTTCGCGCGCGGTGCGGGCGAGCATGTCCAGGATTTGCCGGGCCCGGTGGGGGCCTGCAGCTGCCTGCAGCGAGAGCAGGGCCTCACGCCACTCTGCCGTTTCCTCGGGGTCGGGATCGTGCAATGCCGGGTCTTCCAGCACCAGGTGCCGCGATATGTCGTCCATGTCGGCCTCGCGTCCGCTGTTCTCCAGTGCGAAAAATTCTACGCTTCCGTTTCCGGCAGTTGTGGCCGATTGATTCGGTGATAGCGGTTATATACGGAATAAAATGCTGAAATATGGATGAGGGAAGAAATAATGCGCCTGGATGACATAGACCGCCGCATTCTCGCGGAGCTGCAAGCCGATGCCGGCATTTCCAACGTGGAACTGGCGCGCCGGGTTCATCTTTCGCCATCACCCTGTCTGGCACGGGTCAAGGCGTTGGAGGGTGCAGGCTTGATCCGGCAGTACGTTGCGCTGCTGGATCCCCAGCAACTGGGGCTGCATCTGAACGTCTTTATCTCCATCAGCCTGAAACAGCAGAACCGGCAGGCCCTGCAGGAGTTCGAGGATGCCATCTGCGCCCGGGAAGAGGTGATGGAATGCTACCTGATGACAGGCGACGCGGATTATCTGATACGGGTGGCCGTTCCCGATATGCAGGCACTGGAAAGCTTCATTCTCGAGCACCTGTCGCCCATCTCGCATGTGGAGAAAATACGTTCAAGTTTTGCGCTGAAGCAGGTCCGCTATAAAACCGCGCTGCCATTGAACGTCGTATAAGGGACTTTCCCAGCTGGGGTTTACACCGTGGTGCGAGCCCCGAAAAACAAAAAGCCCGGCGGCTTGTGGCCACCGGGCTTTTTTCGGTTCCGACTATACAAATCAAGAACTTATGTATGGTCGGGGCGGCGGGATTCGAACTCGCGACCCCTTGCACCCCATGCAAGTGCGCTACCAGGCTGCGCTACGCCCCGAAAGACGAAAAGTATAGCAAATTTTTTGTAGGGCTGGAAAGCGCGGGGCGGTTTATTTTGCGTGCGGACGCGACAGCGTGGCCCCGCAAGGGTGTGTTACCCGCGGTCCCGAATTTTGCGGAACTCCGTATGCCGGTCCCGAGCCATACGAGTGTATACCCGGGAATAGGCACCGAAAAAATTATCGTGCGAGCGCAACAGAAAACGGGCTGGAGCTGCCGATGCGCCGTATGATGTTTGAAATGAGGTTACCCAAGGAGGCCTGGAGCAGGCAGAGCGTGATGCGGCGGGATCGGTAGTTGCTGATCCTGGTCCGTCTGGGCAGTGGGAAATCCATCCGGCAGGAAGAACCGGAGGCCGGGCTCGATCCGGCGCTACAACAACAGAGTCGTGTAGTTGTCATTCACTCGCTGTTGGAGGTTGTCCGTGCTGAATATTGTTGAAGGGTTCAAGTCTCAATACGCTAAGACGCAGGAAACCGAGCTTTCTCTAGAGGAGTACCTGGACCTCGCCCGTCGGGAGCCCATGACCTACGCCACTGCCGCTGAGCGGATGCTCGCGGCCATCGGCGAGCCGGAACTGGTGGATACGCGCAACGATCCCCGGTTGTCCCGGCTGTTTTCCAACCGTCTCATCCGCCGTTACCCTGCCTTCAGGGAATTCTTCGGCATGGAGGACGTGATCGACCAGATCGTCGCATTCTTCAAGCATGCCGCGCAGGGCCTCGAAGAGCGCAAGCAGATCCTGTATCTGCTCGGCCCGGTCGGGGGCGGGAAGTCCTCCATCGCCGAACGCTTGAAGGCGCTGATGGAAACCCATCCCATCTATGCCCTGAAAGGCTCGCCGATCAACGAGTCGCCGTTGGGCCTGTTCCATCCGGACCGCTTCGGCAATCAGCTTGAAAAGGAATACGGCATCCCGCGCCGCTACCTGACGGGGATCATGTCGCCATGGGCCATCAAGCGCCTGAAGGAGTTCGATGGCGATATCTCGCAGTTCCGCGTCGTCCGCCTGCAGCCATCCGTGCTGCGGCAGCTGGCGATCGCCAAGACCGAGCCCGGAGACGAAAACAACCAGGACATTTCGTCGCTGGTGGGCAAAGTCGATATCCGCAAGCTCGATCGGTACTCGCAGGATGACCCCGATGCGTACAGCTACTCGGGCGGACTGTGCCTGGCCAACCAGGGCTTGCTCGAATTCGTTGAAATGTTCAAGGCGCCCATCAAGATGCTGCACCCCTTGCTGACGGCGACCCAGGAAGGCAACTTCAAGGGTACCGAAGGGTTTTCGGCGATCCCCTTCAACGGGATCATCCTTGCGCATTCCAACGAGTCCGAATGGCAGACTTTCCGCAACAACAAGCACAACGAGGCGTTCCTCGACCGTATCTACATCGTCAAGGTGCCTTACTGCCTGCAGGTTTCGGAAGAGGTCAAGATCTACCGCAAGCTATTGCAGAACAGCTCGCTGTCGCACGCGCCTTGCGCACCCGGGACGCTGGAGATGATGGCGCAGTTCTCGGTGTTGACGCGGTTGAAGGAGCCGGAGAACTCGAGCATCTACTCCAAGTTGCGCGTATATGACGGCGAGAGCCTCAAGGATGTCGATCCCAAGGCGAAGGTCCTTCAGGAGTACAAGGACTACGCCGGCACCGATGAAGGCATGACCGGAGTGTCGACGCGCTTCGCCTACAAGATCCTGTCCAGCGTCTTCAACTATGACCAGACGGAAGTGGCGGCCAACCCCGTGCACCTGATGTACGTGCTTGAACAGCGCATCGCCCGGGAAGATTACCCGGACGAGATCCGCCGCCGCTATCTCGAGCACATAAAGGGTTACCTGGCGCCGCGTTATGCAGAGTTCATCGGCAAGGAGATCCAGACGGCCTACCTGGAGTCGTATTCCGAATACGGCCAGAACATCTTCGACCGCTACGTCACGTTTGCCGACTGCTGGATACAGGACGAGGAATTCCGCGACCCTGAGACAGGAGAGAGCTTCGACCGGGCAGCCCTCAATGCCGAGCTGGAAAAGATCGAAAAGCCTGCCGGCATTGCCAATCCCAAGGATTTCCGCAACGAGATCGTGAACTTCGTGCTGCGTGCGCGCGCCAACAACAATGGACGCAACCCCGCATGGACCAGCTACGAGAAGCTGCGCGAGGTGATCGAGAAGAAGATGTTCTCCAATACCGAGGATCTGCTCCCGGTCATTTCGTTCAACGCCAAGGCGTCGGCCGAGGACAAGCGCAAGCACGAGAGCTTTGTCGAACGAATGGTCGAAAAAGGCTATACCGAAAAGCAAGTCCGTCTGCTCTGCGAGTGGTACTTGCGAGTAAGGAAGTCTTCGTGAGCTAGGTGAACATGAATTCACTCATCGATCGGCGGCTCAACGGCCGTAACAAGAGCGCTGTCAACCGGGAGCGCTTCATCCGGCGGTACAAGGACCAGATCCGCAAAGCGGTGCGCGAACTGGTCCAGGAACGATCCATCGAAGAGATGGACCAGGGCGGAGAGATCAACCTTCCCGCCAAGGACATCTCCGAGCCGACTTTCCGTTACGGGAGGGGCGGCGATCGGGAGATCGTCCATCCGGGAAACCGGGAGTTCGCCAAGGGCGATAAGATCGACCGGCCGCGGGGCGCCGACGAAGGCGACCCCTCGGAGCCGGGCGAGGGCGATTCGGTGGACCAGTTCACGTTCAGCCTATCCCGGGACGAGTTCCTGAACCTCTTTTTCGAGGACATGGAACTGCCGCATCTGGTCCGCACGCAACTCGGGGAGATCAGCCAGCAGAAATGGCGGCGCGCCGGGTACACGACGACAGGGTCGCCCAGCACCTTGAGCGTAGGCCGCACGCTCAAGACGTCGCTGTCACGGCGGATTGCCCTGAGCGGGGGCGCGCGGGCGGAGCTCGAGGAGGCCTTGCAACGGCTCGAAGCGTCGGAGCGGGCCGGCGCGTCCGAGAAAGAGCTGGAGGCGTTGCGCGAGGAAATCGAGGGCCATCGCGCCAGGATTGCGCGGGTACCCTTCCTCGATACGGTGGACTTGCGTTATCGCCACCGTATCGTCGAGCCGTCTCCCGTGGCAAGGGCGGTGATGTTCTGCCTGATGGACGTCTCGGGATCCATGGACGAGAACAAGAAGGACCTCGCCAAGCGCTTTTTCACGTTGCTGTACCTGTTCCTGTCCCGCAAGTACGAGCGCGTGGACCTGGTATTCGTCCGCCATACCGACAATGCCGAGGAAGTGGACGAGCATACGTTCTTCCATGATCCCAAGAGCGGCGGCACGGTCGTGCTGTCGGCCCTGGAACTGATGTACGAGATCGTGACCGAGCGCTACTCCCCCTCGACGTGGAACGTCTACGCCGCCCAAGCCACGGACGGGGACTCCTTCGGCGCCGATGCCGCCAAGAGTGCCCGCTTCCTGTCCGAGCACTTGCTGCCCCTGACGCGCTACTTCGCCTACATCGAGATTCCCGACGTGGACGAAATGCGCAAGAGCAGTCTCTGGGCGGAGTACGAGCGCGAGACGGCACCGCACTTCGCGATGCGCCGCATACGCGAGCGTCGCGAGATTTTTGCCGTGTTGCACGATTTGTTCAAGAAGGAGGCCGCATGACTGTTGTCCTCGATCGCGAGCGCCAAGCGTCGCCCGCGGGCGTGCAGCCCATCTCCACGACGTCGGAATGGACGTTCGAGCTGATCCAGCGTTATGACGAAGCCATCGGCGAAGTCGCGCGCGAGTTCGGGCTCGAGACTTATCCCAGCCAGATCGAGATCATCACCTCCGAGCAGATGCTGGATGCCTATGCCTCGGTCGGACTGCCGATAGGCTATCACCACTGGTCGTACGGCAAGGAGTTCATCCGCAACGAGCAGGCCTACCGCCGAGGGGTGCAGGGGCTGGCCTACGAAATCGTCATCAACTCCAACCCCTGCATTGCCTACCTGATGGAAGAAAATTCCATGGCCATGCAGGCCTTGGTGATCGCCCACGCCTGCTACGGCCATAATTCCTTCTTCAAGGGCAACTACCTGTTTAGGCAGTGGACCGAGGCGGATGGCGTGCTGGACTATCTGGTGTTCGCGCGCAATTACGTCATGTCGTGCGAGGAGAAATACGGCATCGGCCCCGTCGAGGCCACCCTCGATTCGTGCCATGCGCTGATGCTGCACGGCGTGGACCGCTATCGGCGTCCCCATCCGATTTCCTACAAGGAAGAAGTGCAGCGCCAGATAGAGCGTGAGGAATATGCGCGCCAGCAGTACAACGATCTCTGGCGCACGTTGCCGGCGCGCGAGCAGACGGCGCGCGGAGACAAGCCCAACGTGTTTCCGCCCGAGCCGGAAGAGAACATCCTCTATTTCATAGAGAAATACTCGCCCACCTTGGAGCCGTGGCAGAAGGAACTGGTGCGCATCGTCCGCAAGCTGGCCCAATACTTCTATCCCCAGATGCAGACCAAGGTCATGAACGAGGGGTGGGCCACGTTCTGGCACTACACCTTATTGAATCGTCTGCATGAAAAAGGGCTGGTCACAGACGGCTTCATGATCGAGTTCCTGCAGAGCCACACCAACGTGGTGGCGCAGCGGGGCTTCGATCAGCGGGGCTACAGCGGCATCAACCCTTACGCCCTGGGGTTCGCCATGATGCAAGACATCCGGCGGATATGCGAGAACCCCACTCCGGAGGACCGTGCCTGGTTCCCGGACATCGCCGGCGGCGATTGGCTGAAGACGCTGGACTTCGCGATGCGCAACTTCAAGGACGAGTCCTTCATCGCGCAGTTCCTGTCGCCGCGCTTGATACGCGAGTTCCGTCTTTTCGCCATTGCCGATCACGAAGCGAATCCCAAGCTCGAGGTCGAGGCCATCCACGACGACGACGGCTACCGCCGCGTGCGGCGCCTGCTGGCCGACCAGCACAACCGCGATATGCAGGTCCCCGATATCCAGGTGGTGCGCTATAACCGCGATTCCGACCGTTCGCTGGTACTGCGGCACGTGACGACGCGCGGGCGGCCCCTGCAATCCGAGGATGCCGACCAGGTCATGAAGCACTTGGCCCGGTTGTGGGGGTTCAAGGTCAGGTTGGAAGAGGTGGATGCGCAAGGCAATGTCAAGACCTTCCGCGAGCGCGCGCCCTGATGAGGCGGCGCGAGCATGCGCCGCGCCGCGGGTAGGGGGTCGGCTATAATCCTTGGCTTCACCGAGGATCATACATGCTTGAAAAGAATGCCTTCTCCCGCGAAGACCTGCTGCGCTGCGCGCGCGGCGAATTGTTCGGGAAGGGTAATGCGCAGCTGCCTGCTCCCAACATGCTGATGCTCGACCGCATCACGCATATTTCGGAACAGGGCGGCAAATACGGCAAGGGCCAGATCATTGCGGAACTCGACATCCGGCCCGACCTCTGGTTTTTCGACTGCCACTTCGAAGGCGATCCGGTAATGCCCGGTTGCCTGGGCCTGGACGCCATGTGGCAACTGGTGGGCTTTTTCCTGGGCTGGCAGGGCAATCCCGGCCGAGGAAGGGCGCTGGGCGCCGGCGAGGTCAAGTTCGTGGGGCAGGTACTGCCGACGGCCAAGAAAGTCACCTACCAGATCGACATCAAGCGCACCATCAACCGTACGCTGGTGCTGGGCATAGCCGACGGCGCCATGAGCGTGGACGGTCGTCAGATCTACACCGCGGAGGGCTTGCGGGTAGGCCTGTTCACCTCGACCGACTCGTTCTGACCGCTGGTTCCCAAGAAGGGCCGGCGTTCAGCCGCGCCCGACGAGGCGCTTCAGGCCCAGCCACTGCTGGGCGAGAAAGCTCTTTCCGTAGTCGCGCCCGCCGCGCTCGGGCAACTGGTCGCTGATGCCGGTGGGGCCGTAGTCGCCATCGAACCGGGCGGTCCGGAATACGATATCCCAGATAGGAAACAGGACGCCGAAGTTGTAGTTGGCCTCTGGCGCGCGGGGAATCCGCGATGGCGCTATGGCATGATGATGGCGATGGAAGCGCGGTCCCACCACCAGGTATTGACCCATGCGCCCGAAGCCTGCCCTGATGTTGGCATGAGACAGGCTTTCCACCAGCCGGGTAATCACCACCACCGTGACGAACTGGGCGGGCGGCACGCCAATGAGGTGCGAGACGAGCACGACGGTCAAATCCCGCAGCAGGTCGCTCAATAGATGGTTGCGGTTGTCCGACCACATCGTCATCTGCCGCTGGCTGTGATGGACCGCGTGCAGGGCCCACAGCCAATGGAAGCGGTGTTCGGCGCGGTGGAACGCATAATCGACGAAATCGAAGATCAGCAGGTAGAGAAGCAGGCTGATCCAGGGACGATCGGTCACTCCTGGCCATATCTCGTCTACGTGGTAGGGCGCAAAACCCAGGACGTGCAGCTGCCCGAACAGGTAGTCGACCAGCGGCTGGGTCGTGAAAAACAGGAGCAGGCGGAACACGCCCAGCGCGTGGAGGGCGGTATAGAACATGTCGAGCCGTACGGCCGCCTTATCCACGATAGTCTCGACCGGACGCCAGCGCTGCAAAGGTGCGAACACCGCCAGCATGATGCCCAGTTGCGCCAAGCCCAGCAGCAGCCACATGGTAGCGTCGTAGGCGTCCTCCAGGATGTTGCCCAGTCCGAGATGAAAGAGCACGGGTTGCACCAGCGTCTCGAACAGCCATTGCTGGGCACCGGCGAAGACGTCGCTAACGATTTCCATGATGATGCTGCCTATCCAGCCACGCCTGGTAGCCCGGGTGTTCCGCCAGGGTGGCAAAGCAAAAGCCTCGCTGCTTCAGGCCGGCAATGAGCGGCGCCAGCACAGCCGGCGCCCACGGGTCCTGGCGCGACCAGATACCGAGATGGGCCATCAAGATATCGCCCGGCCGGATGTCGCGCAAGGCACGTTCCAGCAAGCGGCGGTTCGGATATTTGTCGCTGGGCAACTCGTCCCCGAGGAACCCGGCGCTTGCCCAGCCTACATGGCGGTATCCACAGCGCTGTTCCGCTACCTTCAGCAGTGCCGGCGAGGTTCGTCCCCCAGGCGCACGGAACAGCGGCAGCATGTCGCGGCCGGTCATTTCCTTAAATCGTGCGGCGCTGCGGTCCAGTTCCCGGCAATATTCATCCGCCTTCATCCCGAACGTTTGTCCGGCCCGTGGACCGAACGACGGTTTGACGCGAAAGCGCTCGCCGGGGAGGTCGCGCTGCCAGTAGACGTGATCATAAGTGTGCGAACCGAACACATGGCCGCGCGCAGCCATGTCGCGCCACCATGGGGCCCACTGCTGGTCCAGGCTGGAGCCCCCGTCCAGTGTCTTTTCGTTGGCCAGGAAGAAGCTCGCCCTGACTTGCTCGCGTTCCAGCACTTCGGCCACGAGTGGTGCGACGCCCATGTGGCCCGTATCGAAGGTGAGATACACCGGGCGTGGGCAATCGGCGGCCCCGGCCCCCCGGGCCAGTATCCCCAGCACGAGGAGTGCCGGCAGCGCGCCGGCGAGCCTACTGCCGCGGCGCATGGGCGAGTGTCCAGACGCCGTGCGGCGACCGGCCGACCTTGGCCTGCTTGATCACGGCTTTTCTGGTGGTGTCGATGACCGTCAGTTTTTTCGACCAGCGAGACGTGACCAGAATGGTTGTGCCGTCGGCCAGCAGTTCCATGCAGTCCGGGCCGCCCGGGGCGGGATAGGTGTCGACCACGGTCATGGCCTGCAGGTCGATGCGGCTGATGGTATTGGCCACGCGGTTGCTGACGAATACATGGCGCCCATCGCCTTGGGCCCGGAAGGCGTGTGCGCCTGCCCCGGTGGCCAGGCGCTTGACCAACTGGGCGGGGGATGTGCCGAGGTCGTAGACCTCGACGTAGGCATCGCCGGTCAGCGCAACCAGGAGGTACCGGTCGTCGCGGGTAAGGTAGACGTCGGCGGGTGTTTTGCCCACGGGAATGGTCCACACCGGCGTCTGGGTCGGCAGGTCGATGGCGATCAACTGATCGCTGTCCTGCAGCGATACGTAAAGGTTGCGGCTTTTGCTGTCTATGGCCAGATGGCTGGGAGTGCGGCCCGCTGGAATGCGCCGGACCGGCTTGGGCTCGGTCGTGCCGGCAAGGCCGTCCCATTGGTAGATGTCGATGTGGTCCAGCCGGTTCGCCGCCGTGACGAACCATTTCATGTCGGGCGAGAAGCGGAGGTGGTAGGGGTCGACGATGCCGGTGAGGGTGCGTTGTACCTCGCCGGTGGCCGGGTCCAGGAAGGTCAGGGAATCGCTCGCGGCATTGGCTACCAGCAGCGATTTTTCATCAGGGGTCAGGTAGAGATGGTGCGGTTCCTTGCCCGTCGGAATGCGGCGTATTTCCCCATAGTTGACAGGGTCGAGGATGCTGACGGAAGCATCGAGCGAATTGAGGACGATGATGGGCGGAGGCGAGGACGTGGCCGAGACGGAAAACGTCGCGCACAGGCCGACGAGGCCGGCCAAGCGGGCGAAAACAAGAGATTTCAAGGTCGGAATTCCCGCAGGTTCTACAACGCCGCCGACCGCTGGGCCGGATACACCATCGGCGACCGTCCGCAGGCAGCGCCGAGGTTCGCATAGTCTAGGCGGCGGCCGTCCGCCGCGCTGTCGATTTTGAATGAATGTTGGTTTGTCGCGACAGCAGGCGCTGCAGGGTGGGGTGATGGTGCTCGATGCCCGGGGCGTACCCGCCCGCGTGGAACCGGAGGTTGCCCGGAGCACGCCTGCGGGCTACACTTATCAGATCCCAACCATTTAGAGGCAAGTCGTGGATAACGACGGCAGTAGTAACGCCGGTTCGGCAAACGCCGCTTAGCAGGTCCGCAGATTTGTCTGCCGCGTCCTGCAAGCAAGCCAGGACACGGTTTCCTTCGGGATTCCCCCTTCTTTTTCGCTCTGCCACGCGTAGGGTTTCGGCGTACGTCGAACGGGCATGGTCGTCTTCCTGTCTGCCAGGAGGTCACATCATGCGTTTTCCCAATATCCTGGGCGCCTGGGGTGGCAAGGCCGCCCGCGCCTCGCGCAAGCAACTGCGGTCCTATCGCCTGACCATATTCAGCGCGAACCCGCGGCTGGACCGGTTGCGCCAGCACCTGCACGCCGAACTATCGGCCCGGGACCTGCGCATTTCCCAAATGCGCGTAGCCACCGCGCCCACCCACGACGCCGTTCATCGCATGTCGATCACACTGCAATGCCCGGCCCATTTGGGGTCTGCCCTCAACGCCATCGCGCAAGGCCTGGGCAAGCACCCCGACGTCCAGCGCGTGCAGTACGAACAGCTGCACTAGCCGTGCCGTGGCGGGCGGCGCTGCGCCCGTCACGCTCCCATCATCCCCCTCCTGCTCCTACCGACGGCCTAGACGCTGCCGGCTTTTTGACCGATGCACCTGCGGGCCAGATGTGTCGGCCCTTTGCTGAATGTATCCCCCGTCTATCCCCAGCCTTATCCACAGCTCCGGTGGATAACTCGAGCGTAGGCGCCGGCTGTTCCCCCGCAGGTATCGGCGCGCCGCAGCCGCGGACGGTGTAGGCGCGTCTGGGCTGACATATCGTAAGATATGACTTAAAATATGTTTTACGATACTAACCGGCTTATGGCCAAAGGTAGTTATGCACCGGCACGACCCGCTCGGCGGGCGCGGCATGGGTATGCGCATGGCGCGCAAACTCGCCGCCGAAGACTTGCAACTCATCCTGCTCGCGTTGCTCGAAGAGCAACCGCGGCATGGCTACGAACTGATCAAGCAGTTGTCGGAACGTTCGTCCGGGTTCTACAACCCGAGTTCCGGGATGGTCTATCCCGCGCTCGCCTATCTGGAGGACGTCGGCCATGCCGACGTTGCCGTCGAAGGGACGAAAAAGCGCTACAGCCTGACGGATGAGGGCAGGGTACACCTGGAACGCCATCGCGAGGAGGCTCGCCGTATCTTGGCCGACCTGGCGCGCGTCGGGGCGCGCATGGCCCAGGTGCGGCGTGTGTTCGAAGACGAGGAAGGGCTCGGCAGCATCGCGCCCGGTACCCCCGAGGACCTCATGCTGGCTCGCTATGCGCTCAAGCAGGCCCTGCACCAGGTCGGCGCCTGTGATGCGGACGAAGCTGTGCGCATCGCCGCGATCCTGCGCCGCGCGACAGCCGAAATCCTCGGCAAGTAGCGGGTCCCTGCAAACGATTCTGGAAATACTCTCATGGAACAAAACCAACGCGCGGTTCGCCGCATCCGTCACGAACTCAAATTCCGCCTGCTGCAGGTACGTGCCGTCCGGCACGTCACGCCACACCTGCTGCGGGTGACGCTCGGCGGGGACGAGCTCGCTGGGTTCGTCAGCGCGGCCCACGACGATCACGTCAAGCTCTTCTTTCCCGCGCCTGGGCAGGAGCGGCCGTCCGTTCCCATGCCCGGGCCCAACGGCATGGTGTTTCCGGAAGGCCTGCCGCGGCCGGTGGCGCGCGACTATACCCCGCGCCGATACGATGCCGGCGCGGGCGAACTCGACATCGAGTTTGCCCTGCACGGCGACGGGCCTGCCGCGGAATGGGCCCAGCAGGCTGCGCCCGGACAATACCTGGGCGTGGGTGGCCCTCGAGGGTCGTTCGTTGTCGAAGGACGCTTCGACGGTTATCTGCTGGTCGGCGACGAGACCGCGTTGCCCGCCATCGCGCGGCGCCTGGAGGAATTGCCGGCGGGCGAGCGCGCCATCGTGGTGGCGGAAGTGGCGGACGTAGGGGAACAGCAAAGCTTCTCGACCGGCGCCGATATCCAGGTTCAGTGGGTGCACCGCAACGGCGGCAAACCCGGCGACCCCCGGTTGCTGGCGGGCGCGGTGGCTGCCTTGGGCAAGCCCGCAGGCGACTGGTATGCTTGGGTCGCGGCCGAATCGACCGTGGCCAAGCAAGTACGCCAAGTGATGGTCGAGAACTGGCAACAGCCCAAGGAATGGATCAAGGCGGCCGGGTACTGGAAGCTCGGCGCCGCCGCCACGCACGAAAAGCACGAGGACTGAAGATCATGGGCGACCAGGTGCCTGCCGCTGTCGAAGCGACGACCATAGGCGAGCTGCCTTGCTGGCTGCTGCGTTCGCCCCACGGCGAAGCGTTGGTCGCGCGGCAGGGGGCGCAACTGCTCCGTTATACGCCCAGCGGCCAGCCGCCGGTGGTCTGGCTGAGCGACGCTGCCGAGTTCCGGGCGGGCCAGCCGTTGCGTGGCGGGATGCCCG
The DNA here is from genome assembly GCF_033795525.1 of Pigmentiphaga sp. GTDB lineage: Bacteria > Pseudomonadota > Gammaproteobacteria > Burkholderiales > Burkholderiaceae_B > Pigmentiphaga. Next base: position 421,557 of record NZ_JARYGM010000002.1, read on the forward strand.
TTTGCTGGCCCTGGTTCGGACAGTTCGACCGCAACCCGGCCGAGGTACGTGCCATGCTTGCCGCGGGAGCCGAGGCGCCTGCCCACGGCTTTGCCCGCACGCATGACTGGCAGTTGGTAGAGGCCCAAGCCGCAGGCGTTCAGGCCTCCTTGCAATTGCGCCTGGAACTGCCGACAGGCTGGGCAGGCTGGCCACATCCGGCCTCCGTGATGCTGGAGGTCCGGCTGGACGAGGCGTTGACCGTGACGCTCTCGACGTCCAACCTCGGCGCGGACCCTATCGTAGTGAGCCAGGCGCTCCATACCTACTTTGCGGTCAGCGACGTGCGCAAGGTCGTTATAGACGGCCTCGAAGGTACGTCCTACATCGATACCCTGCGCGACTGGTCCGCCCATCGCCAGCCGGGTACGCTGGCGATACAGGGCGAGACCGACCGCATCTATACCGGCATCGACACGCCGGTTTCCATCCGTGATCCGGGCTGGCGCCGCACGATTCATGTGCAGGCTTTCGATTCCCGGTCGGCCGTCGTGTGGAATCCGTGGGTCGAGAAGTCGCTTCGCCTCTCCCAGTTTCGGCCCGACGCGTGGCGGGACATGCTCTGCATTGAAACCGCCAGGGTATGGGACGACCTGCTGCACCTGCCGCCTGGTGCCTCCGCAACGACGGGCGTGACGCTGCGTGCCGCGCCTGAAGGCGCATGAAGGCGCGTCGGCCGGCGCGCTGGCGTTGAGGCGGCTTGCTACGCCACTTGCCGGTCGCGGCCGGCGTACAGCCCGAACACCGCCTGCGCGCAAGCGCAGACTATGCAGATGAGCAGTGCGATGGTCCAGCCCCCCGTCCAGTCGTGGATGGCGCCGATAAGCGTCGGCCCGGCCGCCGCCAACAGGTAGCCGATGGCCTGTGCCATGCCGGACAGTGCGGCGGCTTGGTAAGGCGTGACCACGCGAAGGCTGACGAACGCCAGGCCCAGGATGATGGAGGCGCCGCCGCCGAAGCCATACAGCACCGTCCAGACTGTGGCCCATGCCGGCGCCAGCAGCAAACCGGAAAGCCCCGCAACCGACAATGCCGACACGCCGAAAGCCAGCCACCGCTGGTCATGCACGCGGCGCAAGAGCGGCATCAATAACAGGCCCACGCAGGCCGAGGCCACTTGCAGCAGGCCGTGGAGGGACCCGGTGGCAGCACGCGAGTACCCGGCATCGTTCAGCATGGAAGGCAGCCAGCTCGACACGATGTAGTAGACGAGCGAATTGAAACCCAGGAATAGCGTGATTTGCCATGAAACCGCCGACTTCCATACCGGTTTGGCGAGGGCGCCGGGGGACGCGGGAGATGGCGCGGCCGAGGCGCCTGTATGCAATGGCACGAGCCATACCAGCACACTCGGGGCCGCGACCACCATGGGCGCGATCAAGGCCAGCGGCCATCCGGGGCCGGCCTGCCATTGGCTCAGAGGAACTGCCACCGCAGAGGCCGCGCCGGACGCAACGCCCATGGTCAGCGCATACGCCGAGGTCAGGCTGGCGATGCGGTGCGGGAAATCCCGTTTGAGCAGGCTCGGCAACAGGACGTTGCCGAAGGCGATCGCGCCGCCTATCAGCAGCGTGCCGGCAAACAGCGCCCAGACCACCCCAGTCGATCGCAGGCACAGTCCCGCCGTCAGCGTAAGCAGGGCGGCCATGAGCGTACGTTCCAATCCATGGCGCTGGGCGACCATGGCTGCAATGGGAGAGCCAGCGGCGAACGCCAGCAGCGGCAGCGTGGTCAGGAGGCCGGCTGCGGCGGCTGTCAGGTCCAGCTCCGCGCGTATCATGTCCAGCACCGGTGCGACGCCGGTCACCGGCGCCCGCAAATTGGCGGCGATCAGCAGGATGCCTGCAATGAGCCAGGCAGAGCGTGGAGCGAGCGTCTTGGCGGGAACCGAAACCATGGGAGATCCTGAATTACGTTGCCTGGACTGTAGGCGTTTTGGCCAAGTCTTGCACGCAGCCGGCGGGATCGCGCGAGCGAGGCGCCAGGGTAGGGGCACGGTATGATCCCGGGCTGATCGACGACAGGCCGTGCCCGTGGATATCTCGCTCCTTTGGATTCCCGCTACCTTGATTGCAGCGGCGGCGCAGACCGCACGCAATGCCATGCAGCACAGGCTGACCGGCAGCCTCGGAACCTTGGGCGCCGCCCAGGTGCGCTTCTTGTACGGCCTGCCGTTTGCGTTGGCCTTCCTGTTGCTGATCCTGTGGGTCGGCGCAGAGACCTTGCCGGCTCCCGATCCCCACTTCTTGCTGCTATGTGCCGCTGCCGCCGCGGCCCAGATCCTTGCCACGGTATTGATGCTCGCCACCATGCAGTTGCGCAACTTCGCGCTCAGTACGGTCTACGTCAAGACGGAGCCGGTACAGGTTGCGATCTTCGCCGTGCTGGTCCTGGGAGAACCGCTGGGCGTCCTGGCGGGTTGTGCCGTGGTCGTGGCCACGGCAGGGGTCGTAGCGATGTCGTCGAAGCCCGATGCCGCAGCGGGAGGCGCCTGGCGGCCGGCTTTGCTCGGCATTGCCTCGGGCGCGTTCTTTGCCTTGTCGGCAGTACTGTTCCGGGGCGCGATACTGTCGCTGGACAGCGGGTCGTTCGCGTTGCGCGCAGGCATGGCGCTCACGACGGGCCTGGCGATGCAGACGGCGGCCCTGGTCGCATGGCAGGCCTTGTTCCGGCGCGATGTCCTGCGCGGCGTGCTGGCGGCGTGGCGCTCGTCGCTGCCGGCAGGCTTCATGGGCGCGTTTGCGTCGCAGTGCTGGTACATCGGTTTCGCATTGACATCGGCGGCGAATGTGCGGACCCTGGGGTTGGTCGAAGTATTGTTCGCCCAGCTCGCCTCCAGGCGCTTGTTCGCGCAACGCGCCACCGCGCGCGAGCGGTGGGGCATGGGCCTGGTCGTCCTGGGGCTGCTGCTGTTGCTCTATGCCACGGGCGGCAACTGAAAAGCAAAGGCCGGCGCGGCCCATCGGGCTGGCGCCGGCCTGTGAACCGGCGAGCGCTTCACGCGGCAGCGAGTTCCTCGACCAGCAGGCCGGTCTGCGCAAGCGCCTCGGCAACGGCCTCGGCCCGCGCCTCGGCGCCCAAGGCCACGCCTTCGGCGCGCAGCACGCTGATATCGGTAATTCCGAAGAAGCCGAACAGGGCACGCAGATACGATTCCTGGTGATCCAGGAGGGTTTCGATCGAGGTGCCGGCGTACTTGCCGCCGCGGGACGATACGATCACGACCTTCTTGCCCCCGGCCAGGCCCTCGGGTCCATTGGCGGTGTAGCGGAAAGTCTTGCCTGCCTGCGCCACGCGATCGATCCAGGCCTTCAGCTGCGAGGGGACGGAAAAGTTGTACATCGGCGCGCCGACCACGATGACGTCCGCGGCCAGGAATTCGTTCAATAACTCATCGGTATAGGCCGCTTGCTTGACGAATTCTGCATCGCCGGACAGCTCGGCGCCCGGTTGAGGACGCAGCGACTGCAGCAGCGCGCCGTCCAGGTGCGCGGGCGGCTGGGCGACGAGATCGCGATAGCGGACTTCCAGCGCCGGGTCGACCTGGCGCAGGGCGTTCACGACGGCAGCCGTCAGTTCGCGGGAAACGGAGGCCGCCCCGGTGGAGCTGGAATCGATCTGCAGGACTTTCATGGCGTTCCTAGGGTTGGAAGATTCAAGGGTTAATGCGGATGCTTTCCGTCACAACGACAAGATATATCGTCAATAATCCTTTTTAAACTGGCTTTTTCAGGAATTACTTTCCTATTTTTGCAATAAAGGCCACGCTCTCATGCAAGACCTCAACGACATGTACTTGTTCGCCAAAGTGGTGGAGCATGGCGGCTACACCGCGGCATCCCAGGCCCTGGGGATACCCGTGTCGCGCATCAGCCGCCGTATCGCCATGCTGGAAGAGGGGCTGGGAGTGCGGCTCCTGAACCGCACGACCCGGAAGATCTCCGTGACCGAGATCGGTCAGACCTACTACCAGCACTGCGCCGCGCTGGTGGCGGAGGCCGCGGCGGCGCGCGAGGCCGTGGACAGGACCACGTCGCAGCCGCAGGGGCTGATTCGCTTCAGTTGCCCCGTGGGATTGCTCCACAGTGACATCGCGGCCATCGTCGCCGACTATCTTGACCAATACCCGCTGGTGCGCGTGCAGATCGACGCGACCTCCCACAGGGTGGACGTGGTGGAAGAGGGATTCGACCTGGCACTGCGGGTACGCCAGCCGCCTTTCGAGGACTCGGAACTGGTGGTGCGGCCGCTGGCCACCGCGCGCATGGTGCTCGTGGCCACGCCCGATTTCTTCCGCAAGTACGGCGAACCTCAAGATGTGGGCGACCTGGCGCGCCTGCCTACGCTCAGCATGGTGCAGGCAGCCGAAAAGCACATCTGGCGCTTTGCCGGACCGGACGGCCGGGAAGTGTCGGTCGGGCACGTGCCCCGTTTGTCCGTCGATGATCTCACCACATTGCGGGCGGCCACGCTGCAGGGGCTGGGCTTGGCGTGCCTGCCGTGGTATTTGGTGGCTGCCGACGTCGAAGGCGGGCAGCTTCGCGTCACATTGCCGCAATACTCGCCGCCCGAAGGGATCGTCCAGGCAGTATTCCCGTCGCGGCGGGGACTGGTCCCCGCAGTACGGCAGTTTCTCGACGCCTTGGTCGCCGCTTATCACAAACAGGCGCCGGCGCCGGGATGACGACGGCTGCGCGTGCCATGATGAAATCGTAAGCTTCCTCTACGGCGGGGAAGGGGGCTCATGTACAATCGCTCTGCATTCGGTGGGCCGGAAATGGACGCGCGTCCGGAGCCGCCAGCAACCAGGAGGCTGCCCGGCTCGTTCCGGACGACACAAGCCCGCAGGGTCGCCGCGCGGGCTTTTTTTCGTTATGGCGCGGCGTGCGTTGGAAACATGGGCGTTGGGTCGCTAACTGGAGAAGGCATTGCAAGAGAGGTCGGGGCGCTAGATGTTGATTCTGATTTCCAATGACGACGGCTATTTCGCCCCCGGCCTGGCAGCCCTGGTCGAGGCCTTGCGGCCGCTGGCCGAGCTGATCGTCGTGGCGCCCGAGACCAATCGCAGCGGTTCGTCCAATTCGCTGACGCTGGACCGGCCCTTGTCCGTGCGCAAAGCGCCCAACGGTTTCCTGTACGTCAACGGCACCCCGTCCGACTGTGTGCACGTCGCGCTCACCGGCTTGCTGGACCGGCGGCCGGACCTCGTGGTGTCCGGCATCAACGATGGCCAGAACATGGGCGAGGACACCCTCTATTCCGGCACGGTGGCGGCGGCCACGGAAGGTTATCTGTTCGGTATTCCGTCGATTGCCTTTTCGCAGGTATCGAAGGGGTGGGAGCACCTGGACGCGGCGGCGGTGGCTGCGCGCAGCTTCGTCGAGCGCTTCATCGCCCGCCCGTTGCCGGGGCCCGCGCTGCTGAACGTCAACATCCCGAACTTGCCGCTATCGGAGCTGAAGGCGCCCCGCGTCACCCGCCTGGGCCGCCGGCATCCTTCCGAACCGGTGGTACGTTCGTCCACGCCCTACGGCGAGACGGTCTATTGGATCGGCCCGGCCGGCAAGGCGGCGGATGCGGCGCCCGGAACGGATTTTCATGCCTGCGCCGACGGCGCGGTCTCGGTTACTCCACTGCGGTTCGATTTGACCCATACGGCGCAGATCGAGCCCATGCGCGAATGGATCCCATCGGAATGGACAGGCGCAAACCCCTGACGCCCGCGGCGGCCCACACGGTCACGCCGGCCAACAGCAATACTCGCGTCAGTACTGGTCGGCTCCCCGTGGCCAAGACGGCGTCCAGCCTGCCCGTGCGGCCCGGCGAGGCCAAGCCGACGAACAGCAATACGCGGATTGCACCGGCCCGGGTACGGGTGCCCGTCGCGGGCCCGGCGCGGCCGGCCGCGCCCGAACCGAACCACGGGCTCAATTCCGAGCGCATGCGCAGTGCCCTGGTGGCGCGCCTTCGGACCCAGGGAATTGCCGATGAACGCGTGCTGGCCGCCGTGCAAGCGATCCCCCGGCACCGGTTCGTCGACGAGGCGCTGGCCAGCCGTGCTTACGAGGATGCGGCCTTGCCCATCGGCCACGGCCAAACCATCTCGCAGCCCTGGATCGTGGCCCGCATGATTGCCGCGGCCCGCAATGGGCGCGAATTGGGCAAGGCGCTGGAAGTCGGGACCGGCTGCGGCTACCAGGCGGCGGTCCTTGCAGGCGTGGCCCGAGAGGTGTATTCCATCGAGAGGATCAAGGCGCTGCACGAACTGGCCCGCAATCGCCTGCGGCCATTCAAGCTGGCCAATGTCCGGCTCGTTTTCGGCGACGGCATGCAAGGCGTGCCGAGTGCCGCCCCGTTCGACGCCATCGTGGTGGCGGCGGCGGGCTTGAAAATTCCCGACGCGTTGCTGCAGCAACTGGCGGTCGGAGGCAGGTTGGTGGCGCCCGAAGGGGGCGCCAGGCAACGACTGGTCATGATAGAACGCACCGGCGCTCAGAGCTGGGTGCGGACCGAACTGGAACCGGTGCGATTCGTGCCGTTGCAGTCCGGAGTGTTGTTGTAATGAATAGGAGATCTGGGATGCTGAATTGGCGCAAGCCGAGCCGAGACGAATCCAATCGACCCCGGCGCCCGGCGCCGGAGCCGCTTGGGCGGGCCGCGAAGCACGTGTGGGCCTGGACGGGCTGCGCGTTGCTGCTGGCGGCCTGCGGATCCGCGCCCCGGACTGTGCCCGTGGTCGATCGCACGACCCCCGCCAAGTCCTCGGGCGGACCCGCCGATACGGCGGGCCGCGAATCTTCGCGCCTGGTCGACGCCGATACCTATGTCGTCAAGCGCGGTGACACGCTGGTTCGCATCGCCCTCGATCATGGGCAGGATTGGCGCGACATCGCGCAGTGGAACAATCTGGACGACCCCAACCAGTTGCGCCCGGGGCAGGTGCTGCGCGTGGTCCGGCCAGGCTCCACGGTCAAACAGCCCGATCCCGGTGTGGCGCAGGTCACGCCCGTGCCGGCTCCTTCGCAGGCGCCCACGCGTCCGCTGGACAGCCCGGCACCGACTACTCCTCCCCCGGTACCTGCCACGCCAGCGCCCGGCACACCGCCCGCCACTCCTGCGCCGGCTCCTTCGCGCACCGAGCCCGCCGGCGAGCGGGTCGAGTGGGGGTGGCCTGCCAGCGGTAAAATCATCGAGAACTTCCACGAGACGCGCAACAAGGGTCTGGACATCGCCGGGAACCTGGGCGACCCGGTGCTGGCTGCAGCGGACGGCAAGGTGGTCTATAGCGGCAGCGGCTTGCGTGGCTACGGGCAGTTGATCATCATCAAGCACAACAACACCTTCTTGTCGGCCTATGCGCACAACCGCGCCATGCTGGTCAAGGAAGGGCAGGCCGTGCGCCGCGGGCAGAAGATCGCCGAGCTCGGGAATACCGATGCCGAGTCGCCCCGGCTGCACTTCGAGATCCGGCGCCAGGGGCGTCCCGTCGACCCGGGCCAGTACCTGCCGCCACGCTGAGTCCTGCCATGACCCCGATGCTCGTTTTCGATCTCGAAACCATTCCCGACGTCGAGGGTCTGCGGGCCCTCAACGGCTGGGGCGACGAGGTGCCCGATACCGAGGTGGTGGAGCGGGCGACCGCCGCGCGGCGCGAAGCGGTGGGCCACGATTTCCTGCCGCTGCACCTGCAGAAAGTGGCGGTCGTGGGCTGCGTGTTCCGCGACGACGAAGGTTTCCGGGTCAAATGCATAGGCAAGGCCGATGATCCCGAATCCACGCTGATCAGCGGTTTCTTCAAGACCATCGACCGCTATACACCCCAATTGATCAGCTGGAACGGTTCGGGGTTCGACCTGCCGGTGCTGCACTATCGCGGGCTGATCCATGGCATCCAGGCGGCGCGCTATTGGGACATGGGCGAAGACGATCGCGATTTCCGGTACAGCAACTACATCAGCCGATACCACAACCGGCACTGTGATCTGATGGATCTGCTGGCCAAATATAATGGCCGTGCCAACGCGCCGCTGGACGAGTTGGCCAAGCTGTGCGGCTTCCCCGGCAAGCTGGGGATGGACGGCAGCCAGGTCTGGAACGCCTGGAGTTCCGGCAGGCAGGAAGAGGTCCGCGCCTATTGCGAGACCGATGTGGTCAATACCTGGCTGGTTTATTGCCGTTTCCGCTTGATGCGAGGCATGCTGTCGCGCAGCCAGTACGATGCCGAGGTCGACCTGGTGCGGACCACGCTGGCGTCGCTGGACCAGCCGCACTGGAAGGAATACCTGGCTGCCTGGAAGTAGTCCCGCCTCCCGGGCCGCCTGCACGACCCGGGTCTCGCACGAGCGCCACGTCTCACGCCCACCGACCCGTCCTGTCCAAGCCGCCCCCGGTACCCGCTTCGTGCCGCTCTCCGCGGCTGCACCGGGCGATTGGCGACGAATACTGAAGTGACATTCCAAACATGACGCAAGAAGCAGATCTTACGCTGCGGGATCAGCCGCAGCAGGCGCCCCCGGCCGGCGAATTCGCGGATGGTTCCGTAGCCATCGAGTCGGTGGACCTGGAAGGCCGCGGCATTGCACGCCGCGACGGCAAAGTGGTTTTCGTCGAAGGCGCACTGCCCGGCGAACGGGTCAAGCTCAAGGTCATCAAGCGCAAGCCTTCGTACGAGCTGGCCGAAACACAGGAGGTCATCTTGGCTTCGCCGCAGCGGGTCGCGCCCCGTTGCGCGCATTTCGGCGTATGCGGCGGATGCGCCATGCAGCACGTCGATCCGGCCGCCCAGGTCGCGATCAAGCAGCGCGTGCTGGAAGATACCTTGTGGCATATCGGCAAGTTGGTCCCGCAGCGGGTTTTGCCGCCGATCTATGGGCCTTCCTGGGGCTATCGCTATCGCGCGCGCCTGTCGGTGCGGGTGGTCGTCAAAAAGGGCGGGGTGCTGGTGGGTTTTCGCGAGCGCAAAAGCAGCTATGTGGCCGACATGCGCGAGTGCCATGTGCTGCATCCGCATGTGGCTGCGCTGCTGGTTCCGCTCCGCGAGATGGTGGCCGCCATGCCGGCGCGCGACCGGATCCCGCAGATCGAGGTGGCCGTCGGGGACGATCACGTGGTGCTCGTACTGCGCCACCTGATCCCGCTGACCGAGGAAGACCTGTCCGTCCTGCGGCAATTCGCAGCGCGGCACGATATCCACTGGTGGCTGCAGCCCAAGGGGCCGGATAGCGTCCACCCCCTGGAGGCGGTCGATGCCGATGGGCTGGCTTACCGCTTGCCGGAGTTCGGCCTGCGCATGCCGTTCAAGCCGACCGATTTCACGCAGGTCAACCACGCCATCAACCGGGTGCTGGTATCACGGGCGATTACGCTGCTTGATCCCCGGCCTGGCGACCGTATCGCCGACCTGTTCTGCGGCCTGGGCAATTTCACGCTCGCGTTGGCCACCCGCTGCCGGGAAGTGGTGGGAGTGGAAGGCAGCCAGGCGCTGACCGACCGCGCGCTGGAAGCGGCTCGTCGGCACGGCCTGGCGGCGCATACCGCGTTCTCTACCCTGAATCTGTTCGAGATCGACGAAGGCTGGTTGCGCAGCCTTGGGCATTTCGACCGCATGCTGATCGATCCGCCGCGAGAAGGCGCGTTGGCGGTGGCCAAGGCGCTGTCCGCGCCGGGTGCGGACCGTCCCAAGCGCATCGTCTACGTGTCTTGCAATCCGTCCACGCTGGCCCGGGATGCTGCCATCCTGGTCCATGAAGGCGGGTTCGTGTTGCGCAGCGCGGGCGTCGTCAACATGTTCCCGCACACCGCCCACGTGGAATCCATCGCCGTGTTCGAACCGGGTGCACCGGTGCCGGCCAAGCAGGGGCCCGGCGACTGAAAGGCCCGCTCGAGGCGGGCCAGAACCCGGGGGATCGCCGCGTAGTCGGCTGGAGCCCCCGGCGCTGGGCGCGCGAAGCGCCCGGGAAGGACCTACTCGCGGTCGCCGCCGAAGATGCCGAGCAGCATCAGCAGGTTGGCGAACACGTTGTAGATGTCAAGGTAGATCGCCAGCGTTGCCGAGACGTAGTTGGTCTCGCCGCCGTTGACGACTCGCTGCAGGTCGACCAGCATGAACGCCGAGAAAATGGCGATGGCCAGCACCGAGATGGTGAGCATCAGGGCCGGCACCTGCAGGAAGATGTTTGCCACGGCAGCCACCAGGATCACCACCGCACCGACGAACAGCCATTTGGCCATGGCGGACAAGTCGCGCTTGATGGTGGTGGACAGCACAGCCATGGTACCGAACACCGCCGCGGTGCCGCCGAACGCCGTCATGATCAGCGTAGCCCCATTGCCCATGCCCAGCACGAAGCCGATCATGCGCGAGAGCATCAGGCCCATGAAGAAGGTGAAGGCCAGAAGCAGGGCGACGCCCACGCTGCTGTGCTTGTTTTTCTCCACGGCGAACATCAGGCCGAAAGCGCCGGCCAGGAAGACGACGGTCGTGATTCCGGGGCTGCGGCCCATAAGCTCGGCCAGACCGGTGTTCACGCCTATGGCTGCGCCCAGCACGGTCGGGATTAGGGACAAGGCCAGCAGCCAGTATGTGTTGCGCAATACGCGATTGCGCACGACCTCTCCGGGCGCAGTCCCGGTTCGGTTGAAGGGAGCGGTGCGTAGATCGTTCATGGTTGAGCGACTCCTTTATGGTCTTTTGCTCGGTCAGCCCCGCGAGCGGGCCGGTGAATCAGACCGTCAGTATGCCCCAGGGTTCCACCGCCTTCCAGTAGGGGCTCATGGTGAGTTTCAGAGGCCTTTGCGGCACCCGTGGAATCACGCAGGCGTGATACAATTTAACGTTTAAGTTCCCCTCAAAGTATTTGTTTTTATTGGAGTTTTCGATGGCAACCGAGCGCACCCTTTCGATCATCAAACCGGATGCGGTTTCCAAGAACGTCATAGGCCAGATCGTGTCGCGGTTCGAGGCCGCCGGCCTGAAGGTCATCGCCGCGCGCATGCTGCAGCTGTCGCGCAGCGACGCGGAGCGCTTCTACGCCGTGCACGCCGAGCGCCCGTTCTTCAAGGACTTGGTCGACTTCATGGTTTCCGGCCCGGTGTTCGTGCAGGTCCTGGAAGGCGAGGGCGCCATCCAGAAGAACCGCGACCTGATGGGCGCCACCGACCCCAAGAAGGCCGAGAAAGGCACCATCCGCGCCGATTTCGCCGACAGCATCGATGCCAATGCGGTGCATGGCTCGGACGGCCCGGATACCGCGAAGGTGGAGATCGCCTTCTTCTTCCCCGAATTGAACATCCACAGCCGCTGAGGCGGGATGTCCGTTTTTCCCAGGAGGTCGAGATGAACCACGTCTCGCCGATCGCAGATGCCCACCCGGCCGCCGCGCCGGATTCCGCGTCCGCCCGCATCAACGTGCTGGGGCTGGATGGGGCGCAGCTCGCCTCGCTGGTGGAAAAATGGGGGGACAAGCCGTTCCGCGCCAAGCAGTTGCAGCGCTGGCTGCACCAGCGTGGCGTGGACGACTTCGAGCAGATGACCGACCTCGCGAAGTCCTTCCGCGAGAAGCTCGCGCGGTATTGCGAGGTCCGGGTTCCCGACGTGGTGGCCGCGCACCGGTCGGCAGACGGGACCCGCAAATGGCTGCTCGATGTCGGCAACGGCAATGCCATCGAAACGGTCTTCATTCCCGAGGACGATCGCGGGACGCTGTGCATCTCGACCCAGGCGGGCTGCACCGTGGCGTGCCGGTTCTGCTCCACCGGCCACCAAGGTTTCAACCGCAACCTGACGGTGGACGAGATCATCGGGCAGTTGTGGCTGGCCCGGCGCACGGTAGAGGCCGACCGTCAGGGCGCGCGCATCGCCAATGGCGCCCCGGTGGCGCTCGGTGCCGGCGACGACCGAGTCATCAGCAACGTCGTCATGATGGGCATGGGGGAACCTTTGCTCAACTACGACCATACGGTTAGCGCGCTGCGCCTCATGCTGGACGACAACGCCTACGGCTTGTCGCGCCGGCGGGTCACGGTCTCGACTTCCGGGGTGGTGCCGATGATGGACCGGCTCGCGCGCGACTGCCCGGTGGCGCTGGCCGTCTCTCTGCACGCGCCCAACGATGCGCTGCGCGACGACCTGGTGCCGCTGAACCGCAAATACCCGCTGCGCGAGCTCATCGCGGCGTGCCAACGCTACCTGGAGTTTGCGCCGCGCGACTTCATCACGTTCGAATACGTCATGCTCGACGGCATCAACGACGGCGACGAGCATGCAAAACAGCTCATGGACATTGCGCGTCAGGTCTCGTGCAAGTTCAACCTGATTCCGTTCAACCCCTTCCCGCAGTCCGGGCTCAAGCGTTCGCCCGCCGCCAGGGTGAGGTTGTTTGCGCAGCGGCTAATGGACGCGGGCATTGTCACCACCGTACGCAAGACGCGCGGGGACGATATCGACGCGGCCTGCGGACAGCTGGCGGGCGAGGTCAAGGATCGTACCCGGCTCAAGCAGCGCCTCGCGGACGAAACCCGGTTCGGACGCATCGTCCAGGTGCGCGAATGATGCAATTGCGGTACCGGGCCGGCCGCTGGGGCGGCAGGGCCGGATAAGGAGTCGTCGATGTCTGAATACAACGAAACCGGCTCGTCCGGACGGCGGGAAGGCAGCGCGCCCGCGTCCGGCTCGCCGTCTTCGTCGTCGGTGGGACGCGAGCTGGCGCGGCTGCGCGAAGAGCGAGGCTGGTCTCAGGAGTATGTCTCGGACCGCTTGAAGTATGCAGTGCGCCAGATCCGCGCGCTCGAGAGCGAGCGCTGGAACGAATTGCCGCAGGGCATGCCGCTGCGCGGGTTCGTGCGCAACTATGCGCGCCTGCTCGAGGCCGATCCGGCGCCGTTGCTGCAGGCGCTTTCGCCGCAGGTGCAGATGGCCGATCCGGTATCCCTGGACCAGGCCTCGTCGCTGTCCATGCCGCTGGCGCAGTCCTCGGCGCGGGGCTGGCCTGCCTCGAGCGGGCGCAAGCGCCTGGCGCCCTGGTTGATCGGGGGCATCATGGCTGTGCTGGCGCTGGCCCTGCTCGGATATGCGCTCGACCAGCAAGGCAAGCTGTCGTTCGGCGAGCAAGCGGCCGTGGAAGTGGATGCCGCTGGCGCCAGGACTGCAATCCAGGTGCAGACCCCGCTGGCGCCGCCGACCGGACCCGAAGCGGCGATACCTCCGGAGCCCGTCGCGCCGCCAGCCGCGCCCGCGGTGCCGGAACCCGCGCCGGCCCGGCCGGCCTCCGAGCCCGCCGCCGCGGAGGCCCCCGCACCGCAGCCCGGCCTTACCCTGGCCTTGCGCGAGCCGAGCTGGGTCGAGATCCGCCGTGCCGACGGCAGCGTGGCGGTGTCGCGCATCATCCCGGCCAACGAGCCCTACGAGCTGGATGCCTCCGGAGCCCCATACCGCGTCGTGATCGGTAACGTCAACGGCGTAGACTTGAGCTGGCGCGGCGCTGCGGTCGATCTGGCGCCGTATCGCCGGGACAACGTCGCCCGGCTCACCCTGCAATAAGCTCACCGTACCATGAATCCTACGCAGTCCGACCCCGACTCCGCCCGCACAGGCGCCCCGTTCCCCGCCGGGCCCGCTCCACGGCGGCCCTCGCGTCAGGTCCGCATCGGCTGGGCCGGCAAGTCGGTTGCCGTGGGGGGCGATGCCCCGGTGCTGGTCCAGTCCATGACCAATACCGATACCGCCGACGCCATCGCGACGGCGATCCAGGTCAGGGACCTCGCCCTTGCCGGGTCCGAGGTCGTGCGGATCACCGTGAACACCGCGGAGGCGGCACGCGAAGTGCCCGCGATCCGCGAGCAGCTCGACCGCATGGGGGTGGATGTCCCGTTGGTGGGCGATTTCCACTACAACGGCCACAAGCTTCTGACCCAGTATCCCGAGTGCGCGCAGGCGCTGTCCAAGTACCGGATCAATCCGGGCAACATGGGGGCGGGCAAGAAGCGGGACGACAATTTCGCGCAAATGATCGAGGTTGCCTGCCGCTACGACAAACCGGTGCGCATAGGCGTGAACTGGGGCAGCCTGGACCAGGACCTCCTTGCGCGCATGATGGACGAGAACGGCCGCCGCGAGCGGCCGTGGGATGCGCAAGCCGTCATGCGCGATGCCCTGGTGGTCTCGGCGGTGGACAACGCTCGCCGTGCCGAGGAACTCGGGCTGCCCGGCGACCACATCATTCTTTCCTGCAAGGTCAGCAATGCGCAGGACCTGATCGCGGTGTATCGCGACCTCGCCCGCCGCTGCGACTACCCGCTGCACCTGGGCCTGACCGAGGCGGGCATGGGCAGCAAGGGAATCGTGGCGTCCACTGCAGCAATGAGCATTCTGCTGCAAGAGGGCATCGGCGACACCATCCGCGTATCGCTGACGCCCGAACCCAACGGCGACCGTACCAAGGAAGTCGTGGTCGCTCAGGAAATCCTGCAAAGCCTCGGGCTGCGCGCCTTCGCGCCCATGGTGGTGGCATGCCCGGGCTGCGGCCGCACCAGCAGTACGGTGTTCCAGGAGCTGGCGGCCGACATCCAGAGTTATTTGCGTGCGCAGATGCCGGTCTGGCGCCTCAAGTATCCCGGCGCCGAGAACCTGCACGTGGCCGTCATGGGCTGTGTGGTCAACGGGCCCGGGGAAAGCAAGTTCGCTGACATCGGCATCAGCCTGCCCGGCACCGGCGAGCAGCCGGTCGCTCCGGTGTTCATTGACGGCCAGCGCTCCGTGACGCTCAAGGGCGAACGTATCGCCGCGGAGTTCCAGGCGCTGGTGGAAGACTACGTGGAAAAGCGGTTCGGCGCCGCCGCGGGTGGGCAGGCGCGTCCGTCCGGCGGCGATGCGGGAGGACCGGAACGCCCCGGGTCTGCTCCGGCTTCCTTTGATTGACGACGAGATGAGTGAGAATTTCCAGAAGGTGTCCGCGATCCGCGGCATGAACGACATCCTGCCTGCCGATTCGGGACAATGGGAGCGGCTGGAGTCGCTGGTGCGCGAGTGGCTGCGCAGCTACGGCTACCGGAACCTGCGCACGCCGGTGCTCGAGCACACCCGGCTGTTTACGCGGGGCATCGGCGAAGTAACGGACATCGTCGAGAAAGAAATGTACAGCTTCACGGATTCGCTGAACGGCGATTCCCTGACCATGCGGCCGGAGTTCACCGCCGGCATGGTACGCGCGACCATCGAGCACAATCTGATCTACGATCGCCCCCAGCGGGTGTTCGCGATCGGGCCGGTGTTCCGCCACGAACGGCCCCAGCGGGGGCGCTATCGGCAGTTCCACCAGATCGACGTCGAAGCGCTGGGGTTCCCGGGTCCCGATATCGACGTCGAACTCATACTCATGCTGGCCCGGCTCTGGAAGATCCTGGGCCTCTCGGACATCCGGCTCGAGATCAATTCGCTCGGCTCCGCCGAAGAGCGCCTGGCCCATCGGCAGGCACTGATCAGCTATCTCGAGGGGTTCAAGGACCAGCTCGACGAAGACGGCCGGCGCCGGCTCTACAGCAATCCGCTGCGCGTGCTCGATACCAAGAATCCGGCGCTGCAGGAAATGGCCGATCGTGCGCCCCGGCTGCTGGACTACCTGGGCGAGGCTTCGCTGGCTCACTTCAACGGCGTGCGCAGCCGCCTCGACGATGCCGGCATCGCCTACCGCGTGAACCCGCGCCTGGTGCGAGGGCTGGACTACTACAACCTGACCGTTTTCGAATGGGTTACCGATCGTCTCGGCGCGCAGGGGACGGTCTGCGGCGGCGGCCGTTACGACGGCCTGATCTCGCTGCTGGGCGGCAAGCCGGCGCCCGCGGTGGGCTTTGCCATCGGGGTGGAGCGGCTACTGGACCTGTGGTCCCAGGTCGAGCCGCCGCAACCGCAAGCCGAGTGCGACGTATACGTGCTGCACCAGGGCGAACCGGCCGCCCGCGCCGCGATGCGCCTGGCGGAAAACCTGCGTGACGCGGGACTGGACGTGATCCTGCATTGCGGCAGCGGCGGCTTCAAGTCGCAGATGAAGCGGGCCGACGGCAGCGGGGCCGAGTTCGCGGTCATCATAGGCGAGGATGAGCTCGCCGACGGGGCGGCCAGCGTCAAGGCGCTGCGGACCGAAGGGGCGGGCCAGCAGCGGGTGGCCATGGCCGAGCTGCCGGCCTTCATCCTGAACGAACTGACCGACGGCGGGTCCGACTAGGCGGCCGGCGGGCGGACGGAATACGCGGCGGCGCCGAATCCGTTAATCTTGCGCTCTTGAATCCCTGCGTGGGCCGCCGCGGGCCCGCGGCGCATTCTTGCTATCACCATAATCAACCGGGGCGTGCATGGCCTACGACATCGACGAACAGGAACAACTGGAATCCCTCAAGGCATGGTGGGCCAAGTATGGCAATGTCATCTTGGGGGTTGCCGCCATCGTTCTCCTCGCCGCAGCGGCCTGGAACGGCTGGCAGTGGTATCAGCGCAACCAGGCGGCCAACGCCATGGTGCACTTCGAGGCCTTGGAAAAGGCCGTCCAGGAAGGGGACATGTCGCGCGTCAAGGACGCGTCGGGCACGATCCTCGAGAAGTACGCGCGTAGCGGCTATGCCCCGCGCGCGGCGCTGCTGGCTGCGCAGGCTTATCGGAAGGCCGGCGATGCCAAGTCTGCACGGGCCCAGCTGCAGTGGGTCGTGGACCGTGGGGGCGACGAGGCCCTCGCGGCCGTGGCGCGGCTGCGCCTGGCCGGGCTGCTGCTGGACGAAAAGAACTACGACGAGGCGCTGGGCGTTCTTGCCTCCCAGCCCCCCGCGGCTTTTGCCGCGTTGTACGCCGACCGCCGCGGCGATGTGCTGGCCGGCCAAGGCAAGCGCGACGAGGCGCGCAAGTCCTACGAAGAGGCGCTCGCCAAGCTCGATCCCGCCACCGACTTGCGCTCGTCGATCCAACTGAAACTCGATGCACTCGGAGGAGCCTGATGGAGCTGTATAACCGCCATTCCGGTGCGAGCCTCGGCTGGCGGCGCCTGCGCCGTGCCGCGGCGGTCGCAGTCGCTCTCGCGCTGGGGGGATGCTCGCTGTTCTCGAGCGAAAAGCCGCGCTATCCGCCGGCCCCGCTCGCCAACTTCACGCCCACGCTCCCCGTGAGCAGCGCCTGGCGCGTCTCGGTGGGCAACAAGTCGGAAGTGGGATTCATTCCCGTGGTCGTGGGCGATGCCATTTACGCCGCCACCAGCAACGGCTCGGTCGGCAAGTATTCGCTGGATACCGGCGCCGAGGTATGGCGTACCTCGGCCAAGACCGATCTGTCTGCCGGTGTCGGCAGCGACGGCCGGATCACGGCGGTGGCCACCCCGCGCGGGGAAGTGATCGCCTTCGACGATACGGGGGCGGTCAAGTGGCGCGCGCAGGCTACCAGCGAAATCACCATTCCGCCTCTGGTGGGTGACGGTCTCGTGGTCGTGCGCAGCGGCGACTACCGCATCCAGGCCTACGACGCCGACACCGGCCGCAGGCGCTGGAGCGTCCAGCGTCCGGGGCCGGCCCTGGCGCTGCGCGCCCCGGGCGAAATGCTGCTGTCCGGCGGCTTTGTCTTCACGGGGTTGCCAGGCGGTAAGCTGATTGCCATCGCCGCCAATAATGGGGCGGTGCGCTGGGAAGGCACCGTCGCCAATCCGAGCGGTACCAGCGAGCTCGAGCGTGTGGCCGACGTCGTCGGAACGCCCGTCATATCCGGGCGCCAGCTGTGTGCGGTGACATACCAAGGGCGCATCAACTGCTTCGATGTGGGGTCGGGCAACTCGACCTGGTCGCGCGAGTTCTCCAGCGTGACCGGTCTTGCAGCGGACGTGCGCTTCGCCTATGCGGCCAGCGACCGTAGCGTCATTTATGGCTTCGCGCTCGATGGCGGCGCCAATGTCTGGAAGCAGGATGCCTTGCAGAACCGCGGCGTGACCGCCCCGTCGTCGGTGGGGCGCGCCATCGCCGTCGGCGACTTCGAAGGCTATGTCCACTTCCTGCAGCGCGAGGACGGCAGCCTGCTGGCCCGCATCGCCACCGACGGTAGCGCCATCGTGGCGCCGCCGGTGCCGACGGACCGCGGCGTAGTAGTGCAGACGTCCAAGGGCAATCTCGCCCTGATCCATGTAGGCCAATAAGGTTTTTTCGACGATGAAACCCGCAGTTTTCAAACCGGTGGTCGTCCTGGTGGGACGACCCAACGTGGGCAAGTCCACGTTGTTCAACCGGCTGACCCGCTCGCGCGACGCGCTCGTGGCCGATTTCCCCGGGCTCACGCGCGATCGCCATTACGGCGAGGGCAGGGTGGGCGATCATCCCTTCATCGTCGTCGATACCGGGGGATTCGAGCCGGTTGCCAAGAACGGCATCATGGCCGAAATGGCCAAGCAGACCGTTCAGGCGGTAGACGAGGCCGATGCGGTGGTCTTCCTGACCGATGGCCGGGTCGGGCTGACGGGGCACGACCGCGAGATCGCGGAGCGCCTGCGCCGCTCGGGCCGCAAGGTGCTGCTGGCCGTCAACAAGGTCGAGGGGATGTCGCGCGCAACGGCGGCGGCCGAGTTCTACGAATTGGGGCTCGGCGAGCCGCACGCGATCTCCGCCGCCCATGGCGACGGCGTGGTGGACCTGATCGAGACGGCCCTGAAAGGGTTGGTCGAGGAAGCGCCCGAGCCGGACGGCGAGGAGGGCATGGAGGCGGAGGGCACAGAACCGTCTACCGCCGAACCGGTCGACCACCGGATCAAGCTTGCCATCGTCGGCCGCCCGAACGTGGGCAAGTCGACGCTGGTCAATACCCTGCTGGGCGAGGACCGCGTCATCGCCTTCGACCAGCCGGGCACCACCCGCGACGCCATCGAAATCGAATTCGAACGTGGCGGCCGCCGCTACACCTTGATCGATACGGCCGGGCTGCGCAAGCGAGGGAAGGTCTTCGAGGCCATCGAGAAATTCTCGGTCATCAAGACGCTGCAGGCCATCGAGGCCAGCAACGTGGTACTGCTGATGCTGGACGCCAGCGCCGAAATATCGGAGCAGGACGCCCATATCGCGGGTTTCGTGCTGGAAACCGGGCGGGCGCTGGTGGTGGCCATCAACAAATGGGATAGTGCCGACGGCGACCGGCGGGATGAAATCAAGCGCGAGTTCGACCGCAAACTGCGGTTCCTGTCCTTTGCCAAGATGCACACGGTTTCGGCCCTGCGCAACGCGGGCATCGGTCCGCTGCTCCAATCCATCGAGGCGGCGCATGCCGCCGCGTTCGCCAAGCTGTCCACGCCCAAGCTGACCCGGGCGCTGCAGGCGGCCGTCGAGCAACAGCAGCCGCCGCGCAAGGGCATTTTCCGGCCGAAGCTGCGCTATGCTCACCAGGGGGGCCAGAATCCTCCACTCATCGTGATTCACGGCAGTGCGCTGGACGAAATCCCGGATTCGTATCGCAGATTCCTCGAAACGCGGTTCCGGGAAACTTTCTCGCTGCAGGGAACTCCATTGAGAATCGAGTTCCGAAACTCGAGAAATCCTTATCTCGACAAGGCGGGGTAACCGAGTATCTTCCGGAAAGTGCTCTTGTGGGAATGCGGCAGCGTCCCCATATGCGAGGGGAGGGCGTTTCTCAGTTTTGAGAATCGCTAGTTTCCCTGGGGAAAACCCGGTACAGTAACAGAGTTGGCATCCGCCAAGAAAAACACATCCAGGAGCCCACTAATGAGCAATAAAGGGCAATTGCTACAAGACCCGTTTCTTAACGTGCTACGTAAAGAACACGTTCCCGTTTCCATTTATCTCGTCAACGGCATCAAGCTGCAAGGCCAGATCGAATCCTTCGATCAATACGTCGTCCTGCTGCGCAATACCGTGACGCAAATGGTCTACAAACACGCTATCTCGACCGTCGTGCCATCGCGCCCGGTCAACTTCCAGGTTGAAGCCCCTGCAGACTAATCCACCGATCCCCAGCGGGAACGCCGGGCCGCTGATGCGCGCGCTGGTTGTCAGCGTCGATTTCGGCGAGGCGGAGTTCCAGGCACAGACCGACGAATTCATCATGCTGGCCCGAGGGGCCGGCGCGGAGATCGTCGACACCATCGTTGCCCGGCGAGCGCGGCCCGACGCCGCGCTCTTCGTGGGCTCGGGCAAGGTGGAAGAAATCGCCTTGGCCGCTGCATCGGGCCAGGCCGAAATCATCCTTTTCAACCACAACCTCAGCCCTGCCCAGCAGCGCAACCTCGAACGCGCGCTGAAAATACGGGTGGTGGACCGGGTCGCACTGATCCTCGATATCTTCGCGCTTCGCGCCCAGAGCCACGAGGGCAAGCTGCAGGTCGAGCTCGCGCAGCTGCAGCACCTGGCGACCCGCCTGACCCGCATGTGGACCCACTTGGAACGGCAGCGTGGCGGCATCGGCATGCGGGGCCCGGGCGAATCGCAGTTGGAAATGGACCGCCGTATGATAGGCGGGAAAGTCCGCACCCTGCGCGAGCGGCTGGACAAGCTCGAACGCCAGCGGCAGACCCAGCGGCGCTCGCGCGCCCGCGGCGGCGCCTTCTCGGTTTCGCTGGTGGGCTATACCAACGCAGGCAAGTCGACCCTTTTCAACGCCCTGACGCGGGCGGACGTCTATGCCGCCGACCAGCTCTTCGCGACGCTCGATACCACGACCCGACGCATCTGGATCGACGGCGCGGGGTCGGTCGTGGTCTCCGACACGGTGGGTTTCATCCGCGAACTGCCGCACACCCTGATTGCGGCGTTCCGCGCCACGCTGGAAGAAACGGTCCATGCCGATTTGCTCCTGCACGTGGTCGACGCGGCCAGCCCGCAGCGCGACGAGCAGATTGAGCAGGTGGACAAGGTGCTCGAGGAAATCGGGGCTGCCGATATTCCGCGCATCCTGGTCTATAACAAGATCGATCAGAGCAGCCACGAGGCGGGAGTCGAGCGCGACGAGCATGGTACGATCTCGCGGGTGTTCGTAAGCGCGATCGAACGCTCTGGCCTGGACGCATTGCGGGGTGCGATTGTCGAGGCCAGCCAAGCAGATTCGGTGGTCCTAGGTAATAATAGTAGCGACCCGCGCTTTCGTACGCTGTCTTCGTCCGTCAGCCCTGCGGCTGACGCCCGATCCTAGGCGGCCGGGCAAGCCCCGTCCGCTTCGCTTACTACAACGATGCGTCTGCCTTCGATAACTCGAATATTCAATCTGAACGACTCCAACTGGGGCCGCGGAAGCGGCGGCGGCTCCGGTAACGAGCCTCCCCGGCGGCCCAATGATGGGCGCGACAACAACAGCGGCGGTCCGCCCGATCTCGACGAGCTATGGCGCGATTTCAATCGCAAGCTGGGGGGGCTGTTCGGACGCAGGCCCTCCGGCCCCCCGAGCGGAAACGGCAACGGCGGCGGCCGCTTTTCGCCTTCCTCCCGGGGTACCGGAATCGGGCTCGTGGTGGTGGTCGTGGTGGTGGCGCTGCTATGGCTTGCGTCCGGGTTTTTCATCGTCCAGGAAGGGCAGGTCGCGGTCGTTACCCAGTTCGGCAAGTACAAGGAAACGACCCGCGCGGGCTTCCAATGGCGGCTTCCGTACCCCATCCAGAGCCACGAGATCGTCAATCTCTCGCAACTGCGCACCATCGAAGTGGGGTTCCGCAATACCTCCCGCAGCAAGGTGCTGCAGGAATCCCTCATGTTGACCGATGACGAGAACATCGTCGACATGCAGTTCGTCGTCCAGTACCGCCTGAAGGAAACCGGCGCGCGCGACTACCTCTTCAACAACCGTGGTCCCGATGAAGCGGTCAAGCAGGCTGCCGAGACCGCCATGCGCGAAATCGTCGGCAAGAAGAAGATGGACTTCGTGCTGTACGAGGGACGCACGGAAGTGGCCACCGAAGTTGCCAAGCTGATGCAGCAGATCATGGATTTGTACGGTACCGGCGTCTTGATCAGCACCGTGGCCATCCAGAACGCCCAGCCTCCCGAGCAGGTCCAGGCCGCCTTCGACGACGCAGTCAAGGCAGGACAGGATCGAGAGCGGCAGATCAACGAAGGCCAGGCCTATGCGAACGATGTGGTGCCGCGCGCGGCCGGCGCGGCCTCGCGTCTGCTGCAAGAGGCCGAGGGCTATCGCCAGCGCATCGTCGAGAACGCCGAGGGCAACGCGGCGCGTTTCTCGCAAATCCTGGCCGAATATCGCAAGGCGCCCCAGGTGACCCGCGACCGCCTCTACCTCGATACCATGCAGGAGGTATTCGCCAATACGTCCAAGGTGCTTGTCGATACCCGCAACGGCAGCAACTTGCTGTACCTGCCGCTGGACAAGCTGATGCAGCAGGTATCGCAGGAGGCCGCTGCCAACGCCCGTGCTTCCGCCAACAATTCGTCGTCCGGCGGCACGTCCAGCAGCTTGCCGCAGCCTTTGACCGGAAGCGTGCTGCCTGAATCCGGACGCGATGCCCTGCGCTCGCGCGACCGCAACGCCCGCTAACCAAGGAACGCCATCATGGATCGTTTGATTCCCGCCGTGATCGGTCTGCTCGTGGGGCTGGCCGTGCTGTCTTCATGCGTTTTCGTCGTCAACGAGCGCAATTACGCCGTCGTGTTCGCCCTGGGCGAAATCAAGGAAGTCATCGACGAACCCGGTCTCTATTTCAAGCTGCCGCCGCCCTTCCAGAACGTCCAGCAGTTCGACAAGCGGATCCTGACCATCGACTCGGCCGACAGCGAGCGCGTGCAGACGTCCGAGAAAAAGAATCTGCTGATCGACTCCTTCGTCAAGTGGCGCATTTCCAATCCGCGCATCTATTACGTCACCTTCGGGGGCAACGAGCGCGCGGCGCAGGAACGGCTGCTGGCCTTGATCCGGGACGCGCTGAATGCCTCGATCAACCGCCGTACCGTCAACGACGTGACCTCGAAAGAGCGCGACAAGATCATGCAGGAGATCCGGGCCAATACCGAAGCCGCGGCCAAGCTGCTGGGTGTGGAGATTGTCGACGTGCGGCTCAAGCGGGTCGATTTCGTACCCGAGATTTCGGAGTCGGTCTACCGGCGCATGGAAGCCGAGCGCAAGCGCGTGGCCAACGAGCAGCGGTCCATCGGTGCCGCCGAGGGCGAGAAGATTCGTGCCGATGCAGACCGCCAGCGCGAGATCATCCTGGCCGAGGCCTATCGCAAGGCCGAGCAGATCAAGGGCGAAGGCGACGCCAAGGCGTCGGCCATCTATGCCCAGGCCTTCGGACAGGACCGCGAGTTCTATCGCTTCTACAAGAGCCTCGAAGCCTATCGCGCCACCTTCGGCTCCAAGGCGGATGTGCTGGTGGTCGATCCCAGCTCGGAGTTCTTCCGCTTCATGAAGTCGGCGGAAGGTACGGCAGCGCCTGCGCGCTGACCTCGTACAAAAGGGCAGGGCCGGTGGAAATACCGGCCCTGCCTGTGAAAAGCGGCCCGAGGCCGCTTTTTTCATTCCCGCCGAGGTTATTCGGCCTGTATGCCGGCGGCCATGACCACCGAGCGCCATTGCGGAATTTCAGTACGTATCCGTTCGGCCATTTCCTGCGGGGTGCTGGGCAGCAACTCGACGCCGATATCGACGAACTTGTCGTGGGTGGCACGCTCTTTGAGGATGCGTACGACTTCGCGGTTGAGTTTTTCTACGATGGGAGCCGGCATGCCCGCCGGGCCCGAGAGCGCGAACCAGACGTTGGCGCTGAAACCGGGAAGGGTTTCGCTGACGGTGGGCAGGTCCGGCATGATTTCGGTGCGCTTCTCGCCCGTGGAGGCCAGCGCGGTCAGTTTGCCGGCGCGGACGTGCGGCAACGACGACGCTCCGCCTTCGAACATCATGTCCACCTGGCCGGCGATCAGGTCCGTGCTGGCGTTCGAGCTGCCTTTGTAGGGAACGTGCAGGATGTCCACGCCGGCCTGCTTCTTGAACATCTCGGCCAGCAAGTGGTGCGAGCTGCCGGGTCCCAGCGAAGCGTAGGTATATTTGCCCGGCGAGGCCTTGGCGGCCGCGATCAGGTCGGACACTGTGCGCATGGGTAGCGCCTTGTTCACCACCAGGTAGGTGGGCGTATCGAACAGCATCGAGATCGGCGTGAAGTCTTTCAGGGAGTCGTAGGGCAGGCTCTTGCGCAGCACCGGGTTGAACACCATTGCGCTTTGCGTGGCGATCAGCAGCGTGTAGCCGTCCGGCGGGGCCTTGGCCACCGCGTCGGCGGCGATCGTTTGGCTTGCTCCGGGGCGGTTCTCGACGATCACCGGTTGTCCGAAGGCACTGGACAGCTGCTGGCCCAGATAGCGGGCGAAGGTGTCGCCAAGTCCGCCGGCAGCGTGCGGGGAAATGATCTTGATCGGCTTGCTGGGGTAGCTGGCGGCCGACTCCTGTGCGGCGGCCGCTTGCCATACCGGCAGCGACGCAGCGGCCAGGGCCGCGCCCAACGCGGCGCGACGTCGGACGTTCAGCGCAGCGGTATTCCTGGACAATCTTTTTTCCATGGCATGTCTCCTCTGTGGATGGACGGTCGCGCCGCCATCTCTTTGTGGTCGTTCATGGAGGGGCAGGGTGGATCAACGGAAGTGGTAGCGGCCCTCGTCGTCGCGCGCCACGGGGCGGACCGCCGCGATATCTTCCAGCCAGCGGACGATTTCGCGGCCGTCGCCGCTGTCTGTCGCGGCCATCAGCTCTTCGAAGTACTTGGGGCCGTCTTCCAGCGCCGCCTCGAGCGTGGCGAAACGCCGTCCCTCGAAGCGGGGCGCACGCGGGACGCGGTATTCCAGCGGCCGGACCTCGCCGGGGGCAAGCAGGGGCAGGGTGAGGTCGAAACCGGCCTTGGCGCCCTGGCGGCTGCCTTGCAGCGAGGGGTCCAGCGGCATGGCGCGCATGCCGGTCTGCACCACCAGGTCGCGGTCGGCCTGGAAGCGTGTTCCGAGCGCCCAATCCATCTGGCTGTCCGAAAAGATGTCGATATCGGGATCGACCACGAATACGTGCTTGACGTTGGATAGCGAGCCGAATACTGCCGCGATGGCATTGCGCGCCTCGCCGGGCACGCGTTGTTGCAGGGCGATGCGTATGTTGAACATGCCGCCATTGGCGGGCGCGGCAAAGACCCCCTTGACCTCGCGCACCGCGGTTTCCAGCGCGCGCCACACCATGACTTCGGTGCGCAGGGCGTTCAGTTGCGCCGTATCGGTCCAGGCCATGTTGGGACCGCTGATCGTGGCGGTCTGGAACACCGCGTCGCGGCGGCGGGTAATGGCGGTGACGTGGAACAGCGGGTTCTTCTTCACGACCCCGTAGTAGCCCAGGAACTCGCCATAGGGACCTTCCGGCTCGACGTGGCCGGCCGCATCCAGGTAGCCCTCGATGATGAACTCGGCGTCCGCCGGCACCAGCAGGTCGTTCGTCAGGCATTTGACGACCGGCAGCGGCGCACCGCGCAGGCTGGACAGCAGGCCGAGCTCGTCGCCGGGAATGCGCATCGTCGCGGCCACGTGGTCGGCCGGATGCGAACCCACGGCGAAGGCGATGGGCACGCGCTCGCCGCGGCTGGACTGCTTGAGATAGATGGCTCGCAAGTCCGACGGCGCGACCAGGTCGATGCCGGCCGTCCGGCGACCCCGGAGCATGAGGCGGCGCACCCCTACGTTGGTCCAGCCCGTATCGGGATCCCGCACGAAGTCGATGGACGCGGAAATGTAGGGCGCACCGTCCAGGCCGTGCTGCAGGTGGACAGGCAGCTGCGTCAGGTCGCAGTCGTCTCCTTGCTGGACGACCTGCTGCACCGGCGCTTCGCCGCGAGGCACCTCGACGAATTCGGGCTTGTTGCGCAGCCGTCGGGTCACTTCGGAAGGCAGCTCGGCCGTCGAGGTGGCGAAGGCCAGCGCCAACCGCTCGCGGCTGCCGGCAACATTGCCGCACAATGAGGTATCGCCACCGCCCGGACGGTCGATCCATACCGCCCGGGAGCTGCCTTCGAGCAGGGCGGCGATGTCCCGCAGCGGCGCTTCCGGCTGGTGCAGCAGCGTCTGTTCGTCCAGGGATTCCAGAAAGCGCCTGAGGCGAAAGGCGTCCAGGTCGGGCAGGGGGGGTGAGGGCGGGGCCATGGCAGTCTCCGGTCGGTGTTGTTTTAATGGGAAAAGGGCGGCGGCCCCCGTCATGCCGCAGCGGGCAGCAGAGGTCCGTCATTCCCTTGTTGCCGCGAGATTTAAATGCACCGTCCGGGAGCGCGTAAGCAAAACATTTGGATCAGTTCATAGAGGATCGTGATCAATGCGTGGGGCGGGCACGACGCCAACTTGCTTTTGAGGGGATTCGAGTAGACAATAACGTGTAAGCCAAGAGGTACGTCCAATATTGCTTGTGCACCAAATTGGTGCTTTGGCGGGCTACCCAAGCTTGGAAGAAGCGGTTGAAGGGCTTGCACCGTGTGCACCCGCAGCCGCTTTTTTTTCGTCCGTCGTTTTCATTGAATCATTGCGAGAACCCTGCATGGGCAAATGGCTGTTGCCCGAAAGCCTGGCAGACATCCTGCCGGCCGAGGCCCGGCGCATAGAAGAATTGCGCCGCTTGTTGCTGGACCTGTACCGTACCTACGGCTATGAACTGGTCATGCCGCCGTTGGTCGAGTACCTCGATTCGCTGCTTTCGGCCAGCGGCGGGGACCTGGACCTGCATACCTTCAAGCTGGTCGACCAGATGTCCGGTCGATCGCTGGGTATCCGTGCCGACATGACGCCGCAAGTCACGCGCATCGACGCCCACCTGCTCAACCGGGCCGGCACGACCCGGCTCTGCTATTGCGGCAGCGTGCTGCATACCCTGCCGCGCGGCCTGTGGGCCACCCGCGAGCCGCTGCAGATCGGCGCCGAGCTGTACGGCCATGCCGGACCCGAAGCCGACCTCGAAGTGCTGCAGCTGGCGCTGGAAAGCGTACGGCGCGCCGGGGTGGCCGATTGCCGTATCGACCTCAGTCACCTGGGCGTCGTGCGGGCGCTGCTGGAGACGGACCCGGCGGCTGCCGCGCGGGCCGGCGAAATCTTCGGCTTGTTGCGCGACAAGGACGTGCCGGGCCTGGCCGCGCTCGCGCCGGCGCTGGCACCCGCCACCGCCGAGGCGCTGCAGGTCCTGCCCACCCTGTACGGAGAACTCGACGTACTCGAGCAGGCGCGCCAGGTGCTGCCTGCGCTGCCGGCCATCCGGCAGGCGCTGGACATGCTGGCGTCACTCGCCAATACGCTGCCCGACGTCGATATCGGCGTCGACCTGGCCGACGTCCGCAGCTTCCATTACCACACCGGCGTGGTGTTTGCGGTCTATTGCGACGGCTGGCCCAACGCGGTCGTGCGCGGCGGCCGCTACGACGACATCGGCCGGGTTTTCGGACGGGCCCGCCCCGCCACGGGCTTCAGCCTCGACCTGCGCGAACTGGCGGGGCTGCTCGAACCCGCCAAGGCAAGCTCCGCGGTGCGCGCTCCCTGGGGGCTCGAGCCGGACCTGGTGGAAGCGGTGCGCGCGCTGCGCGCCGCGGGCCAGATCGTGGTCCAGATCCTGCCGGGGCACGAGCACGATCAACAGGAATTCATCTGCGATCGCGAGCTGGTGCTGCGCAACGGCGTCTGGCAGGTCGAACCGCTGGCCGGGGCCGCTGCGGCCGC
Organism: Pigmentiphaga sp.; assembly: GCF_033795525.1. Taxonomy (GTDB): domain Bacteria; phylum Pseudomonadota; class Gammaproteobacteria; order Burkholderiales; family Burkholderiaceae_B; genus Pigmentiphaga. Next base: position 449,271 of record NZ_JARYGM010000002.1, read on the forward strand.
CCGGCCATCCTCATCCACAGCAATCTGACGCCCGTCGCGGGCGGAATTTAGAGAAGCAGAAGCAACATGGCTAACAACGTCGTGGTTATCGGCACCCAATGGGGTGACGAAGGCAAAGGCAAGATCGTCGACTGGCTGGCGGAGTCAGCCCAGGGCGTAGTGCGTTTCCAGGGCGGGCACAATGCCGGCCACACGCTCTGGATCGCTGGCAAGAAGACCATCCTGCGCCTGATCCCTTCAGGCATCATGCACGCCGGCATGACCTGCTACATCGGCAACGGCGTGGTGCTCTCGCCCGAGGCGCTGCTGCGCGAAATCGAAGAACTCGAAGCCGCCGGCGTCGAGGTGCGGGCCCGCCTGCGGGTGTCCGAGGCCTGCCCGCTGATCCTCCCGTACCACGTGGCCGTGGACCAGGCGCGCGAGGCGCGCAAGGGGGCCGGCAAAATCGGCACCACCGGGCGCGGCATCGGGCCTGCCTACGAAGACAAAGTGGCGCGGCGTGCGATCCGGGTGCAGGACCTCTACGATCCGGCTGCGTTCGACGCCAAGCTGGAAGAAGCGCTCGACTACCACAACTTCGTGCTGACCAATTACCTGGGCGCGCAGGCCATCGACGCCGCCGAGGTGCGTGACCAGGCCATGACCCTGGCCCCGGTGCTCAAGCCCATGGTGGCGGATGTCGCCAACGCGCTGTTCGAGGCTTCCGCCGCGGGCCAGAAACTGCTGTTCGAAGGCGCGCAGGGCGCGCTGCTCGATGTCGACCACGGCACCTATCCGTACGTCACGAGCAGCAACTGCGTGGCGGGCGCCGCCTCGGCGGGTTCGGGCGTGGGGCCGCAGAAGCTCGAATATGTACTGGGCATCACCAAGGCCTACGCGACCCGCGTCGGCTCCGGTCCGTTCCCGACCGAGCTCGCCGACGACATCGGCGCGCGCCTGGCCTCGGTCGGCAAGGAGTTCGGCTCGGTCACCGGGCGGCCGCGCCGCTGTGGTTGGTTCGATGGAGCGGCCCTGAAGCGGTCGATCCGCCTGAACGGCATCTCCGGGCTCTGCATCACCAAGCTGGACGTGCTCGACGGCCTGGAAACCATCAAGCTGGGGGTCGGCTACCGGGTCAACGGCGAATTCCGCGACGTGCTGCCCTACGGGGCGGCGGCGGTCGCGAACAGCGAGCCGGTGCTGGAAGAAATGCCGGGCTGGAGCGAATCCACCGTGGGCGTCACCGAATACGATAAACTCCCGGTCAACGCCCGCCGGTACCTGGAGCGGATGGCCGAGGTCTGCGGCGTGCCTATCGACCTGGTCTCCACCGGTCCCGACCGCACCGAAACCATCGTGCTGAGGCATCCCTTCAAGGCCTGACCAACTTGGCGCCCCGGTAGACCCGGGGCTTTTTGCAATCGCCCGATCATCATGCAGCAAGACACCGACAAAGACCTCTGGATCAGCTGGGAACGCTACCATCAACTCATCGAGCAACTGGCCCTTCAGGTCTATCAGTCGGGCTGGAAGTTCGACCAGATCGTATGCCTGGCCCGGGGCGGCATGCGCGTGGGCGACGTGCTTTCGCGCATCTTCGACGTGCCGCTGGGCATCCTGGCCACCAGCAGCTACCGCGAGGCCGCCGGTACCGAGCAGGGGCGCCTGGATATCGCCCAGTTCATCACGATCACGCGCGGAACGCTGGAAGGCAACGTGCTGCTGGTGGACGACATGGTCGATACCGGCGTGACGTTCGATAGGGTGCACCAGCACCTGCTGAACCAGTTCGCGACCATCACCGAAATGCGGACGGCGGTGCTGTGGTTCAAGGGACATTCGAAGGTGGTGCCGGACTACTACGTGCAGAAGCTGCCTACCAATCCGTGGATACACCAGCCGTTCGAGGATTACGACAGCATCCGGCCGTATCAGCTCGAGGCATGGGTGAGGAAGGGCAAGAGCGACTAAGTGCCGCCGAGGTTTCAAGCAAGAGCCCGGCCGGGATAGCATCCCGGCCGGGCTTTTTGTTGGCGTGGGCGCGCGCCCGGGGCTTCAGTGCGAAATGACCACTGGTACTTCGGTGGCGGGGGGCGTGTTGCGGCTGCGGCCACAGCGAACGATGCCGTCGATCATTACCATGCCTACGCCCGGAATGTCGCCGGCCTGCACGCTTTCGAGCAAGGTGCGGCCCGCAGTGTGCTGCGCTTTGTCCATGAAGACGAAGTCCGCCGCGCGGCCCGGCTCGACCAGGCCACAGTTCAGGTTGCGGATGCGGGCCGTGTTGCCGGTGGCAAAACAGAACACCAGTTCAGCGGGCAGGTTGCCCAGACTGGAGAGGAGTGCGATCAGACGCAGCATGCCCAGGGGCTGGACGCCCGACCCCGCGGGACTGTCTGTGCCGAGGATCACCCGGTGGGGGCATTTGAGCTGCAACGCGGCCTGGGCGGCGGCGATCGCGACTTTCTCGTTGCCATTGTGGACGATTTCGATGGCTCGTGAGGAGCGTTCGCACAATTCACAGACGTGGCTCTCGGGCAGCGAGGTGTGGCCGCCGTTGATGTGGCCGATGACGTCGGCGTCGGCCTCAAGTACGACGTCTTTATCGATGAGGCCCGAGCCGGGAATCGAAGGGCCGCCCGTATGGATCGTGCTCTGTATGCCGTACTTGCGAGCCCATGCAACCATCTGGCCGGCTTCGGCGCCGGCCTTGACCGAACCCAGGCCGATTTCGCCCAGCAGCTTGACGCCGGCATCGGCCAGGTCCTTGAAATCCTGCTCGACCATGCCTTGCTCGATGACCGGGGCGCCCGCAAGCACCTTGACACCGCCCGGCCGGAAATTGTCGAAGGCGCGCTGGGCGGTGATGGCCAGCGCCTTGAGCCCGACGATGTCCTTGGGCCGGCCGGGCAGGTGGACTTCTCCTGCCGACACCATCGTGGTCACGCCGCCATGCATGTTCGAATCGATCCAGCCGAGCTGGCCCTGGCGCGGCGTCCAGTCGCCGAAAACCGGGTGGACGTGGCTGTCGATCAAGCCGGGCGCGACGCAGGTGCGCCGGGCGTCGATCAACAAGTCGGGCTCCGCGGTGTCGCAGTCGGCCTCCTTGCCGACGGCTTCGATGATGCCGTCGCGCACGACGATGGTGTCGGCGTCGAGGATGGGATGATCGATGTCGCCGGAAAGAAGAAGGCCGATGTTCTTGATGACGACCTTGCCGGATGAGGAGGTGGATGCCGCTTCTGCCATGTCGCTGCCTCTGTCTGTGTAGGGATGGGGGAGAGTGCTATTGCTCGGCGAAGGCTCGTTCGATGACGAAGTCGCCCGGCGTAGAAGTGTTGCCTTCGTTGAAGCCGCGCGCCTCCAGCATGGTCTTGAGGTCGCGCAGCATGGAGGGGCTGCCGCACAGCATAACGCGATCCTGTGCGGGATCGAGCGGCGGCGTGCCGAGGTCGGTGAACAGCTTGCCCGTGGCGATCAGTTCGGTAATGCGGCCCATGTTGCGATACGACTCCCGCGTGACAGTGGGGTAGTAGCGCAGTTTGCTGGTGACCAGCTCGCCCAGGAATTCGTGGTTGGGAAGGTGCTCGACGAGCAGGTCGTGGTAGGCGAGCTCGTCGACCTGCCTGACGCCGTGCACCAGAACGATTTGTTCGAATTTCTCGTAGGACTCCGGATCGCGCACGATGCTCATGAACGGGGCCAGGCCCGTGCCCGTGGCCAGCAGGTAGAGCCGGCGCCCGGGCAGCAGGTAGTCGGTGAGCAGAGTGCCGGTAGGCTTGCGGCCGACGAGAATGGAGTCGCCGACCTGGATATGCTGCAGCCGGGAAGTGAGCGGGCCGTCGGGCACCTTGATGCTCAGGAACTCCAGGTGTTCCTCGTAGTTGGCGCTGACGATGCTGTAGGCACGCAGCAGCGGCTTGCCGTCTACCTTGAGCCCTATCATCGTGAAATGTCCATTGCTGAAGCGCAGCGACTGATCGCGCGTGGTCTTGAACGTAAACAGGCGGTCGGTCCAATGGTGGACGCTCAAAACGGTTTCTTCATGAAATGCGGCCATGTTCGGCTCCGGGGAGGTTAGCGTTCGAGATAGGCCAGTTTGCCGGTCTTGTCTTTCCAGGAATCGGCGTCGGGCAGCGGGCCGGAGCGCCGGGTAATGCTCTTCCATTCACGCGCGAGGTCGGCGTTAATCTGGACGAATATCTTCTGGTCCTCGGGCAGGTCCTCTTCCGCATAGATCGCGCCCGCCGGGCACTCCGGGATACAGACGGCGCAGTCGATGCACTCGTCCGGATCGATGACCAGGAAATTGGCGCCTTCCCTGAAACAGTCCACCGGGCAGACATCGACACAGTCGGTGTACTTGCACCGGATGCAGGCATCGCTCACGACATGCGTCATCCAAATCTCCTTTTCGCCCCGGATGGGGGCTGGGAAAAACACATTGCGAAGCCCAACCAATTGCGCTAGATTGTGCTCAATGTAGTGTTTACAACATTTAATGTAGTGAATGCTACATAAAAAATCTTTGGCACGGCAAGGCCTGTGTCGCATCTGAAGGGTTTGAGCAAAATGTCCGAGCCGATCGAAACCGCAAGCCCCCCTCAAGGCAGCTCCGAAGCGACGTTTCTCGAGCGGGCCAAGCCGCGCAACGAACGCATGAGCGCAAGCAAGATCGAGTGCAATGCCTGTCCGGTGCTGTGCCAGATCACCGAGGGACGGTCCGGCGCCTGTGACCGCTATGCGAATGTGGACGGAGTCCTCGTGCGCGTGGACCCCGTGGTGTTGCTGCGCCGCAAACTTGATAGCGACGACGCCGCGCTGGTGCCGTTTGCGCCCAACGGAGACGACGGCGGCGCGCCGGCGCCGCTCGACTGGGATGGCGACCTGGTCCGTGCAGACGAGGTCTTCGTCACCGGCATCGGCTCGTCCACCACCTATCCGGATTACAAGCCCGCGCCATTCATCGTTTCCTCGCAAGTCGAGGGCGTGGACATGGTGACGGTGGTGACCGAGGGCATCTTCAGCTACTGCAGCCTGAAGGTGAAGATAGACACGGATCGCTATCTGGGGCCCGAGCAGGCCAGCGTACGGTGCAAGGGCGAGGTGGTCGGGCACGTCACGACCATCGAGTACGGCTCGCAAATGTTGTCGCTGGGCGGCGTCCATCACTTGACGGGCGGGAGCAAGAAAGAGGGCCGTGTCACGCTGGACGTCATGCAGACGCTCGGCAACAAGCAGGCGGTCGAGCTCGAGATCGACGGCGGCGCCCGCATTGTCGTCCAGGCGGGCCGGCCTCCCGTGGTGAACGGCGTGGAAGAACACCGCATGCGGGTGGGCTGCGGGTCGGCGGCCATCGGCATCTTCGCCAAGCAGCTGTACGGCAAGGTCGATGAAGTGGTGGTCGTGGACGACCACATCACCGGCGTGCTGACCGAGCACCAGGCCGGCCGGTGTCTGGCGACACGCGATTCCGGCATCCGGATCAAAGGACGCAAGTCCACGCCGGGGCGGTATTTCCAAGTGGCCAACCCGGGTACCGGCTGGGGCGGCACCGATATCAGCGACCCGCTGTCCATCATAGAAGGCTGGGACGACAAGGTGGCCTGGCCCGGCCTGCGCCTGCTCATGACCTCCACCACGGGCGAGCACGCGGCGTGGTACGTGCTGGACGAGGCGCTGGTGCCGCGCGAGGCGCCCATGCCGCCCGAGGTCGCGGCGGTGGTGGCTCGCATTGGCGAGAACTGCGAACCCTCCATCACCTCGGTCATGTTCCTGGCCGGAGCCGGCGGCAGCCTGCGCGCCGGCGTGACGGAGAATCCCGTGCTGTTGACCCGCTCCATCAAGAACATGCTGGTGAACGTCACGATGGGAGGCGCGCCTGCCTATGTATGGCCTGGTGGCGGCATCACGGTCATGGCCGACGTGTTGCGGATGCCGGACCATAGCTTCGGCACAGTTCCCACGCCCGCCATCGTCGCGCCCATCGAGTTCAGCATGCGGCTGGACGACTACCAGGCGCTGGGCGGGCACATGGATTACGTGCGATCGCTGGAGGAGGTCTTGCGTTCGGGGGCGTGGCACCGCGATGGCGCGCCTACGGGGCGGCGCTGGGCGCGGGGAGGCGAGGGCAATCCCTGGCCGCTCGGCCGGCCCCCCATGCTCGGCTGAGGCCGCGCATGCAAGCCCAGCGTGCTCGGCTGCCAGGAGGCCGGTGGCATTTCTCGCACGGCCCTATCGACCTGATCCTGCTAGCAGAGGGGCAGCCCGACGCGGTTGCACAAGCGCACACGCAGGCTTGGGAGCGGTTCGGCAGCGTGTTGCCCGAGCTGGTCAGCGAGCTGCCCGAGCTGCGCAAGCTGGTGGGCGCGGGCACCGCCGTCCAAGGCCCGGTGGCCCGGCGCATGTGGCGGGCGTGCGCGCCGCTGTCCGCGTATGGGCTCACCGCCATGGCCGCCGTGGCGGGAGCCGTCTCCGACGAAATCATCTGCTGCTACCAGCGCCCCGGCATCGTCCGGGCATGGGTCAACAACGGGGGGGACATTGCCCTCCATCTGACTCCCGGATCCTCCACCCGCATCGGCTTGTGCAGCGACCCGCGGCGCCTGCCGGGCGCGGCACCGGCGATACTGGACGGCGGTGTCCGGATCGGCGACGATGCGCCGGTGAGAGGCGTGGCTACCAGCGGCTGGCGTGGGCGCAGCTTCTCGCTGGGGATAGCCGATAGCGTGACGGTCCTTGCCCGCGATGCCGCGGCGGCGGACGCGGCGGCGACGGTAATCGCCAATGCCGTGGATACCGGGAATCGCGCTATCGTTCGCAGGCCGGCCAATGCCCTCAAGGACGATACCGACCTGGGGGACAGGCTGGTCACGGTCGACGTGCCGCCGTTGCCCCATGCCGTCGTTGCGGAGGCCTTGGAAGCAGGCGTGGCCCGGGCCGGCGAGCTCGAGCGGCAAGGCCTGATATTCGGCGCCGCGCTGGTGTGCCAGGGGCAGGCCAGGGTGGCCGGAAGCCGGCTGGGGCCGGCACGGCCGCAATCGCTGGAGGGTGGTTCAGTATTTGCTTAATTCGTACCGGGGGCCTTGCTGGCACCGCGGAAAGGCATGCTCCGGCAGTGAGGAGAGATACCGCACGAACCGGGGGCGCTTTATTCACCAGAGGCAGGCATGATAGAAATCCGACGAGTCTTTACGCAGGTCGAAGACATCTTTCACGAATTCGGGCCGGCGCCGGACCAACCTCTTCGGCGGGGAGCCATAGGGGCCGTGCTGACCAACCCGTACGCGGGGCGCTACGAACCAGACATCCTGCCCGCCATGGAAGCGCTCGAGCCGGTAGGCGTGGACATGGCGCACAAGCTCTTGGCAGCCATGGAGGTTGGGGCCGAGCATATCCAGGGGTATGGCAAGGGGGCGGTAGTCGGGGAGGCCGGCGAACTCGAGCACGGAGCGCTCTGGCACGTGCCAGGCGGCTATGCGATGCGGGAGCTGCTGGGTTGGAAAGGCGATCGCCGGGCCGACACGCAGACGGGACAGCACGGCAACGCGCTGGCCATCGTGCCGTCCGCCAAGAAAGTCGGCGCGCCGGGAACCGCGCTGGATGTACCGCTGATCCATATCAATGCCGCCTATGTGCGCAGCCATTTCGACGCGATGGAAGTACGCGTGCCCGGCGCACCGCGTGCCGACGAACTGGTAGTGATCCTGGCGATGAGCACCGGACCTCGGGTGCATGCGCGCGTCGGTGGGCTGACGGCCGCCGGCATATCGAAATGGGACGGCCAGCGCTGATCCCGCCATCATCGACAATCAAAGGCAAGGAGCAACCCATATGTCGGCCAAGATCAGGAAATTGATCGTGCAGGTGGACGAAACCCGTATCGAGATGGGACAAGGCCTGTCCACTCCGGCGCGCAAGGCGGTCGCGATGGCTGTGATCGAGAACCCCTATGCCGGCCGTTATGCCGAGAATCTGGACGAACTGGTGGCCATCGGCGAAGAACTGGGCGGCCTTTTGGGCCGCAGGTGCGTGCAGGCGCTGGGTATCGAGCCTGGCCAGGCGCAGAGCTATGGCAAGGCTGCCATCGTGGGGTCGGCTGGCGAGCTGGAGCACGCCGCCGCCATCCTGCATCCCAAACTGGGGGCTCCGCTGCGTGAAGCGGTGGGGCAGGGTGCCGCGCTGGTGCCGTCCGCCAAGAAGCTGGGCGGGTTGGGTGCGGCAATAGACGTGCCGCTGGGCCACAAGGATGCCGCCTATGTGCGCAGTCATTTCGACGCCATCGAAGCGCGCGTGCCGGATGCCCCGCGCGCCGGCGAGATCGTGGTTGCGGTGGCCGTGACCGACAGCGGCCGTCCGCTGCCGCGCGTGGGCGGGCTGAAGGTCTCGGAAATCCAAGGCAAGGACGGCCTGCGTTAAGCGTCCGTCCAGGAGGCGGTCCTGCCGTGGCGGGGGCCGCCTTTTCGTTCAACCCCGCCTTCAGTCAAGAAGGGGCGCTGCATGAATGTATCCGGGTTCCTGGTCCAGGCGCTCAACGGCCTGGCCAACGCTTCATCGCTATTCCTGGTGGCAGCCGGGCTGTCGCTGATCTTCGGCGTAACGCGCATCGTCAACTTTGCCCACGGCTCGTTCTACATGGTGGGCATCTATGTGGCCTATTCCCTGGTCGATCATTTCGGGACCGGGCTGGGGTTCTGGCCTGCCCTCATCCTGGCCGCACTGCTGATAGGCGTGCTGGGCGCGCTGGTCGAAATACTGCTGCTGCGCCGCGTGTACCGCGCCCCGGAGCTGTTCCAGCTGCTGGCGACGTTCGCACTGGTGCTGGTGATACGCGATGTCGTCCTGTGGTACTGGGGGCCCGAGGAATTGCTGGGCCCCAGGGCACCGGGCCTGGAAGGTGCGGTCGAGATCCTGGGCAGCCAGTTCCCGACCTACGACCTGTTCCTGATCGTCGTCGGGCCGTTTGTCTTGCTCGCCATGTGGCTGCTGCTGAACCGGACCCGCTGGGGCACCTTGGTGCGCGCAGCCACCCAGGACCGCGAAATGGTGGGCGCGCTCGGCGTCAACCAGGCTTGGCTGTTCACCGCCGTGTTCGCACTGGGCGCCTTGCTGGCAGGATTGGGCGGAGCATTGCAGTTGCCGCGGGAGCCGGCCAATCTGGAAATGGACATGCAGACCATAGGCGCGGCTTTCGTCGTGGTCGTGGTGGGCGGCATGGGATCCATCCCCGGGGCCTATGCCGCCGCGCTATTGATCGCGGAAATCAAGGCGCTGTGCATCTGGATAGGGAGTGTTCACCTGTTCGGCATGGACCTGAACTTCTCGAAGCTGACGCTGGTCGTCGAATTCCTGGTCATGGCGGTGGTGCTCGTTCTGAGGCCTTGGGGCCTGTTCGGCCGTCCGCAGGCAGCCAGCCGGAACTCGGCAGCGGTCGAGCCGCCGCTGCGGCTGGCAGGCCCCTGGGGCCAGGGGGCAGGGTGGGCGTTCCTGGCTGCGCTGTGCGTATTGCCGCTGCTGCTCGATGCCAACTCGTATACGACGGTGCTGTTGATCGATCTGCTGGTGGCGGCCTTGTTTGCCGTCAGCCTGCACTTCATCATGGGGCCGGGTGGCATGCATTCGTTCGGCCATGCGGCTTATTTCGGCCTGGGGGCCTACGGCGCCGCGCTGCTGGTGCGCACATTGGATGCTCCCATGGAAGTGGCGCTGATACTCGGGCCGCTGGCGGCGGTGGCGGGAGCATTCGTATTCGGCTGGTTCAGCGTACGCCTGTCCGGCGTCTACCTCGCCATGCTGACGCTGGCGTTCGCGCAGATCGTCTGGGCGGTCTGCTACCAGTCGGACGAACTGACGGGCGGCAGTAACGGGTTGACCGGCATTTGGCCGGCCGAATGGCTGCAGGACAAGCGGGCCTATTACTACCTGACCCTCGCGCTGGTGGCGGCGGGCATCCTGCTGCTGAGGCGTACCTTGTTTGCGCCTTTCGGCTATGCCTTGCGCGCCGGGCGGGATTCGCCCCTCCGCGCAGACGCCATTGGCATCGATGTCAAGCGCATGCAGTGGGCGGCATTCGTGGTTGCGGGCCTGTTCGCGGGTGTGGCGGGCGCCTTGTTCGCATTCTCCAAGGGGAGCATTTCCCCGGAAACGCTGAACGTGGTGAAGTCCATCGACGGTCTCGTCATGGTATTGCTGGGCGGCCTGCAGACGCTCACCGGGCCGATCGTGGGGGCGGTGACCTTCACCTGGCTGCATGACACAGTCGCCCGCAATACCGACTATTGGCGGGCGATGCTGGGCTTCATCATCTTGCTGCTGGTACTGCTGTTTCCGCAGGGGATCGCGGGTTTCGCCAAGCAGATCATGCAGCGCCGAGGGGAAGAGGTGGCGAAATGAGCTTGTTGAAAGTAAGCGGGTTGGGCAAATCCTTCGGCGGCGTCAAAGCGGTGGACGGCATCGATTTCGAGATCGCCCCCGGGGAACTGCTCGCGCTCATCGGGCCCAACGGCGCGGGCAAATCGACCACCTTCAATATGGTCAACGGCCAACTGCGCGCCAATACCGGATCGATCAAGTTCGACGGCCATGAGTTGATCGGCTTGAAGCCCCGGGAAATCTGGCGCCTGGGCGTAGGGCGCACCTTCCAGATCGCGGAGACCTTCTCCTCGCTCACCGTCGTCGAGAACGTGCAGATGGCGCTTCTGTCGGCAGATCGGAAGCTGTTCTCGATGTGGCGTCGCGCCGGCGCCTATCGGCGCGATGACGCGCTCGCGCTGCTGGATCAGGTCGGCATGGCAGCGCAGGCCGACCGTCCTTGCAGCGTCCTTGCCTATGGCGATGTCAAGCGGGTGGAACTGGCCATTGCGATGGCCAATCGCCCCAAGCTGCTGCTGATGGACGAACCCACCGCGGGCATGGCACCAGGGGAGCGCAACGAGTTGATGGCGCTGACCAAGCGCCTGGTCGTCGAGCGGGGCATGGCGGTCCTGTTTACGGAGCACAGCATGGACGTCGTCTTCGCGCATTCGGACCGGGTCATCGTCCTCGCGCGCGGACGCTTGATCGCCGAGGGCGCACCGGCGCAGATCCGGGATGACCCCAAGGTCCAGGAGGTGTACTTCGGCACGGGCAAGACGTTCGAAAAAGCCGCCAAGAAGGAGGCCGCCTGATGGCTTTGTACGCCGTTCCCAATCCTTCCTCCCTACAGGTCCCCCCATCCATGGTCGACACGACGAGCGATTCGCTGCTGGAAGTCAACGGACTGGCTGCCTGGTATGGCGCCGCGCAGATCCTGTTCAACGTAAGCCTGGAGGTGCGCCGGGGCGAGGTCGTGGCACTGATGGGACGCAACGGCGCAGGCAAGTCCACCACGCTCAAGGCCATCATGGGATTGATCGCCAAGCGCCGGGGGCAGGTGTCGTTCATGGGCCAGGACCTCTCGAGAACGGCTCCGCACGAGGCAGCATCGCTGGGGCTGGGCTATGTCCCCGAAGAGCGGCGTATCTTCACCGAGCTGACCGTCATGGAGAATCTGGAGGTCGGACGGCAGGCGCCTCGTACCTGGCCAGGTGGCGCCGCGGCGCCGGCGTGGACGCCGGAACGCCTGTTCCAGCTCTTTCCCAACCTGGGCGAGATGCCGGACCGGCCAGGTGGCAGGATGAGCGGCGGCGAGCAGCAGATGCTGGCGGTGGCCCGCACGCTCATGGGCAATCCGTATGTCGTGCTGCTGGACGAACCCTCCGAGGGCGTTGCGCCTGTCATCGTCGAGCAAATGGTGAACATGATCCAGGAGCTGAAAGAGCACGGAGTCAGCATCCTGCTGTCGGAGCAGAACATGCACTTTGCCGAACTGGTGTCGGACCGGGCCTATGTGCTGGAACGCGGAGAAATCCGCTTCGTCGGGTCGATGGAAGAGCTGGCGGGCAACGAAGAAGTGCGGCGCGCCTACCTCAGCATGTAGCGCGCCGCGTGGCCGGCGGTTTTGCCTCAGGCGCCGACGGCCATGTCCTTCCGGCAGGACCGGACGAACGCCGCAATGAAGGGGCCGGAGAAGGGAGCTGCCGGGAGCTCGCCGGCAGCCCTGTAGCAGGGAAGATCAGTTATCGGTTGCGGGACGCAGTTTGCGCACCACGTCGTCGGCGGGCATGACCGAGGCGCCGTCGACATAGTCGCCGGTTTTCATATAGCCCTTGCCGTTCTTGACCCCGGTGCGGCCGACATAGACGCCGAAGGTGGACTGGTTATCCAGCGGACGGAATACCGAGCGGCCCTGGGGCGTGTCGAATTCCAGTCCCTTGAACGCCTCGATCAGCTTTTCGGTATCCGTGGAGCCCGCCTTGGTGACGCCCGCCGCGATGGCCTTCATCGTCGCGTAGGCGATGACCGAATTCATGCGCGGATAGTCGTTGTATTTCTTGCGGTAGGCGTCGATGAATTTCTGGTGTTCCGGGGTCTTGATCAGCTCATAGGGATAGCCGGTCACCAGCCAGTTGTCCGGCGCATCGCTCTTGAGCGGATCGAGGTATTCCGGTTCGCCGGTCAGCAGGCTGACTACCTCGCGGTTCTTGAACAGGCCGCGGGTTTGTCCTTCGCGGGCGAACTTGGTCAGATCCGGACCGAACAGGACGTTGAAGATGGCATCGGGTTTCGATTGCTCGAGCGCCTGTACCACCGAGCCCGCGTCGATCTTGCCGAAGGGCGGGGCCTGTTCAGCTACGAACTCCACGTCGGGCTGCGCCTTCTTGAGGATTTCCTTGAAGGTCTTGGCCGCGTACTGGCCGTACTCGTAGTTGGGATAGACGAGGGCCCAGCGCTTCTTGTTCATTTTCGCGGCTTCGTTGACCAGCGCGGTAGTCATCGAATAGGTGCCGTAGCGCAGGCGGTAGGTGTAGCGATTGCCGCTCTCCCACACCACGCGGTCGGTGAACGGGCCCGAAGCGAGGAAGAACACTTTCTTCTGCTTGGCGAAGTCGGCGATCGCCAGCCCGACGTGCGACAAGGTCACGCCGGACAGGATGTCGACTTTCTCGCGCGAGAGCAGCTCTTCTGCCATGCGCACGGCATCGCCGGTGTTGCCGTTGTCGTCGCGGAATACGGTTTCCACCTTCTTGCCGAGCAGGCCGCCGGCTGCGTTGATTTCTTCCTGCGCCAGCTCCCAGCCTTTCTTGTAGGGAACCATGTTGGCCGGCAGCAGCTTGTAGCTGTTGATTTCGCCGATACGAATGACGTCGTCCGCGGCATGCGCGGTGCCGCCGGCCGCAGCCAGAACGATGGCCGCAAGCGCGCCTATCCCGAAAATCCGATTCATATGTAAGGCTCCTGAGTGCATCGAGGTTGAGGATGGCCCGCAGGCCGTGGCGGTCCTACGCGGCGTTTTCCGCGGCAATCATTTCATCGACCATCTTGCGCATCTTGACGGAGGAAACGTCGATGGCAAGCTTGACCGGTCGCCAGTCGCGCTGGCGATCCTCGTTGCGCTGGATGGCTTCCAGCACGGCCTTGTCCTCGTCGAAGGCCGTGCGCAGGCCAGCCAGCAATCGGGCGTCGATTTCCGGATCGGAGGGGATGTTTTTCAAGCACAGCCAATGTTGCACGCAAGTACGTTCGTCCACCGGCGTAATGAAATGGCAGGCATACATCTGGATGCAATCGCTGCGGTTGCCTTCGGGCGCGCCGGTACCGGTCCTGGCCGATCCGAAATCGATGACGGCGATGCTGGGGGCGTAGTAGTGGTAGTAATGCCATCGGTCCACGTTGCCGCCGAAGTCCTTGAGCCCCTGGAAGATAGGAATCAGGGGAGAGTCCAGCACCCAGCGCCAGGTCACGACCTTGTCGCGCTGGCGTTCGTTCATGACGGGAACCGATTCGTGATGCTCGTTCGCCAGGGTCGAGCGGTGCACGTAACCCACATGAGACGGGTCGCAAAGGTTGTCGGCCAGGCTGAGATAGTTGGCCTTGACCAGCAGGGCGTCGCCTTCGACCAGGCTGAACGCCGGGTCGTGGTATTCGGGCAGGTCGAACACCTTGGAGCTATCGGCCAGCTCCGGCGGCCCCATCCATATCCAGACCATGCCCATGCTTTCGGCCGTCGGAAAGCTGCGTACCCGGATGTTGCCCGGAGGCTGCGCCATGCCCGGCACCTTGGTGCACTGGCCGGCGCAGTCGAACTGCAGCCCGTGATAGCCGCACTCCACTTGGTCGCCAACGATGCGGCCGATGGACAGTGGGGCAAGCTTGTGGGGACAGGCATCTTCCAGCGCGGCCACATCGCCGGCTTCCGTCCGGTATAGAACGACGTCTTCTTCGATGACCGTGCGGCGCGTCAGTGCGCGACCGATGTCGCGCGACCATGCGATGGGGTACCAGGTGTTGCGTGCATATCGAGCCACTTCTTCACTCCTGTTCGCTTGGTCGGGCCGGGCAAGCCCGAATGGAAGAACGTCCGGCGTGGGGCCGGAGCCATCCTGTCGTCGACAGGCAAATTCCGGACCATATGCGCGATCGAAAAGAAGATACTCCACTTATGGAGGATTTTCTACATTAAACTGGGAGGGGGAAAATACCGATGCACGAATCCAGTGCGCGCGCAGGCCGGCCGCCCGACGCCCGTGGTGCGTCGCTGCACTGCCAGCGGGAAACCAGCAGGTATGGCCGCCCCGCGGCAAGCCGCCTGCCGCAGCGCTCCATGGTTCGTACACTAGAATCTCAAGGTCCGACGAATGAAAGAGAGCACCGCAGTGGAGCAGCAGATCGAGCAGGACGCGCCCGCCCGCCCCGCCAGAAAAAAAGCCCCGGCCAGGACGGCCGCGAACGGGGCCCCGACCCGTCCGGCGAAAGGCCGGCGCAGTCCGGAAGAGCTGCAAGCCCGCATCCTGGCCGCTGCGATCGCGGAGTTCGCCGAGCATAGCTATTCCGGCGCGCGTATCGACAAAATCAGCAAGCGCGCCAAGACCGTGGACCGGATGCTCTATTACTATTTCGGCAGCAAGGAACGTCTCTACCAGGCTGTGCTCGAGCATTTGTACGCCGAGATGGTGGAAGAGCAGCGCAGTTTCGTGCAGACCGAAAGCGATCCTGTGGAAGGCATGAAGCAGCTCATTGCCCATTCCTGGCACCACTACAACAAGAACCCGGACCTAGTGCGCCTGCTGATGACCGAGAACCTGCTTCGGGCCAAGTACGTCAAGAAATCCGCCAAGATCAAGCGCGTGTCCATGCCGCTGATAGAAACCATCAGCCACTTGCTCGCGACTGGGCAGCGGGCGCAGGTTTTCCGCAAGGACATCGATGCGGAGACAGTGCTGATGACGGTCATGGCCTTGGGCTTTTTTTATGTTTCGAATCACCACACCTGCTCGCGCTGGCTGGGGGTCGACTTGATGGAAAGCGAGCGTCGGGACGCATGGCTGGCTCACATTACCGAAGTCGTGTTGGACAATCTTCGTCCGCGCTGAAGGGCGTCGCGGGGAGGGGGCGCGTACGGGGAGGGGGCGCGTATTATGCGGCCAGCGTCACGCGTATGGCTCTGCTGCCGGCGTTGGCCGTGCCGGGGCCGCGGTGTGGGAGGGAGGGGAAAGGGGGCAAAAACGAAAAAAGCCCGCATTTCTGCGAGCTCATCAGCAGGCTTCCGAGAGAAGCCATGAAAACCTTGGTGCCCAGGAGAGGACTCGAACCTCCACGCCGTTAAGCGCTAGTACCTGAAACTAGTGCGTCTACCAATTCCGCCACCTGGGCACTGCTGCGTAAAACCCCGATGAACGGGCTGCCCATCCTGACCAGCGCTGCTTTGCTACATCGGATGGTGCCCAGAAGAGGACTCGAACCTCCACGCCGTTAAGCGCTAGTACCTGAAACTAGTGCGTCTACCAATTCCGCCATCTGGGCATACTAGTTGCAATTGCCTAACACATGCTGCGGTAAACTCAAGCTTCCGGCATTAACCGCTCGCTTGCATCAACCACACCGGTAAAATCAGGCAGTGGCAACTGAAGCTGCGCATTATAAAGAGAACCTTTAGCTTTGACAACTCGATCCCATAACAATCAATCTTCCCCGCCCACGGATTTCGATCCGGACGTACCCAGCCGCGAGCAGATCCTCGGCGTGTTGCGGGAAGCCAATGCGCCTATCGCTCCTGCCGAGCTGGCGCGGCGCTTGGGCGTGGATCCGGACAGTGTGGGTTTCGAGCGGCGCCTGGCGGCCATGGAGCGCGACGGCCAGCTCATGCAGAACCGCAAGGGCGCGTTGCTGCTGTCGACCAAGCTCGATTTCATCGCCGGCCGCGTGCAGGGGCATCGCGACGGCTTTGGCTTCCTCATCCGTGACGATGGGCAGACGGATATCTTCCTGCCGCCCAAGGAAATGCTCAAGGTTCTCCATGGCGACCGTGTCCTGGTGCGCCTGTCCGGCGCCGATTACCGCGGCAAGCAGGAGGGCGCCATCGTCGAGGTGCTCGAGCGGCGCACCAACAAGCTGGTGGGCCGCTTCCTGAACGAGCGCGGCCTGTTCCTGGTGGTCCCGGAGGATCAGCGGATCAAGCACGACATCCTGGTGCCGCCGGGGGAAACAGCCCAGGCACAACACGGGCAGGTTGTCACGGTCGAGATCATCGAGCAGCCCACGCGGCACACCCAGCCGCTGGGCCGGGTCGTCGAGATACTGGGAGAGATCGACGATCCTGGCATGGAAATCGAGATCGCCGTCCGCAAGTTCGACGTGCCTCACGAGTTCTCGCCCAAGGCGTTGGCCCAGGCCGAACGGCTGCCCGGGGAAGTCGTCAAGAACGACTTGCGCGGACGCTTCGATCTTCGGGACGTGCCGTTGATCACCATAGACGGCGAGGACGCGCGCGATTTCGACGATGCCGTCTACTGCGAGCGGGTCGAGCTGGGCACGGGCACCCGCAAGCGCCCGGGATGGCGTCTTATCGTGGGCATTGCCGACGTGGCGCATTATGTGACGCCCGGCGACGCGCTGGACGCCGACGCGCTGGAGCGCAGCACCAGCGTCTACTTCCCGCGCAAGGTCATCCCCATGCTGCCGGAGAAGCTATCCAATGGCCTGTGCTCGCTGAATCCCAACGTGGACCGGCTGGTCCTGGTATGCGACATGGTGATCCCGGCCTCGGGCGCCAAGGCGGGAACGGTCCAGGCCTACCAGTTCTACAACGCGGTCATGCACTCGCACGCGCGCACGACCTACACGGAAGTCTGGGCGGCCCTGCAACAGCCGGCCGGACCGGCGGCGCGCAAGCACGCACACGTCTTGCCGCAGATCCAGGACCTCTACGAGTTGTACAAGCTGCTGGCGCAGGCGCGGCAGAAGCGGGGGGCCATCGATTTCGACACGATCGAGACCAAGATCGTCTGCAATGAACTGGGACGGATCGAAAGCATCGTGCCCTACGTGCGCAACGATGCCCACAAGCTGATCGAGGAGTGCATGCTGGCCGCCAACACGTGCGCTGCCGACTTCATGGAGCGCAGCAAGCATCCCGGCCTTTATCGCATCCACGAGGGACCGACGCCCGAGAAGCTTCAGGCGCTGCGCGATTTCCTGAAAACCCTGGGGCTCTCCCTAGGCGGTGGCGACAAACCCACTGCGGCGGACTACTCCGCCTTGCTCGAGAGCGCGAAGAACCGGACCGACGCACCGCTGCTGCAGACCATGACCCTGCGCTCCATGCAGCAAGCCATGTACAGCCCCGACAACGTCGGCCATTTCGGACTGGCCTATCCCGCCTACACCCATTTCACGTCGCCCATCCGGCGCTATCCGGACCTGCTGACGCACCGCGTGATCAAGGCCTTGCTGCAAAGCAAGCGCTATGTGCCCAATGCGCTGGAGGGCATGCCCATCGTACCGGGCAATGCCAAGGAGCAGGAACATTCACTGTGGGAAAAGCTGGGGCTCTACTGCTCCTCCAACGAGCGCCGCGCCGACGATGCCTCGCGCGACGTGGAGGCCTGGCTCAAGTGCTGGTACATGCGCGAGCGGGTAGGGGACGTCTTCAGCGGCACGGTGACCGGGGTCGCGCCCTTCGGCGTGTTCGTCACGCTGGACGAGCTCTATGTGGAAGGGCTGGTGCACGTTTCGGAGCTGGGTGCGGAGTATTTCCAGTTCAACGACGGCCTGCACGAGCTGCGCGGGGAGCGCACCGGTATGCGCTATCGCCTGACCGACAAGGTCCAGGTCCAGGTGGCCCGCGTCGACCTCGAGGCGCGGCGCATCGAGTTCAAGCTGGTCAAGGGGGTCAGCTACGAAGGCCTGCGCAAGGCACTCAAGCGTGATAGCGAGCCGGCGCCCGAGCGCAAGCCCCAGAAGGCCAAAGGCGTGCTGCTGACGGATATGTCCAAACTTCCCAAGGGCACGGCATCGAAAAAGCATGCAGCGGCGGAAAAAACCGCCAGCCCCCGCACCGGCAAGCGGGCGGCCTCCAAGCACGGACGTAAACGCCGCTGAGCACGGAAGCGTCGGGCGCGGCCATTCTTGGGCATCCTGCCGGGATATCGGCAGGGGCTGCGGCGGCGCGACGAGCTTGCGCTTTGCGTCGGCTTGGCGATCTCTGTTCTAATTGATGCATGCGGCGCTGCTTGGGCAGCGCCGTCTTTTTTCAGGGTAGGCAAATGGCAGCGAGCCAGGTATTGGTGGGGTTTCATGCGGTTGCGGCGCGGCTGCGCCATGCGCCCGGTTCGATCAAGGACGTTTACGTGGAGGAAGCCCGCCGTGATCGGCGGATGCTGACCTTGGTGGAACAAGCCCAGGCAGCCGGCTGCAAAGTGCACCCGGTCGCCCAGCAGCGGCTCGACGGCTTGGCGAAAGGGCAACGCCACCAGGGCGTCGTAGCCCTCGCGGCGGCCCTGGAGCTGGCCATGGACGTCGACGAAGTGCTGGACGATGCCAAGGCGCCCGCCTTCCTGCTCGTTCTGGATGGCGTAACCGATCCCCACAATCTGGGCGCGTGTTTGCGGACTGCGGATGGAGCCGGCGTCCAGGCCGTCATCGCGCCGCGGGACCGGGCCGTGGGGTTGAATACCACCGTGCAACGCGTAGCATGCGGGGCGGCCGACACCGTTCCCTACCTGACCGTGACCAATCTGGCGCGTACGCTTCGCGGACTCAAGGAGCGTGGCGTTTGGGTGGTGGGCACGGACGACGAAGCCACCGAAACCATACACCAGGTGGATGCGCGCCAGCCCATCGCCTGGGTCATGGGGGCCGAAGGCGAAGGTATGCGGCGCCTGACACGCGAAACCTGCGATCAGCTGGTGCGCATTCCCATGCACGGTTCCGTGGAAAGCCTGAACGTCAGCGTGGCTTCCGCCATCTGCCTGTACGAAACGGTCAGGCAGCGAAGCTGACGAGCAAGGCGGTCAGCGGCCCCCGCACAATTTGGCTTGCTAGGCGTTCCAGCCGCGCGAAAACAGCATCGCCAGGGCGGCCGAGTACCCGCCGTGCTCGCCACCGGTACGCCGTTGCTTGAACGGCCAGGCACTGCGTTTGCCTGGAACAGGCTTGGAGCGGGGCGTTTGCGGGTCGGAACGGGAATGGCCGGGACGCTCTTCCGGTTGGCCGCCGCCGTGGCCCGGATGGCCGCACCCGGGACCGGATGTGGCGGACGCGTCGGCCGGCGCACTTGCGCGCGACGGTGCGGGTACGCGTCGGAAGGCGCTGCGGACGGTTTCCTTCGGACCCGTATCGATGACCACGGTGCCGCGCCCGGATTCGGCCGGCGGGGCGATCCGCTGGAGCCGGATGCGGCCGGGCTGCGTCATGTCTGCAAGCAGGCGCAACTGCGACGCCGACGTCGTATCCGGCGTGCTGCAGGTATGGAAAAGGAAAGCGGGACATCCCGCAAGCCGCGCAGCCATTTGCAACCGGCGGGCCATGTTTTCCGATTGAGCGTCCCGGTCGGGCGGCAGCAGGGCGACCAGCGCGCCGAACCGGCCCTCCTGCAGTGCGGGTTCGATCTGCCCCAAGCCATCGTCCAGGGGGCGCGACGTACGGACGACCTTGACGCATTCAAGGGCCACGCCGTGCTGGATCAGGGCCGGCGCATAGGACAGGTACGGCGGCACTAGCAGCACGACGGTACGGCCGGCACGCGTCAGGCGCTGCAATAGCGGTCCCAGCACATTGAGCTCGCCGTGTCCGACTCGTGGAACCAGGATTTCCGTCAGCGCCCCGACGGGCCATCCGGCCTGGGGCAATTCGGCGTCGAGAGCGGGAAACCCGCTGGAGAGGCTGGGTGTGCAAGGTTTCATGATGTTCGTCCGTCAGAGTCCCCCGGGTCTTCACAGGAAGCCGCGGGGCAGGATAGGGGCGGGAGGGCATCGGACCGGATCACCGGCCGGTGCGGCACCGGGTGTTCCTCAGTGAAGCAGGCCAGCCCGTATCAGGCCGACCGCGATGCCTTCGAGCGCAAAGTCGTCGCGTTCGCGGCCGACGTCGATCGGTTCGAAATCGGGATTGGCGGGCAGCAGGCTCAGGCCTGTGTCGGTATAGCGCAGGCGCTTGACCGTGACGTCGTCGCCCAGGCGGGCCACGACGATTTGGCCGTCCCGCGCCTGGGCGGCTTTCTTGACCGCGAGCAGGTCGCCGTCCAGGATGCCGGCGTCACGCATGCTGTTGCCGCGGACCGTGAGGAGATAGTCCGGCCGTTGTGAGAACAGTGCCTGGTCGACGCCTATTTCCTTATCGATGTGTTCGGTGGCAAGAATGGGGCTGCCGGCGGCGACGCGGCCGACCAGCGGCAAGACCAGCTGGGCCAGCGCCGGGTGAGTAAGCTGTAACGGGGCCGGCGCCTCGGCGGCGGGTTCCTTGAGGCGGATGCCGCGAGAGGTGCCGGCGGACAGTTCCAGTACGCCCTTGCGTGCAAGCGCCTTCAGGTGCTCTTCGGCGGCGTTGGGAGAGCGGAACCCGAGCTCCTGGGCGATTTCGGCCCGGGTCGGCGGGAAACCGGTCCGGACGATGGCCTCGCGGATGAGGTCGAGTATTTGTTGTTGGCGCGCGGTCAGCTTGGACATGTCTGGGCTCCGTATGTGCCACCGGCCCAGCTCGCAGAAGGAGAGTCCGGGACGTCTGTGGTTTTATCCAGTAACTGTATTTTTATACAGTATCCATGGGAAAGGCAAGAAAATGCGCAGGACTGTCGCGCGCACGCCAAGCCCGGCGCGCAGGTATCATCCGCGTGTCGCCTAGCACCGAAGTCCTCGTCATGTCCATGCCGCGCATCCGCATCGTCGCTACCGGAGGAACCATCGCCGGCGCAGGTTCGCGGCCGCAGTCCACGCAGGTCTATGCCTCGGGCGCGCTAGACGTGAAGGACCTGTGCGCGGCCGTTCCCGGGCTGAACGAGCTTGCCCAGGTCGAAACCGAGCAATTCGCCGCGCTCGACAGCAAGAACGCCACGCCCGCGTTCTGGCGCGCGTTGGCAGTCCGTCTGCAGGAACTGCTCGACAGCGAAGCGGTCGACGGCTTGGTGGTGACCCATGGCACGGACACCCTGGAGGAGACGGCGTACTACCTGCACCTAGTGCTCAAGACCCGCAAGCCGGTGGTCCTGGTCGGCGCCATGCGTCCGGCCACCGCCCTGTCGCCCGACGGGCCCCTTAACCTGTTCAACGCCGTCACGGTCGCAGCCGCGGCGGAAGCGGCCGACCGCGGCGTGCTGATTGCCTTCAATCACGGAATCTTCGGCGCGCGGGACGCAACCAAGGTCAACGCCAACCGCCCCGATGCCTTTGCCGCGCCCAACGGAGGGCCGCTGGGGCTGGTGCAGGACGGCTGCGTGAGCTGGCTCGCCCGGCCCGATCGCATGCATACCCATGCCACCCGCTTCAGTTGCGACACCCCCCTGCCGCCGGTAGAAGTGCTCGTGGGCTATGCTGGCGCTTCGGCGGCATTGATCGATGCCGTCGGCGCCTGCGGTGCGCGGGGTCTTATATGGGCCGGAACCGGCAATGGCTCGGCCAGCAAGGAAGCCCTGGCGGCGCTGGATCGCCTGCGCGCGGCAGGCCTGGCCGTCGTGCGGACCACCCGCACCGGCAGCGGATGCATCCCGGCGGGGCAGGGCATGGTGGGTGCCGGCACGCTTTCGCCATGGAAGGCCAGGGTGCTGACCATGCTGGCGCTCGGAGCCGGCTGCGGCGAGCCGCAGCTGTTGCAGTCCGTGTTCGATACCCACTGAGGTGTGCGGCTGACGGTTGCTTTTTGTGCTGTGGCAGGCGATAATAGTTGGCTTGATTTTTGGCAGGCGTGGAAGGCAGTTCGTGGAAGGTAGTTCGGATGGGCTTTGCCGCCGGTGTGAAATATGCCGTGGGGCCACCCGACTCCGGTTGCCTGTCTGTCCTTGGCGTTCTGCCAATTAATCCCTTGTCCGACTCTAGACGCTTGAGCGGACTTGCGCCATCGGCCCAGCCCCTTGCTGGGCCGGGGACCATCCATAAGGAGCATCGATGCGTCATTACGAAATCGTTTTCATCGTTCACCCGGACCAGAGCGAGCAGGTTCCGGCCATGGTCGACCGTTACAAGTCGCTGATCACCAGCCAGGGCGGCACCATCCACCGCCTCGAAGACTGGGGTCGCCGCCAGCTGGCGTACCCGATCCAGAAGCTCGTCAAGGCTCACTACGTATGCATGAACATCGAGTGCGGCCAAGCCACGCTGGACGAACTCGAGCATGCTTTCCGCTATAACGACGCCGTGCTGCGCCATCTCGTCGTCAAGATGAAGAAGGCCGAGACCGCCTCGTCGCCGATGATGAAGATCGTCGAGCGCGAGGAGGCCCGCAAGGTGTCCACCGAAACCACGACGGCCGAGGCGTAAGCCCCGACCGAGTTGGTGGACAGGTCGTTGCCGACCGCCCGCATCGCCGCCGCCCGCATATACGGGTTTCGCGCGATGCCCAGGACGATACGGCGTTGAACAAGGTTCAGTTGACCGCTCAGGTGGTCGAGTGCAAGCCGCTCAGGTATACCCCGGCCGGGATTCCGGTCCTGGAACTGACGCTTGCCCATGAATCGGAGCCCATCGAAGGCGGCAGGCCCCGCCGGGTGGAAATGCTCGTCAATGCGGTGGTCGTAGGTGATCTGGCTGGCAGGCTCGAGCGCAGTGCGCTGGGCCGGTCGATGCGGATCGAGGGCTTCCTGGCACCGACCCGGAAAGGTTCAAGCAGACTGAGGCTGCATGTGCAGCAAGCCGCCGTCCTGACCCGCGAGGGGGATGGTGAAAGCGGGCAGGGCAGCACTCAGGTGTGAAACGGATTGAATACCCAAGAGGTACATCATGGCCGCATTCGGCAAACGCAAGGAAAAGAAAAAGTTCGGTCAACAGAATCCGCTGTTCAAGCGGCGCAAGTTCTGCCGCTTCACGGCAGCTGGCGTTGAGCAGATCGACTACAAAGACATCGAGGTCCTCCGTGACTTCATCCAGGAAAACGGCAAGATCATTCCTGCCCGCCTGACCGGCACCAAGGCGCATTACCAGCGCCAGCTCGATACGGCGATCAAGCGCGCCCGTTTCCTGGCGCTCTTGGCCTATACCGACAACCACAACTGATTGCCGGGAGTCCATCATGCAAATCATCCTGCTCGAAAAAGTCGTCAATCTCGGCAACCTGGGCGACGTCGTCCGCGTGAAGAACGGCTATGCCCGTAACTTCCTGATTCCGCAGAAAATGGCCAAGCGTGCCACCCAGGCCGCGCTGCAAGAGTTCGAGGCCCGCCGCGCCGAACTCGAGAAGATCCAGGCCGAGAAGCTGGCCGCCGCGCAAGCCGTGGCCCAGCGCCTGGAAGGCTATTCGGTGTCCATCACCCAGAAAGCGGGTGTGGACGGCCGCCTGTTCGGCTCGGTCACGAACTTCGACATCGCCACCGCGCTCAAGGCGGCCGGTTTCGACTCCGTCGAAAAGGCCATGGTCCGCCTGCCCAACGGTCCGCTCAAGACCATAGGCGAGTTCCCGCTGGAAGTCGCACTGCATACCGACGTCGTCGCCAATATCACGGTCGTCGTGGTCGGCGAAACGGCCTGAAGCAACACGGCAGGGACCGTTGCGCCCGGCCCGTCGGGCCGGTGCGCATCCCGCCCGGAAGGCCAGTCCTTCCCCGGGCGCGGTTGCCGCGAACAGAACCCCTCATTTTTCCCGAATGAGGGGTTTTGCTTTTCTGGGCCAGGGGCTGCCGCCGGGCAGCGGTCCGGTCCGGGCTCGCCTCGCGGAAACTGGCGCGCGGCCAAAGGGGCTAAACTGTCGTCCGTCGGTACTGTCGCCGATGGCGCTTCAACCAGGTTTTCCGTTTTATGAATTCGCCCGTCGATCCCCAACTCGAGTCGCTGCGCGTCCCGCCTCACTCGGTCGAAGCCGAGCAGTCGGTACTGGGCGGCTTGCTGCTGGATAACGCCGCCTGGGATCGCATCGCCGATATCCTCAAGGAAGACGATTTCTACCGCTACGACCACCGGGTGATCTGGCAGCACATGGCCAAGCTGATCGGTCTTGCCCGCCCGGCGGACGTCGTCACCACTTACGAGGCCCTGCAGTTATCGGGCAAGGCCGAAGAGGTCGGCGGACTCGCCTATCTCAACTCGCTCGCGCAGAACACTCCCTCCGCGGCCAACATCCGGCGCTATGCCGAGATCGTGCGCGACCGGGCCGTACTACGAAGGCTGGTTACCGTGTCCGACGAGATCTCGGCCGCCGCCTTCAATCCCCAGGGCAAGGATACGCGCCAACTGCTGGACGAGGCCGAGGCCAAGATTTTCCAGATCGCCGAGGAGGGCGCGCGCGGCACGGCGGGCTTCCAGGAGCTCCAACCGCTGCTGACGCAAGTAGTCGAGCGGATCGATGAGCTCTACCACCGCGACTCCAGTTCGGACATCACGGGCGTTCCGACCGGCTTCACAGACCTGGACAAAATGACGTCGGGCATGCAGCCTGGCGACTTGATCGTGGTGGCTGGCCGCCCCTCCATGGGTAAGACCGCGTTCTCGGTCAATATCGGCGAGCATGTGGCGGTGGAAGAAGGACTGCCCGTGGCCGTGTTCTCCATGGAAATGGGCGCCGCCCAGCTCGCCATGCGTGTCCTCGGCTCGGTCGGGCGCCTGGATCAGCAGCGGCTGCGTACCGGCAAGCTGCTGGACGAGGACTGGCCCAAGCTGACCCATGCGATCCAGAAAATGCAGGATACGCAGCTCTACATCGACGAGACACCCGCGCTCAGCCCCATGGAGCTGCGTTCGCGTGCGCGCCGGCTGGCCCGGCAGTGTGGCCAGCTCGGCCTCATCATCATCGACTACTTGCAGCTGATGTCGGGCAACGGCGGCGGCAACGAAAACCGGGCCACCGAATTGTCCGAGATCAGCCGCTCCATGAAGGGCCTGGCCAAGGAGCTCAATTGCCCCTTGATTGCGCTGTCGCAGCTCAACCGTGGCCTCGAGCAGCGCCCCAACAAGCGTCCCGTGATGAGCGATCTGCGTGAATCGGGGGCCATCGAACAAGATGCCGACGTCATCCTGTTCATCTACCGGGACGAGGTCTACAACCCGGATACGCCCGACAAAGGCACCGCGGAAATCATCATCGGCAAGCAGCGTAATGGTCCGATTGGTACCGTGAGGCTGACCTGGCAGGGCGCCTATACCAAGTTCCAGAACTTCTCGGGCAACGCCTTCGTCGATTCGGAGTATTGAGCCCCCCCCTACGCGCTGACGCGCGCCCCCCAGGGGGCGATGCGGGTGGACCGGCAAAGCCGGATCCACCGCATCCTGGGTCTAATTCAACTTTCTTGGTTTGGAGCACCGTTGCTGCCGCTGGCAGCGCGCGGCAGCACCCGTGCGACAAACCAAGATGGTGCTACGAGACCCAGGGCACCGCGGATCCGGCTTTGCCGGTCCGCCAGTGTCGCCCCCTGGGGGGCGCGCGTCAGCGCGTAGGGGGGGTCTATACTCTGCTACACTTCGCGCGGTTTTTAACGCGTCATATATTTGTCATGTGGCGTATCGAGGGGACGTGATGTTTGGACGCTTAATGCCCAAAGAGGGCCGCTTTTTCGATATGTTTACGGCCCACGCGGATCTGTCGCGCCAGGGCAGCCGAGAGCTGGCGGCCTTGATGGCCGACCTGAGCCAGGCCGAGGAACGGGTCAAGAACATCGAGACGCTGGAAAAGAAGGCCGACAAGATCACCCATGATACGGTCGACCTGCTGCACAAGACCTTCATCACGCCGCTGGACCGCGACCAGATCCACCAGCTGATCACAACCATGGACGACATCCTCGACCTGATGGAGGACGCCGCCCAGTGCATCAACTTGTACGACATCCGTTCGGTCACGCCCGATACCCGGGCGCTGGCGGACATCACGGTCCAGTGCTGCGACCGGCTCCACATGGTGGTGAGCCTGCTCCACGACCTGGGCGATACGGCGAGCATCATGAAAATCTGCGAGGAAATCGATCGCCTCGAGTCGGATGCCGACCGTGTCATGCGCCGCGGGATGGGGCGCCTGTTCCGCGACGAGGCCGATACGCGGCAGCTGATCAAGATGAAAGCAATCTACGAGCTGCTGGAAGAAATCACCGACAAGTGCGAAGACGTCGCCAATCTGATCGAAGGCATCGTCCTGGAAAACGCATAGTCGGACCGCTACATGGATACGCTTCAAATCAGTTTTGCCACGCTTGCCTTCCTGGTCGTTCTGGCGCTCATCTTCGACTTCATGAATGGGTTCCACGATGCGGCCAATTCCATTGCCACCGTGGTTTCCACGGGCGTGCTCAAGCCTCACCACGCGGTCGCCTTTGCCGCGTTTTTTAATTTCATCGCGATCTTTGTCTTCCACCTCAAGGTGGCGGCTACCGTCGGCAAGGGCATCGTCGATCCGGCCGTGGTCGATCATTACGTGATCTTCGGCGCGCTGATCGGGGCGATCGCCTGGAATGTCATCACCTGGTATTTCGGCATTCCTTCTTCTTCCTCGCATGCCCTCATCGGGGGCATCGTGGGTGCCGCCTTGGCCAGTGCCGGACCCGCGGCCCTGATGGCCAGCGAAATCTTGTATATCGTTGCTTTCATCGTGGTGTCGCCCATGCTGGGATTCTTGCTGGGCGGGCTGTTGATGCTTCTTGTGTCATGGCTGATGCGTCGCACGCGCCCGCTCAAGGTGGATAGCTGGTTCCGACGGCTGCAATTGGTGTCGGCCGGCCTGTACAGCCTGGGACACGGCGGCAACGACGCGCAGAAAACCATCGGGATCATCTGGCTGCTGCTTATCGCGGCCAACGTTCCCGGCGCCAAGGACCACGTTCCGACCTGGGTCATCATCAGCTGCTATGCAGCGATCGCGCTGGGCACCATGTTCGGCGGCTGGCGCATCGTCAAGACGATGGGGCAGCGCATTACCAAGCTCAAGCCGGTCGGCGGCTTCTGCGCCGAGACGGGCGGGGCACTGACTCTGTTCCTGGCCACCACGCTCGGCATTCCGGTCTCGACCACCCATACGATTACGGGCGCCATCGTCGGCGTCGGCTCGAGCCGCAAATTCAACGCCGTGCGGTGGGGCTTGGCCGGCAACATCGTCTGGGCGTGGATCCTGACCATCCCCGCCTCGGCTTTGGTAGCCGCGGGCGCCTGGTGGGTGGGAAAGTACGCCTTTTAAGTGGGTCTTCCAGGCATGGGGGCTGCCTGGCGCCGGAATGTTTCAAGTATGATGGCGCGCCAAGGGGCCCGTTGCCGGGAACCCTGGCGCCGGCCGGGCCGCGTAGCGTGCCTGTGCCGGCACATTCCCCCTTCGTGATGGACGGCCACCATGACACCCGCACCGATACAATCCTTGCTTGATTCCCGCGCGCTGCTGCTGTTGGCACGTATCGTCCTGACTTTCGTGTTCTGGGGCAGCGGCCTGTCCAAGCTGATCGATTTCCAGGGCGGGATGGCGGAGATGAGCCATTTCGGGCTCGAACCGGCGTGGCTGTTCAATGTGCTGACCATCGTGGTCCAGATCGGTGGCTCGCTGCTGATCATTTTCAACCGCGCTGCCTGGCTGGGGGCCGGCGCGCTGGCCGTGTTCACCGTGCTGACCATACCCATTGCCCATCCCTTCTGGCAGCTTCAGGGCGAGACCGCCAAGCACGAAATGCTGGTGGTGTTCGAGCACGTCACCGTCATCGGCGGCTTGATCGTGGCGGCCATCCTCGGCCATCGCCTGGCCCGCCGCTAATGCGCATCCCATTCCAAGGAAGAGGAAAGAATCTGCCATGATCCGCCATATCGTGATGTGGAAACTCAAGGACGAAGCTGAAGGCGCCGACCGAAAGACCAATATGGAGAAGGTCAGACAGATGCTCGAGGACTGCCGAGATTGCGTCCCGGGCATCCTGGAGTTCGAGATCGGCCTTGCGGCCGAAGGGCAGGAGGCCACCCATGACGTGGTGCTGAACTCCCTGTTTGCCAGCCGCGAGGCGCTGGATGCCTACCAGGCCCACCCGCGCCATGTCGCGGCCAAGCCCTTCATGGCAGCGGTGCGTACCGAGCGCGTGTGCTTCGATTACGAGCTGCCCGCGGCGAGGTAGAGCGAGATGCCGGTGGAAAATCCGCAACGGGTGACCGATGTACCCATCCCGTTCCTGGCCTGGCTCGGCGCCACGCTGGTCAAGGCCGAGGGGGGCCGTTCCGAGGTGAGCCTGGATGTGCTGCCCGAGCATTGCAACAGCTGGCAGGTGTGCCATGGCGGCGTCTTGATGACCATGCTGGACGCCGCGATGGCTACGGCCGCGCGGTCGCTGCACCCTGAAATGCGGGGCGGTGCCACGGTCGACATGACCACCAGCTTCGTGCGTCCAGGGGAGGCAGGCCGCTTGATCGCCTATGGCAAGTGCTACCACCGGTCCAGCACCATGGCCTTCTGCGAGGCCGAGGTACGCGACCCGGGCGGTGGCCTGGTCGCCCGCGCCAGCGGCACGTTCAAGTACATCAGGAAGCGCGGCGACCAGGGCGGCGATGGCTGATCTGCAGCATCCCCGCCCGTTGGATCCCCAGGTCGCGGACCTGGTTGCACGGGTCAAGCGCGCCAATCGCCCGCCGTACTGGCAGTACACGCCGCAGGACGCGCGAGCGTTCCACGAAAAAGCGAGCAAGGTCCTCGAAATCGCGCCGGCTCCGGTCGCGCAGGTGCGCGACCTGTCCATCCCGGTCGGCGATGCGCACATCGGGGCCCGGCTCTACACCGGCATGCAGGCCCGCGAGCCCGCTCCGCTGGTAATCTTCGCGCACGGCGGCGGATTCACGATAGGCAGCGTGGAAAGCTACGACGCCATTTGCCGCATGCTGGCCAACGGTGCCTGCTGCAAGGTCCTGTCGCTGGACTATCGCCTGGCGCCGGAATACCGCTTTCCCACCGCAGCCGAGGACGTCTATGCTGCCTGGCGCTGGGCGTTCGACGAACACACCACGATCGGCATCGACCCGCAGCGCGTGGCCGGCATGGGCGATAGCGCCGGCGGCACGCTGACGGCCCAAGCCGCATTGCGCGCCCGGGACGACCGCCTACCCCTGGCGGCGCAAGTGCTGCTCTACCCGGGAACCAGCGCTTGGCAGGATACCCAGTCGCATCGGGCGTACGCCGAAGGCTATTTGCTCGATGCCAAGACCATCCAGTGGTTCTTCAACCATTATTTGCGGGACGACGCCGATCGCATGGACTGGCGTTTTGCGCCGCTGGACGCGCCGGAGTTCGCGGGGCTGGCGCCAGTCTTCCTTCAACTGGCCGAATGCGACCCGTTGGTGGACGAGGGACTGGCCTACGGACGCAAACTGGAGGATGCCCGGGTTCGCGTGGATCTAAAGGTGTACGAGGGCGCCATCCACAGTTTCTACAACATGGGCGGCGCCTTGCGCGTGGCACGGCAGGCCCATCGCGATACGGTGGATTACCTGCGCTCGGTATTCGGGACTTCGAAGGCGACCTGACGCAAGGCAGCCGGCACCAGCCGGCGCGCCTGCTCGGCGTTGTCGAAGCTGCGCTCTGCCGCTTCGACCCGGCCATCGCGAGTGACATGCAACACGGTCTGCGCCCGGGTGCCGTAGTCCGGCGTAATGATGAAGGCGGCGGACAGCGCGCGTTCGCGCTCCAGGGCGATGCCGGTACTGGGCAATTGCGCGTCTTCCGCCGTCGTGGTGTCGCTGAGCATCTGCAGGTAGGCCGGCGTGCGCGCTTCGGCGGCCTTGAGGGTGGCCAGCGCAGCGGTGGTACGCACGACCTTGGGCCAGGGAGTGTCGAGCACTGCGTTCGACAGGCCATAGACGCCGGCAGCCAAGGCTTCCGGAGAGACGGGCGGGCAGCCGCGCCGGTGCGCCAGGTACCAGAGCGACGGCGCGCGCCCGAAAAGCTCGCCCACGATCAGATTGAAACCGTTGAAGGATTCGGCGTGCCGCGCCAGGTTGCGCAGGTAGCTCGCCGGTGAGCTGTCGCCGGCGAGGAAATCGGATACGAGGCGGCCGCGAGAAGGAGCGGTCGGATCGTGCCGACCGGCTTCGCGGTAGTTCGTGATTGCCGCGAAGCGACCCTGGCGGCTAATGCCCATCCAGGTGCCGCCGGCAGTGAGATCGCGGCCGGCCCATATATCCGGATGATCGTGCCACCAGTCCGCCGGGGCGGTTGGCCGCGCGTAGAACTCGTCGCGATTGGCAACGATCAACAGCGTCGTGGGTCCGCGCGGGTCCCAGGCAAAGGCGATCAAGCACATGGCTTCAGTCGTCCAGTCGTGCTGCGTCCATGGGCAGTTCGACGAACAGTTCGCTTCGCCGCTTCCCGGTCAGGAAACGGGCGAGACCGCTTTCGTCCACGGCGGCCGCCAGGGCAGCCTCCAGTTGCTGCGTGTCGGCCACGTCCTCGTACACCTCCATCCAGGTCGCTACGCCGCCGTCTGAAGACGGCCGGGCCAGCAGGGCGGTCCGCTTGCTCCAGGCACGGCCGGCTGCTACGACGTGGTGCGCCGGCGCCAGCGCGTGTTTCCGATCAGCGTCGGACAGCTTGTAGTACACGTAGAGGTTGGTCATCTGAGTCCCGGCAAATGGACGAGTTCATGCCGACTTCGCGTCGTCGGGCACGGAGTAGGGGAGCGCCTGCCCGGTAATGACCGGTCCGGCCGCCGAGCCCGCGCGCAATGCCGCGGGGCCGCCGGCGGCGGTGAGCGTGCTTTCGTAAAGAATGGCAACGGCGTCGCCATCGCGGGCGGCATTGACGATGCGTCCGCACGGCTGTTCATCGCCGTCCTGGAATACGTCCGCGCCGGTAAGCGCGAGGGGATCTTCGGCGGTTGCGATGCGTCCGCCGAACATGCGGCGCTTGAGCTTGCCCAAGTAGTGGCTACGCGCCACCACTTCCTGGCCGGGATAGCAGCCCTTGGTAAAACTGACCCCGCCGATCAGCTCGAAGTTGACCATCTGAGGCACGAACATGTCTTGCGTCACGGCGACGATCCACGGCAGCCCGGCGGCGATGTCGGCGGCACGCCACGCCTGCTCGATGCCGGCGTCCGCTTCGATGGACACGCAAAGCCGTTGCAGGCTATCGGCCGGGCCCACCCACCACCACCGGGCCTGCCCGGCTCCGGCAGTGGGGGCGGCGATCCACGTGCCACTGGGCAGCTCGGCCCGCGTCCAGGGCGCCGCCGGCAGCAAGCCGCCCGCCGCGGCCTGGAGCGCCGCCGAATCGGTGCCGCTCCATATACCCGCCACTTGCAATGCCGTGCGGGAAACCTTGACCTTGGCGCGCAGCACGAACATGGAGAGACGTTTCTGCAGCGTTTCGGCGATGCTTGCGTCGATCATGGCCAGCACGCGCGGAGCCGGGTCGGCGGGATCGGGTTCGCCACGCCAGATGATGGCGCTGGCAAGCAGCCGCCCCTTGGCCGTGCAGTAGCCGGCAGGCTTGGCATCAGCGTCGCCCAACTGCTTGACGTCCTGGGTCAGTTGGCCATGCAGGAACTCGATCGCGTCGGCTCCCCGGATTTCGATCACGGTCAAATGATCGAGCCGCACAAGGCGCGCGGACGCGGTGCCGGACGCGATGCCGGGGGATACAATCTCTTGGATTGACATCTTGAAATGGTCGATGAGGTCGATCGAAGTATTATAGGCAGCCCATGCCCAAACCACATTTTTCCCTCAAACGCGCGCTGATCTTCCTGGTCATGACGCTGCTGCTATTGTCGCTGGCCGCCGTCGGCGCAGGCGTGGCGTGGCTGCGCATGCCGCTTTCTCTGCCAGCCGACAAAGTGGACTTCGTCATCGACGAAGGCACGACCATGAGAGGCATCGCGCATCAGATGCGCGAAGCAGGTATCGCGGTGCCGCCGGACGCGCTGGTGGCATATGCCCGCCTGACCGGCGTCGACCGGCGCATCAAGGCCGGCGGCTATGAAGTCGCACGCGGCGAGTCGCTGTGGACCTTGTTGAAGCGCCTGTCTCGCGGCGACGTGACGCAGCGCGAGATCACCATCATCGAAGGCTGGAACTTCCGGCAGATACGCGCGGCGCTGCGCCGCCACCCGGACGTCCGGCAAACCCTGGAAGGGGTCGACGACGCGACCGTAGCGGCGATGATCGGCGCCTCCACCAGCCACCCTGAAGGGCTGTTCTTTCCCGATACTTACCTGTTTGCCGTGGGGTCCAGCGATATCGACATCCTGCGGCGCGCTTACCGCGCGCAGCAGCGGGAGCTGGCCGAAATCTGGGAGCAGCGCGATGCCGAGCTGCCATTGGGATCCCCCTACGAGGCACTAATCCTCGCCTCCATCGTCGAAAAGGAAACCGGCATGGAAGCCGATCGCCGCCGCATCGCCGGCGTGTTCGTGAACCGGCTTAGGGTGGGCATGCCGCTGCAGACGGACCCTGCCGTGATTTACGGACTGGGCGAAGTGTTCGACGGCAATCTGCGGCGCCGCGACCTGCGTGCCGATACGCCATGGAACACTTACACGCGCCGCGGCCTGCCGCCCACGCCTATTGCCAATCCCGGCCGTGCATCGTTGTTGGCCGCAGTCCAGCCAGAAAAACACAAATACCTGTATTTCGTTTCGCGCGGCGATGGTACCAGTGCGTTTTCGGAAACGCTGGAGCGCCACAATCGCTACGTGGCGCGCTATCAGCTTGGACGGGGAAAGGCTAATCCGCCGTCTCCGGCCCAACCTTCCCCCCAAGCCGAATCCTCCACCCAAGCCGAAGCAGTACAGCCATGAGCATGTCGTCATCCCGCCGCGGTAGGTTCATCACGCTCGAGGGCGTGGACGGCGCCGGCAAGAGCACGCACCTGGACTGGTTCGTCTCGCAATTGCGCAGTTTCGGACTGGAAGTGGTGCAAACGCGGGAGCCCGGCGGCACGCCGCTTGCCGAAAAGCTGCGCGATCTGGTGCTGAACGAATCGATGCGGCTGGACACCGAAACGCTGCTGATGTTCGCCGGGCGATGCGAACATGTCCACACCGTGATCGAGCCGGCGCTTGCCCAAGGCAAATGGGTCGTCTGCGACCGGTTCACCGATGCCACCTATGCCTACCAGGGCGGCGGACGGGGCCTGCCCGCCGAGCGCATCGCGGTGCTCGAACAATGGGTGCACGGCGATTTGCAACCGGACATGACCTGGTTGTTCGACGTTCCGCTAGCCGTTTCCCGGGAGCGCCTGGGCCGCGGCCGCACGCTGGACCGGTTCGAACGCGAAGACGACGCGTTCTTCGAGCGCACGCGCGCCGCTTATCACGCCCGCGCTGCGGCGGATGCCGCACGCTTTCGCATCGTCGACTCGACCCGGCCGATCGACGTCGTGCGCGCAGAACTGCTGGCCGAACTGCAGGCTTGCGTTATCGCGGCCAGGCATTCATGAGCCTGCCCCGCTTTTTTCCCTGGCAGGAAGCGCTGGCGCGCACGTGGCTGGGCGAAGCCCAGCGACGCCGGTTCGCCCATGCCTGGCTCATCCATGGAGTGGCCGGTATAGGCAAAGTGGAGTTTGCCCGGGCCGCCGCGGCGAGTTTGCTGTGCGAAGCACCGCAAGACGGCATGGCCTGCGGTGCCTGCCCGGCGTGCACCTGGTACGCCTCGGGCAATCATCCCGACTTTCGACGCATCCGGCCCGAGGCGGTCGCCGTGGCGGAAGGGCAGGCGGAGGATGCCGAGACTGAAGAAGACGGCGGCGAGGCCGAGGGCAAGAAGGCCGGCAAACGCGCTCCATCGCGGGAGATCCGCATCGAACAGATACGCGCGGTGGAGTCCTGGGCGAATACCGGCACGCACCGCGGCGGGCTACGCGTGGTCGTGCTGTATCCCGCCGAATCGCTCAATACGATCTCGGCGAATGGCTTACTGAAAATCCTGGAAGAGCCGCCACCGCATACGGTGTTTTTATTGGTGGCCGATGCGCCGGACCGGCTCCTGCCCACGCTGGTATCCCGTTGCCGGCGCCTGCCGCTGGGCGCCCCCGACCCGGACCAGGCGCTTGCCTGGCTCGAGGCTCAGGGCATGGAGAATGCTGCCGCGCATCTAGCTGCGGCCGGCGGCGCGCCCGTGGCCGCCTGGCGACGAGCCGAGGCGGGCTTGCCGCCGCGTTCGCCATGGCTCGACACCTGGGCTGCAGCGCTGGCGCAGGGCAAGCCGGCCGACGTGGGGCAGATCGTCGATGCGCTCGACAAGATTCCCGCCGCCGAATGGATCGACGCCTTGCAGCGCCTCGTGACCGACGTGGCGCTGGCCCAGGTGGGGCTGGCAGCGCGTTATTACCCCGAACTGGCGGCGCACAGCACCAAGATCGGCGAGCGCGCAGAACCCGCACGCGTAGCGGAACTGTCGCGCTGGCTCAGCCGCCAGCGCATGATCGCGGATCATCCGCTGAACGCCCGCCTGTTCGCCCAGGACGTCCTCGCGCAGGCGTGCGCCGCCTGCCTCGGCCGCAGTAGGCGAGCCGCCGCCTAGGCGGGCGCGCCGGCTCGCTTTGGGGCCGGGGGCGCCGGCACCCGGCTGGTACTATAGATTCTGCTCGTTATCCCTAGTCTTCCATGTTCGTCGATTCGCACTGCCATCTCGATTTTCCGGAACTCGCTTCGCAACTGCCCGAGGTGCTCGAGCGGATGCGCGCCAACCATGTGACGCACGCCCTCTGCGTCAGCGTGAACCTGCCCGACTGGCCCCGGTTGATGGAGCTCGTACGCGGTCACGAACATCTGTGGGCGTCCGTTGGCGTCCATCCTGACTACGAAGACACTCCCGATCCTTCGGTCGAGCAATTGGTCGGGCTGGCCGCCGACCCCAAGGTCGTGGCCATAGGCGAGACCGGGCTGGACTACTACCGGCTTACCGGTGACCTGGAATGGCAGCGCGAGCGCTTTCGCCGCCATATCCGTGCCGCCAGGGAAACCGGCAAGCCGCTGATCATCCATACCCGCGCGGCGGCGGCAGACACCTTGCGCATCATGGAAGAAGAAAGGGCGGCAGAAACCGGTGGCGTCATGCACTGCTTTACGGAATCGCAGGAAGTCGCCGACGCGGCCATCGCAATGAACTTCTACATTTCGTTTTCCGGGATCGTGACTTTCAAGAATGCCCGGGATCTCCAGGAGGTGGCACGGACCATTCCGCTGGACAGGGTATTGATCGAGACCGATTCCCCGTATCTGGCGCCGGTTCCTCACCGCGGCAAGCTGAACGACCCATCCAAGGTCGTGCACGTGGCCGAGAAGATCGCCGAACTGCGCGGAATTCCGGTAGATGAAGTCTCGCAGGCTTCGACCTCAAATTTCTTCCGTCTTTTCAAAGACGTAAAGCAGTAAGTTAAACCTAGAAATAGCTTTAATTTATTTGTTTTAAGATCTATTTTTTCACATAAATCAATCAGTTAAATAAATAACTTAAGGTAATTTCTCATGCGTACGTTGGTTCGGTCGGGATGGCAGCTGCTGGCGCTGTGGTGGTGCGCGCTGGCGGTATCGACGGCTCACGCCGGGGCAACCGAGGACTTCTGGATCGCCATCCGCAATGACCGGGCCTCCGCGGTCAAGTCGATGCTGGCGCGGGACATGGAGCCAAACATGACCAACGAGCTCAGCAATACGCCGCTGCTCGAGGCCATCAAGGAAGAGTCCTGGGGCGTCTATGACGCGCTGCTGGCGGACAAGCGGACCGACATCAACCGCAAGAACCGGCTCCAGGAGTCGCCGCTCATGTATCTGGCCATATTGGGCCAGACCGAACGCATGGAGGCCCTGATCGCACGCGGGGCAGAGGTGAACCAGCCGGGATGGACGGCGCTGCATTACGCAGCATCGCGGGGACACGACGAGGCGGTGCGCTTGCTGCTGGAGCACCATGCCTATATCGATGCCGAGTCGCCCGGCAAGATGACGCCCCTTATGATGGCCGTGCGCTATAACCACGCCTCGACCGTCAAGCTGCTGCTCGATGAAGGGGCCGATGGCTATGTCCGCAACGCCGAGGGCAAGAACGCCGCCGACGTCGGACGGGAGGCCGGCAATACGCAGTTGGCCGACGACCTGGTCGAACGGCTGAACCACGACCGCCAGCGGCGCCTCGGCCGCTGAGGGGTCAGGCCGGCGGGGCGGCGCCTTCCGGCCGGGAAGCGGGGAAGGCCACCAGCTTGGGGCTGCGCAGGCGTATCCCGATCGGGTCGCCCACCCGGTGCCCGTCCTCGCGCGGCATATGGGCCAGCACTTCGCTGCCCGACGGCAGGCGCAAGGTGTAGAGATAATCGGGCCCGCGAAAGGCCTTGTGTACGAGGCGTGCCTTGATGGGACTCTCGGCGTCCGGATAGAGGTCTTCCGGCCGCAGCAGGACCTTGAGACTCGTATCCTTGCCCTCGGGCGGCATCGCGCCTGCGATCTCGGCCTCACCGAACTCGAGATGGATGCGGCTGCCATTGCCGGGGACGCGCCGGCCCGGCACCAGCACGCCGGCACCGATAAAGCGGGCGACGAACTCCGTGGCGGGGTAGTGGTAAAGATTGTAGGCACTGTCCCACTGGATGATCCGGCCGTGCTCCATGACGCCGATTTCGTCCGCCATGGCGAAAGCTTCGGCTTGGTCGTGAGTGACCAGGATGGCGGTCGCGCCGGCCGCCTTCAGAATGCCTCGGACTTCGCCAGCCAGGCGTTCGCGCAAGTCCACGTCCAGGCTGGAGAAGGGCTCGTCGAGCAGCAGCAGTTCCGGGCGCGGGGCGAGCGCCCGGGCCAGCGCGACACGCTGTTGCTGGCCGCCAGACAGCTCGTGCGGGTACTTGCGCCCAAGCGCGGACAGCCCCACCAGCGAAAGCAGGTCCGCCACCCGTTTCTTGCGCGCATCCGCAGGCTCCCGCCGCAGGCCGAATCCTATATTGTCGGCGACCGATAAATGCGGAAACAGGGCGTAATCCTGGAACATCACCCCCACGCGCCGCTTCTCGGGCGCCAGGCTCCGGCGGGATGTGGCGACGACCTGGCCGTGCAGGGAAATGCTGCCCCCCAGCAAAGGTTCGAACCCGCTGATGGCGCGCAATACGGTGCTTTTCCCGCAGCCCGACGGTCCCAGCAGGCAGCCGATGCGGCCCTCGTGCAGCGCCAGCGACAAGTCGTCGACGACCACATGGGTGCCAGCCGGCGTGCGGTAGCCTAGACGGACATGATCGAGCTGGAGATGAGGATGCGGCATGGCATGAGCTAACCAGAAGAACGGATGAATATAATTCGTATTCTTGCTTGCCGCCAACGCGAGCGGACTTTCGCGCCTGCGTCGTCCGTCTTTCTCCCTGGTACCCGATGCATCGACGCACCGCCCTGTCCTGGCCGGCCACCGCCATAGCGGCGTTCATCGCAATTCCCGTCCTGGGCTTGTTGTTATCCGTCCTCGCGGCCGATGCGGGCGCGCGGGATATTCTCGCCCACTTGCTGGCCACCGTATTGCCGGGCTATGCGCTGACCTCGCTCTTACTCATGGCCGCGGTCGGGGCGGGTGCCGCCGTCGTCGGCATCGCGACGGCCTGGGTAGTCGCGGCCTACGATTTCCCCGGCCGCCGCGTGTATGAATGGGCGCTCATCCTGCCCCTGGCCATGCCGACCTACGTCATGGCCTACGCTTACACCGATTTCTTCCAGTTCTCGGGGCCCGTGCAGACCTGGCTGCGCGAACTGACCGGACAGCCCCGGCTGCCGTGGTTCCCTGCCATCCGTTCCTGGTATGGGGCGGCCTGGGTGTTCATTTTCGCGTTCTATCCCTACGTCTACCTGCTGACCCGTACCGCCTTCCTGGAGCGCAGTCCGCGCTTGTCCGAGGCCGCACGCACTTTGGGTTGCGGGCCGGCCCGGGTCTTTTTCACCGTGGTGCTGCCCTTGGCGCGGCCCGCTGCGGCTGCCGGCATCACGCTGGTCTTGATGGAGACGCTGGCGGACTATGGGGCGGTCTCGTACTTCGGCGTGCAGACCTTCACGACCGGCATCTATCGTGCGTGGTTATCGATGGGCGACCGTATCGCCGCGGCGCAACTGGCCTCGGCCCTGCTGGCTTTCGTCTTCGTGCTGGTCTGGCTGGAGCGACGCAGCCGCGCCCGCATGCGCTTCTATTCGACGGCCGCACGCCATGTGCAGGCGCCGAGACGCCTGGCCGGGCAGGGCGCGGCCTGGGCACATGTCGTCTGTCTCGTGCCCATCACGCTCGGCTTCCTGCTCCCCGTGGCAATCATGCTGCGCCTGGCGGCGCAAGATCTCCACATCATCGACTGGGCACGCTACGCCGCATGGCTGGGTAACACGCTGCAGCTCGCCGCCACCACCTCCGTGCTGGCGGTGGCGCTAGCCCTGGGCCTGGCCTATGCGGCCCGGTTGAGCCCCGGCAGACTGGTGCATGCCGCCAATAGCGTGGCCGGCATGGGATACGCGGTTCCCGGCGCCGTGTTGGCAGTGGGCCTCCTGATTGTCGTGGGCGCGCTCGACCGCGGGCTGACGGGGCTGGGCTGGTCCGGCGGAATGATGCTGACCGACACCTTGGCGCTGCTCGTCTACGCTTACCTGGTTCGTTTCCTGGCGGTCGCGTTCCAGGCTGCCGAGGCGGGGCTGGCCAAGATTCCCCCGGCCCTGGACGCCAGCGCGCGGAGCCTGGGCGCGGGGACGTGCGAATTGCTGGTCCGGGTGCATCAGCCCTTGTTGCGGCGCAGCCTGCTGACCGCGGCATTGCTGGTCTTCGTGGACGTAATGAAAGAATTGCCGGCCACCCTGGTACTGCGGCCATTCAACTTCGACACGCTGGCGGTCATTACCGACCAGTTGGCCGCAGACGAGCGCTTGGGCGAGGCGGCCTTGCCGGCTTTGACCATTGTCCTGGCGGGCCTGCTGCCGGTGATCGTGCTGGCTCGGGCGATTTCTCGAAAAGGCAGTTCTTACAAGTAGCTGAACGATTTGACGTCCGAAGTGGGAATGATAATAATTCCCAGCTCCCGCTCCTTCACGTCTTTTATCGAGGCATTCGTCCATGCTCAAGTCTTCCTTGCTGACCGCCGCGCTACTGGCCACCGCGGCCAGTGTTCATGCGCAGGAATTGAACATCTATTCGGCACGCCACTACCAGACCGACGAAGTTCTCTATAAAGGCTTTACCGAACAGACCGGCATCAAAATCAACCGTATCGAGGCGGGCGATGCGGCCCTGGTTGAGCGCCTCAAGAGCGAGGGCGCCAAGAGCCCGGCCGACGTGATCCTGATGGTCGATGCCGCGCGGCTATGGCGGGCGGAAGCGGACGGGCTGTTCCAGCCGGTGAAGTCGAAGATACTGGCCGAGCGGATTCCGGCCAACCTGCAAGGTGGCGAACCGGGGCAAGATCCGCAGTGGTTCGGCTTTTCCACGCGTGCCCGGG
The DNA here is from genome assembly GCF_033795525.1 of Pigmentiphaga sp. Taxonomy (GTDB): domain Bacteria; phylum Pseudomonadota; class Gammaproteobacteria; order Burkholderiales; family Burkholderiaceae_B; genus Pigmentiphaga. The sequence goes on from NZ_JARYGM010000002.1 coordinate 489,123, forward strand.
TCATCGTCTACAACAAGGCGAGCGTCAATCCGGCCGATGTCGACACCTACGAGGAACTCGCCGAACCGAAGAACAAGGGCAAGGTATGCACGCGCTCCGGCTCGCATCCGTACATGCTTTCGCTGCTGGGATCGCTGATTGAGCGCAACGGCGAGGCCGCCGCCGAGCAATGGGCCAAAGGCATGGTGGCCAACATGGCGCGCAACCCGCAGGGAGGCGATACCGACCAGATCAAAGGAGTCGCGTCCGGCGAATGCGGCGTTGCGCTGACCAACAACTATTACTATGTGCGCATGGCCCGCTCCGACAAGCCGGAAGACAAGGACGCCATCGCCAAGGTCGGCTTCCTGTGGCCCAATCAGGCGGGGGAGGGCGTGCACATGAACGTGGCCGGCGGCGCAGTCGCCCGCCATGCCCCGAACAAGGAAGCCGCGATCAAGTTCCTGGAATACCTGGCCGGCGACCAGGCCCAAACCTACTTCGCGGCCGGCAACAATGAATGGCCCGCGGTTCCTTCGGTCAAGACCGGCAATGCCGCGCTGGAGTCCCTCGGCCGGTTCAAGGCGGAAAAGGTCTCCATAGGCGCGATCGGCCGCAACCAGGTCACCGCTCAGAAAATCCTGGACCGGGTGGGCTACCGGTAACCAGGCTGCCTGTGTCCTGGGAGCCAGCCCGGGACGCTGGCCTGCCCTTGTAGAATGGCGGCATCGTCCTTGCGAGTTTTTCCGCGCGCCGCAGATGCCTCCGTCCTCCCCGTTGTCGCCCGGTTTCATGGTCGTCCACGGCAATCGCCTGGAAGACCTGCGCGGCCTTGCCGTATCGTGGATGAAGCGCTATCCGCTCGCGCCGCTCGAAAGCGAGACCATCCTGGTGCAGAGCAACGGCATCGCGCAGTGGCTGAAGTTTGCGCTGGCCGAAGACCCGCGCGGCGATCCCGAGGCGGCGCCAGGCTGCGGCATTGCCGCCGCAGTCGATGTGCAGCTGCCGGCCCGCTTCCTCTGGCGCGCCTATCGTAGCGTGCTGGGCCGGGACCAGCTGCCCGAGACTGCTACGCTCGACCGGGACGGGCTGACCTGGCGGCTGCTGCGGTTGCTGCCTGCCGTGCTGGATGACGAAGTCTTTCTACCGTTGCGACGCTTCCTGGCAGACGATCGCAGCATGCGCAAGCGCCACCAATTGGCCGAAAGGCTGGCCGACCTGTTCGACCAATACCAGGTCTACCGCGCGGATTGGCTCGACGACTGGGAACACGGACGGGACGTCCTGCGAACCTCCCGCCGCGGTGTGGTTCCACTGGGCCCGGACGACCGCTGGCAGGCCGCCCTATGGCGCGCAGTGCTGGCGGACGTGGGCGACGACGCAGGCATCCAGAGCCGCGCCCGGGTGCATCGGCGATTCCTCTCCCGGTTGGCACAGGCGCAGCAGGCACCAGCCGGCCTGCCGCGCCGGGTCATCGTGTTCGGCATTTCGTCCATGCCCGCGCAAGCTCTCGAGGCGCTGGCCGCGCTGTCCAAGTTCTGCCAGGTACTGCTGTGCGTCCATAATCCGTGCCAGCATCACTGGGCCGATATCGTCGCCGACCAGGACCTGCTGCGTCACCAATACCGGCGCCACCCGCGCAAGCAGGGCATGCCCGCGGCCCAGGCCCCGGGGTTGCAGCACGAATTCGGCAATCCGCTGCTGGCCGCCTGGGGCAAGCAAGGGCGCGACTACATCAACCTGCTCGATACCTACGACATCCCCGAGCGCTACCAGGAGCACTTCGCGTCCATCAGCGACCGGCGCATCGACCTGTTCAGCGAGCCGCCCGCCGAACATCTGCTGGCGCAGATCCAGGACGACATCCTGAACCTTCGCTCGCTTGCTGAAACCCGGGCGCGTTGGCATCCCGTCGATCCGGCGCAGGACCGGTCCGTATGTTTCCACGTCGCCCACAGTCCACAGCGCGAAGTCGAGATCCTGCACGACCAGCTGCTGGCCCTGTTCGACGCCGATCCCGCGCTGCGCCCGCGCGATGTCATCGTCATGGTGCCCGACATCGATACCTATGCGCCGCACATCCGGGCCGTCTTCGGCCAGCTCGACACGCAGGACACACGGCATATCCCCTTTACGCTGGCGGACCAAGGCCAGCGCGGCCGCGAACCGCTGCTGATTGCCGTTGAACACCTGCTGCGGCTGCCGGAAAGCCGCTTTGCGGTAAGCGAGATCCTCGACCTGCTCGATGTGCCGGCCGTGCGCCAGCGCTTTGGCTTGCGCGAGGCCGACCTGCCTCAACTGCATCGCTGGATAGAAGGCGCGGGCGTGCGCTGGGGCGTGGACGGGCGCCAGCGCGCCAGCCTCGGATTGCCCGCGGGCATGGAACAGAACACCTGGCGTTTCGGCCTGCGCCGCATGTTGCTCGGCTATGCCGTCGGGGCCGGCGCGCCCTACGGTGAGATCGAACCCTACGGCGAGGTCGGCGGGCTGGAGGCGGCCCTCGTCGGGTCGCTCGATGCACTGGTGCAGGCGCTCGAGCAGACGCGCAACGATCTGGCCGTGCCTGCGGCGCCGCGGGTCTGGGGCGAACGCCTGCGCCGCCTCATGGCGGCCTTCTTCGAACCGGCCAGCGAACGGGAAGAAGCCGCGCTCGGCAGTCTCTCGCAACTGCTGGACGATTGGCTGGACATCTGCGAGGCCGCGGGTCTCCAGGAGGCCTTGCCGCTGGTCGTGGTGCGCGAGGCATGGCTCGCGGGCCTGGACCGCAGCCGGCTCAACCAGCGCTTCCTGGCTGGCTCGGTCAATTTCTGCACGCTCATGCCCATGCGGGCCATTCCCTTCAAGGTGGTGTGCCTGCTCGGCATGAACGACGGCGACTACCCCCGCATCCAGCCTCCGCCCGATTTTGACTTGATGCGGACGGACTACCGGCCCGGCGACCGCTCGCGCCGCGAGGACGACCGCTATCTCTTGCTCGAAGCGCTGCTGTCGGCGCGCGATACCTTATACGTGAGCTGGGTAGGGCGCAGCGTGCGCGACAACGGCGAACGTCCGCCTTCGGTCCTGGTCGCGCAATTGCGCGACCACATCGCCGCCGGCTGGCGCCTGGAGGGTACCGAGTACGGCACGAGATCGCTGCTGGATGCGCTCACGACCGTCCACCCCTTGCAGCCCTTCAGCGCGCGCTACTTCGCATCCCGCGATGGCGCCTACTTCACTTATGCCAGGGAATGGGCGGTCATGCATCGGCCGGACGATAGGGCGCCGGCCCATGACGCGATGCTGCCGCCGCTGCCGGCGCCCGCATCCACGCTCGATCTCGCCCAGCTGCAGAGTTTTGTCCGCGACCCGCTGCGGGCGTTCTTCAACCAGCGGCTCAAGGTGTATTTCGATGAATCCGAACCGGCGGCGGGCGACGAAGAGCCGTTTGCCCTGGACGGATTGACGCATTACCAATTGAGCGAACAGCTGCTGCTTGCGGCCCTGGATGCCGAAGACGAACATCAGGCGCAGGCCCGCCTGGACGAGGCCGCACAGGCGCTGGTCCGCGGCGGGCACCTGCCGCTGGCGGGGTTCGGCGAACGGCTGCGCGATACCTTGCTTGCGCCATTGCCGGAGCTGCTGGCGCGCCATCGCGCGCTGCGCGCCGACTGGCCGGAAGCGGTGACCGTGCCTATGGAAATAGATCTGCGCCATGGAGACATCCGGTTGCAGGGGTGGCTGTCGGGGCTGCGGCGTGGCGGCGCAGGCCACTTGTTGCTGGAGGCGGTGCCCAACGAACTCGGCGCCGCCAGCCGCACGCCCAGGTGGCAGCGGCTCGTCCGCCCCTGGATCGCACATCTGGCGGGCAACGCGATGGGTTGGGAGCTGCGCACCGTCCTGGTCGCGGCCGACGGCAACCTTGACCTGCCGCCCGTGCCCGCCGACCTGGCGCGGGACAGGCTGGTCGAGCTGATCGAGGCCTGGGACGCCGGCATGCGCATGCCGGCGCCGGTGGCGGTACGTACTGCGTTCGCCTGGCTGGCCGCGCTGCCGGACGAAGATGCCGCCCGCCAACAAGCGCGCAAGACCTACGAGGACAGCGCCGTCGCGCCAGGCGAGGGCAGCCGCAGCCCGTATCTTGCCCGCCAGTATCCCGATTTCGAAACGCTATGGTCCGAGGGGGCCTTCGGCGCATGGGCCGAGACCCTGTATCGGCCGCTGCTGGAAGCCGTGCGGGCCGCGGCCGCGCCCGCGACACCGGCCAGGGGAGGTGTCCGATGAGCGCGCGAGATGGGCAGGACCTCGCCCTGACGCTGCCTTTGCACGGCAGCCGGCTGATCGAGGCCAGTGCCGGAACCGGCAAGACCTTTACCATCTCGGCCCTGTTCGTCAGGCTGGTGCTCGGGCATGGCGGCGAAGCGGCCGGATTTTCGAGGGAATTGCTGCCCCCCGAAATCCTCGTGGTGACCTTCACCGACGCCGCGACCCAGGAACTACGGGACCGCATCCGTACGCGCCTGGCCCAGGCAGCACGCTTCTTCCGGGAAGAAATCGCGGCGCCCGACGCACTGATCGAGACGCTGCGCTCGGGCTACGCTCCCGACACCTGGCCTGCCTGCGCCAGCAAGCTGGACGTGGCGGCCCAGTGGATGGACGAAGCGGCGGTCTCCACCATACACGGCTGGTGCCAGCGCATGCTGCGCGAACACGCATTCGACAGCGGCAGCCTGTTTACCCAGACCCTGGAAACCGACCACACCGACCTGCTGGCCGAGGTCGTGCGCGATTACTGGCGCCAGCACTGCTATGCCTTGCGCGAGCCGGCCTTGGGCTGGGTGCTGGAACACTGGGTGACGCCCGACCACTTGCGCCGCCGGATCACGCCGTTGCTGGCACATGCCAATCACGACGACGCCGGCGAGTCCCTGCAGGAAATCCTGGAGTCCGTGCTGGCCCAAAGGCGCGAGGCGCTGGCTGGTCTGAAGGCGCCATGGGCCGTGTGGGCGGGTGAGCTGCGGACCTTGTGCGACGCGGCTTGTGCCGCCAAGCGGGTCAACGGACGCAAGTTCCAGGCACGGTGGTACCAGCCGTGGTTCGACAAGCTGTCCGCCTGGGCGAACGATCCCGCGCTGGAACCCCTGGATCTCGGGTCCGGCTTCCTGCGCCTTACGCCCGCAGGCATGGCCGAGATCTGCACAGGCGGCCACACCATCGACCACCCCGCGTTGCACGCCATGGCCGAACTGCCGGCGCAACTGGCGCAATTGCCGTCGGCCGAGTCCCGCATGCTGGCCCACGCAGCGCGCTGGGTACGGGCGCGCTTCGACGAAGAAAAGCACCGCCGCGCCGAAATGGGATTCGACGACATGCTGGTCCGGCTGGACGCCGCGCTGCAGGGAGAAAACGGCGAGCGGCTGGCGCAGGTCATCCGCAGCCAGTTTCCCGTGGCACTGATCGATGAATTCCAGGATACCGACCCGGTCCAGTACCGCATTTTCGATCGTGTCTACCGCATCGCCGAGAACCGGGACGATTGCGCACTGCTGATGATCGGCGATCCCAAGCAGGCCATCTACGCCTTTCGCGGCGCCGACATCCATACCTATTTGCGCGCCCGCGCCGCTACCGCCGGGCGGCACTACAGCCTGGGGACCAACTACCGGTCTACCGAAGGCGTCGTTACCGCGGTCAATACCTTGTTCGAGGCCGCCGAGAACCGGGAGGGTGGGGCGGGCGCGTTCCTGTTCCGCCGTGGCAGCGAGAACCCGCTTCCGTTCGTGCCGGTTCGGGCCCATGGCCGCCCCGAAGCACTCGTGGTGGACGGTGTAGCGGCCGCGCCGCTGACATTGTGGCTGGCGCCCCAGAGCGATCCCATCAGCGCGGGCGCGTACCGTTCGGCCTTGTCGGCGGCCTGCGCGTCGGAAATCGTGCGCTTGCTCGAGGCCGGAGCGCAGGGGCGCGCGGGCTTTCTTCACGAGGGCACACTGCGAGGGCTGGTTGCGGCCGATATCGCCGTGCTGGTCCGCGACATGGGCGAAGCCCAGGCCATACGGGCCGCACTGGCGCAGCGCGGCGTGCGCAGCGTCTATCTCTCGGACAAGGACTCCGTCTTCGATGCGGCGGAGGCGGGCGACCTGCTGCGGTGGCTCAAGGCCTGCGCCGAGCCGGATGACGATCGCAAGCTGCGTGCGGCGCTGGCCAGCGCAACCTTGGCCCGGCCGCTGGACGAGCTCGACCAGCTCAATCGCGACGAGCGCCTTTGGGAAGCATGGGTCTTGAAGTTCCGGGCCTACCGCGACATCTGGCGGCGGCAAGGCGTGCTGCCCATGCTGCGGCGCTTCATGGACGACTTCGGCCTGCCTGCTGCGCTGGCTGGGCGTGCCGACGGCGAACGGGTCCTGACCAACCTGCTGCACCTGGCCGAGCTGCTTCAACAGGCCTCTGCCGAATTGGACGGCGAACAAGCGCTGATCCGTCATTTGGCCGAGCACCTCGACCAGGATGGACAGGCCACCGACGCCCAGGTCCTACGCCTGGAAAGCGATGCCCAATTGCTCAAGGTGGTGACGGTCCACAAATCCAAAGGGCTCGAATATCCCCTGGTATTCCTGCCATTCGCCTGCTCGTTCCGCCCGGCCGACAAGGATCGCCCGCCGCTGCGTTATCACGATGCGCAAGGCAGGTTGGTCGTCAGTATCGCGCCCGGCGCCGAGGAAGAGGAACTTGCCGACCGCGAGCGCCTGGCCGAGGATCTGCGCCTGCTGTATGTCGCCTTGACTCGCGCCCGGCACGCTTGCTGGCTGGGCATCGCCGACCTTCGGCGAGGGCGCACCAGCGAGTCGTGCTGGCATCGCAGCGCGCTGGGTTACCTGATTGGAGGCGGGCAGCCGCTGCCGGGCACCGCCGAGCTGGCCGGACTGGTCCAGTCGCTCGATCCCGGCATGGGCCGCCTGCGCGTCAGTGCGGCGCCTGCGGCGAGCGACCGTGCCCTGGCGCTCGTCGCGCCTGCCAGGGAGCAGCCGGTCTACCGCATTCCCACGCGCAGGGCAGGAGAGCCATGGTGGATCGCATCCTATAGTGCGCTGCGCATCGCCAGCCAGGCCGCCTTCGACGATGAAGCAGGCAGTCCCGCCTTGCACGGCGACTTGAGCCCCGAAACGCCAGAGGCGCAAAAACTGTTCGACGACGATGTCGCCGACCTCGACGCCGCGCATGCAGCTTTGCCGGCCGGCGGGGCGGGCCTGCACCGGTTTCCGCGCGGCCCTGGGCCGGGAACCTTCCTGCACGGGCTGTGCGAATGGGCCGGTGCCGAGGGTTTCGGCGCGGTGGCCGCCGAGCCCGACCGCATCGCCGACGCCGTGGCGCGCCGCTGCAACCGGCGTGGCTGGGAAACCTGGATCACCCCCTTGACCCGGTGGCTCTCGAATCTGCTTGGTCAGCGTCTGCCCTTGCATGGCGGACGCAGTGCCGTCACGCTCGCCGGCCTGCGGGCCTACCAGGTGGAGATGGAGTTCTGGTTCGAAAGCCGTCACGTCGACGTCGGCCGCATCGACGCGCTCGTGCGGCGCCACGTGCTTCCCGGCATGCCCCGGCCGGCACTCGAGCCCGCCATGCTCAATGGCATGTTCAAGGGTTTCATGGACCTGGCCTTCGAGCACGAAGGCCGCTATTACGTCGCCGACTACAAATCCAACTGGCTGGGGCCGGCGGACGGCGCCTACACCGCCGAGGCCATGCAAGCCGAAATCCTGGCCAAGCGCTATGACCTGCAATACGTCCTGTACCTGCTCGCGCTACATAGGCAATTGGCCGCGCGGATGGCCGACTATGACTATGATCGCCACATGGGCGGTGCACTCTACCTTTTCCTGCGCGCCACCCGTGCGCCGTCGCACGGCGTCTATTTCGATAGTCCGCCGCGGGTGCTGATCGAAGGACTAGACCGGTTGTTCGCCGGCGCAAGCGAGGGCGCGGAGGTCGTGCCGTGAGCCAAGGTCCGCTCAACTATGAATTGCCGTTCGACGCACCGGCGCAACCGCCTGGCCACCTGCACGACACGCGAGCGCTGCTGGGCGTGCTGGACAATTGGGTGGAACGGGGCTGGCTGCGCCGCCTGGACAGGGCTTTCGTGGGCTTTCTTTGCGAGTGTGATCCGGAGGCTGCTCCGCTGGTCGTGCTGGCGGCGGCGCTGGCCAGCCATCAGTTGGGCCATGGACATGTGTGCCTGGATCTTGCCCTGACCCTGGAGCGGTCCGACGAAGCGCTGTCATTGCCGCCCGAAGGTGACGCCTCACCTGCCATGGTCCTGCCTTCGGACTTGCTCTCCGGCCTGGATGTGGCGCATTGGCGCAGCGCCCTGGCGGAAAGCCCATTGGTCGCCAGCCCGGCCGATGCCGCGGGATCGGACAACGGCCAGCCGCTGGTGCTCGACGGCGGCCGTTTATACCTCCGCCGTTATTGGGACTTCGAGCAACGCATCGCCCAGGCCTTGCGGCAGCGCCTGGCTCAGCCTCCCGTCAGCCCGCCGGCGCTGTCCGACGCGCTGGCGCGCCTGTTCGGCCCACCGCAGCCCGACGCGCCAAGGCCGGACTGGCAGAAACTGGCGTGCGCCCTGGCTGCGCGCGGCAATATCAGCATCATCACCGGCGGGCCGGGCACAGGCAAGACGACGACGGTCGTGCGGCTACTGGCCTTGCTGCAAATGGCGGCGCACGAGCAAGGACGGCCGCTGCGCGTCCTGCTGGCCGCGTCTACCGGCAAGGCCGCAGCCCGCCTGTCGGCGTCGATTGCCGAACAGGTCGGCCGATTGCCCGTACCCGAACCGGTACGCGCGACTATCCCGACCGACGTCTCGACCTTGCACCGCCTGCTTGGCAGCAGGCAGGACAGCCGGCATTTCCGGCATCACGCGGGCAATCCGTTGCCGGTCGACATGCTGGTCGTGGACGAAGCCTCCATGGTGGATGTCGAGATGATGGCCCATCTGATGGCGGCACTGCCGGCCCATGCGCGACTGGTCCTGCTGGGCGACAAAGACCAGCTCGCCTCGGTCGAAGCAGGCGCCGTATTGGGAGATCTCTGCCGGGACGCGGAAGCAGGGCGGTATACCCGGGAAACGCTGCGATGGCTCGAGGAGGCGAGCGGCGAAAGCCTGGCCGGGGCAGGGCTGTTGCCGGGCGACGCCGCCTCGCACGCCATGGCGCAGCAGACTGTCATGCTGCGTCATTCGCGGCGCTTCGGCGCGGGCAGCGGCATAGGCAAGCTCGCGCGTGCCGTCAACAGCGGCGATCCCCGCGAGGTCCGGCAAGTCATTGCCGACGAAGCCGCATCGCGCGATCCAGGTGTCTATGACGTCTGTGGCCTGAAGCCCGATGCCCTGGACCGCCTGCTATTGGACGGGCACGCAGAAAGCGACCGGGGCCGGCCTCGCGGCTACGCCTACTACCTGGAGCGCATGCACCAGCAGCGTCCGCCCGCCGGCACGCCGGCCGACGATCCGGTCTGGGAATCCTGGGCCGCCGAGGTCCTCGCCGCTTTCGACCAGTTCCGCCTGCTGTGCGCGGTGCGCAAGGGAGAGCAGGGCGTGGAGGCGCTCAACGCACGGATTGCCCGCGCGCTGTGCTCGCGCGGCCTCATCGAGCAGGACCACGGCTGGTACGAAGGGCGGCCGGTGCTGGTCACCCGCAACGATTACGGGCTGGGACTGATGAATGGCGACATAGGTATCGCGCTGCGCGTACCCCAGGCCGGCGGCGGCATGCCGTCGGGCACCGCGCTACGCGTAGCCTTCCTGCGCAGCGACGGCGCGCCGGGTGTGCGCTTTGCGTTACCCAGCCGGCTCAGCGCTGTCGAGACCGTATATGCCATGACGGTGCACAAATCACAGGGCTCGGAGTTCGCCCATACGGCACTGGCATTACCGGCCAAGGCCAGTCCCTTGCTGACGCGGGAGCTCGTCTACACCGGCGTCACGCGCGCGCGCACCTGGTTTACGCTGATCGAGGCTCAGCCCGGCATTCTCGAGGAAGCTATCACGCGCAGAGTGCGCCGTATCAGCGGCCTGCGGATATGAGCGCCCGCGTAAGCGCCCCGGCCGGCGCGGGGCCGCTTGTGCGACAATGCGCCGCCGGAAGCAGGGGGGCTGTTTCCGGCCTACCCATGCATCTTGTTCAGCGGAGTCCGCTTACTTGCGCGCGTCCGACCTCTTCATACTGCTGGTCCTGGCCGGGCTATGGAGCCTGGGGTTCGTGTTCACGCGCGAACTGGCTCCGGCCATCGGCCCCATGCCCACGGCCGCGGCACGCGTCGTACTGGCCGGGGGCTTCCTGGCCTGCGTCATCCTGGCGCGGCGCCTGCCGTGGCGGTTCGAAGGCAAGCTGGCCGCGGCGCTCGGCATCGGCGTCGTCAATTCCGGCATCCCGTTCGCCATGTACAGTTTTGCCGCACAGTACTTGCCCGCCGGATATTCCGTCATCCTGAACGCCACCACGCCGCTCATGGGCGTCATCCTCGGCGCGGCCTTCTTCCATGAGCGGCTAACCGTCTACAAGATTGCCGGTGCGGTATGCGGCATCGCCGGGGTGGCCATCCTCACCGGTGCCGGGCCAGTGGCGGTGAACCTGCAGGTGCTGCTGGGCTGCGCCGCCTGCCTGGTTGCGGCGGCATGCTATGGCCTTGCGGCGTTTCTTACGCGGCGCTGGATCTACCAGCGGGGCGAGCTGGACAACCTGCTGCTGGCCCTGGCCAGCCAAGCCGGCGCCGTGGTGCTGCTGGTGCCGCTCGCGGCCGGCACCGGCCTGGCGCAGCCGGCCAGCGGACTGGCGGTCGGCAGCCTGGCGGTGCCCATCCTGGCGTTGGGCCTGTTGTGCACGGGCCTGGCCTATCTGCTGTATTTCCGGCTCCTGGCCCGCATCGGCCCGCAGCGCGTGCTGACGGTGACTTTCATCATGCCGCCGTTCGGCGTGCTCTGGGGAGCCGTGCTGCTGGACGAAGCCTTATCCTGGGCGCATCTATGGGGCGGGCTGGCGATCCTGCTGGCGGTCTACCTGGGGCTCAAAGCATCGCCGGACCCCGGCGCACGCGACAGAACGGCCGATACAGACGGCAAATAGGCCGGTGGCCGGCGCATGGTGACGCCGGGGCCGAATTAACGGCGGCAAGAACGGGAGGCGACGCTACGGCGCTGCTGGCTGGAATATACGCATAATGTATATTATGTAAAGTCACATAGACACCTGGCGCGACACGCGCTTTCCCGGTCCAGGTTCAATGCACCCCCGACCCTCACTCGGCCCGCCCCATGAACAACTCCATCAACTGTTCCCGCATCCAGATGCAGGCCGGGCTGGTATGCGAGCGCTCGTGCCAGTAGATCGCCACGTCGAAGCAAGGCATGGCGATGGGCAGCCGCGCCACGTGTAGCGTCCCGCCCTTGGCCAACTCGGTCGCCACGCGCCGCGGGACGATAGCCACCAGGTCCGTGCGGGCCACTGCCATGGCCAGCGCCATGATGTTGGGCAAGTGAGTCACAATGCGCGCCCGCCGCTTTTGCAGCACTTCCTCGATGATCTGGTGCCCGCCTCCAACTGAGGTCACCACCGCATGGGAGGCTTGCAGCAACGCTTTCTGGGTGAGCGTCCCCACGGCCAGCGGATGGCCGGCGCGCATCAGGACCACGTAGCGTTCATCGAACAGATGCTGGGTGCGCAGGCGGCGTCCGTGGAGCCGTGGCAAGTGACCGGCCGCGAAATGAATACGCCCGTTTTCCAGTGCGGTACGGACGTCTTCCTGCGGCAGGGTCTCGGTCTGGATGCGCACCCGGGGCGCCACTCGCTGTACACGCTCCAGCAGCATGGGCAGGATGTTGACCTGCCCCATATCCGGAATGTGGAACCGGAAGGTCTGCTCGGTCAGCGCCGGGTCGAAGCTCTTGCGGTGATCGAGCGCCTGCTGCAGCCCGGCCAGCGAGTTTACGACGGTTTCGGCGATTTCCAGCGCATACGGCGTAGGCTGCATGCCGCTGGTGCTGTTGACGAACAATGGGTCGCCCAGCAGTTGGCGCAACCGGGTCAAGGCATTGCTCATGGCGGGCTGGGTAATCCCGAATCGGTCGGCTGCCAGCGTCACGCTTCGTGTTTCTAGAATCGCCTGGAAAACCGAGAACAGGTTCAGGTCGGATCGATAGGTATTCATAGGGAAAATTCAATGAATACAACAAATAAATTTAAAAAATGGCCGACGTAAGCCTACTATGGATTCCGCATCGAGCGGTCCAATGCGCCGCCGCCATATGATTCGGAGACAACGTCACAATGACTTCCCAGGCAGTCACTCTCACTGCCGCCCGCCGCTTGCTCGAGCTAGCCGGCCGCATGGGCGTGCACTACATCTTCACTAATCTGGGCAGCGACCACACTGCGTTCATCGAGGCGTTCGCCGCCATCGATGACAGCGGCAGCACCATGCCGAGGATCATCATCTGTCCGCACGAAATGACCGCCCTCACCGCGGCGCACGGTTACGCAATGGTGACGCGCCGGCCGCAGATGGTGCTGGTCCATGTCGATGTCGGTACGCAGAACCTGGGATGCAGCTTGCACAATGCCTCACGCGGACGGGTGCCGGCCATCATCGTGGCGGGCCTGTCGCCCGTGACGGTCAACGGCGACCGCCCCGGCGCCCGCACGGAATTCATCCACTACACCCAGGACGCGCCGCGCCAGCACGAGATCGCGGCGCAATACATGAAGTGGACCTACGAGCTGCGCGCGCCGGAGATGGTCGATGCGGTGCTGATGCGCGCGCTGCAGTTGTCCAGCTCGGTGCCCGAGGGGCCGGTCTATCTGACCGGCGCGCGCGAAGTGTGGGAAGGGCCGGCAGGCGGCCATGCCGAGGTGGTGCCGGCGCAGTGGTCCCCTGCCCGGCTCGGCGGCCTGCGCCATGAGGAAGTCGCGGAGCTTTACGATGCCCTGGCCCAGGCCAAGCGGCCGCTGGTGCTGACCACGTATCTTGGCCGCAATACGGCCGCGGTCGGCCGGCTGGTCGAGCTGTCCGAGCTGCTGGGATTACCGGTGGCGGAAATCGCACCGCAATACGTCAACTTCCCGGGCGACCATCCCCACCATGCCGGCTACCGCCGCAATGCGCTGGTGGCGGAAGCCGACCTGATCCTGATGCTGGACGTGGACGTGCCTTGGATCGTATCGCGGACCGGGCCGTCCACCGGCGCGCGGCTGTTTCATATCGATGCCGACCCGGTCAAGGAAGACATGGGCTTCTGGCACTTCCCCGCCGAGCGCAGCTACCGGGCGGACAGCGACTATGTCCTGCAGCAGTTGCTGGATGCTGGCCGGCAACGGAAGCAACCGGTCCCTGCCGATCGTCAACAATGGATCCTGGCCGCCAGGGAGCGGGTCGCGGCCGCCCCGCTGCCACCGCTATCGGTCAAGCAAGGGGGAATTACCGTCAAGCAGCTGACGCTGGCTGTGCGCGAACTGGTCAACGAACGCACCGTCGTTGTCTGCGAAGAACCCTCGGGCACCGAAACCATTCTTTCTACACTGCGCATGAGCCGGCCCGGCAGCTTCTACGTCAATGGCGGCAGCGGCCTGGGCTGGGGCATCAACGCGGCGGTGGGCGTCAAGCTGGCGGATCCGCAAGCCGAGGTCATTGCGCTTACCGGTGACGGCAGCTATCTCTTTGGCGTTCCGAGCAGCACGTACTGGGTGGCGCAGACCTATGGCGCCCCCGTCCTGACCATCATCTACAACAACCGCGGTTGGAATTCGCCCAAGGTGTCCACCAACCTGGTCCACGCGCAATCCACCGCCCAGCGCAATGACCGCTACTGGATCACGGTCGCGGCGGGTGCCCGGCTCGCGGATATTGCCGAGGCCGCGAGCGGCGCCGCGGCATTCCGCATCGACGACGCTGAACACCTGCAGTCGACGCTGCGCGACGCCTTGGAGACCGTCCGCCATGGACGCAGTGCCGTCGTAGAGGTCGTGCTCGACCCTATCTCCGAACAGGTGCTGGCATGAACGGCAAAGCGGAGGCTTTCCTTGCACAGCGCTTTTGGGAAGGACGGCTGTTCCAGGGCGAATGGACGCCTCATGACGGGCCGGCTTATACCGTCCTGGACAAAGCCGGCGGCCAAGCGCTGACGACGCTGACCCTCGCCACGCCGGCATCGCTGTCGTTCTCGGCGCCGAAGGCGATCGAGGCGCAACAGGCGTGGACGGCGTTGCCGCCTGAAGAACGCGCGGGCGTATTCCACCGCGCCGCCGCGCTGGTCGAGCAGCACCACGACGAGGCCGCGGATTGGATCATGCGCGAGACCGGCGCCATACGGGCGAAGGCCAACATGGAACTGCGGTCGGCGCGGCTGACCTTGCTGCAGGCCGCCGCAATGCTGGGGGAACCGCAAGGCCTGGTTTTCCCGTCGGTCCCGGGCAAGCTCAGCTATGGGCGCCGCATGCCGCATGGCATCGTGGGCGTCATTTCCCCGTTCAATTTCCCGCTCACGCTGGCCATGCGGGCAGTAGCGCCGGCGCTGGCCGTGGGCAACGCCGTCGTTTTGAAACCTGACCCCCAGACGGCGGTCAGCGGCGGCCTATACATCGCCCGCTTGTTCGAAGAAGCCGGCCTGCCGGCCGGTTTGTTGCACGTCCTGCCCGGGGGCGCGGACGTGGGCGAGGCCCTGTGCACCCATCCGGCGGTGGCCATGGTGGCCTTTACCGGTTCCACCGGGGCCGGCAAGCGGGTCGGCGCGCTATGTGGCGCCCATCTGAAGAAGGTGTCGCTTGAGCTTGGCGGTAAAAACTCCCTCATCGTGCTGGACGATGCCGACCTGGAGCGGGCCGCCGGCTGCGCGGCCTTTGGTGCCTGGATGCACCAGGGCCAGATTTGCATGGCTACGGGCCGGATCCTGGCGCACGAGCGCATCGCCGACCATCTGGTAGCGCTGTTGGCGGACAAGGCCAGGAATGTGCGCATGGGCAACCCTACCGAGCCGGACGTCCAGCTCGGCCCCATGATCAACGACCGCCAGCTGCAGCGGGTCGACCAACTGGTGCGCGACACAGTGGCTGCCGGCGCCCGGCTGCATGCCGGCGGCGATGCGCGCCCGCCCTACTACCCCGCCACCGTACTGGACGGTGTCCGGCCCGGCATGCCCGCGTTCGACGAGGAAGTATTCGGCCCCGTCGCGCTGGTGACATCGTTTGCGACCGACGATGAAGCCGTCGCGCTGGCCAACCAGACGGAATATGGGCTGTCGGCCGCCATCGTGTCGAGTGCGGTAGACCGCGCCATGGCGCTCGGCCGGCGGCTGCGCACGGGCCTGCTGCACATCAACGACCAGACGGTGGCGGGCGATCCGCGCGTGCCGTTCGGGGGAGTGGGCACCTCGGGCAACGGCAGCCGCATCGGCGGCCCGGCCAACTGGGACGAGTTCACGCAATGGCAGTGGGTCACCATTCAAGAGACGCCCCCCCTATATCCATTTTGACCAGGCCGACCGGCCTTCCCCGCAGCTGTCACAGAACGGCCACTAGAGGAGACATTCATGAAGACCTTGCAATATTCGCTGATCGCCGCATGTGTTCTTGCATATTCGGTCCCTGCGGCCGCTGCCGGCGCGGCCGACACCTATCCGTCCCGACCGGTCCGCATCGTCGTCGATTTCCCCGCCGGCGGCACGATCGATACGCTGGCCCGCATCGTCGGCCAGCAATTGAGCGATACGTGGAATCAACCCGTGGTGGTCGAAAACCGCCCGGGCGCGGGCGGCAACATCGGTGCCCACGAGGTGTTCACTGCCGAGGCCGACGGCTATACGCTGCTGGCCACGCCGCCTGGCCCCTTGTCGATCAATGAATACCTGTACAAGGACATCGCGTTCCGGCCCGCTGAATTCACCGCCGTGGGCATGTTGGCGACTAGTCCCAATGCCATCACGGTCAGCACGCGCGTACCGGCCAAGTCGGTGCAGGAACTGATCTCCCATGCCAAGGCCAATCCCGGAAAGTTGTCGTACGGTTCGCAAGGCAACGGCTCTACGTCGCACCTGACGGGCCAATTGTTCGCGACGCTATCGGGCACCTCTTTGGTCCACGTGCCCTACAAGGGCGAGGGCCCGGCCCTTACCGACCTGATGGCCGGGCGCATCGACGTGTTCTTCGGCAACATCTCCGCGGCCCTGCGGCTGCGCGAGACCGGCAAACTACGCATCCTCGCCGTGGCGAGCTCACAGCGAAGCGCGATCGCGCCCGATGTCCCCAGCTCCAAGGAAGCCGGCTTCCCGGGTTTCGATAGCAGCGCATGGTTCGCCCTCATGGCGCCTCCGGGAACGCCCGCGCCCATCGTGCAGAAAATCAACGACGCCTTGACGGCGATGCTGAAGAAGGAAGACATCAAGCAGAAATTCCTGGCGCAGGGGGCTGAAGCGGTAGCGGCCACGCCGGCCGAGACCAATGCCTTCATCGAATCGGAACGGGTCCGCTGGAAAAAAGTCATTGCCGACGCGGGGGTCACGCTCGACTGACGCAGGTCCGATGGCTTCGACCAGGTCGCTTCCGCCAGCACTGTCTCGCGGAGCCATCGGCGAATCATTGCCTCGTGCTGTTTCTCGTTTTCCAGCGCCTGTTGGAACCGGCTCGCCATGTTGTCGTTCTGCGCCTGTCGATTTCGCCATCTCGACGAGCAGGCCGAAATGCGCCAGCTCCTCGTTGCAGATGTGCTGCAGGTCCGCCAATAGTTGCGTCTAGTTCGGATGCCCGGCGACTGCCACCTTGTCGATGAACGCCTGATATAGGCGCACGCCGCTGCGCTCGTAAGCCAGGCGCTGCCCCAGCTTGTCGACCAGCACTTCGGGATTCTGCACTTTCAGCTTGCCCAGCGCCGTCTGGGCGAGACCTTTTCCAGTGGCGGGTAGCGGCACCGAGCCAATGCGGTGCCGACGCCGCTCTTGACTTGAGTTGCTATCACAACTAAATTGGCGATGACAGAGTTGCTATCGCAACAAACTCTCTCCTCTCAGGGGACCGCCATGCACAGTACCGCTGACTCGACCGCCGCCCCCGATCTATCCACGCTAGTCCAGCGCGATCGGGTCAGCCGGCGGCTCTACACCGATCAAGCCATTTTCGATGCGGAAATGCAACGTATCTTCGGTCGCGCATGGCTCTACCTGGCCCACGAGAGCCAGGTGCCGAACGATGGCGACTACGTCACGGCCTGGATGGGCACACAACCGGTCATCGTGATCCGCCACAAAGGCGGCATCCACGTCCTGCACAATCGCTGCCCTCACCGCGGCGTGATGGTCATTACCGACGAGCGCGGCAATACCGGCAACACCCTGCGTTGCGGCTATCACGGATGGACGTTCCGCACCAACGGCGAACTGCTGCTAGCGCCCATGCGCGATGCCTACGCCGGCCGGTACGACATGCAGGACCACGCGGCCTTCGGCCTGGCGCGCGTGCCGCGGGTAGGCTCGTACCGGGGATTCATCTTCGCCAGCCTGGCGCCGCTGGACGATCCCCTGCCGGACCTGGTGCCCTTTCTGGGACAAGCTACGCACTGCATAGACCACGTCGTCGACCGGGCACCTGCCGGTGAAGTCGACGTGTCGGGCGGCGTGCACAAATACCTGGTACGCGGCAACTGGAAGGCCCAGGTCGAGAACCTCAACGACAACTACCACCCGCCCTTCTCCCACGCCTGCACCACCAACGACTCGCAACGGCAGTTCCGCCGGCGCTACGGCGACGATACCGGGGTCCACCTGGATACCAGCGAACAGAACTCGAAATGGGATTCGGTGCTCGCGCAGGGGCTGGACTGGGGGCTGTCGTATTGCGGTCCCCTGCCTTTCAACCACGAGAACCGCGGCGGCCCCCTGTACGAGGCCCACCGGGCGGCCTTGCGGGCACGGCATAGCGAGGAAGAGGTCGACCGCATCATGACGGACTTCTTCCATAACGTCATCATCTATCCCAGCGTCGTCATGCAGCTGGCCTCGAGCCACGTCCGCACCATCAGGCCCATCGCGCCCGACCGGACCGAGATCCGCGTCTACCCGATTAAGCTCAAGGGCGCGCCGGACGAAATCAATCGCCAACTGATCCGCTACCTGAACATCACGCACTCGGCGGCATCGCTGATCCAGTCCGACGACGTGGAGATGTTCAGACGCGTGCAGGCCGGCCTGGCCAGCGAAGGGCAGGAATGGGTCTGGTTCAACCGCCACATGCAGGATGACGAGAGCTTGCGCGGCGGGGGCACCAGCGAAGTAATCATGCGCAACCAGTACCGGTCGGGTTATCTGCGCTACATGGGAGGGGAATGAACATGATGGCCCTGGACGCCGAGCTTTGCCGCGACGTGGAGGACTTCCTGACCCGCGAAGCCCGCATGCTGGACGAGCGCCGGTTTGAAGAATGGATGGACCTGTTCGCCGAGGATGGCTACTACTGGGCTCCGGCCAGGCCGGGCCAGCAGGATCCGTGGCACGAAGTGTCGCTGTTTTTCGACGACCGCGAAATCATGGCCGACCGCATCGCGCGCCTTCGCCATCCCAAGATCTATGCGCAGCTGCCGCCGTCGCGGGCGGTGCGCCAGGTCTCGAATACCGTAATCGACGGCGACGGCGGCGACGACACGGTCACGGCCCACTCGACCTTCTTCATGTTCGAGCACCGCCCTACGCTTCCGCAGCCGATCGAAAGAGTCTTCGCCGGGCACGTAACGCACTGCCTGCGGCGCGCCGGGGATGGTTTCAAGATCGCCTGGAAGAAGGTGATGGTTGCCAATTGCGACGCCACGCACGATCCGATGTTCGTTTATTTCTGAAGTGCACCCGCTATCGCGCGCCAGACGCGAATCGAGCTGCCAGGAGGCGGCGAGGAGACATCATGAAGGTATCTGCTTTCGCGGCTGGAGCGGTCACGGCCCTGGCCTGTTTCGTCGCCCACGGCCAGCCCTATCCGAGCAAGCCGATCCGGCTGGTGGTGCCGTTCGTGTCAGGCGGGTCCGGCGACGTGGTGGGGCGCCTTATAGGCGAACAGCTGACCGCCGCCTGGGGCCAGCAAGTGATCATCGACAATAAGCCTGGAGCCGCCGGCGTCATTGGTGCGAGTAACGTCGCGCGCTCCGCCGCGGATGGCTATTCCCTGCTGCTTGCGGACGACTCCGTCCTGACCATTACGCCGCAGCTGCAGAAAGAACTGCCCTTTGACATCCGCCGCGACTTCACCCCCGTGGTTTCCATCGCGCAGATCGAGTTCGTCCTGTCGGTCAATCCCGCGGTTCCCGCCCGGACCCTGCCCGAACTGGTCGACCTGCTCAAGCGCAACCCGAATAAGTACAGCTATGCCTCGGCCGGAGTCGGGTCGGTCCATCACCTGTCCATGGAGTGGTTCAAGCGCCTGGCCGATGTCGAGATGGTTCACGTGCCTTACAAGGGCAGCGGCCAGATACTGACCGACCTGGTTGCCGGACAGGTCCCCATCGGATATACCGGCCTGGCCCAGACCCAGCCCTTCCTGCGCGGCAAAAAACTGGTCCCCATCGCACTGGGAGGCCCCAGGCGCAATCCTTCCGACCCGGACATCGCTCCATTTGCGGAGACCTATCCCGGATTCGACGGTACGACGGCGTGGAACATCGTGGCTCCCGCGGGCACGCCGCCGGACATCGTGCGCAAGCTCAATGACGAGGTCAACCGCATCCTGCGCGAACCTGCGATCGCCTCGCAGCTGCAGGCAGCCGGGCTGACGCCGGTAGGTGGGACTCCAGCCCGGCTGGCGGCCACCATAACCGCCAACTACGCCAAATGGGGCAAGCTCATTCGGCAGCTCGACCTCAAGCTGGATTGAACCGACGATGACCTCCCACTCCGTGTCCGACCCTATCGCTGGCCTGGCGCAGGCGCCCTTCCGTACCTGGATGTGCCTGGTATGCGGCTGGATCTACGACGAAGCGGCCGGTGACCCCGAACATGGGCTGGCTCCTGGCACCCGCTGGGACGAAGTCCCCGGCGACTGGCTATGTCCCGACTGCGGCGTGGGCAAAGGCGAATTCGAGATGGTCGAGATCTGAAGAAGACGCGGCCACCCCGCCGTGGTTCGCTACCGCCGGCCCGCGGCCTTGGCGCTTGCCCTACGCTTGCCGGCAGGCGCCGGCCCGCGGGTCGCTTCGTCGGTGCGTGTGTCGGCGATGAGCGCGTCGGCTTGCCGTTGCAGTTTGTCGATCATGACGTTCAGCGATGCGAGCTCGTCTTCGGTCAGCACCGACACCAGCCGGCGCTGGCGCTCTATCGCCGCCGGAAGGATGCGATCGTAGATCCGCCGGCCCGCCGGCGTCACGACGATGCGGAAGCGGCGGCCATCTGATCGTTCAGGCACCGTTGCGGCCAACCCTTTTTTCACCAGCGCGGCCGCTGTCCGGCTGATCCAGCCCTTGTCCGTGCCGAGGGCCGTTGCCAGATCGTTGACGCTGTCAGGCGCCGATTCGGTCATCAGCGCGGCGAGCAAGCGCCATTCTGCCAATTGGATGCCGTACTGCTGGGCGTAAAGGCGCATCGCCCCCTTGCCGAAGGTGTTGGACAGGACCAGGATTCGATGAGTCAGAAGCGTGCGGAAATCATAGGCAGGCTTGTTACGCGGGTCCACCATACGGCGATCTCACCTCGGGAAGCGGGGAACGGGCTCTATCTTAAACCCCGCCCCCCGCCCGGCGGTCCTCAGTCCTCCGATACGCAAGCGAAGTTGGCCGCATCATCCGTGCTGCCGGTTCCCGTATACCGGGCCACCTGAGGATACGGGCACAAGGGTCGCGTACGCGCCACCCCCTGGGCAGGCGTGTCGTCGACGAACTTGGTCGCGATGAGCGACGTAGGCCGCTGCCCCTTCTCCGACCAGTCCATCAATGCCCGGAAGGCGTCATGGGTAGCATCCTTGGGCACCACCCCGCTGGACGATTGGCCGAAGTGGTTGGGTCCTGCCCCGCCACGGCAATGTCCCATCCCCGGCGCCATGTACAAGACAGCGAAGTCGTCCGCTGCTGTGCCCATGGTCTTGCGGACGTTCTCGTAATAGCGGATCGTGCCCTGCGGCATGATTAGCGGATCCGACCAGCCGTGGTACATGATCAGCTTGCCGCCTCGATTCTTGAATGCGGTCAGGTCCGGGTTATCGGTGGCGATGACCGGGCCCACCGTATTCACGGTGTCGGTGAAGAACTGGCCATAGTTGGCGTAGGTAAGTGTTTTCCAATCCCAGTCAGGATCCAGATAGACCCAGAAGCGCGGCTGCTGCACGGCGATGGAGAATGGCGTTGCGCCGGCCAGCGACCCGAGCTGCGTGCCCCGTTCAAGGCCCGGCCATAGCAGCTCGCCTTCAATGTTGCGTGCGCCGTCCCAGATCTTCTTGATAGCGACGGCCTCGAGCGGCGTCAGGCACGACTCGGCGGTGCACGCGGCATGGGTAATGGCATTGTCCAGTGCGGGGTCATACCCGCAACGGCGGGGGTCGTCGATGACGCCGTCGGTCACGCCGTCGTCGGCGTCGCACATCTGCACCGCCCGCGAGGTCGCCAAGTCGAGTTTGGCCATGGGAATGGGCGCGCCCAGGTCGTTCTGCATGACCACTTGCGGCCAGATCTGGTAGGCCTGGAAGCGATCCCAGTGGATGGCCGGCGCACCGGCCAGGATCGCGTCGTAATCGTCCGGATAACGCTGCGCCATCATCAGGCCTTGCCGGCCGCCGGTCGAACACCCGTACCAATAGGACCGGACCGGGTCCTGCCCATAGTAGGCCTTGACCAGCTGTTTGCCCACCACGGCCATGAGATGTTCGCTGCGATGGGCGAAATCCTCCTGCAGCTGCGTGTTGGGCACGCCCGGGGACAGCATGCCGAAAGCGCCGCCCACGGATGCGGGGTGGCCGGTATCGGTCTGCACGCCGACAAAGCCTTGTCTGACCGAATCCATCGCCACATTGACGGTCCCCGCGTAGCCGCCCCCGCCCTCGGACCGGAACCGGCCATTCCAGGTGCCATCCGAAGGCATGGCCACCCAGATATGGATGGCCGGGTCGACCCTGACCTTCACCAGGCAGTATTCGCGGGTGGGGTCGCCGCCCTCGACGGACGCCTGACTCACTTCCAGGATCGCCGCCTTGAAATTCTTGTCCGGCGGATCGTCGGTAGTCAGAGCCGTGCTGCCCACCCCCTCTGCGGTACAGGGGATGGCGGGCGATATGGCCAGGTCCCCGATGCCTGGTTCACCCGTGGAAGGCGGCGGGGTCGACGGGCCGCCGTCCGACCCGCCATCCCCGCCGCCGCATGCGGCCAATCCCGTGATCATGGCGCCGGCCAGCATCAGCTTGCCGTGCGACGCCCAGCGTTTCCTCTTGTGCATGACACCCTCCTCCTGGTCCCCGCGTCCGAGCGGGTGTGGTCCGACGATGAAACCGAAAGTCGTCTCGTCAGCGGGCGCGTCGTTGGTGGCATGCTTGCGCGCCGGCTTGCCGTGTCTGCGGTCGGGGAACGCTGCAGTGGCGCTCCCTTTCTGGGATGTGTCCATCGTACGGGCCAACGGGGACGGCCGGCATGGATTTTAGAGACATGGAATCGCACAATCGGAACATTTGCGTGCAGCGCCTGCACAGCCGTGGGCACATCTCTTGCTGAGCTCCGGTCCCGCCTTGCACGATGGAGACATTCCATGCCTATCTCGCACGAGCCCTCGGCGCCTGGCCTTCCTGCTTCCGCCCCGCCCTCCCAAGGCAAAGAACGTCCTGGCGACGAAACCGACGGTGCGCCGGCGCAGACGGCGGAACAGAACTGCCCTGCCTGCGCCGGCACGGGTCGAATCCCGGGCGGTCCATGCCCCGAATGCGGCGGTACCGGAATTGTCCTCGTCACCGTGGGGGACGCCTAGTTGATTCATCGCGAGGTCACTCGCGGCACGGTGCCTGCTGCACCGCCAGAACGCATTCAACGAAGAGAACGCTATGGACCTGAAGGCTTTGCTACTGGGAGGCATCCTGCCCATGATCATGCTCGGCAGCAGCACCTTCCTTATGAAACTCGCCATGAAGATGGGTGCGAGCATTCCCCTCTACTTGGCCACGGTAGGCGCGACGATATGCGGCACCGGGTTGTTGAGCCTGCTCGGCGAAGGCGGGTGGCGCGGCGGGACGCGCGCGGTGGCCAGCGCCGTCGCGATGGGGGTGGCCTGGGCGGTCGCGGCGGCCAGCATGGCCTATAGCGCGTCGGCGCTGAAAGTCCCGGTTGCGATCATCGCCCCGTTGACCAATGCCAATGCGTTGGTAGCCGTGGCCCTGTCCGCATGGCTATTCCGCGAATGGAAGGAACTCGACATGGTCCGCGTGGCCATCGGTACGGTGCTTATCGTGATCGGCGTTACCGTCGTATCATCTGCCAAGGATTGATGTCCCCCGTTGTCCTTCGTTCCGATGGAGCCTTCCATGGATTGGTTGATGGACCCTACGGCCTGGGCGGGCCTGTTGACCCTGATCGTGCTCGAGATCGTCCTGGGCGTCGACAACCTGGTCTTCATTGCCATCCTCGCTGAAAAGCTGCCGCCGAACCAGCGCGACAAGGCGCGGATCATCGGGCTGTCGCTCGCGCTCGTCATGCGCCTGGCCTTGCTGTCCGCCATCTCGTGGCTGTCCACTTTGACCCGGCCGCTGTTCGACGTGGCCGGCTTTTCCTTTTCCGGCCGCGACCTGATCCTACTGATAGGCGGCCTGTTTCTGCTGTTCAAGGCGACGCTGGAACTGCACGAACGACTCGAAGGGGCCGAACACAGTCACGCGGACAAGAAGGTTCACGCCGGATTCTGGCTCGTCATCATGCAGATCGTGCTGCTGGACGCCGTCTTTTCGCTCGACTCGGTCATTACCGCGGTCGGCATGGTGGACGACTTGTCGCTCATGATGACCGCGGTAGTGATTGCGGTCGCTGTGATGCTGTTTGCTTCCAAGCCGCTGACCCGATTCGTTGGCCAGCACCCCACCGTGGTCGTGCTTTGCCTGAGCTTCCTGCTCATGATCGGCCTGAGCCTGGTGGCCGACGGCTTTGGTTTCCACATTCCCAAGGGGTATCTGTATGCCGCGATCGGCTTCTCGATCATGATCGAGATGTTCAACCAGGTCGCCCGCCGCAACGCCATCAAGCATGCGGCTCACCGCCCGATGCGGGCGCGGACCGCAGATGCCATCCTGACCATGCTCGGCGGCCGGCGCGCGGCCAGCGGCGACGGCGGCACCGGGCATGACTCGCCGCAGCCCCCGGCCCCGCCCACTTTCGCCGCCCAGGAACGCAACATGGTCAGCGGCGTGCTGAAGCTGGCCGACCGCTCGGTCCGCTCGATCATGACCCCGCGCTCGGAAGTGTCATGGGTCGATATGACGGCGTCCCCGGAGGTCGTCCGGCAGCAGATTCTGGAGACGCCGCACAGCTACTTCCCGGTTTGTCGCCAGCACTTCGACGACGTCGCCGGCAGCGCCCGGGCGAAGGACCTGCTGCGCATGCTGACCGACAACGGACGGATCGACGTGGCTTCATTGCGTCCACCGATCTACGTGCACGAGTCCATCGGCACGCTCGAGCTGATAGAGGTGCTCCGGCGCGCCCGCGGGCAGCTGGTGTTCGTGACGGACGAGTATGGCACCGTGCTGGGCGTCGTCACGCCTATCGACGTACTGGAGGCCATTGCCGGGGAGTTTCCCGACGAAGACGAAACACCGACCATCCAGCCCGCCGGCGACGGCCGCTGGCTCATCGACGGCACCGCCGACGTGCATCATGTCGAGCAAGTATTGGGCGTATCGCTGGCTGCCGGCGAGGATGACGGCGACTACAGCAGCCTGGCAGGTTTTCTATTGACCCGTTTTGCGGAATTGCCGACGCCAGGCAAGACGCTGGACTACCGGGGCTACCGGTTCACCGTGCAAGGCGTCACGGACAACCGGATTTCCACGGTGGAAGTCCGGCACTTGGCAACCGCTGGCGAGACCTCTATTCCCGACGGCGGCAGCTAGCCGCTCGATCGCTCTTCCCCGCAGGACGACCAAGGAGACCGGCGACACCTATGGCCCCGCATGCGATGCGCTCCGATATTCCCCTCCGGTTGGACCGGCTGCCCTGGTCGCGCTGGCATTGGCGAGTCGTTCTGGCACTGGGTATCGCGTGGGTGCTGGATGGCCTCGAAGTCACGATGGTGGGCAGCATAGGCGGCGTCATCGAGCGCGAGGATACGCTGGGCCTGACGGCCAGCCAAGTCGGCTGGGCCGGATCCGTGTATGTGGCCGGTGCGGTGCTGGGTGCCCTGGCTTTCGGCCGCATGACGGATCGTCTGGGCCGCAAGCGGCTGTTCCTGCTCACACTGGCCGTCTATATGGCAGGCACCCTGGCCACGGCCTTCTCCACCGACTTCGTGTTCTTCGTGGTGTGCCGTTTCATAACCGGACTGGGCATAGGCGGCGAGTACGCCGCCATCAACTCGGCGATAGACGAGCTGATTCCGGCGCGGGTCCGAGGGCGCGTCAATCTGGCCATCAACGGCAGCTTCTGGCTGGGCGCGGCACTCGGCGCCGCCCTGAGCCTGCTGCTGCTCGATGAACGGGTGCTCGGTCCCGTATGGGGATGGCGGGCCGCCTTTCTCGCGGGAGGGGTCATGGCCGTCGCCATCCTGCTGGTGCGGCGGCACGTGCCCGAAAGCCCGCGCTGGCTGGCTGCCCACGGCCGCCTCGACGAGGCGCACCGCATCGTGCAGGCCATCGAAGAGGAAGTCGCGCGCGAACGCGGTCCCCTGCCCGCCGTGACCGACCGCGTCGTCGTCGCCGGCGCAGCGCCCTCGCTGGCCGGGGTCGCCCGCATACTGCTGCACCGGTACCGGCGCCGCACAGCGGTGGTGTTGGCGCTCATGGTGTCCCAGGCTTTCTTCTACAACGCCATTTTCTTCACCTACTCGCTGGTGCTGACGCGTTTCCACCATGTCGCCGAGGAAAAAGTCGGTCTTTATGTCTTTCCGTTCGCACTTGCCAATGTCCTGGGCCCGCTGTTGCTCGGACCGCTGTTCGACCGCATCGGCCGCCGCCGCATGATTGCCTCCACCTACACCGCCGCAGGCCTGGCCCTGGCCATAACCGGCTGGGCTTTTGCCCAAGGCTGGCTGGACGCCCGCTCCCAGGCCTGGTGCTGGTCGGCGGTATTCTTCCTGGCCTCGGCCGCTGCGAGCTCGGCCTATCTTACGGCGAGCGAAATCTTTCCGCTGGAAATGCGGGCGATCGCCATCGCGGTGTTCTACGCCGCGGGAACCGGGCTGGGGGGATTTGTGGGTCCCGCGCTTTTTGGTGGCTTGATCGGTACCGGCAGCCACGCCGCCGTGGCCGTTGGCTATGCCGTTGCCGCGGCCCTGATGATCGTGGCGGGCGGCTGCGCCCTGCGCTATGGCGTCGATGCCGAACGCAAATCCCTGGAGGACATTGCGCCGCCGTTGGCCATGGACGCCGATGACGGCCAGCCAACGAAACGCCGCTAGCCGCCGGCAGCGCGCTCCAGGCTATGCCGGCGCGCGTTCATGTCTACCGTCAGCACGTCGCCCGGCTCCAGTTCCACGAACTCCCTCGGGCCGGCCGTGACGGTGCGTACTTTCAGCTTTCCTTCGCGCAGCGCCACCTGCAACCGTTCCGGCGTCGCCACTACGCGGAAGGCGATTTCCGGCTGCTCGATACGGGTGCCGTCGATCACCACTTCGTTGACGCCGGACTGCACGTTGAACGAAGCGCGGTATTGCCACCGTACCCGGAAATCCGCCTCGCCCCGCGTCATACTCACATAGCGGCGCCGCGGATAATAAGCGACCGAGAGCGCGGTATCCGGCGCCGCCTCGATCCGGGAGCCATCCGGCAGGGGCAGGCTGCCCGGTGCGCTCGCCGTGCGCAACTGGTCGCTGTATTGCGGCGAGCTTTCCCGCAATACCCAACTGACCGTCAACGCTCCCGCCAGTAGCAACGCGATCGCCAGGCTCCCCCAGGTCAGCCAGCGGCGCCACGCGGGCAGGCGCGGGCTGGGGTTCGGGGAAGGCGGATGCGGGCGGCGTTCGGACATAAGGCGGGGACGATGCAAACGTGGGCGTGGCAGGGATTATAAGGATGCACGGTGGCGCCGCGCCGCTTCAATGGCTGCCGGTGCCGTGAGCCAGGCGCCAGAACGCCGCCCCGGTTCCGGAGCGCTCCTGCCGGCGGCAAGCGAGCCACAGCTTGGAGGCCGCCTCGGGCTCCCGTAGCGTTCGGATCACCACACCCGCGCCCGGCGTGAAGAAAACGAACGGCTCATCAGGCATTGCATCTGTTAAAAAGCCTAGAGTTAACGCTCAGCCTGCCCTGATAGCCGCACCATGCCTTCCGCCCCGTCGGTCGACGACTCCCCCGCCCGCCTCGACACGCCGCCTGCCCAGCCGTCACCGCCCCGCCATATCCGACGCGCGACGCCGGCGTTCTGGCGCGCCGTCGTCGCGCTCTTCGCATCCGGGTTCTCGACCTTCTCGCTGCTTTATTTCGTACAACCGCTGCTGCCCCTCTTCGCCCACGATTTCGGCTTGTCGCCCGCCGCCAGCAGTCTTGCCCTATCGCTGACCACCGCCCTGCTGGCAGTGTCCATGCTCCTTGCCAGCGCCGTATCGGACCGGGTGGGCCGCCGCGCCCTGATGATCGTCTCGCTGCTCAGCTCGGCGGCATTGACCACCGCCATGGCCTTGTTCCCGCAATGGCCGGCCCTGCTATCCATGCGGGCCTTGATGGGCATCACGCTCAGCGGCCTGCCGGCCGTTGCCATGGCCTACGTCGGCGAAGAGATCGAGCCTCGCGCCGCGGGCCTGGCCATGGGGCTGTATATCGGAGGCTCCGCCATAGGGGGTATGTCGGGACGCCTTCTTGCCGGCATCATTGCCGATGACCACGGCTGGCGCACGGCGGCGCTGATCATCGGATTGATCGGTTTCCTGGGTGCCGGGCTGTTCTGGAAGATGCTGCCCGCCTCCCGCCATTTTCAGCCTCGCCGCCTCGATCTGCGCGGTATCGTCGGAAGCTTCGGGACGCACCTGCGCAGCCCGGTGATGCTGCGCCTGTTCGCGCAAGGGTTTCTGCTCATGGGCGGCTTCGTTGCGGTCTACAACTACATTGGCTTTCGCCTGCTAGCGCCGCCTTTTTTGCTCAGCCATGCCGTCGTGGGCATGGTGTCGGTCGCCTACCTGGCAGGCATTTTCAGTTCCGCCTGGATGGGCGACCTGGCGGCGCGCCATGGACACGGCCGGGTCATGGCCGCCGGCGTGCTGATGCAGCTGGCCGGCGCGCTGCTCACCCTCTCCGCCAACCTCTGGCTACTGGTGCTGGGCATGGCGGTGCTGACCTTCGGCTTCTTCGGCGCCCATTCGATCTGCAGTACCTGGGTTGCCCGGGCCGCCAGGCAAGGCCGCGCGCAGGCATCATCGCTCTACCTGTTCGGTTATTACTCCGGCTCCAGCCTCATCGGCGCCGGCGGCGGCTATGCCCTGGCGCAGGCGGGCTGGGCCGGGTTCATCGGGCTGGTGGCGTTGCTGCTGGCACTCGCGGCTTTCAACGCCCTCCTGCTTGCACGGCGCGTGCCCGCGGCATAAATTCAGAGCAATCCAGCGCGATTTCCCGCAAGGAGCATGGCATGAAGAACTTCACCAATGCACCCAGGCAACGCGCGTTGCAACTGGCGGCGGCCCTTGTCTTGGCATGGCCGTTGACCGGGCTGGCCCTTGACCAGGGGGAGCAGAACGGCGTGGCTTATGCCACCGGCGGCGTCGGGCAGGACGAATCCTCGATCCTGCGGAGCATGGCCAAGGACTACAACCTGCGCGTGCTGGCGGCCGGCAAGAGCGGCGAGTACGTGGCCGACGTGAAAGTCGGCATCTACGACAGCCAGGGCAAGCCAGCCTTGTCGCTGGTTACCCAGGGCCCATATCTACTGGCCCGCCTGCCGCCTGGCCGCTACAGGGTCGACGCCGAGTACGGCCAGGCACGGCAAAGCCGCCAAGTTCAAGTACCGTCATCCGGGGGCGCAGAGGTTTCGTTCTACTTCTAGCCTCGTCCCCGGATGCCCCGGCGGATGCCCGCGTGGGCATCCCGCCTGGCGCTGCTGCCTGCCAGCCGTCAGGCTCCCAGCTTGATGCTGGTCGGATCGGCGGTCAGGTAGCCTACCGCCGCGCCGAAACGGTCCTTGTAGTTGGCACGGATCAGCGGATCGAGCGTCGCCTGGACCTTGGCGTGCAAGCCGCTCCAATCGCCCGGGTGCTGGAAGTTGCTCATGATGTAGGTCCAGCCATGTGCTTCGTCCACGGCGTGGAGGCCGGTCGACTCGGCAGCCGCGGGGCACGACAGGATGCGCACGAGCTCCTTGGTGTCGACGTTATAGGCCCACAGGAAGTTGTTGACGTGGTTGCCGCTGTCCTCGCCGATGAACAAGGTGCGCAGGGTCTCCGAGAATTTGAGGTTGTCCGGGCTGGCGATGTTCTCCGGGTTGGACGTATTGCCCAGCGCATCGGCCGGGATGTCCTCTCCCTTGAGCATGAGGCGCGACTGGATCGGCACCCACTCGCTATCGATGGCCGTGCCGTCGCTGTCGCGTTGGCCACCGCCCAGCGCATGCTCGAGGATGCCGCCGGCCTTGATGGCCTTGGGGAAGGCAACGTTGCGCGAAGCCAGCCATGCCGCGTCGCCCTCGATCATGGAAGCCTGGATGTTCGCCAGGGCCGAGTAAGCGACCTTATCTTTGGCGTTGACCGTCGTGCCTTCCATCTTGGTGAAGGCCATGCTGGCACCCTTGAGGTTGGCGTAGCGATGGGTCTCCAGGAAGGCGGCAGCCTTCTCCATGCCCGGCTTGAGCTTGAGCCAGGCCGGCGCGCCGTCTAGGTGGGCCAGGGTATAGCTGTCGTCCTGGGGATCCTCGGTCAGCGACTCCATGATGTCGGTGGGCTGGATCTTGCGGACGTTGACCAGGTCCTCGATTTCCTTGCTGGTGGCGTGGCCCAGCTTGATCCACGAGATTCCCGCGCTCGAGGTGTCGGTCAGCGTTTCGGTGTACTTGGCGACGTACAGGGTGCCCGCCGACAAATCCTTGTCGCGGTCGGCCACGAACATGAACAGCCCGCCGTTGGTGTAGTCGTCACCCATCAGCACGGTACGATTGTCGGGCATGACCTGGACCAGCTCGTGCGAGATACGCCCCAGGCAGTAATGCTTCTTGACCGTGCCCGTGCCGTCGGGATTGACCGTGATCTCGGGGATATGGCCGTAGTTGTATGGGTTGGCGGCGGTCTCGTCGCCATAGGTGAATGCGCTGAACTTCTTGAACTGGCTGTTGCCCGCGATCGAGAAGGCGTCCGGCTCGTATTCCTCGCTGGACAGGTGCGTATTCCAGGGCGACAGGCTCGCGCCGCAGGTAATCCACAGTCCGTGCACCTGCGACATATCGACGTTGTGATATTTGACCAGCGTCAGCTTGCCGGTGCCGGGATCCTGGTCCAAGGTCAGGACGGCGATCGGCGACGGCAGTTGGCCGTACGTGCTGGCACCGGACTGGTCGCGGCTGTTGTATTCGAACTGCACCACGGCAAATACCGCGTTGCCGTTGACGCCGCCGACGTTCGCATCCGCCAGTGTGAGCAGCGAGGTGCCGTCGGGCGAATCCGAGAAGAACTGGCGTTCCTGGCCGGGTATCGAGCGATCGATGATAGGCTGGTTGTTGATGTCGACGTAGCCGCCGGCAAGTATCGTGCCGCCGTTGCCGTCCGGCACCATGTCGCCCGTCAGGAAGAAAGGCTGGTACGCAAGCTCGTAGGCGTGGGTACTACCGTCGCTCAGCGTGACGGTAAGCGTCGAATCCACCGTGGTCGTGGCCATTGCGGCCGGGTTGTCCAGCGTGGGGGCAGGCGTGGGCGTGAACGAGGCGGAGACGAACTTCGCGGGCTCCTGGGACGGAGGCAGCACGGGCGTGTCGTCGTCGCCGCCACAGGCGGCGAGCAGCGACGTGGTGGCGACCGTACCGAGCGGCAGCATGACCGGCACGCCGGCCAGCAGTTTGAGCGCCTGGCGGCGCGAGCGGTTTTGTAGCGGTTGGGACATTTTTTTGGTATCCAAGGAGGGTGCGTTGCGACGTCGAATCGACGGCGGCACCCGGTCCTGGGAACCTGGGGCGTCCTCCCGATTCGCGTCTCGCGACATGCTAGGAGGCACCGGTGACACTTTTGTGAAGGCGGCGCCCGGCGCCGCGCATAAAAGACGTTGCGCTAGAGAATCTGCGGCCGGTCGGACAGCTCGTTAGCCCTGGCAGCACCAGGGTAATGGCGCTCCAGGGTGGCACCGAGGGCGGTAATACCCGCTATCACGCCGTCTTTGTAGCGTCCCTGCCGGAATGCCGACTCGATGTCATGACAGACGGCTTGCCAGGTCCCGTCGCCGACCCGGGAATGGATACCCCGGTCGCAAACGATTTCGACCGCATGGTCCGCCATCAGGACATACAGCAGGATGCCGTTGTTATCCGGCGTGTCCCACACGCGCTGCAGCGCAAACACTTCCAGGGCCCGTTCTCGCGGCGACTGCTGCTGCCACAACGGCCCCATGTCCAGCGCGCCTTCCACGACGAAGCGGATCTCGCCGCGGTGACGGGATTCGACCTCGCGTATGGCATGCTCGATGGCATCCATGGTGGCTGGCGGGAATGCGCGTTCGGCCGCTCCGCGCGTCGTGATCAGATGTTTGAGGAATCGTTTGATCGCCATGCCTACCACCGCCCCGAAGCACCGCCGCCGCCGAAGCCGCCGCCTCCCCCGCCACCGAAACCGCCACCGCCAAAGCCGCCGCCGAAACCTCCGCCTCGCCCGCCGCCGCGGTATCCCCCACCGTATCCGCCGGGCAAGCCGGCGAAGCCGCCTCCCACCAGGGTAAAGAAAAATGCAAGCAAGGCACCGACGACGGCAATGGCCAGCGCGCCGGACAGCAGCCAGGCCACGATGCCCACCACGCCGCCGGTGACCGTGGCGCCCGGCAATCGGCCCAGCATACGTCTGAGCAGCCCGCCCGCCACAAGGGCAATGATCAACAGCACCGGTGCAACGCCTTCGACATCCTCGCCCGCCACGGCACGGCGGTCGGGCTCGGGCAGCGGCTCGCCCTCGATGAGCCGCATGATGCGGTCGGCGCCCTGCTCGATGCCGCCGTAGTAGTCGCCGGCCTGGAAGCGCGGGGTGACGATTTCGTTGAGGATACGGTTGGCGGTCGCGTCATTGAGTACGCCTTCCAGTCCGTAGCCCACTTCTATCCGCATCCTGCGGTCGTCCTTGGCCACCAGGAACAGCACCCCGTCATCGACGCCCTTGCGGCCCGGCTGCCAAGCCTCGACGACACGTATCGAGTATTGCTCGATGCTTTCGGGCCGTGTCGTCGGAACCACCAGGATCGCAAGCTGGCTGCCTTTTTTCTCCTGGAAGGCGCGCAGCCGTTGTTCCAGCCCGGACTCCTGCTCGGCCGTCAAGGTGGCGGTCAGGTCGGTGACTAGCCCCTTGAACGGAGGGACGGCTACCAGGCCGTCATCCGCGCCCCAGGCAGGGATGACGAGCATACACAGCATGGCCGCGCCGGCCGCCAGCCACGCGGCGGCACGACGCAGGCGATGCAGGCATGCCGTCATCGCGCGCCCGCGGGCTTGTTCCCGCCGAAGTCGACGGTCGGGGGCGTGGAGATCGCGTTTTCGTTCGCGACCGAGAAATTGGCCTTGACCGGGTAGCCGAACACCTTGGCCGTCAAGTTGCTCGGGAAGGAGCGGACGATGATGTTGTAGTCCTGGACGGATTTGATATAGCGGTTGCGGGCCACGGTAATGCGGTTCTCCGTGCCTTCGAGCTGCGCCTGCAGGTCGCGGAAATTCTCGTTGGCCTTGAGGTCGGGATAGCGTTCGACCACCACCATCAGCCGCGACAACGCGCTGCTGAGCTGCTGCTGCGCGGCGTCGAACTTGGCAAAGGCGTCGGGGTCGTTGACCAGCTCAGGGGTGGCATTGATGCCGGTGGCCTGCGCCCGGGCATTGGTGACCGCAGTCAGGGTTTCCTGCTCGTGGCTGGCGTAGCCTTTGACCGTATTGACCAGGTTGGGTATGAGGTCCGCCCGCCGCTGATACTGGTTCAGGACTTCGGACCAGCTCGCCTTGACTTGTTCGTCCGCACGCTGGAGCTCGTTGTAGCCGCAGCCGGACAGTCCCAGCGCCAATACGGCCAGAAAAGCAGTAATCAGGCTTCGCACCTTGTTCTCCTAGGAAATGAACGGTCCTTCCGCGCCATCAGCGAAACACGTCGGCCAGCACGTCGGCAATCACCAGCGTGGCCAGCGAAACCAGAATCAGGTCCGTACCGGCTACCCGCCATTCATAGCCGGGATAGACCGGCAACCTCGCCATCATGCCCGGGGGAACCATCTTCTTCGCGATTCCGGGAGGCAGCGGCTTGCCGCGGGCCAGGTTCTTGCGGACGCCGGGCGGCAACGGGCTATAGCCCAGCGCCCGGTACTCGCTGGCATAGCCGCGCGCCATGGCCACCGTGACGCCGGCGCGGATAAGGTCGCCGCCACCTCCCCCGCTGCGGACGGACTGTTCCCGCGGGCCGCCGTTGCCTGTCTTGCGGCTCTTGTCGCCGCCCTTGCCCCCTTGCTCCGCTTGTCCGTGGCCGCCGCCCTTGCCCTTGCCATGGGGCGGCTCGGCAACGGCCGGCCCCGTTCCAACGGCCGCTGCCAGGGCCAGAACCAGAGAAGCAGTCAGTCGTACTTTCAGCGCCATGAAGCAACCCTCGAGACACGCATATGCGCAACGGCCCAAGCATAGCGCATGGATCGGCCCCTCGACGCCTTCCGTATCGCCCAGGCATCACCAGGCGGCGCACAGGCGCGGCCGTGGGGTCCTCGACCGCATTGCCCGGCCGATGCGGGATATAGTGGCAGATTGGCCGGCCATAACGACATGACAGGGGCGGACGGGTTCCCGCCCAGGGACGCCTGCCTGTAATATCCCGGCGCAACCAGGAACTGCCTCGCCGATGCGACGCCCGCACATGCCGATCAAAGACCAGCTTTTCATCTATAGCCAATACCTTGCTCCGCAGGCCCTTGTGTCCAGCCTTTTCGGACGGCTGGCAGAATGCCGAGTCGCGGCGCTCAAGAACGGAGCCATCGACCGCTTCATCCGCCAGTACGGCGTGGATATGAGCGAGGCGCTCGAGCCCGACCCCCACGCCTACGAGCACTTCAACGCTTTCTTCACCCGGGCGCTCAGACCCGGCGCCCGTCCGCTGGACGGCTCGCCGGGCGCCATCCTGTGCCCCGCGGACGGCGCCATCAGCCAGTTGGGAGACATCCGCCAAGGCCGCATCTTCCAGGCCAAGGGCCGCGATTTCAGCGCCGCCGAACTGCTCGGCGGCGATCCCGGACGGGCCCGGCCTTTCCTCGACGGCAAGTTCGCCACCATCTACCTCTCCCCGCGCGACTACCACCGGGTCCATATGCCGGTGGCCGGCACGCTGCGGGAAACGGTCTATATCCCCGGGCGGCTGTTCTCGGTGAACCCTCTCACCGCCCGCTCCGTGCCCCGCCTGTTCGCCCGCAATGAACGCCTGGCCTGCCTGTTCGACACCCAATGCGGTCCCATGGCGGTCGTGTTGGTGGGCGCCATGATCGTCGGCGCGATGGAAACGGTCTGGGCGGGGCAAGTGCGGCCTCATGGCCGGCACGTGGTGGCGACCCCCTACGCCGACGGCGCCGTACGCCTCGATAAAGGCGCTGAAATGGGCCGCTTCAAGCTGGGCTCGACCGTAGTGGTCCTGTTCGGCCCCGGCAAGGTGGACTGGAACGAAACCCTCGGCCCGCTCAGCGGGGTGCGGATGGGACAGGCGCTCGGGGGCGCACTGAATCTATAATTAAGATCGTCGAACCATCCCCGGCTTCCGCGCCTGCTCCCGTCCAGGGCGCCGTGGTTCCGGCTCTTGCCGGCCGCCACGCCGTTCCTGCCGCCAGAGCGGCCGCAGGCCCCCGGGACGGACCTTCCCTCATTGCCGCACATCGAACATGCCAACCCGCCCGCTTCGCTCTGCCGAAGAAACCGCTGATACCGCTTCCTCGACCGACCACTCCACGCTTGTCTTCTCCCCTCCGCCGGCCGTACGCCTGCTGAGCGACATCCTGCCTGACGACCCCCTGCTCATGATGGGCGCCGGCCCCGTCCCCATCCCGGATGTGGTGGCCCATGCCAACTCCGTGGTGATCAACCACCTGGGCACGACCATGTCCACCATCATCTCGCAGGTCAAGCAGATGGCGGGCTATGTTTTCCAGACCCGGTCGGAATGGGTGCTGGGCGTGGCGGGCCCCGGCTCGGCCGCGATGGAAATGGCAATCTGCAACCTCGTCTCTGCCGACAGCAAGGTGCTGTGCGTAGTCAACGGCTTTTTCAGCGCGCGCATGGCTGAAATGAGCCGCCGGCTGGGCGCCGACGTGATCACCTACGAGGTAGAAGGCAACCAGGCCGCTTCGGCCGAGGCCGTCGAGCGAGCCATCGCCCAGCACCACCCCGACGTCCTGACCATCGTCCAGGGCGAGACCTCGAACACGGTGTTCAATCGCGAGCTGCCAGCGATCGCCCGGGCCGCCAAGAAACATGGCTGCCTGGTCGTGGTCGACGCCGTCTGCACCCTGAGCACCATGCCGCTGCAAATGGACGACTGGCAAATAGACGCGGTCATTACCGGCGGGCAAAAAGGCTTGTCCTCCATTCCGGGCGTTTCGCTGATTGCGTTCTCCAATGCGGCGTGGGAACGCATCAACCAGCGCAAGACGCCCAACACCCACTGGGTGCTGGACGCCAAGCTCGCCGAGAACTTCTGGCACAAGGGCTCCTACCACTACACGGCCCCCGTCTCCGGCGTGCTTGCCTTGCACGAAGCCTTGCGCCTGGTGTGCGCCGAGACGCTGCCGGTCCGGTTCGCACGCCATTCGCGTTCGTCGTTCGCGCTGCAGAACGGCATCGAAGCCATGGGGCTGCGCCTGTTCGCCCCTCCGTCGTCGCGCCTGAACTCCGTCGTCGGGATCGTGGTCCCGGACGGCTTGAGCAATACCGAGATCTGCGCCCATATCTCCAACCGCTACCGGGTCGAGATCTCGGGTTCGTTCGGGTTGCCTATCGTGCGTATCGGGCAGATGGGCGAACAGTGCCGGGTCCACAACCTGTTCCGTACCCTGCATGCGCTGGGATCGACGATGCGCGACCTCGGCGCCAAGGTGGACATGCCCGCAAGCATGTCCACGCTGGAATACAGCTTGCAGACCAATCCGGCGATCTGACGCCTGCGCTACCGGCGGCCTGTGGGCCGCCGGCCTTCCCCGAGCCGCCGCGGGGCAAGGCCGGGAAGGCTCGTCAGCCGGCGCTGAGGCACTGTTTCATGAATGCCCGGCGCTCATCGCCTTTCCTGGCTCCGGCGTCCTTGTTGCAGACCGTCATCTTTTCCTGCTGGGTCAGTTTCTTGGCCGAGAGGCAGGATTTCATGAAGGCCTGGCGCTCATCCCCTTTTTTGTTCCCCGCTTCCTTGTTGCAGACCGCCATCTTGTTCTGCTGGGAATTTTCCGCGGCCAAGGCAGGGCCCGCGAGTGTGACGAACATAGCGGCCAAGGACACTGCGAGGACGTTCTTCATCGTGCGCTCCAACCGTCGATCGACGGACCCGGGATGGCGCATTATCGCTTGACGACTTCCACCCTGCCAAGATCCCCGTCCACCTTGACCCAGTCCCCGGTTTCGATCACCGACAGCGGGTCGATGTCGAAATCCGTGACCGACGGCGCATGGGTGACGACGGCGCCCAGCGCGATCTTGGTGGTCATTTCGTTGAACAGCATGGCCGCAGGCGCCATGCCGGAAATCCGGGCAATGTGGAACTGGCCCGACCAGCCGGACGACCCCTTGGCTCCGGGGAACACCAGCACTTTCCCGGCAAAGCTGACACCGCGCAACTCGTGGCGCGTTTCGATGACCGTTCCGGTGCGCGGATCGATGCCGCCCCACCCGGAAATCCGATCGCGCGTCACCAGTGCCTCGCCTTCGGCCCGGCCGCCGACGATGCCTCGCCCGTGCAGCACGATGACTTCTTCCCCTGGCTGCGAGCCGGTGGCAGGCGCGCGAGCCACCTCATGCGGATACTGCCGGGAACTCATCGCAATCCTCCTTTCCAGCGCCCGGTCAGCGCCGCCTCGATGCAATCGGCCGTGCTGCCGAACCAAGCCTGTATGCCCATGATGGCCGGCAGGTAGTGGACCTGCTTGGCCGAATCCACGGCGGCCACCTTCGTTCCCTTGGGTATGACGCGGCCCAGCGCGGAACAGGTGTCGGACATGAGATACCCGCCCGCATCGGTGATGATCTTGGTGTAGCCGTTCTGGTCGGCGATCTGCTTGGTGGCGCGGGGCGTGAAGATCCAGAGCTGGGTGTTCTCGTGGACCCGCTTGCCTTGGAGCAGGCGGCATACTTCCCAGATCTGCTCGATGCTGTAATGCGGACATCCCAGCATGACGAAATCGACCTCCGGGTCACGTGCGGTGGCATTCAGGTTCTCGTAGACCGACTGCCGCTCCTTCGGTCCGAACCGGAAAACTTCCCGTGGGCGGTTCCCGCCGAACGCGGCTTCGAGCGTGGGCGCCTCCGGCGTAAAACCGGGGATGTGATACATCTCGACCCCACCGGACGAAGCGGCCGCCGCGCCGAAGTGCTTGAGCTTGAGGGTGCTCGGCGCCAGCCCGGTCCCGGTGATGACGGGCACTTTATCCTGCACGGCGTCGCCGACGTAGTAGCCGAGCATGCCCCAGTCCGACATGGATTCGATGGGCATGTCCAGCTCCACCAGATGCGTGCCCCGGCGTTCCGACTCGATGTGGTAGCCCCAGTACGGGATGCGTCCCGTCAGCATGGCCGCGCCGGTGCTTTCGCGCCCTTCGGCATTCGAGCGGGCGCCGAGCACCGCATTGATATAGATGACGGCGGACGATTCCATCCATGCGCAATGCTCGCCGCGCGCCGGCAGGTTGCCGACCTGGTAAGGCGTGCAGGTATTCAGCAACTGCACGCCCAGGCCGGCACTGTAGGCGTCGCCCTTGCGGAAGATGCGCACCACCTCTTCGCCCACGCCCTGCTGGGCGGCATGTTCGGGGTCTATGCCTTGCTGCAGGTGGCTGCTGTAGACTTCGACCGGCGGGATGGGCACGACCTCGGCGCTGTCCAGGTTGAACTCGGAGAACACTGCGTCGAGGCCGCCCTTTTCGTCGGCGAACTTGCGCATGAATGGCGTCGTGGCACCTATGGTGCCGGCCACGTTGCGAGTCTCGACCAGCCGCTCCGCGCCCAGCGCGTTGCCATAACGCACCAGCAAATCCATGGCCTTCTGCTTGGCCGGTCCATGCGCGCCGTCGAGCATGGCTTTTTCATAGTCACTCAGCTTCATGACTTTCCTCCTTCATGGCCGACGGCAGGCCGCGGGCCGGATGCGGCCCGCATGCGCTCAGGACACCTTGCGCAGCTTGCCGGGCAGCGGCACTTCGCCGCCGGTATCCCGCGCAATGGCTTGCGCGGTTTCGATCAAGCGCGGCGCTACCTCGTTGCGCAGCCGCCTCTCGGTAAACGAAAAGGCCGGGCCGCCGCAGTTGAGCGCCATGATCTCGCCGCCGGGAACGATCAGCGGTACCGCCACCGAATTGATATCGCGATGGAATTCCCCCAGCGACAGGCAGTATCCGTGCGTGCGCGCGTCGCGCTGCGAGCGTTCGAGCCCCTTTTCCAGGCGCGACCACTCCGCCTCGCCGCATTCCTTGCGTATGCTGCGCAACAGCCGTTCCTTTTCGTACTGGTCCGTCATTGCGCCCAGGTAGGCCCTGCCCAAGGCCGAGCTGGCCACGGAGAAACGCGACCCGACTCTGAGCCGGGCGAGCAGCAGCGCCGTCTGCGGCGACGCGGTCTCGATCAGGACGATGTGCAGGTGATCCCGGATCCCCAGATACACCGACCCCTCGGCCTCGTTGGCCAGCGCGGCCATGTGCGGCCGGGCGATCGAGCGGGTGTCCACCCCGCCGAGGAACGCCTGCGCCAGCGACACCACGCCTGCCGCGAGCGAAAAGCGTTCGGTCTCGGGTTCCTGTTTCATCAGGCCCAGCGCGACCAGCGTCGTGGCCAGCCGCGTCACGGTAGGCTTGGGAATGCCGGTCATGGCCGCCAGTTCGGCATTGCTCAATACCCGCACGTCCTCGCGGAAACAACGCAGTACGGCAATGCCGCGTTCCAGGGCGGATACGGTCCCCCCCGATTCGATCGCGGCGGAACCGCGCTTGGCCTTGGCGGGTTGGGCTCGGTTGGCGTTTCGTGGCATGACTGGGCTCCGGGTGCAGCAGGTAGACGGGCAGCGCGGCCAGGCAGTCGGGCAGCCCGGCAAAAAGACCGCCCATTTTATCGACAAGCACCGGTGTTTCCATGGCGGGTCAATCCGCCGTGGCGCCGGATGCGCGGACCACGGGTGCCCATTTGGCGATCTCGTCCCGGACGTAGGCGTCGAACTCCTCCGGCGAGCTCGGTGCCGCGGTCAATCCGACTTCGGCCAACCGGGCCTTGAAATCGGGGCTGCGCAGTACCGTTCCTACGTCCGCGCTGATCTTGTTGATGACTTCACGCGGGGTCGCGCTCGGCGCCACCAGGCCGAAGATGCTCTGTACATTGAAGCCCGGTATGGTCTCGGCCACCGTCGGGATGTCCGGCGCGCTGGCGTCGCGGGTCTTGCCGGTGACCGCAATGGGCTTGAGCTTGCCCGACTTGATGTACGGCATGGACGAGAACAGCGGATCGATCAGCAATGGCACGCGCCCGGCCATGACCTCCGTATAGGCGGGCCCGCTGCCCTTGTAGGGGATGTGCAGCATGTCGATCCCGGTCATGTTCTTGAGCAGCTCGCCCGTCAGATGCATCGAGCTGCCGCTTCCCGGGGACGCATAGCTCAGCTTGCCGGGCTGCTTCTTGGCAATGTCGATCACCCCGGCCAGATCCTTCGCCGCAAACGACGGCGTGGCCGTAATGACGATCTGCGACGTGACCAGCATCGAGACCCCCGCCAGATCCTTGAGTGTGTCGAACGGCATGGTCTTGCGCAGCGTCGGATTGATGACGTGGGAGGTCACCACGATGCCCAGGGTATAGCCATCGGCGGGCGCCCTGGCGACGTAATCCGTTCCGACCACCGTATTGGCCCCCGGCTTGTACATCACGACTACCGGCTGGCCCCAGGTCTTCTGCAAGCGCTCGGACAGCAGGCGGCCCAGAATATCGACCGCGCCGCCGGGCGCGTTGGGAACGATGAGAGTGACCGGGTGCGAAGGAAAACGGTGGTCGGCCGCGGCGGCCGGCCCGGCCACGCAAGCAGAAGTGGCGCACAACAGGAAGGCGAACGTTTTTTTCATGGTGTCTCCTCGGTAGGGAAGCATGGGAAGGCTAGGCTCCCTTGAATCAGATATTGGTCCGGATACGCTCGTGCAAGGCCGCGACATCGACATCCTGCACCCGTCCGCCCAGCGTCAGGTCCAGCGCATGCGCGGCGGCGGCGCCCATGGCAATGCACGGCCCCATGACGCGTACGCTCGAGAGCGCGGCGGCGTCCGCGTCGATGCACCGCCCGGCGGCGACGATGTTGTCGCTCTCGGCGGGAATCAGGCTGCGCAGGGGTATGGTATGGACGTGGTCTTCGCCGAAGGGCTCCCAGACATAACCCTCGGGCTGGTCGTGCAGTTCCACCGGCCAGGAGGTCCTGGCCACCGTATCCGGAAAGCGGGTGGCCGCCCTCACCTCGGCCGTGGTCAACTGGTGCAAGCCCACGATCCACCGGGTCTGCCGTATGCCGGGCAAGGCATAGGCCCGTATCCGCGCGGCGCCGAACGCCTGGGGATACTCGGCCCGCAGGAATTCGATGACCCGATCGACCTGCTCGCGCCCCGCCAACGCCGTGGCGGAAGCCGCCAGGGGGTCGAGCGGCGTTTCCATGTGGGTCATGTTCATCGCCGCCGTGCCCCGGCCCGGGAAGCGGAAGAACAGGCCATCGTCGCGCGAAATGCCGTACTGGGACGCTTTCTCCTTGATGCGCTGGGTGAACGCCTCACGCGTAGGCAGATGCGCCTCGTCGAGGTTTTCGAGCACGAACATCTGCGTGCCGAAAATCGGTTCGTCCGGTTGGCGGCATTCCAGGCCCGCGAGCCACGTCAGCGCGGCATCGCCGCTGGCATCGACAAAACCTTGGGCCCGCACGTGCACGTCGCCGTAGCGGGTGGCAAGCTCGAGGCGTTCGAGCCGCCTTCCCTCGCGCCGCGCGTCGCGCAGCACCGCGCCCAGCACGACGGTGATGCCGGCCTCGCGGATTTTCTGCTCGATCCACCGTCCAAGTGCCACCTCGTCGTAGTACACGACCGTAGTGAGCGGCCCGACGTTATGGTGCAGCGCACCAGCGGCACCGAGGTCCTGCAGGATGCCGTCGGCGATGCCATGCGTAAGCTGAACCCGATTCGGCCCGTTGGAGAACAAGCCGCAAAAGGTGCCGATGATAGAGCCGACGGCCTGGCCGCCCAGCATGGGCAAGCTGTCGACCAGGACTACCTTGCGGCCCAGTGCCGCCGCTTCGAGCGCAGCCGAGACCCCCGAGATGCCGGCTCCGACTACGCACAGGTCCGCATCGACCCGCCACGGCGAGGACTCCGTTCGTCGGACGGTTCGTACTTGATTCGGCATGCGCGCTCTCCTTCTTGCGATAACGGTAGACAGGATGCGCATTCTCGGACAGTGCCCTGTTCAAGTCAATTTTTTTGAAATGCTATTTCAAAAAAATATTTTCCCGCAGGCGGTCCATTGACCGCGTTTAACCGCAGATGATAAATTGAAATGACATTTCAAATTCAGGAGACCTCATGTCATCGTCAGGTTCCGGCTCGGCCGCCGCTCGCCGCCCGCTGCGCAGCAACTTCGAAAAAGGCACCTCGCGCTGGGCGGTGCGCAGGTCGCAGTGGCGAGCACTCGGGTTGACCGACGACGATATGGAGAAGCCCAAGATCGCCGTCGTGAACACCTCGTCCGAGCTCTCCAGCTGCTTCAGTCATCTGGACGGCGTGGCGGCCGAGATCAAGCGCGCCATACGCACGGCGGGCGGCCTTCCCTTCGAAGTGCGCACCGCCGCGCCCAGCGATTTCATCACCAGTGCCGGCGCGCGCGGCGGCTACATCCTTCCCAGCCGCGACCTGATCGCCAACGACATCGAGGTCGCCGTGGAAGGCGCCCTGCTCGACGGCATGGTGTGCCTGGCTTCTTGCGACAAGACCACGCCGGGCCAGCTCATGGCGGCGGGCCGCCTGAATATTCCTACGCTCGTGGTGGTATGCGGCTATCAGCAGAGCGGCCATTACAAGCAGCAGCACGTGGATATCGAAGAAGTCTTTCTTGCCGCCGGCCATGTCGCGGCGGGAAAGATGCAGCCGGACGAGTTGCTGGCCATGAGCGACGTGGCCGTGCGCAGCCCGGGAGTATGCGCAGGCATAGGCACCGCGAACTCCATGCACATGGTCTGCGAAGCGCTGGGCATGGCGCTGCCGGGAAGCGCTCCGGTAGCGGCCAACAGCGACAAAATGATGGCGACCGTGACGCGCGCCGGCGCGCGCATCGTCGAAATGGTCTGGGAGGATCTCAAGCCGCGCGACATTCTCACTCCGGAAGCCTTCGCCAACGCGGCGCGGGTCGTCCTGGCCCTGGGCGGCTCCATCAACACCATCAAGCATCTGCAGGCCATCGCGCGCGAGGCGCAGACCGACGTAGACGTCT
The DNA here is from genome assembly GCF_033795525.1 of Pigmentiphaga sp. Taxonomy (GTDB): domain Bacteria; phylum Pseudomonadota; class Gammaproteobacteria; order Burkholderiales; family Burkholderiaceae_B; genus Pigmentiphaga. Next base: position 532,062 of record NZ_JARYGM010000002.1, read on the forward strand.
ACGCACTGTTCGAGCGCCTCGCCGACTCCACCCCTTTGCTGGCGGCCATACGGCCGAATGGAGAGCGTACGATCGAGGACCTGGAACGCGCCGGCGGCACGCTGGCGGTGTTCAAGCGCCTGGCCGACCGCTATCACCCCCAGGCCCTTACGGTATCGGGCAAGACGCTGGGCGAGGCGGTCGAGGCCGTTGATGTGTACGACCCGGCCGTGCTCCATCCGGCCGACCAGCCGCTTTCCAGCCGCCCTTCGATCGTGATCCTGCGCGGCTCGCTCGCCCCGGAGGGCGGCATCGTCAAGCTCGGCCTGGCGACGGGCAAAGCCATGCAATTCCGTGGACCGGCGCAAGTGTTCGAGTCGCAGGAAGATGCCATCGCGGCCTTGCAGCGCGGCGAGATCGCGCGCGGCACGGTCGTGGTCCTGCGCGGTCTGGGAGTACGGGGCGGCCCGGGCATGGGAATGGCGTCCCGCTTCGTGTTCGTCCTCGATGGGGCCGGCCTGGGGGAACATGTGGCGGTCGTTACCGACGGCCAGCTCTCGGGCCTGGTCAACAAAGGCCTGGTGGTGGGCGAGATCTCGCCGGAGGCTGCGGCGGGAGGCCCCCTGGGACTGGTGCGGGACGGCGACGCCATTTCTATAGACATCGATGCCCGCACGGTCGCCCTGGACGTGCCGGACGAGGAACTGGCCCGGCGGCGCGCCGACTTCGTTCCTCCCTCCGCCGGGCGGGTTCGCGGCTGGCTTTCGGTATACGAACAAGTGGTGCGCCCACTGCCGGAGGGCGGCGTGCTGGCGCACACGCCGCCCGGCCGTCCAGGCTGCTAGCGCAGAGTCGGCCGGTTCGCGCTACATTTCTGTTTTTGCGCTTCCGGACGACCTCTGATGACTGCCCATCCGTTTCCCACCCTCGGCACCCCGCTCGGCCCGGCCGGCGTTCGCGTCATGCTGCTCGGCGCGGGCGAACTCGGCAAGGAAGTCATCATTGCCTTGCAGCGCCTGGGCGTCGAAGTCATCGCGGTAGACCGCTATGCGAACGCGCCGGGACAGCAGGTGGCCCACCGATCGCATACCGTTTCCATGACGGACCGGGAAGCGCTCAAAGCCGTCATCGAGGCGGAAAAGCCCCACATCATCGTCCCCGAGATCGAAGCCATCGCCACCGACCTGCTGGTCGAGCTGGAAGCGGCCGGCACGGCCCGTGTCACGCCAACCGCCCGCGCGGCCCAGTTGACCATGAACCGGGAAGGCATACGCCGGCTCGCGGCCGAAAAACTGGGGCTTCCCACCTCGCCCTATCGTTTCGCTTCCAGCCTCGATGAACTGCGTGCGGCCATCGACGGCCACATCGGTTATCCATGCATCGTCAAGCCGGTCATGTCGTCCTCCGGCAAGGGGCAATCGAAGCTCGACGGTCCGCAGGACCTGGAGCATGCCTGGCGCTACGCCCAGGAAGGCGGCCGCGTCGGCGGAGGCCGCGTCATCGTCGAGGGTTTCGTGCGCTTCGATTATGAAATCACGCTGCTTACCGTACGGTCGCGTGGACCGGACGGACAAGACCGCACGGACTTCTGCGAGCCTATCGGCCACGTGCAGGTGGACGGGGACTACGTCGAAAGCTGGCAACCGCACCCCATGGCTCCCAAGGCGCTGGACCGGGCGCGCGACATAGCGCGCCGGGTAACGGGCGAACTGGGCGCCTACGGCATCTTCGGCGTCGAGCTGTTCGTAGCGGGCGAAGAAGTCTGGTTCTCCGAAGTCAGCCCCCGGCCGCACGACACGGGCATGGTCACCATGATCACCCAGGCGCAGAACGAATTCGAGTTGCACGCCCGCGCCTTCCTCGGCCTGCCGGTGGACACATCGCTGCGCCAGCCCGGGGCAAGCAGCGTCATTTATGGCGGCATCGAAGCAGGCGCCGTTGCCTTCGACGGCGTCGCGGACGCATTGGCCGAGCCCGGCACCGACCTTCGCCTGTTCGGCAAGCCGGAGTCCTTCGTCAAACGCCGCATGGGCGTCGCGCTGGCCGTCGGGGCTAGCGTCGATGAAGCACGGGCCAAGGCCAAGCAGGCTTCTGCGCGAGTCAAGCCGCGCGCGGCTTGAGGGGACGGGCCGTTCTCGCGGCCTACCCTCGCTACAGACGGCTGAGCAGGCCGCTCAATTCGAACTCGCGCCCGGTGTAGGTCTCACTCAAGACCACCTCGCCGCGCGCGAGCGCATGGCTCCATTCATCGACCGCTTGCCGCGCACCGGCGCCGACGGCCGGGCTCATTGCCAATCTCACGTATTCAGGGCGTTCCACACCAAAAAGGGTCCGTTCGCCGAATCGCACATTGCCGGCCAGATAGTCTTTGATCGCCGCGTCAATGCACCGCCCCGCGTCCGCTACGGCCGAGCCGAGGAAGAGCCGCGGATCGTTTTCGGTCCAGTCCAGGATGGAGCCGATCTGCCGCAGCCGGAATTTCCGGCAGGCCCGCACCGCGCCTGGTCGTCCGCCCTCGATGGGGGCGAATATGACGTCTACGCCTCTCTTGGCCATGGCTTCGCAGGTTTCAAAAGCGACTTCCTCATCGTCCTGGCTGCCGCAGAACGAGGTCATCATGCCCATGCCCGGCGCATGGCGCATGGCGCCGTCCACATAGGCAGCACGCGTACGAAGGGCCGCCTCGCTCTTGACGCCTGCCAAGTGCCCCAGGCCCCCGGTGCGGGACTCGGCTGCGGCCAGCACGCCGGCCAGGAAAGCCGATTGTTCCTGCAGGACGCCGTAGACCGCCGTGTTCTCGGATAGATGCGAGCCTTGGACGACGATGAAATGGATATGGGGGAAGCGCACGGCGGCCATGGCCACCGGATAATCACCCTGGCTGCCGTAGGCGATGACGAGATCCGCACCGCGGTGGCAGATGTCGATCAGGCGAGCGGCCCGTATGGCGGGACCGGCCGATTCGATCCAGATCAGCTCCACTTGCTGCCCGGCGCGTTGCGCGATTTCCGCGCCTGCCAGGCCGCACAGGTTGAAACTGCCGTGGCCCGGCGACCCAAAGAGCAGGACTTTGATGCGCATGGGCTAGGCTGCTGCGTGACGGGATGGACGGGCCGCCCCCATGTTGGGCGCACACCGGGGAACCGCACCGCATTGCTGCATCGAAGCCCAGGGGACCAGACGGTCGGCAGCGGCCGCCTGCACGGCAATCATGGCGATATACAAAGTTTCTGGCATCGTCTCTTCTTCCTGGCGGTAGGAAGCAATCCGCCGGTCTCGAAGCAGACGAAGCAAGCTTCGTGCCGTGTTGCGCCGATCAGTTCTCGATACCGCGCGAGGCCAGGTACTCGTCGTAGGTACCCTTGTAGTCGATGAGCTCGCCGCTAGGCAGGATCTCGATGATGCGGCTGGCCAGGCCGGACACGAACTCCCGGTCATGCGACACGAAGAACAGCGTGCCCTGGAACTTTTCGAGCGCCAGCTGGAGCGATTCGATCGATTCCATGTCCAGGTGGTTCGTGGGTTCGTCGAGCAGCAGCACGTTGTGCTTGCTGAGCATCAGCTTGCCGAACATCATCCGGTTCTTCTCGCCGCCCGACAGCACTCGGACAGCCTTGCCGATGTCGTCGCTCGAGAACAGCAGGCGGCCGAGTACCGACCGGATCGCCTGGTCGTCGTCCCCGGGCTGGCGCCATTGGCTCATCCAGTCGAAGACGGTGTCGTCGGACTGGAAGTTGTCCGAGACGTCCTGGGCCATGTAGCCGAGATTGGCGTTGTCGGACCACTTGATCGTGCCGCGGTCGGGCGCGAGGTCGCCTGCCAGCATGCGCAGCAAGGTGGTCTTGCCCACGCCGTTGGCGCCGATGATGGCGATCTTCTCGCCCGCTTCGACCATGGCGGAATAGCTCGGGATGACGGGCTTGTCGTAGGCCTTGGAAACGCCTTCGATCTCGACCGCCTGGCGGTGCATGACCTTGGCCGGCTCGAAGCGTATGTACGGATTCTGGCGCGAAGAGGGTTTGACCTCGACCGTGTCGGCCTTGAGCTTGTCGATCTGCTTCAGGCGCGAGGTCGCCTGGCGCGCCTTGGACTTGTTGGCCGAGAACCGCCGCACGAAATCCTGCAGTTCGGTAATGCGCTCCTTGGCCTTGGCGTTGGAGCTGAGCAGCCGTTCCCGCGCCTGCGCCGACGCCAGCATGTAGTCGTCGTAGTTGCCGGGATAGATCCGTACCTCGCCGTAGTCCAGGTCGGCCATGTGGGTACAGACCTGGTTCAGGAAGTGCCGGTCATGGCTGATGATGATCATGGTCGACTGATACTGGTTGAGCACCGTCTCGAGCCAGCGGATCGTGTTGATGTCCAGGTTGTTGGTGGGCTCGTCCAGCAGCAGCACGTCGGGATTCGAGAACAGCGCCTGCGCCAGCAGCACGCGCAGCTTCCAGCCAGGCGCGATCTCGCGCATGGGGAGCTGGTGCTGCTCGACCGGGATTTCCAGCCCCAGCAGGAGCTCCCCGGCGCGCGCCTCGGCCGTGTAGCCGTCGTACTCGGCGAATTTGGCCTCCAGGTCGGCGGCGCGCATGTAGTCTTCGTCGGTCGCCTCAGGGTTGGCGTAGATGGCGTCGCGCTCGGTCATGGCCTGCCACATTTCGGCATGCCCCATCAGCACCACATCCAGCACCCGCATGTCTTCGTAGGCGAACTGGTCCTGGCGCAGCTTGCCCAGGCGCGTATTCGGCTCGAGCGAGACGTTGCCCGCGGAGGGCTCGAGATCGCCGCCGATGATCTTCATCAGGGTCGATTTGCCGCTGCCATTGGCGCCAATCAGGCCGTAGCGATTGCCCTCGCCGAACTTGACCGACACGTTCTCGAAGAGAGGCTTGGGGCCGAACTGGATGGTGAGGTTGGCAGTGGAAATCACGACGGCAAAAAACTCGCAAGGGATGGGAAAGGCGCCCGGCGACAAAAGCGCAAACAGGGCGCAAAGATCAACCTGCTATTGTAACAGGCATAATCCGGGTTGACCCGGATATTTACACAATTGCCTGCGGGTGCTCGACACCGCGCGCCGCGGCCCATCGGGCCGCTTCCGGTTTGCTACCATTGGGCGGCGAATCGCACAGCCGGTACTGCGGCCGGCACGCGGCTCGCCCCCAGGCACACACTCCGGACGACGCCGCCCAGCGGGGACGGCGCCACGTGCGCCGGACGTGGCCGGGGCCCCTTCGCTTTGCAGCCCGGGGGCATCAATACTTATCAATAAGAGAGAGTGACCGCCACTTATGTCCTTGCTGACCCTGCTCCTGCTTCCTTTCGCCGGCAGTGTATTGGCAGCCTTGCTGCCTGCCAATGCACGCAACCGGGAGGCTTGGCTTGCCGGTTTGGTCGCTTTGGCGGGAACAGTACAGGCTGCGCTGCTCTATCCCGAAGTCTCGTACGGCAAGGTCATCCGCTACGAGATTCCCTGGCTTCCCTCGCTAGGCCTGGACTTCGTCCTGCGCATGGACGGGCTGGCCTGGATCTTCGTCTTGATGATTACCGGCATCGGACTGCTGGTCGTGCTCTACGCACGCTACTACATGTCGCCCGAGGATCCGGTCCCGCGTTTTTTCTCGTTCTTCCTGGCCTTCATGGGGGCCATGCTGGGCGTGGTCATGTCCGGCAACCTGATCCAGCTCGCGCTGTTCTGGGAGCTGACCAGCCTGGTTTCCTTCCTGCTGATCGGCTATTGGCATCATAGGCCGGACGCCCGGCGCGGCGCCCGCATGGCCCTCACCGTTACCAGTGCCGGCGGCCTTTGCCTGTTCGCCGGCATCCTGGTGCTGGGCCACATCGTGGGCAGCTATGACCTCGATGCCGTACTGGCCTCGGGCGACCTGATCCGCTCGCATCCGGTCTACACCGTCGCGCTGGTGCTGATCGCGCTGGGCGCGCTGACCAAGAGCGCCCAATTCCCTTTCCATTTCTGGTTGCCCCACGCCATGGCGGCCCCGACTCCGGTATCCGCCTACCTGCATTCGGCCACCATGGTCAAAGCCGGGGTCTTCCTGCTCGCCCGCCTCTGGCCGGTACTGGCAGGGACCGAAGAGTGGTTCTGGATCATCGGCGGCGCCGGCCTGTGCACGCTCCTGCTGGGCGCATACACGGCCATTTTCCAGCAGGACCTCAAGGGCCTCCTGGCCTATTCCACCATCAGCCACCTGGGCCTCATCACGCTGCTGCTCGGGCTGGGCAGTCCGCTGGCGCTGGTGGCTGCGGTGTTCCACATCATGAACCATGCCACCTTCAAGGCATCGCTGTTCATGGCCGCCGGCATCATCGACCACGAGTGCGGCACGCGGGAGATCCGGCGGCTGAGCGGCCTGGCCCGCGTCATGCCCATTACCGCGACCCTGGCCATGGTGGCCGGCGCCGCCATGGCGGGCGTGCCGCTGCTCAACGGCTTCATTTCCAAGGAAATGTTCTTTACCGAAGCGGTAGTCGTGGGCAATGCCGTCGGCATGAGCCACGCCCTGCCCATCGCGGCAACCGTGGCGGGCGCGTTCAGCGTCGCCTATTCCTGGCGTTTCCTGCACGATGTCTTCTTCGGCCCTCCGCCCCACGACCTGCCCCGCACGCCCCACGAGGCGCCGCGATGGATGCGCTTTCCCGCCGAGGTCCTGGCCTTCCTGTGCCTGGCCGTGGGGGTGCTGCCCGGCTATACCATCGCCCCCTTCCTGGCCACCGCCGTGCGTGCCATCCTGGGCGAAGCCGTGCCTTCCTATAGCCTGGCAATCTGGCACGGGTTCAACCTCCCGCTGGTCATGAGCCTGGTGGCGCTGCTCGGCGGGTCGGCGCTCTACATGATCCTGCAAAAGACCTTGCGTCTCAGCACGGTCGAACGCCTGCCGCTGTTCTACAAGTTCAATGGCAAGCGCGCGTTCGAGCGCTTCATGTCCTTCACGACCTGGCTGGCGGATCGGCTCACCAACAGCCTGGGCGCGCGGGGTCTCCAGCTGCAATTGCTGGGTATCGTGTCGTTCGCCATTCTGGTGGCGGGAGTCACGCTGTACGGCAGGCCCGTCCTGCTTCCCGCCGCCCAGGCATCGGCAGTGGACCCCACTTTCGCCCTCCTCTGGCTCATCGGCGTTGCCTGTGCCATCGGCACCGCCTACCAGGCGAAGTACCACCGGCTGGCGTCGCTCATCATGATGGGCGGCGCCGGGCTGATCACGTGCATCACCTTCGTCTGGTTCTCGGCACCGGACCTGGCGCTGACCCAGCTGCTGGTGGAAGTCGTCACCACCATCCTGCTGCTGCTCGGCTTGCGCTGGCTGCCGCGCCGCAAGGAACCCGCCGAGCTCGGCATACGCGTGCCGGCCCGGGCATGGCTGCACCGGGCGCGCGATCTCGCGATCGCCGTGGCGGGTGGGGCCGGTATGGCCTTGCTCGCCTACGCGGTATTGACCCGCCCGTATCCGGATACCATCTCAAACTATTTCCTGGAGCGCGCCCTGACCGAGGGCGGAGGCACCAACGTCGTCAACGTCCTGCTGGTGGACTTCCGCGGCTTCGACACGCTGGGCGAGATCTGCGTGCTGGGCATTGTCGCGCTGACGGTCTATGCCCTGCTGCGCCGGTTCCGGCCCGCCCCCGAAAGCATTCCGCTGCCGCACCAGCAGATCGACCAGGGCAAGACCGATGCCGCGGCCGGCGCTGGCGATGATCCGGCTGTCGGCTACATGCTGCTGCCCTCGGTGATCATCCGCCTTGCGCTGCCCATCATTGCCCTGTTCGCCGCTTTCCTGTTCCTGCGCGGACACAATCTTCCCGGAGGCGGCTTCGCTGCCGGCCTCACGCTATCGGTGGCCTTCATTCTGCAATACATGGTCGGCGGCACCGCCTGGGTCGAATCCAAGATGCGTCTTCACCCTCAACGTTGGATCGGTCTGGGCTTGTTGTTCGCGGTACTGACGGGAATGGGAGCCTGGATGTTCGGCTATCCGTTCCTGACTTCCCATACCGCGCACGTGAATTTGCCACTGCTGGGCGAGATCCATCTGCCCAGCGCCTTTCTCTTCGATCTTGGCGTGTTCACCCTGGTCGTGGGAGCCACGATGTTGATCCTCACGGCCCTAGGCCATCAATCCATCCGCAGCCACCGGACCCTCCACCAGACCGAGGCCGACCTTTCCAAAGGAGGCGCGCGATGGAACTGATCATTTCCCTGGCCATCGGCGTGTTGGGAGGATCCGGCATCTGGCTGCTGCTACGGCCACGGACCTTCCAGGTCATCATGGGTATTTCGCTGTTGTCGTACGCAGTCAATCTTTTCATCTTCTCCATGGGCAGACTCTCGGTAGACCAGCTCCCCATCCTGCGGGCCAGCCGCGCCAGCGAGATCGCGGAATACGCCGATCCTCTGCCCCAGGCGCTGGTCCTGACCGCCATCGTGATCGGTTTTGCGATGACGGCGCTTTTCCTCGTGGTCCTGCTCGCCTCGCGTGGTTTCAGCGGCACCGACCACGTCGACGGCCGGGAGGGAGAAGACTGATGCTTTCCTGGCACGACCACCTCATGATCGTCCCCATCGTGCTGCCCATGCTGGTAGCCGGGGTCATGCTGCTGCTCGGCGAAGGCCGGGCAACCCTGAAGGCCATCGTCAACGTCCTGGCCACCTTCGTCCTGCTCGCGGTGGCTATCATGCTGCTGCGGCAGGCCGCCGCCGGGCAGGTACAGGTTGCGGTCTATCTCGCGGCCAATTGGCCCGCGCCCTTCGGCATATCTCTGGCACTGGACCGCCTCTCGGCCGTCATGTTGCTGCTCACGGCCATCATGGCGCTTGGAGCCTTGCTGTATTCACTGGCGCGCTGGCACCGCGCCGGGGTGCATTTCCACCCCTTGTTCCAGCTTCAGTTGATGGGCCTGAACGGCGCGTTCCTCACGGCCGATCTTTTCAACCTCTTCGTGTTCTTCGAGATTCTGCTGGCGGCTTCCTACGGCTTGTTGCTGCATGGCTCCGGACCGCAACGCGTGAAGGTCGGGCTGCATTACATCGCGGTAAACCTGGCTGGATCGTCGCTGTTCCTGATCGGCGTGGCCCTGATCTACGGCGTAACGGGTTCGCTCAACATGGCCGACGTCGCGGTGCGGATCGGCCAGGTCGGCGACGCGGACCGGATGCTGATGGAGGCCGGCGCGGCCATTCTCGGCGTGGCCTTCCTGATCAAGGCCGGGGCCTGGCCGCTCAACTTCTGGCTCCCCCCTTCCTACGCCGCGGCCAGCCCGCCGGCAGCCTCGCTGTTTGCCATCATGACCAAGGTCGGGGTGTACATCATCCTACGGCTATCGCTGCTGATGTTCGGCGCCAACGCCGGGGCCTCCAGCGGGTTCGTGCAGCCATGGATTCTTTACACCGGCCTGGCCACGCTGGTGTTCGGCACGCTGGGCATGCTGGCATCGCAGAATACCGGCCGGCTAGCCGGCTTCGCCGTCATCATCTCTTCAGGCACCTTGCTCTCGGCCATAGGCTTTGGCCGGGAAAGCGTGACGGCGGCCGCGCTTTTCTATCTGGTCAGCTCCACCCTCGCACTGGGGGCTTTCTTCCTGTTGCAGGAACTGATGGATCGCAGCCGCACGTTCGGCGCCGACCTGCTGGCCGTGACGCTGGAGGCATTCGGGCTCGACCGGAGCACCAACTCGGAAGAGGAAATGCGCAGCACCGAAGTAGGCGTGGCCATTCCGGCGGCCATGGCTTTTCTGGGACTGGCTTTCATCGGTTGCGCGCTGGTCCTCTCGGGATTGCCGCCGCTCTCCGGCTTCGTGGCCAAGTTCGCGCTGCTGACGACCATCCTGAATCCCGACGGCCTGACACCGGAGATCGGCAGTCCGGAGCCCGCGCTTGCCTGGGTGCTGCTCGCGCTGCTGATTGCCTCCGGGCTGACGACCGTGGTTTCGCTCACCCGCATCGGTATACGCGCATTCTGGGTTCCGACCGACCGCGCCCCGCCCCGCTTGCGGGTCATCGAAGTTTTTCCGGTCACTGCCTGGCTGGTGCTTGGCATCGTGCTGATGGTGCAAGCCCAGCCCGCCATGCGCTATTTCAATGAAACGGCGCGCGCGCTGCATCAGCCGGAAGCCTACGTGCGCAGTGTCCTGGCCGCCCGCCAGGTCGATCATCGCCGAGGACCCGCGCCATGATCAAACGTCTCGTCCCCTGGCCGCTCATCTCGGTATTCCTGCTGGCGATGTGGCTGCTGCTGAACCAGTCCGTCTCGCCCGGCCACATACTGCTGGGCGCGGCCTTGGCCATCGCACTGCCGCTCTGGACCGCATCCCTGCGCCCGGTGCAGGCGCGCCTGCGCCGCCCCGGCACGGCCTTGCGGCTGCTGGGCATCGTCCTGGTGGACAGCATCCGGTCCAACATCGACGTGGCGCGCGTCATCCTGGCCTCCCGGGAGCGGCGCGACAACTCGGGCTTCATCCGGCTGCCCCTTGCGCTGCAAGACCCGCACGGCGTGGCCACGCTCGCGATCATCCTGACCGCCATTCCGGGCACGGTGTGCGTCGAACTTGCCGACGACCGCAGCTCGATCACCATCCACGTGCTGGACCTGGACGACGAGCAGTACTGGATCGACACCATCAAGAACCGCTACGAGAAACCGCTGATGGAGATTTTCCAATGACGCCGCTGTTTGGATGGGCCAGCCTGTTCTCGCTGCTGTGCATTGCGGCCGCCATGCTGCTGGCTACCTTGCGCCTGCTCAAGGGGCCCGCGGCACAGGACCGCGTCCTGGCCCTGGACACGATGTACATCAGCGCCATGCTCATGCTGCTGGTGCTGGGCATACGTTTTGGCAGCACCGAGTACTTCGAGGCGGCCATCACCATTGCGCTGCTCGGCTTCGTCAGCTCGGTCGCCCTGGCAAAGTTCCTGCTGCGCGGCGAGGTGATCGAATGACGAACGGCATGATCCTTCCCTTGTGGGCCGAGATCCTGGTCTCGTTGCTGCTGGTCGCGGGCGGCCTGCTGACACTCGTCGGCTGCCTGGGATTGTGGCGGTTCCCGGATTTCTATCAGCGCATGCACGGCCCGACGCTGGGCGCAACCATGGGCATGGTGTTCATTCTGCTGGCTTCGATGCTGTACTTCAGCATGACTGCCGAGGGAGCGGCCCTGCACGAGCTATTGATTGCCGCGCTGCTGACGCTGACCGTACCCGCTACTACCCTTATGCTGGCTCGGGCGGCCCTGTACCGTCACAGGCGGACTTCCGGTGACGTACCCATGCGCGGTGAAGGCCCGAAGGACCGGCCCGTCAGCTTCGAGCGCGACGACATCAGCGACAGGACCGAAAGCGCCGACGACGATCCCGGGAACGACGAACCGCCGGCAGGAGACGCCGGCACGCGCCCGTAGCGTATGCCCCCCTATTAGTGGGAGTGGGAATGCTCTGCCAGAACCAGGTAGGCCATGCCATCTTCCGTGGCCAGGCCTACCCGCGCTCCCACCGGCAGCGTGGCCTTGGTCCTTACATGGCCGAAAGGCAGCCCCGGTACGATAGGCACCTTTACTTCACGCCGAAGCCAGGCCACGACAGACGCCAAGTCGTAGCCGTCGTCATGGGACGTCAGCTTGTAATCGGTAAATGCGCCCAGCACGATGGCCTTCTGCCTGGCCAGCACCCCCGCCTGGGCCAGCTGCACCAGCATGCGTTCCACCCGGTACGGATGCTCGTTGACATCCTCCAGGAACAGGATGCCGCGCGTCCGGGGGAAATACGGCGTACCTAGCAGGGACACCAGCACCGCCAGGTTGCCGCCCCACAGGACCCCACGGCAATCGACCGCGTCGGCGTCGGCTGATTCGAAGCTCAGGATCTCGAGCTCGCCCCGCATGGTTTCGGCAAACAAGGCAGACGTCAGGTCGTCCACGCGCTTGCCGCCGAAATCGAAGGCTGCCATGGGGCCCGCATAGCTGACGGCACCGGTCTTGGCTAGCAAGGCAAGCTGGAAAAAGGTGAAATCACTGTGACCCACGAAGCGCTTGCCGCTGTCGGCCATCGCGCGCCAGTCGATGCGCGGCAATAGCCGCGAGAGCCCATAACCGCCTCGGGTCGCCATGACGATGGGATGCTTGTGTGCAACGGCCCGGTCGAGCGCTGCCAGCCGCTGCTCGTCGGTTCCGGCGAAGCGCTCGTGGCGCAATAGCGCACTGCGATCGAGCACCGCGGGGAATCCTAGCGCCTTGAGGTTGGCGCGCGCCCGCGCGATGGCGTCGGGCTCGGGCACGGCGCCCGATGGGGACACCAGATAAACGCCCGGACGGCCTCCCAGGGGTGGCATGGCGTCGGCATGTTCGTGGATGGGGGCTGCGGCAGGAGTAATACGGCGTCGATTCATGGAGACTCGGGAGAAAGAGGCCGCACATTGCGCGCCGCCTCGCGTTTCTGACGAAAGAATGCCCGCAGCAGTTCGCCGCACTCGTCGCCCAATACACCGCCTTCGACCCGCGTCTGGTGGTTCAGCGCAGGCAGCGCAGGCAGGTCGACTACCCCGCCGCAGGCGCCGGTCTTGGGATCGGCGGCGCCATACACCACGCGTGCGAGACGGGCGTGCAGCATGGCCCCCATGCACATGGCGCAAGGCTCCAGCGTGACATAAAGGGTCGCCCCGGGCAGGCGATAGTTGCCGGCGTGCAGGCAGGCCGCCCTGAGCGCCTGGATTTCCGCATGGGCCGTGGGATCGCGGCTGCCTATGGGCCGGTTGGCACCTTCACCGATGATGCGGCCAGACGCATCGCATACCACCGCGCCGACCGGTACCTCGCCCTCGCGCCAGGCTTGCTCGGCCAGCGCCAGCGCCCGCCGCATCAGAAGGGTGTCGGGAGATTCGGACATGAATATTAGAAGAAGGACCGGCGCATTCTACCCTGCGCGCGGCCGCGGCTGGCGCATCCCGCCGGTCCGGCGGTACGCCGTACCTTTGCTTACATATGACTGTCATGTTACCTCGTCATGATCGGGTGCTTGTCCACTCCAGGTCCCACGACACGATGACTTCCGCCCTTCCGTCTTTGCACAGGACACGTCTTGCGCGCGCCCTGTGCGCCCTGGCCTTCGTCCTGCCCTTGGCCGCCTGCCTGGGCGACGGCGACGATGGCCCGTCTTCTTCGACGCCCCCCGCCCCGCCGCCGGCGGTAGAGCCGACGCCCAAGACCATCAGCCTGAAACTGCTTGGCCGCTATTCTGCCGGGGAATTCAATGTCAGCGCCGCGGAAATCCCTGCCTATGACGCTGCCAGCAAACGGGGATTCATCGTCAATGCGCGCAACGGCGTGGTAGACGTGCTGGACTTGAACGATCCGGCCAACCCCAAGCACATCGGCACGCTCGACGCCTCGGCCATCGCGGCCGATGCAGAGATCAACAGCATCGCCGTGCACGATGGCATCGTCGCCGTCGCCATCCAGGCTGCCGAGAAGACGGCTCCCGGCTATGCCGCGTTCTACCGGGCCGACACACTGGCACTGCTGGGCCAGGTCGGCGTGGGCGCCCTGCCCGACATGCTGACCTTCACGCCCGACGGCAAGACCGTGCTGGTAGCCAACGAGGGCGAACCCAGCGACGACTACCAGACCGACCCGGTCGGCTCGATCAGCATCATCGACATCTCCGATCCCGCCTCGCCCGTGGCGCGGGTCGCCGACTTCTCGGCCTGGAACGGCAAGGAAGCCCAGTTGCGAGAACAAGGCGTGCGCATCTACGGCCCCAACGCCTCGGCCGCCCAGGATTTCGAGCCCGAGTACATTGCGGTGGCACCGGACGGCAAGACGGCCTGGGCGACCCTCCAGGAAAACAATGCGCTTGCGCGTATCGACATTGCGGCGGCGACCGTCACGGACATCCTGCCGCTGGGATACAAGGATCACGGGCAGGATGCCAATGCGCTCGATGCCAGCGACGAGCCGGCCAAGATAGACATCCGCGCGTTCCCCGGTGTGCGAGGCATGTACTTGCCCGACGCCATCGCCGCCTACGCAGCCGGCGGCAAGACCTACCTCGTCACCGCCAACGAAGGCGATGCCCGGGCATGGGGCGAAGACAACGACGCCTACTGGGCCGGCGATGCCAGCAAGGGCTTCGTGGAGGAGTTCCGCGTCAAGCACCTGGTTCACGCCAACGGCTTCGCCCGCCGGCGCGGTGACGACTTGCCGCCGCAGCTGGACGCGCTGGCTGCCGGCGCGCTGCTGAATCCGGCAACCTTCGCCTACTGCGGCGCCACCGCCGGCGATCCGGGCGCGTGCCGCGATGACGACATCCTTGGCCGCCTGCAGATCTCGTGGACCCTGGGCTATCGCAAAGACGCATTCGGCAACCCTGTCAGATTCAATGCGCAGGGGTTGGAAGACGCCAACGGCGACCGCGTCATGTACGACCACTTGTATGCCTACGGCGGCCGCTCGTTTTCTATCTGGGACGAGAACGGCCAGCTTGTCTGGGATTCCGGTGCCCAATTCGAACGGCTGCTGGCCAGCGACGATTGCAAGCTCGGACCGGATCGCGACATTCCCTGCGCGGATTACTTCAACTCCGGGCACGACGAAGCCGGCACCCTCGACAGCCGCAGCGACGCCAAGGGGCCCGAACCCGAGGGAGTTGAAATCGGCGTGATGGGCAGCAAGACCTTCGCCTTCGTCGGGCTCGAGCGCATGGGCGGCGTGATGGTCTACGACATTACCGATCCGCTGGCCCCGGCTTTCGTGGACTACTTCAACACCCGCGCGGACTGGGCCGATGAACCCTCGGACGACAACCTGTCCACCATGGGAGACCTGGGCCCCGAAGGACTGAAATTCGTGCCTGCGGACCAGTCGCCGACGCAACAGCCTTTGTTGATCGTCGGCCACGAGGTCAGCGGCACGACCGCGGTCTACGAAGTCTCGCGAGTCCTGGAGTAAACCGGGCCGAGCCCGAAGACCACGGCCGCAAACGACACCAGGCAGGCGACGAGTCCTGCCAGGAACGCCGCGGGGTAGCCGTAGGCGCCGATCAGCAGGCCTGCGAGCGGCCCCGTCACGGCCGAGGTCACATCCACGAAGGCGAGGAACCCGCCCACCGCAACCCCCCGGCTCTCGGGGGGCACTCGCCGCATGGCCTCCACGCCCATGGACGGAAAAACCAGCGAGAATCCTACGCCGGTAAGGGTGGCGCCGGCCAACGCAAACGCAGGCGTCGGCGCCATCCATAGCAGGAGCTGGCCCAAGGCTTCGATAACCAGCGAAACCGCGGCCACCCTGCGCCCGCCGAGCTGGTCCGGCAATCGGCCAAAGAACAGCCGCACCAGTATGTAGCCGGCGGCGAAGCCTGTCATCGCCAGGCCGGCGCCATGCCATCCGCGGTTTGCAAAGTACAGCACGACGAAGGCTGTCAGCACGGCAAAGGGCGCCGAGGCCAGCGAGAGAGCCGCGCCCTGCCGCCATATCAAGCCAATGACGCGGAGGAACGACGCTTGTGGCCGGCTTCCGCCAGGCACGGGTACAGGCGGCACGCACGCGGCGACGGCGAGTCCGGCCAGCGGAAACGCAATGGTCGCCAGCCCGACTGCGAGAAAGTCCATGGCTTGCATGATCGCGACGCCGGCCGGCGCGCCCAGGCCCAGGGCGGCGAACATTGCGATCCCCTGCCACGACATGACCAGGCCGGTGCGATGCGGTCCCACGCGGCCGATTCCCCAGGTCATGGTGCCGGTCAGGAACAGGCTCTCCGCCGGCCCCATGAGAATCCGCCCCAGGACGAGTATCGCGAGCGACAAGGAAGACGGGGTGAGCAAGGCTGAAACCACATACAGCAATCCCGCCACGGCAGCCATGGGCAAGCCCACGAGCACGGCCTGTTTCGGACCATGCCGATCGACGTACGAACCAGCGAACTTTCGCGTCAGAATGGTTGCCAGCGGCTGCAGCCCGATGACCCAGCCGACGACCAGTGGGCTGTAGCCGAGGACCCCGTTGACATGCAGCGGCATCGCGGGAAGCGGCAGCCCCACGGCAAGAAAGCCCGAGAAGACGATCGCAACCAGCGGCAAGAGTTGCAAGCCCGATGGCGAGGACGAGGAAGAGGAAGTCGCTGTCATTGTTCTTCGCTGGCATGTTGCAGATGGGCGGCGGCCAGAGGCAGGAACATGCGGAATTCGCTGCCCCGCCCGGGCGCGCTTTCGCACTCGATGCGCCCGCCGTGCCGCTCCGCAACGGCCTTGGAAAAGGCAAGCCCAAGACCGAATCCGGGTTCGACGGCCGGGGCTCCGGGCGTACCGATGCGCGAAAATTCCTGGAACAAGCGGCCTTGGTCTTCCGGCGCGATACCGCGGCCCCGGTCGCGCACCGCCATGCACCAATGGTCTTGGGCCAGGAAAACGCGGCAATCAATACGGCTGCGCGGCGGGCTGTACTTGACGGCGTTGCCGATGAGGTTGACCAGCGCACGGGTAAGCAGGCTGCGGTCGCCGGCCATGAAGGCGCCCTCATCCGGCAGATCGGTCGCAAGCTCGATGCCCTTCGCCTGCGCCAGGCTCCAGCATTCGTCCGCGGCGTCGAGCATGAGGTCCACGCCATCCACGGGCTCGGCCCTCAGGGGAACGGTGCCCACCTTGGCGAGTTCGACGAACGACTCCGCCAAGGCCTGCGTGCGCAACACGTAGCGCCGTATACGCTCCAGGAGCTCTTCCTGCGACAGTTCGCTGGGGTCGCTTCGGTAGAGATCGAGCAAGGCCAGGATGGCGCCCTGGGGCGAACGGATATCGTGCGACAGGAAACGCAAGGCCTGGTCCCGCTTGCGCTCGGCGTCGCGCAGGGCAGTGATCTCCACCAGCGTGACGATCCACGCCGGCGCCGCCCCGCCCAATCCTGCGCAGCGCGCATACTCGAACAGGAACGCCCGCCCGGCGGCATCGCGGCACTCGACGGACTGGTGCGGCGCGATCGGAATGGGCCAATCCAGTGGCCCCCCCGTGATCAAGGTCAACCGGCGCAGCAGGCGCGACATGCTGGCCCCTTCGGCCCCCGCCTGCCCGAAATCGCGCTGGGCGGCCGCGTTGGCGAGCAGGATGCGACCATCCTCCGCCACCGCCAGCGCCGCGTCGGGCAGGCTTTCTATGACCGACGACATGAAGGCCTGCATGTCGCGCAGCCGCCCGGTCGCCTGGGCCAAGTCGCGAATGCGGCGATCGATCAGGTCGCCTCGCCTCCCCTGTCCCTCGTCGGCGGGAACCGCTCCATGCTGGCGCAGCCGCCTCAACTCGTCGACCAGGTAGTTCGCCGCATGCTCGAGCCGCCGCCAATTCCACGCGAGATAGAACAGGACGATGGACAAGCCCGCAGCACCGGGCGCAAACCAGAGACGCTCGCCTATCAGCAACGCACCGCTCACCGCAAGCGCGGCCGCGACACCGGCGGTCGACGCCGCCAGCGCCCAGGCCGGCGTCAATAGCCATAGCGCCGGCAGGACTGCGCCCACCAGGATCAGCGTCAACGCCGCGGCCATCCACGGGGACGCCATGCTGCGGGCGGTGCCGGAGGCGAGGTTATCCACGACGTTGGCCGAGATTTCGACACCCGGCATAAACCGTTGGTGCACCGACAACGGCGTCGGGTAGACGTCTCCAAGTCCGGCGGCGGTCGAACCGACCAGCACGATGCGCCCCTTCAGCAATCCATCGGGCAAGCGGCCTGCAAGTACGTCGGCCGCGGAGATCGCCGGGTAAGTCCCGGCAGGCCCGGCATAGGCTATCTGGATCCAATCCGTGCGCCACCATACTCCCGGACGCGGCGCACCTGCGGGTTCCGGCGCCCGGTTGCCCGGCAGAGGCGACGGCATGGCGGCCCCGGCGACACGCAACAGCACCAGCCCGAAATGGTCCCAATGGCGCGTGCCGCTGCCCTCCTTCAGGTAAACGCTGCGCACGACGCCGTCCGGGTCCGGTTCGATCGATACGTGGCCAAGGGCACGGGCCGCCTGGGCCAGCGGAGGTACCGGCATCATGGCCTGTATCTCCTGGTGTCCGAGCCGGGCGGTGAACACCGGCAGCACGACGTTGCCGCTGCGCTGGATGGCCTCGGCCATCCGCTGGTCCACAGTCGGATCCGGAGAAGGCTCGGACAGCAGCAGGTCGATGCCGATAGCGGCCGGGGCCTGTTCCGAAATACGCTCGATCAGGTCGATTTGCTGGTCCCGGCTCCATGGCCAACGCCCCACCTGCGCCAGGCTCCGTTCGTCGATGGCGACCAGCACGATCTCCGGACTCGGCGTCGGCGCGCCCCACCTGCTGAACAGGTCATACAAAGCCGCGTCCAACCGGCCCAGGCCATTCTGCCAGCCAAGGACGACCGCCAGGCACAAGCCGGCGGCCACCGCGGCGCCCTGCACCAGCGGGCGAGGCCGATGAGTGTCCATGCGCTATCGAAGGTGCACTTCCCGGCCGTCGCCGGTGCGCAGAGAACCCGTGCCGCTACGAACGAAACGGTTGATCCGGAAGCGCTGCGGAGAGGTGAACTCGCGCACGAACCCATCGGTATCGGTGGCTTGTATGCGGACGAAATACTCGCCGGCCGGCAGACCCCGCAGGGACCATTGCCGCCGCTCCGTCCGGTACTCCGTCGCGAGCTGGGCAAAGCCCGTATCCGGCGCGATCTGGACGAGATATGCCTGGCCCGGCTCGCCGTCCCAACGCAAGGTCACGCTCTCGTCTTCCTGGTAGACCGACAGGCCCGTCCCGACCGGCAGCCGTACCATGAACCGGCGTGCTTCGCTGAAGGGGCCGGGATCCGGCTGGCCGTCCCGGCCCCGGACGATGGTCGCGATCCGCCAGTAATACGTTCCCGAGGCCAGTCCCTGGAGTTCCCGTGACGTCTCGGGCCCCATCGTCTCGTCGATGATCGGATCCGTGAATGCCTCGTTGCGCGAGACCTGAAGGCGATGGCCGACGGCGTCGCCGACCTCGGCCCAGCGCAACAGGACGTGGGGCCGGTCGGTCCGGCCGCCATCTTCCGGCGCGAGGGTCACAGGAGGCTCGGGTCGGGCATCCAGCTCGATGGACTTGATCGTGGGGTGCCCTTCTATCCCTCGCGCGTCGACCCCGCTGACGCGTACCAGATAGGCGCCATCCTGCAGTCCGGCGAAACGCACCCGCGGCTCGCGGCTTACCAGGTTGTCCGCGACCTGCTCGGCCGTACCCTGGGGCCAGATAAAAGCGCGATAGGCAACCGCGCCCTCGAGCGGGGGAAACGCCAGGTCCACGACCGGACGCTGCTGCAAGGGCTGCACGCCGGAGAGATCCGGCGCGGCAGGCAAGGGTGCCAGCGTTGCCTCCGGGGCCTCCGCCGTGACCGCTCCGCCGACGCCGGCCCGTACCCGGGAGCTTGCTCCCGATCGCAAGACCCGCAGCTCGACTTCGCCGTGCAAGACATCGCTGGTCGCCGCGCCACCTGCTTGAACCGAAACACCGAACTCGGTGCCGCGCACCCCTGCAGCCATCAACGGGGTATCGATCTCGAAGCGGCCGCCCGCAGGCCTTTGGGGCGCCACGCGCGACTCCACCCTCCCCTTATCGAGCGTCATCGACGTTTCGGCGCGTTTCTTGACCACGCTGTATTTCAAGCGCTCGAGGCCCAGCTCAGACTCGCCAGCCACGCGCACGATGGAGCCGTCGGCCATCTCCAGCGTGACAAAACCGCCGCTGCCGGTCGCAATGCGGTCGCCATCGATCAAGCGCATGTCCCGCTCGAGCGACCCGGTCGCCCCGCTGCGGGTGGTGTAGCGGACATCACCCGAGACGTGCACGACGCGCGCACCGCCTGGCTTACGGCGGAGCAAGTCGTCGGGGACCAGGATGACGGAACCGGGCTGCAGCCGGTATGGATTCGGGTTGCCGTTGGCCCGCGCCAGCGCCGGCCATTGGCCAGGATCTTCAAGATAGGCCTGTGCCAAGTCATACAAGGTATCGCCGGCGCGTACCTGGTGACGCAGCGGACCGGCATCCTGGGCGTGCGCGAATGGCGCCGCCAACCAGCCGGCAACCGCGAGCGTCCATGCGGACGCGCGGATGCCCGCACCCATGCTACGGAAAGGAGTCATATTGAATGGTTGGAGGATGCGTCCGCGGCTTGGGGCTCGTCCAAGACCTCGAAACGGTAGCCGAGGCCATAAACCGGCACGAGCCGTACGCCGTTATGCGGCCGCAGGTCGAGCTTGCGGCGCAACTGCGACATGTGCGTGGTGACGGTACGGGTGTCTATGACGCTGGTACCCCACAATTCCTCGAGCAGATGCTGGTGGGTCAGGAGCCGCCCCGGGTTGCGGAACAGGAACAGGGCGAGTTCGTATTCCTTGGGCTTGAGCTCCACCGGCTGGCCCTTGAACCTGACCTCCCGACGATGGAGATCGAAGGCGTAGATGCCTATCCCCGGTTGGGCGGGGCGCGACGATTCGGGGTAGGCCCGGCGCAACAGCGCCGCGACCCGTGCCTGCAGCTCGAAGGGGCGGATGGGCTTGGCCATGTAGTCGTCGGCCCCGGCCTGCAGGCCGTCGACGACGTCCTGCTCCTCGTCGCGGCTGGTAACGAAGAGCACCGGCATGTGGGGGGGGAGGTGGCGGCGTATCCAGCCGAGGATTTCCGGACCTTCGATGTGGGGCACGTGCCAGTCGAGCACGAACATATCGTAGCTCTCGCGATGGAGATCGCGCAGCATCACCCTGCCGTCTTCGAACAGCTGGCAATCATGCCCGGCCTGGACCAACGACTTTTCTATGATCCGGGCATGTGCCGGGTCGTCTTCCAGTATGGCGATACGCACGTGGCCCCCAAGATCGATGCAAAACCGCCGCATTTTATAACGGGGGTCGATCGCGTGCCGCCAAGTGTTACCGAATAATTCCGGTGAGACTATTGCCGGGCCGCAGCCCTGGCGGGCTGTCGGTCCGGACAGTGCTCAGCGCATTCCGGGGCTGCTACCTGCTCCGGGGGTCGTGGGGCCGGACGGGCCGGACGGGCGCGCGGGGGATGCCGGAGCCGGTGTTACCACTTCCCGGTACTCCCTGAGCAGGCCGCCGCCCTCGACGCTGCCGGTAACGGTGCCTCGCCCCTCTACCCGTGCAATACACGCCGGCCGGTCGGCTTCCGGCAAGGCATTGCACCGCTGGGTGCGGTTGCGCTCATAGGCGGAAGCATCCGCCGCGCCGCCAGTGCGGCCACGGCGCGCCTCCTGCAACGCCGCGCCCGCCTCGCGCATGCAAGTAGCACGGTCCTGCCCCGATTTCCCGCTATTGCAGCGGGCCACTTCTTCTTTATAGGCGGCTTCCGGGCCGGAGGCCGCCTGGGCGGACGACAACAGAATGGCGCCCAGGGCAACCATGGCGAGCCTGGACGCATAGTGCTTGCTGTGAGTACTCATGCCTGACTCCTTTTGCGCAAAAGGCCCCGCCCTGCGAGGCCGGCACGCAATTCAGTGTAGGCGCCTTGCATGCCGGTACTACCGTCGACGCACGCAACAATGTAAGCGTTCTGTACAGCAAAGCCGTCACGGCTCGCACCGGCGTATCCGGCGCGACGGCTTGTTACGAAGGTTGATCCGTACGCAACACAGCCGTGGGAGCCGGGCCATCCCACCCGCCTCCCAGCGCGCGGATCAGATTCACCGTCGATCGTGCCAGTTCGCCATCCAGCCGGGTCGCGGCGCGCCGTTGCTGCAGGACGCTGCGGTCGGCATCGATCACGTCCAGGTAGCTCACCGAGCCTTCGCGGTACTGGATTTGCGACAGCCGCGCGGCGCGCGCAGCCGAGGCCACGGCCTCGTCCTGCGCCCGGTACTGGTCGGCCAGGATACGAAGGTTTGAGAGATTGTCCTCGACTTCCTTGAAAGCGTTCAGGACGGTCTGCCGATAGACGGCCACCTCCTCTTCATAGGCTGCGCGCGCGGCCTGCAGGCCGGCTTCGCGCCGCCCGCCGTCGAAAATCGGCAGGCTCAGCATCGTGCCTACCAGCGGCCCGAACAAAAACGTGCGGCTGGACCAGTTGAACAAGTCCCCGAGTTGCGCCGACTCATAGCCCAATGCACCGGTGAGTTCCAGGCGGGGGAAGAAGGCCGTCCGGGCCACCCCGACCCGGGCGTTGGCGGCCGCCATCGCCCGCTCCGCCGCAGCGATATCCGGCCGCCGCTCCAGCAGCGCGGAGGGCAAGCCCGGCGGCACCGATACCGCCACGCGGGTGAGCGGACGGGCCGGCAGCGTGAAACCGGCCGGCGCCTGTCCCAATAGAATGGCCAGCGCATGCTCGGCTGCGGCGCGCTGACGGGCGATATCCAGCGCTTCGGACCGCGCCGACGCCAGCTCGGTCCGGGCGCGGGCCAGGTCGAGCTCGCTGATGTCGCCTTCGTCGTAGCGGCGCTGTATCAGTGCCAGGGTGCGCTCGCGAAGTTCCACGGTACCCGCGTAGAGCGCCTGGCCGGCGTCCAGCTCTCGTACCAGGAAGTAGGCCTGGGCCACGTCCGCCTGCAGGGAGAGCTGCACCGAACGCAGCAAGGCTTCGCTCTGCTCGGCTTGCGCCGTCGCCGCCTGCACGCTCGCCGCCACGCGCCCGAACAGATCCACTTCATAGGACACCGTGGCCTGCGCACGCCACAGCGTCGACGCGTCGGTCGAAGCATCCGCAGGCAGGCCCTGCGATGCCGGCGAGGGCCGTTGGCGGGTGGGTCCGGCGCCCGCGGTCACGCCGGGATAGCGGCCGGCCTCGGCGTCCCGCAACCTGGCTCGCGCCTGGGCCAGCCGTGCCACGGCGGCCTTGAGGTTCTGGTTGGCCTGCCCTGCCCGCTCTTCCAACTCATCGAGCACCGGATCGCCGAACACCGTCCACCACTTTCCCCTATGCGCGGCCTCTGCCGGCGCAGCGGTTTTCCACTTGCCGTCGGCGGCTTCCTTGAAGGCCATCGGCACGTCGGCCTGCGGCGCTTCGTAAGCCGGCGCCACCGAGCATCCGGCAAGTACCAGCGCAGCCAGCCAAGCCCCGACCAGGCCCAGGCTTCGAAATTGCATTTCCATGTCACTCTCTCGTTCCATTCCGTTAACGCTCCGCGTGGGCTGCCGAGGCCACGATGGGCGCCTCGTGAGGCGCGGCGGCATGCAGCTTGCGCGCCCCGCCTGCCAGCCGCAGCAAGACATAGAAGACCGGCGTGAGGAATAGGCCGAACAACGTCACACCCAGCATGCCGAAGAACACCGCCACACCCATGGCATGGCGCATTTCGGAGCCGGCGCCCGTGGAGGTCACCAGCGGCACCACCCCCATGATGAACGCGATTGAGGTCATCAGTATCGGGCGCAGGCGCAGGCGGCTTGCCTCGATGGCCGCCTGGACCGGCGTGCGGCCCTGCAGTTCCAGCTCGCGTGCGAACTCGACGATGAGAATGGCGTTCTTGGACGCAAGCCCGACCAGCACCATCAAGCCGATCTGGGTAAAGATGTTGTTGTCCCCACCGGTCAGCCAGACGCCGGTCAGCGCAGCCAGGATGCTCATCGGCACGATCAGGATCACGGCCAGCGGCAGGGTCAGGCTCTCGTACAAGGCTGCCAGCACCAGGAAGACCAGCAGCACGCTGATGGGGAACACCCAGACACCGGCATTGCCGGCAAGAATCTTCTGGTAAGTCAGGTCCGTCCATTCCAGCTTCATGCCGCGGGGCAACACCTCGGCCGCGATACGCTCGGCGGCCGCCTGCGCCTGGTCCGACGAGTAGCCCGGCGCCGGGCCTCCGTTGATGTCGGCTGCGGTGTAGCCGTTGTATCGCACGACCATCTCGGGCCCGTAGGTCGGACGCACATCCACCAGCGACGACAGCGGGACCATCTCGCCGGCAGCGTTGCGGGTCTTCAGCGCAAGGATGTCGTCGGCGTGGGCGCGGAACGGCGCATCGGCCTGGGCACGGACCTGGTAGACCCGCCCGAAGCGGTTGAAGTCATTGACGTATAGCGATCCCAGATAGATTTGCATGGTATCGAACACATCCGTGACCGCGACGCCCAGCTGCTTGGCCTTGACCCGGTCAAGCCGTACGTCGAGCTGAGGTACGTTGATCTGGTAGCTGCTGAACGTCGGGCCCAGCTCCGGCGCCTTCTGCGCCGCTGCGACGAAAGCCTGGGCCGCGGCGTCCAGTTCGGCATAGCCCAGCGCCGCGCGGTCTTCGATCTGGAGCTTGAAGCCGCCCAGCGTCCCCAGCCCCATGACCGGTGGCGGCGGGAATACGCCTATGAAGGACTCCTTGATCTGGGCGAACTGCTGGTTGAGCGCGGCGGCAATGGCATCGGCCGAGGTCTCCTTGCTACTGCGCTCGTGGAAGTCCTTGAGCGAGACAAAGACAATCCCCGCGCTCGAGCTGTTGGTAAACCCGTTGATCGACAGGCCGGGAAAGGCAATGGCGCTTTCCACGCCCGGCTGCTTGAGCGCGATATCGCCCATCCTGCGAATCACTGCTTCCGTACGGTCGAGCGACGCGCCGTTGGGCAGTTGCGCGAAGGCGACGAGATACTGCTTGTCCTGGGCGGGAACGAAGCCGCCCGGCACGACGTAGGAAACAGCCGCCGTCAGCGCCAGCAACACGCCGTAGACGGCCATGACGGACGCCTTGCGGGAAATGACGCCGCCCACGCTGCGCCCGTAGCGTTCCGACGCGCTGCCGAACACCTGGTTGAAACGGCGGAAGAATCCCCCGAACAACCGGTTCATCACGCGCGTAAGCCGATCGGGCTGCGCGTCGTGCCCGCGCAGCAGCAGCGCCGCGAGCGCCGGCGACAGCGTCAGCGAGTTGAATGCGGAGATGACGGTCGAGATCGCGATGGTCATCGCGAACTGCTTGTAGAACTGGCCCGTCAGGCCCGTCATGAACGCCAGTGGAACGAATACCGCGACCAAGGTCAGCGCGATGGCGATAATCGGCCCGCTGACCTCGCGCATGGCGCGATAGGTTGCTTCGCGCGGCGTCAGTCCGGCGGCGATGTTCCGCTCGACGTTCTCCACGACCACGATGGCGTCGTCCACTACGATGCCGATGGCAAGCACCATCCCGAACAGCGACAAGGCATTGATCGAATAGCCGAAGCCCAGCATAAGCGCGAACGTACCGATGATGGATACCGGTACCGCCAGCAACGGAATGATGGAGGCGCGCCAGGTCTGCAGGAATACGATCACGACCAGGACCACGAGCGCAACGGCTTCGAGCAGCGTCGCCACCACCGCCTTGATGCTGGCGCGCACGAACTGCGTCGGATCGTAGACGATGCGATAGTCGACCGACGGCGGGAAATCCTGCGCCATCTCCCGCATGGCAGCCCGCACCTGGTCGGACACCGCCAGCGCATTGGCACCGGGCGATTGCATGATGGCCAGCGCCACCGCGGGCTTGTTGTCCAGCAGCGAGCGCAGTCCATACTCGGCGGCGGCCAGCTCCACGCGGGCGACGTCCGACAGCCGGGTGACGCCGCCGTCCGGCGAAGTCTTGAGCACGATGTTGGCGAAGTCCGATTCCGTCTGCAGGCGTCCCTGAGCATTGACCGACAGCTGCAGCGATACGTCGGGCGTGCTGGGCGATGCGCCGATCACGCCGGCCGCTACCTGGACGTTCTGCTCGCGAATGGCGGCGACCACGTCGGAGGCCGTCAACCCGCGCTGCGCGACTTTCTGCGGATCCAGCCAGACCCGCATCGAGTAGTTGCCCGCCCCCCACAGCTGGACCTCCCCTACGCCGGGGATGCGCGCCAGGCGATCCTTGACGTTGAGCAAGGCGTAATTGCGCAGATAGGTAATGTCGTAGCGGTCGTCCGGCGAGATCAGATGCGTCACCATAGTGAGCGTGGGCGAGCTCTTGATGGTGGTCACGCCCAGGCGCTGCACGTCCTCGGGCAACCGCGGCAAGGCCTGCGAGACCCGGTTCTGCACCAGCTGCTGCGCCTTGTCCGGGTCCATGCCCAGCTGGAAGGTGACCGTCAGCGTCAGGTTGCCATCGCTATTGGCCTGCGATTGCATATACAGCATGCTTTCGACGCCATTGATGGACTCTTCCAGCGGCGACGCAACAGTCTCGGCAATGACCTTGGGATTGGCGCCCGGATACTGCGCCCGGACCACTACCGAAGGCGGCACCACTTCCGGGTACTCGGCAATGGGCAGCTGGAACATGGCCAATACGCCGGCCAGCAAGACCAGAATGGACAGCACGCCGGCAAAAATAGGCCGGTCTATAAAGAACTTGGAGATGTTCATGCTTGCGCCCGTCTCAGACTTGCTTGGCCGGCCGTGCGGCGGGGGCCTGGCGCGCCGGCGCCGCTGACGGCCCCTCGCCTGTGAATTGACTCGCCGATCCAGCCATGGGCACCGGGCGCGCCTCGACCGGTTCGCCCGGGCGCACCCGCTGCAACCCGTTGACGACGATGCGCTCACCCGCCTTCAACCCCGACTCGACCACGCGCAGCCCCCCGGTTGTCGCGCCCAGCCGCACTTCGCGATATGCCGTGCGATTGGCGCCATCGAGCACCAGCACGAATCGCTTGTCCTGGTCCGTGCCCACGGCGCGCTCATCCACCAGCAACGCTTCGCGCGGCTTTCCCGTGCCTAATTGCACACGCGCGTAGAGACCGGGGATCAGTTGTCCATCCGGGTTGTCGAACACTGCCCGTACGCGGATAGTGCCCGATGCGACGTCGAGCCGGTTGTCGATGAAGCTGAGTTCGCCCTGGCGCGGATATCCTTCCTCGTCAGCCAGCCCGAGGTGGACCGGGATAGTGCCGGAACCGGCGCGGCTGGCCTGGGCGATCTTCAAATAGGTCGGTTCGTCCACATCGAAGGCCGCGTACATCCGCGCGGTCGAGACCAGCGTCGTGAGCGGCGCCGAGCCGGCGCCGGCAGCAACGACGTTGCCGACCGTAACCTGCGCGCGTGAAATCCGCCCGCTGACGGGGGCGGTAATGCGGGTGTGCTCCAGGTTCAGGCGCGCCGCCTCGAGGCCGGCCCGCGCCGCGGCCAGATTGGCCGACGCTTCCCTGGCGGCGTTCTGTTTTTCCTCGAAATCGCGCCGCGCAATAGCGTTATCGGCCAGCAGTCGCTCGCCCCGCGCCAACTCCGAGGCCGTATAGGCCTCGCGCGCCTGCGCTGCTGCCAGCTGGGCCTGCATGCGCGCTACTTCGGCGGCGTACGGCCGCGAATCGATGGTAAACAGCAGGTCGCCCTTCTTGACCAGGGCGCCGTCCTTGAAATGCACGGCGGTCAACGTGCCGGATACCAAGGGCCGGATCTCGACCCGGTCGACCGCTTCCAGCCGGCCGGAATAGGCCTGCCAATCGACGATGGTGCGGTTGACGACCTCCGCGACGTCGACCACGGCAGCCTGCGGCGCCGGCGCGGGCGCCTCTTGTCCGGCCAGCGCAGTCATACGGGAGGCGGCAAGGCCACCCGTGCCGATCACGGCGATGGCCAGCGCGACCACCACCGTGCGTTTGCGAAAACGAAACATGAAAGACCTCGGGCTCGTATAGGGGAATATGGCGATGCCCGATTCTGAGTGTTATCTTGAGCGGGATAAATCCTGCTTTTTTACAAACACTATTCGTTTCAAACGAACAATCACTTGCCGCTGCCAGGAGTCTCCATGGACCGATTCCAAGCCATGCAGGTTTTCACCCGTGTCGTGGAAGCCAACAGTTTTACCCTTGCCGCCGATAGCCTGGGACTGCCGCGCGCCACCGTCAGTACCACCATCCGGAATCTCGAGCGCCTGCTCCAGGTCCGGCTGCTGAACCGGACCACGCGCAAGATCAGCCTGACGCCCGACGGTGCTTCGTACTACGAGCGCTGTCTGCGGCTGCTGGCGGACCTGGAGGAAACGGAAGCCTCGTTCCGCGACGTATCGCGCGGCCCGAAGGGACGGCTGCGGATAGACACCCCTGCCTCCATCGGGCGCTCCATCCTCATTCCCTCGCTATGCGAATTTCACGAGCGCTATCCGGACATCGAACTGGTCATCGGCATGGGCGACCGCCCGGTCGACCTGGTCCAGGAGGCGGTGGACTGCGCGATCCGGGTCGGCGAACTGCAGGATTCCTCGATGGTGGCGCGGCGCATCGCGACCTTCGAGAGCCTGACCTGCGCCGCGCCCTCTTACCTGGAAACCTATGGCGAGCCGCGCACGCTGGAGGACTTGGCGCAGCACCATGCGGTGCACTACTTTTCCACGCGCACCGGACGCACCATAGACTTCGACTTCATCGTCGACGGGGTCCCGACCGACGTCAAGGTCAAGGGCATCGTCTCGGTCAATGACTCCGATGCCTACGTGGCATGCGGCCTGCAAGGCTTCGGCTTGATCCAGCCCGCGCGCTACATGGTGCAGCCTTATCTCGAATCGGGACAATTGCGAGAAGTCCTGAGCGATTGGAAGCCTTCGCCCATGCCCATCTCGGCGGTCTACCTCCACAACCGCCACCTCTCGCCCAAGGTGCGGGTATTCGTGGACTGGGTTGCCGAACTGTTCAGCCGTTGCCCGCTGCTGGGAGGTTGCCATGCCATGCCCCCCACCCAGGAATGCACGTTCGCACGGCCGCCGAAGGGGCACACGGTGCGCTCGGTCATCGAGGAGCACAACGTAGCCGAGAGCGTGTTCTAGGACGATCCACTCCTGCCCTGCAATGCCGGCGCCGGTTTCCGGCAAGGTGCGAAAACGTCCAGCTCCTGCCGGTAGACGTCCGTACGGACGCCGGGCGACAGGTAGAACACCGCGGCTTCCAGGCTCGAGCATGGAGCCAGCCGCGGGATCTCCTTCCACACCGGCCCCTGTAGAACGCAGCCAGTCCTGCGGCCACCAGCAACGACAAGCGGGTGCTGCGCAAAAGGCCCTCGCGCAATGCAACCCGATACGGACGGGTGGGACGGAGTTTATTCACAAGAAAATAGTTTCCATGCTAATATTTGGCATGGAAAAATTAGATGCAAAACTCGCACGGCTGACCATGTCGCTCGGCCAGGCCACTCGCGCCTACAAGTCCGCCGCCGACAACATGGCCGCGGATTTCGGGCTGTCGCAGGCGACGGCATGGCCGGTTCTCATGATCAGCCGGCTCGGCGACGGCGCGCGGCCCGGGGCCGTGGCCGAAGCGCTCGGCATCGAACCGTCCTCCGTGGTCCGCGTGCTGGACCGCGTAATCGAACTCGGGCTGGTCGAACGGCGCGAGGACACCACCGACCGCCGCGCCAAGTCGCTCCACCTGACGGCCGCGGGGCGCGAATGCGCCGACCGCATCGAGGCTGCCTTGATTCCTTTCCGGCGGAAGTTGTTTGCCGGGATGCCGGCAGGCGACATCGACGCCTGCCTGCGCGTACTCGAAAGCTTGCAATCGGCGATCGTTCGACTCGGACAGGACTCGGACTCCGCGTCATCGTCATGAAAGCTCCTACGGTTTCCGAGGCCCTGTTCTCGCTCAAAAGCTATGCGGGAGCGATGCTGGCCCTCTACGTGGCACTGCGCATCGGCCTGCCGCGACCGTTTTGGGCCATGATGACGGCCTACATCGTTGCCAGTCCGCTAGCCGGTGCGGTGCGGTCGAAGGCGGTCTACCGCCTAGCAGGCACTACGCTCGGATCCGCCATGGCGCTGGCTACGGTGCCGCTGCTGGCCAACGCCCCCGAGCTACTGTCCCTGACGTTCGCGCTATGGGTCGGCCTGTGCCTGTACGTCTCGCTGCTCGACCGCACACCCCGGTCGTATCTCTTCATGCTGGCCGGGTATACCGCCGCGCTGATTGGATTTCCCACGGTCACGCAGCCTGACCAGATCTTCGATACCTCCCTGGCCCGGGTAGAGGAAATCATATTGGGCATCACCTGCGCTACGCTGGTCCACAGCCTGGTCCTCCCGCAAGGCATCGGTCCGGTGCTGTTGGCCCGCATTCAGCGCGCCTATGGCGACGCGCAGCAATGGATCACCGATGCGCTGGCGGGAAGGACCGACGCGCAACGGCAGGAACGCCGCAAGCTGGCTGCCGATATCACCGACTTGCGGCTGATGGCGACCCACCTGCCATTCGACACCTCGCACCTGCGCTGGACATCGAACGCCATACACGCCGTGCAGGACCGCCTGTCGCTCATGATGCCGCTGCTCTCGGCCATCGAAGACCGCGTGGAGGTGCTGCGCAAAATGCCCGGCACCTGGACCCGGCGCTGGAGCACCGCGATGCAGGACGTCGCCGCCTGGGTACGCGATGGGAGCCGACGCGACCCGGCAGAGGTCGCCGCGCTGGTTCGCACCGTCGAAGCGAATATGCCGGCAGTTACGGCAGCCATGAGCTGGCCGCAGATCCTCGAACTGAGCCTCGGCTCGCGGCTGCGCGCGCTGATCAACGTATGCGCCGACTCCCGCGCATTGCGTGCAGATATCGAAGCCAGCCTGCACGACGCTCGGGCCGAATCGATACGTGAGCAACCCGGCTTGTCTCCCCGGGTGCTGCACACCGACCGGGGACTGGCGCTGCTGTCGGCGTTCGCGGCCGCGGTGGCCATCCTCGGCTGCTGCCTGTTCTGGATCGCTTCCGGCTGGCAGGCCGGCTCGGGCTCGGCATTGATGGCTGCCGTCTTTTGCTGCCTGTTCGCAACGCTGGACAATCCGGTCCCCGCGATCCGCGTCTTCCTGAAGTACACGCTGCTCTCGATACCGTGCTCGGCGTTTTATCTCTTGGCGGTACTGCCCGCCGTGCACAGTTTCGAGATGCTAGTCCTGGCCACTGCACCGCTGTTCATGCTGCTGGGCGTCTTCATCGCGCGGCCGGCCACGATGGGCCCCGCGCTGGCCTTCCTGTTTGGCGTCATCTCGGCCCTCGCCTTGCACGATACGCAGACGGCGGATCTGGTCTCCTTCGCCAACAGCATGATCGCCCAGGTCGTAGGTATCGTCGCCGCCGCGGTCAGCACGCGCGTGTTCCGGACCATCAGTGCCGACCATAGCGCCGCGCGGCTGCTGCGCGCGAATTGGCAGGAACTGGCGCAGCTGGGCCGCGCCCGTTCGGTGCGGGAAGCCACCGTCACGGAAATCTCCGCCCGCATGCTGGACCGCCTCGCGCTGCTTGCGCCCCGCTTGGCGGCAGCGCGCGACAACACCAGCTTGCAAGGCGTGGATGCGCTGGCCGACCTGCGGCTGGGACTGAACATGACCCAATTGCTGCGGGTCCAGCCGCGGCTGGAACGCGACGGCTTGCCCCTGCGCCCCCTGCTGCTGTCCCTCTCCGGTTTCTTCGACAGCCGCAAGGGGCCGGCCCAGCGTCCCGCCGCGCCTTTGCTCCAGCGCCTCGACGCCACCATGCGTGCGGCTTGTGCGCTGGCGCCTTCACCCGAGCAGCGCGACGCCGTCGCTGCGCTGGGCGGCATCCGCCGGGATCTTTATCCCGATGCAGCCGACTACCAACCCGCATCTTCGAACCTGGAGTCCGACCATGTTCGGTGAAATCAATCTGTATGGCCTCTACGTGCCTACCCTGCTCGTGCTGGCCCTCGCATCGCTCGCGGTGACGAGGCTGCTTGGCCGGGTCCTGGCCCGGACCGGCCTGTATCGCCTGGTATGGCATCCCCCGCTGTTCGACACCTGTCTGTTCGTGATCGTGCTGGGAGGACTGTCCTTCTTGTTTACTGATGGGTTCTAACGTGATTCAGAAGATATCCCTGCCGGCCGTCGGCCGGTTCGCATTGACCATGCTGGTGCTGGCCATCGCCATCGCCGCGGGCTGGACGCTGTGGCAACGCTACGAAGTCCGGCCGTGGACCCGTGACGGCCGCGTGAAGGCTTATGTCATCCAAGTTGCGCCCGACGTAACGGGCCAAGTCACACAGGTTCGCGTCCGCGACAACGAACTCGTGCGCGCGGGCCAGGTGCTGTTCGAGATCGACAAGGCGCGCTACGAGCTGGCGCTGCGCCAAGCCCAGGCCGCGGTCCAGTCGCAACGCGCGGCGCTCGCCCAAGCCACGCGCGAAGTCCGCCGCAACGGCGAGCTGGGCGAGCTGGTGGCGCAGGAAACCCGTGAACAGTCCATGGCCCGCGTCGAACAGTTGCGCGCGTCGCTGGCCCAGGCGCTGGCCAATCTCGACCTGGCCAAGCTCAACCTCGCACGCAGCACCGTGGTGTCGCCGGTCAACGGCTACATCACCAACCTCGATCTGCGCGCAGGCAGCTACGTGACGGCCGGTCATGCCGTCATGGCCCTGATCGACCGGGATTCCTTCTATGTCGAAGGCTATTTCGAGGAAAACAAGCTGCCCCGCATCCACGTCGGCGATCCCGTTACCGTATCGCTAATGGGAAGCGGTGAACCTCTGCAAGGGCATGTGGAAAGCTTCGCCGAGGGCATCGCCGACCGCGACCGGAGCACGGCGTCCAACCTGCTCCCCAATGTCAATCCCACGTTCAACTGGGTACGCCTGGCGCAGCGTATCCCGGTACGGGTCGCGATCGACCGGTTACCGTCCTCGACCAGGCTCGTGGCTGGACAGACCGCGACGGTGGAAGTCCACGAACAGGGTGGGCAAGAGCGGACGGCGGGATGAATGCCATGAGAACCTTTGCCCTACGCTGCATGGCGCTGGCGGTGCTGGGGGCGGTGGCCGCCTGCTCGACCGTCGGGCCAGACTACCGGATCCCGGAACACGCCGCGGTCCGGCTCCAGGCTGCCCAGGGTCCCCTGGCGGGGCTGGAAGCCCACGCCGCCCAGGCCTCCCCGCTGCCGCCGCGTTGGTGGCGGCTCTACGACGACCCGGCGCTGGACGGCCTCATCGCACAAGCCTTTGCCGCCAATACCGACTTGCGCGTCGCGTCGGCCAACCTGCAACGCGCTGCCGCTGCGCTCGACGAAGCTGACTCGGCGCGGCGTCCCGGCGCCTCGGTAAGTGCGGCGCCGGCATACGGACGCGCCTCGGCCGCCGCCCGGGGACTTCCTGATGCGATGCCGGACACCGGCAGCTATGACGCCGGCGCCAGTGTGTCCTACCAGGTCGACCTGTTCGGCAAGATCGCACGGGCGATCGAAGCGGCCAACGCAGACGCACAAGCCGCGCAGGCCGCCTATGACTTGGCCCGGGTGACCGTGGCGGCCGATACGGTGCGTTCCTATGCCCAGGTCTGCTCGGCGGGACGGCAGTTGGAAGTTGCCCGCGCATCGATCGCTTTGCAGGAACAATTCTTGGCGCTTACCCGCAAGCGCACCGACATGGGTCGCGGCACGTCACTTGACGTCAGCCGCGCGCAGGGCCAGCTCG
Organism: Pigmentiphaga sp.; assembly: GCF_033795525.1. Lineage (GTDB taxonomy): Bacteria > Pseudomonadota > Gammaproteobacteria > Burkholderiales > Burkholderiaceae_B > Pigmentiphaga. The sequence goes on from NZ_JARYGM010000002.1 coordinate 565,349, forward strand.
AACAGCTGCGCGCAGCGCTCCCGCCGCTCGAAGCCCAGCGCGCGACCGCACTCTATCGACTGGCGGTGCTGACGGGCCAGGTGCCGGGCAGCTTGCCTGCCTCATTGGCCGATTGCCACACGCCGCTTGCCTTGCACGAGCCCGTCCCGGCCGGCGACGGCGCGGCGCTTTTGCGCCGCCGCCCCGATATCCGGCAGGCCGAACGCGCGCTCGCTGCCGCCACGGCGCGCATAGGCGTAGCCACGGCTGACCTGTATCCCAGCATCACGCTAGGCCTTTCAGCCGGCAGCACCGGGGCCCTTTCCCGATTCGGCGCCGCCAACGCCTTCCGCTGGAGCCTGGGCCCGCTCATTTCGTGGAGCCTGCCCAATACCGGCCTGGCGCGCAGCCGCATTGCCCAGGCCGAGGCCAGCGGCGCGGCTGCCCTTGCGCGATTCGATGCGGCGGTGCTCAACGCTTTACAAGAGACGTCCAGCGCCCTGGCGGTGTACGCGCGCGACCTGGACCGCAGCGCTGCGTTGCGCGCAGCGCGCGACCGGAACCGCGAGGCGGCCGAACAGGCCCGCAAGCTATACAGCGTGGGCCGCACCGATTTCCTGACCGCACTGGATGCCGACAGGACACTGGCCAATGCTGAAAGCGCACTGGCCGCCGCGCAAGGACAACTGGCCTCGGACCAGGTTGCGTTGTTCCTGGCCCTGGGCGGCGGCTGGGAATGACCCGCCGCTACGAACTGCGGTTCGTGGTCAAGAACAGGGTCTACTACGGCGCGGTCCAATCGACGCTGGCGGGTTGGGATATCCGGCGCCAGATCTCGCTGGCGCTGGACAGTTATCCCGCGGAGTTGCCCTAGGCGTGTTAACGCTAAAGCGAGAAGTCCTGAGCGATTGGAAGCCTTCCCCCATGCCGCCCACCCAGGAATGCACGTTCGCTCGGCCGCCGAAGGGGCACACGGTGCGCTCGGTCATCGAGGAGCACAACGTAGCCGATAGCGTGTTCTAGGACGATCCGCTCCTGCCCTGCAATGCCGGGGGCGGTTTCCGGCAAGGTGCGAAAACGTCCAACTCCTGCCGGTAGACGGCGCTCCGGACGTCGAACAGCCCGAGAAAAGTGTGGAACAGGTTGTCGTGGCTGTAGGCCTGCTCGCGGCCCGCAGCCAGGCACGCCATGTCGAGACGCCAGTCACGCACGGCCGCCTGCGCAAGCCATATCAGCATCGGCACATGGGTCTGCGCGCGCGGCGCGAATGCATACGGCGCCGCATGCAGGTAGATGCCGTTTTCGCCCAGGGATTCGCCGTGGTCCGATACGTACACCATGGCGGTGTCGCGCGTTGCCTCCTGCCGCTGCAGCCATAGCACCACCTGCGCCAGGAAGTGGTCGGTGTAGGCAATCGTATTATCGTAGGCGTTGACCAGCGATTCGTGCGTGCACGTATCCAACCGGTTGGTACGGCAGACCGGCGTGAAACGCTCGTACGCCGGCGGATACCGCTGGTAGTAAGCGGGACCATGGCTGCCCATGGTGTGCAGCACAATGAAGATATCGCCGGGATGCGCGTCGACATAGGCTTGCAGGCCGACCAGCAAGGCCTCGTCCAGGCACCCCTGCGCACCGCAAAAGGGTCGCTCGGGATCGTCCATGACGCTGTCGTGGGCCACCCTCACGCACGTTCCTTTGCAGTCGCTGTTGTTCTCGCGCCAGTACACGTCTATGCCGGCATGCTGCAATACGTCCAGCAGGCCTTCGCGCTTCCAGGCCGCACCGTCGGTGTAGCCCGCCCGCCCCAGACCGGAGAACAAGCAGGGCACCGATACCGCCGTCGAGGTACCGCACGAACTGACGCGGGTGTAGCCCAGCACCCCGAGCCCGGACAACTCCGGCGTGGTATCGCGGCCGTATCCGATCAAGCCGAAATGGTCGGCCCTTGCAGTCTCGCCCAGCACGAACACCACCAACGCCTTGCGGGCACGGGCGGCGACCGGGGACCGGTGCGCGTCCGTGCCTAGCGGCGCCACGGCCGCCACGCGGGCCGTCGTCCCCCAGCGATGACGGACATACTTGCCGAACGCATACAGGTAGTTCGTCGGGTTGATCATCTGCGTGACCTGGCGATGCTCGCGAAACAGCGGCGCATACGTTGAGTAGAATCCCGCCAGCATCGCCGCCCCGGTCACGAGGCACGCCGCCGCCACCATCAGCCGGCTGAGCAATCCCTTGATCCCCCCGGTATAGTCGATGCGCACCGTCCATAGCAGCACCACAGGCATGACTCCCAGGACCGCCAGATAGGCCAGCAGGCCGGGCCCGGCGAAAGCGCCCGCCTCGCGCAGGTCTGTCTCGAACAGGTTCTGGACCATGACGCTGTCGATCGCCACCCCATACGTGCCCATGAAGTACGCGACCACGGCGGATACGGGAAACAGCAGGGTCAGCAACGGTTTGAACACCGGCCTGAACGAACAAAGCGTCAGCAGCAACGCAAACGCCGACCACATCAGGACCGCGAACGAAAAGTAGAACGCCGCCGCTTCCAGGCTCGTGCACGGGACCAGGCGCAGGACTTCCTTCCAGACCGGCACGTTGTAGAACGCGACCAGCCCCGTCGCCGTCAGCAGCGACAGGCGAGTGCTGCGCACCCCCCCCCATCGGCCGATGAAGCCTGATGCGGATGGACCGCGAATGGCTGCTGCCGCAGCCCGGCGGGATAGCGCCGTGTACAAGCGGGTACTCCCCGGTGATCGAACCGAGGCAAGGCTACCTGGCGTGCCATCGAAGAAACGTCGAGGGATTGTCGCGTTTTTGTCGAAGCCGGTGCGATCGGTGCTCCCGGAAGCCCCGCCGATTCCCTTCCGGCGCTACGCCCGCATCCTTCAGCGCGCCGTCCGGGGACGCGCAAACCCGCTGCGCAGCGCTTCCACTTCCGCGTGACACATGCAATCCGGTCCGTGGTCGTTGACCATGCCCACCGCCTGCATCAGTGAATACATCGTGGTCGGCCCCACAAAGCGCCAACCCCGCCGTTTCAACTCTCTGGACAAGGCCCGCGACTCCGGCGACTCGGCGCGGGGCGGCCCCGCATAGGGTACCGCGGGCTCGTAACTCCAGAGAAACGCCGCGAGCGAGCCCTCCTTGGCGCGCAGTTCGATCGCGCGGCGCGCGTTGTTGACGACTGCTTCGATCTTGCCGCGGTGGCGGACGATGCCGGCATCTCCCAGCAAGCGTTCGACGTCGCGTTCGCCGAAGGCGGCCACCGCATCGATGTCGAAGCCGGCGAAGGCCTGCCGGAAAGCAGGCCGCTTGCGCAGGATGGTCAGCCAGCTGAGGCCGGCTTGGAAACCCTCCAGGCTGATACGCTCGAACAACGCCGAATCGCCGTCCAGCGGACGGCCCCATTCGTGGTCGTGGTACGCAACGTAGAGGACGTCGTTGCCGGCCCAGGAGCATCGGCGCGGCGGATTATCGAGTTCGGCAGCTTGCATGGCGTGAAGGGGGAGGAAATCCGATATATTGTCGCCCATTACCTTTGCGTGCCGCTATCCGGCAGCCGCCCCTGGTCCATGGAACAGATCGAACTCGACGACGGCACCGCCGACCGCTTCCTGCTTGACGCCCCCGGCACCTCCCTGCTGATCTTCACCAGCGCCACCTGCCCCAATTGCAGGTTGGCACGCGCGCAGCTGCCGGACATGAGCCTGCCTGTGGTCCGCCTCTGCTGGATAGACGCCGAGCGCAATCGCGGACTGGTCGAACGCTACGAGGTCTTTCACCTGCCATCCATGTTCGTGGTCAAGAACGGGGTCTATTACGGCGCAGTCCAATCGACGCTTGCCGATTGGGACATCCGCCGCCAGGTCTCGCTGGCGCTGGACAGTTATCCTGCGGAGCTGCCCTAGCCCGGGCGACGCGCTATGGCCGGTCAGCGGCGCCTGGCGTCGCGGTCGCGCCACAGCGCGGCGCCGCCTGTCAGGCCCGCGGCATTGGAACCGACGCTCACATGCGGCGGCAGATCGACGACAATCGTCCGGGCATTGCCGCCTCCCAGGAATACGTGGTCCGGCCGGAGCAGCACATCGATCAAGCGCAGGGCCTCGAGCAACCGCTGGCTCCAGCGCTCCTTGCCCACGGAGACCAGCGCCGCGTCACCCAGGTATTCCTCGTAAGTCATGTCGTGTCCGATGGGATGATGTGCCAGTTCGAGGTGCGGCATCAATTCGCCATCCATGAACAACGCCGTGCCGACGCCGGTACCCAGCGTCATGACGAATTCCAGGCCGTGACCCTCGATCAAGCCGTAGCCTTGCATGTCGGCATCGTTGATCATCCGGGCCGGACATCCCAGGCGGTCGCCCAAGACCTGGGCCAGCGGAAAGCCCAGCCACGCCTCCGAGCCGAGATTGACCGCCGTCAACACGCGTTGCTGGCGTATGACGCCGGGGAATCCGATGGAGATCCTGTCATAGCCTTCCAGCTTGGCCGCCATGGCGGCCACCTTGTCGATCAACACGCCGGGCGGGCAAGGATGCGGCGTCGGTACCCTCAGCCGTTGGCTGATGCGGTTGCCGTCGCGGTCGATGACGGCAACCTTCAGGCCGCTGCCGCCGATGTCGACCGCAAGGATACCTGCCTCAGTGGGCGCGCTCATTGGTGTGCCCTCCTGGCGGAAGCGCGCCCTGCCGCAGTGCTTCCAGGATCTTGCGCCCCACCCGCCCATCCTCGGCCAGGCCGGCGCGGCGCTGCTCTTCCGCTACGGCCGCACGGGTGCGACTGCCCGGGATCCCATCCGGGGTTCCGACGTCGTGGCCGCGCGCCAGCAGCAAGGCCTGGACCTCACGTATTTCCGCGCGGGACAGTCCCGGATCGTCGGTCGGCCAAGGGGTGGCCAGGGCCGGTTCGCCGCGCAGCCGGTCGATCAACAGGCTGACGGCCAGCGCATACTTGTGCGAGGTGTTGTAGCTGAGTATGGCATCGAAATTGCGCGTGGCGAGGAAAACCGGTCCCCCGGCCCCGGTAGGCGCGAACAGATAGGCGGCCGAGTCCGGCGCGGCCGCGCCGCCGCTCGTCCGGTCCGGCCTGCCGCCATCGACGCGTGTAACACCCAGCTCGGCCCATTGCGCAAGCGTCCGCCGGTCGCCGCCGACGAACTCCTCCGCAGGCGGCACTGCCGCGGCCACCGCCGGCGGCAGCTTGACCTCGATCACCGGCAGCAAGCCACGCGTCCACTGAGCCCGGCGCTTGCGCAAATGGCTGGCGGTCGAGGCCAGGGCGTCAGGCAGCGATCCATACAGGTCTATCCGGCCGTCGCCGTCGCCATCGGCCGCCAGCTCATAGAAAGAGGTCGGAATGAACTGCGTCATGCCGAACGCCCCGCTCCATGACCCCACGAAGGTCTCGGGCGCCACGATGCCGTCGCGCAGGATGCGCACCGACGCATACACGTTCTTGACCCACAGCGGCTTGCCCTCGGTACAGGCCCGGGTAAGCCAGGCATCGAGCACGCGCGTCTTGCCCAGCTGCCTGCCGAAATTCGTCTCGATCCCGAAAATGGCGACCAGCACCTCGCCGTCCACCTCATAGCGCTCTGCGATGCTGGCCAGTGCCGATGACTCTTCCGCCATCAATTTGCGGCCATCGGCCACACGCTCATCATCGACGGTCTTGGCGATATAGTCCCACCAGGTTTCCCTGCCCTCTGGCTGGGCCTTGGCCGAGGCCACGGTCGAGGCCAGCAGCGTCGCTCCCTGGGTATACGCATCGAAATCGGCAACTTGGATGCCGTTGGCGGCAGCGCCGGGACGCAGCTTGGCCAGGCAGGCACCGGCATCGAGGTCCGCATCCGAGGCGCCGGCGGTTTGCAGCACCATGCTCGCGGCCAGAGCGGCCAACAACCGAGCCGCTCGCCGGGACGTACGAAAAACACGCATAGGACTCGCAGTCTCCTGTTCCAGGATGGGTGGTGGTAAACGCCGTATCAAGCCTGGCCTCCTGCCGGCGGCGCGAGCGGCTCCCGCACGGCCGCTTGGAAAAACCGCCGCATGATCCCGTGCGAGACCGGCGTTTCGGCAACGGCCGCGCGCAAGGCGGGCACGTCCAGGCCCTCTTCGGCCAAGCCGGTCTTCATGACATCGAAATAGGCCCGCATGACGGGCACGGTGAACTCGGGATGGAACTGCACCGACACGGCTCGCGGTCCGTATCGAAGCATCTGGTGGCGATCACGGCCATTGCGCGCAAGCACGACCGTTCCGGCCGGCGGCTCGGCCACTGTCTGCTCGTGGATGAAGTGCGCGGCGAACAGGGCCGGGATGCCCGCCAGCAACGGGTCGGATTTCGCCTCGTCGGTCAACTCTACCTGCTGGGTGCCCAACTCGCGGCCATCGCCCAGGTAATCGATGCGTCCACCCAGGGAGTAACTCATCAACTGGTGCCCATAGCAGATACCGAACATGGGCAGCGATGCATCCATCGCATCGCGGACCCAGCCGGCACACGCTTCGCTCCACGGCGCATGGTCGGTCACATTGGCGCGCGACCCGGTAATGAGCGCGGCCGCGTAACGCGATGGCGCTTCCGGCATTTCTCCCTTGTAGGCGGCCACGCGAGCCAAGCGGGCGGGATTAAGCCCCGCGACTTCGCTGACCATGCGATCGAAGCCGCCATAAAGCGCTCCGATGGCATGCGGCGGGCCGCCTGTCTGCAGGATGAGGATGGGAAGCATGCACGTCACCTCGGATTCAAAGCCTTTCATCACACCGCATTTTCCGCTGGGCTGCAATCGACGTGAGTGCGCGCCGCCCGGAAATGCCGTGATTGCCGCGCCGTGAGGATCAGGCCATGGTCCCGGACTCGCCGATCAGGCCTCCGAGGAGCAGCACGGCGAGGATGAACCAGAGTATGGCGCCCACGAAGGAACGACTGATCAAGGCCCTGACGCCGGCATAGAGCAATAGCAGTCCCAGCACCAGCAGCGCGAAGTTGAACAGGGTGGGACTCATGCCCAACGCCTCCGCCAGTCCGGACGAAAACTCGCTGATCGCTTCGCCGAATCCGCCGAACACGTTTTTGAGGGCCGCGACAATGGTGCGGATAGCCTCCCCCAGCATGGCGCCCAGCCATTCGAATGTGGACTCGCTTTTCATGAGCTTGGAGATTGTTGGGACGCCCTCATTATGGCTCATGGGCCGGCACCCCAACTTGCCCGTCATTCTTGGAAACATCGGCCATGCGGGCGTTGCAATTTCTTACAATGCGCGGCAGCCGCCGCTGCACGGGATGGAACCGAAACCCACCATACTGGATGCGCACCTTTCACAGGAGGCATCATGGTTCGAGCTTTGGTTTACGCCGCATGCGCCAGCGCGCTCCTTGCGGCGGGCTGTTCCTCGCTGGCAGTGCGGGAACCCGCGAGAGTCAGCGATGGCGCGCTGGTCGCCCCCAATGGCATGAGCTTGTACACCTTCGATCGGGATCCCGTGGGACAAAGCGTCTGCAACGGCATGTGCGCGCAGAACTGGCCTCCCCTGACCGCTCCGGCGGACGCAACCCGCAGCGGCGACTGGATGGTCATCAATCGCCAGGACGGCAGCCGGCAATGGGCTTATCGCGGCAAGCCGCTCTACTTCTGGGTCAAGGACCGCGTACCGGGCGACCGCACGGGCGACGGCTTCAACGGCGTATGGCGCTTGGCGCGCCCCTAGGCCCGCCATCTGCCCCGCTGTCCCGCACGAAACCGTACCGCGTGCGTCTTGCGCGCGGTGACTGTCCACACGGCTGCGCCGGGCAGGCCTTCCTGATAAGATATATCCGAAATATATCTTAATGTCGCCGCCAGCTACCATGTTCGACCCCGCCCTGTGTACCGAAGACGAGATCGCCCGCTTCGTCGCGACGTTTTACGCCCGCGTCCGTCGCGACGAGCGGCTCGGCCCGATCTTCGAGTCCCGTGTCGACGACTGGGACCGCCATCTCGCGACGCTGACCGACTTCTGGTCGTCCATGCTGCGGGGCACGCGCCGCTATACGGGAACGCCCATGTCGCGCCATGCCGCCCTTCCCGGCCTGGACGAATCCCTGTTCCTGCGCTGGCTGGAATTGTTCGAGCAGACTGCGCGAGAGCAGGAAAACCACGCAATGGCGGCACGCGCCCAGACCCTCGCCCGGCGCATTGCGCAGAGCTTGTGGCTGGGATACCAGACCCAGCACCATCCCGACCGCCTCGCGCGTGATCTGCCATGCGCCTGACCGCGCACAGCGACTATGCGTTGCGATTGCTGATGCACGTCGGCCGGCATCCCGATCGGCTCTGTACGATAGGCGAAGTGGCCCGCGCATATGGCATTTCGGAAGCGCATTTGATGAAAGTGACCCATCGGCTGGGGCAACTGGGGCATCTCCAAACCCTGCGCGGCAAAGGAGGCGGCATGCGGCTCGCCCGGCCTCCGGAGGAGATCGGTCTTGGTCAGGTCGTTCGCGAACTCGAGCCGGATTTCCATCTGGTCGAGTGCCATGGCCCGGGAGGAGCCTGTGCCTTGACCGGCCATTGCGGGCTGGCCGGCATTCTCGATGCCGCGCTGCAGCGCTTCCTGCAACATCTGGACCACTACACGCTGGCCGATTTACTGCCCGCCGGCGACGCCCTACCCTCCTTCCCCCTTCTTCGTCAGGCTGCATCATGACTCTGCAAGAACTGCTCGGTATCGATACTCCGGTCATCCAGGCGCCGATGGCGGGCTCGCAGGGCAGCGCCCTGGCCATTGCCGTCTCCAATGCCGGCGGGCTGGGCTCCCTCCCTTGCGCCATGCTGGGCTCCGACACGTTGCGCGCCGAACTGGAAACCCTGAGCGCCGCGACCCGCCGCCCCTACAACGTGAACTTTTTCTGCCATACGCCTCCTGTGCCCGACGCGGCGCGCGAAGCGGACTGGCGCCGCGCGTTGGCGCCCTATTACGCCGAGTTCGGTATCGATCCCGATGCGGTCCAGGCTGGTCCCGGCCGTGCGCCGTTCACGGCGGCCATCGCCGACGTAGTAGCACCGTTCAAGCCCCCTGTAGTGAGCTTTCATTTCGGACTTCCGTCCGCCGACCTGGTGGCGCGCGTAAAGTCCTGGGGCGCCAAGGTAATGTCCTCCGCCACGACCGTGGCCGAAGCACAATGGCTGGAGGCCCACGGCGCGGATGTCATCATTGCGCAAGGCAACGAGGCAGGCGGCCACCGAGGCATGTTCCTATCGGAAGACCTGGACGGGCAGCTGGGTACCTTCGCCCTGCTGCCCCAAATCGTGCGCGCGGTGCGCGTACCGGTGGTGGCAGCCGGCGGCATCGCCGACGCGCGCACGGTGTCGGCGGCACAGGCGCTCGGCGCCGCCGGCGTGCAGGCCGGCACGGCGTTCCTGTTATGCCCGGAAGCGACCACCAGCACGGTCCACCGGGCGGCGCTGAAGAGCCCCGCGGCCGCTCACACCGCGCTCACCAACCTGTTTTCCGGCCGGCCTGCGCGCGGCATCCTCAACCGGCTCATGCGCGAACAGGGTCCCATCTCGCACGCCGCACCGGCCTTTCCCCTGGCGACGGCAGCGATCGCACCGCTTCGTGCCAAGGCCGAGGCCCAGGAATCGGGGGATTTTTCTCCGCTCTGGTGCGGCCAGAACCCGAGCGCCTGCCGCGAGCGCCCCGCTGCCGACGTCGTCCGGGACCTCGGCGCCGCTTGGCGCTGAGCGGCACGGCCCCGGCGAGCTGGCCTCAGACGCCGAACGGGTACGTCTCGGGCATGCCTGTGCCGGAGGTCGCCGCGAGCGGCTCCACTGCCCGAGTCCGGTCCATCCATAGCCAGGCATCGAACTGGTCCGGCAGCGACGCATCGGCGTAGTGGCTCATCAACTCGGTCTGGGGCCGATAAATCACGCCGATGTAGCGCTCCAGGCGCGGTTCGGACAGTTCCCGCGCAAGCGCCTCGTTGCGTGGGGCGCGCAGATCCAGCAGAAAGCGCGGGATGCCGCTGGCGTGGGACAGGAATTCATAGCTATCCTCGCGGGAGGGCACTACCTCCATGACCTCCATCGGCCCGCCCCAGTCGTGAGCCGCCGCCACGGTGCCGGTATGCGTTCCCATGCCGACCAGCGCGGCCTCGTCGCCATAGCGTTCGCGGCACAATTGGCCGATGTTCAACTCGCCCCGGACACGGCCCATCTCGGTCGCGGCGGCATTGCCGATATGGGAATTGTGGGCCCAGACGACGGCCTTGGCGCCTGGGCCATGCGCCTGGATCAACTGGGCCAGGGTCTCGAACATGTGGGTGTCGCGCAGGTTCCACGATTCGGCCGAACCATAGTACATGGCACGGTAGTAGCGTTCGGCCGACGCCACCAGCCGTGCATTCTGCGCGGCATCGAAATAGCCCGCCGTCTCTGTATGCGCATATTCCATGCGCCGGGCGAGCAAGTCCGATAATTGCGCCACGACCTCGGCTTCGCAGCCGCGATAGGCGTCGCTCACGACCGCCCGTCCATAGACGGCCGGATTCTTCTGCCAGGGGGTCAGGCACCCATAGCGTTCGCGCGCGACCCGCGCCGCCTGCGGATCCACGCGCTCCAGGTAAGCGAGCACGGCGGCCATGGAGTCGGAAAGGCTGTAGAGATCGAGCCCGAAGAATCCGGCACGCGCCGATTCTGCGCGTGACGCGTTATGCGCACGCAGCCATTCCACGAAGGCGTAGACATCGGTATTGCGCCACATCCAGGTCGGAAAGCGCCGGAAGGCCGACGGTGCGTCGGGCCGGTGCGCGCCCAGCCGCACGTAGCGGTCTATGGCAGCCGCGTCGGGCCAGTCCGCTTCGACAGCGACGATGTTAAAGCCATGGTGCTCGATCAAGCGACGGGTAATGGCTGCGCGTGCCTGGTAGAACTCCGACGTGCCGTGGCTGGCCTCGCCCAACAGGACGACACGGTGCTTGCTCCAGCGGTCGAAAACCCCGCTCGCGGCGGCCTCTTCCAGATCGTTCAAAGGTTCGGCCGCGGCGCGGATGCGCCCGCCCAGGGCTTCGCGCGGCGGGGCTGCGCTGCCGGACGCGCGTCGGGGGTCCGCGGGCGGCGCCGGGTCTTCGTCGGCGCCTTGCCAACCCTGTACGCCGATAAGCGGGACGAAACGCACCCCGCCCAGGTCTTCCTGACTAAACCCTCCTTCTGCGGTGCGCACCACGCGTACCAATCGTTGCCGGTCCCGGCTCGCCCCCACCGGCATGATGAGCCGGCCTCCCGGCGCCAGCTGCTCGCGCCAGGCCGCCGGCACCTCGGGGCCACCGGCCGCGGCAAGGATCGCATCGAAGGGAGCGCGCGCCGGCCACCCCAGCGTGCCGTCGCCGATATGGACGTCTACGTTGGGATAGTCCGCCAGGCGTTCTCGGGCCTGCTCGGCCAACTCGGGGCGGAGCTCCACGGTATCGACCCGCGCCACGATCTGCGCCAGGACCGCCGCGGCATATCCGGACCCGGTCCCGATGTCCAGCACATGGTCTTGCGGGCTCAGCCGCGCCTCGGCCGCCATCAGTGCGACAACATAAGGTTGCGAGATCGTCTGCCCCCCGCCTATGGGCAACGGCGCATCTTCGTAGGCGAACTCCTGCAACGCAGCGGGTACGAAGTTTTCCCGCGGCACCCGCCGCATCGCCGCCAGCACGGCAGGATCCGTAATGCCGCGCCCGGCCAGTTGCCAAGCCACCATGCTCTCGCGCTGGCTTGCGGGATCCGGTTCCGCCATGGCTGCTCCCATACTCGGACATGACGACACCAGCTTGGAACAGCCGCGGCTTGGCCGCATGTCGCGCCGTTAAAGATGCAACCTTCGCTAGCGGCTCATCCGCTGGAGGCGCCAGTGCCGCAGGCACCGCTCCAAGGGAAGCCCGCGGGTGGAAACACTTCCTTGCGATTACCTCTTCAATCCCAGGCCGGTGCCAGCCCCTCGGGGTCCACCAGACGCTCTGCCCGATCCAACGCTGCGATACGGGCCATTTCGTCGGGCGTCAGCCGCAGCTCGGCAGCCTCCAGGTTGGCGGCAAGATGTTCGCGCTTGGTAGAAGAAGGAATCACGGCATAGCCGAGCTGCATGGCCCATGCAAGCGCCACTTGCGCTGGCGCGACGCCGTGGGCTTTCGCAATCTCCTGGATGACCGGGTCGGCGGGAATCTTGCCGTAGCCCAGCGTCATGTAGGAAGTGATGCGTATGCCGAGGCTGCGGGCGAAAGCCGCGACTTTGCGGTTCTGCAAATACGGATGCAATTCGATCTGGTTGGTCGCGATCTCGCGCGCGCCTACCGCGTCGATCGCTTCCTGCATCAACGCGATGGTGAAGTTCGAGACGCCGATCTCCCTCGTCAGGCCGGCTGCCTTGCATTGCGCCAAGGCCTCCATGAACTCGGGCACAGGTACGGCACCGCCTGGCGGCGGCCAGTGGATAAGCGTCAAGTCGACATATGAGGTGCGGAGTTTCTCCAGACTCTGCTCGAGGCTCGCACGCAAGCGGTCGCGAGCCAGATTCTCGACCCATATCTTCGTCGTGACGAATACCTCCTCGCGCCGCACGCCGCTGGAGGCGAGCGCCTCTCCGACCTCGGCTTCGTTGTCGTAGATCTGTGCAGTATCGACGGCGCGATAGCCCAGTTCCAGCGCGGTCCGCACGGAGTCGATCACCGCCTGGCTCTTGAGACGGAACGTGCCGATGCCGAAAGCGGGAATAGCCATGACCATGCTCCTTTGCTAGTTCAAATGCCACGAAATGCGCCCGTGGGACGGGCAAGGCCTATTATTATCGGACAGGCCGGCGCCCTAGGCGCCCTAGCCCTATATTGCCAGCCCCTACCCCCTCCGCTCGCGATGAACCTGGAGCTCTTTGAACACACCGGACCCGCCGGCGGCGTCGAGCCGATGGGCAAACAAGCCTTTATCTTGCGCGGCGGCGCCCTTGCGGAACTGCCGCAGCTGCTGCATGCGCTCGCGGGCGTAGAAGCGGCCTCTCCTTTCCGCCATATGGTCACGCCCGGGGGCCGTCCCATGTCGGTCGCCCTGACCAATTGCGGCGAGTGGGGGTGGGTCAGCGACAGCCGCGGCTATCGGTACACCCGGCTCGATCCGATGACTGGACGGACTTGGCCGCCCATGCCGGATGTGTTCGCCCGGCTCGCGGCACACGCAGCCGCTGCCGCGGGGTTTGCCGGCTTCGTGCCGGACGCCTGCCTGGTCAATCGCTATTTGCCAGGCTCCCGCCTCACGCTGCATCAGGACCGCAACGAACAGGACTTCGGCGCGCCTATCGTGTCCGTCTCGCTGGGCATCCCGGCCGTGTTCCTGTTCGGCGGACACCAACGGGGCGACCGTCCCGCCCGCTTCCCGCTGTTCCATGGCGACGTGGCGGTCTGGGGAGGAGCCGACCGGCTGCGCTATCACGGCATCATGCCGCTGCGGGACGGCCACCACCCGGCCCTGGGTGCCCAGCGCATCAACTTCACGCTGCGCAAGGCCGGCTGAGCGATGATCCCGACATCCGGAGCGGGATATTGTGGACGGTGTACACAAAATTCGCTACGCTGCGAATCCTCCCTCTTGCACCGAACGCCCGTCCCATGCCGCCGCCCGCCCAGAAAATTTTCCGCATGAGCGCTCGTACCATCGATGTCCCGACCATCCGCCACTTCCCAACCCCGGCCGACCGGGTGTTCGACGCCTGGATTTCCCCAGCGGAAATCCGGGGCTGGTTCGGGCCTGGCCTGGGCGAGCTCACGAGGCTGGAGATCGATGCGCACGAAGGGGGATCGTTCTTCATTACGCAGCGGCGCACGCATGGCGAGGTAGGACATTGGGGACAGTACCTCATCGTGGACCGGCCCTACTGCCTCGCCTTTACCTGGAACGTGACGGGCGCGCAGCATGCCGACATCGTCACGGTCGCCCTGCTGGCGACCGATGCGGGCTGCAAGGTAAAAGTCACACACCAGTTGGACGCATCCACCGGCGCCGCCGGCCCCACGCGCAAAGGCTGGGCGCGCATGCTCGATGCGATGTGCCGCGTGCTGCGCGCCGAAGCGTGCGCCTGACCCTGCCGGTGTTTACACCCCCGGGGGGCTGACCGACAATCCGCTCATCAACTGCACAGAAAAAAAGGGGGACCGGTGCACAAACCCGCCGGAGGCGCCGCGCCGCAGCACGCGGCAGCAGGCAACCGCTACGATCGCCTGGAATGGGCCGGCGCATTCGGCGATCTCGGCACGCTGATCCCGTTCGTCGTCGCCTATCTAAGCGTACTCAAGCTCGATCCGTTCGGCGTGTTGTTCGCCTTCGGGCTGTGCATGCTGGCCTGCGGCCTCCATTACAAGACACCGGTACCGGTCCAGCCCATGAAGGCTATCGGCGCCGTCGCGGTTACGCAGGCTGCGCAGACCGCCGTCGTCACCCCCGGCGCCGTTTATGCCGCAGCGCTGGCCACGGGCGTGGCTTGGCTGTTCCTCGGCCTGAGCGGTCTCGCGGCCCGGCTGACGCGCTTCGTCCCGCCTGCGGTAGTGCTGGGAATTATGCTGGGACTGGGCTTCGGGTTCATGCTCGAAGGCGTGAAGATGATGCAGACCGATTGGCCTATTGCGGCTATTGCGGGACTCGGCACCCTGGTGCTGATGGCCAATCGCACGTTCCCCGCGATGTTCCTGCTGCTGGCTTTCGGTGCCGCCGTAGGGCTCTGGCGCCAGCCCGATCTCCTGCATGGCCTGGCGCAGGCACCGGTGGGTCTGCCAGCCCCGAGTTTCGCCTTGTCCAATGTGAGCTGGAACGACCTGATGGTGGGCGTCTTCCTGCTGGCGCTGCCGCAGTTGCCGCTGACGCTGGGCAACGCCGTCATCGCCATCAAGGAGGAAAATAACCGGCTGTTTCCCGGGCGGCCCGTCGCCGAAAACGGGCTGGCGGTCTCGACGGGCATCATGAATATCTTCAGCTCGATAGTGGGCGGCGTCCCTATGTGCCACGGGGCCGGCGGCATGGCCGGACACGTAGCGTTCGGCGCCCGTACCGGCGGCGCGCTGGTCATCCTGGGCGTGATCCTTCTGGTGCTGGCCTTGTTTTTCAGCGCGGGGGTCGAGCTGCTGTTCCAGCTATTCCCGCTTCCCATCCTGGGCGTCATCCTGTTCCTGACCGGCGCGCAACTGGCGTTGGGCAGCAGCATTCTGCCTACCGATCGCAACCAGCGCCTGATCGCCCTGCTGACGGCCGCGCTGTGCATGTGGAACGTAGCGGCGGGGTTCGTGCTAGGTCTCGCGCTCCACCAGATGGCCAGGCGCGGCTGGATCAGGGTATGAGCGCAAGCAGGCTTGCCCCGCGCTTTGTGTGCAGGAGCCCGTAGAGGTCCTTGGGGTCGGCCAGCTCAGGCACCAGCCGCAACGGCATGGCCACGTTGCCGGCTTGCGCCAGATCGAACAAATAGCGCAGCGTGGAAAAATCCTCCAGCGCGAAGCCGACCGAATCGAACACGGTCACCTCTTCGGGTCCCTCCCGGCCCGCCTTCGCGCCGGACAATACCTGCCACAGCGCAACCACCGGCGCCTGGGCACCCAGCTGCTGGATCTCGCCCTCGGTGCGTGTTTGCGCCTCATACTCGACGACGATGCGCGCACGACGCAGAATGGCCGGGTGCAGTTCCGTCTTGCCCGGGCAATCGCCGCCCACCGCGTTCACATGCATGCCAGCCTCCACCCACTCGGGCCGCACGATGACGGCTCTGCGCTTGTCTGCAGTGACGGTGGTCACCACGTCCGCACCCTTCACGGCCGCCGCGGCCGACTCCGCCGGCATGATCCGCAAACCGGCGACCCCCGCAAGATTCGCCGCCAACTTGCGGGTGGCGTGTCGGTCGACATCGTAGGCCCGGATTTCATCGATGCCCAGCATAGTGTGAAACGCCAGCGCCTGGAACTCGCTTTGTGCGCCATTACCGATCAAGGCCATGCAACGGGAACCGGGGCGCGCCATGGCTCTGGCCGCCAGCGCCGACGTCGCCGCCGTCCGCAGCGCCGTCGCCAAGGTCATGTCGGCCAGCATCAAGGGATAGCCGGTCGAGACGTCGGCCAGGACACCGAAGGCCAAGACCGTGGGCAGGCCCCTCAATGCGTTGCCGGGATGGCCGTTCACATATTTGAAAGCGTAGTGCCGGCCATCGGACACCGGCATCAGCTCGATCACGCCCATGCTCGAATGGTGCGCGGTGCGGGCGCACTTTTCGAACTCCGGCCAACGCAGGTAATCGTCGCGGATGTATCCGGCCAGCTCGTCGATGAAGCGGATGACGCCGCGCCGGTTCACCAGCGCGGCCACCGCAGCCGAGTCCAGGTAGCGCGTGTTCATGCGGCCTCCTCAGGCCAGAGCGGTCTCCGGTTCGCGGGCATGGCCGGCGGTTTCGCCTGCACTGGTCCTGTCCAGCCTCAAGGTCATGCAGTAAGCGCCGCCGCCCGACATCATGAACGGCGACAAATCGACCGGCGTGACCATGTACCCGCGCTCCGCCAGCACGGAACGCAAGCGGTCGGTGGGCGTAGCCATGATGACGTTCCTGCCGACATTGACCGCATTGACGCTGAAGCGCGCCAGATCTTCTTCGGTCGCCTGGATGAGCATCTCTGAAGGAACCCGCTCGCGCAATGTGCGCAGCGCCTGCGCCGTCAAGGCCGGCGCAAAATACAGGATCTCGCCTCCGGATAGGGGACAGAAACAGACGTCCAGGTGATAGCAACGGTCCGACACCAGCTCCATCGGCACGACCTCCCGGCCAAAGAACTCCCCGATCCGGGCCAGCGACGCTTCGGATGATCGCGGCCCATAGGCCGCCCAGAACCATTGGCGATTGCCATCCCATATGGCATCACCCGCGCCCTCCTGGTAGCACCCCGGAGGCAATTGGGCGACCTCCGTCAATAGCCCCCGCTCGCACAAGCCCTCGAACAGTGTCAGGAACGCCGCCTCTTCGCCCTGGCGCTGGGGATAGCGGAAGCGCGCGAGCAGCGCCCTGCCGTCAAGCACGATGGCGGCGTTGGCCGGAAAGACCATGTCCGGCAGCCCCGGAGTCGCTGCGCCGACAATCACTTGGCAGCCGGCGCCAACCAGCGCCTGGTGCAATACCTCGGACGCGCGGCGCGCGGCCGCAGCCAGGCGCCCCGGCTCCTTCGCCCACAGATCGGGCTTCATCCATGGGTTGATGCGATAGCTGACATCGAAATGGGTCGGTTCGACCATCAGGATCCTGGCTTGGGTGCTCACGCGGCCTCCTTCTTCGGCTGTCGTTGCGGTCTCCTCGACCGCAGCGCCATTCTGCGCGCACGCAGCGCCAACCTGTAGAGCAAAAACTGCGCACTTCCGGCGGTGGATTGCCAGAACGCCAGACTCTGCTATCGTTTTGACACCGCCCGCCGCGGGGGAGCGTCATGGACGATATCGACCACCGATTGATTGCCCTGCTGCGCGACAACGCCCGCACGCCGGTCTCCGCGCTGGCCCACAAGCTCAAGGTGTCGCGCGGAACCGTCCAGAACCGCATGGCGCGGCTTGAAGAACAGGGCATCATCGTCGGCTACACGGCGCGCTTGCGCCCCGACGCCCAGCCGCGCGGCATCCGGGCCTGGATGAGCATAGAAATCGAAGGCAATACCGCGCGCCGGGTATTGCAGAGCCTGCGCGGCGACCCGGCCGTCCAGGCCTTGCACACGACCAACGGCCGCTGGGACATCATGGCCGAACTGCTGGCCGAGGACCTCGAAGCATTCGACCGGGCCCTCGAGCGGATACGGCTGATTCCCGGTATTGCCAACACCGAGACCAACATCCTGCTTTCCACCTACGTCTGAGCGCCGTTCATGTCCCAAGACGCCTCGCTTCGCCCTTACACGCGTTCAGGCGGCAGGACGTCTCACTGTTGGGGGAGTATCTCCAGCACGGTTTCCATCGGCCGGCAAAGACGCGTGCCGCGCGGCGTCACGACTATGGGCCGGTTGATCAGGATGGGGTGCTGCAGCATGAAATCGATCAGTTCCTCGTCGCTCCATTTGGGATCACCCAACCCCAACTCCTCATACGGCGAACCCTTGACCCGCATCGCTTCGCGCACCGGCAATCCCATCGCCTCGATCAGCGCCTTGAGGGTCTCCCGGCTGGGCGGCGTCTTCAAGTATTCAATGACCGTGGGGGTGTAGCCACGCTCCTGCAGCAAAGCCAGCACCTTGCGCGAGGTGCCGCATGCCGGGTTGTGATAGATCGTGATGTCGCTCATTGCATAGCCTCAAACGAAGAATCGGCAACGCGCGGCTCTCGGGCCGCCTGCCGCTCCGGAATCATAGCCGGTCAGCCTCATGACGGCCGGCGAGCTGTTTTGTGCACTGCAACCTGGTGCTGATAAGCTATCGACATTGCCGCCGGCCGCCGCGGCCCACCGTGCTTCTTGATGAATACCCCTAGCCTGCAAAACCCGACCTCCTCCGCCCCGCCTCCTTCGTTCGCCAAAGCGCTCGCGGCGCTGGGACTGGGCGGTTTCGGCATTGGAACCGGCGAGTTCGTCATCATGGGGCTTTTGCCCGACGCCGCCCAGGATCTCGCCATTTCCATTCCCGAAGCGGGCCACCTGATCAGCGCCTATGCGCTGGGCGTGGTGGTAGGCGCCCCCGTCCTCGCGGTGCTGAGTGCGCGCATGCCGCGCCGCGCCCTGCTCGTTGCCCTGATGGCCTTTTTCGCCCTCGGCAACTTTGCCAGCGCGATGGCACCGGGATACCTGTCGATGATCCTGATGCGCCTGATGACGGGCCTGCCGCATGGCACGTACTTCGGCGTCGCGGCCCTGGTAGCCGCCTATCTAGCTCCCGGCGGGCAACGCGCGCGGGCGGTGGGCTACGTCATGCTGGGGTTGACGGTAGCGACCCTGATCGGCGTCCCGCTGGCGGCCGGACTCGGGCAGTGGCTGGGATGGCGAGCCGCCTTCACCCTGGTAGGGGTCATCGGCGTAATGGCCGCGCTGCTCGTCTGGCGGTGGATTCCCGACATCCCCGCCAGCGAAGGCGCAAGTCCCTGGCGCGAACTCGGTGCGCTGCGCCGCAAGCAGGTTTGGCTCACGCTGGGTATAGGCGCGATCGGTTTCGGCGGCATGTTCGCGGTCTTCAGCTATATCAAGCCCACGCTCATGGAACTGGCCGGCCTGCCGGTACACGCCGTGCCCTTCGTCCTGGCATTGTTCGGCCTCGGCATGGTGGCCGGCAACCTCCTGGGCTCGCGGCTGGCCGACCGCGCCCTGATGCGAACGATCTGCGGCTTGCTGGTCTGGTCGGGCGTGGTGCTCGGCTTGTTCTGCCTGACCGCCTCCAGCATCTGGCTGGGTTCATTCAATGTCTTTCTGGTGGGAACCATTGTCGCGATCGGCCCGGCCTTGCAGATCCGGCTGATGGATGTCGCGGGCGACGCCCAGACACTGGCTGCCGCGCTCAATCACTCGGCCTTCAATCTCGCCAACGCGCTGGGCGCCTGGCTGGGCGGCGTGACCATTTCGGCCGGACTGGGATGGGCGTCCACCGGCTGGGTAGGACTGCTCCTTGCGCTGGGCGGACTGGCCATTTTTGGCTTGTCGTACGCCGATATGCGTCGCGCTCGAGCCGCCGCGGCGCCCGCCGGCCGACTGTCGTAGCCATGGCAGTGCTGAGCGCCGGCATCCTGCTGTACCGCCCCGGCTCAGGCGAATGGGAAGTGCTGCTCGCCCACCCCGGCGGACCGTTCTGGCAACGCAAGGACACCGGTGCCTGGACCCTCCCCAAGGGCTTGGTCGAGGCCGGCGAAGACCCCGCCGCCGCAGCGCTGCGGGAATTCCGCGAAGAATTGGGCAGCGTGCCGGCGGGCACGCTCGAGCCGCTGGGCAGCGTGCGCCAGCGGTCGGGCAAGGAAGTCGTGGCCTTTGCCCTGCGGGGCGACTTCGACCCCGCTCAACTGCGCAGCAACACCTTTGAACTGGAATGGCCGCCGCGCAGCGGCCGCGTGCAAAGCTACCCCGAAGTCGATCGCGCCGGCTGGTTCAGCCTCGCCGCCGCGCGCGAAAAACTCATCGATGCGCAGCGCGCCTTCATCGACCGGTTACAAGATTTGCTGTCCACCGCCCGATAAGGCGTGTTTTCATTACCTTCGACCTGAACCTCCATGGAGGCGCACGATGGTACGAACGCCGAACACTCCTGCCGCGCCGGGCGGCCTATCGTGGCCGGAGACGCTGAAAGCCTTGGGCGCGCACTGGGGCTGGTTCGTGGGCCTGGGTATCTTGCTGCTGCTTCTGGGTCTTGCCGCCGGCATCTATGTCATTGCCGCAACAGTCGCCAGCGTCTTGTTCGTCGGAGTCATGATGCTGGTGGCTGGTATCGGGCAGTTGATCCAGGCCTGGCGTGTCAAGAACTGGCGCGGTTTCCTGCTATGGACGCTGAGCGGCGTGCTCTATGGGGTGGCGGGCGGCCTTGCTCTCTACAATCCGATTGCGGGGGCGGCCGTACTGACGCTGCTGCTGGGCGCCTTCCTGATCGCGGCCGGCGCGCTGCGGCTCTGGATCTGGTTCCAGCACCGCAGCCAGCATGGCTGGGGATGGCTGGCCTTATCGGGCGCGATTACCCTGCTCGCCGGGGTGCTGATCGCCATCGGATGGCCGGCCAACAGCCTCTGGATATTGGGACTGCTGCTGGCCTTCGACCTGCTCTTCCAGGGCATTACGCTGGTCTTGCTTGGCCTGGCGCTGCGCAAGGGGCGCCCCATCGCCCCGTCCCCGCGACGCGCCTGACGGCTCCCCCGGCCAGGCCTGTGCGGGCGCGTGCCTGGCGTACGGGTCATAATGGAGCCTGCCGGCGTCCCGCGCCGGCCCATTCTCCTATCGTATGAGCCGTACCGAAACCTCTTTCCTGCGCACCCTCTCGAGCTTGCGCTGGCTGGCCATAGGCGGCCAGGCCGCGACCATCCTCATCGCCAGCGGCCCCCTGGGCGTGGACCTGCCCCTGACCATGCTCTGGAGCGGCGTCGCCACCCTCATCATTTTCAATGTGTACGCGGGATGGCGGCTGCGGACGGGGGAAGAGCCTTCACACGCCACCGCCTTCGCCCACATGCTGGTGGACATCGTGGTGCTGGCCTGGATGGTGGCCTGGAGCGGCGGCATCACGAACCCGTTCGGCCTGCTGTTCCTGGTCCTGATCGCGCTGGCCGCGATGGCGCTGCCGCGTCAATGGGCGTATGCCACCGCGGGTGCGGGGGTAATTGGCTATGCGGCCGCAGCGTCTTTCGGCCGCCCCCTGCGTGCACCGGGCGATGCCTACGAGCTGCTGTTGTGGGGCATCGCGGCCAGCTTCCTGATCTCCGTCGTGGTGATCCTGATTTTCTCCACCCGCCTGGCCGCGGACTTGCGCAACCGGGAACGGGAACTGGCCGACCTGCGCGAGCGCTTCGCGCGCAACGAGGGCATCGTCGCCCTGGCAACGCATGCCGCCTCGATGGCGCATGAGCTGAACACGCCGTTGGCAACCATGACGCTGCTGGCGGACGAAATCGCGGCCCAGGCCCAGACCGACGACTTGCGGGCCGATACCGAGATGCTCACCGAACTGCTGGCGCTGTGCCGGGAACGCGTCCGCAATCTCGCTGTCCCAACGGAAGTGGAACTGGAACGTGTGGTGGAACAGTGGAAACTGGTGCGCCCCACGGTCGAGTTGCATCGCACGGGGGTATTGCCGCGCGGCTTGCGTGTCGAGCCCTCGGTCGCCCATCTACTGCAAGCTTTGTTGAATAATGCGGCCGACGCCGGCGTCCAGGCGGGGGCCCCGCAGGTAGACCTGCATCTGGAATGCAAAGGCGGCATGGTGCGCGGCGTGGTACGCGACTACGGCCGCGGCTTCAATCCCGACCAGCCCTTGCTGCCGGCCACGCTCTTCCGTAGCGCCAAGCCTGGAGGCCTGGGCGTCGGGCTCGCGCTGTCGCACGCCACGGTCGAACGGCTAGGCGGCGAAATGACCATGACGGCAGCCGAGGGAGGAGGCGTTCGCATCCAGTTCCAACTGCCCGTGGAAACTACCGTGACTTCATGATGACTGCCTTGGATACCGGACTGCTGGTCGACGACGACGAACTCTACTTGCGCACGCTGCAACGCAGCCTGGCCCGCCGCGGCCTGGAAACCCGCACCGCCACTACCATCGCCGAGGCGCTGCGGATCGCCGACGAGATCCGGCCCGGCTTCGCGCTGATCGACCTCAAGCTCAGCAGCGACGACTCCGGCCTGACGCTGATCAAGCCGCTGCGCGCGCTGCGAGCCGACATGCGCATCCTGCTGGTCACCGGCTATGCCAGCGTGGCAACCGCCGTGGACGCCATCAAGCGCGGCGCCGACGACTATCTGCCCAAGCCCGCCACCGCCGACATGATTCTGCGGGCCCTGGGGCTGGAAAAAGCAGAAGCCGTCACCGTGGAATCCACCATGATTCCGTTGCACCGGCTCGAATGGGAGCATATCCAGCAGGCTTTGCACGAGACGGGGGGCAATGTCTCCGCCGCCGCCCGCCTGCTGAACATGCACCGCCGTTCGCTACAGCGCAAACTGGCCAAGCGGCCCGGCCCCGAACGCGGACCGGAGGTGGAATAATTCCGGCGCGCAGGCACTGGTATAAGTTCTACTGAATACCTCTCCGGGATGCGGTCATAATGCGGGCCCCCACCATCGTTTGCATGGACTGCCCGTGACGCCCCGCCAGTTGCGCTATTTCGTCGCCATCGCCCGGGCCGGCAATATCAGCCAGGCCGCGGCGGTGCTGCATGTCGCCCAGCCCTCCTTGAGCCAGCACATGGCCGCGATCGAGGACGAGCTCGGAGTGCCGCTGCTCGAACGGCACGCCCGAGGGGTCACGCTCACGCCCGCCGGGCAGCGGCTGTTCGACCGGGCCTGCTCGATCCTGCGCCAGCTCGATCACCTGCCAGACGACGTCGCGGCGGCCACCGGCCTGCCCCGGGGGGAAGTGCGACTGGCGATGGACGGTTCGATCGCCGCACTGGTCATCGCGCCGCTGTACCGCGCGATGGAGGCTCGCTATCCGGACGTGCGGGTGTCGGTGCTGACCGGCCTGTCGCACCAGATGCTGCAGTTGGTCCAAACCCGCAGCGTCGATCTGGCGCTGATGCCCAACGCGTTCGAGCTGCCCAGCCTGCTGAGCGAACCGGTCTACGAGGAACGGTTCTGCCTGTTCGGCGCCAGCGGCAGCTTTCCCCCGCAGCTGAGGCAGATACGGTTCGATGACATCGGCGATCGCCCCCTGGTCGCCACCGACCGGCAGCACGACCAGCGCAAGCTCATCGAGCGCGTGGCCGATGCGCGCAAGCGCACCCTGAACGTGCGCTACGAGATCAACGATGCGGAACTGACGCGGGCCCTGGTGCAAAGCGGGCTCGCCCAAGCTATCTTGCCGAGCAATGCCTTCGCAGCCACCAGCTTGCGCAACGGCGTGCGCGCCCTGGAGATCGTCGAACCCGTGCTCCACCGCATCCAATCCGTCGCCTGGCCCAGCGGTACGCCGCTCACGCCGGCGGCGGAAGCAACGCGCCAGTGCCTGCACGATACCGTGGCGGCGTTAATCGACGCTCGTGCGCTCCGGGGACGCCTTCCTCGCGTAGACAGGCATAGGGAAGAACCTATACCTTGACCGAAGAAATGGTATTTGTTGCAGGTCGGCGGCAATCCCATACTTCGCGTGTCTACAATCGCAAAAGCCTATGTCCCAGTTATCTCCTTCGTTCCTGCAAGCCCTCACTGGCGCTCTTGGCCAGGATGCGGTGCTCACCGGCAACGCCATCCCTGACCACTGCCATACCGACTGGAGCCGCATCTCGCCACTGGCTCCCCAAGCCTTGCTGCGTCCGACGGATACCTCTCAGGTGGCCGCAGCCCTGCGCCTTTGCCACGCACACCGCGTTCCCGTAGTTCCGCAAGGCGGACTGACGGGCCTGACCGGCGGCGCGGTCCCATCGCCTGGCGCAGTGGCGCTGTCGCTGGCCCGCATGAACAGGATCGAGGCGGTCGACCCCGTCGGCCGCACCATCACCGTGCAGGCGGGCGCGACCCTCCAGGCCGTGCAGGAAGCCGCGCACGCAGCAGGCTGTATCTTCGGCGTCGACCTGGCCGCACGCGGGTCCTGCCAGATCGGCGGCAACCTATCCACCAACGCCGGCGGCAACGGCGTGGTGCAGTTCGGCATGATGCGGGAACAGGCGCTGGGGCTGGAAGCGGTGCTGGCGGACGGCAGCGTGCTGGATATGATGCGGCCGCTCTACAAAAACAACACCGGCTACGACCTGAAACACTGGTTTATAGGCGCCGAAGGCACGCTGGGCATCATTACGCGCGCCATCCTACGCCTGCAGCCCGCGCCCAGGGCGCGGGCCACCGCGCTGGCCGCGGTGCCGGATTGCAACAGCGCCCTGGCGCTGCTGGGGCGGCTGCAGGCCCGCGCGCCCGGCGGGGTCGCCGCCTTTGAACTGATGTGGCGGGATTTCCTGAACCTGGCCCTGGCCTGCATCCACGCCCCTGCCCCGTTCGGAAACGAATATCCGCTGGTGGTGCTGACCGACCTGACAGGCACCGACGAAGCAGAACTGCAGGTCGTGCTGGAAGATGTACTGGGCGAGGCCATGGCCGAGGGGCTGGCCCTGGACGCCGTACTGGCGCAATCGCAAGCGCAGGCCGCGTCGCTTTGGCGCATCCGGGAAGCCACCGCCGAGCTGCCACCCGAGATGGCCCTGATCAACTTCGACATCAGTCTGCCGCGAGCGGAACTGGGCGATTTCGCAGACCGCTGCATAGAGGCCCTGGCCAGACGGTGGCCCGGCCACCGTTCGCTGCGCTTCGGCCACTTGGGCGACGGCAACCTGCACCTGAGTACCGACGCCAACTCGCTGGGAGGAATGTCCTTCGAGCAGGCCCAGCACGAAGTCGAATCCATCGTCTATGGCCTGGTTGCCCGGGCGGGGGGCAGCATATCGGCCGAGCACGGCGTCGGCCTGCATAAAAAGCCCTACCTCGGCGCGAGCCGCAGCCCAGCCGAAATGACCGCCATGCGGGCCATCAAGCACGCCCTCGACCCGCTGGGATTACTGAACCCGGGCAAGGTGTTCGATCTTGCCTGAGGACCCGTCATTCATCGTTCCCACCACTTTCCAGGAACCACCATCGTGAAACGACGCTTCGCCCTCCGTGCCCTCTCCGGCCTAAGCGCCGCCGCGCTGCTGGCCACCGCGCCAGTGCATGCCGACAATCGCCCCATCAGGATGCTGGTCGGATATCCGGCCGGCGGCAGCAGCGACGTTATCGCCCGCCACCTGGCCCAAGGCCTCCAGAAGGAACTGGGCCGCAACGTCGTCGTCGAGAACCGGCCCGGCGCCGGGGGCCAGATTGCGGCCCAGGCGCTCAAGGCCGCGCGGCCCGATGGCACGACCCTGTTCATGTCCAACAGCCACACGGTGGCCATGATCCCGTTGACGCTGCGGGAACCGGGCTTCGATACGGCCAAGGATTTCGTCCCGGTCAGCCTCGTGGCGGTCAATCCGGATGTATTCGTCCTCAATACCGACGTGATCGGCAATCCGAAGGCTGGCCTGCTGGAATTCGCCGAATGGGTCAAGGCAAATCCCGGCAAGGGCAACGTCGGCGTTCCCGCGCCGGCCAGCGCACCGGATTTTGCCGTGGGCGTGATAGGCAAGGCCCTGGGCGCGGATCTCAAGTCGGTCCCTTACCGCGGCGACGCCCCTATCGTTCAGGACGTCATGGCGGGGCAGATTCCGGCGGCCATCGGGTCGGTCGGCGCCATGCTGCAACCGGCCAAGGCAGGGCGGCTGCGCATCGTGGCAGTGAACGGGACGGCTCGGCTGCCGTTCCTTCCCGATGTACCCACCTACCTGGAACTGGGCATCAAAGGCTACGAGGACGTCATTTTCAATGGCGTCTTCGCGCCCGCCGGCACGCCCGCCGACCTGATCGACACCTACAGCGCTGCCATTGCCAAGGTCGTGAAATCGCCCGAATTCGCAGAAAAACTGGCGGCCCTGAACATAGAACCCGTGTTCGGGACGGCGAGCGAGCTGAACGCCCGGCTGCAGGCCACCCACGAAGCATGGAGCGTCATGGTCAAGAACGCCGGCTACCAGCCTCAATAAGCCCGTGTTGACGCCCGCGCCGACGGGCGCGGTCGGGACCGGCCTGCCCCGCCCCGGCCATCATTCAGGAGATTTCCATGAGCATCATCCACACGCAGCCTCTGACCGGCCCGGCCGTCTGGAAAGGCCCCGACTTCGACGGCGACGAATCCTGGATCCACCGCTTCACGCCGGAGACCATCGCGATCCTGGAACACGCGCTCGGCGAACTGAAGTCGCGCGGCCTGAGCTTCCCCCACTTCACGAAGGACGACTTTCCCGTTCATGCCCTGGCGCCGGAGTTCCAGCGCTACGCCGAGGAACTGGAGAACGGCCGAGGCTTCCTGTTGCTGCGCGGCCTGCCGGTGGACCGTTATACCGAGGAAGAACTCAACTGTCTTTATTACGGCATGGGCCTGCATATGGGCACGCCGGTACGGCAGAACCCGCGCGGCGACCTGCTCGGTGCGGTCATGAACGTCGGCGACGTCACCCAGAAGACGACCCGCGTATACGAAACCAACCTGTACCTGCCCTACCACTCCGACCCCTCCGATGTAGTGGGGCTGATGTGCGTGCGCAAGGCCATGCGGGGCGGCCTGAGCAGCCTGGTGAGCGTGGCGGCCATTTATAACGAGATCCTGGCTCGGCATCCCGAGCTGCTGGGGCTCTACTACCGGCCGATGTACTTTGCCCACCTGTGCGAAGACCAGCCCAGCCTGTCGCCCATCTTCAGCTATCACCACGGCAAGCTCAGCTGCCGGTACCTGCGCCAATACCTGGAATTGGGCCACGAGATCAAGGGCTGGCCCCTATCCCGGGTGGAGATCGCGGCACTCGACCTGTTCGACGAAATCATGCACGATGCCACCATCCGGCTGGACATGATGCTGGAGCCCGGGGATATCCAGTTCGCCAACAACTACGCGGTCCTGCACTCGCGTACCGAATTCGAGGACGATCCTGACCCCGCGCGCCGCCGCAAGATGATCCGCCTGTGGCTGAAGATGGCCAACGCGCGGGAACTCGCACCGGAATTCCCCGGTCGCAACGGATTTCCGGCGCCGAACTGAGCGCCTGCCGCCAGGCCGGCGGCTCGCTGGCAGCCGAGTGCGACATATTGTCGCAGGGTAGGCCCTAGGGACGAACCGTCACAATTGGCCACAATCCCTGTAAACCCCTGGGCGGAACGGGCTTTCGAGCCCCGCGCCGCCCCCCTTTCCTCCCCGGCGCGCGACTTTTTGTCGCACTTCTTTTCTAGACCGTCTCAGTAGGATGCGGAACTGGCGGACTTCGCCAACGATTCTTCAACCAAGGCTGGACGTGAGTAAATCCTTCTTTGCGAACGCGGGACGCACGATATGCGTCGGTGCGGTCATGTTGCTGCTGGCTGGCTGCAACATGGAAATTCTAAATCCCAAGGGCGACATCGGCGCCCAGGAAAAAACCCTGCTCCTCACCGCTCTGGGGCTGATGCTGCTCATCGTCGTGCCGGTCATCATCCTCACGCTCTGGTTCGCGTGGAAGTATCGCGAGTCGAACACCAAGGCCGAATACGATCCGAAGTGGTCGCACTCCACCGCCATCGAGGTCGTGGTCTGGACCATCCCCTGCATCATCGTTGCCATCCTGGCCGTGCTGACCTGGAAAAGCTCGCACGAACTCGACCCGTAC
The DNA here is from genome assembly GCF_033795525.1 of Pigmentiphaga sp. Classification (GTDB taxonomy): domain Bacteria; phylum Pseudomonadota; class Gammaproteobacteria; order Burkholderiales; family Burkholderiaceae_B; genus Pigmentiphaga. The sequence continues at coordinate 593,217 of NZ_JARYGM010000002.1, forward strand.
CGGCCCATCCAGTCCGAAGCCAAGCCGATCCAGATCGACGTCGTCTCGCTGGACTGGAAGTGGCTGTTCATCTATCCCGAACAGAGGATAGCGACCGTCAACGAGATTGCCTTCCCGGTCGACGTTCCGGTGAATTTCCGCATCACCTCGGCTTCGGTCATGAACTCCTTCTTCATCCCGCAGCTGGGTAGCCAGATCTACTCCATGGCGGGCATGGAAACCAAGCTCCACCTCATTGCGCGCGAGCCCGGCACCTACGCCGGCATCTCGGCCAACTACAGCGGCGCGGGCTTCTCGGGCATGCGCTTCAAGGCCATCGCCACCAGCCGCGAAGGCTTCGAGGATTGGGTGCGCAATGCCCAGGCGTCGCCCAACAAGCTGACGGCCGAATCCTACCAGGCGCTGGTCTCGCCCAGCGAGCACGAGCCCGTGGCCTACTACTCGGGCGCCGAACCTACCATGTTCGACGGCATCATTTACCAGTACATGGCCTCAGCAGGCATGGATACCGGGATGTGCACGCCTGCCAATTCACCCAAGATCGCCTTGTCGGAGTAAATCGATGTTCGGGAAACTGACCCTGGATGCCATTCCGTACCATGAACCCATCGTCATGGTCACGCTGGCCGCGGTCGTCGTTTTGGGCGCCGCCTTGCTCGGCGCCATTACCTATTACGGCAAGTGGACCTACTTGTGGAAGGAGTGGCTGACCACCGTCGACCACAAGCGCATCGGCATCATGTACATCATCGTGGCGCTGATCATGCTGCTGCGCGGCTTTGCCGACGCCATCATGATGCGCACGCAGCTGGCCATCGCCTCGGGCGACTCGGCCGGGTACCTGCCGCCGCACCACTACGACCAGATCTTCACCGCCCACGGCGTGATCATGATCTTCTTCATGGCCATGCCGTTCATCACCGGCTTGATGAACGTCGTCGTACCGCTGCAGATCGGCGCCCGCGACGTGGCCTACCCGTTCCTTAACTCGCTGAGCTTCTGGCTGTTCGGTGGCGGCGTCGTGCTGATCATGATGTCGCTGTTCGTAGGCGAATTCGCCGCCACGGGCTGGCTGGCCTATCCGCCGCTGTCGGGCCTGGACTACAGTCCGGGCGTGGGGGTGGATTACTACATCTGGGCCTTGCAGTTATCAGGGCTGGGCACCACGCTCAGCGGGATCAACTTCATCGTCACCATCCTGCGCATGCGTGCGCCCGGCATGACGATGATGAAGATGCCGGTCTTCACCTGGACCGCGCTGGTCACCAACATCCTGATCGTCGCTGCCTTCCCGGTGCTGACGGCCACGCTGGCGCTGCTGACCGCCGACCGCTACCTGGGCACGCACTTCTTCACGAACGACCTGGGCGGTAACGTGATGATGTACGTGAACCTGATCTGGATCTGGGGCCACCCCGAGGTCTACATCCTGATCCTGCCCTGCTTCGGCGCGTTCTCGGAAATCATCGCCACGTTTTCGCGCAAGCCGCTGTTCGGCTACAAGTCCATGGTCTACGCCACGGCGGCCATCGGCGTGTTGTCCTTCCTGGTCTGGCTGCACCACTTCTTCACCATGGGATCGGGCGCCAACGTCAATGCCTTCTTCGGCATTGCCACCATGATCATCTCGGTGCCCACCGGCGTGAAGATCTTCAACTGGCTGTTCACGATGTACCGCGGGCGGGTGCAGATGAGCGTGCCCGTGCTGTGGACCCTGGGCTTCATGGTGACCTTCGTGATCGGCGGCATGACGGGCGTGCTGATGGCAATCCCGGCGGTGTCCTTCGTGCTGCACAACAGCCTGTTCCTGATCGCGCACTTCCACAACACCATCATCGGCGGCGTCGTGTTCGGATGTATCGCGGCCATGGTGTACTGGTTCCCGAAGGCCTTCGGCTTCAAGCTGAACGAGCGCCTGGGCAGGTACTCGTTCTGGTGCTGGATCGTGGGCTTCTTCATGGCCTTCATGCCGCTCTACATCCTCGGCTTCATGGGCATGACGCGCCGCCTGAACCACTACGACAACCCTGCCTGGCAGCCCTACCTGATCGTTGCCTGGGTAGGCGCGGCCATCATCGCGCTGGGTATCGTCTTCCTGCTGCTGCAGATCGCCGTGAGCGTCCGCGACCGCAAGAAGAACGTCGACTACGACGGCGACCCCTGGGGTGGCCGTACGCTGGAATGGTCCATTTCCTCTCCCCCGCCGTTCTACAACTTCGCGAAGGTGCCCCAAGTGACGCAACTCGATCAGTTCTGGCATGACAAGGAAACCGGTGTCGCCTACAAGCGTCCCGACCACTACGAAGACATCCATATGCCGCGCAACACCGGGGCCGGGGTGTATATCGGCATTGCGGGAACCATCCTGGGCTTCGCACTGATCTGGCACATCTGGTGGCTCGCGGCGGCCGGCCTGGTCGGCATGATCGGCGCCTTCATCGCCCGCGCCTACGACCGCGACGTGGACTACTACGTCAAGGCTGACGAGGTGGCGCGCATCGAGAACGCGCATTTCGAGGCGGCGAAGAAAGCGGCGTAGCAATCCTCCGCCGCCTGACAGGCGGCCCGCGGGCGGCAGGAAGGACGGTCGGATCGACGCTCCGTCCCCTCTCCCGAGAGCGGCCCGAGGCCGCGTGAGTCGGCTTCCTTATGGATAAAGAACTTTGATATGAGTAGCGCAGCAATTCTCCACTCGCCGCGACATGGCGACGATACCCATCACGGGCACGGCGACCATGCCCACCATGACGACGGCTCCAAGACCGTACTGGGATTCTGGATCTACCTGATGAGCGACTTGCTCATCTTCTCGGTCCTGTTCGCGACCTTTGCCGTCCTCTCAGGCGCCACCGCCGGCGGCCCGCATGGCAGCGAACTGTTCGACCTGTCGTTCGTGCTGACCGAGACCATGCTGCTGCTGGTCAGCAGCGTGACCTTCGGCATGGCCATGCTGGCCATGCATGCCGGCCAGCGCAACAAGGTGCTCGGCTGGATGGCCATTACCTTCCTGTTCGGCGCGGGCTTCATCGCGATGGAAATCTACGAGTTCCATCACCTGATCGCCGAAGGAGCCGGCCCCCAGCGCAGCGCCTACCTGTCTGCGTTCTTCACCCTGGTCGGTACCCACGGCCTGCACGTAACGTCGGGCCTGATCTGGATGGTGGTCATGATGGACATGATCCGCCGGCACGGACTCGATGCGGTGAACCGCCGCCGCATGGCGTGCCTCAGCCTGTTCTGGCACTTTCTGGACCTGGTCTGGATCTGCGTATTCACCTTCGTCTACCTGATGGGAGCCCTGTAATGGCGCAACACTCGTCCACGGCCGCCGGAGACCACGGCGCCCACGCCAGCCACGGCTCGGTCAAGTCCTATCTGATCGGGTTCGTGCTCTGCATCGTGCTGACCGCCCTCTCGTTCGGGGTGGTCATGACCGGCGCCCTCACCGGCTTTGCCGCCATCGCCGCCATCGTGGTCCTGTGCGTACTGCAATTGCTGGTGCAGCTGGTTTTCTTCCTGCACATGGGTACCTCGCCGGAACAGCGGGAAAACCTGTCGTCCTTCATTTTCACCGTCCTCATCATCGCCATCATCGTGGGCGGCTCCGCCTGGGTGCTGCACAACATGAACGCGAACATGATGCCGATGTAAACAGAGGGCGCTCCTCGCAAGAACGGCCGCTTACGCGGCCGTTTTTTTTTGGCGATGCACTTGCCTTATGGCGCCCGCTCAGCGACTCGGCATGTCTTTTTCGGTATAGACGAGTTCGCTGTTCGCCTCTGGCGGGATGGGGCCGAAAATGGCATTCCAGCGATCATAGCGCGCGCGCATCTCGGCCAGCCGCTCGGGATGGCGGCGCGCCAGGTTCGCACGTTCGCGCTCGTCGACCGACAAGTCGAACAGGTACTCGTTGTCCTCGATCGCGAGGTACTTCCAGTCGCCGTCTCGCAAGGCCCGCTGGTTGCGGTATTTCATCCGCCAGCACATCTCGCGGGGAAAGGTCCGGGCCGGGTCGCGCAGCACCGGCAGCATCGACACGCCGTCCAGCGGATAGTCGGGATGGGCAGGCACGCCCGCGGCCTCCAGCATGGTCGCGGTCCAATCCATGGTCATGCAGTGCTGCTCCGATACGGACCCCGGGGCGATCTTGCTGCCCCACTGCACGATATAAGGCACGCGGATCCCGCCTTCGGTCAGGTCCATTTTCCCTCCTACCAGCGGCCACGAGTCGGAGAACCGTTCGCCGCCGTTGTCGCTGGTGAAGACCACCATGGTGTCCTCGGCCAGCCCAAGCTCGTCCAGAATCTGCAACACGCGGCCGCAGCCTTCGTCCAAGGCCTTGATCATTTCAGCGTAGACGTGGATGGAGCCGCCGTCCAGGTGCCGGATGTCCTTGTCGGTCTCGGCGTTGGAGCCGCCTTGGTGGCGGGTCTCCCAGGGCCAGTGCGGCGCGGTGTAGTGCAGGCTGAGCAGGAACGGCTGGCCGTCTTGAGCGCGGGCGCGCAGATAGGTTTCGGCCTCGTCAGTCAGCAGATCCGTCAGATAGTGCCCGTCGTAGTTGACCGGCTCGCCGTTGCGCACCAGGTCGTGCTTGCCCATGCGATCGACGTGGCTGAAATAGCTCACTCCGCCCGACAAGGGGCCGATGTGGTACTCGTACCCGCTTTTCTGCGGCCCGAAGTGCGGCGGATAACCCAGGTGCCACTTGCCGATCAACGCCGTGCGATAGCCATGATCGCGCAACAACGACGGCAAGGTGGGATGCGCAGGTGGCAGTCCGATCTCCGTGCTGCCGCGGAACTTGCCCGTCATCGGCTCCTCGGCGGCGCCGCGCAGGCGATATTGGTAACGGCCGGTGATCAGGCCGAAGCGCGTGGGCGAACACACGGGCGAGTTGGAGTACCCCTGCGTGAAGCGCATGCCACGCGCGGCCATGCGATCCAGTTGCGGGGAAACCGGCCGCCGGCCGCCATAGCAGCCCAGGTCGGCATAGCCGAGATCGTCGGCCAGGATGAAGATGAAATTGGTGCTCATGAGAACTCTGCTGGCTCCGGTTTCAGTCGACGGTCATCCCCGCCGACTTGATGATCTTGGCGTAGCGTTCGCGTACGGCGGCCAGTTCCTTGGCCGCCGCTTCGCCGTCGAGGGATTCGAGCGTGAAATCCATCGCGCGCAACCGCTGCTGGACGTCCGGCTGGGCGAGGATCTTCCCGATGGCGCTCTGCAGGGTGCGCACAATGCCGTCGGGCGTACCGGATGGCACCATCGCGACATACAGCACGTCCTGCTTGACCGCGGGATACCCCAGCTCGGCCGTCGTGGGCACGGACGGCAGCAGCGGCGAACGCTGGCTGCCCGTCACGGCCAGGGCCTTGATGGTCCCAGCGTTGACGTGCTGAAGCAGCCCCGGCGTGGCCAGGGCGGCTGCCTGGACCTCTCCGGATACCAGGGCCAGGACGGCGGGCGCATTGCCTCGATAAGGAATGTGGTTGATCTTCATATCGGTCGCCTGGGACAACATGCTCAGGCTCAAGTGGCCCGGCGAGCCGTTGCCGGCGGAACTGAAGGTCACCGCATCCCGCAGTCCCTGGTCGACCAGCCCTTTCAGCGTATCGGCCTTGGCAGAGGGATGGGCCGCGATCAGCATGCCCGAGGAAGCGAGCCGCACCACGGGCTTGAGCTGGTCCAGCCTGAAGCCCAGCGACGAGTACAGGCTCGGGTTGACGGTGAACGTCGAATCCAGCCCGAACAGCACGGTATAGCCGTCGGGCGCGGCATTGGCGACCGCCGCGGCGCCGATGTTGCCGCCGCTGCCGGTGCGGTTCTCGACGATGAACGGTTGCTTGAACGTGGCATTCAGGCGGTCGGCGATCAGCCGTGCCATGATGTCCAAGGGACCGCCGGCCGTGAAATTGACGACGATCTTCACCGGTTTGTCGGGATAGGCGGCAAGGGCCGGCGCGGTAGCCGCGGCCGATAGCCCCAGCGCGAGCCCCAGCCCGCGGACGATGGATCTCAGCATGTCTGACTCCTCCTGTTTGTTTATATGGCGGCGGCCTGCGACCGGCCCCCGGTATAGGGCGGATCATAGAGGCGGGGACGCTATCATTGGTTGATCTTTTCGCAAATTAATTGAGAGAAAGGAAATCAATGCTACGCGTCCTGGACCCTCGCCTTCGGCTGCGGCACTTGCAATGCCTGGTCGCCCTGGCCAGCCACCGAAGCGTGCTCAAAGCCGCCGACGCCTTGGCGCAGACGCCCTCGGCCGTCTCCAAGAGCTTGGCGGAACTGGAAGCCATTACCGGGGAAACACTGGCGCTTCGCCACCGCAAGGGACTGGAGTTGACGCCGGCCGGCCATATCCTGCTGCGTCATGCGGCACAGGCCATCGGGGCCCTGCGCGAGGGGTTCGAGTTGCTGGGAACCGGCGAAAAAGCGCCGGAACACGTGCGGATCGGCATTCTTCCCACCGCCGCCGCGACCCTGGTCCCCAACGCCATCCGGGAACTCCAGGCACGTTATACCCACCTCGTCGTTACGGCCCATGGCGGAACCAATGCCGATCTGCTGGTACGGCTCAAGCTGCGCGAACTGGACTTGGTCATCGGCCGCATCAGCGACCCGTCCGAGATGGTCGGCATCTCGTTCGAGCATCTCTACATGGAGCCCCTGGTGCTGGCGGTCCGTCCCGGCCATCCCTTGCTGGGGCACCGCCTGGAACCTGCGGACCTGCGGCGCTACCCGCTGGTACTTCCCATGAAAGGCACCTACATCCGCCCGGCCGCGGAGACCTTCCTCCAGTCGAGCGGCATTGGCATCCCGCAGCAACTGGTGGAAACGCTGTCCTCCACCATGGCGCGCACCCTGATGCATACCGCGGATGCCGTTTGGTTCGTGCCCTACGGCGTCATCGAAGCCGACCTGGATCAGGGCGAAGCGCACACGCTGCCGGTGGACACCAGCCCTACCTCGGCCGCGGTCGGACTGACCACGCTCGGCACGGACGAATTGCCCGAGAGCGCCCGGCTGTTCATCGATGTGCTGCGCGAGGTGGCGGGCGAACTGCGCAATCGCAACCGGCGCCCTCTCTTTGACCGCCAATAGCGGCCGCTTCGAGATAATTGGAAACAAAAACGCGCAAAATGAACCACCCCCACGGAGGGGCGTTCCATAACATTTCCTAATACTATTACGACTGTTGTCAAAACGATACGTTGACCAAAAATCAACAAACGATGACCGGATCGGAAGAAAACGGCCCTATTCCCGATACGCGCGACCTCCTTGCCGCCACGCTGGGACGCAACCCGGCTGCCCGGCCTAGCGATGCCCCGGACCTGTCGCGCTGCGCTTTCTTTTTTGATCTGGACGGCACGCTGGCTCCCATCGCCGCCGTGCCCGAAGCAGCCGCCGTCCCCGCGCCCACCCTCGCTCTGCTCCAACACCTGCAAGACGCTACCCGCGGTGCCGTCGCCGTCGTCTCTGGCCGCGCCATCGACGTGCTCGACCGCATGCTGGCGCCGATGCGCGTCCCCGCCGCCGGCCTGCACGGCTCCCAATGGCGCGGTCCCGACCGCCGCCTCTGGGAAATGCCGGTGGACCGGGCGGAAGCGGATCGCCTGCGCGCCGCCCTGGCCGCCCTCGCGGCCCGGTATCCCGGGATCAGGCTCGAAGACAAGGGATTATCCTTCGCGGTCCATTACCGCCACGCCCCGGAGCTCGAATCCACGATCCGCGACGAGGTGGCGCAGATTGCCGCGCCGTTCGGCCAGCGTTATGCGCTGCAGTACGGCAAGATGGTGGCAGAGGTCAAACCACGCGGCGCCGACAAGGCGCAAGCCATTGAACGTTTCATGGCCATCGCACCCTATGCCGGGCGTGTGCCCGTCATGGCGGGGGACGATCTGACCGACGAGCCCGCGTTCGATGCGGTCAACCGGCTGGGCGGCATTTCGATCAAGATCGGGGACGGAGACAGCGTGGCGGCATGGAGGCTGGCAGATCCGGCCGCTCTGGCGCTCTGGTTGGAAGGCCTGCTCCCCGAGGCCGCGAACAAAGGATCGTGACATGAGCAGACTCGTCATTGTTTCCAATCGCGTGGCTTCCGCAGCCGAAGGCAAGAGCAGTGCTGGCGGACTGGCCGTAGGCGTTCTGGATGCACTCAAACGGCAAGATGGTCTCTGGTTCGGCTGGAGCGGGAAAATCGAGGAATCGGCCGCCCCGGAAGTGGGATTCCACCGGATCGGCCGCATCGACTGCGCAACCACCAGCCTGTCCCGCAGCGAATACGACCATTACTACCGCGGCTTCGCCAACGGCACGCTATGGCCCGTCTTTCACTACCGGATCGACCTGAGCCGCTACGATTCCAAGGAATATGCCGGCTACCTGGCCGTCAATGACCGCCTGGCCGGGATGCTCAAGAACCTGATCGAGGAAGACGACCGGCTGTGGGTCCACGACTACCATCTCATTCCCTTTGCCAGGGCGTGCCGCCGCCACGGCATACGTAACCGGATTGGTTTTTTTCTCCACACGCCATTTCCTTCGGAGGGCGTCCTGCGGACCATACCGCCTCATCGCGAGCTGGTCGAAGCGCTGTGCGAATACGACCTGGTGGGCTTCCAGACGCGGGGCGATGCCCAGGCATTTCTCGACTATGTGACGCGCCGCCTCGGCTATCCCCTGGAAGCCGGCAGCGCCGTGCGCACCCGTGGCGGCCTGGTGCGTGTCGGACACTATCCCATTGGCATCCTGCCCGACGACATTCAAAACAAATCCAAGGCGCGCAGCCGCTCCAAGCTCGTCGGCACCCTCAAGCAAGGACTCCAGGAGCGACAGCTCATCGTCAGCGTCGATCGGCTCGACTACAGCAAGGGGATGGTGGAACGCTTCAATGCCTTCGAGCGCCTGCTGGAATCCCGGCCAGGCTATCGCGGCAAGGTCAGCTTCCTCCAGATCGCGCCGCCGTCGCGCTCGGACGTCGAGGGCTATCGGCATATCCGGCGCCAGCTCGAGACCACCGCGGGCCATATCAACGGCCGCTGGACCGAGCTTTCCTGGACACCCATCCGCTACATGAACCGCTCTTATGAGCGGGCCGCGCTGCTATCGTTCTTCCGGGCGTCCCAGGTCGGCTTCGTCACCCCGCTGCGCGACGGCATGAACCTGGTGGCCAAGGAATACGTGGCGGCCCAGCCTGCAGATGACCCCGGCGTGCTGGTACTGTCGGAATTTGCCGGCGCGGCCGACGAATTGGCGGACGGGGCCCTGATCGTGAACCCCTACGATATCGAGGCCATGGCCTGCGCGCTCGACAAGGCCCTGAGCATGCCGCTTGAAGAGCGACTCGAGCGCCACGAGCACATGATGCAAGTGCTCAAGGACAACAGCATCCGCCAATGGCGGGACCGCTTCCTGGCCGACCTCGAACCTCAGGCGGTGCCGGCCTGACCCCGCCGCCCGGCGGGCACTAACCGGCCTGGGCGCCTTCCATCCGGGCGCCGCAGTGCTTGCAATAGTTTGCGTCCTGGTCCTGGCCCGGCGTCATGCATACCTGGCAGGTACGCATCTGTCCCCGCCGGCGGGCCGTTTCCGCCAGGGTCATTTCCATCGTGAAGATTCCCGTGGGAACGGCCAGGATCCCCCAGCCAAGCAGCATCATCACTGACGCGACGAAGCGCCCGAGGGGAGTGTGCGGCGTAATGTCGCCGAACCCGACGGTTGCGATCGTGGAAATCGCCCAATAGACGCTGGTGGGAATGCTGGTGAAGCCGTTTTCCGGACCCTCCACGACATACATGACGGTGCCCATCACCAGCACGATCAACAGCACCACCGACAGGAACACCATGGTCTTGCGCGCCGACGCCCGCAGCGCCCGGCCCAGCATGGCATACTCGTCGGCGAAGACGCGCAGCTTGAAGACCCGGAAAATGCGCAGCAGCCTGAGCACCCGGATGCCGATCAGGAAGGTCAGATTGGGAAGCAGCAAGGCCGCATACGAGGGCAGGAAGGCCAGCAGGTCCACCACGCCGTAGAAACTCAGGGCGTAGCGCCAGGGATTCCGCACGCAAAGCAGCCGCAGTACGTATTCCACCGTGAAGATGATGGTGAACGTCCATTCCAGATAGGTGAATACGCGGCCATAGCGCTGCGCCAAGAACTCGACGCTGTCGGCCATGACCACCGCCAGGCTGGCCAGAATGACCACGAAAACTGCCTGGTCGAAGCGCCTGCCTGCTTCGCAGTCGGCCTCGAACATGATCCTGTACAGCGACAGCCGCCATCCTCCCTCGGGCCGGCCAAGGGTGTCGGCCGACGGATAATTGCGGCGGACCGCCGATCGTTTTGCTTGCGCCACGCTTGCTCCCATGCCGGCGGGACCGGGCTGGCCCCTTCATCCGGCAACCGGCATGATAGGGGAACAGGCGTGCCGTAGCCAAGGCGACAGCAAATTCGCCGATAGGCCGGTATCAGGCCGCCATGCGTTCGCAGGCGTCGGCGCAGCTTCGGCAGTCGGCTGCGCATTGATCCATGCCGTCCAGTCCGTCGCAGCTGTCGGCGCATTGCCGGCATATCGCGGCGCAATCCGCGCAGACGTGCCGGTGATGCGGCACATTGCAAAGCATGAAATGGGCAGCGGTGCGGCAGATCTCGGCGCAGGCCATCATCAGGCGGAAATGCGGCGGGGCCACGTGGGGCCCGCCCGCTTCCAGGCAGTGATTCATCGCCATGCCCAGGCACGACTGGTAGCAGCGCAGGCAGGCATCGATGCAGAGCTGCATTTCTTTAGCAGGCGCATTCATGGGGTTACCTCCAGCAAGGGATAGCCGATACAGCCGTCCAGCAGGTTTTGTTCCTGTCGGGGTCTCCTGCTTGCCGGCGCGCGGCGAACCTGCTAGCGGCCCTGCAGCCGCGATTCCGCTTCGAGCAGTCTCACCAGGCTGTGAAGCGCGCGGTTGACGGGCGTCGCCAAGCCCAGGCGTTCCCCGGCGCGGACGATATAGCCGTTCAGGTGGTCGATCTCGCTGGGTTTGCCCCGGGCAAGGTCCTGCGCGGTAGACGAAAACTGGGTAGGCATGGTGCGGCTGATGCGCTGCACGGCTTCCCAGGTATCCCCGGGAACGCGCACGCCTAGCCTGTCGGCCACGAGGTGGCATTCCTGCACGATATCCCGCATCACGTCCAGAACGCCCGGCCCTGCTACCAGGCGCCCATACGGTACCTGAGCAATGGCGGACAAGGCGTTATAGGCGCAATTGAGGATGAGCTTGGCCCAGAGTTCGCCGATAGCGTTGTCCGAGACCTCCGCCGGGATCCCGGCCGCACGCAGCGCAGCCGTCACCGCGCCGCTGCGGGTAGAGGGTCCCAGCACCAGTTCGCCCCGGCCGTGGTGGCGGACGTGTCCTGCCCCCGCCATCTCGACTGCGACGTAGACCACCGCGGGGATGACCGGGACCGGAAGCAGCGCCTGCAGCCGCTCGGCATTGTCCACGCCGTTCTGCAGACTGAGCACGACCGCATCCGGCCTCAGGTACGGAGCGATCTGCCGGCCGGCTTCCTCGGTGTCGGTCGATTTCACGCAGAACAGTACCAGATCGGCCTTGTCGACGGCCTCGGCTTCTTCGCTCGCGTTTACCGGCACACGTCCATTGAATGACTGCATGTCGAGCAAGAGGCCGTGCTCGCGCACCGCGGCCACATGTGCGGGACGTCCGATCAGGACGACCTCGTGCCCGGCTTTGGCCAACATACCGCCGTAATAGCTGCCCACGGCCCCCGCCCCCATTACCGCAATATTCATAACCGCCTCTGCAACTGGTCTTGTTCATGCCACCGCAGGCGCCCGCCCGCGCATGCCCAAGTGTATTATGGTGAGGCCCGGCCACCATCGCCGGAACCGTCGCAATGCCATTCAAGAAATTCGATTTCCGCGGACAGTCCTTCAAGGACGTCCTGGGCTTTACCTTCCAGCATTGGGCCGAACAGCCCTGGCGTATCCTCGTGATCATCGGCGCCGTGCTGCTTTCCACCGCGGCCAACGTCATGACGCCGCTCTACGCAGGCAGGCTGGTCGACGCCGTGGCCTCGGGAAACGCCAGCGACCCCAAGGCCTGGGGGGCGGCCATCACCGCCTTCTGGGTGCTCGCCGGGCTGGGCATAGGCAGCACGGCGCTGCGCCAAATGGTCTTCCTGAACATCATCACGCTTACCTTGAAGATGATGAGCAAGATCGCCGGACACGCCTTTCATCGCGTCCAGCGCTTGTCCACCGACTGGCACGCCAACAGTTTCGCGGGTTCCACGGTCCGCAAGATCACGCGCGGCATGTGGGCGCTGGACCTGCTCAACGATACCTTGCTGATCGCGCTTCTGCCGTCGCTGGTCATGCTGGTCGGCACGACGATACTTCTGGGCATTCACTGGCCGCTCATGGGTATCGTCATTGGCGTGGGCTCGCTGCTGTACGTGGGCCTCACGGTGGCGTTGTCCCTGGGCTTCGTCGCGCCGGCAGCCCGGCTGGCCAACGCCTGGGATACCAGGATGGGTGGTGCGCTGGCAGATGCCATTACCTGCAACGCCGTGGTCAAGGCTTTTGGCGCGGAGGCCCGCGAAGAGTCCCGGCTGTCGCGCGTCGTCGCGAAATGGCGGGCCCGCACCCGCCGGACCTGGGTCCGGGGCACCATCAACGGCGGCGTGCAGGGCGGCATGCTGGTCCTGATGCAGGCCGCCATCGTGGGGACGGCGCTCATGCTCTGGAAAGGTGGACAGGCCAGCGTGGGCGACATCACCTTCGCGCTGACCACCTTCTTTATGCTCCAAGGCTATCTACGCAACATCGGCATGGACGTGCGCAACCTTCAGCGGTCCGTCAACGACATGGAAGAGCTCGTCGCGCTCGAACGCCAGCCACTTGGGATCGAAGACGCCCCGGGCGCACCGCCTATCGTGATCGACCGCGGCGAAATCCGCTTCGAACACGTGGACTTCCGTTATGGCGCCCACGACACGCCGCTCTTCCGGGATTTCTCGATCCACATCGGGCCCGGCGAGAAGGTGGGCCTGGTAGGTCATTCAGGCTCGGGCAAGACGACGTTCATCAAGCTCATCCAGCGCCTCTACGACCTGACGGGGGGTCGTATCACCATAGACGGGCAAGACATCGCCCTGGTCGCGCAGGCCTCGCTGCGCCAGCAGATCGCCATCGTGCAGCAGGAACCCATATTGTTCCACCGCTCGTTGGCCGAGAACATCGCTTATGCCAGGCCCCAAGCTTCGAGGGCCGAGATCGAGCACGCCGCACGGTTGGCCAACGCCCACGACTTCATCGCTGCGCTGCCAAGCGGCTACGAGACACTGGTCGGCGAGCGCGGCGTCAAGCTGTCCGGAGGCGAACGCCAGCGCGTCGCCCTGGCGCGCGCCTTCCTGGCCGATGCCCCTATCCTCATCCTGGACGAGGCCACCTCCAGCCTCGACAGCGAGAGCGAAGTGCTCATCCAGCAGGCGATGGAACGTTTGATGGAAGGCCGTACCACGCTGGTTGTCGCACACCGGCTCTCGACCGTGCGCGCACTCGACCGCCTGCTGGTCATGGAGAAAGGACGCATCGTCGAGGAAGGCAGCCACGCCGCACTCATCCGCATCACGGACGGCCTTTACCGCCGGCTATTCGAGAAGCAGGCGTTGGAACTTACCAAGGGCCTGCTGGCCGACGGAAGCGCGCGGCGCGACGATGAGCCTGATTGGCTGGCCGACCCGGACGAACTGCTCGAAGATGCGGCAACACGCGAGCGGCACACGATTGTGCCGGCATTGCCTCATGACGAAAACGGGCGTCCAGTCGATGGCCACCGCCCCAGCACGTCATGTGACCCGTCCGGCCCTGGTGACTCCTGCGCACAGCGCCAGCTGCCGCGCCCCCTCCGCGCTGCGCTCGCCGCTCAGGACGGCCGGCCCGCCTCATCACCATAGTAATCGGCCCTCGCATAGCGGTAGTTGCCATACTTGGGCCGGAAACCGTAGCGCTTGGGAAGCAATTTGAGTCCGTTGAATACCAGGCCGTCGACCGGTGCCCCAGCTTCCATCAGGCGCTTGGCCGTTTCGCGGATCTCGCCCACGGTGTTCATGCCGTCTCTCACCACGATGACCACCGCCGCGGCGTGGACCCCCACGGCTGCGGCGTCGGACGACGAGAGGACGGGCGCCGTGTCCACGATGACCAGATCGTAGTCGCGCGAAAGCTCGTTAAGCGTCGGAGCGAACGCCGACGAGGCTAATAGCTCCGACGGGTCGAAGGTCACCACGCCCGTAGAAATGAAGTCGACCCCTTCCGCCACGCTATGCTTGCTGACCTTCTCTACCGGTGTCGTGCCGGCCAGGACCTCGAACAGGCCGGGCCCCTTGGGCAAGTTGAAATAGCGGTTCAGCTGCCCTTTCCTGAAGTCGGCATCGATCAACAGTACCCGCTTGCCTACCGCCCCTTGGATGAAGGCGAAGTTCGCCGACAGGAACGACTTGCCGACGCCGGGAACGGGGCCGGTAAACACCATGACGTTGCTGACCGACTGCTGCAGAGTCTTCTGCATGATGGTGCGGAACGCCCTGAGGCTCTCGATGGACGGATCCTTGCCCCGCTTCTGCGCCAGCAATGGCTGCACTTCGGAATTGCGCTTGAGGCTGTGGCGCCAGAGCCGCTCGTGAGCTTCGCTGTACGGGATGGTTCCCAGCACCCGAAGCCCGGTGTAGCGCTGCGCTTCGTCGGGATCGGACAGGCCGCCGAACAGCGCGTTGCGCATCAGCGCCAGCAAAGTACCGGCGATCAATCCGATCGCGCCCGCCACCGCGAGGACGATGGAAGGCTTGGGCTCGACCGGCTCTTCCGGAACGACCGCGGTGTCGAGCAGCCGCACATTGCCCACCTTGCCCGCTCGTATCAGCTTTAGTTGCTGGGTATTGTTCAGCAATGCCGTGTACAGCTCGGTATTGACGCGCACATCGCGGACCAGGCGGACGACGTCCTGCTCCAGGTCGGGCAGTTGCCGGATGCGGCCGCCCAACCGGTTGATGTCGGCATTCAGCGAAGCGATCTGTTGATCGATCGCCACGATGGCCGGGTGCGACTTCGCGAACCTGGTATCGAGTTCACTGCGGCGCGCGCGCAGCTCGACAACCCGCGTCTGAGCCTCGGTGGACTGGGCCAGGATGAGCTTGGCCTCTTCGCTCAAGTCGATCGTGCCGCGCGAGTTGCGCAATGCGTTGTACCGGCTTTCCGCTTCGTCCAGCGCCTTTTTCATGCTGGGCAGCTGACTGTCCAGGAAGGCCAGCGACTTCTCGGCTTGCTCGGCGCGGCGGTTGACATTCTGCTGGACATATTCGCGGCCGATTTCGTTCAGTATCGCCGCCGTGAGCACGGGGTCCGAGCCTTCGAAGGTGACCCCGATCACGCCTGATTGCCGGCCTCGTTCGAACACGCCGAGCTTGGCCTGCACCGACTCCTCCGCCATCAGCCGGGAGCGGCGGCGAACGGTGTAATCGGTGCCCGCAGCACCGGTCAACTCGTCGATCTGGATCTCGATCGGGCCGTCAGGCACAACGAACCGCTCGAGCCGTCCGACCCGCCCTTCGAACGAAAGGTCATTCACCCGGTCCACGAGACGGTAACGTCCACCGCCCAGCGCCGTGACCTCCAGTTTTTTGGTCAGCAGCGAACGGGGCACCTCCAGCTTTCCGACCACGATCTTTTCATCTGCCCAGGCGTAGCTGGTGGGCGGCAGGAACTGGGCGACCGAGCGCCCGTAGTCCCGCTGCGCCAGCCAGCGGCCGACGATGGGGAAGTAGTCCGGTGCGGCATCGATATACAGCAAGTACCGGTCGACGGCCGCGCGAACGACGGTCCGCGAACGCAGAACCTCCATTTCTCCCGACGTGGCAGGCTTCACGTCGAACATGGCCGACACATCGCCCAACAGCGTACGAGCCGTCGATGTAGGCTGCTCTTCCTCGACTTGCACCAGGATGTCGGCGCGATAGACCGGCGGTGTCAGAAGCAGGTAGGCCCCGGCCAACGCCAGCGTCAGCACTATCGCGCCCAGGATGGACCACCGCCTTGCAACCACGGCGTCCAGGTAGGACGACATGGGCGTCTCCGGCCGTCTGGCCGGAGTGGAAGGCTCGAACGATTCAATAGGCAAATTCATCGTCAGCTCGCTTGAAAGGGAAAGGTCATGCGTGTACTGCTGGCCAACGCGCCGTCAACGACCGACGGCGGCGGCTGTCTGGACAGTCTGCGCGCTCGGGAACAACAGGCTGATGAAGCGATTCCAGCGGCCCAGATTGCCGGTATCGACGAACACCACATCCTTGGGCTTGAGCTGGAACTGTTCGGCGACCGCCAGTGCCGAAGCCGAGCTGCTATCCAGGTGATAGACCTCCGGCAACGCTTGGGGAGTGGTGCGAACAACGAAAATCTGCGCCGGATCGGCCGTACTCTGGTTCGGCCCGCCCGCCGCGCCCAGGGCCTCGGTCAGGCTCATGCGGCCGTCCCGGAGGTTCATCGCCTGCGGGGCGTAAACTTCGCCCATCACGAATATCCGGCTTTCGTCGCGCGGCGAAACGCGAACGATGTCGCCAGGCTTGAGCATGATCCTGGTCAAATCCACGCCACGCTCGATGAGCCGGGGAAGATCGATCTGCACAGCTTTGCCGCCGCGCAGCACGAAGATGCGGCTGCGGTCCGCGGACGGCAGGATGCCTCCCGCCCGGTTAATGGCTTCCATGAGATGCAACGGCAAATCGTTCATGGCCACGGTGCCTGGATTCTTCAGCTCGCCTTCCAGATGAACGCGCTTACTGCGGTAACCCAGCACACGGACGGTGATTTGCGGGTTACGGATATAGTCGCGCGAGTTCTTGATGATCAAATCCCGGACCTGGATCTCCGTCAAGCCAGCCACCTTCAGTAAGCCTAAATAGGGGAACTGGATGTATCCGTCGGATGAGACCGGATAGCCCGGAATGTTCGATGACGAATCGCCTAGGGTTAGTTCGGTAGCGCCTGTCCCAATGGCGTACGCTTGCGTCGGAAATACGAGCTCGGGGTGGTCCCAAACCACGATGGACAGGATGTCTCCGGGTCCGATCACATAGGGCATGCCGTTGCCCATCATCGCGTCGACCGCCTCATCGACTTGCGATTCCCGCGCGTGTTTTTCCGCCAGCACGAGACTGGGCGTAATTTGCTTCATCGTAGGTACGGAACTGGGGTCGTTAGGATCGACTGGCCAGTCCGGGTCGAAGCGCATGCCAGGGGCAAAGGCGCACGCGCCCAGGGAGGCGAGCACCAGCGCAATGCAGAAAGTTCGAAGGGTGGTCTCGATAAAAGTCTTCATGGCAGCTCACGGTGGGTGACTACGTTGCCTGTCGGAGGACCCGGTGCGATCGGGTTGCGCCATTCCACCTTTTTTTGCAATCCCCGCCCATTGGACGGACGGTTTAGGTCCTACTTCATCCTTCTATTCATCCATCCGGTTGTTTCGCGGCTTCGGGGTGCTCAATAAGCTTTGCATCGTGTCAGCGCTTCGCCGGCACAAGTCCATACGAACTGTCCCTATACGCCTCTCGTTAACTCAGGAGTACGTGATGGAGTCGGCTTCCTTTCCCGAATCCGAACGCGTCACCGGCGCTCATGCACTCTATCGGCTGTTCGACGCAAGCCTCGTCGTCAGCTGCGGATTGGCAGCCGCCGAATGGCGCCTGCCCGCCGGAGCGAATCTCACGGCGCCCCCCATCCACCTCTTCCTGATCGCTTTCTGCACGCTTGCCGCACTCTTGATCTTCCCGGCCTTTCGCCTGTACGGATCCTGGCGCGGACGGCAACTGAGCGAACTGCTGTTGAGCAGCCTCGCGGCCTGGTGCACGGTCTACGCGCTGGGCATCCTGCTGAGCTTCCTCATGGACCAGAGCGGCGTGATCTCGTTTCCATGGGCCTCGACCTGGTTCGCCCTGACCGCACTGTCGCTGGCCGGGCTGCGCCTCGGCGTATATGCCACGCTTGGTGCCGCTCGCGATCGCGGACTGAACCAGAAACGCGTCGCGATCGTCGGCTTCGGCATGTTGGGCCGCGACCTGTGGCGCCGGGTGGCTCAGTTCCGTACAACCGGCTATGAAGTGGCCGGCATTTATACCGGCACGGACGAGCGGCTGCCAAGCAGCGTCCGGCGGCTGAATTCGCTCGAGTGCCTGTCGGCCTTTGTCCGCAACAACGGCGTGCGCGAGGTCTGGATCGTGCTGCCCATGGAACAGGGGCAGATCGTGCATGAGGTGCTTTTCCAGCTGCGCAACGACCTGGTGGATATCCGGTGGATACCCGACGTGATGTCGATCCGGCTATTGGGACACCGCATCGACAACTTCATGGGCCTGCCTGCCATCCAGTTGAACAGCCTGCCAGCCATCGGCATTCGCGGCTGGGCCAAAGAGATGTTCGACCGGGCCTTCTCCACCTGTGCGCTCATCGCCCTTGCGCCCGTCATGATCGTCATCGCGGTGCTCGTCAAGCTGTCTTCGCCGGGACCGGTCCTGTTCAAGCAGCCTAGGCTGGGCGTCGACGGCAAGGTGTTCAACGTCTACAAGTTCCGCACCATGACGGTCCACGAGGAACACGGAACCGTCACGCAGGCTACGCGCAACGATGCCCGGGTCACTCGCATCGGTGCCTTTCTCCGCGCCACCAGCCTGGATGAGCTGCCGCAGTTCTTCAACGTGCTGAAGGGCGAGATGTCGGTAGTCGGTCCCCGTCCGCATGCGCTGGCACACAACGAGCTCTACAAGGACGTGGTGGATCGCTACATGATGCGGCACCGCGTCAAGCCCGGCATCACCGGCTGGGCCCAGGTCAACGGCTACCGGGGCCAGACAGAGACCGTGCACAAGATGCGCGCGCGCATCGAGTTCGATCTGTACTACATACAGAATTGGTCGTTTCTGATGGATCTGCGCATTATTGCCAGAACCGCCTTGTCAGGGTGGACCGGTCGCAATGCGTACTGAAGACCCGGCACTTCCCCCCACGGGGTTGCTGAGTGCCGATGATTTCCGCAAAGCGGTGGCCATGGTCCCCCTAGTGTCGATCGACCTGCTGCTTCGCAACAGCTGGGGCGCGTACCTGCTCGGACTACGGGTCAACCCGCCCGCCCGCGACACCTGGTTCGTACCCGGCGGCAGGATCCGCAAGAACGAGTCCCTGGCACATGCCCGCACCCGCATCGCGCGCGAGGAACTCGGGCTGGAGCTTCCTGCTTCGGCCTGGGTCTCGCGTGGCGTATACGAGCATTTCTACCAGACCAATTTCGCCGACGAATCCGGCCAGGCGACGCACTACGTCGTCCTGGCTTTCGAGGCACAGCTGGGCACCGCACCGCCTGACTTTCCGCGGGACCAGCATCGCCGCTACTGCTGGATGCCAGCAGCCAGCGCAGGCTCCCACCCAAGCGTTCATCCCTACACCCAAGCCTACTTCAAGGAGCGCGTCTCATGACCGACCTCCTCCTCCCGCAGTTCCGTGCCGTCATTCTTTGCGGTGGTTCAGGATCCCGTTTGTGGCCGCTTTCGCGCGAAACGCTGCCCAAGCAGTTCATCTGCCTGAACGACTCCTACAGCCTGCTCCAGAATACGTTGCGGCGTTTGACGTCGGCCAACGCCGATAACCGCCCCATCCTGGTATGCAACGACTCGCACCGCTACGTTGCGGCGGAGCAGGCGCATGACATCGGCGTACGCTCGCTGGAACTGATCCTCGAGCCTTGCGCGCGCAATACCGCGCCCGCCATCGCCGCCGCGGCCCTGCGGGCGATGGAAACCGACAGCGATGCGGTATTGCTGGTCATGCCTTCAGACCATGTGCTGGAGGACGGCGAGGCCCTGCGCAAGGCCTTTGCCGCCGCCTACATCCAGGCCGGCAACGGCGCCGTCGTGACCTTCGGGGTCGCGCCCACCGCCCCCCAGACCGGCTACGGCTACATCCAGGCCGGCGAACCCGTGGAAGGCCCCGAAGGCGCGCGCCGGATCCGGCGTTTCGTCGAAAAACCATCGGCCGAACTCGCGAAACACCTGCTCGACGAAGGCGGCTATTACTGGAACAGCGGCATGTTCGCCTTCCGGGCCGACGTGTACCTGGCGGAGCTGGAACGCCATGCTCCGGCCATGCTGGCGGCCGTGCGCAACGCCATCGCAACCGGCAAGGGCGATCACTCATTGTTCCAGCTCGACCCCGCGAGTTATGCCGCATGCCCTTCGGATTCGATCGACTACGCGGTCATGGAGCATGCCGAGGACGCTGTCGTCATACCGCTCAATTGCGCGTGGAGCGACGTCGGCACCTGGGACAGCGTCTGGGGCATCGCAACCAAATGCGCCGACGGCAATGCGGTACAGGGCGACGTCCTGATGGAAGACTCCCGCAACTGCCTAGTGCACGCCACCCACCGCATGGTTGCGTCCATCGGACTGGACGATATCGTCGTCATCGAAACCGCCGATGCCATACTGGTCATGCACAAGAGCAAGTCCCAGGACATCAAGGGATTGGTGGAGCGCTTCAAGGTGCTGCACCGCACGGAAATCATGCACCACCGGCAAGTCCAGCGCCCCTGGGGCTGGTACGACTCCGTAGACCGGGGCGAACGCTACCAGATCAAGCGCATCACGGTAAAGCCGGGCGGCCGCCTTTCTTCCCAGATGCATCACCATCGCGCCGAGCATTGGGTCGTCGTCTCGGGCACGGCCCGCATCTACAACGGCGACAAGCAGTATCTGCTGACCGAAAACCAGTCCACGTTCATCCCTTTGGGCGAGGTCCACAGCCTCGAGAACCCCGGGAAGATCCCCCTGGACATCATCGAAATCCAATCCGGGGCATACCTGGGAGAGGACGACATCGTCCGGTTCCAAGACGTGTATGGGCGCGTCTGACCGAAGCGATGCCTTAGACCCTTTGATCGATACCGCCGACACTACCCCGGCGCTAATCTTTTCACCGCCGGCCGACTCTTTTCGGCCGAGAGTCCGCTAGCTAAGCCACAAGGACACAACCATGTCGAAGCGTGCACTAATCACCGGCGTCACTGGGCAGGACGGCGCCTACCTTGCCGAACTGCTCCTGGGCAAAGGCTATGAGGTCCACGGAATCAAGCGGCGGGCGTCGCTTTTCAACACCGCCCGCATCGACCACCTCTACCAGGACCCGCACGAGCATTCGCGCAACTTTTTCTTGCACCACGGCGACATGACGGACTCCTGCAGTCTCATCCGTATCGTCCAGGCCGTGCAGCCCCACGAGATCTATAACCTCGCCGCGCAAAGCCATGTAGGGGTGTCCTTCGAGGAGCCCGAGTACACCGCGAATACCGACGGCCTGGGTACGCTGCGCCTGCTCGAGGCCATCCGCATGCTCAAGCTCACGGACCGGACGCGCTTCTACCAGGCTTCGACGTCGGAGCTGTATGGCATGGTGCAGGAGACGCCCCAGAAAGAGACCACGCCGTTCTACCCCCGCAGCCCGTATGCGGCTGCCAAGCTCTATGCCTACTGGATATGCGTGAACTACCGGGAGGCCTACGGCATGTACGCGTGCAACGGCATCCTGTTCAACCACGAGTCCCCGCGCCGCGGTGAGACTTTCGTTACCCGGAAAATCACACGGGGGTTGGCGCGCATCGCCATGGGCCTGCAAGACTGCCTGTACCTGGGCAATCTCTCTTCGCTGCGCGACTGGGGGCACGCCCGCGACTATGTCGAAATGCAATGGTTGATGCTGCAGCAAGAACAGCCTGAAGACTTCGTCATCGCGACCGGAATGCAATACAGTGTGCGGGAGTTCATCGACGTGGCCGCGAGGGAGCTGGGACTGCTGCTGTCGTGGGAGGGAGAAGGCCTGCGCGAGACGGCTACCGTCCTCTTCAGCGCCGTGCATGACAAGGTCAAGCCCGGACAGGTCATCGTCAGGGTCGATCCCCGCTACTTCCGGCCGACCGAAGTCGACACCCTGCTGGGCGACCCCAGCAAAGCCAGGGAAAAGCTGGGCTGGTCTCCCCGCACATCCTTCGCCGAACTGGTCAAGGAAATGGTCGAGAGCGACCTGCGGGATGCGCAGCGCGACGCGCTGATGGAAGAGAACGGCTACGAAGTCTACGCATACAAGGAGTAATCATGAAACCGGGCTCTGCACGGATTTTCGTGGCCGGCCACCGAGGCATGGTGGGATCGGCCATCAGGCGGGAACTTGAACGCAAGGGCTATAGCCACTTGCTTACTCCTTCGCGGCATGAACTCAACCTCGAGAACCAGGCTGCCGTACAACAGTTCTTCGATCGCGAACGCCCCGACATGGTGTATCTGGCCGCAGCCAAAGTGGGAGGCATCCTCGATAACGAGCGCCATCCCGTCGCCTACCTGGGCCGCAACCTGATGATCCAGACCAATGTGATTCGCGCGGCCTATGAAAGCGGCGTCAGCAAGCTGTTGTTCCTGGGCTCGTCATGTATTTATCCGCGCCTCGCCCCCCAGCCCATGCGCGAAGAACACCTGCTTACCGGGCCGCTGGAAAGCACTAACGAAGCCTATGCGGTCGCCAAGATCGCGGGCGTCAAGCTGTGCGAGGCATACCGCCGGGAGTTCGGATCGTGTTTCATCAGCGCGATGCCGACCAACCTCTACGGCCAAGGCGATAACTATGACCTCGAGAGCAGCCACGTATTGCCGGCGCTGATCCGTAAGTTCCATGAAGGCAAGGTAGCCGGCGCTTCCTCCGTGACGATATGGGGCACCGGCCAGCCGCTGCGGGAATTCCTGCACGTCGATGACCTGGCGCGGGCGTGTGTACACCTGCTGGAAAGTGATCACGATCACTCGATCTACAACGTCGGTTCCGGCGAAGAAATCAGTATCGCGGACCTCGCGCGCCTGGTGGCCAAGGTAGTCGGCTACGAAGGCAAGCTGAAGTTCGACCTGAGCCGCCCGGACGGCACGCCCCGCAAGCTGTTGGACTCGTCACGGATACGGGCACTGGGGTGGAAACCGGAGATTGCGCTGGCCGATGGCATCGCGATCACCTACAAGCAATTCCTGCGGGAGTCGAGCGCCCTGCAACGGTTGACCAGCGTACTGAGTTGACCCATGGCAATCACGCGCCTGATACGCCGCTACGTCGTCGGCAACGCCTCGTTTTGGGGACTGGTCGAGTACGGCGGCGGGCCTCTCATCGCCCTGGCCGCACTGCCGGTGCTGCTGCGCCTGCTCGGCACGGAAGGATTCGGCCAGTACGCGATGATTCTGGCCGTCGCGGGTTTCGGCAGCCTCGCAAACCTTGGAGCGAGCGTGACGGCGACCAAGCTCGTGGCCGAAAAGGCCCACGAACCCGGCGGAGCCTATCACGGCGCAGGCGTAGCCTCGGCATTGATCTTCTGCGCGCTCGCCACCGTAGCGCTGGTCGCATTGCTCGCCACCTCCGCTCTGGCGCTGGCCTGGCCCCAGCTGCGGTTCGGCGAAACGGCGCTCTATACGCTGCTGCCGGCCGCGCTGGCCGTCTATCTGGCCCAACAGGTGGACCAGCTCTATGCCGGCGCTTTGAAGGGGCGCGAGCGCTTCCAGGCCACCGCGCTTTGTGAGTGCTGCGGCCGTCTCGCCGCCATGGCGCTCGCATGCCTGGCGGCCTGGTTCACGCAAAGTGCGCTATGGACGGCGGCGGCCCAGGCCCTGGGCATAGTCTTGTCGGGCGGGGTCAAGATGGTGATATTCGCCCGCCACGAAGGACACTACTGGGTCAAGCCCATTCCTGACCGGGCGGCCATGGCCAGTGCATTCCGCTTCTCGCGCTGGTCCTGGTTGCACGGCGTGAGCGCATTGGCCTTCGGTTCGCTCGACCGCGTGGTGATCGGGAGCCTATTGGGCCCCAGCGCGCTGGCGCTCTACGCCGTAGGCGTGCAGATAGGCCAGACCACCCATACCTGCGCGGTGGCCGTCTTCCAGAAGGCCATGCCTCGCGTCAACCAATTGCGTGTCGCCCCGCCTCATCCCGGCGCGGCCGGCATTGAAATACGCCGGCTGCTCCGGTGGAACCTCGCGCTCTCGGTCGGCGCGACCGCGCTGCTGCTGGCGTTGAGCCAACCGTTGCTCAAGCTGATGCTGGGAGCGGACCAGGTAGCGGGCCAACAAATCACCTTCGACTTGCTGATCCTGGCGTCCGGCATGCTTTCGATGAATGCCGCCGCCCACTTCTCCCTGCTTGGCCTGGGCAACGGCCGGGCCGTCGCACTGCTGAACGGCCTGGGGGGAATGACGATGCTCGGTTTAATGGCCGCGCTGTCCGGTCCGGTCGGCCAGAACGCCGCCGCCATCGGACGCATGGCCTACGCCATGGTGACCCTCGTTGGAATAGGCGTTGCGCTTCGAGAGTCCCGTGAACCTCTACCCAATCCAACCCCGGTCGCGATCCGGTAGCCGTTACATGCTCAGGGAATATATGCGCAGACATCATGCACAGGAAACGCGGGAGCTGCTCAACTTCGTCAGCTGCCTGAAACCGCCGCGTCCCGTGGCCACCGGCTTGCTGCCACGCATTACCATCGTCACGCCGTCGTACAACCAGGGGAAATTCCTCGAGCGTACGATCCTCTCGGTGCTGAACCAGGGCTACCCCAACCTGGAATACATCATCATCGACGGCGGCTCGACCGATGAAAGCGTCGACATCATCCGCAAGTACGAAAAGTACCTCGCCTACTGGACCAGCAGGCCGGACCGTGGGCAGTCGCATGCCATCAACGAGGGATTCCTTCGGGCTACCGGCGACTATGTCGGGTGGCAGAATTCCGACGATCTGTTCTTTCCGGGTGCATTGCTGCGCCTGGGAAAAGCCGCGGCCGTGGGCCGCCCCGCCATCGTCAGCGGCAATCTCTATCTGGCCGACGCGGCCAACCGCATATTCCGCAAGATCCAGTACACCCCCGTGGACCGCGGCATGCTGACCGTCGTGAAGGCCTCCATTCCCAACCAGGCCGCCATCTTCCGGCGCGACCTGCTCGAGAAGTACGGCATGCTCGACGAGGACAAGCAGTACTGCATGGATCTCGATCTGTGGAGCCGCCTGCTTTATGCCGGCACCAACCAGATCGTTCCCGACGCGTACGGCGTCTACACCATGCACGAGGAAACCAAGACCGCACGGCTGCAGGACGTGCTGCTGGAAGAACGCAGCGCCATCGTCGATTGGATACGCGAGACGGAACCCGGCATCGGTCCGTTCTACGGACTGTCCTGCCGGCTGGCCAAGATGGCAGCGCACGCCAAGCAGGGGGACATTCCCTACCTGTTCGAGAAGTTCGCCAGCAAACTCATCGGTCGCGACGACTGGAGCGGACACTAAGGCGCCTGCACCATGAAGCCTTCACTCACACACACCACCTTGCCGTGGCTATGCGCGTTCTTTTTTTCCGCGGTAGCGCTGAACAACGATTCGCTGACGATCGGGGCTGGCAACTTCAAGCTCTCGCTGTTCGACGTGTTTTTCGTCGTGATCGTCGCGATCAAGTTCATGCGTCTCGGCCAGCCAGGCGCCTACACCCTGCCCTCCAGCCCGGTCATTATTGCACTGGCGCTCCAAGGTCTGGCACTTGCCTACCTGGCTGCGACCAGCTATCCGAACCCAGGCATAGCAGGGCCCGACGTGGCTCGTGACCTGCGCATCGTGTTCTATTTCATAAGCATCCCGTTTCTCTGCTACAAGGACATCGACTCGGCCGGGGCCTACGCCACCCTGCAGAAGACTATCGTGTTTTCCGGCACCACGGTCGCGTTCCTACTGCTTGCCGAGCAAGCTACCGGATTCAGCGTTACCGAACCGCTGCGCAACGTCCGGCTCGCGGTATGGCTGCTTCCCTTCTCGATCATTTCCATCATTTTTTTCCCCCGCACGCTCAGACTGGGCCGGGCGAGCGCCTATCTGCTGACCTTGTTCATGTTTGTCGCACTGGCGATGTCGCTCAACCGCAGCCAGTATCTGCAGCTGGCGGTGTCTGTCGTGCTTGCGGCCATCCTGGGCGGCCAGGCAAGAGCCTTGCAGAAAACCCTCGTGCTGTTCGTACCCGCCATCATCGCGGGAGTGTCGGTGTTCTACCTCATCGGTTATATGGACGTTCTTATCAGCCGGATCTTCACGGTGCAGGAACTCGAATACGACTCCAGCTATGGCGCACGGGTGCAGGAAATGCAGGGCCAGATGGACTTGTTCCGCCAGGCCCCGATATTCGGACATGGGGCGGGATTGAGAAGCTGGGTCATGGGCGAAGAAGGCTTCGAGCTGAGCACGTTCGCGCACAACTCGTGGGCGTTCTATCTTATGAAGTTCGGCATCGTCGGCACCGTCCTGATCATGGCGACGCCGCTGGCCATCATGCTGCTCTCGCTGGTGCGGCCATATGCCCATCCCGGCCTCGAACTGCACCGGCGCTACCTGGTCTGCTGCCTGCCCATCTATGTGGTCGTCGATTCGATGTCGGGAGGATTGGCCTATGCTCCCAAGACGGCCTTTCTGGGATTCATGCTGTGCTACGCGCTATCGCTGGTCCACAACGGCGCGGCGTTCCAACCGATGGTCCGTAAAGTCCGGACCGGAATGAACACGGGCAGGACCGTCCATCATGGCTGATGTCCTCTTTGTTGCTCCCGACTTGTCGCCGGGGGGCGTCGGGCGCTGCGTCACGTTCATTGCCGACGCCCTGCCCCTGGAGGGATTGGAGACCGACTTGTTCCTGCTGCGGCGCTTCAGCGGCGAGTACAAGGTCAGCAACTCGAACGTGACCCACGCCTTGCCGGTCATCACGACGCCGTGGCGCTTCCGCTCCGCGCTGCCGCTGGCATTCTGGCGCCTGTTGATCCACCTGCGGAATGAACCACCGGCGGTGGTCTGCTCCCACGGCCTGCTGTGCAACACACTCGTTGCCGTAGCGTCCACGCTGTCCATGCGGCGCTACGCGACCGTGGCGGTGGAGCACAACAGCCCCTCCGTCCACTACAGCGGCTCTGCCCTGCAATGGATGAAGCGTTGGCTGGCCCGCTACAGCTATGCCCGCCACGACCTGGTCGTCGGGGTCTCGAAAGGCGTCGTCCGCGACCTGTCGGCCATGTTCCCCTCCATGGCAGGCAAGTTCCGGCATGTCTACAACGGCATTCCGCTCGATCAGGTCCGCCGTCTCGCCAGTTGCACGCGTCCCCCGGCCGGCGACCCCGGCATTTTCCATATCGTCGCCATCGGCCGGCTCGATGCCCTCAAGGACTTCAATACCTTGATCGAAGCGGCGGAAATCCTGGACGACCCGCGCATTGCGTTCACGATCCTGGGCGACGGGCCCGAACGCACCGCGCTGCAGCGGCGGATCTCCGCTTCCCGGTCCAGGTCGAAAGTCACGCTCGCCGGCTATGTTGCCAACCCCTTCCCCGTCCTCGCCCATGCCTACGCCTTCGTCTCGACCTCTCGCCGCGAGAGCTTCGGTAACGCCATGGTGGAGGCGCTGTGCCTGGGGGTGCCCGTGATCGCCGCGGACTGTCCGCATGGCCCCGCGGAAATACTCGCCGACGGGCGGTACGGGATGCTGTTTCCGGTTGGGGACGCCTGTGCGCTGGCCGCCGCCGTGCTTCGGCTGGTCGAGGATCCCGACCAGCATGAACGCCTGGCGACGATGGCGCCCGACCGAGCGGCGGAGTTCTCCTTGGAGCAGCACCGCCGCAGTGTCGCGGCCCTTTTCAATCCGCTGCTATAGCGGACTTACCGCCACGGAGAAGATCTTGGAACGCATTCCGGTATCCGTCGTCGTCATGACGAAGAACGAAGCACGCAATATCGTCAAGTGTCTGGCCAGCCTCCAACGCTTCTCCGAGGTCTTCGTCGTCGACTCCGAAAGCACCGACGATACCCGGGACCTCGCGCTGGACCAAGGCGCGCGGGTAGTGCCCTTCAAATGGAACGGCAAATACCCCAAGAAGAAACAGTGGTGCCTGGACAACCTGCCGTTCTCCCACCGCATCGTCCTGTATGTCGACGCGGACGAGGAAATGACGCCGGAATTGGCGGAAGAAATCCGCACCACCCTGCCTCGCTTCAATGACGGCCATGCCGGCGCATTCGCCGCGTTCGACTACGTCTTCTGCGGCAAGACCCTGCGCCACGGCCATCGCGTCTACAAGCTCGTCCTGCTGGACCGCGAACGCGCCCGTTTCCTCGACTACGACGATCTCGACGTCGCCAACATGTGGGAGGTGGAAGGCCATTATCAACCGCATGTCGAAGGACCGACCTTCGTTCTGTCGAACCGCATGATCCATGCGGACCACGATTCCCTCTACCATTACTTCGACAAGCACAACCGCTATTCGGACTGGGAAGCCAACCTGCGCCTGAAAGGCTTGCTGAACGATCCCCGCGAAGCCAACATCGGCGGCCGTGCCGCTTCGAAGAAACTGTTCCAGAACATGCCTTTCAAGGGCGTGGCAGCCTTCCTCCACAGCTACGTCCTGCGCCGTGGATTCCTGGACGGCAAGGCCGGATTCGACTACGCAGTCGCGCGCGGGCTCTACTACTGGCAGATCGGCATCAAGACCGAGGAGCTCAAGAGTGCCTCGGCCCGCGCCAATACCGTGGCCCGCGAGGCCTCATCCCCCGGTATGGAGCGGAGGCCGCTGTGAACGAATATCAGCGCCTGGATCTTTTCTCCCTCGCACCCGGCTCGCGCGGTCGCTCGGCGCTCACCGTACAACTCTGGTGGCTGGTGCAGGCCACGCTATTCCGCGGCTCGCCCCAGATCGCCTATGGGTTCCGCCGCTGGCTGTTGCGCTGCTTCGGCGCGCGGGTCGGCAAGAAAGTGCTGATCCGTCCCACCGCAACGGTCACTTACCCCTGGAAAGTCAGCATTGGCGATCACTCGTGGATCGGAGACGACGTGGTGCTGTATAGCCTGTCCAGCATAGACATCGGCGACCATGTCGTCGTTTCTCAACGCAGCTATCTATGCGCGGCCGATCACGATCCGGAACTGCGCAACTTTCCGATCCGGGAGCGCCCCGTGCGTGTCGAGAACGGCGCCTGGATTGCGACGGACGTGTTCGTCGGCCCGGGGGTCACGGTCGGACGCGGCGCCGTCGTCGGTGCCCGCAGCTCGGTATTCAAGGCGGTGCCGGCCGGCACGATTTGTCACGGCAATCCCTGCCGTCCGGTGCGCATGCGCGGGACGATGCGCTGATGAAGCTCCTCATATACGGCTTGAATTTTGCGCCCGAGCTGACCGGCATCGGCAAGTACACAGGCGAACTGGCCACCTGGATGGCTCGCCAGGGCCATACCGTCTCGGTAATAGCCGGCCCGCCCTATTACCCCGCGTGGCGCGTCCAGGAAGGCTATTCCGCCTGGCGCTACAAGCAAGAGCGCTGGCAAGGCGTGTCGATTATGCGCGCGCCTCTATGGGTACCGGCACGGCCGGGCGGCCTCAAGCGCATCCTGCACCTCGCCAGCTTCGCGCTCGGCAGCCTGCCGGCTCTCATCCAGCAAGCCGCCAAACGGCCAGACGTCATCTTCGTGGTCGCGCCGGCGCTGCTGTGCGCCCCAGCCGCACTGGCGGCAGCACGCCTGTGTGGTGCTCGAGCATGGCTGCACATCCAGGACTACGAGGTAGACGCGGCCTTCGAACTGGGGCTGCTCAAGGGGAACTGGCTGCGCCGCCGCGTCCTATCGTTCGAGCGATGGCTGCTTCGGAGGTTCGATCGCGTATCGACCATCTCGAACCGAATGCTCGAGCTGGCGCTGCAGAAAGGCGTGGAGGACCACCGGTTGGTATCCCTCCCCAACTGGGTCGACGTGGATTTTGTCGCACTTGCCGAGGGCCGCGACCGTTATCGTGCCGAACTCGGGATCCCTCGCGACGCCATCGTCGCCCTCTACGCGGGAAACATGGGAGCCAAGCAAGGCCTGGAGATCCTCGGCGAGGCGGCAAAGCTGCTCGAGCAACATCCCCGCCTCTGGTTCGTGCTCTGCGGCGAGGGTCCACAGCGGGAGGCTCTGCGCAAGTCCTGCGCCGACCTGCCGCGCGTGCGATTCATCGGACTGCAGCCCGCGCACCGCCTGGGCGAGCTTCTCTGCACGGCCGATATACACTTGCTGCCGCAGCGCCAGCACGCCTCGGACCTCGTCATGCCATCGAAACTCGGCGGCATGCTGGCCAGCGGCCGCCCCGTCGTCTGCACCGCGGCGCCGGGCACCGAACTGGCAGCGGTCATTGCCGGGCGCGGCGTCCTGGTGCCTCCCGAGGACGCCTCGGCACTGGCGGATGCGCTGCAGGCCCTGGCGGACGATCCATGCCGCCGCGCGGAACTGGGGGCCGCCGCGCGCGACTACGCCCGCCGTCACCTTCACATCGACGCCATCCTGTCCCAGGCGGAACAGGATTTGCATACCTGTCTGTGCCAAAGGCGCACGGCCTGAGAAACGCATTTCCACTGTGGTCGGGCGCGCAGTCCTCCGTCAGTCCGCGTCCTCGTCGCCCGACTTGATCAGCCCCCTGCGGCGAGCCACGAAAGCGGCTTCGGCCTGATTGCGCACGTTCAGCTTCCAATAAAGGGTGCGCGCATGGCTTTTGACGGTGGCTGACGATATGCCGATACGCTCCGCGATCTCGCGCATGCTATGGCCTTGTACCAACAGGCGCAATATTTCTTCCTGCCGCTTGGTCAGGCCCCTGACAGGATTCTTGGCGGGCATCGATAGCTCGGGCACCAGGGCCTCGCGGCGCGGATAGCATTCGCCGCCGGCCAGCACCAGGCTGACCGCCGCCGCGAGGGCGGCGGGACTGGAGGACCTGGGTATGTATCCCTGCACCCCTCTGCGGGCGAATGCCGCGCTGACCGCCGCGTCTTCTGCGCCATAGAGCGTCAATACCGCCCGAGGCGAGAACAGCGCGAGTGCCCGTTCCAGGGTATCGACGGCTTGCACGGCGTCGGGATGCACGTCCATGACCAGCAGTTCAACCTGACGATTCCATGAGCCGGCCAGATCGCTCAATTGACGCGCAGAGAGAACGATGATCTCTCCGACCCCTTGCACTCGCATCAATACATGTTCTAACGCCAGCCGCAACAGCGCGTAATCTTCAATTAGAACAGTCGCCATTCCCGCGGCCTTTTGTAACGCGCCGGACGCCCCGCCTGGCC
Organism: Pigmentiphaga sp.; assembly: GCF_033795525.1. GTDB lineage: Bacteria > Pseudomonadota > Gammaproteobacteria > Burkholderiales > Burkholderiaceae_B > Pigmentiphaga. The sequence goes on from NZ_JARYGM010000002.1 coordinate 624,465, forward strand.
AGCCCATGGGTCCGGAATAGTATGGGCGTGCGTGGAGATGAAGAAACTCGATTCACTGGACATGCGTCATCGCGGGAGGCCCACTCGAATGAAAACGCGGGCCTGCCCGCGCGCCGTCTTTCAACTCGCTGTTATGCTATCAGCGGCCATTCGCAGCGACTCTCGGTCGTGCGATTGAAACGGTTCGGCTTAAAGGCCTACTTATGGGCGTAAGACGAGACCCGTTTGTTCTCGCGATCACGCTCACCTTCATGCCATTCCAGCGTCGCGCCGCGCTTCAATGCTGCGTAGACGGCTTCCCCCTTATTGCGCACATGCAGCCGCTGGTAGAGGGTACAAGCATGGGTCTTGGTCGTGGCCACCGAGATGTTCAGCATCCGACTGATAGTTTTGATCGGGTGCCCACGGGCCAGCAGCACGAGTACTTCGTACTGACGGGGAGTCAGCTGAAGCAGCTGCGCTCCCTCAGTAATGCTGATTTCGCTCGACTTGGTGCCATGCGGCACCACATTGCCTACGGTATCGAGCGCGGTAGCGCCAACAGATGTGCTGGTCACACTACGCAAATACGGCTCGGCAGCCTGCAGCTGCTTACCCGGAAAACACTGCCCTCCCGCCATGACGAGACGGATTGCCGCCTCGAGTATCTCGACCGATACCGTTTTCATGACACAGCCGGAAACAGGCACTCCCGTCAGGCTGTGCAAACCCGCGGGCAGAGGAAGCACGTCGGTCAGCAAGAGGACCCGCTTGGGACGCAGTGTTTTGTGTATCTCAAGCAGGCGGTGCCAGTCGGAATCCGTTTCCGCCGACACACCGTAAATCAAGAGATCGACACCGATAGCGGTCGGATCCGCCTTGGAGATGTCGTCGTAATCCATTTCGACGATATCCCAGAGCTCGCCCAGCTTGTTCACTATCTGCCATAAACCAAGACGCAGTAATGGATGAGATTCCATTAGGACTATTTTTCCCATCACTCCCTCTGTTTCCATAATGGGCGCCCGCCCGCCCGCCCGCAACGATATCCGTAGCCACGAAAAGATCCGCGGATCCAATTAAATTTAGTTACATTCATCGTGTAATCATGGATTTGCATCACCGTTCAAAAATGAACAGTGAACCAAACCTTTGTAGTGGAATAAGGGGGGTAGCCGCGAGAAAAGTCGTTCCGAAAGCAGGAGACTTTAAGACTGAGTCATTCGACTCGTCGCGGCTATTACTGCTATTTGTAGCACAACACGGTTGCCATTTGCCCACTTGCGTGCGCAGATGACGTTCGCCCGAATCGGACGTTCGCTGAGTGTAGATATACCACCTTGTGCGATGTACACATGATTAGATCCATCACTTAGTTCTTCGGTATGAAACCAAAAGGCGGAGGTTTTCGGCCAGCCTATTCCATGTATGCGAAGTCGAATACCGTATGGCCCCCATGGCTGTGCCAATGGTGCATGGCCGAGTTGTTCTTGCCGACGAATTTTGCGTAATGCACTGGTCCATCGGTTTCCCTGTATTCATACGGCGTCAGTTTTTCTATACGGTTAAGGGATATCCCTTTCCCATACTGGCAAAAACCCTGATACTGGGCGCACCGGATAATATCCCCGGATGGGGAAACTACTAAACCAGCATTTCTTGCCTTCGCCGGACTGCGAACCACGGGATTACCCGCATGCGCACGCCAATCCGTCGAGGTAGGAGACGGCGCATAAAATGCAAACAATTCGTCGCAGTGACTCCAACCGTCGGTTCTGTCGATATTAGTCAACAACCACCAGTATTCTCCATGCTGGAATACGACAGTATCAACCGCTGATATATCCCGCATCAAGGTTGTTTCAAGTTTCCATTTCAATGGAAATTCTTCGCATTTCCACAACTCGATAGTTCTATTGCCGCAGGTCTCCGGGACCATGTAGGTCTCGCCCTCGTACTCGAAGATGTAGGGAAACGACAAGTGATAGGGCAAGTTCAGCACGTCGCCGAGCACCTCGAAGCGGCCATCGCGATAAGTGGCAACCGCGATCTTCCCTTTGCGCTCGTTGAAGTCGTAGTCCTCGAAAAAGATGTAGGGGCGGTTGTCGCGTGTGTGCACGAACGGGTCGGCGAAGAAACGTCCCTTCGGCGGCGTGAGCACCAGCGCGTCCGACGCCATGGCCTGGGCCCTCATGGAAGGGAACATGCCAATGCGCCAACGCATGTTCCGGTTCATTGCACGGCGCAGGGACAGGACGGCAGCCAGCCACACCTGGCGCGCCAGGTAGCTGGCACCATCCCATTCGGTAGGATGAGTAGACGGTAAGGCGGTATCGATGCGGGGAACCGGATCGGTATAGCGTTGCGGCTTGGCGGCGGCAAGACAGGACAGCGCGTCGCAGATGATCAGCTTGCCCATATCGAAGGCCCGCGCCTGGTTCTTGAGCCAGAAGACCTCGGTATTGAAACTGCGTTTCTCTATGGGCTCATCGTCCTCGGGGCGTTCGGCCAGCCACCACAGGGTTTCTACCGTATGATCGGCGCGGCGAAGCACCTCCCAGAAACCGGCGTACCGCCCGGAGCCGGCATCCGTCGCGCAATAGGAAAGACACCAGGTTCCCAGCCTCGAGGCACCTCGCAGTTGCTCGCGGGCCACCGGCAACCCATCCGGCGCGATGATCAGGTCCAGGTCGAGCCCTCGCAGCGACTCCTCCGCATTGGCCGTTGGCCAGAGACCGATGGGCTTGCCGTCCGCGCAAGGCAGCTGGCGAATATCGCGGCTTTTCAACAAGTCGCGCTGGCGCCCGGTCAGCACACGCTGCTCCATTTGGATCAGGGCCTTCATCAACGGTCCGTTCCTGCGCGTCCAGCCGGAGCGGACCGGACTGTGCGGCGCCACCAGGATCGCCGCCAGTCCGAAGGCCTGACTCTGATCAATCCATTCGATGAGATCGCATACCCACCCCGGCTGTTCATACGCATCAACCAACAGCGCAATCCTCGCTATGCTCATTGCCGCACCCGCGCTCTGGAGTCCTGTCACGTAGTGATACTGCTTGCTTTCCCCCTTGCCCGCCAGTGTGCGCACGCCTTAGGGCAAATGCCCGGCACGCCAGAACGCCTCTGCTCCGTGCAATCGGACACGAGTTTGAGGAGCAAGGGATAACGCCTCCTACACACGATCTACTACGCGGGAGAAACCCTAGCGCTTCGGCTCGCGCTACCCACCGCCGCTAGCACGTCCGTACTAGCGCGCCATCCCTTCGCCCAAACCTACCGTCGTCGCGGTGACCTAGGGCCGACTCACGATGGTTAAGCACGGCGCCGACAGATACGGTAGCGCCAGGTTCAATCACGCCAACGGCACCACGCCAGATGGCGACTTTAGGAGGAATCATGGAAGCGACCGCCGTGCTGTCGGATACCGAAACCGCGCTGTACAACAGGCAGGGATACCTGGCGCTGAAGAGTCTATGCCCCCCGGAGGAGGTCGAGTTGATCCGCGCCACCCTCATGGGTCTTTTCGAGAGCAGAACCGGGTACGAAGAAGGAGCACAGTACGACTTCGTCGGCCGCGACGATCCTTCCAAGCCAGCCAGATTCCCGAGCATGCACGATCCCCGTCACTATGCGCCGGAGCTAGTCAAGACTGCGTACTTCCAACGGGCCCTGGCATTGGCCCGACAACTGCTGGGCGAGAATGCCGCCTTGTACGGCGAGCATGCGCTGCTCAAGCCCGGGCTGGCCGGCCCCGAGACCCCCTGGCATCAGGACGAGGCCTTCCGCTCGCCCGACTTCGAATACAAGGAGCTGAGCATCTGGCTGGCATTGCAGCCGGTCACCGCCGAAAACGGCTGCATGCAGTTCATCCCCGGGTCGAATAAGTATGAGGTGCTGGAGCACCGGTCCCCCGGGGGCGACAAGGCGCTTCACCCGTTGGAGTGCTGCGCCGACTTCCCGCGCGAACTCGCGGTTCCGGCGCCGCTGGAGGCCGGCGACTGCACCGTGCATCACATGCGCACCCTGCACTACACCGCGCCCAACACGTCGCCTACCCCGCGCCTGGCCTACATCCTGATCTTCAATACCCCGCCCGTCTACAAGCCCGGCCGGCGCGAATTTCCCTGGCTCGAAGGGCGATGGACCGACAGCCAGACGCGCCGCAAGCTTTGGCACAAGCGCGGAGGACTGGCGATCGACGTCATGCGGCGGCTGCCGTCGGCCCGGCTGACCAGCCCGAGATGGGTGGCTTGGGCCGCAATCCGGGCTGTCAACAAAGTGTGGAAGAGCAAGCCGCCAGCCCCGGCGCAGCAGGCATCCATCAAGGAAACCGTCTGAGGCGCATACCAGGTCGATGATGGACGCGGCGCCTGGCCCCCCGGGCGCCGCGGCGCGTTCTCCCCCTACAATCGGGGGCGAGGCAGAGGCGCAGCCGTCGGGGCGGCACCCAGCCTCGGGCAACGCGAGGCTCGATGTGTCAACAGATTCCTTAACCGGCAGGCTCGATCGGCCCGTCGACGACCACGACCACACGCTCGGTCCTGGCGGCGCTGCCATTACGCTGGTGGAGTATGGCAGCTACGCCTGCCCATATTGCCGCGCCGCCAACGAACGGATAGCCGAGATCCGGCATCAGCTTGGCGACCGTCTGCGCTACGTATTCCGGCACTACCCGCTGCGGGGCAGCGATATTGCGCAGAGAGCGGCCGAACTCGTCGAGCACGCGCAAGACTCCGAGCGGTTCTGGGAAGCGCACGTCGCCTTGATGACGCGCTCGCCGACCCTGACCGAGAATGACCTGGCCAGCGTTGCCGGCACATTGGGCGTTCCGGAGGCAGACCCCGAGGTGGCCGACGCCGCGCGCGTCCACGCCCGCGATCGGGTACGGGCCGATGTACAAAGCGCCAGAGCAAGCGGCGTCATGATGACGCCCACCTTCTTCATCAATGGCCGTCGCTACGACGGGCCCTGGGATGAAAGCTCGTTCATCGATGCCATGGTGCGCACCCCGGGGCACCGGATCCGGAGCGCTGCGCAGGACTTCGCCGCCTGGGCGCCCTCCGCCGGCATACTGCTCTTGGTCGCGGCGGCCATCGCGATGCTGCTGACCAACTCCCGGCTGGGGCCCGCGTTCACCGCGTTCTGGGAACAGCCGCTGGCCATTTCATTGGGCCCGTCGGCCTTCGGCATGTCGCTCCTGCATTGGATCAACGATGGCCTGCTGACCGTGTTCTTCCTGGTCGTCGGCCTTGAAATCAAGCGCGAGTTGACCGTCGGCCATCTGGCCAATTTACGGTCAGCCGCCCTGCCTATCGCCGCGGCCGTAGGTGGCATGGCGGTCCCCGCCCTGCTCTACGGATTGATCGTTCCTGGCGGACCCTGGTCGCATGGCTGGGGCGTACCCATGGCCACCGACACCGCTTTCGCGGTGGCGCTGATCGCCATGATGGGTAACCGCGTTCCTCTCTCCTTGCGGGTATTCCTGACGGCAGCTGCGATCGTCGACGATATCGGCTCCATCATCGTCGTGGCTCTGTTCTATTCGGGGGCCCTGAACCTGGGCTACCTCGCTGCGGCGGGGGCCGTGGTAGCCGCTTTGGCACTGCTGAATCGTGCCCACATCTACCGGGTCGTGCCCTACGCCCTGCTGGGCCTGTTGTTGTGGGCCTGCATCCATGCGAGCGGCCTGCACGCCACCATGGCGGGTGTCCTGCTCGCGCTTTTCATCCCTACCCGGCCGCCCCCCAACCTGGACAGCCTCATGGCCCAGGCCGACGCCATACTGGCGGCAGAGGCCAGCCACAGCCGGGAAGTGCTGCGGCACGGCCCGTCGCTTCCAGCCCTGGCGGCATTCGACGCCATTCACGACCGCCTGGAATCACCCGCGGACCGCCTTTTGCGCACGGCCGGCGCGCGCTCCAGCTACGTCGTACTGCCCTTGTTCGCCCTCGCCAATGCCGGCGTGCCGATCACGCCCGACATCCTGGCCAGTCATGGCTGGCTGGCAGCGGCCATAGTCGCGGGGCTGGCCATCGGCAAGCCCTTGGGCTTGGTCTCCGCGTCGCTGCTGGCGGTCCGGCTGGGCATTGCCCGCAAGCCGGCGGATTACTCCTGGCGACAGCTGATAGGCGCGGGTGCGCTGGCGGGCATAGGGTTTACCATGTCGCTATTCATCGCCGGGCAGGCGTTTGCGGTGGACGCGGATTTCGCGGCCGCCAAGGTTGCGGTATTCGTCGGCTCGCTGCTCTCCTCGGTCATCGGCGTCTGCATCCTGTGGAACGCCGGCGAAAAGACTTAGCCCCTACCAGATGGAAAAAGTAGATTGCATTGTGATCGGCGCCGGCGTGGTCGGTTTGGCCATTGCACGCGCGCTCGCGCTGCGCGGCTGGGAAACGATCGTGCTGGAACAGGAATCCGGCATCGGAACCGGTACCAGCTCCCGCAATAGCGAGGTCATTCATGCGGGCATCTACTACCCCACGGAATCGCGCAAGGCCGAATGGTGCGTGCGAGGCAAGCACCTGCTCTACGAGTACTGCGCCGACCGCGGTGTCCCTCACCGTCAATGCGGCAAGCTGATCGTCGCCACGGCGCCTGAACAGGTTCCCGTCCTGGACCAGCTGCGGGCCGCCGGCAAAGCCAATGGCGTCGCCGGGCTCGACATCATCGACGCACGTGCCGCCGCCGCCCTCGAACCCTCCTTGCACTGCGTGGCCGCGCTCGAGAGCCGCAGCACGGGTATTGTCGACAGTCATGCGCTCATGCTGTCGCTGCAAGCCGATTGCGAAGCGGCCGGGGGCATGCTGGCGTTCCGTTCCCCCGTGCTCGGCGGCCGGTGCGAGGCCGGCGGCATTACGCTCCACGTCGGCGGGGAGCACCCCATGGACCTTCAGGCAGGCGTCGTGGTGAACGCAGCGGGCCTGCATGCTCAGCAAATCGCCTCCCGCCTGGAAGGGCTGGCCGCGGCCACCATCCCCCTGCTCCACCTGGCCAAGGGAAACTACTACAGCCTGTCTGGCCGCTCGCCGTTCGCGCGCCTGGTCTATCCGGTCCCCGAGCCCGGGGGGCTGGGCGTGCATCTGACCATCGACCTTGGCGGCCAGGCCCGGTTCGGCCCCGACGTGGAGTGGGTCCACCATCTCGACTACCAGGTGGATCCCCGGCGCGCCGACTCGTTCTACGCCTCCATCCGCCGCTACTGGCCGGGACTGCCTGACGGCGCGCTGCATCCCGGCTACGCGGGCATTCGACCGAAGCTTTCGGGCCCGGGCGAACCGGCGGCGGATTTCGTCCTGCAGGGCCCGTCGGTCCACGGCGTCCACGGACTGGTCAACCTGTACGGCATCGAATCACCCGGGCTGACCGCTTCGCTGGCTATCGCCGAAGCGGTCCTCGCGCAGCTCTGACGGACGGCTCCGCTCAGCCTTCGGCCGACGCCAGCGGGCGATGCAGCGTGATGTTGGCCGGCGGGGCGGCCCCATTCTTGTCCCGGCCGAAATAGAGCACGGTATGGGGATAAGGCAGCTCGATTCCGGCGGCGTCGAAGTGCTGCTTGACCAACCGGTTGTAGGCCCGCTGGACAGCCCATTGCATGCCGGGCCTGGTCTTGATGAGCACACGTATGGTGACGCCCTTCTCGCTCAACGAGGTGACTCCCGGAATGGCAATGTCCCCGAGGATGTCGGGCGCCACGGCCTCATCGGTCATTAGTTCGGCAAACGCGTTGCGCAGTTGCTGCATGGCCTCATCGACGTTTTCACGGTGCGCTATCGTGTATTCGCCCAAATGATAAGAAAAGTCCTTGCTATGGTTTGCCACCACGTCCACTGACGAGAACGGCACCAGGTGATAGCCGCCATCTAGCGTCCGGATGCCGACCGAGCGAATAGTGATCTTCTCGACCGTTCCGAACACGCCGGCGACCTCGACCACGTCGTTCTCGTTCATGCCGTTCTCGAGCTGGATGAACACTCCCGTGATGATGTCCTGCACCAGCTTCTGGGCGCCGAACCCGATCGCCAGGCCGACGACGCCCGCCCCCGCAATCAGCGGCGCCACGTCGATGCCGATCTGGGACAGCACCACCATGATGGTCATGGTCACGATGACGATCAGGGCAGCATTGCGCAATAGCGACAACAGCGTCTTTTCGCGGGCGGTGGGCATCGCGGCCCCTTCCCGGATGCTCAGACGGTGCTCGATGATGCTGGCCACGATGGTCCAGGCCAATGCAGCGAACAACAACACGATGACGAGGTTCACAGCCAGGCCGATGGCCGCAGCCCCTGCGTCGGACGCAATCCAGGCGGACAAATTGAACGCCCGCCAGGCATCCAGGACGACCAGCACGACGGCAATGCGCAGGGTCCAGCCGACCACTTTCAGCACTGCCGGCACATAGGAATTGAGCCGCGCCTCGAGCAGCGGCAAACGCCTGCGCAGCTCATCCGAAACCCGCAGCGGCCGGGACAGCAGCGTATTGATGACCAGTCCCAGCAAGGCGCCGACACCGATGGCCAGTACCGTCTGCAAAGTCGCCTTGACCATGAACGGCAAGGCGTTGGCCGGATCGACCTGGCTCGCGACCAGCAGCACGGTGAAGTACCCGATACCCAGGATGTGCCAGATACGCGATACGAAACGAAGCCGGGATCCGAGGGGAGACTGGGCCGCGTGCCGGTCCAGCCGTTCGCGCAGGCTATTCCGGTTGCGCCAGATGACGCGCACCGCATATCCATAGACCGCTACCATGATGACCAGGCCTAGCAGTCGGCCGATCGCGGGGGACAGCGCCGCCGAGGCGACGGGCGCCACCAGCATCGTGCTATATCCGGCCACCGCTACGATACGGACCAGCCATCCGTTCCAGTAGTGCGCCTGTTGGTCGGACATAGGCAGCAAGCGCAGATAGGGATACCGGGTCGAGAATACGGTCCGCACCAGCACCTTGGTGATCTCCACTGCCAGGAATGCCCGCAGGAAAATCGCCCCCGCGGGCGCAATCTGGCCCGGGCCGGGACCGGCTGCGGCCGCCACGCCATACCCGACGAGCGCCGCCAGCAGCACAATGCCTATATCGATAACCAGCGCGCCGAGGATAGCGCCCGCCCGCCGATACAGGATGTACATGCTGAGCGGGGCACCGGCCTGCGCTGCGGCATGGTTGGCGGCAACCCAGCGATCGATGCGGGCATAGGCGCGCGACGCCGCGAGCCGCAGCAGCACATAGACGGCGACTGTGGCGGCCATGACGGCAGCCAAGTACAGAAGCATGGACGCGGCCCTATCGACCCCGATGCCGGTTGCCTCGCCGCGCGCCATGGACCGGACATCGGCACTGGCCTGCACCAAGTCCTGCGCCAGTCCGGACAAAAACCCTTGCACGCGGGCCGTCATGCGCGACGTTGGCGACGCCTCGGCCTCGCTGTCCGATACCGGCTGGCCCGGCTGTCCTGCCGGCTCTCCAGGCGCGTGAGCGCGGAGCTGGTCGATCAATGCCTGCCGGGCCTCGGGGTTCTCCAGTAGCTCGGCCAGGGCGGCGGGAGTGTGCGCCGAGGCCGCGCCGTCCGGCTCCGTCGCTGCGGCACGGGGCGAAAGCAATCCTCCGACGACGCCGGCCAGCAGCATGGCGGCCAGCCATGATTTCCATCCGGGCTCGCGCAAGACCAGCCAGGAAAGAAAAGAAAAAACGCGGGGTGTTGCCGTCGCGGTGTCCAACGCCACTAGAAAGCCTCCAGAAAAAAGGATGAGGGAAGTCGCGTGCGGCCTGGTGGAACGGCACGCGGATAATCCAAACAGGGTAAAACACCCCAGCCTTTAGTGACAATCGCGCAGTCCGCGCCAACGCGCATCTACGCTTTACGGCGTGGGCGTATCGCCACCGCTTTCGGCTATGCTGCCGATCGTTTCCCCTCGTGCAACCGCGCGCCCGCGCATGCCAAGGATCGCCAGCGTGCCCCACACCGACGACTCCCTCGCCCAACCCGAGAACCGTGATGGCGCATGGCGCGTCTTCCTCGTCTTCCTGCGGCTCGGCTTGACCTCTTTCGGCGGCCCCATCGCCCATCTGGGCTACTTCCGGACCGAATTCGTCCAGCGGCGCCGCTGGCTGGACGACCGCGCCTATTCCGATTTGGTGGCCCTCTGCCAGTTCCTGCCTGGCCCCGCGAGCAGTCAGGTCGGAATGGCGTTGGGACTGCGCCGCGCCGGGTGGCCGGGCCTCCTGGCCGCCTGGGCAGGGTTCACCTTTCCCTCGGCCATCGTGCTCGTGCTGTTCGGCTACGGGATGGCGGAATACCGAAGCATGGCCGACGCGGGATGGATACATGGACTCAAGGTGGTCGCCGTGGCCGTCGTCGCCCAGGCGGTCTGGGGCATGGCCAAGTCGCTCTGCCCGGACCGCCTCCGCGCCGCACTGGCCATCCTGGCCGCATTGACCACGCTGGCACTGCCTACCGCCGCCGGGCAAGTGACGGCCATGGCCGCGGCGGGCCTGCTCGGGCGCATGTGGCTGCGGCTGCCTCCTGCCGAGGCGGTACGAACCAGCGCCTATCCTCTTTCGCGCGGCTTCGGCCTATTGGCGCTGGCCTTGTTTGCGCTCCCGTTGCTGGTCCTGCCCATCTGGGCGGCCGCCAGCGGTTCATCGGTCATTGCACTGCTGGAAGGAATCTATCGCTCGGGCGCGCTTGTCTTCGGCGGGGGCCACGTGGTCCTGCCTCTGTTGCAGGCCACGGTCGTTCCCCAGGGGATGGTCGACAACGCCGACTTCCTGGCAGGCTACGGCGCGGCACAAGCCATACCGGGACCGCTATTTACCTTTGCCGCCTATCTCGGAACAGTGGCGCAATGGCCGCTGCAAGGCTGGCCAGGCGGACTCGCCGCGCTGGTGACCGTTTTCCTGCCTGCGCTGCTCGTGCTGGCCGCCGCGCTGCCCTTCTGGGAGCGCTTGCGGCAACGCGCAGACATCCAGACAACGATGGCGGGCATCAACGCGGGCGTGGTCGGTATCCTGCTAGCGGCACTCTACGATCCCGTCTGGACCGGCGCGATTCGCGGGCCGGCAGACTTCGGCCTGGCCCTCGCTGCGTTTGGATTGCTGGTATTCGGCCGCTGGCCGCCGGTCCTGGTCGTCGCCCTGGCTGCCGTGAGCGGCTGGGCCATCGCCGCCTAGCAACGACGCCCAGGCAAACAAAACCCGCTGCGGCGGCAGCGGGTTGGATGACTCGGTGTTACGGCGTCAAGGCTGGATCACGATTTGAGGAGTGATGACGATCGCCGGCTCGGCGGGATAGTAGACGCCACCGCCGCCGTAGTAGGAGGGGCGGTCCTTGCATTTGCGCTCTTCCTTGTATTCGCCGTTCCCCTTCCACTTGCGCTCGATCCTGCAGGGGCCGTCCCAATATTCCTCTTTATATTCCCGGCCTTTGTACTTGCCGCGATAGCCGTGGCCGGATTCATCTTTCCAGGGGTCGGCGTGGGCCTGGGCGGCCCCCAGCCCCAAGGCAAGGGGGACAAGCAAGGTAAGCAGGCTGCGATAAGTCATTGTTCACGTCTTAGAATAGGTACTTGCTACGAAGCTAGCACGCCCCGCGCGGCGCTCAGGTATCAAAGCTGTTACCAAGGTACGGTCCTGTGACTCGTCCCGGCTGCCGCGGAAAACGGGCCAGCGACGCCCCCGCGTGTTGTACCCGTGCGACGTCCTCGCTTGCAGGCAGCGGTCGTGTCACTAGCCCGATGTCTTGATGAAATCGATGAAGGCCTTGAGCGGCGCCGGAACCAGGCGACGCCCGGGGTAATAAAGAAAGGGCCCGGAAAAACGCTGCCACCACGGTTCGAGTATCGGTTCGAGCGCACCGCTGTCGAAATACGGCCGCAGCCAATCCTCGAAAAGGTACACGATGCCGGTGCCTGCGACGGCCGCGTCGACGGCCAGATCGACCGCGCCACCTATACGGACAATAAGCGGACCGGCGGGATCGATCCGGACTGACTCGCCGTCGCGCTCGAATTCCCAGGGTGGCATCGATCCGCTCGGAAAGCGGCCGCGCAGGCAGGCATGCCCTATCAAGTCCCGCGGATGTTGCGGCCGCCCGTTGCGATCGAGATAGGCCGGCGCAGCGGCCGCTGCAAAGCGCTGGATGCGCGGACCGATCGGCACGGCGATCATGTCCTGCTCCAAGCGCTCTTCATAGCGGATCCCTGCATCGCATCCGGCCTCGAGCATGTCCACGAAACTTTCCTCGGCCACTACTTCGAGCCGGATATCGGGATAGGCCGCAAGGAACGGTGGAACCAGCGCAGGCAGGACCAGCCGCGAGGCGCTGACCGAAACATTGAGGCGCAGCGTACCGGCGGGCCGGTCGCGGAAACCATTGACGGCATCGAGCGCAGCGCCCATTTCGTTCAATGCCGGGGCGAGCCGGGCGAGCAGGCTGGCACCCGCTTCCGTCGGCGCGACACTACGGGTGGTCCTGTGGAGCAGCCTGACGCCCAGTTGCGCTTCCAGGCGGCGAACCGCCTCGCTGAGCGCGGAGGCACTGCCCCCGCTCGCACGGGCACCATCGCGGAACCCGCCGGCGCGCGCCACGGCCACGAAGGCCTGTAGATCATTCAGATCGACTTTCATTGTTCGGAATTCCGCACAACCCGTCCCGATTGTATTGGATTGTCCTAGATATCGGCGATCGATATTGTGGGGGCTCCACCGACTTTGACAGGAACCAGACCATGTCTCCCGCTCACTCCCTCGATACCTTCATACTCGGCGATCGTCCCGTGAAGCGCCTCGGCTACGGCGCGATGCAGCTTACCGGGCCGGGCGTATTCGGCCCGCCGAAAAGCAAGGACGCAGCCCTCTCGGTGCTGCGTGAAGCCGTGGCCTCTGGCGTCAACCACATCGACACCAGCGATTTCTATGGCCCGCACGTTACCAACCACCTGATTCGCGAAGCGCTGTCCCCCTACCCCGACGATCTAGTCATCGTCACCAAGATCGGGGCGCTGCGTGGCGATGACGGCTCGTGGATTCCCTCGTTCTCGCCCGAGGCCCTGACCCGGGCGGTGCATGACAACCTTCGTCATCTGGGGCTGGACGTGCTGGAGGTCGTCAACCTGCGGGCCATGTTCGATGCCCACGGTCCTGCCGAAGGATCGATCGAAGCCCCGCTCTCCGTCCTGGCCGAACTGCAGCAGCAAGGACTGGTACGCCATATCGGCTTGAGCAACGTCACCCCCGCGCAAATAGAGGAAGGCCGCCGGATCTGCAAGATCGCCTGCGTGCAGAACCACTACAACCTGGTGCATCGAAGCGATGACCAGCTGATCGACGATCTCGCCCGCGAGGGGATCGCCTATGTGCCGTTCTTCCCGCTGGGTGGCTTTACGCCGTTGCAGTCGTCGCTGTTGTCCGAGGTGGCCCGCGGCCTGGGCGCCACGCCCATGCAGGTGGCACTCGCATGGCTGCTCCAGCGCTCGCCCAATATTCTGCTTATTCCCGGCACGTCGTCGGTCGCGCATCTACGCGAAAACCTTGCCTCCGGCGAGCTGACCTTGCCCGCGGACGCCATCACGGCCCTGAACGGCATGGCCCACGGCGACTGAGGCCTAGCGGACCGGCAAGAAGGAAAACAGCAACAGGTTCTGGGCATAGTTGATGCCCAGCCGCCGGGTGTTCTCGCCGAGCAGGTTGGCGATCAGGTCCAGGCGCCCGATGATCGCCCCGAACTCGCGCTCGAAGCTAAGGTTCATCTGGGTGTCGGTCCACTCGTTGGCCAACAGCAAGGGCGCGCCGCGCGCATCGCGGCGGCTGCCCAGCAGCCAGGCCGCGGCTTCGACATTGCGGGCTGCGTTATAGACGCGCTGGCCGTCGAGCATGTCGAAGGCATAGAAGCGCGTCTTGCCGTCATGCGCGGTAACGATGGTGTCTGCCATTCCATAGATGAATGCGGCGACGCGGTCGCCCGTATAGGCAGGATCGAGCGATACGGCCAGGATCTCGATATCGCGCAAGCCCTCCAATCCCGCCGGGGGCCTGCGCGCATCGATCGATTGCCGAACCGACTCGGCGGCGGTCTCGAGGCTGGACTGACCGGTCTTGCGCCATTCGCGAGGATTGCGCTTATAGAGCTTGATCATCAGCGCCTGCAGGCTCGACAGGTTGTCGCGCATGGCGATGGTGAGCGTCCGGTTGAAATCCGTCTGCATCATCTGGTCCGAGGACAGTTCCTCGGTACCTTGCACCTCGTAACCTGCGCGCGGCAGCGCGGTGTACTGGGCACAGCCTGTGGCGACGGCGCACGCCATCGCGATCGCTGCCGCCGTCCTGAACCTGGTCATGCAGAATCCGTTGTTCGCGTTGCTGCGAGAATAACCGATTGGGCAATCAGCAGCACGGCCACGAGCATGGCCGCGGCCACCAGGAACAACATGCGGTGATTTCCCGCCGTCGCGTTGAACAGCCCGGAAAAGCCGTATGCCGCCGCGGCCAGGCCTGCGGCCGAAATAATGCTGGCTCGCGTCCATGCGATATTCTGGCGCACCGGATCATGGGCGATCACTTCATGCACGCGCGCCAGCACGAGCGGAACCATTCCGAGCGCGAAGGTTCCGATGACGGCCGTCAGGACACCTAGCACGATCAGGTCGTCCACGCTGTAGAAGCCGGCAAACACGATGGCCATCAGCAGCGACACCATCCTGACCGTGGGCTCCGGCCCCAGGCGATCCGCCAGGTAGCCATACAGCGGCGGCCCTGCGATGGCGCCCAGTCCGTAGATCGCCCAGAACACCGACCCAAGGTGTGTGCCGTGTCCCAGGCCGCGCGCGATGAAGTCCACGAGAAAAACCATGGGCGGCACGGCGGCCGCTGCCATCAGTGCATATTGCAGGTAGACCAGCCTGACCTCCGAGCCGAAGCGCGCGGCGTGGCCGCCCTTGGCGCCATGGCGTTCCGACACGGGCGAAGAGCGGCTCGGCGGCCAGGCAAACCAGCTGGCCGCCGTCAGGACAAGCGAAATAATGCCCAGGCCGCCCCAGGTTTGCGCCAGGCCCCACTCCAGCAGCAAGGGAATCACCGTGCCGGACCCTGCGATACCCAGACCGAGGCCGAGAAAAATCGCGCCGCCGGCCGCACCTCGCCGCGAAGGCGGGACGTGCGGCAATATGGTGCCCGCGACGAGCACCATCACCACGCCCCCCGCGATGCCGGACGCAAAGCGCCAGCAGAAATACCACAGCACGGACAACGGAAAGGCACAAGCGAAGAAGGTCGCGGCGATCAGCACCATCATGAAACGCAGCACGTGCTCGTGGGCAAAGCGCGAGCCGATGGGCCGGCCTATCAGCGCGCCGAGCACATACCCTGCGAGGTTGGCGGCGCTCAGGTAGACCACGCTGGAGGCACTGAACCACTGCGCATGAATCAGTTCCGGAAGCAGCGGCGTGAACGCAAACCGCGCCAGGCCGATGCTTTCGAGGCTGGCACACAAGCCGGCGAACAGGTAGCGCCACACGCGCATCCGGTCGGCCCGCGCCGCGAGCAGTAAGGATCTATGGGAAGACATGAAATTTCCACAGGAGAATCGATAGGCGCCGCGCCCGCAGGCTGGTGGCGTTTCTTTGACATACTTGTCAATTTTGACAATCTAGTCAAACTTGACGGGTGTGTCAACAATCGGTTCCAATGTTGTTTCGTTATCCATCCACACACAGCAGCGGAGCAGGAAATGGCCGGAGTTCGCCAGTTCGACGAAGACCAGGCGCTGGACAAGGCGCTGGCGCTCTTTTGGCAGCAAGGCTATGCCAGCACCACCATGCAGGAGCTGGCCGAAGCGACCGGCGTACAGCGTGGGTCGCTCTACAACGCCTACGGCGACAAGAAGACGCTGTTCCTGCGCGTGTTCGAGGTATACCGGAAACGCTACGTCAGACAGATGCGGGAAGCCCTGGACAAGCCCGAGCTGCGTGCATCGCTGCGGGGCTTCTTTACCTTCGCCATCAAGTCCATGACCACGGGCACGCCCTCGCGCGGTTGCTTGAGCACGAAGACGGCAATCGGCTCCGAAGAGCTCGACGAACCCATACGGTCCGCCATTCGGGATCTGCTCGACGAAATCGAAGCCGCCGTCCACGAGAGGCTGTCGCGCGCCGACGCCAGGGAACAACTGGCCATGGAACCGCGCGAAGCGGCCCGGATGGTAGTGGCGATGACACGGGGGCTGGTCGTGATCGAACGCGTCTATGACGATGAAAAACGCCTGCGCACCATTGCAGACGGACTGATCGGCCTGCTGCTGGCCGGCAGGCGCTAAGAGCGCGCGAACGCCGGGATCAGGATGACATCGCGCCCGCCAGTGCTGCTTCAGGGCGTAGCCCGATTGGACGACGCTTCCGCCGCGGCATAAAATATCGCGCCGCAGCGGGGAAACAGTCGCCTCGCCGCGTCTTTCCCACCGCGCAGAGAGTTCCCCGATGTAGTTGTTCCACGTAGCCTCCCGTCACAAACCCGACCGACCGGGAGATTCGTGGATCCATGGTGGGCCCATGGTTCGCCGCCGCTGCGCCGCCGAACCTCGCCCGCACGCCACCCGCTCATTGCATCGGACACGCCTGCAGGCCCAGCGGCCGTTGCAAACGGGACCGCTTCGCGAAGTACTCCGTCGGCCTCCCGAAGTCGCTTCACTCTCAGGCCCATCCAATGAAAACCTATAGCATGCGCGAGGAGTGGTTCTCCAACATTCGCGGCGACCTCCTCGCCGGAACCGTCGTCGCTCTCGCGCTTATCCCTGAGGCCCTTGCCTTCTCCATCATTGCCGGCGTCGACCCCAAGGTCGGCCTGTATGCGGCCTTCAGCATCGCGGTGGTAGCCGCCATCGCCGGCGGCCGCCCCGGCATGATCTCCGCCGCCACCGGCGCGGTGGCGCTCCTGATCGTTTCGCTCGTAAAGGCTCACGGCGTCGAATACGTCCTGGCCGCCGGCATCCTGGCCGGCCTGCTGCAGATAGGCGCGGGCCTCCTGCGGCTAGGCGCGCTCATGCGTTTTGTTTCCCGTTCGGTCATCACCGGCTTCGTCAATGCGCTGGCCATCCTGATCTTCCTGGCCCAGCTTCCGCAGCTTCGGAACATGCCGTGGTACGTATACGCCATGGTGGCGGCTGGACTGGCAATCATCTACCTGTTGCCCCGCGTGACCCGCGCCGTTCCCTCGCCCCTGATCTGCATCGTCCTGCTTACCGCGGTTTCGATGGCCGCGGGCCTGGACTTGCCGACCGTAGGCGACATGGGCGCGTTTCCCGATGAACTGCCCTTCTTTGCACTGCCGCAGGTTCCGCTGTCGCTGGAGACACTGCGCATCATCTTTCCCTATTCGGCCAGTATCGCCGTGGTGGGCCTGCTCGAATCGCTCATGACGGCCAGCATCGTCGACGATTTCACGGACACGCCCAGCGACAAGAACCGCGAGTGCCGCGGACAGGGCTGGGCCAACATCGTCTCGGGCTTCCTGGGCGGCATGCCGGGCTGCGCCATGATCGGGCAAACCGTCATCAACATCAAATCCGGCGGCCGCGGCCGCCTCTCCACGTTCTTCGCGGGTGCGCTGCTGCTCGTCCTGGTGGTCTTCCTCGGCCCGTGGGTCAAGGAAATCCCCATGGCCGCATTGGTCGCGGTGATGATCATGGTCTCGATCAGCACGTTCAACTGGCGCTCCCTGCGCAACCTGACGATCAATCCGAAAAGCTCGTCCATCGTCATGCTGGCAACGGTGGCGGCCGTCGTATCGACACACAACCTGGCCATTGGCGTTTTCATCGGCGTGCTGCTCAGCGCCTTGTTCTTCACCGCCAAGGTACGCCGAGTACTGGCTGTCGAATCAACGCTGGATGCGCAAGCAGGCGAGCGCCGCTACACGGTGCGCGGCCAGGTTTTCTTCGCGTCCTCGGAGGCGCTGGTGTCCGAATTCGATTTCAAGGAGGCCATCAAATCTGTGCGCCTGGACTTGTCACATGCGCACTTCTGGGACATCACCGCCATCGAGGCGCTGGATCGTATCGTGCACAAGTTCCGCCGCAATGGCATTGCCGTCGACGTCCATGGCCTGAACCGCGCCAGCACCACCATGATCGAGAAATACGGCACGCACGACAAAACGGAGGCGAGCAGCTCGGTGGGACTATCCCATTGAGCCCCAGGCGCTGCCCTCAGGATTTGGCTACCAGCCGCCGGACGGCGTCGCGCAGCGCCGTGCGGAAAGCCCGGCACTCCTTCGACGACGAAGGCGACTCGGCTTGATGCGGATTCGGACCGGCCCGGGTCATGCCCAGAATCAGGCTTAGCAAGAGATCTGCCGGAATGCGGTCGCAAATCCGCCCCGCCTTCTGCGCCGCCGATATGGCGGCGATCTTGTCCTTCCTTGCGCTTTCCGCCGCAGCCGGGACGGGAGCATGCCCAGCCTTTTCCAGCTCGTACCACGATGCCAGGCGCCGCACCTCAGGGTGCTTGTCATAATGCTCCGCCAGCTTGGCCGCATAGCCCGGCAGGTCGTCCGCATCCAAGGGCACCGATGCGATCACGGTCACCACCATCTCGTTGTAGACCGCATCGAACAAGCCGTCCTTACTATCGAAGTACGCATAAATCGCCTGCTTGTTGCAGCCCGCTGCCTCGGCGATCCTGTCCACTCGGGCGCCGGCAAAGCCGTGGGCCGCAAACTCCGCAGTAGCCGCCTCCAGCAAGCGCTGTTTCGTCTTTTCCGACTTTTTCATTTCTCTTTTCCGTTTCCTACTCCCGTCGAGCGGCCCCACCCTGCGAGCCACCATTGACCCACTCGCCGGGAAGTGACTCCCTGATCATATAAAACCAACTGGATGGTTGACAAAAAAACTCACCGGATCAAAAATAAACCATCCAGTTGGTTTTTTCTGCCACTTCCCTATATTGCCGAGGAGACACCAATGCCCCAGACCTTTGGCGCTGAGTCCACTACCGACGACGTCCTCGAGGGCGTCGACCTTCCCGGCAAGCGCGTGCTGGTAACCGGCGTCTCGTCCGGCCTGGGTGCAGAGACGGCGCGCGCGCTGGCGGCGCACGGTGCATGGGTGGTTGGGGCAGCCCGGGACCTCGACAAGGCTCGCGCGGCGACGCGGGAGGCGAGCGCCCAGGCGGCCCCCGGCGGCGGCCTGGAGCTGGTGAAACTGGACCTCGCCTCGCTCGCGAGCGTTCACGCCTGTGCCGACGCTCTGGTCACGGCCGGCGAACCTTTCGACCTGGTGGTGGCCAATGCAGGTGTGATGGCGTGCCCCAAAAGCTTCACCGAAGATGGGTTCGAAACCCAGTTCGGCACCAATCACCTCGGTCATTTCGTGCTGGTGAACCGGCTCGCGCACCTGATGCGGTCCGGCGCCCGCCTGGTCGTGCTGTCCTCGGCCGCCCACCGATACGCCGACGTGGATCTGGAAGACCCCAATTTCACACGCACGCCCTATACGGAATTCGGCGCCTACGGCCGCTCCAAAACGGCCAACATCCTGTTTGCGGTGGAATTCGACCGCCGCCACCGGGAGCGCGGCGTACGGGCGGCCGCGGTGCACCCGGGGGGCATTCGCACCGGACTTGCCCGGCACCTGGCCCCGGAATCGCTGGAGGCGCTGGCCAATCGTGCCCGCACGGCCGCCGATGCCCCGCCCTTCCGCTGGAAGACCATCCCCCAGGGAGCTGCTACCTCTGTCTGGGCCGGCGTCGTGGCGCCGGAACAAATCATCGGCGGCCGCTATTGCGAGGACTGCCATGTGGCAGATATCGCGACGGGCCCGGACGCGCGCGAAGGCGTCCAGCCCTATGCCCTGGACCCCGCACGTGCCAGGGCGCTGTGGGCCAAGAGCGAAGAGATGACCGGCATGCAGCCGGCCTCATGCCCTTCCCTGGGCACCCCATCCTGATCCAAAAAAGGACCTTTACCATGCGCTATAACCGCCTCGGCAATACTGGCCTGTTCGTCTCCGAGCTTTGCCTCGGCACCATGACGTTCGGCGGCAAGGGCTTCTTCGAATATATGGGAGCTGTCGGGCAGGAAGATGCCGACCAGTTGCTCCGCGCTGCCGTCGAGGCAGGCGTCAACTTCATCGATACCGCGAATGTCTATTCGCAGGGGCTGTCAGAGGAAATCACCGGCCAAGCCATCCGGAATCTCGGCCTGCGACGCGACCAGGTGGTGCTCGCCACCAAGGTGCTGGGTCCGATGGGCGACGGGCCGAACGACGCCGGCACCTCGCGCTACCACATCATGGAGCAGGCCAAGGCCAGCCTCAAGCGGCTGGGCACGGACCATATCGATCTGTACCAACTCCATGGCTGGGACCCCGCCACGCCCATCGAGGAAGCGCTGCGCGCCCTCGACGACCTGGTCCGCCAGGGCCATGTCCGCTATATCGGCGTCTCCAATTGGGCCGCGTGGCAGATCGCCAAGGCCCTGGGCATGTCGGCAGCGCGCGGGTGGGAACGCTTCCAGACCACCCAGTGCTATTACTCGGTAGCCGGCCGGGACCTCGAACGCGAAATCGTGCCGATGATTCGATCAGAAGGCATCGGATTGCTCGTCTGGAGCCCACTGGCCGGCGGCTATCTTTCCGGCAAATATCGCGCCGGCAATGGTGATGGCCGCCGCGACGTCCGGCCATTTCCGCCGGTCGACGACGCCCTTGGCCATCGCGTGCTCGACGCCATGGACTCGATCGCTCAGGCGCGCGGGATTTCGGTTGCGCAGGTTGCCCTGGCCTGGTTGCTTCACCAGCCGCACGTGACCAGTGTCATCGTGGGCGCCAAGCGGGGCGACCAGCTGCAGGACAATCTTGCTTCGGTGAAAGTCGAACTCACGGCCGACGACCTCAAGACGCTGGACGATGCCGGTTCGCTCGCGCCGGAATACCCGGGCTGGATGATCGCGCGCATGGCCGAGTATCGTGCATTGCTGAACCAGACGCCGCACGGGGCTTGATTGTCCGCGGCAAAGTTTTTCCTTGCTGCACAAAATTTGCATGAAGGTCGTTGCTGAGTACACTCCCGGCTCCGGTCGGAGCTTCCGAGCCCGCACAAGCAAATACCGTCCTAGGAGTGACTGCATGGCAATTCCAGGCAAGAAGGCGCGGATTATCCTGACCATGGCCGTGCTGCTCTGCGCCCAGCCGGTCCTCGCCGAACGGGCGCCTGCCCCCTGCCCTGCTGATCAACTGACCTTGGCGGTCGACGACGGGCAGGGGCGCTTTAACGGGATGTCGCAATCGGGCATGGAGCTGACGGTTACCCACCGCGGCAACGCCATTTGTGCATTGCCTGCGCGCCCTGAACTTGCCTTCGAGGATAGCGACCATCGCGCACTCCCGGTATCCTCGCGCATGCCGCCCGGCATGCATCCCGGCCCGGTGCTGGCTCCCCTCGTGCTGCCCGCGCATGGATCGGCCACCAGCGAGGTGCGTTGGGTATCCGGGGACGTCTACGATAATGGGCGTTGCATGACACCGGCCTATGTCGCCCTCCGTATCGGCCCGGCTACCGTGCGAGCCCCGTTCAACGGGCGCCTTTGCGGCCCGCGCGAACCGGGGCCTTCGTACAGGGCGACGCTGTTCACGGTTGCGGCCAAAGGCGCCCCTGCAGAACAAAAAACCGATGTCCGCTCGCCGGCATCGGGCGTGCTGTGCGATCCGTACCTATGCGCCAACGAAAAAGGTATTTCCCGCGCATTGACCGCGCAATATCTCGGCGAAACTACCGCGGCCAAGCTCTTTTCGCAGGGCCAGTTCAGCCTGACCGAATTTACGCTCTCCAACGGCGTTTTCTGCGACACGAAGGAACGCCTTTGCCGTGAGGACCGCTACTACGGCCCGGACGGCAAACGCAGCGGGGCGGTATCGAAAAAATATACGGAGCTGCTGTTTCACAAACCTGGGCAGCCCATCAATCCTGGAGGAAATCCCTAAGGTCTCGAAGATTGGCCTTGACTATAATTGCCTGACAATCATGAGTCACACGCGGCTTTGATTTCGCTATATGGTAAGTTTAGCCGCTTACCGTTCATCGATGTCAGACAATTACATGGTTCAGATGAACACCGCGACCTAACGCAGCTCCCCGATATCGTCCCCTATCGCGACCATCGGTGTGCCTCCGGTCCTCGGCGAACCTCTCAGACAACGGCTTATCTTAATCGGAGACCCCCCATGCAAAATCGCATCCCGCTAATCCTTGTTCTGGCGGCCCTTGCGCTGGGAATAGTTGGGCGCACGGCGCTTGCCAGCGATACCTATCCAAACCGGCCGATAAAAATCGTCGTGCCTTTTGCACCTGGCGGCTCTACCGATTTTGTCGCCCGGCTGATCGGAGAAAAACTAACCGAGCGTACCGGCCAAAGCGTGGTTATTGAGAACCGGCCCGGCGCTGGCGGCAGCATTGGCGCGAGCTACGTCGCCAGGGCCGACGCGGACGGCTACACGCTGTTTGCGGGTCACGTAGGCACCCTGTCGATCAACCCTTCCCTGTACAAGAAGCTGCCCTATGAGCCCGAAAAGGATTTCGCTCCCGTCACGGCCATGGTCACGGCACCGCTTGTGCTCGTCGTCAATCCGAAATCCGACATCCATACCGTCGAACAGCTCATAGCAAAAGCCAAGCAGTCCAAGCAGGGCCTGACCTACTCTACCGCCGGCGCAGGCTCGGCGGCACACCTGGCCAGCGAACTGTTTGTCGCGATGACGGGCATCCCCGCCACGCATGTTCCCTATAAAGGCGCGTCCCTGGCCACCAATGCCATCGTAGCGGGCGAAGTCGACTTCACCTTTGGCGGCCAAGCCCCCAGCCAACCGCTGATTGCCGCCGAGCGCCTTCGCGCGCTAGGTATTACCGCCAAAGAACGATCGCCGGAGAATCCCTCGGAACCGGTAATTGCTGAAACCGTAAAAGGCTATGAAGTCCAGAACTGGCACGGCATCGTCGTGCCGGCCAATACGCCGCCGGCAATCGTTGATCGCCTCAACAAGGAAATTACCGACATATTGAAGTCCTCCGACATTCGTGAAAAGCTCGCGCAGCACGGCTACGAGAGCATTCCGATGACGCCCCGGGAATTTGCGAATCTAATCGCCCACGAGCGCAAGAAGTGGAAAGAGGTCATCGACCGGGCGGGATTGGCCCTGGAGTGATTCCGCCATCCCTACAGTCGCTTAAATGCCGTGGCACCATCCCATACCAGCAGACCGCGGAGCATCTCGGGTTGGCGCGACGACATCGATTTGGAGCTCCAGAACAAAAAAGAAGGGGAAGGTTTATGGCGCAACTCATCCTGCTTTTTGCTGGGTGTGCCTTATCTACGCCGACAGGCAGGCATTCTTGTCCTTGCCGCGTTGCTGCGTCACGGCAAGCCCTAGGATGAAATCGCACGCCGCACTGAACCGGCGAGCAAGCCAAGCCGCAAGCGATGCGGTATTGGGCGCTTGGAAGCATAGCCTGCGAGTCAACGAACATCTCGATAAAGACGGCCTGGAAATGGGCGCGTGGATGCTTTTCCTGGTCCCATGGGGGTTCGTCGGTCTGGGTTTGTTCCTGCCTGGGCCCTGGTGGATGCGAGGACTTTGCATTTTCTTCGGCGTGACCTTTTTGTGCGCAGGACTCCTCACCTTCCGCAAATCCTTGTTGAAATGGCGATCCGGCAACGCCCTGATCCATCTTTTTGAGGACGGCGCCGTGCTGGAGCGAACAAAAGGGCCGATCTTTGCGCTGCCATACGGCAGCACGCCGGTCGACTATGTGACATGGACCGAGCGCATCGCCGACACGGGCGACGACCGGGCTCGCACGCATTTTTGGATCACACTGCCAGAAGGCCGGACCGTAATGCTCGACGCGTGGTCGCAACAAGAGCGTGAAGATTTAGCACTCATCGCGCGGCATTGGAGATTACCGGCGGAGCCGCGCCCCTTGGACCAAGAGCCGATACCGGCGCCACCGGTATGGTGATGCGCGGTCTAGCCAGGCTGATGAAGAGTGGACGCTGTCTGGCCCCGCTAGGGAGCCATGGCCTCGAGTACTGCTGCAGCCCGTTCAAGCCCGGCTAAGACCGTATCGGCCACGCGTTGAGAAAAGTCTCCAGACAGTTCCGCCTGCGCCTCGGCAATGGCGGCCGGCGTGCGCGCCAGGATCTCCTCGATGACAGGTTCGGCCGTCGGGGCGTACCCGACTTTTTGCGCCGTGCTATTGAAGTGCCGGCGCTGGATGCCGTGCATTTCGTAATGCCTGTTGCGTCCGAGCAGCGCCATCGCCAGCTTGACTTCGCGGTGGGACCATTGATTCGCCCCCTTCCCCAGTACCGGATAGGCCGACATCACGTCGTACAAACGGGTCAAGTGGAAACGCCCGCGCGGCAGAATCTGGATGCTGAAGTTCTTGGCATGGCCGTCCGGCGCGCGCAGGAGCCAGAACAGAATCTGTGCAGCCATCAGCGTCTTCATGTCGGCTTGCGCGTTCACCGACTGCCGCAGGGTGGCGAACAAAGCCTTGAGTCCCGGGCCGCCCTCGCTCTCGTACTTGCGCAGCGGCGAACATGCTTCCACTTGGCAGAAATCTTCCTGCGGCAGCCGCATGAGCCACCGGCCGTTAGGCGCCACGCGCCGATCAAAGCGTTCCACGACCAGGACCCGCTGCCGGCCAAAGACCGCGATGCGGGCTTCGGCCACATCCAGGCCATAGGCCTTCAGTAATCGCAGGCACAGCCATTCATTGTCGACCGACGTGGTGAAATCCGCCTGCCGTCCACCCACCAAGCCCAGTGGAAGCTTGAAGATATGGCTCGTAGGCGTCGCGCCTCGCGGCGCATGCCATTTCCCATCCCACCACAAAAAGGCCGTCTTCTCCTGTGCGCCGGCCAGCGAAATACGGAAATCCGCATCCGGGTCCCGGCCGGCCGCGAAGGCTTGCGGCGACACCGTCTCGATCAGATGCCGCTCGATGTCTTCCTCCGAGAGCGGTACGCCTTCGATGCGATCGTAACCCTCCGGCGTCTCGTCCTCTCCCAGTACCTGCACCGCGCCTACACAATCGCGGCCTATAGCTTTGAGCAGATCGAAAGGATCTGTCGAACCCGTCCTGAAACGCTCGGCCACGCGCCTGCGGATCGCATGGCTGTCAGGCAGCAGGTTATCGAAGTAGTTGGCGACCTTCTCGCCCTTGAGCGGCAGGTTCTGCAGATTGAAAGGCAGCGACAGCGAAAGTGGCCGGCCGATATCGGAGCCTACCCAACCGGCGTCATAGTGCAGCTCCATCTCGCCGCGCGCAGGAATCGTCCAGCGGCCGACGCGAATGCCGTTGATCCATATGGACAGGCTGCGGCTGCGCGATCGACGGCCCATGTCACCAATCCGCCTGTACAGTGGAAGACGGCGCTTGGCCGCCCCGCGGCCCTACGGCCAGTTCCAGGCCCAGCGCCGCGCACCAGGCGAGCAATTGCTCCACGCTCAATTCCTGGGCGTGCAGTTCGAGGTGGGAAACGCGCGATTGGCTCAGGCCCAGGCGGCCGGCCAGCGCAGACTGGGTCATGCCCTGGGCCTTGCGGGCGGCCTGTAGCAGGTGTCCCAATTGGGAGGGCGTCGCCAGGACTTGGGGCGGTGTCGACATGGCGGAGTACCTGAATTTCGAATAAATGTAGATTATTTGAAAAACAGTTATTCGTCAAATAACTGAATATCAGCTATTTTCCTCTTCCCTACCTCCCCTGGCGCGCCAGACGCTTGATCATCCGGTCAAGTAACGGGCTCGATCCTTCCGGGGTCAAGCGCTCGTCCGCAATGCCGTCCTTGAGGATATCGACCATCACGCGTGCGGAGGGGAACAGCGACCGATCTTTCATGGTCAGGATGCCAAGCGTGCGCAAAGCCACCGGTGCCACTAGAGGAACATACGAAATTTCCGGCTCCTCGATCGGAAAGCCCACCGCCGGGACCGGAATTACTCCTACGCCTTCGCGTACCAGCCCGACCAGGGTCGGCAGATTCGATGCATATATCTTCGGCCGCGCCAGCAAGTGAGCGACGGGCGAGTTCTCAAGCAGCCGGTGCATGTTGCCGCCGATGATAGGCTCATTGGCGAGCCTCTCCCATTTCAGCGACTTGGCCTTGGCGTAGCGATGATCGCTACGGCACATGAGTCCGAACTGGTCGCGCACCAGCGGTTCGAATGCGATCTTCGACTCATCCGAGGGCGAGCTCGATATGCCGAAGTCCACTTCGCCTTCCGCCACCAGCTTTTCGACCCGCACCGAGCCTTCGGCATACACCCGGACTTCGACATTTGGATGCGCCGCGTTGAACTTGCGTAGCAATGCGGGCAGCCATTGACGAGCGATAGACGGCAGGATTGCGAACGCCAGCCTCCCCGCCGATACGTCGGCGATTCTGTGCATTGCCCCGATCGCCCGGTCCATGTTGGTCAATGCGTCGCGTATCAGCGGGAGGCAGCTTTCGCCGAATGGCGTGAGCGTGGTCCGGGCGCCGCTTTCGAACAGCGGCGCACCCAAGCGAGTTTCGAGCTGGGCGATCGATTGAGACAACGCCGGCTGGGACCGGAACGACAGGCGTGCCGCCGTCTGATAGCTCTTGGTTTCGACCACCAGCAAGAATTGCCGCAACTGCGAAAGCCGTAAATCGGTAGAGTTGTTCATAGCCGGCCCGATTCAAAAATCTTATCGATCAATACAATAATAAAGTTAACGCAAATCCGGGCGACGGCAGTAGGATGGGCACCAGCCGCCTTCGCAAGCGATGCGGCGCTGCAGAAATTCGCGACACAGTTTTCGAGAACCAGAAGAGCAGGCATTACGGTGCCGCTACAGGAGACAAGCTTGAAAATGGACGTGTTCCGCTTCGCGCGCTATCCCCTCCGAACTCCTTCACTTCCGCCTCTCCCCGGCTGACCCCGGCAGCCGCACCGGATCGCTCCTCTCTTCAAGGCGGTTCTGAAGCTTCGTCGCGCCCCTGCGTGACGCGGCGGCGCCTTCTCATGCAACGAATCCAGCCGGCACTCTGGCAATCATGTTGGAGCAGACATGAACGACAAACTCGACAACATCACACGGCGCGACTTCCTGATCAACTCAATGACGGTCGGCGCGACCGCATTGGCCGGCACCGCTCTGCCCCGCTCCGTGACCTGGGCGGCGACGGCACCAGCACCTGAAACGGTCGACGTGACGCCGGCCCTGATCGAAGCGGCGAGGAAAGAGGGTTCGCTGATGGTGCGCTACAGCTCACCCATCGACGAAATGGCGGTGATGGCCCAGGCCTTCCAGAAGAAGTTCGGCATTACCGTGCAGACCGATCGCAAAGTGGGGGTGCTTGGCACGCAATTGTTCGCGACGGAAGAACGCGCCGGCCGCCACGTGATGGACGTGAACTATTGCGCCGACCCGGCCGGGCTGCGCGCCCTTGCCGAGGAAGGGCTGTACCTGCGCTACACGCTGAAGGACCTGAGCAGCAAGCTCGATCCGGGCACCTACCTCGACGGCCTGGGCTATTGCCCCAAATGGACAGAGATCGTCCTTTCGTACGACCCGGCGCAAATCCCTCACGCCGTCGCCAAGGAACAGTTCAAGACCTGGAACGGCCTGCTCGACCCCAAGCTCAAAGGCAAGATCGGCATCAACGAGCCGGCCGGCGGCGGCGTCCCGTTCTCGTTCTTCCTGATGTTGTACCGCCATCCGCAGTACGGCAAGGAATTCGTACAGAAACTGGCCGCGCAGAATCCGCGCCTTTATCCGGGATCTGCTCCCGGCCGCGAGGATCTTGCCGCAGGTGCCATCGCCGTCTTCATTCCCGATTGGGAATCGATCACGATGCTCAACTTCCTCAAGGGCAGCAAGACTGCCTGGACGTATCCCGACATCTGCCCGGCGTTCGCCAACACGTATCTGGCGATCTCCGCAAAGGCGCCTCATCCCCACGCTGCGCGACTTTTCTGCGCATGGCTCTTCACGCCTGAAGGCGCCGCGGCGATGAATCTCGCGCAAGCCCGCCCGACCTTGAAAAACCTGCCTGACGAGCGCACGGCTGTAGCCGAACTCAAGAAAACCGACTGGTGGACCCCTTATCCGGACAAGGTGCGCTGGGTACCCGACATGAATGACTGGGAAACCAACTACGCCAAGCTGATGCCCGAGATGCGCCGCATCCTCGGCTACAACCGGTAAGCGGCCGGGTCGGCGATGCGACAGGCTAAACATCACCATTCAGGCGACAGCATGTGGGCTTGGCTGCTGCTCGTCCTGGTGGCGGCGCTGGTTTTTACGCCGCTCGGCGCCCTGCTCTACGGTTCACTGCGTACCGGAAGTCCGGGCGACCCAGCGGCCGTCTTCAGTCTCGACAACATCAAGTCGGTGTACGGCGGCCTGTTCGCCGACTCGTGGACGCGAGCCGCCACGCTGGGCTCCCTGTCACTTGCGGTGCCGGTAATGATTATCGCCTGTGCCATCGGCGCCTTCCTGGCCTGGGCGGTGACGCGCACAGATCTGCGCGGGCGCCGTGTCTTCGAGATCGCATTCCTGCTGCCGATGCTGTATTCGCCTCTGGTCGGGGTGATCGGCTGGTCGGTACTGGCCGACCCTCGTGGCGGCCTGGTCAATCTGATGTGGACCGGACTCACAGGTGTCCAAGAGCCGCTGATCAACGTTTACTCCTACCTCGGCATCGTCTGGGTGATGTCGTGCTACTTCATTCCCTACGCCTTTGTGCTGAACGTGGGCACCTTCCGCACGATGGATCCCGCGCTGGAAGAAGCCGCTTCGATGTCCGGCGCCAATCTCTGGCAGCGGGTGACGCGCATCACACTTCCGATCATGACCGGAAGTCTGGCGGCGGCGGCGCTGTTCATCTTCACGCTGGCCCTGGAACAGTTCGCCATTCCCGGCTTTCTCGGCTCGCATATCCGTTTCAGCACCCTGGCCTATTCGATCTACCTGCGCACCAACGGCTATCCGGCCGATCTGCCCGGTGCGGCCGCGGCTGGCACGCTGCTGATTCTCTTCGCCGCGATAGGCCTGTACTGCTACCGTCGTCTCACGCGGCGTTCCGAAAAGTTCATCACCGTCAGCGCCCGCGGCTACAAGCCCGCCCTCACCGACCTGGGCCGCCTGCGCCCGGTCGTACTGTCGGCCTGCGTGCTGATTTTCATTGCCAGCACGCTGCTGCCCCTGGCCGCGGTCATTCTGCGCTCGCTGATGCCAGTACGAACCGGTGGCGTCGATTTCCAGGCCCTGACCCTGGCCAACTACACCAGCCTGTTCCAGGCCGAAGACATCATGCTGGGGCTGCGCAATTCGGTGTACCTGGCTGCCGGCACCGCGACCGCCTGCGCGCTGATCGGCCTGGTGCTCAGCTATCGGATGGTGCGGCAGAAAAGTCCCCAGATGACGTTGGCTGACTACCTCATCGCCATGCCGGTCGGCATTCCCGGCACCGTGTTTGGCATCGGCATGCTGTGGGCCTACGTACGTACACCCCTATATCTGACGCTCTGGATCCTGTTCCTGGCCTTCGTCACGCGGTATCTGGTGTACGGCGTGAGGACGCTGGGCAACGGCATGATGCAGATCGACAGGGCGCTCGAGGAATCCGCGTCGGTGGCTGGCGCCGGGCCGCTTCGTACCTTTCTGTTCGTCAATCTACCGTTGCTCAAGCCGGCGATCAGTTCGATGTGGCTACTGGTTTTCATGATCGTAATGCGCGAGATCAGCGCGTCGGTCATTCTGTACGGCGTCGATTCGGTGACCATGCCGGTGCTCACCTGGTCGTACCTGCTTGACGGCGCCTATGGCATTGCGAGCGCGCTCTCGATCGTGCAACTGGTGATCGTGGGCGTCATCGTGCTGTTGTTCCGCTGGGCGTTTGGCAGCGAAGTGAAGTCCCGCGCAGTTTCCTGAAACTCGTCAAAGGTGCAAGTGCGATGAGTGGCATAGAGATTGAAAAGCTCGTGAAGTCCTACGGCACCGTGCAGGCGGTCAAGGCTATCGATTTGACCGTCCAGCAAGGAGAATTCCTGACCTTGCTTGGTCCGAGCGGATCGGGTAAGACCACTACCCTGCGCATGATTGCCGGCCTCGAGAAGCCGTCGAGCGGGACGATCCGGATCGACGGACGGGTGGTCAACGATGCCACGACCCACGTTCCGCCGCATCAGCGCAACATGGGCATGGTGTTCCAGAGCTATGCCGTCTGGCCGCATAAGTCGGTATACGACAATGTCGCGTTTCCGCTGGCCATGCGCAAGATGCCGCGAGCCGAGCAGCGTCCGCGCGTGAACCGGCTGCTGGACATGGTGGGCCTGCCCAGCGGCGACTTCGGGAAACGGTATCCGTCGCAGCTCTCTGGCGGCCAGCAGCAGCGTGTCGCGCTGGCGCGCGCGCTGGTGGGCGACCCCAAGGTACTGCTATACGACGAACCGCTGTCGAATCTCGACGCGCGCCTCCGCGATTCGATGCGCACGCTGATGCGTTCCATCCATGAGCAATTGAACGTCACCTCGGTATACGTCACGCACGACCAGATCGAAGCGATGGTCCTGTCCGACCGCGTCTGCGTCATGCGCGATGGCGGCATCGTGCAACAAGGCAAGCCGCCGGACCTGTATGAACGGCCAAACGATCCGTTCGTGGCGGAGTTCATCGGCCAGGCCAATGTCCTGCGGATCGCGGCTTCCGACCGGGCTAGCGGGACCGTTCGACTCGGCGCGGACCTGTCGCTCCGGGTGCTGCCGGAGAACTGGCGCGGCCGCAATGGCCAGGCTGGACAGCTGATCGTCCGCTATCACCAGGTCAAGCTGCTGCCTTCGGCCGCGCAGCAAGGCCAGTCCAACGTATTCACGGGAACTGTACGCAATGTGATGTACCTGGGCGACCGGCTGCGGTATGGCATCGATATCGGCTCCGGCAGCCAACTGGTCGGCGAAGTGGTCACCGGCGACAGCCTCCCCATCGCCGGGGAACGCGTACACGTCGAGCTTCCCGCTGCCCATTGCATCGTGATTTAGGGTCTGTCCACAGTCCCTGGTGTTCCGCGTCCTCCGGGCTGGAACTTCTCTCACTCGTCTTGACAGGAAGGGAACGTAATGGCGATTACCGAAACTGCTCGCGCCATGCGCGATGCAACCGCGGTGTGCGGCGTGGGGTTGACGATCGGGACATTTCCCGACCGCACCCCGCTCTCGCTTGCCGTAGAGGCCTACCAGAAGGCCTTGGATGATGCGGGTTTGAAGCGTGAAGACGTAGACGGCATCATTCAGCTTTCGTATGGCTCGGACTACGACCGCTTCCTCGAGGCCGTGGGCAGCGACGTCCGCTACGCCAATCAAGGCTGGACCCATGGCCGCTTCATCGCGCCCATGCTGCAGCAGGCCGCGATGGTGGTCGCCTCCGGCATGGCCAAGGCGGTGGCGGTCGTGCATGGCCGCAAGGGCCGCGCATTCGGTCAGCTGGCCGATCATGAAATGTGGCGCCAAGGCCTCGGACCACATGGAGAAAGCCCTGCCTACGGTGCGTTCAGCCCGGCGTTCGGCGTGGCGGTAGCGGTACAGCGCTACTTCCACATGTACGGCGGCGGTCCGGACGACCTCGCACCGATCGCGATGGCCTTCCGCAAGCACGCTCGGCTCAACCCGCTGGCCATCCGCACCGACCCCATGAGCCGGGAAGACTACCTGAACTCGCGCTGGATCATCGAGCCGCTGCGCCTGTTCGACTGCTGCCAGAACGGTGACGGCGGCGCCTGCATCATCGTGACCTCGGCAGAACGCGCGCGCGACATGAAAAAGCCGCCGGTCTACATCTCCGGCATGCAAGGCGTACACGCCGGCCCGCAGTTCCACAACTTGACGCTGCCCGGCCTGGGAGTCGCCCAGCAGAAGGTCTACCAGTACAAGCCGCAAAAGGAAGACCTGTACGCCTTCGAGATGGCCGGCATCACCAATAAGGACGTGGATGCACTGATTACCTACGACGCGTTCTCACCACTGGTGCTGTTCGGCCTGGAACGGTTCGGGTACTGCGGACCGGGCGAAGCGCTCGATTTCATCAAGGACGGCCGCATCGAATTGGGCGGCGAGCTTCCGGTCAACACATCCGGTGGCCTGCTTTCCGAAGGCCACGTGGTGGGCTGGAACCTGTTCATCGAAGCAGTCAGGCAATTGCGGCATGAATGCGGGCCACGCCAGGTCAAGGACGCCGAGATCATCCACTACGGCAGTTTCCTCGGCGAATCGATCATCTTCCGGAGGTAAGCAAGCATGAAACCGTCCACCAAAATGCGCGACGAAGCCACCGGCCGCTATCTGCCGGTGATCTATCCGGAGGAGCTGCCGTTCTGGGAAGGCGCCAAAAAACGCGAGCTGTGGCTACAGCGCTGCTGCGGCTGCGGCAAGGTGTTCTATCCGATCGGCGCGGCCTGCCCGCATTGCTTCTCGATGAAGTTCGCATGGGAGCGCATGTCGGGTAAAGGCACGATCCACAACTGGGTGATCTACCACAAAGCCTGGACGCCCTGGTTCGAAGACAAGGTGCCCTATGCGGTCGTTCAGGTCGAGCTCGAGGAAGGGCCGAGGCTCACCACCAACCTGCTCGATTGCAAGCCGCACGACGCCAAGATCGGCATGCCAGTAGAAGTGGCGTACGAGGACATCACCGACGAAATCACGCTGGTGCAGTTCCGGCCGGCAAAACCCTGACGAGGAAGCGCCATGACTACCACCTCTGCCGGCGCGGCAAGCGGTCCGCTCGACCCGGATCGTCCCGATGGCGTGCGCATGTCAGTCGAGGAAGCGACATCCTTGGGCAAGCGCGCGCTCGGGCGCCTGGGCTTTCCCGATGACGAGGCAGCCATCATCGTCGACCAGTTGATCGACAATGCCCTGTGCGGCTATCGCTTCGCGAGCTTGCCTAGAATCCTGGCAATCGCCGGAGACGAAAAAAGCCGGCGCGCGCGGCGTCCGATCGAGATCGTCCACGACACGCCGGCCTCGGCGCTGCTCGACGGCGGCAACAACGTCGGCTACGTAGCGGTGTACCGCGCCGCCGAAATCGCCATCGAAAAAGCCAAGAAGAACGGCATAGCGTCGGTCGGCGTCTACGACAGCTATTACAGCGGCCGCAACGCCTACTACGTCGAGAAAGTGACGCGGGAGGGTCTGTTCTGCCTGCATATTGCCAGTGCAAAGCCGCGCGTGCTGCCTATCGGGGGCGCACGCCCGGCGCTGGGCACCAACCCGCTCTGCTTCGGTTTTCCGTCGGTGGACGGGCCGGTGGTATTCGACATGGGCACCGCATCGCTGATGTGGGGCGAGTTGCTGCTGCACGCGCACCTGGGAAAGCCGATTCCCGATGGCATAGGGTTTGACGCCGACGGCAATCCGTCGACCGACGCCAATAAGGTTATCGAGGGCGGCGTGGTGCCCTTCGGCGATCACCGCGGCTATGGGCTGGCGTTCGCCGTGCAGGCCATGGGCCTGCTGGCGGGCGCTGCGATTCCCCGCGGGCAAGCTCAGGACTATGGCTTTCTCTTCATCGCGATGGACCCCAAGCTGATGCTGCCCGGCGGGGACTTCGAGCGCCAGATGTCCGATCTGGTCCGCGGGATCAAGGCAACCAAACGGCGGCCAGGCGTCGACGAAATCCGCATTCCTTCGGAACGTGCGTTCCGCGAACGTGAACGGCGCCGCACGGAAGGGCTGGTGTTCGACCGTGCGGTCGTTGAATCGCTGGAAGCACTGTAAAGACCGACCAGGAGAGCGATTCGATGTCATCCGCCACACTCCCCCACGCATCACGCACTGTGCCCGCAAGGGAGGGCCCCACCCGCCAGGTCGCCCGCTATCTGGCCCACACCACATACGAGGCGGTGCCCGAAGCGACCCGCGAAACAGCCAAGCGCCTGTTGCTCGATGGCATAGGCTGCCTGCTGGCCGGCACCCGTGGCGAGCCCGGCCGCCTGGCCGCGGACGCCCATGCCGCCATGGCCGGCAACGGCCGTGGCGGTAGCGTCAACAGCGGCGGCCCCGCGACCATCGTCATAAACGGCTCGCACGCCATGGCCCGCGATGCCGCATTCGTCAATGGCATCACGCTATATAGCGTAGGTGTCAACGACATCCACAAGCCGTCCGGCTCACATCCCGGCGGCTGCGTCATACCGGCGGTCCTGGCTACTGGCGAGTGGCAGTGCAGCAGCGGCCGCGACATGCTCACCGCCATGATCGCCGGCTACGACATCATGGGGCGGCTGGGCCGCGCCATCATTCCCAGCCACCGCAACCGCGGATTCCACCCTACCGGTACGTTCGGCGCGTTCGGGGCCGCAGCCGCGGTGGCGCGCCTGCTGGCGCTCGACGACTGGCGGACTGCCAGCGCGCTGGGCATTGCGGGCTCCCAGGCCGCCGGCCTGAAGGCGTTTCAGAGCGACGGCTCGTTGACCATGATCTTCCACGCCGGGCGTTCAGCCCAGAACGGCGTGGAAGCCGCCGTGCTGGCCCAGCAGGGATTCAGCGGCCCGCACAGCGTGTTCGAAGACCGGCAGGGCTTCCTGGCGGCTACCAGCGACGAATCGCGGCCGGACATGTTGACCGAAGCGCTGGGCGAGCGTTTCGAAGTCGACGCCACGACCTTCCGCCCGTACTACGGCTGCACCCTTACCATCACCGCTTCGGGCGCAACCGCGCAGATCATGCAGCGCCGCCGCGAGGCGAACCCTGAACAAATCGCCCGCATTACCGTCCGCACGCATCCGATCGTCGAAGAAGAAGTGGGCGACGACAACCCGCAGACACTGCTTGCTGCCCGGCTATCGATGCAGTTCAACATTGCGCTGGTGGTGTGTCGCGGCGATGTGCTGGTGGGCGACGTCGACGACACCTTGCTGCACGAGCCGCGCCTGCGCAAGCTGCTGCCTCTCATCCAGTTCGAGACCGACGACTCGATGCCACGGTACGGCAGCGTGATCACGGTGCAGTTCAAGGACGGCAGCACGGAACGCGCCGAGATGTTCGACCCCAAAGGGGATCCGCAAACACCTATGAGCTGGGACGACATCCAGACCAAGTTCGTCAAGCTGGTCGAGCCGCTAGGAGACCGGCCTTCCGCGCTGGAGCTGGTGCAGATGGTGCGCTCGCTGGAGCACACCGATGGCCCCAGCCTGATGGCCAGGATCGCACGGTTTGCCGACCCGTCGAGGAGACGCCCATGAAAGCCCCCCGAAGAACCGCACTGGCCCGTGGTGCAAGCTGCGCCACCCTAGGCCTGGCACTTGCCCTCCCGTCGGCCCGGCCGGCCCTGGCCGCTGCAGGTGCAGATCCCGTCGCCAGCTATCCCGACAAGCCGATCCGCCTGATCGTGCCATTCACCCCGGGCGGCGGCACCGACATGGTGACCCGCATCGTCGGACAGCGGCTCTCGGCGCTATGGAACAGCCCTGTCGTGGTCGAAAACGTGCCTGGTGCCGGCGGCATCAGCGCTTCGACGCAGGTCGCGCGCGCCAAGCCCGACGGCTATACGCTGGCAGTCATCACGCCTACCCAGGTGATCAACCCCAGCCTGTACGCCTCGTTGCCATTCGATCCGATCAAGGATTTCAAACCGGTGGTTCTGATGAACAGGCTGCAACTGATGCTGGTAGGCAGCAATGACTTTGCACCCGGCACCGTGGCCGACCTCATTGCATACGCCAAAGCCAACCCCGGCAAGGCGGCGTTCGGCTCGACCGGCGTAGGCGGCAGCGCGCACCTGGCGGTGGAACTCATCAAGAAAATGGCAGGCATCGATATGATCCACGTGCCCTATAAGGGCAGTTCTCCAGCCTATGCCGACGTCATCGCCAATCGCGTCCAGCTCTTGTCGAACAACATCATTTCGACCATGCCGCTGGTACGCAGCAAGCAGCTCAAGGCTATCGCCGTCCTGGGTGCGACCCGCTCGCCCATCGCCCCGGAGGTACCGACCGTGGCGGAGTCAGGCCTGCCCGGCTACGACGTGAGTTCCTGGTTCGGTATCGTCGCGCCCGCCGCCACGCCGCAACCCGTCATCGACAAACTGAATCGCGCCATCGTCGGCATCCTGCGTGAGCCAGAAACCCGCGGGCTGATGCTCAAGCAAGGCGCCGAGCCGATAGACGGCGCGAATGCACCCGCCGATTTCGGCCGCCTGCTCGCCAGCGAAAAGGCCAAATGGGCAGATGTCATCCAGTCGGCCGGCATCAAGACGCAGGCCGTCGAGCCGTGACGGCAGTGCGCGAGGAGCGGAACATGCAGCCAATGCAGCAAGAAACTGCGAACCCTGACGGCCCTCTCGCCGGGATACGCGTCATGGACGTCAGCATCATGGCCGCCGGGCCCTGGACCGGGGCATTGCTCGGCATGCTGGGCGCCGAGGTGATCAAGGTCGAACCGCCCGACGGCGACGGAACACGTTGGGTAGAGCCCCTGCAGCACGGCATGGGTACCAACTACATTTCCATGAACGTCAACAAAAAAGACATCACACTCGACTTCAAAAGCCCTGCGGGTAAGCAGGCAGCGCTGGAGCTGGCCGCCAGCTGCGACGTATTCGTCCAGAACTTCCGCGTCGGCGTCATCGAGCGCCTGGGGCTCGACTATGAATCGATACGTGCCGTGAATCCGGACATCGTCTATTGCGCGATCTCGGGTTTCGGCGAAATCGGCCCGCTCGCCAGGGCGGGATGCGCGGATTACATCATGCAGGCTTTCTCCGGTTTTGCCCGCGCCAACGGACAACCCGGCGAGACCGTCGAGGCGTTCCGGTTCACCGGCTTCCTCGACCTGGCCACCGCCAGCGTGGCGACCGAAGCTGTGCTGGCCGCCTTGCTTGACCGCGAACTCAACGGCGGCGGCCAGAAGGTAGAAGTATCGATGCTCGAAGCTGCGCTGGAGATACAGTTTTCCCGCATTGCGGAACTGCTCGGCGCCGGCCAGGTGCCGCGTCCGCGCGGCAGCGCATCGCCCGCGCTGGCGCCGGACCGGGCCTATGCCACCCTGGACAACGAAGTGTTCGTCACCGTGCACGACGCCCGGCAATGGCAAGGGTTCTGCGCGGCGATCCTTCGCCCCGACCTGGCGGAGAATCCGCATTTTGCCACCAATCTGCAGCGCGTCGAGAACCGGGAAGCGCTGGACGCGGAACTCGAGCCCATCTTCAAGGCACGGCCGGCGATCTGGTGGCTGCGCGCGATGCAACGTCATCAGGTGCCGTGCGCCATCGCCCACAATTTCGAGCAATTCCGCTATCACGAGCAAGTGGTCAGCAATGAAATGATCGCCCGGTTGAAGACGCGCGATTGGGGCGAGGTCAGCGTCGCCGGCCTGCCCTGGCATTTCGGGAGCACCCCATGCATCGTCCAGGAACCGGCACGGCCAGGCGAGCATACCGAGCAAGTGCTAGCCGGCCTGGCCCCGTCTATCCGCCGCATGCAGGAGGCAAAGTGAGCCTGCTTCGAAACATCAAGATTGTCGAATTTGCGCAAGGCATCGCGGGTCCGCTGGCTGCGCTGCGGCTTGCCGACCTTGGCGCCGACGTCATCAAGTGCGAGGACATCCAGGGCGATTGGTTGCGCGGCGCCGCACCGCTGATTCCAGGGACCACCATGAGCGCAGCGTTCTTCGAACTCAACCGTGGCAAGCGTTCAATGCAGCTGGACAGCGACCCGCACGCCGCCGGGGCTACCTTGCGCCAGCTGCTGCGCGAGGCCGACGTGTTCATCACCGACCGGCCGCAGAAAGAACTTGCGGCGTTCGGCCTGTCTGCCGGAGAGGACACCGATGCCTCCCCCTGCCCCGAAAACACGGGGCTGATCACCGTCGAGATCAGCGGCTGGGGACACCGCGGCCCGCTGCGCGACCGGCCCGGCTCCGAACTCACCGCGCAAGCGATGGCGGGCTACACGCGCTACCTAGGAGAATTCGGCAAGCCCGCCTGCCGATTGGGAGCGGACGTCGCTTCGGCGGGCACTGGCATCTTCGCATGCCAAGCAGTACTGGCGGCCCTATTCGCCCGTGCCCGCGAGCGCTGCGGCGGACAGCGCGTTTCGCTGTCTCTGCTCAACTCGCTGATCTCTCTCAAGAGCATCCACCTGGCCGCCCAATCCGACCCCGACAGCTACGCGGGGCCACGTGTCGGCGGCGCCAACTATCCGCCCGAACGCGGCTGGAAAACCCGCGACAATCCCATCTTTTTCGCCTTTGGTGGGTCGGTCGGCGCACAGGGCCGCCCTGGCTGGGTGAACTTCATCGAGGAAGCCGGCTTCACCCGCCTGCTAGAGGACCCCCGCTTCGACAAGATCGGCCGCTCGACCACCGGCTACGGCATACGCGTTCCCGAAACGCGCGGCGAATACGAAAAGGAATTCGCTCGCTATTCGGCCAACGAACTGGTCGACCTGATCCGCAAGCACGCGGGCAACGCCGCCTCGTACATGCGCGCAGACGAAACCATCGCACATCCACAGACACAAGCCTTGAAGGTAGTGCGGGAAGTTCCCATGTCCGGACACACGCCTGTCCGGGTACGCGCCTTTCCCGCGCGCTTTTCACGGACGGCGGCTCACACGCCGGGCGACGCGCCCCCGCTGGGACGCGATACTGCGGCTATCGAAGCGGCGCTGAACGCGTCACCCGGCAAATGGCCCGGGAGGCATTGATGACCAACTGGCGCTCGTTCGCCCCCTTCTACGACCATCTCGGACTGCAGCTCGAAGAACTGGGCGGCGGGCTAAGCCGCATCCGCCTGCCGGCCCGCAAGGAGATCGGCAATTCGCGCGGCGACGTACACGGCGGCGCCACGTCCGGCCTGTTCGACGTCCTGCTGTCGCAAGCCGTGCGGTCCGCCTACGACGCCCCTATCGGCGGACTGGCGACGATCACGCTTACCGTGAACTTCCTGTCAGCAGGAGCCGGCGACCTGATCGGTATCGGCCGCGCGGTGCGTGCGGGCAAGACCGTCGCCTATGCGGAGGGAGAAGTCACGACGCTCGCCGGGGAGCCCGTGGCGCGCGCAGCGGCGACGTATCGCGTGATCGCGGCGCGGCCAAGATCTGGTGAAAAATAGGTTTCGGCGCCGTTCTCAATGCGTCATCCGCGCCGCGACCAGAAAGCGCGACACCATGTTGTAAGCCGCCACCGTAACCAGGATGTCGACCTTCTGGTGCTCGCTCATTCCTTGCGTGGCGCGCTGGAACAACTCGTCCGGTACCACGATGTCGCGTGTCATGGCATCGGTCAGCTCCAAGGCAACAGCCTGCGCCTCGGTAAAGGCTGGCATGCCGGGCTTGAAATCCCGCACGGCATCGATCGCCTCTTGCGACACGCCGGCCTTCAAGGCGTGCGGCACGTGGGCCTCGTACTCGTAGTGTGCGCCGTTCAGAATGGCCACCCGCAGGATAATCAGCTCACGCACACCGGGATCGATCGTATTGCGATTGCGCACTGCCGAAAGCAACTGCTCCCAGCCATGTGCCACCGGCGGACTGTTCAACAGCACCTGGTACAGCAGCGATACCCTGCCGCGTTCCGCCATCAGGCGGGCTTCCTGCTGGGCCAGTTCGGGGCGTGTGCCCGGTTCGATCGGGGGGATACGCATGATGGGAAGTCTCCTGAAGGAAAGTTGGATTATTGATCTGAACGGCCACGATAGCATTGCCTATCCATAGGTACGCTAAAGCTCCAGCGTCTCTTCAACAACGCGAGCGAGCTACATGGCATAGGTGCCGTTCCCCCGACACGCGCGATGCTGGACAAGGCAGGGCTTCGGGTCGATGATATCAACGTCATCGAATCCAACGAGACGTTCGCGGCATGAGCTTGCGCGGGCGATCGGACGTCCGGCAAGTCGACTCCGCCAATGCCTCGGCCCGGAGACCGCCGCCCATGCTCAAACGCCATGTCATCCGGGGTGCACTGACACTCCTCCTGCTCTCGCTGGCGGGCTTCGGCGCCTGGATATTCAGCCTGCCCCCGGCACCGGCCACTGCCGAAACACCCTCCGTTGCGAAGCAGGAAATGGACGCGCTCCACGCCGCCCTGAAGCCGCCAAAGCGCAAGCGCCCGCTCGTAGCGGTCGTAGGCATCAACGACGCCACCGAAACCACCGACTACCTGATGCCCACCGGCATCCTGCGGCGCGCCGACGTTGCCGACGTCCTGACACTGGCGACCGGCCCAGGTCCGGTAACGCTCTATCCGGCGCTCACGGTCGAGGCTGACGCCACCCTTGCCGAATTCGATGCGCGGAACCCCGCGGGAGCCGACTATGTCATCGTACCCGCCATGAGCCGCGACGACGACCCGGCAGTCCTGGCCTGGCTGCGCGAGCAGTCCCGGAAAGGCGCGACCGTCATCGGCGTCTGCGCCGGCGCCAAAGTCGTTGCCGCGGCCGGCCTGCTGGACGGCAAGCGAGCAACGACCCATTGGTACTACCTGAGGGAAATGCTGGACAAGCACCCGTCTATCGCCTATGTGGCCGACCGGCGCGTGGTGGCTGACCGGGGCGTCGCGACCAGCACGGGTATCTCCGCATCGATGCCGATGACGCTGATACTGATCGAGGCCATTGCCGGCCGGCAGAAAGCCGAAGCGGTTGCCGCCGACCTTGCCATGGCTTCCTGGGACATCCGCCACGCCAGCCGTGCCTTCAAGCTGACACGGCCATTCGCGACGACGGTGCTTGCCAACACCCTTGCGTTCTGGAAGCGCGAACACGTCGGTGTGGAGCTGCAGCCAGGCATGGACGAAGTATCGCTGGCCCTGGTCGCCGACGCGTGGTCGCGCACCTACCGGTCAAGGGCCGTGTCGTTCGCAGCCTCACCGAAAGCCGTCGCAACCCGCAACAGGATTCGCGTCATTCCTGAGACCACAACAGCCGATGGGCGGGCAGCAGCATACACGGACACCTTCGTCCATCAGCGCCCGGCACAGGCGCTGGACCAGACGCTGCATGCCATCGACAGGCGCTACGGCGCCCGCACCGCCGACGTGGTCGCCATGCAACTCGAGTATCCGTGGAGAGCAACACCATGATTGGGGGCGTTCACGACTCCTGCCCGGCCAACTCCTTCTCACGCTTCAGGAAGCCCGCCAGGTCCCGATAGCTTTG
Source organism: Pigmentiphaga sp. (assembly GCF_033795525.1). Lineage (GTDB taxonomy): Bacteria > Pseudomonadota > Gammaproteobacteria > Burkholderiales > Burkholderiaceae_B > Pigmentiphaga. The sequence goes on from NZ_JARYGM010000002.1 coordinate 665,605, forward strand.
GGCACGCTCTTCGCGCGTGCACACGGCCGTGCCGCTGCTGACCAGCCGCTCGCGGATATTCACGGCAGTGCGCTGGATGTGTTGCTCCAGCAACGCGCAGGCGCGATCCGCATCGCGCGAGACGGCGGCCTCTTCCATCTTCTCGTGCTCGTCCTGGACATTACGATCGAAGGGATTCTTGGCCAGGAACAGACGGCAATGTCTGCAAAATAGAATTAGATATAAACCGCGGTCGCAGCCGGTCATGCCCAGTTCACGGGCGCCATTACCTGGAGGCCGTCAAGTGCGGCAAGGGCATACACTGACGACCAACCTAACCTTTCGCGGTCTCGCGACCCGCCCCCCCAGTGACCGACACGTCCTTTACCTCCCTCTCCCTCCTTCCCGCCTTGCTGGACAACCTGCAAAGCCTGGGCTTCGAGCAAATGACGCCCATCCAGGCGCAGAGCCTGCCGCTCATCCTGGAAGGCCGCGACCTCATCGCACAGGCCAAGACTGGCAGCGGCAAGACCGCGGCGTTCGGCCTGGGCGTGCTGCAGCACCTGGACGTCAGCCGCCTGGTCCCCCAGGCGCTGGTCGTCTGCCCCACCCGCGAACTGGCCGACCAGGTCGCCCAGGAACTGCGCCGGCTGGCCCGCCTGATTCCCAACGTCAAGGTCCTGACGCTGTGCGGCGGCGCCGCCGCGCGTCCCCAGGCCGAATCGCTGGCCCGCGGCACGCATCTGGTGGTGGGCACACCCGGCCGCATACAGGACCACCTGGAACGCGGCAGCCTGGATCTATCCGCCCTGAACACCCTGGTGCTGGACGAAGCCGACCGCATGGTCGACATGGGCTTCTACGATGACATCGTCGCCATCGCATCGCATTGCCCCGCCAAGCGCCAGACCCTGCTTTTCTCGGCCACCTACCCCGACAACATCCGCAAGCTCAGCGCCCGCTTCCTGCGCAACCCGGCGGAAGTCAAGGTCGAGGCCCAGCATGACGCGAGCCGCATCGAACAGGTCTTCTACGAGATCGACGAAGACGAACGGCTCGACGCCGTCGTCACCCTGCTGGCGCACTTCCGTCCGGTGTCCGCGCTGGCCTTCTGCAACACCAAGATCCGCAGCCACGACCTGGTCGAACGGCTGCAGTCCGAGGGCATCAGCGCCCGGGCGCTCAACGGCGACCTGGAACAGCGCGAGCGTGACGAAATCCTGATCCAGTTCGCCAACCAGAGCTGCGCCGTGCTGGTTGCCACCGACGTCGCCGCCCGCGGCCTGGATATCCAGGACCTGGAGGCAGTCATCAATGTGGACGTGACCAAGGACACCGAGGTTCACGTGCACCGCATCGGCCGCAGCGGGCGTGGCGCGCAGAAAGGGTTGGCACTGAGCCTATGTTCGCCGGAGGAAGTGCGCTGGGCCAATCTGATCGAGCAATATCAGGGCGCTCCGCTGAAATGGGGCGATCTCAAATCGCTGCGATCCAAAGCCGACCGGCCACTGCGGGCACGCATGATTACCTTGTGCATACAAGGGGGGAAGAAAGACAAGCTGCGTCCTGGAGATTTGCTGGGTGCGCTGACCGGAGACGGCGGATTGACTTCCGAGCAGGTAGGGAAAATCAATATCACCGAGTTCAATTCTTATGTGGCGTTGGATAGGCAGATTGCGAAACAGGCGTTTTCGCGGATGTCGAATAGCAATATCAAGGGGCGGCGGTTCCGGATGCGTTTTTTGGAGGAGTTTTGAGCTCCTCCGGACCGTGCGATCAATCCGCGCCGGCATCGATCACTGAGCAACTCCGTCGAGAAATCCGATTACCTCCGCTATGTGGCCGCTGTCGTCAAGCTTGATGACGTCGGTTCCCCTTGCAACCGAAACGTCGGCCCCATCGCGCAGGGTCCAACTGAACCGAACGAAGCGGCCATGCCCGTCCGGCTGCCCGTCCAGCGCAAAACGGTGGCCCGCAAACTGAGTCATCGCCCCGTCAATCATGGATTGCAGCGCTTCATGACCCTGCCCCGACATGAGCGGATCGGTGTAGACCGCGTCGGGACGCCATGCAGATAGCGCTGCGCGCCTTTGGCCGGGAACAGCGTTCCATGTCTCGAGATAAGCATCGGCGATAATCTTCGGGTCGATCATGATTTCAATCTCCTGGTGTTGGCCAGGGAAATGATGGACCGGAAGCGAAAACAAAGCGATTACCTCTGAGGTAATCTCCCGCCACAGGCCTACATAATGAAATCCTCGTCACAGGAGCCATGCGTGAGCAGCGAGACAGTCGGCGATCTGACACGGGCCTGGCGCAAGCGCCGAGGCATGAGCCAGCTCGACCTCGCCCTCGATGCCGGCGTGTCCGCACGTCATCTGAGCTTTGTCGAAAGCGGCCGAGCCAGCGCCAGCCGGGAACTCCTCCTGCGGCTCAGCGAGCAACTCGCCATGCCGCTTCGAGAACGCAATCGCTTGCTCGTGGCGGGCGGCTACGCACCCGCTTTTGACGCCCGCGCGCTCGACGATCCGGACATGGAACCGGCGCTGGCGGCAATTTCGGCCGTACTCGATGCGAGCGCCCCCTACCCCGCCTTGGTGGTCGACCCGCTCTGGAATCTTGTCCGCGCAAACCGGCCGGCGCAGCAGCTGCTTGACGGGCTGCCAACCCGCCTGGCTACACCGCCGATCAATGTATTGCGCGCCACGCTGGACCCGCAAGGGCTTGCCCCACGAATCGCCAATCTGGCGGCGTGGCGGAACCATTTGCTTGCCCGGCTGCGTGCGGACTTCACCGCGAGCGGTAACGTCGGCCTGCTGAGACTGCATGATGAATTGGCGGCGATTCCTGTGGCTGCGGACAGCACGCCTCCAGCGAGCATGGCACGCATTGCAGTCCCGTTAATGCTGCGTGTTCCCGGCGGGCCTATTCTTTCGCTGATTTCCACCACAACCGTGTTTGGCACTGCCAACGACATCACCCTTGCCGAACTGACGCTGGAGAGCTTCTTCCCGGCCGATGTCGCGACAAGGAACTTCTTTCTGGCAAATGGGTAATGCAAGCTATGTAACGTTCTCGGCATCGATCCCATCAAGGCCGCACACGCGAAGATACAACTCAACGCCAGCAACGACCTTACGAACGATTACTTCACGCAAGAATATAAGCCGAATAGACACCTACAATTCAGAGGAAAGGTCAACCAGAGAGTCTATATGCGCTTGTCTTCCGTACTAGTCGCCGCTGTGGGATTATCCATGTGGTCCGCTGCACCAGCAGCCGACGATGCTGACCTGATAGAAGGCGTACGAACGAATCAATTCATGAATGCCTTGCCACAAGACGTGGATGGACTCCAGCTGAAGTCGGTCCGCACTGATCCCAAGCAGGGGAAAGTCACGGCGGAATATATCGACGCCAACAAGACGCGTAAGGCACAGATACTCGTGATCCGTATCCCGAAAGGCGTCGATGGAGATACGCATCGGGACAAGACGCTTTCGAACTTCGCAGCCTTTATCAAGAAGGAAGGTAGTCCCTATGTCGAGCGGCGCAACTACGAATCCCCTTCAGGGGTAGAAGTCAGCTGTGTCGATGCGATGCAAAACAAGAAGCTCTTGCATTCGTTCTGCTCCACCGTACAAAAGGGACGCCTCATCAGCATACAGCCGCTGACCGTCGCCCCGGAGAAAGTCGACGCCCGTGCATACGAATACAGCAACGCATTCGTAGGGAAAATCGTCGATAGCGTGGAGAAGATGTAGCGCATCAGGAAGCCCCGTCGCATTCCTGCGCCTGATCCACTCTCCGCCTAATCCATTCTGCCTCAATACGTGTTTGAATTCGTGCCGCCAGGCGCCTTCCAATTCTGCAGGTGCCCATAGATCGCATCGCGAAGCTGCCGGATCTGCCGGTTCAACAGGGCCAGGTCCCTCGGCGACTGTCCCGACGCCTCGAGCAGCGACTGGCCCAGGCATCCGGCCCGGTCACGCATCAGGCGGCCTTGCTCGGTCAGCGCCACGATCACTTGGCGCTCATTGTCAGGGCTTCGTGTCCGCAGGACGAAGCCCGCGGATTCGAGCCGCTTGAGCAGGGGTGTCAATGTGCTGGACTCCAGGGCCAACTTCTCGGCAATCTCGCCTACCGTCTGCTCGTCCTCCGCCCATAGCACATTGAGCACCAGATACTGCGGATAGGTCAGTCCCAACTGATCCAGCAAAGGCTTGTAGACCCGCTGGATCGCAATGCCTGACGAATAAACGGCGTAGCAAAGCTGGTCGTCCAAGGGCGGCGGAGCCCCTACCTTTTTTTGTGTCATCGCGTAACTCCCGAGCGTGCATCCACGATAGCACACCACAAGAAAACATATCGCGATAATTATTATCTCGATATACAAGGAGATCGACCATGAAATGGAACACCCTCTTGGCCGCGATGGCCACCACAGCCGGTTTCGCATCGGCCGCCGACGCCGCCGAGCGCATTCCCGCCGACCAGGCAGTCCGTAACGTGGTCCTGGTGCATGGCGCCTTTGCCGACGGTTCCGGCTGGCGGGGGGTATATGACGAACTTACCGGACGCGGATACCGCGTCACCATCGTCCAAAACCCGCTGACTTCGCTGGCCGACGATGTCGCAGCTACCAAGCGTGTGCTCGACCGCCAGGCAGGTCCAGCGATCCTGGTTGGGCACTCCTACGGCGGAACAGTCATCACCGAAGCCGGTGCCGATCCGAAGGTTGGCGGTCTGGTCTACGTTTCGGCGCTTGCGCCCGATGTTGGCGAATCCACCGGAGCCCAGTTCAAAGACTTTCCTGCGCCACCGGAATTCATCATCGAAACGCAGAAAGACGGATTCGGTTTCGTCAACCTGGAGAAGTTCAAGGCCGGCTTCGCGCACGACACGACCGACTCCGATGCCGCCTTCCTGCGCGATTCCCAAGTGCCGATCAACATGTCGATCTTCTCCACCAACGTCGGCCAGGCGGCCTGGAAGACCAAGCCGAGTTGGGCCGTCGTGGCCACTGAGGACAAGGCGATCGATCCGACGCTGCTGCGCCACACGGCCAAGCGGATCGGCGCGGAAGTCACGGAGCTGAAGGCGAGCCATGTGCCGTTCGTCACCCATCCCAAGGCCGTTGCCGACGTCATCGACCGTGCCGCACGCAGTACGTCTCGCTGATCCCGGGGCTCGTGCTCCGTACCCTTGTTACTCATCGAGAGGTCGAAATGAATAGTGATCCCATCACGACACGCGAAAATCCCTGCAACGACAGATCCCCCCAGAGACTGCGATCGAGCTATGACTTCATCGTCTGCGGAGCGGGCACGGCGGGAAGCGTAATCGCCGCCCGCCTCGCCGGCCAGCATGATGCAACTGTGCTGCTTCTCGAGGCGGGCGGCGACGATACGGGCGAGAACATCTCCGAGCCCGCACGATGGCCGGCCAACCTTGGTTCCCGGCATGACTGGGCATTCGAAAGCGTGCCGAATCCGAACCTGAATGGCCGGCGCCTGGCCCTGAACGTGGGGAAAGGACTGGGAGGCGGCTCGAGCATAAACGTCATGGTCTGGGCGCGCGGCCACAAAAGCGACTGGGACCACTTCGCTTCGGAATCCGGAGACCCGGCATGGGGCTACGAGTCCGTGCTTGCGTACTATCGCCGGATAGAAGACTGGCACGGCCGCCCGGACGCGTTGCGTCGAGGCGTCGGAGGGCCGGTCCATGTGGCGCCGGCGCAGGCGCCGCAGCCCCTGGCGCTTGCCACGGTCGAAGCGGCAGGTCTGGTGGGCGTACCCCGCTTCGACAGCCCCAATGGCGAAATGATGGAAGGACCTGGGGGCGCCGCGATTGCGGACTTGCGCATTCGCGGCGGCAAGCGCGAATCGGTCTATCGATCGTATGTCTACCCGCGGCTGCGCCAAACCAACCTGACGGTGACGACCGACGCCATGGTAACGAGGGTGCTCTTCGACGGCAAAAGGGCGACAGGCGTAGAAGTGCTCATCGACGGGAGGCCACGGCGCATCCATGCGCGCTGCGAGGTCGTGTTATCGATGGGCGCTATCCACACGCCCAAGGTCCTGCTGCAATCGGGTATCGGGCCGCAGGAAGCGTTGCACGCGCATGGCATAGAAGTCGTCCAGGATCTTCCTGGCGTGGGACACAATTACCAGGATCACATCGCATTCGGCTGCACGTGGCAGTACACCGAACCCCGGGCCGTGGGCGCTGGCGGCTGCGAATCCACGCTGTACTGGAAGAGCGATTCTCGTCTGGAAGCGCCCGACCTGTTGCATTGCCAGCTCGAGTTCCCAGTGCCCTCGCCCCCGGAGGTTGGCGTGCCGGCGCCGGCACACGGCTGGACCATGTTTGCCGGGCTGGCCCGCCCCAGGAGCCGGGGCCATTTGCGGTTGTCGGACCCCAGCCACCAGGCCCCTGTATTGATCGATCCGAACGTGCTCAGCGAGCCGGAGGATATGGCCGCGGCGCTTGCGACGATCGAACTGTGCAGAGAGGTAGGCAACCATCCGGCATTGGGCAGCCTCGTGAAAAGAGAGGTCGTCCCAGGGCACGGCGATCGCCGGCTCATGGAGCGATTCATCCGGGCCTCGGCCGTGACCTTCTGGCACCAGTCGGGTACGGCGAAGATGGGGCGAGACGCCATGTCCGTGGTCGACGCGGAATTGCGTGTGTACGGCATCGACAACCTGCGCGTCGCCGATGCGTCCATCATGCCGCGGATCACCGTCGGCAACCTGATGGCGCCGTGCGTCGTGATCGGAGAGCGGGCAGCCGACATGATCCTCCAGGCCCATGGAGGGAGTCGGCTGCAGGCTCCCCCAATCGAACCGGCGGCCTAATCGAACTCCACTTGGTGGGCGGGCTCGCGCTGCGATAGCCTGCCCGTTTTCCGCCCGGACCTTCCAACCCATGCGACGCGTGCCATCGCTTGCGCCGATCGCGGCCCGTCACTCGGACAAGTACGTCCGACGAGCGCCGGCAGCCACCTACGCTGTCGGTACCGTCCCGCCGTCCACCACATATTCGGTACCCGTGATGGCGGCCGCACGGGGCGAAGCCAGAAACGCAATGAGATTGGCTACCTCGACAGGCTTGGCGGGCCGGCCCAGCGGAATGCCGCCCAGCGAATCCATGATGATCTGCTTGCCGCCTTCATAATCTGTGCCCGCTTCCAAGGCAAGCCGCTCGGCCAGCGCAACGGCGGCTTCCGTCTCGATCCACCCTGGCGCCACCCTGATCACGCGCACCCCTTTCGGCGACACCTCCTTCGACAGGCTCTTGCTATAGGTGGAAAGCGCCGCCTTGGCGGCGGCATATGCGGTGGTCGCCTCCGGCAACGGAAACATCCGTTGAATGGAGGTGACATGAATGATCACGCCCTCGCGTTGAGCTAGCATGCCAGGCAGCAAGGCGCGGTCCAGACGAACGGCAGGAAACAGATTGAGGGCGAACTCCCGCTGCCAGTCATCCTCGCCCAATGCGGCGAAACCGCCGCCTGGCGCGGACGATCCACCCAGCACATGGACGATTATGTCGACGCCGCCAAGATCGGACGCGACGGCCCGCACCACGGCCTCGCACCCTTCGACCGTCGACAAATCGGCCTGGGTGAAGAAGGTGCCGGGCGCACCCGCGTCCCGGTGTCGCGCAGTAGTAAGAACCGTTGCCCCGAGGCCGCAAAAAAGATCGACAACAGCCCGTCCGAGCCCCTTCGTGCCTGCCGTGATCAGCACGCGCTTCCCTTCCAACTCCAGGTCCATCGCCATTATCGGATCTCCAGAGACTGGATTTTGTCGTCTGCCAGAAGAAAGACGTGCTCGAGCTCGACGGGGCTGCCTGGAAAATTGCCGACGACGTTCGCCGCGACTGCCACGCGATTGCCATCGCGCGAGGCTTCCAGCGGTTCGGCACTGAATTGGAACTTCTTGCGTGCGTCGGTTTGCCAGGCGGCGATGGCCGCGCGCCCTCGGTGCGTCCGGCCTTCGTCGTAGACCGTCGCATCCGGCGTGAAGCAAGAAGCAAGGCGGTCGATATCCGCCTGGTTACTGGCCTCGAAATAGGCTGCGACGGGATCGGGTAGAGAAACTGACATGCGTCCTCGCGGAGCTAAGTTGCAATGCGATAATTTTCCTCTTGGGCTGTCCCGTCCACAAGAACGCACGAAAAAGTTAGCTACTGACAAATGAGAAAGCAATACACACCCGAGACTGCCGCTGCTGACGTGGAAGACGTATTGCGCCTGCTCGACGGCCGTTGGAAGCTGCTGATCCTGTTCCACCTGTTCGATGGAAAGGTGCGGCGCTATTCAGATCTCGAAAAGTTGATTCCCGGCATCTCGCAGAAAATGCTGGCACAGCAGCTGCGTCAGCTGGAAGCCGACGGCATCGTATCCCGCAAGGTCTATCCCGAAGTGCCCCCCAAGGTCGAGTACCGGCTGACGCAATGGGGACAGGCGCTGTGCCCCGCCCTGGACGCGATGTTGCAGTGGGCGGAGCAAAAGGCCAGGTTCTGAAGTCCGGAAGGCATGCGAAGCAGCCCTTCTAACGGCACGTTCGGCTCAATGCGCGGCATCCTGGAAACCAAACAGCTGGCACATCGACGTCGGAAACGCGTACGTCCGGCCCAGGATGTCGATCCCATATTCCTCGATAGCAGCAGGAGCAACGAGGTTGCGCCTACCATCCCGAGCCAGGGAAAAGACATGTTCAACGGTAATTTGCTTCCGTGAAACTGCTTAACTAAGGGACTGTCGCACCAGTTGGATAAATGCCTGTTGGCCCAACTTGGCGCGCCTGCCAGCGATTTCGAACGAGTCCGCTCCCGCCGGGTGTTGCAGGGTCGCACTCTCGTCGGTGACGGCCCGGAACACGGCGTCGGCCACATCTTCAAGCGTCGTCGTGTTCGTCGGGATGCCCTTCATCACAGCCGCCAGCTGTGCCTGATAGGCAGCAGGGAAAGTACGCTCATCATTAAGGGCCATCATGCGCGATCCGAACTTGGTGTCGGGTCCATAACCGGGCTCGACCACGCATACCTTGATCCCGAACGGCGCCAGCTCGTGATAGAGCGCTTCCGAAAGGCCTTCCACGGCCGCTTTCGTGGCGGCGTAAACAGATACGAACGGCTTCGGATTAAAGACCACGCTCGATGTCACGTTGACGATCGCACCCGATCGCCGTTCGCGCATATGCGGGATGAGCGCCCGCGTCATCGCGATCACGCCCAGGGTATTGATCTCAAACAGATTCCGCGTGGCTTCCTCGGTCGTGGTTTCGAGCGGCGCGAAAATGCCGACGCCCGCGTTGTTCACCAAGGCGTCTATGCCGCCGAAAAGACCGATGGCATCACGCACCGCGGATTTGATGCTGTCGGCGTCGGCCACATCAAGCGCCACGACCTTGAGGCGATCGGCTGGACCCTCAAGGGTATTGTCCGAGGGGCGGCGCATGGTGGCCACGACGTTCCAACCGCTCTCGAGAAAGCGTTGTGCCGTGGCCTTGCCAAAGCCGGATGAACTGCCGGTGATCAGAACTGTACTCATGACGTCTCCATCGTGGGATATGTCTGGTGGAGACTAGCAGGCAGCCACCGTACTTCCTATAATCCGGCATACGCATTTCTTTATCGATCGTTCGGATGGACCCTCTCTCGGCGCTTGTGGCGCTTATCCGCCCCCAAACCGTGTTTTCCAAGACAGTCTACGCCGCCGGACGATGGGCCGTGCGGCCCCCGCGGGTTGGAAACGCCGGCTTTGGCGTCGTCTTGAAGGGAAATTGTGAGCTCCGCATAGACGGAGGCCCTTTGATCGAATTGGCCGCAGGTGATTTCATCCTACTGCCGTCCTCCCGCGACTTCGTACTCGCCAGCGACTGCGATATTGGCGATGACGAGGCTAACTTGAGCGCATGCACGACTGCCGAGGCTTTTTTCGGCGACAGTAGCCAAATGCCGGACTTCGCGCTGCTGGGGGGCAGCTTCCGTTTCAGCCACGCCGACACCCCCTTGCTCCAGCAGGTCCTCCCGGCGTTCGTTCACATCAGCGCCGCCAACGGCAGCGCTCGAAGACTGGCCCACACCATCGACCTCTTGGCCGACGAGGCGCAGGAGCGCCGGCCAGGCCGCGACCTGGTGCTTGAAAGGCTCGTCGAGGTGATGCTGATCGAAGCCTTGCGCAATGGCGCGGATCAGCCGGGAACCCAGTTTCGGCCCGGCCTCTTGGCCGGGCTTGCCGACCCGCGAATAAACCGGGCACTTGAAAGTTTCCACGCAGATATTGCAGCGGCATGGACAGTCGCATCATTGGCCGCGCAGGCGAGTCTGTCCCGAACGGCATTCAGCGAGCGCTTCACCCGCCTCGTGGGGGTGCCGCCCATGACATACGTGCTTGAGTGGCGAATAGCGGTGGCGCAAGACATTCTTCTGCGGGAGCATTTACCGCAAGAAGCGGTGGCCGCCGCTGTCGGCTACCAATCCGCCAGCGCATTCAGTACCGCATTCCGGCGCAAAGTGGGACAAGCGCCCGGCGAATATATCCGTGCCCGCCAAGCGACATAGTGAGACGTCTTGCTCTGTGCAAGCCCTGATTTCTTGATGCCATGAAAAATACCCTGCTGAAAAAGCTGCTTTTTCTTACACAAATCCAGTCAATCAAGCTGCGGAAATCGGCAGGTATAACGTCAATGCTTCACTGACCGTACGGCGAAAGCCAAAACCCTCATAAAACATCGCCACCGTCGTGTCCTTGGCATCCACGACCAAGACACGCACGCCCATGCTCTGCCGCACAGACAGGGCCACATTGACCGCGTGGCCTAGCAGCAATTGGCCATAACCTTTGTTCATTGGGCATCGTCGCCACCGATGGCAGGGCCTGGATGCGGGGCCTATGGGCCGCTTGCGGACCTGCCAGCCCATCAGTTGGAACACGCGTTGCACGGTGCGGCACACCGAACCAGCGGCACAACTTGAAGATCGAGACGGTGATGCCGTCGGCTTGCAGTCCCTGGCGGATCGTCTCGATCACTTCTCGTCCTCGCCCAGCAGGGACTGCAATTTTTTTCTGGCGCGCAACTCCAGCATCGCCTCGCCATAGGCCTCTTGCAGGTCCTTGAGCTGGCGTTCGTACTGTTCGCGCACGTCCTGCGGATTCGCACGCAGGGCGTTCTCCATACCCCGCTTGCCGTCATCGACCCACTGTTCGACCTCCGACGGCGACAGACCGTACTGGCGGCTTGCCTCAGCCACGGTGGTCTTGCCCTGAATGATGTCCAGCACCAGCGCACTCTTGCGCTTGGCTGTCCAGCGTTTGATGTCTTCTTCCATCTTCGTGCTCAACGTCGTTTCCTTGATTAGGACGTGAGCAGGATTTCACTGGGTCATTACACCAACACCCTGAGTTTCCGGCCGCGAGGCTTCTGCCAAGCTGCTTCCCAACGCATTGCAAAAAATGTGGGTCAATTCCGAGCTGAGACGCTTCGAATCAGAAAATCCAATCCCAATCCGACCGTTCTCGAAAGCGCTGTACGAATTCACGGCCAGACTCGATGGTCCCGAAGTCGTTGTCCACAAGAGCATCCGATCTATCAACCACGTGCGCCAGCACTTGCCCCAGGAATTTGGTGCTCTTGAAGTTCACGAGAAAGAAGTTCGGGTCACGGCCGAGAGAGCTGACGCGGGCTCGCTCCTCCGGCTCTTCGTAGTGCTCGGACAAGGACGCGTCCAGCACAAATTGGACCACCTCTCCGTCGGCTTGAGCAGCAAGGCGGCCTTCGGAGGGACCAATGACCTCAAAGCCACCTGCGGAAAGAAGTCTTCCCAGTTCCCGTAGTCCGAAATCGTTCGGGGTTACAACAACAACATCGCGCATATGGCCCTGAAGAATTCTAAATGGCCCCTGCGGTCGCGGTACGCCCGCAAGATACCCCGACCAGTCGGAGATTGAAAAGCTGCCAGAGGAGAATTCGGCCGCGCCGCGAGCCGCAGCACTCTCTGCGGCAACAAGTTGCTCGCTAAATGCGCAGTTCTTGGCTCAGTTCAAAAAGCTCACTTCTCAAGGCGTCGAACTCTTCGTTCTCATCAACTAGGGGTTTGTTGCCTTCATAGAGGATCACGTCGTTAAGCGATCCCATCCCGCCATACATCCCCACGATGGCGCTCGCCCCTTCTTGCGTATCGCGCGCAACAAGCGCGGCGGCACGTTCAAGCGAGACACTGACGTTGACCGAGCCGCCGCGTCGAGCGAGTTCGCTCATACGCTGAACAATATCTGAGATTCGCTGAATCGTGCTCATCGGATTTGCCTTTTCCCCACCACTTCGACACCATTGATCGTCCAAGGTCTGACTACCAAAATCTGATCTGCACCACCAGAATATAGCCCGCCTTGGGTGCTAATCCGGCCAGCATATATCTCGGTTCCTGCCGGAATTCTGACCGCGAACCGCGCTCGGCGCCGCTCACGATATTGCCAAGCTACGAGACTCGACTTCGATGCTTCACGCAAGAGCCAACTGACACTGAGCCTTTCTCACTGTTGGCAAAAGCTCGTCGTTCAAATCGGTGACAAAAACGTCAATAGCAGCGGCCTCTGGCCCTTTGGCCAGAACTTCATTTGCTTTTAACGCAACGTTCTCCTGCGTCGATGCATCTTGAACTACGAGCACAAGAAGAAGCTTGGGGCCTGGCATATTACCAAGCAAGAAATACTGGGGGAGATGCGCCTCCATTATAGAAACGCTACCGCTCAGGCCGCGCTCGATACGAGCGACCATTTTCTCATCGGTCGGACGAGCAGGTTTCCCGATGATTATTTTGTCCGCTGCCCCGAGGCGAACCACATTGGGGACGCTCATGCTAGTTAATGCCTCTCTTGTAGTCGTAAGCAAGGCTGACCATTTCTTGAACAAACTGTTCATCACCTGGCCAGTCAATCAAAGCACGTGGATACGCAGGCACGTGGTCGCGACGTTCGACAGCGCCGCGCATAGCAATTAACTCTGCCTTCAACTTCGTCAGCAATTTCGGCGACAGTGGCGCGTTAGCTCTCATTTGATGCGCTCCCAACGCACTATCGACGCGAGTGATGGCCGCATCAATTCTTTCTTGAATAGAACCGGTCATCGCAAGCTTCCATACTTCCACGGCTGCAAGATATACATTTGCTGAGCCCCGCCGGTATATTGTAGGCCGAAATCAAACTGCGGCGCAGCAATGCCTCTAAGGTATGTCGTACCTGGCTTCACTTGCCACTGCTGAATTCCAGTCATTCCATTCCACTCATGGGGCAAAGCTAATCCGGAGCGGTTTGTTTGGGGCGTGAAGGTCTCAAAGAGATATGAGCCCAAAGGCTTCGCATTCTCGCCAAAGTCGTGGAACCGCAATCCAAATAAGTTGTCGCCAGCCGTCTTGACAGACATGGTCGAAACATCAAACGACTGAAGTACTTCGACGCGTGTCGCTCTGTCGACATTCATCGACTTCAGGTATGCAGACGCATCTCTAACGCCTTGGTACGCGTCAGGACGTTGCGAGAGGGTGCGCCCCCCGACTGCAGCGTCCACAGCTGCTGATGTGCCAGTATTGCCAAGCCCCAACGCCCGCAAACTTTTTACCGCACCCGTCACCCCCCCAAGCGCCAACGCCCCCACGGACATCGACCCCATCGCGCCCAGGTTCGATTCATCAAAATCATACCCCGCCTCACCAAACCCCTGCGCCATATAGCCCGCCACCGCCGCTTGCCCCCGCGTGATCGCATCGCCCAGCGGCGTCATCATCACGGCTTCCCGCAGCGCAAACGCCACCGGCCCAGCCGCCACATCCAGCGCCTTCAACGCAAGCTTGGCCAAGGGGTTGCGGTCTATCTCTTCGCCTATCCGCTGGACCACCCGTCCCGCCCCGACCGCCATGTCGTCTACGGTGTAGTGGCCCAGGAAAGGACTGCTGGCGCTTGCCGAGACCACCACCGTCGGAAGGGGCGGCAATGACACCACGAACGGATCAGCCGTGATGCCCGCCAGGGTGCTGGGCACCGACGGGTTCAACCCTGCCGTGCCGGCCTGGACCGGCTCACCAAACAAGGGAGCGAGGATCTTCATCGCCCCCTCGACATCCGCGGCAGAGACCTTCTTATCCAAAGCAAGAAAATCAGCAGCGATGCCTCGGCGGGTATCGGCCGAGTACATCTTCCCCTGCGGCCCCACCGCCCAGGCCGCGCGCGCCAGCGTATTGAGCGTGCCCGGTTCCTCCCAGATCTCCTGGCTGAACCGCGCGCCCAGCGCGTCCATGACCTCCAGATCCCGGACGCTGACGTGCTTTAACGCATCGGCGGCGCTTGCCGATACCAGTCGGTCGGCGACCGCGTTGCCGACCGTGGAACCCACCACGTCCTGCACGATGCTGTCCCACGAATCGCTCAGGCTGCCGCCTCGGACCAGCGCGCTGCTGACCCCCGCCGCCAGGCCGCTGCCCGCCGCGCGCAGGGCGGTCTGCGCCGCGTCCCTGGCGAAGAAGGCGCTTTGCAAGTGCCCGTTGACCCCGCTGGACAGGGATGCCCAGCCTTGCTCGCCGTACTGCAGCTCCCCGATCGCGTTCGAGGCCTGGTAGGCCAGGCCGCCGGCAACGGCCGAGGCCGCAACGCCCTTCCAGTCAAAGCTCGACTGCAAGCCCGTGACCACACCCACCCCTTGCGTGGCGACCGAGCGGATGCCGCCCAGTGCCGCATGGGCTGCCGTCTGGCTGCCCAGCGCGTTGGTCAGCGGGGACATCAGGCCCTGGCCGAGGCCGGCGGTCGCGCCCGCTCCGATCGCGCCCAGGGCAACCCCGGTCCAGCTGAACTTGTCCTGCACACCGGTCGCCATCCCCACGGCCTGGCCCAGCACCGACCCCACCGCACCGCCAACCACCGCCGATGCAATGCTTCCGCCCGCCAAAGCCGTCGCGCCCGCGGCCATCGTCCCGGCCACGCTCGCCACGGCGGTGGCCGCTGTCGCGCCGGCCACACCCACTGCACCGGCCGCACTCGCCGCGCTGGCACTAACCGTCATCCCCGAGGCCAGCACCGAACTGGCCAACCCCGCCGTATAAATCGTTGCCACCACCGCCACCACAATGGCCAGCACCTGCCCGAAGCCCCCGCATCCGCCCCGCCCCGGCGGCGGCGGCGCGGCCGGCAGCGTGGGGCTGGTGTCCCCCAGCGCCAGGCCCGGGTCGTACGGCTTGTACGTCTCGGACGTGTTGTGGATATTGGTGACCTTGTTGGGCACGCGCAGCACCGTGCCCGCCACCAGGGTCTCGTTGCCGCTTAGCCCGTTCGCATCGGCCAGCACGTACCACATCGAGCCGTCGCCCCACAGCTGCGTGGCGATGCTGCGCAGGCTGTCCCCGCCGCGCACCGTGTAGCTGCCGGGCGCCGCGCCCGGATAGCCGCGGTTCACCGGCAGGTAGTTCTCGTCGAAGTCCGCCGTCGCCGTCGGCTTGAACCGCTTGTAGTAGTCCTCGGCCTTGGTCTGCTCCGGCGTGGTTCGCGCCAGCTCTTGCGCGTAGTTGACCGGCTCGACCCCGTCGTTGCCCACGTTGCCCACGCGGTGGCCGCTTAGGTAGTAGTACGAGTGCGAGCGGTTCGCCACCGCGCCCACCAGCTCGCCGGCGCTGTTGGTGGACGCGCCCAGGTACTCGTTGCGCCGCAGCACTTGCCCGTCCCCGTCCACCACGTAGCGGAACTGGCGTTTGCCCTCCACGTCCGTGGCCGTCTTGGCGTGGCCGTTCACGTCATACGTAAACCGCGAGAACCCCGCCGCCCAGCCCGGCGTGCTGCCTTCGGCCTGGAGCTTGATTTCCGTCTGCTTGGCGTTGTCCCACCATTCGTAGCTGTAGGTGGTGGTGGTCTTGGCCGAGTTCCCGCCTTCGGACACCAGGCGGGACAGCGTCCCGTCGCCCAGGTAGCTGTACGTGGTCAGGCGGCCGGTGGTGCTGTCGGTTTCGGTGGTTTGCAGGTTGTCCGCGTCCCAGGTGCGGGTTACGTCGGTGCGCACCGTATTGTCGGCGTTGCGTTCGATGTAGTGCGTCACCCGCCCGGCCGCGTCGTTGACCCGCTCGGCCCGCACCACACCATCCATCGTGACCGTGGTCAGGCCGCCGTTCGCATCGTAGGCATAGGTCTCGGTATACCCGGGCGTCTGGCCCGTGCTGGCATACGTGGCGGATTTGCGCTGGCCATCCTTGAAGTAGGTCAGCGCTACGCCGTCCCCAGTGGTGCCGGCCACGATGGTGGTCGCCGAGCCGCCCCGGCTGCCCGCCAGCTGGCCCATAGCGACCACGAACCGGTTCATCTCGTCGTAGCGGTACCAGTAGTCCTGCTCGGCCTGGGTGTTACCCAGGCCGTCGGTGTAGCGGCTGTATACGCGGCGCCGGTTGCCGACCTGATCGTACTCGTACGAGATGGTGTAATCCCCGCCTTCGATGGCGGTGACGCGGTTCAGCGCATCGTATTGCACCACCGAGCTTTGCAGCGGCGTGCCGTTCTGCACGGCATAGATTTCCCGGGTACGGTTGCCGTCATCGTCGTACTGGAAGCTGGACTGCGTGTTGGTCCCGGCGTCGGTAATGGAGTGCAGCAGGCCGTTGGCAAAGTACTGGTAGCTGATCGATTGCCCGCTCGTGCCGGTCTGGCTGGCGATCAGGCCCGCCTTGTTGTAGGTGTAGGTGAACACGTGGCCGCCGAAGTCGGTGTGCGTGACCACCCGGTCGAAGGCATCCATCGTATCGGTGCTGGCCAGGCCTTCGGCATTGGTGGTGGTACGCACCCAGCCGCCGCCCCGCACGCCGTCCAGCCCCAGGGTTGCGGCGTTGAAGCTGTAGGCGTAGGTGGTGGTCCGGCCCTGGGCCGAGACGAACTTGGTCACCCGGCCCAGGATGTCGTAATAGGTCTTGCTGCGGTGGCCCAGCGCGTCCGTGCTGGCAATGCGGTTGCCCGCCTGGTCGTACTCGTAGCTTTCGGTGGAGCGGACATTGCCGTTATTGGGGTCTACCGGGCGCTGGACCTGGAGCAGCCGCCCCATGGCATCGTAGGTGTAGTCGGTGCGCCGGTTCTCTTCGTCAACGGTATAGCGCATGTTGCCCAGCACATCGAAGCCGAACTTCTTGGTGCCGCCGTCCGCATGCCATTCCTGCACAACGAAGCTCTTGCCGTCCGGCCTGACACGCCAGGCCTGCTTGTTGACTTTGCCGTTGGCGTCCTTGACACCGGTCAACTGCCCCAGCAGGTCGTAGTAGAAAGTCGTCTCGGGCCGCCCGACCACCTTCGCGCCGTTGGCCAGCGTATAGCTAACCGTAGGCAGCTTCTTGCTGGTCAGCATGCCCAAGGCGTTGTACTTCAAGTCGGTAACGTTGCCCCGGCCGTCCGTTTCGGAGATGACTTCGCCGAAGGCGTTATAGGACTGGCGGCGGTGCACCGTTGCCCCCTCGGTGGAGTAGCCGCTCCACATCCACTGGGCCTGGCTGTTCGATGTATTGCCCGGGTCGTGCAGCTTGAAGTAGCCGCTGTTCCTGGCCAGGACATAGGGTTCGCTGCTGGTTGTGCCGCCGGACACATAAACGTCGTAGTAGTACTCGTATTCCTGGTCCAGCGCGGCCTGGGTCGGCGGCCATTTGAAGGTCGGGTACTGGATGTCGGTCGTGATCGTTTCGGCAAAGAAGACATCCTGGCTGTCTTTGAGCCGGTAGCGCATCTCGATATGCGTGATCTGGCCCATGGTGGCAGGGTCGTACTGATCGTTCTGCAGGTCGAATACCAGCGATGGCGGAATCGCTTCGCCGGTGAAGGTGACCTGGAACGTCGAGGCGCCAAGGTTGAGGCTGGCCTGGCTGCGGAATACCTGCCTGCCCAGGTTGTCCGCGGCCTCGAGCTTGATCTGATAGATGCCGGGCGCCAGCCCTGCTTCCAGATAATCGAAATAGAACGCGCCGTCTCCGGTGCGCTTCAATGCGATGGTGCCGGTGGCGCCTGTCGGGGAGGTATAGCTGGCCGTGACCGTCTCGGTGGAGGTCGGCCAGCCTCTGAGCACAACCGCTGAACTCTTGGTATGTGCGTATTGAAACGACAGCGCCTGGCCCGCGACACCGCCGGTTACCTCCCCAAGCGAATTCTCCGCACTGTCGAACATCTCGATATGTATCGGTGCCGACAAGTTGGCGCCCAACAGGCTCCAGCTGAAACTTCCATTCTCCGCCCACGCGTAGTGATTGACGGATGCCGCGCTTCCGCTGGTATTGGTGTAGGACACCCGGATACGGAAAGCGCGTGCCGCGTCGCTCGAACTGCGCAAATCGAAGACATCGATGGAGTTCGCCAAGCGCACATACAGTCCGGTCTGGTCGACCCGCCAGCCGGTACCGGAATAGCTCTGGGCCGCAGAGGCCGACAACCTAGTCAAATAGGTGCTGGCATCGGTCGTACCCAGGTTCATGGTGTAGAAATCGTGCTTGACTACCCTGCCCTGGCTGTCGGTGGACACCAGCAGCAGGTCATAGGTTCCACGGGCCAGACCCCCTACGTCAGCGGTAATGAACCCTGGGTGGTCCTGCACGCCAGAAGGGCCAGGGGCAGAGAACTGGTAGGTAGAGAGGCGCTGAAAATTGCCGTTTTGCGGCCGGTAGTACAGCGTCTGGCGAGCCGCGGCGGGTGCTGCTCTGGAACACGCTCTGATCGCCCGCTTTGGAACGCTGGGGCGCGTGCCGATGCCGTTTCTGCTGCGCTCGGACAACGGCTTGGTTTTTACCTCGCGCAGCTACACCGCCCTTGCGCGCAGCTACAGCTTACGCCAGGAGTTCATCACGCCGCACTGCCCTCAGCAGAACGGCATGATCGAACGGGTGATCCGCACGCTTAAGGAACATGCGTGCACCGGCATCGCTTCGAGACGATCCAACACGCCAGCCGCGTGATCGGCGACTGGATACGCTTTTACAACGGCCGACGCCCGCACCAGGCGCTTGGCATGAAGACCCCGGCTGAGGCATTTGCATTAGCCGCTTAACCTGAGCAGGTTCTGCTGGGTCAATACATGACGCTCAACGCAATGGCCGAACTGGAAGCCGGGAAAGGCGAGCGGTTCGACATGGCAGAGCTATGTAGCGAGGTGAAATTCAGCCGCTACGACAGCGCGGACTATCTCAAGACCGAGGACGACATTGCGGCCTATATGGAGGCCGTCATGGAGGAAGGCGGCGACGATCCAGCCTATATCGCCACCGCGCTTGGCGTGGTCGCTCGTGCGCGGATGCTAACCCAGCTTGCAAACGATGCCGGCATGTCTCGCCGAGAACTCATAGGCGCGCTCACCGCCGACCCTCCCGCCAGCGCAGCAACAGCGGCCAAGATCGCGCGGGCGCTCGGTATGAATCTCAACATCAGTTCACCACTCGCACCGTCGGCGTCAGCATCGCGCCGATGATCGAAAGTACGGCCCATATGATCAGCAACGGCATTCCGAAATACCCAATGGCGAAAAAGAGCGGCAATTGAATAAAGCTGCCGCCGATGCCATAAGCAAGGTTGGTCTTCACTACGTTGTTGATCGCTATACCGATCAAGATTACCGCACCAATTCCCAAAACAACCCAGCCGTTCAACGGGTCGCCGTGGGACTTGAGCGCCGACAGATGCCAGTGATAGCCACCTGCGATCATCAGGCATGACGCCACGATGGCGATAAAGGTAGCCTTCGTGAAAAAGCGGTGTCCGAATTTTTCCTGCACGTGTTCATCGAACGCGATCAGGATCACCAAAATAAGAAATAGCGCTGCCAAAACGCCAACAATTTTAAGCATCAACATAGATGTTTCAGTCCTTTTTCCTTCGGAACACGTCGGCTGCCGTCATTGGCAGCGCCAAGAGCTTCAAAGCTCGATTCCCTTTCCTTTCGTGTTCGCCCTTCCTCGGGGTAAGGCTGGCATTATCGATCCAACGGCAGATCGTTTTGGTTGCTGGACCGCCTCGGCCGCGCGCCGTGTCATTTCCATCGCCGGATCGGCGAACGTAACTCGGATTTTGTGCATGGCTGCGAGCTGGGCCACGTCGCGCCGGAATTCCTCGGTGCCGCGAACGTCGAGGGCCCGGCCCTCGAACGGCTCGACGGCCAGCGATAACGCGACAAGGGCCGCGCCTGCCGTTGCGATACGCTCGCCCTCGCGTGCGCGCTCGGTCTTGATCGCCGTAAAGCCCTGCTTGCGGCCGACGATAGCGGCCTGCCGCTGCCGCTGATACTCGGCGAAAAGCGCGGTGCTGGCCGGGTGTGGCTGTCGCGGTCGCGGCTCGTATCGCTTGCGAGCCTGAGTCGGGCTGTTCCTGTCGGGCTCGAATGGTCCTAGCCGGTCGGTTAGCGCCTTCATGGACAGGTCGCGCCCGCATTCGCTGGCCTTGCACCACAAGCCTAGACCAGTATCGCCGATGACAAGGCCCGCGCCGCGCGGTTTGATCTGTAGGCCATGCTCGGCCAATGCCGCGTGTAGCGCCTGCCAGTTAACAACCTTGCGCATGGCGGGGGCGACCTCGCGGGTCACTTTCCCTATGAAGCTTTCCACCCCGGCATGGGCTTCTATGTCATTTACCGAACCCATTGTTTTGTCCGCCTGTCGCTCGGTCAATCCGTGGTTGGTGCACTGTAGGCCGTGGATGTTTTCGAGGCGTTCGCACGCCTCCATGAGCCGTTGCTTGTCAAAGAACGGCTCGATGTTTTGCAGCCCCGTGGGGTGGACCTTGTTGATAGCGACGTGCACGTGCAGGTGATCGGTGTCGATATGCACTGCGCTGATGCGCTGATGATTGTGCCAGACGGTGCCGGACGCCGGATCACTCCCACTCGATCGTCGCCGGCGGCTTCCCCGAAACGTCATAAACCACCCGGTTCAATCCCCGGACCTCATTAATAATCCGGTTCGAAGCCCTCCCCAACAACGCATACGGCAAATGCGCCCAATGCGCCGTCATGAAGTCGGTGGTCTGCACCGCGCGTAGCGCGACAACGTAGTCATACGTCCGCCCATCCCCCATCACGCCCACGGACTTCACGGGCAGGAACACGGCGAATGCCTGGCTGGTCAGGTCGTACCAGCTCTTGCCGACCTCGTCCGCGGCGCACAGGCCCGCGGCGGCGTCCTGCTCGGTCGCGCGCGTGCCACGCAGTTCCTCGATGAAGATTGCATCCGCGCGACGCAGCAGGTCCGCATATTCCTTCTTCACTTCGCCCAGGATGCGCACGCCCAAGCCGGGCCCGGGGAACGGGTGGCGGTAGACCATGCCATGCGGCAGGCCGAGCGCGATGCCGAGCTTGCGCACTTCGTCCTTGAACAGTTCGCGCAGCGGTTCGAGCAGTTTCAGGTGCAGGGTGTCGGGGAGGCCGCCTACATTGTGGTGCGACTTGATGGTGACGGCCTTGCCGGTCTTGGCGCCGGCCGATTCGATCACGTCGGGGTAGATGGTGCCCTGCGCGAGCCATTTCGCGCCTTTGAGCTTGGCGGCTTCGCGCTGGAAGACTTCGACGAATTCCTTGCCGATGATCTTGCGCTTGGCTTCGGGGTCGCTCACGCCTTGGAGCTTGCCCATGAAGTCGTCCGTGGCGTCCACGTGCACGATCTTCAGGCCCATGTTTTCGGCGAAGGTCTGCATGACCTGCTGGCCTTCGTTCAGGCGCAGCAAGCCGTGGTCGACGAATACGCAGGTGAGCTGGTCGCCGATGGCCTTGTGGATCAGCGCGGCGGCCACGGAGGAATCGACGCCGCCGGACAGGCCCAGGATGACTTCGTCGTTGCCCACTTGCTTGCGGATGGCCTCGACCGCTTCGCTGACGTAGTCGGGCATGTTCCAGTCGGTGCCGCAGCCGCAGATCTCGTGCACGAAGCGGGACAGCAAGGCGTGGCCCTGCACGGTGTGGGTGACTTCGGGGTGGAACTGGACGCCGTAGTAGCCGCGGTCGACGTCGGCCATGCCGGCGATGGGACACGAGGCGGTGGATGCCATGAGCTTGAAGCCCGGAGGCAATTCGGTGACTTTGTCACCATGGCTCATCCAGACTTTCAGCATGCCGTGGCCTTCCGCAGTCGCGAAGTCCTCGATGCCGTTGAGCAGCGGCGTGTGGCCGTGGGCGCGGACTTCGGCGTAGCCGAATTCGCGGTGGTCGCTGAAGCTGACCTTGCCGCCCAATTGCATGGCCATGGTTTGCATGCCATAGCAGATGCCGAGCACGGGAAGGCCGGATTCGAACACGGCCTGTGGGGCGCGCATGGAGGCTTCGTCATAAGCCGAGGCGTGGCTGCCCGACAGGATGATGCCTTTCAGGCCCTTGGCCTGTTGTTCGCGGATGAAGTCGTCGGAAACGTCGTACGGATGGATTTCGCAGTAGACCTGCGCTTCGCGCACGCGGCGGGCAATCAGTTGGGTGACTTGGGATCCGAAGTCCAGAATAAGTATGCGGTCGTGAGACATATGCTAGCCGAGCGAGCCGCCGGGCCGCCCCAAGGCGGGCGACAAGCGCCGCCCGGGGGGCCGCGAACGCGGCGTGTGAATGGGCCGGACCATATCAGTCCATCCGGTAGTTGGGGGCTTCTTTGGTGATCTGTACGTCGTGGACGTGGGATTCCCGGATGCCGGCGGCGGTGATCTGCACGAATTCGCTCTTGGTGCGCATTTCGTCGATCGTGGCGCAGCCGCAATAGCCCATGGAGGCACGCACGCCGCCGACCAGCTGGTAGATGATGCCGAGCACGCTGCCCTTGTAGGGGACGCGGCCTTCGATGCCTTCGGGCACGAACTTGTCGGAGTTGTTGGCCGGGTCCTGGAAGTAGCGGTCGGCCGAGCCGTCGGCCATCGCGCCCAGGCTGCCCATGCCGCGGTACGACTTGTACGAGCGGCCCTGGTAGAGGACGATTTCGCCCGGGGCTTCGTCGGTGCCGGCAAACATGCCGCCCATCATGACGCTATAGGCGCCGGCCGCCAGCGCCTTGGCGATGTCGCCCGAATAGCGCACGCCGCCGTCGGCGATCAGCGGCACGCCCGTGCCTTCCAGGGCCTCGGCCACGTTGGAGATGGCGGTGATCTGCGGCACGCCCACGCCGGCCACGATGCGGGTGGTGCAGATGGAACCGGGGCCGATGCCGACCTTGACCCCATCGGCACCCGCCTCGACCAGCGCGCGGGCGGCCGCGCCGGTGGCGATGTTGCCACCGATGACCTGCATTTGCGGATAGTGCTTCTTGATCCAGCGCACGCGCTCGAGCACGCCGGCGGTATGGCCGTGCGCTGTGTCGACGATGATGACGTCCACCCCGGCGGCCACGAGCTTCTCGACCCGCTCGTCCGTGCCCTCGCCCACCCCGACGGCCGCGCCGACGCGCAGCTTGCCGTGCTCGTCCTTGCTGGCGTTGGGGTTCTCGGTGTTCTTGATGATGTCCTTGACGGTGATCAGGCCGCGCAGCTCGAAGTTGTCGTTGACCACCAGCACGCGCTCCAGGCGGTGCTTGTGCATCAGCGCCTGGGCTTCTTCGAGCGATGCGCCTTCGCGTACCGTGATCAGGCGTTCGCGCGGCGTCATGACGGTGCGGATGGGCTCGTCGAAGCGGTCCTCGAAGCGCAGGTCGCGGTTGGTGACGATACCCACCACCTGCCGCCCCTCGACCACCGGCAGGCCGGAAATACCGTGCTGGCGCTGCAGCTCGATGACCTCGCGGACCTTCATGTGCGGAGCGATGGTGATGGGATCGAGCACGACCCCGGCCTCGTAGCGCTTGACCTTGGCGACTTCGCGCGCCTGTTCGTCCGCGGTGAGGTTCTTGTGGATGATCCCGATCCCGCCTTCCTTGGCCATGGCGATGGCCAAGCGCGATTCCGTAACGGTGTCCATGGCGGCGGATACCAGCGGAATGTTCAGCGAGATTTCACGGGTCAGACGGGTTCGAAGACTGGTATCGCGGGGCAACACCGCAGAATATGCGGGCACCAACAACACGTCATCGAAAGTAAGCGCTTTTTGTACGAGACGCATCGAGCAACCCCTTGCCGCAATAAACCCAGTATTGTAATTGAGAGCGGCGGGTTTCGCTGTCCGCCCCCTGCTGTCAAGAGGGTTTATATGCGGGAAAACCCACAGGCGCCGCGGCAAGGCGCAGGCCCCCCGGGAACGCGATGGAAGAGCAGCCCGGGCGGCCCGCGCCAACCGGCGGCTACGCGGCCGCCCACCCGCCTGCTACCGGCCCCGCGCGGCCGGGCGGCCTGCCCGGGCCGTCGCGGCTTTGTGCTCGGCGCGACGGCGGCGCGACTCCTTGGGGTCGAACACCAGCGGGCGGTAGATTTCCACACGGTCATGGTCGTGCAGCACGTAGTCGCTGCCCCGCCGGCGGCCATAGACGCCGGTGCCGCATTGCTGCGGATCGAGCTGGGGAAATTCGCGGCAAAAGCCGCTGGCCGCGATGGCCTCGCCCAGGGTGGCGCCCTGAGGCAGAACCAGGTCCCGCATCCAGACCCCGCCCGCAGCCGCATAGCAGACACAGACCGACACGCTACCCGGCGCTTGCCCTTCCCCGCTAGCCATAACAGACTTCGGCGCGCTGGGTGAAGGCGTCGATAAAACTGGTGGCGATGCGGTTGAAGACCGGCCCGACCAGCGCCTCGAGGGCGCGGCTGGAGAACTGGTACTGCATGGTGAAGACCACCTTGCAGGCATCGTCGGCCAGGGCGTGGAATTCCCACACGCCCTCCAGCATGGAAAACGGCCCCTCTACCAGATCGAGCTGGATGCGGTCCGGGTAATGGTGCGTATTGCGTGTGGTGAACCGGTGCCGCAAGCCGGCGAACTGGATCACGACCGAGGCGCGCATGCCGTTTTCGTCGCGCTCATGCACCTCGGTTCCGCCGCACCAGGGCATGAACTTGGGATAGTCCTCGACCTTGGCTACCAGATCGAACATCTGGGGGGCACTGTAGGGGACCAGGACCGAACGTTGCACTTTATGCATGCGTAGATGAGCCGGTTGGGCAAATTGCTAGAATGATTCATTTTACCGGGAGGGAAAGTCATTTCCTCCTGGCCCCGCCCGCGCCGCCTCGAGCGCCGCCGGTGGCGGAGCCGCACGGCCGGCCCCGGGGCACCCCCGGCCGGGAACGTGCGGCGTGACGGAGAGCACCGACGTAATGAGCATTATCGAGAACCGCAAGGCGTTCCACGACTACTTCATCGACGAGCGCTTCGAGGCCGGCCTGGTCCTCGAAGGCTGGGAGGTGAAGGCGATTCGTGCCGGGCGGGTGCAGCTCAAGGAAAGCTACGTCATCGTGCGCGACGCCGAGCTGTACCTGCTGGGCATGCACGTCAGCCCGCTGGAAACCGCCTCTACCCACATCCACCCGGATGCCACGCGCACGCGCAAGCTGCTGCTCAAGGCCGAAGAAATCCGCAAGCTCATCGGCAAGGTCGAACAGCGCGGTTTCGCGCTGGTGCCGCTGAACCTGCACTACAAGAATTCCCGCATCAAGCTGGACTTCGGACTGGCGCGCGGCAAGAAGCAATACGACAAGCGCGACACCGAGCGCGAGCGCGACTGGCTGCGCGAAAAGGCGCAGATCATGAAGCACGATACGCGGCGCAACGCCTCCTGACCGCGTATGCCCGCGCGGCGGCTGCCGGCGGGCCGACCGTGACCGCATCGGGCGGAACGTGCGTCCCGTCCCGCGACACCGGCCTCAGTTGGGCGCCTTGGGCGCCCCTTCCGTTCCCTTGACGACCGTCAACGCCGACGCGATCAGCCCGCTGATGTCGCTGACATTGGCCGGCACGATCAGCGTATTGTTGGTCTTGGCCAGGTTGCCGAAGGCATCCACATAGCGTTCCGCCACCTTCAGGTTGACGGCTTCCATTCCGCCGGGATGACGGATCGCCTCGGCAACCTGGCGAATCGCCTGGGCCGTGGCTTCCGCCACCGTCACGACGGCCGTGGCCTCGCCCTGCGCCTGGTTGATCTGGGCCTGCTTTTCCCCTTCGGAGCGGGCAATGGCCGCCTCCCGCTCGCCGGTCGCGATGTTGATCTGTTCCTGGCGACGGCCTTCGGAAGCCGCGATCAAGGCGCGCTTTTCCCGCTCGGCAGTGATCTGCGCCTGCATGGCGCGCAGGATCTCGGCGGGCGGGGTCAGGTCCTTGATTTCATAGCGCAGCACCTTGACGCCCCAGTTCAGCGCAGCTTCGTCCAGCGCATTGACGATGCTGCTGTTGATCTGCTCGCGCTCTTCGAAGGTCTTGTCGAGTTCCAGCTTGCCGATGACCGAGCGCAGCGTAGTCTGCGCCAGCTGGGTGATGGCGACGATGTAGTTGGACGACCCGTAGGAGGCGCGCATGGCGTCGGTGACCTGGAAATACAGGATGCCATCGACCTGCAACTGGGTATTGTCCCGCGTGATGCAGACCTGGCTGGGCACATCCAGCGGGATTTCCTTGAGCGAATGCTTGTAGGCCACGCGTTCGATGAACGGGATCACGAAGCCCGCGCCGGGAGACAAGACCCGGTCGAACTTGCCCAGCCGCTCTACCACCCAGGCATGTTGCTGCGGCACGATCGCGATCGATTTGACGACGACGAGGATGGCCAGGAAAAGTATGACCAGCAGGACGATGGTGGATGCGCTCATGGTGTTTCCTTGTGGATTCTTGGTATTGCCGGCGGCCCGCGACCGCCGGCAAGCACGTCAGTCTTGGGGGGCCAGCACCAGACTATTGCCCCGCATTTCCTTGATCACGTAGAGCCCGGCTACCGGTTCCACGCCAGGCGCGAGCTCGGCCTGCCAGTGCGCCCCGCGATACCAGACGCGCGCGGTACGGTCCTCGCTCCAGGCCTCGACCTTGACGGTCTGCCCGATGTCCATGTTGACGTTGGCATTGCGCGATGGCGCGCCGCCGCGCTTCTTGAGCACGTTGAGGCGCTTGAGCAGCAGCATGGACAGCACGACGGCGGCCGCGCACAGCACGATCTGCCAGGCGATGCCGGCCCCCAGCCAGGCGGCAAGGCCCGCTACCGCGAACCCGACCGCGACCATCAGCAGGTAGAAGGTGCCGCTCATGACTTCGCCGATCAGGGCCAATGCCATCAATCCGAACCACACCCACGCGGGGTTCATTGCTATCTCCTTGCGATGTAGCCGGCATGGCCGGCCTGCCGGGCGGCCGGGCATGAAGCGCTCCCGCCGCGCCGCCTATTATGCCCGCACCCTGCCTCGGCCGCTCGAGCATGCCGGGAATGGATGTCCGGCTGCAAAAGGTTGACATGTACAACTCGTTGTATGAGACTACAACCCGTAGCGCGTACCAGTCTTTCCATTGCAGTCCACCCCAGCCGAGGACGATGATGAAAGTGCCAGCCTTCCGTTCCACCCGCTTCATGCGCCGCCTCATGGCGCTGTTCCTGGCCATGGGCTTCCAGGCCTATGCCGGTCCGGCTTTCTCCTTTCCCGACAAACCGGTCAGGATCATCGTGGGCTTCCCGGCCGGCGGCTCTTCCGACCTGTCCGCACGCATCGTCGCCGAATACCTGAGCGGCAAATGGAACGTACCGGTCATCGTGGAAAACCGCGTGGGCGCGGGCGGGACTATCGCGGCCGCCCATGTGGCGTCGTCTCCGCCCGATGGGCACACGCTACTGCTGATCGGACCCGGCACCCATGCGGTGTCGGCGGCCACCTATACGGGACTGCCGTACGACGCGGTCAAGAGCTTCGCGCCCATCTCGCAAATCGGCTGGGGTCCTTACTTCATCCTGGTCAACAGCGACTCCGAACTGCGCACCATGCGCGACCTGGTCTCGTTGGCGAAAACCGCCCCCGGCCGGGTCAGCTTCGCCTCCACCGGCAAGGGCTCGGGCGCGCACTACATGGGCGAAACGCTGGCGCAGGTCACGGGCACGAAGCTGCTGCACGTACCGTATAACGGCGCGTCGCCGGCCACCCTCGCGGTGATGGGCGGGCAAGTCACCATCGCCATCAGCGACATGTCGGCCGCGGCCAATACCCGCAGCGGCAAGCTCAGGGCGCTGGCCGCCACCACCCCCTCCCGCTCTCCGCTCTTTCCCGACATCCCGACCTTGATGGAACAGGGCGTGCCCGCTTCCTACACCGTGTCGGTAGGGTTGGTAGCAGCCGCCGGCACGCCGGAAAAAGTCATTGGTCAAATCCATGGCGCCGTCTCGGAAGCCTTGGCCGCGGCAAGCGTCCGGCAACGTCTGGAGGCGCTCGGTTTCGAGGCCAAGGCCAATACCCCGGCCGAATTTGCCGCATCCATTGCCGGCGACGTAAGGCGCTTCGGCGCCTTTGTCGAACAGGCCGGCCTCAAACAGCCATAACCCCACCCGCTTTGCTCGAGGACCTCTTCCCCATGTCCGCCACTACCCGCCCCGCCACGGACATCGATGTCCGCCGCCCGCGCCGGATCGACTGCGCCCTCACCGGCCCGTCGACGCCCGCCGGGAGGTACCTGCGCAAGTTCTGGAACCCGGTCTATCACAGCGCGGACATCGCTCCCGGCACGGCCGTCCCTCTGCGCATTCTCGGCGAAAGCTTCACGCTCTACCGCGGCGAAACGGGCACGCTGCATCTGGTGCAAGCCCGTTGCCCTCATCGGGGCACGCTGCTGTCCACGGGCTGGATCGAAGGCGACGAGATCCGGTGCTTTTATCATGGCTGGAAGTTCGACCCGGAAGGCCGCTGTACCGAACAGCCGGCGGAAGAGTCCGCCTTCGTGGAAAGGATACGCATACAGAGCTGGCCGGTGCGCGAATACCTGGGCCTGGTGTTCGCCTACCTTGGCGAAGACACGCCCCCCGAGCTGCCGCGCTATCGCGAATTCGAGGAATTCGAAGGCATCGTGGAAGTCGATTCCTATGTGCGCGACTGCAATTTTTTCCAGAACCTGGAGAACGCGCTGGACATGGCGCACGTAGGTTTCGTCCACGCTGACAACCGCGCGTCCTTCCGCGACATCGGGCTGGGCCGCGCACTGCGGGCGGTGGAATCGGACTGGGGGGTGACCTATACCTTCACCCGGGCCGACGGCAAGGTGCGCGTGCAGCAGTTCGGCATGCCCAATATCTTCCACATGACAGCCCTGCCGAACGAAGAGGACGTCGACTGGCAGGAGTCGCTGTTCTGGTGGGTGCCCATCGATGACACCCGGCACATGCAGTTCAGCCTTCATCGCGTGCCCCTCAAGGGGGACGCGGCGATTCGTTTCAAGGAACGCCGCCAACGCCGCCGCTCCTCGATCGACATCCCGCACCAGACCGTGTGCGAGGCCATCCTGACCGGCCGGAAACGGCTGCAGGACGTCGATCCGCAACGCGTGGACATGGTCCGCCTGCAGGACGATATTGCGCAGCTGGGGCAGGGTCGCCTTGCCGACCGGCGGGCGGAAAAGCTGGGCCGGGCCGACGTCGGCGTCATCGCCACGCGCCGTCTGTGGGAGCGGGAAATCTCGGCGCTGCTCGATGGGCGCCCGTTGAAATCCTGGACCCGGACCCCCGCCATCGTGCCGGCGGTGTGGGGACTCCAGGCCGACCGCGACGAACAGCTGCGCCTGTCGGCGACGGATACCGGCGCCCGCGCCGAGATCATCGATATCCGCCCTTATGTCGAAGTCGAACTGCAGCTGGACGCCCTGCATGGCGCAGGCACGGACGGCGCGGGCGAACCCTGAAAGAGGAACCCATGACCCTGGCATCCCTGTCACCCTTGTCCGCTCCGACCCTGTCCCTGCGCGAGCGGGACCGCCGGTGGGCGGGACTGCGCCGTATCATGGCACAACGCGATCTCGCCGCCATCGTCGTCGGCAGCTTCCAGGGCCGGGAGCGGCTCGAAAGCTACCTCATCGACGACTTCCTGGATGCGGTGGTCATCCTGCCCGCCGAAGGCGACGCCGTGGTCGTGGCTTTCTCGGCATCCCGCCTCTCCCGCGCCTACGAAAGCGAACGTCGCGGCATCCCGCTATGGGCGTCGGACTACCGCATCGGCGGAGGCGGCAAATACGTCGCCGACGTCCTTCAGGAACGCGGTTTGGCCAGGGCCAGAATCGGGCTGGTCGGCCTTGGGCCGACGGCGCCCGGAGAAATGGAAGGACTGATGCCGCTGGGTTTCCATACCAACCTGCTGTCCGCCCTTCCCCAGGCGAGCTTCCACGACTTCACCGACGATCTTACGACCTTCATGCTGG
Organism: Pigmentiphaga sp.; assembly: GCF_033795525.1. GTDB lineage: Bacteria > Pseudomonadota > Gammaproteobacteria > Burkholderiales > Burkholderiaceae_B > Pigmentiphaga. The sequence continues at coordinate 695,838 of NZ_JARYGM010000002.1, forward strand.
TCAAGAGCGAGGAGGAGCAGGCGCTGCTGCGCTATGCGGCCCAGGTGACCGAACGCGCCTGTGTCGCGATGGCACAGACCGCCGCGCCCGGCGTCAGCGAAGCCGAGGTCTACGCGGAACTGATGCGTGAAATCTATCGGGCCGGATGCGATGTACGCTATCCCTTCCTGAGCCTGCAATCAGGACCGGACAACATTGGCTGGGGGGCGCCCCGCTGGACGCTCAGGGCAGAACCGCCGCGCACGCTGCAGCGGGGCGACGTGGTCCAGGCCGAGATTCATACCGCCTATGGCGGACAAGAGGCCCAGGCCCAGATGTGCGTGGCCCTGGACCCGGTCGACGCGGATCTGCAACGTTGCGAAGCCGTCGCCCGGGCCTCTTACGAAGCGGGCTTGCGCGCCATCCGGCCCGGCGTGACCTTCGGCGAAGTGGTGGCCGCCATGGAAGCGCCCATTGCGGCCAGCAAATGCTGGAGCAAGACCCCGCTGCTGCATACCCTGACCTTCGGCTCGACCGGCTTTACGCCGGTCAACCGCGAGCAACTGGCAGGAACCCGGGAGGAAGCCATCGAGGGCCTGCTGCGGCCCGGCGTGCGCCGCCCCGGACTGGTCCTGGCCGAAGGCATGGGCCTGGAACTGGAACCCAATGCCTGCCTAGGCATGAAACGGGTCAACATAGGCGGTGCCGTCCTGGTGGGCCCATCCGGCCCGGAAGCGCTCAACGACATTCCCACGCGCGTCTGGCACAAGCGCTGACTCCTCCGCGCCGCGAGGCCTTGCACCGCTCAGGCCGGTGATCGCGCCCTGGGCGCAGTCATGTCAATCGGCGTCCGTCGAGGACGGCTGGTCGGCATGGCCGAATCGCAGGCGCAGCACCGCCTCTATCCTGTCGAAGGCCTCGAACATGGCCCGCACCTTGGCGTCGTCCACCGAGGCGAGCAGCTCGCCCTGCAACTTGGCGATCCGGCTGGCCACGCGATCGTTCATATCGCGTCCCTTCCTGGTCGGGAGGATATGGGTCACACGCGCATCGCCGTCGGACAGCCGGCGTTCGATCAGGCCGCGCGTCTGCAGCTTGCGCACCGCACGCGAGACAGCCGCCTTGTCGAGCGTCACCCAACGCATGATTTCCGACGCCGGGATAGGCGCGTAGCGGCAGATCACGCTCATCACCTTCCATTGGTGGAGCGTGAACTCCTCGGCCATGTAGATCTCGGCCGTGGCGCGGCCCAGCAAGGACCCAAGAATGGACAACCTGTAGGACAGGTTGTTCTCGAAGGCCAGCCCCGGCAAGTCCTCGCCCCATTCACTCTGGGATTCCCCCTTGGAAGGTGAAGCTGTCATCGATCGCTATAAGCCACAGTCCGCGCCCAAAAACAATTCCGCAGCAAGCCGCCCCCGCAAAAAACCGCCCCCAAGCCCCCTCCCCACCAGCCGATGGTTTTACCTAGGATGCGGGTGGATCCGGCTCCGCCGGTCCACCCGCATCGCCCCCTGGGGGGCGTGCGTAAGCGCGTACGGGGGACACCTACTCAGCGAGTTTCTTCCAGGTATCGACCACCGTGTCGGGGTTCAACGAGATCGACTTGATACCCTGGTCCCTCAGCCAGACCGCGAAGTCGGGATGGTCGGACGGGCCCTGGCCGCAGATACCGACGTACTTGCCCGCCTTCAGGCACGCCTCGATGGCGCGCTGCAGGAGCGCCTGCACGGCGGGATCGCGTTCGTCGAAGTCGGCCGCCAGCAGTTCCAGGCCCGAGTCCCGGTCCAGGCCCAGCGTGAGCTGGGTCAGGTCGTTCGAGCCGATCGAGAAGCCGTCGAAATACTCCAGGAACTGCTCGGCCAACACCGCGTTGGACGGCACCTCGCACATCATGACCAGGCGCAGGCCGTTTTCGCCGCGCTTGAGCTTGTTCTCGGCCAGCAGATCCACCACGCGCTCGGCTTGCTTGAGCGTGCGCACGAAGGGCACCATGATCTCGACGTTGGTCAGACCCATGTCTTCGCGCACGCGGCGCAGCGCCTCGCATTCCATGCGGAAGCACTCGGCGAATTCCCCGGCGATGTAGCGCGACGCGCCGCGGAAGCCCAGCATGGGGTTTTCTTCCTCGGGCTCGTAGCGCGAACCGCCGATGAGCTTGCGGTATTCGTTCGACTTGAAGTCCGACATGCGGACGATCACGGGCTTGGGATAGAACGCGGCGGCGATGGTGGCCACGCCCTCGGCCAGCTTGTCGACGAAGAACGCGCGCGGGCTGGCATAGCCACGGGCCACCGACTCCACCGCTTTCTTGAGCTCGCCATCGACATTCGGATAGTCGAGGATGGCCTTGGGGTGGATGCCGATGTTGTTGTTGATGATGAATTCCAGGCGCGCCAGGCCGACGCCGCCGTTCGGGATCTGCGCGAAATCGTAGGCCAGCTGCGGGTTGCCCACGTTCATCATGATCTTGACCGGGATCTCGGGCATTTCGCCGCGGCGCACTTCCTCGACCTCGGTCTCGAGCAGGCCGTCGTAGATGCGGCCCTCGTCGCCTTCTGCGCACGAGACGGTAACCATGGCGCCATCGGACAACACGCTGGTGGCGTCGCCGCTGCCGACAACCGCCGGGATGCCCAGTTCACGCGCGATGATGGCGGCGTGGCAAGTCCGTCCGCCGCGGTTGGTCACGATGGCCGAGGCGCGCTTCATGACGGGTTCCCAGTTGGGATCGGTCATGTCGGTAACCAGCACGTCGCCGGCCTGGACCTTGTCCATGTCGGCGATATCGGCCACCAGGCGCACCGGGCCGGACCCGATCTTCTGGCCGATGGCGCGGCCGGTGACCAGCACGTTGCCGGTCGCCTTCAGGCGATAGCGCTGCTGCACGTCGTTGCCGGACTGCTGCGACTTGACCGTCTCGGGACGCGCCTGGAGGATGTAGATCTTGCCGTCGATGCCGTCCCGGCCCCATTCGATATCCATGGGGCGGCCGTAGTGCTTCTCGATGATGACGGCGTAGCGCGCCAGCTCGATGACGTCCTCGTCCGACAGCGAGAAACGGTTGCGCAACTCGGGCGCGACATCGACCGTGCGCACGGCGCGGCCTTCGGGGCGGGCCGGATCGAACTCCATCTTGATCAGCTTGGAGCCGATGCGGCGGCTGACGATGGGATAGTGGCCGGCTTCGAGCGTCGGCTTGAAGACGTAGAACTCGTCGGGGTTGACGGCACCCTGCACCACCGTTTCGCCCAGGCCGTAGGACGACGTGATGAAGACCACATCGGGGAAGCCGGACTCGGTATCGATGGTGAACATGACCCCGGCCGCACCGGTGTCCGAGCGCACCATGCGCTGCACGCCGGCGGACAGGGCCACGTCGGCATGGGCAAAGCCCTTGTGCACGCGATACGAAATGGCGCGGTCGTTGTAGAGCGAGGCGAATACGTGGCGGATCTTGTCCAGCACGTCGTCGATGCCGACGACGTTCAGGAAGGTTTCCTGCTGGCCCGCGAACGAGGCATCGGGCAGGTCTTCGGCGGTGGCGGACGAGCGAACGGCGAACGATCCCTTCCCGTCGGCGTCGAGCTTGGCGAACGCGTCACGGATTTCCTTCTCGAAGCGGGCCGAGAACGGGGCGTCGATGATCCATTGGCGGATTTCCGCGCCGGTTTCCGCGAGCGCGCGCACGTCTTCCGGATTCAAGGACGACAGGCGTTCGTTGATGCGGGTATCCAGCCCCGAATCCTTGAGGAAATCGCGGAATGCTTCCGCCGTAGTGGCGAAGCCCCCCGGCACGCGGACCCCGGCGCCGGCGAGCTGGCTGATCATCTCTCCCAGTGAAGCGTTCTTTCCTCCTACCGAGTCAACATCCGTCATCCGGAGTTGCTCGAACGGCACGACATAAGACATGAAAGTCCCCTATTACAATGGCAAGAAAGCTTGTTTGGCGAGCACACGCGGAATGCCGCTCCATTCGCAGTGCTCTTGCGCGGTGCGGCACGGCCGCATTCCGTGTGCGCTGGCCAAACCCGCCTTCGACGTGGCCCGGGACATTCGAGCCGGGGACCTATGCCACGCGTAACCAGGGGGAATCCCCGGATTGTACGCCGGCCGCCGGTTTTTCTGCACCACGGTCTTTTGTTACCCTTGCCCGCACAGGAATCCCCTGTTTTAGCGAGATCTCCATGCCTCCATCCGCTCCAGCGCCGAACACCTACCTGCGCACGGTATTCGTGGTTTCCGACGGCACCGGCATTACTGCCGAAACGTTCGCGCACTCGGTCCTGGCCCAGTTCGAGAACGCCCGTTTCCGGCATATCAGGCTTCCTTTCATCGACTCGGTAGACAAGGCGGCGCAGGTCGCCGCGCGCATCGACGCCGCCTTCGCGGCGGACGGCCAGCGGCCCATCGTCTTCAGCACCCTGGTCAATTCCGAGATCAATACCCGTGTACGGCAGGCGAACGGCCTGTTCCTGGACCTGTTCTCCACCTTCGTGGAACCCATCGAGCAGGAGCTGAACCTCAAGTCCAGCCATTCGATCGGGCGTTCCCACAACGTCGCCAACACCCAGCAATACCAAAATCGTATCGAGGCCATCAACTTCAGTCTCGCGCACGACGACGGCCAGTACATCAAGGGCCTGGAACAGGCCGACGTGATCCTGATCGGCGTATCGCGTTGCGGCAAGACGCCCACCAGCCTCTACCTGGCCATGCAATACGGCATCAAGGCAGCCAATGTGCCCCTGATCCCGGACGATTTCGAGCGCGGCGCGCTGCCTTCGGCCATCCTGCCCTACCGCAGCAAGCTGTTCGGTCTCACCATACAGCCCGAGCGGCTGGCCGAGGTGCGTCACGAGCGGCGCCCGGACAGCCGCTATGCCTCGCTGGAACAATGCCGCTACGAGGTCGCCGAGGCAGAGAAGCTGATGCGGCGCGAGAGCATACGCTGGCTGTCGACCACCACCAAATCCATCGAGGAGATCTCCACCACGGTTTTGCAGAAGATCGGGTTGGAGGGACGCTTCTATTGAAGCGGATCGATAAGGAGCACCGACATGAAAGCGCGCATATCGGTACTGACCTTGGGCGTAGACGACCTGGAACGGGCGGTGGCGTTCTACCGGGACGGCCTGGGCCTGCCCACGCAGGGCATCGTCGGCCGGGAATTCGAGCATGGCGCCGTGGCCTTCTTCGATCTGCAAGGGGGCTTGAAGCTGGCCCTGTGGCCACGCGCCTCCTTGGCGCACGATACCGGGCTGCCCAAGAGCGAGGCCGGCGTCCCCGGCTTTAGCATCGGCCATAATGTCCGCAGCCGCGAGGAAGTGGACGCCACGCTGGACCAGGCGAGGCGCGCGGGCGCCTGCATCGTCAAGCCGGCCCACGACACGTTCTGGGGCGGCTATGCAGGGTACTTCCAGGACCTCGACGGCCATCTATGGGAAGTCGTCTGGAACCCTGCCCTCTTGCCCGACGACTGATCGTCCCTGTGCCGCTAGGCGGCCATATACCGGCGCCGGTGCTCGAACAAGCATACCGCCACGGCGGCGGCCACATTCAGGGACTCCGCGGCCGGCTCCTGGGGAATGCGCACACGCAGATCAGCCGCGGCCTGGAGATCGGCGCGCACGCCCTGCCCTTCATTGCCGAAGATCCAGGCACAATGCCTGGACAAGGCGGTGCCGTACAAGCCGGTGGCATCGTCCAGCGTGGTCGCCACCAGTGGAACATCGAGACGGCCAAGCAGCGCCCCCAGATCCACGCGCTCGTAGATGGCCAGGGAAAAATGCGCCCCCTGCCCCGAGCGCAGAACCTTGGGAGACCAGGCGAAGGCGGTCTCGTCGGACAGGAAAACGCTGCGCACGCCCGCGGCGGCGCAGGTCCTGAGGATGGAACCGACGTTGCCGGGGTCCTGGATGCGGTCGAGCAACACGCAGCTTTCCGCGATGCGCTCGGGTAGCGGCGGCACCGGCGTCTCGACCACGAACACCACCCCCTGTCCCGCCTGGACCTGCTCCAGGTCTTCGATCAGGTTTCCGTCGAGCCAGACGTGGCGATCGGCGGGGATGTCCTGGCACAAGCGCCGCACTTCGGCGCTCGGGCGCTCGCCCTCCAGCCGCCGGCTGTCGAATACAGCATAGCGCGGCAACCCTTGCCATTGCAGATAGGCCTGGCACAAGTGGACGCCGTCGAGAACCGACAGGCCGGCGTGGCGGCGAGCCTGAGACGTATGCGCGAGCTTGCGCAGAGACTTGAACAGCGGGTTGTCGCGCGAAGCGATGCGTTTCATGGTGGTTCTCTATGGCCCTCGCCGGGCCCTAGGCCCGCGATTTGGCCCTGCCGCGGCGGGAAACGGGCGCCTGGGGCTCGACCATGCCATCTTCCCAGGCAGCGATCAGCGAGCCGGTTTGCGGCATGGCCAGCGCTGCCTCGGACACCATGGATTGCCCGGGCAGCGCCCGCCGGACCGGCTCGAAGCTGCGCCGATGTTCCGGACACGGGCCATGCTCGAGCAGGCAGCGCAAATGATCCGGCGTCCCGTAGCCCTTGTGGCGGTCGAAGCCGTAGACCGGGTAGATCTCGTGCAGGCGGACCAGCTCGGCATCGCGCGCGGTCTTGGCGAGGATGGAGGCCGCCGATATGGCCGCCACTTGGGCATCGCCGCCTATGACGGTCTGCACGGGGCATGGCAGCGCCGGAGCACGATTGCCGTCCACCTGCACCACGTCGGGCATCAGCCCCAGTCCTTCGACCGCCCGGCGCATGGCCAGCATGGTCGCGTTGAGGATGTTCAGCGTGTCTATTTCCGCCACGCTGACGCTGGCCACGCACCAGGCCAGCGCCCGTTCCTGGATTTGCGGCGCCAGTTCGTCGCGCGCCCGCTCGGTCAGTATCTTGGAGTCGTTCAGGCCGTCAATCGGGCGGGCGGGATCGAGCACGACCGCCGCCGCGTAGACCGGCCCGGCCAGCGGCCCGCGGCCGGCTTCGTCCACGCCGGCGACCCGAAGGGTGCGCAGGGCCTGGGCATCGAAGACCTGCAGCAGATCGGCCCCGGGCGAATCCACCGCGGCCCAGCCGAACTCGGTTTGCACCCAGCCTTTCTCACCCATGGCCCGCTACCTCCAGGATGGCTTGGCTGGCCAGGGCCGGCGTATCGCGCACCAGGTCGTCGTGCAAGGCACCAAAGCGGGCTTCCAGGCGCCTGGCCCCGGCCTCGTCGGTCAAGGCCTTCCAGGCCGCATCGGCCAGCGCACGCGGCGTGGCATCGTCCTGCAGCAGCTCCGGAACGAGCGTGTCCCGGCACAGGATATTGGGCAGGCCGACCCAAGGCAGGTAGGCCTGGCGGCGCATGATCCACCACGACAGCCGCGGCAGCACGTAGGAGATCACCATGGGGCGCTTGAACAAGGCCGCCTCCAGCGTGGCGGTGCCGCTGGCCACGAGCACGGCATCGCAGGCGGCCAGGATGTCGTGGGACCCTCCCACGATGGTGTGCAGGTTCTTCAGCCCCCCTACCGCGGACGCATGGGCCAGGAACTCGCGCTCGCGTTCGGCATTGGCCATGGGCGCCCACAGTTCGAGTGCGGGATCCCGGATCTGCAGCAGCTTGGCCGCAGCCAGGAACCGCGGCGCCAGGTGGCGTACCTCGCCCGCCCGGCTGCCCGGCATCAGCGCCAGCACACGTGCTCCCGAAGCCGCCCCCAGGCGCGCGCGCGCAGCGGCGCGGTCGGGTGTGTGCGCGATGGTCCGGGCGAGCGGATGGCCAACGTAGGTAACCGGCACGCCGGCGTCGCGGTAGATCTGTTCCTCGAAGGGAAACACCACCAATATGCGCGACACCGCTTCGCGTATCTTGTTGATGCGTTCCCCGCGCCATGCCCACAGCGAGGGGCCGATGAAATGCACAGTGGGAATGCCGCCTGCGCGCAGGGCGTGCTCGAGCGAGAAATTGAAATCCGGCGCGTCGACGCCGACGAACGCGGCCGGCCGCTCGGCCAGCCACCGCTCGCGTACGGCGCGGCGGATCTGGAGCAGTTCCGGCAGGTGCATCAGGACGTCGGCATAGCCATTCACGGCCAGTTTCTGCATGGGATACCAGGCTTCGAACCCGTGCGCCTGCATCTTGGGACCGCCTATACCGGTCAGTGCGAATTGGGGTGCCCGTGCGTGCAGCGCCTCGACGACTGAGGCGGCCAGCAAGTCGCCCGAGGGCTCTCCGGCCACCATGCCGATGGACGGTCTGGCCACAACCGGCACGCCGGCCTCCGTCAGCGCACGATACCGCGGGTGGCGGTATCGAGGAAGTTCAGCAAGGTCGACAAGGAGGCATCGAGCTCGGGAGACCCGGCGCGCTTGGCCTGTAGTGCCGCGCGCGCCTCGTCCAGGGTCAGGCCCTGGCGGTACAGGGTCTTGTATGCCGCGCGGAGGCCGGAAATCTGCGCCGCCGAGAATCCACGCCGCTTCAGGCCCTCGACATTGATGCCCACCGGCCGTGCGGGACTGCCGGCGCAGGTAACGAATGGAGGCAGGTCCTGCAGCAGGGTCGCATGCACGCCCGTCATCGCGTGCGGGCCGATCTTGACGAACTGGTGCACGCCCGTCATACCGCCCAGGATGACATGGTCGCCGATATGCACATGCCCGGCCAGCTGCGTACCGTTGGCCAAGATGATATGGCTGCCCAGCTGGCAGTCGTGCGCCACGTGCACGTAGGCCATGATCCAGTTGTCGTTACCCAGGCGGGTCACGCCGGCATCCTGCGCCGTGCCGGTATTGATGGTGCAGCATTCCCGTATGGTGTTGCCGTCGCCAATCTCGAGCCGGGTCGGTTCGCCGGCGTACTTCTTGTCCTGCGGAATACCGCCTATGGCGCAGGAGGGGAAGAAGCGATTGCCCCGGCCGATGGTCGTATGGCCTTCGATGACGCAATGCGCGCCGACCTCGGTATCGGCGCCTATGCGCACATGGGGACCGACGATGGCGAACGGGCCTATCGTCACGGTGTCGTCCAGCTGCGCCGCCGGATCGACGATAGCGGTGGGATGTATCCTCGCCACTGCAGCTTCCGTCAGGGTTCGAGGATGCGCATGGTGCACATCAGGCTGGCCTCGGCGGCAATCTGGCCGTCGACCAGCGCCTTGCCGTTGTACTTCCAGATGCCGCGCGTGGCCCGCTCGACATTGACTTCGAGGTTGAGTTGGTCGCCCGGCACGACTGGCCGCTTGAAGCGCGCCCCGTCTATGCCCACGAAGTAGTAAACGGTGTTCTCGTCCGGTTTCTTGCCTGCCGCCGTAAACGAGGTGATCGCCGCGGCCTGGGCCATGGCTTCGAGGATCAGCACACCCGGCATGACCGGATGATGCGGGAAATGGCCGGTAAAAAACGGTTCGTTGATCGACACGTTCTTGATCGCGCGTATCGATTCGCCGGGCTTGACGTCGATGACTCGATCGATGAGCAGCATCGGGTACCGATGCGGCAAATGATCGAGTATCCCCTTGATGTCCATTTCCATACAGAATTCCAGTATTTGACGCGGGACGGACCTCTCCGGAGTCCGCCTCGCCTTTTTACTTCTTTTCCAGCGCCTTGATGCGCTTGGCCATCGTCGCCAGGTGCCTGACCGCGACCGCGTTGCGCTCCCACTGACCATGCTCGGTCATCGGGAAGAAGCCAGTGTATTGACCCGGCTTGTCGATGTTGCTGTGCACCGGGGTGGCGGCCGAGATGAAGACGTCGTCGCCGATGGTCAAGTGCCCCCCTATCATGGCGGCCCCGCCGATGGAGCAGCGTTCGCCTATGGTGGTCGAACCCGCGATGCCGACGCAAGCCGCCATCGCCGTGTGATCACCGATACGGCAATTGTGACCGATCATGATCTGATTATCGATCTTGACGCCGTTTCCAATGACGGTGTCGTCCAGCGCCCCCCGATCGATGGTGGTATTGGCGCCGACTTCGACATCATCGCCGATGCGCACGCCGCCAAATTGCGGAATCTTGGTCCAGGCGCCCTTGGCGCGCGAGGGGTCCGGCGCGAAGCCGAAACCGTCGTCGCCGATGACGGCGCCGGAAAGAATCACGCAGCGCGCGCCCATGCTGACCCCCCGGTACAGGGTAACGCGCGGATGGAGGACGGAATCGGCGCCGATGCGGCAGCCGGCACCGATGAAACAACCCGCTCCGATGCGTGCACGCGGGCCGATGTCGACCCCTTCTTCGATGACGGCCAGCGGCCCGATATGCGCACTGCCGTCGACCCGGGCGCCCGGCGCCACGACGGCTGAAGGATGGATGGATCCGGGCGGCGCGGGATACAGCTGCTGCTCGAACCATTGCCCGATCCGTGCGAACAGCAAGTACGGCGAGTTGCACACTACCAGCGCCAGCGCTTGCTGGCTGCGCCCGGCTTCGGACAGCGCCTGCCGGTAGTACTGCGCGACCTCGGGCGTGACCAGCACGGCCGCGGCCCGGGCGTCCACCAGCTGGGCCTGGTAGCGCGGATTGGAGACGAAACTGAGTTCCTGGGGCCCCGCGCGCTCGAGGTTGGCGATACCGGCGACCCGGGTTTCAGCCAGCGGCGGCACCTGCGCGCCGCCCGGCTCGATCGTCCACGTCAACCCGCTGGTATCGGTTTCCTCGAGCAGCCTTTGCAGGACCGGCGCCTTGGTCGTATCAAGCAAGATGGGCATGCGGAACTCGCGCGGACGACGGGGACAGGAAACAGCGGCGCAATTACTTGGCGCCGTTGTTCAGGGCCTTGAGCACCTTGTCGGTAATGTCGACGCGCGGGCTGACCACGACGGCTTCCTGGAAGATCAGGTCGTAGTTTTCCTGTTCGGCGATCTGCTTGATCACGCGGTTGGCGCGCTCGAGGATTTGCGAAAGCTCTTCATTGCGGCGCTGGTTCAGGTCCTCCTGGAATTCCCGGCGCTTGCGCTGGAAATCCTTGTCGAGGTCGCTGAGCTCCCGTTGGCGGCGTGCCCGGTCGGACTCGGAGAGGACGGCGCTGTCCTTGTCGAGCTGCTCCGACAGGGTGCGCAACCGGTTGGCCATGTCCTGCAGTTCGGCATCGCGCTTCTTGAAATCCGCCTCGATCTTCGCCTGGGCAGCCTTGGCGGGCGCCGCATCGCGGAAAATGCGCTCGGTATTGACGAAGCCGATCTTGACCGGGGCTTGCGATGCCTGGGCATGAGCCGCGCCGACAGCGGCACTTGAGAGCACCAGAGCCGCCAGCAACCGGCCGGCACCCTTGACTGCAGAGGAGGCGGTCAGACTGGAGGCAGATGTCGAAAACATGCGGATCATTTATTTCTCGCTAGGAAGGTAGTCGTGTATTTTGCCACTAATGGCGCGGCCCCGCGCAAGCGGCGCCCATCCTCTCGTAATTGGTTGTAGCAGAAAACCTTTCGAGAGGCATGGGCCCGGAAACCGCCGCGCGCCATCAGAATCCGGTACCGATCTGGAACTGGAAGCTCTGGGTCCGGTCTTCCGGCTTGGCATTCAAGGCCCGGCCGAACGAGATCTTCAGCGGACCGATGGGCGATTGCCAGCTCAGGCCGATACCGGCCGAATACCGCAGCTGGCCGAGGCTGATGTTTTCATCGTCGGAATAGACGTTACCCGCATCGGCAAAGACGAACCAGCGCAAGGTGCGGTCCTGCTGGGTGCCGGGGAATGGCAGCAGCAGCTCGGCATTGGCGATGACCCGCTTGGCACCGCCCAGGCTGTCGCCGTTCTTGCTGTCGCGCGGGCCGAGCGAACCGCCATCGAAGCCGCGCACGGATCCGATACCGCCCGCGTAGACGTTCTTGAGCAGCGGATAAGGCCGGCCGCCGAAGCCCTTGCCATAATCGACCTGGCCGTTGAGCGCCAGCGTCATGTTGCGGTTGATGGGCCAGTAGTACTGGTGCTGGTAGCTGGCCTTGTAGTAGCGTAGGTCGCCGAACAACGAGGTCTCGCCGGCAGCGCGCTGGTAGGTGCCGCGCGTCGGGGCCAGTGCGCTGTCTCGGCGGTCGTTGCTCCAGCCTACCGAGAAAATCACCGCATTGCTGCGGGGGCCGAAGGTGTTGACGTAGTCGATGTAGCGCTGCGGGCTGCTTTCGTAGATGTCGATATCGTTGGCTTCGACCGAGCCGCCGAAGAACACCCGCTGGGTTTCGGTGAACGGTACGCCGAAGGTCAGGCCCGCGCCCATGGTCTTGATGCGGTAGTCACCCCGGTTGATCGACAGCGGCCGCAGCGTGCGGTAGTAGAGGCTGGTCGACCGGCTGATGCCGTCCTGGGTGAAATACGGATTGGTCTGGCTGATCGCGATGGTGCGATACGTCTTGCCGGTATTGAGCTCCAGGCCGGCCGTGGTGCCGCTGCCGAAGATGTTGTCCTGGCTGATGCCGGCCGACAGCACGACTTTGTCGGTGCTGCTGAAGCCCGCGCCCAGGTTGATCATGCCGGTGGGCTTTTCCTGCACGTTCACATTGACGTCGACCTGGTCGGGCGTGCCGGGCACGGGCGGCGTCTCGATGGTGATGTTCTGGAAATAACCCAGGCGGTCGATGCGGTCGCGCGAGAGCTGGATCTTGCCGGCGTCGTACCAGGCGCTTTCCAGCTGGCGCATCTCGCGCCGTACCACGACATCGCGCGTGCGGGTGTTGCCGCCGATGTTGACGCGGCGCACGTATACGCGGCGGTTGGGGTCGACGAAGAAGGTGATGGCGGCGGATTTCTTCTCGCGATCGACCTGCGGCGTGGCGTTGACGTTGCTGAAGGCATAGCCGAGCCGGCCCAGGTAGTCGGTAATCGCCCGGCTCGACTCGTTGACCCGCTCGGCGGAGAAGGTTTCGCCGGGCTTGACCGCGATCAGCTTGTTCAGCTCTTGGTCCAGGCCCAGCAAGTCGCCCGCGAGCTTGACGTCGCTGACGGAATATTTGTCGCCTTCGGTGATCGACAAGGTGATGAAGATATCCTTGCGATCGGGCGAGATGGAAACCTGCGGCGAGTCCACGTTGAACTCGAGATAGCCGCGGTTCATGTAGTACGAGCGCAGGGTTTCGATATCGCCCTGGAGCTTTTCGCGCGAATACTGGTCGGCCTTGGTGTACCAGGTAAGCCAGCCCGGCGTGCTGAGCTGCAGCAGGTCCAGCAGTTCGCTCTCGGGGATGGCCTTGGCCCCGATGATCTTGATGCCGGCGATGCGCGCCACGTCGCCTTCGAAGATATCGAAGGTGATGCCGACGCGGTTGCGCTCGAGCGGCGTGATGGTGGGAACGATCTCGACCGAGTACTTGCCGCGCGCCAGATACTGGCGCTTGAGCTCCTGTTCGGCGCGATCGAGCAAGGCGCGGTCGAAGATGCGCGCTTCGGCGAAGCCTACTTCGGCCAGCGACTTCAGGACGTTGGCGGCTTCGAACTCGCGCATGCCGTTGAACGAAATCGACGCGATGGCCGGACGTTCGTCGACGATGACCACCACCACGTCGTTCTCGACCTCGATCCGTACGTCGCGGAAAAAGCCCGTACCGTACAGCGCGCGTACCGCCTGCGTGGCCTGTTCTTCGGTAAAGCGTTCGCCCACCTTGACCGGCAGATACCCGAACACCGTACCGGCTTCGGTACGCTGGATACCTTCCACCCGGATATCCCGAACGACGAAGGGTTCGAAAGCGTGGGCCAGAGGGGCAACGGCCATGGCCAGCAAAATAGACAGCAAACGCGGCATGCGCCGGGTGCGATTGGTCATGCGTGATCCCGGAATTCTTTGAGTGATATGCGGAAGAGCGATTCGCGACGAGACTTGGCGCCGTCAGCCGGGGCGCGGTCCGCAAAAGCGGCGGAGAAGACAGCGCTCATGAATCCTAGGTCAGCAGTCGCGTAAAGTCGTTGAACAAGGCAACGGCCATCAGCACCATCAGGATGCCGAACCCGGCGCGCTGCCCCATTTCCATCCAGCGTTCCGGCGGCGGGCTGCCCCGGATGATCTCGACCAGATAATACAGCAGGTGCCCGCCATCCAGCATCGGAATGGGCAACAGATTCAACACGCCGAGGCTCACGCTGACCAAAGCCAGGAAGGCAATGTACGCCTCCAGCCCCATGCGGGCGGTCTGGCCGGCATAGTCGGCGATGGTCACCGGCCCGCTCAGGTTGCTCAATGAAACATCCCCCACCAGCATCTTTCCCAGCATGCGCAGCGAGAACCAGGAGACTTCGCCGGTGCGTTGCACGCCCATCCCCAGGCTCTCGAGGGGCCCGTGCCGTACGGTAATGAGCTCGATATCGCCCCCGATCTGCGCGCCGATGCGCCCTATCGGCCGGCCATCGGCCTGGCGCTCCGCGCGCGGCCGCACGTCGATGGCCAGCGTCGCACCGTCCCGGACCACCGTCAGCCGCAGCGGCTGGTCGGCATGGCCCTGAATGACCGAAATCAGCTCGGTGGCGGAAGGGTCGCGTTGGTCGCCCACGGCCACGATGCGGTCGCCGGCGAGCAGCCCGGCCTCTGCAGCCGCGCTGTCGGGCACGATGCCCCGGATGATGGGTCGGGGACTGGCCAGCCCGAATCCTTCCCGGCCCAGGACGTCGCCCTCCATCTGGCCCAGCGCCGCCCCGGAGAAATCGACCGTGCGCGCACGCCGCTCACCGGCGGCGGTCTCGACTTCGATGACGGTGCGGCCCTTGTCGGTCAGGCTCCGGAGCAACATCCAGCGCGCGTCGCCCCAGGTAGCGACCGCCGAGCCGCCGATCGCGAGTATCCTGTCGCCAGCCTGTATTCCCGCGACCGAAGCCGGCGTGCCCGCCGCCGGCGCGCCGAGTACCGGCGCGGGTTCCTTGACGCCCATCATGTTCAGCACCGCGTACAGCAAGGCCGCCAGCGCGAGATTGAACAGCGGACCGGCCGCCACGATGGCAATGCGCTTGCCCACAGGCTGTGCGTTGAACGCCTGGCCGCGCTGCTCGGCGGGAACGTCGCCCTCGCGCTCGTCCAGCATTTTCACGTAGCCGCCCAGCGGAATGGCGGACAACGCCCATTCCGTCCCGCGGCGGTCCGTCCGTCGGCACAAGACCTTGCCGAAGCCGACCGAAAAACGCAGGATGCGTACCCCGCAAGCGCGCGCCACGAGGTAGTGCCCCAGTTCGTGGATCACCACCAGCAGGCCCAGCGCGACGGCAAAAGCCGCCAAGGTCAACAACATGGAAATCTCCTTGCTCCGGCGCCGTACCAGAGAAACCGCACCGGCGGATCAACGCGGAACCGGACGCCGGGTCCGGGGATGCTCACCGAATCACGGTAAACCAACATGCCGGGCTCACCCCGCTACGCCTGGACGGGACCGGGAGAGCGCTTGCCGGGCTTGGGCGCGGGCTTCGTGGTCCAGGTCCAGCAGCCCTTCGAGGCTGCCCAGGCGGTTGCCGGCGTGCATCCATGCGCCTTCCAGCACAGTCTCGATGATAGCCGCGATCGCCGTATATGGGGCGGCGCCCTGCAGGAAAGCGTCGACCGCCACTTCGTTGGCCGCGTTCAGCGCCACGCAGGCCCCCTGCCCGGCACGCAACGCCTCGAAAGCCAGGCGCAGGCATGGGAAACGCGCCAGGTCGGGCGCCTCGAAATCCAACCGCCCCAGGCGCGCCAGGTCGAGCGGCCCGACGCCGCTGGCGATGCGCTCCGGGAATGCCAGGCCATAGGCAATCGGCGTACGCATGTCGGGCTGGCCCAGCTGCGCCAGCACCGAGCCGTCGTCGTATTCCACCATGGAGTGGATGACGCTCTGCGGGTGGATGACCACGTCGATACGCTCGGGCGGCATCGCGAACAACCAATGCGCTTCGATGACTTCCAGGCCCTTGTTGAGCATGGTCGCGGAATCCACCGAGATCTTGCGTCCCATGGACCAGTTGGGATGCGCGCAGGCCTGCGCGGGCGTTACTCCTTCCAGTTCCGCCAGTGGGCGGGTCCTGAAGGGACCGCCGGACGCCGTCAACAACAAGCGGCGGACCCCCGGGGCGGGCCCTTGCCCGGCAGCCGCGCCGCTGTGGGGCAGGCACTGGAAAATCGCATTGTGCTCGCTGTCGATGGGCAGGAGCTCGGCGCCGCTTTGCCGGACGGCGTCCATGAACAACGCCCCCGCCACCACGAGGGCCTCCTTGTTGGCCAGCAGGACGCGCTTGCCCGACCGGGCCGCGGCAAGCGCCGACGGCAACCCGGCCGCGCCCACGATGGCGGCCATCACGGTATCGCTGGCAGGATCGGCGGCCGTATCCACCAGCGCCTGCGCCCCCACCCGTATTTGCGGCAGCGGCGCCCCGCCCTGCCAGGACTCGATGAAACGCTGGCGGGCGGGCCCGTCCGGCACTACCACGACCGGCGCCTGGCTGGCGGCCGCCTGCGCGGCAAGCAGCTCCATCCGGCTGTGTGCGCTCAGCGCGTGCACCCGGTAGCGCCCGGGATGGCGCGCAATGACGTCCAGCGTGCTGGCGCCGATGGAACCGGTGGCCCCCAGAATGGTGACGGTGCGACAAGTCATGACAGCAATACGGCAAGGGGCAGCACGGGAATCAGGGCGTCGATGCGGTCGAGGACCCCGCCGTGGCCGGGCAGCAAGCGGCTGGAGTCCTTGACGCCGGCCCGCCGCTTGATCAGTGATTCGAAAAGATCTCCGGCGATGGACAGCACCGCGAGCACGACAGCCAGCAACAGCGCCCCCAGCCAGCCCCAACGCGCAACCAGGGCGCCTCCGAAGGTGCCGGGATACATTGCGCTCGCGAGTACGAATACGACGGCGCACACGATGCCACCGAGCGCGCCCTCGCGGGTCTTGCCCGGGCTGATATGCGGGGCTAGCTTGCGCCGCCCCAGCGCCCGGCCCACGAAATAGGCGGCGATGTCCGCCACCCAGACCAGCGCCATCAGGGTCAGGAGAAACGTAACACCGCGACCGAACGCTGCCGTCAGCGCCGACCAGGCGGCCAGCAGCGCAAACGGCGCCAGCGCCGTCAGCCAAGGATTGCGGGGCTCGACCTCGGCACTGGCCCGAAACAGCATGGGCACCAGGCCGAACACCCAGACCAGCGACACCGCAATCCACAGCGCGCGCCAGAGCGTTCCTCCGGGACCGCTGGAAAGATCCGCCCCCCCGCTCGTCCAGCGCCAGGCTACCAGCGCCAGCCCCAATCCTATACCGGCCGCCAGCGCGGCGGGATTCGGCCGTCCGGCGCCACCGCGGGGGGCGAGCGTCAGGCGCCACCACTCCCACAGCGCGCAGCCGACGAACACCGCCATCAGAATCTCGAAAGGCCGGGGATCGGCAACCGACAGCACGCCGGCCAGGACGGCCAGCAGCACGACGGCGGTGGCGACGCGTTGCCCTAGCATGCTGTCAGCCGCCGCTGGCGCGCTTGGGAGAAGCGGCCGCGGGCTCCAGGGCCTGCACCTGGGCGCTGGTGCGGCCGAAACGGCGCTCGCGGCTGCGATAGGACTTGCAGGCCAGATCGAGCTGCTCGGCATCGAAATCCGGCCAGAAGCAATCGGTGAAATAAAGCTCGGTGTAGGCGAGTTGCCAGATGAGGAAATTGGAGATGCGCTGCTCGCCGCCGGTCCGGATGAACAAGTCGGGCTCGGGCGCATAGGCCATGGACAGATACGGCGACAGCATGGCTTCGTCCAGCCGTTCCGGGTGACCGCCCAATTCCGGGTGGTCGGCCAGCAACCGCCGCGTTGCCTGCAGAATGTCCCAGCGGCCGCCATAGTTGGCGGCGATGGTAAGCGTGAGGCGGTCGTTGTCGCGCGTACGCGCTTCGACGTCGGCAATCAGCTCCTGCAAGCGGGGCTCGAAGGCGCTGATATCGCCCACGACCTTCAGCCGGATGCCGTTGCGCGCCAGCCGGGCAACCTCGCGTTCCAGGGCGTGTACAAACAGCCGCATCAGCAGGGATACTTCGTCGGCCGGGCGGCGCCAGTTCTCGGAACTGAAGGCGAACAAGGTCAAGTATTCGATGCCGCGCACCGCGCAGGCTTCGACCACGGCACGGACCGCGTCCACCCCTTTCTTGTGCCCGGCGACCCGGGGCAAAAAGCGCTGGGTGGCCCAGCGGCCGTTGCCGTCCATGATGATCGCCACATGCCTGGGCACGGCATCGGTACGCGGTACCCCGAGAGTCGAACTCAAGACCATGTCAGCTCCGTAGGGCCGCCGGTGAACATGAAGGGCGTCAAACCGTCATGATCTCCGCTTCTTTCTGGGCGACCAGCTTGTCGACCTCGGCAACGAAACGGTCGGTAAGCTTCTGGACATCGTCCTGGGAACGGCGCTCTTCGTCCTCGGAGATTTCCTTGTCCTTGACCAGGCGCTTGAGCTGCTCGTTGGCGTCGCGGCGCAGGTTGCGCACGGCCACCTTGGCGTCCTCGCCCTCGCTCTTGACCACCTTGGTCAGCTCGCGGCGACGCTCCTCGGTAAGGGCCGGCATCGGCACGCGGATCAGTTCGCCCATGGACTGGGGATTCAGACCCAGGTCGGACTCCCGGATGGCCTTCTCGATCACCGGGGCCATTTTTTTCTCCCAGGCCTGCACGCTCAGGGTGCGCGCATCGAGCACGCTCACGCTGGCAACCTGACTCAACGGAACCATGGAACCGTAGTATTCGACCTGGACATGGTCCAGTATCCCGGCATGGGCACGACCCGTACGGATCTTCGCGAGATTGGCCTTGAGCGTCTCGATGGACTTGCCCATTTTGGTCTCGGCGTTTTTCTTGACGTCGGAAGCGCTCATTGCGGTCTCCTAAATACAAACGATCGATCAAACGTGCACCAGCGTGCCTTCGTCGTCGCCCGAAACGACGCGCTTCAAAGCACCCGGTTTGTTGATCGAAAAAACCTTGATCGGCAGCTTCTGGTCGCGGCACAGCGCAAAGGCGGTGGCATCCATCACTTCCAGCCGGCGCACGATGGCTTCATCGAAACTGATGCGGCTGTAGCGGGTCGCCGTGGAATCCTTCTTGGGATCGGCCGTATAGATGCCGTCGACCTTGGTTGCCTTCAATACGATTTCGGCACCTATCTCGGCGCCGCGCAACGCGGCCGCCGTGTCGGTGGTGAAGAACGGGTTGCCCGTACCGGCCGCGAAGATCACGACCTTGCCTTCTTCCAGATAGCGCAGCGCCTTCGGACGGATATAGGGTTCGACGACCTGCTCGATCGTCAGCGCCGATTGCACCCGGGCATCGACACCCCGGCGCTTGAGCGCATCCTGCAAAGCCAGCGAGTTCATGATGGTTGCCATCATGCCCATGTAGTCCGCGGTGGCGCGATCCATGCCCTGGGCACCGGGCGCCACGCCGCGGAAAATGTTGCCCCCGCCTATGACCAGCGCGAGCTCGACGCCCAGCTCTGCCACTTCGGCGATTTCTTCGACCATGCGGCCGATGGTCGCGCGGTTGATACCGAACGCATCGTCGCCCATCAGGGCTTCACCCGACAGTTTGAGCAGTACGCGCTTGTACGCCCCTTTTTTCGCCTCAGATGCGTTCATTTCCACCGTCATACATGCTCCCGAGCAATCGCCATAGTCTGGCACATCCTGGACGCCCGCCCCCACAGGAGGTCAAACCCGACCTCCCGGGCGCTGCCCGCGCCCCGCCCGGGGCACACAGGCGGACTGGCCGAGCCAGGATCCGCTGCGTCCTCTATCAATCACAACCACGTCACTGCCGACACACCGCCGGCCGGACAGGTGCCATGGGCCCCACCGGCCGGTCCGCCACGCGCCCCAGGAGCGCGCGGCGCGTGGAGGCTCAGCCCCGCGCGGCAGCAGCCTGGGCCGCGACTTCGGCGGCGAAGTCGGTGGTTTTCTTCTCGATGCCCTCGCCCACCACGTACAGCACGAACTGCTGAATGGCCGAATTCTTGGCCTTGAGCACCTGCTGGACGGTCTGCTTGTCGTCCTTGACGAAAGGCTGCGACAACAGCGTAACCTCTTTCAGGTACTTCTGGATCGAACCTTCGACCATCTTGGCGACGATATCGGCCGGCTTGCCGGACTCGGCAGCCTTTTGCTCGGCGACCGAACGCTCGCGCTGGATGTCTTCCTGGGACACGCCCGAGGCGTCGAGCGCCTTCGGCTTGGTGGCAGCCACATGCATGGCGATGTCCTTGCCCAGGGCGTCGTCACCCGTGTACTCGACCAGCACGCCGATACGGCCGCCGTGGACGTATTGGGCCAGCTTGTTTTCCGTGGCGACGCGCGTGAAACGACGGACGGAGATGTTTTCGCCGATCTTGCCGACCAGGCCGGTACGCACGCTTTCGACCGTGCCGTCGCGGAACGGCAGCTCGGCCAGCGCGGCGACGTCCGCCGGTGCGGCTTTGGCGATGAGTTCGGCGATATCGTTGGTGAACTGGACGAAGTCATCGTTCTTGGCGACGAAATCGGTTTCGCTGTTGACTTCGACCGCGACGCCGGTCTTGGCATCCGGCGCCACGTAGATCGCCACCAGGCCTTCGGCCGTGACACGCGCGGCGGCCTTGCTGGCCTTGCTGCCCAGCTTGACGCGCAGGATTTCCTCGGCTTTCGCCAGGTCGCCGTCGGCCTCGGTCAACGCTTTCTTGCACTCCATCATGGGGGCATCGGTCTTCTCGCGCAGTTCCTTGACCATTGCTGCGGTAATTGCGGCCATGATTACTCCTGACATTTTCCGCCGGGGATGACGGGCGGAAATAACGGTTTGACTAAAAAGAAGGGGCTCGAGGCCCCTTCAGACAATTCAATCGGAGGGGGGAGAAGGCCCACCCCCTGGCGGCTTTCGCCGCGCCAGCGCGAAGGGCTTACACCTCTTCGTCGACTTCCACGAACTCGTCGCCGCCTTCGGCAACGGCATCGACCACGCCTTGCAGGGCCTGCTCGCGGCCTTCCAGCACGGCATCGGCCACGCCGCGGGCGTACAGGGCGATCGCCTTGGACGAGTCGTCGTTGCCGGGGATGACGTGGGCCACGCCATCGGGCGAGTGGTTGGTATCGACCACGGCGACGACCGGAATGTTAAGCGCCTTGGCTTCGCTGACGGTAATTTTGTGATACCCGACGTCAATGATGAAGATGGCGTCCGGCAGGCCGTTCATGTCCTTGATGCCGCCGATGGACTTGTTCAGCTTGTCGAGCTCGCGCTGGAACATCAGCGCTTCCTTCTTGCTCATGCGCTCGGTCGCGCCCTCGGCCTGCATGGCTTCCATGTCCTTCAGGCGCTTGATCGAGGTCTTGACCGTCTTGAAGTTGGTGAGCATGCCGCCCAGCCAACGGCTGTCGACGTAGGGCATGCCGCAGCGCTGCGCTTCCTCGGCGATGATTTCACGCGCGGCGCGCTTGGTGCTGACGAACAGGATCGTACCGCCGCGGGCCGACAGCTGGCGGACGAACTTGAGAGCGTCCTGGTACAGGGCCAGGGTCTTCTCAAGGTTGATGATGTGGATCTTGTTGCGATGGCCGAAGATATAGGGGGCCATCTTGGGGTTCCAGAAGCGGGTCTGGTGACCGAAGTGGACACCGGCTTCCAGCATTTCGCGCATGCTAACGGACATGTTGACTCCGAGGGTTGGGTCTTGCACCGTATCAGCACCTGCTTGGCGGATGGGCTTCGCATAAGAGCCCTGCCTGCCCTGCTGGCACCCTGGACGATACGGCGCGCGGTTTACGACGGGTTTACGATTTCGGCACAAGGCCGCTACCGTTTTCACTTCCTGAAATCGCAGGAAGCCTATAATTCTACTATTTTCCGGCCTCGCTGCTCAAGCGACCACCTTACCCAGCCGCCCGGGCGCCCTCTCGCGCACGGCGGCCCGGTTACAAATCGGTACCAAGATTATGAGCATTACCATCAAATCCGCCGAGGAAATCGAAAAAATGCGGGCCGCCTGCCAGGACGCCGCCCGCGTGCTCGATTTCATCGCTCCCTACGTCAAGCCTGGCGTCACCACCGGCGAACTCGACCGGCTGTGCCTGCAATTCATGACCGAGGAACTCCAGGTGAAGTCAGCCACCATCGGCTACGCCCCCCCGGGGTACCCGCCGTTCACCGGCGCCATCTGCACCTCGGTCAATCATCAGGTGTGCCACGGCATTCCGGGTGACAAAGTCCTCAAAAACGGCGATTCGCTCAACATCGACGTCACCATCATCAAGGACGGCTGGCACGGCGACACGAGCCGCATGTATTTCGCCGGCGAACCCACGCTCCAGGCGCGCCGCCTGGCCGAGGTCACCTACGAATGCATGTGGCTGGGGATCGAGCAGGTGCGCCCCGGCGCTCACCTGGGCGACATCGGCCATGCCATCCAGAAGCATGCGGAAAACCACGGCTACAGCGTCGTGCGGGAATTCTGCGGCCACGGCATCGGCCGGGTCTTCCACGAGGATCCCCAGGTGCTCCACTACGGCAAGCCCGGCACGGGCGTAGAACTGCAGCCCGGCATGATCTTCACGGTCGAGCCCATGATCAACGCGGGCCGCCGCGAGATCCGCGGCCTGGCCGACGGCTGGACCATCGTCACGCGCGACCGCAGCCTGTCGGCGCAGTGGGAGCATACCGTGGTCGTGACCGAGACCGGCTACGAGATCCTCAGCGTCTCGCCCGGCATGCCCGCCCCGCCGGCTTTCGTCTCCGCCAAGAAGGCCGCCTAAGGCACCCTCCGCCCTATGCCCACCGCCACGATGACTTCGCCCGCGCTGCGCGGGCTGCAGGACCTGCGCAACGCCATGCGCGAGGCGCGTGAACGCGCCATCGCCGCCTACCGCGCCAACCTGCGCGCCGATGCGCTGCTGACCGAACTGCGCCGCATCGTCGACCGCACCCTGCAGGCCCTGCTCGAGAGCCATCCGCTGCCCGAAGGCGCGACGCTGGCGGCCGTGGGTGGCTATGGGCGGGGGGAACTCTACCCCCACTCCGACGTGGACGTACTGGTCCTGCTGCGGCAGCCGCCCACCGCCGAGGACGAAGCCCGCATCGGCGCCCTGATCACGGCGCTGTGGGACATCGGCCTGGAGCCCGGCCACAGCGCCCGCACGGTGGAAGACTGCATGGCCGAGGCGGCCAAGGACATTACGGTGGAAACCGCCTTGCTGGAGGCTCGCTACCTGGCCGGCAGCCGTGCGCTGATGCGGCAGTTCGAGGCGGCCATGCGCGCCCGGCTGGACAAGCGCGCGTTCTTCCACGACAAGCAGCTGGAGATGCAGCAGCGGCACACCAAGTACAACTACACGCCGTACGCGCTCGAGCCCAATTGCAAGGAATCGCCGGGTGGGCTGCGGGACCTCCAGGTCATCCTGTGGATGGCACGCGCCGCCGGGTTCGGCAAGACCTGGGCCCAGGTGGCCCGGGCCGGCCTGCTGACCGCCGACGAGGCGCGCCACCTGCGCCGCGCCGAGCAGGCCTTCAAGCGCCTGCGCATCGAGCTGCATTTGCTGACCGGCCGACGCGAGGACCGCCTGGTGTTCGACGTGCAGCCCGCGATGGCCAAGGTATACGGCATCCCGGACAACGGTCCGCGCCGCCCCAGCGAAGTCCTGATGCAGCGCTACTACTGGGCTGCCAAGCTGGTGACGCAGCTCAACACCATACTGGTCCAGAACCTCGAGGAGCGGCTGTTCGCCCGCCCGGGCGAGGAAGCCCAGCCTATCGACGAAGACTTCCGCAACCTGCACGAGCGCCTGGACATGTACCGGGACGATGCCTTCGAGCGCAACCCGACGCTGCTGCTGCGCGCCTTCCTGGTCATGCAGCAGCATCCGGAGCTCAAGGGCATGTCGGCGCGCATGCTGCGCGCGATCTGGCATGCGCGTGGCCGCATCGACGCCCAGTTCCGCCGCAACCCCGTCAACCGGCACCTGTTCCTGTCCATCCTGCAGCAACGCCGGGGCATCGTGCACGAACTGCGGCGGATGAACGAACTCAGCATCCTGCCGCGCTATTTGCTGCCCTTCCGCCGCATCGTCGGGCAGATGCAGCACGATCTCTTCCACGCGTACACGGTGGACCAGCACATCCTGATGGTGGTGCGCAACCTGCGCCGCTTCACGATGCCGGAACACGCACACGAATACCCGCTCTGCAGCCAGCTGATCGCCAACTTCGACGGCCACTGGGTGCTCTATGCCGCCGCCCTCTTCCATGACATCGCCAAGGGCCGCGGCGGCGACCATTCGCAACTGGGCGCGATCGAAGCCCGCAAGTTCGCCCGCGAGCATGGGCTGGCCAGGGAAGACGCCGAGCTGCTCGAATTCCTCGTGCGCCAGCATCTCAGGCTATCGTCCGTCGCGCAGAAGAAGGACTTGTCCGACCCCCGCGTCATACAGGATTTCGCCGCGCTGGTGGGCGACACGCGGCACCTGACGGCGCTGTACCTGCTGACGGTGGCCGACATACGCGGTACGAGTCCCAAGGTCTGGAACGCCTGGAAAGCCAAGCTGCTGGAAGACCTGTTCCTGAAGACCCGGCGTGCCCTGGGCGGCGAGATTCCGGATCCCAAGGCCATACTGGAGAACCGCAAGGAAGAAGCGCTGGGGGCGCTGCGCCTGGCAGGCCTCACCCCTGACGCGCATGAAGCGCTGTGGAAGCAACTCGATGTCGCCTATTTCCTGCGGCACGAGGCCTCCGATATCGCATGGCAGACCCGCCACCTGTACAACAAGGTCGATAGTCCCACCCCTATCGTCCGCGCCCGCATAACACCAGTGGGCGGAGGACTGCAAATCGTGGTCTACGCCAAGGACCAGCCCGACCTGTTTGCGCGGATCTGCGGCTATTTCGACGAGCGGCGCCTCAGCATCCAGGATGCCCGCATCCATACCACGCGGCATGGCTGGGCGCTGGATAGCTTCATTGTCCTGGCCCAAGGCACGCCGAGCGAACAGCGTTCGCTGCTGAGCCTGCTCGAACACGAACTGACCCAGCGCCTGGCCTCGCCCCATGCCGCGCGGGCCCCCGGAACGGAAGCCGTTCCGCTGGGGCCTCGCCCATCCCGCCAATCGCGCACGTTTCCCATCACGCCCGCCATCGAGCTGCGACCGGACGAGCGCGGCCAGTCCTGGATACTGAGCGTGACGGCCACCGACCGCACCGGCCTGCTGCATGCCATGGCACGCACTTTCGTCCAGCATGGCATCAACCTGAAGACCGCCAAGGTCATGACGCTGGGAGAGCGGGTGGAAGACACCTTCCTGATCGACGGCGCCGCCCTGGATAACGCACGCAGCCAGATCCAGTTCGAACAGGACTTGCTCGAGGCCCTCCAATAGCGCCGGCGACGCGTTCCGTGTGAGGGCCCGCGACCATCGTTAACGAATTGAAAACGCGGCTTGCGCCGCACGAATCCCGAAAGCAACAATAGGCAGGCAGGTCGGCGCGGCGCCCTTCCCGGACAGCCGCGCCTGCTTTCCGCGCCCCGGGCGCAAGACGGTCCGCCCCCACTGCCGCGGGGCGCCGCAACGATGGGAGCCCCGCACGTGTCAGCACTAGCCCCGCAGTCGCCCTTGGGCGACAACGACGACGATCGCACCTCGCTTTCCAAGGAAAGCCTCAAGCGCGCGTTCTTCGACCACCTGTTCTACACGATAGGCAAGTTCCCCAAGATTTCGGGCAAGAACGACCTCTATCTGGCGCTCGCCCATACGATCCGGGACCGCAGCCTGCACCGGTGGATCAGCAGCACCGCGCAATACAACCAGACCGCGCCGCGCACGGTCGCCTACCTGTCGGCCGAGTTCCTGATGGGCCCGCACCTGGGCAATCATTTGATCAATCTCGGCATCGCGGACAACGTGCGCGAGGCCTTGGCCGAGATGAAGCTCGATTTCAACGAAGTACTCCGGCAGGAAGAAGAGCCCGGGCTGGGCAATGGCGGCCTGGGCCGCCTGGCCGCCTGCTTCCTGGACTCGCTGGCGACACAGGAGATCCCGGCCTTCGGCTACGGCATCCGTTATGAATACGGGATTTTCTTCCAGACCATCATCGACGGCTGGCAGGTCGAAAACACCGACAAGTGGCTGCGCTACGGCAACCCCTGGGAAATCCAGCGTGCCGAATGGGCGGTCGAGGTCAAGCTGGGCGGCCGTACCGAGCAGTACATCGACGACTCTGGCTGCCTGCGCGTACGCTGGGTACCCGAGAAAACCGTGGTGGGCGTCCCCTTCGACTCGCCCATTCCCGGGTATCGCGTCAACACCACCAACACCTTGCGGCTGTGGCGCGCGGAGGCCACCGAATCCTTCGATTTTTCCGTGTTCAACAAAGGCGACTACCTGGGCGCGGTGAGCAAGAAGGTGACGTCGGAGAACCTGACCAAGGTTCTCTACCCGAACGACGAAACCGAGCAAGGCAAGGAACTGCGGCTCGAGCAGCAATACTTCTTTGTGTCATGTTCGCTGCAGGACATGATACGAATCCATCTTGTGCGCGGCGGAGCAGTGACCGACTTCGACAAGAAATTTGCAATCCAGCTCAACGATACGCACCCGGCCATCGCCATCGCCGAGCTCATGCGCCTGCTGGTCGACGAGCACCTGCTGCCCTGGGAACAGGCCTGGGGCATCACCACGCGCACGTTCTCCTACACCAACCACACTTTGCTGCCGGAGGCCCTGGAACGCTGGCCGCTGGCACTTTTCCAGCGCATCCTGCCCCGCCATCTCGAACTCATCTACGAGATCAACGCGCGTTTCCTGAACGACGTACGCATTCACTTCCTGGGCGATGAATCACGTATTTCCCGCTTGTCGCTGATCGACGAAACCGGCGAGCGCTACGTGCGGATGGCCCACCTGGCCTGCGTCGGCAGCCACGCCATCAACGGCGTGGCAGAGCTGCATTCGGACTTGCTCAAGACCGGCCTGCTGAAAGACTTCTACGAAATGTGGCCGGAGAAATTCACCAATGTCACCAATGGCGTCACGCCGCGCCGTTGGCTGGTGTTGAGCAATCCACGCCTGACGTCGCTGGTGACCCGCGCCATCGGTGACGCCTGGGTGACGGACCTGCCCCGCATCCGGGAGATCGAGGACTACGTCGACGACTCCGCGTTCCGCAAGGAATGGCGCGCGGTCAAGCGCGCGAACAAAGCGGACCTGGCTGCGCTGATCCTGCGGCGCACCGGTGTGCAAGTGGATCCAGACTCGATGTTCGACGTGCTGGTCAAGCGCATCCACGAGTACAAGCGCCAGCACCTGGCTGTGCTGCATATCGTGACGCTTTACCATCGGCTGAAGTCGGGCCGCGCACGCGACCTGCAGCCCCGCACGTTCATTTTCGGCGGCAAGGCGGCTCCGGGCTATTACATGGCCAAGTTGATGATCAAGCTGATCACTTCGGTGGGCGAGGTCATCAATCACGACCCCGACGTCCACGACCTGCTCAAGGTCGTCTTCCTTCCCAACTTCAACGTGACCCAAGGCCAGTGCATCTATCCGGCCGCCGACCTCTCGGAACAGATTTCCCTGGCCGGAAAAGAGGCGTCGGGTACCGGCAACATGAAGTTTGCGATGAATGGCGCGCTGACCATCGGCACCATGGACGGCGCGAACATCGAGCTGCGCGACCAGGTAGGCGCGGAAAACTTCTTCCTCTTCGGCCATACCGCCGAAGAGGTGCACAAGCTGCGCGCAGCGGGATACCGTCCTTCGGACTACTACGACAGCCACAGCGAACTGCGCATCTGCCTGGACCTGATCCAGAGCGGCTTCTTCTCGCGTGGAGACGCCGCGTTGTTCCGCCCCCTGATCGACGATCTGCTGCAACGCGACCCCTATCTACTGCTGGCCGACTACCAGTCCTACATCGAATGCCAGGACCTCGTCAGCGAGGCCTATCGCGACACCGAGCGCTGGACCAGCATGTCCATCCTGAATGCCGCGCGTTCGGGCAAGTTCTCGTCCGATCGCAGCATCCGGGAGTACAGCGAACAGATCTGGAAGGTGCGGCCCGTGCCGGTCGAACTCTACGACCAGGCCGAACTGGAGCGGACGCTGGAGGCGCCGGGGGCTCCCCGCCCTGCCGCCGCGGTGAGAGAATAGACGCGCATTTCTCCCAAGCATCCATCACCGAGGCACTATGAAGCTCTATTACACGCCCGGCGCCTGCTCGCAGGCGCCCCATATCGCGCTGCGCGAAGCCGGCATCGACTTCACCTGGGAAAAGGTGGACCTGAAAGCGAAAGTCACCGAAACCGGCCAGGATTTCCGCAAGATCAACCCCAAGGGCTACGTTCCCGCCCTGGAAGTGGCTCCTGGGCAGGTCATGACCGAGCTGGCCGTGCTGCTGCAATATCTTGCCGATCAGGTGCCGGAGCGCCAATTGGCGCCCCCGCCCGATAGCGCCGATCGCTATGCGCTCCAGACCTGGCTGGTCTTCATCGCAACGGAAATCCACAAGGGTTTCTCGCCGATGTTCAAGCCCCAGGTAAGCGACGATGCCAAGGAAGTCTTCAAGCAGATCCTGGCGACGCGCCTGGACTACGTGCAAAGCGAACTGGCCCAGCGCGACTATTTGCTGCCGGGCGGCTTCTCCGTCGCCGACATCTACCTGTTCGTAACGACCGGCTGGGCGCCGCGCCTGAATTTCGACCTCTCGCGCTGGCCCGCCATCGTGGCTTTCCGCGAGCGCATAGCCCAGCGCCCCGCCGTCCAGGCGGCGCTCAAGGCCGAAGGTCTGGCGTAACGCGCGTTGCCGCCCGCTGCTCCCGGTTCAAGGAGTAGCGGGCGCGCAGCCTCCGCCGACCAGCTCGCCCAGGATGCGGTGCACGTTGCGCATGCTGTTGTCGACCACGGCCCGCATCCCTTCCATGGAAATTTCATTGACGCTTGCCCCCTTGCCGGCGGCATCGTTGGTCACCAGGCACAGGGCGGCATAGTCCAGCTCCAGCTCTCGCGCCAATGCCGCCTCCGGCATGCCGGTCATCCCGACCATGTCGCAGCCGTCGCGCGCCATGCGGCGGATTTCAGCCGCGGTCTCCAGGCGCGGCCCCTGCGTGCAGCCGTATACGCCACCGTCCACCACCGCCACGCCGCAGGCACGTGCTGCCTCCAGCAAGTCCTGGCGCATTTCCGCGCCGTAGGGCTGCGTCATATCCACATGCGCCACCGGCTGGTCGCCGCCCTCGAAGAACGTGCGCGGACGCTCGGTGGTGTAGTCGATGATCTGGTCCGGCACGACGATGCTGCCCGCCGACAGTTCAGGGGCGATGCCACCCACCGTGGCCACCGATACGATACGGCGCACGCCCACCTCGTGGAGCGCCCACAGGTTGGCCCGGTAGTTGATCCGGTGCGGCGCCAGGGTATGGCCGTAGCCGTGGCGGGCAAGAAAAACGATTTCCTGTCCATCGCCGATGCGTCCGTAGGTCAGTGCCCCCGAAGGCTCGCCATAGGGCGTGCGCACGACTTGCCGTCGCGTCACGACGAGGCCGGTCAATTGATAGAGTCCGGTGCCTCCGATGATTGCCTGCATGTGGGTTCCTCTTGCGGGCCACGGCCCGCCTGTCAAGACTGCAACAATGCCTTCAAGCCGTCCTCGTCGAGCACCGCGATGCCCAGCTCCTGGGCCTTGGCCAGCTTGCTGCCGGCATCCGTGCCCGCCACGACGTAGTGCGTCTTCTTCGACACCGAGCCGGTCACCTTGCCGCCGGCCGCCCGGATCAAATCGGCGGCCTCGTCGCGCGTCATGGTGGGCAGGGTGCCGGTAAGGACGAAGGTCTTGCCCGCGATCTCGCCTGCAGTGCGGTCCACGACAGTCTCGGTCCCGGGCGTGACGCCGTTGCGCAGCAAATCCCCCACCACCTGCCGGTTATGGGGCTCGGCAAAGAAGCGGTGGATGGACGCCGCTACCACCGGCCCCACGTCGGGGACCGCCAGCAGCTGGGCCTCGGTGGCGTTCATGACTGCATCCAGGTTGCCGAAATGGCGTGCCAGGTCGCGTGCGGTGGATTCGCCCACGTGCCGGATACCCAGTGCAAACAGGAACCGCCCCAATGGCGGCTCACGGGTGGAGGAAATCGCTTCGACCAGGTTCCGCGCCGACTTCTGGCCCATGCGGTCCAGCCCGGCCAGTTCGTCCTCGGTCAAGGTATAGAGATCGGCCAGCGTCCGCACCCGCCCTCGTTCGACCAGCTGGTCGATCAGCTTCTCGCCCAGACCCTCGATATCCAGGGCGCGGCGCTGGGCGGCATGCCACAGCGCCTGCTTGCGCTGCGCCGCGCAGAACAGGCCACCGGTACAACGGGCGATGCTTTCTTCCTCGGGACGCTCGATGGCCGAGCCGCAGACCGGACAATGGCTCGGCATCACGAACTTGCGGGCGTTGGGCGGACGCTTGTCCACCACCGGCATGACCACCTCGGGAATGACATCGCCCGCGCGGCGCACCACCACCGTATCGCCGATGTGCAGGTCCTTGCGCTCGATCTCGTCTTCGTTGTGCAGCGTGGCGTTGGTCACCGTCACCCCGCCCACGAATACCGGCTTGAGGCGGGCAACGGGCGTGATCGCTCCGGTACGGCCCACCTGGACCTCGATATCGAGCAGCTCGGTAGTGGCCTCCTCGGCGGGAAATTTATGGGCCACGGCGAACCGGGGGGCGCGCGAAACGTAGCCAAGGCGGCGCTGGGACTCCAGCGCGTCCACCTTGTAGACCACGCCATCGATATCGTAGGGCAGCGCTGCGCGCAGCCCCTCGATACGGTGGTAGAAATCAAGGAGGCCGGGAGCCCCCTTGACCCGTTGGCGCTCGCGGTTGACCGGCATGCCCAGTTCCTGCAGCCAATCCAGCATGCCGGTATGCGTATCGAACGGGGGCATTTCCGCCGTGGCCTGCCGGCCATCGGGCATGCTGCCGCGGATTTCGCCCCAGCCATAGGCGAAGAAGCGCAGCGGCCGCCGCGCGGTGATGCGCGGATCGAGCTGGCGCAGGCTGCCGGCCGCGGCATTGCGGGGGTTGATGAATACCTTCTCGCCGGCTTGCCGCTGGGCATCGTTGAGGCGTTCGAAATCCTTGCGGAACAAAAGCACCTCGCCCCGTACCTCGAGCACCTCGGGTGCGGGGCCGGCCAGCGTCAGCGGAATGGACCGTATCGTGCGAATGTTGGCGGTGATGTCTTCCCCGGTCTGGCCGTCCCCGCGCGTAGCGGCCTGGGCCAGCCGGCCGTTCTCGTAGCGCAGGCTGACCGCCAATCCATCGAATTTCAGTTCGCAGGCATAGCCGACGTCGGACGTCGCCTGGAGCCCGTCGCGCACGCGCTTGTCGAAGGCGCCGATGTCCTCTTCGTCGAACGCGTTGTTCAGCGACAGCATCGGCACGGCATGGCGTACGGTTCCGAACGCCGTCAGCGGTGCGCTGCCCACCCGCTGCGTGGGCGAATCGGGCGTGGCGAGCAGCGGGAATTCCTGCTCCAGCTTGACCAGTTCGGCGAACAGCGCGTCGTATTCGGCGTCGCTGATCAGCGGATCGTCGAGCACGTAGTAACGGGTGTTGTGCAGCGCCAATTCCTGACGCAATTGCGCCGCGCGCTGCATCGCCCGGTTTTCCCGATCGAGATCAGAAGCCATGTCAGTCCTACCGGGCCGCTCCGGCAGGCGGGGGCGCCCCGCAAGGCGGCAAAGAGCATGAAATCGATTTCATCGGCGGCTATCCGAATACCCGCATCGCCCGGACGGAGCCGGCCTTCAGCCCGGAGTGCTCCAACCTCGCATAGAGCGCCTGCAGCTGCTTGTCGATGGCCGCTTCGGCCCCATCGGCCAGCGGCCGGCCGTTGTCGTCGACCACGGTCGCCTCCAGCCGGCCCGACAGTTGCCGCGCGACCTTGGCCATCCGGGAAAACGCATGCTCGTCGGCGGGTGCGCGCGGGACGTCGAGAATCAGGCTGAGCTGGCCGATGGTCGCGGCGCCTGCCGATCCCAGCGATACCCCGTCGCTGCGGCCGAGCGTGAAACGCACCGCGCCATGCTCGTCTATCCACGGAAGCCGGCCATCGTGGATGGACGAGAACCCCGCCTCGCGGGCTGCGGTCAGCACATCGCTGGAAGACCAGCGGCGGCTGCTGGCGACCAGCGTCAGGCCGACCTGCGCATCGAGGGCCGCGCAGACCGCGTCCAGCTTGTTGGCGCGATCCAGCACCGCCTGGCTATCACTGGCTTCCACCGTACCGTCGAAGCGATCGGCCAGGACTCTCGAACGCGACAAGGCTTCGGCCCATTCGCCGGCGCTGAGCGGACCGCTGCGGTTGGCCAGCAAGACGGCGACCTGCACCGACGCGTATCTCTCGCCGCTGCGAATGGCGGACCGGTGCACGCCCTCGGTGGTTTCGGCAAACACGCGCAGCGATTTCTGGCCGGCATGGCGAATGCCCTGGGTGAAGGCGGCGAGCTCGTCGCCCGGCACCGGCTCCAGGAAGGAAATATCGATGACGGTCTCGCACGCCTCGTCGACTTCGTCGGTATCGTGCTGCGGCGCGGGGGCGTCGGCATCACGGGCCGCGAGTCCCCCGACGACGTTGCCGTCCGACTCGATGGCGGAACCGAGTGCCGGTTCACGGCGCAGGCCTTCGGTCGGCGGCATGCCAGGCTCGGCGCCGTGCAACAGGGGATCCTTCCCGCTGTCGGGAAAGCCGTCCTGTATCTGCTTGCGGGCACGGCGGTCCTGCCACCAGTTCAGGCCAAGCACGACGACGATGGCCAGGACGCCAAGGGCGATGAGCCCGGTTTGTAGATCACTCATTGGTGTTGTTCCCGGTGGCGGGCATGGTGGAAAGAATACCGGTGCATGGACAGCCGGCTCATCAAGCAGCCTCGGCGGCAAGTTGCATGGCCGAATCGATATCGACGGCCACGATGCGTGATACCCCCTGCTCTTGCATGGTCACCCCGACGAGCTGATGCGCCATTTCCATGGCAATCTTGTTGTGCGAGATGAACAGGAATTGCGTCTGTTCGGCCATGCGGCGGACCAGGTTGGCGTAGCGCTCGGTGTTGGCGTCGTCCAGCGGCGCGTCCACCTCGTCCAGCAGGCAGAACGGCGCAGGATTGAGCTTGAACATGGCAAAGACCAGCGCGGTCGCGGTGAGCGCCTTCTCGCCGCCCGACAGCAGGTGGATGGTGCTGTTGCGCTTGCCCGGCGGCTGGGCCATCACCTGCACCCCGGCATCGAGGATTTCCTCGCCGGTCATGACCAGCTTGGCCTCGCCGCCTCCGAACAGCGACGGGAACAGCTCGCCGAAGTTGCGGTTGACCGCATCGAAGGTTTCCTGAAGCAGCTGGCGGGTTTCACGGTCGATCTTGCGGATCGCGTCTTCCAGCGTGTCGATGGCCGACTGCAGGTCGGCATGCTGCGTGTCGAGATAGGTCTTGCGTTCGCGCGCGGCGTTCAGTTCGTCCAGTGCCGCGAGGTTGACCGCACCCAGGGCCGCGATGTCGCGCGCCAGGCGTTGCAGTTCCGACTGCAGCCAATTGGCGCGCTGCCATTCCTTGGGCAGCGCATCGAGCTGCTCACCCAGGGCAGCGAGATCCACTTCTTCTCCCGCAAGCTGCTCGGCATACTGCTCTTGCGCCAGGCGGGCGGCCTGCTCCTTGAGCTGCAATTCGGTAATGCGGCTGCGCAGCGGCTCGAGCGAGCGCTCGAGGGCCAGGCGCTGTTCGTCGGCGGCGCGCAGTTGCGCGGCCAGCGTATCCATCTCGATGCGGGCACGGTTGAGCACTTGCTCGCGTTCGCTGCGCAGTTCGAGCGCGCCCTGCAAGCCGGCCTGCGCCGCTGCGTCGTCCAGAACCCTGAGCTCCTGTTGCACCCGCTCCGCTTCGGCGGCCGCGCGCTGGCTTTGCTCGCCGGCCAGCTGCAGGGTGCGGCGCAGCTCGTCGATGCGCGCCCGCAGCCCGCGCTCGGCAAAGACGGCTTCCTGGGCCGCCCGCTCGAGCTCGCGCAGCCGCTCGCGCGCGCGCTGCGCCTCGGCCTCGCGCTGCTCCTGCGCCATCTGCGCTTCCTCGAAGGCGGACTGCTTGTCGCCCAGCTGGGTATCGAGGACTTCGAAACGCCCCTCGGCCTCTTCCTTGCGGATGCGGGCCTCTTCTTCCTGCGCTTCCAGCTCGGCCCGTTCCTCCTGGATACGGGCGGCCCGTTCCTCGGTCTGCGCGGCCTGCTGGGACAGCTTGGAATGCTCGAGCTGGATGGCGTGCAGGCGCTGGGTCACCTCGGCCAGGCGCTGGCGGGACGCGGGCAAGGCCTGGGCCACCTGCTGGTACGCTGCCTCGGCGCGCGCCACCGCGGAACGCGCCTCGTCGGCGATAAGCTGCTGCGCCTTCAACTGGCGCTGCAGGTTCTCGATTTCCTGCTGCCGCGCCAGCATGCCCGCCTGCTCGGAATCAGGCGCGTAGAAGCGCACGCTGTTGTGCCCGATGAGGTGCCCTTCCTTGACGACGAAATGCCCGCCCTCGGGCAGCTGGCCACGGGCGGCCAGCGCCTGCGTGGCATCGGCGGCCGTATAGACGTCACGCAGCCAGTCGGCCATCAGCGCCCGCAGCCCGGGATCGGTGATGCGCAGCAGCGATACCAGCGGCGTCAGCGCAGCGGGCTGCGCCGCCGGTGCCGCGGCCGGGGGCATCTGGTAGAAGGCCAGGCGCGCCGGAGGCGCGTCACCGAAAAACGCCCGCGCCCATTCCAGGTTGCTGACTTCGAGCGCCGCCAGGCGCTCCCGCAGCACCGCTTCCAGTGCGGTTTCCCAGCCCGGTTCGATATGCAGCTTCTGCCACAGCCGCCCCAGGCCGGTCAGTTCGTGCTTTTCCAGCCACGGGTGCAAGGCGCCCTGTTTTTGCACGTCCTGCTGCAAGCGGGTGAGCGCGGACAGCCGGGCCTCGATCTGCGAGACCGCCGCGGCTTCCTTCTGCACCAGTTCCTGCGCCTGGCGGCGCCCGGCGTCGACCTGCGGAAGCTGCGCCTCCAGCATCGACAACTCGTCCTGGGCCTGCGCCACGCGCTGCTCGGTGTCGGCCAGGTCGCCGGCCAGTTGCTCCAGCCGGCCGGGATCCGGCCGTTGCAGATTGCGTTCTTCCTGTTCCAGGCGTTCCCGGCGCTGCGCAAGCGCCTGCAACTGGCGGTCGGCCTCGCGCTGCTCCTGGGCCGTCAGCGCCAGGCTCTGCTCGACCTGGGACAAACCGCCCCGCAACTCGGCCAAGCCCGCCGCGGCGTCCCGTACCCTGGCCTCGACATCGGGCAGCTGCGCCTGCGCCTCCTCGGCGGCAATGCGGGCCTCCTCGGCCCGGGCCTCGCCCACGGCGAGGTCTTCCTCGGCCTGGGCCAGCTGTTCGCTGCCGGTTTCGTGCTGCTCGTTCCACTGGGCGATCTGCTGCTGCAATTGCGCCAGCTGCGCCTGCATGCGGTTGCGCGCCTCGACCACGTATTTGATCTCGGCCTCGAGCCGGCTCACTTCGGCATTGGCCTCGTACAGGCCACCCTGGGCAGCATGAACCGCGTCGCTGGCGGCATAATGGGCCTGGCGGGTTCCTTCGAGGTCGGCCTCGAGCTTGCGCAGGTTTGCGGTCGCGGCTTCCAGGTCGGTCTGTGCCTGCTCGATGGCGACGGCATATCGCATGCGGTCGGCGTCAGCCTCCCGCTTCTTGAGCAGCCACAGGAAACGCTGCTTTTGCTCGCTATCGGCCTGCAGGCCCTGATAGCGCTGCGCGACCTCGGCCTGCGCCTCGAGTTTTTCGAGCTGGGTCGCGAGCTCACGCAGGATGTCCTCGACCCGCGTCATGTTCTCGCGGGTATCCGACAGCCGGTTCTCGGTTTCCCGGCGGCGCTCCTTGTATCGGGAGACGCCGGCCGCCTCTTCGAGGAAGACCCGTAGTTCGTCCGGACGGGCCTCGATGATGCGGGAGATCATGCCCTGGCCGATGATGGCGTAGCCACGGGCGCCCAGGCCCGTTCCCAGGAAAATGTCGTGGATGTCGCGCCGGCGGACCTGCTGGTTGTTGACGAAGTAGCTGCTGGTTCCGTCGCGGGTCAGCACCCGCTTGACCGCGATTTCGCCGTATTGGCTCCATTGGCCCGATGCCCGGCCCTCGGAGTTGTCGAACACCAGCTCGACCGAGGCGCGCGCGGCCGGCTTGCGGTTGACCGAACCATTGAAAATCACGTCCTGCATGGACTCGCCGCGCAGCTCGGACGCCTTCGATTCACCCAGGACCCACCGGACGGCATCGATGATATTGGACTTTCCGCAGCCATTGGGCCCCACCACCCCGACCAACTGGCTGGGCACCTGGAGGGACGTGGGGTCGACGAACGACTTGAAACCTGCGAGTTTGATCTGGGTAAGTCGCACCGGGAAACGAAGCTTCGATGAAAAAGGCTGGAAAAGGAACCGATATGCGTCCGAAACGGTCGGAAAAGACGGGCCGCGACCCCGTCAGATGGCGCCATCGGCACGATGTACAAGGTGCTCCGTATAATACCAAAGGGTCATCGGCAAGGTTACGCCAGGCGCCGCCGGCAGGCCTTTTTTTCACTTTCGTTACGTATAAATCGCAAGCACATGCCTTCTCAACCCAGCAAGAGTCTCGATACCTTTGCCAATCCGAGCCCGGGGCGCGACTTCCAGATCCACATCGAAGTGCCGGAGTTCACCTGCCTGTGCCCGATGACGGGACAGCCGGATTTCGCCGTACTGGTGATCGACTACATCCCCGACCAGCTCTGCGTGGAACTCAAGAGCCTCAAGCTCTATACCTGGAGCTTCCGCAACGAAGGCAAATTCCACGAGGCGGTCACCAACGAGATCCTGGACGACCTGGTGCGCGCACTGGCTCCCCGCTTCATGCGCATCACCGCGAAATGGTATGTGCGCGGCG
The DNA here is from genome assembly GCF_033795525.1 of Pigmentiphaga sp. GTDB lineage: Bacteria > Pseudomonadota > Gammaproteobacteria > Burkholderiales > Burkholderiaceae_B > Pigmentiphaga. Next base: position 732,675 of record NZ_JARYGM010000002.1, read on the forward strand.
GCATCTTCACCAACGTCGTGGCCGAACATCGCAAGCCGGGATGGGAACCGCAGCCAGCCGTCCAGCTCCAGGAATTTCCCCAGGGCAGCAACATTCGCGGATAACTACCATCAGATCGTGCAGGGCGCAATCGCAAGCGTCCCTATCCGCATGCTATAAAACGTGCGCTACGATGCGCGGCACGCATCCTGCCCGTAGTGCCACCCTGAGTCCGGCACTTTTCCGATCCACTCATCCGGCACACGAGTCCACGCCCCACTGATGAAACGCGGCTTTTATCTGATCATGGCAGCGCAGTTTTTTTCTTCGCTTGCCGACAATGCGCTTTTCATCGCCGCCATTGCGCTGATCCAGCAGCTGGACGGGCCAGACTGGATGACGCCCATGATCAAGTGGTCGTTCGCCCTGGCCTACGTGCTGCTCGCGGCGTTCGTCGGGGCGTTTGCCGACTCCTTCCCCAAGGGGCGCGTGATGTTCGCCACCAATGCGGTGAAGATCATCGGCTGTCTCTTGATGTTCACCCATGCCAGCTTCGGGCTGGCCGATCCGTACCAGGTCTATATCGTGTGCGGCGCGTACGCGCTGGTGGGCATCGGCGCGGCGGCGTATTCCCCCGCCAAGTACGGCATCATCACCGAACTGCTGCCGCCCGAGCAACTCGTCAAGGGCAACAGCTGGATCGAAGGCTTGACGGTCATCTCCATCATCCTGGGGGTCGTGCTGGGCGGCGCGCTCATCAGCCCCACCGTGTCGGACTGGCTGCTGTCCATAGATCTGGGCCTGGACCTGGGGGCAGACCTCGACACTCCCGCCGAGGCGGCCATCGTGGTCATCGCCCTCGTCTACGTGGTGGCGGCCGTCTTCAACCTGCTCATTCCCGCCACCGGCGTCGACTACCCTCAGCAGCAACGCAACCCTTTCAAGCTGGTCGCGACCTTCGGCAGCTTCGTGGCGACCTTGTGGCGCGACAAGCTCGGCCAGATTTCCCTGGCGGTGACCACGCTTTTCTGGGGCGCCGGCGCCACCCTGCAGCTGATCGTGATCGAATGGGGCCGGGTCCAGTTGGGCTTGCCGCTCAACAAGGCGTCGATCCTGATGGGGGTAGCCTCGGTGGGTACCATCCTGGGCGCCACGCTGGCCGGCAAGATCCCCCTGCATCGGGCGCTGACCGTCCTGCCCATGGGTGTGGTCATGGGGCTGGTGGTCATGCTCATGCCGCTGGCCTACGAGCCCTGGTTCGTCTATACGGTGTTGATCGCCATTGGCGGCCTGGGCGGCTTCTTCGTCGTCCCGATGAACGCGCTGCTGCAGCACCGCGGCCACGTCCTGCTTTCGGCCGGCCATTCGATCGCGGTGCAGAACTTCAACGAGCAGCTCAACATCCTGCTGATGGTGGCCGCCTATTCCCTCATGCTCGGCATGAACATACCCATCAACACCATCATCATCATCTTCGGAACCTTGGTGGCGGTCCTGATGGTGTTCATCATGATCTGGAACCGCCACAATCATCGCACCCACCCGGACCTGGACCTGGTCATCGGCAGCCGCGCACACGGGACTGCGCTGCGCCGGGACTGACGCAAACCGTCGCAGCGGCAGGTCGGGCCACTATCCGGCCCCAAGCAGCCGCCCGCAAGCTCTAGCGCGCAAGCCGTCCGACATTCAAGGAATACTCGAACATATCCGCCCGGTAGCAAGCCGATTCCAGATGGAAAGGCTTGCCGCCGTCCGCATGCAGCCGTCGGCGCACGCGCAGCAACGGCGCGCCGCGCCGCACGGCCAGATGGGCCGCATGCATGGCATCCGCCGCGACTGCACCTATGCTCAAGTCGGCATCGTGCACGGGGATGCGCAGCTCACGCTCGTAGACCTCGAGCAGATCGCGGTTGCCCAGGTCGATACGCCGCAGCCTTTCGGCATACTCGCCCGGCATATAGGAATGGTTCAGCGATAGCGGTTGGCGGTCCAGGTAGCGCAGCGACCACAGCTCGCCTACCCGCGCCCCCGGCGCCATGCCGAACTGGGCCGCCACTTCTTCCGGCGCGGCCACCAGCTCCATGGACAGCGTGCGCGACAGCACGCGGCCCGGCCGGCCCAGCGATTCCGACAAGCCGCGCAACCGGGTCAGGTCCTGGGCCACCGCGAGCGGGGCGACGAAACTGCCCTTGCCGTGCACCTTCACGATCAGCCCTTCCTTGTGCAAGTCATTCAATGCCTGCCGCACGGTAATACGGCTGACACCGTGGCTGGCAGTCAGCTCGGCCTCGGAAGGCAGCTGATCGTGTGGCTGGTAGCGGCCTCCCAGGATATCGGCCCGCAGGGCTTCGCGCAGTCGCGCGTACAGCGGCTGGCCCGGGACCGCCTGGGAATGGCTTGGTACGGCTTTTGCTCTACTTGTCATTACTTGTTATATCAAGTTAGGATCGCACTCAGTATGTGCGGTTGTTCACTCATCCGGTGCATGGAGCGCATCATGCAAATGAAAACCTTGTTGGCGACCGCCGCCCTGTCGATTTCCACCTTCGCCCTGGCCAGCCAGAGTATGGCCCAAAATACCGGCGCCTGGCCCCATGCCGGCCCCATTACCCTGGTCGTGCCCTTCGCGGCCGGCGGCAGCGTCGATAATGCCGCCCGCGTCATCGCGCCGCTACTGGCCCAGCGCCTGGGCCAGAACATCGTCATCGAGAACAGCGCCGGGGCCGCGGGCACCATAGGCACGTACAAGGTGGTGCGCGCCAAGCCCGACGGGCAGACCCTGCTGTTCGCCGTCTCCAGCCCCATTACCGTAGCGCCGCAGGTCTCGCCCGGCATCGTCAAATACGATCCGTTCAAGGACCTGCTGCCCATCACGCCGGTGGGCGTATCGACCTTTGTAACCGTGGCCCGCGCGGACCTGCCGGCTGATACCGCGCAGCAGCTCATTCCGTTGCTCCGCGCCCAGCCGGGTAAATTCACTTACGGCACCGATGGCGTCGGCACTTCCATGCACATTGCGACCGAGCTGATCAAGCAGCAGGCCGGCGTAGATATGCTCCATGTGCCGTACAAGTCCGGCCCACAGGTGGTGGCCGACCTTGCCGGCGGCCAGATCGACCTGGCCACCATGCCGGTCTCGCTGGTACAGCCGTTGATCCACGACGGCAAGATCAAAGCTATCGGCGTCACCTCGCGCCAGCGCTGGCCCTCGCTGCCCGACACACCCAGCCTGTCGGAAACGCCGCAGCTCAAGAATTTGGCGCTGGACTCCTGGTACGGCTTGCTCGCCCCGGCAGGTACCGCGCCCGCCATCACGGAACGCCTCGTGCGCGAGATCGCCACCATCCTGAAAGACCCAGCTACCCTGCCCAAGCTGCGCGCAGCCGGCCTCGAGCCCCTGCGCATGGACAGCACTGCCTTCGCCCGCTATCTCGACGAAGAATGGCGCACGCTGGGTGCGGTGATCGCCTCGGCCAACATCAAGCCCTGACGCATGGCCGACGCACTGCCTCTCACCGCCTGGTTGCTGGCCGGCTTGGCCGGCATCGGCGTCGGCGCCACGGGCGTGGGCGGCGTGCTGATCGTACCGGTGCTGACAGCCGTGGGGGAGATGCCCGTCCACGCGGCTATCGCCGCCGCCAGCTTCGCCCTGCTGTTCCCGGCGCTGGCCGCGCAATGCATGCTGTCGCGCCAAGCCAGTGGGCGCGGCACGACGGGACTTACCGCTGGCGCGCTGGGAGGCGCGGCGCTGGGGGCGCTCACCCTGCCTTGGCTGCCCGGCGCCGCCATCGGCCTGGGGGTGGCTGCGCTAGCCACCGCCAGCGGCGCCCAAGCCCTGCTGGCACGCGGGACCCACGCCTCGGCCGCAAAAGACCTGCCCGGGTCGGCGCCCTCCTTTCTATTGGGCCTGGCGGTCGGGTGCGCCTCGGCCTGGTCCGGCACGGGCGGCGCGCTGGTGCTGTTGCCCTTGTTGATGCTGCTGGGCGTAGAGGCCCGCATCGCACTGCCATTGGGTCAGACCATACAGCTTCCCATTACCGGCATCGCCAGCCTCGTCAATTTCCACGCTGGCACGCTCGCCCTGGCCTTGGGCGCGGCGCTGGGTATCTGCTTGCTGCTGGGTTGGGCGGGCGGCATTGCGCTTGGCCGCACGCTGCCCGGGCCCCGGCTGCGCCAGCTCATGGCCGTGGCCTTGCTGGCTGCCGGCCTCTGGTACGGCTGGCGCGTTCTACAAGGAGGATGAACACACAATGAACACCCCGCCCCCATCGTTGCAGGCCGACGATATGCTGCTGGCCCCGGAATGGCTGCTACTCGACAGCGGGCTGGCCCAAGGAATGGCGGTGCGCGTGCGCGCCGGCCGCTTCGAGGACGTCGGCCCGCTGGCCGAATTGCGGCTACGCCACCCCACCTCCTTACCGGTGGAACTGCCTCGGCGCCTGCTAATGCCCGGCTTCATCGACACCCATCATCACCTCACCCAATCTTTCGGGAAGTCGCTGGCCTTTGGCGAACCGTCCGAGATCTTCCGCCGCATCTGGGTGCCGCTGGAAGGCAGCCTGGACGAACGCGGGCTCTATCTCGCCGCCAAGCTGGCTGCGCTGGAAGCCCTGCGCGGCGGCTTCACCACCGCCTGCGATGCCGGGACGCGCTCCGAACTCGGCGTAGACACGGTGGCTCAAGCCGTTACCGACGCCGGTCTGCGCTGCGTGCTGGGCCTGATATGCAACGATGCAGGGGTGACCGATACCCAGCCCCTGATCGAGGCAGCCGAGCGCCACCTGGCGCGCTGGGACGATAACGGCCTCGTCCACCCCTCGCTGGCCATCTCGATTCCTGAGGCTGCGACCGACGGCATGCTCGCCCGCGTGGCAGCACTGTGCGCGCAAAGCGGTGCCCCCTTCCAGACCCATGTGAACGAGCACACGGCCTCGCTCGAACGCTCCATCATCGCCCGCGGCCTGCGCCCGATCGAAGTGCTGGAGCACGCGGGTGCGCTGGGCCCGCATGCCCTGCTGGCCCATGCCACGTTGCTGACGCCGCGCGAGATGCGGGTTTTGCGCGATACCGGCAGCGCGGTCAGCTACTGCCCGGTGGCCAGCATCTGGAAAGGCAATGCCGTCGCACAGGCGGGCATGCTGTCCGAGCTGGGCGTGCCGGTGGGCCTGGGCTCGGACGGCACGCGCGGCGACGCCTTCCGCCTGATGGACGCGGCCGAGACCTGTCAACGCTTCGCCTACGGATTGGCGGCCGACGATTTCTCCTGCGGCGGCGGCTGGCAATGGCTGGAGGCCGCCACCGCGGGCGGCGCCCGCGCAGCGGGCCTGGGCGAGCGTACCGGGCGCATCGCGCCGGGGCTGGCGGCGGACTTCCTGCTGCTCGACCTGGACGTACCCGAACTGCTGCCGTCCTGGGACCTGGCCTGGGAACTGGTACGCCTGGCCAATCGAGACCAGATCGAAGCGGTCTACGTGGCCGGCAAGATGCGGCTATGGCGGGGGTGGCCGCTCGACTGGGACGCCCGTGCGCTGATGCAGGAAGTCGCCGCCATCGCCCGCGACACGCTGGCGCGTGCACCGATAGTCAAACTGCATCCGGTAAGGGCTGTCCGGTAAGGCGTGCGGGTGCCGCTACGGACAACGCCAGCTGCAAGTCCTGCCACGCCTTGGTTTTTTCGGCGGGACTGCGCAGCAGGTAGGCCGGGTGATAGCTCACCACCACAGGTACCGGCTTGCCCTGGACCGACAAGGTATGCACCCGGCCGCGCAGGCTGCCGATGCGCGCATCGGTTTCCAGCAGCGTTTGCGCGGCGAACCGTCCCAGCACCAGGATCATGTCGGGATTGACGAGCGAGATCTGCCGCATCAGGTAAGGGCTGCACCGCGCTACTTCTTCGGGAAGAGGATCACGATTGCCAGGCGGCCGGCATTTGATGACATTGGCGATGAACACGTCCGCCTGACGCGAGCGGCCGATGGCTCCCAGCATGTTGTCGAGCAGTTTGCCCGAACGACCGACGAAAGGCGCACCCTGTTTGTCCTCTTGCTCGCCCGGCGCCTCGCCCACCAGCATCCAGCGGGCCGTGCGCGAGCCGGTACCGAACACGGTTTGCGTGCGGCCCTTGCACAAACCGCAGGCGGTGCAGTGACGGACCTCTTCCTCGAGGACCGCCCATGCCTGTTCCGGGTCCGTGGGCGCGGCCGCCGGCAGCGGCTCCAGGTTCGCGGCAGGCAGCAGCTCGGCCACCGGGGCGGCGACAGCGGGCTCGGCAGCGACTGCTGGCGGCGCCTCGGGCATCCCTGCGCCGGACGGCACTGCCGAGGGAACATTCCACAACCGCTCGATACCGAGTTCGCGCAACCAGGCGCGGCGCACCGGACTGATCGCGGTCTGCCCGCTGCGTTCAGCCGCCATGGACAGCCCCCGGCACAGAATCGTCCAGAAGCACCTTGCGCATGACGATCGCGTCTTCCCGGCCGCGCGCGGCAGGATAGTAGCCACGGCGCAAACCGATGCGTTGATAGCCCGCCCGCTCGTACAAGCCTTTGGCTACCGCGTTGGAAGGACGGACTTCCAGCAGCAGGCTGCGCGCGCGGTTGGCCACCGCCCGCTGCTCGACCCACGTCAGCAGCCGGCGGCCAAGCCCGTGCCCCTGCGCCGGCGGCGCGATGCTGATGTTCAAAAGGTGCGCCTCGTCCAGCGCCACCATGGACACGCAATATCCCAGCAGCCGCAGCTCGTCGCGCACGACCCAGGCGTCGTAGCCGGAACGCAGGGAATCGGCGAAATTGCCCCGGGTCCATGGGAACGAATAGATTTGGCGCTCGATCGCGTCGACCTCGTCGAGATCCTCCTCGGCCATGGGACGGCAGGCCTGCGCCCACGCCGCCAGGATCCTCGCTGCATCGACCTGCGCCCCGCCCTGCACCGCAATCATCACTGCGCTCCCTGTGTAGGGACCCGAGGATTGCCTCCGGCCCCGGCCTGCCTTTCGGACGTCGTAAACGCCACTTTATCGCGCACATAGAGCGGCGTCGCGTGCTCCGGCGCAACGGTTTCGCCGCGCAGATACGCCGCATGAGCCAGACACGCCACAGCGGCCGCCGTGGGCCGCTGAGCCGCGGCGCGTTCTTCGAGCGGGAACTCCGCGAAAAACTCGGGATAGGCTGCCGCCGCGTCGCCACAAAGCCACGCTTGCCGCGAGGGGGCGCGCGTGTCCAGCGCCGATACCTGTTCACCCACCCATGCGCCCAGGCCCGGCCCGGCCATCAGCTGCGGTGCCAGCAGCGTTTCGAGCCGGTCGGCTGCGACCCGGCGGTAGATAGCCAGGTAGACCTCCTGCATACGGGCGTCCATGGCCACGACCAGCGGGCGGCCGCCGTCGTCGCTGACCTGCTGGGCCACCGCCGCATGCGAAACGATAGGCACCAGGGGACGCCCCAGCGCGAATCCCAGTCCCTGCGCAACGCCGCAAGACACGCGCAGCCCGGTGAACCCGCCCGGTCCTTGCCCGAATGCGATAGCGTCCAGCGCCGTCCGGGCGATGCCGGCTTCGCGCAGCACTTCCTGCACCATAGGCAACAGGCGCGCGGAATGCTCCTGTACGCCCTGGTGCTCGCGCGCGAGAATATCGACAGTGCCGGGACCGGTCGCGCGTAGCAGCGCCACGCCGCACCAGGCGGAGGAAGTTTCGAGGGAGAGAATGTGCAGCGACATGGGCTGCAATTGTAAGACCAGAAGCCCGCCGCACGGGGCAAACGCGCCGTGGGCTCAGTGCCTCAGACGTTCGTACACTTCTTCGCTGGCGCGGCGGATTTCCTCGCGCAGCAGGTCGCGCTCTTGCGAGGACAGCCGGCGCGGCACCTGACGCATTTCGTCGGGCCGAATGGGTCCGGCCCAGGACCCCATCGTCGCGGCCCCTGCCACACCTGACCGCCCCTCGCCGCCATGGGCTTGCTCAGCGGCCTGTGAAACGGCGCTCTCGACCTGGCCGGAGACGCTTTGCGACGCACGCCGTCCGGTCTCCGCGCGCACCGCTTGTGCGCGTGCATCGCGGCTATAGCCGATTGCCGTACCGGTCGCCAATACCGTTATCATCACGGCCAGTCCACACAGCACGATTGCTGCGCCGGAACTGGTTGGACAGGTGGAGTCGAATACTTTGTTCACGTTTCAATCATACGATGTACGCATGACAGCGTCATAGATGCCGGCGTGTCCAAAGCCGCATTTATGTAACAAGCAATGTCCCTCGCTGGATTGATATAAACGCCTCCGTTACATTTGCGCCATGTCACTAGCCAACGCTCCTAAAAAAATCCTTGTCGTCGACGACGACGTGCGGCTGCGCGACCTGCTGCGCCGCTACCTCGCTGAACAAGGCTTTTCGGTCTGGGTCGCGGAAAACGCCCAGACGATGAACAAGCTTTGGCAACGCGAGCGGTTCGACCTGCTCGTACTGGACCTGATGCTTCCCGGCGAGGACGGCCTGTCCATCTGCCGCCGCCTGCGAGGCGCCCGCGACAGCACGCCCATCATCATGCTCACGGCCAAGGCCGAAGACGTCGACCGTATCGTGGGCCTCGAGATGGGCGCCGACGACTACCTGCCCAAGCCGTTCAACCCGCGCGAACTGCTGGCCCGTGTCAACGCCGTGCTGCGCCGCCGGGGGCCCGAAGAACATCCCGGCGCGCCCAGCCAGGACAACGAGTCGGTCACCTTCGGCCCCTATGTTCTCAACCTGGCCACTCGTACGCTCACCCGCGACAACGAGCCGGTTGCCCTGACCACCGGCGAATTCTCGGTGCTCAAGGTATTCGCCCGCCATCCCAAGATCCCTCTGTCGCGGGACAAGCTGATGGAACTGGCGCGCGGACGCGAGTACGAAGCGTTCGACCGCAGCCTGGACGTGCAGATCTCCCGGCTGCGCAAGCTGATCGAGCCCGATCCTGCCAAGCCAGTATTCATCCAGACGGTATGGGGCCTCGGCTACGTGTTCGTACCCGATGGGGGCAGTTGATCCGCTCCTAGGCATCCATGTCGGTCGCCCTGCGCGTCGCGTCCAGGCTGGGCTTGTTCAGCCGGACCTTTCTATTGCTTACCGTGCTGATGACGGCGAGCCTTGCAGCCTGGCTGCAGGCGTTCCGCAGCATGGAGGTCGAGCCGCGCGCGCAGCAAGTTGCCCAGCAGATCGTCACCGTCGTCAACATTACCCGCGCCGCCCTGATCCACTCCGCGCCGCAAGAACGGCGCTACCTGCTGCTTGACCTCGCTACCAACGAGGGCATACAGATCTATCCCCACGAGAAAGACGACATCACGGTCCGCTTGCCCGACCGGCAGGTCCTGCAGCGGGTCGAACAGCAAGTGATCGACCGGCTGGGGCCGGAAACCATCGTCGCATGGGAAGTCAACCGGATTCCCGGGCTGTGGGTCAGTTTCTCCATCGATGACGATGACTACTGGATGGTGGTCGAACGTGACCGCGCCGAACGGGTACCCGGCGTGGAATGGCTGGGCTGGGGTGCCGCCGCGCTATTGCTTTCGCTGCTGGGCGCTGCGGTTATCGTGGGATTCGTCAACCGGCCGCTCTCGCGCCTGTCGCGCGCCACGCTCGCCCTCTCCCGAGGCGAGACGCCACCCCCGCTGCCGGAAAGCGGTCCCGAGGAAATCCGCCGCGTCAATACCAACTTCAATCGCATGGTCGAGGAATTGGACCGCGCCGAGGCCGACCGGGCGCTGATGCTCGCCGGCATCTCGCACGACTTGCGCACGCCGCTGGCCCGCCTGCGCCTGGAGATCGAACTGAGCGGCGTGTCCGAGGCGGCGCGGGAAGCGGTGGACGAAGACCTGGCGCAGATCGACCGCACCATCGGGCAATTCATGGAATACGCCCGCCCGGCCAACACCCCGGATCGCAACAACAATATCTCGGAACTGGTGTCCGAGATGGTCGAGCGCGAATGCAGCCACACCGAGGCCCTCGGCGGTTCGCTGCAAGTGACGATCACCCCCAACCTGTGGGCGCGCATCGCTACCGCGGACCTGCAACGAGCTGTCGGCAATCTGCTGGAGAACGCTCGCCGCTACGGGCACAAGCCGGACCAGCCTCCCCATATCGAACTCTCGGTCATCAGCCAAGGCTCCAACGTCCTGATCGAAGTGTCCGACGACGGTCCCGGCGTCAAACCCGAAGACGTGCCACGGCTGCTGCGGCCCTTCACCCGCGGGTCGGATGCGCGGACCAATGCGGGTGGCGCCGGCCTGGGCCTGGCCATCGTGAAGCGACTGCTGGAACGCGCCGGTGGTACCCTAAATCTACTGAACCGGGATGGCGGCGGCCTGACCGCCTGCATCACACTGCCGGCCTCCTCGCAAAAATCGGCCGACGCCAAGTAGGCGCCGGGGGTCGCCGCGAGCCCGGCAACCCAACCGAGGAGCCTAGATGAAGACCGTCGGAGCCAAGCTCGATCCGTTCAAATTGCACGGCATCAAGCCAGGATTCAACGAACCCGAGGAAAACGGTGCTTCGGCATTCGAAACCCTCACCGAAAAGTCCTTTCCCGGCAAGTGGAAGGTCATCTATTTCACGCCCAAGGATTTCTCCGATATCTGCGCCGGCGAAATCATCGCCTTTGCTGCGCTGGCCGAGCAATTCACCCAGCGTGGCACCGTGCTGCTGGCCGGATCGGTGGACAACGAATACGCCAAGCTTGCCTGGCGGCGCGAAGTGCCGGCCTTGTCACGCCTGAACCACTATCAGTTCGCCGATAGCGCCGGCGCCCTGGTGGACCAGCTCGGTATCCGCGACCGCGGCGAAGGCGTCGCCTTGCGCGCCACGTTCATCGTCGACCCGGACAACACCATCCAACACGTGTCGGTAAACAACTTGAAAGTCGGCCGCAGTCCCGAGGAAACGCTCCGCATACTCGACGCCCTGCAAACCGGCGATTTCTGCCCTGCCAACCGGCCCGCCGGCGTACCCATGCCCAAAGGGGCCTGAGCCGCCATGCCGCACGTTTTCGTATACGGGACGCTGCGCCGCGGAGAAATCAACGACATCGAACGCCTGGCGCGCCAGCGCGGCCTGCCCGCGCCCGTCGCCCTGGGCGAGGCCAGCGTCGCCGGCCGCCTGGTCGATTTCGGCGATTGGCCCGGCCTGATCGAACAGGCCGGGCCCCGCGTACGCGGAGAAGTCTATCTCGTGGAAGAAGCCCTGCTGGCGGCGATGGACGAGGTCGAGGAATACGACCCGGCCGGGGATTCCCTGTTCGTGCGGCGCCGGGTCGAGATCCAGATCGGCGGACAGCGGCTGCCCTGCAACTACTATCCCATCCAGGCGCATCTGGTGGGGCTTGCGACGCCCATCGACCACGACGACTGGATCGCGTATCGGCAAACGCGCGATGCGGGCCGCGCTAGCGCCGATCCGCCTCCAACACCCCCGGCACCTCGCGAATGCCGGCCAGCGCGCGGGTAAGGTGCTCGCCGTTGCCCACCTCGGCGGTAAACACCATGCGGGCAATGGCCTGGCGGCTCTGGGTATTGACGCCGATCACGTTGATCCGCTGGCGGGCGAACACCTCGGAGATGTCGCGCAACAGACCATGGCGGTCGTTGGCCAGTACCACGATGTCCACGGGATACACCGCATCGCCCGTCTGTCCCCAGGTCACGTCGATGACCCGTTCCGGTTCTCGCGCCGCCAACGCCCGGAAGCTCTTGCAGTCGCACCGGTGGATGGAGACGCCGCGCCCCCGCGTCACGAACCCTGAAATCGCATCAGGCGGGGCTGGCCGGCAGCATTTGGCCAACTGGGTCAGCAGCGCATCCACGCCGACCACCAGTACCCCGCTCTTGCCGGCATGCACGGCGCTTTCGGGGCGGCTGTCGCGCGTCAGCGTGGAGAGATCGGGCGCAGCTTCGGGCGCGGGAGCCTCGAAGGCGCTGGCAATCTGGCGCAGGCTGAACTCGTCCTTGGCCAGGGCCACGTACAAGTCCTCGGTGCAGGCAAAGCCCAGCTGCTGGGCGAGCAGTTCCAGGTTGGTGGCCGTCTTGCCCAGGCGCTGCAGTTCTTTCTCCAGCATGCCCTGCCCCTGGGCAATGCGTTCCTGGATATCGATGGCGTTGAACCAGGCACGTACCTTGGCGCGCGAACGCTGGCTGGCGAGGTAGCCCAGCTGGGGGTTGAGCCAGTCGCGCGACGGCCCGCCCGACTTGGCGGCAATGATCTCGACGGTCTGGCCAGTCGTCAGCCGCGTGTTCAGGGGCACCATCGTCCCGTCGACCCGTGCCCCGCGGCAGCGGTGGCCCAGGTCGGTATGGACCTGGTAGGCGAAATCGACCGGCGTCGCGCCGGGCGGCAGCTCGATCACCCGCGCCTGCGGCGTCAGCACATAGATGTTGTCGGCCAGCGAGTTCAGCGCCGCCGGTCCAAGCTCGTCGTCGACCTGGACATCGGCCTTCCACGCCAACAATTGCCGTATCCAGCTCAGCTTGCGGTCGTACTCGGAATCGGCGCTGACCTGGCCGCCCTTGGCGCCAGCCTCCTTGTAACGCCAGTGCGCGGCCATGCCGAACTCCGCGAACTGATGCATTTCACGCGTGCGGATCTGTACCTCGAACGGCCGCCCGTCATGGTCGTAAACCACGGTATGGAGCGAGCGATAGCCGTTGGGCTTGGGCCGGGAGATGTAGTCGTCGAACTCGTTGGGCACCGGCGTCCAGAGATGGTGGACCAGTCCCAGTACCGTATAGCAGGTACGGATGTCGTCGACGATAATGCGCAGCGCCCGCAGGTCATAGAGATCCGAGAAGCTCAGGCGGCGGTTGCGCATCTTGTTCCAGATGCTGTAGATGTGCTTGGGACGGCCGGTCACGTCGGCCGCGATGCCGGCACCCTCCAGCGCCTGGCGCACCCGTGCGATGGCGTCCGCGATGAAGGCTTCGCGTTCCGTCCGTTTTTCTTCCAGCAGGCCGGCGATTTCCTTGTAGCGCACCGGTTCGAGGAAGCGGAAGGCCAGATCCTCCATTTCCCACTTGACCTGCCAGATGCCCAGCCGGTTGGCCAGCGGCGCATACAACTCCAGCGTTTCACGCGCCAGGGCCTCCGGCAGCGGCACTTTGTGCTGGGCGTGCCAGCGCAGCGTCTGCAGGCGCGAGGCCAGCCGCATAAGGACGATGCGCAGGTCGGCCGCCATGGCCAGCAGCATCTTGCGCAGCATTTCCGCCTGCGCGCCGCTCCCGGCCGAAGCGTCACTGGCGTCGCGCGTGACCTGCCCCAGGCGCAGCAGCGCCCGGTAGCCGTGCACCAGCCGGCCGATCTCGGTCCCGAACTGCAGCGTGACCGGATCCTTATGCGGATTGCTATTGACCTCGCGGTCGCCCACGGCGTTGGCCAGCAGGGTCGCCATGCGGGTATGCCCGTCCACCTGCATGCCGGCGAGAATCGCCACTACCCCGGCAGCATGTTCGGCCCAGGTCTCGCCTTCGGCGACGGCCGGTTCGCGTGCATAGCGCGGCAGCGACCACTCGAGCGCCTTGCGCAGCTCCTCCCGGGCCCGTTCCGACAGGCCGGCATTGGCAGCCTCTTGCCAGGCAGAGTCGAAAACTGCGGAAAGTTCGCCGGAGGCATCTAGGGCGGGTTCGTTCATCGTCTTACACTTTACGTTGCATCGGCCATGCAAGAGCGCCGGCGCGATACTCTAGTCGCATATCCACCCAGGGAAATTCATTGTATGTTGGGATGGCTGTTGGCCCGCGGCGCCTCGAAAAGCCGCGTCGCGCAGATGCAGGCACGCATCAATCCGGAATTATGGACCCAAACGCTGGCCTCGCATGCTTTCCTCGCGCGGCTCAATGACGACGAACGGACCGCGTTGCAGGCCCGGGTCGCCTGGTTCCTGGCCAGCAAGGCAATGACGGGTGCGGGCGGCCAAGTCCTGACCGATGAAATCCGGCTGTCCATCGCCGCGCAGGCCTGTCTGCCCATCCTGTACCTGGACCCGGGGCTCTACGAGGGGTGGACGGAAGTCATCGTCTATCCGAGCGGTTTTCTGATTCCCCGTACCGACATGGATGAGGATGGCATCGTCCACGAATATATCGAAGAAGCCGCCGGCGAAGCCTGGGAGGGGGGGCCCGTCGTGCTGTCGTGGGAGGACGCCGGCCCGGGCGGGGAGCGTCCCGAGGGCTTCAACGTCGTGATCCACGAATTCGCACACAAGCTGGACCTGCAATTCGGACAGGCCGACGGCATGCCGAGCCTGCATGCCCACCCCGACATCACCCCCCGGCTGTGGCGCCGCGTACTGGAGGCCAGCTACGAGTCGCTATTGCAGCAACTGGAGACCATCGAGGCGGCCATCCCGCCCGACGTGGACCCGGAGTCCGAAGAAGCCGACCCGTGGTATGCGCAATTGCCCATCGACCCCTATGCGGCCACCGATACCGCGGAATTCTTTGCGGTCAGCTCCGAAGCCTTCTTCGTCCATCCCGGGCCGCTGCGGGCGGCGATGCCGGAGTGGTACGGGCTGCTCGTGCAGTACTACCGGCAGGACCCGCTCGGGGACCCAGGCCGGCTAGGGGCGTGACGATACACCCTGCTCGCCGGCGTCAGCTGGCGGCTCGGCGCCGGCTGACGCTGCATGCCGTCACACCGCGGCAGTAACGACGATCTCGACCTTGTATTCGGGCGCGGCCAGCTTGGCCTCGACCGTGGCGCGCGCCGGCGTGTTGCCGGCCGGCACCCAGGCATCCCAGACCGAATTCATGGCGGCGAAGTCGGCAATATCGGCCAGGAAGATCTGGGCACGCAGGATTCGGGTCTTGTCCGTACCGGCAGCGGCCAGCAGTTTGTCGATGGCGGCCAGTACCTGCCGCGTCTGGCCGGCGGCGTCCTGGCTGGGATCCTCGGCCACTTGACCGGCCAGATAGGCGACGCCGCCGTGGACGACCATTTCGGACATGCGTTTGCCGACGCTGAAGCGCTCGATGCTCATGGGTTTCCTCGTAGTTCAAGCAGATTCGGAGCCGCAAGCATAGCAGCCCCGGCCCGTGCCGGTGCCGGCCCGCGGGCCCCGGTTTGGCCGGCCGCCCACCGCCCGGGATCGACCACGCGGCAAACATCCTGGCCACCTAGCTGCGACACAGGAAATCCTCGGCGATATCGAGCTGGTACGGCGTCATGAACGTGGGAGCGTGGCCGACTCCCGGGATGTCCGCCCGGCGCGCGCGCGGGTTGCGGATAAGCATCTGCTCGACCGTGTCCTCGCTCAGCAGGTCGGAGCGCTCACCGCGCACCACCAATATCGGACATGCAATGCTGTCGTAGACCTGCCATAGCGCGGCTTCGGCAGCAATCGCCATGGCCGGGTCGAGGGTCTGGAAAGACTGGGCGATGGCGGGATCGTAATGCATGGTCCACGAGCCCTCTGGGCCGTCTGCCTGGCGCACCACGTTGCGGGTCAGCTCGCTCCATTGATCCTCGGTATGATCGCCGAACGAGGCGCTGACCGTCCTGACGTAGGCCTTGGCTTCCTCGAAGCTGCGGAACGCCGGCGCCTTGCCCAGGTACTGTCCGATCCGGGTCAGCGCTTCCCACTCCAGGCGCGGACCGACATCGTTCAATACCAGCTTGTCGATGGGCGACGCCTGCAGCCCGGCCAGCGCCATGCCTATCAGACCGCCCATGGAGGTGCCGAACCAATGCAGGATCCGCGGCTGCAGGCGCGCCAGCAGCGGCATCATATCGGCTATGTACTGAGGCATGGCGTAATAGGCGGGATTGGCCAACCAGTCCGAGCGTCCGCGGCCCACCACATCGGGACATACCACGCGATAGCGGCCGGCCATGCGGCGCGCCAGGGCATCGAAGTCGCGCCCCGTACGTGTCAGCCCGTGGACACATAGCAGCACTTGATCGTTATCGGGGTCTCCCCACTCCCAGTACGCCATGCGGTGCAGGCCTGCGGGGCTCAGGCAGGACACGAAGTCCAGGCGTGGCTGGGAGGTGCCGGACGAAGCATAGGAGTTCATGGAGAAAGCATCCCTTGCGGAGCGAAGTACGAGGATTGTAGCCAGCCCCACTGGGCCAACGGCCGTACGTGAGACATAGCGCGCACTACGACGCCGACGCATGCCAGTAGCGGCGGCGCGCGTCCCGCTCTCGTTCGACGGTCAGCCCATGGCTATCCGAACTGAACACCACCGCGCCGTGCCGGTCGGTGCGGTGGAAGATGGTTCCGGCGCGCTGCCACCGCCGCACGATCTGCGGATGCGGATGGCGATAGCGATTCAGGTAGCCGGCCTGGGCCACGGCATGGGCGGCCGACGTGGCCGCAACCAGTGCACCGCTCGATGAATGGCGCGAACCGTGATGCGGCACGGCGAGCACGTCGACCGCGATTGCCCCGCGCCGTGCCAATCTGGCTTCTTCCGTCTTCCCAATGTCGCCAGTCAACAGGGCGCTGTGGTGCTGGCCACGCAGAAGCAGGACACAACTGTTCCCGTTGCGCTCGGGCGCCGGTGTCTCGTGCTCCTCCGCCCGCGCGGGATGGACGAACGAAAATTCCACCCCGTCCCGCGTCCACCGCTGGCCATCGGCGCAACGCGACGAGGTCGGCATGCCGGGCTCGCGGAGCGCGAGATCGTACGACGCATGCACGCGGCCCACCGGCACCGCAGCCAGCAACGAACGCAATCCGCCCGCATGGTCGACGTCGGCATGCGAGACCACCAGCTCATCGAGCCGGCGTATGCCGCGTGCCCGCAGATACGGCCAGATCACGCGCGAGCCGGCGTCGGCGTGGTCGCCATAGGGAGGCCCCGTATCGAAAAGCAAGGTCGTATGCGAGGTTTCCACCACAATGGCGCTGCCCTGCCCCACATCCAGCATGGTCATTTGCCACGCGCCGTGTTCTGGCCGTGCCGGCCGATAGGCCAGCATCGGCGTCAGCAGCACCAGGGCCAGCCAACGGCAAGGCAGCCCGCGCGGCTGCATCGCCCAGGCCACGCCCGCCAGGCCGAGCGCCACCAGCGGCCATGGCGGCGCGGCCAGCGCATGGGCAGCGAACTGTGCATGGGCCAGCCACTGCACGGGCTGCATCAGCACGGCGAACACGGCATGGGCCAGGGACGCCGACGCGGCGGCGATGCCGGAGAGCCCTGGCACCATAGCCAGTGCAAGCGCTGCCAGCGCCAGCGGGGTCACCAACAGGCTGACTACCGGGATGGCCAGCGCATTGGCCAAGGGCGACACCAGCGATATCTGCTGGAACATCAAGCCCAGCGCCGGCAACAGCCCTACCGTCAGCACCACCTGCGCGCGGGCACCTTCCCGCAGCGATGCGGCCAGGCCCGTCCGCCATGGGAGATCGCCCGCTTCGCGCCAGCGCCATCGCCCGCTGCCTGCCAGCACCAGCAGCGCTACCGCGCCGAACGACAGCCAGAAGCCGGTCGCCAGCGGCGCCCAGGGATCGAGCGCGCATACCAGCGCTGCCGCCACCGCCAGCACGCGCGATCCGGACAGGGGCAACCGAAGCATCGCGGCCAGCCCGATCACGGACAACATGAAGAAGGTACGCTGCGCAGGCACGCCCCAGCCCGCGAGCAGGCAGTACAACCATGCCACGACGAGTGCCGCCGCCGCGGCCGCCACCTGCGCCGGGTTGCGCTCGGCGAGGCGGGTGCCGCGCCAGCTACAGCATTTCCAGCCTTGCAGCACGATCCACCCCGCGAGCGCCGCCAGCATGGTCACGTGCAATCCACTGATGGAAACCAGGTGCGTGATGCCCGCGCGGCTGAAAGTTTCCCAGTCGCGCTTGTCCACCCCTGCCTGGTCGCCCATGGCCAAGGCCGTCAGCACGGGGCCATACCGCTTGCCCCCCAGGATCTCCCGCAAGACGGCGCGGCTGTCATGCCGTGCGCGCTGCACGAGCACGCCGAAACCGGAGCCTTGTCCCAGTCGCCGAGGCCGGCCGCGTACGGAACCGGTGGCCCGGATGCCGTGCTCGAACAGGTAGGCCTCGTAGTCGAAACCATGGGGATTGAGGTTGCCGTGCGGGCGCTTGAGCACGACGCTCGCACGCCAGATTTCGCCCGGCACCACCTCGGCCGCCTTACCGTACCAGGCCAATTGCACGCGCCGGGGGACGCCGGGCGGCGGCGCCAGCAACTCGGCCTGGAACCGCTGGCCGCGGCCTGTGGCGGTGGACAGACTGGTCACCAGGTAATCGAGCTCGATCGGACGGTTCTCGCGTTCCGGTGACAAGGCATCCTGTAGCCGCAGATCGATGCGGACCAATGCGAGCCCCGTGCCGGCCACCATGCCCGCCATGGCCAGGACCACGGCCAGGCCCGCCGGCCCGCGCCACACTCCCCGCCCCCGCCGCCATGCGGCACCGAGCGCCAGCAGTAAGGCGCCGGCCCCCACCGCCGTCCAGCCGGCGCGCGGCACCGCGGGCAGGACGTGTACCCACGCCGTACCCAGCACAAATGCCACCAACGCCAAACGCCACATGCCTCCCCCTCAGCAGAGGGCCAGATGGTACGCAGGCAGGCCCAGGCGCGCAGCCCGGGTGAGGACGATTCCATCCATGTCCGCACCCCGGGCACGGCACTGCGGACGCAGGCTTCGGATCAGGCCAGGGACAGCGCCGCCGCCAGCCGCGGCAGGACGCGCCGCGCATTCTCGGACGTGGCGGCGGCCACCTCGTCGACCGTCACCCCGCGCAACTCGGCCAGCACCTGGGCCATGCGCGGCAATTCGGCCGGTGCGTTGCGGCGGCAGTCGCGCGGCAGCCATGCGGGCGGAATGTCCGGCGCATCGGTTTCCAGCACCAGGGCCGATAAATCGAGGCCCGTGGCCAGGCGCCGGATATTGCGGGAGCGTTCGTACGTCATCTCTCCGCCCATGCCCAGTGCAAACCCGCGTTGCACGAATTGATCGGCTTGCTGCCGGCTGCCGTTGAAGGCATGCGCAATGCCGCCCGCCACGTCGATGCGGCGCAGGTACTTCAGCAATACGTCCTGGGAACGGCGCACGTGCAGCAGCACCGGCAGCCCGAACTCCGCCGCCAGCTTGAGCTGCGCCTGGTAGAAATGCTCTTGCCGCTCGCGTTGCGGGCCGCTGGCAATCTCGGCGACGAAGAAGTCCAGGCCGATTTCGCCTATGGCCACGAATCGGGGATCCGGCAGGGCGGCCTGGACGGCATCGCGCAATCGATCCAGGTCGGCGTCGCCGGACTGCCGCACGAACAAAGGATGGATACCCAGCGCATAGGTGCCGCCGGGAATGCGATGGGCCAGGTCGCGGACCACGGAAAAATTGCTATGCGCGATCGCGGGGATGACGATGGCGCCTACCCCCGCACGGCACGCTTGTTCGGCGACCTGGGCGCGGTCGGGGTCGAACTCGGCCGCATCGAGATGGCAATGGGTATCGATCAGCATGATGCCAACTTTACCGCCGATTCCCTCGCGGCGTGCCCATGCCCCAGGGCCGGCCGTAGCCTAGCCGCTGCCCGCGTCGACCTGGATTTCAGGCAGAGGCGGTGCCCGGGCCGTGGGTTTCCTCGGCCAGCACGCCGTCCGCCATGCGCAGTTGCCTGTCGGCCAAGGCCGCCAGTTCGGCATCATGGGTCACGATCACGAAGGCCATCTGCAATTGCTGGTTCAAGCGTTTGAGCAAGCCGAACACATCGCGCGCGGTATGGCGGTCGAGATTGCCGGTGGGCTCGTCGGCCAACACGCACAGCGGCCGCGTAACCAGCGCCCGGGCCAAGGCCACGCGTTGGCGCTCGCCGCCGGACAACTGGCCGGGATGGTGAGCCGCCCGGGCCGCGAGCCCCACCTGTTCCAGCATTTCCGCGGCAGCCTTGCGCGCCTGGCTGCGGTCCATGCGGCGCACCACCAACGGCATGGCGACGTTGTCGAGCGCGGAGAACTCGGCCAACAGGTGATGGAACTGGTAGACGAAGCCTAGACTGCGGTTGCGCGCCAGGCTGCGCTGCTTTTCATTGAAACCGGCCACCGGGTTGCCATCGAGCCGTACTTCGCCCGAGGTGGGCCGGTCGAGCAGCCCCAGCACATGGAGCAAGGTGCTCTTGCCCGATCCGGACGCGCCGACCAGAGCCACCATTTCGCCCTGTCGCACTTGCAGGTCCACGCCCCGCAGCACGGTGACCTGCTCGGTACCTTCGGCATAGACCTTGGAGATGCCCCGCCCTTCCAGCACGATGCGGCGATCAGTCATGGCGCAGCACCTCCGCCGGTTGCAGGCGCGACGCGCGCCAGCTGGGATACAAGGTAGCCAGGAACGACAGCACCAGCGAGGTCACGCCGACGGTAACGATATCGGAGAGGCGTGGATCTGACGGCAGCTCGGTAATCAGGTAGATGTCCTTCGGCAGGAACTGGATGCCCAGCGCGTGCTCGATGGCGGGCACGATGACATCGATATTGGTCGCGACCAGCGCGCCGCCGGCCACGCCGAGCAAGGTCCCGATCACGCCGATCAGCGCCCCCTGCACCACGAAAATGCGCGCGATTTCGCCAGGCGTGGCCCCCAGCGTACGCAAGATCGCGATATCCGCCTGCTTGTCGTTGACCGCCATGACCAGCGACGACAGCAGGTTGAACGCCGCCACCGCGATGATCAGCGCCAGGATCAGGAACATCATGCGTTTTTCGGTCTGTACGGCAGCGAACCAGGTACGGTTGTTGCGAGACCAGTCCGCCGCTGCGATGTTGGGCGGCAGCGACTGCGCCAGCTCGCGGGCTACCAGCGGCGCCTCCTGCATGTCGGCGATGCGCAGCCGTACCCCGCCTATGCCGCTGTCCCGGAACAGGCGCGCAGCGTCATCGACGTTCAGGAAGGCCAGGCTGGAGTCGTACTCGTAGTGGCCGACCTCGAAAATACCCGCCACCGTGAACTGCCGCATGCGGGGGGTGAAGCCAGCCGGC
Source organism: Pigmentiphaga sp. (assembly GCF_033795525.1). GTDB lineage: Bacteria > Pseudomonadota > Gammaproteobacteria > Burkholderiales > Burkholderiaceae_B > Pigmentiphaga. The sequence goes on from NZ_JARYGM010000002.1 coordinate 753,615, forward strand.
GTCACCGACCCCTGCGGCGCAAGCATCAGGATGGGATCGCCCAGGCCCACGCCCAGCCCCTGGGCCAGCGCGCGCCCCAGCACCACGCCATAACTGCCGGGCGTCAAGGCATCGAGGGACCCGGCCACCATGTGGCTGGCCACGTCGGAAACGGAGCGTTCGGCCTGGGGCTCGACCCCCCGCACCTGCACGCCCCGCAACACCTGGTTACGGGCGATCATGGCCTGGGCCGCCACATAAGGCGCGCCAGCCAGGACTTCGGGATTCTTCTTCGCGGTGGCGGTCAATTCGCGCCAGCTCGCCAGCGCGGCACCGCGTTCGCCGCCGACGGGATACAGCTCGATGTGCGGCAGCACCGAGAGCATGCGGTCGCGCACTTCCTTCTGGAAACCATTCATGACGGACAGCACGATGATCAGTGCGGCCACGCCCAGGCCTATGCCTGCCATCGAACTGGCGGCAATGAAGGAAATGAAGCGATCTCGTCGCCGCCCGCGGCCGGCGCGCGTATAGCGCCAGCCTATCCAGAATTCGTAGGGTATCTTGAGCACGCGCGTATTATGGCAGAACGACACGGCCACGGCCTTGCCGGCCGAACCCCTACAATACCGGCCGTGGCCTCGACACCCGGGGCGCCTCTCGAAACTTTGCGACCGTGCCCGCCTCCCGATCCTCGTTGACCTTGCTGCTGCCCGGCCTGCTGACCGAAGCCGCCATCGCGCCGGAACTCGCACGGCAACTCGCCGGCGAGCCCGCCACGCGTATCCTGCACGCCTGGCTCGGCGCCGCGGCGCCGGCCGAACAATCGTTCGATCCCTTCGTGGCCGGCTGCACGGCTCGAGAATTCTGGTGGCTGCATAGGGCAGGCTACCGTCCGCCCGACGGCAAATATGGCCGCGGTATCGCGCCCCTGCTGGTACGGAGCCCCGAGCCCGATCAGCCCGTATGGCTGGCCGACCTCGCCCACATCCAGATCGGGCGCGACGGCCCCGTGCTGACCGATCCTGGCGGCCTGGGCGCCACCCAGGCCGAAAGCGACGCCCTGCTCGCAGCGGCCCGTTCCACCTTGGCAAGCCACAGTGCATCGGCCGAGGCGGTCGGCCCGGGCCGATGGAAACTGAACGTGCCGGCCGGCATCGCGCAGCATACCGGCACGCCGGAAGCCGTGACCGGCGCCGCGCTCGAATCGTGGTGGCCACGCACTGCCGACGCCCGTCCTTGGCGCAAGCTGGTCAACGAAATCCAAATGGCCTGGCACGAGGCGCCAGTCAACCAGGCGCGCGAGGCACGCGGCGAACCGCCTATCAACGCCTTGTGGCTGTACGGCGGGGCGCGTCCGTGGCAGCCCGCTTGGCCCGACGGCCGCCCTGCCCGGCTCGCTGCCGGCGCGCAATGGTTGCACAACCTGGCCGAACGCGACGGACTTGGCTGGACGTCCGCCGCCGCGGCCAAGGCCGACGCGCTGCCCGGGGCACTGGTGGAACTCCCCGACCTGTCCCTACCCGAACGCACCGACGACTGGCGAGCCTGGCTCGATGCTGCCGCGCGGCTGGAACGCGACTGGTTCCGCCCGGTGGACGAGGCCCTGCAGAAGGGCCAACTGCGACAGCTCACGCTGGTACTGCCAGGCCGCGAACGACTGGTGACCTTGCACATCGAACGGCGGCCTGCACTGCTGCGCTGGCTGCCCCGAACACGACACGATTGGAAACGCTGGTGGTTGCCCCGAGAATCCTGACCCGCCAACCCGATCCGGCTGCCAGGCGCCGCCTGGAGATGGCCGGCATCCATCCGCTGCTGGCCCGCCTCTGGGCGGCCCGCGGCGTCTCGTCCCCCCGGGACACGGCTCCCGACTGGTCGGCCATGCTCGCCCCATCGCTGCTGACCCATGCCGGCCACGCGGCCGTCCTGCTTGCCGATTCCATCGCAGCCCGCAAACGGCTGCTGATCGTCGCCGACTACGATTGCGACGGCGCCACCGCGTGCGCGGTCGCCGTGCGCGGCTTGCGGGCCATGGGCGCCATCGTCGACTTTCTGGTGCCGAACCGTTTCGAGACCGGCTATGGACTGTCGCCCGCCGTGGTTGCACTCGCATGCGCGCATCCGGCCGGCAAGCCCGACCTCCTTATTACGGTCGATAACGGCATTGCCAGCATCGAAGGCGTGGAAGCCGCCCGCCTGGCCGGCATGCAAGTCGTAATCACCGACCATCACCTGCCCGGCGACCGGCTTCCCGAAGCCCTGGCCATCGTCAACCCCAACCAGCCCGGCTGCGGTTTTCCATCCAAGCACCTTGCGGGCGTCGGCGTCATTTTCTACCTCCTGCTGGCGCTGCGCGCCGAACTGCGCAGGCGCGGCGTCTTCGGCGCCGACAACGGCCCCCGCCTCGACGCCCTGACCGACCTCGTGGCCCTGGGCACGGTGGCCGACGTGGTGCGGCTCGACGCCAACAACCGGCTCCTGGTGGCCCAGGGGCTCAAGCGCATACGCGCCGGCCGCATGCAAGCCGGCCTGCGCGCCTTGTTCGCGGTTGCCGCGCGCAACCCGCGTGAAGCCAGCACCTTCGACCTGGGCTTCGCCCTGGGCCCGCGCATCAACGCGGCCGGGCGCCTGGCCGACATGAGCCTGGGCATACGCTGCCTGCTCACCGACGACGAAGACGAAGCCCTGAAACTGGCGCGCGAGCTGGATGCGATCAATCGCGAACGCCGCGAGATCGAAGCCGGCATGCGGGACCAGGCCATGGCCTCCCTGGACGCCTTGCAGACCACACCCTCGGCCAGCCTGTGCGTGTTCGACGCCTCCTGGCATCAGGGCGTGGTGGGACTTGTGGCCTCGCGCCTGAAGGACCGCTTCTGGTGCCCCACGCTGGCCTTTGCCCCCGCCGGAGACGGCGAACTGCGCGGCTCGGGCCGCTCGGTGCCCGATGTGCACCTGCGCGACGTCCTGGACCTGGTGTCCAAGCGCTACCCGAACCTGATCCGCAAGTTCGGCGGCCATGCGATGGCCGCCGGCCTGACGCTGCACGAAGCCGACTTCCCCGCCTTCGTGCCGGCCTTCGATGCGGCGGTACGAGAGCTGACCGGCCGCAGCCGCTTCGAGCCGGCCCTGGAAACCGACGGTTCGCTCGAAGCGGATTTTGCCAATGCCGACGTCGCGACCCTGCTCGACCAGCAGGTATGGGGCGCCGGCTTTCCCGCACCGGTATTCGTCGACTCCTTCATCGTGCGCAGCCAGCGCCTGGTGGGCGAGAAGCACCTGAAGCTGGCGCTCGAGCGCGGGCACCAACGCTTCGACGCGATCTGGTTCGGCCGCGCCGACGCTTTGCCGACGGCCGCCGACCTGGCCTACCGACTGGCACTGAACAACTGGAACGGCATGGTGTCGGTGCAGCTGGTGATCGAACACGCGCGGGAATCGGCGGCCTGAGGCGCGCGCCATCCCGGCGTCCAATGACATAAGTACGTTAAAATTTCGGGTTACGCGAAAAAATCACCTGGAATTCAGCATGGAAGCAGAACGCCTCAACCAACTCGACGCCCAACTTCAGGACCTCTCCGCGCGCACGCAGGCCCTACGGAGGTATCTTTGACTACGATGCCAAAGATGAACGCCTGCAAGTCGTCAACGCCGAACTAGAAAACCCCGAGGTCTGGAACGACCCCAAGCACGCCCAGGACCTGGGCCGGGAAAAGAAGGCGCTGGAAGCCGTCGTCCTGACGATCCATGACATCGAATCGTCCCTGCGCGACGCCTCCGAGCTGTTCGAGATGGCGGCCGCCGACAATGACGATGCCACGCTCGAATCCATCGCCGGCGATGCCCAGGGCATCGAGGAAAAAGTAGACGGCCTGGAATTCCGCCGCATGTTCTCCAATCCGGCCGACCCGCTCAACTGCTTCCTGGACATCCAGGCCGGCGCCGGCGGCACCGAAGCCCAGGACTGGGCCTCGATGCTGCTGCGGCAGTACCTGAAGTACGCCGAGCGCAAGGGCTTCAAGGCCGAGGTACTCGAAGAGTCCGAAGGCGAAGTCGCCGGGATCAAGTCCGCCACCATCAAGATCGAAGGTGAATACGCCTTCGGCTACCTGCGCACCGAGACCGGCGTGCACCGCCTGGTCCGCAAGAGCCCGTTCGACTCGTCGGGTGGCCGCCACACCTCCTTCGCCAGCGTATTCGTCTACCCGGAAGTGGACGACTCCTTCGAAGTCGAGGTCAATCCCGCCGACATCCGGGTCGATACCTTCCGCGCCTCGGGCGCGGGTGGCCAGCACATCAACAAGACCGACTCGGCCGTGCGCATGACCCATATCCCCACCGGCATCGTCGTGCAGTGCCAGAACGACCGTTCGCAGCACCGCAACCGGGCCGAGGCCATGCAAATGCTGAAGTCCAAGCTGTTCGAACTCGAAATGCGCAAGCGCATGGCCGAACAGCAGAAACTGGAAGACTCCAAGACCGACGTGGGCTGGGGCCACCAGATCCGTTCCTACGTGCTGGACCAGAGCCGGATCAAGGACCTGCGCACCAACGTCGAGATTTCCAATACCCAGAAGGTACTGGACGGCGACCTCGATCCCTTCATCGAAGCCAGCCTGAAACACGGCGTCTGACCCTAGGGAGCAAGACGACATGAGCGAGACCATCGTGATCGTAAGCGGGGCCTCACGCGGCCTCGGCGCTGCGCTGGCGCTGGCCGCCTGCCGGCCCGGAACGCTGCTGGTCACGCTGTCGCGCACCGAGCCTGCGCTGCTGGCCCAGCATGCACGCGAGCATCAATGCGCGCACAGGCACTACACGGTCGACCTGGCCGATCCGGTAGCCACCGAAGCGGTGGCGCAGGGCCTGTTCAGCGAACTGCCCGGCGGCGCTCGCCGCTACCGGTTGATCAACAATGCCGGCACGGTAGAACCGATCACGCCCGCGGCCACGCTGGATGCGGCGGCCGTCGCCCACGCCCTGCACGTGAATGTCGCGGCCGCCATGCTGCTCACGGCCGCCCTGCTGTCGTCGGCGCCGTCCACGGCGGACCGGCGCGTGCTGAACATTTCGTCCGGCGCCGGCCGCCGGCCCATGCCGGGCTGGAGCGTGTATTGCGCGACCAAGGCAGCGCTCGACATGTACACGCGCACCGTCAAGCTGGAACAGCAAGGCTCCGGGCTGCGCATCGCGGCGCTCGCGCCCGGCGTGATCGACACGCCCATGCAGGCGGCCATCCGCGCCACCCTGCCCGACGCCTTCCCCGCGGTGGAAGATTTCAAGGCGCTCCACCGCAGCGGCCAGCTCGCCGCGCCCGCCGACGTGGCTGCCCGCATCCTCGACTACCTGGAACGCGACGACTTCGGCCAGACCGAACTCGACGACATCCGAGACTACTGATCCGATACCATCATGACCGACAACCGGCCCACCGGCACCGAACCCGCGCAAGACGAAAACCAGATCATCGCCGAACGGCGCGCCAAGCTCGCCCGCCTGCGCGAGGCCGGGCCGGCCTTCCCCAACGACTTCGTTCCCGCCGATCGCGCGGCCAGGCTGCACGAGCTCTACGACCAGCAGGAAAAGGAAGCGCTCGATACCGCCGACATCCAGGCCAGCGTGGCTGGCCGCATGATGCTCAAGCGCGTGTTGGGCAAGGCCAGCTTCGCCACCCTGCAGGACGCCACCGGCCGCATCCAGATCTACCTGAGCAAGGAATTGCTGGGGGAACAGGTTTACGACGCCTTCAAGCACTGGGACATTGGCGACATCATCGGCGTACGCGGCAAGGTCTTCAAGACGAACAAGGGAGAACTGTCGGTCCAGGCCAGCGAACTGCGCCTGCTCACCAAGTCCCTGCGTCCCCTGCCCGACAAGTTCCATGGCATTGCCGACCAGGAATTGCGCTACCGCCAGCGCTACGTCGACCTCATCATGACGGAAGCCACGCGCAACACCTTCGTTGCGCGCAGCCGCGCCATCGCCTCCATGCGCCGCTACATGGCCGAGTCCGGCTTCCTGGAAGTCGAGACGCCCATGCTGCAAGTCATCCCCGGCGGTGCTGCGGCCAAGCCTTTCACGACCCACCACAACGCGCTGGACATGCCCATGTACCTGCGCATCGCGCCCGAACTCTACCTCAAGCGCCTGATCGTGGGTGGTTTCGAAAGGGTGTTCGAGCTGAACCGCAACTTCCGCAACGAAGGCGTCAGCCCCCGCCACAACCCCGAATTCACCATGATGGAGTTCTATGCGGCGTACGGCGACTACCGCTGGCTCATGGACTTCACCGAACAACTCCTGCGCCAGGCCGCCATCGACGCCACTGGCAGCGCCAAGCTCACCTACCAGGGACGCGAGGTGGACCTCGCGCAACCCTTCGACCGTCTCACGATCACCGAAGCCATCCACAAGTATGCCGAACCGGGCTACACCAGCGAACAGCTCAGCGACGAAGCCTTCCTGCGGGCCGAACTCAAGAAGCTGGGCGCCCACGTGGAAGGCCCGCAGCTGGCCCGTGCCGGCCTCGGCGCGCTGCAGCTGGCGCTATTCGAGGAAACGGCGGAAGCCAAGCTCTGGCAACCGACCTACATCATCGACTACCCGGTAGAGGTGTCGCCGCTGGCGCGGGCGTCGGATACGCGGCCGGGGATTACCGAGCGCTTCGAGCTTTTCATGGTGGGACGCGAAATCGCCAACGGATTCTCGGAGTTGAACGACGCCGAGGACCAGGCGGAGCGCTTCCGCAAGCAGGTCGAGGCCAAAGACGCCGGTGACGAGGAAGCGATGTATTACGACGCGGACTACATCCGGGCGCTCGAATACGGCATGCCGCCGACTGCCGGATGCGGAATCGGGATCGACCGCCTGGTCATGTTGCTGACGGACAGCCCCAGTATCCGGGACGTGATCCTGTTTCCGCATTTGCGCCGGGAGGACTGAGGACCGGCGTCCCACACTCGCCCCCGAGCAATGCGCTCGGGGGCGAGGTGGCGTCAGCCGCGCCGCGCTGCCTCGATGGCCGCGACGTCGATCTTTTTCATTTGCATCATGGCATCGAAAACGCGCTTGGCGGTCGCGCGGTCGGGATCAGCCAATGCTTCCGTCAGAATGCGCGGCGTGATCTGCCACGATATTCCCCATTTGTCCTTGCACCAGCCACACACGCTTTCCTGGCCGCCGTTGTCGACGATCGCGCTCCACAGGCGATCGGTTTCCGCCTGGTCGTCGGTTGCGACCTGGAACGAGAACGCCTCATTGTGGCTGACCATGGGCCCGCCGTTCAGCCCCAGGCAAGGGATGCCCATGACGGTGAACTCGACCGTCAAGACATCGCCCTGTTTGCCGGCGGGATAATCGCCGGGCGCAAGAAGAACGGCTCCCACCGCACTGTCCGGAAACGTGTCGGCATAGAACTCGGCGGCTTCCAGGGCGGTGCCGTCGTACCAGAGACAAATCGTGTTCTTGCTGACCATTTTGCTCTCCCACCCGTGAGGGTATGTAGGTTTTTCGTCGCAGCCGCGGCCTCAGGCCCTGCCGGCGGCGCCGTCTGTCGTGCCGCCGACGGCGGCGGACAGGTCTTCGGTATGCACCATCAATTCCCGTACCTGGAGCATCGCCGGGTACTGGCAAAGCACAGCCGCCCATCGGGGCGACGTCCATAACTCCCGCCAGATGGAGTCGAGATCCCGCGGATCCGCGTGCGAGCCGTCGATCAGCGCAGCGGCAAACGCCAGGCTGGCCGGTGCCGACAGGAGCTGCATCCGGCTCGCGGCACTAAGCAGGCGCGGTCCGGTTTCGGCCGGCGCATTACTGCAATAAAGTACCGTCCTCGTCAGATCCTTCACGGTGGTAGGCAGCGCGCTAAGCGACTCTCCACGCAGGCACACCATCCCTTGCCGAGTCTTGAACGCGTACACGGTGCCTGCTTGCGCCTGTGCAAGCAGGCGCAAGCCCCGCAACAGCCGCGGATAGTCCGTCGTTGCGGCATCCACGGAGGCCTTGGCCTCGACCAGCAAGCATAGGTCCCACGCCGGTGCATCGCCGACGGTCTTCGCCTGCCTGAGCAAGACCGCATCCCACTCGGTCTTGGCACGCTCGCGATTGGCTGCGAGCGAAGCCGGTACGTGCATCGCGGTCACGACGCGATAGACGCCCTGACGCCCTTCATCCTGCTCGAGGCGCCGCGCCAGTGCTTCCACGGCCTGGGTGGCAAGGGCTTCAACAGCCGCGCCACGCCGCTGCGACGCGACGCCCTGCGCAACGGCGGTCGGGCTTCCCGATCGAGGGCCATGCCTATCCCACAGAGCCCGGTACCGGCGCACCTGCTCGTCCGACACCAAGGCTTCAAGACGCAGCAAGCGCGCCAACGCGGGACTGTCTTGCAACACCATCAAGTCACGCACCAAGGATGGTCGCTCCACGACATCGGGCATGGCCAGCAGACCCCTGACCGTCGCCTCGACGGCCGACCAGGACCCCGCGCATGCGGACGCATGCAAGTCAGCCAGCGCCTCGCGTCGCTCACCGGCCAAATGGCGCCGCAGCTTGGCGGGATGCGCGATCCGGTTCACGGCCGCGCCGACCACGCGGCGGTCCCGGCCGGCGTGCGCAACTAGCGAGGCGTACTCGCGCACCGCTGCCGCCCGGTGCCGAAGCACCATGGCCTGGAAAGCAGGATCTCCCGACTCCTCCCGCAGCGCATCTCGAATGATCTGCGACAGTGCTTCGACGAAATGACGCTGCACGGCAGCGTCCGGCATTTCGCCTCGCGCCGCCGCCTGGCGGGCCTGCTCGATCGTTGCCGCGAGCAACGTCGCCGGACCTGCGTTTTCCAAGGACACCGATGCCGGGTCCATAGCCGGTAGGCGATAACGGCGGACCACGGAGCGAAGGATCTCGTCCAGCAACGTCAATCCGGAATTTCCGGCTCGACCAGTTTGGCCAGCTGGGCGAGGCACTCCTGCCAACCCAGGTAGCACATCTCGACCGGGATCACCTCGGGCAAGCCCTCCTGCAGAATCTCCAGCTCCGTACCGCAAGCAACCTGTTTGAGCGAAATGGTCGCATGCATCACGCCCGGCAGGTTCGGATCGTCGAACCGGTCCGAGTAGCGGATTTTTTCGAACGGAACCAGTTCGAGATACTCGCCGCCGAAGGAATGACTGTTGCCGCTGCCGAAGTTACGGAAGGACATTTTGAAGGTGCCGCCCACCTTCACGTCCATATGATGGACTTGGCAGGTGAATCCATAGGGAGGCAGCCATTTCGCGATCGCATCGGGCTCGAGGAAGGCGCGATAGACGCGTTCTGGGGTGGCGCGCAGGACGCGGTGCAAGCGGACGGTTCCAGTAGCCATGGGGATTCTCCTTTCATCAGGGTGGATGTCTCTCTACGACGAACCAACCGCCCGGGAATCGACACATCGACATCTAGGGGAAACCCTTATATCGGCAGCCTTGGTGGGCATGCAGCCTTCTGCGGTCTTATCGAACAAGGCCGTACTGCCTGCCCGTACTACATTATGGAATCGGTCTCGACATCGAGATGGGCCCGCGGTTCGTGATCAACTCGCTGAATGATGACCTGCACCTCGCCCGGCCTTGTCTCGAGCTGAATGAATCGCCCGCTGGAGTCCACCTCCTGTGGCAGTGGACATCCGAGCGCCGCGCTCCACCACATATAGGATGAGGGCCGGAAACGGCGCCCGCTACGCCGGCGGATCGGCCCTGAAGTAATCGAGCACCGCCCGCTGGTCCCCGGCAAAGACAATGCGCGAACCCTTCGCCTTGCGCTGGTAGGCATACATCGGATCGTAGTACTCCACCAGCAGCTCCTCAATCCATGCCCGGTGCGCCCGGACCTCACCGCTGCGGGCCTGCTCGGCCAGCGCCGCGTCCATGATGGCCGCCAACCGCTGGTGCCGCTCTCCGCCCAGCCGCCTGCGGATATTGTCCAGGCTCTGCCGCAGGCGCTGTCCGAACTGCGCCCCGCCCTGTTCCTGGCCATGGATCTGGACGAACTCCGCGCTCAGGTCGATGACGTAATCGCGCAATATGCGCTCGACCCGGTTCTCCAGCGTGTCTTCCAGCCACACGATGGGATAGCCCTGCATGCCTTCATAAAGACTGAGCGGCACGCTGCAACTGCCGATGGCATGGCTCTCGTCCTCCAGGACGAACCGGTCCAGCCCGGCATCGCGTTTCTTCAGGATGTCGACGGCTACGCGGTTCTCGAAATCGATCTGCGCCGGCTGTGCCGTGGCATGCTTGCCGAAGCTTGACCCACGATGGTTGGCATGCGCCTCCAGGTCCAGGCCGTTGGCCAGCTGCTGCAGCACTTCCGTCTTGCCCGTGCCGGTCATCCCTCCCAGCACCACGAACCGGCACTCCGCCACGGCCTGCTCGATGGTCTGCAGCAGGAAACCGCGCATGGCTTTATACCCGCCGACAACGCGCGGATACGCAATGCCCGCCTCTTCCTTGAGCCATGTCTGCACGATTTGCGAACGCAAGCCGCCGCGAAAACAATAGAGGCATCCATCGGGATGGGCCCGGGCGAAATCCGCCCATGCGGCGATACGCTCGGCCTTGGTCCGGCCGCTGACCAGCTTGTGGCCCAGCGCAATGGCAGCATCCTGGCCCTGCTGCTTGTAGCAGGTACCGACCTTCTGGCGTTCGATATCCGTCATCAGGGGAAGATTGACAGCCCCCGGGAAGGCGCCTTTGCCGAACTCGATGGGCGCGCGCGTATCCATCATCGGCACGCCGCGCAGGAACAGCGCGCGATAGTCGTCGATGTCGCCGCGCATCACACCACTTCGACCGCGTAAGACTGTCGCTCGATCAACTCGCCGATAGGCTCGAGCGCCAACCCGGATTCGGTCGCCGCAGCCAGGAACTCCGCCTCGCCTTCGGGCGCCACCGCGACGAGCAAGCCGCCGCTGGTCTGGGGGTCGCACAGCAGGTCGATCCGGTCCTGGCTGATGGGCGCAATGCGCTCGCCATAGCTATCGAAGTTACGGCCCGTGCCGCCGGGCACACACCCCTCTGCCAGGTAGTAGTCCACGCCAGGCAGCCGCGGCACCTTGCCATATTCGACGCGGGCACTGAGGCCGCTGCCATCGGCCATCTCGACCAAGTGGCCGAGCAGGCCGAAGCCCGTGACATCGGTCATGGCCTTGACCCCCGCCAGCCTGCCGAAGCGGCTGCCGGGCTTGTTCAGCGTGCACATCCAATCCCGCGCCAGGTTCGCGTCCTCGGGGCGCAGCCTGGCCTTTTTCTCCGCGGTCGTCAGGATGCCTATGCCCAACGGCTTGGTCAGGTACAGTTTGCAACCCACCGTCGCAGTGTCGTTGCGCTTGAGCCGGGCCTTCTCGACCACCCCCGTTACCGCCAGGCCGAAGATCGGCTCAGGCGCGTCGATGGAATGGCCGCCCGCCAGCGGGATGCCCGCTGCGTCGCAGGCCGCGCGGCCGCCGCGCACCACATCGCGGGCGACCTCGGGCGGCAGCAGGTTGACCGGCCAGCCCAGGATGGCGATAGCCAGCAGCGGGTCGCCGCCCATGGCATAGATGTCGCTGATGGCGTTGGTCGCCGCGATACGGCCGAAGTCGAACGGATCGTCGACGATGGGCATGAAAAAGTCGGTGGTCGACACCACGCCGCGTTCGTCGTCCAGGCCGTAGACGGCCGCGTCGTCGCGCGATGCATTGCCCACCCACAGCCTGGGGTCGAGATTCTGCGCGCCGCTGCCCGCCAGGATCACCTCCAGGACCTTGGGCGAGATCTTGCAGCCGCAGCCGGCGCCGTGGCTGTACTGGGTCAGGCGTATGGAATTGCTCATGATGATTCGTAATGACGGTATGAGTTCATTCTAAAGCACCCCATCTGCTCCGCCGGCCGGTCATGCTGTCGAGGCATCTAGCCAGGGACAGTCGCGGCGCGTATAACGGGCAGGACGTATACACACCCGCCGACAGGATCTGCCTTGGGGGAGGAGCACGATGATGAAACTGTATGGATTCGGGCCGACGCGTTCACTGCGCGCGCTCTGGGCCCTTCGAGAGCTGGACGCGGACTTCGAGTTCGTACCCGTCAATCTCCGCGCCGGAGAGCATCGGCGTCCTGCCTTTCTCCGCCTGAACCCCGCCGGAAAATTGCCGGTGCTGGTCGACGATGACCTCGTCCTCACGGAATCCGCCGCATGAGCATCGCTGATTGCGTGACCGCCTACGTCCTGGACTGGAGCAACGAAAACGGATTGCTGGAGGGCTTTTCCAACCTCAAGGCATACCTGGAACGGATGTACGCCCGCCCGAAGGCGCCGCCACGCATCGCACAAGCCATGACAGCCGTGCAATCGCCCGGCTGACCGCTCCCTCGCAATTGCTCGGTCAAGCGCTGCCCTCGCCACCCGCTGCCGCTCAAGAACCCACGCTCAAATGAAAATTCCGCGGAACCTTCTTGAACTTGACTGTCTTATATCTTATATAAGACATAGGATCTACCCCTACCCAAATTGGCGCAGCCGATACATCGCACCGACGCACCATAAGTGGTAGATTTATTCGGTTTTCCTTCGGAGCTGATCATGCCGCACAACACGTTCAAAACACTGAAAGAGTTCAAGGTCGGCAACAAATCCGGCCAGTACTATTCCCTCCCGGCGCTGGGCAAGGCCCTGGGCGTGGCGGTCGAGCGATTGCCGGTCTCCATCCGCATCGTGCTGGAATCGGTGTTGCGCAACTGCGACGGCAAGAAAGTCACCGAAGAACACATCAAGCAGCTAGCCAACTGGAAACCCAACGCCAAGCGCGAAGACGAAATCCCCTTCGTCGTGGCGCGCGTGGTCCTGCAGGATTTCACGGGCGTCCCGCTGCTGGCCGACCTCGCCGCCATGCGCAACGTCGCGGCCAAGCTGGGCAAGAATGCCAAGGCCATCGAGCCGCTGGTTCCGGTGGACCTGGTCGTCGACCACTCCGTCATGATCGACGAATACGGCAAGAAGAACGCGCTCGACCTCAACATGAAGCTGGAATTCAAGCGCAACCACGAGCGCTACCAGTTCATGAAGTGGGGCATGCAGGCGTTCGACACCTTCGGCGTCGTCCCGCCGGGATTCGGCATCGTCCACCAGGTGAACCTCGAATACCTGGCCCGCGGCGTGCACAAGCGCGACAACGTCTACTACCCCGACTCGCTGGTGGGCACCGATAGCCACACCACCATGATCAACGGCATTGGCGTCGTCGGCTGGGGCGTGGGCGGCATCGAGGCCGAAGCCGCGATGCTGGGCCAACCGGTCTACATCCTGACGCCCGACGTCGTCGGCGTCGAGCTCAAGGGCCGCCTGCGGGAAGGCGTGACCGCCACCGACCTGGTGCTGACCATTACCGAGATGCTGCGCCGCGAAAAAGTGGTGGGCAAGTTCGTCGAGTTCTGTGGCCCCGGCACGGCCAGCCTGACCGTGTCCGAGCGCGCCACCATCGGCAACATGGCACCCGAGTACGGTGCCACGATGGGCTTTTTCCCCGTGGATGAACGCACCATCGACTTCTTCAAGGGCACCGGCCGCACCAAGGAAGAAATCGAGGCCTTCGAAGCCTACTACCGTGCCCAGAAGATGTTCGGCGTACCCGACGCCAAGGACATCGTCTACACCAAGCTGCTGACGCTGGACCTCTCCACGGTCGCGCCCTCGCTGGCCGGGCCCAAGCGTCCGCAGGACCGCATCGAGATCGGCCACGTCAAGCGCACCTTCACGGAACTGTTCAGCAAGCCGGTGGCCGAGAACGGTTTCTCCCAGCCTGCCGAGAAACTCGATCAGGAATTCAAGACCGATAACGGCATCACGGTGCAAAACGGCGACATCCTGATCGCCGCCATCACGTCCTGCACCAACACGTCCAACCCCAGCGTGCTGCTGGCTGCCGGGCTGCTGGCCAAGAAGGCCGTCAAGGCGGGACTCACGGTCAAGCCGCACATCAAGACCTCGCTTGCCCCCGGGTCGCGCGTGGTCACCGAGTACCTCGAGAAAACGGATTTGCTGCCCTACCTCGAGCAACTGGGCTTCAGCGTCGCAGCCTATGGCTGCACGACCTGCATCGGCAACGCGGGCGACCTTGCTCCCGAACTGAACGAGGTCATCACCAAGAACGACCTGGTGTGCGCCGCGGTGCTGTCGGGCAACCGCAACTTCGAAGCCCGCATCCATCCCAACATCAAGGCCAACTTCCTGGCCTCGCCGCCGCTGGTCGTGGCCTACGCCATCGCCGGCACCATGAAGCGCGACTTGATGACCGAACCGGTGGGCCGCGGCACCAAGGGCGACGTCTACCTGGGCGATATCTGGCCGACCCAGGCAGAAATCGAAAAACTGATGAAATACGCGCTCGACCCGAAGGCGTTCAAGAGCAACTACGCCCAGGTCAAGACCAATCCCGGCAAGCTTTGGCAGGAAATCGAGGGCGTGGCCGGACAGGTCTACACCTGGCCCAAGTCCACCTACATCGCCGAACCTCCCTTCTTCGAGGACTTCGCGATGGAGCCGGGTGCAGCCAGTGCCGTGGTCAAGGGCGCCCGCGCGCTGGGCTTGTTCGGCGACTCCATCACCACCGACCACATCTCGCCTGCCGGCTCGATCAAGGAAAGCTCGCCCGCCGGTCAGTATCTGCTTGCAAACGGGGTGATGAAGGCGGACTTCAACAGCTACGGTTCGCGCCGGGGCAACCATGAGGTCATGATGCGCGGCACCTTCGCCAACGTGCGCATCAAGAACCTGATGATCCCGCCCAACCCCGACGGCACCCGCGTGGAAGGCGGCTTCACGATCCACCAGCCCAGCGGCGAACAGATGTCGATCTACGACGCCGCCATGAAGTACATCGCGGAAGGCACGCCCACCGTGGTCTTCGGCGGCGAGGAATACGGCACCGGATCGTCGCGCGACTGGGCGGCCAAGGGCACGCAGCTGCTGGGCGTCAAGGCGGTCGTCGCACGCAGCTTCGAACGCATCCATCGCAGCAATCTCGTCGGCATGGGCGTGCTGCCGCTGCAGTTCAAGGGCTCGGACAGCATCCAGAGCCTGAACATCACCGGCCGCGAAACCTATGACATCACTGGCCTGGAGAACGGCATCAAGCCCCAGCAGGACGTCACGCTGACCATCCACTACCAGGACGGTACCACCAAGCAGGTTCCGCTGCTGTTGCGCATCGATACGCCCATCGAGGTGGACTACTACAACCACGGCGGCATCCTGCCCTTCGTGCTGCGCCAGTTGCTGGCAGCCTGAAGACGCGGGCCCCGCGCCGGCCGACGCACCAGGCCTGCGCTCCGATGCCCTGGCGGCAGCGGGCGCAGGCCTTGCCATTTGCGGAGTCCACGTGATCAATCTTTCGCGCTTCGATCTCGTCACCCTGGCGCTGTTCGTGGCCACCGCGCGCCAGGGCAGCATCTCGGCCGGCGCGCGCCGGCTGAACCTGGCGGTGGGCGCGGCCAGCCGCCGCATCGCCGACCTGGAGGATGCGGTCAAGACCCCCCTCTTCTATCGGCACGCCTCCGGGGTGGAGCTGACCGGACCCGGGCAGGCCTGCCTGCAGCACGCGATGCGCATCCTGCAGGACGTCGAGCGGATGGCCGGCATGATGTCGGACTACGCCACCGGCGCCCGGGGGCAGGTGCGGATCGCCGCCAACACCTCCTCCATCACGCAGTTCCTGCCGGAAGACCTGGCGGGTTTCATGGCGCGGCATCCCGGCATCCGCGTCGAACTCGAGGAACAGAACAGTTCCGCCATCGTGGCGTCGATAGCCGAGAACCGCGCCGACGTGGGCATCTTCGCGGACCGCACGCCGGCACCGGGCCTGGTGACCTACCCCTACCGGGAGGACGAACTGGTGTTGATCGTCCCGCGCGCCCATTCGCTGGCGGCGCGTGGTGTCGTATCCTTCCGCGACACGCTGGACTACGAGTACGTCAGCCTGCCCGACGCCACGTCGCTGGCGAGCCGGATGCTGGAGGAAAGCAGCCGGCTCGACCACCCCCTCAAGCTGCGGATCCAGGTCCGCAGTTTCGACGGCATCTGCCGCATGGTGGCAACGGGCATGGGGATAGGCATCCTGCCCCGCATCGCGGCCGCACCGCACGCCCAGTCGATGGACCTGGTCCTGGTCGCGCTGGATGACCCCTGGGCCCGACGCAGCCTGCTGTTGGGCGTACGCTCGCCGGAGGCGCTCACCGCACCGGCACGCCTGCTGGCGGCGCATCTGTGCGCGGATATGGCCTAGCCGCATCGGACGGTCCGCTTTCGCGGTTCGACAAACCCCGTTTGCCCGATCGCCCATTTCCCCACCGCAGCATTTCGTCCACACTGTCGTCCTCCGTATCACGACGACAAACAAGAGACGCCATGCCACGCCAGATTCTCGAGGGTATCCGCATCCTGGAACTGGGCCAGCTGATTGCCGGCCCCTTTGCTGCCAGGACCCTGGCCGATTTCGGGGCCGAAGTCATCAAGATCGAACCCCCTGGTCAGGGCGACCCGTTGCGCAAATGGCGCATGCTGCACGAAGGCACATCGGTATGGTGGGAGGCCCAATCGCGCAGCAAGCAGTCGGTGTGCGTGGACCTGCGGCAGGCCGAGGGCCAGGAGCTGGTCCGCAAGCTGGCGGCCGAGGCCGACGTGCTGATCGAGAACTTCCGACCCGGCACCATGGAAAAATGGGGCCTGTCCTGGGAAGCCCTGCACGCGATGAACCCGCGCCTGATCATGCTGCGGGTGTCCGGCTATGGCCAGACCGGCGTCAAGCGCGACGAGCCCGGCTTTGCCGCCATTGCCGAGGCCATGGCCGGATTGCGCTACCTGACCGGCGAGCCGGGACGGCCGCCCGTGCGCGCCGGCTTGTCGCTGGGCGACACCATCGCCGGGCTGCATGGCGCCCTGGGCGTGCTGCTGGCCCTCTATGACCGGGACGCACGCGGGGGCCAAGGCCAATTGATCGACACGGCTCTGTACGAAAGCGTGTTCAACCTGAGCGAGAGCCTGTTGCCCGAATATTCGGTGTTCGGTGCGGTGCGCCAACCTGCCGGAGGCGCGCTGCCCGGCATTGCTCCTTCGAACGCCTACTTGTGCGGGGATGGCGAATACGTCCTGATCGCAGCCAATGGCGACGGCATCTTCGTGCGCCTGATGCGCCGCATGGGGCGCGACGACCTGGCGGACGACCCGGCCCTCGCCCACAACGATGGACGCGCGCAGCGGGCAGAGGAGCTCGACGCCGCCATCGGCGCCTGGACCGGCACGCTGGACAGCACTGCCGTGCTGGATGCCCTGCGCGAGGCCGATGTACCGGCCGGACGTATCTACACGGCGCGCGACATCGCGGCAGACCCCCACTACCGGGCGCGCGGAATGATCGAGGAAGTCACGGCCGCCAGCGGGCTCAAGGTCGAAATGCCCGGCGTCGTACCCAAGCTTTCCGCCCGTCCCGGGGTCATCCGTCATCGCGCCCCGACGCTGGGCGAACACACCGACGCCGTTCTGCGCCGCGCCGGCCTGGACGATGCGGCGCTGCACGCGTTGCGCGGCAAGGGCGTGATCGCATGAAGACAGGTCCCGGACGAATCGCCATCAATGAAGTGGGTCCCCGCGACGGCCTCCAGATCGAACCGGTGTTCGTCGCCACTGACGACAAGGTGGCCCTGGTGGATGCCTTGTCCGGCTGCGGCTTCGCCCGTATCGAGGTCACCAGCTTCACGTCTGCCAGGGCCATTCCCGCGCTGGCCGACGCCGAAGCCGTAATGCAGCGGATCCGGCGCCGGCCCGACGTGGTCTACACCTGCCTGGTCCCCAATCTGCGCGGCATGGAACGCGCGCTGGACAGCGGCACCGACGAACTCAACCTGGTGATGTCGGTCAGCGAGACCCATAACCGGGCCAACCTGCGCATGACCCGCGACCAATCCACGACGCAACTGCTTGCCATGCTGGAGCGCGCCCGGGCGGCCGGCGTGCCTTGCAACGTGTCCTTGTCTACCACCTTCGGGTGCCCTTTCGAGGGCGAGGTCCCGTCCTCCGAAGTCGCCCGCCTGGCCCAGATGTTTGCCCAAGCCGGCGCCTCCGGCATTACGCTGTGCGACACCACAGGCATGGCCTATCCCACGCAGGTCGCGGATTTGTGCGCATCGCTGTCCGCCTGCCTGCCCGCCTCGGCCCCGCTCACCATCCACCTGCACAACACCCGGGGCATGGCCTTGGCCAACGCGCTGGCCGCATGGCAGGCCGGCGTGAGCCGCTTCGACGCTGCGGCGGGAGGACTGGGCGGATGCCCCTATGCGCCCGGTGCCAGCGGCAACGTCAACACCGAAGAGCTGGTGCACATGTTCGAGAGCATGGGCGTGGAAACCGGTGTCTCCCTGGTCCCGCTGCTGGACATCGTGGCCAAGCTGCCCGGCCTTGTCGAGCGGCCGCTTCCCAACCAATTGCTGGCCGCCGGCCCGCGCCTGCGCAGCCACCCGGCGCCGGGGAGATACACTAGCGGATTAGACTAATCATTTCTGTCAGCCCGATCCTGACCCATCCATGGCCCGTTCCCGCAGCAAATCCTCTTCCCGCCTCAACCGCGACGCCGAAAAGCTGGTGTCGCTGTCCCTGTCGCTCAACGGCTCGGGCAGCCGGGTCGAAGATCTATTCTGGGAGCGGGAGCTCGCAGCCTTGCTCGAAAAACTCATGCATGGCGGCCAGGACGCGACGATAGAAGCGGCCCTCGAGACCCTGTACCAACGCAACGCCGGCGCCTACGAGATCCTGGTCGAGCAGGCCGAGACGCTGTCCGAATCGATCACCCTGCAAAAGGACGGCCAGGACCACGACGTCCTGCTGATCGTCGCACCGGTCGTCGCATGGACGCGTTTCAGCATCCCCCATGGCCCGATCCGCGCCGATCTGCAGGCGGCCCTGCAGGCCCACCTGCACGGCCATATCCTGGCCGGCGAAGCCCGGCTGGCCTTGGCGCCGGACCTCTATAGCATCGACCAGATGCCACGCTCGTTCAGCGCCACCCGACAATGGCTGGCACGCCTGGGCGCGCAGGCCCTGGAGCTGCCGCTCCCGCGAACGGCGCCGGTCGAAACCGAAGTCGCCAACCTGCTGGCCGATACTCGCTACGTGGTAGGCGCGGTGGCCGTACCCCAGGGGGCGCCGGTATTCCGGTGGCAAGAAAACCCCGGCAAGCCGGACCCGACGCGGGAAAGCTGCCTGGCGCAATGGGTAGCGCAGGCCACGCCCCTGTTCGCGGACCTGCTGCCGGGATGCGGCTTCGAATGCCTGCTGCCGGACGCCTACTACGTCAACAACCGCGAAGCCGACCGGCGGGTGCGGCCGCTCTCGCTGCGCGCTTCCGTGGCTTGGCTGGAAGCGACGCTGGACCTCGAGCCGGACCAGCTGCGTGCGGTCATCGCCGCCTGCGGCGAGACGGAGGTCGAAGAGTATCGCATCGGCTTCACCCAGCGGCACAGCAACGATGTCCTGTACGGCTGCGCGTGGCCGCTATTCGGCCGCGACGACGACAATCCGGACATGCCTGCCATCGACCTGATCGCCGACCTGCTGCGCGAGCTGGGCGTGACCGACCTGCGCAAGCTGTCCGGCCTGCTACCCATGGAATTCTGCGATGATTGCGGCGCGCCCTACTTTCCCAACCCCTTGGGGGAACTGGTTCACGCCGAACCTCCGGAAGACGTGGACCCCACCCCCGTCCATTTCCACTGACCGCCCGCCCGGCCGGCTCAAGCCGCCTTGGCGTCGGCCGCCGGCGCTGCTTCCGGACGGCTGGCATAGCGCCGAACCAGCACGGCACATACCATCAGCTGCATCTGGTGGAAGATCATGAGAGGCAGCACGATGGCGCCCGCGGTGCTGCTTGACAGCAGGACCTTGGCCATCGGGATGCCGGTGGCCAGGCTTTTCTTGGAGCCGCAGAAGACGATGGTGATTTCGTCTTCCTTCGAAAATCCGAGGGCGCGGCTCACGCAGGTGGTAACCAGCAGCGCCGCGGCAAGAATGACCGCGCACACCAGCACGACACCCGCCAGGGTTGCCGAGGAAGTCTGATGCCACAAACCGCTGACGACCGCTTCGCTGAAGGCCGTGTACACGACCAGCAGGATGGAGCCCTGGTCTATGCTCTTGACTAGGCCGCGATGGCGCGCCACCCAACCGCCTATCCACCGGCGCATGAGCTGACCGAGCACGAACGGCAGCAGCAGCTGCACCAGTATCTTGCCCACGGCCTCGAAGGAAACGCCCGATTCGCCGCTCGTGCTCATCAGGAACTTGACCAGTAGCGGGGTCAGGAAAATGCCCAGCAGGCTGGATGCCGAGGCGCTGCAAATAGCAGCCGGCACGTTGCCGCGTGCCACGGAAGTGAGCGCGATCGCAGATTGGACGGTGGCGGGGAGCGCACACAGAAAGAGGATGCCGAGGTACAGGTCCGGTGTCACGAGCGGCGCCAGCAGCGGCTTGAAGGCCAGCCCCAGCAGGGGAAACATCACGAACGTAAAGGCAAAGATCAGCAGGTGCAGCCGCCAGTGGGTGGCGCCGGCCACGATGGCCTCGCGTGAAAGTTTGGCCCCATGGAGGAAAAAGAGCAGGCCGATGGCGACGTTGGTGAGCCAGTCGAACGCCACCGCCGCCTGTCCGGAGCAGGGAAAAAAGCTCGCCAACGTGACGACGACGATCAGGCTGAGGGTGAAATTGTCGGGAAGAAAACGCGGACGAGTCATGAGGGGGTGAGCCAATAAACGCGAGGCGGGCCGCGAACCGTGGCGGGCCCGTCTGAGGGTAAACGCGGATTATCTCCCTTCGGCGCTCCCCTGCCCAGCCCGCCATTGATGCATCTGCTGTGCGCCGTGGTCAAAAATGCCTACGCAATTCCCTTGGGAATATGCGCCTTTAGGCCACGAGGCGAGGTCTTTGTCGCATAATCGCAGCCAATTCGCCCTCTTTCCGGAGTCCCGCATGACCGACAAGACCACCAAGCCGGCCCAACAGCCCATCCAGGTCTACTCCTGGCCCACGCCCAATGGCCACAAAGTGCACATCATGCTCGAAGAGTGCAAGCTCCCCTACGAGGTGACGCCCGTCAACATCGGCGCCGGCGACCAGTTCAAGGAAGAATTCCTCGCGATCAGCCCCAACAACAGGATCCCCGCCATCGTCGACCCCGAGGGGCCCGACGGCAAGCCCATCTCGCTGTTCGAATCGGGGGCCATCCTGGTCTACTTGGCGGGCAAGACCGGCAAGTTCCTGGGCAAGACCGACCGCGAGCGCTACGCCACGCTGCAATGGCTGATGTTCCAGATGGGCGGCGTCGGCCCCATGTTCGGCCAGGCCCACCACTTCCGGCTGTATGCGCCGGAACGCATCGAATACGCCACCAATCGCTACACCAACGAAGCCCGGCGCCTGTACGGCGTGATGGACAAGCAGCTTTCCAAGCACGCCTTCCTGGCCGGCCGGGCCTACACCATCGCCGACATCGCCACTTGGCCCTGGACCCGGTCGCACGCGAACCAGGGCGTGGACCTGGCCGATTTTCCCAACGTCAAGCGCTGGTTCGACGAAATCCAGAGCCGGCCTGCGGCGCAGCGCGGCGTCCAGGTACTGGCCGACCTGCGCAAGCCGCAAGACGCCACCGCCAAGGAAAACCTGTTCGGCGCCACGCAGTACCAGCGACGCTGAGCGGCGGCGGCCGCCCCGGGGCGCCGGCTCTTGTCAGGCCAGCCATAGGCCCAGCAACGGGGCCAGCAACACCATGGCCAGGCCGCTGAAAATCATCAACAGGCTGGCTATTACGCCGGCCTCTTCTCCCAGCTCCCGCGCCCTGGCGGTGCCGAGCGCGTGGGCCGCGGCCCCGTATGATGCGCCGGAGGCCAAACCCGAGCGGCGCGGCATGAGGGCCAGGATCCCTTCCCCGGTCAACAGGCCGACCAGCCCGGTAAACATCACGAACATCGCGGCCAGATCCGCGTTGCCGCCCAGCTTGTCGGCGGTTGCCAGCGCGAAGGGTGTGGAAATGGACCTCACCAGCAGGCTATGCGCCACTTCCGGCGCCAGGTGGAACAGCCGGGCCAACGCCCACGAGCTTCCCACTCCTGCCGCCATCCCCACCGCAGTCCCGAGGGCCAAGGCTGGCCAGAGCTCCCGGATCAGCCGCCGGTACTGGTAGATCGGCACGGCAAATGCCACCGTCGCCGGCCCCAGGAACCAGAGCAGCACACGCGTGTCGGCCGTGTATTCGTCCAGCGGAATGCCGGTGACCAACAGCAACGCCAGCAACGCCGCTGGCGTGAGCAGGATCGGGTGCGTCCAGAGCCTGGGATGGCGAGCGTAGAGGCCCTTGTTGAGGTAATACACGACCACCGTCGCCAACAGGCAGAAAGCGACGATCATGCAGCCTCCTCATGACGGGCGGGCGGACGGGCCCGTACGCGCCGCCGGCGCACGGCCCATTCCACGGTCAAGGCAGTCGCCAGCATAACGCAGGCATTCCCCAACACAATGACGGCGAGCAGTTTCAGCCCCTCGCTGGCGAGCAGGTCGCGATAGCGCACCATCGCCACGGCCGCGGGAACGAAGAACACCAGCATGTCGGCCAGCAGCCACCGCGCGCCCTGGTCGATGCGGTGCAGAGGCAATTTGCCGCTCAGCAACAGCGCCAGGACCACGAACAGTCCCACCACGCCACCCGGTATGGGCAAGCCTATCCGGCGCACCAGTTCATCAGCCGCCCACCACACGGCGACCAAGGCCAGGACTTGCGTAATGCGGGCGGTCAGGATGGAGAAACGAGAAGCTTGCATAAACAAACCTAGGGTATACACCTAGCATTCTACGCACGCGCATTCCATATATAAAGTGAATAAAATCAATAATTAAAATTCCATTCTGGAATGAAATGGACCTGCGCACATTGCGGTACTTCGTCGAGGTCATCCACCGCCAGAGCTACACGGCCGCGGCCAGGGCGCTCTTCGTTACACAGCCTACGGTCAGCAAGATGATCAAGCAGCTCGAAGACGAAGTCGGCACGCCGGTACTGCGTAAAGCCGGCCGGCGTCTCGAACCCACCGATGCCGGCCGCGTCGTCCTGGAGCGCGGCAGCCAGCTCCTGGCCTTGCATGCGCAATTGCAGGCGGAACTGGCCGACGTCCAGCACGTGGGACGCGGCGAACTCGTGCTCGGCATTCCACCCCTGGCCCACCACTTGCTCGCGCCGTTGCTGGGCCGCTTCCACCACGACTACCCCCAGATCGAACTCAAGCTGTTCGAACGCGGCTCGCGTACGGTGGAAGAGGAACTGCGGGCAGGCACGCTGGAGATCGGCGCCATGCTGCTGCCGGCCGACGAGAACGAGTACGAAACGTTGCCCATATGCAATTTCCCGCTGCAATTGATCGTGCCAGCGTCGTCGCGATGGGCCGACCGCGGCCGCGTACGCTTGGCGGAACTCGCCGCCGAGCCCTTCATCTTCTACGGCGAAGGCTTCGTCCTCAACGAAGTCGTCCACGATGCGTGCGTCCGGGCGGGTTTCTCCCCCAGGATTGCCGGCCGCAGCAGCCAGTGGGATTTCATGGCGTCCATGGTGGCCGCCGGCGTCGGGGTTGCCCTGCTTCCGGAGCTGTTCAGCCGCCAGCTCGATCGCTCTCGTCTGGCGGTCGTCCCGCTCGAAGCACCCCAGCTGTGGTGGCACATGGCCTTTGCCTGGCGCCGAGGCCGTTATCTCTCGTTCGCCGCCCGGGCGTGGCTGGACCTGGCGCGGCGCATGCTGCCTGGCGACGGTGCCCAGGCAGGCGATAATGACAGCCTTTGGAACGGGGAAAACCGCTGATGCGCGTCGATATCTTCTGCCGGATCGTCGATAACTACGGCGACATCGGCGTGTGCTGGCGGCTTGCGCGGCAACTGCACCTCGAGCGGCGCTGGCAAGTGCGGCTGTGGGTGGATGACCTGGCCGTCGTGGCGCGCCTGGTGCCGAGCGTGGATCCCCGCCGGGCCGCGCAACACGCAGACGGCCTGGAAGTGGTGCACTGGACCCGCCCGGCGCCCCCGCTGATGCCCGGCGACGTGGTCATCGAAGCGTTTGCCTGCGACCCTCCGGCGGAGTTCGTACAGCGGATGCGCGACCAGGTCCGGCCACCGGTCTGGATCAACCTGGAATACCTGAGTGCGGAAGACTGGGTCGAAAGCTGCCATGCCCTGCCATCGCCCCAACCTGGCGGCTTGCGCAAATACTTCTTCTTCCCCGGCTTCACGCCGGCGACCGGGGGGCTGCTGCGCGAGGGCGGGCTGCTCGCCGAGCGGGATGCCCTGCAAGCGGATTCTCGCGAACGCGCGGCCTTCCTGCAGCGGATCGGGCTGCCCGGGCCGCACCCGGAAGAACGGCTGGTCACGCTGTTCTGCTACCCGGACGCCCCGGCCACGACACTGGCCGATGTCCTGGCAGCCGGAAACGAGCCCACCGTGCTGGCCATCCCCCCGGGCGTCGCGCCCTACCTGCCAGACGCCGTCCGCGGCAACTTGCGCGTGATGCGCATGCCCTTCCTGCCCCAGCCGGACTACGACCGCCTGCTCTGGAGCGCGGACCTGAACTTCGTACGCGGCGAAGACTCGTTCGTCCGTGCCCAATGGGCCGGGCGGCCCCTGGTCTGGCACATCTATCCCCAGGCCGAGGCGGCGCACGTCGATAAGCTCCACGCATGGCTGCGCCGCTACCCTGCTCCCGCTGCCGCCCATGCGTTACAAGGCGCGTGGAACGGCGAAACGGCCGCCGCCCGGTTCGGAGACCTCCTGGCCCAGGTGCTCGCCCCGGAGGTTTTCCAACTTTGGCGCCGGGCTGCCCGCCAATGGAGCGACGCACTGGGCGCCCAGGCCGATTTGGCCACGAAATTGGCCGATTTTTGCCAGAAAGTGCAGGAAAACAGCGCCTGAACCTAGCGTGCCCGAGCCCGGCCACGCTATACTAGTAGGCTGCACAATTTTTGTTTACGGCTCCTTATTGCTAGCCCCTGCGTCTTCCGTCCGGAGACGTTCCAGGCGGGTCTATCGAAGGGGCTTCTGTCAGACCCTACATGGCATTTACGGCGCGGGCGCCGGTTGCCACTAGAGTCGCCTCCCTAAGGTTGATTTCCAGCATGAAGATCGCTCAGGAACTGCGCGTCGGCAACGTCATCATGGTCGGCAAGGATCCCCTCGTCGTACAAAAGGCCGAATACAACAAGTCGGGCCGCAACGCCGCCGTCGTCAAGCTCAAGCTCAAGAACCTCCTGACCGGCTCGGGCACCGAATCGGTCTACAAGGCGGACGAGAAATTCGAGGTGCTGATCCTCGAACGCCGCGAATGCACGTACTCCTACTTCGCCGATCCCATGTACGTGTTCATGGACGCCGAGTACAACCAGTACGAAGTCGAAGCCGAGAGCATGGGCGACGCGCTGAACTACCTCGAAGAAGGCATGCCCGTCGAGGTCGTCTTCTACGAAGGCCGCGCGATCTCCATCGAACTGCCCACCATCGTCGTGCGCGAGATCACCTATACCGAGCCTGCCGTACGCGGCGACACCTCGGGCAAGGTAATGAAGCCGGCCAAGATCAATACCGGTTTCGAGCTGCCCGTTCCGCTGTTCTGCGAAATCGGCGACAAGATCGAAATCGATACCCGCACCGGCGAATACCGCAGCCGGGTGAAGTAAGCCCGGCGTAGCCGGCCTCCCCTACACGCTTGCAGCAGGGCGCAAACGCGCGCTACTGCAAGCGGTCGTCGTCCAGCAGCGCAGGAATGGGGGTGACGGCGATGCCTTCTTCCGCCAAAGACTTCCGTTCTTCCGGCGTCGCTACACCGCGGATGGGCCGCTCGGGCGCATCACCGTGATGGATGGCCCGGGCTTCGGCCGCGAAACGCTCGCCGACGTTTTCGGTCTGGCGCAGAAGCTGCCGCAGGTGCTGCAGCGCCTTTGCCTGCATGCCCGCCGTAACGGCGGACGCCCTGCCGCTCTCGGCCGGGGTTTCGGCAGGGGCCTTGGCACCCGAGACGTTCAGCATCGGGGCCGACAATTTCTTATCGATGGATGTGCTATTGCACAAAGGGCAGCTGATGAGCCCGCGTTCGCGCTGCGTATCGAAATCGGCGTGCGAACTGAACCAGCCCTCGAATACGTGGCCGTGCTCGCATTGCAGATCAAAAACCTTGTATGCCATAGGAAATGCGCCTTTGCGCACATGCGCGGCGCGGTCTACCTTTCGATAACTCTATGGTACCCCAAAGCGCGGCCCTTCCTGGAGCCCGCCCGCCGCGCGCTATAGCGACCGCGACGCCGCCGCTGAGGGCGGTTCGTACACGCAGGTGCGGTTGCGCCCCTGGCGCTTGGCGGCATAGAGCGCGGCATCGGCCTGGCGCACCAGCAAGGCGGCCGACAGCCCCTCTTCCGGAATCATGGCGTCGACGCCTATGCTGACCGTCATCAGTCCCTGCTCCCCCTTCAGGTGGGGGATACGGGCATCCAGGGTGGCACGCCGGATGTTCTCGGCCAGCAAGTAGGCGCCCTCGATGTCGGTGCCCGGCAGCAGCACGGCAAACTCCTCGCCCCCGTAGCGCGCAGCGATGTCGCTCGGCCGCCGCAGGTTGCTGCGTATCAGTTGGGCGATGGTGCGCAGGTATTGGTCGCCGTGCTGGTGGCCATAATGGTCGTTCAGGGCCTTGAAGTGATCGGCATCGATCAGCAACAGCGCCAGCGAAGTCTGTTCGCGCAACGCACGGCGCCATTCCCGTTCCAGCGCCTCGTCGAAACGGCGCCGGTTCCCCAGGTTGGTCAGGCCGTCCGTGGCGGCCATGGCCAGCAACTGGGCATTCTCCGCCTCCAGGGCCTCTTCGGCCTCCTTGCGGCGGGAGACATCCCGGACATTGAGTACATAGCCTTCGTCGCCCATTTCCAGCGGCAGACGCCGGACGCTGGCCTCCAGCCATACCCAGGAGGCATCGCGATGCCGGGCCGGGAAAGTCAGCTGGCGCGGCCAGGACTGCTCGTCGTCCGAGAACAGCGGCACATAGTCGGCCCGCACGAAATCGTTGATGCTGTGTCCTTCGATGTCGGCGGGCGCCCAGCCCAGCACGTCACGGATGGCGGGCGAGATATACGTCACCAGACCGTCGGCCCGGCACATGGCGATCATGTCGGCCGAGTTTTCGGCCAGCACCCGGTACCTGGCTTCGTTGCGCGATGCGCTGCGCTCGGCGGCCAGGCGCAATGTGAATTCCCGCCGCAGCTTCCACACCAGCGCCATGGTCCCGATGCACAGAAGCAGCGTCATGAGGCCTATGCCCACGGCCTTGTTCCGCCACCCCGCGTAGATATCGGTATCGGCCATGCCAACCACAACGATGAGCGGCCGCGAAGGCACCGCCGTAAACGCGTAAAGCCTGCTCAGGCCGTCGGCAGGGCCTTCTGCCTGGTAGGACCCGCTCTGGACCGCCGGGTAGTGCTTGAACAGTTTGAGATTGGTGACTTCCCTGCCCGCCATCCCGGGGATGGCCGGAAATCGCGCGATCACCGATCCATCGCCCCGCACCAGCGCGATGACGCCGTTGCGGCTCAGATCCAATTGGCGGAACAAGTTTTCCAGATAGGCAACCTGCAGGGTTCCGACCACAACGCCGCCAAAACTGCCGTCGGGACGGGCGATGCGCCGGCTCACCGCGATCGACCATTGGCCCGTCATGCGCGACAGGAACGGCCGGCTGACGTACAGCCCGACGTCGGCCGAGTCCTTGTGCACACGGAAATAGTCCCGGTGGGCGAAGGCCATCCCGCGCGCCCGCACCGACCTTGAATCGGTCAACACGTTTCCGGAGGCGTCCAGCAGGATCAAGGCGCCGATGCCGCGCATCCTGGGCAGGTTGCCGAACAGCAATTGATGCCTGCGATAGGCGTCGAGCCCGGCGTTTTCGGCCAGCCGCAAGTCGTGCAATATGGACTGCAGGGATAAGTCGACCAGCTCGATATCGCGGCCGATGCCGTCGGCGACGACTCGGCTGAGGTTGACGGTCGCGTCCCTAGCCGCTCGCCTGGCATCCTGGCGGGTGTCATACAGCGCTGCCGCACATGCCAGGCCGAAACACGCGACTACCAAGGTGGCCCACAACGTTAGCCAGCGCATGGACCGATCACAGGTTACAAAAAGTCAACCGGGACTATACATCCAACAACCGTCGCGGCTGCCTAGGTCTTAACCTTGGTTTGCATTCTCCGTGCGGGAGCGGCCTCGCCCCGCCGCCCTTTCGGCCATCGCGTGGTAGCGCTCGCTAAGCCGGCGCAAATGGTCCTCATCCATCGTCTCGATGGCCACCAATTTGCTGCTGGCGCCCTCCACGGCGCCCAGCAATTCGTCCAGCTTCAGGTGGAGGGCCTCGCTGTCCTTGTTCTGGCTGCGCTGGATCAGGAACACCATCAAGAACGTGACAATGGTGGTCCCTGTATTGACCACGAGCTGCCAGGTTTCCGAGAAATCGAACAACGGACCCAACGTGGCCCACAACACAATAGCTCCAAAGGCCACGCTGAAGGCCGGCGGCGAGCCCGTGGCGCGGGTCACCCCCGTGGCAAAACGATCGAATATCAGGCGGCTCTTGCCGTTTTTCAGGCCCTTGCCGTTTTTCAGCTTGCCGGCGTTGTTCATCGCCATCTCCCGAAGTACCGACGGCCTGGTCCAGCAAACGGCATACCCGCCTGGCGACGGTGACACGCTGAGGAATGGTGCGCCCGGCCGGAATCGAACCGGCACGCCTCGCGGCTGCGGATTTTCTTACCCGCTACTGCTCGCGCAGCCGGATTGCGGCAAGGCAATACCGTTTGGGGTCTGGACTCTGCCTTGACCATCGCAACACGGCGAGCTGCCGCCGTTGCCTTAGGTCCCCGCCGTCGAGTCTCTACACACGCCCGGCGGCCACTGGGGCCGCCTGCTTGGCTCGGCGTTCCCGTGCCAGGGGTTCGCCGAATTTGACGGGTTCTACTCCCGGGCTTTCGCCCAGGGCACTCCACTTGTACGGAAGTCCGCTACGTCTACCAATTTCGTCACGGGCGCACAGGCGCTATTGTGGCACAAGTGCAGCAGTCCGCTTTGCGGCCCCGGCGCCGCCGGCCTTGCGGGAGGCGGGCCAGGCGACTACGCATATCGCTGGCGCAACACGTTCTTCTGCACCTTCCCCATCGTATTGCGGGGCAGTTCCTCGACGACGTGAATGCGCTTGGGCACCTTGAAATTGGCGATCTTTCCCTTGAGCGCCGCGATCATCTCCGCCTCGCCCAGCTTAGCTCCAGGCTTGGGCACGACCACCGCCACCACCGCCTCGCCGAAATCCGGATGCGGCACGCCGATCACCGCGCTTTCGGCTACGCCCGGCATATCGTCGATGAAACTTTCGATTTCCTTGGGATAGACGTTGAAGCCCCCGGAGATGATCAGGTCCTTGCTACGGCCGACGATGGACAAATAGTTGTCCGGCACCTGCGCACCGCCGGACTCCCCCCCCCAGCGGCCCACGTCGCCGGTCTTGAACCAACCGTCCTGGGTGAATTCCTCGCGGGTCTTCTCCGGCATGCGCCAATAACCCTTGAACACATTGGGTCCGCGCACCTGGATGTTGCCGATTTCCCCCGGGGGGCACGGAACGCCGGCATCGTCGACCACCCGCACCGACACACCGGGCAAGGGCATGCCCACGGTTCCCCCAAGGCGCTCGCCCAGTGCGGGGTCGTAGGGATTGGAGACCAGCATGACGGTCTCGCTCATGCCGTAGCGTTCGAGAATGGTGTGGCCGGTGCGCTCGCGGAAGGCGTTGAAGGTTTCCATCAGCAGCGGGGCCGATCCCGATACGAACAGCCGCATGTTGCGGCAAGTGTCGCGGTCGAAGCCCGGCTCGGCCAGCAGTCGGACATAGTAAGTCGGGACCCCCATCATGACGGTGCTGCGAGGCAGATAGCGCAACGCCGCGGCGACGTCCAGCCTGGGCAGCCAGATCATTTTCGCGCCCGCCAGCAAGGCGCCGTGGGCGGCCACGAACAGGCCGTGCACGTGGAAGATGGGCAGCATGTGAAGCAGCACGTCGTCGGCGCGCCAGCCCCAGTATTCGTGCAGCACCTGGGCGTTGGACGCCAGGTTGCCATGGGTCAACATGGCGCCCTTGCTGCGTCCGGTCGTACCGGAAGTATAGAGAATCGCCGCCAGGTCGTCCTGGCCGCGAGCGGCGACGGCATGCTCGGGGGCCTGGCTGCGGGCGGCGTCGAGCAGCGTGCCGGTGCGGTCCTCGTCCAGGGTGTAGAGGTGCCGGGTGCCGGCGCGCTCGGCGCAACGGCGTATCCATTCCAGGTTCTTGCGCGCGCATACCACTACCGCCGGTTCGGCATCCCCCAGGAAATAATCGATCTCGGCTTCCTGGTACGCGGTGTTCAGCGGCAGATAGACATAGCCCGCACGCAGCGTGGCTAGATACAGCAACAACGCCTCGGGCGATTTCTCCACATGGGCGGCCACCCGGGCCCCTTCGGGAAGGCCCAGAGACTGCAACAGGTTCGCCATGCGCGCCGTGGCGGTTTCCACATCGCGCCACGTATAGTCGCCGGCTCCCGGCGCCTCGATGCACACCGTGTCGCGGTCGGCGGGGAAACCACCGGCCAGCAGGGAGTAAAGATTCGCGTCGTTCATCTATCGTCTTCGTTCAGGGAAAATGAAGCGTCAGCATCGAACTCGGGCGTCCGTCCCTCCAGGAACGCCGCCACGCCTTCGCGATGATCGCGGGTATCGCTATAAGAAAAAAACGCATCCAGCTCGGCCTCGTCGAGCGGTTCGGGCCGCGCCAGGCGCCGTACCATCCGCTTGTTCAGCGTCGCCGCCAATGGCGCGCCGCCGGCGATGCGCTGCAGCGTCCGGCCGGCCTCCGCCTCGAGGCCGGCGTCGTCCACCACGCGAGTCAGCAGCCCTTTTGCGTAAGCCTCGGGCGCCTCGATAATCCGGCCCTCCAGCAGCAGCTCCAGCGCCACCGCGCGTCCCGCCACTGCCAGCAGGCCCGCCAGTTCCGCCGGTGCCATCGGGAAGCCCAGCCGGCCGATCGGCGCCCCTATCCGAGCTGTACGGGCAGCAATGCGCAGGTCGCAGCAGCACGCGATCTCCAGGCCGCCTCCTACACATACCCCCTGGATTACGGCGAGGGTCGGCAACGGACACCGGGCCACCGCCCGCAACGCCGGCGCGATTACCTGTTCATGATAATGCCGCACTGCCGCGCGACTCCCCCGTGCCTTGGGGAACTCCGAAATATCGGCGCCGGCGGCGAAATGGCCGTCGGCGCCGCGGATCACCACGGCCCGCAGGCCGCGCTCGTCCGCGGCCGATCTCATCGCGGCCTCCAGTGCCTGCCACATGGCGACGGTGAGGGCATTGAGCTTACCGGGATGCGCCAGGGTAAGCGTCAGTACCGCACCCTCGCGCACGACCTCGATGCGCCCTGCGGAAGGCGGCGAATCCGTCGCGCGTGTTGCCGGCTCGCTGGCCGCCCGCTTGCCCATCAGTCCGCCTTGACGCCCGCGTCTTTGGCGACCTTGGCCCAGCGCTGCACCTCTTCGTGCACGTACTTGCCGAACTGCTCGCTGGTATAGCGCGGGACCTCCGAACCGTTGCCCAGCCAGACTTTCTTGAGCTCAGGGGTTTCCAGGGCTTTCTGCACCTCGGCATACATGCGCTGGACGACCGGCTGGGGCGTGCCCTTGGGCGCCCACATGGCGTACCAGGTCGATACTTCGTAGCCTGGCAGGCCCGCCTCCGCGGCCGTCGGCACCTCCGGAAACGCCGACGAGCGACGCGAGGCGGCTACGGCTATAGGCTTGATCTTGCCTCCCCGTATGTGCTGGGCCGACGAACCGAGGCCGTCGAAGGCCAGGTCCACCTGGCTTCCCATGAGCGCGAGCAGCATCGGTCCTGCACCCGTGTAGGGCACATGGGCGATCTCTACCCCGGTCTGCAGCTTGAACAACTCGCCGGCCAGATGGTGCGAGGTACCGTTGCCCGCCGAACCGAAGTTCAGCTTGCCCGGGTTGCTGCGCGCATGGGCGATCAAGCCCTTCAAGTCGTTGAACGGCGCGGTCGGCGCTGCCACGATGATCTGGGGCGGTTGCGCGATGAGCGTGATCGGCACGAAGTCCTTCTCGATGTCGTAGGTCAGGCCTTTGTAGAACGACGGGGCGATCGCATGATGCGCCCCGCCGACGAAAAAGGTGTAGCCGTCGGGGGCGGCACGCGCCGCGATGGCCGCGCCGACCGTTCCTCCTGCGCCGCCCCGGTTGTCGACGACGACGCTTTGACCGAGCTGGGTTCCCAACTGCTGGGCCAGCGGCCGCACGAAAGCGTCCGTGCCCCCGCCGGCCGGGAACGGCACGATGATGGTGACGGCCTTCGACGGCCATGTGTCCGCCGCTGCCGCATGGCCGCTCACGACCGCGCCCGCCAGGCACGCAAACAAGGCAATGCTGCGTTTCATCTCCGTCTCCTCTCTCTTGGTATGAAGGTGCTACACGCCAGCTCGCCGGGCGTGTCCCCCGCCCGGTCTTCGCCCGATTATGGATCCGCCCGGTGTCTTACAGCAGCCGGGCAAAACCCCTGCTCATTTCCGGCCGGCCGCTGCTCAGCTTGGCCAGGTTGTCGTCCAGTGCATCCAGTTCGTACACATAATTCACCATCAGGCCGCACGACTGGCTGCGCCCCTTGCGCGAGAGATCCGCCCCCCAGTTCAAGCGCTCGATGCGCGCGCCGTTGCCCAGATGGAAACGCGCCACCGGATCCAGCGGCAGCGCTCCCTTGCGTTCCACCAGGTAACGGGCCGCCAGGCGCATCGCCAGCGCCTGTACGGCAGCGGGCGCCGGCTCCTCGTCCACCGCCTGTTGGATGCGCGCCAGCAGATCGGCGCCGGACTCCGCTTCACCGCCCTGGGCACCGGCCTTCTCGGCCTTGGCCAGCGCAGCGATCTCCTCGGCACTGCGCTTCTTGAGCCAATCGCAGAAACCCGGCATGGGCGAGAGCGTGGCGAAACGCTTGATTTTCGGGAGCTCCGCGTTGAGCTCTTCGATCACGCGCTTGAGCAGGAAATTGCCGAAACTGACGCCGCGCAACCCCTGCTGGGTATTGGAGATGGAATAGAAAATGGCCCACCGCGCCTTGTCCAGGTTCTCCATGGGTGCGCTTTCGTCGAGCAGGCGCTGCACGTTGTCCGCCATCTCGGCGCCAAACGCCACCTCGACGAAGATGAGCGGCTCGTTCGGCATGCGAGGATGGAAAAACGCGTAGCAGCGGCGATCCGAGTCCAGGCGATTGCGCAGGTCGGTCCAGGAGGCGATCTCATGCACGGCCTCGTACACGATGAGTTTTTCCAGCAGCGAGGCCGGCGAATCCCAGGTCATGCGGCGCAGCTCCAAGAGGCCGACGTCGAACCAGTTCGACAATAACCCCTCCAGGTCGGCATCCAAGCCCTGCAGCGCCGGAATGCGCGCGCGCCACGCCAGCATGTCGGTACGCAGCTCGAGCAGGAACGGAAGGCCCTCGGGCAAGGCATTGAGGCGCTTGAAAAAACGCACCCGGGCATGCGAGAGCGCCCGCGGCAGATCCGACGGTGGTGTGTCCTTGCCGGCATCGGCCGGGCCGGCCGCCGAGGCTCCTACTTCGGCCAGGATGGCCAGCATCGCGCCGCGCCGCTCGGCGTCGGCCGTCCGGTACTGCTCCTGCCATGCCCGCGCGGCGCGGTTGGCGGCCACGTCGGTCAAGCGCGCCAGGAAGCACGGCAGCAACGACGCGCGCAGCCGGTTGGCATCGCGGGTGGACAGCGCGGCGGTCTGCGTCGGCGGCGCCGGATCCGCCACGCCTTGCGGCCGCCCGCCGAACCACTTGCTCCAACGTGCCAGCAGGGATTGCGCCGGCTGAGGATCGGGAGCCGGCGCGGCGGGGCGGGTGTCTTGAGTATCTTGGCGGTCGCTATTGAGCATTTGGTTCATCCCCGGTGCGTCCTGGTAACAACGATCAGCCCGGCTGCCTGGGCAGCGAGGCCATCAAATCGGCAAAGCGCTGGCCCTGCACGACCACGTGGTCGCGCGCGCGTTCGGCGGCCAGCGCGGCATCGCCGGCAAGCAAGGCCTGGACGATGCCTTCATGTTCGTCGTAGGAAGTGGCGATGCGATCGCGCACCCGCAACTGCAGCCGCCGATAAGGCCCCAGGCGACGGTGCAGCTTGATGGCTTCCTCGGTCAGGAAGGCGTTGTAGCCGAGGGTATAGATGGTGCGGTGGAAAATCTCGTTCAGGTAGTAATAGGCATTGGCATCGCCGGCATCGCGCGAGGCCAGGCAGGCGTGGTGGGCGTCCTGCAGCTTCCGGTGGTCCTCGGCGGTCATGCGGCGGGCGGCCAGCCGCGCGCACATGGCCTCCAGCTCGCCCATGACATCGAACATTTCGACCAACCGTTGCGGACCGATCTGCGCCACCAGCGCCCCGCGGCGAGGACGCATCTCGACCAGCCCGGCCGAGGCAAGCTGTATCAAGGCTTCCCGTATAGGCGTGCGCGAGACGCCGAAGCGGTTTGCCAGTACGGTCTCGTCCAGCGGGTCACCCGGCGACAACTCCCCGACGGCGATCAACTCCTCGATGGTTTCGCGCAGCGTTTCCGAACGCTTCTTGTCGCCCTGCCGCGCCGATCCGGCAGCAGCGGCGTCAGCAGGACGTGCCACCCCCGGGCGGCCAGGACGCTCGCTTTCGCCGGCAGATACGGAGGGGGACAGGCGGGACGACATGCAGCCATCTTGCCGGAACCCGCTCTTGTATACAAGAACTTTTTATAAATACACAAATTGCGGGATAAGCTTACACATGCCGGGACTTGCGTCTCTCCAGCCATACCGTCGCTGCCACCATCAGGGTGGTCGTCAGCGCCACGGTCACCAGGCTCATGGCCATGCCCTGCCCCACCGAGCCTTGCTCGAACTGCCGCCAGATGAACAGCGACACGGTTTGCACGCCCGTGGGCGCCAGCAGCAGCGACGCCACCAGTTCACGCGAGGCGACGGCGAAGACCAGGAGCATGGCGGCGGCCAGGCTAGGCGCTAGCAGCGGCAGCAGGATACGCAGCAGTGCCTTGATGGCGCCCGCGCCGTGCACCCGGGCGGCGGCTTCCAGGCCATCGCCGATCTGCATCAGCGCTGCGTGGCAATAGCGGACGGGATATGGCAGCAGCAGGCAGCAATAAGCCAACAGCAGAATGCCCCAGGTGTTGTACGGCGTCATGGGCCAGAACCCCTGGTTCCAGGCGAGGATCAGTCCGACCCCGACCACGACGCCCGGCATGGTATTGGGTAGCACGGCCAGTGCATCCAGGAGCACGCGGCCGCGTGCCCGGGTCTTGACCACGCAGTAGGCCACCAGTACGCCGATCAGGCCGGTCGCCACCGCCGCCCCCAAGCCCAGCAGCAGGCTAGTTGCCAGCGCGCGGGAGGCTTCGCTGCCACTGGCGGCGATAGCCTCGAAATGCGTGAGCGACAGATTGCCGGCGGTCAGACCGCCCGACAAGGTCCTGCTGAAGGCCGTCGCGGCAATGGCGAACAACGGCGCAAACGCGGCCACCGCTACCGTCGCGGCGAACAACAAGGCAGCGGGCCAACGCCACGCCCCCAACGAGAGCAATTCGCCGCGGCCGGGTTTACCGGTCGTGGTCTCATAGTTGCTTCCCCTGACCATGCGGCGCTGCCAGGCGAAGGCCAGCATGGCCAGAGCAACCAGGATCAGCGACAGCACCGATGCCCCGGGCAAATCGATCGGCCATTCCGAGAACCGCCGCTCGATGCCGGTGACCAGCACAAAGAACCCCGCGTTGGCCGCCAGTGCTGCCGGCGTTCCGTATTCCTCGATGGCCATCGCGAACACCAGCAGCAGGCTGGCCGCGATGCCGGGCAAGGCAAGCGGCAGCGTGATGCGGCAGAAACAGCGCCAAGCTCCGCCGCCGCATACTCTTCCCACCTGCGCCAGGCGTGATCCCGAAGCGGCCATCGTGCGCGACACCGCGAAATAGACGACCGGCACCACATTCCAGACCATGACGAACACGACGCCGCCGAACGAGAACAGCGCCCCACCGGCATGCACGCCCAGCAATTGCTGCAGATAGCCGCGCGGCTGCAACAGCATGATCCAGCCCAGCGCACTGATATAAGGCGGAATCATGAACGGCACCAGCATCAATACATCCCACAGCCTGGCGCCCGGCACATTGAAAAGACCCCGTAGCGTGCCCAGCGGAATACCGATGGCGGCCGCTCCAAGGACCACGCAGGCACCGAGCTTGAGTGTATTGAAGGTCAGTTCGACCAGCACCGGGTCGCCCAACGTCGCCGCCAGGTGGGCGAACGGACGAGCCAGCGAGCCTTGGGCCAGTTCAGGGAAAACCGCCTGTAGCAGGACGAAGCCCAATGGCATGGCCACCAGGATGCCCAAGGCCGACACGGCCGCGCCGAGCAGCCACGTATTCGCGCGCATCGGTGCCGCTCCTTCTTCGCTATGCAGTGCCCTCTGCGCCTTACTTGCGGCCGAACAAGGCCGTGAAGCGCTCCAACAGCGACTGGCGTCCGGCGCGCTGCGCCTCGCTTTCCGCAGGCAACGCCTTGATGTCCTTGATCACCGGACGCTTGGCCTTCACGTCCTGGCGAGCGGGCATGAGGTAGGTGGCCGCGACGCGTGCCTGACCGGCGTCGGACAGCACGAAATCGACAAAGCGCTTGGCATCGTCCTGATGGCGGCTGGATTTCAAGATCATCATGGGCCGTGCCGCGATCACCGTGCCGCTGGACGGGAAGATGACCTCGATGCTCTCGCCCTTGGCCTGGTTGCCCAGCGCCACGTAATCCACTGCCCCGAAGACCGCGGCCTTGGCGCCCTGCAGCACCGGATTCATGGCCTGGGCATTGGCGCCGGCAATAGCCATACCGTTGTGCTTGAGATCCTCGAACAGGCGCCACGCCTCATCGCCGCGTGCGGCCTGCAGGCCGGAGAGCAACTCCAGCGCTGTGCCGGACTGCGCGGGATCCGGCATGTTGACCAGACCCTTGAATTGCGGCTTGGCCAGGTCGGCCCAGTCGGCCGGCCGCGGCGTGCCGCTCTGGGTATTCCAGGCTATGGCCAGCGCCGACAGGCCTTGCGCGACATAGCTGGGCCCTTTGTATTCGGCCGGCACCTGCGCTGCGTTCGGGCTGACGTACGGCAGGAGCCAACCGCGCTTGTCCAGGTCCAGCGCGCTGTCCCAAGAGGCCGAGATCACCACGTCGGCCTTGGGATTCGATGCCTCGGCTTCCAGCCTGGCCATGACCTTGCCCGTATCTGCCTGGAACACATCAACGGCAATACCGGTTTCCTTCTTGAAGTCATCCGCCAGTTGCTTGATCAATCCGCCGGGCCCGGCGGTATAGACGGTCAAGGCCTGCGCAGAGCCCGCAGCCAGCAAGGAAGCGAGCGCCAAGGCGCCCATCAGAGGCTTGATTTTCATCATCGAGAGTCCTGAGTGGAAAAACGGCATAGCGCCGGGAGAATCATTTACGCCGCCTGCGGAAACCAGCGCAGCCGGCTCCAATCCAGGTCCAGTCCTACCGGGTGGCGGACCGGCATGCGCCTATCGGTCAACCATGCCAGTTCAAAGGCATTGTGATCGTCGCCGATACGCACGGTGGTGGCGTAGTGACCACCGCGGAATCGCTGCGCGACGACGTAGCCGTGCAAAGTCTGGCGCTGGCCCGCTTTGAGCGCGCCATGAGGAATGAACAAATGACCGGCGCCCCCGGGCACACCGGACAGCGGCTCCGGGCAGTGCAGCTCCAGACCGCCGGACAGCCGCCATCCCCGCTCGGTGCGGACGCCATGGCGCAAGGCACCCAATTTCAGGAACTCCACGACATCGGGACTGGCCGGTTCCTGCACCAGCGATTCCGGCGGCGCCATCTGGCAGATCTTGCCGGCACGCATCACGGCGACCGTATCGGCCAGGGTGAAGGCTTCTTCGTGATCGTGAGTGACATAGACGGCGGTCGTTCCGAGCTCGCGCAGCAATTGGCCGATCTCGCCGCACAGGCTTTCGCGCAAATCGCGGTCCAGATTGGAGAGCGGTTCGTCGAACAACAGCACGCGTGGACGCGCCACGATCGCACGCGCCAGGGCGACACGTTGCTGCTGCCCGCCCGACAGGCTCCCGGGCGCCCGCTCCTGGAATCCGGCCAGGCCCACGGTGTGCAGCGCGCGATCCACCAGCCTGGCCCGTTCGGCACGCGGCACGCCACGCATCTCCAATGGAAAGGCGACATTGGCGCCTACATCCATGTGCGGCCAGAGCGCGTAATCCTGGAACACCATGCCCAGGCCACGCTTCTCGGGAGGAACGAAGACGTGGTCATCCACCACCGTCACGCCGTCGATCGCGATGCGTCCGGCGCTAGGCCGGTTCAGCCCGGCCAGCAGCTTGAGCAGGGTCGTCTTGCCGCAACCGGACGGACCGAGCAAGGCCAGGACCTGTCCCGGGTCCAGCCGGATATCGATGGAGTCCAGAACGACCTGGCCGCCGAAACGCTGCACCAGGCCCTCGATATCGATGGCGGCGCCGGATGATGAAGACGATGAAGGGAAGTACAAGTCGGGCACGAGTCACACGAACGAAAAACGCCATGGCAACCGGATTCGGAAGAATCCGGCCATGGCGCCGTAGCATCGTGTAAATACTATGTCTGCCCGATGACGGACTGATTACAGCGGCGCCCCCACTGCACCGCGTCGCGTGCGATCAGAGCCCTTGCGGACGAACGTATCCGGGGAAGTCCTTGTCCAGCACATTCTTGAAGAACGGCGACTTGAACGCCGCGGCCAAGTCCTTGGCCCACGGCTTGCCCTGGTCCGCCCGGCGGATGGCCACGACTTGCTGGAACTGCACAGGCGGCGTCTCCAGCGCCACCGCGCTGGTCAGTTTCAGACCGGACGCAATCGCGAAGTTGCCCGGCACCACGGCAAACTCGACGTCGCCCACGGTGCGCGGCAGCTGTGCAGCTTCGACCGGCTGCAGCCGGATCTTCTTCGGGTTGCTCGCGAGGTCCTTCTCAGTCACCCGCAGCGGGTCCACATCGGATTTGACGGTAATCACGCGATTCTGCTGTAACAGCAACAAGGCGCGCGCCAGGTTGCTGGGATCGTTCGGCAGGGTGAAGCGATCCCCCTCCTGCACATCGGCCAGGCTCTTGCGTGACTTCGAATAAATACCCATGGGTGCGGTGGTGCTCTGCACCAGATCGACCAGGTCCAGCTTCTGGTCGGCCTTGAAGCGGTTCAGGTAGGCAATGTGCTGGAACAGGTTGGCATCGAGCGAGCCCTGCGCCAGCGCCAGGTTGGGCTGAACGTAGTCGTTGAACTCGACCAGCCTGACTTTATAGCCTTGCTTCTCGAGCTGCGGCACGATGCCGAGCTTGAGCACGTCGTAGTTGTAGCCGGCGGTCGCACCGAACACCAGGTTCTTCTTGGCGGGATCGGCGGCGTGGACGGCAGCGGCCCCCAGGGCCAGGACGGCGGCGGCGGTACCGAGAATGACTTTGCGGCGAAGGACGGACATCGTCGGGATTCCTAGTAAATGAAGTTACCGGCACGGCGAACCGTGCCCTCGATAAACCGGACGGTCAACGCTTGTCCAGCTTATGGGCCAAGGCGTTGCCGCCGAACTGGATGATCTGCACCAGCACGATCAACAGCGCCACGGTAAGCAGCATGACGTCGGTCTGGAAGCGGTAGTAGCCGTAGCGTATGGCCAGGTCGCCGATGCCGCCCCCGCCCACCACGCCGGCAATGGCCGAATAAGACAGGAAGCTGACCGCAAACACCGTCAGGGCCAAAATAAGACCGGAACGGGCTTCGCGCACCAGCACCCTCCAGACGATCTGCAGCTCGGAAGCGCCCATGGCGTGGGCCGCCTCGATCACGCCCCGCGGCACCTCGCGGATGCTCTGCTCCACCAAGCGGGCAAAGTAAGGGATCGCGGCGACGGACAACGGCACTGCCGCCGCCAGCGGGCCGATCGAGGTCCCCACTACCACGCGCGTAATGGGAACGAGCGCCACCAGCAGAATGATGAACGGGAAGGAGCGGACGGTATTGACGATCCAGCTCAGCACCAGATAGGCAGGCCGGTTGTCCAGCGACTGCCCCGGCCCCAGCAGGAACAGCAGCACGCCCAGCGGGCCGCCCACGAGAATCGCCGCGGACAGGCCGATGCCCAGCATCAGGAAGGTCTGCCCAATGGCGACCCAGAGTTCGGGAAGAATGGCGAGAATGTTGTCGAACATGGTCAGGCGGCGCGGGTAGTGGGTCCCGCTGCTTCAGCAATGCGGGCGGCGTGTTCCTTGAGTATGTCTTCGCGCACCTGCTCCTGGGCCAGCTCCCGGCCCAGGGCGCTGATGCGCGGCGTGGCGTGGTCGTCCACGTCGAAACGCTCGACGAGCCCGCCGTTCTCGAGCACCGCGACGTGGTCGCACAGCGCATGCACGACCGAGAGCTCGTGGGTCACGATGACGATGGTCACCCCCAGCCGCTGATTGATCTCGCGCAGCGTGTCGAGCACGGAGCGCGTGGTTTCGGTATCGAGCGCGGACGTCGGCTCGTCGCACAGCAGCACTTTGGGATGCGGCGCCAAGGCGCGCGCAATCGCAACCCGCTGCTTCTGCCCACCGGACAGCTGGGCGGGATAGTTGTGGATTTTATCGGTCAGCCCGACGACAGCCAGGCACTCGCGCACCCGCGCCTCGATCTCGGCCTTGCTGCGGTTGCCGTGCAAGCGGAGCGGAAAAGCGACGTTTTCGTAGACGCTGGCATTCTGCAGCAGATTGAACTGCTGGAAGATCATGCCTATGCCCTGACGCGTCTGCCGCAGTTCGTGCTTGGAAAGCCGGGTCAAGTCGCGACCGTCGACGAGCACCCTGCCGGCATCCGGGCGTTCCAACAGGTTGATCATGCGCAGCAAGGTGGACTTGCCCGCCCCGCTCTTGCCGATGAGGCCAAAAACGCGTCCCTCGGCCATGTCGAGCGACACCGATTTCACGGCCTCGAACGTGCGGCCATCAGGCAGCCTGAATGTCTTGCTGACCGCCTCCAGCCGGATAAGCGGCGCGGCGGAAGAAGAAGGATTCGAGTTCATAGAAAAGACAAGGCGGCTGGTTCTTGCGCGAGTATGCGCAAATCCGACGACCGCCGACTGTAGCACCGCAGTATGGGCCATCGACCCGCGGCGGGGAACGACACAATTTTGCTATGTATATTCTATTTCTTTATTAGCGAGAGTGAATTTCCTAAAAAATACACATAAGCGGCCCCGAGCGGCGAACCCGATGCGGCCCTGCGGATATTGTAGGAAGGCCTCGCGCCAGCAAAAATCACCGGCCGAAAAAAATCGCCGCCCCTGCAGACCAGGGACGGCGATTTTCTATAACTGGAGGCGCGTGGCGGAGTCGAACCGCCCTCAACGGATTTGCAATCCGGTGCATAACCGCTTTGCTAACGCGCCAGGAGAAACTGCAGATATCCAGGAAGGAAACCCAAACTCTACTACGGCCCTCCCAAAGAGCCAGCTATTCTACACCAAGCAGATAATCTGCGCGAGGGCCGCCTCGGCCGCTGGCCTGAGTCCCCGGGGGCGGCCCCGCCCGGATCGGCATCCGCCTACGGCTGCCCCTCGAAGGTCTCGACGTCATCGAGCGGCGGCAGCCAGTGGAAGCGGCGCTTGGCCCAGATCTGCCTGACCGGGCCGCCGAGTTCATGGCGCTGTTTCAGCGCGCCGACACGCAACGAATAGCTCTGCGGATTCTCCACCGCCGACGAATAGACCGGCCCGCCGCAGTGGCCGCAAAAAGCGTGAAGGCGCCTGGCGCCGCTGTCGGCAACCTTGAGATATGTCTTCGGGGTTCCCTTCACGATGCGGAAACTCCCGGCCGGGGCAGGAATATTGACGCGAAAGACCGATCCGGACTGCATCTGGCAATCCGCGCAATGGCAGATCGCCATTGTGCCGGACTCGACCTGCGCCTCATAAACGATGGCTCCGCAATGACACTGGCCTTCGACTTTCATGCATGCCTCCACGGTTTCATATCAACGTGGCCGAGCGGCTTTCATAGACCCAGCGATTCCCCGGCATACTGCCGGCAGGCATGAAAAAAGGGGCTTTCGCCCCTTTTTTAGCGATGCTACAGACTTGCCTGGAAGCCTGTAGATCTGAAATTGGAGCGGGAAACGAGTCTCGAACTCGCGACCTCAACCTTGGCAAGGTTGCGCTCTACCAACTGAGCTATTCCCGCAGATAAGCGCCGCGCCGCCTTCAAAGCGGTCTAACGCCAGGCGCAAAACTATACACGATTTTTTCTGGGCCTGCATCTCGCGCCGGCCACCTTGGTGCGGGCCTGCGGCAGACATTTTTTCGCCGTCCGCCCACGAAATTCTCTGCCTCGCCCATCCGCCTCGCTCTCTAACATCATGCATAGCGAATCGGAACCCGGAGCACCATCCATGCTGCTGAGCGAGAATCCCGTATGGCGCCGTTTCTGGCATGCCATCATTCCGGTGGACCAGCTACGCGCCGGACCCAGGCCATTCCGCCTGCTGGGCGAGGACATCGTGGTGTTCCTGGACGAAGCCGGCAATCCTGTCGCACTGGCGGACCGCTGCCGGCACCGGACCACCAAGCTATCCAAGGGCTGGGTGGCCGACGGCCGGATTACGTGCGCCTACCATGGCTGGCAGTATGACGGCACGGGCCGACTGCGCGTCATCCCGCAGTACGACGCCGGCACGCCGGTCCCCGACGAGCGGGTACAGACCTTCCGCTGCCAGGCGCGGTACGGCTACGTGTGGGTCGCGCTGGACGACCCAGTCAGCCCCCTCTTCGACATTCCGGAAGACCGGGATCCAGGCTTTCGGCGCATCCAGCAGTTCTACGATACGTGGGCCACTTCGCCCCTGCGGCTGATCGAGAACTCCTTCGACAATGCGCATTTCTCTTTCGTGCACAAGGGGACCTTTGGCAATATCGCCCGACCCAAGCCAGGTCGCTATGCCATTGGAGAAACCGAACAAGGTTTCTATGCCGAGGCCGTAACCGAAGCCCTGAATCCGCCCGCGGCGCACCCCGTCAGCGGATCGACCGCTCCCACGGTGGAGCGGCTACTGCGCAGCAGCTGGTACCTGCCCTTTGCTCGCCGCTTCGACATGGAATATGTCAGCGGCATCCGCCACATTATCTTCACCTACGCGACGCCCATCGACGACAGCCACATTCAGGTCGCGCAGTTCCTTTATCGCAACGATACGGAAGCGCAATGCCCGGCGCAGCTGCTGGTGGATTGGGACGCGCGCATCTTTGCCGAAGACAAGGACGTCCTCGAGGCGACAGACCCCGACGTGCTGCTCGACGTGCGCGACCGCGGCGAGCTGCACATGCCCTCGGACCGCCCCAGCGTCATCATGCGCAAGCGGCTGCATGCGCTCCTGGCGCAGTATCCGGCGCACCCGCCCTCCTCGGTACGGACCGCCGCCTAGCCCGACCACCAGGAGAGCCAATTGCCCAAGCTACACGAACACGCTGCCGTTCAGTGGCCGCCGGAAGGCGTCCGCCGGATCCCTTATGCGGTCTATTCCAGCCAGGAGATCTTCGACCGGGAACAGGAAGCCATCTTCCACGGACCGATCTGGCATTTTCTCGGGCTGGAAGCCCAGATACCCGATCCGGGCTGCTACGTGCTGGCCAGAATCGGTGCCACGCCGATTCTGGTGGTACGCAACCACCAGGGCGGCATCAATGCCATGGTGAACCGGTGCTCCCACAAGGGTACGCCGCTGGCCTACATACCGGCAGGAAAGGTCAGGCGCTTCATGTGCATCTACCATAACTGGTGCTTCGACCTGGACGGCAACATGACGTCGGCCGCTTTCGAACGCGGCCTCGATGGCAAGGGCGGCATGGCGCCCACGTTCGACAAGGCCGAACACGGCTTGCACCGCCTGCGCGTCCATACTGCCCATGGGCTGATCTTCGGAACACTGAGCGAACAGACACCGCCTTTCGACGAGTACCTCGGGGCAGACCTGGTCGCCAACATGGCCCGCGTATGCGGACGCCCGCTTCGGATACTCGGCCAGTACAGCCAGAAGCTGCATTCGAACTGGAAGCTGTACATCGAGAATGTCAAAGACCCCTATCACGCCTCCATCCTGCACGCCTTCAACGGCGTGATGAAGCAGGACCGCCTGACCATGGAGGGCGGCATCGTGATGGGCGCGCGAGGTTGGTCGCATATCAGCTATTCCAAGATGTCCACCGATCGCGGCGACGAACATTACCGGACCGACGAACTGCGGTCTGCATCGCTATCGGCTTACGGGTTTGGATTGCGCGATAAATCGATCACCGACGTCTGGGACGATTTCGGCGACGGCGTTAGCATGACCATCCAGACGGTCTTTCCCAATTTCGTGTTGCAGCAGCTTCGCAATTCTCTGGCGGTGCGCACCATCGTCCCGGTCGGCACGCACGAATCGGAACTGCGCTGGATCGCATTCGGCTATGCCGACGACGACGAACGCAAGCACGCCGGGCGCCTCAAGCAGGCCAACATGATGGGCCCGGCCGGCTTCATCGCCATGGA
This sequence comes from Pigmentiphaga sp., assembly GCF_033795525.1. Classification (GTDB taxonomy): domain Bacteria; phylum Pseudomonadota; class Gammaproteobacteria; order Burkholderiales; family Burkholderiaceae_B; genus Pigmentiphaga. The sequence continues at coordinate 798,381 of NZ_JARYGM010000002.1, forward strand.
GGACGGGATGATAGGCGGACTGGTGCAGAAAGGCATCGCGGGAGACTTGGACAAGGCTGCTGTCATTGAGATGGGGGGACACGGCATCGATCCGATTCCCGGCTCCCGGCTTTCTGAAGGCAGCGTGCGGGGGTTCTGGACCGGGTACCGGGCGTTGATGGGACTCTGACATGGACATGACGACATCGGCCGAGAGCCTGCTCGTCGCCGCGCGGCGGCTGATCTCCGACTACGCCTACGCCATCGACAACGGCGAAATCTCCCGGTGGCCCGCTTTCTTCACCGACCCGTGCTCATACCGCATCACGACGCGCGAGAACGAGGCTATGCAAATGCCTTTGTCCATCATGCTGTGCGACAGTCAGGCTATGTTGTATGACCGGGTCGAAGCCATCGAACGCGCCAATATTTTCGAGCCGCACTATTACCGCCACATGCTGGCCGATACCCGGATCCTGAAGCGCCGCCCCCGAGGGGTCACGGCGGAAACCGGCTTTCTGTGCGTACGGACCATGCTGGACGGCGCCATGAACGTGTTTGCGGCCGGACGTTACCTGGACGACATACTGGTTCAGGGCGACGATTGTCTGTTCCGGTCGAGGACCGTGATCCTCGACTCCTCGCAAGTCGATACGCTGATCGCCATTCCGCTATGACCGACGCCCCCGGCATCCTGGATCCGAGCACCCGCCAGCGGCTGCTCGCGTCCAGCGTTTCCACGTTGACCACCTGCCTGTTCCGCGCCGGCCTTACCCGCTGCTGTCCCGTCGGCATCGGCCCCTTGTCTCCCGCGCAGCCGCGGATGGTCGGTCCGGCCTATACCTTGCGCTTTGTTCCCATGCGGGAAGACGCCGGCGGCATGGCGAGCTATGGCGGACGGCGCAACGTGCACCAGCAGGCCTTCGAAGAATGTCCGCCCGGCCACGTCCTGGTCCTGGACACGCGCGGCGAGATACGGGGCTGCTCCTGCGGCGATCTGCTGATAGGTCGGCTGAAGGCAAGAGGCTGCGCCGGCATCGTGACCGATGGCGGCTTCCGCGACAACCGGGACATTGCTTCGCTGGGCTTCCCGGCCTATCAGCGATGCCCCGTGCCGCCTCCCAGCTTCGGCTACTTGCAGGCCGTGGAAGCCGGCGTGCCGATAGGCTGTGGCGACGTTGCGGTATATCCGGGCGACGTTGTCGTGGGCGACGCAGACGGCGTGGTCTTCATTCCCGCCCATCTCGTGGACGAAATCGCCCGGCAGGCCTACGAACAAACTTGCTATGAAGCGTTCGCCTCAGAGGAAGTCGCGCGCGGACGCAGCATCATCGGGTTGTATCCGCCCACCGAAACTTCGCAGGCCGACTTCCAGGCTTGGCGGGAGCGCAATGATGAACGACCGTGATACGCCGGCGGAGCTTTCTGCCGCAGCCCGCCGACTGAGCGAGATGCTGGCTACCCGGGGAATTGCGATTTCCGTCGCACGGGCCGAAGAGCTGGCCTTGGCCACAGAGCGAGTCGAGCGAATGGCCACCACGGTTCGCGCCGCGGCCCGGCCCCCTGTCGAGCCATGAGCGCCGTCTTGGGCCTTGGAGAACCGCCGCTGTCGCTGGCCGATACCGCCCGCTTGATCCGCGCAGGCGTGGTCTCGCCCGAGGAAGTGGTCGAACGGGCGCTGCAACGCATTCAGGATCTCGATCCCGCGCTGCATGCTTTTGTCACGTTGGCTGCCGACGGCGCGCGGCAGGCAGCCCGCACCGCGCGCGATGAAATCCGCGCAGGCAGGTGGAGGGGCCCGCTGCACGGCATTCCTGTGGGCTTGAAAGACGTCATCGACATGGCGGACGTTCCCACCATGGCGCAATCGCGGCAACTTGCCCACCACGTTCCCCGCCAGGATGCAACGGTCACCCGCAGATTGAAAGACGCCGGCGCCCTTCTCGCCGGAAAACTCACCACCCACGAGTTCGCTTTTGGCGCCCCGTCATGGGGTCCGCCAGGGCCGCCTGCCCGAAACCCGTGGGATCATGCCCGCTTCGCCGGCGGTTCATCGAGCGGCGCCGCCGTGGCAATCGCGTCCGGCATGCTGTTCGGTGCCATCGGCACCGATACCGCGGGGTCGGTCAGAAGCCCGGCAGCGCTGTGCGGCGTGGCGGGCTTCAAGCCCGGGCGGCAGCACATCGATAGGTGCGGAATCCTGCGACTGGCGGGCAGTCTGGATGCCGTCGGCGTACTGGCCTGGACCGTCGAAGATTGCGCCATTCTGTATGAGGCGATTGCCGCGCATCGGCAAGCGACCGGATCCGCGCGCCCCGACGCCTTTCCCATGCTGGATCGTGATCTGCGGGGTTTGCGCATAGGCGTGATCCGGCACTTCTATACCAAGGACGCCCCGATCAGCGACGACGGCCAGACCGCTATCGAGGACGCGCTGGAGGTGTTCCGGTCTCTGGGCTGCCGGGTTCAGGACGTCACGCTTGCGCCCCTGCCCGAATGGAATGCCACCGGCATGCTGATGCTGCTGGCAGAAGCCTTTGCACTGCACGAGCCGTGGCTACGCGGAAGCGACCACCTTTACGGCGAATCGCTGCGTGATGCGCTGCTGCTGGGTGCCACCATAACGGCCGCCGACTACCTGCACGCATGCGATCACGGACGCCGCCTGGCAGCCACGCTCGACGCCGCATTTGACCGCGTCGACCTGTTGGTCACCGCCATCCAGCCCGGCGAGGCGCCCGCGTTGGCCAATATCGGCAAATGGAGTTTTCTCGAGCGGCCAAGCTACGGAATTCCATTCAATGTCAGCGATCACCCTGCCCTCTCGATATGTTGTGGAATGGGACGCCGGGGACTGCCGCTGGCAGTCCAGCTGGTGGCGGCACGCAACGGTGAAAATACCTTGCTGCGCGCCGGCCATGCCTACGAGCTCGCGGCCGATCCGCGCGACCGTCGCCCGGGCGCAAGCAACCCTGTCGATGCCGCCTGCAATGGCATAAATCCTGCTTGATCCCGCTGCAAGCTTTTGGAACCCCGTGGTACGCACCGGTTGCGTGCGCCGCTGGTACGGCGCGGCGCACCGGCGCTCCTTTCAAGGTTGCTCGTTCTCCATGACGCTTGGCCTTCTGCCTCACTTCGTGAATACAGCCGCGCTGCGCTACTTCTATGAAGTGGCCCGCTACGGCTCGTTTCAGTTGGCCGAAGAGAAAATCCATATCGCGGCCTCAGCCATACGCCGCCAGATCCAGTTGCTGGAAGACGAGATCGGTACGCGGCTGTTTGTCCGGGACCGCACCGGCCTTCGCCTGACTCCAGCCGGCGAAGCGCTGCTCTACCGCGTACGGCGCGCTATGAAAGAGCTAAGCACCGCGCGCGCCGAAATCGACGTGCTCCAGGGGGAACGCACCGGCAACGTCCGTATCGGTATCAATGAAACCGTCGCCCGCGAGTTTCTTCCCGGTTTCATGGAGCAATTCAATCGGGACTATCCCCGCATCACCTTCGAAATCGTCGTGGCCAACTCGCGTTCCCTGCCGGAAATCCTGGCACGCGGCGATGTCGACATCATCCTCGGCTATGCCCTGCAAGCCCAGAACGGCATGCAGCAGGTCTTGTCCTATCCGTTGCACACCTGCGTGACGGTGCACAAGGACCATCCGCTGGCTACCCGCGCGTCGGTCAGAGTGGCGGACTTGGTAGACCAGACCTTCATCATGCCCAGCAACGATTCGCTCACGCGGCAGATCGTGAACGCCATCTTCGCCCGCGTCGCCATCAAGCCGGTATTCAACATCACCACGGATTCGTTCGAGTTCATTGCCGTCATGGTGGCCCGCGGTTTGGGCATCGGCTGCCAGGTCTGTTTATTCCCCGGTCCGGACCCCGAACGGCCCGAGCTGGTCTACGTTCCGATCCGGGACGTGCGCGTGCACTCGGCCATCCTGGCCTGTTGCATCGCGCAGGACGGACTGTCGAACATGGCAGCATCGCTGTGCCTGGAAGAACTGCGCAGCGCGCTGCACCGCTGGTGCACACGCTCGGACCACCGCGCCGATGAAACCTCCCGGGACGGCGCCGTGACCCACTCCTAGGCCAGTGACGTTTTTTTCGCGGCTGCCGGATCATATTTTGTGTTGTTGCGGGCGGCGCGCGCCGATAGTCTTGGCACTGAATGGCCAACCGAGTAGCGAGTGATGAGCGACTTCGACCTGGTGGTACGCGGCAACGTGGTTTTTCCCGACCGGATACTGGAAGACGGTTTCGTGGCTGTCTCCGACGGACGGGTCGCACAGGTCGGCACCGGCACGCCGCCGGCGGCACGGGAACATCATGATTGCCGTGGCCAATGGGTGGTTCCCGGCGCCGTGGATGGCCAGACCCATACCGGCAGCGCCAATCACGAATGGCTGGGCCAGGGATCGCGCGCGGCAGCTGCCGGGGGCGTAACAACCTTTGTCGACATGCCCTACGATGAACCGGAACCGGCATGGGAGGCTGAAATCTTCCTTGCCAAGGCCCGCCGGGCTGACACGGAATGCCACGTCGACGTCGCGTTATATGCGACCATCAAGCCCCAGGAAGGGCTCGCTGCCATCCCGGGTCTGATCGAAGCCGGCGCTTGCGCGTTTAAGTTTTCCACCTTCGAAGCCCACCCCAGCCGCTTTCCGCGCATCGACGATCAAGTCCTCCATGACGCCATGCGGCTCATTGCGCCGTCCGGCCTGCCTTGCGGAGTCCATAACCAGGACCAGGAACTGACACGCGCCAATATTGCGCGGTTGCGCGCGGAAGGCGATACCGGCTGGGACGCTTTCCTGAAAGCCCACACCCCGCTGGTTGAGAACCTGGCGACGGCCCGCGTATACGAACTCGGCGCCTTGACGGGAGCCCGGGCGCATGCGGTGCACATTTCCCTTGCGCGCGGTTTCGAGCTCTGCTCCATGTACCGACGAGCCGGCTATCGCGCGACTGCCGAAACCTGTGTTCAATACTTGATGCTGACGCACGAAGAACACTCCCGTCGGCTGGGTGCGCTCACCAAGCATTACCCGCCTATCCGCCCTCGAGCTGAAGTGGAAAAGCTCTGGACCCATATCGCGGCGGGAGACTGTGACTTCGTTTCTTCCGACCATGTTTCCTGGGGGCTCGAGCGCAAAGGCGATCCCGACATATTCAAGAATGCCTCCGGCGGACCTGGTCTGGAAACGCTGGTTCCCGCGATGTGGACCGGCTGCATGGAACGCGACTTGCCGCCCACCACAGCGGTACGCCTGCTGAGCGATGGACCGGCGCGTTTTTTCGGGCTTGATCGAAAAGGGACGCTGGACGTGGGCAAGGATGCCGACCTGGTCGTACTGCAGCCGGGCTGCTTCGTTTACGACCCGTCGCGCAGCCAAGCCGCGGTCAATTGGAGCGCTTTCGAGGGCCGCACGTTTTCCGTCAAGGTCGCGGCGAGCTTTCTACGCGGCCGGTTGGCCTGGGACGGGACGCGTGTGGTGAATACCGCGGGCAGCGGCCGTTTCGTCCGCCCGGCCCGCTGACGCCATGCATCTCACTACCGGGTTATCCCCCATGCCCTGCCTGACGACCGACGCCGCGGGCGTCTACGTAATCTCGGTCACGCCCTTCGCAGACGATGGCCGGCTGGACCTGGCGAGCGCCGATCGGCTGGTCGAGTTCTATCTCGAACGCGGTGCCGATGGCCTGACGCTGCTCGGCATGATGGGGGAAGCGCCCAAGTTGACGAGGGATGAGTCCATCGCCTTTGTCGCACGGATCCTGGAAAGCGTAGCGGGACGCGTACCGGTGGTCGTGGGCGTATCGGGGTCGGGTTATGCATCGATGCGGGAACTGACCGAGGCGGTGATGGAACGAGGCGCCGCAGGGGTCATGGTGGCACCGCCTCCGCATCTGCGCAGTGACGAACAAATCCTGGGCTACTTCGCCGGCGTAGCGGAGGCTGTAGGGGCCGGCACGCCATTCGTGCTGCAGGACTTCCCGCTCTCGACGGGCGTCGTGCTGAGCGCTGCGGTCATTGCCCAGATCGCTCGCGCGCACTCCAACTGTGTGATGCTCAAGCACGAGGACTGGCCGGGCCTGGCCAAGATATCCGCGCTCCGCCAAGCCGAAGGGCGCGGCGACATGCCCCGCATAAGCATTCTGACCGGCAATGGCGGCGTCTTCCTGCCCGAGGAACTGGCACGTGGCGCCGATGGCGCCATGACCGGATTCGGCTTCCCTGAAATGATGGTGGACGTGCTCCGCGCACACCGGGACGGCGAGGCCGACTATGCGCGCGATCTGTTCGACGCCTACCTTCCCCTCGCACGCTACGAACAGCAGCCTGGGCTCGGCCTGGCGGTGCGCAAATACGTACTGGCGCAACGCGGCGCCATGGCCAGTGCCGCGCTACGCGCGCCCGGCCCTCGGCTGTCGCGGGACGATATCGAGGATATTGAATGCCTGCTCGCACGCCAGGCGCGCCGTCTACGCGAACTCGAACATTGAACCGGGCCCGGTTCGAATTTTTCGCGTGCGGCTACCGAAAAACTGGCCTTTACATCGCTTTGGCCTGGACTTTAGCCTCCATTCACCCACTCTTTCGAGGATCGCGATGAACCTTCCACTCAAGGCCCTCCTGGCCATTGCCTTCGGTGTCATCCTGCCCGCTGTCGCAGGCGCGCAAACGCCGGTCAAGCTCGTGCTGGATTGGGCTTTCGAAGGTCCGCAATCGATGTGGACTGCCGCCGCGGAAAGCGGCTGCTTTACCGACAAGGGCATCAAGCTTGGCATCGACCGCGGCATGGGTTCTGGCGACGCGATCAGCAAGGTCGCATCCGGCGCCTACAACATCGGCGTGGCGGACTTTGGCAGCGTGGTGGCCTACAACGCCGCGCATCCGGGCCAAAAACTGACCATCGTCTTCATCGTCAGCGATGCCTCGCCGCTGGCGGTCGTGGCCACCAAGAAGTCGGGCGTAGCCAAGCCCAAGGACCTGGAAGGAAAGCGCCTGGCCGGTCCCCAGGGCGAATCGGCGCGGGTCATGTTCCCGGCGTTCGCCAAGATAAACGGCGTCGATGCCGCCAAGGTGGAATGGGTCACGGTAACTCCCGACCTGCGGCAGGCCACGGTGGCCCAAGGCAAAGCCGACGGCGCCGCCGGCCACCTGAACACCATCCTCAAGGGACTGCGGGCGCTCAAGGTCTCGCGCGACGAGCTCGTGGTCCTGGATTACGCCTCGCATGGCGTTAAGGTACCGGGCAATACGGTAATCGTGAAAGAGGAATGGGCCCGGGCCAACAAGAAAGCGGTGCAAGATTTCCTGAGCTGTACGGTCAAGGGCATCAAGATGACCATCGACGACCCCAAGGCGGCCATCGCCACGCTCAAGAAGTACAACTCGATGGTGGACAGCACGATCGAGCTGGACAACCTGGACTTCGCGACCAACATGATCGTCGTGACGCCCAACGTCAAGCAACATGGCTTCAGCTTCGTGGACGCGACCCGTTATGAGGCCGCACTTTCCATGGTGGCCGAGTCGTTGTCCGTCGCCAAGCCGGCTGTGGCGGATATTTGGTCCGGCGACTACCTGCCCCCGAAGTCCGAGCTGGCCTTCGAGTCCCGCTAGGAGCTGTCGTGCGATGCCGGCCAGTGCTTATCGGTCTCCGCCCCACCGGGAGGAACGCCGAGTGACGTTCCTTCCATTGACCGACCCGACTGGCGGCGAGCAGCCCCTGCGACGGGCCGCGCTGACCGCTGTGCAGGCTCCCGCCGACATCCATGTCGATCTGCGGGGTGTGAGCCTCGTCTATGGCGAAGACGACGACCAGACGCTCGCGCTGGACAGGCTGACGCTGCAAGTGGAGCGCGGCGAGTTCGTCGCCGTAGTGGGGCCCTCGGGCTGCGGCAAATCGACGCTCATGAAGCTGGTGACGGGCCTGCTTGCGCCCGATGGCGGTAGTGTCTTTATCGATGGCAAGCGGGTGGACGGACCGGTGCGCAACGTCGGCATGGCGTTCCAAAACTCGACGCTGATGCCCTGGCGCACCACGCTGGACAACGTCATGCTTCCCTTCGAGATCGTCAAACCCCATAAGCACAAACTGCGGACACTTCGTGCCCAGTACGAAGAACGGGCCCGCAAAACCCTCGAGGAGGTCGGGCTCATCGAGTTCGCGCACAAATATCCGTGGGAGCTCTCGGGCGGCATGCAGCAGCGCGCCAACGTCTGCCGAGCGCTCGTCCACGAACCGCGCCTGTTGATGCTGGACGAGCCGTTCGGCGCCCTGGATGCCTTCACGCGGGAAGAGCTCTGGGTCATGACGCAACGTTTATGGCTGGAGCACCGTTTCAGCGCCATGCTGGTCACTCACGACCTGCGGGAAGCGGTATTCCTCGCCGACCGGGTCATCGTGCTGAGCAGGCGGCCGGGCCGCGTCGTGCTGGATCGCCGCATCGACATCCCACGCCCGCGCAGCGTGGCAGGCACCTACGATCCCGTGTTCGGCGAAATCGTGCAGGAGATCCACAGCAAAATCGTCGAGGCCCGCACATGAGCCTGACCAAACGGCAGCAACGGCGGCGCCATGCGGCCGCGCGGGCACTGATGCCCTGGCTGACGGCCGGGCTGGCGTTGATAGTGTGGCAGACCGTCTCTCGGCTCATGGGCGATGCCAGTCTGATGCTGCCCGCGCCCGGCGACATCATCGAAGCCATAGTCCGCCATTACGACGTCATCTGGACCAACGCCTGGCACACCTTGCTGACCACGCTGATCGGCTTTGCCGCCGCAGTCGCCGGCGGCCTCCTGATCGGCCTGTCCATCGGCGCCTCTCCCCTGGTCTACAGCGGTTTGTATCCGTTGCTGGTCGCTTTCAACGCAGTTCCGAAGGTGGCGCTCGTCCCCATCTTCGTCCTTTGGTTCGGCATCGGCCCCGTCCCCGCCGCGATCATGGCATTCGCACTGGCTGTATTCCCCATCATCGTGAACGTCGCGACCGGGCTCGCCACCATCGATCCTGAAACCGAGGACGTCATGCGCTCGCTCGGCGCGAACCGTTACGAAATCCTCACCAAAGTCGGCATTCCCCGCATGCTGCCTTACCTGTTCGCGTCCCTGAAAATTGCTATCACCCTGGCGTTCGTCGGCTCCGTGCTGTCGGAAACCGTGGCATCGAATACCGGGATCGGATTCCTGATGCAGGCGGCGTCCTCGCGCTTCGATGTAGCACTGGTTTTTGCCGGCCTGGTGGTCGTCGCCGCGCTCGCCGTCGTGGCCTACGGCCTCTGCGCCGTCGTAGAAATGCGCATGACGCGCTGGGCGCTGCGCGGCCAGCGCCGCTAGCCCGGCGCCGCCTCGGCGCCGGCCCCGCCGGCCCTGCGCCGTACCCAATAAAGCACGCCCAGCAAGGCTATCCACACGGGGATCAGGAACACGGCGGCGCGAATGCCCGGCGTCAGATACATCACCACGAGTATCCCCAACATGAAGGCAAGGCACAAATAATTGGTCCAGGGATAGCCCAGGCTGCGGAAGGCGGTATGGCGGGACTGCCGGCGCATGCTTCGGCGGAACATCAGGTGCGTGAGGCTGATGATTCCCCAGTTGATGACGAGCGCGGCCACGACCAGCATCATTAGCAGGCCGAATGCTTCTTCGGGTATCAGGTAATTGATCACCACGCAGACCGCCGTCACGGCGGCCGACAGCCCCAATGCCGCGACCGGCACGCCGCGCCCATTGATCCGGCTGAATACCCGCGGCGCGTTGCCCTGCACCGCCAATCCCAGCAGCATGCGGCTATTGCAGTAGACGCTGCTGTTGTAGACCGACAATGCCGCCGTCAGCACGACGATGTTGAGCGCCGTGGCGACCCAGCCGTTGTCCAGCGAATGGAAGATCATGACGAAGGGACTGCCGCCCTGCCCGACCTCGTTCCAGGGATAGAGCGCGAGCAGCACCGCCAGCGCGCCGACGTAGAAGATCAGGATGCGGTAGATGACCTGGTTCGTGGCCTTGGGAATCGTCCTGCCCGGGTCGTCGGCCTCGGCCGCAGTAATACCGACCAGCTCCAGGCCACCGAATGAGAACATGATCACCGCCATGGCCATCACCAAGCCTTCCACGCCGTTGGGAAAAAAACCGCCCAGCGCCCACAGGTTCGTCACCGTTGCCTGAGGCCCGCCATTGCCGCTGAAAAGCAGCCACGAGCCGAACGCGATCATGCTGATGATGGCCGCCACCTTGATGATGGAGAACCAGAATTCCATTTCGCCGAACAGTTTCACCTGCAGCAGGTTGATGCCATTGATCAGCACGAAGAATGCAAGGGCCGACACCCACGTCGGCACGCCCGGCCACCAGTACTGCACGTAGATCCCCACGGCGGAAAGCTCTGCCATGCTGACCAGCACGTAGAGTACCCAGTAGTTCCAGCCCGACAGGAAACCGGCGAACCCGCCCCAGTAGCGGTAGGCAAAATGGCTGAACGAGCCCGCCACCGGCTCTTCGACCACCATCTCGCCGAGCTGGCGCATGATGAGAAAGGCGATCACGCCGGCCACTGCGTAGCCGAGCAGTACCGACGGACCGGCAAGCTGGATGGTCTTGGCAACGCCAAGGAACAGCCCGGTTCCGATCGCGCCCCCGAGCGCGATCAGCTGGATATGGCGATTCTTGAGCCCGCGGCTCAAGCTCTTGCTGGATGAATTTTTCATGGAGTCACAGGCCGCTCCGGGCCACTGTTGTTCGCCTATACGATGCAAGCAAATCCAATACCACCGGCACCCTCCCAGGAGCAGCCGCGCCCACTATGCCGCGAGCTCCATGGCACACAAACCGGCCATTCCCACCCCATAGAAAACCAGCGCGGCGAGTGAGTCGGGCCCGATGCGTGCGGCTGTGATTCTATGCGACGGCCTGAAAACCAAGCCGGCCAGATAAACGCAGGTCAGCAAGATGCCCAGTCCCGCCAGATAGATGTCTGATTCACTTGCCCGTGGAAGAACTGCCTGCCCGGACAGCAGCGTGGCCAGCAGAAACAGAACGGGAAGAAAGGCGTTACCGCCAAAGATGTCGCTGACGGCCAGGCGATAGTCGCCCTTGGCAATGGCGCGCAGGCCGGTGGAGAGCTCCGGCAAGGCGGTCGCGGCCGCCAGAACAGTGGCGCCGAACAGCACGCCGCTCATTCCTGTCCGTTCCGCTATCACGTCGCTGGCCCGCTCCAGGATTACGCCGGCTACCAGGGTGACGACCGATGCCCCGATGAAGATCCATACGGCCCTTGCCGTGCTTCCGCCAGAGACCGAAGGAGAAGAACGCCGGCTCGGTGTACCGTCTACCCACGCCGCCTGCAGCGCTCCCGGCCCCGGCTCGCCGGACGGGTCGGCCGGCGACTGCTCGTTGGCGCGACCTATCAGCCACACGCCCGCTATCCAGACCAAGGCCACCAGCACGGGACCGGGCGTCAGGCGATCGAAGATCAACGACGGCGGCAACTGCGTTGCCATGATGCAGACGCCAAGGATGGCCACGACCGCCAACCCCTCGAGGATCAACGGCAGGCTGGCCGCCCGGCGGGTCAACGGGCCGCCGTTTTGCATGCGGAAATCGAGCACCGCCAGTATCACCGTCTGGATCGCGATGCCGCCCAGGATGTTGCCGACCGCCACCCCCACGTTGCCCGACCAGGCCGCGCTGGCCGTAATAGCGAGCTCGGGAAGATTAGTCGCGATGGCCAGCAGCAGCGTGCCGCCCAGAGCTTCGCCCAGACGCCATCGATCGTCGAGAATATCGGTGGCATCGACAAGGCGGATGCCGGCATACCAGATGGCGGCGGCCGCGGCGATGAAGACAGCGGCCACGGCGGCAAGCGAGTATCCCTGAAACACGGCGCGATTCCATGGTCCTGGACGATTTGGCGCACGCTAGCACGTGTGCGCGGGCTTGTCACCGGACGCGGCGCTATGGCGTTCCGGCAGGACGCCACCTCAACGGTAGACATGGACAGTTACCCTGCCCTGTTCCCTCGCTGCGCCATCTGATAGTACATAGATATCTGGCTCTCCCGGAGGTAGACGCCCTCCAACCCTCGAAGGAGTCCATCATGCCCACTGATCGACAGACACACCGAAAAGCCCGCGTGTTCATCACCGGTTCCGCTGACGGACTCGGCCATGCCGCGGCCAAGACCCTGCTCGCCGACGGCCACGAGGTGGTCGTCCATGCCCGCTCCCGGGCACGGCTCTCCGCCGTCCAGGAGCTCCTGGACCAAGGCGCCATCGCGACCATCGGCGACCTGGCGAACCTCGACCAGACACGCGACCTCGCCCGCCAGGTTAATGAAATCGGCGGGATGGACGCAGTCATCCACAACGCCGGTATTTTCTCGGGTCCGCCATTGCTGGTTGTGAACGTGGTCGCGCCGTATCTGCTTACGGCGCTGATCCAGCGCCCCAAGCGGCTGATTTACCTGAGCAGCGGCATGCATATGGACGGACGCGCAGACCTGGCGGGAATGGACTGGTCCGGCCGCACTTCCACCAGCACCTACTCGGACAGCAAGCTTTTCGTTACCGCCCTGGCTGCGGCCGTTGCGCGGCATTGGCGCGACGTGCTGAGCAACGCGGTGGATCCCGGCTGGGTGCCGACAAAAATGGGGGGCCCGAATGCGCCGGGTAACCTGCGGCTCGGCCACCAGACCCAGGAATGGCTTGCTACCAGCAGCGACCCCGAGGCGCTGACCAGCGGCGGGTACTGGCATCACCAACAGCGCAGGAAGCCGCACCCGGCCGTCAACGACGCCACGTTCCAGGACAGATTGCTGGCCGAACTGGAGCGGGTCACCGGCACGCCGCTGCCGTAGCGGCTATCGGCCAGGAGCCGCGGACGGCCGATCTAGCTAGCCTCGAGGATGCCGCGGCGGCCTTGAGTCCTGCCGGACGGCGCAAAGGGAAGAGCATCATCCGCGTTCGTTAACGGCACTAGCAGTATCGGGCGATGAGTTCGAGCGGCATCCCCTTCGGCAGCCGCCGAAGAGGCATCCGGCAGATCGACCCGGCCATCACCTTGACGAAGCTCGCCGCGCTGCGCGAAGGCGCCGATATAGCTTCTTAAACCGTCCTCACCGGCAGGCTGCGAATCCGCTTGCCGGTGGCCGCGAAGATCGCATTGCACAGGGCCGGCGCCACCGGAGGCACCGGCGGCTCGCCCACGCCGCCGGGGGCATAGGCATCGCTGTCGTTGACCAGGTGGGTGCGGATCTCGCGCGGCGAGGCGTCGTGGCGCAACACTTCGTAGTCGTGGAAGTTGCTTTGCACCACACGACCTTGCTCGAAGCTGATCTCGCCTGTCAGCGCCAGGCTCAGGCCCATGACGGCCCCGCCTTCCATCTGCGCGCGGATCCGCTCCGGGTTGACCTGCGGGCCGCAGTCCAGCGCCATGTCCACGGACAGCACGCGCACTTCACCCTTTTCATCGACCATCACTTCGACCACCGTGGCGGCATAGCTCAGGAAGCTGTAGCAGAAAGCCAGGCCCAGGCCGTGGCCCTTGGGTAGTTCGCGGCCCCAGCGCGCGCCCTTGCAGGCGGCTTCGATCACGCCGCGCAAGCGACCTGTATCGTAGGGGTAGCGCTCGGGCGACTCGGTGTAGTTCCAGCCGTCGCTCATCTCGGCCGGGTCGATCCGGCGCGCCGGGCCGATCAGGTCGAGCGCGAATTGCCGATGGTCTTTACCCGCCCGGTGCGCCAGTTCGGCGATGAAACTTTGCGCCGCGAAAGCATGCGGAATGTTCGCCACCGAGCGGAACCAGCCGATGCGCGTGTGCGCCATGACCTCGGCGGTTTCGACCTGCACGTTAGGAATACGGTAGGGCATATTGATCGCCGACATCGCCGATTCAAACAGCTGCTGCCCCTGGGGCTTGGTCGAATACAGCGACGCGATCGACGGCGAGGCGCTTCGATGCAGCCAGGAACGCACCTGGCCGCCTTTGTCCATCACGGCTTCCAGGCGCTCCACCGATACCGTGTGCAGGTAATCGTGCCGGATATCGTCTTCACGCGTCCAGACCAGCTTGACCGGCGTGCCCTCGGGCATGGCCTGGGCCACGATGGCGGCTTCGTCGACGAAATCGGGCTTGGACTTGCGGCCGAAGCCGCCGCCCAACAGCAGCACATTGACCGTGACCTTGCCGGGATCGAGCTTCAGGCGCGCCGCCACAGCATCGCGCGCCGCGATGGGGTTCTGGATGGAGGTCCAGACCTCGGCCTTGCCGCCCTGGATACGCACCGTGGCGACCGGCGGCTCCATCGAGGCATGGGCCAAATGCGGCACATAGTATTCGGCGGCCAGGCGTTCGGCTTCGGGCGCCTCGGTCCAGGCCCGCACGGCGTTGCCATTGCTGCGCATGACCTTGCCCGTCTTGCGCGCAGCGGCCTCCAGCGTCTTTTTGTATTCGGCGGAATCGTAGCTGGCGTTGGGGCCATCGTCCCATTCGAGCACCAGCGCGTCGCGGCCCTGGCGGGCGGCCCAGGTATTGCGCGCCACCACGGCCACGCCGCCCAGCGGCAGGAAAGCCGGCGCACCGGCGAAGCCGGGGATCTCCACCACTTTCAGCACGCCAGGCACGGCCAGCGCCTTGCTGCTGTCCACCTTGCGCAGCTTGCCGCCCACTACCGGCGGGCGCGCCACCACGGCGTAGACCATGCCGGGCAGGCGCATGTCCATGCCGTAGATGGCCTGGCCCTTGCCGATGTCTTCCAGGTCGACCAGGCGCACGCGGTTCTTGCCGATATAGCGGAATTCCGCGCGGGTTTTGAGTTTCAGCGCATCGCCCTTGGGTATAGGCTGGCGCGAGGCGTTCGCCGCCAGTTCGCCGTAGCCCAGGCGGCGGCCGGTGGGCTGGTGCACCACTTCGTGCCGCACGGCCTTGACTTCGGCCATCGGCACCGACCAGCGCGCGGCGGCGGCCGCTTCCAGCATCTGGCGGGCGGCCGCGCCCACGCGCCGCATCGGCATCAGGAAGTGGCGCACGCTGCGCGAGCCGTCCACGTTCTGGTTGCCGTAGCGTTCTTCGTCGCCATCGGCCTGCACGATTTTCACGCGCTCCCACAGCGCTTCCATTTCATCGGCCACCACCATGGGCAGGCTGGTACGCACACCGGTGCCCATCTCGGCCCGGTGCGCCACGATCGTGACCGTGCCATCGGGGGCGATGGAGACAAAGACCAGCGGGTCGTCCACCGTGCCGCCGGACATGGAGTCGGCGCCGAACTTTTTCGGCGCATCCGCGGCCCAGACCGTGCTGATCACGCCCTTGGCGGTCACGGCCAGCGTCAGCGCGCCCAGGCCGGCTTGCAAGAAGCCGCGACGCGAAATTTCAGCAGTGATCGTCATTATTTGCCCCCTTGCGTCAGTTGGCGCGCCGCCTGCTGGATCGCGGCGCGGATGCGCGGATAAGTGCCGCAGCGGCAGATATTGCCACTCATCGCTTCGTCGATCTGTTGCTCGGTCGGCGCCGGCGTGCTCTTGAGCAGGCCCACTGCCGTCATGATCTGCCCCGCCTGGCAATAGCCGCACTGGGCTACGTTGTTCTCGATCCAGGCTTGCTGCACGACCTGGCCCACGCGATCGGCCGCCATGCCTTCGATGGTGGAAATGACCTGGCCGGCAACCGCGCCCACCGGCGTCATGCATGCACGGGCGGGCTGGCCATCCACATGCACGGTACAGGCGCCGCACAGCGCCATGCCGCAGCCGAATTTGGCGCCAGTCATCCCGAGTTCGTCACGCAGCACCCACAGCAGAGGCATGTCCTCGGGTACGTCGACGTCCTTGGCCTGGCCATTGACTTGGATCCGTGTCATGGGTGTAAGACTCCCTGGTTGTATAGCCCGCATTATGCCTGTGTGAAATGCCCGTATCGGCTACGCAATCAGCAGCACGTTGTGACCAAACCGTGTTGGTGGACGCGCTTCGCCATAGACCCTAACTGAAAATCCCAGGTATATCCCATGTCAGGCGAAAACCTCCGGGATGTGTACGGCAATTCTCACCGTGGCGCGCGAGCGCAGCTTTACACGCGCCGCCGCTGAAAAACTAACGACTGCTTAAGGAGAAAAGGCAGTTATTGAGCACGTTGCCGGGGTGCAAAATGCAAAAGGCCCAAACCGAAGTCTGGGCCTTTTTAAATTCTGGAGCGGGAAACGAGTCATGCATTAGAGCGCTAAGTCTCTGTTTCCCAATCACTTTCTCCACTGTGGTGATTAGTGAAGAACTCAATTATAGCCTTGTTTTTCGCCCTCGGCAACAAAGTTCATCCAACCACTTCCACCAGCGTCCAAGGATGGTCCATCCACCCGTCGTTACGCCTGATGCGTCGAGCTGCTCAGCGGGTTTGAACCGCCCCGGAAATGAACTGACCCCCAGAAGTTGGACAAACTTCAAGGGGTTTCATGAGGAAGTACGAAACGGAGTTCAAGCTGGAAGTGGTCCTGAGCTTCTTGGCAGGCGAAGGCGGCGCGAAGCTCTTGGCTCGGCGGTGGTCGATTCCCGAGGAGAAGGTCCGCACCTGGGTGAGCCACTACCGTCTGCACGGCATCGACGGCTTGCGCCCCAAGCGCAGCGCGTACAGTGCGCGGTTCAAGCTGCAGGTGCTGGCTCATCA
Organism: Pigmentiphaga sp.; assembly: GCF_033795525.1. Classification (GTDB taxonomy): domain Bacteria; phylum Pseudomonadota; class Gammaproteobacteria; order Burkholderiales; family Burkholderiaceae_B; genus Pigmentiphaga. Next base: position 815,029 of record NZ_JARYGM010000002.1, read on the forward strand.
GGATCGCGAACAGCTTTCCAGCCGCCAGGTCGCGGCGATCTATGACATCCGCAATCCCAATCAGGTCGTGGTCTGGCGACGCAATCTCGATCAAGGCCGCCTGCAGGCGCGCGCGAGCGGGAAAGAAGAGCAGCCCAAGATGAAGCCAGAACGACGCTCTGCAACACCGTCAAGCACGGTCGTTGCCGATGCGCAGAAGACCCTGCGGGAAGAGAACGAGCGACTGCGCGCGGAGGTCGCGTACCTAAAAAAATTGCAGGCCTTGATCCAGTCGAAGAGGTCAGCTGCGCCGACAAAGCGCGTCTGATTGCTGGGTTGAGGCATGACCATAAACTGGCGGACCTGCTGCAGGTAGCGGGCCTGGCGCGCAGCACGTTCTACTACCAGTGCCAGGCAACCCAGCGCGCCGACCCGCACAGCACTATGGAGGCGAGCATCCGCACTGTCTATGACGAGCACAAGGGCCGCTATGGATACCGGCGGATCACGGCCGCGCTGTGCAATTCAATGGGAGAGCCGGTCAACCACAAGTGCGTGCAGCGTCTGATGCAGAAGATGGGGCTGCGCGCGTTGATTCGGGTGAAGAAGCGCTCCCGGCATGTCCCAGGCACGAGCGATGCACACGTTCCCAACGTTCTGCAGCGCGACTTCTGTGCGACCGCTCCGAGCCAGAAGTGGGCGACCGACGTCACCGAGTTCAACGTGGGCGGCCACAAGCTCTACCTGTCGGCCTGCATGGACCTGTACAACGGCGAGATCGTCGCGTACCGCATGGCAAGGCGCCCGGTCTTCGAGATGGTTTCCAGCATGCTTGACGCCGCGCTCTCGCAGACCAGTTGCGCGGCCGACCTGATCGTGCACTCCGATCAAGGCTGGCACTACAAGATGCAGCCCTACCGAGCGATGCTCGCGCGACGCGGAGCCAGGCAAAGCATGAGTCGCAAAGGCAACTGCTTCGACAACGCGGCGATTGAAAGCTTCTTCGGCACCCTGAAGGCCGAGTATTTCCATCTTGAAAGGCCCGACAGCATTGATGCACTCGAAGCGGGCGTGCATGATTACGTCCACTACTACAACCACGAGCGCATCAAGCTCGGGCTGCTGGGACTCAGTCCGGTGGAGTACCGATTGAGAAGCACCGCCTGAACGGCGGCATCGTGACCGTCCAACTTCTGGGGGTCAGTTCAAAAATCTGGAGGCTCCATTCCTTGAGAAGATGGAGCTATGAGCAGAGCAAGCAAGTTCTCCCCGGAAGTCCGGGAACGGTCGGTGAAGATGGTGCTGGAGCACCAAGACGAGTACGAGTCGCAGTGGGCGGCGATCGTGTCGGTGGCGGCCAAGGTTGGCTGCACGGCCGAGACGCTGCGAGGCTGGCTTCGCCAGCACGAGCGCGACACGGGCAAGCGTGACGGCGTAACGACGGCCGAGAAGGAGCGCATCAGGGCGCTCGAACGCGAGGTGCGCGAGCTGCGCCAGGCCAACGAGATCCTACGCAAGGCGTCGGCGTATTTTGCCCAGGCGGAGCTCGACCGCCCCTTCAAACGATGAAGCGATTCGTCGATGAGCAGCGAGACGTTCACGGGGTCGAGCCGATCTGCAAGGTGCTGCAGATCGCCCCGTCGACGTACTACGCGCATGCGGCCAGGCAGGCCGATCCGGAGCTGCGATCGCAGCGGGTGAAGACCGACGAGATACTGATACCCGAGGTGCAGCGCGTGTGGGACGACAACTACCAGGTCTACGGGGTACGCAAGGTCTGGCGGCAGCTGCGGCGCGAGCGAGTCGACGTTGCGCGCTGTACCGTGCAGCGGCTGATGAAGCGGCTTGGGCTGAGGGGCGTTGTTCGAGGCAAGGCCGTGCGCACGACGGTGAGCGATCCGAAGGCGCCGTGCCCGCTCGATCACGTGAAGCGGCAATTCAAGGCCGATCGGCCGAACGCGCTGTGGGTCAGCGACTTCACGTACGTCTCGACTTGGCAAGGATGGGTCTACGTCGCTTTCGTCATCGACGTGTTCGCCCGTCGCATCGTGGGCTGGAAGGCCTCCTGCTCGATGCAGACGGACTTCGTGCTCGACGCGCTCGAGCAGGCGTTGTACGCGAGGAAGCCGGTCGGCCCGGATCGCCTGATCCACCACAGCGACCGAGGCGTCCAGTACGTGTCGATCCGATACACCGAGCGGCTGGCCGAGGCGGGCCTGGAGCCCTCTGTGGGCAGCGTGGGCGACTCGTTCGACAACGCACTGGCCGAGACCATCAACGGCCTCTACAAGGCCGAGGTGATCCATCGGAAGTCATCCTGGCGCACGCGCGACGAAGTCGAGTGGGCCACGCTCCATTGGGTCGACTGGTTCAACAACCGCCGATTGCTTGAACCGATCGGTAATATCCCGCCGGCCGAAGCCGAAGCCAACTACTATTCGCAACCCAACGAGTCCGTCATGTCGGCGTGACTCAACCCAAGGAGTCTCCGGGAAACCCGGGGCGGTTCAGGTTCGCTATCGAACTCCAACTTGCGACGATCATGACTTGCGCTCGCTCCGCAGGCAGCGCGGGGTGGTGTCGCGTGGACTGCCTGGCACCTGGACGGCTGTAGGACACGACCGCCGGCATCGGAACACCGCAAGTACTCATCTTTACATCGCTGCGGCTAACTTCGCCGGAGCGCAACGCGGCGCCAGTGTAGTGGCAGCCAGCCTCAACGAAGGCGTGCAGCAATCCGGTTCATCTGCTCGATCTCCGCGCGCTGGCCATCGGAAATCGCTTGGCATAGGTTGACGAGTTCCGGATCTGAGAGCTGCGCCTCGCGGCACATGAGGATAGCTCCCGAATGGTGCGGGACCATAGACGCGATGAACTGTCGATCGCCGATTCCGGTTTGAGCACGGGTAGCGGCAAAAGAACCGAGTGTGAGAACGGCAAACAAGCCGTACAGCACGAGATTGAGCCGCCGGTTTGGAAACATGCCGGGCATTGTCGCTAGCATGAAGATGCCCATTGGCGCCCACATAGTGACCGCCATGTAGAGCATGTTGAGATTGTTTCTGAAGTCCCTAGCGCCGTCGATCATGCTGAACATTACGAAGTACATGACGACGAGTCCCAACACCATGTTCACCCAGAACTTGGCGTATGGTCGGCCGTGCTTACCCATCTGACCGGATGTGTGATGTTGATGTTCATGGGAATGTTCAGCCATCTCCGTCTCCTATTTGCTGGGGCAACCTGGCAGGGTCACTGGTACTGCGGCAGATACTTTGTCGATATATCAGCATGTGGAGCGATGCATCACTAACCGCTGATTTCCAGTCCCCAACTGGACGTAGGGGCGTCGAACGCTTCAACTCGCGGGTCTTGAACCGTCTGGATATCAGACCATACCAAATCGGTCTTGATGGGCTTTGCGCCACCTATGACGCTGGTACCGTGAGCGCCAATATCGAGCTTGCGTCCTCATCGCTCGATGGGCCGGCAACTGATCGATTCTTGCATATCAAGCAAGACAAGGCCACCTGCGGCGGACGCCAATGGCCTCCTCCGCCTTCGCTTAGGGCATCGCCTCAAGCGTCCGTCGCAGGCCATAACGACACAACAGCCCTTGGGCAAGAAAGGAGCCGGTGATGTAGCGCACCCGAAAGGAGACGAAGACATGCACAAGGACATTTCAACATCAAAGGTGTTCTATCGTCCCATCGAGGCGGCCATCCGATGGGCTGGGTTGCTGCGGTATCTGCCGATGATCCTGGCCACGATCGCGTCACCGCGTGTCCTGCCTCGGTCGCTGAACTGCCCTCGATGGAATGAGTGCCGGCTGCACTCGGAACGTATCTATGACGGCATCCTCAACGGAGAGCTGCCCTACGGCAAGAACGGGATCACGCTCAATGATCCGAAGCTGCTCAATTCTCTAGATCTGACTGTTCGCCATGTCGATCTGAAACGCTGGATGCGCACCCACTACCCCGAGCACCGGCCAGGATTTCTGTTCAGCCGTGGCGAACGCATGGCGCATCCTTTCATCACCATGGAAACAGGACAGGCGATCCTCGTGGAGCGGCTGGCCCTTCAGGCCGCGCTTGAACAAGCCCGACGTGAGATGCGAGAACTGCAGGAGCAGCACGACACGCTACTCAAGCAATCCTCGGTGCTGTTGGCATCCAAGCAATGCGAGATCAGCGAACGGGCGGAAACGACCTATCTCAACATCATTGGTGGGATGTTGACGCTGATGCTGAGCCAGTCGCCTTCAGGCGTGCCCTATTCCAGCTTCAAAACGCAGGAGGCCCTTGTCTCTGCATTGGTCGCCCACTACGGCGGCACCATGGGCATCACTGAGCGCACCTTAAACGGAAAGTTCGCCAACGCTAAGAGGTACGTCCGTAGCGCAAGCGCATGAGGTTATCCAGCTTGTATGTGCAATCGCGGAGATTGCATTTGCAATGTCTTTCCGCAGCCAGGTCTATTGAATAGAGGTCACGCCAACAAACGCCACCGAGCGTTCAGGAGTGACCGCCATGTCGCAGACCCCTGTACTCCCGCCGAACGAGCGCCGCATCCTGCGGCTCGATGAAGTCGAAGCGAAGTCCGGCTTCAAACGCGCCCACATCTACAACCTGATGAAGAAGCGCCAGTTCCCCCAGGCGCTGCGCCTGGGCGTGCGCGCTGTCGGCTGGGATTCGATCGAAATCGACCAGTGGATCGCCGAGCGCCTCAACCACCGGACCTGACCCGCTCTCCCGCGGACTTCCCATTCCCAGCCGGAGAGCGCCATGCAGGTCGTATCCATCATTTCAACGAAGGGCGGCGTCGGCAAGACCACGACGGCCGCCAACCTGGGCGGGCTCGCCGCGGACGCGGGCCTGCGCGTGCTGCTGCTCGATCTCGACGTGCAACCCACCTTGTCCTCCTATTACGAGTTGGCGCATCGCGCACCCGGCGGCATCTATGAGCTGTTGGCCTTCAACGAGCGCGACCTCGGCCAGCTCGTGTCCCGCACGGTCGTCGCGGGCCTGGACCTGGTGCTGTCCAACGACCATCGGGGCGAGCTGAACACCTTGCTGCTGCACGCGCCGGACGGGCGCCTGCGGCTGCGGCATCTGTTGCCGGTGCTTGTTCCCCTCTACGACCTGGTGCTGATCGACACCCAGGGCGCGCGCTCGGTGTTGCTGGAAATGGCGGTGCTCGCTTCCAACCTTGCGCTGTCGCCCGTCACGCCGGAAATCCTCGCGGCCCGCGAGCTGCGGCGCGGCACCATGCAGTTGCTCGAAGACATTGCGCCGTACCGGCACCTGGGCATCGAGCCGCCGCCGCTGCATCTGCTCATCAACCGCGTCCATCCGGTGTCCGCCAATGCACGGCTGATCCAGCAGGCTCTGCGCGACCTCTTTCAAAACCATGCCGGCATCCGCGTGCTGACCACGGACGTACCGGCCATCGAAGCCTATCCGCGCGCCGCAACGCGCGGCCTGCCGGTGCATCGGGTCGAAAACCGCCAGCCGGCCGGCAGAGTCGCCCCGGCCGCGCTCGATACGATGCGCGCACTCGCGAGCGAGTTGCTCCCACAATGGCAGGACCGACTGGCTCAAGTATCCGGCCGCCCGCAGCGACCTCTTGATCCTGGGAGGCCCCATGGCGAACGCACATGAGCTGGCCC